>OZ242367.1:0-3214135 GCA_965209015.1 Rhodothermales bacterium | reverse complement strand
TTCTGCGGATCAATTCGTCGGACCTTTGAGTTTTTCGGAGGCGTTCCGAAAGTGATTGTTCCAGACAATCTAAAATCCCCGGTGATCAAATTCCGTACGGACGACACACCGATTCTGAACGAATCTTTTCATGATTTGGCAGAACATTACAACGTACAAGTATTTCCTGCACGTCCCAGAAAACCAAGAGATAAAGCGAAGGCAGAAGGCGGAGTTCTCTTGTTGCAGAGAAAAGTTTTGGGCGCGCTGCGAAACGTACCCTTTCACAGTCTTGCAGAGCTCAATGAAGCGATTTTGGAGCAGGTTCAGGAACTCAATCAAGCTCCGTTTCAGAAGCATAATACAACGCGTGCACGCCTGTTTGAAGAGATGGATCAACCGATGCTACGTCCATTACCCCAAGAGCCTTATGAATTTGCGGTCTGGATCCATAACCGGAAGGTCTCCTTTCATTACCATATTCAAATGGACAGACACCATTATAGCGTACCGTACACCTACCTGAATCAGCAGGTGAGTGCACGCGTGTCTGCAAAGACGGTGGAGATTTTTCATGGCGAGACCCGAATCGCATCTCACCTACGGGAGAGAGCGAAAGAGAAGTATACGACCGTTGAACAGCATATGCCGAAAAACCACCAAGACTATGAATCGTGGTCACCGTCGCGATTTGTGAATTGGGCCAAACAGATCGGTCCTTCAACCACCGCACTGATTGAAGAAATCTTTGCGCGAGCTTTCGTTCCCGCACAGGTGTTTCGGCGCTGCATGGGAATTCTTAGACTGGGACGTGAATTTGGCAATTCCGTTCTGGAACAGGCCTGTGGACATGCCTTGAATCAGAACCGATTGACGACGGGGGCGGTGAAGAAACTGGCCAAACAAATCGCGGACGAATCTCAGCAATCCCCGTCTCCAATTGAACATAAAAATATTCGGGGTGCAGACTATTATTCATCTAACTAACCAAACTCTATGCTCTTACACCCAACCCTCTTGAAACTTGAACAGATGCGGCTCAACGGCATGGCCGCCGCCCTACGGGATCAACTGGATACCCCAGATATAGACACCATGCCGTTCATGGATCGTTTGGGACTCATGGTTGACCACGAAGAGGCGGTCCGGGGAGACCGACGATTAGCCCGTCGGTTACACACCGCAAAACTGCGTCTTCAGGCCAACATGGCGAATCTGGACTACAGCGCGTCTCGTGGACTGGATAAGCGTCTCATGCTCCATCTATCAAGCTGTCAGTGGATTCGCCGTCAGCAAAATGTCATCATTACGGGGCCGACTGGAGTTGGGAAAAGCTATGTTGTTTGTGCACTGGCACATAAGGCGTGTCTGGAAAACTTCAATACGCGCTACTACCGACTCTTAGAAACCCTGCAAACCGCGCGCAAGGAAGGCGTTTTCTTGAAAGAATTGAAACAGCTTGATTATTCAAGATTATTACTGGGCAATTGAACTCTCTGAGGGGATATTAATCTGGCGTTCTCCTCATTCAATGCTCACTCTGCCTTTCGGCCCGACTCCTCAGAAGTTCCGCATTTAAATCATTTCAGGAGTGTCGTGTTTTTATGGATAATCGTCTGAATCACCTTAGGTATCCATTTGTGGGATCTCGTAATTTCCACTAAGACACTCATCGTTCTCACTTAAACCTTGACTTCAGTGGTGTATTCACCCAATCCCGAATGTGGATGGATAACAATGAGATTTTCCCGAGTAAGTTCTGAATGTTGACTCATGTCATCATTCGTGTACCATGCGGCATTGTAGGGATATTAAAGTATTAATCCATAGAATTCTTCTAATCTCCGCAATTCTGGAACTTACAAGTCTATTCTTTATCTACAGTTCAGTGTAAAATGAAGACACGTTAATTCCTGCTGAAATCCTGACCACACGCGCTATTGAGTTGGTGCCCATGTTGAGTAATGGGGATGATTTAACATCCCAGAAAATTCAGAAAGAGATGCCAGATACAAGTTTCATATCTGAACTATTTGAGGTTGAGGGGGATCAGCCATATTTTGGGTTGCGCAATCGTAACCAAAATACATAGAGTTCAGCCTAATCATAGCCAAAAGTTGGTGTATGGAAGTAACAAACACTGCCTCGGGGTACAGCGAAATTTGATGGAGCTCCGACTGAACAGGCATAATCTGTGGAATGCCACCAAGTCCGAATGGACCTCAAAACATATAAATCTAAACGGTCGTTAGAAATTTCGGAGAATGGAATACTACTTTGACGCAATTCCATATCTTCGCTGAAAGGTCGGACCGTCCCACTATCTTTCTGGTAAAAGCTTGAAATCACTCTTTAATCTAAATGTCGCTTTTTTTCTTCTGCGGCAATACCTATTCTAAATCATCAGGTTCGTGACTCCGTGGGTGGCACTTAAATTTGGCGGTACCAGTGTCTCCTCAAGACCACATTGGGACACGATCGCTCGGATACTTCTGGCATGCCGAGAACGGAATGAACGCGTATGTTTGGTCTGTTCTGCAGCCTCGGGTGTCTCTCGCGCTTTGGAAGGACTGATCAATGCAGCCCTCTCTGAAAATTATGAGAAATCCTTAGATGCCATCCGTGCCCAACACCTGAAACTTGCCGAAGATCTTGAACTAGATGGAGATCATCTACTGAGTGATTTGCTTCAGGAACTGGAGCGGCTCGCATATGGAGCATCTCTGACTCGCGATGCAGGACCAGCATTATCCGCCCGAATTCTGTCTATGGGAGAGCTTATGCTCACCACACTTGGAGCGGCATTTCTGAATACCCAAGAGATCCCCGCTCGCTGGATGGATGCACGCACCCTCTTGAAGTCTGAATCTATCCCCCGTGTTTTTCAACATGAGCAGTTTCTCTCCGCTCAGTGTAAACATGATCCGGATCCTCTACTTCAACAAATAGATGCCGAAGTATTCATAACTCAGGGCTTTATTGCCAGTGATGCCCTCGGTAGGACGGTTCTGATCGGTTGGGGGGGATCCGATACGTCGGCTTCCTATTTTGCGAGCAAGTTGGAGGCCCAAAGGTTGGAGATATGGACAGATGTTCCAGGAATGTTCACGGCTAACCCAGAGCAAGTTCCAAGTGCTCGGCTGCTTCGACAGCTTGAATACAGTGAAGCACAGGAACTTGCCAGTTCTGGCGCCGAAGTACTCCATCCCCGATGTATTGAGCCGCTACGAACTCAAAAAATTCCTCTCCATGTTCGCTCTACAGTCAATCCAGATCTTAAGGGAACCGTCATCAGTGCAGATATCCATAGTTATGGTGCGCAGGTGAAAGCGATCGCCGCCCGAACGGATCTTACGCTGATTGCAGTGGAAACCCCGCGCATGTGGCATTCGGTAGGATTCTTGGCTAAAGTTTGCCAAGCATTTGAACGGCAGGGCCTTTCCATTGGAATGGTCGCAACCTCCGAAACCAATGTAACCATTTCAATTGATCCCGTTTATGGACTCGCGCTTGGCGAAACTACCATTGAAGCACTTCTATCCGATTTGAATGAATTCTGTCTGGCCAAATGTATTCGCGGTTGTGCAGCGGTCAGTATGGTCGGACGAGATATCCGAAGTGTCCTTCATGAGCTTGGCCCGGCACTTGAAGTTCTAGATGAGCAAAAAATTTATCTAGTCACGCAGGCAGCTAGTGATCTGAATTTCACATTTGTGGTGGATAATATTCATGCCCAACGGCTGACCAAGAAGCTTCACAGCCAGGTCTTTGGCCAAATTGGCCCCGATGAGCTTTTTGGCCCTACCTATCGTGAGTTATTTGAAGTTCCAGATTCCACTGTACCGACACCTTGGTGGGAGGATAGGCGCACCGATCTACTTGAATTGGCATCCAAGTCGACTCCTTGCTATGTGTACGACTTGGCTACGCTGCACGAAACTATCACGAGCATGGAGGCGCTTCAAAGTGCAGACCGCTCATTCTATGCTATGAAAGCGTGCTGGAATCCCCAAGTATTGCGGCTATTCTACGAGCGAGGGATTGGGTTTGAGTGTGTATCACCCGGCGAACTTCGCTATGTGTGGAATCTTTTCCCTGATATAGATCCTGACCGGATCCTCTTCACACCTAACTTTGTGCCCAGGGAAGAATTTGTACTGGGATATGAGATGGCGGGACATGTGACGGTGGGGAATGTAAGGGCGCTTGAGCTATGGCCAGATGTATTTGCAGATCGTTCAGTAATTCTTCGGATTGACCCAGGGCATGGTCGGGGGCACCATAAGCATGTGCGTACGGCGGGTTCGGCATCAAAGTTTGGCATTGCCCCAGAGAGTTTGGCGGTAGTTCAGAAGATTACGAAGGAATACAATATTGTAGTAATTGGTTTGCATGCCCATGTTGGGAGCGGCATCTTAAACCCCGATACCTGGAGTTCTACTGCGTATGCGCTCGCCTCCATTGCAGAGATGTTTCCCCACGTCACACATCTGAATGTAGGAGGAGGGTTTGGAGTGCCCGAGAAACCCGGTGCAGTCCCACTAAACTTGGCAATCCTGGAAGAAAGTCTACAACAATTCCGGGAAAGCCATCCCCAATTTGAATTGTGGATTGAGCCAGGTAGATTTCTTGTTGCGGAAAGTGGAGTCCTTCTCTCCCGCGTTACACAGGTCAAGCAAAAAGGGACTATGTTCTATGTAGGAATTGAAACCGGGATGAACTCACTCATACGGCCCGCACTCTATGGATCCCATCATCGTATTTTCAACCTGTCTAAATTTGATGATCTGCCCGAGATGATGGCAGATGTTGTCGGGCCTATTTGTGAAACCGGGGATATCATTGGGAGAGCGCGGAAATTGCCATACACCGAGGAAGGCGACATCTTGATCATTACCATGACTGGCGCCTACGGACGAGTCATGTCATCAAGCTACAATATGCGCGAACCAGCGATTGAGTTGGTTCTGGAATGAGTTGATCCATCAAATCTCTGGAACGAGTTAAAAAAATCTTGTCTTGGATCACAAGTCTTATGAGGTCACTCGATCCAACCAAGTAGATTAATGATCGGGAGGGACTTGGCAGTCTGGTTCCTTGGAAGGACTGAACTCCTCAAATCAGTGTTGATGGAATTCATGACCACAGTGTTTGCAAAAGGCAGCTCCTTTTTCTAATCGAGTCTCCCTACATCGGATGCAAGGAGTCGTTCGCTTTGAATGTCGATCGCCCGAGAGGCTGATGGACATCACGATGATTGCATACCCAATAACCATCACCATGGCAGCAACGAATTTTCCCAATGATGTCTGGGGAGAAATATCTCCATAGCCCACCGTAGTAAGTGTTACGACAGCCCAATACATACTTAAGGGGATGCTGGTGAATCCATTTTCGGGTCCCTCAATGAGATAGATCATAGAGCCCAAAGTGGTGACCAGTAATGACAATGCGAGAACAAAGACCCATACGCGCTGCCAGCTTTCCCGAAGAAGAAATAAAAGGTGCGTTCCCGCCCGACTATACTGGACCAGCTTAAGCACCCGAAAGACACGCAGTAAGCGCAAAATCCGAATGACAATCAGCGCCTGTGCACCAGGGAGAAAAAGGCTTAAATAGGTAGGGATCACTGCAATCAAATCAACTATCCCAAAAAAGCTGCGGGCATATTTCCCAGTATCATGGGAGCAGTAGAGACGCAGGACATATTCAACGGTAAAGATCACCGTGAAGCACCATTCAAGGGTAATCAGGAAGGTAAGGTAGTCGGCCCGTACACGGTCGATGCTCTCTAACATGACCGCTAAGACACTGGACACGATAAGGAGGAAAAGGACGATATCACTTCCTCGTCCCAGTGGTGTTGTAGATTCAAAGAGAATCCGGTTCAGGAGCTCACGTCGTGAGTTCCATAACTCATTGATGTTCGGATGATGTTTGCTCACTTTGCAGATACATGTCGTAGTGATAGAGTGCTGCTATAATGATTCCATGACGCAGTGTTTCCTCGGCAATCAAATTCGGGATCATTGTACGATCCAAAAGCGCCAGTTCAATATCCTCAGCGGAATCCAGCTCTTGATGTCCGGTTGGAACTGCGTGTTTAGCCAGAAAAAAATGACAGCGATTCGTTAGGATTGCAGGATTCGGTGCAATGGATCCAAGCGGAATCAGCGTCTCCGCTACATAACCTGTTTCTTCACGAAGTTCCCGCATCGCTGCATCCTTAGGTAATTCTCCCGTGTCAATGACCCCACCGGGTAATTCCAACTCAACCGCTGCCGTACCCGGTCGCCATTGCCGAATACAAACAAGCTTACCCTCTGGGGTTACAGGAACAATGGTAACCCAGTCAGGAGAGTCCAAGACGAAAAAGTTGTGAATCTGTCCGGTTCGTGGAGACAGACAGTTCTTTTGACGGAGCTTGAACACCTTAAAATCTCCAAGATCCTGACTCTGTTCACATGTCCAAGCTTTTCCCATTCATCAAGAAGCTTCGGATCCGATCAGAGCCCCTTTCTCGATCATGTCCGCTAAGATCGATAGCACCTCTCCATTCTCAAGATAAGGATTCAAGGAATCCCAGTTAAGTGTCTGAGAGCCAGTCAATAGTTGAGCAAAGGGTTTAAGCTTCGGTCTCAGTTTATACTCAGATCCAAGCGAATAAATTCGGATGCAGTCTTCAAATTCGTAGTAGATCATGCACGCAGGTGTCAGACGCAATAAAGTAGTACCATCCGCAATTCCTTGACGGACCTCCGAAGATCGAGGGGGAGTAAACGTGAGGGCAGGCCATGTATCTCGAATGGGCATCGTGAGAGCCTTACAGAGAGTACGTTCAAGGTATTCGCGATCTTTGGCCAGATGCCGAATTTCGTTGTGAAACCAATCGATGAGATGAGAACTCACCCGTCCGGGATCAAGCGTGACTTTGTCTGAACCATAAGTGTAAGGTTCTCGAACTCGTTTCATGTTCGCAGAAATTTCCGATATAGCCGAAGTCAGCAGATGAATATCAGGGGCCTTGAACCCGATGCTTGCCGTAATACATTTATTCATTGCGATTCCCCAGTGTGGAGTATTCGCAGGCAAGTATAACAAATCTCCCGGTGAGGCAATGAATTCTAAATCAGGATTAAATTCTTTGAGCAACGAAATGAGTACATCATCTCTCTTCGGACGATCGTCCGAAATGGGATTCTGTTCAATTTTCCAGCATCGCTTTCCCTTGATTTGAACCAGAAAGACATCATAACTGTCAACATGAGGACCGACACTCCCGTCAGGAACGGCATAACTAAGTTGTACATCGTCCAATCGCCAGTTCGGGAAACAACGAAAATTTTCCAATAAGTGATGAACCGGTTCCATGACACGCTCCGTATCATTGAGCAACAGAGTCCAAGGAAACTCCTCAAAAATGGTCTGAAAATCCTTTGGTGCAAAGGGTCCGTCAAACAACTCCCAATCGTCAGATGCAACGATATGCTGGATCACTCGGGGGTTGTAATCAGGGGACTGAGCCAAGTTGATGACATCTCTTTTTAAGATGGAATTTCGAAAATCACTCAGAGCGTTTTTCTGAAAAAATGGTCGCTTCTGCCAGTATTCCTCAAAGAAGACGTTGATTGAGTTCGGACCACGGAGGGGGAGAAACATTAAAAAATGAGTTGAATCAATTCAAACAGTGGCCAGATCAAAAGCACTGCCATGATCCATGCCATGAGGGTGCGACTGCGGGATTGCCGAGGAAACTCATATGCGCAATAGGGGCACACCTCCGCAGTGGACTCTACATCTAACGCACAGGAAGGACATTCTTGCATCGGTTACACAAAAAGTAGTAGGTGAACGCACCATATCCCAAATGCGTTCACGGAACCGCCTGCCACTTTACGCTTACACAATCAGTTCACCTTTTTATTATACTCTCGTGCTAACAGATACGCCCATAGCGCTCCCCATTGCTGATACTTCGGCATCGGTCAGTATTTCGGTGGCAACCTCTCATCATTTTAGGTTCGCCCGCGAAATCTGTAATATGATCAAAACGGCCGCCGCATTACGGGGTACTGGGATTGCAGAGCGCGATCCCAAATATATTCGTGCAAAAATGGCAGAAGGGAAGGCTGTCATCGCTCTTGGCCCGAATGATGAGGTGGCGGGTTTCTGTTATATTGAGACCTGGGATCATGGCAAATATGCAGTCAATTCAGGGTTGATCATATCGCCAGATTTCCGCAGGCAAGGCTTGGCGCGCCGGATCAAGCGCCATGCCTTTGAACTTTCAAGGTCCCTGTACCCAGAGGCAAAGCTGTTCGGGATAACAACCAGTCTGGCTGTCATGAAGATCAACTCTGAGTTGGGGTACAAGCCGGTCACGTTCAGCGAGTTGACGGATGATGACGAATTCTGGCAAGGCTGTCAGAGTTGCCCCAATTATGATGTGCTCCAACGAATGAAGCGGCAGATGTGTCTATGTACAGGGATGCTGTATGATCCTGATACTTCCTCTGAGTAGCGACCACCATGTCGCGTCCCATAGGTGTTGCCTTGCCGATTCCAGTGGACAAGGAGTATGCTTATGAACTACCAAGCGAACTGGTTGAATCTGTACAGATTGGATCGCTAGTACTGGTTCCTGTGCGCAATCGCACCTATACGGGGATCGTCACGGAGCTAGATATACATGTTCGTGAGGGGGTGCGACTTCGAACTGTCCGAGGCGCAGTCAGTGGTGAGCCTCTTTTTAGTGCCAAAATGATGCGGCTCACCCGCTGGATCTCAAGATATTATATCTGTTCGTGGGGCGAGGCATTAAGTGCGGCACTCCCAGCGGGGATGCAGACCAAAGAACGGGTCGTTTACTATCTGGCATCCGAGGCTCCCAAGGATTGGGTCGGGATTTCACCTGAATTCCAGGTCCACATGTTCAAGCATCGAAGCACGACGCCCGCCAGGCTGAAGCGAATTGGGCTGCGCATTTCGGATCGGGAGATCTCCAAAGCCGAATCTCAGGGAGCATTACGGCGAACCGTCGAATTACAGGATCCTTCTGTTGGGGTAAAGACAGAAAAATACATCTCTCTGGCACCGGCATTCAAGACGACCGCAGCGCTTCGTGATCTGGGTACACAGTTTCGGGGACCCAAACAAAAGGACCTGATCCAAGGACTAATTGAGGTGCTGAAGACAGGAGAGAGTGAAATATCTATTGCCGAGATTCGGAAGACCTTAGATACAAGTTTACAAACGATTCACTCCCTTGAGAAGAGGGGGATCTACACCATTATAGAAAAGCAAAAATTTCGTATTCCTGAATGGATGCGCTCCGACGATTCAGCTCCAAGTACAGCGCCAGAATTCCATCCTTTTCAGGCGCAAGCTGCACAGGCGCTCATCAAGGCAATCAAAGCGGATACATTTCGGACGTTTGCTCTGCATGGTGTGACCGGAAGCGGAAAAACCGAAGTCTATCTCTCTGCTCTTGAAGCCGCATTCGCATTGAAGAAGACGGCAATCGTACTTGTACCGGAGATCGCTCTGACCCCACAGACCGTCCGTCGTTTTCGGTCCCGGTTTGGGAACATGGTTGCCGTCTTGCACTCCAGGATGTCTTTGGGAGAACGTCATGATGTATGGCAACTAATTCGTTCAGGTCAATATCCTGTGGTGATTGGTCCTCGATCGGCCATCTTCGCACCAATGCAGAATCTTGGGCTAATCATCGTGGATGAAGAGCACGATGGATCATATAAACAGCACGAGACAGCGCCCCGCTATCATGCTCGAGATGTTGCCGTCATGCGCGCAAAGATGTCCCAGTGTGTCTGCGTATTAGGTTCTGCCACATTATCTCTGGAAACCTTGGCGAATGTCAACCAGGGTAAATATACCCTTCTCCCCATGCCAGAGCGTGCTCCATCTCGCGGGGGTATGGCGGCCGAATTGCCACCAATTCGAATCATTGATCTCTGTCATGAACGTGAACAAAATAGACTGGATGGGCCTTTATCCATTCCTCTGATTCAAGCCATTGAGGACCGGCTTTCACGAAATGAACAGGTAATCATACTACAGAATCGCAGGGGGTATGCACCAGTTCTAGAGTGTCAGAATTGTGGATTTGTACCGCAGTGTATCGCATGCAGTGTGTCCATGACCTATCATCAGGGAGAGCATTGTCTACGATGCCATTACTGTGGGTATGTGCGTCAGGTGCTGGTGGATTGTCCCAAATGTGGTGCTGCGGCGTTTGCTCCGATTGGCAGCGGAACCCAGCGGGTGACCGAGGAGCTGGGAGAATTATTTCGTGAGGCAAAAATTCTTCGCATGGACCGAGACAGCACCCGGTTGAAGGATTCTCATCATGAGATCCTTAGCATATTTGCCAAAGGGAAAGCAGATATCTTGATCGGTACCCAGATGGTTGCGAAGGGGCTTGACTTTGGACGAGTGACACTGGTTGGGGTGATCAACTGTGATTTAGGACTCCGATTGCCGAATTTTCGGAGCGAAGAACGGACATTTCAGCTGCTGATGCAGGTTGCAGGTAGAGCTGGGCGGGCAGATCTGCCGGGGGAGGTGATCTTACAGACTCGGCGCCCATCTCATCCCCTCTTTTCATTTCTGCAATCCCATGATTTCGATGGATATGCCAAGATAATGATGCAGGATCGCAAAGATCTGAGCTATCCTCCATTCGGTCGCATCGTTGGCATTCAGGTTCGTGGAGCTCCCAAGCCCGCGGTTGAAAAATTGGCGAACGAGTGGAAGGAACGGCTACTAGAATTACTGCCATCCACGATTTCAGTCTTGGGGCCTGAGCAGGCGTACATAGAGCGTGTGGAACACCAGTATCGCTTCTTTCTCATTATTAAGGCATCCAAAACCTATCTAACTCTCCAAGAGGATATCCGCTCTATCCTTCGGGTACTTCCCTCTACGGGTCGTGACCTTCATGTATCCGTAAATGTGGATGGATTGGAGCAAGACTGACGAAGGAACCGTCATTGCCTCGGTGGGTAGACAGTCAGGAAGGGTGAGTCCCGTACGGTCAGCTCCCTCTGAACCCCGTCAGGGCCGGAAGGCAGCAGCGGTAGGAGGTTGAAGCGACGCGATGCGGTAAGCTTACCCTTCTTTATTTTATCAATCCCTCATCCATTTATCTTATGCACTGGTACTTTGCACTCTTGCTTCAGGAATCATCCGCTCCCTCTGGATTTGGAGGAGTTGGCATGTTTTTACCGCTTCTTCTGATCTTTGCCGTATTCTACCTGTTTATTATTCGGCCGCAGCAGAAGCGTGAGAAAAAACGAAAAGCCATGATTGAGGCCATTCAAAAAGGAGATAAAGTTGTAACTGCTGGGGGAATCCACGGGAAGGTTCACCAAGTAGAGGAAGGGGCTACAAGTGTTTTATTGGATGTAGATAGTGGGTTGAAGCTTCGGGTTGAAAAGCAATCCCTCGCATCAGTCAAAGAATAAAGGGTTCCTGAATGCAGGATCCA
Organism: Rhodothermales bacterium; assembly: GCA_965209015.1. GTDB lineage: Bacteria > Bacteroidota > Rhodothermia > Rhodothermales > Bin80 > Bin80. Next base: position 3,202,647 of record OZ242367.1, on the reverse strand, counting down.
GGTCCATTTGACTCCATTGAGTCTGCGGTTGAAGAAATTCGCGCGGGGCGCCTCATCATTGTGGTGGATGACGAAGACCGCGAAAATGAAGGTGACTTTGTTGGTGCGGCATCTACGATCACGTCGGATCTCGTCAACTTCATGGCCCGTGAGGGACGCGGGCTCATTTGCGTTCCCATCGTTGCCAAGCGTGCGGCGGAGCTGGACCTTGGTCTTATGGTAGAGGAGAATACCAGTTTATACAGTACTCCCTTTACTGTATCCGTTGACTACAGCCATGGAACCTCAACTGGGATCAGTGCAGCCGATCGAGCTGCAACGATTCGAGCGTTGGCGGATGATTCATCCACTGCCGATGATTTTGCTCGCCCTGGTCATATCTTTCCACTCATTGCCCGAGAAGGAGGGGTACTGCGAAGAACTGGACATACCGAAGCAACCGTTGATCTCGTACGACTTGCGGGTCTGCCCCCTGTGGGAGTGCTGGTTGAAATCATGAACGCAGATGGCACGATGGCTCGAACCCCCGAGCTACTGAGGATTGCCCAGGAGCATAATCTGAAGATCATAACAATCAGTGATCTGGTAGCCTATCGAATGACACGGCGATCCCTGATCCAGCGTGTGGTATCTGTACGACTTCCGACGCAATACGGAGCGTTTAATCTTACCGCCTATGAAGATGCGTCCAATGGTGACGTTCATCTGGCGCTATGTATGGGTACCTGGACTGCTGATGAGCCCGTCCTAACTCGGGTACATTCTCAATGTGTGACTGGAGACCTGTTTGGATCGGTTCGGTGTGACTGTGGGGATCAGCTCCGAACTGCGATGAAGCAGGTTGCTGCCGAGGGCAAGGGGGTCGTTTTGTATATGAAGCAGGAAGGACGTGGCATTGGTCTCTTGAATAAGCTTCGGGCATATGAATTACAGGACCAACAAGGGCTGGATACGGTGGAGGCGAATATTGCGCTTGGGTTTGACATGGATCATCGGGATTATGGCATTGGATGTCAGATCCTCCGCGACTTGGGCATTCGTAAACTCAGGCTCATGACCAACAATCCCACCAAGCGGGTTGGCTTGGATGGATACGGTCTAGAAATCACAGAGAGCGTACCAATTGAAATTCCGCCGAATCAGGAAAATGCGAACTATCTACGGACGAAGAGGGATCGCATGGGACATATCCTACCCGGTCTGGGTCCTGTAAAGTCAACCCAACGGAAGCTATAGAATAATCCACTCTTCGGTGACATCTTCTTATACTGGACTCATGCAATGGATCAAGAGGGAAGCAGATTTGGGGTAAATGAAGAGACTTTATCAACGTTGCTAAAACATCTCAATGATGATGTTCAGGTCATCGGTATCCAGTTCAATTGCCCGATGATCATCACGCAGACGAAAATCATTAATGCTCTCTGGAAGTAATTCTTTCGGTGTATTCATTTGAAAGAGTGTATCAGCAACCACATACCAGTCTTCAGTTGTAAGGTGCACAACCGCTTCGGTGCCAGTGGCAACCATTGGAGCATACTGCAGAACTTTGGTCAAGTGAGTGATGCCTTGTTTTTGGTGCAGGTTTGGATCCATGTTGGGGTTTGGTTCAGTTGTATGGATGCGAAAAGGACTTGAACGTACAAGCTATAAATTGATTCTGGATCACCATGTTCTAACCTAATTTTCGTATTTTGGGGTAACCGTCGCAGCACTGTTAACCGAATGCTTTTTCCTTCCCTACACGCCATCTCAAACACAACCAAGAATTTCTTGAATGGTGTGGGCGCATATCAAGTTGTACTTCTACATTGGGAAACGACTCCTGTTGAACGGAAATGTAAACTTAAGATCTCTTTTTAAGAGATGCTAGAGACGCCATCTTTCATAACATGGGAACCCGAAAGTTCGAAATTAGGAGGATTTCGTCCGTTGATTTTGCCTGTTCAAAGAGAGGCTGTTTTGTATCTGCAAGCCTTGGCCAAGGCTCGTCTATTCAACCGCCATAATCAGGGATCTCAAAACCCGAGATGATCCGACTTCTCTGAATTTGTAATGATTGCAAGAGATTTGGGGGGGGGGTAATTTATGTTCATGCAAAGCACGAATGAGTTTGGTTTCCAGCGCCTTTGGCGCCGATGCATACAATGCGGAGAAAAAATTATAAGATGATGCCTCAGGGATACGAACCGAGTTCTAGGCACAGACACCAGAATGGGTTGAAGCAAACCAATCGATCTTGCCATCAAACAAATTTGATGGGAAACTGGTCCCGAAATACAAATGATTATTTCATCCTGTCAATGATGATTTTAGGAGATGATCAAGATTGGGTAGACTCCCGTTAAGACATACGATGTCCACCCGAATCATACCACAATGGTTTTCTTTGTATCCAGGGGTGGCAGCCAGCTTTGTGCTGATGTTTCTGGTGCTGGATACGACGGCACAAAGTATCTGCAATCGTACTCCGCAAGTACGGGACGCCATCCTTGAATTGATTCCAAATCAGAGCAACTGTGCAACTGTTCGGGCAGACCAGTTATCCCGCATCACGGATTTGGACTTATCCCTCAAAGGGATCACTGCGCTGAAGGAAGGTGACTTTGCCAATCTCCCCAACTTGAATGAACTAAATCTTGGTAACCAGTTTCATACCGGGGTTAGTAGGATTTCTTTCACTACCCTGCCTCCGAATCTCTTTGCAGGCCTTTCCAAGCTAACTGTGCTTCTGCTTGACTTTAATGAACTCACCAGCCTACCTGAGGAAATTTTTGCTCCTCTCACCAGCCTGGAAGTTCTGGATCTGGATGCAAATACTGATCTTCAAATAACCGCGAATTTGTTCGCTGGCCTCTCAAGCCTGAAGAGACTGTTGTTAGGTGGTACGGAGCTCCCCAACCCTGTGCCTGAAAATCTTTTTGCCGATCTCCCCAGTTTAAATCATCTGAGCTTAAGCGAAAATGAACTCACCAGTTTGCCTGCGAATCTATTTGCTGATCTCTCCAGCCTAAGCACGCTGCACATATTACATAATAGAGGTCTCACCACTCTACCATCGGGTCTTTTCAACGGTCTCACCAAACTTAGGAGGCTCAATCTAGAAGGCAATTCACTTCAGAGCCTTCCGTCAGATCTTTTTAACGGTCTCATCAATCTGGAATTTATAGAATTATCTCTTAATTTTCTCCAGCGCGTCCCTTCGGGTCTTTTAGCTGGTCTTCCCCGTCTGAGCTATGTGACCTTCTTTTCTAATTCCCTTACCACGCTACCTGCCGATTTTTTTGATGGCGTTACACCTGGACTGGAAACTCATCTAGCGTTCAACCCGATTGAATGCCTGCCACAAAAGATCTTGGATCTGTTCGCGAATGATACGGTCATAGTGCTAGGCACTGCTGATTTTTCAGCCTGTGGTCCGTTGGTCACGCTGGCATTATCGGAGGCATCGATTCTGGAAAACAACGGGAGCACGACAGTCACGGCAACGCTGGACAAGGTGTCCACTGAGGAGACGACGATCACGGTGACGGTCACTCCCGATCTGCCCGCTACGACAGATGATTACACATTGAGTACGCCCGCCACGCTCACGATTGCCTCGGGGGAGACCTCGAGTACGGGGGAAGTCACGATCACGGCGGTCAACAATGAATTTTATACGGGAGACAAGACGGTTCAGGTTGGCGGCACGGCTATGAATGACGAGGGGATCATGGGGCCGGACGCTGTGGAGCTCGTAATAGAGGAGGATGAAGAGGTGCCCACGGTCACGCTTACGGTGTCCCCTTCCCAAGTGAGCGAAGATGCGGGGCGAATGGATATAGTGGTGACGGCCACGATGGATGTTCCGCGTCTGGTTGCAACGGAGGTCTCCGTCTCGGTGGAGCCAGGCACGGCGACCGAGCGCATGGACTTTGAGGCGGTCACTCCGATCTCGGTCACGATTGCGGCGGAGGCGAGGGAGGGAACGGGCATGTTTTCGTTCAAACCGATCCCGGATGCGGAGAATGATCCGGCGGAGACGGTTCTCGTGACGGGGAGTAGCGATCTGGGGGCTGCGGTGGAGGCGGCGCTCACGATTGGCAATGCTGCGCCCCCTCCCGCGGTGACGCTGGTGCTGGATCGCTCTACCATTCAGGAAAAGGCAGGTATGGCGACCGTGCGTGCGCGGCTTAGCGCTCCCTCCAATGCAGAGACGACGATTGCGCTTTCGGTCGATCCCGATTCGCCCGCCTCGGAGGACGATTACCGCTTGAGTGGAAGCAGTCTGACGATCCCCTTGGGAGATACCGAAAGTTCGAATCAGGTTACGATCACGGCCGTAGACAATCTGATCCCGACCGAAGACAAGACATTCCAGATTGGCGGGCGTGCCACGAATCTGCGGGGTGGTGCGGTGGATCCCATGGAGGTAGAACTGACGATTCTGGATGATGACGGGTTCACGCTGGCGGTGACGCCTTTCCGTGTGGCGGAGAATGCAGGCAGGACGGATCTGACCGTCACGGTGACGCTGGATGCGGCGCAGAGCACGAATACCGAAGTGCGGATTTCCGTTGGTGGCGGTTCGGCGATTGAGGGACTGGACTATACCGCCGTGGATCCCTTCTTCTTGACGGTTCCTGCCAATCAGATGGAGGCGTCCACACAGTTTCCTTTCACGCCGATCCATGATGATCTGGAGGAGGGAGAGGAGACGGTTGCGTTTACGGGGGCAAGCAGTCAGGGGGCTTCGGCGATGTCCATTCTCACGCTCGTGAATGCGGAGCAGCCACCCGAGGTGACGCTGGCGCTCACACTGGATACGATTACGGAAGACGGTGGACGGACGGAAGTAACCGCCACATTGAGTGTCCCGTCCAGTGCAGAGACCACCATTGAGATTTCGGTTGTTCCCGATGCAGGGGACTATACATTGAATCCAACCATATTGACGATTGCGGCTGGCGAACGTACCAGTACGGGTGGCGTCACGATCACGGGCGTAGACAACGAGGTGGAGGCGCCAGACAAGACCGTACAGGTGCACGGCGTGGCCGCGAATGAACAGGGAATCCGGGGGCCTTCGCCGATTCCGCTCACGATTACGAATGATGATCAGGCGACGGAACTCACGCTGATGGTCGCACCTCTGACGGTGGATGAAGATGCCGGGAGTATGCAGCTCGCGGTGACGGGGATGCTGGATGTTCAGCGTAGTACGGATACGGAGGTCACGCTCTCGGTGGCCCCGGAGACGGCCACCTTGGGATCCGATTATGCCCCGGTCTCCCCATCGTCCCTGACGATTCCGGCGAATCAGGAGAATGGGATGGGTTCTTTGCTGTTCATGCCGATCGAGGATCAGGTGGATGAGCCGGAGGAGACGGTGCAAGTCAGGGGAACGGCGGAGGGGCTAACGGTGACGGCTGTCCCGCTCACGATTGTGGATAAGACGGAGGATCCAAAGGTGGTGCTGGTATTGAATCCCCCAACGATTGAGGAGGACGGGGGCAGGACCACCGTCACGGCGACACTGGATCCTGTTTCCAGCACGGAGACCATGATCACCGTCTCGGCCCATCCGAATCCCCCAGCGACGCCTGCGGATTACACGCTGGAGGGCACCACGCTCATGATTGCAGCCGGGCAGATGACGAGTACGGGGAGTGTAACGATCACGGCCATCGACAATGCGGTGGATACGGAGGATAAGACGGTTCTGATTCGCGGCCGGACGACAAATATACAACCGGTGATGGATCCAGAAGATGTGGAGCTCACGATCGAGGATGATGACATGCCCACCGGCTTCACGCTTGCGGTCTCGCCTCTTGACGTGGGGGAAGATGAGGGAGAGGTGCCGATCATGGTGACGGCTCGTCTGGATATTGCAGGGAGCACGCCTACGCAGGTGACACTTAAGGTGGAGAATGGTACGGCTGTGTCAAGCGAGGATTTTGCGGCAGTGGAGGAGCAAACCTTTACGATTCCCATAGGTGCGATCGAGGCAACGCATGTGTTGATGTTCACGCCAACGCCTGATGCGGTCGACGAGTCCTCGGAGACGGTGTTGATCACGGGAACTAGCACGGTGGGGAGTAATCAGGCGATCCTCACGATCACGGATGCGACGCCTTCTCCCACAGTCATACTGGAATTGGCTCCGCCCTCCATCCCAGAAACTGGCGGACGTACGGAGGTCACAGCCCGACTGAGCGCCCTTTCCAGCGCCCCAACGGCGATCACCATCTCGGTGCGTCCCGATGAGTTGGCGACCGAAGAGGATTATCTATTGAGTCCCGTCCGTACGCTCACGATTGAGGCAGGGGGGCAGCAAAGTACGGGGCTGGTGACGATCACGGCGGTGGACAATGATGTGGATGGGCCGCCCAAGATCATCTATGTAGGGGGCCGTGCGACGAATGACAATGGGGTGACGGGCCCCTCCGAACAGATGCTCACGATCACGAATGAGGACCGGGCGACCGAGATCACGCTTGAGGTAACACCCTCCGTGGATGTGAGTGAAGATGTCGGGAGTACGCAGATCACAGTGACGGCGACGATGGATCGGGCGCGGAGCACCGACACAGCGGTCACCCTCTCGGTAGACTCGGGCACGGCAACTCTGGGGACGGACTTTGCCCCGGTGCCGCCCACTTTGCTAACCATTCCAGCGAACCAGACCGAGGGGACGGGACGATTTACGTTTACGCCGAACGTGGACAATCTGGATGAGCCAGTGGAAACAGTTGAGGTGAGGGGAGCGGTTGAGTTCGAGGGATTGCAAGTGCGTGTGGGCATGCTCAACCTCTACGATACGAATCCGACCCCGGAGGTGACCCTTGAGCTGATCCCGACCACCATTCGTGAAGAGGATGGGGAAGCGGCCTTAAGGGCCCGTTTGAGTGGTCCATCAAGTGTCCCAACAGAGATCACGCTGTTGGCGCTTCCACTCTCCCCCGCAACGCAGGAGGATTATACCTTGCCTCCCAACCCTATGCTCACGATTGCACCCGGCGCAACGATCAGTACGGGGGAGGTCTTGATCAGCGCAAATGACAACCTGATTGATGGGCCAGATAAAACGATCATTCTGGGGGGCACTGCGACGAATGTGAACGAGGTGACGGGGCCGGCGGATGTCACGCTGACGATCCTGAATGACGATCAGGCTTCGGAGATCACGCTGACGGTGGATCCTCCCGAGGTACAGGAAAATGGTGGGAGCAAGGAGATCATCGTGACGGCACAGCTGGATGTAGCGCGGAGCGTTCCGACGGAGGTGACTCTGGCGGTGGAGGACGGGACGGCCCTCGTGGGAGCGGACTATGAGTTTGTGCCCTCCGTTGAACTCACGATTGCGGCAGGTGCGATGGAGGGAAGCGAGCACTTTATGTTCACGCCGACCGCGGACGGGATCCATGAACTGGAGGAGACGGTGCAGGTGAGTGGTCGAAGCAGTCTGGGCGTGGCAACGCCTGCCCTGCTCACAATCACGGAGACCGATCCAGTACCCGAGCTCACGTTACATCTGGATCCTGATGAGATTCAAGAAGGCGAAAGTACGAGGATCACCGCACGTCTGAGTGCTCCGTCGGGTGCAGGGACCCGGATCACGCTCTCGGACGAGCCCCAACTCCCGGCGACGGCGGATGATTACACATGGGGAGCGACCGCGCTCACGATTGCAGCAGGGGAGATCGAGAGCGGCGAAGAGGTCACGATCACGGCCGAAGAGAATCAAATCTTCACAGGGGACAAGAAGGTGACCGTGCGCGGACAGGTCACGAATGTGCAGGGCATCCAGGATCCTCAGGATGTGGAACTCACGATCCTCGAGAATGACACGCCTACGGGGCTCACGCTGGAGCTGGATCCGATGGAGGTGCGCGAGGGGGAGAGCCCCCGAACCGTCACGGTGACGGCCCGGCTGGAGAATCCTTCCCCCATCGCGACCGAGGTGACGATGACGGTCGGGGGCGGCTCGGCGACCCTGGAAACCGACTATACGGCGATGCCCGTGTCCTTTGAACTCACGATTCCGGCGAATGAGACCTCCCATGCGGGCACCTTTGAGTTGGTCATTGAAGATGACCAGATCTACGAACCGGAGGAGACGATCACGTTCACCGGCACGAGTCCGACCCGGGGGACGGTACAAGCGTCCCTCACCATTGAAGATAACGATCCCCCGGTCATACTGGCGATTCAGGATACAACGGTGCTGGAAGATGTCAGGACGGCGGAGTTGATCGTCCGGGTAGACCCTCCGGCGCCAACGGATCTGAGCGTACGGGTCCAGACGGTTCCGCAGAGTGCTACCGAGGGGGAGGATTATGTGGGGGTTGATAAAATCATCCCGATCCAAGAGGGCGAGGAGATAGTTTCCATAGAGGTGGAGATCCAAAACGATGACTTCGCGGAAGAAGTGGAAACCTTTCAGGTTCAACTCTCGGATCCTGTCGGTGCGGAGCTTGGGCGAAGCGCGGGGACGGTGACGATTGAAGATGAGGATGTGTACCTGTTGCGGATTGCGGATGAATCCGAATTAGAGAGTGAAGATCAGATGACCTTTATGGTGACGCTGAATCGGGTGCACCCGTTGGAGACGGTCCGGGTCATGTATGCAACCTTTGATGGAACGGCGATTGCGAACCTGGATTATGTACCGACGAGCGGTACGCTGAACTTCCCCCCCGGCGAAACCACCCAATCCGTGCAGGTGCGCCTGATCCCTGACGAGGATGAAGAGATGCCCGAGACGTTTTATATAGAGTTGTCTGCGCCCCAGCATGCGGAGTTGGCAGATGAGATCGCAACGGGAACGATCCAAGATGATGATACGCCGCCTCGCGTGCATCTCACGCCTGCGGTGACGGTGCAAGAAGATGAGAGTCCTGCCCGCTTTGATGTGGCCCTGAGCCGCGCGCCCCTTCAGGGAGACGAGGTAGTGGTGGGCTTTATTGTGCATGATGAAACGGCCACAAGATCCCAAGATTATCAGGTGCAGACCGAGAGCCCTCTGCGATTCAAATCTGGCGAAACCACCAAGTCCATTGAGGTTGAGATTGTGGACGATAGGATTGCGGAGCCCGAGGAAACCTTTCGGGTGCAGTTGACGGAGATCCAGAATGGGGAGCCGGGGCAATCTCTGGGGCGAGGCATCATCCAAGACAATGAGGAACCCGTGATGCCGCGCATTCAAGATGCAGAGGTCACCGAGTCGGACCCTGTGGCGGTTTTTGTGGTGACCCTGAGCGGGATGGACAGCCAACCACGGAGCTTTACCTATACGACGGTGGATGGATCGGCCCTTGCCGGAGAAGACTACACCCATTCTTCGGGAACGTTCACGTTTGCAGTGGGAGAGGATCGAAAGGAGATTAAGGTTCCGATCCTGAATGACGAAGACATTGAATCCATCGAGACCTTTCGGGTGCGTCTCACGGGCGCTGGCCTCGCCGACACAGAGGCGCAGGGAAGGATCCTGGACGATGACGGGATGCCCACGGTGAGCATTCAGGATCAGACTGCCCCCGAAGATGCGGGAGCACTCCTATTGCCAGTCCAGCTCAGCCGACCCAGTCTACGTCTGGTGACCATTGAGTTTGCCTCCGCCGACGTAACCGCAACCGAGGGAGCCGACTATGTCTCCTCCAGGGGGATTGTCATCTTTGAGCCTGGGAGCACCGAGGGGAAGATTCGCATCCAGATCCTGGAGGATGAAGAGGTAGAAGACAACGAAACGTTTCAAGTGAAGCTTGCAGATGCAACGAATGCGGAGATTGATCAAGAAGGCATCGGGATCGGAACGATTGTGGACAATGACGGGGGCTCCAATGTCTCGGTCCAGAGCGTCATAGTCTCCCGAAGCGCCGCCATCTTTGAAATGAACCTATCCAAGCCCTCCCTCCTGCCCGTACTGGTCAGCTATGCCACCGAAGATGGGACAGCGCTGGCGGGCGAGGATTATGAACCTGTCGCCGGGCAGGTCACGTTTGCACCGGGCGAAGTATCCAAAACCATTGACGTAAAGCTGCGCTCCAACGTGCCAGTGTGGGAGGCAAAAACGTTTTCGCTGGTCATCCTATCGGCCATAAATGCGGAGGTGCAAGAGGCCCGTACGGAGGCGGTGATAGAAGAGGAGAGCGAAGAGAGCATCCAGAATGCGTATGTGGCCCGAGTGCTTCGGACCTGGGCTTCTCAGGTCGTGGAAGCATTGTCCCGGCGGATGGAGGGGATGGCGCAGTGCCGAGTCCCTGATCTATCCTGGCTCCGTTATGAGACCGAACGCTGGTCTCTGGGACAGATCTTTGGCGGCTGTGGTGCGGCGTATACGCGGGGAGGATGGAGTGTCTGGGGGCAAGGTGCATTTACGCGCATGCGTGGACAAGATGGTGCACTCTCATTAAGTTCGGATGTTACAACAATGCTCGTGGGAGCGGACTATGCGTGGCGTCAGGGCTGGATGGCGGGGCTTCTGGCCGCGCAAAGCTGGGATCAAGGCACCTATGAGGCACCGACGCGATCCGGTTCGGCCTCATCGCAGTTGACGGGCCTTTATCCCTATGTCAGTTATCAAACGGGGACCGGGATGCGGGCATGGCTGCTGTTGGGATTGGGACGAGGGGAGACCGAAGTAGAGGCACTGGAGTCCGAAATAGATGCTGCACTGATTGCACTGGGACTGACAGGAACGCTGACCGGAGGCAGCACGGGGCGGTTGGGGTACGAGGTAGATGCATTCTGGGCAATGGCCAACATGGAGACGGGATCGGATCTGGGGGTCCGGCGGGTCCGGGCAGGTGTGGAGGGAAGTCTACGATGGGGAGCAGGTATGGAACCCTATCTGGAAACTGCCCTTCGGCAGGATGGAGGCGATGCCGAGACCGGGATGGGAATCGAACTGGGTGGTGGAGTGCGCTGGTCCACGAGTCAATTGCGTGCGGAGCTTGGGGGTCGGACCTTGGTGCTCCACACGGACGAAGGACTGCGAGAATGGGGACTGATGGGGGCCATTGAGTACGGAACGCCGGGCGGACTCGGGCCCTCTATGCGGGTACGTCCGCTCTGGGGGAATGTCTACGGGGGAGACCTCTGGCGTGAAGCCCCGCTGCATTCCGTGGGAATAGGAAGCACGGATCAACGCGTAGAAATGGAACTGGGATATGGAGTTCCGATCCGAGAAAGTCTCGGGCAATCCATCGTGGGAATGACGGTGGATCCAAGCGGACGGGCCTATCGGGTTGGATACAACTTGCGCATGAGCCAAGGGCTGCAAGTCTCGGTCGCTACCACCGCGCGAACTATGGAGGCAAACGAGGCACCACCCTCCTACGGACTCAGCGCGCGTATGGATCTGAAATGGTGAGCTGCATAGGATTACCTATCCCATTGTGCTTCAGAAACTCGCCATAATCTATCATCTCCTGAAATGAAGAGAGAACATGCAGTGAGTCCATACATTACGGTGAGTCAGTTCAAGTCAGCTCGGGAGGTACTGCGGGAACCTTGGAGCGACTCAGTCCTTGATTCGTAAAACTTGTTCTATTTTTGAAGCTTTTACCATGCGCCCCTATTTGGATCTGTTGCGTCATGTCTTGAAGAATGGACAGGAGCATCATGATCGCACCGGAACGGGAACGATCCGAGTATTTGGATACCAGATGCGGTTCCCTCTCCAGGATGGATTCCCCATCTGTACCACCAAGCGGGTCTGGTTTCGGGGGCTGGCATGTGAGCTGCTCTGGTTTTTGTCTGGGTCCACGAACATTAAGCCGCTCGTTGACGAGGGAATTTCAATCTGGACTGCTTGGCCGCTCAAGAGATATTTAGAGGATCAGAAACTAAAACTTCCTTCCACTGGATCGGCTGAATGGGGTCAGCATCAAAATGAATTTGAAGAACGGATCCGCACGCAAGAGGGATTTGCGGATCAATGGGGAGATCTGGGGCCTGTGTACGGGAAACAGTGGCGCTCGTTTTTCGGCTTTGATCAAATACGATCCATCATGGAGTCTCTACGAGAAAATCCAGAGAGCCGTCGCCACATTGTGAGCGCCTGGAACCCCAGAGAGTTGGATCAGATGTCCCTTCCACCCTGTCATATGTTTTTTCAATTCTCGGTTGCTGGAAATCAATTGTCCTGTCAGCTATATATTCGATCAAACGATCTTTTTTTAGGTGCCCCGTTCAATATCGCCCAGTATGCCCTCTTGGCCCACTTAGTCGCACATCAAGTCGGCCTAGAGCCAGGTGATCTGGTCTACACCATTGGAGATGCACACGTTTACCTGAATCACCTTACTCAGGTAACCGAGCAATTAGAACGGGAACCCTATCCATTGCCTAAATTACGGATACTAAGAAAACCAGAAACTTTATTTGGTTATGTTTATGGTGATTTTGCTCTTGAAGAATACAGATATCATCCGGCAATCAAAGCCCCGGTATCGGTTTGAACTCTCCGTAGAATAGAAAATCATGAAGATTCGAAGGTCCGGGAGACAGCAAAGGACAGTGCTACAGAGCGTCTATGAGGAAAATCAAAAGCTTCTGGGCAGGGATATTGTTGTGCCACGAAAGACTGCGAAGCAGTCCATTCTGGTCTTGGTATCGGTACTTGCAGTCGGATTATTTTTTAGTGGTTCAGAGGGAGGACAGATTGAGGAACCGGCCAATTCTGTTGAAGAATTGCTCTCCCCTGAGCAATATGTTCGTGCATCTCTGAATGCGATTCCTGATTCAAACATCGTCGCTAAAGCTCCATCTTTATCGCGTGTATACGGCCTCAGTATTAGAACCATTGCACTTGATCCGGGTCATGGGGGCCATGACCCGGGAGCAGTAGGCCCTGTTGGGTTAACTGAAAAGACGTTGACTCTTGATCTTGCTCTTCGATTGGAGCGGCGATTGAAGGCGCAAGGATTTAATGTTATTCTCACGCGGCGAAAAGATATCAGTGTAAGTCTTCAGCGCAGGATAGAACTTGCAAAAGAGAATCAGGCAGACCTTTTTGTGTCTATTCATGTTAATGCTCTCCCAGTGGATTCGATCGCATTCATTGAGACCTATTATTTTAGTCCTCGAGGCGATGCACGTGTAGAAGCGTTGGCTGAACGAGAAAATTTTAATTCAGGCTACAGTGCAGGAGAGTGGCAGAGCAGTCTCCAAGAACTGGGACAGGCCATCAAGATTGAAGATAGTCGCAAGTTGGCGACCAGCATTCAAAATTCAATGGTATCGAAAGTGAGAGAAATAAACCCAGATATTGATGACTGGGGAACGCGTTCAGGACCGTTCATGGTTTTGATGAATGCAAGTGTACCTGCGATCCTTGCTGAGGTCACTGCGATTTCAATGCCGGAGGAAGAACAGCGTCTAATGGACATTGAGTACCGGGAGCATCTTGCCAGTGGACTTGAATCAGGAATTCTCTCGTATCTTTCGGAGGAAGAACACATTCAAACAAACGTGGATTAGTTGTATGTCAAACACATCAGAGAACAATATCCTAAGGATCGGAATTGACTTGGGAACTTCACGAAGTGCCATTGCAGCCAGTAATGGGAAGCGAAGGTGGGTCCATAGCTATGTGGGTTGGCCTCGTGATTTTGTTGCGCGTAGGATGCTACGGCGTGATGTTCTCATTGGCAAAGATGCTATTGAACATCGTAACTCAGTCAATCTGGTACGCCCACTTGAGTATGGCGTGATTAGAGAGGGAACCGATAAAGATGAAAAAGCAGTTCGAGAATTGATTGGTCACTTGGTTGAACTTGCAAAACCTGAGCATGGCCAAAAAATTTATGCGGCCGTCGGGGTACCTGCGGAGGCCCTGCGCGTGAATAAAATGGCTATACGTAATGCGGTAGGAGAATGGGCGAATACTCTCATGCTGGTGTCGGAGCCCTTTGCGGTTGCCTATCGGCTCGGAGCTCTGAATAATACCTGCATTATTGATATTGGGGCAGGCACGATTGACTTCTGTGTGATGCATGGCACCATGCCAGGGGAGGAAGATCAGCGTTCACTCCGTACCGCCGGCGATCATGTTGACGAGCAACTATTTAATTTGCTGTCGGAGCGCTTTGTCAACACGCCACTCAGTGCCACATTTGCCCGTGAATTAAAAGAAAAGCACGGAAGTGTATCGAGGGCATCAGACAAGATTCTGGTCAGTATACCCATTTCTGGAAAATTTGAGATGCATGACCTTACGGAGGAAGTCTGGCGAGCCTGTGACTCAATGGTTCCTTCCATTGCGGAGACGCTCATTGACTTGTTAAGTACCTACGAGCCAATGCTCCAAGAGCGGATACGACACAATATCTATATTGCTGGCGGTGGGAGTCAAATTCGCGGTTTAGCCAGAGCGATAAATACTGCATTGGAAGAATACGGCCAATTCACGATTACCCCCATTGAAGATCCGCTGTTCAGTGGTGCAGAAGGTGCACTGAGTCTTGCGGAAGACATGCCGGAGGAATATTGGGAGAATATGTAAGACATCCTATTGTGATTGTCATTGCGGCCTTGGCTCGTGAGAACCGTTGTATTGGACGTGAGTCGCGTCTTCCTTGGCATATCCCCAAGGATATGCAACGATTCAAACGGTTGACGTCTGGGTTTCCGGTGATCATGGGACGAGTGACATGTGAGGGACTGATTCGGGATTTCGGCGGACCATTGCCGGGCAGACGGATGTTTGCCCTGACTCGGAATCCCCAGAAACGGATTCACCCGGACGTTGAGTTGTGTCTCTCTCTGGACTCCGCTCTGGATAAGGTGCAAACTGCGGAAAAGGTGTTTATCGCTGGTGGTGCCGAAATTTATGAGGAAAGTCTGAAATTCGCCGATCAACTTGAATTAACGCTTGTGGACGGGTCATACGATGGGGATACCTACTTCCCAGCCTACGAACATCTGATTGGAACAGAGTTTGAACTCAGGAACGAAGAAAAGCACGAGGGATTTTCGTTCGCTACCTATGACCGTTGCGATTTCTGATGAGGGGAGAGAAGAGTCGTTAGAGAAGGGGCGAACCGAGCCTATGCCGCTTTTAGTTCTGCTAAGAATGGTTGAGCCCCAAAGTCTAACCTGTCCCCCACATGAGGAATGGAGTTATAATCCGAAGGCTTCAAATCTTCTGTTGTCACTATCGATAGTTTCGCTTTCCTGAATGTTTCCATTGATCTGTCTACTCAGGTATTCAACTGTTCATGGAGGAGCACAATATTGATCCCACCAAAATGTCTAACGACAAAACTTCTCTGCCCCCCTGACAACTTCCTCGGAGGCCATTCCTTCACACTTGTCAGCAAAAGTGAATAAATTGAGACTCTTTCAAAATTTCTCAATTGGATGATTTTTCGAGAAATTTTGCTGATTGATGAATCTGGGTACTAAGAATGTTAGGGGGCAAATCAGCCCCTCAGCCAAGTGCAACATGAAGATCTTTTCAGATTTTAGGTGTTCAAATCCAAAAACATTTCACCATTGCAATAAGCCAGTTACCTGTTGAACACTTGCACCCGTCCATAGCGAATCGTGGGATCGCTAATGCTATCCTGTATTGACTCGTGCATCCTTCCTACCGTATTGAACTCTCAAGCAAGTCCATGAGAAAACAACTTCATGAACTTCAAGCAACTCATGCTATGAAGTAAAAACGAAACACATAATTTGGTATTTAGATCAAAAAGTGCTAAAATAGATGTTTACGGCCTAGTAACATCAATTCTAAGTCAACTGACAACTCCACACAAGATACAAAAATAAAAATGCACATACAAAGATATCCAGAGCGCTCCAAGTCAAAAATATGGGACTTTCTGGTAAGCACTAATTCATTGGAAAAAATGGGGGGGGGCATTTTGTCGTATCGCTCTACCCTTAATTCTCGTCTTGGTATTTCCAAGTTCGTTGTGGGCACAAGATATCACACCTCCTACTGTTTCCTCTGCAACGGTAGATAAGACCACCTTGGTGGCAAACTTTAATGAGGGCCTCACTTCTGTCAGTGATCTGACCAATTCTGCCTTCACAGTTAAGAAAACTTCCAACGGAAGATTTGAAGAAGACCAAGCGCTCAGCGGCACCTCTACCGTCAGTGAGAAAACGGTGATACCCACATTAAGCAGTGCTGTGATCGCATCCGATATGGGAAAGGTAAGCTATACGGCTCCAACTGAGCCGAGTGCCGAGCTTCGGGATGTAGCAAGTAGTGATGCAGTGGATTTTACGGATCCGAAAGTGTTCAATATCTGTTCTCGGAGTCAGGTCGTGATAGAAGTGATTTTGTCTCAGGTATCGACTATGTCTTGTGGTCAGGTCAGCGCTGATGATCTGAGCAGTATTACTTTGTTGAATTTTTTGCAGAGGGGTATTACTCAACTGAACTCTGGTGATTTCGCTGGACTTAGCAACTTAACGGATATCATTCTTATTGGGAACTCTCTCACGAGTCTACCTTCAGATCTGTTTGATGGACTCACCAACTTACAAAATCTTTATCTTGAGCAGAACTCTCTCACGAGTCTACACGAAGATCTGTTTGATGGACTCACCAACTTACGTCAGCTTTACCTTAGTAACAACTCTCTCACGAGTCTACATCAAGATCTGTTTGATGGACTCACCGGACTAAATACCCTTCACCTTTATAATAACGATCTCACGGATCTACACGAAGATCTGTTTGATGGACTCACCCGTCTAATTTTTCTCAGGCTTACAAACAACCCTCTCACGAGCCTACACGAAGATCTGTTTGATGGACTCACGAGCTTACAAGCTCTTCACCTTAATAACAACTCTTCTATCGGGTTTCTGAATCAAGATCTGTTTGATGGACTCACCAGCCTACGAACTCTTAGGCTTGATCGCAACTCTATCGGAGATCTGAATCAAAATCTGTTTGATGGACTCACCAACTTACAAACTCTTAACCTTGATGGCAACTCACTCAGGGAGCTACATCCAGATCTGTTTGATGATGTTGAGGCAAGTCTTGAAGTTATCCTGAGTAATAATCTCCTTACCTGTGTCCCTGCCGAAATACTCAATCAGGGGAATGTCACTATCACTCCCTCCAGTATTGGCGTTGTCTGTCCTGAGCCCTCGGTTGAGTTAAGTCTAAATCCCAGTATCATTGGGGAAGAGGATGCCGCCACCCAGATAACTGTAACCGGTACATTAAATGTCCTTCGGTCAACCGCCACACCGGTGACGGTCTCTGTGGGATCGGGCACCGCAACCTCAGGCACCGACTTTGCCGAGGTTTCCGATTTTACAATCAGCATTCCGTCGGATAACCTGTCTGCCACCGGGACGTTCACGCTGACGCCTACTTCGGATACTGTGGACGAGTCGGATGAGACCGTGATCATCACTGGAACCAGCACGGTGGATGATGTGACGGTCACCGGAACCAGTCTTACGATCATTGACGATGATGTTACGCTGACGTTAACCCTCAATCTTTCCTCTACCTCCATTTCTGAAAATGCTGGTAGCACATCGGTGACGGCAATCCTTGACCAACCCGCCAGAGAAGAGACCACCATCACGGTCTCGGTGGACCCAACCTCACCGGCCACCGCGTCGGATTATACGCTAAGTGGGAACACACTCACGATTGCGCAAGGAGAAACGGAGAGCACGGAGACGGTGACGATCACGGCCGTGGATAATGATGTGGTTGCTCCCGACAAGATCGTGACCGTGCAAGGGACATCAAATAATCAAGGGATCATTGATCCGGCAGATGTGGAGTTGACCATTACCGATGACGATGTAGCGCTGACGTTAACCCTCAATCTTTCCTCTACCTCCATTTCTGAAAATGCTGGTAGCACATCGGTGACGGCAATCCTTGACCAACCCGCCAGAGAAGAGACTACCATCACGGTCTCGGTGGACCCAACCTCACCGGCCACCGCGTCGGATTATACGTTAAGTGGAAGTACACTCACGATTGCGGAGGGCGCCACCGAAAGTACCGGGAGGGTGACGATCACGGCCGTGGATAATGATGTGGTTGCCCCCGACAAGATCGTGACCGTGCAAGGGACGTCAAATAATCAAGGGATCATCAATCCGACAGATGTGGAGTTGACCATTACCGATGACGATATGGAGCTCACGGTGACGCTGAATCTTTCAAGTTCCTCCATCAGCGAAAATGAAGCCTCCACCACCGTAACCGCCACGCTTAATGAAGCCTCCACCGAGGAGACCACGATCACGGTGACGGTCCTTCCTGATTCACCTGCAACGGAGTCCGATGTTACACTGACGGGTAATACACTCACGATTGCGGCGGGGGAAACGGAGAGCACGGGAGAAGTGACGATCACCTCGGTGGACAATCCGGTGGATGCACCAGATAAAACGGTACAGGTGCAGGGCACAGCAGAAAATACCCAAGGGGTAACGGGGCCCAGTGCGGTGGAACTGGCTATCACCGATGACGAAGAGGCATCAACCGTGACGCTCATGCTGGATCCTTCTACAATCAATGAGAATGGAGGCAGGACCACGGTCACGGCAATGCTCAGCCATCCCTCCAGTGACATGACCACGGTGGTGATCTCAACGCTTGCCAATCCGCCGGCGATGGCATCGGATCTGATGCTGGGTCAGAATACCATTCTGACCGTTGCGGCGGGAGAGACTTCAAGTACAGGTTTGGTAACCCTTACGGCTGTAGACAATGAAGTAGATGCGCCGGACAAGACCGTGCAGGTGCAGGGCACCGCGACGAATGAGCAGGGGATCATAGATCCTGCGGATGTAGAACTCACGATCACCGACGATGAGGCGGCACCAGCGGTGATGCTGATGGTAGATCCCTCCACAATCGCGGAAAATGGAGGGACCACGACCGTCACGGCAACCCTGAACCGGGCATCTGATGAGGAGACCTCAATTGCTGTGTCGGTGCTCCCCAATGCACCCGCCACAGCATCGGATTATTTATTGAGCGATAACCTGACATTGACGATTGCAGCGGGCGAACTCACCAGTACAGGGTTTGTCACGATCACGGCGGTAGACAACGAAGTAGATGCGCCGGACAAAGCGGTGCAGGTGCAAGGAAGGTCTACGAATGCGCAGGGCGTGACAGATCCAGAGGATGTGACACTCACGATCACCGACGATGATACGTCGACGTCAGCACAAGTGCCGACCGAGCTTCCGGCCGTGTTTACTCTCCATGGGAACTATCCGAACCCGTTCAATCCGTCAACAAGGATCCAGTTTGATCTTCCTGAGAGAGCGCAGGTGATGCTGCAGGTCGTAGATATGTTGGGACGTAAAGTAATGGAGTACCCTGCACAAGCGTTTGATGCGGGTGCGAACCGTACCATTGAATTGAATGCCACTCAGCTTGTATCAGGGACCTATCTCTATCGGATGGTTGCGATAGGATCGGAGACCAAATATCAGAAGACGGGTCGCATGATGCTGATGAAGTAGCGTATCCGGATTGGTTCAACTGCTCGGAATCCAAAGAAAGCGGAAGAGTTTTTTGTGTGCCGTGGGAATATCTTGTTTTTGCGACAGGTGAAAATCTCCTGCCTCAACCACTACGCATGAGAAAGTCAGCATTTGACTCCACCTGTTCAGCTTCGCAAAGGTTGAACGTGTCTGGTGTCGTCTATAATCCAGTTGCCCTAAGTTAGGGTTGAATGGAAAAAAGAAAGAAAACTATACATCAATTCTGTAGCTTCCTATCCAAGTTACAGGCTTGGTTTCGGGCTTCTTGCGTAGCCTTGAGACTGCTTCTTGGGTCGTCCTTTCTCCGCAGCGCGAATTTTCGCAGGGTTCATCCATCAATTTGTCTATGAGATCCATTAAACTTTGAATTCTGGGCATCCCGCTTCGCGTTCTGAGGTTACCAGCTTCGTGTATAGCTGGAATTCCAGAGTTTTGGAGAGTGCTTGCAACGCGGGTATGAAGGAAGCGGATGGCTCACCTCAAAAGGTGGTCAGGATACGGCGGACAGGGCCAAAGATTACATGAAATTTTACCTTCCATCGGCGATTCATGAGAACCCATGTGTATTGAGTTTACTCTGGCAGGTTGGATCGCTGGGGTTCTACGCCCACATGTGACTGACTTGATCGTGTGCGACCCTCTACAAAACTTGCTCATTCATCGGGGGCACAGAAAGGATGATCTTACGGATGCGATCAACCTCAGCCGCTTGCTACGATGAGGCGAATTGAATTAGGTCTATCCTACGGACGAGATTCACCGAGCGGATTTCAAGATTGCAACTCAGGAGTATTTAAAGCACCAGAAAAAGCTGACTCAGATAAAAAATCAACTCAAAGCGAAATATCCGCAGGCGGGCGTGTGAAATAGATCTGGAACCAGCGTCTTTCACAGGACTGAGTGAAAGAACGTTCTGAATCAACGACCGACCGATGAGCGGCGACGCATCTTTGATCTCCACTACGCGAATCTGGATCATGCAACCGCAATGATGAAGACCTCCCTTGCGACGATGGTGGATCTGGGGAACCGATCCCCAGAGATTGTCCGATTCCAGTGCATCCCCGGCATTGGCAAGGTAGGAGCACACCGATTCAGTGCATTCATCCAAACGCCATTCCGGTTTGCCACCAAGCAAAAGCTGTGGCGCTACTGTGGACTCGGGATTCGTATGCGCGAGAGTGCAGGGAAGAAGGTGACGGGGCTCCATCTGGACCATACCGGGATCCGTGCACTGAAAGCAGTGAGCTATCGGTGCTGGATGACATCTTTACAAACCAAAGAACCGAACGAGGTCGCGTCATTTTACAGCGCCTCGCTCCAACGCACAGGGAATGAGACCTCTGCACATCTAACTACCCAACGGAAGGTTCTGACCGTACTCTGGACTATTTGGAAACAGGATGTAGACCATAACCCAAACCTTTTTGACGTACACCAGCGCTCTGGAGTGACCACATAGACGGTGTGAACTCTATCGTGTTTCGCAACGGATGCTTGCGGATTTGGGTTTTGCTGAGTATGCTCTAAAATTCATCTAACTCCACGGTGTGGAAGTTCAATAGTGAGGTTGGCAACTTAGCAGATGTGCCCCATAAGACGTTGGCGCTCCGTTGATTGAGACGCCCATAAACGAGTTTGGCAAAATCGCTCATATCCTTTCGTCTGGTAAATCCTAAACAAGCAAACCGAAGCGATACACGAATGGAATTCATCGTGACACTTGACGTCTAACCCTGGTTCCGAAAGATGCGCCCTGCAAAATTTCACACATTTTGTTGCATGGTCAAGGAATATGTGTGAAACTTAGTTTTCCAAACGAGATGAATTTGGTGGGTAAATTAAATCTGACTAAGTGAGCAGATTAAATCTCAATGTACACATATGTCAGGATTTCAATCATATCCTTTCCACAGCAAACCAGCCCATCATCAACAATTGATTGACGAATAGATTGGAGTTCTTTTACAGTATCATCCATATCGTAGGTCATGCCTCTGAGAGCGATTCAAAACCTCATGAACAAGATTATCAATGCCGATTTGCAGAGATCGTTTATTAATACAGTTCTTAAACCTGATTCCTTGGAATTTAAGATTGAGTTCAGTTCGGGAAGAATATAGCCGTAAGCATCCAATCCAAACGGCCACAGCGACCAGTGCTCCCCGAACATCATTGCCGAATGCAGCAATTTTCTCGGGGCTTCATAATTCCAGAAGTAAGCGATCAAATGCCGATGACCGAATCAACAATGCTTCAAGGTCTACTGTCTCCAAGACAATGAGATTGTCACCCGGAGCCTCTTTCAAAATTCTTTATTTTCACCTGCTGTCCCCGCTGAATTGTGGCTTAAACTGGCTCAGTTTAGTCGGACCACGCGATTCAGTATGGGAACCTCTTTCGAAATCCCTCAAAAAATCATCCAATTGAGGAATTTTAAAAAGAGACTCAATTGGGGAATTATATACCTAAGAATGATTAGACACCTGATTTGCCAGAGCGAATCTCATGTATAACCGCACATGTCTAAGATGGAATGATTATTCAATCTATCCGTCCCTCATGCTGTTTTATCAGGAATTGTAGCGATGGTATTGTCAATAATTTTCTGATAATAAGCCTCATACTGGGCGACAATTGAGTTGGTATCATAGTGACGGACGGTATACCCCCGTGCATGCTTCGCCATCTTTGCGTGGAGTGAGTCATCCGTGAGGATTGAGATGCACGCCTTTGAGAATGCCTCAATATTTCCCACAGGGCAGAGCATTCCGGCTCCACTTCCATTGATCAACTCTGGTAATCCCCCAATATCGCTACAAACAACAGGCACGCCACAGGCCATTGCTTCCAGGGGGGCCAGTCCAAACGACTCAGATCCACTGGTCAGCAGAAACAAGTCGGCAATGGATAAAATTTCTTGAACAGGATCTTGTTTTCCAAGAAATCGCACCGAATCCTGAATTCCAAGATCTCGTGAGAGTTGTTCAACGTTGGAGCGATCCGGTCCGTCCCCAACTAAGAGCAATTTTGCGGATAATCCCTCCTGCAGAATTCGGTGAAAGACCTCAACTACATGAGAGACATTTTTTATGCGTCGGAAATTAGAGACATGTACAACCACTTTTTGGTCACCTGCACAGATTGCTTTTCGAAAATGCTCTTTTTCCAACCGGTAGAAATGCTTTGTATCAATAAAATTTGGAATGACCTCAATGGGGACCTCTATGTCAAATGCATCGTAGGTCTCCTGACGTAAAAAGTTGGAAACGGCAGTAACCCCATCTGAGGCATTGATGGAATAGGTAACTACAGGAGTATAGGAAGCATCCTGTCCAACGATAGTAATATCAGTACCATGTAGCGTGGTTACCACTGGCACCGAACGAGATTGCTTTTTGAGGATATCACGTGCCAATACAGCACTGGTTGCGTGCGGAATTGCATAGTGTACATGAAGCAGGTCTAATTTCTCGTATTTAGCCACATCCACCATCTTACTTGTGAGTGAGAGTGCATACGGTGGAAAATCAAAAAGAGGATAACGATTTACGCTCACTTCATGAAAGTAGATGTTCTCTGTGACCTTACTTAATCGGAAAGGAAGCGAGTAGGCGATAAAGTGGATTTCATGCCCCCGAGAGGCAAGTGCTCTGCCGAGTTCAGTGGCGACCACCCCACTTCCACCGTACACTGGGTAACAAGTAATTCCAATGCGCATGATGAATAATATACAGTTGGGGAAACACGAATGATAATCCGAGGGTTGTAGTATTAAATTTACAAGTTGTAATGAATCATCTACTAACTACTTTGTTTATCGGCTCACTGCTCGTTCCTGCTGCGATGGCGCAGACCTTTGGTGTAAGTGCGGGTGGTAATTTTCAGCGATTGAGTGATATTTCTGTCAACGATCTGAGGACTCAATTTGAGAGTCAAACGGGTTGGCATGTGGGGGCTTGGGTTGAACTCCCTCTTGGTCCGGCTGGCCTGCGTGGAGGCGCACGATATATGGCTGCAGGGAAGTTATTTGAGGGACTGCAGAGCAATTTTCCGTCCGCACAAGAAAACTTTGATGTCTCACTGGTTGAACTTTATCTGTTGTTACGTCTTGGAATTCCATCACCGGTCATAAGTCCGTATGTTTTTGCAGGTCCGGTATTTCGGATTCCTTCTAGCTCGGATGAAGAAATTAGCGAAGATCTGAGAATTTTATCTTATGCAGGTGAGATTGGAGGTGGCATAAAGGTTGGCTTAGGTCCAATCAACCTGTATCCTGAGATCGCATATGTATTTGGATTAACCCGCTTCATTGAGGACGAGTTGATTCTTCAACTGATCTCCCAGCAGGTTGGAGATCCCCAGCGACTCAATATGGCAATGTTACGCTTATCGGTTGGCTTTTAGGCGATGCCCCAAACTGGAGAATCGCGTGTTTGTTTATCCCGATATGATTGTATTCAAGTGTTCGATTCTCATCCAGAATCGCCGTGATCTACTTGCTTGGGGGCTTGCGAAAAATTAAATGATGAGGGTAGAGAGGATTTCTGTTTATTTATTTCCATCTTTTGCATTGTTTTCTAGTATTTTCAGACCTGACCTTGGTTGATGGCCCTCTGTTTGCCAAATACACTGCTTATTTTAATAGTCAATGGTTCCTAAGGCCGTTTGTCATAGTATGTAGATTAGAGCATCACGAAGACATACTGGATTTCTATGCGTGCATTATCCCTTTCCTGCGAGACCATTTGCAATGATCCGATAACGAACGGTCGTCACTCTGCCTGAACTCCAAGCCGATCACATGTCCAGTCAGACAACGTACCGTATGCCGCAACATGGCCAAGGTACGTTGTTAATCCAGCTACTCTCATCGGGGCCGGTATTCTACGTTGGGGGGATTGCCCGACTTTGATTCGTACGGTCTGTGGTCCTATGGTGACATTCATTTTTCTCAAAACGGTTCTCTGACCAAAACGCTGTTCGCTTTGTGGAGGCATCAGAGGGAGGTCTATTTTCGCGAGAACTGGAGCAGACCATCAAAGTGAAGGTGCTGACCACATGAAGTAAGCTGATCAAAACTGATCGACTATCCCGCATCAAAGTGAAGGATCAGTATCTCTATTGTTCCACGGATATGGCCATACGCGACGGCGGCGGAGGGTCTGTGCTACTCCAAAACTGGATGCCACTTTTATAGGTGCGACACAATTTCTTCTGGGAATTCTGGATGAGCGACAACGACGGTTTTTTGCGGGGTTGGAATCGTTGCGCCCTGAAAGTGGTGGAGATCAACGGGTGGCTGCCCAACTGGGGATGGCGCGTGCAATGGTGACCAAAGGTCGTAAGCAGTTGTTATCGGGAGACTTTGAGAAGACGCGAGTCCGTAAGCCGGGAAGAGGTCGGAAAGCGATCGAAAAAAAAAGTTCTACCACAAACAGAATCATGATCACATTGGAAACAAGGAGTGCCTGATTCGCGGACAAGTTGTTTTTCGTCAACCCTTAGCATCACAGACGCATGATCGCCCGGTTTAGATCCTCAGGCGAAAGTATTACTGCAGAAAAAAAGCTCCAATTCACATAATTGGGACTTTTTGTGAATTTTCTGAAATCCGACCAAAATCGCGAGATATAAAATCTAAAATATCGTATACTTGTCTATCCAAACAATTCAACGCCCTTTATGTAATAAAACACTTCCCAAAGTTTATTTTAATTGCAGCCGTATTAATCATAGGAATCGGCGCTACATCGCAAGATTCTGGTGAAGATATGGTTTCCCAGCCCTCCCACTCTTATGAAAATGAAGAGATTTTCAACTCGAGCGAGTGGATCATGTTACAAAGCATCAGACAAGAAGGACTTGACCTAATCAAGTCCGCGTTAGAGCGGGGATACACAAAAGCGAAACTAGTAGATGTATTCATGGCAGAATTGGAAAGCGTCTCCAACATAGACGCCAGATTGGCTCCCTCAGAGGCTGTGAAGATAATATATGGCGATCAAGCCTCAGCCGATGAATTCATGCTCAGACTGAGCAGTGCCACCAAGGGATTGATGGACAGGTTTCCCGATATTTCCGGATCTTCGTCCATAGATGGTGCTTGTTCTCAACCAACAGAGCAAAAGATAGAAGGCTTTTTTGCTAATTTTGAGCAGATCCACTCGCAAGAAATATTCAGTATAGCATATCAGGATTGTCAGGCGGTTCAGTTCACTGCATGTTTGCTTGTGTGCACGACTACGGGACCGATAATCTATTGGCCCTGTGCGTATCTCTGTTCGTGTTCGTTTTGTGCGCTGGATGGAATTTGTGTTTAATCCTTATCTAAAATGCAAATAGGACTTATCATTCTGTTGTTCGTCGTGGGAACACTAACGTGGGTTGCTTGGAGAAAGCCAAGAGGCTGGTTGTCAAGGATGAGCCCGCGAGAAACCTTTTTTGTGACCTTGGGTGGCGCAGCCCTCATGGCGGGATTGTTTGCAGTAGGCGATCCACAGAATACTCGGATTTTAGCACCGTTGATGGCCCTGATGTTTGGCATAGCCATAGCCTCGAGATATTACAATATGAGGAGAAAGGCTTCTTGAGGATGCGGTTTCCATCCTTACTGTTCGCACTTCTGAGCATCCTTGTTGAATTGCCTGCCTCGGCTCAGTATTGGCATGTTATGCCCGGGGAGGAAGAAGGGACTCGCCTATTATTTGCCCCGGTGAATAGTACGCCTGTGAATGATGCGTCTGTGGCGCACAGTGCTTTATTCGCTCGGTGCGGCGGCAACATCCCCCCGCTTCCTTATTTTTTGTTCCCCCCTTTAGAGACTTCTGATTCACTCGCGGTACAAATGTCCTGCCAAGAAGACAATGATTATTGCAGTGAGAGGGGTATTCCAATCCGCATATCTGTAGATAATTCAGACGGACAAACCGTTACCAGAGCAGATACTGCTGGCATAAAAGATAACGTCTATCTATATCCACGTAGTGAGGATCAGAGAGTTGAGTGGTTACATCTGCTCAATTCGGGAGATGTGCTTACCCTAGGCTTTGATTGGTATCAGGAGGGGGCCTTCCATTGGAGTTGGAAACTGAAACGGTACCATTCACTGTGGGACAGGCATTGTGAGTGAAGCGTCATCGGCGACTGAACGTGTTGAATACTTAACCCCCATGTATCTTCTAAGTGATACACCTAAAATATATTTTGGAGTAATCAAAAAAGTTGATGGTAGCTGGTGTTGAACTGAGGGGATTTGGTTTCAATGGAAGAGGTTGAGGAGGTTTAGTTCAGCGGTGGAGATTTTGATTTCGGGTCAATTATCCCTTCCAGTCTTCAAAACAAACTGGATAACTGTATAGATGGGATTTGCTGGCCTCCAATGGGGAAGATTCCTTCCTGTATTCAACACATAGACGAAATGCCAAAAACCGCAATAGATATGATCCAGAGGATGTTTGCAATTGGCAGTCAAATGATTCCGAGCGAACGGGCTGTCCAACTCAAGAGTATTTTGGATAATTGGAACGAATCATTTAGGTATTAAGCAACGAAGGTGATTTTCGTATTGGATCCATTTTTGGTTGTGCGACTGCGTGTTTTGTGTTAGAAAAGTTAAAATATGAATAGGTTGGAATTGATATAGGAGCAGGGCGGCTGAACCAGTTGAATCCCGAATGATTAAGGAACCTGAGAGTTTTCTGTAGGGGATTGCACCGAACAGAAGATCAAGAGATAATTCCACAAATTGGGCTTCTGGGCTTTATTCCAGAAGTAGAGCTGGTCGGATATTTTGTGCCTCTGTTTTGCTTAGATCATCTCCTAATTCCTGCTGCATCTCGTAAATATATGAGAGCAGCCTATCGGTTACATCTGGATATGAGTTCACGAGGTTGGTCGTTTCTCCGATATCTGACTCTAGGTCAAATAAGGCCAGCTCAATCGAATCTTGTCTGTAGCCCCCCTGAAAGGTAGGTGTTGCAATTCTGGCTCCATGAATACTACGATATGGATGCGGTACATGCAGTTTCCATTTCCCTGATCGAACGGCCCGCAGTTGTTTATTTCGATAAAAGAATAATGCTTCATGTTGCGAAGTGCCTCCATCAATAATATCCATTACCGATTTTCCATCAAATGGAAATGGACCTTGCGGAGCCCCGATGATCTCGGCAATGGTCGGCATGATATCTATTGAGGCAGCCATGGCATCGGTTACTCCTACCGGAATCCTATCCGGCCACGACATAATTAATGGGATACGGACTCCTCCCTCAAATGTAGTCCCTTTCCCTTCTCGTAGCGGGCCGGCTCGTCCACTATGGTCACCTTTCACCAGCCAAGGACCATTGTCAGAGGTGAAGATCACGAGTGTATTTTCAGTCAGGTTATGACGTTTTAATGCGTCTATGATCTGACCTACGGACCAATCAATTTCCATGATCACATCTCCATAGAGTCCGGCTTCAGATTTTCCTGAGAATGCCTCAGACACGAAGAGGGGTACATGAGGGAACGTGTGCGGCAAGTAGAGAAAGAAGGGCTTATCGCGATTGGACTCAATAAACGCGGTAGCCCGTTCGGTATAGCGACGGGTTAATTGTGATTGATCTGGCTCCAGTTCAATCGTCTGGAACCCCTCAACTAAGGGGAGGGGCGGATGTCGGCGAGCAGGCGGGTTAGGGTTTTTGGAGGCAGATGGAGTCATATCATTGGAGTATGGAAGACCAAAATATTCGTCAAATCCATGATTAAGGGGAAGATGAAGTGAATCATGGCCGAGGTGCCACTTACCGAAGATTGCAGTGGAGTAGCCTTGATCTTTGAACATTTCTGCCAAGGTTCGTTCATCAGGGTGAAGGCCTTGTTTTGATCTTGGATTCAGCCCCAAAGGAATACCTATTCGTTCTGGATACATTCCCGTAAGAAAAGAAGCTCTTGACGGGGAACAGCGAGAATTTACCGTATAGAAATCTGTGAAGCGAAGTCCATTTTCAGCCAACGAGTCAAGATGGGGTGTGGACAGGTCATCAGATCCGTAACTGCCAAGATCACCCCATCCCTGATCATCCGTAATAATCAAAATCACACTGGGCAGGTCAGAGTTGGAATGGCAGCCATTGATGATCAATGCCAACAGAATCAGGACATGGTTGATGAATGGCGAGTATTTCATTTGAAATCTAACAGATGAGAAATGCGCTTCGCTGACTGTAGCACTAGGATGCCACAAATTACCGATTTATCTCTCTTGAAGATACGATTTGCAAGATGAATGTGAATTGTGGTAGGACCGCAAATTCTCAAAAACAAGTGTTTCTTACTCCAAGTCAGCGTCATACCCAATAATCGGTGTGGGATCGCTTCGGCCCTATGGGAATCTATCACTTTAATGGATGATGACAGGGTGCTGATCATGTTCGTGGATCTTCTTGCACATCACTCCCCAGCTAAATACGCCACGAATCAGTGCATGGGAACAGTGGACATAGAGATTCTGTGGCGTTTATGCCACCTTAATCAATTATCATTCAGTGAGTTACCTACTCCACAATTAGAGTTCAACATTTGGAGAAGATGAAGAGCATATAATGCGGATAAACCAACAATGGACAAATACGAACGAAGGCGCAACAAAGAGCTAGTCAGGCAACGGTGCGCTATCTCTGGACAGTCTGCAGAGATAGTCGCTTAACGAACACCTGAATAAAATCTGAACCTGTACTCATCTAAGTGGAAATTGCGACGAACAACGACCGGAGTTGCATCTCCTACCCAATCAGGGGTCAAGTCTGGATCAAGCATGGATTGCTGACTATAGAAATGGCGGACCTTACGATCAAAGGGGCGTAACTGATCATCCGCGTAACGAACATAGTAGGCTAGAGCCAACGTTCTCTTCCAACCAGAGATATCTGAGACTTCGGTCAAGCCCGTATAAAAGTTCAGCTTGGGTTGACTAGGTAGAAATGCACTAAATTGGAATGGATCCAAAATGCAATCTTGATAGGAAGTGCATCCACGATACTGAGTTTCATATCGGTTCCTTACCGTCCATCCAACCAGTTCTTGCTCATCATGTCTCTTGCTCTCCGAAAACATGGCGCGTGCCAGCCATAATGTCTCTAAATCAATGTTTCCAACATGCACCGGCTGAATACTCCATGGATTCAGAAGCGCCGTACGGGTTTCCTGATAGGACGGCTTGCTGAGCGGAGGAGGGGGTAGAACAGAACCATGATTACCACCGATCGGAGGTGCATATACAGTTGTACCGGGGAGTACAAGTGCAAGAAAAATGGATAAAAAGCCGATCGAAATCCATCGACAATATTTCTTAAATCCAAAAAACATCTGTAATTAGCCCTAAGGCAAAAATCTTACGTAAAAGGATGTGAACTACACAATCCAGCAACTTAATACGTAATTTCTGTGAAAAAAGATACATGCTCTCCATTGTGGCAGATGAGAATATTCCACGGGTAAAAGAAGCATTTTCGTCCATCGGGAACGTAGTTTTGATGGAAGCTCAAGCCATTACCCCCGAGGTATGCATAGGAGCTGATGTGCTCCTAGTCCGAAGTGTAACACCGGTCAATGAACATCTTCTTGACCAGAGTCGAGTGTCGTTTGTGGGGTCTGCGACCGCTGGATTTGATCATGTGGATCAGTCGTACCTAATGGAGAGGGGGATTCAGTTTTCGTATGCTCCGGGATCGAATGCAGATTCGGTGGTGGAATATGTTCTGGCTGCACTGTTTCGATTGAGTGCTCTGAAAAGGTGCTCACTCCATGGACTCACTCTAGGGATCGTCGGATGTGGCAATATCGGTGGGCGACTGGCAATTCGAGCTCCTGCACTGGGCCTTCAAGTTCTCAAAAATGATCCTCCACTCGCAAGATCGGGGCAGTCAGGATTTGTAGACCTGGAAACTGTCCTGACTAAATCAGATGTGCTTACGCTTCATGTACCCAAGTCGGGGGACACCTTCCATCTCATAGGAGATCAAGAACTTCAGTCCATGAACCCCCAAGCGTGGATTTTGAACACTTCGCGGGGTAGTGTGGTGGATACCCATGCACTAAAACGTGCCATCTCATCTGGACGAATTGATGGGGCAGTGCTTGATGTATGGGAAAATGAGCCGGAGCCTGATCTGGAATTAGTACAAATAGTTGACCTGGCAACTTCGCACATTGCAGGCCATTCCGTAGACGGAAAGTTGCAGGGAACGATCATGCTCTACGATGGGGTGATCCGTCATTTTGGTATCCAAACCAACTGGGATTTTGAGAAATTGCTGCAAGAAAACTCTCCCAAGCCTATTTCACTCAATGCGAAGCTTGGATCAAGTTGGCTAACTGCTCTGGCACAACACCTTTATAATATTCAGGCAGATGATGCCAGAATGCGACAGATCTTAGATGTCGGACATAATCAAGTCGCAGATACATTCCGTCAACTTCGGCGTAATTATCCACCACGGCGCACCTTCAGTAGACACAGGATTATGGAAGTTCCACCAGAGTATCAAAGGGCCGTGCGGGAAGGATTGCGAGTAGACTATTTATAACCGAATGATCGAAGGAAACGATCTTGATTACGCCAGTCCCTACGCACGCGAACGAACAACTTCAAATATACATCTCGTCCCAAAAATGCCTCAATATCTTTTCGTGCTCTGATTCCGATAGATTTGAGCGCATGACCTTTGGCACCGACAAGAATTCCCTTTTGACTTGGACGTTCTACGATAATATCAGCTTCTATCAGATCTTTTCCCTCTGAACGTTCCACATAGTTGGAAATCGTGATGGTAGAGGCGTAGGGAACTTCTTGCCGAAACTTCTCAAACACTTTTTCTCGGATAATCTCTGTGACGAAAAATCGCTCGGGATGCTCGCTGATCATTTCTTCTGGATAAAGGGGGGGACCGGGAGGGAGAGACTTTCGAATTTCATCCATGAGCACATCCAGATTCTTTCTTTTGAGTGCACTGATTGGGATCAATGCTTCAAATGGGCGCAACTTCATATATGCATCAGCTAATGGAAGCATAGAATCCTGCTTCACAAGATCCGTCTTATTCAGTGCCAGAATGACGGGGCGATTCATGATTGCTTCTAAACTTTTCAGGTCTGGCTCACCGGCTCGGGCGTCGGCCAGGAAGATGACGAGGTCTGCATCAATCACGGAATCCCGCACTTTCTGCATCATGGACTGATCCAGGCTGGTGTTCGGATCCATAATTCCAGGGGTATCCAAGAATATTATTTGATGTTGTTCTTCAGTTAGGATCCCCAAGACGCGGTGGCGGGTCGTTTGTGCTTTGGGGGTCACAATTGAGAGCTTCTGCCCCATCAGCGCATTCAGCAGCGTACTTTTCCCCACATTAGGTTTTCCAATTAAGGCAACATAGCCAGTCCTGAAGGTTTCAGGACTCATCTGTCCCTTTAACTAGTTGGGCCATTTCGGCTACCGCAGCTCCCATTCCAACAAAAACGGAGCGTGCAACGACGGCAAAGCCAATAGACACTTCACGAATATGAGGCACCGTACGTTTGAAGAGAGGGTAGTTTTCATAATCTAGGCCATGACCTGCATGGACAGTCAGCCCGCATTTGTGTGCAAATTCTGCGGCTCTGGCTAATCGTTCTGCTTCAATGAGTGCAGATTCATCGGTCGCCGTATTCGCATAATCACCGGTATGCAGTTCAATGCTTGAAGCGCCAGTGTCACACGCGGCTTGAATCTGATCTAAATCAGGATCAACAAACAGCGAAACTTCACGGATCCCGGCTCCCTGCAGTCGGTCCACGGCGATGGACAGAGCGGCTTGACGTCGAATGACATCAAGTCCGCCTTCCGTGGTAACTTCGTCTCTTCGCTCCGGAACAATCGTGGCTAAATCTGGACAGATTGTACAGCAGACCGCGACGATTTCCTCGTCGGTTGATAATTCAAAGTCAAGTTTACCACGGACGGATTGCTTCAAGCGGGCCACATCATTATCATTGATGTGTCTCCGATCTTCTCTTAAATGAAAAACGATTCCGTCGGCTCCAGATTCCTCGCACAGATTCGCCGCCTTCACTGGATCGGGGAAGGTTTCACGGCGGGCATTCCGAAGCGTAGCAATATGATCAATATTTATAAGTAGATTTGTCAAAATCCCACTAAGTTATTAAGTTCATCACCATGGAGGCAGTGGCAACCTCAAATCTGTATTCAGATGAGTTACAGAGGGATCAAGAAATTAGTTACTCAACTTAAAACATTAAAGAGAGTTAACCAATCTTTGCTACTCTTGCTCGTTTTATGTCTCCGTGTTAAATTATAGGTCTATTCAACAGCTAATCTGTGGTTATGGTCAATCAAAACGTTAAAATTGCTATTCAGGCCATCATGGCCGTTCTAATTCTGGTATTGGGGATTTGGCTTTACCACTCAATCACAGAACCGTGGAAGACAGTTGAGCGTCAGCAGGCTCTGACCGAACTGACTCGTCAGCAAATGATTCATGTCCGAACGGCTTTAACTCATTACGAGCGCGAAGTTGATCGTTTCCCTGGATCTCTGGATTCGCTCATTCTATGGCTTCATTCAGATTCTTTGGTATCTGTTAATCCCCAAAGTGTATTTAATGCAGAGGTCATGCTAGATTCTCTGATCTACTCCCCCCGTACAGGAAGCGCATTTGAGTACACTCTGAATGACACCGGAAGAGTCGCGATCTATCTACTACAGGATCCAAACTCTGAAGATGAGATCGGATCTAATATTCCAGATATTACGCTTCTGAATGCTGCTAGTTGGGAATAATCTCTTGGCTGCCAAAGCTATTGTAGTTGCTGTTTTTCGGTTCTGATTCACAGGCCAGCAAGCCAAGTGCTTCCTTAGTACAATGTGTTCAGATGTATTTACATCGTGTTGTTCATGTGGGCACACTGGGGTAGACAAAGACTTGACATTGGAACCGGAAAGCTGTATTCCTTTTTCCTTTCACCAAAGTGCCACAAGCAAGTTGTTTACGAATAGGATTAGGATATCTCTTGATGAGGGTTTCATTGACTCTCTACTTTCAGAATGGGAGTTCACGTATACTTCCCAAGTTCTGCGAGGGCCTCATGACTTGATCCCACAGGTTCTGACCGAGCGGGATGGTCGACTACCAAGCCAGAGCAGTTCGATAGATTCTGCTGTGATGACAGGTAACAGTTGTATCTCGAGCAAGGGAGATGAGCTTCGGGGAAATCCATGTGTTCAGTCTAAAACTCAATTGGACTCAACCTTAGATATCAGAAACAGATAAAATATCGCATTCGGCATTCCTGGTTTAATGGATTGAATAATAGATATATTCTGGTATTCTGGATCCCGACGACTAAATTGACTGCAGTTGATCTATCTGTCGGGTGGGATAGGGATGACTCCATATCTAAACTCATTGAGTGACACCACGAAACGATTATATTTGAGACATTCTGGAGTTGAGCTTCTTATTGGTACATATGTCGTACGTTGAGAGGGGCAGAATGGAATCGTACAAACACAACATAATTTACTAACGAACTAATCATGGAACTCACCTATTATGGTCACTCCGCAATTCAGATTGTCACAGGTGACACCACCCTGCTATTCGATCCATATATCAGGGGGAACCCTCTTGCTGAATCTGTGACGTCAGTCTCTTCTATGTCGCCAGATGTAATTCTTCTCACGCATGCCCACTTTGATCACTGGGGAGAGACATTAGAGATTGCCAAGCGGAGTGGTGCTTTGGTTGTTGGAAATCACGAAATCGCCGAGTACACCCACAAAAACGGACATGAGAAGGTGCAACCTATGAATATTGGAGGTTCATGGACATTTGAATGGGGAAAATTGACCATGACGTATGCACGTCACTCCTCCTCATTTCCAGATGGCACCTACGGGGGGAATCCGAATGGTTATCTTCTTTTTGTTGAGGAGGTGTGCGTATACATTTCTGGGGATACTTGTTTGTTTTCAGAAATGTCTTGGATCGGGGATGATCACCCCATATCTCTTGCGCTACTGCCGATCGGAGATTTATTCACCATGGGGCTGGAAGAATCTGTGAGAGCTGCCCGTATTCTGAAACCTGATCTTACGGTCCCTGTCCATTATAATACGTTTCCACCTATTGAGGCGGATACCCATGAGTGGCAGAAGCAGATGAATGCGGCAGGACTTTCCTCGCGTGTACTGGCGCCTGGGGAGTCAATAGATCTATAAGTTGTGCATGGAGGATATGATCCCTCGGGCTGAGCAGGCACAGAGGCACGATTTGCAGGCGCTTTTTCAGACCAGCCAAGTGTTGAGTAGCTCTTTAGAGCTCTATTCCGTATTCAGTAATCTGCTCTTGACTGTCATGGGCAAGTTGCTTGTTTCTCGGGGGCTCGCACTTATTTACGATGCAGAGGGGCAGCACTGGCATGTAGTTGTGGTGAAGGGGATCCCTGAGGTTAAAGAGGGTTCAACCCTGGAGCTGCCACAACTGCAATTTGGAGAACTGATTGCGGGTGAGATGTTACCTCCCCTGCTCCACTCTTTTGGAATTCATTTATTCCTGCCCGTGCGCGACGACCATCAGAATATCGGAGCGATTGCACTTGGCAGCAAGATCACGGGCGCCGCCTTTCAGGAGGAGGAACTCCAATTTGTCCAGTCATTGGTGAATATGTCCTCTACCGCGGTTCGCAATTCGCTGATGATGGATGAGTTGCGTAAGACCAATCTGGATTTAGATAGTACGGTGCAACAACTCAATACTCTCTTTGAATTGTCCAAAGAATTCAATGCAACCGTAGACCGAGACCATGTGCTGAAAATTTTTTCATTCGCCCTCATGGGGCATATGGTTGTGCAAGGCCACTTATTTTATCTACGGCGTCCTGACACGTCGTTTAAGCTTGTCTCGGGAAAGAAAATCTCGGTAAGGGGTCTTGCTTTGGGGTTCTTGGAGAGTATTCGGGATCTGGTTCGGGCAGAGCCGGGAGATCAACTGGATCAGAGTGGTATCGCGATTGCTTTGCCCATCCGGCAACAGGGAGATGTGCTTGGCGTTCTGTGTCTTGGAGAAAAGTTAAGCAAATCTCCTTATAACCGGAAAGACATCGAATTCCTCTATGCCCTAGGTAGTTTGGCAGTAACAGCCATCCAAAATGTTGAACTGATTGAGGAACGGATTGCTAAGCAGCAACTGGAAGAGGAGCTCCGCACCGCACGTAGGATCCAACGTCGGTTGCTACCAGAAAGTATTCCCGAAATCCCAGGAATTGAAATTTCTACACTTGCTCTATCAAGTCGTGAAGTGGGAGGCGACTATTATGATATAGCCCCTCTGAACAAAAACCGGACTCTCTTTATGATCGCGGATGTGACAGGCAAGGGGGTGCCCGCTGCATTGTTAATGTCCAGCATTCACGCGTGTACGCATATCATGCTACCGATGAACCTCTCACTTCAAGAAACCATTGAGCATACCAATCGAGTGCTCTACGAAAACACAGACCCGGACAAATTTATAACCGCCTTTGCGGCGATTTATTATCCTGACAGATCTCTGGCTTTTGTGAATGCTGGACATGAGCCTCCATTATTGATCCGGGCGAATGGACACATTGAACGCCTTTCGGATGGTGGGCCGCTCCTCGGCATTATTCCACATTCATCCTACGATCCAAGTTATATCACGCTTGCACCGAATGATTTGATTGTGATGTATACTGATGGTGTAACGGAAGCAATGGGAAAAGCCATGGAAGAATACACCGAGGATCGCTTGCTAAATCTCGTTCTTGCAAATCAGTCTCACCCAGTATCCAAACTTACAGAGTTAATACAAAACGATATTCAGCAGTTCACAGGTCCTGTTGAAATGCTCAGTGACGATCGTACTTTGATTGTGATCAGGGCAACTGATCAAATATCAGATTCAATCATACCACAGTCAGATCAGTGAAATTTCTATATGTGTGCGCTATTGAATCATCAAATTCAATCCGAGAAACGTGGTGGTTGGTCAGTTAGAACAAACAAATCTTAAAATCGGAGCTTGTTTCTAAGCCTAATGAAATTTTTTATTGACACCGCAGATTTAGATGAGATCCAAGAAGCCAAAGATTTGGGTGTCTTGGACGGAGTAACTACCAATCCATCTCTCATGAAGATTGCGGCGGAGCATGCTGGGAGGCCCTTGGATTTTCATGACCATATTGCTAAAATCTGTGATCTCGTTCCGGGAGATGTTTCTGCCGAGGTTACCGCAGTTGATTTTGACGGAATCATGGAACAGGCCCATACGCTTTCAGAGATTCGAGAGAATGTGGTCGTCAAGGTTCCTTT
Organism: Rhodothermales bacterium; assembly: GCA_965209015.1. GTDB lineage: Bacteria > Bacteroidota > Rhodothermia > Rhodothermales > Bin80 > Bin80. The sequence continues at coordinate 3,165,782 of OZ242367.1, read as the reverse complement.
GATTCTGGATGGGATCAAAGCCATCAATGCACTTGCAAGGGAAGGAATCCGATCTAACTGCACGCTCTGCTTCTCTCCCACGCAAGCGCTGCTGGCCGCAAAAGCAGGAGCTGCATACATTAGTCCTTTTATTGGGCGTGTGGATGATATTTCCTCTGACGGAATGAAGTTGGTGCAGGAAATCATTCTGATCTATGAAAACTATGGGTATGCTACCGAAGTGTTAGCTGCTTCAATCCGCCATCCGATGCATGTGGTTGAGTCTGCACTCATGGGTGCCCATGTAGCTACGATGCCTCTGGGTGTAATTAAGAAACTGCTTACACACCCTCTCACTGACATAGGTCTCGCCAAGTTTATGGCCGACTGGGATACATTCAGGAAGCGCTAGACGGGTTAAGCCCTTTCGTATGGAGTTTATATCGCTCGGCAGAGCTAACGATATCGGTGCGAGTTGCCATTACCTTGAGATTGGTGGTAGCGGGATTGTACTTGATGCGGGTGCCGATCCGAATGAGGAGGGGCCTGCTTCGCTACCAGATTTTTCCTCGATCATTAATCGTTCCGTAGATCATGCCTTCATTACCCATGCACATCATGATCATATCGGCGGCATTCCAGCTCTCTCCACAAAGTGGCCGGCGGCTCAACTCCATCTGACTCCTGCTACACGTACCCTCACTACGCTGATGTTGTATTCGTCGGCAAGACTTCAAAGGAGAAAGTTTGAAGAGGGGTCTTCTCCATTTCCGGCATTGTTTGACGAAGAGGATTTGGATGATGTATTTGAGATGTATCGCTCTCATGCCTATGATGAATGGATGGATCTAACTTCAGGAGGATTGCGGGCCAAGTTCTATTACTCTGGACATTTATTAGGATCCGCGGGAGTTCTCTTGAAGACTTCAGAGGGCCACCGGATATTTTACACCAGTGACACTCGTTCCGAGTCTCAAACGATCATTCCGGGTGCTGAGTATCCATCTGCTCCAGTGGATGTACTCATCATGGAGTCTACCCTTGGCGCTGATCCATTTGCAGAAACTGTAACTCGTCCTCAAGAAGAGGATAGGTTTGCGAAGAAGCTTGTCTCGGTTTTGGATCAAGGAGGATCAGTACTTTTGCCTGTATTCATGCTTGGACGTGCTCAAGAGATCCTTGCCTTACTTGGGCGTTTCAAACGGGAGGGTTTGATTGATCCAGAAATCCCCATCTACACTGCTGGTGGATTACGTGAAGTTTCTCGGATCTATGATGATTACCGTTATTCCACCCCCAGGATAGATCCAGATTTTGAGGTCTATTCGGTGAATCAGGTACGATTTCCACGAACACGCAAGGCACGGAGCAGAGCGTTGAATCAGCCGGGGATCCATGTACTGACCAGTGGAATGATGATTGAGCGCACGCTCTCGCATGAGATCGCGATGGAGCTTCTTGAAGATGAGAAGCATGCTATATTTTTCGTTGGCTTTAGCAAGGAGGATCTTCCTGCCGGAAGGCTTTTGCATGCGGCCCAGAGTGGTGCAGAGGGCTTTGTTCTGAGTCGGGAGCGCGGGATGCAGTCAATTTTTTGTGAGGTGGACAGATTTCGTTTCAGCGGTCATGCTCATCGGCAGGAGCTTATTTCTATAGCAACCAAGCTTCGCCCCCGCACGATTATCCTTGTCCACGGGGAGACCAATGCAAAGAAATGGATGAAGCAAGAGCTCAGCAAGCGCTGCCCGCATGCACAGATCCTGGCCCCCTCTCAGGGCGAAGCGGTGGAATTCAGCTGAGGGTGTTGGTGGTATTTCCTGAGTAGGAACGGGTAGCTGCGAAAACCTTATCGTGTAAGGCCGAGTTAACTTTTTATATCACAAGCCTCTTGCCTCAAAAAAATACAGAATGCCATTACTCTGTCGAAATCAAGCATTTGAACGGATGATGTACGCGCTAATGTGCACTGAATCAGTCTGTCACAGAGTCTCCGAAAAACTTCCAGGAATAATCCCGCTTATACATGGGGATGTTCCTTATTGGATAAGCGCACAAGTCTGTTACAGTGGAATTGAGCAAGCGATGAAAATGTTCTTACCTAAATCTCAAGGAGAGAACAAGACGCACAACCTGTGGGATTTGTACGACATCTTAGTCAAGGAAGCTGAAAAAGATCAGAATTCACATGCTGCCAGAGCCATAAAAAACATAAAATCCTATTATCAAGCGTATCACAGCTTTCATAGATACAAGGATAGACCCAAGGAAAGAACTGCGGAAGAATTATTGGAAAATATTGGGAGTAACTATACGAGTTGGCGATACACACTGCGAGAGTCCCACTCTCACCCACCTAAGGTTCACACCAGATTCATGATCGAAATCTGGCGCTCACTCCTTAATTTAGGGGATAGTCCATTATGTAGACTGCCCGTTATCAGGCGTATTGACGGCAGAATCGAACATTTTTTCCATAGAATGTTCTCCGATGCCGAAAAACAGCCCCCCTTGATAGGTGATTCTAAGATATACGTTGAAGACTGGGTTAGTGAGATGGGAGGGGCGTTAATCGCCGGGCTGCTTGTATTCAGACACTTGCAATGCCCTACGAAATACCCAATCAAAGTAGAGGGGAAGGTAGAAGAGTCCGTAGTCAGGACGGCTAAATGCTACCATCGGCAGATCAAGTCTCGCACTATCGCTAACCGTGAAATTTTCGATGCGACACTGCCAAACAATGAGGAACGATATAATGAAGTCCTCCGAATGCACCATATGTGCTTAGATGGGTTAGGATGGAATACTGAGACTGAGTCTTTCCAAATTAACCAAACCTGATGTCAAATGAACGGAATATTTGATCCTATTCAAATTGATTTGGAGGGTTTATGTCGCCCAACAGAGGGACTTCCAGTATTTTCTTCATTGCAAAGAGAAGGGGATCCGAGCCAAGCCGACGAAAGTACCTGATTCCATTGAAGGTTCTTGATACACTCTACATCATTGATTCGGAATTTCGTCAACTAGGTAGGGATATAAGATGTGTTGAAGGTGAGTTGGAAGGCTTCTGAATATGAATTAGACGGAAAAGTTAATAAGCTTACGTATCTTGCGACTGAATCCTTCCCACTTAAAGCCACTCATTCGGAACGCAAGAGTGGGCATAGCAGCAAGTGGGGAAAACAAACTAATTCGGGAGAATTATGTAGTTAAGCCTGCAAGAGAAAAGGATCAGCCCAAATCATAATTCTTACTTAACCCTTCCTATTAATGCCTTAGTTATAAGTATACCTGTAATGATTCAAATAACTCACATGGAAGAAAGTTAACGTTCTCAAAGGATGAATTATTGAAGGTTAATCTCGATTCACCACGAACAACCATTGGGAGGAGGAATGACAACACATTACTCATTTTCTGGCCACGAAACATTTCCGCTACGACTTACATGGCTCAAAAAAGCAGTTGACGCGATTGGCGAGGATACTACCATCTTTCAATCTGATTCCGCAATCGCTAAGTTTGGAGTGGGCAAGAATATGGTTCGTTCGATTCGTCATTGGGCCCTCGCAACTGGAGTAATTGAAGTTGATCCTAAGAATCGTAGTTCTATTTATATATCCGACCTTGGAGATTTTTTGCTCGGTAATAATGGGGTTGATCCTTTCTTTGAAGATACTTCCTCACTCTGGTTACTTCATTGGCTACTCTGCACCTCACCTAATCGGAGCACTCTTTGGCGTTTTATCTTTGGTCATTGGCGTGGTAGCACGATTGAACCACGCAATTTGCAACCGGCTTTACAGAAGTGGCTGGAAAAAAGGAATGTTCCTATGCCTTCAGACTCAACATTGAAGCGTGATTGGCAATGTTTGTTAAATACATATGTAGTCCAGTATCGTCAAAATTCGCATTTAGAGAATGTCGCAGAGTTTCCGTTAGCCTCGTTGGGGCTGCTTTACGAAAGTCGAGGTATGGTATACCTTCGCGAGGGTCAGCACCGCGGTCTGTCGCCAGAAATATTCGCCTATGCAGTTTTGGATTATTGGGATCAGAACTATGCTGAAACGGAGACACTATCTACACAGCACATAATGACTCACCGGGGAAGTCCTGGACAAATTTTTCTGCTAAGTGAGGAACAGGCCTTTGAACTAATCAGTCTCATTGAGACATTTGAAGATGTTCCATTTCGCTTTGATGCCACAGCAGGAATTCATCAGTTTTATCGAACTCCCGGAGGAGTAACACCTCGAGCAATGTTGGAGCGCTGCTATAATCATTCAGAAAGACTGTCGTCAAAGCTAGCAGCATGAGTGTTTCCATACAAGGTTCTTTTCACCGCAGTGCCAATCTCGTCCGTGATTTCTATGGTACGGATGGCGTGGGAAACTACATTGTAACAACCAAAGCGCTCGAGATGATTGAGCGAATGGTTGAACTATCAGTTGCAACGAATACTTTTGGGCGGGCATGGTCAATCACCGGACCCTACGGAGGTGGCAAAAGCTCATTTGCTCTCTTCCTTAGTCGTCTGTTACGAGGGGACGTTGAAGCCGCCAAGAGACTATCAAATATTGATCCAATCCTTTCCGAGAAAATCAGTGATGCGTGTGGAGGGATTTATTGTCCAGTGTTGGTGGTAGGATCAAGGGAGCCACTCAGTCTGGCATTGCTTCGTGGATTGGCTGATGGTGCATCTTCGTTTGATGCTTCTTTTGCACGGCACCCAGGTAAGCCAACCAATAAAGTTAAAGCATGTCGCTCTGAACTTACCAAGATCATTCAAGAAGTACATGCAATAACATCTCCAGATGTTGGAGATGAAATTGTCGTTGATTTATATCAACGAACTGCCGCTGCTGTGCATGCTGCGACCAATGGGGGGCTCCTACTGATTGTTGATGAGTTGGGTAAATTTCTTGAATATGCAGCGATCTATCCCGATCGTACAGACCTTTATGTTCTGCAGAGACTTGCTGAACGGGCTTCATGGGACATCAATAAGCCGAACATTACATCACCTCTACTTTTGTTTACAATTTCGCACCAGTCGTTTGATCGCTATGCCGGGCGAATGAGTAATTCACAGCGCGACGAGTGGCGTAAAGTGCAGGGTCGCTTTGAAGACTTTGCGTTTGTTGAACCTGTTAGTGAAACATTACGTCTTTTGGAGTCCGCAGTACATGTGGAAGATCTGTCCCAGTTACCTAAGAATAGTCTCAATGTAGTTGACCAACTACTTGATATCATTACTCATAGACCGGATGTCAACCGTGTAGATGTTCAAAAAAATCTTGAAGGTGCGCTGCCACTTCATCCAGCTGTGAGTCTGATTGTTGGGCCATTATTTCGCCGACTGGCACAAAATGAACGTTCTCTTTTTGCATTCTTAGCCTCAGGGGAGCAGAATAGTTTTCTTGACATAGTTGCTACACAAGACTCACACAATGGTAAAGCACCAGCGAAGCTTCCACTCTATCGTCTTGATCATCTGTATGACTATATTGTCGGTTCGGTAGGTACAGCACTCTTCGGTGAGCACATGGGAAAATTATGGTCTGAAACCGAAGCTGCCCTTTCTCGGCTGAAAACACCGAATGAGCTCGCAGCACGATGCATCAAACAGATAGCTGTACTAAACTTTGCAGGTCCGCTTGCGGGACTTTCTCCCACAATTGATGTCCTATATTTGACTGCTGATGCCACTTCTCAGGATGTGGATAAAGCACTTGTGTCTCTTATCTCGGATAAGCTCATTACCTATCGTCCATTTAAGGACGAGTATCACATTTGGCAGGGCAGTGATTTTGATTTAGATGCTGCTCTCCGAGAAGCACGCAGCCAGATCACTGTACGTACGTCGTTATCAAAGCTTTTGAGCGAAGTGCTCCCCCCTACACCTATCGTTGCACGCCGCCATTCTTTCCAGTCGGGAACGACACGCGTCTTTGATGTCCTGTATGCATCGGACGAAAGCTGGTTGGAACTTTACCGTAACCCTCACGACCACGCGGATGGGCGAATCATTTATGTACTACCCGATCATGAAGGGGAGCGAAATGATTTGCTGGCATCAGTTCAAAAATCGGCAAATGATTCACGGACATTGGTAGCCATTCCTGAGGATATTTCATCTCTCCATGAGTTAGTCCGCGAGTTAACGCATCTCGAGTGGGTACGAGAGAATGCTATTGAGTTGCAGGGGGATGAAGTAGCTCGTCACGAAGTAGATCAACAACTCGCCGATCTATCAGGCAATGTAGAGCAGCGTCTGACATCGTTACTAGTTGCTGATCCAGATGGTAACAACCCATGTACTTGGATTTACCAAGGTAGGCAGTTTTATCTGCAAAGCGAACGATCGTTACAGGATAAGTTGAGTCATATTTGTGATGAGGTCTTTCACCAAGCACCACAGATATGGAATGAATTACTTAACCGCCACCAACCTTCTCCGAGTGCAGTCAAAGGATTAAAGTTGCTTCTGGGAGCAATGCTGAATCATGGTTCTGAAAGACGACTGGGTATTCAAAAATATCCGGTTGAATATGGGATGTATGCTGCAATTCTTGAGTCCACGGGAATCCATCGAAAATCGGATACTAGCCCTGAACATTGGTACTTTTCTCGCCCTGATTCAGCGAAAAATCATGCGTGTGACTCCGTTTGGGATCATGTCACGAGTACACTCCATGTGTCGAAAGGCGAGCGAGTATCGGTACAGAAACTCTATGATCAACTTCGTCTCCCTCCTTACGGAATGCGTAGGGGACTGATGCCGATTCTTTTGTGGGCCGTCTACAAATCTGCAGAAGATGAGATAGCGATATATGAAAATGGCACGTTCGTCCCAAAGGTAGATTTTGAGACAATTGAACGTTTCCTGAAACGCCCCGAGAAATTTGAACTACAATGGGTCACTATTGACGGTGCTAGAGCAGAGCTTCTTCATCGCCTCGCTCCACTCTTTGGTCTATCAAAATCAATCCAAAGGCCTTTACCAGTAGTACTGCGGATACTTGAGCGCATTCACGGTTTACCACCTTATGTTCGCAGGACTGCCAGACTCTCTCAAAACACTTTAAACGTTCGTGAAGTCCTGCACCGAGCCATAGAGCCGGCGACTTTACTCTTTGAGGATTTACCAGAAGCCTGTGGAGTCAGTTCTTTCCTTACCAATAATGAGGTGTTCAAGTCGGAAATTCAGATTTTTTCTGACTGCCTTCAGGGCGCACTCCGAGAGTTAATGGGAGCATACGATTCACTCATTCGAGATTTGGAGACACAGATCACAAATGTTTTTCGTCTACGTTCAAAAACGTCGGATGATCGGCGACACGAATTCGCTACTCGTGCGCACCAATTACTTACTCACGCGAGTGATACAACCTTGAAGGCCTTCTTAGTGCGCGCAACCGATGAGATCCTTGATACTCAGAGTTGGTACGAATCTTTGGCTTCTCTATTGGTGAAACGTCCTCCCGTCCAATGGACAGATGAAGATGTAGATCAATTTAGAATCTCCCTCAATAAAGTTGCTCGTCGTTTTTATACTCTGGAACCAATCGTCTTTGACATACAACAAGACGATATAGAATCTGGGTCTGCAAAAACAGATTTATTGCCATTAAAGCGAATTCGTTTGAGTGTTACTATGCAGTATGAGAGTGAAAATGAACAAGTAATCAGTATTCATCCAGAGGATAGAGACCTTATTGATAGAGTTTCCAAAAATCTTAGGGGTCAAATAGAGAGAGAAGAAGTCGCGATTGAGACGAAGATCGCAGCAGTTGCTCAATTATCTAATGAATTACTCAATGAACGGGAAACAGCTACAAAAATAAATGAATGAACCCCGGCATATAGTTGCCTTTAGTGGTGGAAAGGACAGTAGCGCGCTTGCCATATATCTCCACAACCCTGATCGCTGGCGCAGAGTACTTGGAAAATCATGCACATCCCATCGCTCTCCACTTGAAGAGGCGGAATATGTCTTCTGTGATACGGGTACTGAACTTGCTGAGACATACGACTATCTTGATCGGCTGGAGGCTTATCTCGGGCGTCCAATCCATAGGCTCCGTGCCAATGTACCGCCGAGCAGACCAGGTGAGCATGACAAAACTCCATTTGATCATTTTCTTGAACTCTACGGTGGTTTCCTTCCAAGCCCCAATGTCCGCTGGTGTACCCGTGTGTTGAAACTAAAGCCCTTTGAAGACTATATTGCTGAGGATCCAGTGATCAGCTATGTAGGGATTCGAGCAGATGAAGGGGAGTGGCGTATAGACAAAAAAACACGGCAAAAATATTTTCAGCACCGGAAAGGCTATATTAGTACGAAGCCCAACATCACTACGGTTTTTCCATTTATTGAGGATGGTCTTGAGAAAGCTGATATTTATCGTATTTTAGAGGATAGTGGAGTAGGCTATCCCGAATACTACCGTTGGCGTTCACGGAGTGGTTGTTACTTTTGCTTCTTTCAGAGAAAGAGTGAGTGGGTTGGCTTGCTTGAAAATCATCCTGATCTCTTTGAGCGAGCGAAGGAATATGAAAAGATTGATCTGGACAAGGGTGAACGTTTCACTTGGTCGGATGCTGAATCTCTAGAAGAATTAGCCTCACCTGAACGTATAGCTGAAATCAAGCAGCGTACCAAAAAACGAGAAGAACAGCTACGCAGTCGTTGCACTAATGTGACGCTCATGGAGCAGTTCTTTGATGAGGTGCGTGACTTGGAAGATGACAATGCCGGATGTAGCATCTGTCACCTGTGATTTTTCAAAAACTCTGAATAGCATTGCCCTTCCAAGTCAGAGTAGGAAATGTTAGTTTACGGTGTGAAACCAACGGGGAAAGAGGATTCCTGATGAATGATCACCGCCCCGTTTCCTCAACGGCGTGCTCCCGACAAGAATATAGCGTAGGTTGATATTTCCTTGGCGAGAATTGTCTATGGCATAACCAATAGTTGCCCAGTGTTATGAGTCTTCAGACCATGAATTGGTAATCAACTCTGCTAATTCGGCCATTTCATCACCATCTGCAAACGGGACTTGTGCATACATGACTTCAACTTCACCTGAAAGCTTTGCAGCCAGGTGTCCCCTTCCTAACAGGTTTTCGGCTCCTGTCTCACCAAGAACGAGCTTTGAATTCAACTTGTCTGCAACCTTTAGAACGAGACGATTTGTTAGATTTGCACGGAGTTGCATAGGTAAGACATTCTTGTCTGGCCGCTGTGTGATCAAGACAAGGTTAATTCCCGCTGCACGTGCTTTAACGCCGAGTCGGCTGACATTGAGTTCAACAGCATCTCGGTACTCATCAATTAACATCCAGTCGGCAAGTTCGTCGTGAAATAGCCAAATACGGGGTAGGCGTTCGGACGCATTAACCTTATAATTGTACTCTGATAGTTTAGTCACTCCACAATTAGCAAGTAACCTATATCGGCGGTTCATTTCATCCACTAACTCGTTAAGTGTCGCGATGGCATCTTCTTGATTAGTGATTAGATCGCCGTCAAGGTGAGGCATGGACCGCAACCACGGAAAGTCAATTCCAGCTTTGGGATCAATCATTTGAATGCGTGCACTTCTTGGCGAGTTAGTGGCACATATGTCAAGGAGTAGGCATTGAACCAGGACACCTTTCCCACTACCTGTCTCACCCGCTATAAGTGTGTGAGGGCCATGAGGATGGAGGCCTCCGAAACCACTTTCAACATTAAGATAGATCAATTCTCCGTCCGACTCTCGCTCCCCGAGGAGGAGATTAGAATTTGTTTCGGGCGCACTATCTGGAAGCTCTCTCCTACTCCATAGATCCTTAAGATGAAGAATATCCCTCTCTGGACGGGCAACCATAATTATTACTTCCATTGGTGCCGGGATCACATTGATCACATTTATGGCATGTGACGTCAAGAGCTCTTGGCGGCGTTTTTCAACTTTCGGGATTGTGAGGTCATCGGATCCCTTAAAGCGAATCCGTGCCGCATTGGGTGTCAGCCGCGAACCAATTAGTTGGGCGCTTAAATCGTAACCCCGCAGAGCCTTTTGCAGTGTCACTTCAATTTTTTTAAGCCACTCTTGTGCGTCACTATCGTTACAAACGGATCCAGTGGTAAACCACTTGGACAGTTTTTCGGGAAGCAGATTCAGGGCTGTGGATCTCTCCTGATTTTTCGGAGATATTTCAGGTTGCTCATCCATACCCTGACTTGAATTTGTTGCTTCTGGGACTGGATCAGTAGTTTCAGGGCGTTCATCACTTAGCTCAGGGGAAACCTCTTCCGTTGATATGTATTGGGAGGATCGCCTTTCACTAGGTATCCTTTGGTCTGCGTTAGTTGGAGTAGAACTTAGTGCTGTCGTCCAGTATTTTTTCGTTTGTCCAATCTCAATGATTTGTTGTCTTTGATCGTCTGAAATCAACTTCAATGCAGCGGCAATGCGTGATTTGTCAAAAATCTGTTGATAACAATGAGGCATATCATGGCCAAGAGGTATGGGTTCAGATGAATCAATGTTTTGGTCAGTGTCATGAACAAATACATGAGAAAATCCAGCCAGAATAATCCGTACTCTATCCTGTCTGACCTCAAGAGACCACCGATGCAGATCCCAATCATTTAAGTTCTTGGAATCAAATGGCTCCATTCCATTGATGATGAAGTCACCAAGACGATGAAGCCATGACTCCCGATCAATTCGATGTCTGACTTCAAGTGCTCGTCCCACACGCGAAATCGTTTCTTCTAGTTGCTTGGCAGATTTTTTAGCCTGTATTTTATAGGAGTTCGCACCTACAAACTTCGCTTCCGCAATAGCAATTCGCAAAACAGGTTTTCCATCTTCCATACGCGGAGCAATTGCCATGATGTCTGCAATTTGCTCTTCTCGCTTGCCAAACCATGAGGCGTAATCGTCAAGAAAGTACCAGCCAATCGGAAGGGAGCAATCGCCGAGACTGGATTTAATGAATTCCATGGACAGAACAATACCCAAAAGCTCGTTAGCGAAGTGTCCATATCGGGCAGCACGCATCACAACATGCCCAGAAAGAGTGTTAGCTTCATCAATCAGTTCCTGGACGACTGAATCACCATGGGTTTTTAGAATGTGAGGATTAATTTCATTCACGCGCTTCTTAATAAGGGTTTGAAGTAAGCGAGGATTTGATTTCGTAGAAACAGTGATATTTCGGCCAACACTTCGATCATGAATGTGGCGAATCACAGTAATGTCATTGTTTCGTAAAAATTGTCTATCTACAAGTTCATCAAAATTCACAACCCACTCCCCTATTCGATGCGCGTCCAAAAAGGCTTCACGCACTGCTGAGGGTTGGAAGCCAACTTCGCGTGCAGGAATCACGTCACCACTCTGTGCATTTTCACCCTTCAGGAATACATGCAAAGCATTTAAATAGGATTGCCCGACCTTGGGTTGTAGGGGTGCTGTCAAGTAGACGGCAGTTGAAGTATTGGCAGCACTCACTGGTCTTCGCCGAGACCAAGTATGAGGAATATGATCGAGTAAATCTGGAGGATTACCAGATAGAGGTGCTGACTTCCAAACAATCTGAGAACTATTTGAAATTACATCCTGAAGAGCAATTAGATCATATTTGCGTCCATTGTCATCATCTGGAAGATCATTTGTTTCAAGGAATCCGACTCGTAGTCTGGAGAGAAAATTTTTAGCTGCTTCGCTGGCGGTGAAGGAACTCGAATCATCTTCAACAGCAGCATTCTGCTGCTCGTAGATTTTGCGCATCTGCATGGTATCTGAGTGGGTAAGCAACAGATCACATTGCAGATCTTTTTGTTCATGAACTTTTTTTGAAAGCTCACTTGCCAATGCGCTTGGCAGTGCTTTTGATTCTGTGTTATAAAGGACGATTGAAAAGTTATTTTGCTCGTGCGGAAGAAGTTTTAAGAACTGTTCGCCGACAGCACTAAATGCCTTGGCGGCAGTGGTAGATTCAAAGTCAAGAGCTTCATTCCTCTCCGTTCGGGAACTATTCTCTGTTGATTCAGCAAGGGAGTAGCCATACTTACTCTCGGTTATCGAGAGTAGCAAGGGGCTGTCATTCTCAAAACCGATACAAACCTCTGGGTAGTAATCAGACAGGAGTTCCTCTTTCTTCTGTTGAAACAACAGATCGGCACGGTAAATTTCCTCTTTACTGGCACGGAGGACTGCCTTCACATTTTCGGCTAGTTGAAAAGCTTTAATATGAAGTTCGCACATCCGAAGTGGATGCCAAGGCAAAATGAGAGCAGCTGGTGTTCCCGTGTTTACATAGGCGATTCCAATGAGCAAGCACTCTTTCCAGAGCCCTTCTCTGGCTCGGTCGTTATTCGCATTCAATAGTAGAGTATCAAGTAAGTTGGCAAATTTTTCTGCCTGAGCCAGTAGCGCATTTGACGAAATTCCTTTACCTTCAATTCCAACCCAATCCCGAATCGCTTTCTCGTAGCTACGCTTGAACTCTTCAAATGCATTGGTAATATTTTGAATTTCCTCAATTGAAAGAAGATTTGATAATTTACTTAATGCGTTCAGGAAAGCTTTGGCACGATCTCCACCTTCATATGAAACCATCACACCATCATTCCCTCTGTTCACATCAATGATAGTGTTCACATCATCAAGGGAAATACGCTGGATTTTTCCTTTAGAACTAATTGTCTGTCTTGCAATTTCTGAGGTAGAAAGTAAAACATTATCGCCATTGCTCTCATTGGCAATCCGATTGAGATCATCAGCCATGTTTACAGCAAGCGCATCAACTGGCATCTCCCAAATAAACATCAGTTTGGAATTTGCCCCCGTGGGGTCAAGCACCATCTCAAACTTCAGGCTCCGCGCTTCACGAGCCCGTGATGGGTTATTGATATCAATGGTCAGTTGGGGAAAATAGAAATCATATAATTTGCCAAACTTGAACTCAACTTCTGTCCCAAATAGATTTTGGATACCGCGATAGCGGACAGCAAAGTATTGCATGATCTTAGAGTTTTTATTTTGCCAAAAACTCTTTGCATGTCCACGAGGTATCTGAACGACAATTTTATTTTCAGTCAGATCAACGTCAGATGTTCTCTCAAGTAAATGGTATAATGTTTGGAGAAATCCATTAAAGAAGTCTTCAAATGGTTGTAGTTTGCCATAGATGTATTTCTCCCAAGAACTATATAGCTTTTTGTTTCGGGCAATATGTTCTTGATGATCTTGGAAAAAATCTACGAGAGGAACACCGGCTTCTTTTGGGAAGGACTGAGATAAAAGGTGCCTATCATCTTCCTCGAGAGGATCTTCAAATTCATCTTGGAAAAACTCAATCGTACGATCTCCAAGCGGACGAGGGCTTTTTGAGCTGTCAGGCCCCTCAAACACTCCGCGGATGCGTATCCAGTCCAACTTCACGAGGTTGGATTGAGCGGTAGTCCATTGATCGGCGGAAACATCACTCTTGAGAAAATTTTCAATTACATCCCTCTCGTGGGGGGATAACTGATCCCTGGTTGATGCAAGATTCTTGTTCAGGGCATTGTCCTGAATTGGTTCACCCCGCTCGTTTGAACGATAGAGGAACGGACGTATTTTTCTGTGTAGACGCGTATATATCTTAGCCCATTCTTGAGAGTTACCCCGTCTTTTGGATACAATACGCGTGAACTGTCCCGAATTACGGGGTAGATGTAATACGGGAAGTGCACTGTCCACGGCTCTATGGATGGGCAGTCCTTCCGATAGAGTGGCAGTGCTTATATCTAAAACGAAGTCGGCAAAATACTCTATTGTACGGGCTACATTTGTTTCATCTGCCCCTCTTAAAGCCGCCTTAAGGTGTGTTTGATTAACTTCATCCAGATGCGATAATGTTAATCCTGCCTCGCGTATCCAAATATCATAAAGAGTTCTGAGTGAGTCCGTTTCAATTTTCGTGATTTTTTCAACACTCTTATGATTACGTTGTAGTTCTTCTTGAGTGGCCGCAAAAAGAATCGCTCGTTTACCGTTAGGTAACGGACAATGGCGCCAATGTGTTATGGATTCATCTGCGCGCAGCTTTTCGTCAAGTTCATGATCAGGGTCAAATTCTGGGTTGATTTTGACTAAAACATCTTGTCTTGTGTATACATCATCGTTTACTGTGGAGGCAATTGCCCGAACTATGGACGACTCCAGTCCGATCATACAGATTCTCAGTGTCCCTTGATCTTCGTTCTGAAGTTGCTCTGCTATATGCCTGCGGGCAACCGCTGCGATGAGGTCATTCCGAGTCATGAAGTCCTCCAGAATGGATTCAGTACATACGCACAATCATCAGAAAGCCGGCGCAATAAACCAAGAGTGCGTAACCGCTGCTCAAGCCTGTAGGCATTAAGTGTGAATGCGTGCTGATCTGTTGGTAGGTTGCCAAATGCTTTTTCCGCTTCTGGTGCTGCAATGACCAACCGAAAACGATCATACAGTTTGGAAAGAAAACGATGATACTCTTCGCGACCACCTTCAACGGAGCAAATTACCAGTGCTTTGAGAAGAGAGTCACTTGGTGCATACCATGTTCCAACTCCCCGTTGGGAGACGGTTAATCCTATTTGCCGTGTCCACTCGTTATGGACTTTAGCGACATGTTGTTGGTGACGTTTTTCAGCGTCCAAGCGAAGTTCTGAGAGTATCATGTCGGGATCGCTACCTGGAAGAGTCCTGTCGGGATTCCAAGCAAAATGGTCTTCAAGGAATTTAAGAATAGCATTTCTAGGGTTGCGCGTATTTAGGGCTTCATGCCAACCAGGTTCCGTTTTTGAATTTTCAACATAGGCCCGAACCGCACGCAGTGGTGCCATGCGATTTGCACGAAGGCTTTCCGACGAGAGTTCAAACAAAGCAGTTTTCTTTGGAGCGGCAATTTCAAGAACAAATTTAGGTTCAGTTCTCTCGCCGACTTCCTCACTTGAACGGCGGAGCATATAGAGAAGCATGTGGAGGGCAGAAAGTCTCATTAAAGGATCAAACATCCCAGAGGCTGGCAAGTCAAGTCGCAGGATTTGCTTCCAAGTATGAGCAAGTTCTCTATATTCATCTCGCTCAGGATAAGGCAAATATCCAATCCTGTTTTCAACTGGATTGATTAAATGATCTTCTGATAAAAGAGCTTTTGCAACTTGATTCCAAGGATCTGTATCACGCAGCAGAGAATTGTTGATCAACTCTGCAATTTCGGGCCCACATCCACTGCGACATAGCATCAAGTAGAGTAATTCACCGCCGCGTGCAAAGAAGCGACGATCAGGGCCACGTAGGTCCCCTGAAAGATCCGCGTAAAGGCAGTCGGATCCATATGGGAATATGAATCGAGATGTCCAGCGCCTCTGCCGATGCGGTTCCACTGATGTATTCTGAAAATACTCAACAATATGAGTGAGTCGTGAGAATTTCTCCAACCGATTTCGGAGTGAAGAGAAATCATCCTCGTTATCCATTCTACTCAACCAAGATGACCATTTCCTGCCTTCGTTTGATTCGGACGCATCAATATGGTGCAGATGAGGATTATTAAAGATGAGACTTCGGAGTGGAATAAGGCGTGGAATTTGATATTTAAAGGATTCATGAGCACCATCCCCCCGCGGTTCGTTGAGCGCCTTTTCAAAAAGATTCCGAGATCGGAATACACACAAGAATTCAAGTAAGACCAACCACGGGGTTTGATCGTTATAAAACCGATGTCCCCAGATGGCTTCATCTACCCATACTTTGATCTTGCCTTTCTTTTTGAACTCCTTAGGAGCGGGAAGGGTAATCATTGTTGTCCGATTCGGATACGAATGTTTTCAGGAATAGGCTTTCCGCTCGCATTAACTTTGATGGTTTCAAAGTTGATTTCACCGTGTCGTTCGTCCTCTTCAAGGACCCCCTCTAACTTTTTAATAATTCGTAGCTTAAAATCAAGAAAATCTTCATAACATTGCCTAGAGAAACTTGCAGGCAAGCTACCTGTGGCTACACGTATCAAATACTCAAAGTGAGAGATTTGAAGCTCTATCTCATCAATAAACTCTGGTGTAGCTACCGGATCAACGATCCTTATACACGGCGTGAGATTGTCTTGAGCGAGCTTAAAATCAAGATAGGGGTTACGTTTATGACGCAGTACATCAAGAGTGAAGTTAAGTATTGTAGCAATTCTACCGCGACCGTCACCACCTGATGAGGCGATATATAGTTTATCCGTATCGTCAATCATCATACCACAGAAAGTTCGATTCAGTCCTCGAACTAGGAGTTCTACAATGCCCAGAGCATACTCATCCTTTAATAGTTTTTCTCCGAATTCAAGAAATAATCCAGAAGATTGAAAGACGCTCAGAGACCATGGAGATAGATCAGTACCATCCTGTAAAGAAAAGAAAAGCCGCTGTCGTTGTAAAGTGAGGGAGCGCATAAAATCATTCTGGTTTTCACGGTCACCTTCAAGATAGTTCTTTAGGTAACCCTCATATGCTCGGCCCCCGTAGAAATAGTCACTGCCAATCAAATCGTTATATTTTTCCTGATCCTCATAAGGTCCATAAATCAGCAAGTTGTCAAAGTTGTTGTCAGTTTCTCTACCTATTCCAAAGGCATCTAGGGTTGAGAAAGCCTGATACTGCTCACGATGACGTTCTTTAAGATTTTTCCCAAAAACGTTTGCATATGGATTTGTCTGGTCATAATCTTCATGTTTTGCCCGATTTATTGCCTTCCGACATGAGAGTAGTCCATTTGTTTTATGATCTCCCAGTAAGATATTGACGCACAGTAGCAAGAGATCACGGATGGGCAGATGCATACGATTAGCACTTGCAAGTTTAAGGAGCTGGGAAAGGCGGGAATTAAAAGTTGAGATCCCTGCATCTGTATCCCGCAATCGTTCACGATTGATTCGGATCGGACATATCGTTTCTTCATTCTCAGGAAGTAATGGACATCCATGGCATTGGTCCCATTGTGGATGCTCCATAACTTGGTTTACGATTTCTTGGAAATATTTAGGCCCGTCATAATTGCTAAGATTATAGAGAAGAAGTGACAGTTGCCTATTTTCAATTCTTCCGTCCACCAGCATATCCTCAATAACTTTGAAATCATCAAAATACTTGGGATCGCGGAGTTTTTCTGAATCGTATGGATCGGCGAATTCACGCCAAGAAGCTAAAAGTTGCCCATCATTTGCTGCTACGAGGTAAACATGATTAGCGTCCTCACAACGGATGGCATCAGCTAAATCTGGCATGATTTCATCTTTTTCCTCTTTGGTGAGCTCGCTAAGATCCTTTATTATGATCAATTCCTTTCCCGAGCTTGGCAGATTGAGTTTCGCTGTTTTGATTCCTCTTCGCCACTCTTCAGAGTTGCCTTTAAATTTCTCCCACACCAGACGACAGTGGTAAGTTTTTCCATCTCCTGCAGTTCCCGTAAGAATGACATTTTTTGGATTCTGAGATTGGAAGTTCTTGACTATATCTGCTACTCGTGGAGGAGTTATCTCAATGGGTTTTTCTATGCTGTAGTGTTCAATTTCAGTGTGTATGAGTTCGTCATACATATTGTCACTGGCTGGAATAGGGCCGTAATGCCTCAGAAATGCAACTAGGCTGTTTGAATGTGACATAATACTTTATCCTTCATATGGTCAGAAAAACTTGAAGATAAGAACTATTTCATAGTTCCTTTCCTTTACCCGTGACACTCGACACAAATCTTACTGAGCCAATTGCATCTGCCATCTGCAATGTGGACGCATGGACTGTCTATGATGCAGCATTTTTAGAGGAAGGAAGGTTTTCAATGATCATGATCCATCGCAACGGTCTGATATGGATCAGACGGAGAAAAATGGGTCAACTATCCACTAATTTTTCTGGTTCTACCACGAATCTTGTGGATAGAGGTCTAAACCTCCACAGAAGAATAGAATCGCACTTCTGAATTTTTCAAATGTTCGATATCCTCTTCTGGACGTTTTAATTTCTTGAATTTTGCCGTTTATGCGTTCTGCCGTGGCGTTGGATTGTGAGTGGCAAAGTGCATTACAGACGCCGTCAAAATCTCGCTGAAACCTTTTCCCAACCTTGATAACTTCCCGGATGCCCATCTGCTTAATACTCTTTAGCCAGAGATCAAAATACTTCTTTGCTTCGGCGAAGGAACTACACTCAAAGATTCCTTTGAACTCTAAGTTTACCTGAGTCAAACATAATTTGCTCTCACTCTGCCTCTGCAAACCAATAGACGGCAGGATCGAGTAATCGTATGGGCTGACAGGATAATCACTCGTTGGCATCAGCGAACGATGAGTGATCTTGTCATCTGCTGATCATCGGTAACAAACTTTAGAACGTACATCCCGCTCGAAAGCGTCTCGGTGCTGAATTGCATGCTGTGATCTCCGGCAGACTGAACGGCATCCAGTACCATGGCTACCTCACGACCAAGAAGGTCGTAAACCGACAACTGTACCCGGCTCAGTTTCGGAAGTGAATATTCAACCGTAGCGACTGCTCCAGCTGGATTTGGGTAATGCACAAATTTCGATGGAATCTCTCCCCCCTCTATATCCTCTAGATGTGTCCCTAACCCTACGTCCCATAGCCTGAAAGCATTCACCCCGGCCGACGCAATGAAGCGTCCATCATTAGAAATAGCAATGGTAAGGACCTCGCTTCCATGATCTAGTTGATCTATTAGGTCCCCCGTCGCCACATCCCAGAGACGAACGGTGGCATCGTCCGAGCCAGAAACCAACTGAGTCCCGTCAGGAGAGAAAGCCGCAGATCTCACCCAACTTGCGTGCCCCGTGAAGAGCCGTACCTCAGCCCCCGTTGCCACATCCCAAAGACGTATACTGAAATCCCACGATGTAGACACCAACTGAGTCCCGTCAGGAGAAAAAGCTACAGATGTCACCCTATCTGTGTGCCCCGTGAGGAGCCCCACCTCAGCCCCCGTATCCACATCCCACAGACGAACGGTGCCATCGTCCGAGCCAGAAGCTATCAAGGTCCCATCAGGAGAAAATGCCACCGAAATAACCCAAAATTCGTGCCCTGTGAGGAGTTGCACTTCCTCTCCTGTCGCCACATCCCACAGACGAACGGTGTTATCAAGCGAGCCAGACACCAACTGAGTCCCATCAGGAGAAAAATCTACAGAAAATACAGCACTAACGTGCCCTGTGAAGAACTGCACCTCCTCCCCCGTCGCCACATCCCACAGACGAATGGTGTTATCAAGCGAGCCAGAAACCAATTGTGTTCCATCAGGGGAAAATGCCACGGAGTGTACATAGCTGGTATGTCCCGTAAAGGGACGCACTTCCTCCCCCGTCTCTACCTTCCACAGACGAATGGTGCGATCAAGCGAGCCAGAAATTAATTGAGTCCCATCAGGAGAAAAATCTACGGAAAAAATAAAGGCAGTATGGGTTTGAATACGATCTATCTCTTGACCTGTGGCTAACTCCCAGAAAACTATGGTGGCATCCAGTGAGCCAGAAACCAACTGAGTCCCGTCAGGGGAAAATCTTGCAGAATATACATAATCTGTATGCCCCGTGAAGCGCCGCACTTCTGCCCCCGTCGCCACCTCCCACAGACGAACGGTGCCATCCAGTGATGCAGTTACCAACTGGGTCCCGTCGGGAGAAAAATCTACGGAAAATACAAAATCTGTATGCCCCGTGAAGCGCCGTACTTCAGCCTCCGTAGACACCTCCCACAGACGAACCTCATTCGATCCTCCAGAGACCAACTGAGTCCCGTCAGGAGAAAAAGCTACGGATATTGGATCACCCGTGTGCCCCGTGAAGCGGCGCACCTCCGTCCCCATTGCCACATCCCAGAGACGAACGGTGCGATCGTCCGAGACAGAAGCTATCAATATCCCATCAGGAGAGAAAGCTACAGATCTTACCGAACCTGTGTGCCCCGTGAAGCGGCGTACCTCCCTCCTCGTATCCACATCCCAGAGACGAACGGTGTTATCAAGCGAGCCAGAAACCAGTTGAGTCCCATCAGGAGAGAAAGCTACAGATCTCACCCAACCTGTGTGCCCCGTGAAGAGCCGCACCTCCGCCCCCGTCTCCACACTCCAGAGACGAACGGTGCGATCGTCCGAGCCAGAAGCTATCAAGGTCCCATCAGGAGAAAAGGCCACCGAATTCACCCAATCTGTATGCCCCGTAAAGAGATGCACTTCCTCCCTCGTAGCCACATTCCAGAGACGAACGGTGTTATCAAGCGAGCCAGAAACCAACTGAGTCCCATCAGGAGAGAAAGCTACAGATCTCACCCCATCTGTGTGCCCTGCCTCTTCAATCGTCCAAAGTGGTTGCCCTGATGCAGATGCTGTCAATAGTAAGGTCAGCAAAGTAATGCCTTGTTTCATCATTTTGGCTTTACACATAGAATGGTTTTTGAACCAAATAAAATAATACGAAGCCGAGTTATTTCAATTGTAAATTTCGTAAGGAGTCCGTTTCCCAAAGTCTAAAAGGATTATATATCATGTGTACCCTGAAATGCACACAAATTTTTGCAACAACTGTAATTTAAGATAAAATTGGTCCACATTGTGGATTAGTCAGCGTGCAAACGGGCGCGAAGTTTCATATGCCGTGCAGATGCAGGGAGAATGGTTTCAGGAAACGGTCATGCAAGATTCAAAATTGAGTTATCAGTTATGGGCATTAGCCATATACATCATAGATACCAGCATCAAACTCGCCCGGAGCGTTAGCCGAGAAACTTATGAGCACGGCCGGGACAAGATCAATCTACGTTAGAAAAATCTTGAAGGCACCTACTGTAAGTGAATAACCTAATTCATGGCTACACACATATACGATTCCAAAAAAACGGTGGATAAGTCAACTATCCACGAATTTTTCCTCGATGTTGAAGCCAGCTAACTGTTAGGAGTAAAAGCACCGCAAAGACGATGAGAAATGTTGCAATCGCTAAAATTGCAGGACTGATCTGTTCTCGGATCCCAGACCACATCTGGCGGGGGATCGTTCGCTGTTCTATACCACCCATGAATAGGATCACGACCACCTCATCAAACGATACCGCAAAGGCAAAGAGTGACCCCGAGAAGACTCCTGGTGAAATCAATGGAAACTGGACCCGACGGAAGGTTGTCCATGGGCCAGCACCTAAACTTGCCGCCGCATTGTTGAGGGTTGAGTCGTAAGCCGACAGTGTCGCGGTAACTGTAACCACTACAAAGGGAACCCCCAATGCTGCATGTGCGAGGATAATACCCAGGTGTGTCTGTCCCAGTCCAAGTTCGGAGTAGAAGAAAAACATGCCTGCTGCTGCGATGATCACAGGAGTAACCATTGGGGAAATAATTACTCCCATGATGGCCCGTCGGGCAGGCATTGCAGAATTCGTAAGGCCAAGTGCAGCAAGAGTCCCAAGGCTCGTTGCCAATGCAGTGGCACTTACTCCAATAACCAGACTATTGATCAAGCTACGAACCCAAGAATCACTTTCAATGATCTCACGGTACCACCGAAGAGACCATGCACTCGGATCCAACCGAAGCATCCCCTCGGTAAAGGTGAAGTAAGGTTCAGCATTGAAGCTCAGAGGTACAATAATGATGATCGGTACGATCAGAAATACAAATACAAGGGTGCAGAATGCCAAATATAAGATTCGACCAAGGCTGGGTTGCATTGAATTCCTCATGAGGCTAAACCCATTCTCTCAATCCCTACGAGACGATCGTAGACCGTATACAGGATTAGGACTCCCAAGAGTAGAACGCCTCCAAGAGCAGCAGCCAGCCCCCAGTTGAGTGAGGTCTGCATGTGATAGGCGATCATGTTGGAAATGAGTTGTCCGTCGCTCCCTCCTACCAATGCAGGAGTGATATAAAATCCAATGGCCAGAATAAATACAAGGAGAGATCCAGCTCCAACTCCGGGGAGCGACTGCGGCCAGTAGATACGCAGAAATGACTGCAGCGGGGTGGCCCCCAGCGATGCCGCCGCATTCATATGTGTTGAGGGAATGCCACGCATGACTGAGTAGAGTGGCAAAACCATAAAAGGCAGCAGAACATGGGTCATGGCTATGATGGTTCCCGTCATATTATAGATCATTGCCAAACGTCCACCCTCACCAATCAAACCAATGGCGACCAGAAGATCGTTCAATACTCCCTGGTTCTGTAACAATACGATCCATGCGGTAGTACGTACAAGAAGCGAAGTCCAAAATGGGACTAAGACCAAGATGAGTAGCAAATTTTGGCGGTGGGGTGGAGAATTGGCAATCAGATGTGCGATCGGATAACCCAGTATCAGGCATAGGAGGGTAATGATGCTGCTAATCAAGAGAGTTCGCCAGAATAACTGGAGATAGATTCGCCGATCTTTAGGTTGCGCGGCCACAGAACCGTCAGGAAGGCGCTTCAGATCCAGAGCATTCCAATAGTGGCGCGCAGTGAGGCGCTCGCCGGTTGTTTGAATTGCATACCAAGTTAAGGGATCGGCCCAGGCTGAATCAATTGAAATCATATATCCACGCCATGGTCCCTCTTCAATGCTACTTAACTCTCGTGCTGTGCTTGTTATGGAGCTACGTAGTCCGCTTTGTACCCTATTAATTCGACCAGCGACCTGCCCAAGGGTACGCTCAGATGCTGCACGTTTGATTTCCATAGCGGCGGCAGCATATACCGCCTCGGAAGGAGAAGTACGACCGTCCCAAGACTCAAGTAATATCAATGTTTGCGGCAGAGCGCTTGCGACAGTGGGGTCATAGACACTGCGGACCAGCATGGTCCCCAGAGGGGCAATAAAAGTTACTCCAATAAAGAGTAAAAGTGGGACAACAAGTCCAAGAGCTCGCAGGCGAGCACGGATTCCCGGATTACTGGATAACCTTAGAGGGCCAGCCATGCACTGAAACGCTCGTTCATTTCGTCCTGATGGTCAACCCACCAGACCCAGTCAAAGGGCAGGGCGGTCTCTGAATTTGCAGGTGATGCGGGCATATGTGGCGCCATCTGAATCCCAGCTTCTACATGGGTAGAGACGAGGGGTCTGCCTGATATGCGCGCAGGAGAGTATGAAATTCGATTAGAAACTCTGGACAATGGCTCTGCACTAGTTGCATAGGTGAGGTATTCCATAGCATCTTGAAGACGAGGCGTACCTGCCACAATCACGATCTGCCCAACACTTTGTAGTTGTCCATCCCAGATGATGACAAACGGTTGATTCTCAAGCACTTGTGCATTAAATATTCGTCCATTATAGGCAGTGGTAAGAACCACCTCTCCATCTGCCAGCATTTGAGGGGGCTGTGCTCCTGCTTCCCACCAGATCACTTCACTCTTGATCGTTTCAAGCATGGCAAAGGCACGGTCTATTCCTTCGGGAGTGTCAAGCGTAGCGTAAATATCCTCTATAGCTACACCATCGGCCATAAGAGCATACTCAAGATTGCCTTGAGGGACCCGCCTCATTCCACGTCGACCAGGAAAAGTTTCCAAGTCAAAAAAATCTTTCACCGTAGTGGGTTTTGTACCGGGGATATTTTCTTCATTGTATGCAATCACCCCAGACCAATATAAATTCCCCACTCCACACTCAGTCAGGCTTTCAGAGGGAAAATCATCAATGGCAGGTATCCCATTCGGACCAGGGGGGAGTAGGTTGACATCAATTGGTTCCAAAAGTCCTTCATCACATCCGCGCACTGCATCAGCAATCTCCAGGTCTACCACATCCCAGTGGATTTCACCAATTTCAACCTGAGCGCGAATCTGTGCTAAGCCTCCATTGTAGTCTTCCATTTTTGCAAGAATTCCGGTCTCCTCAGTAAATGGGATATTCACGCCCTCATTAACAGCTCGCCCATAAGAGCCTCCCCAGGACACTGTTGTGATGGAGCGAGGTGTTTCAGTTCCACATGAGCTAATTAACAGTACGATCACGAGCGAGAGAGGGACTGATTTCGCGAAAAAATTCATGGATTCAAAATTTTGGATCAAAGTAATTCATAATTGAGAGCACGGCAGTCAACGGCGGTCCATCCGATGCGGACCGAGTCGCCTACGAGTAATCCGCCATGTCCAGCGATATTTGGAATTGTGGCAATGAAGTCATCTCGGTCACATGTGGCTAAGCGAACGCGAAGTTGGTTTCCGAGAAAGGTTAAGTCTTTCACTGTGGCTTGCACTTCATTCGTGTAGAGATCTGGCTCTGGATTGATCTTAACGCGCTCAGGTCGGATGGATAGAAGTACAGTTTCACCAACTTTGGTGGGAGACACTTTCAAGGCTTGGAAGATTCTGCCACCTGTCTCCACTTCACAAACCTCACTACTTTCCGAGATTGCAGATACGCGACCGGGAAGTTGATTACTCTCACCAATGAAGCGAGAGACAAACGCAGATTTAGGTTCTTCATAGAGCCCCTCGGGTACGGAAATTTGTTCAATCACTCCATTGCGCAGTACAGCGATTCGATCGGACATGACCATTGCTTCTTGTTGATCATGTGTAACATAAACCACTGTAACTCCCAGAGTCTGATGGATCCGCCGAATCTCGTATTGCATTTCATCGCGTAGGCTTCGATCAAGTGCTCCAAGAGGTTCGTCCATCAGAACCAAGGTGGGCTCGAAAACTAGGGCTCTTGCAATTGCGACCCGTTGCTGTTGACCTCCAGAAAGCTGCCCTGGACGACGGTCAGCAAACCCTTCAAGACGAACCAGGCGGAGTACACTCTCTACCTGGGCCTTACGCTCTTCTTTTCCTATGCCGCGAACTTCAAGAGGGAATGCGAGATTCGCACCCACAGTCATATGGGGGAAAAGAGCATAGTTCTGGAAAACCATCCCAATCCCGCGCTTTCTGGCTGGCAAGTTTTGGATCGGATGTCCGTCAAGGAGAATTTCACCAGCAGTAGGTGACTGAAAACCAGCAAGCATCATCAGGATCGTGGTCTTACCCGACCCTGATGGCCCCAGCAAGGTTACGAACTCACCGGTCTGAATTTTGAGGTGCAGATTTTTGACGACCATGGTACGGCCGTCATAACTCTTATTAACCCCCCTAAAATCAATATGGGCAATGCCGTCGTCGTTATACAGAGTAGTATGAAGCGTATCGTGGTCAATCTGTTCACCTATTTAGTCGCGGATAATCCTCTTCACATTTGCATTTCAACTTAACGCATGGATGTCTAGTTCCGTTGGACCAATTGAGTGCTGGATGGTTGGTGCAGGCAGGACAGACATCAGAGTAGCGATTTGTCCGAAAATGAGTAAGTTTGGTTAACCAACAAATTTTCATTCCATTAAATTGGTAAAACCCCAAACACGCAATGGCCAAGCCCAACAGCTTTTCCCGCCTGAATTCGGGGCTCACGGGAAGAGATCATTACAATTCAACCTACACGGACTCATTAGCGCGACAAGTCGAATGGCTCCGTCGTGGAGCCAACCAAAAAGCGAACGCAATTTGCAAATTGCTCAGTCAAAATAGCTTGAATCCATCCTCCATCCTGGAAGTCGGTTGTGGGACTGGAGCGGTCATTGCGGAACTCCAACAGCGAGACGTAGGTAGATCATATTACGCGATTGATTACTCTACCGAAGTTATTGAATATGTAAAAAAAACTCTCCCAGACGTATGCTCCGTGGTGGGAGATGTGATGGATTGCTCAAATTTGTTTGAAGAAAACAAATTTAATTTGGTCGTTTGTAGCCATGTGATAGAGCACCTTGAGAATCCTGAACAATTTTTGAATTCCCTATTGGATTTGAATTGGGATTATTTTATAGCAGAGGTTCCTCTTGAAAATTTGTTCTTTGGGAAAATCAAGGGAGCACTACAAGATCGAGGCAACCACTCCGCTGGACATGTTCAGTTTTTCAGTAAGCGAGATTTTCTGAACTTACTTTCTGACAATGGGATGGATGTATCTGATCAATATGTCTATGCACCTATCTTTGGGAGAGAGACGATTGAGTTTGCCTATAGAGATGCCAGTCGATTGAAGTATTTCATAAAAATGTGTACCGAACATTATTTCCCAAAATATTCTGCTTCTCTCTGGACAAAACTTTACCATGCTCATATGACGATTCTTTGCAGAAGATAATCCTGTAATATTCTCCTCAGACGGTGGGTAAATTCATCCCAATACGCATATGTTTACCGATTTCGTTCCAATCACTATCGCCAAGATAACGATCCCCGAAAGATTCGTTTCTCAGGTTCTACCACGAACCTTGTGGATAGAGGTCTAATCCTCCACAGAAGAATAGAATCGCACTTCTGATTTTTTGGTTCTATTACGAACCTCGTGGAAAAAGACTAACATCCACAGATGAGTAGAACTATGCGTCCCTTCTGGTGAAATCTTTTGCGGTCTCTTCCACCATTTTGTGTCCATGGATGTTGACTTTATTTCGCTCCGTGATGATGTTCAATCGTAGGAGCTATGGTGCAATATAGGCTTGATCAAGATGTACGGATACATCTCGGCAATCTTGATGGTTTCTTTTCAATGCAGATCTATGTACAATTCAACAGATTCCTCTGATTATAAAAAGATACTCATTCCATACAAATTGTGGTAGAACCAACTTATTACAGCACATGAGACAAAATAAGCAGTTGCTAGACCACTCTCTTTACAGATAGATACTGGAACCTGGTCATTTCAGGTCATGTCTAACAGAGCATAGCCGAACTGTGCCATGCACAAACTTAATCCACCACTTACCGCTGCCTTTGATCGTGGACCCTCCCCGTATTTCCACGGACGCGAAAGTATTCGAAATAATTTCAAGAATTTATTGGATCGCGCAAACGCATCAAATTCCGGGACTACATTCCTGATCCATGGTGCCTCTGGCGCGGGAAAGAGCGCTCTCCTTTATGAATGCGAGAGGATAGCCGAAGCAGCCGAATGGCAGGTTGCGATCATTGATCCACCGAGCCTATGGGAGGTGGACTCATTAGTAGATTCCCTTGACCTGTGGAAAGAACTGAATATAAAAGGTGATGAAATGGGCGTTTCTATCCCTGGGTTCGCCTCTGCAAAAGTCAGTGCTAATAGATCAACGCAGACGGTGAAAAGATTACTCCAGAAAGGTAAAAAACCTCTGCTACTCATTCTGGATGAAGCACAGAGATTGGTAGATATCAGTACCCCTGGGAGCCCCCAAAATATCATAGCCTCTACTATTCTCAATGCGATCCATAATGGCCAACTAAATAAGCCTATCGTCCATCTTGCTGCTGGACTCAGCCCAACCTTAAAAGCCTTTCAGGCTTTTAACATTTCAAGATTTTCAGAGGGATGTGTTGTAGAGTTGGGGGCGTTAAGCAAGGAGTCCGAACACTTAGTGATCAAGGACTGGATCAAAAAAGATGGGAGGGGGAAAGGAGGTCCGTCTGCGTGGATTGATGCAATTGCACAGGAGGCAAATGGATGGCCTCGACATGTCCATTCCTATGCGAAACACGCTTCGGAGTACCTGAAAGCAAATGGTGGAGTTATGACACCAGACGGATTAAATTCTGTACTGGAAGTGGGACACGAAGCACGAAAGGCATACTACAAGGGACGATTGGTTGATTTCCGGCCAGACGAAGTCCAGAGTCTCGCAATGTCTATAGCAAAAGTGACCCTAGGTGAAACATTGGAGTATCTGGATATAATCCATCCCATGGCGCAAAAGTACGGAGACGATCAGGCGAAAGAACTCTTTGCCAAGTTTGAGGAAAAAGGAATACTGAAACAGAATAATATGGGATATATTGTCCCCATCCCATCCATGCACATTTGGTTAATTGAGACCTTTACTAGAGAGAAAATTGAACTATCCCGCCAGACGCAGAAAATCCGTGTGGAGCGAAACCTCAGTGCGGGGTTTCAAAGGTGATCCCAACCTTTGCTCTCATGAGCGGATTCATGTTCCCGTTTCACTTAACGGTACTCCGCTTAGTACTCACCGTGGATGGGATGGTCGCTCCTTTGGAGGTTGAATGTGGGCGTGTTTATGACATCAAGTAGAGACCATCTCAAGCAGATCGTCCGTTTCGGAAGTGTGGAAAAGTTGAATTAAATCATCATATGCTGAGATAGCTAGGTCAGACTGTTTTTGAGAGAGTCTTAATTTCCCCAGATAGGTTGGGGCTTTGGCAACAGATTCAAGTACTCCTCTGGTCAGTGCAGTTAAACATCCGTTTTGAATTCTTTCAGAATAAAATACGGACATAAATGAAGTGTGCAGCGACAGCGGGCGACTGATTGAGTTGGGGAATGGGATTGGGTGATTGTACTCTATTCTGTTGGGAGATATGGCTTATGTCAACCTTCTGATGGACGGGTGAATATCGGCGGATCCGGAAACTATTTGAGATATTGTTCCAGCTCTAAAGTCCCCATTTTGGAGCAGATAGATCTACTGGATCTGACCAACGGATACTCTCTTCCACCAAACGCTTCCGCATATCATGAAGGTGTACTGTATAGGTGGTGTCTCCAAACAAGTTGACTGTTTCGTATGGATCGGTATTCAAGTCAAAGAGTTGTTCAGTCTCAATTCCATCAACTTGATAGCGGATATACTTCCAACCATCCGATGTTCGTATCCCTCGCTGTTGGTTCCGATAGGCATAGAACACCGTAGGACGGCCAGGCAACTGTCCGTCTTCAATGATGGGCCATAGGCTTTCGCCCTCAACGGTGGGGGGCAATGAAATATTTACGTATTCAGCAATCGTAGGAAAAATATCAAAGATGTACACTAAATGATTTCGTCTTTCATTTGCGGGGATATCAGGTCCTGCCATGATCAGAGGAACTCGCATGCTATGCTCATAGAGATTTTGTTTCCCCAAGAGCCCATGGCTACCAACCGCGAGTCCATTGTCTCCCGCCATCACGATCAAAGTATTTTCCAATTGTTCATTGTCCTCAAGTGCACTCATAATACGGCCAATCTGTGCGTCCAACTCGCTGATCATGCCATAGTATAGAGCTAACTCCTCCCGTACAATTTCCTCAGTTCGGGGGCGTTCACGAAGTAACTCATCTCGTACATTTAATTCACCGTTATCAAATGGATGATTCGGTAGATAATTCGGTGGCAGAGAGATCGAATCTGGATCATACCAGTTCGCGTATGTCTCGGGAGGGGTTCGTGGGTCATGTGGAGATGTAAAGGATACATATGCGAAGAAGGGACGATTCGTGGAGCTTGCCTCAGCAAGAAAATCAATGGCTGCATCAGCATAAAGGGTGCTGGAATATCCCTCAACTCGGCGGCGATCCGTTCGCGGATATGTGCCGGTAGAATCAAATTCGTGGAGTTGTGGTGCCTCATGCCCTCCTTGCTCAGGTCGGTGCATTCCCCCGAAGAAAATGTTTTCGCCGGTCTGGAATGCCCGTACAAACGATGAGCGGTCATTATGCCACTTTCCAGTACCAAAGGTTGTATATCCAATCTCAGCAAACGATTCTGGCATCATCTGGTGGACAGGAGGAATACTATCTCCCTTTTCATGGAGTCGAAAAAGAGGCCGTCCGGTCATTAACATAGACCGACTAGGAGCGCAGAGTGCACCGTGCTGCCCTCCCATTGTGTGAGCATGAGTGAATGCTGTTCCACGTTCCACCAAAGCATCTAAATTAGGAGTCTTGATCTCATCATTGCCCAAGATACCAATCGTATTAAATCGTTGATCATCCGTATAAAGGACGAGCACATTGATGGGTGTTTCGGTCTCCTCTGATGTGTTACAGGCAGCAATCAAAAATAAAATACCAAGAAATAATCTATACATCGCTCTGTGGTTAGGAATCAATAGGGTAAATTTAAGCGTATTGGATCATATCTGTCAGTCATGTTGTACCTTAAAGTTAAATCATTCATTTTTGCCATGCGATCTCTATTTGCTATATCTATCGGTTTATTTATTGCCGGATCCAGCGTTGCGCAGCCATCTTCTGCCCCTCATATTGTGTTCGTGACAGGAGATGAAGAATATCGTTCTGAGGAATCAATGCCAATGTTGGCTAAGATCCTCAAACGAGACTATGGCTTTGAGGTAAGTGTGTGTTATGCGTTAGATGAGGATGGCTTCATTAATCCGAATGTAATTGACAATATTCAGGGGTTAGAGCAATTGGAGGACGCGGACATGATGGTGCTTTTCACACGATTTCGTGCACTGCCTGACTCACAAGCCCACTACATATTACAGTTTGCAGAATCTGGCAAACCTATGGCGGGCTTTCGTACCAGTACTCATGCTTTTCGCTATAAAGACGACGAGGAAAGAGAACACCTGAACAATGACTGGCCGGCACATGTCTTTGGGCAGCAGTGGATCACGCACCATGGTCATTTTAAGGATGGCCAAGCTCCGCTGACGCGAGTGGAGATTTCCGAAGAGGCTGGATCTCATCCAATCCTCAGGGGAGTGATTGGCTTTGATGCGCTCTCATGGCTCTATCATGTTGATGGCGGCGAGTGGCAGCTTCAGGGAGACAGCGATGTACTCCTAATGGGCACAGCGCTCCAATCAAATCACGCGAATGCAGGCCGTCTGGATCAGTTTCCACTGACGAATCCAGTCGCATGGACTAAAACCTACACCGGGGCAAGTGGGATCCCCGCAAATGTATTCTTTACAACATTGGGACATCCCTACGACTTCAAAGATGAATCCATGCGTAAGTTGGCCTTAAACGGTATTCTCTGGGCCTTGGGCAATGAGATCCCTGAGGGAGGTGCGAATGCAGAGCCTGCTCAACCTTATGAGCCAAATAATTCGGGTTTTGGAGACAAATTCAAGCCGAACATGCGACCGGTAGATTTATAAGAGAAGACAGTCGGGTTATTGCTGAACCAAGATAGAGGTTTTTCTTGCAAGAGATGTTTCTATGAAACAAGGACGAAGAGTTGTTATTCACTGACCACGACAATTCGTTCTGCAGTCGGAAAATTCTCTGGTACGGGTAGGGTTACCTCGCCCGTAGCCAGCCACTCTACGCTGCGCTGCAACAGTGTCCGAAAACCTATACAACGCAGTGCACGAGCACGATGTCGCCTGGATCCGTCACGAGATTAATCACTCGCAACAGTGTCCGAAAACCTATACAACGCAGTGCACGGTCATCTTCTTGTCCGCCCCAAAGGTGACCAGGGAGAAGCGTTAGAACTGTGCCCTGACCAAATCTTGTCCACCAAACCATCAGTTCATGTCTTCTGGTTCCACCAGAGTCCGAACTGCTCCAAGCGGTTGCTAACACATTCAAACCCTCCGCCGGGCCACGCTGTCCGTGGTATAGCTCGTCGTGGGGGTGTAGCCACATATCGGGTAATCCATTCATCACAGGATGATCGATGTCACGCGTTGTAATGATCCAGTCATGGAGCCTCCCATGCCCCGCACCCAGATCTTCTCCTGGCTCCACGCGCGTCAAGCCCTGCTCTTCATCCCAGTATGCGCCATGACCTATATCCTTTCCTCTCCATACAGGATTCGCTCAGCGGCCACAACGGACATCTATTAGCCAACCCGGATGACCGAAAATCCCCTTCCAATAAATTCACAAGCGTTAGACAACGCCGAAGTTGGGGGAAAGACGGGAGCAAGCCCCCGCCGCGCCGCCTCGCAGTCATTCCCGAGCCGTAAGCAAGCTCATGGGCGACGCCCCAGGCGAAACGCCGGTGACAAAGGCACGAAAACGGGCGCATTTTGGATATGTGAGTTGTCGCGGATAGAGCTTACGCCCCCAAACATTCACACGTCAGCCTTCTCACTCGCCGGGTCAAAGTTTCGCCCGCCCCATGAAGTCCCGCAACGCCGACGTGAACCGGTCGGGCGATTCTTCTGCCAGAAAGTGGCCGCGATCCTCGAACTTGTGCAATACGTGGTCCGGCAGCGCCGATATCCACCGCTCAAGCTCCTTCCTGCGGAACGCGATGTCCTTCAATCCCCAGAGCAGAAGCGCCGGCTTATCAGTAAAGGCCGCGCGGTCATCCCAGATGGAACGCAGCCAGTCACTCGCGCCGGTGATGAAGCCCGGCAGCGCGGCGCTGGCGGCGCGGGCCGCGGGCGATGGTTGGGCGTTGCGGTAATGAGCCATGATTTCCGGCGTCAGGACGCTACCGTCGCCAACCGCTCGTGGCATGACCGAATTCACGAACATGTTGCGATGGCGAATCAGATGCTGGCCGATCACACTCGACATCAGGAAGCTGAACGACTTGAAATGGAAGTCGTCGCCGACCGGCCAGCACCAAGTATTCGAAATGACGAGACGGCGGATCCGTTCCGGATGCCCGCGCGCGAAGTCCAGACCGATCGGCCCGCCCCAGTCGTTCATGACCAGGGTGATGCCTCGAAGTCCCAGATGATCGAGCAAGGCCGCTAACCGGCGCGCATGGCTTTCTGGATGATGATCCTCGCGCCGGTTGCTGCACGACGAGAGGCCGAAGCCGATATGGTCCGGCGCGACGCAGCGGAAATCCGAGCGAAGCGCTCGGACAACATGACGGAATTCAAATGACCAAGCTGGGTTGCCGTGCACGAACACGATTGGCTCACCTTCACCCTCGTCGATATAGTGCATCCTGTGTTCCGACGGGGTCGCAAAAAACCTACTCGTGAAGGGATACATGTCGTCCGACACCCAGTCCGGACGAAGTGTCGGCGTGGCTTGGTTCATCCGGTCTACAGCGCGTCCAGCCGCGAGAGGCAGCCGGTCCAGCCATCCGCTCTGAATCGCGGTCCCGGGGCACGAGCAAACTTGCGCACGTAAAAGATCTTATCCCCATCATTGACTTTCATGCCAATCAAGTTTAATCCGATGCCCATGGGTTGTAAAGGGTAGGTCGACACTTCCGCCTGCTACTGCGATGGTCGGTCAGAGTTTCATGGGTTGGTAAATTCCGCCGCCGGTTACCTCAGTGGTCAGCATCAGTTACGGCATTAAGTCCAATATAGTCCAACCATAGATTCATATGCATCCCATCCTGAGAAAGGATTATTTGCTGCATGCTGAACTAGAACACTGCCGCCAGATGAAACGTACTCTTCAAAATTTTGGCTTACCCGATCAGGCCATAATTCCCCGTTGTATGCCAAGAGGATCACATCATAAGCATCAAACTCGGGGTACCACTCATTCCAGAGATCCGGGTCTGCCTCTTTGCTGTGAGTCAGAGTAACATCAGCAGAAAACAAATCCGTATCCAACAGAGTGCGCTCCAGATGTGCGACGATTCGCTTGCAGTCATGATTATTTTGTCCTGAAAGAATCAGTACCGATAGCTGATCCGACATCCCGTGAGTTGATGTCAGTCCCAATAGTAGTAGTAAAGGTGAAAATCATTCGTATCTTTCAAATGAATCATACGTTTCACAGTATACGAATTGAGCATATCAAAATTGTACAGACAGAGAAGATTAAGAACCTTTCAAATTTGATTTTCCACGTAGACAGTCATGAAGTTTGACACCACTGCTGAAAGATGGATGACTCAACCCATCACGGTTATTGGGTTAATGGTTGATTCAATCAATCGGGTTCACTGGAATACCAATAGCATTGATTTCATGGTCAATTACTCGGACTGGACATGCCTATTCTCGAATATTCCAGAGGTGTACAACACCATTCGCTATGTTTGGGAAGGGGAAGAGGATGTCTCTGATTCTTTTCATAAACTAGGATAGGAACATGAACAGAGGTGGATTGCAACCTGAGATGATTCGTAGTGAGCTCACGGAAATCGTGGGCGATTCGTTTGTATCAACCGATGATTCGGATCGGCTAGTCTATTCTACTGACTGGTTCTGGCTTCCGCAGATGTGGCTTGACCGCGGGGAAGAGCCTCGCAAACCCGATTTCATAGTTCGTCCGAAAAGTGCAGAGGAAATTTCAGCAATCCTCAAAGTAGCCAATGGATATCGTATCCCTGTGATCCCATGGGGTGGCGGGTCTGGATCACAGGGCGGTGCATTGCCTGTGTACGGGGGGATTATTCTTGATACAAAAAGAATGAACCGAATCCTTGAGATTGATGAAACGTCGCTCACCGTTACTGCGGAGGCCGGGATCAATGGGAAGCAGCTGGAATGGGCAGTCAACGAGAAAGGTCTGATGCTTCCACACTACCCCGCATCTGCAAATTGTGCAACGCTGGGTGGATATTTAGCCCCAAGGGGTACGGGAACCATTAGCAACAAATATGGAAAGGCAGAAGATCTTGTTCTGCGCATGCAGGTCGTTTTACCGGACGGACATATCTTGCGTACACCAATTGTTCCGCAGCATGCCTCTGGTCCCGATTTTTTTCGCCTGTTTTTGGGTTCCGAGGGTACCCTTGGCGTGATCACCGAAGCAACGATGCAACTGGATTATCTGCCTAGTTGTCGTTTACTGCGCGCGGTACTCTTTGATGACCTAACCAATGCACTTGAGGCAGGTCGACAGATCATGACTCATCGATTGGATCCCTTCGTGATTCGTTTGTATGATCCTCGTTCCACTGCTTCAAGAGTCAAAAAAATCTTGGGATATGAGTTAGAAGGTGCGTATATGGTTCTCGGGTTTGATGGAGATGAAGAGCTTGCAACTTTACAGGAAAAGAAAGCAATGGAGATCATCCTTAAGCTCGGAGCGAAAGATCTGGGACGAGAGCCTGGGGAGGCATGGTGGAATCAGCGCTACGATTTTTATTATCCACCACAAAGTCTTAAACTACCTTGGATGTATGGGACTACGGAGACCGTAACGACCTATGATAAGATTGAAAAGCTGTATTACGCGGAAAAGAAAGCCGTTGAAGAGGGGTATAAAGAATGGGATATTGACTTTATTGGACACTTTTCCCATTGGTTTCACTGGGGGGTAATGGTCTATTCTCGGTTTATTATTCAGAATCCTCCGGACGACGCAAGGGAAGCGGTCAGGTTACATAATCGAATTTGGGATACGGCCATGACCGCTGTTCTGGAAAACGGGGGAATGGTAAATGAACATCATGGGGTCGGACTTAAGCTATCCCGATTCATGCGCCGTCAGTATGGTGATGCATGGCCCCTCTTAGAGCGGATCAAGAAAACGCTGGATCCGAATGGAATCATGAATCCCGGTAAAGTAGGGTTCGGACATTAGTGTACACAAATGAACTCTCCGATCAGTACTTTAAAGAATTGTCGATTCTGCTTAATGTGTCGACATGTGGCTCCGGTTGGTCACGTAACATATAATGAGTCCTTAACGCCTCATGGCATCGCACTCATTGCTTCCATGCACCGCCATGAGGATTTCTCTTGGAGTGCCAGTTCTCTGGATGTTCTGAATGCCGAGCCAGACGGAGGCAATTGTCAGGCCCACTGCGTGACGGATCAGCCGTTGCCTGCTGCTATTGCCGCAATCCGTGCCGAGGTGGTTAACCAAGGGCTGGCCCCTCCAGAATTCACTAAAGTCAATGAACGCATTCTCGAGTATCAATCTATCTTCGGTGACTATCAACCTTCCCGCACGAAAAGTGAATGGGGCCTCTTCGTTGGAGATGCTGGCTCTAATCTTTCCTCCAGCACCATGGATGCTGCATTACAGTTGCTCAAGATCTGTGAAATCGATGCGATTCCAGTCGGTCGCGGACTTGACAGTGGATTTATTCCGTGCTCTTTGGGTTTTCCTGATACAGCACGAAAACAGGCAAACCTCTGCATTGACGAAGTTCAGGGGGCAGGCGTAAAGAAACTTTTGGTTCTTTCTCCTCAGGATCTTTTCGCTTTTGGACAGATGTATCAGGAGCGACTGAACATGAATTGGCCAAGTGAGGTGCCCCTGATTGATTTAGTTGAGTTCTTGGCAGACCAAGTTAAGACCGATCGTCTCCGTGTCTCCCCATCAGAGAAAATTAAGGATCACGGAACTGCGTATGTGGATCCTACGCACGCGGTTCGGCTCCCTGAGCGCTTCAATGCCGCTCGTATGCTTAGTGAAGCTGCGTTGGGTGCGCCTCCATTGGAGTTATTCTGGCGTCGGGAGCGTGCTCATCCGGTTGGGAGTACAGGAATCCAGTTCAGCCGCCCTGATATTGGTATCCGATTAACAGAAGCAAGGCTGGAGGATGCTTTGTCTCGTGGTGCGAAAACGATCCTATGTGAGGATCCAACAACCCTCCATGAACTGCGCCTCCGAAACCAGACTTCTCTGAAGATTGAGGGTCTTTACGAAACCTTGCTTGAACAACTGACCTGAGGTTGATCATGGCAAAAACGGTTGTGCTGATCGGAACCTTGGATACCAAAGGCCCAGAGATCGCATATCTGCGTGATCGTCTTCAAGAGTTAGGTCTTTCCACGACCGTAATCGATTCAGGAATCTTAGGAGAGCCCTTGGATATCATTCCAGATATTCCCCATGAACAATCAGCAGTATGTGCCGGCTCTAGCCTTGACGCCATGCGTTCTGCCGGAAGTCGGGGGAAGGCAGTAGCTCTGATGCGAGAATCTCTTAGGAAGTTAATCTTAGACTTGTACCAAAAAGGGGAGCTTGATGCGGCGGTCTGTATGGGTGGGGCAGAGGGGGCGGTCATGGGTGCTGCAGCTATGATGGTACTCCCCGTAGGTGTACCAAAGGTACTGGTTTCTCCAATTGCATCAGGGCATCATTATTTTGCTCCCCTGGTTGGTACCCGAGATATGATGATTGTCCACTCGGTGGTAGATATTCTGGGATTAAACACGATTGCGTGCAGTGTTTTCGACAATGTGGCTGCCGCGCTGTATGGAATGATTGCACATGGACGAGGTCTCAAAGCTCCCAAGGGGCGTAACGTTGCAATCACGATGCTTGGAAATACTACTACGGCGGTCATGGCAGTAAAAGATCGCCTCCATGCATCTGGATATGAACCAGTCATTTTCCATTCAAATGGCGTAGGCGGACCAGCCATGGAAGAACTAGCAGAACAGGGACAATTTGTTGGGGTGATTGACTACACGACCAACGAAGTTTATGATCCGCTCGTTGGGGGAATCCATGATGGAGGTCCCAATCGACTGGAGGTAATCGGTCGTCTGGGTCTACCACAAGTGGTTGTCCCAGGTTGTATTGATTTTAGTGTCTGGAATGCAGGAACCGTTCCGGAGAGGTTACGCGATCGTCCCATGTACGACCACAACCCAGAATATGTACTTGTTCGGGCTTCCACTGATGAAATGGAGGAGCTCGGGAAAATTTTTGCACGGAAACTTAACCCTTCGCAGGGGCCGGTCACTATAGCTGTTCCATCTAAGGGGTTATCTATTCCGAACGTTCCAGATGGAGTATTTTGGAATCCTGATGCCGACAAGAAATTCTTTTATGCGTTGAGAAAATACGTACAAGGGGAAATTCCTGTTAAGCTCTACGACTACCATGTCAATGATCCTCGTTTTGGGGAAGAGGTGGCAGACCTATTCATCAAACTAATGAAATCACATCCAAAATGATCACATCCTCACAGAAAGATTTCCATCATTTGCCTAAGTTGACCGAGGGGGACGAAGATTTCCGGGCACAATTTCTCTCCTGGGATTTAGGAGATTTAACGATGACCGATATCAGGAATTACCTGAGTCAAAAAGATCTTGTATTAGTTCCGGTTGCCAGTTTGGAGCAACACGGCCCCCATTTACCGCTGTATACAGATACAGTTACTGCGGTCCACATCTCACAGCGCGTTTCACATTTGATCGGTGTCCTCCATTCTCCCCCTATCTGGATGGGATATTCTCCGCAGCATATGCACGAACCAGGTGAGGGACGGGGTACGATTACGGTTCGCAGCACTACACTTCTGGCCGTCATGCATGATGTCGCTCGCAGTTTGATCCATCATGGATTTAACCGAATTATATTTATCAATGGACACGGCTCAAATGTGAAAGTGGTTGATCCTGTTCTCAGGAAACTACGCTACGAGACGGGTGCACTTATCAGTTTTGTGAAACCATATATGGAGCGGTACACGGGAATTCTCAAAGGTCTCATGGAAAATCCACCAGAGGAAACACCCGGCTGGCATGCAAGTGAGCTTGAAACATCTCAGGATTTGGCTTGGAACGAGGAGTTAGTTCGAATGGAGCGTGCCGAATTCACAAAGGCCCATATCCCTGATTTTCTGCCTCGCTCTTTTGAGAAAAAAGATGGAATGCCGGATGTAGAATTTGAGGGATACACGTATTTCAATTTCCCTATGGATCATCATGAGTTTATTGAGAGTGGGGTGATCGGGAATCCACTTCGCGCGACCAAAGAAAAAGGAGAGGAGGCTTTTCGCCGTTTATCCGAACATGTGGCTCGTGGGGTTCTGGAGCTCATGAACGTTCCTGTCAATGTACACAATCGCGCATTTGTAGATCGCGTGATGTAGCAAGAAATTTCTAACAGTAATCTGAATAGTGGTTCAATTGCCCTGAGATCTGCTCTATCTGGGCGACGGAATTAGGGGCATACTATTTGCGTAGGAAGATTCTTGTTCCCATACGGGGGTTGTTTCTTATATAGTTGAACAAACCACGATAAAAAGATCTGATTTATTGATAATGATTTGTTGATACGTATACTATTCTCATCCCGTGAAAGCACCACAGCCGTATCTCGCTCCTCACCAACATATCAATTGTTATCAACTGGACGCGAAAGCACTTTCCAAAAACACCATTTTTGCTTCCTCTAAATCCTCAGGCACCTTAAGCTAATGGCTTTACTGTCCATTCGTCACGGGAAACAAAGATGTATCTCGGTGGAATGATGTTAGCCTTTTCAACCTCAAAGAGCACACGTTGGAGGTTTGATTCAAAAGAGTCAGTTACAGGAGTGGCAGTAAGGTCTCGGCAGACTTTTGGACATGCAACTCATAGAAATCTGCGCTAAATACACTGCTTCCGTGGTCTTCTAGGAATTTTCGCTCAGAATCCGAAATACCCTCGGGGTTTAGGTCCACACTATCAGGAAAACGATTAGCGGGTGTCCGGTCAAGAGGTGGACAAAATTCAACGGATAGCGCGCCATCATAACCGATGTCTTTGAGCGCTTTGATAATTGCCTTCCAGTCCAGAGATCCGAGACCGCATGCCATCCGATTATTGTCGGCTACATGAAAATTGACGAGACGATCCCCCGCTTCATAAATTGCAGTGATCGGATCATCTTCTTCTATGTTCATGTGGAAAATGTCAAGGCATACACCACAATCCGGTGCCACCGCCTCTGCCAAAGCCAATGCCTGGGCGCCACGATTGATGAAATAAGTCTCAAATCGGTTGATGGGCTCAATACCAATCTTCACATTACAGGTACGAGCATAATCATTCATTTCCTTCAGGGCGGTGACACACCAGTCCCATTCCATTTCGGGCGTGGAATCAGGTACAACTTTGCCGACGGTACCCGGGACGACGGAAATCACTTCTCCACCCAGAGAGCTCACCATCTGGATACAGTCTTTCACATAGGTGACTGATCTTGCACGTTGATCTTCCTCCTTGGCCAGTAAATTACGTTCATCCAGCATCAGGGTCACACTTCCCCAACACCTTACTCCATGATCATCAAGGAGTTTTTTGATCTGAGCGGTGTCATATTTATAAGGTTCGCCTTGGATTTCAAGGGCTTGATAGCCGTACTTGGCCAATCGACGAACGGTAGCCTCAATTGGTTCAGCTTTCATCCAGTTGTGAATAGCGAGATGCATATGATTTCAGGAATAAGGGGTGAGTTAATTAGTCCAAGGCAAGAAGCCCTGGACGGATCATGAGCTTGAATGTCTCTATTATGGCGCGGATTATCGTAGCATTTGATTGATTAAATAGTACGACCTTTTCTATCCAGTATTCCACAAGGGGTTGCAAAAAGCACTCTAAATAATTACACTGACAATCTCATGAAAGAATTCCTTGAATCACTTCTCCACCTACATCAGTAAGCCGAATGTCACGTCCACATTCTCTCTGGATCCACCATTTCAAACTGTTGTAAATCCCTTAGGAGACAGAGCTCGGATAATCAATGTCTATGGAACGGGTCGACTGTGCTCTTGGATTTGGATCTGCTCCAGCAACGCCTCCAGCCCGGCGACCTTTTCTGGATATTCATTGTACAGATTTACCGATTCATGGATATCTGTTGCAAGATTGTACAGTTGTCCAGCGGGCTCTTCCGGCTCCGGTACATATTCACGCGGCTCGGAAAATCCTCCTGATCCGCGGTGTGGAATCAGTTTCCAATTTCCGTCGCGTAGAGCGAAGAAACCTCTCAGGGAATGTTGCACCATGGATGTGCGGAGCGATGGTGCTTCTCCCAACAATACACCAAGAATATCATAGCTGTCCTCACCAGCATCCACTGGCAGTTCAACCTGTACGAGAGAGGCGAAGGTAGCCATAAGATCCGTCAATGAGACCAACTGATCACTTTCGGATCCCGCATCAACCTTTTTCGGCCACCGGACAATGAAGGGGACCCGGTGTCCCCCTTCCCAAATGTCTGCCTTTTGTCCACGGAATTTTCCGTTGGCACGGTGTCCATAGGACTCTATATCATCGGGAGGCCAATGCGCTCCATTGTCGCTAGTAACGACAAGGATTGTCTGGTCTGTAATGCCATTGCGATTTATGGCATCGTAAATATCTCCAATTGTATCGTCTACTTGTGTCATAAAATCACCATACATTCCAGCCCCAGTGGTTCCGATGTAGGAGGAGTCAGGTAGCCAAGGTGTATGGGGAGCAGACAGGGGGATATACAGAAAGAAAGGGCTAGACTGACCATGATCATCAATAAACTCTACTGCCTTTGAGATCATTACGGGTAGTACATCCACATGACGAAAATCTGGCGCAATGGGGCCAGCACGCCAGAAGCCTCCCCCGCCTCGTCGCCGATGTTCACTCCTTGCTATACTATCCGTCGGTGCCTGTATGACTCGTTCGTTTTCCACATACACATAGGGAGCGAAATCAAGAGATGCCGGAATCCCAAAGAAATAGTCAAACCCCAGCGTATTTGGCCCTGGAAGAAGGAGCTCGTTGTAGTCAACGGGTTCCACAGATCCAAGACCAAGGTGCCATTTCCCAATGGCCGCAGTGGTGTATCCATTTTGTTGTAGCAGTTTAGGCAGGGTTAGTCTTGTCGTATCTATTAGACTCTTTGAATATCCATGAAGAACTCCCCTCTTCATGTGTGTTCTCCAAGCATAACGCCCGGTAAGCAGTCCATAGCGCGTGGGTGTACATACCGCACTCGGAGAGTGGGCATCCGTGAACCGCATGCCTTCTCGTGCTATACGATCTAGGTGAGGTGTCGGAATTTTTGATTCCGAATTGTATACACCCAGATCCCCATAACCCATGTCATCCGCTAAAATGATTATGATATTCGGGTGTTCAGGTGCACGGTTACAGGAAGAGACCAACAGAGATGGAAGCAGGATTAAAAGGGAATAGATTAACCCCAATCGTATAGTTACCCATGACGGCAAGGTACGCGGGATTTCAGACGGAAACCGGGACCTGGGTATATTCATCCTTATGTAAGAGACCAACATGATTGACTAAGAAGTTCGTTTATCATACTGCTACATCAAGGATAATTCACACTCCTCTATACGGTAGCAACGGGTTTTTCACCACGCGAAAACCCAACGTTTTCACCGCTTGGATATGACTTATGCTGTGATTTCTATACTTGTTCCAAGAAATTTTGTAGATCAGCATGTTGGAACCTACGATTCAAGCAGTGGGGAGCGGGGTATCAATGGCTAATCAAAACTTCGGTCTCCTGATGAGGATGAGTGCGTTAGGCTAGAAGATAATTTGATCAACTACATGATATAGATTTCAGTCTGATGAAAATGTGCACTCACTCTCACGGTGTAATTCACATCTTTTCATGTTGAACTGGGTCAGTTGGGCAATTATATCTGACCGAGGAGCTGATAATAACGGAAGAGATATAACAACATAGAAACAGAATAGTAGCAAGGCGGCCTAGTATCTGTACACCCATCGTAGTAAAATTCAGAAACACTTTTCCACAACCAGCAATCCAGTCTGTTGGGCAATGCTGTCAGACAGCAACGCTAAAGCGGCCATACCAGCGGCAAAAAGAAGATGACAAGTAGAAGTAGCAGGACAAAGAGGGGTGCCCCTATACGCGTATAATCTATGACTTTATATCCTCCTACACTCATCACCAAAAGATTTACTGGATGGCCGAAGGGGGTTAAGAATGCACAGGACGAACCAACGGCCACAACCATAAGGAGTGCCTCGGCGGAGATATTCAACTCTAATGCGGTGCTGAGTGCGATTGGAGCCACGAGAACCGCAACGGCCGAGGTAGGTACGAATTGAGCGGCCAGAGCGCAAAGAAGGAAGAGGCTCGCAATCAGGAACCGAGGACCAATCTCGGCTGCTTGGCCGATAACCTCATGCGCCAACAGCTCGGCTGCACCAGACTCCTCCATCGCCAGTCCAAGGGCCAACATTCCACCTAGCAAGACGACGACCCGCCATTCAATAAGTTTATATATTTCTGTCCCTTTGATACATCCGGTAAATGCCATCAGTAGTGCACCCAGAAGTGCGGAGATATAGACCGGAAGAAGGTTGAGTGAGGCGGAAAGGATGACGCCAAACATGATCGCCCCAGCGACAGGGGCGCGTCGCGTACGGAAGACCTCGCTGAGTTCAGAGGTAAGGACCAGAAAGCGGGTGTCTTTCGTCAATAACTGGATTTTTTTTCGTTGACCATAGACGAGGAGGGCATCACCAAATTGGAGAGGTGTCTCACTGAGTTGGATACATGAGTGAATTGTTTTCCCCCCGCGCCAGATGGCCGGGATCGTCAGGCCATAAGAGTCCCTGAAAAAAATCTCACTCAGTTTTTTCCCTGCAATATTGGAGGTGGGAGCAAGCGTCACCTCAGCGAATCCTACCTCTTCAGACTCCAATTCAGACACCAGTGATTGACCATCCATTTCATAAGGTTTTAGCAGCCGGAGAGCTTGGAATACAGAGTAGGATTCAGGACCTCCATGGACGATGAGCTGGTCTCCCGAATGGAGGATTTCGGATGAGCGGGGAAGGAAGATCTTCTGCGTCCCAGATTCGTCCGTCCGAATGATCTTGAGGACCGAGAGGTCAAAGGCGTGCCCAAGCCGAGTTGATAACAGAGTACGGCCCTCCAGAGTTGAACCCTCTGGTATTTCTAGCTGCATCAGCCAGCAACGGAGCCGATACTCGTCAATTGCCACATCGGGGGGAAGTCGGTCGATGGAAGCAAACTCATTCGCATTTCGGAGCTTCAATAAACTCTCCTGATCTCCAAGAAGGAGCAGAGAATCCCCAGATTGAAGGCGTACATCCCGAAGGGAATAATTCATGATGTACCCATCTCGTTCAATGGCTACGATGTGAGTCTGGAATCGATTGCGAAAATCCAACTCTTGAATGGTTCTTCCGACAATCGTGGAGGTTTGGGCAATCTGAGCTTGTACAAAACCTTCGTTATTCTCAATCAACGTCACCAAGATTTTCTCAAGTTCATCGTGACTTTCAAGGTGTCCCCATGACCGAAGATCATTCATGGAATCCTGAGATCCTTCAAAGATCAGGATGTCTCCACTCCGAAGTAGAAACTTTGGATC
This sequence comes from Rhodothermales bacterium, assembly GCA_965209015.1. Taxonomy (GTDB): domain Bacteria; phylum Bacteroidota; class Rhodothermia; order Rhodothermales; family Bin80; genus Bin80. Next base: position 3,122,032 of record OZ242367.1, on the reverse strand, counting down.
AGGTCCCCGTAGATACTGTCCCTGACGCAGTACTGCAAGTAGTTCAACTCCAAGGACACGACCAAGCCGAGTCTGAATCAAATTTCGACCACTCAAAGCAGAACGCTGGGGGATACGCAAGCAAAAAATCGCATCGTCCAGAGCATAACGGTCCCGCAGATCAATTTCGGTGATCGCCCGATCGCCGTTTGATCTACGGTCTGGGAGAAAGTGACGCCCAACAAAGATCATATAAAGAGTACCCAGCACAAGTGCAGCTGCCCCGACCGGAGTAAAGGAGAAGAGTCCGAATGAACCTTGCCCAGAGCGTTCAAGAATCGTGGAGAGCAGAATATTGGGACCTGTTCCAATGAGGGTGGTCATCCCCCCTAAAAGTGAGGCAAAGGCCAAGGGGATGAGGAGCCTGGAGGGACGTATTCCAAGCCGGCGAGCAATATCAAGCACGACTGGTAGTAGAAGAGCCGTGGCTGCAATGTTATTCATGATCCCCGACATCAGCCCCGCGGCGAGCATCATCACCATCGTAAGTCGCAGCGGTGATGTTCCAGCAAATCGCATTAACTGGGTGCCAATGAGATTCGCAATCCCTGTTCGGTATAACCCCCCACTGAGAACGAGTACGGCTGCAATCGTCACCACAGCTGGATTTGCAAACCCCTCAATGGCGCGTGACATGGGAATCACACCAGTGATTGCCAGTGCAAGTAGAACCATGAGTGCAACCCCGTCATAGCGCACCCACTCGGTTACGAAAAGTACGATCGCGCCGGCCACGATCGCGAGCACAATCAGAATGTCTGCTGTCAGCATTTTGTGCTGAGAGTATCACCCATTTGATCCATTCCGAAACAGAGAATACAACGGCAATTTAGACACCACTCTTTGGCTTCCTCATAAGGTTCCGCTCGTCATGACTGATAATTCATCACCCTAGATTTCGTGGTGAGCAGGTTTCATGCGGGGGCTGCGGTGCAAGCAAACGTAGCATAGATCCAGGATCATCACTGCGAACTGGTTCGGCCGAGAGGAATGATGATGACCAAAATGATTATTGATCATTTAAAAGTTCATCAGCGGTGTAATACCCGCGCCGATCAGCCGTACTCATACGAATGGTTGCAACCTGCTCTGGACGGATTGGCGAAGCGCTATTGCCAAAAGCATTGCGCACATAGGTTAATACGGCAGCGACTTCTTCATCCGTTAACAGGTTTCGGAATGGTGTCATAGGGACCTGCCCGGGGTACTCTTGTCCCAACACAGTGATTGGCCCAATGAGACCGTCCAGCGTAAGCTTTATCAGACGCTCCGAATTGCTCAGTACCCAGTCGGTGCCAGCCAATGGAGGGAAACCTGATGCCGGCAAGCCTTTGCCGTCAGGGCGATGACAGGTGCTACAGTAGCCATCACGTGCATAAATCTCTTTTCCCATTGTATATAGCGCAAGGTCTGCCTCCCCTAAATCAGGAACTTCTTCCTCCACCCGAACAGAAGGGACCGACTCCCCCCTGAGGTGTGCCAAGGCGGTCACGGATACATTCATGTTCCATTTGTCCAATACAGATTGGCTGGCTTTTTCGACAATCGGGAGTCCTTGGTCGGGATTCAACCATGAAGCCGCTGCCATGACCTCAGCGAGGACACGGCCGTGGGGATCGGCAGCCGCTTCCATTAACATCTCAATCTGCGAGGGAAGTTGTGGATTGTATCGCAGTACACGAACGGCAGCAGCACGAAGCCGAAAATCCTCAGCGTTGAGTAATTGACCCAATAGATCTTCATCCACTTGATTGATCCCCCAAGCCACCCAAAGTGCTTCCAGAAGGTGATTCGTGTAGTTTTCACTGGTTGAGTCCAGCTCAGCAATCCATGTGTTGAGTTTAGAGTGTACTTCGGAAGGATTTCTGCCTCGAAGTTCTCGCCGGCTACGATAACGCGTACGATATTCCGGCAGAGTTAAATTTTCCAACAATTCTTCAATCGTTGCATCCTTGATCTTGGCTGGGGCGACCAACGGCCTGGAGGGGTAGGTGATTCGATACACCCGGCCATGATCATGATCGCGCAACGGGTCGCGCGCATTGTGCTGCATATGTCCCACTAGTACATTATGCCAGTCAATGAAATACAGGGATCCGTCAGGGGCGAACTCCATATCCACTGGACGAAAATTTCCATCGGTACTTTGAATAAGATCCTGTCGGTGGGTACTCACATATCCTGTCCCATCATCATCCATCCGGTGTTGTTTCGTACCGAGGAATCCGATCGTATTATTGATCAGCAGATCCCCTTGAACCTCGTCGGGGAAGTGACGGCTGGATACGAATTCCATCCCTGAGGTTGGCCGAACTCGGTGGGCATCTTCAATCAAGTTGTATGACTTGTGTGTTGCAATCCCATAGCGGGGCTTGACCGTACCAGGTAGCATCCAGCGAACATCTGGCCCCGATGTTTCAGAGAAAAATGGCTGTCCCCACTCATCGAAAGCGATCCCCCATGGATTAGGGATGGCGAGTTGTGCAGTTCGTTCAAGGTGATGACGTCGAGGATCATAGCGAAAAAAACCACCATTCGTCCCACGGATCGGCCCATAGGAGGTCTCCACATTAGAATGCAAAAAGACACCTTCAGCCATGTAAATTGCACCCGATGGATCGGCTGTGAATGCACTGATTACATGATGGGTATCATGATCATCAAAGCCGCTCAGTACGATTTGCCTCAAATCTGCAAGATCATCCCCATCCGTATCTGAGAGGAGCATTAAGTTCTTTCCCTGACTAACGTAAACGCCTTCAGGAGCAAATTCAAATCCAACAGGAAGATGCAAACTATCCGCCCATATAATTTGATGATCTGCCCGTCCATCTTGATCTGTATCCTCTAAAATCAAGAGTTTGTCATTTGGATGCGGATCGCCGGGTTTCCAGTGCGGATAACTGGGCATCACTGCTACCCACAGACGACCCTGATTATCAAATGAGATCTGGACTGGGTTCGCAAGGTCAGGGAATTCCACCTCCGAGGCAAACAACTCCAACTCATACCCTGGGGCGGTCGTGAAGCTGGCAAGCGCCTCATCGCCATAGAGATACCTCAGGTCTCCATTCTTTTCGTTGGGTACATAGTTGGTCACTACCTCAGGGAGTTCTCGCGTTTGGGCATCGGCAGCAGCTAAATTCATGACCGTTCCTGTCGCAATTCGCCAAATTGCTGTATCACGAATCGCAGTTAACTGGCGAATCTTTTCCAGCTCTGCTGGATAGTTGTCTGGCCCGAACGGCTCATAGCGGCGCCCATAGACATGGACACCGTTTGGGATTTTGTAATCATTATGCCAATACCAGTTTTTGTCGTTCACAGCGGCTAATACTTGATCATATAACTGGGTGTCAAGCACAGGATCGGTAGCAAATGCCCGATCTGCAATTGTAGATGCTAACAAACGGTAGCCTACATCATTGAGTTGCGAACCGTCAATCGTAACTGGTTCCCTGTTTTGCCGATACCAACGTCTTGAAGTCGAAAAGACATTGACAAAAGGAAGGCTATGACGCTCTGCAACCCGCTGGATGACTTCAGTGTAGGCTGATAGATTCATGTTCTCCCGAGAGCCATCAGGAAGATCCATTTGATCGGATAAATCTTCAAATGCAACCGGAGAAACCAGAATCAATCCAGGTGGATGTATGCCGTTGTACGTTTGCGAGAGAGTATGTCGAACGAAGGCATCCATCTCAGCTTCAAAGGAGACTAAGCCCTCTGGGCCCCTGAATGATTCGTTGAAACCAAAGAATGCGAGGATCATATCGGCTTGCAGCCTAGTCAACCATTGATCCGCTGTCTCAAAATGCCCTTGGCTATTTGAGGGCTGTGCCAATTCCGTGTAAAAGCTGTCTGCCCCCGGAAACGCCCATGGAGAAACCCGTCCTGGATGAGGACGGAATCCTGGCGTATTGCCCCCATCACAGATGTTTCGTATTGTAAGATGATGGGATGGAAATCGTTGATGCATTTCCGCCTCAAAATATCCAAAGTTCATCATGCGAGAGCATAAATTATTACCTAACAGTACGATATGATCTCCCTCTGCGACTGACTGGATTGGCCCAGAGGAATAGGTTCCACACTGCATACAGATTACCGAAAGTATGAGCACGATACTGGCTCTGATTGTAGAGGAGAACCTTGGAATTTCTGAGGATTCACGCATGATAGAGGATTGTCTCAGTTAACATGTAACCTGCCTCGTTCAAGTGGCAGGATAAGAAATAAAACAGTAAACAGCATAATGATATATGCCGAGCAGTAATAGGAAGATCGTTTCCACAAATCGTGTCTGCCACTATGGTGCTGTTCGGAAGGTTCCGTAAACCATTTATTATCATGATGATCATGAGCGATTACGGATGCAGGTGGTCATCAAAATTCTTTGTCAAGCCCCAGGGTTTAGATCTGTTGACGAGAGTGGTATACGGATTATCTGTGATTTTTGTACAATTGCTTACTGTGGCCCCATCAATCTGTCATTTTGAATAGATTTTACAATCATATGGATGGCCAGTATGGCCATGTAATCATTCGGACATTTGATCTCTCCAGTCTTAATTGTGTTTCTGAGCCATCTAGAGTATCAGATGATCCGAACGGAAAAGTATTATGCTGTCTGTGTATGCTTCAGATGACAAGAATGATTCTTACGAACTTCCAGACTCCCATGGACCGATCTGCTGAATAGTCTATTCACCATTTATGTATATTGCAACAAATAATCGAAAAATTTATGTGGTCACGACTGATTTTATCATTTTTATTTTTTCTACTAACATATCCGGCGAGTGCTCAGGATAGGATTGATTTTTTTGAGGGTCGGTGGGCCTTACATTTGCCTGGAGGGGCTGGTTGGCTTGAGGTTACCCATGATCAGGAATTAGTTGATGCTTCCTTGCTTTGGTACGGGGGAAGCGTGCTTCCCGTCGCGAGTGCAAACATCACCGGGAGCGTACTGACCGTAACTAGGACGCAAACTGTTGATCGGGACTTGGGGGATGGGGGGCAGCGGAGTCTCATCATAACCAATACATTTACTCTGCGACCGGATAGAGAATATTTGACAGGTACGGCCCATTTTCCAGATCATTCGGGAATCGGTTCCCAGACTATTGAGTTCACAGCAGAGCGAATCCCAGAACTACCGCCCGCACCAGATCTATCCCAGGTGATGTATGGTGAACCTATTGAACTGTTTAACGGAAAGGATCTTACGGGTTGGAGTCTAATCAACGATCAACAGATGAATGGGTTTAGGGCCGAGAATGGGATACTCGTAAATGATCCGATCCAGCCAGGAAATGGAGAGCATATCAGGTATGGTAATCTTCGTACCGATGCCGTCTTTAAGGACTTTCGTTTAACTTTGGACGTAAATGTCCCAGAGAAGAGCAACAGTGGTGTCTATCTTCGTGGGATCTATGAGATACAGATCGCCGACACCTATGGACGAGACCCAAACTCTCGTCGTATGGGTGCATTGTATAGTAGAATTAAGCCCATCACCAGCGCGGAAAAGCCTGCCGGAGAGTGGCAGTCAATGGATATTGTGCTCCATCATCGTCACCTTACAGTGATCTTGAATGGGGTCATGATCATAGATAATCAGCCGATTCTTGGGGTAACTGGCGGGGCGATGACCGCGGACGAAGCCTCGCCAGGACCTATTTACCTCCAGGGAGATCATGGTCGTGTTTTATACAGAAATCTGGTCTTAACTCCAATCCAATAAACTTTATTAATGATGTCAAAACGCTATATCGTTTCCCGACGAGATTTTATTCGATCCAGTGCAATTGGTACGGCTGGACTTGCGATGGGAGCACAACCAAAATTTGTGGCTCCAAGTGATCGTATTACCATCGGATTAATTGGTGCAGGGGCCAGAGCCCACGGATTGGTTGAGGCGTTCAAAAAATTTCCGGAAATAGAGGTTGTAGCTGCATGTGATGCATATACTGGACGGTTGGAACGTATGAGAAACCGTACCAATGGCAGAGCAGATACCATGGCGGACTATAGAGAGATCATTGGTCGGGATGACATCGATGCGGTCGTCATTTCTAGCCCTGATCATTGGCACTATCAACATTCGGTAGATTCGCTGAATGCAGGTAAGCATGCGTACATAGAAAAGCCATTGACCTATTCAATTGAGGAGGGAGCAGGAATTATTGAGGCCCAGAAGAGAAACAGCCTCGCCGTACAGGTGGGAAGCCCTGGCCCAAACAATGTACTCGTTCAGAAAGCACGTCAGATGGTTCGAGATGGGAAGCTCGGACAGGTGACGATGATCCGGGCAAATACGAACCGAAATACAGCCTCCGGTGCTTGGATTTATCCTATTCCTCCAGACGCCTCTCCTGAAACGGTGGATTGGGATCTATTTCTTGGCTCGGCCCCCAAGCGTCCCTATAGCCCAGAACGTTTTTTCCGTTGGCGTTGTTACAAAGATTATTCTGGTGGACTCTCCACAGATCTCTATGTCCATACATGCACCAGAATCAACTATATCATGGGGGCTGGGATTCCCGAAAGTGTAATGGCCATGGGTGATCTATACCGGTGGACACGCTCCCGAGATGTCCCAGATACGATCAATGCTTCGCTGAAATATCCTGGTAACTTTATGGTGAACCTGAGTGGGACGTTCAACAACCAGCGGGGCAAGTCCGGTGGAATGCGAATTCTTGGAACCGAAGGATCACTAGTTTTTGTCAGAGATGAACTTCACTTTATCCCCGAGCGTGTGAATGAAAGCAATAGCTGGATCACGGAAAGTTGGCCAAAGGATCTGGCAGATGCGTACATTGCCGATCCGGCAGTTCGTCATGAAGAGATGCCCTCAAGCCGCCCACCGGGGACAGTACAGGGCGAAGAGGTCTACTACTCCGAGGGAAAGCATGCAGTTATGGTGCATATTCAGGAGTGGTTAGACGCGATACGGAGTGGAAGTTCAACAAAAGAAGATGCAGAAATAGGCCATCACGCGGCTGCATGCGCGCACATGATTAATGCTTCCATGGAGATGGAGAAGGTAGTCCATTGGGATGGTCAGAATCTGAGGGGCAAATAGCTCCATAAGTTCTATCTTATTTACGGTCAATTAGTGCTGTAATTTTGTAAAATCAACAGAGTTGACTGAAATTATGTGGGTCAGGCTTGTCACGACGGCCCGTACAATCGGGATTGCTGTCGTTTCTGCCCGAAAAATGGAAGGGTTTGGTCTCGGACACAGGTGTCTTGCGTGGGTTGCGTAAGGGCAAGTCACCGGAAGCTATCCTCTGAGCGCTTCTAATCCACTTGGAGTGCGGATATTCTCTGTGAGAGACCGTTGCACATGCATGTCTGACTAACTTGGCGGAGTTCTTTGATGTTGCGTTGTTCAAGCCTCTGCACAAATCTCAGGATAGTCTCTATACCCTTTGCAGGGAGGTCTCTAAGGAACAGGGCATCTTCACCGTTGAGAATCCGAAGCGCTGTCTCCAGCTGGGCTACGGCGGACATGGAGACTGGATCGGATCCGGGCATGGAGCCCTACATGGAAGCCGCCCTTCGTCAGGATGGAGGCGATGCAGAGACAGGGATCGGAATCGAACTGGGTGGTGGGGTACGCTGGTCTACGAGCCGATTGCATGCGGAATTGGGAGGTCGGACACTGATGCTGCATAAGGACGAGGGACTGCGAGAATGGGGACTGATGGGAGCCATTGAGTATGGATCGCCGGGCCGACTCGGCCCCTCAATGCGGGTACCCGCTCTGGGGGAATGTGTACGGAGGAGATCTATGGTGCGAAGCTCCACTGCATTCCATGGGCATGGGAAGCGCGGATCAACGCGTAGAGATGGAACCGGGGTACGGGGCATCGATCCAGAAAAGTGTTGGGCAATCCATCGTGGGAATGACAGTGGATCCGAGTGGGCGCGCCTACCGGGTTGGATACAATCTACGCATGGATCTGAAGTGGTGATCGGGTAGGATCATCTGTCCAAAGATTGCTTGTGGGCTGAATACAGTACAAATATGTGCGGACAAAATCATTTGTCAGTGACGAATATTTGTCAACTCACGGATTTACCGTATTCCTTTCTCATAAAATAGATCTTTTCCATAACTACATTCCATTGAGTGCATTAGGTATCCGTGACACTCGTAATCATTTGAAAAACTCCTGCTCATATTCAAATGATTTCTGGTAATTCTTTGTCATAATCGTCAATTAGAGACGATTCCTCTCAAGTGGGAAGGGGTATACATACTTGTATTAAATATATGTATGCTGTCAAAATACGTGATATTGATAGGGGGAGCATTCGTGCTGACGTTGGTTCTGTCAATTTGGATGAGATCCAAAGGGCCTGAATCAGGTAAGTTTTATAGTCGGGCTCCTCATGATTCATCCATCGTTTCTCGGGCGGTGGTGAGTGATAGTGCGGCCAGCCCGCTTGCACGGCGGCTGGTGACAGATCTCTTGACTCGGAAACTCCTTGTCCGAATTGATAAGACCGGGCGCTGCAAAGCAGTCATGGACCACTACGATGCGGTCAACCTGCACTTGCAGGCAACCAAAAATCTACTGGAGCAGGCATTCCTTGCTGCCCGACCTGTGCAGTTGTACAGCGACGATCAACTCCGATGTTTTGCCTATTCCATTACCTATCAGATTCCACTCCCCCAACCCATGAACTGGCGGGGTCATGTACTAACGAACGTCCCAATACAACTGACCATAATCCATCCAATGGATGATTTTAAATATTTCAAACGCGAAAAAGATGACTAAAATACTTATCGGTATTGTCCTTGTTTTTGGATGCATTCAAACGACGAATGCACAGCAGTTTGATCAACTCACCCGACCGGTTGCGACACTGTCTGACAGTACACAGATCCACGATATGCTGGATATGCTATTGATTCCGGCGATCGGACGGGTGGATCGTGCGGATATCGTGGATGTGACCGCGAATGGCTTTGGCCCCAATGATCTGGTTGTACTCTATCCCTCCATGGAAACCTATGAGATCGGAAACGATGTGCCCCGACTCTTGCAGGAATCTATGAAATCATGGGAAATCGCAGCGGATTATCGGCTGGATGCGACCAGAAAGGAAGGGATCAATCTAGTATCAGATACCCAGCTCAGCGAGGATGCAAGGGCAGCACTCACGGTAGATGTCCTCGGCGCTGTTAGTCGCTACTATGATGGGGATGAGTTTGAATTACGTATGTCTCAGGACGTAGAGGGGGTACGTTTGGAAATTTGGAATTATGATCCAACTGCCTTGCATCATCATCCCCCTGCGATGCATACGCCCATAGATACCCTCTGGCAGATCTTCCGGTTTGCCACACCCGCAGTCGTGATGTCATTCAGGGATGCTTCGGACTGTATCGAGACGTATGCGAACGAGAGCCGTGTCCATGTACGTCCATGCGATTGATGACCATTCACTTAATGGCCTGTCTGGTTGGATCTGTACATGCGCAACCCGTAGAGGTAGATGTTCACCTTGCACTTCGCCTCCCGCAAGCAACCTGCGCACTAGTCGTGCAGGGAGATGGAAATTTTGGAGCTGTGACGGGACAGGCCCCCATGGTTCACCTGTCTCCCAAAGTTTCTGCCGGGAGTGGACGGGCCCCTGGACGATTTATGCTCATCGGACAATATGCCTCCGACTACATGGTCAGTATTGAATTTCCCCGTCAGATCACGGGTCCGGGTACTCCATTAGCCTATGAAGGGCAATGGGGACAGGCCAGAACTACGACAGACCCCTTTACGATAATATCAGGACGAACGCTCCATCTGTCTGCGGAAGGGCCCTTTGAACGACATTTTTGGGTCGGAGGGAAGATCCAAGGACTCTCTACCCAAACAATGCCCGGCCTATATGTCGGTCAAATTTCTATTACTACAACTTGTAATTAACTACATGAAACCACTGCGCACACTTCTACTTCTGTACCTATCGTGGGGAACTCCCACGCTTGGACAATCGACAACCGTCCCGGTATCCATCTCTCTCTCTTCACCCTCACCGACCTGTATGGTTTCAAGCGATGTACCTCTCAATTATGGTACAGTTGAGAAGCCTAGTACCGGATCGAAAGATATTTCGATCTCCGCCGTGTCTGGCGATGTCACTACGGACTTGTTACGTAGCGGATCCAGCAGTGTCGGTCAAGTTCGGCTGAGAGGGGAAAATGTCTCTTCCTATACCGTATCCCGCACGTTTCCAAGCAATCTGGAAAATTCTGGGGAGACCTTGTCATTTTCCGGTAGGTGGGCCCAGTCCGGTTCGTCGGGGAGCGGCTATGCGAGGATTAACTCTGCCTCCTACTTCGGTACGGCCAGTGGTGCGGGAAGCTCATTCAGTCGGTATTTCCGCTTCGGGGGTACCGTCAGCGGAATTACCCTCTCGGATGATAACGGGACTTATACAGGCACCATCACTGTCACTGCAACCTGCAGCTGAAAATGATTCGACTCATACAACTCTGTCTTGTGGTTTACTCTGTAAATGCTCAAGCGCAAACCACTGGCATGATGCAGGTGCACCTGGAAGTACTCCCCAGAGTGCTGACTGTGAGCGTCAGCAGTAGTCAGGTTGATTTTGCACGGCAGCGGGCAGATGTAGGGGTGGTTACGCTTGATCCTATGACCGGGCTCACAAGTCGTAAGGCAGCCGGGCCGCATGCGATGGGAGAGGTGATCATTCAAGGTCCTGCCCAGGCCGGGTTCTTGGTAAGTATGGATCATGTTGCCCTTCTCAGACGGATTGGTGGCGACCACGAAATCAACTTTTCTCCATCCTGGGCGCAGAGTAACGGCTGTAATCAGGGTGCATTTATGCTCGCTCCAGCAAAGCGAGGGAGTACAGGTGCATTAGGAGATGACGGCTGCGCAACCCTACGATTTGGAGGAACTCTCCACCTGTTTGGTGCAGCCCAAGGCACGTATACGGGTCAATTAGCCGTTCGAATCACACCGTTATAGCCATGTTACGAATCATCATAGGTTCATGGATAGTGACGCTTGGAACGGTGTCGCAGATTCACGCCCAGGCCGCACTCAGCGTTACCCCCGCCTATGCGGTCATTACCGATGAGAAACCCTACGGAGCATTCGTTCTATACAATCAAGGAACCGAGGACATTGAGGTAACCATCCGTGCCCACTACGGAGTGATTGCATCCACCGACTCCACTACGGAGGTCGTATTAGGAGAGGCAGGTCAGCTGAGAGATCTTACGGAGCACTTGACGTTTTTCCCCGATCGAGCCATTCTTGTGGCCGGCAGTGAGCAGACCGTACGCTACCGCATTCATGAAGCACAAGAAGGTGCGCATATTGCCCTGATCCACTTCGCAATGCAAGAGCGAGGTGCCATCCTCAATGAACAGATTCCCGTGGTAGCGAGTGGGCTCAGTATTGTCTATAATCTGGTCGCTCCGCTGGTCTATTTTCAGGGCAGGGGGATGCCGGTTCTGAGTGCCAAATTCTTGGAGTATGGGTCTGGAGAATTGTACCTGTCCATAGAAAATCAGAGTTCATGGCCATTTCTGGGAGGGATCCGTGTGGTTCAAGATGGAAATCAACTCGGAAGAGCCGAGTCGGCGATCTATACGAAGCGTCTAGTACGGATCCCGATATTCGAAACCCCAAACAAGGGTCAATTGAGACTGGAATTCGATACCGAATACACAGGGCTCTCCATGATCCTTCAACGTCAACTCGGCACCCCGATGCCGATTGAATTGAACATGAACTAATGCGAAGAGGGGGCCTCTTGGCAGTACTGATCATCCTGAACCTACGTATGGGCGTAGCGCAGGTCTTAATGGAGGTGCCCCTTCTTTTGGAACTACCCAGAAGTGAGCAACTCCTACGTGCATGGTATGATGGAGAGATATTTCTCGTTGATGGTGGAGAGCTCTTTCAGGCATTAGGGTTTACGGTGCAGCAGAATGAAGTTCAGTTTAAGGCATGGGATACTCGCCATAGGTACACCTTCACTTGTGCGAGCCCAGTACAAGACTTCTCCTGCAGGATTTCCATGAACGATGTCCTAGATCGTCTTGGTAGCTCGCTATACTTTGATCAGACGAGACTACACCTACGCGCATCTTCGGTGGCGACTACCTTTGATATCCATGCATTGTACCAGCAACAAAGCGGTTGGACCAACGGATCAGGGCCCCATCTTTTTGGTCGAACGCGAAAATTCTGGGGTGGTATGATGGCAAGTTGGCAACTACGGCAGGATGCACTTAGAGATAGAGGCTTACATATTCAACCCACCATCAAACTAACAGGGAGTGTACTCTTCGGAAGTGTCGAAATTGATCTGGGTCGAGGGAGCGCTTGGCGGTATCGCTTTGACATGCCTCAGGGTCAATGGCTGAGTCAAGTGGAGGCCAGTCAGGGTACGGACGGATTCTATGGCCTCTTGATCACGAATACACCACTGGCCAGCCCCCGTTTACAGCGCACACAGGCGATCCGTGGAGAGTCTGAACCTCATGCGCTCGTTCAGGCAGTGATTGGTGGGGAGGTCTTAGATCAAGTTCAGGCGGATACCGATGGAAACTATGAGCTGAATGCTCCCGCGTGGTATGGAAGTACGAAACTGGAAGTGCGTACACAGCCACTGGGTGAATATCGGGTTACGTCAAGAGTTCGGTATCTCTTTGTTCCCTCATCACTACTTCCCTCCGGTGCAGTGTATTATCATTTCCGGGCACATGAACGAGAGCAATCCGTGAATCTGCAGATAGGCGTCCATCAGAGACTAACGCTCCAAACCTCTCTCTCTCATGTGCCTGAACGGGCGGATTTCAAGGTGGGATTTACGCTGAACCCACTGACGTTTCTGATGCTTGGCTCAGAGGTACAGTTTTCAAATAGGCGTTGGATGTCTACCCTCCAGTTGTGGCGACCGGGGCTTCAGGTTACTGCGCATATTGATGTTCTACCCCAAGAATCTCTGAATACCTCAATCACTTCATCCATCGGTCATGGGCCAATTAGTGCACTCTTCAGAGGTTCGCAGATGATCTATCTAGATCAGTATCAGCACCTTTCGATCCATCCCGAAATTTGGTTTCATTCTTCCGAAGGCTTTCTGATGCGCGGAAGCTGGGAATTTGAGCGACTACATGGCCCATCCATAGAGAATAGGTCCTATCACCGCTGGCTCATTTCGTTGGGTTGGTCTTTTCCACATCTTCGTCTGTTGGCATTTGCAGAGCATAGGCATCTCCAACAGTTGTATGGCATGGAGGGACTTATTCCGCGACGGAATCGGTCTATTGGATTTCGGGTGGGCTGGGATGCAGATCTTGGGAGCATCGTCGGAAGTCTCCGATTCCAGGTTTCTTCCTCTTGGGGAAGCCTATTCGCTTGGGCTCAGCGGGATGTGCATAATCTCTCTCACTCCCAACAGGCACAGGGGAGCGTCCATTTTGGCCGAGAGATAAAACTTGCTCCATACAGTCATCAGGAAAGCTCTGTTGAGCTTCGAATTTTTGAAGATTTGAATGGGAATGGTATTCAGGATGCGGTGGAGCAGATTCTCCCACACATTGAGGCACAGCTTCATCAGCGAGGATGGACCCGCCTAAAAACTGGAGCGCTCTATGCAGCCTATCTGGAGCCCTACCAGCGTTATCAGGTCCGCATCCTAGACGCATCCATTCGGGATCCATTGCTCCATCCAGCCACGGGGCTGGAGTTCAGCTTCACTACGGATCCTGGAAGAAGAAAAATCATCCATGTACCTATGCAGGAACGAGTCCAGGTGACCGGTCAGATCACCGGTCTGGACCGTGCACCCCTTCGGCTCCGGGTCCTCTTGAATCAGGGAGAGTCCGAAACAGAGGTGTATCGTGATGGCGGATTCACCTTCCATGTACGCACGGGTCACTATACCCTTACAGTCATAGATCAACTCAGCAAAGAATTATTGGCAAATCAAACGATTGAAGTAGGCACAATACCGATCCGTGTTACTATTGATCTGAAAAGGGACACTCAATGATCCAAAGTCCAAAATTCATTCTGGTAGATCCCTGTATACCGTTGCACCTTACAACTGCAAAGCATCGGGTTGTTCGCTTTTTCAATAGGAACCATGTGGGTTCATCCATACAGGTGGACAATATATTGTCCCCTGTACGAGGAGAAAGGTATGATAGGGTCATGGGGGGAGAAATTTTCCGACTGAAACGTCAGGTGTTTGCGGGGCAATCCCATCGTTCATGCGTCCGTCTTTGGAGTCAAAATCTTTTGCAAGAATGCAGGACACCAGACAGGGGAGTAGAGGTCTGGTATATAGATATAGATGGAATCGTAAATCGGAATTTGGATCCTAAACAAGGGATGGGACATGGTCAGATAATCCTGGCTATGGATGAATTAGAAGAGACCTGTACGACATCTATTTCGGTCACCTATGAAGCCACCGCCAAAGAGATCTCTTGCTCTATGGGTTCGGATAGCCGTCGGGGGGTCGGTGGAGTCGCAGTAGATCAGACGGGATCCGACATGGCGAACTTGGGCGCAGATGAGCAAAGTCACCAAGAAAACCCGCATCGAACACTCTGTTATTCACCAACCAGATCCACTGACCTGAACCTGACTGCCAGTGTAGAGTCCACTCGGGTAGTGGTTGAAGCGTCTAACAAACTTCAATCCTCATACGAGAACCCAGGCTTTACCGATCAACTTGCCTCACTGACCGGCATAGTAGGGAAATATGAAACCCTGATTCGTGGTCTGGGAAACCGCAGAGTTCAGACCGAAAGTGAAGAGGTATGGCTTTGTCAAAGAGGAACTGGGAGAGAAAGTGTAGAAAGTTCAGTAGGGGCTACGATCAACCAATTCAACTAAAATGTTCTTCGCATAAAACAATTCAACATTAAAATAATGACAGAAACCATACAGGAAATTCCCATCCTCTCACCAGAGGTTCAATCTTTTTCGATCCTTGAACTGTTCAGTCAAGCAGGTGGATTTCAGTGGCCAATTTTGGCAGTACTGATTGCTGGATTGATCGTACTTATGCAACGTGTAGTGCGTCTTGTTCGGGAGCATCTGGCTGCCCGCTCTCTGAGGGATTTAAAGTTGGAGTCTATCTCAATCCCGACGCTTTGGAGTGCTCATCGTAGTGCAGCGGATAGCCTCTATACACGGCTTCTTTCGGGCATCCTCCAGCTTCATCGCAGCCCAGAAGCCATGGGTCAAGAGGTCAGCGAGGTTGCAACTGCTGCACATGCCGCGTACCAACGTACGCAGCGAATTGTGAACTATTGTTCAAGTACAGCCGGCGGACTTGGACTATTGGGTACTCTGGTTGGGATCTATGCCTTGTTTTCGACTGGTACTCGTGATGCACAGACGATCTTCGCGGGCATTGCCATTGCGGTGGTCTCCACACTATTGGGCATTATCACCAGTATACTTCTTGAGTTCTTTGAGGCGGTGATGCATGGATATGTCAGTCGCTACATCGAATCTGCGCAGGATTGGGCTCAGAGAGTCCGAAGCCGTATGCTATCCATTGCGGAAGAAGGCGCATGAAAGGATCATTGATCATGCGATTGGTGGATATCACTTTACTCTTACTTTTGAGTCTGATGGCAGCAGCCAGCTTTACGACCTCAGGGCCCGTGCTGCCGGTGACCTATGAGCTAAGTGAGGAGGGAGAACTTATTAGGCCAATTCAGATTGCCATTGCGGCAGATGGTAGTCTTTATACTTCCGAGGGAGAGGTTATTGATTTGGAAGCGCTGAAACTGCTCATAGATGCGGGGCCTACAGAAGTGGAGTTTATTGCAGATGGGAATGCACTCGCGGCAAGGATGCTGGCAATTCATGAGGTGGTCCGACATTTTGATCGGCAGGCTGCATTTAAGGTGCGGCAAATCTCTGAGGGAGGGGCATGAGACGAGGCAGCGGACATTTACTCCGATTTATTGACCTTGGCCTTCTGCTTTTACTGGCATTTTTATCGGTGGCTGAATTAAATCCAACGTTGCAGGTCGCGCTCCCTGAAAAGACTGGAGCATCACAAAAAGTGATTGCTGCCCGAGTTTCTTTTGACCAGAACTGGAGTGGAACGGTGAAGCAGTTGGATAACTCGAGAAATCTGTGCCAGACGAGAGGACTTGAGGAGCTTGGTGACTGTCTGCGAAGCCAATCCTCTTTGCAATACATGCTCGCTCCAGTCCAAGAAGCCACTGTGCAGCAGGTCGTAACTCTATTGGATCTATGCAGTACATCTGCCCTTCAATGCGCGATTGAACCCGTTCTACCATGAAAACAAAAACACAAGAGCGAATCCTTGTAGGAGCGATGACAAGCATAGTGCTTGTTCTATTGTGGGTATTTGCGGCTTGGGTGAAAGTGCACAGTCAGACATCCAAGTTTCGACAGTTGACATTTGCGGAAAGTCATGCACCTATACTCAGTTCTTTACCCACTCCCACCGGGAAAGAAACCATACCAGTTACTCCGGTCGTTCGGCGACGCACGCCCCAGCTACCCACATCCATTGAATCGGGAGTCTCTCAAATCATTCCCAACCAGAGGAC
This sequence comes from Rhodothermales bacterium, assembly GCA_965209015.1. Classification (GTDB taxonomy): domain Bacteria; phylum Bacteroidota; class Rhodothermia; order Rhodothermales; family Bin80; genus Bin80. Next base: position 3,105,381 of record OZ242367.1, on the reverse strand, counting down.
ATGGTCAAATGCGTTGCAGGTTCAACCGAAAAAGACTACACTCAATCCAGTACGTAGGAGTATCCAAATGTCATCACCGTCTATTTCGTCAAGGGGGTATTCAAATTCGGCTAGTATTGCGGTCAGAGCGACTCCTCGTACAGAACAGTTGCAACTGGAGCGTCAGCAGGTTCCTCGTGTAGTTACAGGAGTCACTGAAAGGCAGGATACTCCAACCGTGATCCTGAGGCCTGAGCACCAAACCTCAAAACCGACAAAGCGAGTTCTGCAAACTGAGGAAGCAAAGGCAATTATCCAGTGGATGCGGATTTCTGAGTCCGAACTTCCACTGGGGATCAAACGGCATGTTGACTATCAGCCGGGGAATCTGAGTTCTGTCGCTCATCTCGAGCACAGGGGCGATGTATGGGAGATTTATCTGATGGCTCGGATGCCATCGGAAGAATTACATGTCGTAATTGTTAAGAGGGATGTCACCTTTTATATCGTTGATCCGAGCTTCAAGAGAGAGGGGAGACGATTTCGAGTGGGTTCTGCTCGTCGGAGTGGAAATGAGATTACCGGGATCACTTCGGAAGAGCGTGCAGCATCCAGCATAGATGCGGTGCTCCATTATGATGTCTTTCTCGCATGGTGGGACAAAATGCAACTCACACTACAATGAGAATCTTTATCTACTTTCTTGTACTTTTGACTACCGGATGCGGCGGTTCCCAGATCATGGTAGAGTCCCTTAAACCATCCAGACCACTATTGGCAGGTGTGGACAGTATTCAAGTTCAAACTGCATGGCAACTCGCCGAAAAGTCGTTCGCAAAGGATGCAGAAAGAGCGGCAGATCTTGCAGAGGAAGGTCGAGAATTGGCGGATCTTGCTAATCGTCTCATCCAACTCGCACCTGAGTCAACGACACGGGATACCGTGCGTGCGTTGACTTCATTTAATGCAGGTGCAGATATGCTTGACCAGTTATCTGAGGCAGATAGTTTGCAGGCTCTTGAATTGCTGGATACCGCAGCTGAAAAACTTGAGGATGCTCTGGAGGCGGACCCATTTGATGACGAAGCGAGGCAGTGGCTGGCCCATGTATATAAGATTCTTGCGGAGCGCTTTCGGCGATCTGGCGCGATACAGGAACAACTACATGTTCTGGAACGTCTGGTTTTATGGAATCAGGACCGGCATGATTTCATTGCGCTGTTAGCAGAAGCACATGAGGGGAGTCTCTATGAAGCCTCAGCCATGAAGGCGGGTGCACTTTGGGATCGTGCGGCACAGGTTGCATTGGATGATGTAGAGATGGGAATTCATCATTCACCTGATTCAGTCGCGTTGTTCGCGTATCATGTACGTGCGAGTCGATCGTTTGCACTCGCTGATCGGGGTTCGCTCGCTCGTGCATCCTTATCCAAGGCGATGCCTTGGCAGCGCACGGAGGAAGAACGGGCACTGATCCACGCAGATAGTCTCTGGTTGGCATGGGATGGTGGGAATCTGAGGGCACGGAAACGATTTGACTCGCTCATGAGCGAAGCATCATGGAATCCCACGAAGGCGGTAGAGGGCTTGCGACGATTGCTTGAGGATGTTCAGAGCGATATTGCACGGATTGAGGTACAGCATCAGTTAGCACTGGCAACCTATGCATCAGGCTCCGAGGAGGAGGCAACCGGATTCATGCAGCAGTTAGTCGCGGAAAATTTAGATATGAGCGATCTAGTAGATGACTACGGAGTGATGACCTACAATCTTGCCCAGAAGCAACGTTAGCTTGGAGAGCTACGAGGTGCGCTTGCATACCTGTTACAGTGTGCATCACTGGACACGGATCTTGCTATAAGGGCAGCATTTGACTTAGCCTTTCTTCTGAGAAATAATCTTGATGAGGCGATCAAGTATGCTCACATGGCGGAAACTGGCATAGACTTGCTTGATGGAGCAGAGCGCACCTTACTGATCCAGTACTTGGCAGAATTATATCGGAGGATTGGTGATCGTGAGCGTGCAAAAGAGTACATCCTGCACTTGGAGGATGCTAAAAGAAATTGATAGGCAAAGGATCTGTATTACAAGCTTAGCTTAAAGAATCATAGATGTGGTAGTCAGCGAACCCATACGTTTCGGACCTTTTCAGATGAGAGAGGAATGAGGCCTATTTTTGGGATGTACTCTGAGAGTTTTTTTGGATTCATTTCGGATTCTCGTACCGAATAGAATTGTGCAGATCATAGAACGAGAGGGGGGAGTTGGGGGATTACAATCGGAACCAATTTGAATGAGATTGAATAAATGATCAACTGCCCTGTAGCTCAATTGGCAGAGCGCCTGGCTCTGGACCAGGAGGTTCCAGGTTCGAATCCTGGCGGGGCAACTACTCTCTTTTCGTGGTTACGACCAGAAATCCTGCATACGTCTCGCCTGAGCTCCGCGTGCTCTCTCCTGTAAAAAGAGCACTGATTGCTCCATCCAGATAGAGTGCATCCGTTGCTTCCGCAGTATCTCGAAACCAAATTGCAAAATCATAAAAATTGACAGCCCCATTGCTGATGGCAATGATAGGACGTCCGTCTGAAGATATTCCGATTCCACTTCGCAGGCGGCAATTGGCAGAGCCAGGCGTGAAGGCAGGATGGATTTGATTTTCTCGTAAAAGGAGTGGGCCGGATTGTAGTGCATAGTCTACGACAGGTTGAGTTTCATGAAAGCTGCTGGACTCTTGAATCCTGAACTGGTTCTGATTGATGAAGAAGACTCCATTGGGTTTGAGAAAGAAATTTCCATACCCATCTTCAAGATTTAGTGGGCGTAGTTCATGTCCATTCTCCACATAGAGGCCTGTGGGGATTAATCCCGGCTCAAAGATCCCCGCATTGGTCACCGCAATGACTGAGTCCTCACCACTCTCAAGCCACTCAAGGATATTTTGGATGGTTTTGAAGGGTTGATCTGTTTCGGGGTTTTTCCAGTGCAGGGAGACGGTATGCAAGACAGGGTTAACGTGAACGGTATCGTATGGTTGGGACGCATTCAAAGCACAGGGCTGATTTTGAATGGACTGTCTGAGTGCACTGCAACCTGAGATCAGTTGAGCCGAAAGTACAAAAACAAGTAACCAGAGTGATTTCTTGGGCATCAGGTGTTGCAAAACCAATCACATGAAAAACATCAAAGACAAGAGTCGTCGTACTCAAGAGTTAGTTATTCGATTTTAGCAGCCTGCTGGATACATGGGTAAGCTAGCTGAGTGTTGGACTTCTTGATCTACTCCGGCATCATGAGAATTCGATGTCTTGCAACTGGTCAACTAGCTTGTTCGTCTCTAAGCTGACGGTAATGACTTTGGCAAGCAACCGTAGCGGATAGGAGGGATCGCCCATCGTCTCAATATTGCTGATCATTGAGTAAGTTTCCCAAGTCTACAAAAAAATCCCCTACAGTTATCCCGAACTGTAAGGGATTCATCTTGTGGGAAGGAGGATCCAACTACCTAACATCCCACGAAAGATGATTGACACACCACAAAGATACGAATTGAGAAACACTTTGACCTTCATCAACAAGTCATGTAAATTGGGATTTCGATCTGATAGGCCTTCCTGATCTCTTGCACTCCCACACATTACTCTATCGGGTCATGGATATCTCACACCTTGACATTCAGTTCGTCACCCTCCTAAGTTGAAGAGACTCGCAAAAAGATCAAATAATCTCATCATGGTCAGAATCCCAAGAAGCCAGATTAACGTGTTGTAATTCGTATTGTGGATCTTATTCTGGGCATCCAGTCGAATTGCCAGTGTTGTGTTGAGTACTTCAAACTTATTGGTAAATGAGGCTTCAAGTGAGTCAATCTTGCTGTCCAGAGAAGAAGCCGACATATCTCTGATAAGTTCTGTGAACTCGTTCGCAGACGGAATCTGTCTAGATGGGTTCCCATGCCTGTGAAGTAGAAATACAGGCGTTCTAACCCAACAAAATCCAAAGTCATATCCAGACCGCTTACATAACCGTTTCCATAGCGTGACATGTTTATTTGATTTTTACATGTAATATTTATATATTATATGTGTATTGACAATGCGATGCAAGCAAATTCACATCTAGTTCCAAATTTATGAAACAACTTCCAGCTTTTGATAGGCCTCGTCTCTCTGAGATGACTACCTGCGGTCTCTTGGTATGCAGGTATGGCAGGATTTTTCAAGTCGGCATAATTACTGTCCAGACAACACAGATCCATCAATGTGCCTTGAATTCCTTGTTACGTCTGATCCAACTTCAGACGGAATCCAAATTTACTGCTTACACGCTTGATTGAACTCCATTTTCCATCAATATAATCCTAAACCTGATGACTCAACTACGTCTTGCCAATCTGTCTCATGATATGAAAACACCCCTGAATGCCATTGCCCTCTACAATGATCGTCTCCGCACCATGGATCCCAATGATCCAGAACGCCAAGCCTGTCATACCGTCATTGCCGATCAGATCCATCACCTCATTCAAATCACGCGCCGTGTTCTTGAACCGAGTCAAGGAGCCTCAGCATATGATGCCGTAGACTTGGTGGCTCTCATCAAAGACACAGCTTCCATCTACCAGAAGTTACATCCCGGATACACATTCCAGTTGCATACAAAAGTAGAATTACCACTCATCCAAGGGGATGGACCAGCGTTGGGACGACTTCTTACCAACCTACTAGATAATGCCGTGGCTTACAGCCAACCGACGCAGATTGTGATTGCTGCAGACCTGCAATCTGAGGGAGTCCAACTCCGGATCCGAGATCGTGGGTATGGGATTCCACCCGAATATCTTCCTCATATCTTCAAACCACATTTTCGAGGAAACTCCAGTGTTCCCGGTAGTGGTATGGGGCTGGCTATTGCTCAGGAGATTGTCCATGCGCATGGAGGACGAATTGACGTTGCTAGTACAGTTGGTGTCGGCACCGTGCTTCGTATTCTCTTTCCCAAAACGCTTTTCCTCTCGTTCCCATGATCTACACCGAAACATTGACATCACTCTCCAAGGTGCTCATAGCTGAAGACCATGCTCCAACGGCCCGGGCTATCCAGCGAGTCTTTGAGAAAGAGGGTGCGCAGGTCACGATCACTACCAATGGATTGGATGCAGCCATCGCTCTTCAATCCGAAATGTTTCTGGATGTCGCCATCCTGGATGTGACCATGCCAGGATTGGATGGATTAACACTTGTGCAACAGATCCGAGAGTTCGGCTGTCATACTCCTGTGATTATTGTTTCTGGGAGTGATTCTGTGGGAGATCGTGTCCGAGGTTTAGATGCTGGTGCAGATGATTATATGGGAAAACCATTCAATGCGCATGAACTAATGACTCGGGCAAAGGCCGTCTGTCGGCGAGTTCACTATAGTGGAAATCAGCCCAGAAAGATTCAACTGGGACAGACGATCTGTGATTTTGAATCTCGCACAGCACAGCGAGATGGAGAACTGGTGCATTTGACACCGATGGAGTGGAAAGTCTTGCGACATATGGCATTTCGAGGAGGTCATGCAGTTTCAAGATCCGAATTCAATGTATGGGTACTAAATATTCCTCATGATCTGCAAACGCGAACGATTGATCGCCATGCCTATGCCCTTCGGTGTAAGCTAGATGAAGATTCTCTGCGTCCTAAACATATTCTTAAAGTTCAGGGGGTTGGCTACCGGCTTGAAGAGTTCAAAGTACTGGAGGAATAATGCTCCGAAGCTTATTTCGTCTGCGGTGTATCGGTATTCTGGGGATCTGCACTTTTTCTCTGGTTGCCGTGTACATTCACAACCTACCAGTGGGAAAGACCAGCCTCCCACTGTTTTTGAATACATCCAACTCGCTTCCACCTGGGCTCTACCATGTGACGAAAGTCTCGGATCTCAGATATGGACAAATTCTTCGTATGTGTCTTCCGAGTCGGCTTGGCCAGATGGCGGTGAAGCGTGGCTATTTGCGTCAAGGAAATTGCCCCGGTGGTGCGGCCCAAATCGGAAAACATCTCATTGCTCTGCCGGGAGATACCGTACAGGTCACAGACGAAAGGATACGAGTATTTGGGCATGAGGAGTTCAATGCTCCGGTTTATGCACAGGATCGTAGAGGTCAAGGCCTGTCAAATGCAATGGGTATCCATGTACTCCAATCTGGGGAATGCTTTCTGCTTAGTACTCATAGCCCATTCAGTTTTGATAGTCGGTATTATGGCCCCGTCCCTTGCGGATTCCCTCCCTACGCTATGCTGACTGGTCATGGATTCGGAGCGCCTTAGTGGGCTAATTCGTCAGTATCTCGGGGCCGGAGTCCTTGCTCTTATCAGGGATCCAGATATTGAAGAGGTTTACCTCAACCCAGACCTGATCGTGCGCATGATCAACTCAGGTGGAGAAAGGATTGCGACCTCCATGACCTTACTTCCTGAACATGCAGAAGCCTTTCTTCGTGCGATCTCGTCCATTACGTCCAATCGTCTGGATCGAAGCCATCCGTCCTTAGCTGCTGCGATCTCGCAACCCGATCTCGGGAAGTGCCGAATTCAGGGCTTTATCCCTCCACTTACATCTGGACCAGCTTTCAATATCCGTAAACCATGTCGGAGGATTCCCATGTTGAAAGACTATGTGACAAGTTCCATGTTAACCGATCAAGAGTATGAGATACTCGTTTCCGCAATTCAATCGCGTCAGAATATTCTGATTGCCGGGCCAACTGGTAGCGGGAAGACGACGCTCTGCAATGCAGTCCTTAATGCTATTGCAAGTATTTTCCCTGAAGAGCGGATGGTGATTCTTGAGGATACATCGGAGCTCGTGGTTCCTACAACAGATTCGCTCCAGCTACAGACGTCGGATCAAATCGGAATGCGAGAACTGGTCAAGTTCAGTCTACGTGCAACTCCAAATCGGATTATCGTTGGGGAGGTACGCGACGGTTCCGCTAAAGATCTTTTGGATGCATGGATTACGGGGCATCCAGGGGGATGTGCGACAGTTCACGGAGAAGATGCGGACAAAGCGCTGGAACGCTTGAGTGATCTGGCTCGTGAGGGAGCCGGAGGGGTTGACCAACGGCGTCTGGTACTCCGTGCGGTACAGATGATCGTGGTGATTTCCGGCTTCGGTAAAGCGCGACGAGTTCGACAGATTGGGAGCTTGACTGGATGGACATCAAGTGGATTTGTTATTGAGGACAGTGCTCCCAATAAATAACTTTTTTTCCTGCTCCACTTGTCCTCCCGATATTTTGATTTTGGCTTGTCCGTAGAGCTTACTATTCTATCATCATAGAATTACTTGGTTTGATAGAGAAACTCATCATATCTTCTTATCTAGGCCATCGGAATCTCAATACTGGGGCCCTGGGGAAGTTGTTGCCCTGAAAATCGTGAAAATTTAAAGGGTTCTGTCCTTTGGTTTTTTCTAAGAATAAGCGATATTATTCCTCATAATACACCGGGCGCATCGTTCAAGTCCGATAACTCCCCATGGGGAAAATCTATCAGACGTGTAATCACTCAACCCCAAATTCTGTCTATACGCAAACGATCACAATCTGATTTCATTATACCACTCAGTACACCCTCCCAAGGTACCTAATACATACTTAAGCTGCCGACAACAAGGCGGTCATGTATCAGACGGATTTCACTCCTGATTTTTGTGATTCCTCTTGGTTAGGATAGCATTGGGAAATGACCATGATTGGTGCAGGCAAATCAAGTGAGACAGCCGACTGTTAATAGTTTTGTCGTTTTACAACTCCTCCTGCTTAGCGCAAACCTATACTCCGCGTTCAAAGTGCATATTGAACTGCCACCTGAAACAGTGCACGCGTTTTTGCGCCCGCCGGATGGGTGAGATGCGGATGATCTAAAATGTTGCGCATCGTTGCGCTCATGCGGAGATGGTCTTTCCAAAATCTCTTTTGAATCGTCAGGTGAAGGTGTACCGCGCCCGGTAAGTGCATTGCATAAAATTCAGGAGTATCTCTGGATGCTTCTTCATACTCATGCCATACAGACGATCCTGTGTATCGAAGCCTCAGATCCAGACTGAATCGGTCATTAGGCTGGAATTCTCCCCGAAATCCCAATAGCATTCGGTGGTACCATGCACTCCGAAATGCATGCATAGTAGACCATGGATAGGCATAGGTGCTATGGACACTGAGCGTGAACTGCTCAGATAGGTAGTGGGTAACCTCCAGACTGGTACGCGCAATATTTCCTCGAGTAGATACCATGTTAGTCACGGCCCGTAAAGAGATCCGAGTTGAGTCAAGTGTGGATTCTGTGAACGGACGAATGGCATGGTTCAGACTTCTCAAACCAACGCTCAGGGCAAATTTGACTCTTGTTCCTGTGCTCCAGGCCAGATCAGCAGAATAGATAGATTCACGTTGGGAAGATTCTGAGGATAAGGAACGTATTTCCACACCGGGAAGGCGGTTCCCTCGTTCTGTCCAACTTCTAAAGTTCATTTGAGAGGCAACGGATCGATCCCTAAGCATAAGGCGTAGATCAAGCCCGGTCTTAGTATGCGATGTATGTGCGAAAATTTCATAGCCTATTACGCCATCATCTCGAGTCAATGCGGCCATGGCATTCATCCGAAGATCAAATAGGAGATCAGGTTGAATCACGGTGTACAACTTAAATGATCCGAGGCGTGTACCCATTTGACCCAGTCCAAAGTGTGCCTCACTACCTGTGGCAGAGATTCCATATTCAAGTTGCGATTTGCCAAATACAGATGAGATCCCATAGGCGCGAACCATGATCTGCCTCTGAGCAAGATCAATGGATGGCGGGTCAGAGTCTTCTCTTGGGGAAAAGGCAATGGAACTTCCAGATACCGAATACCCAAATCTCCCATGAGAGAATGTCGCAGATGCAACGATCACTTCCTGTTTGAGGGGGATCTCTCTTCCCATGATGGGGAGAAATACTAAATCGTCCACTTGACTGATACCTGCACTGAGTCTATGGTTTAAGAGTTCGGATTCTACCCCAAGGAAACGTTGGAGAATCCGAGCATCTTTTTCGCCTTGATACAGCTGAAGGACTCTCGGACGAATGCGTGGATTCGTTGAGTGGTGCTCGTCCGTGCCAGCGGTTACCCGTAAATACCACTTCTGTGAAGCGACGGCTGCACTTCCATGAACCGTTGGGCCTGTCCGATCCACGTTCGTACCCCCAATAGCGGTATACTTGTATGGACCTGGGTCACCGGTTTCATTACCTGCACTAAACATTCCCTTAAGAGATATTCCCTTTGTAGGAGTACAGCGGATCAGATCTATGGCTCCGCCAGAAGCAATGGTTCCATTGATCAGGGTTGGAGTCGAATGCAGGTGCACTTCGCAGATTTCTGAAATTGCCAGTGGAAGAACGTTTAAGCTCTGATGGTTAAGTACCTGAATATTGACAGGCTGTCCATCAATATACAGGCTCCAGTCAGGACTCGCTTCCCAAGAAGTTCCAAGGGGAGCCATTGCCCAGTGATATCCCTCCGTGGAGCTACCAACCCAGTCATCTGCGAGTTCCAGAATATCACTTAGTCGAGTGATGCCAGCGCGGACCAGATCCTCAGTCGTAAGGATCTGGGCCCTGGCGCTTATGGTTCCAAGTCCACATGCTGCAAGGATACATAACCAGACCTTCCATTGAATCCGCATTACTCCAGAAAATCTTTCATGCGTCCAGTTGACGGAATCTGCACGCCAACCCCGACAGAGGCAAACCACAACCGCATAAGGGGGGTAGTTTGAACTTGAAGATATTCAACCCCGCCAAACAGAAACCAATTGTGGATAAATTCCACTGAGCCTAAGATTTCAACACTTCCAACAAATTCGCTCTCATTATTTTCCCCTCTGAAGCCGAGGCCCGAATCGTCAAATGACATTCGATAATTGCCAATCCCAAGTGTCGGTTTAAGGATGAGCCAGTTGCCAACGGGGATCCTGATTCCCCAGCCAGAGTTGATCCACAGTGCTCCGAATCCCGGGACATCCGTGGAAGCGTTGAAGCGGTGGAGTCCAAGATTCAACTCCCAATCACCTGCATAAAATGGGGTTCCCAAGGAGATCTTCACACCTCTGGCGGAGTGCCAATTTTCGTGTAGGATAGTTCGATTCACATTCTGAGTTCCCTGAACGCGCAACTCTAAGCTACTGAATGCAGCCTGTGCAAGGCTGGTTGCCGTAACGAAAAGCAGAATCAGTGTGCCAATGGTGCGTCTCACCAATCCCAAAGTTTGATGGTCGTGTCCAGTGTGAGCATGATCCCGACGTTAATCAGTCCAATGAATTGATGATCATGATCACTATTAAGGTTGTACCCCCCATCCGCTGCAATCCACCACCAATGCTTAGGTTGATAGGTGATTTTCATGGATCCCCGAATGGTTCGCATTACATTCCCATCCAAAAGATTCCGTACAGATTCCGAATTAGTTGGAAATGGCTGACGCATATCTCGTTCCCCTTGAAAGAGCAAATCAAGTTTGGGGCCAAATCGAAGTCCAGAAATCCGGTGATCCAGATAGAACTCAGCAAATAGCGACGCGTGTACATAGTCGCTGAATTGGGTTGCCAACCCCCGATTAAGATATATATACTGTCCCTCCACTTGGGGTGCATTATAAGCTCTTGATGTGATTGTTTCCAGTGTAAGTTTCAGATCTGCCTTTGGCAAGGCGTAAACAGCTGAACCTGTTAGCGCAAAGGTAATGGTTTCAGGTCCAGTATTGGATTGTAAGCGGATATCATCGACCATCAATTGCCCCTGGAATGTAAGCCGTTTGAATTGTGCCCATAGCAGTCCAGCCAGAAATCCGTTATTATCATCGTTCTTCGGCGCATTATCAACGACAAATGTGAAGGAATTCACGGGGTTTAAGTACTTGAGTGAGAGGGAGGATGAAGCGCCCGAGTAGATCGCGGATTCCATGAGACTGAGCATAAATTTTTGGGTCGGGCGATAATCCCAGCGATGGGCAGCATGGAATCTCCGATTACTCCTAAATTGGACAGAATCGTCTGCGGCACGTCCGGTATAGTATCGTCCGTCTATTGCGCTATCTAGTTCGCTCAGAATAGCAGTTATTGACGCACGATCTCCCCCGATCTGTAGGAAAATTTGATCCCTACTACGGGCATTATTACTGAGGATGGTGGACATGTCCTCTGGCGCGCTCCAATGCAGATCCCACCGTCCAACATACGCAGAAAACCAACGGTTATTCCATCCCACATAGGAATGTTCACTTCGCGACTTCAGTCGCAGGACAGAATCAAAACCATCTGGATCTTGATCATAATATTGACTGTGATACATGAACATCTCGGCTACGGCAGGTCCTACTTCAAGGTATCCTGTCAACACTGCACCATGCCAGAAGAAGTTAGCAGTATTCCCCAGGGGGCGCAAGACGTCAAGCCGATCACTATTGATCAGGTCCGTTCCCAGCATCATGGTATACCCTACACTAGCCTCTTCCTTTGATCTCTCAACTGGTTTCAGCTTCTGACTAAGCAGATTGACCCAGTGAAGCTCTGAACTCCCCAACCCTGTGGTATCCACCCGGCTGAGTGCTTCCATAATCTCACCTCTGCGATAAGGTAAAGAGGTGGGATTCAATTCAAGGAGGTGTCCTCGCCGCTGTAACCGTAGGATATATTCGTAGGCCGAGTCATTGGTAGAAAGCAGACGATTGCTTTGTGCATTGACCAGACATGGAAACAGCATCAATAGACCGGTGATCAAAGAGCAAAGCAGACGGTGGGAGAAGATTAGAGTGAGTTCATGTCGGCGGTATCGGTTAAGGGGTAAGATTAGTTGCGCTCTCCACTGAATGGATTGATAAGCGTAAAAATTAGCCATGAGAATTCCTTATTCTCTGCGATGAAATTGGCAGATATGCAACTTAAAGTTTGTCCAAGTTTAACGAAAAACCTTGAATATAGTCCATAGAGGTGCATTTAGGTGTGGCGAAAAAAATCACTTTCAAATTATATCCCTTCCCTGTGGTCCTGGATTGTCTTTCCCTGCACCTATTCCACCGATAAATAAGTTTTTGAGTAGAGTATATCACGACTCTTCATCTAAGAGGAACCATAAAAAACCGGATCCCGCTATGGAAGCCATGGGGAGACATAATTCTGACCAGTTGAGTCAGTTTACTCGAATTTCGCAGTTGCTTTGGGAGTCTGGATTAGAGGCGGACGAGGCGAATGAACTTGGAAATTCTATCCCTATGTGATGGGCGATGCTCTACCATCCATTCACCACTATTTTTTCAAAAAAAAAGATGGCGAACCTTACTAAGTTTGAACCCCAACAACTTCCAGATAAGGTCATCAATCTGATTGTCGCATCCTGATCTCCCGACACCCGAGAGATGTATAAAAAAGAACTAAAAGAATTCCATGAGTGGTTAGATGGTTTGCCCGTCACGGATGAGAGCATTTCCCGTTACATTACTCATTTATTTGAAAGAGGGAAAGTCCCCAGATTGATCACACCTGTGATTACAGCGATCCGCTCTGCCTCAAAGTTTACCGACATTCCCTCTCTGGTCGGTCCAATCACGCAACGTATCCTTACGGAGGTACGCAGAAAAGGTCGGGATCGGGGACAGATGGATGGTTTGAAATGGGAGCAGGTGGAACTCCTGATGGGTATAGAAGAAGTGGAGGGGGAAGTGATTAATCTCCGCAATACTGCTCTCCTGTCCACCATGAGCGATGCCATGCTCCGCGCTGGCGAAGCGACACAGATTCAAGTCAAGGATGTTTGGGAAGAAGAGGACGGGAGTGGTAGGTCCCGTATCCCCATTCCAAAACCGACCAAGAGGGCGTAGGGCAGTCATGTATTTAGGGATGGAGGCCATGCGCCGGATTGCCCGCTATATGCACTTAGCCCGGATCAAGGACGGAAATCTATTCAGAAGAACAACCATTACAAAGTAGTACATGATGATGCCATTACCCGACGCACGATCCAAGAAATTATTTACCGGCTCACTCGCAAGGCGGGGATGACGGAACGGTTTGCGAGCCACTCTCTTCGTATTGGGTCTGCGCAATCTTTGGTTGAACGGGGCGCGACGCTTCCCTAAACCCAACAGACCGGTCGTTGGACCTCTCTGAAAATGGTGGCTCACTATACTGTAAGGACAATCGGCTGCTATGGGTGCGATCGCTCGTTACAAATATGGCAATACCAATGGGTTGAGAGGCAGAGATATAGATGAAACGGGATCTGGCGGGGAGGATGAAGAAGAGACGTAGTCTTGCACAAACGTCTTCCTGATTGGACGCTCGGTTGGAGACAAGAAAATAGCACAAACGCGCTAAATTCCACTCAAACGCTCTAAATTGTAACAATTTTGTGTTCCAGACATCGAATCTGGGCATGTTTAGGACGCCTGATCGTATGTGTGTAAGTACGCTTTAGACAAAATGAGCAGGGGGTACTGGTCAGTTTTCAGATAGATACCGGCGGAACCGATCCATCCACAGGCCCGTTGTAATTGATTATAACCGAGTTGCATCATGTCCGCCCCCTTTCAAGCTAATTTTATTCCCGATCGTGGACATACAAAGTATTTTCATGGGCGGACGGAGATACTGGAGAATTTTCAAGGAGTTCTTCGGTACTCGTCCCAAAATACATGGGGAACCACCTTTCTAATTCAGGGGGCACCTGGGGTGGGAAAGACTGCGCTATTGTTTGAATTGGACAAAATAGCTTCAAGGATTCGGTGGGAGGTCGTTTACATTAACTTGCAAGACCTGTGCGACCCTGCTCATCTGGCCCAAACCTTTGGGGAGTCCTATGTTACTCGGAAACAAACTGCCACGAACTTAGACGCTAAGGTGGTATCCAGAGAGTATGTAAAAGAAGTTTCGGGGGACTCAAGCGTAATTCAGGTATTGAAAAAGTTGGTTCCTGATCATGGAATGGTTCTGGTTCTTGATGAAGCTCAAAAGATTGATGTTTTTGTTGGTAAACCCGTAGAGTCTGAGGTAATAAGTTTATTGGAAAGACTCCATAATGGCAAATTGGGTAAGCCGGCAATCCTTCTGGCGGCGGGATTGGGGCCGACAAAGGCCTCTTTTGGGAAACTGGGGATTTCAAGGTTTTCAGAGGACTGCGTTGTAGAGTTGAGTGCATTGAGTAAGGAATCCGAACGCTTAGTGATTGAGGACTGGATCAAAAAGGAGGGGAGAGGGCAAGGGGATCCATCGGCATGGATGGATGCAATCGCGCAGGAGACACATGGATGGCCTCGACATGTCCACTCTTATGCAAAACACGCTTCGGAGTACCTGCAAGCAAATGGTAGTGTCATGACGCCGGACGGATTAAGTTCTGTACTGGAAGCGGGGCACGAAGCTCGTAAGGTGTATTACAAGCAACGAGTAGACGATTTTCGTGTAGATCAGATCCGTTGCCTGACAAGATCAATCGCGGAAGTTTCCCCAGAAACCCCCGCAGAGTATAAAGTCATCATGTCTTCGCTGAGACAGGAGTACGGACAAAGTGAGGCGGAAGAACTCTTTAAGAGGTTTGAGGAAAAAGGGATACTGGAACAGAATGATATGGGATATATTGTTTCCATCCCTTCCATGCACACCTGGTTAAAGGAGACCTATACCCGAGAGAAAATTGAAATGCCCCGCGAGCCGCAGAAAAGCCGTGTGGAGCGTGGCCGAGGTTCGGGATTGGAGCGGTGATTTCCGAAGTTACTGATCTCAGGGGCTGGGTTCAGTCCCCCCATTTTAGCAGGACTCTATAATATCCGATCAAGTCCCCTACTGTGGTCCAAATCAGCTGAATCGCGTTCTGAATCGGTGCGGGATCCCGGAACCACAACTGGACCACTCCAACGAAAAAGATCGTCCAGATACTTCACCAAAGGAAGCGTGCGATTCCGAAACAGAAGTTTAGGCCAAATTACAGAAACCATACGATTCCCGGCCCGACCCAACCGAATCCTTTTCCGCAGGTTGGGGTTGTTTAGGACGTCTGATCGTATTATTAAGTACGCTTAAGATAAAATGGGCAGGGGTAAACTGGCGCTTTTTCACATAGAAACCGACGGAACCAATCCATCCATAGATTTGTCTAATTGACCATAACACGAAATGTATCATGTCTGCGCTGCTCACTGCTGCCTATGATCGTGGACCCTCCCCGTATTTTCACGGGCGAGAAGGGATCCGGCGAGAGTTCAAAAAATTACTAGGACGAGCACACGCCTCAAAGACTGGAACCACCTTTCTAATTCAGGGGGCACCTGGGGTGGGAAAGACTGCGCTATTGTTTGAATTGGACAAAATAGCTTCAAGGATTCGGTGGGAGGTCGTTTACATTAACTTGCAAGACCTGTGCGACCCTGCTCATCTGGCCCAAACCTTTGGGGAGTCCTATGTTACTCGGAAACAAACTGCCACGAACTTAGACGCTAAGGTGGTATCCAGAGAGTATGTAAAAGAAGTTTCGGGGGACTCAAGCGTAATTCAGGTATTGAAAAAGTTGGTTCCTGATCATGGAATGGTTCTGGTTCTTGATGAAGCTCAAAAGATTGATGTTTTTGTTGGTAAACCCGTAGAGTCTGAGGTAATAAGTTTATTGGAAAGACTCCATAATGGCAAATTGGGTAAGCCGGCAATCCTTCTGGCGGCGGGATTGGGGCCGACAAAGGCCTCTTTTGGGAAACTGGGGATTTCAAGGTTTTCAGAGGACTGCGTTGTAGAGTTGAGTGCATTGAGTAAAGAATCCGAACGCTTAGTGATTGAGGACTGGATCAAAAAGGAGGGGAGAGGGCAAGGGGATCCATCGGCATGGATGGATGCAATCGCGCAGGAGACACATGGATGGCCCCGACATGTCCACTCTTATGCAAAACACGCTTCGGAGTACCTGCAAGCAAATGGTAGTGTCATGACGCCGGACGGATTAAGTTCTGTACTGGAAGCGGGGCACGAAGCTCGTAAGGTGTATTACAAGCAACGAGTAGACGATTTTCGTGTAGATCAGATCCGTTGCCTGACAAGATCAATCGCGGAAGTTTCCCCAGAAACCCCCGCAGAGTATAAAGTCATCATGTCTTCGCTGAGACAGGAGTACGGACAAAGTGAGGCGGAAGAACTCTTTAAGAGGTTTGAGGAAAGAGGGATACTGGAACAGAATGATATGGGATATATTGTTTCCATCCCTTCCATGCACACCTGGTTAAAGGAGACCTATACCCGAGAGAAAATTGAAATGCCCCGCGAGCCGCAGAAAAGCCGCGTGGAGCGTGGAAGAGGTTCGGGATTGGAGCGGTGATTTCCGAAGTTACTGATCTCAGGGGCTGGGTTCAGTCCCCCCATTTTAGCAGGACTCTATAATATCCGATCAAGTCCCCTACTGTGGTCCAAATCAGCTGAATCGCGTTCTGAATCGGCGCGGGATCCCGGAACCACAACTGGACCACTCCAACGAAAAAGATCGTCCAGATACTTCACCAAAGAAGGCATGCGATTCCGAAACAGAAGTTTAGGTCAAATTGCAGAAACCATACGATTCCCAGCCCGACCCAACCGAATCCTTTTCCGCAGGTTGGGGTTGTTTAGGACGTCTGATCGTATTATAAGTAGCTATAAGACAAAATGGGCAGGGGTAAACTGGCGCTTTTTCACATAGAAACCGACGGAACCAATCCATCCATAGATTTGTCTAATTGACTATAACACGAAATGTGTCATGTCTGCGCTGCTCACTGCTGCCTATGATCGTGGACCCTCCCCGTATTTTCACGGGCGAGAAGGGATCCGGCGAGAGTTCAAAAAATTACTAGGACGAGCACACGCCTCAAAGACTGGAACCACCTTTCTAATTCAGGGGGCACCTGGGGTGGGAAAGACTGCGCTATTGTTTGAATTGGACAAAATAGCTTCAAGGATTCGGTGGGAGGTCGTTTACATTAACTTGCAAGACCTGTGCGACCCTGCTCATCTGGCCCAAACCTTTGGGGAGTCCTATGTTACTCGGAAACAAACTGCCACGAACTTAGACGCTAAGGTGGTATCCAGAGAGTATGTAAAAGAAGTTTTGGGGGACTCAAGCGTGATTCAGGTATTGAAAAAGTTGGTTCCTGATCATGGAATGGTTCTGGTTCTTGATGAAGCTCAACGAATTGCTGCTTTTGCTGGTAAACCAGAAGAGCTTAAAGTAATGGAGCTACTGGACGTAATCCATAATGGCAAATTGGGTAAGCCGGCAATCCTTCTGGCGGCGGGATTGGGGCCGACAAAGGCCTCTTTTGGGAAACTGGGGATTTCAAGATTTTCAGAGGACTGCGTTGTGGAGTTGAGTGCATTGAGTAAGGAATTTGAACGCTTAGTGATTGAGGACTGGATCAAAAAGGAGGGGAGAGGGCAAGGGGATCCATCGGCATGGATGGATGCAATCGCGCAGGAGACACATGGATGGCCCCGACATGTCCACTCTTATGCAAAACACGCTTCGGAGTACCTGCAAGCAAATGGTGGTGTCATGGCGCCGGACGGATTAAGTTCTGTACTGGAAGCGGGGCACGAAGCTCGTAAGGTGTATTACAAGCAACGAGTAGACGATTTCAAGCCGTCGGAAATCCAATGCCTCGCGAGATCAATCGCGGATGTGCAGCCGGGGATCCCCATGGATGATATGGATATAGTCTCTTCTATGGCTCAAAAGTTTGGGGATGATCAGGCGGAAGAAGTCTTTAAGAGGTTTGAAGAAAAAGGGATTTTGGGAAAGACCACTATGGGGTATACTGTTCCAATCCCCTCCATGCACATCTGGTTAAAGGAGACCTATACCCGAGAGAAGATAGAACTCCCCCGCGAGACGCAAAAAAGCCGCGTAGAGCGTAGCCGAGGTTCGGGATTGGAGCGGTGATTTCCGAAGTTACTGATCTCAGGGGTTGGGTTCAGTCCCCTATTTTTTAGCAGAACTCTGTAATATCCAATAGAGCCCCAAGGAGACACCTCTCTAATCAAGTCCCCTGCCGTAGATCAAATTAGTTGAATCGCGTCCTGAATCAGCGTGGGATCCCGGAACCACGACCAGACCACTCCAACTACAAAGATCGTTCAGATACTCCACCAAAGGAAGCGCGCGATTCCGAAACAGAAGTTTAGGCCAAATTACAGAAACCACACGATTCCCATCTTGACCTAACCGAATCCTTTTCCGCAGGTTTACAAAATATACGTTACGATTCCCCAGCCCCCACCACAATGCCGGCTCCGGTGGACTGTGCGCCTTATACTCTGGACCTCCATTTTCATGCCGTCGCCCATCTCTCTAACCCTATCCACTGGACGTCCCACACTGCGTACAGACGTAACAGGAATCGCTATGGACGCTGATTCCACCATAGATGACACAGAGGGGGACCTGTAAAAAGTTAAGGGTAGTCGCTCATCGTGGATTGGAATTTGAACCCTAACTTCTACGTTTTTATCCATCTGTTATGAGACAAGAAAAATTTCATCTATTCTGATAACTTGTACTGACGAGACAATGAACCATGAATTCAGAGGATAAAATAAAAGTGTTGCGGAGAGGCTCGCCGAATCAGTAAGGCCCAATACGTTTAGTGCAAAGATAGGTTGGAGCGTCCTCAACAATGGAACCGGTTTGAGTTAGACTATATTTGAACCAATATTTTGACGACAATTGAATTCGTCATTACTTCCGTGAACTAAAATCAGGGGGTTGCAAGTAGTTGAATGCACCCGTCCTGAGAATAACATCCACCATGTACCGAGAGTTTGAATTCCTCCACCTACGCATCCAGAAACCTATGAGACCAAAGCCTGTGGAAAACATGCTCCCCACATCCGAATACAAAGGGAGCACTCGCATAGGGATGTGACGGGTGAGAGATACTCATGTATAAGGAAGGCCATAGCTGTGAGTTGAATGTCTCGCACAGTTGAATTTATTGTGCTGATCATTACAGATACCGTTGCCGCGGCCATCTCTTGTATTCTGTATCTTCGAATCCGATTTCCAGAAAATTTTGATGTACTAGGGTTCTCGGGCTCGGAGGGAGACATGATCTTCCCCCTCTATGCCTCCGTACTACTTGCACTTTTCTGGATCGTGATGCTCCTGATTGCAGGGATGTATCGCGAACGGCATGCATCCAGCCGTATTGACGAGACCGTATCCTTGGCAAAGGTCATTACTGTTGGAGTCCTGATTCTGGTGTTCAGCATCTTTATTGACACTTTGGAGACCGGGGGTAGCTTATCCATCATTGGGATTTATTGGGCTTCTGTTTTGGGGCTGGTGACTACGGGCCGGATCATTGTACGTTCAATTCAGAAAGCACTAATCCTTCGAGGGTATGGGACGCATCGTGCACTAGTGGTGGGATGGCGAGATAAGGTTGAGCGCTTACATCAGGATGTGGCCAAGTATCCAGCTGCAGGTCTCCAGATCGTTGGTGCAGTGCGACTGGGGCAACAAAGTAGTGAAGCTCGGAACGGATCCGAAGTTCTTGATGAAGAGAATGTACATGCAATTGAGCAGTTGCCCGACCTGATTGAAGACCTCCAAGTTCGTGATGTATTAATTGCACTGGGGTCTCAGGATCACAAAGAGCTATCCGAAGTCCTACAGTTATGTGATGGGAAAAATGTAACGCTCAAGATTGTGCCAGATTTTTACTCTGTGATTGGTGGGATGGCGCGGACCGAACATATCTATGGGCTACCCCTCATTGAGGTACTGCCGATTCCAATGCCAGCCTGGGAGCAATACACGAAGCGGCTGATTGATCTCATTGTTGCACTGGTGGTACTGATGATCGGATTACCACTCTGGATAGGGGTTATTATTGCAGTGAAAATGACTTCAAAAGGTAGGGCAATCTTCCGGCAAAAACGTGTTGGTCGCAAAGGACGAATTTTTACCATGTATAAGTTCAGGACAATGCAAGAAGATGCAGAGGCCCAGACGGGGCCGATTTGGGCTTCAAAGAATGATTCTCGCTATACGCCCGTTGGACGCTGGCTTCGCAAGACACGTCTGGATGAGATCCCTCAACTACTCAATGTACTTCGGGGAGACATGAGTTTGGTTGGCCCCCGCCCTGAACGGCCCTACTTCGTCGAAAAACTCAGAGGAAAGGTACCGTTGTATAATCGCCGACATCGGATCAAACCTGGAATCACCGGTTGGGCTCAGGTGATGTGGCATTACGACAGTTCCCTTGAAGACGTACGGCAAAAGGTAAAGTATGATCTGTATTACATTGAGAATATGAGCCTGCGGATGGATCTGAAAATCCTATTTCGGACCTTGCGTGCGGTCTTTTCGGGAGGTGGTCATTGAGAAGGTTCAGCAAATTTTCCCCTGAGGAACTTCGGGCGTTGCTCCAGGCACTACTTCTACCGCGCATTATTGAGGAGCAGATGCTTCGTCTGATTCGCCATAATCGGATTTCCAAATGGTTCAGTGGTTATGGTCAGGAAGCAATTGCCGTGGGGTGTGCTTGGGCACTTCCCGGCAGCGATTATATTCTGCCTCTACATCGGAATCTGGGAGTGTGGACCACCCGAGGGGTTCCCCTTAAGCCCCTCTTTTGTCAGTTGATGGGCAAGGCAGGGGGGTACACCTTAGGACGAGATCGGACCTTTCATTTTGGACTCCCGGAAAAAAGGATCATTGGGATGATTTCTCATCTAGGTTCGATGTTACCAGTGGCCTGCGGAATTGCCCAGGCAGCCCAGATCAAGGGGAGTCAGGATATTGCACTAGTATTTTGTGGGGAGGGTGCGACACGAGAGGGGGATTTTCATGAAGCATGCAGCTTGGCTGGCCTCTGGAAATTGCCGGTCCTATTTATCATTGAGAACAATGGCTATGGCCTCTCCACCCCAACCGAAGAGGCCTTACCTGTCAAAAGTCTTGCGGATGCGGCACCCGGATATGGCTTTTCTGGGGTATCAATTGATGGCAACGATGTGCTACGCGTAATCTCAGGTGTTCAGAGTGCCGCGGAACACGCAAGAAAAGGTAAAGGCCCTACACTTCTGGAAATGAAAACATTCCGGCGTCGCGGTCATGAAGAGGCATCAGGAGTCGGGTATGTGCCGAAAGAACTGATCAAGAAATGGGAAAAGAAAGATCCTGTAGATCAATATGTCAATCGATTGGTCCATCAAAAAATTGTCACCTCGGGTGAAGTAACTAAGATGCGGGAAAAACTCTCCCGTCAGGTAGAAGCTGCTTCCGAATACGCTCTCCGACAGCCGTTGGTTGAAAGTACCTCTGCAAAGGAAATAAGCGCAATCTTTGCAACGAGACAGTCTCCCATCCGAGAGCCACAAGTAGAGCAGACCGAACTACGATTTGTGGATGCGATCCGTGAAGCTATGACGCAGGCTATGGAAGAGGATCAACGTGTCTTATTGATGGGACAGGACATCGCTGAATATGGAGGCGTCTTCAAGGCTTCAGAAGGGATACTTAAAAAATTCGGGCATGCGCGTGCACGGAATACACCTATTATGGAGAGCGGTGTTCTGGGAGCTGCAATGGGCTTAGCTATGGAGGGCTTTCGTCCGATTGTTGAGATCCAATATGCAGACTTTATTTCCTGTGGATTTAATCAGATTGTCAACAATCTGGCAACGACGAACTATCGGTGGAATGCACCGGTGAATGTAACCATTCGGGCACCATTTGGTGGGCATATAGGTGCTGGTCCCTTTCACTCGCAGTGCAAGGAAGCTTGGTTCTGTCATGTCCCAGGACTTAAGGTAATTGCTCCCTCAACTCCTCATGATGCTAAAGGGCTACTTTCGGCATCCATTCGCGATCCGAATCCGGTTCTTTACTTTGAGCACAAGTACTTGTATCGCAGCATACGAGGTCTGGTACCGAGTGCCTCATTCGACATCCCTTTGGGAGAGGCTACCTGTATTCACTCTGGAGAGGATGCAACGATCGTAACGTATGGGCTCTGTGTTCATTGGGCATTGGAAGAAGCTCGTTTACAACAGCAGCAGGGAGTTTCAATTGAGGTGATTGATTTGCGTACACTGATCCCCTGGGATCAGGAGATGGTCATGGCTTCAATAAAGAAGACGGGACGGCTTCTGGTTCTACATGAGGCAACCATAACTGGTGGATTTGGTGCAGAGATCACCTCAAGGATTGTGGAAGATGGATTTGCCTATTTGGATGCACCACCAATGCGCGTGGCTGGATTAGATACTCCCGTACCGTTTTCGTTAAACCTAGAAACCGAAATTTTTTCTGCCAAGGCCCGGTTCAAGGAAGCCCTTGAGTATCTGTTGGCATACTAAGATTTTCCTCTTGGACAGGCACGAATAGGGGTCCGGCATGAAAACGGATGGAAATATGGTTCAGCGTAAAGATTAATTCCATAGAAAAATGCTGGTTGGACTATATGAATTCCGACGCAACCGGTGCGTTTTTACTTGATGTTATCCTACAATGCGATCGCGTAAATTCTTTCCCTGAGTGGGAACGGTGAGTAACAAGTTGGTTTAACTCAGTGTTCAATCAAGTTATAAATAGAAGTTGGGTGGAGAATCATGCAAAGAGTATCTTTTTGGAAGTTCTGGAACTCTGAGTAAATCGTTATATTTTTCGTCCCATAGCATAGCTTTTTAATGTGCTATATTTCTGTCTTTGCCATAGATAACGGTGACTGGCCTGTTATGGGGTACTAACCGCCTCCATCGTATCCATAATTATCATTTAACCACCACAGAATCATGTTACAGATTGGAGATCAAGCCCCCGATTTTACCGGCGTATCTGGCACCGGAGAGACTCTCCGCCTAAAAGATTTTTTAGGCCAAAAGGTAGCTTTGTATTTTTATCCTAAGGATGGTACGCCCGGGTGCACAATTGAAGCATGTAGCATCCGAGATCACTGGAAGGAATTTCAAGAAGCAGGCATTGCCGTAATTGGGGTCTCTCCGGATAGTGTAGCTTCCCATCAGAAATTTTCTGATAAGCACGACCTGCCATTCCTTCTCTTGGCAGATACAGAGAGAGAGGTCTTACGTGCATATGGCGCATGGGGAGAGAAGAAAATGTATGGTAAGACATTCCTTGGTGTCAAGCGAACTACCTTTCTGGTTGACGAATCGGGGAAGATTGTAAAGATCTTCAAGCGCCCAAAAAATAAAATTCACGGCAAGGAGATCCTTGACGCGTTTACAGCATTGCAATAGTTGCATGGGTACTGCAAGCCCTGACGTCAAATATGAGACTGTAGTTGGTCTTGAAGTTCATTGTCAACTCTTGACGAACTCCAAGGCGTTCAGCCCTGATTCTGCTGAATTCGGGGCAGATCCAAATCGCCATGTTGATCCAGTGAGTCTTGGTCTACCGGGTACACTTCCAGTTCTCAATGCCAAGGTGATTGAGTTTGCTGTACGTCTGGGTTTGGCAACAGATTGCCAGATTGCAGAGCGAAGTATTCTGGCTCGTAAACATTATTTCTATCCAGATCTTCCTAAAGGGTACCAGATCTCTCAATATGAACATCCGATTTGTGTCGCCGGACATCTTGAAATTGAGGCGGGACGGCGAATCGGGATCACTCGAATTCATATTGAGGAAGATGCTGGTAAATCACTACATGATCAGGATCCTCTCTTTACGCTACTTGATTATAATCGCTGTGGGGTTCCACTTTTGGAAATTGTCTCGGAGCCTGATTTACGGTCAGGGTCAGAAGCGAATCGGTACATGCAAAAGATTCGCCAACTGGTTCGGTATCTGGAGATCAGCGATGGGAATATGGAAGAGGGATCTCTGCGCTGTGATGCGAATGTATCTGTTCGCCCGAAAGGAACTCAAGCCCTTGGCACGAAGACAGAAATCAAAAACATGAATTCGTTTCGCCATGTGGAGCGGGCAATTGACTATGAAGTACTGCGACAGACGGCTCTGCTTCAACAAGGCAAAG
Organism: Rhodothermales bacterium; assembly: GCA_965209015.1. GTDB lineage: Bacteria > Bacteroidota > Rhodothermia > Rhodothermales > Bin80 > Bin80. The sequence goes on along the minus strand of OZ242367.1, from coordinate 3,081,354 downwards.
ATGTAATCCACGAAACACGCCTGTGGGACAATGTATCCGGCGAGACGCATCCGATGCGGTCCAAAGAAGAAGCACACGATTATCGCTATTTTCCCGATCCTGATTTACCCCCTGTAGTGGTAACGGAAGCCGCTAAAGCAGCGATTCGCGAGGAAATGCCGAAGCTTCCCGATGCGCGCTGTCAAGATTACATTCAGAGGCTCCAGTTACCCGGATATGATGCCCTAATTCTTACCGAAGAGCGTTTAGTCTCTGATTATTTTGAACAGGCTTTAGACGTACTTCAATCCTCCGCACCAGAGGGTTCAATCACCGTTCAAGCCAAAGCACTTTCAAACTTTATCATGGGCGATGTGCTTCGAACCTGCAAGGAGAAAGATGTCAATATGCAGGAGTTTCCGATTCAACCCGAGCGTCTGGCTCAGTTGGCTGCTCTACGTATAGCATCCACGATCAACTCCAGTGCAGCGCAGTCACTCTTTGAGGAGATGATCACAGATGATCGACCGCCGAAGGTCATTGCGGAGGAGAAAAAGCTAATTCAGATTTCTGATCATAGATTGATATCCCCCATAGTGGAGCGAGTCGTTGAGGAAAACCCGAAGCAAGTTATGCTGTATGTGCGTGGAAAAGAATCAATCATCGGATTTTTTATTGGTCAGGTCATGCGCCAGTTTGATGGAGCACCTGATCCAAAGCTTGTAAAGAACATTGTGAAAGAAGAATTAGATCGCCGTAGATCATGAGAAAATTTCGGAACCGGGTTACGTATGCTGTTCTCTATGGTATACTACTTATCGCACCTGGACTTGCATGCGCCCAGTCCGAACCAAGTCCTGAACTGGTGCAGAGTGCATTTGAGGGTACACTGAGCATTCAGCCGGACATTGACCTCTCAACAGATTATCGTGATTTTGAGATTCTAGTGGCCCGAACGATTCGTGGTGAACCCGACACGCTGGGCTATGCGGTAACCGATAGCTCGGGCTTCTTCTCTATGCAGGTCCATGCTCCCGCGCGAGGTGTCTACAATCTTATCATCAGTCGTCTGGGGCAAGTCCAGGCCTCAGGACAGATTGCGATTGCGCAGGGTGACTCTGCCTACCTGAGGGCTGCATTCCCTCTCCGAGGACGGAATTTGCGTATCCGGTCGCAAGAAAATGCATCCCTGCAGGCTTATCAGAATACTCGTACACAGCACGAACAGTCACTGGTAGAGTTAGTCCAATCAGGGGAGTATACTGAAGAACAGGTATACAATCGGATTTCGCAAACCACCATGATATTGTGGGACTTGCAGCAGACTTTTCCGAACACTATGGGAGGTGAATTAGCCGCAGCAGAGGCAATCATGATGGGAACCGGATGGGAAGATTCTCTGGTGATTGCTCGGATGGATGAACTCGCCAGTTCAAATGGACGCTTTGGGGATGCAGCACGGGCAGCGAGACAGGCAGAAGCACGCCGAAATGGACAAGAGGCGGCATTAGCACTCTTAGAGCATTTATCCCAGCGTGCGGATACGGAGGTCCAACGCGCAGAAATTGCATCTGAGCGTGTGATTGCCCACATTGACAGTATGGAATATGATGCTGCCCTTGCGGTCACCCAGTCCATACAGGATACGTTTCAAGATACGCAGTGGGCCCTCTGGGCGGAACGCGCCGCATATGAAATTCAAAACCTTCTTCCTGGAATGAAGGCACCCTCCTTTGCAGTTCGTGATGTGAATGGAGACTCGCTGAGGTTACAGGAATTACAAGGAAGGTATGTGATCCTGGAATTCTATCAACCCGAAGATGATTTATATCAGCGCGAGTTGTCTGGACGGAATAATATTCTGGAGACAGTAGGATCTGATTCGCTCCAGATCGTATCCATTTCCATGCAACCCGATACCTTGGTCAATGAAGGATTCTTTGAAGAGCGAGTCGTTCCTGGGCGCCATGTATATGGAGGGCAGGACATCGCACGGACATACAATATCAATGTACTTCCTACTCGCTACCTCATTGATCCAGAGGGAAATCTGGTTGATAAATACGTCGGTGGCTCCATGGCAGCACTCCGCGAGTATATGATTACCCTTCTAGATCAATAGTAACCATTCAATCAAGGACTATTCAAATGCTTATAGCTGGGAATTGGAAAATGAATATGGATGCTAACTCTGCTATTGAGTTGGCCCGTGGAGTTGCTCAGGAGAGCCAAGATTCGGGTTTTGTCAAAGTTGCGGTATGCCCCCCGAGTCCTTTGTTAAGTGTCGTTGGCGCTGCACTTGAGGGGAGTCGTGTACGTCTGGGAGGACAGAATATGCACTGGGCGGAGAGTGGGGCATATACCGGCGAGAATTCAGCACAGATGCTTCGTTCCGTGGGTTGCCATTATGTAATTCTTGGTCATTCAGAGCGTCGACAGCATTTTGGAGAAACCGATGCAGGAGTGAGTAGCAAGGTGAAACAGGCGCTCCAGGCCGCACTCATTCCAATTATTTGCGTAGGGGAGTTGTTGGATCAGCGCAAAGCCGGTAAAGAGAGGGAAGTCGTGGCTACACAGGTTAAGTTTGCCCTTGAAGGATTGAGGATCCAGTCTCCTTCCTCTTTCGTGATTGCGTATGAGCCGGTCTGGGCAATTGGGACCGGAGAAACCGCGTCGCCAGCACAAGCTCAGGAAATGCATGCGTTCATCCGTTCACTGATTCGGCAGCAGTTTGGCGATGAAATTGCCGAAGGAGCTTATATCCTGTATGGAGGGAGTATGAAGCCTGGAAATGCAAAAGAACTCCTAACCCAGAACGATGTAGATGGTGGGCTGATCGGTGGAGCCAGCCTTCAATCCGATATTTTCGGTCAGATTATCCAGTCCGCGGTTGGGTTGAAGATTCGGTGAAGCCCTTGGATTGAGTTGAACCCACGATGCGCTCCCAGAGGCGGAGAATATTATTTTGAGTTTCTGCCGCTCGTTTTCCCTCAAACAAGTTCACTATCTTCGAGAGCAGTTGATCGCACATAAAATCAATTAACTGAACCCGTTCAACGCCCGTAAAGTTACTCCTCCTTTTTGGAGGTAGTCGTCTTTTTTTCGTCTTTTGGCTTACTGTCGGCAGCACCCTCGGTTTTCTTGTCATCCGCCTTGGTCTCTGAGGATTCGTCCGCCGTTGGTTTGGCTACGTAGTCGGTCTGATAAAATCCACTACCCTTAAAGATGAAACCGGTGCCCCCACTGATGACACGTTGTACCGGTTGCCCCGTCGTAGGACATTTCGTTAGAGGTTCTGCGGTGATTGGCTGGTACAACTCAAAGAACGTTCCGTCTTCTCGCTTATAATCGTATGTGGGCATACGGAGTGAAGTACAGTGAAAACAACTAACTGGTAAGCTCTACTGGGCTGATTGTTCCCCCTTAACGCTCATTGGGTACCGGCCAATAGAAGGCTTCATAGACCGCATCAGCTATCGCTCCCCGAAGTCCCATAAATCGCTCATATTCATCGCGACTGGGATAAACTCGGTTAGATAGTAGAATCACCCATGCTTTTGAGTCTGGGTCAATCCATAGTGAGGTGCCAGTGAACCCGGTATGACCATAACTTCTTGATCCAAAGAATTGTCCAGCAGAGGATGGTTCATCATTTAAATTTCGGGTGTCCCACCCCAGTGCTCTCGTGCTTAGAGAAGTGTCTACAACAGTGGTAAAGAGGTCAATTGTTTGGGGGCGAAGAAATTCTAACTCATCCAAGCGTCCGCGCTGTGCCATCATCTGAGCAAACCGGGAGAGATCCAATGCAGTAGAGAAAATACCCGCGTGACCTGCCACGCCCCCTAACGTCCATGCAGTTTCGTCATGCACCTCGCCTTGGATCAGCCGATTGCGGAAATAATCATCTAGTTCAGTCGGCACAACTGTAGAGTCTGGTTCGCCAGTAGTTCGAAATCCGGTAGAGTTCATCCCCAATGGAGCAAAGATATTGTTGGTACACCACTCATCAAACGGTTTGCCCGTGATCGCTTCAATCACAAGTGCGAGAGAAATCATCCCAAAGTCACTGTACAAATATTCCTCACCTGGCTCTGAAAAAAGGGAGATTGAGAGGATTGAATCTAGAACAACTTCACGTGATGTAATACCATCCAGATGGAATGGCTGAAAGGCGGGTAATCCACTGGTGTGTGTCAAGAGATGACGTACGGTGATTCGCTGTCTCTCTGGGATATTGAAGGCTTCTAAGTAATTTGAGACAGGTAGTTCAATATCCAGTTGCCCCCTTTCATAGAGAAGCATGGATGCGGTTGTGGTCGCCACCACTTTTGTCAGAGAGGCTAAATCAAAGAGAGACTCGGGTAACATGCGACGCTGAGAGCGGTAAGTAAACCCACCGTACCCAGTCATCTTAATGATCTCGGAACCCATACCCACTGAAACGACAGCACCGGGAAAAGCTTGTGCATGGATACGCTCAATAATTAGCGAATCAATACGAGCAAGGGCATTAGGAAAAACCACCGTTGGAGAATCTACGGTCAAGATGGAGGATTGAACGGAAGGTGGAGCAGTAATCGGGTCAAATGACTTGATCCGCGTCGCCTCTCTGGCTGACTGGCAAGCACTAAGTGTTAAGATGAGAAAAATGAGGACATAAGTGACTATTCGTAAGGACATTCTCGGGACTTGTTAAAATTTGGCAGTATATTTACGAAAAATACGTAACTAATCACAAGATCATGCCAAAGATAACCATCCCAGGTCATGGGACATTTGAAACGGAACAAGGGGAGCGACTTGTCAATGCGGTAGAGGCACACGGAATTGATATTGGACACCGTTGTGGAGGCTATGCGCGCTGCACCACCTGTCGAGTTGAATTTATTGAGGGAGAGCCTAAGGTAATCTCTCGGGCGGAATATGACAAATTGATTAGTGGCAAACTATTTGGTCAAGTGCGCCTCGCCTGCCAGATTCTAGTTGAAAATGACATGACACTTAAACCGCTAATGACGGTCACGGAGATGGGATGGTCTGATCCAGGTCCGCAACCAGAAGAAACGATCACGCCGATTCCTGATTGGATTGATTCTCCCTCGGAGAGTGCACCGTAGTCCAAATCGGTGCCCCCTTGAATCTCGAGACTTTATCATCCTGCATCTTCGCCGTGCCTTACTGAAAGTTTTTCAAGGGAAACTCTCAGGATAAGCAACGTTCAAGGTCATCAATAATGATGATCCAACGAGGTAGTTCTGGCCACTATACTGACTCATCAGGACACCAAGAATCTCGTTGATTATGGAGTTGCCTGAATGGGCATGATTCCCCGAAGTTGTTGGTGGGAGCATGGCGCTCTGACACACCTACACTGAGTCAGATTGCATGGGATCTCAAGAATCATATTGGAATTTCATTTTGACACAGTCCAATTTCCATTGGAAAGCGATTGACAGAGTTCATTTTGATGAATTTTGGGGCCAAGGATGTGTCGAATTGCCCGCATGATCGCCACAGATGAAAGTCCGAGTTCTGGCGGATTTAGAGGGAATCGTGTATCCCTCCCCTTTACTCCCCATATGATGTCAAGGTAGCACTGAACCTCTTGAGTCCAATACAGCTTTCCAAAAAAATCGGATCCACAGAGGTTTCCTTTGGAGATTCAGAGCAAAAGGTGAATCTTTCACGACTTTGGCACATTACTTGCAGATCTATCCATGAAAACAGTTATATTGCAATTGGGTTTGAAATAAATACCGGATAATTGGGTAGAACCTGATTTGTAGTTGATTCGCCGACAAGGTATAAATGAAATATAGGTATGGGACTAATGCTAATGATTCGTAAGTATATTTATTGTTGCATTATTGGTAGTTTTCTGTTCTTGTCCTCCGTGATGGCGCAAGGCACAGCTACCTATGAACTCACGTTCACTTCAACATGGACGGCGAATAGCCATCCAGATGGTTACCCTTCAAATCCTCATTTTTCGCCCCTGATCGGAGGGACGCATAATAGTTCGGTGCAGTTTTGGCGAACTGGATCAACCGCAAGTAATGGAATCAAGCAAATGGCCGAACTCGGTAGCAGGGGTACGCTTAGAAGCGAAATCAACGCAGCGAAGAGTGCTTCCAATGCAGATGCCCTGATTGAAGGTAGAGGTTTAGGTGCCCCACCTACTTCAACAAAAACAATCTTTGACATTCGTCCACCCTGGAATCTTGTGACGGTAACCTCCATGCTTGCTCCAAGCCCGGATTGGTTTGTTGGCGTGTCCGGGTTGAACCTTCTGGATGATGATGGGAACTGGATGGAGGCGGTTGAGGTGGATCTGTTTGTCTACGATGCAGGCACCGATAGTGGTCCCGACTATCGGTCACCGAATCAAGCGACCAATCCCCGAGAGGAGATTCGGCGTATTCAGGAGTCTCCATTTCTGGTGGATGGTGCGGTCAAGCCCGTCGGGACGTTTCGGTTTGAGTTGAAAGAAGTTGCAATTCCCAACGAAGGATACTTCCGTATTGACGGAACGAGGATTTTGGATTCAAGCGGACAAGCTGTTGTTCCCAAGGGAATGGGCCTTGGGGGATGGCTGCTGCCAGAGGGATACATGCTTCATATCCCTATACTAGAAGAGGGCATTACAGACGGTCCCACTGGAATTCGCAATCAGATGATTGAACTCATCGGCGAGGCGAATACGGAAGATTTTTTTGCATTGTACACAGAGAAATATGTGCAAGAGAAGGATCTTGCTGCCATTAAGGAATGGGGCTTTGATCATGTTCGACTTCCATTCCATTATCAGTTGTTCTATGATCTTGATCAAGAAACATGGAATGAAGATGGGTTTGAATTACTGGATACATTTCTGGACTGGTGTCGAAAGCATAACCTTTCGGTCATTCTTGATATGCATGCCGTACCAGGAAGTCAAAATGAGAGGGGTATTTCAGATAGTGATGGAGAGGCGAGGCTCTGGACCGAACCAGATAAGTACTGGCCACCAACCATCAAGATCTGGCGCGAAATCAGTCGACGCTACGCCGATGATCCGATCATTATCGGATATGATCTGATCAATGAGCCCACGGTTCCAAATGAGATGACGTCAGATTTAGCAGAGCTCTACACCCAAATCATTAATGAAGTGCAGCCCATCTCCCCAAACCATCTTTTCTTCCTCGAGGGAAACCGGCGGGCGACATCGTTTGATGACGACCTCAGAGAAATTTCCAAAAATCGGGACAATATTGTATACACGTTTCATCATTATTGGAAGGGCCCAGATCAAGAGACGATCCAGTACCTGCTCAATCTGAGAGATGAAGATGAGATCCCTTTGTATTTAGGTGAGACAGGCGAAAACTCCAATGCCTGGATTTATGCCGTCACCAAGCTTGCCGAGCAGCATGAAATTGGCATCAATTGGTGGACGCACAAGAAAATTGAGACGACCACTAGTCCACTCAGTGCCCCGTTCGCACCAGGCTACGAAGAAGTTCTCAGTTACTGGCGAGGAGATGGGGCAAAGCCCTCGGTAGATGATGCTTTTGAGGCGCTCATGGCTATGGCGCAGAATCTGGAGCTTGATTCCGCTCGAGTCAATCAAGGGCTTCTGGCAGCAATCTTTGATCCCGAGTTTGGAACGGTACAAAAGCCATTCAAACAGCATCAACTCCCCGGTATCATCAATGCAGTTGACTATGATTTAGGGAATCAGGGAGTCGCCTATGAGGATACAGATTATTGGGCAACGTCTGGAGATCCTGGAGGTGGAAACAATGGCCGAAGCTATCGAAATGACGGCGTAGATATTGAGGTTTCTTCGGATCCAGAGGGGTTTGAATACAATGTTGCCTGGACTGAACGAATGGAATGGCTGGAGTATACTGTGGATATTCTGGAGGATGGGTTTTACGAAATTGATGTCCGTGGCGCAAGTAATACCGGGGGAAATCGGAGTGGATCAGATATCACCTTTTATCTGGATGGTGAGCGGATTGCAGAGGTGCAAGTCGGCAATACCGGAGGGTGGCAAGAATGGGTAACCAGAGTAGCCCGTACATCCGAACTTCAAGCCGGGAGTGAACGTATTTTTCGAGTAACATTTGAAGATCAGGGGGTAAATCTTAACCGGGTGACATTCCGCAAAGTAACCGAAAGCAGTGTAGAAGGAGATCAGACATTCATCGAACCGGTACTGGTTGCCACCTATCCGAATCCATTCACGGATGTGGTGAACGTTTCTTTTTCCACTCCTGAAGCGGTATTGGCATCCGCGATACTTTATGACGTGTTGGGACGTCAGGTCTATCAGACAGAGGATACATCTTACGGGGCAGGAAGCCATGAGATGAAACTAGTACCTGACTTAGCCCCCGGCGTGTACGTCCTACGATTACAAGTTACTGGATCCAAGGAACCCTATACGTTTACTAAACCTCTCGTGATCGCAGGTAAGTAGCCATTAGATCACGTTATGCCCGGCCTATTCACCTGCCAATATACTCAGTGGCTATTCTGGGTTGTTCAAGGCTATTCTATTTAGCAGGTGGCTTGACATGTGCCGAAGCTCACCATAACGGATGCACGAAAATTGATATACAACATTTTTGACCATGATCACTCTTAGCACTGTACTCCATCCACAATATTCGCGGTAGAACCAAACAGAATGGTTGATTATAGATAAAGACAGCAATAGCACAAATCGTTTTATGTTACCCTCAAATGTTCGCTTGTTTTCTGTAAAAAATGGGAGAGCCTATGGCGTGGAGGATAACATGATCCTGATTGCATATTCATTTGAGTAAAGAGTATTTGAAAAGCATTGCCTGTGAGGATTGATGCAATTCATCAAGTCCACTTTATCTATAATTCTGGTATGTTGTGCAGTCTTGGTGACCCTTCTCGTCGTCCGGCGTGAGTTTCAGCCTAGTCAGTTACACACTCAGCATCCCGATCGAGTACTGCCGGATTCACTGTGGCGGATAGTCTCAGAATATGAGACGGCCATAGGTCCTGAATCGGCCCCTGTTAGGATCGTTGAGTTTCTTGACTACGAGTGTATCTTCTGCCAGCGCTTTCATCCAGTATTGGATTCGATTCGTACAAAATACTCCGCTCAAGTCGCCATAGTCTACCGAAATTTTCCTTTGAACTACCATACTGGAGCTTACTTGTCGGCAATGGCTGCAGAATGCGCTGCCCACCAATCTAAATTTGAAACATATCAAAATCTTTTGTTTCAAAATCTGGACGCACTATCCAATGGCACAATTGATAGAATTGCCATAGCAAAAGCGGCTCAAATATCAGACTTGAATTCTTTTCAAGAATGTATGACTGACGGAAAAGTACAGCAGAAAGTTAATGCCGACACTGTACTTGCAGGCAAGTTGGATATAGGTAGTATTCCAACAATATTTGTAAACGGTGCAATGTACTCTGGACTAATGACGTTCTCAGAGTTAGATGTCATAGTTAAAAAAGAACTAGCAAAGTAATTAAAATTTTCCTTCGTCAATAGTTTTTGCGGGGGAAAGTTCAGGTGTTTTTAGGATACTATTTCTGTTCGGATTAACCATACCGTATCTCTTCCATATGAGTGAATTCGGCGAGGGAGGTTGATGTTTGTGTACTGAGCTGAAGCGGAGAAATCATCGGGGGAGATGCCAGCAAACAATTTTTACAAGGAACTACAATCGCTCAATACGAAGTAGAGTAGATTGATCTGGATGATTGGATTTGCAAAGGTGGCAGATGCCATGAGAATCCGATCTGGGATCTCTGCTCATTTTGTTTTACAGCGTACCTGAGTGCGTCCAGCCGTCAAGAATCGCCCCTAGTGACCAAGAAATAATAGGCCACAAACATTGATCCCAGAAATGTCCAAGGCGTGAGTGGCATTCGCAGCATGCAGAAGAGGTTTGCTGGGAATACAGCCAATCCAAGTGCAATTCCCACCGATCCGATGTTTCTCAATCAGGGTAGTTTTCGCGCCGGCCAATGTACCAATTCCCGTAGCAGTCAGATCTCCTGCACTACCTCCGATCACAATTAAGTCGCAGTCGTATGCCATCTCAATGGAGGTAGTTGATCGGACTTGACGGATGGGTATACTGGTTAAAGTAAGATAGTGGGAAGGTAGCTCCGTATTCTCCGTGGTGCTGAGATAACCATCGGATAAGGTTAGCGATTCAAACGGTTGTTTGATACCGGTATGGCAATAGATATGGATGTGAGCAGTTGAATCCTCGTCAGGTTATCTTGTAGAAGAATCAGAGATTTTCACTGTTCTGAGATATTACGATCCATTACTAAGGAGGATAGACCTGTTACGGATTGATTGGTTGATAAGAACGTTTAACTGAATATGCCCAGAAATTGGAATTGCGGGAATTCGTTTTGATGAATAATTTGCAAGAATTACTGCGTACTCTGCCTCAGTATAAGTTGCTAGAAGTGGTCGCAGAAGAAGCTCAGCACCTAAACTTAGAGGTGTACGCTGTCGGTGGATTTGTTCGGGATGCCATCTTGGGGCAGACTACGACGGACATAGACTTTGTAGTTTTGGGACAGGGTGCAGGTATTCAACTAGCTCAGGCTGTAGGTGTCCGACTAGGAGGCACTCTTGCACATGTGTACCCAAATTTTGGTACAGCAGCGGTTCAGTTGCAAGATGCGGTTCTTGAATTTGTGGCCGCACGACGTGAAAGCTACCGAAAAAATTCACGCAAGCCTATCGTAGAAGATGGCTCTCTCCATGATGATTTGCTTCGCAGGGATTTTACTGTCAACACGCTGGCGCTCAGCCTTGCAGGTGAACGTCCATTTGGAGAACTTCTTGATCCATTTGGAGGTCTGATTGATCTGAATGCAGGAATACTACAGACCCCAAGGTCGCCAGAGAGCACATTTGCAGATGATCCATTACGGATGATTCGAGCAGCTAGATTTGCAGTTCAATTGAATTTTCAAATTGATGCCAAGACACGGAAGGCCATGCAAAAGGAGGCACAGCGTCTCGAGATCGTCAGTCAGGAACGAATCACCGATGAATTGCACAAAATTATGGACTGCTCGGCGCCATCTAAGGGATTAAGGATTCTGGAAGAAAGTGCTCTTCTACGTGAGTTTTTTCCAGAGCTTATTGCGCTGAAAGGAGTTGAGACCGTGGCAGGCCAGCGTCACAAAGACAACTTTTATCATACATTGCAGGTGGTGGATAATGTTGTCGAAACGGCTCCCCCCGATCGTTACTGGTTGCGTTGGGCTGCACTGGTGCATGACATTGGGAAGCCACGATCCAAACGGTTTATTTCAGGAATTGGTTGGACGTTTCATGGCCACGAAGATCGTGGGGCCAGAATGATCCCCAAACTCTTCAGGAAGCTCAGGCTACCAACGGATGACCGGATGGCATATGTCAGGAAGCTAGTTGCCCTACACCATCGTCCGGTTGCACTTGTTGATGATGAAGTCACCGACTCCGCGGTTCGAAGGCTCCTTTTTGATGCAGGAGAAGATCTTGATGATCTGATGATTTTGGTCCGGGCAGATATAACCTCTCGCAATCCAAATCGCGTGCGGCGTTACTTACGGGCGTTTGATTTGGTGGACAGGAAATTTGAAGAGGTTGAAGCCAAAGATCATTTACGCAATTTTCAACCACCGCTTGGCGGAAAAGAAATTATGGAGGTGGTGGGTATCCAAGCGGGTGTAGCCGTGGGAATTATCAAGGATGCCGTTCGAGAAGCAATCTTAGATGGCAAGATTCCGAATGAACATTCCGCAGCATTTGAGCTAATGCTGCAAATAAAGGATGATGCGTTACGCCGAGCTAAACTGTATGAGGCGGTCATTTTACCCATGCGTGCCAACGAGCGTCACATAGCACACGCATTGAAACAGGAAATCATGACGGGCGATCTTCCAGATGACCACCATACAGCATTGGATCACTTGTCAGATCTGAAAGCGAAGTTACTCGCTTGATGTAGTAGGACGAACATCCCAGATGAGCATTTGCTCAATATTGGCATAGTCTTCTTCACCGTCTGAATCTGTGAAGGAGTAATCCCCAAGCATCGTGCGCGCCATAGGACTCATTCGTTTCCAGAGGATCCCTTCCTGATCCCTAAACTCATCAGGGAACGGACTGGGAACCTCGTAATTGGGGTGATAAGTTTTGTATGTTTTGTGTGCTTCATGAATTGCGGCCCGGCGTGCACTAGGTTCAGTCACACTTGAGCCGGTAACTACAAACGGAGTCAGGGTAATCGTGGCAATTACTGAACCGTCCTCTGCTTCTTCATATTCTGGGCGCATCACTTCAAAATCTAAGGGTTTCGGATATGCGCTTCGTTCGTCAAAGTCAACCATTAAGAAGACATTCTCATTTAAAGTAACTTAAACTCAAGCCCAGGGTCTGATGTTCGCTTTGTATCAACAACAGGTGGTAAGTTTCTAATATTTTTCGTACAGTTCCTTATAAAACGTTTTGGAATAGTGGTACAAGATTCTGGACGACCGAATCTATTACAAAAATTCCAGATTTGGGAAATGTTTGAAAGCTTGGTCTTTGAATGCTCTGATTCCAGTGACTGAATTTATGTTGGATGGATGAGTCTTTCCATAGCCTATATCTGTCTCACGAGATGCAAGAACTCCCATCATCTAAGGACGGAGGAACGAGGGACAGAAACCTCATAAAATCCTATATTTGTGTGTTCAGACCGGAGAAATAGAGTCTCCGACATCTCATAAAATGAAGAACTAGAAATTTATATTTCCGCCGACAGGAGCTAGTTTCCTGCATTTATGAAGTACAAAATAGGAGCATGATTCAAGAGATTATGAGAAATTATTGCCTCGGTTCAACTATGATGTATACAGAGAGTAGTTTACCTCGTTTCTGGTTGTTCGTCCGGTGCTACAGGATAGAGAACTCATACTCAGCTATTGCAACCTAATAATATATAATCTCCCCTTATAGCAAAGGGAATGGAAGGATAGCCGTATGATGAGTCGGGGCAAAGTGACGTTTGTCCATGTTTGAGAGCAATGGATCCTGAAACCCAACGAGTCTTGGCGATCCCCAGAGGATCTATCCTTAGACTTGGCGAAGCCTGATAATCTCGAATCCAGAATCTATCCTACCTACTGTGAGAAGAATTAATCATATATTCCCTTGATTAATAGCTTATCCAGTGAAGCTAGCCCTATCTCAAAGACTTTAGATATCTATTTGAATCATGCCAAGATGTTCTCTTTCACGTCTGGGATTTGTAGCGAGTTTCATTCTGACGTTCTTTGTGCTGGATGTGGCGGCGCAAACGGTAGATATTTGCGGTCGATCTCAGGACGTAAGAGATAGAATTCTTCGAAATATTCCGAATCAAAGCAACTGTGCAACCGTCACGGCTGACCAATTATCAGCCATCACGGAGTTGAACTTTAGGATTGGGGATCTCAGAGCTCTACAAGAGGGCGACTTTGCCGGTCTCACCAACTTGCATAAATTGGATTTGGGCAATATGGATCTACCCTCCGAGTCTATACCTGCGAATCTTTTTGCCGGTCTTTCCAACTTGAAAATATTGGCGATGGACAATGGTGCTCTTCGCACCCTGCCTGAGACTATCTTTGCCCCTCTCACCAGTCTGGAAAACTTGGAGCTAAGCCAGAATCGAAACTTAGCTTTACCCTCAAACCTGTTTAACGGCCTCGCCAGCCTGAAAAGACTGGACTTATGGAATGCGAATGTTAGAAGCTCAGTTTCTCCAGATCTCTTTTCCAGTCTATCCAGCCTGGAAACGCTGATCCTGGGCTCGAATGGGGTCGGCAGCTTACCTGCGAATCTTTTTGCCAGTCTCACCAAACTAAAAAACATGAACTTGGCCTTTAATTTTTTCAGCAGATTACCTGACGATTTTTTAGCGGATCTTCCTAAGCTGGAATTTCTGGATCTTCAGTTTAATGACCTCACCCGATTGCCTGCAGATCTTTTTGATGGCATTACAGGAGTACTGGAAGTCAATCTTAATCAGAATCCCATTAATTGTCTACCTCAAAAGATCCTTGATCTGATAGATCGGGGGAAGATCATAATTACGGCTGCTCGTGGTGATCCGATAAATGTAAGTGCTTGTGCGATTCCGTTGGTAACGCTGGCGTTATCTGAGAAAACGATTTCGGAAGTGGGCGGGAGCACAATGGTCACGGCGAGTGTGGACGTTGCCTCCACTGAGGAGACGACGATCACGGTAACGGTCACACCAGATTCGCCCGCAACGGAGGGTGACTACACGTTGAGTACCAACGTCATGCTCACGATTGCGGCGGGGGAGACGGAGAGCACGGGGGAGGTCACCATCACGGCGGTGGACAATGATACCTACACGGGCAACAAGACCTTACGGGTTGGCGGGACAGCGGTGAATACGAATGGGATCCTTCAACCAGACAACGTGAACTTGACGATTACAGAAGACGAACCTGTGCCCTCGATCACGCTGTTGGTGGATCCCGATGAGGTGCGCGAAGATGCAGGAACTACAGGGGTGACGGTGACGGCGATGCTGAATGCAGCGCAGAGCACCAACACCGAGGTAAGAGTTTCGGTGGAATCCGGGACCGCTGCTTCGGGCGTAGATTTTGAATCCATGGCCCCGTTATTTATGACCATTTTGGCAAATGAGACTGCTTCATTCCCTCAGCGGTTTCCCTTTGTTCCAATTCAGGATAATGATGTAAACGAGGGAGATGAGACGGTTCTGCTTATCCCGGCGAGTCCGATTCAAATTAATGAGGAAGCCACGCTCACGATCATTGATGTAGCACCTCCTTCGGTGGTCTCGCTGGAGTTGGACGAAGAGAGGATATCGGAAAACGGCGGCCGCGCGCTGGTGACGGCAACTTTGAGTCCCGCCTCCACCGCCGAAACCACCGTCGAAGTCTCTGTAACGCCTGTTTCGCCTGCCACAGAGGACGATCACGAACCACTCCCCACTACCACCCTCACGATTCCTGCAGGGGAGACCTCCAGCACCGGAGCGGTGACGATCACGGCGGTAGACAATGAGGTGGATGCGCCGGACAAGACGTTGCGGGTAAGTGGGGAGGCAACAAGTCTGGAAAACGTGGTCAACCCCGCACCAAGGGAGCTCACCATTGAGGATGATGATAATGCAACCGAGATCACGCTTACGATTTCTCCTGAGGAGGTGAGCGAAGACGCAGGAAGCGTACCCATCATGGTCACGGCGAGGCTGGATGTTTTGCGCGGTGAGGACACGGAAGTGAATGTTTCGCTCGCAGATGGGACGGCAAATGTGGGAGACGATTTTACTGCCGTCTTCGCGTTTACGATCACGATTTCAGGGGGAGAGTCCGAGGCTTCGGAGACGTTGATGTTCATGCCGAATGGTGACAATGTGGATGAGCCGGATGAGACGGTTCAGGTCATAGGAACCACGCCGGTGGATGGTCTCGCGGTGGCCCCCGCGGAACTTACGATTCTGGATGCGACCGACATGCCCCAGGTGACGCTGGTATTAGCCCAACCAACGATTGAAGAAAATGGCGGGAGTACGACCGTGACGGCACGTCTGGATGCCGCGTCCAGCACGCCGACGACCATTACGGTCTCGGTGATGCCAAATGCCCCTGCCATTCCGGCGGATTACGAGCTGGCGGGCAGCATGCTCACGATTCCAGCAGGACAGATCGAGAGTACGGGAACGGTCACGATCACGGCCGTGGACAATCTGGTGGATACGCCGGATAAGACGGTGCAGGTTCGAGGTCGTGCGACAGAAAAACAACCACCGGTGATGGATCCTGCGGATGTGACGCTCACGATCATGGATGACGACATGCCCTCGGATCTCACGCTTACACTTTTACGTACCGAAGTGGGGGAAGAGGACGGGGAGGTACCGATCATGGTGAGGGCTGAATTGGATATTGAGGGGAGTACACCCACGCTGGTGACCCTTACGGTGGGAGATGGTACGGCAGTATCGGGCGTAGATTTTGGTGCGGTGGAGGAGCAGACCTTTACGATTGCTGCAAATGCCCGAATGCAAACCGCTACCTTTCTATTCATGCCAATACCCGATACTGTGGACGAGTCTCCGGAGACGGTTTTGATTACCGTGTCCAGCACCGCGGGGAATGATCAAAAGGTTCTCACAATTCTGGATGCGACGCCCCCGCCCCAGGTGATGCTGAATCTGTCTCCGACATCTATTTCAGAAAATGGCGGGAGCACGAGGGTCACGGCAAGTCTGAGCGCTCTCTCCAGTGAACCGACCGAGATCATACTCTCAGCCGATCCTATCTTTCCCGCAACGGATGAGGATTATCTGCCGATCGTGGATCATATCCTGACGATTCCAGCACTTGCGACTGCGAGTGAGGGAGGGGTGACGATCACGGCCGTAGACAATACCATTGATGCGCCGGACAAGAGGGTTACCCTAAGGGGCAGCGCAATGAATGATTTGAGCGTTACGGGCCCTTCGGAGCGGACGCTCACGATCATAGATGATGACGAGCCGTCAGGGATCCAGCTTGCGGTGACGCCTTCCTCCAATGTGAGTGAAGACGGTGGCACCACACAGATCACGGTGACGGCAACCTGGGAGGTGGCGCGAAGCGAAGACACGCAGGTGACGATTGCGCTGGAGTCCGGCACGGCGATCTTGGGGGTTGACTTTGCCCCGGTGGATCCCTTTTCCCTCACGATTCTTGCACATGCGACGAACGGGACGGCGCGCTTTGAATTTACACCGCTCCCCGATGATCTGCATGAGGCCGAGGAGACGATCCATGTGACGGGATCCAGTCCGCTGGTGGCGGTGGCGCCGGGCACGCTCACGCTCTTTGATTCCGATCTGACGCCGGAGGTGATCCTGGAACTGGATCCGAGCGTCATTGAAGAAGGCGGTGAGTCAAGGATCTCCGCTCGTTTGACAGGCAAGTCCAGCGAGGCAACGGTCATCACGGTCTCGGCAAGCCATGATCTGCCCGTTACGGAGGAAGACTACGCGTTGAGTCCTGCCCGTATGCTCACCATTGCGGCGGGGGAGTTTACCAGTACGGGAGCGGTCACGATCACCACCGCGGATAATGCCATTGATGCGCCGGACAAGAGGGTCACCGTAAGCGGAACGGCAGCGAATAAGAATGGTGTCACGGGGCCTGCGGATCAGACGCTCACGATCACGGATGACGACGAAGCGACGGGCATCACGCTTGCGGTGGATCCTGCCGAGGTTGATGAAGATGCAGAAAGCGTACCGATCACGGTGACGGCAACCCTGGAGGGTGCGCAGCGGAGCACGCCCACGGAGGTGACGATTATGGTAGACGCGGAAACCGCCACCGCGGGAGACGACTATGAAGCCGTAGAGTCCTTTGCGCTCAGGATTCCGGCCAATGCCTCCGAAGGGACGGGTACGTTTACGTTTATGCCAAAGAACGATGAGGTTCATGAGCCAGAGGAAACGGTGCAAGTGACGGGGCGGAGCAGTTTGGGCGCCGCAGTGCCAGCCCTGCTCACGATCACGGATACAAATGACATACCGGAGGTGACGCTAGTGCTGGATCCTGAAAGTATTCGGGAGAATGAGGAATCTTCAAGCGTGAGGGCGCGCCTGAATATGGCATCAAGCGAAGTGACGGTGGTGACGATCTCTGCCGCGGCCATCTCCCCGGCGCGGGAGTCGGACTATACGCTGAGTGGGAGCACGCTACACTTGCGATTGTAGGCGGGCGAGGTGGAGAGTGCGGGGGCGGTCACGATCACGGCGGTGGATAATACGGTCTTCTCGTCGGAGCCCAAGAGGGTGACGGTGAGCGGCCAAGCGTCCAATCCATTGGGGGTAAAGGATCCAGAAGATAAAGTGCTAACGATCACCGATGATGAAGGGCCGACGGAGTTCACGCTTGAGGTGGATCCTTCTGTGGTGAATGAAGGCGATGAACCTCAGCCCGTCACGGTGACCGTAGAGCTCAACGCTCCGCGCGCTACCGAAACCATTGTGGGGATCACCGTAGCGGATGGCTCGGCTGTGGCGGGAGAGGACTATACAGCTGTGCCACCATCCATTGACGTGAGGGTTGCCCCGGGTGAGATCACTGGCGAAGAAATGTTTGCGTTGACGCTAAGGGAGGATGCGCTGTACGAGCCCGATGAAACGATCCTCCTTATCGGTACAAATGAAGCACTCGGAACGGTCGAGACCTCCCTCACCATCAAGGATGACGATGATGAGATTATTCTGGCGATTCAGGATACGACGGTCATGGAGGGGGTCGGGATGGCCCGGGTCCGAATCACGGTGACTCCGGCGGCCCCGGCCGATCTAACGGTGCACTACCAAACGGCGGACGGGAGTGCCACGGAGGGAGCGGATTATATAGGCGTGGAGGAGGTCCTGATGATCTTGGAGGGGAGCGAGGAGGCATTCATTGCGATTCCGATTACGAACGATGACTTATCGGAGGAAGACGAAACGTTCCGGATCCAACTCTCGGATCCTACGGGTGCCGTACTGGAACGAGATCATGCAACGGTGACCATTGAGGAGGATGATGTGTACCGTTTACGTGTGGAAGATGCTTCGGCGCAGGAGAGCGATCCAGAGATGATCTTCACGGTGATGCTGGACCCTCCGAACCCTGCGCAGAGGGTACAGGTCCGGTATGAGACGCTGGACGGGACCGCGATTGCGGGCGTAGATTATGTGTCCCAAAGTGGGGAGCTGGAATTTATGCCCAACCAGCCGAGCCGTGAGATCCGCGTACCTCTGGTGCCGGATGATGATCAAGAGGAAATGGACAAGCACTTTTTCCTGCAACTGTCCGAGCCCGAGTATGCGGTATTGGAAAGCGCTCAGGTAAGAGGTACGATTCAGGATGATGACGGGCTGCCGGTGGTCAACATCACGCCTGTGGGTCCCGTTGGAGAAGGGGACGGGATGGTCCGCGTTGAGGTCTCCTTAACGGGTCCGCTTCCCGAGCAGACGGTCAGTGTGGACTTTCGAGTCACTGAAGAAAGTGCCAAGCCCGCGCAGGATTATGAAGTACAGACTCGAAGCCCCCTGCGTTTTTCTTCGGGACAGAGGGTGCAGTCCATTGAGATTGAGATCATGGATGATGAACTCTTTGAAGGGGATGAAACGTTTCGGATTGTGCTCATGGATGCAATGCATGGGAGGCTGGGGGAGTCCACCCGTCGCGTCACCATTGAGGACAATGAACAGCCCGTCACCGTGCACATGGAGGGGGTGACGGTCGACGAGTCGGCCATGGAGGCCGTCCTCCCGGTAATCCTGAGCGGCCCGTACGGTCGTCCCCAGACGTTCAATTATAAGACCGAGGATGGATCTGCGGTAGCTGGGCAGGACTACACCGCCGGCATGAGCACTGTCACGGTCCCGGCGGGTGAATTACGTGGAGAGATCCGGGTTCCGATCCTGGACGATGAAATCCCCGAATCGACCGAAACGTTTCGGGTGGTTCTATCGGGAGAGGGCATAGAAGACGTAACCGGGCAGGTCACGATTCTGGACAATGAGGAGGAACTCACGGTGAGCATTGGGGATCAAAGCGCGTCTGAGGACGCGGGGGCACTCCTGCTACCGATCCGCCTGAGCCGGCCAAGCCTGCAAGCGGTCATGGTGGAGTTTGCCTCGTCGGATGGGAGTGCAACCGAGGGATCCGATTATGTCTCTTCCAAGGGGATTGTCATCTTTGAGCCGGGGAGCACGAACGGGAAGATCCGTATCCAGATCCTGGAGGATGACGAGGAAGAACCCGAGGAGACGTTTCAAGTAACGCTTTCCAATGCACGACATGCAGCACTTGGCAAAGGGATCGGGATCGGAACGATTGTGGACAATGACGGGGGCTCCAATGTCTTGGTCCAAAGCGTCACGGTCTCGCGAAGCGAAGCCATCTTTGAAATGAACCTGTCCAACCCCTCCACTCTGCCCGTGCTGGTCAGCTATGCCACCGAAGACGGGACAGCGCTGGCGGGAGAGGATTATGAACCCATCGCCGATCAGGTGACCTTTGCACCGGGCGAGGTCTCCAAGACGATTGAAGTGAAGCTACTCGCGGGGGAGCGCATCTGGGAGGCAAAGACGTTTGCACTGGTCGTGCTCTCAGCCGTGAATGCAGAGGTACAGGAGGCCCGCACGGAAGTGGTAATGGAAGAGGAGAGCGAGGAGAGCATCCAGAATGCGTATGTGGCCCGCGTGCTTCGGATCTGGGCCTCCCAACTTGTGGATGCATTGTCCCGGCGGATGGAGGGGATGGCACAGTGCCAGATCCCGGATCTGACATGGCTGCGTGATGGGAGAGAGCGTTGGTCGCTCGGCGAAATCTTTCGCGGGTGTGGGGCCGAATTTACACAGGGAGGATGGAGCGTCTGGGGGCAGGCTGCCTATTCGCGTATGCGTGGACAAGATGGAGCGCTCTCGTTGCGTTCAGATGTCACGACCATGCTCCTGGGCGCTGACTATGCATGGCGTCAGGGATGGATGGCAGGACTCGTCGCCGCACAAAGCTGGGATCAAGGCACGTATGAGACATCAACCCGCTCTGGCACGGCATCCTCACGATTGACGGGGTTCTATCCGTATGTCAGTTATCAAACGGGAGCGGGCATGCGTGCATGGATGCTCTTGGGATTGGGACGAGGAGAGTCTGAACTGGAAACCCTGGAAACGGAACTGGATGCAGCACTGGTGGCGCTCGGACTGACAGGCACCCTGACGGGGAGCACCACAGGACGGTTGGGCTACGAAGTGGATGCTTTCTGGGCGACGGCGGACATGGAGACAGGAACGGATCTGGGGGTCCGACGGGTCCGGGCAGGTGTGGAAGGAAGTCTGCGATTGGGAGCGGGTATGGAGACCTATCTGGAAACTGCTCTTCGGCAGGATGGAGGCGATGCCGAGACAGGGCTGGGCATGGAACTCGGGGGAGGCATGCGCTGGTCAGCGAGCCGATTGCGCGCGGAGGTTGGGGGTCGGACTTTGGTGCTGCATACGGACGAGGGACTACGCGAATGGGGACTGATGGGATCCATTGAGTATGGAACGCCGGGCGGACTTGGCCCCTCGATGCGAGTACGTCCGCTCTGGGGGAATGTCTACGGGGGAAATCTATGGCGCGAAGCACCGCTGCATTCCATGGGCATGGGAAGCACGGATCAACGCGTAGAGATGGAACTGGGGTATGGGGCACCGATCCAGAAAAGTGTTGGGCAATCCATCGTGGGAATGACAGTGGATCCGAGTGGGCGCGCCTACCGGGTTGGATACAACCTGCGTATGAGACAAGGACTGCAAATCTCGGTCGCGACCACCGCACGCACGATGGAGGCAAATGAGGCCCCACCTTCGTACGGACTCAGTGCACGCATGGATCTGAAGTGGTGATCCGGTAGATTGCCCGTCCCTCTTGGATCAAATATCTTCATCACGATCCCTAGTCCTTGGGGAAGAGCCATAATTTTTCCTGTGGAGTTATTTATGGTTGTAATAATTTGAGCAACCAGTACGATGCTCTGTTTGAAATAGGGATGTTTCAATGTTTAATCTTCATGTGAGTCCCTGTTCAACAATATGACAGGTTCCACCACTACGAGGAGGAAAAGCAGATTATAGGGTGAGTATCAGAGCCAATGAAGCTGTGGGAATTATCTTGGGACTAATCCAAGATTCTGAACGAGCACTCCGCTGTGGCACAATCATGGTGCAGATCAGGAATAACCCCGTCGTGAAAACTCTGATAGAGACTATAAAGTTTTTACTAACAATAGATCGTGAATTTCTGGTGGGATCTTGTGAGATCCTGTTAGAATGTATTGGAATAATGGCACTTAGGTTCTTGGGAACATAAAATATATGTTTATTCATATAAATCATAAATGATTAAGTTACAAAAAACAAATTTTTTGAATTTTTGGATGAATTTATCTGAACATCATTTTAATGTCATTATCGGATTTTTTTTATATATTTATTGTAACTATTCTGGGGAGTTTGCCCCTTAAAAATAACCTACTCATTATCTATACCAATTTTCAATTAACTATTTGATGAAAACTCCACCAACTGATCTATTTCCAACGTCCTCACCTGATCAAACGATTCAGAGTGGACTTACGATTGAACGTGTTTTTTCCGCCGAGCATGAAAATCCACTTGACTCAGTTGAATGGGAGCAGCGGGATGCTGTGATCAAAAACCCGCAAGGCGAGGCTATATTTGATCAGAAGAATGTAGAGTTTCCGAAAAATTGGAGCGCTTTGGCCTCCAACGTGGTCGCCTCAAAGTATTTCTATGGCGATCAGGCGAACACACATTTAGAGCCAGACGAAGGAGGGCGTGAGCATTCCCTGCGTCAATTGATTTATCGTGTAACGCATACAATTACAGAATGGGGACATGAACAAGATTATTTCGCTTCCCGAGAAGATGCAGAGCGATTTTATGATGAGTTGACTTGGCTTTGCGTCAACCAGTATGGGGCTTTTAACTCCCCCGTATGGTTCAATGTCGGTCTGCACGGTCGATATGGAATCATAGACTCTGGTGGAAGAACGATCTGGGGCTGGGATAGAGAAAAACAGGGGGTCGTGGATGTCGATCCATATGAATATCCTCAGGGCTCCGCCTGTTTTATCATCTCTGTTGAGGACTCCATTGATGATATTTGGCAACTCATGGGTGAGAGTGCTCGGCTATTCAAGTTCGGTTCCGGTGTTGGAGCAGATTGGTCAACTCTCCGGTCAAGTCATGAAAAATTGTCGGGGGGGGGGGCACCTAGCGGCCCCGTAAGCTTCATGCGGGTTCAAGATGCAACCGGGGGAACCATTAAGAGTGGAGGCAAGACACGTCGGGCAGCGATCATGCAGACCTTGAAGATCTGGCATCCAGATGTGATGGAGTTTATTGAAGCAAAAAAAGAAGAGGAGAAAAAAGCTTGGGCGCTCATTGAGCAGGGCTATGATGGGTCATTCAACGGCCCGGCTTACGGATCCGTGGCATTCCAGAATGTGAACCAGTCGGTGCGGGTCACCGATGAGTTCATGCAGGCGGTTGAAGCCGGCGTCCCATTTGGACTTCGTGAAGTTACTACGGGAGAAGTCGTTAGACAGCTGGATGCCAAAATGCTTCTGGATCAGATTGCTGATGGAACCTATATTTGCGGAGATCCCGGGGTACAGTATGAAGATATCATTCAGAAATGGCACACCTGTAGTACGACCGGACCGATCAACTCAAGCAATCCTTGCTCTGAGTATATGTTTTTGGATAATTCCGCATGTAATCTTGCAAGCCTGAACCTTCGGAAGTTCCAACTTGAAGATGGCTCCTTTGATATTGAACGCTTCAGGGCTGCGGCAAGGATTTTCATCACCGCCATGGAAATTATTGTAGATAATGCCGGATACCCCAGCGAAAGCATTGCCAGAAATAGTCATCTCTTCCGTCCATTAGGACTCGGTTTTGCGAATTTAGGGGCGCTCCTGATGGCAATGGGCTTGCCCTATGATAGTGATCAAGGACGTGCAGTCGCTGGAGCAGTGATGGCAATCCTGCACGCCGAAGCTTATGCACGGAGTGCTGAGATTGCCGCGAATCCGAAAATTGGACCCTTCGCCGGTTTTGAAGAGAACCGTGAGAGCATGCTGAATGTTATGCGAATGCATCAGAATGCTGCCACCGAGATTGACGATAGTTGCCCCGAAGATCTACTTCTTGCGGCCAAAGAGTCCCTGGATCGTATGGTCACGCTCGGCGAGCGATATGGCTATCGTAATTCACAGGTGACAGTCCTTGCCCCCACCGGAACGATCGCATTCATGATGGACTGTGATACAACCGGGATTGAACCAGATATTGCACTAGTGAAATATAAATTATTGGCAGGGAAAGGGGACGGTATGCTCAAAATTGTCAATCGCACAGTACCGGAGGCGCTCACCAGGCTGGGATACGATGAGGATCAGATTGAGAGGATCCTTGATTATATCAATGAGAATGACACGATCGAGGGTGCACCAGATTTGAATGAGGCAGATTTGCCCGTATTTGATTGTGCATTCAAGCCATTCAAGGGAACCCGTAGTGTACGTTCAATGGGACATATTCGCATGATGGCTGCTTGTCAACCCTTTGTATCTGGTGCGATCTCCAAGACCGTGAATATGCCTGAGGATGTGACTCGTGATGAGATCAGCGATGCGTATGTGGAGGGCTGGCGCCTCGGATTGAAAGCATTAGCAATTTACAGAGAAAATTCCAAGCGCAGTCAGCCTTTATCTACGTCCGAAGGAGGCAACACAAAGGATACTGCTTCGGGAGATGGACTACCGGCAGAGCCCAACCTCGTGCCCCCCCGGGTTATCTATAAGTCTATACGCAAGCGCCTTCCTGACGAACGAAAGTCTATTACCCACAAGTTTAGCGTGAGTGGACATGAAGGATATTTACATGTAGGACTCTATCCAGATACAGATCTTCCAGGTGAGATCTTTATCACGATGGCAAAGGAAGGGTCAACAATCTCTGGATTGATGGATGCCTTTGCTACAAGCATTTCCATTGCTTTGCAGTATGGAGTTCCGCTGGAAGACCTATGTGCCAAGTTCAGCTTCATGCGTTTTGAACCAAGCGGGCATACGAATAACCGAAGGATCCCTATGGCTATGTCCATCATGGATTACATTTTCCGTTATTTATCTCTCAAGTTTCTGGAGACGCCCGTCATGCCAGATGAGATCAAAGATGCCGTTCAAGATATTGAAGCAGATGTTAGGGAAACGTGGCAAGTAGAAGACGCTGACAAAGCTCCCGCGAAATTGAAGCTCGCTCCTGTGAATTCTCCACAGGCAGCGGTGGTGACCTCCTCCGTAGGAGAAACCACCTCGGAAAATGGTACTTATCAGAATCAGGATGATGCACCGATCTGCTCAGCCTGTGGGGCAATTACCATACGGAGCGGGGCCTGCTATGTCTGTTCACAGTGCGGGAGTTCAAGTGGCTGCGGGTAAATAGGAATAGTATCAGCGTGTAGTTCCTGACTGTCCGCCTATATTCCCTGTTCCAAGTGAAGAATGAGTTGATTGGTCAGGTTTTGGCTTGAATACCAAGCACGGGCTGTAAGCGGTTACTCCCTCGTCTCGTTGTTTATCAAGATCACTGCAGCAATAGTCCGTGTCTATAAAACGGAAAGGGCTTCAAGATTGAGATGTCCTGATATTTTATAAGGTTGAAACACTAGTTTTCAATATTTTTGGCATCTCATCCCAAGTGCGCCCGTCAAGAATTCTGCCTGTTCACTTCTTGACAGTGCCACCCCGCTGCTTGAAGAGCAAACCGATTTTGCTTCGCAGGCAGTTCTCGCGCATTTCTCACACCCAGTCCAGACTCGCCTCCAACAATTACCCAGTTAATTCCTTTCAGGTTAAGACCCGTTAAAGGTCCCAGTAGTGGCTCGAGCGACAGGAATTTTACCCAGACACCTGTCTGTTTCGGTGCGCCCAGTCAGTAATTCCATCGATCTGTTTTAATGCTCACACCCAGCCAAATATTTGGAATCCAGTGGAGATCCTGACTGCTGGAAACCCTACAAACTGCCGCGAGGAAAGAACCTATTTAAACGAATTGTAACAGCTTGCGCGCACAGATGTATTGGTGCTGGATGACTGGGGACTCCGTCGGATTGATGCGCGTTCGCAATGCGATCTTACGGAACTGCTTGATGAGCGCCATACCGTACGATCTACCATTGCGACGAGTCAGTATCCCTTGGAAAAATAGTATGAGACCATGGAAGATCCCAACACTGGGAGATGCGATCTTAGATCGACTGGTGAACAACGCACACAAAATTGAACTGACTGGCGAGTCCATGCGCAAAGTGCAGGGACATCAAGAATTGAATAACGAATCAACCTCGTGATGCAATCCGTCTAGTAAACATACGGTGCACAACTACGTCGTCCATTTGGGTGGTTCACTTCGCTCAGAATTTGCATCTTAACTCTGGTAAGGCCTGCTGACAAGTCGCCTCGCCACGATTTTCTTGCCGCATTCTCCACCGCCTATCAGCTTATTCAGATAGACAAATCCTTTCCGTGAAGGAATACTTCAATTCGGTGGCAGAGCTCCAGTCCAATTCTTTGATAGAGAAGGATTTTCCCGACTCGGAAGATTTGTCTATTTCACTTGTGTGATAAGGGGACATAATGGACGAGGTGGAACCCGTAGCAGGCGATAAATCCGTCTTCCATGGTCTGGATAAACATGCTTGGGTAATCCCAAAGAAGGGAAAGGAAAACCATTAAAAATGCTTTCAATCACATCAAAATTACAATTACAAAAAATGATTAAAATGGAATAATTAAGGAGAAAAGTGAATAATTATTGAATTATTAAAGTATTTTGTGTATAATTACTGAATAAATCCTGTGAAGGTCTTGATGTTTATTGTTTATAAATAGTGTTCACGAACCATTGACCATTACATTGATCAGATGTATTTATCAAATTTTCAAAGTATATATCCCCTACTTTTTGTTCTAATCTTCTTGCCATCATTTGTACTCTCAGTAAAATCTATTGGGGATCGTGTCAGTGGACAGGATAGATCTGAGCGAGGATTCCAAATATTTTGGATTACCAGAGTTTTTCAGTCATGCAGGAATTCACGAATAAAATGGAGACATTTTTGTCCCATTGGCCTGTTCCTTATTCTAGTCTCATTTTTTCCAAGTTTGGTATGGGCACAGGATACCACACCTCCTACCGTTTCTTCTGCAACGGTGCACGAGACTACTCTGGTGGTCATCTTTAGTGAGGAATTGATTTCTGTCAGCGGTCTGACTAATTCTGCTTTCACGGTCAAGAAAACGCCCAGTGGAGGATCCGAAGAAGACCAAGCGCTCATCGGCACCCCGACCGTCAGCGGAGAAACAGTAACCCTCACATTGAGCAGTCCTGTGATCGCATCTGACAGGGGAACTGTGAAGTTAAGCTACACGGCTCCAACGGAGTCGGGTGCCAAGCTTCGGGATGCAGCGGGGAATAATGTGGTAGATTTTATGGATCTAAAAGTGCTCAATTTGAGGGGCGGAATTTGTTCTCGGACCGAGGTCGTGAGAGACCTGATTTTGAATGAGATCACGAGGACTGAGTTTTGTGATGAGGTCACGAGTAACGATTTAAGAAATATTCCTTATTTAAGTTTTAGTGAGATGGGTATTACTGAACTGAAGTCAGGTGATTTCAATGGACTCACCAGCTTAGCGAGCCTCAATCTTGCTACCAATTCTCTCACGAGTCTACCTCAAGATCTGTTTGATGGACTCACCAGCTTAGATCTCCTCAATCTTTTTGCCAATTCACTCACGAGTCTACACGAAGATCTATTTGATGGACTCACCAACTTGGAGACTCTCGGCCTTGGGGAAAACCCTCTCACGAGTTTACATCAAGATCTGTTTGATGGACTCACCAGCTTAAATCGGCTTCAGCTTCGTACCAACACTCTTACGGATCTACACCAAGATCTATTTGATGGACTCACCAGCCTAACGCGACTTGAACTTCATACCAATGCTCTCACGAATCTACACCAAGATCTGTTTAATGGACTCACCAGCTTAGAGTGGCTTGAACTTGATAACAACGCTCTCACGCATCTACATCCAGATCTATTTGATGGACTCACCAGCTTAAGTCGGCTTGAACTTCAGAACAACTCTCTCAGGAGTCTACATCCAGATCTATTTGATGGACTCACCAGCTTGGAGGAGATCCTCCTTGATAACAACTCTCTCACCTGTGTCCCTGCCAAAATATTTATTCGGGCGGGTATCCGTATTTCCCCTTCCAGTCTTGCTGCTTGTCCTGCCCTCTCGGTCACGTTAAGTACGAACCCCAGTACCATTGGGGAAGAGGATGAAGCCACCGAAGTAACGGTAACGGGCACATTAAACGTCCTTCAGGCGACTGCCACACCGGTGACGGTCTCTGTGGGATCGGGTACCGCGACCTCAGGAACGGACTTTACTGCGATCTCCGATTTTACGATCAGCATTCTGGGGAACACCCAGTCTGCCACTGGGACATTCACGCTGAGGCCTACTTCGGATGCTGTAGATGAGCCGGATGAGACCGTGATGATCACTGGAATCAGCATGGTGGAGGATGTGACGGTCAACGGAACCCGTCTCATGATCACGGACAATGATGCTACGCCGACGGTAACCCTCCATCTTTCGCCCGCCTCCATCGGCGAAAACGCAGGTAGTTCCACGGTGGCGGCAACCCTTAACCACCCCTCCAGTCAGGAGACCACGGTCACGATCGCGCTGGATCCAACCCCGCCAGCCACTGATTCAGACTATACGCTGAGTGGGAGCACGCTCACGATTGCAGCGGGCGCAACCGAAAGCACGGAGGCTGTGACGATTATGGCAGAGGATAATGATGTGATTGCCCCCGACAAAATCGTGACCGTGCAAGGGACAGCTTCAAATAACCAAGGTATCATTGATCCGACGGATGTGGAACTGGTGATCACCGATGACGATTTGGAACTGATCGTGACGCTGATTCTTTCGCCCGTCTCCATCGGCGAAAATGCCGGTACGACGACGGTGACCGCGAGACTGAACCAGGCTTCCAGCGAGGAAACCACGGTCACGCTGACCACCCTTCCCGATGCACCGGCGGTAAATTTGGATTATACTATGAGTCCGAACCCGGCGCTCATCATCGCGGCGGGGTCAACCGAGAGCACGGGGCTGGTAACGATCACGGCGGTGGATAACGAGGTAGATGCTCCAGATAAGACGGTACAGGTGCAGGGCACGGCGACAAATGCGCAGGGGGTCACCAGTCCAGTGAGCGTGGAGCTTACGATCATGGATGACGAGGAGGCACCGACGGTGACACTGACGCTCGAGCCCACGTCCATCACAGAAAATGCGGGGATTACAACCGTGACTGGGGTGCTGAATCGTCCCTCCAGTGCGGTAACGACGATCCTGATCTCGGCTCTCCCTGACGCGCCAGCAGTGGCGACGGACTTTGCACTGAGCGGGAACCTGAGATTGACGATTGCGGTCGGGGAGACGAACAGTACTGGACTTGTGACGATCACGGCAGTGGACAATGCAGTGGATGCACCTGATAAGACCGTACAAGTGCAGGGGACCGCGACGAATATTCAAGGCATGGCCGGGCCGGAGGCAGTGGACCTCACAATCACGGATGACGATCTGGAGCCTGTAGTAACGCTCTCCCTCTTGCCTGCTTCCATTCCTGAAAACAATGGAGTTACGACGATCACCGCAACGCTGGATCGTCCTTCAAGTGAGGGGACCACGGTCACAATCACCACCCTACCGGACGCGCCATCAACCGAGTTAGATTATACGCAGGAGGGGGAGCTACTCATGATTGCGGCTGGGGAGACCGAGAGTACGGGACTTGTGACGATCACGGCCGTGGATAATGCGATGAATGCGCTGAACAAGACTGTGTTTGTACAGGGCATCGCAACAAATACGCAAGGGCTGACGGGGCCCGAAGATGTAGAGTTGACAATCCTGGATGACGATTTGACGCCAACAGTGGCCCTGATGCTCACGCAAGCTTCAATTGGCGAAAATGGAGGACAAACCACCATCACAGCTACCCTCAGCCGTCCTTCCAGTGAAATAACTATGATTGAAGTGGCCGTGTTTCCCGAAGCGCCTGCCACGGAGTCAGATTATACGCTGAGTAGTCGCACGCTGACGATTGCAGCAGGGGAGACGGGCAGTTCGGAAGTGGTGACAATCACGGCTAGGGACAATACAACCGATGCACCAGACAAGACGGTGCAGGTGCAAGGGGAAGTTACCAGTTCATTGGGGGTAACCAGCCCGCCTCCAGTGCAACTGACGATCACCGATGACGAACTGCCCCCAACGGTGACGCTCATGCTGGATCCTCCCATAATCAGCGAGAATGGAGGTAGGACCACGGTCACGGCAATGCTCAACCATCCTTCCAGTGCCATGACCACAGTCGTGATCTCGGCGGTTGCCAATCCGCCGGCGATGGCATCGGACCTGATACTGAGCCAGAATACGATCCTAACCATTGCGGCAGGCGACACCGAGAGTGCAGGGCACCTGACCATCACTGCCGTAGATAATACCGTGGATGCGCCGGACAAGACCGTGCAGGTGCAGGCCGTTGCCACGAACCCACAGGGGGTGACCGTGCCTACAGATGTTGTTCTGACCATTACCGATGACGAAGATGTGAATCCGGTAGTATCGCTGATCCTCACTCCTGCCTCCATCGGAGAAAATGAGGGTCAAACAACGGTGACCGCAACCATGGATCCTCCCTCTAGTTTCGTAACCTCGATCGCAGTGTCAGTCCTTCCTAACGCACCAGCCACCGAGTCGGATTGTCAAATCAGCGATAACTCAACGCTCA
Source organism: Rhodothermales bacterium (assembly GCA_965209015.1). GTDB lineage: Bacteria > Bacteroidota > Rhodothermia > Rhodothermales > Bin80 > Bin80. Next base: position 3,050,842 of record OZ242367.1, on the reverse strand, counting down.
CCATTGCGGCAGGGGAGACCGAAAGTACGGGGCTCGTAACCATTACAGCGATTGATAACGAAGTGAGTGCACCAGCCAAGACACTGCGGGTGCAAGGTACTGCGACGAATCCGCAGGACGTAACAGGCCCGGTAGCGGTAGAGCTTACGATCACAGATGACGAGGTACTTCCCACCGTCATGCTGATGCTGGATCCCTCTAAGATTGAGGAGAATGGAGGCAGGACGACGGTCACGGCATCTTTGAATCGGATCTCTGGGATGGTGACCACCATTGAAGTGACGGTCCTCCCCGATGAGTCGGCCACGGAGTCGGATTATCAAATAAGCGCAAACCCAACGCTCATCATTGCAGCAGGAGAGATCGAGAGTACGGGGCTGGTGACCATTACAGCGGTTGATAACGAAGTGGATGCACCAGACAAGACGGTGCAGGTTCAGGGGATCGCGACGAATGCACAGGGGATCACAGGGCCGCCGGAGGTGGAACTTACAATCACCGATGACGAGGAGATGCCACAGGTGAAGTTACAGCTGGATCCTCCTACGATTGCGGAGAATGGAGGCATGACGACTGTCAAGGCAACTCAGGACAGGGCTTCCAGCGAGGAGACCATGATCACGTTCACAGTTTTTCCCACCGCACCGGCTACTGAGTCAGATTATACGTTGAGTACCAATCGGATCCTCACCATTGCTGCAGGAGATACAGAGAGTACGGGGCTCGTGACCATTACAGCGGTGGATAACGAGGCGGATGCGCCAGACAAGACGGTACAGGTACAAGGGAAAGTCACCAGTTCGTTGGGGGTAACCAGCCCGCCGACAGTGCAGCTGACGATCACCGATGACGAAGCGGCACCGGCGGTGACCCTGCTGCTGGATCCCGCCGCGATCGCAGAAAATGGAGAGAGCACGACCGTTACGGTAACTCAGGACAGAGCTTCCAGCAAGGAGACCACGATCACGATCTCAGTGTTCCCCACCGCACCTGCTACTGAGTCAGATTATACGTTGAGTACCAATAGGATCCTCACCATTGCTGCAGGAGACACCGAGAGTACGGGGCTGGTGACCATCACAGCGGTCAATAATGAGGTGGATGCACCAGACAAGACGGTGCAGGTGCAGGGGATCGTCACCAATGCACAAGGGATGACACATCCTGCAGAGGTGGAACTCACGATCACCGATGATGAAGAAGCCCCGGCCGTCACGCTGGTGCTGGATCCTTCCACGATTGGCGAAAATGGAGGGAGGACGACGGTCACGGCCACACTGAACTGGCCTTCTAGTGCGGGGACGACGATCGCAGTGACGACGTTTCCCGACGCGCCTGCCACGGAGTCGGATTATCAACTGAGCGACAATCAAACACTGACGATTGCAGCGGGCGAGACGGAGAGTACGGGACGCATGACCATCACGGCGGTGGACAACGAAGTAGATGCGCCAAATAAGATCATACAGGTGCAAGGCATGGCGATGAATGCGCAAGGCGTGACGGATCCAGCAGATGTGACTCTTACGATCACCGATGACGATGAATCGTTTCCTGTGGCCCAAGATGTTAGGGTCACCATAGACGAGGATACGCCGTGTCCGTTTGGTGTATCCGACTTTGGGTACAGCGATCCTGAGGGAGATCCACTGGCAGCCGTTCGGATTGAGCGACATCCGGATGCGGGAACACTGACATTGGGCGGAATCGGGTTCCCCGCCGGGACACAGATCTTAGTAGCCCAGATCTCGGCGGGAGAACTTGTCTTTACGCCAGTCGCCAATGCATATGGCCAGGCGTATACGAGCTTTGACTTCAAGGTTATCGATGGGACTTTGGAGAGTCCACTGGCCGCCAGGATGACCATTGACGTAACGCCGGTGAACGATGTGGCAACCGGAAGGCCCCAGATCATTGGTTCCATGCAGGTGGGACAGGTGCTTCGGGTTTCAGTGGAGGAGATTCAGGATCTAGATGGATTGCGCCGTGCACAGGCTGGGAAGACGGGATATGGGTATCGCTATCAGTGGCTCCGCATAGAGGAAGGACATCCGAGTGAACAGGTTGGGGAGGGAGATACCTATGTCCCCGTAGATACCGATGCAGGGGCAAGTCTTAGGGTTCGGGTTGCATTCGTGGACGACGCAGGGTTTGAGGAGAGGTTGGAAAGTCCTCCCCGACAGGTTCGCTACACGAGTCGAATCCGTACGGCATGGATGGGACGTCTAGGACGGACGGTGGCGGATCAGGTCTTGCGGGCAACGCAGTGTGAAGGGCGTGTACAGCGGTCCCGGCGCAATGAAGTCTATCTGGCGGGGCAGCCCTTGACATTGGCTTCGTTGCCGAATTATGTGCATGTGCAAGAGGTCAAGCCGGACCGGCATGCTTTACTCCTTGGAACGACCGACCCGGTGTACCGGCTTGGCCATACGCTGACGCGGGAGCGCCTATTGCAGGGCAGTTCATTCCGGCATGGGATGCAGGACGGAAGTGGAGTTTCTCTCTGGGGACATGGAGCGGTATCTCGCGTTCAGGGTTCGGAAGGGGCCTTGAACCTGGAGGGACGCATATCCAGTGGAATGCTGGGGGCAGACTGGATCAGAGACAAAGGGGGACTGGGCGTACTGGTAGCCCATACACGCTCCGAGGGCGAGTATGCAATGGCAAGTGATGAAGGTACACATTCCGCCTATCTGACCGGAGTATACCCCAATGGATGTTATGCGCTCAGTTCGGGGATCACGGCATGGGGCGTGGTCGGATATGGTCGTGGATCCATGACTGTGAAACAGGTTCCCGCCCCGATAGATCTGCGGATGGTCGGTGGGGGGATTTATGGGCGAATCCGTACGGTGACGAAGCGAGGACTGGAGCTTGGGATTCGTTCGGATGCTTTGCTGGTACAGATGGGAGCGAATGGGACGGAAGAGTTATCAGAAGATCAGGCGCAGGTATCTCGGTTGCGGCTGGGATTGCAAGGAACCATACGGGGGATCCATTTGGGAAAACGATCTACGATAGAGCCAGCAGCGGAGTTGGCCCTCCGTCATGATGGCGGCGATGCAGAGACAGGATTCGGGGTAGACATGCAGGTCGGATTCATACTTTCGGCGCCAGCGAGTGGTCTGAGCATGGAGGTGAGCACGCGTGCAATACTGACGCACCAAGACAGCGGACTTCAGGAGCAGGGGCTTGCTGGAGCGGTGACTTGGGATTCTCGGCCCCACTCCAACGAGGGATTCCAAATCCGAATGGAGCACACTATTGGGGCAGATGTCCTCGGTAGTACAGAGCGGTTGCTACGAACTGAAACGATCCAGCCACAATATGCAACCCATCAAGCGGGAGATCTGCGAGTGCAGGCAGGCTACGGGTTTGCCCTGTTCTCCAAGGCACTAACCCTGAAACCAGAAGTTAGCTTCAGCGGATGGGGACAGCAGCGCAGGTATGAGATGGGATGGAACCTTGCAAGGGCAGATGAGCATCCGACCAATGTGCAACTCTTTGTCGGCACAACTGGGCAAACGCAGCAAGATGCTCCTCTGCAACTCCAGTATCTGATCCGCCTGCAACTCAAAAACAAGTTCAAATAGACTCGCGAAGTCCAAGCGGAGGCATGAGGATTAACTCAATCCAAAAAATAATTATTTGAGATAAGGTTATGGAGTTGTCTCTAGAATCTGTCCAGACAATCAGGGGACCAACTCTGCTGAAGTGCACCCATTTCCCCGAGGACTCTACATGGGAATTCGGGGGAATGAATGGGTTTGCCCAGCGAAAGGTTCGTTTGTCAATCTTTAAAAGTTGGGTCTACAGCTTTTTAAGTGGGCAAGGCCACAGAATTAGGATGAACGGTCATGAGATGGATTAGGTTCAGAGTCGATTTTGATGTTTATTTTATGGGTAGATACACGCTCCATTTTCATTAACTAATCAACCAATTGATCGATTCATGGCGATACAAATTCAAGATCTTAGTGAGCTCTTCGGTATAGGCTCTTCGTGGGAGGTATCGGAGATCACCTATGATTCCGAGGAGTTGACGGCGGAGATCCATGTCATCTATTCAGAGGATTTGGTGTTACGTTGTCCCGAGTGTGGGAAGGCCTGTCCGGGTTACGATCATCGTCGTCGGAAGTGGCGTCATACGCGAATCTGTGACTATCACACGCATGTGGTAGCGAGGGTTCCTCGCGTGCAGTGTTCGGAGCATGGGATCAAGACGGTATCGGTGCCATGGGCGGATGTGCGGGTGCAGTTTACGACCGGATTTGAGGCGCGTGTGATTGACTGGTCCAAGGATGCTGGCAGTCTATCCACGGTGGCAACTCGACTGAAGGTGAGTTGGAGAATGATCTCCAATATCATGGAACGTGCGGTCAAGCGAGGGCTTGCTCGTAGAGAGGAAGAGAAGACGGAACACATCTGTGTGGATGAAATTGCCTTTACAAAAGGGCACAACTACGTTACGATAGTGGGGAATCCGAAAACGGGGCATGTATTGCATGTCGCGGATGAACGGAAGAAAGAAAGTCTGGAAAGCTATTATGCTTCTCGTTCCCCTGCGCAACTGAAAGCTCTCAAAAGCTTGAGTATGGATATGTGGCCCGCGTTCATTTCCGCTACACTCAAATGGGTTCCTGACGCAGAAACAAAGATTGCATTTGATCGCTTTCATGTAGCCAGATATATAGGAGGTGCAGTAGATAAAGTTCGGAAACAGGAGAATCGAGAATTACGGAAGGAAGGGAGTCTGGATCTCACAGGGACCAAGTATGTATGGCTGACCAATCCGCAGAATATGTCAGTCAAGCAAAAGAAACGATTCCAAGCGTTAAAGAAGAGTTCGCTGAGAACGGCTCGGGCTTGGGCAATCAAAGATCTGTCCCAGAGACTCTGGCACTATAAGAGTCGAACGTGGGCACGCAAAGGTTGGACGCGCTGGTTGAGTTGGGCCATGCGCTGTAGACTTGCTCCCATGAAAGAGGCCGCGAAGACCGTCAAAAAACATCTATGGGGGATCATCAATGCCATCGTTCTCAAAGTCAGCAATGGGCCAGCGGAAAGCATCAATAGTAGGATCAAAAGCATCAAGGTCCGTGCCCGGGGATACCGAAATAAACAGCGGTTCGCCACTGCGATTTACTTCTATCTCGGAGGGTTAGATATGTATCCAGAAGGCTACCGAAATCAATTAACCCACTCTTAAGTGCGAAGAGCCTAAAAGTTTAGCCTTTGAACAGTCTCCTATCTCTGAACCTCAAAGAGTCCCATGTATGAATCAAGAACGAATCGCCTCCTGAACTGGATTTATGGGTGGGTTCAGAGATTTCCAAGATCTCTAACCAAATAGGTGACAGAATTTTAGAATTGGGTATTGCGGAAAAATAGCATCCCCCCTCCGAGGCCGCCACTGAATAAATCAAGGTCTCCGTCACGGTCAATATCTATGAATGCAGGGACGGCAAGGATTGGGAAAGAAGCGGGCAGGGGAATAGATTCAACAAATCGTGGTTGAGTGGGGGTACCCTCGTTCATGTAGACGACCACTCCCTCAATCTCTCGCCCCAAAATTAGATCCTGATCTCCATCTCCATCCAAGTCAGCAAAACGGGGAACGCTTCGCCGCCCAACATCAATATCCTCAAATTTGTCGCTGATCAGGTCAAATTGAGGTGAACCGAGAGAACCATTGTTGCGATAAAAATTCAGATCTCCCGAAGATTCGCCAATAAATAGGTCCAGGTCACCATCCGCATCAATATCCACCAAAGCCGGAGTACTGTTGCTGCCCCGAGTCAAAACCACCGTTTTGCTCTCATCCTGTACAAAATTCGGCACCTGTGGGGTTCCATCATTCCTGAAATAGAGACTTCCCTTGTTCCAAGTCCCAACCAGCATATCAAGATCTCCGTCCGCATCTAAGTCAGCCACCGCAGGTGCTAGGTTGTAGTGTCCTCCAATGTCAAGTGGATCGCGCTCCTGCCAACTCAATTGTCCAGAAACTGACACATTTTCGAAATAATGAATCGTCCCAGTATCAAAATCTTGGGTGGAAATCTTGTTGGAAATCAATAGATCCTGATCCCCGTCACCATCCAAATCCGCGAATACAGGATAAGAGTCTGCCCCAACATCAATTCCAGAAAGTAGGGTTTTCGTTCTCACTTCAAATCCCTCAGGTGTAGGATCTATATGATAGAGGTTCTCTACCGCGGACTTACTCGGGTTGAATGCGCCGCCCAAGACACCAAAGATCAACTCCGAAATCCCATTGCCGTCAAGATCAGCGAATTGGACTGAGTTGTAGCCACTGGTCTTGATCGGGCTATTGGGAGGATAAGCAATTGGTTCATTGCGTAGATTCGGTTCTGCACAGGTTCCCGTATTGGAAATAAGCAAGATCCCAGCCTCAAAAAAATCCCCCCAAAAAAGATCCTGATCTCCGTCCTGATCAATGTCGTGGAATGACAATGCATTCGCTCCATGTAGGGTTGCAAACATCCCAATAATCTCAATATCCTCAAATCGGTCGGTTATTAACTGAAATCTTGGAAGCCCCAATTCATCCGCACCAACCGATTCATAGTGCAATACTGTACCACTCACACGGCCAATAAGCAGGTCCAGCAACCCGTCACAGTCCAAGTCCGTAATCGCGGGAATATTTTGGCGGTCCATGAAAAGAGGGATCCCTTCCGCATCTCGTAACGAGTCCATAGGGGCAGCAAAGGATGGAGAGGTTGGTGTCCCTTCGTTGCGGAAAAGTCGCACATAACTGAACGTTGTTTCGCCAATCAAATCATAGTCGCCGTCCTGATCCAGATCAAGGAACCGATACCATTCACCGACATCAAGACCAAGGTATTGGTCACTACGCCAAGTGAAGGAAGGAGCGGTGGGGGTACCTACGTTTTCAAAGAACTTGACATGACCTGTCAATTCTTGAATAAACAGATCAAGATCCAAATCTGCATCAATGTCCACCAGTTGGGGTCTGGGAAGGTTAAATCCACCATGGAATGGATGATCAAGGCGATCACCGTCTCTCCCGATTACTTCAATCCCATAGACGTCCTGCGTGTAAGACGGAGGGAAGGACGGTAAGTCCAGTCTCGTGGTTTGCGTGCTCGCGCAGCCAGCCAAAAACAGGAAGACAAGACCAAGAAGTGCACGGCTTCTAACGAGTCCCCAGACCAGTGGGATTTGGACCCACTTCAAGCATCCTTGTGATTTCACGTGTATTGGTGTCAATGACCGCAATGACCCCTGGAAGATAACCATCCTGCCATGTGTAGCGACCATGATAGGCTCCCTTGAGATTGTTATTGGAAATATACACAGTACCTCCATCCGGTGAGATGGCGGCGCCGTGAGGCTCTGCAAGTCCTTCAATCGTTGCAGCAACGGCGCGCTGAGCAACATCTACAACGGTTGCCCGATCCCCCATTTTATTACCGAACCAGACGAAGTTGCCATCTGGACTGAATACAGGATGCCAAGGTGCCATTCCGACTTGAATAGATGTATCCAAAGTTGGAACGGAAGGATCGGATGTATCAAAGAAGAAAAATTCTCCGGTGAGTTGTCCTCCAACGACCATCGTTTGGCCATCAGGAGAGACAGCAAATTGTACCAGTGTGTGCGTATCCCCCTCAATGGACTGCAATTCTGGAATTTCTGCTACATGATCTACGGTAGCCATACGATTTTCCGCGAGACTGGCCACATAGATATACGTTCCTGTCGGATCTGTGGCGAGTGCATGAGGACGTGGGAAAAATACGTCTAACTCTTCTATCCTCATCCGATCACGTTCAACGATTCCGATTCGTTGAGGTGGATTGACCGCTTTCATTGAACGCCCCACAAACAAGAGACTGTCAGTAGGACTAACGACCAACATCCCCGGTCGCTCAAATGCAATCTGATCAATCAGTTCATTCTGTTGATTGAATTTGAGCACTCGGTCATCCCCGATCAGAGATACGTAGAACGCAGATCCGTCGGGTTCAACTGCAACATGATGCGGCCTCGAGTCAGCAGTGAATCCCAACTCCCTTAGGTCTATCGTTTGAATGACCAGATTTGTATCCATATCAATAACGGCAATCTTGGCAGCACCTTGGATACAGGCATACAAAAGATTGGAGGAGTCTGAGTAGGCAATGCGTCCATCATCATTCGGCGCTCCTTGCTCAATCCATGATCGCACAAGGGAGAGATCTCCTTCGGACACATGTGTAGCATGGATGCTCAGAGAATCTTCACGGGAGAGTTTCGTAGCCAGACGGATGAGCAAACTACCGTCTGGATCGTAGGGAATTACAATTTCCCCATGATCCGACCCTGCAAGGATTGTATCCCATGAATCAAGGGATAGCCCAGTTTCTCGTTCCAGAAGAGGTGCAAATTTTTCCTGAATGACCGGCAGTACATGATCATTGAAATGCAGCGATGTGGATTGCGCCTGAACACTCCCCCCGATGACAGTGAGAAATAGTGCAATACAAGAAGACAGATGTCTCTTCATCATCAAGCGTTGCCTCTCTAAATGTCAACATTCTGTTTTCGAACAACGAATAGCCCCTCATTGATACTGGTAACAACGATGGTACCACTGGGGAAGTAGGGGTAATTGCTCCATGATCCTTCAAATCCAGGCTGATCTGTACCTTCGGGATAGGTGTCAAAAAAGCCAATCTCTACGGGATTTGCACGATCGCTGATATCAAAAATGCGCAGACCGCTTTTATAATTTGACTGGTACATCACATCCCCCTGAACATACAAGTTATGGTCACTGGATAGATTCTCCGACATGAACTCCTTCACCAATTGGGGATCATCTAAGTCCGTGATGTCCCAAATGAGCGTGCGAGTCCCAACAACTCTTTCCTGCAATTCATCCAGTTCATCATTCATGTAGAAGTATTCAAAGTCATCTGTGACCCAGCCCTGATGTGAGTAGGCCACATTTGGGTACTCAGCGGCAGATAGAGCAACCGGGTTCTCTTTATCGGTCACATCCGAGATGCTCAGTGCAGTCTCATTTGAGTTAAAGCAAATCTCTTTGCCTGTGTGTTCAGTATCTGGCCCTTCATAGATGACGCACTGCGCATCATGCGAGTAGCCTGTACCCTGACGGCCCGTAGATGGATCGGCAAAGCAACCAGCAAATTGTGGAGCGAGAGGATTACGAATGTCAACCATGTGTAGTCCTCCTCCACAGGTTTCACCACCACCGCTACTTCCCACCACATAGGCGAACCCAGACTCTTCGTTGATCACGACATTGTGAGCACTCGCGATACCATCATAGTGGGCATCGTGTGAATAGGTAACGGGCCCATCACTCTCCTGCCGCAGATGGGTTAAGTCAAAGACCTGCATACCATGCTCTCCTGCATTGTCGGCCACAATAAATGCATGATTTGAATAGACTTTTATATCGCGCCAAGGGGCCGAGTCGGCACCTTCGGTAAGTGGCAGGTCTCCTTTCAAGATTGGATTGGACGGATCGGTAATATCCACGAAGGAGGTACCATTACTGCGACCCACCAAGGCGTATTCGCGATTCGTTTCGGGATCTACCCAACCCCAGATATCATTGGTATGGACCCCCTCGGATCCACCTAAGTCCTCCACGGTCATAAAGGATAAAAGGTCTACATTGCCACAATCAAACTGACCGGCAACTCCATCGGTGCAGTCCATAGATCCGCTTGAGAGGAGAACAAGTTCTTTACCGGTTTTCAAGGCATTGCTTTGGGTCCACTCCCCGGATTCAGTATCCATTTGGACTACACGAACAGTCCCTTTGCCAAGGTTTGAGGCGGGTGCACTTACAATTCCCAAGTGGTCAGAGAAAGAGATGACCATCCCAAAAAGCGTATCCCCTTCTCCTGGATTAAGTTCTCCCATTTTGCTCCATTGCATCGAATCTACATCAAGTTCATATATCCATACCGATCCTGCTTGGCTATTTTCAAGAGGGATGCCTGCCAGTAGGGTTGAGTTATGAGCACTAAATCCGAAGCCAAAAAAATCAGTATCAACCGAATCAGTATCAAGCACTTGCAACACTTCAACCGCCGCGGATCCGGCTAGCGCCCAGACCAGCTTACCTGGAGGAGGGGGACCGGCAGGCTGCACATTGGGAATAATCCCAGGGGCACCAATCAGGAGCTGAGAGTCGTCAAGGACTTGCATGTGAGTACCCAAGGCAATCCCGTTGATGCGCTCAGCACTTCCACGAAGAACTTCCTCTCCGTGCCAACCATCTTCATGCTCAGTAAAATGGTAGATAACTCCAGCACCTTCATCGGAACCAGGAGCACCGACATAGATAGTTCCATTTGCTGCAATTCCGACCGCTGCACCGAATAAGTCACTAGTCTCTGGCTCATCAGGTGTTAGGGTAGCAGATGGTACAAATCCTTCGTCCGTCCGTCTGAAAACTGTAACGGTACTCGTAGAGTCAAGACCAACCCTGCCACCCGAAACTAACAGGGACTCCGAAAAAGCAATGCTCCCACCAATGGGAGATTCGGTCGTTCCAGACAGCTTGGCGATTTCTTCCCAGTTACCAGATTCTTGATTGTGAGTAAAGAGGTAAATGGCTCCGCCATTCCCTTCAAGGGATGGAGCAGCGATGGCTAGGTGGTCTCCGCTCGTAACAATCTTATAACCGAACATATCTCCGGCCATAGCATCGGATGCCATGAGTTCGCCGACAACCTCCCAGCTTTCTCCATCCTCAGGTTGTTGATAAATGTAGACCACTCCTGGATCTTGATCAGATGGTACAGGATGCCCTACGAAAAGGGAATGATGAGCGATCTCAGACGAGAGACCGAAGGCATTAATTTGTGCATGTGCAGCTGCAAAGGGAAGTGCCAAGAGCAGCAAAAGGGACGAAAACTTCATCAGAAAAAGGTTCATCTTATGTGAGAATAAATATTGCATTGGTACGGTGTTGATTAGAATAGGATGCATAAATACATCATGAATCTTTCTGCAACACCAGAAAAGTGAGTGGAGGGAGAACGACTACGATACTGGCAGGACGATCATGGTAGGGAACCGGCATACTTTCAGTCCGTCCCATGTTTCCCATGCCACTCCCACCATAAAGAGTTGCATCACTGTTGAGACGTTCGTTCCACCCCCCCTCTTCACGGACTCCGATTCGAAAATTGTGGCGTGGAACGGGAGTCAAGTTCAGGGCAAACACAATACTCTCGGAGCCCTGCTTACGCTCATAGATCAGGATTGAATCATCAATATGTTCGCCGACCCATGACCAGCCCTCAGGCCCATCATTCCAGAGGGCCGAACACTCCAAATACAAAGAATTCAAATCTTGCACGAGACGGAGGATCCCACTATGTAATGGGTGGCCGGCTAAATCCCAGTTTAGGGGATGGTCATGATTCCATTCCTGTGTTGAGGCAAATTCGGTCCCCATAAAGAGCATCTTTTTGCCGGGATGGCCGAACATGTGTCCAAGAAGAAGCCGGTAGTTTGCTGCTTTTTGCCACTCATCTCCCGGCATACGGTCCCAGAGAGAGCCCTTGCCATGAACCACCTCGTCGTGGGAAAGTGGGAGAATATAATGTTCACTAAAAGCATATACAAAGGAAAACGTCAACCGGTTATGGTGATACTTGCGATGCACCGGATCTTCCTGCATGTAAGCGAGCACATCATTCATCCAGCCCATATTCCATTTGTACATGAAGCCCAGCCCATGGTCATAGGTTGGGGCAGAAACCCCGCGAAAGGCAGTGGATTCCTCTGCAATCGTGAAGGCCCCTGGAAAATGGGAGTAAACGGCCTCATTCGTTCGCTTGAGAAGATCAATTGCTTCCAGATTTTCACGCTCACCGTAGATATTTGGAGCCCATTCATCCCGAGAGTAATCCCGGTACAGCATGGAGGCAACGGCATCCACTCGTAACGCGTCCACATGATACTTGTCTATCCAGAAGAGCGCGTTTGAGATGAGAAAGTTTTGTACGCCGGCCTTGCCGTAGTCAAAGATATAGGTACCCCAGTCGGGGTGATAACGCATTTTTGGGTCATCATACTCATACAGGGTGGATCCATCATAGAAGACGAGTCCCTGTGGATCAGTGGCAAAGTGGGCAGGGACCCAGTCCACGATGACCCCAATGCCCCGTTGATGTAGTGTATCAATCAAGAACATCAGATCCTCAGGAGAACCGAATCGGTACGTTGGAGAATAATAGCCGATCACCTGATATCCCCAAGATCCATAAAACGCATGTTCAGCCACCGGAAGGAGTTCAACATGCGTAAATCCTAGATTGCTGACATGATCCGCAAGCGCGACAGCAACTTCTTGATAGGATAGAGATGAACCATAGCCTTTATGTCTCCAGGATCCAAGGTGGACCTCATAGATGGATATTGGTTTCCCGAGCGTGGCGGTCCCATCGCGCTGCTCCAGCCATTCATGATCATTCCATTTGTACGACAGCGGATTCAGGACTGCGGAGAGCCCTTGTACATTGCTTCCCTGAGATTCGGGTGGTTCCATTTGAACTGCATAGGGATCACACTTATCGGCTACATACAAACCGCGATGAATTCGGTACTTGTACCGCTGCCCTGATGAAGCATGAGGCACGAAACATTCCCAGCAGCCGCTTCCGGTTCGCTGCATGGGGTGCATCTCTGGATTCCATTCGTTGAAATCACCAATCACACTGACCATGTCTGCATTGGGTGCCCAGACGGCAAACCAGGCCCCATCTTTTTGCAAATGACCTCCTAACCGTTCGTAGCTTTTGATCAATGTTCCGTGATCCCAGAAATAAAGATCTTCATCTGAGAGCCAGCGCCTCGTTTTAGTATTGGATTTACGTGGCATGAAAGGTTAGACGAAATAATCAAAATCTGCCTCAGTTCGTACGCGACGGAGAACCTGAAAAATTCTTGCAGGCATCACATGAGGATCAACGCGGATGCTATGACGGGAGCCCTGCCAGATATATCTCTCTCCTCCAAGCAAGTCAAGCATTTGGAAGGGGGCCGCCTTGGGTAGAACCAGATCTTCCAGAGGGAGATGCAACTCGCCTTCCTGAACTTGGAATGGATCCAGACTTACGATACAGACAATGGAATTTTCCCCAGATTTCTTCCAGTAGGCGAGCATGAGAGGGTTCTGGATATCTAGGAATCGAAGGTTACGTAATTGATGTAAGGCAATATTATTTTTTCTGATTTGGTTGATGGACTGAAATAAGCTTTGGAGGGAACTGGGGTCATTCCAGTTCCAGTTTTGGATTTCATACTTCTCATTGTCTGCGTACTCCTCTCGGTCTGGGTGCTGATTGGCCACGATATGTTCATACGGAGGGCCATAAACGCCGTATACAGGGGAGAGGGTTGCAGCAAGCACATATCGGATGATATGTGCAGGACGACCACCACTGGTCAGGAATTCATGTAAAATATCTGGGGTATTTGGCCAGAAGCTTGGACGAAAATATTCCGCCACATTCGTGGCAGTCAGTTCGTGCAGGTAATTTGTTAGTTCCTCTTTTGTGTTGCGCCAAGTGAAATACGTGTAGGAATTATTAAACCCTATCTTTGCAAGAGTGTACATTGATTTGGGACGTGTGAACGCTTCGGCAAGAAAGATGAGATCAGGGTGCTTCGCGCGAAGTCGACTCAGGCACCATGTCCAAAATGTCAGGGGCTTTGTGTGTGGGTTATCTACCCGGAATACGTAGATCCCCCGCTCAATCCAAAATTCAAATACATTTTTGAGTGACTCCCAAAGAGCACGCCAATCCTTACATTCAAAGTTTAGGGGGTAAACATCCTGATATTTTTTTGGCAGATTTTCGGCGTATCGAATGCTGCCGTCTGACCGCATCTTGAACCATTCGGGATGTTCTTTTACCCAGGGATGATCAGGGGAACACTGAAATGCAATGTCTAGTGCTACTTCCAGACCAAGACTTTTCGCTTTGGCGACAAAGCGGTCAAATGCAGGTAGTCCACCCAATTCTTTGTGGACGCTGGTATGTCCTCCGTCGGCATCGCCGATAGCCCATGGGCTTCCCGGTTCACCTGGCCGTGCTTTGGGGTGGTTGTCTTTCCCTTTTCGGAAGGTAGTTCCAATTGGATGGATCGGTGGAAGATACACGATGTCAAACCCTAGATCTCGGATTCTCTCAAGACGTGAGGTTGCATCGTCAAGCGTTCCGTGTATTCCGGGTGCGGTTGCGCTGGACCTAGGAAAAAATTCATACCATGCCGCAAATGTGGCAAGTTTACGGTCAACCTCTACGGTGAACGAATTACTCTCTACTGCACCTTTCTGAGGCTCATTCTCCAGAGCTAACTTCATAGATTCATTTTCCAGTGGCGCTTTGACATCGCCTTCTGTGTACCGTTTGGCGAAAGACAGGAGCTTTTCACGTGCATCTAAGGGGGCGTTTACGGCATACTCCTTCAGAAGAGCAGCCCCATCCAGGAGTTCAACTTTCAATTCAGATTCAGACATATCCGCCTCAAACCGACGCACATATTGTTCCTGCCAGGATCCATACCGATTGATCCAGGCTCGTATGTAATAAGTATAAAGGCCTGGGGTATCAGCAACAAACTCAGCGATAAATTCATCATTATATGTGGGCTCCATCGGGATTTCTTCGGTAGCCCCCCCGAGTCGTGTCACATTGAGCCCAGCACATAAAAGGTCATGCCCATCAACGATGATGCCAGCAGTCACGTTAATGGGTTCCCCAACGGTTCGTTTGATAGGCCAGTCGCCATTATGGGCTCGAGGAGACACAGATGTGATGAATACCCGGGACCAGCGGTCAGATGCAGATTTCATATTGTGCGAACAAATTCTTATTCTCGGGGGCTGACAGGTACCATATCATGCTCCCCTGTGTAAACTTCATCGTTGAATAGTACATTTTGTCACACAAATATAATCATGAATACAACTACCTCATTAGGAGCACACCTTGACCAATATGGGGGGCATTTCTCAATTTTTAGTGCAAATGCTGAACGGATTGAACTGATTCTGCTCAATAGAGAGCATCAAGTAGAGCATTCAATGGATGTAAACGGTCGTACCGGAGATGTGTGGCATATTTACGTACCGGGGATTCGGTCTGGGCAGCGTTACTCGTATCGTGTTCATGGCCCCTGGGTTCCAGACGAGGGACATCGGTTTAACGGTGCAAAGCTGCTTTTGGACCCCTACGCACGCGCCATCAGCCGAATGCCGCAGTGGAATGACAGTCTATTTGGCTATGACCGCGATCGGGATGATCGAATTTTGAATTCATCGGATAGTAAATCCTATGCCCCGATCGGGATGGTAACCAGTACAGAAGGTTCAGGAGGATCCGTACTTAGACCCAATATCCCATGGGCGGATACGGTGATCTATGAGACGCATGTAAAAGGGCTTAGTATCCAGAATCCCAATGTGCATCCTTCACTACGGGGAACCTATCTGGGAGCAGCATCGGATGCTGTTTTATCCCATCTCAAGCGTCTAGGGGTTACAACAATTGAGCTTTTGCCGATCTATGCTGCGGTGCAGGATGAGCGACTTGTTCGCAATGGTTTATCTCAGTATTGGGGATACAATCCTCTGTCATATTTCATTCCTGATCCCCGTTTCTCAGTCGGGGGCCCTGAGACGGCTGTGGAAGAATTCAGGACGATGGTAGAAATAATGCATGATCATGGATTTGAGGTCATACTGGATGTGGTGTACAACCATACAGGGGAGGGCGATCATTTGGGGCCAACACTATCTTGGAGGGGTATAGATAATGTCTCGTACTATGTCGCGAAGCCTGGACAGCCTCGCTTTTTGTATGACAGTACAGGGTGCGGAAATACCTTGCGCACAGAGCACCTTTTTGTGCGCCGCCTCATTATGGATAGTCTCCGGTATTGGGTAGAGGTAATGAATGTAGACGGTTTTCGGTTTGATTTGGCAAGCACATTGCTTCGAGAAAATGGCAAGGTCAACGACCAAAGCGGGTGGTTACACATGGTGCAACAGGATCCTGTTTTATCCAAGGTGAAATTGATTGCCGAACCATGGGATCTGGGGTTCGCTGGGTATCAATTGGGTACTTACCCCCCTCCGTGGAGAGAGTGGAACGATAAATACCGGGATATTGTACGGCGTTACTGGCGTGGTGAGCGGGGCATCACCGGAGAATTTGCGACTAGGATCGCCGGTTCAAGTGATTTATTTTCTTCGGGGCATCGACGTCCCTCTTCTTCAATCAATTATGTAACTTCGCATGACGGGTTTACGCTCCTGGATCTTGTATCGTATGAGAAAAAATACAATGATGCAAATCTGGAAGATAGTCGAGATGGGACAACAGCAAATTACAGCCAGAATTGCGGTCAGGAAGGAAGTTCCGCCGATCCTGAGATTTTGGCACAGCGGAATCGGATCCGCCGCAGTTTACTCACCACCTTGTTCGTATCTCAGGGAGTTCCGATGCTCTCGGGAGGCGATGAATTCGGACGCACACAGAGGGGAAATAATAACCCTTACTGTCAGGACAACGAGATATCGTGGTATGACTGGGAGGGTGCTAAATCCGACAAGGAGCATCTTGAGTTTGTGCGTGATCTGATCGCATTCCGCAAGGCGCATCCATCTCTACGGCACAATCGTTTCTTGAATGGACAAGCTGGGAAGAGTGGAGTACCAGACGTCATTTGGTGGCATCCAGACGGGCGGGTCATGGAATCAGAAGACTGGGTGCGTACTCGGGCAATAGGTTTGTGGCTAGTCGCACCAGATAGGTTGCTACTTTGTTTCAATCCAACGAGTCATGTGGTTCGGTTTAGGCTCTCGGATGCCTATGCCTGGAGTTGTGGATTCAGTTGGGGTGAAAGTACATTAGCTACGGACTCGTGCGGCGGGGACGCGAATATCGCTCCCCAATCCGTGTTTATTCTGCGGGCTAAGGCGGTTACTCTTGAGGGTCATGCGGTGTAACCATTGACCGGCTGTATCCTGCAGTCGCGCAAGCTCCTTGGGTAGAAGCATCCAGCGCCAGTTTCCATGAGAGGTTCCTGGGAAATTCATTCGTGTCTCACCTCCCAAGCTCAGAACATCCTGAACGGGTAGGATCACCAGCCCTGCTTCGGAATTCAGACATTGTTCAATTGCGTTTGGACAAACATCCTGATTGGATTGAATGCTCAGATAGTCTTTCGCAAAGCCAAGTTCATATTCGGTAAGCGTCGTCCACCAGCCAAGAAGCGTATTGTTATCATGGGTCCCCGTATACACGCACTGGGTGGGTTGATAGTTGTGTGGCAAATGGGGGTTATCCATCCCTGCATCAAATCCAAACTGGATGACTGCCATGCCAGGGAATGCATTCGTGCGCATCAGTTTGAGCACATCTGGGGTAATCACACCTAGATCTTCTGCGATCAGTGGCAGGGGGCCGAGGGTCTCTTTGATCCGATCAAAGAATGATTGTCCAGGACCTGTGACCCAGCGCCCATGCACCGCGGTTTCTTCGGATGCTGGAATTTCCCAGTACCCTGCAAAGCCACGAAAATGATCTAAGCGTATGCTGTCAAAGAGGCTTAGTGCCCGTTTCATTCGGCGGATCCACCAGTCAAATCCTTGTGCTTCCATCACATCCCATTTATAGATGGGATTGCCCCATCTTTGCCCCGTTTCACTAAAAAAATCTGGGGGAACCCCAGCTACCACCAGTGGCTCACCTGATGCATCCAATCTAAATAATTCAGGGTGTGCCCACACATCCACACTGTCATGTGCGACATAGATGGGGAGATCTCCCATGATCTTAACACCTTTGCTCCGGCAGTAGTCCCGGAGTTTATTCCATTGTTGATCAAAAATGAATTGTTCAAACAGATAAAATTGAATTTCGGGTAGATCTGGGTTCAGATTATGATTGGAGATCTTCCGGTCTGCGGCTGGCCAACTCGTCCATATTCGGTTACGGTACTGTTTCTTTCGTTGTTGGAAGGAGGCATACGGCAGCAGCCAATCCTTTTCTCTGTCAACGAAAGATCTAAATTCATCGGTTGGGTGCTTTTCAAATCGGTTGAAAGCCTGGCGAAGTAGGGAGGATTTATAATTTGAAACACTCTGATAGTCAACGGCACCGTCATTATGGGGGTAGTACGTATTGAGTTCTGCTTTGGTAGACCAACCATCCTGCACCATCAGTTCAGGGCTGATGAGGAGCGGGCTACCGGCAAAGGAAGCAGGGCTTGCATAAGGTGAGTCTCCGAGCCCTGCCGGGCAGACCGGTAGTACTTGCCACCAGATCTGCCCTGTTTCGGCCAGAACATCTACAAATTTCCATGCCACTGGTCCTAGGTCTCCAATCCCAAAATGGGTAGGCAGAGAGGTCAGATGTAACAGAAGTCCACTGGATCGCATATGATGTATAGTCATTCTATTCCGCAAACTTCTATCCGTCCATTTCGTGCCATGCAAGTGAAGATCAGCATCCAGACCGCAACGCTCCAGGATCTACCCGGTCTAGTTCAGCTATTTGACGGTTACAGAAAATTTTACAGAAAGAGTTCAGACCTTGAAGGAGCGCGCCGATTTCTTTCCGAGCGCTTCCAGCGCCAGGATTCTGTCATTTTCGTAGGGAAAACCGGTGATCGTTCCATCGTCGGATTCATCCAATTGTATCCATCATTTTCATCGGTCCGCATGTCTCCGATTTGGATTTTGAATGATCTATATGTTCAGCCGGATCGTCGTGGTCAAGGGATTGGGGAACGGCTATTGGGGGAAGCTGGACGTCATGCGGTACAGAATGGCTACTCGCGGATAGAGTTAGCAACTGAGAACACCAATACACATGCCCAGCGACTCTACGAGAGGTTGGGGTATTCAAAAATCACTGGTTGGACATACTACGCTCTCAATCTAGGATGATCTACGGGAAATCAATAAAAACATGGCTCTTCGCACTTAAGAGTGGGTTAATTGATTTCGGTAGCCCTCTGGATACATATCCAACCCTCCGAGATAGAAGTACATCTCAGTGGCGAATTGCTGTATATTTCGGTATCCCCGGGCACGGACCTTGACGCTCTTGATTCCACTATTGATACTTTCCACTGGCCCATTGTTGACCTCAAGAACGATGGCATTGAGGATCCCCCATAGATATTTTTTAATGGTCTTGACGGTCTTTTTCATGGGATCAAGTCTACACCTACCGTTTAGCGGGGGAATGCATAATTTTAGGGAGGCGCCGGTTGTATTGACGCGCACATACGGATCTGTGGGGAGCATAGAGTAATTTGGGCCAACCGAGAGTGCAAGTTAAGCATCCATCAACATTAGTATCGGTTCTACCACAATTTGTGTGGAATGAGTACATTTCGGCGAACTAAACCTACTCCATTTCATGTTAAACTTCATAGATTTTTTTATGCGCTACACTCTTGATCTCACTCTTGAGTGGCAGCTTGACCAAATCACTTTGGATCCAACGTCTCACCGGGTTGATGTATATCTTCGCCATTCGGGAGAGCATCTTGTTTGTCCAGAAACGGGGGAAATCTGGGACGTTGTATGACCACCACAAGGAGCGTTCATGGCGTCATATTGACTGGTGTCAATCTAAGGGTTATATCCACTGTCGTATCCCTCGGGTCAAGTCTCCAAAGGGAATCAAGACGATTAAACTTCCTTGGGCAGATTCATCCAGTCATGTAACCCATGCCTTTGAGCGCGTTGCGATTGATCTGTTGAAAGTAACCAAAAAATCAAACCAGCACCGCCAAGCTTCTACGGTGTGGATTTAACCAACTGAAATCGGTTCCATCTGATTCAGGATCTGAATAAAGCAATCAATCAGGTGCGTAGACGGGAAGTGAAGGGTCATCCCGAGTTGAAAGGGACGCGTTATGTGCTTTTGAAGAACGAAAAGAACCGTACGGCCAAGCAAGACGAGATCTTCAAAGTCGTTCAAGAAACCAACTTGGAAGTCAGTCACGCCTAACGGTTACGAGAAGAGTTCAAGGGGATCTTTGAGTGTAGTTCCTTCGCCGAAGCAAAGAAGTATTTTGATCTCTGGCTAAAGAGTGTTGAGTAGATGGGCATCCGGGAAGTTACCAAGGTTGGGAAAAGGTTTCAGCGACATTTTGACGGCGCCTATAATACACTTTGCCACTCACAATCCAACGCCAAGGCAGAACGCATAAACGGCAAAATTTAAGAAATTAAAACGGCCGGGAGGAGGATACCGAATATTTGAAAAATTCAGAAGTGCGATTCTATTCTTCTGTGGAGGTTTAGACCTCTATCCACAAGGTTCGTGGTAGAACCGTATCTTTGCACAGTGTGCAACGTGCGAGTTCCTACGGATCACACTCCACAGGGCGAATTCGCAGTTTATGCTTGCATACTTCCACCTAATTCATCCTCTTCATTGCTCCCTAACTCGAGAATACCAAGCTTTTTCTGCTCAATGCGCTTAGCTCATTGGGTTGCGGGGACTCTCAAAGCCATAACTCAATGAATAACAGTACACGAACGGCGAACCGCGTTCCTGTGGCAAACATGGAACTATTGGACATGCTTTCCCAGCCCGATCCGATTGAGAATGTCCATCGGTTGGCGTATCAATCCCAAGCGAAGGTAATGCTCACCGTCATCGCGAACGAAGTAGAGGAATTGTGCGGTGGACGCCATGAGCAAGATACAAAACATGATGGACGGTATGCACGCTGGGGAACCAACCCGGGATCCATTCGGATCCGTTCAGAGAAGTTTCGCATACGGGTGCCACGGGTGCTTGATATGCAAGAGAGGCGGATGCACACTCTGCAATCTTACCAGAAGATGCGCCGTCCGACAGAGAAAATCATCAAGAACCTTGCGGAGAAGATTTTCTTGGGGATCTACATGCGGAGTTATGACCGCATAAGTCGTGAATTTGCCGACAGTTTTGGGTTAAGTGCCTCAACGGTCAGCCGTTCCTTTAAGGAATATAGCCAACAGGTACTGGAAGAATTAGAGGCACGCGATCTGTCCGAGGAGACGTATGTGGCTCTGTTGTTTGACGCAACGAATATTCTGGACAAACATATCCTTATTTGTACGGGCGTCATCGCAGAGGGAACCAAGGTCATTCTGGGCTTTATTGAACTTTCAACGGAAAATCCGGAGGCGATCACGGGTTTCCTGATGTGGTTAGTGGAGAAAGGATTTCGCTATGAGTATGGGATCCTATGTGTGATGGATGGAGGGAAGGGGATCTACAAGGCGGTAAAGGATGTTTTTGGAGACTGCGCACAGATTCAGCGCTGCACTTGGCACAAGCGGGAGAATATGGTGGAAAAGCTTGGGAAGAAAGACGATCAGGAAGCGTTGCGGAAGGAGTTGAATGATGCCTACAATCAAGAGACTTAAGACAAGGCAAAAGAGTGTCTGACGACAATCTATCAAGATTTACAGGCAGAAGGGCAGCAGGGAGCCGCGAACAGCTTAGCGGAAAGCATGGAAGCGACACTCACGCTCCACCGATTAGGCGCAGGTAAGAACGTCCGACAGAGTCTACGCACCACAAATATCATGGAGAATATCAATCGTCAACTCAAAGATAGATTACGGCGAATCCATCGGTGGAACAACTCTGATCAGTGTCACCGCTGGGTTGCAATGGGGTTGATTGAAACGGAGAAGAAACTCAAGAAACTGAAATGCACGGACGAACTAAAAGACTTGCAAGAATCGCTCACGAAACTGGTCCCACACCCCCAGAACCACCGATGCAGACGCCAAAGTTTCAATTAAGAAAGAAACAATCCCTCCCAAAGCGGGATTATACGCATACGAATTCCAATAATTGACTTTTTTTCGGAAAAATCTTCGCCATCGGAGACAAAGTCAAAGTTCGCCAGAACTGGCCGTTTTTAGCCCAAAATGAGCAAAAAATGGACATCTGAGTACTAAGTTATGCCTTGAATGCGTGAGTGAAAGATTTTCTGGTATGCACTATCTATTAGAATAATGCAAAGATCGTTCTCTTCGTGCATAGGTGTGGCAGCGTTTTTTTTTGTGATATCCTTTACACTAGATGTCGCGGCACAAACGGTAGTGGATATTTGCGATCGAACTTCGCAAGTCAGGGACGAGATTCTTGGTGAAATTCCGCATAACAATTGTGCAACCGTTACTGATGTCCAGCTACTCCTCGTTGAGGAACTGGACTTGGCCAATAAGGGGATCTCAGAACTGAAGTCAATTGATTTCAGCGGACTTTCCAGTTTAGAAACGTTGTTCTTGAGTAATAACACCCTTTCCGTTACTCCGCCTGAGGATCTTTTCGCTGATCTCTCCGATCTGCAAAGGCTGGAGTTAGAAACAATGGGTCTCACCACTCTGCCGACGAACATTTTTGCCGGTCTCTCTGGACTTGATTCGTTGCTACTATCCGCGAATAATCTCACCGATCTACCTGCGAATCTTTTTGCCAATCTTTCCAGACTAATGGTACTGGACCTGAGCGAAAATCCGCTCACCACTCTGCCAGAGGGCCTCTTTGCTGATCTCTCCGGTCTGGAATCGCTGGACTTAAGCAAAAATTCTCGTACGAGCCTACCTGAGGGACTCTTTAGTGGACTTACTAATATGGATAGGCTTTACCTGAGCGATAATAGTAGTCTCACCAGTTTGCCTGCGAATCTTTTTGAAGGACTTTCCAGCCTGGCAACGCTGTTCATAGATAAAAATCCCCTCCTCACCACCCTACCTGCGGATATTTTTGAGGGACTCGGCAACAGCTTAGTGCAGATAGTCATAAATGGATGTGGCTTTGAAGACCTGCCTGAGTCTCTCCTTGCTGGTCTATCCAGTTTGAAGGTACTGCAGGTGGTAAACAATTTCCTCACTACCCTGCCTCCAGATATTTTTATTTTTGATGGTCTTGATGGTCTTCAAGAAGGATTGCAAGTGTATCTGAGTGGTAATCCTCTCGGGTGCCTGCCTCAAAAGATTCTTGACCTGAAGAGTCAAGGGAAGATCACTATTTTTGGTAGAGATGTGCCTTCCTGTTCGGCCCCCCCTCCGGTAGTAACGCTAAATTTAGATCCAGAAGAGATTATGGAAGGGGAATTCACAACAGTCACGGCAAATCTGAGCGCTCCACTGAGTGCGGATATGATGGTCGAGATATCGGCAACCCCGAATCCGTCCGCTACCATTGATGATTACAGGTTGAGTGAAAACACTACGCTCACGATTGTCGCCGGGGAAACCAGTAGCTCAGAGGAGGAGGAGGTCACGATCACAGCGAGGGACGATAATGTGGATGAGCCGGAGGAGACACTAACAGTGATGGGCGCGGTAACGACTCCGCAGGGGGTGACGAATCCTGAAGATGTGACGCTGACGATTCAGGATGATGATCATGCCACCAAGATCACGCTTGCAGTGGCACCACCCGAGGTAAATGAAGATGCGGAAAACACGCCGGTTACCGTGACGGCAAGGCTGGATTTTGCACGAACTACCGACACGGAGGTCAGGATTTCGATAGAATCGGGTACGGCCACTTCAGGGATAGACTTCGTCGATGTGCCCTCGTTCGCCTTGACGATTCCGGCAGAGGCAATAGAGGAAACGGGGACGTTTACATTCACGCCAATCGTGGATGATTTGGATGAACCAGACGAAGAGGTTCAAATTACTGGGACGACACCGGTGGACGATCTGGACATAATTGATGCCAAGCTTATTCTCCTTGATTCGGATCCGACGCCAGTAGTGACCCTTAATTTAGATCCAGAAGGGATTATGGAAGGGAAATTCACAACGGTCAAAGCGAGTCTTAGCTTCGCGTCGGGCACACATACGACGATCGAAGTATCGGTCGTCCCAGATCCGCCTGCTACGACCGCGGATTACGAATTAAGCTCCAATAATACACTCACGATTGAGCCGGGACAGACAAATAGCACGGGAGAGGTCACGATCACAGCGAGGGACGATAATGTGGATGAGCCAGATGAGACACTAACAGTGATTGGCGCGGTAACGAATACGCAGGGGGTGACGAATCCTGAAGATGTGACGCTGACGATTCAGGATGATGATAATGCCACCAAGATCACGCTTGCAGTGGCACCACCTGAGGTAAATGAAGATGCGGAAAACACGCCGGTTACCGTGACGGCAAGGCTGGATTTTGCGCGGAGTACCGATACAGAGGTGACGATTTCGGTGGAAGATGGTACGGCTATGGCAGGAATTGACTATATGGCAGTGTCTTCCCTTAACCTTACGATTCCGGCAGAAGCGATGGAGGGGACAGAGATGTTTACATTCACGCCAATCCCAGATAACCTACATGAGCCGGAGGAGACAATTTGGATTACGGGAACAACGTCGGTGAACGGTCTGCGGGTGAGCCCGGCCACACTCACGCTCTATGATACGGGTCCTATACCAGAGGTAACGCTGAAGTTAGATCCAGAGGTAATTTCAGAAGCTCGCGGGCGCACGACGGTGACGGCGCATCTGAGCACCGCCTCGAGCGAGGAGACAGTGGTCACAATCTCCGCAGATGCAATTTTACCAGCCACAGATTTGAATTATCAACTAAGTAGTAACCGGAAATTGACGATTGCCCCTGGCTTAACGACCAGTACGGAACTGGTTACGATCACGGCGGTGGACAATTTAGTGGATGAACCGGATAAGATACTGAAGGTGGGCGGCCAGGCGACAAATGCGAACGATGTGACTGATCCCTCGGAGGTGACGCTGACGATTCTGGATGATGACGAGGCCATCGGAGTCACGCTTGCGGTTTCTCCCTCTGAGGTGAATGAAGACGAAGGAAGTAAGGAGATCATGGTAACTGCAAGACTGGATACCCCGCGCAGTGAAGACACCGAGGTACTGGTTTCGATCAGGGATGGCTCGGCTATGGCCGGAGACGACTACAAAGCCGAACCCTCTTTTGGCCTGACGATTTCAGCTGGGGAGGTAATAGGCACCAAAACGTTTGACTTGACCCTCTTGGATGATTTAATCTACGAGACAGCAGAGACGATTACGATCATTGGTGAAAGCCCGGCAGTTGGACCGGGCGAGAGCGGGACCTACCTCACCATTCTGGATAACGATGAATTGATTACGCTGACAATTCAGGATCAGACGTTTCCTGAGGATGTAGGGATGGCCCAGTTGCAAATTGAGGTGACTCCCGCGGCTCCATTTGACCTGAATGTACCGGTTCAAACGATTGGACTAACCGCCACCGAGAGAATGGACTATACGCCCCCTCAGAATTCTTTACAGATCCCTGCGGGAAATAGGACGGCAGTCCTTGAGATTCCCATCCTGGACGATCCGATCACGGAGTCCGCGGAGACCTTTCAGGTTCGATTGTCGGAGGTGGAGGGTACAGCACTGGATCCGGGCGAGGCAACGGTGACAATAGAAGATGATGATGTGTACTTGTTGCGGGTTGAGGATGCTTCGGAATTGGAGAGTTCAGGTTCATTGACATTTACGGTGATTCTGGACCCACCCCATCCGTCCCAGACGGTACGTGTCGGGTATGAGACTCGTGATGGAACGGCGATAGCCACCACCGACTATGTGTTCCAGCGTGGTATACTAGACTTTCCACCGAACATAGATCGCCGCGAGTTGTCCGTTCCTCTTGTGGATGATTTTGAAGCAGAAATGGTGGAGACCTTTCTCTTGGAGTTGTCCACACCCGAGCATGCGGAATTAGCGGATGACCAAGCCACGGGGACGATTCTGGATGATGATGCACCACCCCTTGCACATCTCATGTCCTCGCTCACGGTGCAGGAGGATGCGGGACGGGCTCGCTTTGAAGTGACCTTAACTCATTCGCTGTCAGGGCGCGAGACCGAAGTAGATTTTATCGTCACCGACCAGACCGCTCAAGCCTCTTTGGACTATCGGGTGCAAACGCAAAGCCCGCTGCGCTTTTCTTCGGGGCAGACGACACAGTTCATCGAGGTGCAGATTCTGGACGATGAGCTATTTGAAGGCGAGGAAACCTTTCTCGTGGAGTTGACGAACATACAAAATGGGGAGTTGGGGCAATCCGAGGGACAAGGTATCATTGTGGATAATGAGGCCCCGGTGACGGTGCGCATCCAAGATGTGGAGGTCAGCGAGTCGGCACCCGAGGCGGTATTTCCGGTGGTACTGAGCGGTCGGGACAGCCGCCCCCGAACGTTCACCTACATGACCGAGGATGGATCGGCTATGGCTGGACAGGACTATACCGCCATGAGCGGAACCGTTACGGTTCCTGCGGGTGCGCTGGAACAAGAGATCCGGGTCCCGATTCTGGACGATCAAATTCCGGAAGAGAGCGAAATCTTTCTATTGCGTCTATCGGGGGATGGCATTGAAGACGTAGCCGGTCAGGCAACCATTCTGGACGATGAGGTAGAGCTCATGGTGAGTATCTATGATGAGCGCGCATTGGAGGATGCAGGTGAACTGCTGCTACCGATCCGGCTCAGTCGACCCAGTTCGCAAGTAGTGATGGTTGAGTTTGCATCTTCGGATGAGACGGCAACCGCGGGATCCGATTATGTGTCCTCTAAAGGCATTGTCATCTTTGAGCCGGGGAGCACCGAAGGTAAGATCCGCATCCAAGTATTGGAGGATTCGGAGGTAGAACCCGAGGAAACCTTCCAAGTAACGCTTGCCAATGTAAGACATGCAGAGATTGATCAGGGCACGGGTATCGGAACGATTCTGGATAATGATGGGAGTCCAGTAGTCTCGGTACAGAGTATGACGGTATCCCGCCATACGGCGATGTTTGATGTCAGCTTATCTATGCCCTCCTCCCTACCAGTGCTGGTCAGCTATGCCAGTGAGGATGGGAGTGCTCACGCGGGAGAGGACTATGAGCCGGTAGCCGGGCAAGTTACGTTTGCACCGGGCGAGATATCCAAAACCATCAAAGTAAAGCTTCTTTCCAACGATCCGGTCTGGGAGGCAAAGACGTTTTCTATGGTTTTACTCTCGGCCGTGAATGCAGAGGTTCAACAAGCCCGCACAGAGGCGGTGATGGAAGAGGAAAACGAAGAGAGTATTCGGGATGCGTATGTTTCCAGAGTTCTTCGCACCTGGGCATCGCAGGTGGTAGAGGCATTATCTCGGCGGATGGAAGGGATGGCGCAGTGCCGCACCCCTGATCTATCCTGGCTCCGTCATGGGAATGAACGTCGGACGCTGGGAGAGATCTTTCGCGGTTGTGGTGCACAGTATACGCAGGGAGGATGGAGCGTCTGGGGACAAGGAGCATTCACACGCATGCATGGCAGGGAGGGAGCACTGTCGCTTCGCTCGGATGTCACGACCATGATGCTGGGAACAGATTATACATGGAGTCAGGGATGGATGGCCGGTCTCTTGGCAGCGCAAAGCTGGGATCAAGGCACGTATGAGACGCCGACACGATCGGGCACGGCATCGTCGCGATTGACAGGCATCTATCCATATGTCAGTTATCAAACAGGCGCTGGGATGCATGCATGGCTACTCTTGGGACTGGGACGCGGCGAGACTGAATTAGAGACACTGGACTCAGAGGTAGATGCCGCACTGGTTGCATTAGGACTAACGGGAACCCTAACTGGGGGCAATACCGGACGGCTGGGCTACGAGGTAGACGCGTTTTGGGCTACGGCAGAGACAGAGAACGGATCCGATCTGAGGGTCCGTCGGGTCCGGGCCGGCGTAGAGGGAAATTTACGAGTCGGACCGGGCATGCAGCCCTATCTGGAAGCAGCTCTGCGTCAGGATGGGGGCGATGCAGAGACGGGGCTGGGGATTGAACTGGGGGGAGGTCTACGCTGGTCCACAAACCGACTACGTGCGGAGCTCGGAGGTCGGACCTTGGTGCTGCATACGGACGAAGGTTTACGGGAATGGGGACTGATGGGATCCATTGAGTATGGAAACCCGGGCGGACTAGGCCCCTCCATGCGGGTACGTCCTCTGTGGGGGAATGTGTATGGTGGAGATCTATGGCGCAAAGCACCGCTGCATTCCATGGCACTGGGGAGTGCCGACCAAAATGTTGAGGTAGAACTGGGCTATGGAACACCGATCAAGAAAAGCCTCGGACGTTCCATCGTGGGGATGACCCTGGATTCCAGAGGGCGCGCCTATCGGGTTGGATACAACCTGCGCATGGAGCAGGGATTGCAATTCTCGGTGGCCACCACCGCACGAACGATGGAGGCAAACGAAGCCCCAACTTCATACGGAGTTAGTGCAAGCATGGGCCTGAAATGGTAATTGGGACAGGATCATCTGTTTAGAGGTGCATCAAAACTTATTGAGATCCGCACCGTCGGAACAGAGACATGAGTCTGTCTACTGCATTGAGTATTGAAGATTGCTTGAATTCCTGACTTTGACAGGTATGGGTTGACTTGGGCTCAGTTACATGAAGTAGAGGTACCCATGGTACGGGAGAAAACCACAAAATGTCATTTTGCGATTCCGTCGGCGGCCACAGTACGAAAGTTCGGCAATACAAAAAGCCGGAGTTGACGATTCAACGCCAGACCGTACCGGTGGAGAAAGCCTTGTAATCCGTGCCTCAACGGGTTACTTAACGTCTGGAATTCAGACCTCAAAAAGTGTCTGATAGTTGGCCTTTGTAGTGTTCAAATCTTCCAGGCCTCCCTCCAAAATAGGCCTATACCTCCTGAAAACAAAGTTTCTTGGCCATCAGAGAGTTGCACCCCGTCAAAGTCAGGCTCCATTGAGAACAATCCCTGTCCCAGTGTCTCGGCTTGTTTGAAAAACTTATGAGGACAACGAATAGTGCTTAAAGTAAAACGAGTTATTTCTATTGTCACATAGTGATACTAAATAAAGAAATGGGAATCATATACGTGAATGACCATCAAGCGGGCACCTTTGCATCCATTTGACGGATCATGGGAGTCTCTAATGAGAACACTCCTCACCGTCCAGTCGCCCAATTCCGAAAGCCGCAACTTGTAACCAGAGGCTCCGGCCTGACACAACGTTGCGTCCAATTCAGCAAAAGTCTTGGTATCCATATCGTTTCTTTTTTAGTTTTAGAGAGAGAGTCGGCGGGAAAAAGTCCGGAAACAATCCAACTAAAAATGAAACAACCCCGTCTCGAATCTGGGAAAATCATTTCCTGATCAAACGTTTGATATAACCAGTCATTGAGGAATTTATCTTGAAACAAGACCTATGGATCGTTACATACCATAATCTTGATCACCGCTTCTCAAATACTGACATCCAATTGCAAAATCATTCCGCTCGTTATCCAGTAAATTATTTACTCTATACTACGCACACTTGGCTGACGGCTTAATATTGTCTGGCATCGCGGATGAGACTCGGCTCCTCTGGTGAACCGCACACATTTTGACTTGCGCATTGGCCTAATTGGATCCATACAAAGTCGCAACGATCGGGAGAGGATACCGAACGTTTGACTGAAGTTACCCCCTATTTTCCCACGATCTGCGGATCCGAGCGCTAGCTATTCATCAATCTGCCCTTTAAGTCGCCTTTTTTCGGCGAATTTGTAGGGAATTCTCGTCAATATTGGTCATTTTCGGTCTTACTGGCCCTTCGGGAAGGTGATTTTGCGTTAAATAATCATACCCATGTATTGTTTTTGCTTTTTATTGATCTTTTTGATTGTAACTACTTTCTATTGTTCGTTTTTATTTGTATATTTAACTTTCTTCATGAACTATTTGTACCCATGTATGTCTCCCGAATTCCCAATCGCAATTCCAACCCCACCTGGCTCATTCGAGAGTCCCACCGAAATGGTGATAAAATTGACAAAGTCACCGTTCTCAATATCACCAAGCTCCCCATGACCCTCATCTTGCAGATCCGCGAACTCCTCCGCGGCGCCAGCGTCTTCAAGTCGATCCATGACCTCTTTGAACGACTGGAATCCAAAGCCCATGGTCATGTCGCGCTGGTCTTGGGCATGGTCCGAAAGCTGAGCGTCCCCGCCTTGCTTCACGCCAAGAATTCCCGCCACCGTCGACTCGTTCTGGGCATGATTACCGCACGCGTTCTGAACCCCGTCAGTAAGCTGGCAACCAGCACCTTGCTAGATGTGAACTCGGCTTCCTCCACCCTCAACGAAGAACTGGCCCTCAAACGAGTGGATGCCGATGATCTGTATGAGGCCATGGACTGGTTGAGCAAGCAGAAGACTGCCATTGAATGTCGGTTGGCTAAGAAACATCTCCGGGAAGGATCCATGGTCCTCTACGATCTAACCAGCAGTTATGTAGAGGGAAGAAGAACGAATTGGCGGAGTTTGGATACAGCCGGGACAAGAAGCGCGGAAAGAAGCAGATTGTAATTGGTCTCTTGACGGATCCAGAGGGTTGTCCCGTGGCAGTGGATGTATTCAAAGGGAATACGTCGGATTCAAAGACGCTTGCTGCTCAGGTCACCAAGCTCCGGGACACCTTTGGACTTGATCATGTGGTTCTGGTGGGAGATCGCGGGGTATTGACGCAAAAGGGGATTCGGGAAGAGTTACTCCCCGCAGGTCTGGACTGGATTACCGCCATGCGCAAGGACAGTCTCCGCAAGGTGGTGGAAGCAGCCAAGGAGACGGAGATGAGTTTATTTGATCAGCAAAATATCATGCAGATCGAGTCCGAGCACTACCCCAAGGATCGTCTGATTCTATGCAAAAATCCAATCCAGAAAGACAAGAAGCAGATCCGGCGAGAGGAGCGTCTGGTCAAGACAGAAGAAGGGTTGGAGAAGATCATCAAGGCAACCCAACGGAAAGGGAACCCGCTCACGCGAGAGTCCGAGATGGGGATACGGGTAGGCAAGGTGTTGGAGAGGCAGAAGACGGGAAAGTTTTTCACGATTGAGGTCAAAGCAGGACACGTCCAGTATGCCCGAGATCAGGAGGCAATTCAGAATGCAGAGCGCTTGGATGGCGTCTATGCGATTCGGACGAGTCTGAAAGCGAAGCCGACCGAGGAGGAAGTGGTCTCGGACTACAAGCGTTTATCTATGGTGGAGCAAGCGTTCCGCTCCTTCAAACAAGTTTCGTTGAAGGTCCGACCGATTCATCACCGAACGAAAGATCGGGTAACGTGTCATATATTTTTGTGTATGCTGTCCTACTATGTGGAGTATCACCTGCGCAAGATCTTGGCCCCAACCCTGTTTCGGGAGGATGATCCAGAGGGGAGAGCGGCCCAACGAAGTAGCATAGTTGAGTCCGTGAAACGTTCGGAACAGGCGAACAAGAAGGCACAGTCCAAGCGGAATCAGAATGGAGAACAGGCCATGAGCTTTGAGAGTCTATTGAACGAACTCCGTGGACTCAGTCGAATTAAGGGTAAGCTCAAGATTGTTGCCGATAAGGCACCCGTGGCGACCTACGTTGCAGATGTGAACGCAATACAGAAACGGGCCTTTGAACTGGCGGGGATCAAACTGAAGTCTGGGAGTGTGAAGGGATAAATCAGGAAGTCGCCCTCAATATCACGTCTGTGAGGGAGAAATACTGCCTTCAATAAGTCCAAAAAATGAAAAATGATGCGCTCAAATGCGAAAAAAAAGGGGGTAACTTCAGTTGAACACACTCAAATAGGGTTCTCAACTGAGACTCATTTAACGTCCTATTTTATTGGATATTTGGTTCCACTAGCATTTGCATGGCATGAGATTCATAGTCTGAATCAGAAGAATTTATGTAAATATATCTTGACCAATGTTGAAGAGAGTGTGCCAGGGCAGTAATAAGGTTGCCAAGATGTTTCAGCGATATTTGAGGAGTCTGTAATACACTTGAGAGTTCTTGAGTATCTACTGAATTATTTGCAGCGTCTCTCAACTCGAATTTTGAGACCATATTTTGGTATATGTTCCGTTGCGACGCCAGCATAGGCGTTCCAGCAACTCTTGTCGGATGTATGTTATCAGAGCACGACGTTTATGAACTTCTAGAACTCCCAATTGGGGGCTTGGGCAATCGCTAATCCCCATGAGGGGTAATGAGTCTCTGCCATGTGCCCCAGATTTGAAAGGGTTGGACAAGCACGGGATTCAATGGTCCCGCCGAGCCCCTGGAAACCATGCATGTTAATTCAATTGTCTTGCCTCCTGATGGTAACAGCACCCGGTGCCAAGGCAGGAATCCCTGAGCCAGATACGGAACCCACAGCTACCACCTCTAATTGCAAATGTCTCGCAGAGGAACCGTGTGCTAACTTGCTACATAACTGTCTGGATACTGCCAGTGAAAACTATAGAAACGGCGATTACGATCACGAACAGTATGTTATGTTTGCGGTTAACTATTGTCCAGAGGGGGGCATCGACTGTGTGGAAAGCCTTTATGGAGGTTAGTGATTGGCAGCTTCCGCATTTGATAGAGTGTCTGATGGTTTAACCCCATTGGGGTAAGCTTCATAAGTGAATAGTACTCTGTTCAAAAGTTTTTCTTTTGATCAGATTGCTGAAGTGGTTGCACAATTCAGACAAAGAATCGGTTTCGATCACCTAACAATAATCCTTCTTCCAAAGCTATCGGTGGTTGGAATCCGTATGATGCACTCTTATTTCCGCGCATTGAGTTCGAATTTGTTCTTGATGGTACCCTGGGTAGTGGTGCTATATGTAATTATCGTGCCAATTAGTGCAAGTGCTCAGCCGGTTATTCTTCAAGAAATTCTGTCTATTGATGGCTTTCATTCTATTTCTGATTTAACTGTGGGAAATGACAGTAGCATATATGTTGCGGATCACCGTAACTCCTCGCTGAGCAAGTTTGACTCATCCGGACGATTGATACGGAAAGTCGGCGGCCAAGGTGTTGCCCCAGGAGAATTTGTCAGCGGCCCCCGTCATCTGACATTAATGGATAGTATGCTGATTGTTTCAGACCATAAAGGCACTGGTACCCTGCATTTTTTCGACCTGAATCTCAACTTTAAAGTCTCTATCCAGGTTTCAGCTCCCCTAGACATGGATGTGGCCCCTGATGAACGATTGTATCTTGGAACCACAGACTTGGCTACTTTGGACACATATGTCACTATATACACACCAAACGAAGTTCCCCAAAGACTTTTTGAATTAAGTGATATCCACAGATACAACCTTGAAAACCGATTCATATTGCTTGCTCGGTACCCTGAAAGAATTGCTATTGTTTTTCAGGCCGTGAACCGTATTGATGTCTATGATCCGTCTGGACATCTTTTGAATCGTTTTTCCATTGAAAGTCTACCACTTCGTTATCAGGGACACCGTATAGACACAATTAAACGACAACAATTGCCAGACGATATCGTCGAATCCATTAGTTACGTTCCTGGAGGCTTAATTTATACGAGTGCTGTAATGGATCATGAAGGAAACTTGTTTCTGGAACACGGAGGGAAAATAGAAGAGATGCCTGCGAGTAGGTCGGTGTATATGATCACCCTTGAAGGAAAAGAGGAGGGTATGTTCCAAATGCCCCGTGGTACAAGCCTCAAGCACATTGACGAAACTGGACACGCATATGCCGCAAAAACAACAAAGGAGTCAACTGTGCTGAAAAAATATAAAATTGAGTATCAGCAGTGACCTTGTATCCGTATTGAGAGAATAAGTCTTCTTGCTTCATCAACCACAGCGAACATTGCGTCATTGCCACGATCTCGGGCTCAAATATGCCGCAACTCGGAGAAATACTGGAAGAGTATCAAGAGGAGTTCGTTGTGGTGCAGGAGCGGCTGCGGGCGGAGGAAGGAATGGAACTCGTCTTGGTCTGGGAGCGCGAGAACAGGAAGAACGAAATTAAACTCGTATAGTTTTGTGCTCATGTAGGGTTGCATAACTTCAATACCGTAGCAGATAAGGAAGCGGCAGAGAACTCCGAAACTGGAGTTACCCCCTATTTTCTCCCAATTGGGGAATCAGAGCGATAAATATCGGTCATTCTGACCGACAAATTCTCTTTTTTCGGGTAAACTGGTGCGAAATCCCTTCAATTTGGGTCATTTAGGACCTTTTTTTCCTTGGGGAGTTCGGTTTAGGTCAAAAATTTGTACCCATGTATTTTTTTGATATTTTTCTCTTTTCAATTTATTTCTATCTGCTCTTTATATTGACTTTTATACGTATATTTAGATTCATCTATTCATCATTTTGTACCCATGTATGTCTCCCGAATTCCTAACCTGAATTTCCATTGAAAACTTTACAGTGACCTGCTAGAAATCCTTTTCGTTGCAGGGAAACAAATTTTTACTTCCAGACGAAGATAAGCATCTTCGTCAATCTGGGTTTCGTTGGTTCCTTCCTCCGGTCTGTTTCCTTCTCTCCCACAGATCTACCTACTTAAACTTCTATTTGTTAAGGAGGATTAGATTTCTATCCACAAGGTTCGTGATAGAACCTGAATTATAATGTAATATCCTGTTTAGTGCGGTGCAATAATAACTTATCCACGAATCAACCTTTTACTGTTTTCCACGATGATTAATTCCATATAGATACTGAAAACTATCCATTTCGGGTAATGTCTAACTGAATATCGTTGAACTATGTCATGTCCGTACCTTTCCGGCACAAATTCGTCCTTGACCGTGGCCCTTCCCCGTATTTTCACGGCCGAAAGAAGATACTTCGGACTTTTCAAGAACTTCTTCGGTACTCGATTCAAAATATACGGGAACCACATTCCTCATCTATGGTGCGCCTGGCGTGGGAAAAAGCGCTCTCCTTTATGAATGCGATAAGATCGCCGAAGCTGCCGAATGGAAGGCCGTAATCATTGATCCACAGGACTTTTGGGAGGTGGACTCATTGGTGGATTCCCTTGGTTTGAGAAAGAAGCTCAATTTTAAGTCTGGGGAAGCCGGATTTTCCATCTTTGGGTTCGCATCTGCAAATGTCAGTGTAGAAAGATCAACGCAGATGGTGAAACGATTACTCCAGAAAAGTGAAAAAACCTCCGCTACTCATTCTGGATGAAGCACAAAGGCTGGGAGGTACCAACGCGCCTGAGGACAGCCAAGTCGCCACAGCTACGAATGTCCTTAATGCGATCCATAATGGCCAACTAAATAAGCCTGTCGTTCTTCTTGCTGCTGGACTCATCCCAACCTTAAAAGCCTTTAAAACTTTTGATATTTCACGATTCGCTCAAGGCTGCCTTGTGAAGTTGGGTGCATTAAATAAGGAGTCCGAGCGGTTGGTAATTGAGGATTGGATCAAAAAGGAGGGGAGAGGGAAAGGAGATCCGACGGTGTGGGTTGACGCGATCGTGCGGAAAACGCATGGGTGGCCTCAGCACATCCAATGTTATGCAGGACTTGCCTCAAAGTATCTCCAGACTAATGGTGGTCTTATGACACCGGACGGATTAACCTCCGTACTGGAAGCAGGGCATGAAGACCGCAAAGTGTATTACGAGGGACGATTGGACGATTTCAGGCCTTCAGAGGCCGAATGTCTCGCGAGATCAATCGCGGATGTACAGCCAGGTCTCCCCATAGATGATATGAAACTATCCTCTTCTATGGCTCAAAAGTTTGGAAACGAGAAGGCGGAAAAACTCTTTAAGAAGTTTGAAGAAAATAGGATTCTGGAAAAGACCACCTTGGGATATATTGTGCCAATCCCATCCATGCACACTTGGTTAATTGACACCTTTACCAAAGAGAAAAATTGAACTATTCCGCGAGACGCAGAAAATCCGCGTAGAGCAAAGCTGAGGGTTCGGGGGTTTCAAAGGTGATTCCTAACCTTTGGCTCTCACATGCGGATTCATGTTTCTGCAACACACTGACAGTAGGTACTCAGTACTCTTCACGGATCGGCTTGCAAGTTCCTTTGGGGCTCAGTCTAGGCATGTTTTTGGCCACCGAGCGTCTATATGTTCGCAAAACATAAATGATCAGGGACTAAATTAGTTTATTCCCAGATAAATCCGGAACCAGTCAATCCAATGGTATGTCTAATTAACCATGTCTAAACTTCCACCACTTACTGCTGCCTTTGATCGAGGACCCACACGATATTTTCATGGCCGAGAAACCATTCGGAGAAGTTTCAAGAATTTATTGGATCGAGCATATGCATCAAAGACTGGCACCACGTTCTTGATTCATGGTGCGCCTGGCGCGGGAAAAAGCGCTCTCCTTCATGAATGCGAGAAGATAGCCGAAGCAGCCGAATGGCAGGCTGCAATCATTGATCCGCCGAACCTTTGGGAGGTGGACTCATTGCGGGAATCCCTGGGTTTGAGAAAGAAGTTCAGTTTCAGGGCTGGGGAAGCAGGTTTTTCCATCTTCGGGTTTGCATCTGCAAAAGTCAGTACCGATAAATCAATGCAGACGGTGAAACGGTTACTCCAAAAAGGCGAAAAACCTCTGCTACTCATTCTGGATGAAGCACAAAGGTTGGGAGCTACCAACGCACCCGAGGGCCCCCAAAAGATCATTGCCTCTACTATTCTCAATGCGATCCATAATGGCCAACTAAATAAGCCAGTCGTCCTTCTTGCTGCTGGACTCAATCCAACCTTAACAGCCTTCCAGACATTGGACATTTCACGATTCTCCAGAGATTGCGCTGTGGAGTTGGGTGCGTTAAGCAAGGAGTCCGAGCGATTGGTGATTGAGGACTGGATCAAAAAGGAAGGGAGATGTAAAGGAGATCCGACGGTGTGGGTTGACGCGATCGCACGAGAAACGTATGGATGGCCTCAGCACATCCAATGCTATGCAGGACTTGCCTCGGAGTACCTGCAAGCAAATAGTGGTGTCATGACACCGGACGGATTAAGCTCTGTACTGGAAGCGGGGCATGAAGATAGAGAAAAGTATTACGAGGGACGATTGGTTCGTTTCCGGCCAGATGAGATCGGGTGTCTCGCAACGTCCATAGCAGAGGTGTCCCCTGGCAAAACCATGGACTATCTGGATATAATCCATCCTATGGCGCGAAAGTACGGAGACGATCAGGCGAAAGAACTCTTTGAGATGTTTGAAGAGAAAGGGATTCTGGAAAAGACTAAAACGGGATATATTGTGTCCATCCCTTCCATGCACACCTGGTTGAAGGAGACCTATACCCAAGAGAAAATTGAGATGCCTCGCGAAACGCAGAAAGTCCGTGCGGAGCATAGCCGAGGTTTGGGATTTGAGCGGTGATTTTCGCAGTTACCAGATCTCAAGGACTGGGTTCAGTCCCCGTTTCCGCAGGACTCTGTACTATCCAAATATAGAGACCTTCTGAGGTGACACCTCTCCAATCAAGTCCCCTACCGTAGCCCAAATCAGTTGAATCGTGTCCTGAATAATTTGAGGATCCTGAAACCACAACCAGACCACCCCAACTACAAAGAACGTCCAGATACTCCACCAAAGAACGCGTACGATTCCGAAACCGAAGGATATGTCAAATTATAGAAGTCACGCGACCGCAAGGGAAATGATGACTTGTATGAGCCTCTTTCAAAATTCCTCAATTGGATAATTTTTTGAAGGATTTCGAAAGAGGTTCCCATACTGAAGATTTCGCGTGGTCCGACTAAACTGAGACAGTTTAAGCCACAATTCAGTGGGGACAACAGGTGAAAATAAAGAATTTTGAAAGAGGCTCTTAGTATATAAATTTCGGGCTTCATTAATAGGGACAGGTTTGGTGGAAAGTTGAATTTCAAGATAGTCTGCAACTTTCGGAGAAATCCAAGCACTGTAAGGCCGTAGAGTCTGAATTTTTCCAAATTGCGCATTCACACTCAATGGAGATGATTGACCGAACGAGAGTGAGACTGCAAGTAGATTAATTACTAAGACAAAAACAAGACGACTCATAACTGGAGTTACCCCCTTTCTCTCCTGTCTCTGAGCGTACTTTTCCTGCATTTTTTGACTTTTTGAGGAATTTTCATGACGGGCGGATTTTTGTATTGAGGATATCAGGGAGCTGATCTGGGATGTATCGTTAGTTCTTGGATCACAAACGAAGGAACAGGGATCTCCGAATTTTATATGTTTGGAATCCAAAAAATCCAAAAAATCCGAGAGGATTCCATAGTCTCTTTCAAAGAAAATATACGGTCTCTACACTTCCTGCCAACAGGAGTTGTTTCCAATGGACAGCGCCTATGACGCGAAGGAGATTGTCACACATCGGAGAGACTCAGGGCGTGTACCGATCATTGATCCGAATCCGCGCAAGAAAAAAGCGGCGAATCGTCGTGAGCAAAAGGAGCAACGTACGGCCGGATTCATTCCTGCGGAGCGGGTTCGCCACCGGGAGCGTTCCACCGTGGAGCGGGCCTTTGGGCGGCTCAAGGATGAGTTCGGTGGACGCAATATCCGGGTCCGTGGGCACTAGAAAGTCCTCTGTCATTTGATGTTCAGTGTGGTGGTACTCACGGTGGACCAAATGCTGCGGATGGTGCAGTAAACCGGCCATCCAACCCCTGCATAACAGAATTTGGGCGCTTCAAACCACAGAAGCCGTGGGAGGGGTGTGTGAAATCTACACGGATCGTGGACGAAATTCACCAAACAGAGACCTCCGTGCAGGCAAAACACTGGTTGAATCCACAAAACACCGAACCCCTGCCGATAATTCGCGTAGTCCGACCAGATTGAACCAGTTTAAGCCGCAATTCAGCCGGGACAACAGGAGAAAATAAAGAGTTTTGAAAGAGTCTTTATATTGAAATAAAATGTTGCAGGGCGCCGTAAAAGAGTCTATCACTTAACAATATGGGTCGAAGAATCCGGCATTAGAATGAGCCAGTCAATGCAGGATTTATTGTTAGAACTCTCCTATGAGGATTATTCCTACCTCATTCAGATCGTCCAAGGGCCACTTGATCGCTGTACGAATCTGAAAGAGCATCTGGAGAATATTGAGTCGTCTGATCAGCGGCTTGCATTATGTGCGGAACTTGAGCGAAAAATTCGCTATCTGGGCAGTAGTGATATTGCCTATCAATTTCGAAGATTTACTGGATCCGAACAAGGAGCGAATTTCCGTTATATTATTCGCGATACCGCGCGATTTCTTAGAGTCCCTCTAGCTGACCGGGGGACAGAACGCGAGTTGCTCATCCGTCTGGCCCAAGAGTATGCCGTCAACGTATTCGCAGGGTTCACTCAGGAACAGCAATTGGAAATTTTGGAATCCCTTGGCGTGGAACGTAAGCGTGCCATTGCATTCCTAAAAAAAGCGGGTGGATTCATTGCAGCACCTGCTCTGCTACATGCGTTTGGGTTCATTGTCGTTCAAGGATTGATCAAGACCATTCTGTTCGGATGGACTGTCCGATTGATTGGCACCAAGCTGGCCACCGCACTGTTTGCGTTTCTGTTTGCCCGCGTACCGTGGTGGGCCAATGTAATTATTCCCGGGATGTGGACAATCTCTATTGGGTTGACCGCGCTAAACCTGCAAGGTCCAGCACGGCGCAAAACAGTCCCTATCTTACTCTATCTGGGGATGACATGTATTCGCCAAGATCACGAAAGCGCGACAATGGCGTAGAATAGAATAACTGAATTAGACGGATGTGATCCGCTGATGGCCTAATTGCCCCCGAAACGTGCTGTACAACCTTTCAAAGAGTTGGATCGCATCTTCCCGCGTTAGGTCAATGATTTTTGGATAACGAAGCCCGCCTGCACCGGCCGTATCTACAATCACTGTGCATAGACCTAACCGTCGCTGAAAGAACGTAGCCGAGAGTTCAAAGGCCTGGAAGCGTTCCACAGGAATAATCCAGAACTGCTGGCTGAAAACACGCCGTCGAATCAGCAGATTCCCGTCATGGAAGGCCCAATGGTGACACCGATATTGCAGCCAGGCGAATCCCCAACCAACGGGTAAGAGAGCGACACCCCAGAGGGCATTTATTGACCATACCTGAGATAGAATGATGGAAGCAATAGCAATCAAAAGACTATACCGAAGCGAATGTCTCCGAATCGTTAGCGGACTCACACCGGTGAAGGTCTTCGGTAGAGAGAAGGGACGGATCTGGGGAGCGATTGCCATTATTTCGGACCACTGGGCAAATGGCATTGCAGGTTGGAACCCCTGTTCCCCACTCTGAAGTCCAAGTGTTTGAAGATCTAGTCGATACCAACGGCGTAATCGCATGATCGGGTTGGAGCGAATCAGAAATGATTGAACACGCTTATAGGGGAGGGCTCCCTCTCGAATCGTGAGAAGACCAAATCGGCGATGAATCTTTGACGGAGCCAGCACCATCTTGAAGTTGTAATAGCGGACCAGATTCTGAATAAAGCCCATGGCCCAGCCCAAAACAAGAGTAATCAATAGAGCAACAGCACTCAGCAGTGGCCAGGAATTCTCAATACTTGCCAGAGAGAAATTCTGTTCAATCAGCCAGTCCACCACCTCCCCGCTATCAACGATCCCCATAGATTCTAACTGAAAATATACGCCGATCAGGAGTGCAAAGAGCCCCAAAGAGAATTGATATATACTTGCGAGCAAGACCCGCCGCAGAGGCATACTAAAATCTGGGAGTCCAGAGTCATTCTCTTCTAACTTATCCGCGATTTGAGCGGTTCGGAATAGATTCCGAAGACGCTCGGCCTCATGGATCCTCACATAGGAAATAACCCCCTCTGCACTTGCAGTCCCCGCCGTCTCTACCTTTACCGCAGCAGTCCCAAGGATACGGGAAAGCATATTTCGCTTGATTGCAACGTTTTGGATACGATCAGCAGGGATATTGCGTCGGACACGTTGGAAGACCCCATAATAGATGATGAGTTCTTCGCTGGTTGCATAGTAGCGAAATCGGATGTACTTGGCAATCACATAAGGGCCAACAAAGACAGCATAGATGATCGCAAAAATCAATGAGGAGGTCTGCATTCCCGACGTTCCTGCTGATGACAACCATGCGACACCTAAGCCAACAATTCCCAGAAATATATAATGCACGAAGGTGAGCGGATGCAGTCGCCGAAATTCCGCTGTAGGTTCCTCCATTAGTCTATGTACTGGGCGATGAAGTCGCGCACGGTATCGCGAAGACGAACCGCATCGTCATAGGGGAGACCTGGGACGATTACATCCGTACTTCGGGTTCCAGCGGTATGGACCACTAATCGGGCAATATTGTAGTTGCCCTCAATCAGATCTTGGGCTACATCTAGGTGCTGGATGCGACGAAGGGGAACTGTTGTCTGTACACGATTCCAGATCCCCCGGATCGCATAGAGATCCTCTTCGCGTAACTCATATCGCCAAAATCGATAACGTAATGGTGGGATGATGAGTACCCAGAGAGAGCTGATAATAATCAGGAGACCCGTCCAGAAGCCAGTTAGGAAGGCGTCATTTTCTGAGAAAAAGAGCATCACATCCACGATCGTAGAGACGGGGAGCAAGATCGCCCATCCCAATATCCCCTTGATCATCCAGACTCGTTTCACTGCGGGATCAAGTACTTCCATTAGAATTTATAAGCAAAGATCAATAAGTACGCTCCTTCTGTCCACTTGTTACATCAAATCATGTCAACCACAATCAGTATTCTGGGATGCGGATATGTCGGACTTCCGCTGGCAAAACTGCTCCTCGCACAAAATTGGCGGGTTCGGGGGGCAACTACCACAGAATCAAAATTGACGAGTCTGCTGTCTGAGGGTATAGAGCCATATTTGTTAAAATTGATGCCAGACCTACATGGTCATGGTCGGTGTGATTTTTTTGATTCAAAAGTGCTGGTCATCAATTTTCCACCAGGTCGGAAGCGAACAGACGTGAAAGAATTCATGAAAGCAGCTATGGCATCAATTCTCAGCTACCTGAACCAAGGACAGGTAGAGAAAGTGCTGTTCATCAGTTCTACGAGTGTCTATAGTAAAGGGCGTGTTCGTGAAGAGGATGCAGGCAAGCATCCACCAAATACCGCGTCAGGGGCTGCACTCCTGAGGGCAGAAGAGCTACTCAGAAATTCATCCGCCGTCCAGACGACCATCCTGCGATATGGTGGGCTCTACGGCTATCAGCGCCGACCTGGACGATTCTGGTCGGGGCGTCCACTGCGGAACCCACAGAATGCAGTGAATATACTGCATCGGGATGATGCGGTTGGAGTTGCATTGGCAGTGATTACCCAAAACTGTTGGGGGGAAATATTCAATGTATGTACAGATCAACATCCCTCCAGGTCTGAATTCTATACACATGCCGCTAAAAATCTCGGGTTATCACCTCCGACCGATTCTGCCGAAGCACCTGAACCAGACAAGGTAGTAATGAATGATAAGGTGATCAAGCAACTCGGATATCAATTCAAATACCCAGATCCTTTGGCTCCTGCTCCCTGATGGGCAACATTACGGTAGGGGCCAAGTAGCAAATCTAAAACTTGCACAAAAACATGAATGAACTGACAGCTGAAGAGGCCTACATCATTCTAAAGAAAGGGACCGAACGACCATTCACGGGAGAATTCTACAATCACTCTGCCCCAGGGACTTATCTCTGTAGGCGGTGTGATGCGCCATTGTATCGGTCAGAGGACAAATTTCATTCTGGATGCGGATGGCCAAGCTTTGATGATGAGATTCCAGGTCAAGTTCGGCGAGTACCTGATGCAGATGGCCGCCGCACAGAGATCATTTGTGC
Source organism: Rhodothermales bacterium (assembly GCA_965209015.1). GTDB lineage: Bacteria > Bacteroidota > Rhodothermia > Rhodothermales > Bin80 > Bin80. The sequence goes on along the minus strand of OZ242367.1, from coordinate 3,008,100 downwards.
GAGTTGTGATGGGCACTTGGGGCACGTATTCACAGGCGAAATGTTTACGGCCAAAAACACGCGCCACTGCGTCAATTCGCTGTCCATGAAGTTTCAGGCATGCTCAAAAAACGATTCCTGATCATGCATTCACGACAAGTGCCGGAGGTGGGACTCGAACCCACACATCCGAAGGACACAGGTTCCTAAGACCTGCGCGTCTACCATTTCCGCCACTCCGGCAATAAGTCCGGGCTATGGATATATACATATGAGAAATTGTTCCATCTTATCTTGGGGAATCAGCGTGATCCTACTCACTTCCTCTGCTCAGGCGAAGCAGATCAATTCAAATATTGACGGCCTTCAAGTTGGGCATACAGAATATCTTCAATCCAATTCAGAACCTTTCAGTGGGGTCAATCTTGACTGGATGGAACAAGTTCGCCTAGGGACGCTACAGTTGGCTGAGTGTGCTGCGGCATTGGTTAGTTCGGATGGGTTAGCTGTAACCAGCGCAGGCTGCTTGCGCTCCCTAGAATCATGGGTTCGGCCAAGTGACTCCATGTTTGTGGCAGGAGACTTGCCTCAGGAACTCCGACTGCCGGGTCTGACAGTAAGCCAGTTAGTTGATATCCAAGAAGTCTCTGATATTCAGCATCCCATCACCCCCCTCACTTCTGATACACGAACCGAGATCATTGTAGCCGAGGATAGTAGTAGCTTCTGGAAGTATATCTGGGATATCTATGATGATGTGAGGCTTGTGGTGATCCCTCCTGTCGAAGTGACAAATTTTGGAAATGAAGATGGAGTCTATCCCAGATATACCGTGGACTTTGCACTGGTGAGAGTTTATGATCAAGAAGGTCAACCCTTGGATACGGAGAGTTACTTCGCATGGAGTGATCGCCCGCCATACAGTCGAGAAGAACTGTTCATGACCGCATATGATGGGAGCGAGATGTTCACTCGCGTCACTCAATCTGATCCATACAAATATAACGGTACCCTTGCTCCATTGTACACTACCTTGTATGGGATGCTAGATCGGCATCATTCGCACGGTACAACCGGATCCTGGGCATTGCCGCCAGAGTGGAACACCGGCATCCATAAAAGCGATTTATCTGCCGCATTGAATTTTTCTGTGTCAGGTGAATGTGCTCAGATGGGGGGTGCAATTGTAGATATTGATATGGAGATTTTGGGTATAGCATTTGGTCATGCACACACAGAAGGAGGGCACCGGTGTGTCGCGGTGTCAACCTCTGGGATTCTATCCCTTTTGGGGTCTGTATTTGATGCCGATAAAGTTATAGAGGAACTGGCCATGCAGTCTTTGGGTGAGAACCATGACGAATGAACGTAACAATTGGCCAATTGCTGGCATACTGCTCCTATTGGCTATACTGTCTGGTTGCGCACCCGCTGCGCTAGAAGTTGTCCAAGTGATCAATCAACCTTTGGTTGTAGAAGAAGCACCATCCTCTTCCGTGAACATAGATAAAAAAGATATCTCCTCCTCGGAGACAATTGATAGATTTGATGTAGATCTTGGCAGGTTTGATGGAGGAAAGATGTGGACATTTGATAGTCCTCCAATAGACTGGCTTTCGGAGGCCTACGGGATTGATACAGATTCCGTCTGGTTTGCCAAGGCAAGACTCGGAGCATTACGATTCGGATCTGGATGTTCTGCCAGCTTTGTTTCAAGTCAAGGGTTGATTCTAACGAATCACCATTGTGCACGCGAGTACATTACGGACGTATCTCGAGAAGAGGAAGACCTCATAGAAGAGGGATTTTTAGCAACGGAGACTCCAGATGAGCGGCGAATTCCCGACTTGTATGTTGAGCAACTCAGAGAGATCACCGATGTGACTCAGCGGGTTCATGGTGCCAGTCGCGTGGTACGGGGAGACAATGAGCGTATACAAGCCCGCCGTGTAAAAGCTGAGGAGATTAGCCAAGAGTTGACGAGAAAGGCCATGATGCGTGACTCCACGCTCCGAGTGGAAATCGTAGAACTCTATAGCGGCGAGAGATATGTTGCTCATACGTATCGGCGTTATGAGGATGTACGTCTGGTCATGGTCCCCGAAAAGAGTATAGGATATTTTGGAGGTGAAGAGGACAATTTTACATTTCCTCGCTACACGCTTGACATGGCGTTCTTTCGTGCCTATGATCAAAAGGGAAATCCAGCCGTCACGCCTGATCATTACGCATGGAGCATGAAAGGTGCCACCGCTGAAGATGTGGTATTTGTTGTGGGGAATCCCGGATCGACGAGTCGGCTCGGGAGTGTGTCTCAACTTAAGTTTGAGAGAGACTATACTCTGGTTCAGCAAGTTAATGCACTAAGTCGGCGCGCAGAAGTATTGCGTCCGCTTGCGGGGATGGATGTATCAAGTGGAGATGCACTTGACAATATGTGGTTTGGCATCAGCAACACGCTCAAGGCATTGACAGGGCAGTTAGCGGGACTTCGCAACGATACGCTGATTGCACGCCGCAGTGCAGCAGAATTTCAGATCAGGGAAGATCTATTCAAGTCGGATTCACTCTCGGCTCTCTATGGCGCCTTATTTCAGGAGTTGGATGAGCTCCAGTTGTCTAAGCGTGCGGAAGCGGACCGAATGGCGGCGTTCACTTATTTTGGAACATCCATCGGATCTCGGATCCTGACACGTGCGCTATACGGATATTATTTAGGAAACCTTCAACGTCGCGGTTATGCAGACCCGAAGATCCTTGAAGAAATTCGTAAGGACGCGTTAGCTCTTGAAGATATTCCTCTGGAAGCGGACCGTGCAATGATCAAGCTACGTCTCACGGAGCTTACAGAGGCACTTGGAGAGCAGGATCCAACCATTCGTAGCCTATTGGGAGGACTCCCCATAGATAGTTTGGTCGCAGGCATGGTTGGAATGACCGCACTTTCAGATTCCGCCAAATTTGCTACACTTTTAGATGAAGGTTTTCTTACGAGTGAAGATCCAACGGTTCCGGTGATCAGTGCATTGGCACCGCTATATTTTACCGCTCAGCAGCAGGCAGAGAGCTTTAAAAACAGAGAGGATCTACTAGTTGCTGAATTGGCCTCTCTTCGATTCGCACTCTATGGGACGGAGACCCCCCCGGACGCGTCGTTCTCTCTTCGAATTTCCGATGGACATGTTAGAGGCTACTCGTACAACGGAACACGGGCACCGGCATTTACCACATTCTATGGGTTATATGACCATTTCTATGCTTATCGGAGCATGAGTGGATCATGGAATCTTCCCGAGCGCTGGCAAGATCCGCCAGAAGCATTGAATCTCTCAACACCGCTCAATTTGGTGAGCACGAACGATATCACAGGAGGCAACTCGGGATCTCCTTTATTGAACCAAGATCTTGAGATCGTAGGACTTGTCTTTGATGGGAATATTGAGTCTTTGCCCAACGTGTATATTTTCTCAGATCGTACTGCACGTACGGTCTCAGTGGATGCCCGTGCAATTCTGGCTGCTCTGCAACATGTATACAAGGCTGAGAGTCTGGTGAAAGAGATATCGGGGTAGAGTGGATGCAATAATTTCGTCTGAGGATCATCGAACTTACTCAAATTCAGAGGTTTGTGACCATGTGGAAAGATATCGCTGTCATTGACGACATACTTGGTCTGGGCTTACTATATTGGAGATTGCTGCTGGACCACTAGCGAGGGGGGCATCAGTTGATGGGATCAGGTCCAGAATGACGGATGCATCGGATATGGAAGAAAGAATCCAGAAAAAACAATTAGCCTTGGTATTGGGAGGAGGAGGAGCCAGAGCTGCCTATCAGGCCGGTGTAATCTGTTGTATGCATGAGTTGGTCCCTGAAATCTCTTATCCAATTATTTCTGGGGTCTCTGCGGGGGCAATCAATACTGCATTTCTTGCAGGAAATCCTGGCCTTTCCGGTGCAGAGGCATTGGTTCAGTGTTGGAAGAAGATTCATCGTGACCGAGTCTATGAGTCTGAATCGGCGATGAGTGTGATTCAGCGGGTTTTGCCGCGTATGCCATTTACGAACGCTGTGATCCGCCTTCGGGAAGGAGAAGCAATTCTGGATACAAAACCCTTACGCCATTACTTGGCCAAGCAGTTACCTGTTGCATTTGATGGGACCTTGCCACAGGTTCACCAGAATTTGAGTGAAGGAAAACTGGAAGCAATCTGCATTACAACCACCAGTTTCACGACGGGGCAATCGGTCACCTGGGTGCAAGGGCGTGAAATCGGGGGATGGCAGCGACCGAACCGGATTGCACATCAAACGGAGATCACGCTGGATCATGTTATGGCATCCTCCGCTCTACCCCTCTTGTTTCCGGCAGTCCAGTTAGGCAGCGCATGGCACGGCGATGGAGGAATTCGTCTGATTGCTCCACTAGCACCTGCACTTCACTTAGGAGCAACGGATATCATTTGCATCTCACCCAAATATGCACGCACGCAAACCGAAGCAGCCATACCTGCCATTACAGGTTATCCGCCCGCAGCACAGATCATGGGCATCATGCTGAACGCCACTTTTTTAGATGCGTTTGACCATGATGTCCGAATAGCAAATCGGATCACACAATTGGCAAGGCATACACCAGCTGCAGAACGCGGCGGAATCCGGCCAGTCAATATTCTCTTAATTCAGCCATCAAGAGATGTGGCTAAGTTAGCCAGAGGATTAGAAGGGAAGACCCGGGGGATCCTGCGCATGCTCACAAAAGGCCTAGGAAGTGGAGACACGCTGAGTCCTGACTGGCTGAGTGTCATGCTTTTTGAACAAGAGTTTATTGGGCGGGTGCTGGAGCTCGGGTACGAAGATGGAAGGCGTCAGGCTTCCAACATAACAAAATTTCTTGAAAAAGCAATTGATGAATAAGGGACAGGTGATAAGAGGGTCAGGTTTGATGGGGCTGGCACTCTTTTTTCTCTTGCCGGAGGTTCATGCCCAGATGATTCGCGGCCGCGTCAGTGATCAATCAACCAATGAACCATTGCCGGCCGCTACAGTCCAAATTTTAGGGACATATCAGGGTACGATCACGAATAATGACGGTGTATATGCAATTGCAGTGGATGAGCTACCGGTGAAGATCGTTGTGCGATATATCGGTTATCGTACGGATACTCTAACCGCACATACTCTCTCACCTTTGGAGTTTCAACTGGAACCGGTCGCAATTGAAATGAAGCCGATGGTCGTGACCGATGAGGATCCCGCGATCTGGATCATGCGCCAAGTGATTGAACGGAAGCAAGTCTGGCGCAGGCGCATCCAAACCTTTGAAGCTCAGGCCTACGCCCGCTATACCTTTTCAAATGATTCGGGGATCGTTGCGATTTCGGAATCCGCCGCAACTGCGTGGTGGGATCAGGATCGGGGGCTCCGCGAGGAAGTAACGGGAACTCGTAGCACTGGAAACTTACCCTTTCGAAATGCACTCCCCGCAGCACTAACCATGTTGAACTTCTACGATGATGATATCCAAATCAGTGGTCATACGCTCATTGGTGTCACACATCCAGATGCCCTAAATAAGTACGTATTTACTCTGGAGGGGACGCGCAAAGTTGATGATACCTTGGTCTACGATATTGCAATGAAGCCAAAACATCAATCTACCAGTGGGTTTATAGGAAGGGTATCTGTCATTGACGGCGAGTATGCTCTCCTTGAAGTGATGCTCCGCCCTGGTCCAGCTTTTCTGTTCCCGCTCCCTGTACAGAAGTACGAAACCACTTATTTGCAACAATTCTCCAACTATGGAGGAGAGGTATGGCTACCCTTAGATTTACGCTCAAACACGATCGTCGAAATCTCATTGGGAGTATTGCTGAACTTCCCGTCTATATTGATTGAAATGGTTTCCCGATTTACGGATTACCAGTTGAATGTGCCTCTGGCTGACAGCTTGTTTGAAGATGATTCAAAGATGAGAGTAGACTCTTCCGCTGTCTCGTCCGGTGAAATATTCCAACGTCAAGGGGCGATTGTCCCGCTCACTCCCAAAGAAACTCTTGCATATGCCTCCATTGATAGTACTTATTCCCTTCAAGAGGCATACCGGCCTGAGGGAGCTCTGGGACGTGCGATCATCAGATTCCAAGAAATAAATGACCGCCGTTCAGATACCGAAGAGGCCTTCTCACTTCTGTCAGATTTTGGCCTTCGTCCACACCTGTGGTACAACCGGGTTGATGCATTCCATGGAGGGCTTGAATACAATCAACAATTTGGGAAAATACTGAATACTGAGGCCCAGGTGGGATTCAATTCGGGGCAAAAAGATGGCGCTCAGTTTTTGTACAAAGCAGCGATTCGCGTTGGACAAAAGTGGTTTATTCATGCGGGTTATCATGCAGAGAATATCCCAACCTACCGATCCAAGATCAGGATGCGTCTTGTCAATTCTGGTTTGATGCTCTTTGGACAGGAGGATTATTTCGATTATTATCGCCGTGCAGGGATCGCGGTTACAGGGGGATTCCAAATCAATGAGCGCCCAGCCACACTCACGACCACCTATCTCCATGAGCACCATTCCCCTCTGGTTGGGAATGTAAGCTATGATATATTGGGTAAGGAGGCACTTCAGCGCCCGAATATACTCATCCCAGAGGGGGATATGCGGACGTTAACGATTACCTTTCGATCCGGCAACCATCAACCTCTGGGAATCGGTCCGTCCAAACACTTTGAAACAAGTATTGAGTTTTCCCTTCCAAATTCGGATTATTCCTTTCGTCGGTATTACCTTAGTACAAGTGGGCGGGTTGCCACATTCATGCGGAGACGCTTTTTGCCTGCAACGCTTGATTACGGACTTTATCTTGGCTTAGCCTCGGAAGGAGGTCAAACCATGCCAGCTCAGCGCAACTTTATTATAGAGGGAGGAACGACATTCTATCATTGGGGCGGAACGCTATTCACGCTTGATGGACTTCCCTATCAGGGGAATGGGATGTTATTTGGATACTGGGAGCAGAATTTTCGCACCGTGCCGTTTGAACTCCTTGGCTTATGGTCTCTTGCCAATCAAGGCTATCATATGATCGTATTTGGAGGGCATGCCTTCATGCGAGGTACCCAGCCGCCAAGCAACGACTGGATATACCACAACGAATTGGGCCTTTCGCTTGGCGGTATCCTCGGACTTATCCGCATCAATTTTGCCTATCACATCGGAGCGAATCGTGTCTCGCCTTCTTTCGGTCTCGCCCGAATTTTCTGAAATTTTTATTTATTAAGTCTTGCAAAAGGGAGTTTCAAATGTTCGACTCCACAGGATCCAGCTTAACTTTCATCACTTCAAATCCAGCATACTGTTATATGGTTACATCAGTAATGAAGGTCAACTCGCAGTCAGCAATCTTCAAAAATTCTACCAAGCGATGAAGTCTGTCTCTTGCTCATCAGCCCGTGATATTTCATGGCATCTTTCCATTCTATTTCTGCTTATGCTGTCCTACCCTTGTTCTGCTCTGAATCGTTTATCAGTTGAACTTCATCATCTTCACTAATCCCATTTAGAGTATCCTGATTTCAACGGTTTGCAACTCTCCGAAAACAAGGAGATTATATAGAATACTTGAAATTTGTTGCTGTAGGTTTCGTTCTAGGTACTAGAAACTAACAGAATAGGTTGTAGATTATGGCTGGCCTAGGACGTTCACATAGGAAAGGAATAACTTTGACGCAACTCGGACAGATGTTTCCCAATGAGGTATCCGCTCACAAATGGTTTGAGGGCATTCACTGGCCGGACGACGAATTATTTTGTCTCCGTTGTGGCAGCGAAAACGTGTACCGTTGCAAGCATAAGGAAATGCCTTTCCGTTGCCGAGATTGCAAGAAGTACTTCAGTGTGAAAACAGGCACGTCTTTACAGGCATCCAATTTGCCGTTGCGGACTTGGGTGTGGGCTATCTACCTTGAATCCACGAGTCTGAAAGGCATATCAAGCATGAAGCTACATCGTGATGTTGGAGTTACTCAAACTACTGCATGGTTCATATTGCAGCGTATCCGCGAGGGACTGAGTCCGAATGTTGGAGAGTTTGAAGGACCCGTTGAAGTAGACGAAGCATACTTCGGCGGGCTGGAAAAAAACAAGCACGAGCACAAGAAACTCAATGCCGGACGCGGGACAGTAGGCAAGACCGCTGTAGTTAGGAATGAAAGACCGTGCAACGGGACAAATCAAAGCGCAAGTGATTGAGCGCACAGACGGAACTACACTGGGAGGCTTTGTGGATGAGAATGCTATCCAAGGTGCTCAACTGTACACGGATTCAGCGACGGCATATAAGAACTCTGACCGTCCACATGAGACAGTCAAGCACAGCGTCTCAGAGTACGTCAAAGGACAGGCACACATAAACGGCGTTGAGTCCTTCTGGGCGGTCTTGAAGCGGGCGTATCATGGCATGTACCACCATGTAAGCAAGAAGCACCTGAACCGTTATGTAGCCCAATTCGCAGGAAAGCACAACCTGAGGAACCTGGATACCGAAGAGCAGATGCAGCACATCGTTGCGGGAATGGTCGGTCGTAAAGTACTGTATAGAGAACTGGTAGCGTAGTAATGCACCAACTCAACCGTCTTGCTCCCAAAACAACTGGTGAAGCGCTGGACCAGTACTTCACCAAGCCCGAAGTAGTGCAGCGATGCCTTACTGAATTGGGTGATTTGGGCAGATACGACCTTGTTGTGGAGCCGTCGGCGGGAAACGGTGTATTTTTGAACAATGTCGCGCACAAAAACAAAATAGGGCTGGATTTAGATCCACAGCACAAGGAGGTTATTCAGGCAGACTGGTTTGAATATAATGTGCCAGGCAGATATGAGCGTGTATTGGTTGTAGGCAACCCGCCTTATGGTCAGTACCACAAGCTCTCATCCGCTTTTATTCAAAGGGCAATGTCGTTTAATAATGTTTGTACAATTGCTTTCATACTTCCAAATGTATACCGCAAACATACGATGCAACGTATTATTCCAGAAGACTGGCGCATTGCATCAATAACGGATCTCGGACGCGACTGTTTTACTTTGGATGGCGCGGACTACCATGTGCCAACCAGTTTTTTTGTGTTGGACAAGTCATCGGGTCTGGACCTCAGGGTACGGGTGCCAGAGAAAATAACGGGTACACAAGATTTTGATTTTGCCACAAAAAAAGACTTCGATGTATTTGTGTTTGGAGCTTCCCCAAAGCGAGTAATTACTAACCCAAAACCCAATAACAGAGGATACTACCTCAAGTCAAAGGTGCCCGTAAAGACCTTAATTGATCGGATACGTAATGTCGATTGGAGGGGTAATTCATGTGCTAACGGAGGTGTATACTGGTTGACGAAATATGAATTTATAGATCAATATAACAAGCAGTATGACTCGTACTGAATCCTGACTTCGACAGGTAGGTGTTGACCGGGAGGGCAAAATAGCCATTTTTGAGTGATTTTGGGGCTTTTTTGGGGTATTTGGGGCCATTTTAGCCCTGTTTTCCGAGTTCTCAAGATGTAGTGTTCAGTTTGTTTTTTAATTTGTATATTTGAATCCTGTGCCGTATCTTACCTGTATCATGTTCGTCCGCAAACTCAAACGAAAGACGACCCAAAACATTGCTGTCCAGATCGTGCGCAATGACCGCACAAAGGATGGCAAAGTGCGGCAGAGGATCGTGCGCTATATGGGCACGGCCCCCGAAGGCCCGGCATTGGAGGCCCTCCTGCACATCGCGGAACAGGAACGATTGCGGATTGAAGAAGAGAGCAAGCCGTCCTTGTTTCCGTCGGAGCATAGTGCGCATGCCGCATTGGAGGCCCGACGTAGGAAACCGTCCGACCAGCCCATCCCGCTGGAAGATATCCGCAAGCTGGAGGAGGTCAAGCGGATCTGTGTGGGCTTTCATGAGGTGTTTGGGGCCTTGTATATGCGGATGGGGTTCGATCAGTTGTTTTCCAAACGGCATGCAATGGCTGCGCGTCTATTCAGGCAGGCCGTATTGTTACGTCTAGGATTCCCCGGAGACAGCAAATTGGCTCATGCGCGGCAACTGTCCAAGGAAGATGGCGTGGAAGTCCCTGTCCACAAGTTTTACCGGATGATGGATGCGGTGGATGATCGGCGCATTGCACGGTTGCAGTCGATCGTGGCCCGGGAGGTGACCGACTTACTCGGAAGCAAGCTGGATGTACTGTTTTTTGATGTGACCACGCTGGCGTTTGCTTCGGACAAGCCCGACGGACTCCGCAAGAAAGGATACAGTAAAGATGGGAAGCATACTCGTGTGCAGGTGGTCTTGGCCCTGATGCAGACTCATGATGGACTGCCCGTCGGCTATGAGTTGTTTGAAGGCAACACCGCGGACGTAAAGACACTGGAGCCAGCGATCACCTCGTTGAAGGCCCGTTTTGCACTGGACCGTGTGGTGGTTGTGGCGGATTCTGGGATGCTGAGTGCGGACCATGTCGCCTTACTGCAAAGTATGGGGCATGACTATGTAGTTGCGGCCCGTTTGCGCTCAATGAAGGCGGAGGACTTGCGTAAGGTTACGGGCACGCATAAGTGGCAGTCCACCGCAGACGGTCGCAAGGTAAGCGAAGTACGTATTGGGGGGAGGCGGCTCATCTTGCGATATTGTCCAAAGCGTGCGGCGAAGGATGCACACGAGCGTGAGAAGGCGGTAACGAAAGCCCAGAAGCGTTTGGCATCTGGGGTCAAGGGATCAGGTCGGAAGGGTCGTTACTTGAACGTGAACCGGAATGCGGTGAAGCTGAATGCAGCGGCCATTGAAAAGGATCGTCAATTGGAGGGGCTGCATGGGGTATGGACGAGTCTCAAGGCATCCTCCGCTGCACAAGTGTATGCGCAGTACGGGGGATTATGGCAGATTGAGGAAGGCTTTCGCGTATTCAAGCATACCATGGCGGTTCGTCCGGTGTTTCACTGGACGGAGCGGCGCGTCCGCGCACACATTGCCATATGCTTTGCCGCCTTTGCGATGCTACGCATTCTGCGTCGAATCTACAACACGCGACATGGCGCGGAGGCGCCCATCAGTGAGGGACAGATTTTGGCTCAGTTGCGTGAAGTAGAGGTGTCCGTGGTACGAGACAAGACGACCCAGCGTCATTTTGCGATCCCGTCGGCGGCGAACAGTACAAAAGTTCGGCTTTACAAAGCGATGGGGTTGACGATTCAGCGCCAGACCGTACCCTTGGAGAAAGACCCGTAACCCGCCTCCCAAGGGATGGCTTAACGTCTGGGATTCAGACCGCAAAAAGCGGCAAAACCGACGGTGTTTGTAGTGTTCAAAGTTGTCTGAACACTCTTTTCAAAAGACCTGTATCCACTGAAAAATAAGGCTTTCTTTGTTTTTAGAAAATTGTAAACCGTCGAAGTCAGGATAGGAGGTGCAGAGAGTATCTCCTGATTAGCCACATTCCCAACACTCCCCTCTGCACATCCTCATGCAGTAGGAATCGGGTTTCTGATCTCGGCGACACGAAACTTGAGATATTTTCGGGGATGACAATTCGGAAGCGGATTGATTTTGATTTCCCCCTTCTTGGGGAGAATTTCCAGTTTAAAATGATAGACAATGAGCATGAGGTTTACGGCAACCTGAAGATCAGTATAGCGACGTCCGAGGCAGGTATGTGTACCCAAACCGTAGGGCATGTAGGCTCCTGGCTGTGTATGCTCCGACCGCTCTGGTAAATAGCGGTCTATATCAAACTTGTAGGGATCCTTGAAAAAATCACTGTTATAATGGGTTGCCGTATGACCGATCAGAACCCGTGACCGGGAGGGAATTTCATATCCGTCAAAAACGCACCGATTCACAACGCCTCTCACCTGCCATGGAATTACGGGATACATTCGAGTAACCTCCATCATCATACGTAGAGTTACGTCCGTGCTTCTGGGGCAAAAATCTTGATCTTCGGGGGTTCGTCCGTTCCCAAAAAGCTTCTCTGCTTCCTGATAGACAGCCTCGTGGATTTCTGGATTTCGAAGCATGCAGTACAGTGCGAGGGAAATCCCCGAACCCAAATATATGCTTGCAACCATGCCTGCGACAAACGAGAAGGTCAAATCTGTTTCTGACACAAACTGAGGATCATTCTTGTAAAGTTCTAGATATCCATCGGCAATATCCATTGGTTGACCTCTACGCTGCCCTGGTGTATGTGATGAAATGATCATCTCCTGAAATTCAGCCACACGCCTTCTGTAGCGTTTCATTTTAGGTGTTTTGATCATGAATTTGGGGAAAGCATTCATGGTGTGCACGATCAACGCACGATGCTGAAAGTCCAGCAATTCGTCTGAGAAATGTGAACAATCCACATTGTAGACCAGATGTGAGACCTGATCGCTCATGTACGACCTCAGTGTATCCATGACAGGCAACACATCTCCCTCCTTCCATTTGCGCATGGATCTCCGACTGTGATGGTATAGTTCTGGAAGCCTGCATCCAATCGCAGAACGAGAATAGACCCCCTTCAAGCCTTTACGCATCCGATAATGGTCTGCACCATCAAGCCCAGGCAGAGTTCTTGTAGAACCAAATGCATTTTCGAAGTCTCTGATATATTCCTTTGATCGAAAATAGAATCGACCGTTTTTGTGAATCCACAGGTTTGCTCCCGCTCCCGTCATAAGGTAGGTGGGAAACCCCTGCATCTTAAACGGTAGTTTAATGACCGAACCATGGTCCGAATAAAGCCGATATAACCCCCGCGGGATATATCCGCGAAGAAAATCTCGTTGTTTCAAAAATTCAAGAATTCCAATTTTGGGAATGGGCTTGGTTTTCGGGGCTTTTCGCCTGGGCTGGAGAACACTATTTTCCACTGCGGTAGCGACCGTACGCCCCAGAAGATCCAGCTTGGATACCAATTCAATCCGCTCAACCGAATCTTCATAGTCTTCCTCTTCAAGTAAGGTCTTGAACCCTCCACACGCATGAAGTAAAGCAATCAGAATCGCATCTCGAGGATCGGGGAGGGTATCATGTATGATCACATCCAGAATTCGTGCCTTCGCTTCACGTCTTGAAGAGTCTAAATGTGGATAGAGACCCGATCGGGAAACGGAGCGAGCCAAGCCAAAAAATTCGCCAGACTCGCGAACGAGAACTCCTCTGTCTACCAGACGATCAAACGAAGTAGAGACCACATCATCAACCCGGCTTGCGTTTTTCTCAATCCAAAACTGCGCGTCGTGAACTATGTTGGATGTGGCAATTTCCTGGAGCGTAAAATCAAGCAGTTGATCTCCTGTCGGAGTATCGTCAATCAGGTAGAGCGACTCCAGATCTGTATCAACCCGATCCTTCAGAGCAAGATCAGCAATCATTGCCCCAGACATGACACACGAGAATTCCCAGCCCGGCACGATCTCAAGGTAACCGGTCTTTTCGTTTAATGTCAGAAGGATCAGTTCTTCTGCAAGACTGATCTCAGACAAAGTGTTGATTTCGTTTATCATCTATGCACGGAAAACCAGGGAAAACACTCTAAGCAACTACCAAATATTTCGGTAAGCCTCATACTCTAATTAGTTCTTGTCGGGACTGGAGAAATGCTCGGTTACACATATAGCAATATACGTATCCCAACTGATACATCTAAATAGTGCTTGACCGAAAACCCCCGATTTTCGCTGATCAGGGTATTTCAACAGGTTTTGGGTCAAGATGGTTGGATTGATTCACTTTTAGGGTTCTCCCTCTCCCATTTTCTTATCTCAAGATACAGGGGTACGCATACAAATTCCAATAATCGACTTTTTTTGGAAAAATCTTCGCCATCGAAGGCAAGGTCAAAGTTCGTCAAAACAGGCCGTTTTTAGCCAAAAAAGGACACCTGAGCACCAAATCATGCCTCAAATGCGTAAAATGAAGGGTTTTCTGGTATGCACTAAATATCACGAGTTGATGGGCAGGGGAGTCGGACTTGTTAAACATCGCAGACTGCGAGTCGATCTTCATTACTGAATGTAACCGTCAAAAAGTAAGCAGGATTTGAAGTGACGAAGGTTAGTCTGGATCCTGTATGGCTTGATATTTGAAACTCACTTTTGCAAGAATTGATGGTTGAAAATTTCAGAAAATTCGTGTAAGACCGAAAGAAGGCGAGACACGATTCGCTCCGATGTGATAGGCAAATTTGACGCGCATAAGTCCGAAGATACCACCAAGAGAGAGCCCCAGTTCGTTGTGGCATATCCAGTCGTTGATTGGAGGCTGGACTCCTCGAACGAAAGCATGCCCTTCAAATATTATGATATGATAGCCTTGATTGGCAAGTGACCATAAGCCAAGGATCTCAAACGGCAGGGTGCGAAAATTCTGCTCCCAGTATCCAAAAGCCATCCCGTTCCCCTGATAGGAAAGTCCATTTAGTGTGAAGAGCGTTCCGTCCCAATGATAGAATGTCGTTCCTCCCTCTACAATAAAGTTGCGCTGAGCTGGCAGGGTTTGACCTCCTTTCTAGGCTAAGCCGAGATAAAGCCCGTAATCAAGCGTTGCAGGCAAAAAGCGTCTCCGTAGAAATGTGGCAACCCGCCCACTTGTACTAAGGTAGTATCAACGAAAAGAAAACTCTGAATTTGGAAGGGAAAACTCAACACTTCCTGACTTCGACGGTTTGCAATTCTCTTAAAACAAAGAAAGTCTTATTTTTCAAGGGGTACGGATCTGTTGAAAAGAGTGTTCAGACAACTTTGAACACTACAAATACCGTCGGTTTTGCCGCTTTTTGCGGTCTGAATACCAGACGTTAAGCAATCACTTGGGAGGCGGGTTACGGGTCTTTCTCCAAGGGTACGGGTCTGGCGCTGAATCATCAACCCCATTGCTTTGTAAAGCCGAACTTTTGTACGGTTGGCCGCTGACGGGATCGCAAAATGCCGTTTAGAAAACAACTGATCTAACCCCATCCGCTTATACAAATCCCTAAACACCTCATGAAAGCCCACACAAATCCGCTTGGCCTCCACCAGCCTGCGGATGTCTTCCAGCGGGATGGGCTGGTCGGACTGTTTCCTACGTCGGGTCTCCAATGCGGCATGAGCACTATGCTCCGACGGAAACAAGGAAAGCTGGACATCTTCTTCAATCCGCAATCGTTCCTGTTCAGCGATGTGCAGGAGGGCCTCCAATGCCGGGTCCTCGGGGGCCGTGCCCATATAGCGAACGATCCTCTGCCGCACTTTGCCATCTTTTGTGCGGTGATTGCGCACAATCTGGACGGCAATGTCATGGGCAGTCTTTCGTTTGAGTTTGGGGACGAACATGATACAGGTAGGATACGGCACACGTTTCAAATATCCAAATCCCAAAACAGACTGAACACTACATATTGGGAACTCGAAAATCAGGGCTAAAATGGCCCCAAACACCCAAAAAAGCCCAAAAAATCACTCGAAAATGACTATTTTACCCCCAAGTCAACCCGTACCTGTCAAAGTCAGGAATGCAAGTGCCTGTGCCGTGGTTGGTCGACGTACCCAACGATTTAATTCAGCCCGTTCTGCATCACTCAGCACAGGAGTTTCACGAGTATAATGATTGGCCATGGGTTTCAATTAAGTTCAAACTCAAGATACGAAACTCTGATTTACTGAAATTTTCTTAAAGATACACTATAGTTTCATATTGCTCACCCGGCTCTTAGTCCTGCTCTCCATTTGAGCCAACTCACACTGCCATACAACCTAAACCAGTTCGGTAGTGTTATCCATGCGCCCTCATATATCTTCTGATCTCTGTATACAATCCGAATACAATCATTCCAGCAAACCCAAACCAGTACCATGAGGGATCAGAATATTCCAGAAGAAAAAGTATGAACGCTAACCATATACATGAAGTAAGCCACAAACGACTAAACGGAGATATGCTGTTTTTAAGCCTTTCTATGATTGGTATAAAACCAGCCAACACAATCACCAAAATGACTATATACATTGACCTATGCGTTAGTCATCACCATTTAACATGCCCATGAAGGTAAATCTTCTGGACAGAATGTGCAGCCACATAGCCACATGCCTCCTAGAAAAGTAACCCAACCTCCAAAAGCGGAAATACCCATACAAGCGAATGTTCTCGCCATTCTTCCACAAACTCCCGGTCCACCACCACACGCATTACACTCTTCAACCTCATTAGACGTTTTTAATAAGGCTATCTGTAAGGACAATGGATCAGTATCTCCAATTTGATCCAAATTCTCAATCAACCTATCAACATGACCGTGAGTGATTTTACACTGTCCAGAAAACCCAGGCTCATTCATGATATTGGTAAGTGTAGGAAATCTCTCCGCCAGCGATTTCATCGCTTCCTTTACCTCAATATCGTGATGTGGATCAATCATAACTAATTCTGACAAAGGGGAGTGGTTCGGATCCGCATCAATAAGCCCAACTTCGGTTTTAAATGCTCTTGAAAGCTCTCCTCTCGTTACTCCGCTTTCTATAGCATACCTCAAAATGGATATGCTTCTTTTTCGCAATTCCAGTAAGATTTACAAATTCGTCAGATTTAACAATCTCAGATACTAATTTCGTGTCTATTTCTATGGATTTATCGGAGACGTCGGTAACGTCAACAATCGTTTCACCTGCATGATCACTACATCCAATCACAGAAATCAGCAGGACAAAAAGCAACAACCTAAAGTTTTTCATTGTTATGAAAAATTTGGGAATTATATACGTGAGTAACCAAGCCATTTTTAATCTCTCCCATCAGCATACCTGCCTTGTTTTTTACTTTTTCTTGATCGTCTGCGGGGGAGTATTTAACAGTATCTTTGTAAACTCCTTTGGATCCATTAAGATCGTTCCACTAACCTTGCTTAGATCCTTCGGAGGCCGTCCTCTGGGGCGGGATACCTTCTTGGTTTGACTATCTGGTTTTTGTGTGCGTTTTTGTTTTTTCATTGTCGTTTCCATAGGATGGATTCGGAAGTCAACGTCCTGACGATGCCCAGAGTGCTCTCATCTGATCGGCAGTCTTCTTCCGATGTGCCGCCTTGCAGACCATCTGGCAGCTCTCATCATCCGTCTTTCCCCCCTCTGATCAGGGCTTAATATGATCTGCCTCCATCTCCTCAATGGGAAATGGCTCACCAGTGATGGCACAAAGCCCGCCTTGCCGTTCATACGCGGCCCTGCGCTGCTCGGGCTTGAACGACCGAAGGCTCAGATATTTTTCCTCCCCCGTCAACACGAAGGGGTAAATTCCCCTTTGGCTGATCTCCTTTGAATCGCACTTGAAAAGGTGCTCCACCTTTTCCGCAATCTCTCTGGGGTCAACCTCAATGTCCTTGAACTCTGCATAAAGCCAGCCCCAATCCACCTGCCTCATCGTGCTTCGATAACAGCTTGGATCCATGTCGATCTTGAAGGTGTGTTCAATCCAAGCAGATACTGCAAGGAAATACTCCCACAGGGGTTTTGCCGAGAGATTGGTCCGGTATTTAGACATGTAAGCCCGAATTTTTGCGTCTTTTGTGCTTCCCACTTTCCACTGAAGGACGCGTTCCAAGTGCTCTTGGCGCTCCCGCTTCCCACTCATGAATTTCTTGCACCTCTCCGCCTGACCGCCCATCTTCGTAAAATAGAACTTTGCATCGGTCACCCAAGAGCCATTGTAGATCGAGTTGCGCAGCTCTTGGTCAGATAATTCTTTTGCACCGGTGTTGATGGTTTGGAACCATCGCATCAGCTCGTCAGCCTCTCCTTCACACACATGTACATGGAGCTCATAATCCAAGATTCGTTCCTGATCTTTCACTTCCAGACCCTGCCAGTACTGGATCTCCCCGTCAGGCAGGGTGATCGAAAACTTTCGTCCCTTGATGAATTTGCAGATCGTGATGATTCGCTGCTGCCCATCCAGTAGTTCATAGTCGTATGTGCTATCTTCTGCTTTTGCGAAATAGATCAAGTTTACTGGGCGCTCGAAAAAGACTGAATGAATGAGGGCCTCTTGGAAGTCTTTCTTACCGTCGTAGATGTATTCACGCTGATACGGCGGGCGGATATTCAGCATCCCACCGTACCCGATGACATGCCCATCCCCATCATCATGGTACCCGTCAATAATCTCCCGAATTTTGATCTTGTGCTCGTGAATTTCCATCGGTCAGATCTGCTTGTTGCGAATGACGATTCGGGCATAAATCTCCTTTCCTCTCAACCAAAAGCGGCTTACTTTCCCCGTCAATTCCTTGATCAGTGGTCTATCCATTCCCAATATCTCAAACTGGTCCGGGTTATACTTATCGGGTCTTCGCCTTTAATTGTGAGATCAGTTGTAAATTTAGTTGATTCTCGGAAGTAATTTGCGGGATTTGGGGAATATTCTCTTTTTTTTCTTTGAGGCTTGCGAGTCAACCATCCACTTAACCATTGATTACCTCATGCCAACGACCTCGGTAGATAAGAGTCTGGGCCTCCGAGCGCCCTGGAAGATTTTAGAGGATACGTATGATGACAAGGCCAAACGTAGAACGGTGACGTTGACGTGTCCAGACACCTCCTCGTTGCAGTGTCCGGAATGTGATAGGGTGTGTTCTTTTTACGATTTACGCACGGAGCGGCAATGGCGTCACTTAGATACGTGCACGTACCAGACGATCCTGGTCGCTCGGGTTCCTCGGATCAAGTGTTCTGCGCATGGGGTGAAGACGGTCCGGGTTCCTTGGGCGGATCCGAGTTCCCGATATACGCATGACTTTGAGGCGTATGTGATTGGGTGGGCGAAGGAGGCGAGCATTCTGGCGGTTTCCCGGCAGTTAGGGATTGGCTGGAAAGCGATTTATGGGATCCTCCATCGTGCGGTGGAGCGGGGACTGGATCGACGAATCGACCGGGTGGTTCAGGACATCTGTGTGGATGAAGTTTCCTACAAAAAGCGGCATAAGTATCTGACAATTGTATCGGATGCAGCTACGGGAACGGTGTTCTATGTGGGGGTCGGGCGTGATCAAGCGGCGCTTACGCGCTGGTTTGCGCAATTGTCGTCCGCGCAATTGCAGGGCATTCGAAGTGTAAGTATGGATATGTGGCCTGCCTATATCCGTGCAACCAAAGCGAGTCTACCCAATGCAGCAGAGAAGATCTGCTTTGATCGGTTTCATGTCGCGAAGTATCTGGGGGAGGCGGTGGACAAGGTTCGGCGGCAAGAACACAAGGAACTCCGAGCGGAAGGTAATCAGATGCTTACGGGCAGCAAGTACACTTGGTTGAAGAGTCCTCCCAACATGTCTCTGCAGCAGAAGCGGGCGTTTCATGCCCTGCGCACCAGTACCCTGAAGACCGCCCGAGCCTGGGCCATCAAGGAAATGGCTCGGAATCTATGGCATTATGTGCGGCGAGGCTGGGCACTCAAGGGCTGGAATCGGTGGTTAAGTTGGGCCATGCGTTGTCGGCTTGAACCCGTCAAAGAGGCAGCCAAAACCATCAAGAATCACTTGTGGGGCATCCTCAATGCCATCATTCTGAGGGTCAGTAATGGCCCGGCGGAAAGCGTCAACAGTCGGATCAAGACAATCAAAGTCCACGCACGCGGATTTCGAAACAGAGAACGATTCATTGATGCAATTTACTTTCATTTGGGGGGACTTGACCTAAGTCACAGATGATGAAAAATCATCTGCTCACAATAATGGCTGAAGAGCCATTTTCCCTCCCGGTCAACACCTACCTGTCGAAGTCAGGATCAGAAACCCGATTCCTACTGCATGAGGATGTGCAGAGGGGAGTGTTGGGAATGTGGCTAATCAGGAGATACTCTCTGCACTTCCTGTTGGAGCGGATGAGAGGGGAAGAGAATGATCTCTGGAAGAATCATCGCCAAGCAGAGCACTCTTTTTTTCGTCTCCAATCACTGAGATAGAGAATCAACCATGCTGTGGAAGCTATCAAAAAGGCTTAAGGATGCGTATCAGGGGGGAAATGTTGCCCGTCGTGTACAGGATTTTGAGAGCTGGATGGAGCGAGCGACACCCGAAGCAGTGGATTCGGGTGATTACGACCACACCCAACTGGTCAAAGACTACTATGATCTTTACCATGAGTTAATGGCATGGAGTTGGGGCGAGTCCTTGCACTTCGCGCCTCTTGCCCCGCATGAGACACTCGAGGACTCCAAAACTCGCCATCAGCGGTTGATGATTGATAAGCTGAACCTGAAGCAGGGCATGACAGTGGTTGATGTCGGTTGTGGGATTGGTGGCCCGATGCGTCGTGTAGTTCGTGAGGCAAGCGTTCGGGTTGTTGGCATGAACATCAACACGATCCAGCTTGAAAAGGCGAAACGATTGAATGCCGAAGCTGGGCTTGATCACATGGTTGATTATCTGGCTTGCAGCTTCATGCATATGAACGGTATTGAAGATAACACCTTCGACCGGGGTTATGCTATTGAGTCAACATGCTACGCCCCGGATAAGCAAGGTGCGTTTGAAGAGATATTTCGCGTACTGAAACCTGGCGCTCTATTCTGGGGGCAGGAGATGTGTCTGACCGATAAGTTTGATCCGAACAATAGACGCCATTGTGATCTTAGGCATGACCTCCAGCGTGACCTTGCACTAAAGGATATCGCCACGTTCCGAGAAGTGAATCAAGCGCTTGAGGCGGTAGGGTTCCATATTATTGAGGGGCTGGACCGGGGCGTATCAGGGAAAGGGGCGACGCCATGGTATCAGCCCATGGAGAGTCGACATGGGATGTTGGGGAACGTCTTGTTCCGACTCCCAAGGGGCCGTAGAATAATCATTGCAGGATCAAAGCTGGCCGAACTGATTGGGTTGTTTCCAAAAGGATCCGCAGAAGTCTTGCGATCTATGGACCGAGCTGCTGATACCTATGTCGCGGGTGGCAAAACAGGTATCTTCACGCCATTGTATTGTTTTTTGGCTCGCAAACCCCATTAGACAGGTGCGCACTTCGTTGCTGTGCATATTGCGTAGAATCAAAGGGAGAGATTATACTGGTCCAGAGGCAATAACCTGAGGTTGTAACTGAATCCAACTGATCGTCCAAAGAAAGTCTGGGTTGACCTAGTCACAGTTTTCATCAACAAACCAACCTTATTTCGTGATGTTGGGGAACAGTGGCAGCAATTACATGGCAGTGATGTTGTTTCACGTAAAGCTGTTTTGTATATTCTCGTAGTGGCAATGGCGACTTCTATTTTTATTCAAGAATCGTAATCTCATGCTAATGTTAGTAACAGTGTGTGGATTATGGATTCAGTAGGCATCCCTGAGTGAGATGTTCATGGAATTCATCACAGCGATCATTAAGTTCATGGATACAGTGGATTTCAGGAAAGACCTTAGTTGTTCTCTGCCTGTGTTCCGTATCAAAAATATTAATATCCCGAGAAGTGAGCGATTCCCAAAGCATGAAAAAGAATCTCTATTACCATCCTGGAAGGTTTGAAGATTTGACATGATCCAATGGGTAGAAGACGTAGCTTTTTGGTTGCAGGTAGTATCCTAGTGGGCTGTGTGGCGATAGCCGCTACGCTCATCGCCCGAAAGCCTGAAACAGTTCGGCAGGCTGTTCCCCAGCGTGCCCCGTTCGTAACTACCTATTCCGTAAAGAGCGGAGAGGGATCTATCCCAATATATGGGGGAGGTACGGTACGTCCCTATGCACAGGTGGATGTAACAGCGGAAATTTCTGGCAGAGTTGTATGGGTGAATCCTGCATTTCAAAGTGGCGGGCTGGTATCCTCAGGTGAGATTTTGTTTCGAATTGATGATGCAGATTACTTGGGTAGAGTAGGCCGCGCTCGCGCCAACGTAGCTGCTCAGGAACTTGAATTATTGCGTGTGCGAGAAGAATCCAGTAGTGCGAAGACACAGTTTGAGAAGTGGGTAAAGGATGGAAATGTCGGACAACCCAGCCCCTTGGCGCTGTGGGAACCCCAACTTGCAGCCGCCCAAGCCGCGCTGGACAGGGACCAAGCTGAGCTCGTCGAAGCCGAATTAAATCTTTCCAGAGTCTCCATTTATAGTCCCTTTTCTGCTGCAGTATTGAGTGAATCTGTTGCGGTCGGACAGTTCGTGACAGCAGGGCACAATGTAGGGCGTCTATACAGTACGGATGCCGTTGAGGTTGTGGTACCGCTCCCTGACGAAAGTGCGGCGCTGATTCCTGGACTCTGGGAGTTGAGGCCAGGCTCTCAAAACAGGCGGGTTCCCGCTCGTGTAATTGCAAAGTTTGGCGATCAGCATTATTTTTGGGAGGGTTATGTCGACCGAGCGGAAGCTGCACTGAAAAAGCAGACACGCACGACCGAGGTGGTTATTCGTGTGTCCAATCCGTTCACAGCTGGATTCGCTCTAAATACGGAGAATTTCAGACATTCGATCCGTAGTCCACCTCTTTTGATCGGCAAATTTGTGAATGTTGAGATTGACGGAGCATTTCCAGACCAGTATTTCAGGGTACGGCGATCGGCCCTCAAACCAGATGCTGAGGTATGGGTCGTGCACAACGAGGTGCTGAACCGCATTCCTGTACAAGTTCTGCAGCGCTCAGAGGATGAGGTTTTTCTCGCTGGCCCCCTTGAAGCAGGGCAACAAGTCGTTGTGAGCGGAATCCAGGCAGCCATCAATGGGATGTCAGTACGGACCGAATAATAAGTGGATTCTGGCCTACCAAACGTATGCAACCCAAGTATTGCATCTATGACCAAGGCAAAGAGACATACCCAATTCGGATCAATCGTGAGCCTACCTATATGAGTATCCAGTCAGAGGTTGATCAACTCCTCCCCTATATGGTGTTTTCAAACCTTGGAATCAGATTATGCTGATGAATCAGGGGGGACCTTATTCGGGTGAGCCCGCAGGGCCAATCGCCTACATGGCGAGGAATCGGATCGCTCCGAATTTGTTAATGTTTGGCATCATCGCCTTGGGTCTTGTATCGCTTGGGGGGCTGGAGCGGGAAGGCTGGCCAGTCGTCCCCTTCAACATGATTGAAGTCTTTATGGCCTATCCCGGGGCTACACCAGAAGAAATTGAAGAATCGATCATTGTTAAGATTGAAGAGCGAATTGAGACGCTGGAGGATGTCAAAGCCATTAGATCTCTGGCCGCACCTGAGCTGGCATCCATAAGAATTCAGTGGCGAAGCGGCACGAATCTTAGCGAAGCTATGGACGAGGTGCAGGCTGCTGTCGGACAAATTCAGTCTTTTCCAGCTACAGCCGAACGCCCCCAGTTTTGGGAAATGGATAGTCGTACCAGCGTGATTCGACTGATGCTATTCGGAGATGCCACGGAACGTGCACTCAAAGAACTTGCGTATCAAGTCAAAAATGATTTAAAAACTTTGCCCAGCGTATCCCTCGTCGAAGTCAGTGGCACGAGGGATTATGAGATTTCTATTGAGGTACCACTTACTACACTACGAGCACTCGGATTAACGCTGGAAGACATTGCCTATGCGGTTCGCCAAAGTTCACTAAATCTTTCTGCTGGAAGCATTAACACCAGAGAGTCGGAGGTCCGAGTTCGGACGATTGGTCAGAATTACAACCAACTTGATTTTGAGGAAATCCCCATTATTGCCCAGAGCGATGGTACGATTGTGCGCCTCAGAGATATTGCCACCATTCGGGACGGATTCCAGAAAAACAATAGGATGATCCGCCATCAGGGTATGCCAGCAGTTTTCGTGGAAGTCTATCGGGCAGAAGATGAGAACATAAAAACGATTTCAGAAACGGTCAATGTGCATGTTCAGGATGTGATCCTACCGTCACTTCCCAGTAATATTGGGATTACGGTTTGGAACGATGATTCTCCCGTCTACTCAGAGCGTGCAAGTCTACTGGTTCGGAATGGGGTTCTGGGCTTCATTCTGGTCTTTATTGCGCTGGCTCTTTTTCTTGAGATCCGGCTTGCAATATGGGTTATTTTCGGG
This sequence comes from Rhodothermales bacterium, assembly GCA_965209015.1. Lineage (GTDB taxonomy): Bacteria > Bacteroidota > Rhodothermia > Rhodothermales > Bin80 > Bin80. The sequence continues at coordinate 2,984,099 of OZ242367.1, read as the reverse complement.
CTGGTCACCTCCGGTGTAGGCGCTTTGTCGGTCATGCTCTGGCTTGATTTGCCACTCAACGCCCAGTCACTATTCGCATTCCTTCTGGCAATCGGTATTATTGTGGACGATGCCATTGTCGTAGCCGAGCGAATCTACTCTCAACGCATGACAGGTCTTTCCGGTCTGGTTGCTGCAATCCGGGGAACTCGAAGAATTAAGACGGCACTCACCTTTGCAGTCCTCACTTCAATCGCGGCGTTCACCCCTCTGCTCTTTATTCCGGGTGGAGTCGGAGAGGTATGGTTTGCACTACCTGCGATTGTGATTGGTATGCTGGTGATTTCTCTCATTGAAGCACTTTTTATTCTACCTGCACATCTGTCTCACCTGCCAGGCCCAGAATGGACACCTTCCAATTTTGTAGATAAATTCCTTGTTCGTATCCGAACCAATGTAGACCGAGGGCTGACTAGGTTTTTGACAGGCCCGTTGAATCAGGCCCTTCGCTTCGCTACGGATTTTCCCGCAATAATCATTTCGGGAACTGTTGGTTTGTTTGTACTCTGTCTGTCGCTCATTCCAGCCGGTGTGATTCCGACTACACTTATCGGGGTCGTAGAGGGTGATTTTGTCAATGCCACACTTGAAATGCCGGAGGGAACCCCCAAAGAGAGAACCCTTGAAGTTGCAATGGAGCTGGAAGCGGCAGGAAGACGCGTGATTGAACGTCTGGATCAGGAAAGGCCAGAAGGTGCCCCTTCACTGCATCAAGGGACACTCATCGTGGTAGGTCAAGGCCCCCGTGTAGAAGGAGGAGGGCTTGATTCATCCCCTACGATGAATCCCCAGTCACATGTTGCAGGGATTGAAATCAGGTTATTGAATGCCCGACAACGGGATATGTCCACCATTGCAATCATGCAGGCTTGGCGGGAAGAGGTAGGAGTCTTGCCCTATGTTCGTGGAATTGCTTTCAGTGGTGATGTCATCAATCTAGGGAGTCCTGTGGAGGTTGTTCTATCTCACCCAAACCCGGACCGTCTCGTTGCTGCCTCCGATTCAGTTGTGAATCGCCTGTATAGTGTGCGAGGTATTTTTGATATCCGCTCGGATCATGCTCTGGGTGTCGGGGAGATTCAACTGGGGTTGCGTCCTGAAGCGCAGACACTCGGAATCACCGTTGAAGATCTGGCACAACAGGTACGGTCAGCTTTTTTTGGAGTGGAAACGGTTAGACTTCAACGAGGCGAAGAGGAAGTCAGAGTCTATACTCGCCTACCTGCGAACGAACGAGAAGCAATCACAGATGTTGAGGGATATCTGATCCAGACGCAATCAGATGGGAAGGTTCCGATCCATCAAATTGCCACAATGACAATGGGAACCTCTCCACCCGTCATTCGACGCAGGGATGGACAACGAATTGTCACCGTGACGGCCGATGTGAATGTTGAAGAGATCTCTGGATCAGAGGCCAATGAGATTCTTGAAAAAAGTTTCCTTCCAGAGATCATCGCTTCCGAGCCAGAGTTGACCTATTCCTTTGGGGGGGAACAGCAAGAACAACTGGAGTCTCTGGGTGCACTCAACCGTGGATTCATGCTTGCTATGCTGGCGATTTATGCGTTGTTGGCGATTCCCCTGCGCTCCTATCGTAAACCATTTCTATTGATGGCCATCGTGCCATTCGGCCTGATTGGAATCATTCTGGGTCACTTGATCCTTGGCCTTCCGCTCAGTGCGGTTTCTTTCCTGGGCTTTTTCGGTCTCAGTGGGGTAATTGTGAATGATTCGTTAGTCATGATTGATTCTATTGATCAACGCATTCGAGAGGGAAGTACACCAAGGGAGGCAATTATTGAAGGTGCCAAGAGTCGGTTTCGTCCAATTATGCTGACGTCAGTGACAACATTTCTGGCATTTGTTCCATTGATCCTGGAGCCCGCAATTCAAGCGCAGTACTTGGTCCCGTTTGCGGCCTCATTAGGTGTTGGAATCATGATTACAACGGCAATCCTGATGCTGCTCTTGCCTGCGTTGTTGGCTGCTTTTTCTCGAATCAACTCCAGTCGTGCTGTATAGATAAAGCAGAATAACTGATCCTGTCTTGGTCCGACTTTCGGATTACCGCAAACTTCTTGCTCATCGCCTAGCAATATCGCATTAGATTTTACCCAAAGAGGGCAAGTCATATCAATCCACCTTTGACCAGTGAAGCAACAGCGTGTCAAACTACTGTATTTAACCCAAAACAATGTATGGCACTGTTCAACAAGACCGTGACACAGATGATGATCTGAGCATGCAAATCAGCAGAGACAGTAAATAACCCCCGATTATCGGTATGAACCCGAGATCTGATAGGCATAACATCGCTTGATTGTCTCTTCGCTTTTAAGCTCATACAGAGTACAGCATCTGATGAATCTTTGATGTTCACGTTAAGTTTGAGCGATAAAATTTTCGGTTGATCAGGTAGTCACAGGGTAGGGTTACAACAATCTATTTGTTGTTTTTGAGTCAAAACTGGTTTTTTTCAAAAAAAATGATAGGATGAGTCCGAAATTCGGAGTTACTCTGTTGACGCTCATATTGGCCATGTCTACCTCAGGGCAACCACTCTGGATGGCTGAAGATGCTGGGCATACAGCCCGTGTTAACTCTGTGGTGTATTCACCAGATGGGGGTCGGTTGGCTTCGGCTTCATCGGATAACACGGTTCGTTTATGGGATCCAGCCACGGGGGATGAGGTGCACCGCTTCACGGGGCATGCGGCTATGATAAATGGGGTAGCCTATTCACCAGACGGAACTCAGTTGGCTTCGGCTTCATCGGATCATACGGTTCGTTTGTGGGATGTAGCTACGGGGATTGAGGTTCGGAGCTTCGTGGGACATTCAGCCCCAGTTAATTCGGTTGTATTTTCTCCTGATGGGACGCAGTTGGTCTCTGGATCAGATGATGGAAGTGTCCGGTTATGGAATGTAAGCACAGGGAATGAGGTGCTTCGGGTCATTGATTTCACGGGGCAGACGTTTGCGTCTTATAGGTTTCATTCGGTGGCTTTTTCACCAAATGGAATGTATTTGGTGGCAGGGTTAGATGGTTTTGCGCTGGAATCAGGGGGCACAGTCTTTGATCACAGTATTCGTCTGTGGGATATGGCCTCAGGTGCTGAGCTGCGTCGCTTCGCCGGACATACAGCTTTGGTTAATTCGGTCGCCTTTTCTCCTGATGGGACGCAGTTGGTCTCTGGGTCGGTGGATCAAACCATTCGTTTATGGGATGTCGCCACGGGGGGGGAGGAACAGAGCTTTATCGGGCACACCGATCCGGTTAATTCGGTGGCTTTTTCTCCAGATGGAACCCAGCTAGTTTCTGGATCGGGAAGAGGTGTCACTCAGGACTTCAGTATTCGTCTGTGGGATATAGCCACGGGGGATGAGGTGCATCGTTTAACAGATCATACAGCTTCGGTTAATTCGGTCGCCTTTTCTCCTGATGGGACTCAGTTGGTCTCTGGATCAGCTGACATCAGTATTCGACTATGGAATTTGGCAACGGGTGAGGAGCTGAACCGTATTCAAAACCGCACGGCTTCGTTTTTATCGCTGGCCTTTTCTCCAGACGGAACTCAGTTGGTCTCTGGATCAGAAGATCATACCACTCGTTTATGGGATGTTGCTTCAGGGGATGAGGTACGCCGCTTCATGGAGCATACATCGGCAGTTCACTCGGTGGCATTTTCCCCTGATGGTGCCCAGTTGGCATCAGGGTCAGAGGGTAGCTTCATTATTTTGCGGGATCTGGCCTCGGGAGACGTGTTGCGCCGCTTCATGGGGCATACAGACACAGTTTTCTCTTTAGCATTTTCCCCTGATGGGACTCAGTTGGCGTCTGCATCATTAGATGCGACGGTTCGTTTGTGGGATGTGGCTACGGGAACTGAACTACACCGCTTCACCGGGCATTCAAACATAGTTTTCTCTGTAGCTTTTTCTCCTGACGGGAGTCAGTTGGCGTCTACATCGGGGGATACGACTGTTCGTTTGTGGGAAGTAGCCACGGGGGATGAGCTACGCCGCTTCACCGGGCATTCAAATGCAGTTTCTTCTGCGGCTTTTTCTCCTGACAAGACTCAGTTGGTCTCTGCATCATTGGATGCGACTCTTCGTTTGTGGGAGACGGCTACGGGGAATGAGATTCAGCAATTCTTGGGACATACAGATGGGGTATTTTCTGTAGCTTTTTTTCCAGACGGGACTCAGTTAGTGTCTGGATCATCGGATGGGACTGTCCGCTTATGGAATGTATCCACAGGAGTCGAACTCAACCGTCTCGACCATGGAGCCCAGATCCTTTCGATCACTGTTTCTGATGAGGGGCGCTTCATTGCGGCGGGTGGAGTAGGTGTCCTCTGGCTGTGGGATGTCACCAAAATAGGACTGCAGACATCACCATCTGGAATGGAGGTTCCGATGACATTCATACATTACCCAAATCCGGTTGGTGCATTCGCGACGGTTGAATATTCACTCTCGAAACCGAGTCAGGTACAATTATCGCTACATGATCTCCTTGGACGTGAGGTTGCTAGGGTACTGGACATCATTCAGTCAGCCGGAGATCATAGCTTACAGCTTAGCACCGAGATGCTTTCAAGTGGGATGTACATTCTGCAGTTTGTTACCGACCATCAGCAGGTAACACGGCCATTGATCGTGCGCTAATGGAAATAATAGAACAGAGGGTCAATCAGGATCGGTCTCTGTTATTGTGGTAAGGTTTCAAAATTTAGGGGTTCCTATAATTCTGAATTCAGGGGGAATTAGATGTTCAAGGCGGGGTGACGAGATACATCACTCAATCATTTGGTGGTGTGAAGAAGTACCGAGGAAAGTTAGAGAAGAAAATCTTCCCTTAGAGACAGAGCAAAGCATTATTTACCACAGAATCCTTAGATTCGTGGCAAGCAGTCTAAGAGATAATCAGGTATATAAACCAATGAGCATCTCAATACTGATGATGCTATCAATTGGGTTATCCGTTCGCCAAGACAAAAAATGGGGTCTTGTGTAGGAGAGCCAGTTATCTGTGATAAACGAAGCAGATTACATAAGAGATAATATCTTCAAGATGCACTCTGGTGGATCGTCTCAACGGTTAGTCATCAATCTCTCAGGTTATCATCTTCACCAATATAGTTTAGAGTATATTTCTTTTCCGGTTTCTTGTTGATGTGGCTCTATGAAGATAATCATCTCTTGGCTCTGAATAAACCCGCAGGCCTCCTTTCTCAGGGAGATCGAACGGGAAAGGCAGACGTCGTGACTCTTGCAAAAAAGTATATCAAGGAGAAATACCATAAGCCTGGGAATGTGTATGTAGGACTGGTTCACCGATTGGATCGTCCTACCTCAGGTGCCATGGTCCTCGCAAGGACCTCAAAAGCGGCTCGGCGCCTGTCTCAGGCATTCCGTGATCGAACCATCCAGAAGCGATATATCGCACTCGTAGAAGGACAACTAAGTGGTCAGGGAACTATGGAGAATTACCTGATCAAAGAGACGGACCGGACTCATGTGACACAAAGTAGCAACGCAGGAAAATATGCGAGACTGAAATGGAAAGCGATCAACTTCACTGGCAAGCTCACACTCGTGGAAATTGAATTGATTACCGGACGCGCCCATCAAATTCGATGTCAGTTTAGTGAGCGGGGGTTTCCTGTACTGGGGGACGTTCGCTACGGGGCTCGCCACCGCTTTGAAGGACTAGATCAAATTGCCCTACACTGTAAATCTCTTCAATTGATACATCCTGTAAAGAAAAATCTGATGCAGATTGAGGCTATGCTCTCAGACTCATGGAATCGCTTCCAATCCATTGTCCCGAAAATTATTCATGAAAAATTTACATAAGTTCTGACAAATTAGCCGGTTAGAGTGCTTATCTTATAGGCTTACCTCTCCCAAATAATGATCTATTGATGGAGTATGTCTTTTCAACGGGTAGATTTTACTATTCCATCTGGGCATCACAGAAAAATCCAGAATCGTGATCGAATTGGGATAGTTCTGTTCCACTGGGGTGGCCCAAGAGAAGTGAAGGATGTTCATTCATTTCTGCGTCGCGTGTACGACGACAAGTTCATTAAGAACTCATCTTGGGGAATTCGTAACATCCAAGCACTTCTTTCGTGGTATGCGACGATTTCCATGCGGGGGAAAATTCAGTACCAACTGAGTGCCGTCGGAGGGAATTGTCCCGCAATAAAGTTGGTCCGTGAGCAAGCGCGTACACTCCAGAATCAGTTGACACGACGGTGGCAGGACCAGATTGATGTGCACTTCCGCGTGTATACGGCGATGCAATATGCGCACCCATTCCCATATGAAACCGCGCAACAAATGTATAGGGATGGCATCGAACATGTTATTCTGGTCCCCGCGTATTTACAGGAATCCAATGTGGGGAGACAAAAATCGGTTAAGTGTTGGCACGAATTGGTTACCGGAGATGAAATTCCCCAGTGGCCCATCTATGAACTTCCCTCATTTGCGCAAACTTCTGGGGTGATCACTGCTCTTAATGAACGAATAGATGAGACACTTCAGAGATTTCCAAAACCCCTCCGGTCGGATGTCTCCATCATATTTTGTGCACCGGGGATATCGGGCCAAGATAAAATCAAGTTTCGGGATGAGATCTCGCAGCTAAGTAAGGAGGTCATGCAGCAGCGGACAGAAAAACGCACAGTCCATATGGCGTTTTATGCGTATTATGGACCGATGGGGGATTATTTACGGGAGTTGAAAAAGAAAATTGTACAGGTAGCCGATAGCGAGAATCGCTGTGTCATGCTCCTCCCTCTTTGTGGCACGACAGAAAATCTACAGACAACCTACAGCATGGATATTTCCTGTCGGGAGTATGCGCGCCGGGCAGGGATTCATCACTTTGAAGTTGCAAGGACGCTGAACAGCAATGCACTGTTTTTGGAAACATTATCCGATTTGATCGGAGAGACCGTCAGATCAAGTATGTTCAACGAAGTCTCCTGAGTCGCAGAGACTTAGATGTCATTCGCTCGCCATAGATACCAGCTGGCAACACTTCGGAATGGCCTCCAGATATTCCCCAATTCCTGCAATTTGGAGGGCTTTGGAAGATCGTCTAAGTCGTAGGCAATCTTATATCCACGTCGAATCCCGAGATCCGTGACTGGCCATACATCTGGACGCCCCAGATTGAATATGAGAAGCATCTGAGCAGTCCAGACTCCAATTCCTCGGTGGATCGTGAGAGATTCAATGATCTCCTCGTCGCTCAGAGTCTTGATGGTTGCTTGATCTGGAAGAGTCCCCTCCTTTGCTCCAACAGCAAGTCCTCGTACCGTATTCTCTTTCGTCTGAGAAAGTCCCACGGATCTGAGAGTACCAAGAGGCGTCTCTAATATCGTCTCTGGTTCAGGAGCCCCGCCAAATAGGTCAAACAGACGCCGCTGGATCGCCTGAGCAGCATGTCTGGAAATTTGCTGGAAGATCACCGAGTGAACTAGTGCTTGAAAAGGACTCCACTCGCTCGTAAGAGCTAATTCAAAAGCCCCCACTTGGGCAACTAGAGTGGCCATTTGTGGGTCTGAAGTTCGGAGAATTTGGACTGCTTTGTCCACATCATAAGGTACCATAGAAGAGCCTCCAGGCAATTTGATTACCAAATAAATAAACAAATAATTCTGAAATGTGCGTAACCCAACGGGAGTTCCTCCGTAAGGATCACTAGAACAACATGCCACTAACCACCAATTCTTAATCCCTCAAATCCATGAAATACTTCTTTGCAATTTGTTTCTCCATGCTCCTTTCTGTGCCTATATTCGCGCAGGATGCTCCTTCCGTTCTGGAAGATGAACGGATTCGCTGGAACTTGGCAGCGGCTCAGATTGAGGCCTCTCTTGACTCAGAATACGAGTTCGTTCGTCAACAAACACTTAAAAATGCCATCATAATTGTGACGCTCTATCGTGACAAGATTGATCTGGCCAATCAGGAATCCCTGTTGAACAAGATCTACAATGAGTCCGAGTCCAAGAATCAACGCAACCTTGCACTTGCACTGCTCCAGACCATTGGTGGAGAGAGAGCGCAGGATTATATGGCCCGCCATGCAACCCAAAACGAATCCAACGAAGTCCGCACGGTTCTGGCATCCGTCCTTAAAGATTATCTCGAAAGCTGCGAAACGAGATCAACTTGGCCGTCCTATGAGACTCAAGATGATGGCGATCAGGTGAAGTTCAAAATGGCGACTTGGCGGATATTTTCGTGTTCTTGATGTTTTGAATGGTTCCTCAGGATGTTTTTGAAAAAAGTCTTTGGATATTTCGGTCATGAACAAAAAAATTTATTAGATGCGTGTAACCTAATGGTACCGCTTCCGTAAGGTACAACTAGAACAATAATCCCTTAACCACCACTTTTTAATTCCTTAAACCCATGAAAAATTTATTTGTAATTTGTTTCTCTATGCTCCTCTCTGTGCCCGTATTCGCGCAGAATACTACTTCTCTACTGGAAGATGAAAAGATCCGCTGGAACTTGGCAGCGGCTCAGATTGAAGCCTCTCTTGACTCAGAGTACGAGTCCGTTCGTGAACAGACACTCAAGAATGCCATTGTGATCGTAACGCTCTACCGGGATAAGATTAATCTGGCCAATCAAGGATCTCTCTTGAAAAAGATCTACAATGAGTCTGAGTCCCCCGAACATCGTAAGCTCGCATTTGCACTACTCCAGACGATTGGCGGCAATAGAGCCCAAGACTATCTGGCCCGACATGCGACACAGTCTGAATCGGAAGAATTTCGCATGGTCTTGGCATCGGTCTTGAATGATTACTTCATGAGCCGTCAGGACTCATCCACTATCGGATAGAGCCCCGTTCATTCCGAATAGTTCAGACAGTTTGAGTAAGGGAGTACGCGGTAATCTTGCGTGTACTCCCTTACTTTATTTTGGGGAGTCCCTCATCATCAAGCTCGTTGACATGAATCATTTCCATTGTCGCTTGGCTACTTGGAGTCGTGAACTATTCGCTGGAACAGGCGACGCCAAGAGGTGAACTCTGCACGGTAGTTGAGTCCAAGTCCGGCTTCACTGGTGATCAGAGATTCGCTCAGTACGTCCCCTTCCCGCCTATAAAAAAACTCTACACCTACCGAAGGGCTCAACTTTATTTCTACAATAAATTCCCCTTCAAGCCCCTGAGGAGCGATTTCCTCCGTATTCAGACCTCGATAGATTCCCTGTCCGCGAATGACTAGTCGCTCATTCAATAGCCGGAGTGCAATGCCAGCCGACACATCCAGATCCTGAACGGTTTCATCGCTTTGTACACCTAGTCGAAAATCTGCCTGTGGAATCACCTGGCTTAAATAGCGATTGAGTCGGCTGGTGACCAAGCTGGATACACTGTTCACAGCTGAACTGGTCAGGATTCCACTTCGTGTACCGTTGGATGAAAGAAGAAAAGAATTTGTGAGCAGAACACTCGTTGCATGTTCGGTTGCAAGGTCTGGACGATTCAAATAGGAATCCAGGAGCGGAGTATCGCTGATCACCTCCTGTCGCTGATCAATTTCTAAGCCTAGGTCAATCATAACAGCCGTAAGGGTACCGGATATATCCAGATTGACGATCAGGGGCAGGCTCGTCTGAACTGCTCCTCCGACATCTTCGGGTAGACCGCTGCGGGAAGCTCGAGTACGGTAGGCTCCTTGGATATCAAGCGTAGGATTGAGTGGTTCTCCGGTCCAGGTAATCGTACCAGAGTCAATCAAAAATCGTCGTACAAATACCTCTCCCGCAGTAAAGAGATAATCTCCTGAGGAAAATTCAAATGAACCATAGGTTGCAACATCACCTCCTGATCGCTGGATCTGCACGCGAGCACTTCCAACACCACTAATCATATCTCCGAGGAGGGGATCAATCACCAAGCGAATACTGGATCCAGGGGGTCCCACCAGATTCAGATCCATATCCAGTCCATCCCGAAATTCCCGTTCCCCCGCCGGTCGTTCATCTAAAATATTCCTGCGCTGCCCAAATAAGGTCAGTTGGCGCTCAAGAGGTTGGGAGGGATCCACATAGACAATGAACCCAGGATCATACTTGGCATCCGATTCCCGAACCGGGATATAGATCTCGCTTTGTGGGGAGACGATTAGATTATCTGAACGAAGGAATGAAGTATGTGTCGTGCCCGTCAGTGTTGCATCTCCTGATACACGTATGTCGCCATAAAAGGCAAGATCACGTGTATGATCCAGCACATTCATGATTTGCAAGGAATCAAGATCGACCGAGGCATTAAAGGACAGAAACCGAAAATTATTCAGATCCAGAATCCCCTGTGCACGGGCTCTACCTCCATCAGGATCCCCCACCAGAAACTGCTCCACAAGGATTTGATCGCCTCGTAGGTTGACGGATGCCGTCGCTTCATAGGAAGAATTGAATCTTGGGATCCTAAATCGACCATTCTCCCAGGCAAGTGTCCCATCAAGGAATGGATCACTGAACGGTCCCGCTAGCCCAATTTTGCCGTAAAGTCCACCGCTCAAATCTGTGAACTTTTGTGAGAATAATTGAAAAAAGGATGCGTCGAGACGCTGAACATCCATCAATAAGTCTAATGAACCACTACGTCCAGACCTGGGGACAATAATTTCCCCTTCCATGGTCATCTGATTACGTGCAAAGACATGATCAGATGGTGCAGTCCCAAGTGAATCAATCCTCAGACGAATACTTAGATCGGGTTTTCCCGATTGAAGAATACTGGACGCTTGAAGGTGGCCTATCAGGGTATGATTAAATGTGAGGGTATCTATCTCCAGAGTACCGGTAATCTCTGGTTCCCAGAGTCCTGTCCAAGAGAGATCTGCATCAATGAGTCCACCCATAGGTCTCTGGAACTCAAAAGTATTGGATAACTGGGTCAGATCTACCCCATCAAGGTTCAGCCGCAAGGCATCCGATGGGAGACCTGAAATACTGCCCTGAATCGTAATCATTTGTTGCAGGTCAAGAGACGAGTTCGTGCTTTGGAGGCTCAGCGGAGTCATTACCGCAGCATCCGTAAACAGATCAATATCTGCAGGTTGTAGAAGGTGCCATTCAGCACTTTGAAACGGCAGACGTACATCGTGCACCCGTATACGGGTACGATCCAGCAACAGGTTAATATCTGTGAAGAGATGTCCCTTGGTATTCTCCTTGCCTGCGTAGATGTCTAGGCGCCCCGTTCTTCCCTCCTGATTCATCAGCATTCGCGGCATTGGGATCGTGAGACGATCACTTACTAAGGAATCCGCACTAAAGTCCAGATGGATTTCCCAATCTGACTCAATATCCTGATTCAAGTTGGCAACAAGTGTACATACTGCCTTGGCTTGATAAGTTGAGAGATGGTCAAGGACAAGATGCTCATCTTCAAATTGGATCTGGGCACGCAGGGAGGATGCATCAGCCCAAAGATCTGAACTCCCATGAGTGCGCGCAGAAAATGAAGGCACCATGGGGATGAGAGCCCCCGTGGCTGGGTGTCCATGTAATTTCCAAGTGAGGTCCAGTGCAACGGGTGTGGCCGAAGCGAATTGTTGTTCCCGTAATTTCTCCATCATGGCACCGGGCGGGACAGACTGAGCCACTAATTCTGGGGTCTCCTCAGCTCTCTGGTGGCCAGCAAACCGTTCAAACAGCTCTATGAATGCATCCTCCCATATGCCTCCGATCTGTATGAGTGATTCTTGATCAAACCTCCCGGAGACATCAAGATCCAAAACATCTCCTCGGATACTCAGGCGGGAGGCCGTTGAGCTGGTATCACGGAATGCAATGGACCAATAGGTTGAAGGAATCAGGCGTAAAGAATCTTCCCACATAATGGTGGATGAATCGGTATTGATTTCCAACGAGGCAGAGAGTTCATCGAAATTAGACCCAATACCTGCGAGGGTCCAATGGGCATCCAAATTGGTTTGTAGTTTGGGGGCTGCAAGTAGGAGGCCAAGGTCAAGCGAGGTCATCTCACCTTGTGCATCATACATGAGCGTTCCATGAGCCCAATCGCTGGTAATCGTCGTCGCAATACGGGAATCTCCTTGAACCGCAAATCCGCTGACATTGAGATGTGCAGGTGACAGGGTTCCTTCGATCCAGAGACTATCTAATGGGTACGGTCCGATGATGGATGGAGCAAGAGCAAGCGAGGCGGAGAGAGATGGTGCACGGATCCCCGCTCCCTCAACCGACAGATAGCCATTCATCGCACTGCGGAGCGATGGCATACCGGTCGGATCATACAGATCCATACCCAGTGCAGTCAGTTCAGCATCATAACTCCAAATTGAGTCACGGCGGGCGGTGCCTTTAATATGTCCTCGGGATCCTGTCTCTGTTTCGAGAGTGATTTCTCCAGCAAGTTCAAGTTCGTTCGGAAGAGCTGATCCTTCCAGATATCCCGAAATTTGGACGGCTCCTCCGCTCCATGTATCTGAACGGATCACTCCATACAGATCCTTTGGATCAATCGTGCTGGAGTCAATTGAAGCGTGGAAAGAGATTTGATTTTGATCAGACTGAATTTCAGAGGAACGAATATCAATGTAAGAGCGATCCGACGATGCGGTCAAATTCTGCAGGGACCATTCAGTATCTTCACGGGAGATCTGCCCACTTATCTCCACTGGGGTTGGAAGGTGCAGAGCAGGTGCAAATACACTGGCAAATTCGGGTGTGATATAGCTATCCACTAGCGAGAGATCTACGGTCTGGGACCGCTCTCCAAGGACCCCTACGACCATTACCTCATTATTCACGCTAGACAGGTTCAGCGAATTGATAAAGGTCAGGTTAGATTCATAAAGAAACTCTCCATTTACTTCCAACTCTGTTGAATCAATGGAACTCCTGAGTGATTTGATGACAAAAAAGCGCCGGTCCGGTGCCAAATTCAACTCCCCCTCTAAGTGGATGTCGGTCATTTGAGTCTGAGACATATCAAATAACCAACCCGACTGGACTATAGATGGAGCATCCTCTTCATAGGCCACTACAATCGACCCATCTGAGATTGAGATTTGTGCAGACTCAAATTCCCAGTTCAATGGCCTGGTGTTACGAATATATTCAATTAGAGGAGCAAGATTCCAGGTCTTGTTTGCACGGTAATTGACCGAGAGAGTGGGTCGGACAACGGTGAGGGTACGAAGCTCAAACCGCCACCCGATCAACGCATCCCAATTGGGGTGTGCGGTGATCTCATCCACATGGAGCCAAAGATCTTCATGTTCATCATAGAAACTTGTATTTCTTAGGTGCACCCTACGAAGGAAGTCTCCGGATACAGACTCAATGGTCATATGTCCAGGAAAAATTTCTGCGTATCTATTTTCAATCTCTTGACACAGATAATTTCGCCCTACCTCGGTGTGGGTTAGACCGATATATACGAAGAGTCCACTCCCCAAAAGGAACATGATCATCAAGCTAATACGCTTGAGAATCATACTCTGGGAGCGCCGATCGGGCTTAGATTCAGGGGGAAGATTGTGATCCACGGAGGTACAAAGTTAGGGAGTGGTTCGGAATGGGGCTGCTGGTAGTCCCTCGGCATTCATAAGATTTGCTGTGCTTGGATTATCGGCCCAGGCATATCGGACCGAAGATGGATTCGGAATCTCTGGATGAAAGACCATCACGGAATCCCCCCGGATTTGTGCCTCTGCCCAAATATAGTTACCATCATCTCCAGCAATGGCAAATCCACGAAGAGGGCCACCCTTGGCCATAAGACCACCCCCAACGTAATCGAATTGAAGATGAATGATTCCATCTTCAATGACATGGTTACGATAGATTGGGCCGGAGGGAATGGAATGGGTTCCATAGGATAGGTATCCGGCCCAGAGTGCAAGTCGAATCCCCACATCCTGCTTATTTTTTGGATGAATATCGTCCGCATCTCCGATGTCAAGTGTGATGGCTTGGCCTACATTCGGTAGGCTTAGGGCCGTGGCCTGGGATTCACGTAAAATTGCCCAATTGCTCTCACCAGGCTCTTCCTGAGGTGCCCTGAAACTGGCCAAAGACACGAACAAGAACGGTGCAAGTTCATGATCCCACAATGTACGCCATCGGGTAATCATAGTCTGAAATTGTGAAGCATAGGCCGCAGCGGTTTCGGGATCGTTCGCATTGGCTTCGCCTTGATACCAGATAAATCCAGTGATTGGAAAGTCTAGGATCGGATGAATCATTGCATTATAGAGGAGGGTTGGCTGATGGTTAAGGGGATCATCTGGCTCTATACTAAATTCCCCCACTCGAATTTTCCATGTTCCCATTAGGTCCACTTTCCCACTTGACCATTCAAGAGAGAGGTTTGAGTCTCCAACGACCAGTCCACCACCGCCACCAGTGTCTTGAACACGGATAGTGACTTGATTGAGTCCTGACTGGAGAACTCCTTCGCGGATCGGATAGGTCCTCTGAATCAGGTATTCATCGGTTTCGCCTACCAGTTGCCCATTGATCCATGTTCTGTCTTGGTCATCTATGGTGCCGAGGCGCAGGACGGCCTGAGAGGGAACCTCATCAAGATTGAAGGTGGTGCGATACCATGCAGATCCGTTCAGTCCGTCTAGTCCACCAGCTTCCCATGTCCCAGGAACGGGGATTTCCATCCAATCGGCGTCATCTAGTTCGGGGTGTGCCCAAATAGGTATGTCTTCATCATATCCGGGATCGCGATCAGGCGATCCACCGTGCTCTCTCGTGAAGACACGGGTCAGACTATCTGAGCGGACATTATGATCTTTTGACAACTGATTGATTTGGTCCGCATCCATTCCAAGGGAGGCAAGATCCATCCAGGCTTCAATCCTGCTCCCACCCCAGGAAGTATTCAAAATTCCAATGGGGATCCCTGTACTTGCTCGGAGTTCCCGGGCAAATGAGTATCCGACCGCTGTGAAAGCTCCTACATGCTTTGGCGTAGCGACATGCCACTCACCACCCCAAAGGGTGTCTTCCGGCGTATAGGACCAACTGCGAGGGATTTTATAATGTCGAAGAAAGGTATCATTGGCGGATGCGATCTCATCTTGGGGATTCGCTGAACTGGTAACTGTCCACTCCATATTTGATTGTCCAGATGCAACCCACACATCCCCAAACAGGATGTTCTCTGCGACCAAAGAATCATGATCGGTTGTGATCATCAGTTTGTGGGGGCCACCGACTGTCTGAGGGGGGAAAGTAACTCGCCACTTTCCCTTTGAGGATGTCCGTACCGATTGTTCGTCCTGATTTAGGGAGACGGTCACGGTTTTACGAGGAGGAGCAGTCCCCCATACGGGTATGGGTGCATCACGCTGCAGCACAGCTCCGCTAGAGAATAGCTTGTGGACCGTCAATGGATGGTTTGGGTCTGAGTCCCTGTCTGTAAAGTGAAATAGAAGATAAAAGACAAGTATGATCGGGAGGATGATTAAAGATTTAAGAAAATCCATGGGCAAGGAGAAAAATTGTATGGATACAATTACTATACTCACCTGATGAATGAATGCTCAAATATGCACATACCCAAGTTAGATCTAGTTCGGAGGAGCGTTCATCTTAGCTTGCTCGCAGCCAGCGATCGGAGAAACAGTTAAGCACCACAGATTCAACGATGAAACGATTTGCAGTTAAGGAATTCGTGGGATATTTTCAAAATCTAGAGACCCACAGGCCTCGGACACCGGTTCTGGCTAATAATTTTTCCTCTGTGGCGGATGGTATTGTAGCTTGATGCGGAAAGATCAGACGAATTCAGTATTCGTATGCTCGCGAACTCTGCATCTTGGCCAACCACAGATCTCAACCGTGGGTTTGGAAACAGTTTATTTCAGTATTACCTTGCAAATGAATTTAATCTGATCGTACCGGTGACACCTCTGAGGTAGGATCCGAACGAACATTGGTTATTCAGCGAGGTGTTAAAATTGGGTTGGCGTACCACTCAAATCTATGGAAATGATCCTAAACGATCTGCGCATGACTACGACGCAAACCAGACGGCACCGTCAACGCAGAGGTGCTAGAAAAAGTACATGAGTGGGGACGAAAAAAAATCTACTTAGAGCAGATGAAGGAATCACTCTCATACTACGGTTCTAGGATTCCATGGTAGAGCTACACAATTAAATCGCAACTGGGGGCATGTCGTAGAGTACAGAGGGATAGGTTCATGGATAAGTTGTTTTTTGATAGTCCTATTCTCCCTGTTTATATCTTCCAATATTTGATATTGACCGTACAGCCCTAATTCAGGAAATTAAATCTGAATATATACACGTAACCGATTATAGGCACGGGGGAGGATAGTCAAACCTCGGTTGAGGGAGTAAAAGTTCTAAACTTGAACTGCAAATAATGTATACCCGTTCTCGCTCGGACGTCCTCTTCGCTGCTGCGAAGGCTTGCATGCCTGGAGGAGTTAGTTCCCCGGTACGTGCCTACAAGGCGGTGGGGGGATCCCCGGTGTTTATTGATTATGGTTTTGGGGCATGGCTACGAGATGTTGATGGGAATCAGTATGTTGACTATGTACTGTCGTATGGCCCCTTGCTCATCGGACATGCGCATCCAGAAGTCGTTCAGGCTATTGAAAACGCCGCGCAAAGGGGGACTAGTTTTGGAGCCTGCACCGAATACGAAGCACATCTGATAGGCAAAGTCCAGTCGGTCATGCCTACGATAGAGCGACTGCGTTTGGTCAACTCGGGTACGGAGGGGGTGATGAGTGCTCTTCGTTTGGCCAGAGCCTTCACGGGACGGGATAAGATCATTAAATGTATCGGAAATTATCATGGTCATGTGGATTCCTTATTAGTAGAAGCCGGTAGTGGGGTCGCAACACTCGGCATTCCCAATTGCCCAGGGGTTCCAGAGAGTATAGCTGAGAATACGCTTGTGATTCCGTTCAATGACCTTGCATCTGCTGAGCGAGTATTGGATCAGCATGCCGGTGAGGTGGCAGCCATGATCGTCGAACCGGTTGCTGGAAATATGGGCGTGATTCCTCCTATGGAAGGGTACCTTGAGGGGTTACGTGAAATGCTGCACTCCCACAGAGCTCTCCTGATCTTTGATGAGGTCATGACGGGGTTCCGAGTTCATCCTGGCGGGGCACAGGCAAGGTATCAGGTAGTTCCTGACCTAACAGTTCTAGGCAAAGTGATTGGAGGTGGGCTTCCTATCGGAGCTTATGGGGGTAGAGCAGATATTATGTCAATGATTGCCCCAGAAGGGGCAGTCTATCAGGCGGGTACACTCTCGGGGAATCCCGTCGCTGTACACGCTGGTTTGGCGACACTCAAAAGAGGACTTGACGAGTGGGATCAGGCATCATTGCAAACCACACAGTTGATGGAAGGACTAGAAGAAATTGCTAAACGCAAATCGATTCCGATGCAGGTCCATGGGGTTGGGACCATGCTCAGCTGCTTCTTCACAGAAACTCCGGTTAGAGACTGGGATTCTGCGTCTACTTCGGATGCAGATCTGTTTGCTAAGGTATTTCGCCACCTTCTGCCCCTGGGTGTACATCTTGCGCCGTCGCAGTACGAAGCTTGGTTCGTATCTACGGTCCATGACGCCGAGGCAGTTGATCATACGTTGGAATCATTTGACCAAGCACTGAGTGCAGCCTTGGATGATTGAGGGGTAAACGTTCTGGAAGAGGACCGGTCAAGATTGGTTTCCTGCAATCCTCACAAAAGCGATAGAAGCCCCTACTTACTGGATGTCCTGGAAAATTGCGGGGTATTTCACCTAGATCACTGGGCGTTTCAGATCCGTCTATTTTGTGGGAAGGAAAAATTTAAGGGGGAGAATTTGCCACGAATCTTTCTGCTGAATGTAGGCCCATTGTGTGAATCCATCTTTTTGGGATCTCTGAGCGTCTTCCTATGATGTACTACTGCTCGCTGCCCTGAATCAGAAATCAACGTACCCGATCTATCGGTAATGAATTAACTTTAGACAAGCAGGACAAAGAAAATCATTTGGTAATCAGTGCTATGCAGCGAGGCTTCGGAAATTCTTACGGCTTTCAACACACTATCGTTATTATGGTAGATATACTTTCTCCAGCAATCCTCCCATATAATCAATCTTTCAGTCGGTCATGATGGTCATTACGGCAACGGAGCGGCTGGCTCGTGCTCGTCGTCAAGAATATGACTGGGAGCAGCAAGGGAAGGGACTGCCTACTTGGACGTCAGCTCCGGTGAAGACGCTGGATATGTGGCTTTCGGAGTTGTGGGAACAGGGAATGTTTTCAGAGAAGCAACTGAACCTTCCCCGCCCACTCCGTTCAGCAGAGGAACTCATCATCTGGGAGGAGATCATGCGTTCCCACTCAATGGTTCGACCTCTGGATCTTTCCGCGACTGCCGAGTTGGTTTGCACATCTTGGAAGCTTGTATGTGACTGGGGCTTACCCTTAACAGGCATAGAGTGGCGTTCATCCGAAGATACGCGCGCATTTCAGGAGTGGGCACAAGAATTTCGGGCACGTTGTGACCGTAATGGCTGGTTCTCAGCATCGGAGCTTTCGGAGAGGGTTGTGCACTTGATTCGCCGCGGAGATCTAACGCTTCCAGACGAGGTTCTGATTGTTGGATTTCTGGAGCGTACCCCAACTCAGAATAGATTTTTTGAGTCACTTCAAGAGCAGGGTACGCGGATCCATGAAGCACCACTTCCCAATCGTAGGGGCCGTGCTATTCGTCTCAAAGCAGGAGATGTTCGTGAAGAGATTCACATGTCGGCAGAGTGGGCCCGCAGTATTCTGCTTCGCGATCCGAACGCCGCCAATCCATCCTTTCAGATTGGGATTATTGTTCCAAATATTCGAAGACTTCGTACTCAAGTCGAACGAGAATTTTCCGAAGTATTTCATCCATGTTCATGGCTTCAACCGGAGAGGGATCCTAACCGACTCTTTAATATTTCTCTTGGGTTACCCGCGTCTGATTATCCATTAATTCAATCAGGTCTGCAGATCCTATCCATGGATGTATGGGAAATTCCAATTGAGGATGCCAGTCGATTACTCCTCTCTCCATTTCTACCCGGCTACGATTTGGAACGTACCTCACGAGCACTACTGGACGTCGCACTGCGAAGCCGTCGGGAGGCGCATGTGACCCTCGAGGATATCCGTTATTTGGCAAGCAAGAAAAAAGTTGACTTCTATTGCCCCGTTCTTGCAGCCATTGTTTCAAAATGGCAAAGGAAATTTGCGGAGTTGAAAGGGCGAAAGCGACCAAGTGTCTGGGCTGAGTCATTTTCAAGGCTGTTATCCTCAACGAAGCAGAACGCTCATCCAGAAGATCCTGAACAGGTGGAACGAGTCGGATGGCCGGGGAACTGTTCGTACGGTAGTATTGAGTATCAAACTTGTATGGTTTGGGAGGAACTCTTATCTGGACTGGTGGAGCTTGACGGTATTTGCGGTAGCATTACGCGGCAGCAAGCGGTAAGCCTGATGCGTCGGATGGCATCCAGTAAGTTGTTTCAACCTGAATCCGATCCCGCTCCCGTTCAGATTTTGGGGATCCTCGAGGCATCTGGTTTATCATTTGATTATTTATGGATGTTGGGTATGCATGATGACGCTTGGCCGCTCCCCTGTACACCAGCTCCATTTGTGCCGATCCGTTTGCAGCGTCAACATAATTTATGGCGATCAACGCCAGATGGAATGTTAGAGAATGCCCGCCAGCTTGGCAACCGACTCCTAATGAGTTCCCCAGAGGTGGTGATCAGTCATCCCGTCCGCGAGGGGGATACGGATCGGCGAGTTAGTCCATTGTTTGCCAGAGTTCCCGAAGGATCTATACTGGATCAAAACATTGAGCATATTCAATATTATGCTGAAAAATTACAACATTCATCTCGCCTTGAGAGGCTAGAAGATCATCAGGCCCCTCCATGCGAGGATCATAAATTCCTGGGAGGAACCGAGCTGTTCAAGTTGCAGGCCGCTTGTCCGTTCCGAGCGTTTGCAGAATTACGCCTTGGAGCAACGGCTCCCGCTTTTCCTGACTCAGGACTCAATGCTCTGGATCGTGGACGACTGATGCATCGGGTATTAGATAGCATTTGGAAACAATTAAGCACACAGAAACAATTATTGGCCCTGTCCAAGGAAGACGAGGCCGTTCTAGTTCAGCATATCGTAAAAGAGGAGTTGAGTAAATCGGTAAAATCCCGGCGAGCACTTCGGAATCAGCGATTTCTTCAGATAGAGCAGTCCAGATTGGAGAAAATCACTAAAGATTGGTTAAGTCTTGAGCGTCAGCGGATGCCCTTTGTTGTTGCTGAGCGGGAAGAGATTCAGCGGGTAACAATTGGTGGAATGGAGATTGATATCCGTGAAGACCGTGTAGATCTCTTGGAAAATGGAGAGAAGGTCATCCTTGATTACAAGACCGGCGAATGTAGGACATCACTCTGGGAGGGTGACCGACCAGATGATCCACAACTCCCCATTTATGCAGTCATAGAGGATCCTCCTATCGCCGGCATCTTTTTTGGCAGTCTCAAGGTTGGGCAGTTAGGATTCAGGGGAATCTCTAATGAGGGGGGAGTGGTTCCTGGGAGCCGACCTCCTCAAACCCCTCTATCAGATCTTATTGATCAGTGGAGTAACACACTTAATCGGCTGGGGCAGGAGTACAAGTCTGGGTGTGCAGTGGTGGATCCGAAATATCCTACTCGGACATGCAAATACTGCAAATTGGCCACGTTTTGCAGGGTTGGGGGGTCAACTAATTCTCAAAGACATCAGGGATGAATCAGTTGATTTCTGATCAAGCACAGCGTCTGCAGGCACTTGATCCGAGCAGCTCGTTCATTGTGCAGGCACCAGCCGGTTCCGGCAAGACGGAACTCCTGATCCAAAGATTTCTGGTCCTTCTGGCACGGGTAGACTTTCCCGAATCGGTCCTTGCGATCACGTTTACCCGCAAAGCTGCCTCCGAAATGCGACAACGAATTATCCAAGCCCTCCATGGAGCAACTGGTGAACAACCCAAAGCGTCCCATGCGAAACATACTTGGACGCTTGCAAGAGAGGCACTTGCCAGAAATGATCAATTGCAGTGGCATCTTCTGGATAATCCGCTCCGATTACGGATTCAAACGATTGATTCTCTCTGCTCTCTCTTGGTTCGCAGGATGCCCTGGATCTCCCGCATGGGTGCGATCCTAGAGCCCGAAGAGAATGCATATCGTCTCTATGGAAAAGCCGCTCGCCAGACATTAGAAGCTCTGTACTCCAGCCAAAAGATGGAGGTGATCCAACCCATTACGATTCTGCTGAGCCATCTGGATAACCAGATGGGGAGATTGGAGATCTTGCTGAGCGCAATGCTGAGCAATAGAGATCAATGGATCCGTCATGTGATGGGACGAGGTGTTGATCTAGAAGAAACACGTCGCATCCTTGAGTCTTCATTGAAGAAGGTGATTCAGGATACCCTTGACCAGATGGTCTCCCTTTTCCCAGAAGAACATATTGAAGAGACAACAAAGCTGGCACGATTTGCCGCGAATCATCTTAAAAATAGTGGAAGGGACAATCATTTAGAGGCATGCCTGAAACTTGAACGTTGGCCAGGTTCGTCTGCTGAGGACTTGAATATATGGACTGCACTTGCGGAATTACTTCTCACTCGTTCGGGGACGCGGCGAACTAGATATACAGTAAGAGAGGGGTTTCCAGGTGAAGAGAGAGAGGCCAAGGAGCGCATAAAAAAGATTCATCTCGAGCCAGAGGTTGCAGCACAGTTGCATGGGCTTCGCCAGTTACCACCAATGCACTACGAAGAAGAGCAGTGGAACGTCCTGTCAGCTCTGATCCATCTACTCCCGTCTGCAGTCCGACAACTTCGTCGTGTATTCCAGCAAGAGGGGTCTGTAGACTTTACAGAGATCGCAATGGCAGCACAGGAAGCGATCCAAACGCATCGATCATCTGATGCTCGTGCTCCACTACCGGACATGAATATTCGTCATCTACTGGTAGACGAGTTTCAAGATACCTCCCAGAGTCAGTATGAATTATTGAAGGGGTTGATCCATGATTGGGTAGGTGATGGACGGACGTTATTTCTGGTTGGGGATCCGATGCAGTCAATCTATGGTTTTCGTGAGGCGGAGGTGTCACTGTTTGCTCGTACTTGCGCACTCGGACTGGGGGCCGTCCGACTTCAACCGCTCGTATTGGAGACTAACTTTCGCTCAGGCATAGAAATTGTTAACTGGATCAATGAGGCTTTGGGAGATGCTTTTCCCAAGGACGAAGATCCTGTCACGGGTGGGGTAGCGTATCGTCCATCCAAGGCATTCAGGACGGATCTGGTTGATTGTAGCGTCCAGCTTCATCCCTTCTTTTTGAAGGACTCCGAGGTGCAGTCGGAACGAGTCGTGGATATTATTCGCGAAACCCTCTCTGAACAGCCGGGCTCCACCATTGCGGTGCTGGTTCAGGCGCGCAATCACCTAGTTGATATTATCGCGTTACTCCGACGGCATGAAATCCCATTCCGGTCGGTGGATATTGACCCTCTTCATGAGCGTCCAGCCGTTCGTGATCTATTAGCATTAACGCAGGCCCTTCTACATCCTGGAAATCGGGTCGCCTGGCTTTCTATCCTTCGAGCTCCGTGGTGCGGTCTCACCTTGGCAGATCTACAGACGCTTGTAGGAGATGATTTTCGGTCGGTGATTGAAGATTTGATTCGGGATCGTAAGGAACTGTTATCAGGGGATGGTCGCAGGCGTTTAGAGCGGATTGTTCCGACTCTGGAGCATGCGTCTACGCTTCGAGGGCGTCTTCCAGTACGGCGGTGGGTTGAGGGGGTTTGGTTAGCGTTGGGTGGCCCGGCGTGTCTTCGGACCAGAGCAGAGTTGGACGATGCATCAGCCTATCTGGATCTCCTGGAAGCATCACAGGAGGGGGCAGATCTGCGGGACGAGGTAAATTTCATGGATGCAGTCAAGCGGTTGTTTGCTCCTACGGATACAGATGCGAGCGATGCGTTGCAGTTACTGACCATTCATAGGGCAAAGGGTTTAGAGTTTGATACAGTCATTTTGCCAGGACTAGGGTATCGAACCAGAGGAGATGCTTCACGATTATTGATGTGGAGAGAGTACAATGATGGCCAACACTCCAACTTGCTCCTCGCACCAATTCGTGAAGCAGGTGGCAAACAGGATGCTGTTTATCAGTACTTGCAGACAATTGAAAACCGGCGGCGGGATCATGAAAGTACTCGCCTTTTATATGTTGCAGCGACGAGAGCACGAAAAAATCTTCACTTGGTTGGACATGTAACGCAGGGGGAGGGCCCAGATGGTTTCAATGGGCCAGATTCAAGGTCTCTGTTGTTCAAGATGTGGAAGGCGGCGAAGTTGGAATTTCTGGAGGCATGGAAAGATTCTCAAATAAGTGATACTGAGCACGAGGTTGCTGCTCAGAATCAGGCGATAGGCGTCCCTTTGATCCGCTTATCCAATGAATGGTCTTCGGTGGATCCTGTGGAGGAATTGATCTGGGAGGGAAAGAGAGAGCAGTCCGAAGATGAAAAAGAGGAGCGCGGACTGGTATTTGAGTGGGTGGGGGATCTACAGCGACGGGTCGGGATCGTAGTCCACAGGATGTTACAGCAGATGCGATTTCCCGATCGAGTGGAATTCAAGGATCATGTTTTGCGTGCGGCTCTCCATTATGAGGGTTTGGAGGGAGAAAACCTTGAAAATGCATTGGTGAAGGTGAAAATGGCGCTGGAAAATACATTGGAGGATCAGCGCGGACGCTGGGTGCTATCCAAACATGAAGAGGACCAGTGGGAGTATGCAATCACTGCACAGGTTGGAGTCGGTGTGCGTCGGTTTATTTTGGATCGAACATTTGTAGAGAGCGGGGTTCGTTGGATCGTTGACTACAAGACGAGCACACATGGAGGGAGTGATGTGGATGTATTTTTAGACAATGAAAAAAAAAGGTATGAATCCAAGATGCAGGAATATGCACAGGCGATTCGGGCAATAGATTCGCATCCGATTTATTTAGGGTTATATTTCCCAATGTTGAAAGGCTGGCGGCAGTGGGAATTTATTGAGTAATAAGGTAGACAAAATAGAATGTAGAGATCTCACTCGGTGGGCAAATTCACCTCAATACACAACTGGCATTATCTCTTTATATATTCAGATGAAATTTGCCGCCGAAGAGTTATTCTGGGGCATTTTTTGCCTCAGATCCAGTAATATGTCTCGAAGTTGAACTCCAACCAATTGACTGAGTCTATCATTCTCGGGGAGATGGAACAGGAACACGATTATTTCTGCCATCTCACGTCTTGAACGAAGCGGTCGTTCACGATACTGGCGAGTCAGTATCGTCTTCACACTCAATAGCTAACCAGCACAGTAGCTTAACGTCATCTTTTTCAATAGGTGGGAGAGGATCAGGGGATTGACTTGGTTCCAGGCCTGTTTCCAAGATATGTTCAATGAGTTGACGCGAAAAGTCCAGACTCTTCAACTGATCAGGATCGTCCTTAGTGTTGAACAACTTTCGTAGATCGTTTTGCTCCCGGCGTGGCCATGGAGACTCCAAAATATCAAGGGCACGTTTTGTATCCTCTGAGCTTAGTTCTCGGGGCAGATACTCGCGGACAAATTCGGCCACCTGATGATTAATTCGGTCAACCTTAGGTTGCAGGTTTGCGGGGTCCGTTTCAAGCATCCACTGATTCAAGATGTGAGACTGAGCCATATCCCAGAAATCATACACATGCCGATCAAGCTCTTCTGGGAACCAAGTTTTAGTTGTTTCCTCGCATTCAATGAGGCGCAGACAGGTTCCAAGTTCATCAATGATTGAATCGGTTCCATATACGGGCATCCACTCAGAAGTTGCAGGTATGAAGCGCAGGTAGGTTCGTTCATGCTTCGTTTCATGACCAATCACAGCGCAGAAAAATATACCTCGCTGTTTACCCTTTTGCATACCCGAGCCGACTTTCCACGGCAGCTCTAGAATCTCCTCACTCCGTTCAGCATGGGCCTTGCGCAGCGTCTGCCGGTATTCTTCGCCCGATTGGGTCGCAGCGACGGTTCCTCCGCGTTCAAAAAGCGAAGCGTCCTCCATCAACAGCTTTTCAATTTCCTGACGTGTTTCGGTAAAAACTTGATCACCGCGTGTACCTTCTTCTACGGGTGGTGCTACTCCAATACTTGCTGCAGCCATGGCAAGTTTATTCAGAAGCCTAGATTCAAGATTGAGCAATTCATCCAGACGGTCCGCAGGAAAGATAGTTCGCAGAAATACACGCTTGTGGGGGCTGTTGATTCGGTCAATGCGACCATGTCGCTGTACCAGACGCATTGGATTCCAGGGCACATCATAGTTGATGATGTGACGACACTGCTGAAGATTTACACCCTCAGCCAGAATATCTGTGGTAATCAAGATGTCATAACGGTCCAAGTTGGTTCCAGCTCTTGGCTTCATGGATACGGGAGCAAATCCCATCACGGCTTTGTCCTTAGAGATATCGTCAAAACTTTTTGAGCCACTCACAGCTCCGAGTCGGTCGCGGTACACTGTCAACTCTGAACGTGCATTGATTTCTTCTTTCAGGAATGTCCATATCCACTTAACGGTATCGGCGTAGTAGGAAAAGATCAGGACTTTACGTTTCTGGGCTTCATCAGACGAATTTGCCGCCTCATTCTCCGCCTGTTGGGCAATCTTACAGAGTTCATCGGATAGCGCCCTGAGCTTGGTGTCTCCTCTAAGGGTGATAGAATTAGCAGAGTCAGCCAAATTTTTCAGCAGAGTTAAATCTCTGGAGACATCATCTTCAAGTCGTGTGACATCAAAATCTTGGGCATCTGCCACTTCATCTGGTTTCTGTTCAAGTAGCTCCTCAAAGAGAATTTCGTCATCCCCAGAAATATCTTGAAGAAATTCTGTCGTTACAACATGTCCTTTTTTGAGAGCATTCAGAAATACTTCATGCTGTTTAACCATCTTTTGAATTGTCTCTCGGAATGCATAGCAGGAAGATTCAAATCGTTTGAGCAGACCGGAGCGGAGCAGTCCAATCATGGCACGGGTATGACCATTCTCATCCTTCAAGGAGGATTCGATTCGGTACTGATCCGGCAAGTAGCGCGTGAATCGGATGTTCCTCTCTCCATCTGGGTCTAGTGCTTCCTCGAGTTGGTCAAAAAATCCTGGAAGTTGATCGTCCAGTACATAGCGGACGGTGATCGCCTCAGGTTTGGGAAATTCAATCGCTTTGGAAATTCCATCAAGATCTTTGATGGTGTCACCGGGATAATGCTTCTTGATGAACTGGCGCGTTCGTTTGACTGTGGTCGCATCAATGATTGGATAAAGGACATCAGGACTGAGATCGGTAGGATCGGTTCGCATGGCTTCATTGAAGCGCTCGCGGATGGACAAGATGCCTTGACTCGCTAAGTGGGCATCCTGACGGAGGAAGAAGTTCATGAGATAATATAGATCCCAGAGAGAATTGTTAACGGGTGTGGCAGTCAGGAGGAGTAGATCTCGTTTTTCACCATAAAGGAGGCGCCGAAGCGCTTCGGCCCGGTTGGGAGTATTTGGATTGCGATAGTTGTGCGCTTCATCAACGATGATGAGTTGGTACTCATCTAATGGTCTGTGCATGTGCTCTCCACTGGCATTTGGACGTTTTTGATCATGCAATTGTTGATCATTAGCCAACTGTTCAAAAGAGATGCACTCAATGCCTCGTGGAAAGCGATAATCAGAAAGAAACTGCTTCCATGTACTGTCACGTAACGAGGCAGGGCAGATGAGCAACGCACGCTGCCGACGATCGCTGTAGATCTGTAGAATTTCTCCGGCGATGAAAGTTTTCCCGAGGCCAACTTCATCAGCCACAATCACTCCGCCTCTTTCGCGGATTAGACGTAGTGCACGGGCAACGCCATGTTTTTGAAATGTCGTGAGCGGAAGGTTATCATCTTCACGAATCTCTTGTTCAATTTCCCCGCCGTAGAGTTGCCAAAGGACACGGAGGAAAATGATCCAAGGGGGTTGGGGTTGGAAGACCACTTCATAAATCTCAGCTAAATCATAAGGCTCTGCTTCTTCCCATAGATCATCAAACCATTGCTTACCTTTGAGCACAATAGCTGGATCAAAGCATCCAAGATTTAGCTCTAAGTTCTGGGTGAGACCCGCCCGGGTGAGGTTTGAGGAGCCTGCAATGATTCCTTCGCCGTCATGCGATCTAAGGATATAAGCTTTGGCATGTAGAAAGGCATCGGTGTACCGTCGAACCTGCATGTTTCCACGGCGAAGTACCGTCGTTAGAGCTTCAAGTGCGGAACGGCTTGAACGGTTGAATGGAAGTTGGTCTCGCTCATCTGTAAGCGTCCTCAGTTGATTATTCCAAGCTGTTTGGATCCGTCGATGCTCGCGTTTATCGGGCGCTTCATCTAGTTGTTTTCGGTCGGGGATAGGAAGTCCACTAGGATCCGCTCCAAGCAGTAGACGAACATCGGGGATGCCATTTAGATGTTCGGCGATGTATTTGAATCCGGCGGGGCTAAAAAATGCAGTTGCAATTCGTAGCTGACCATCCAAGGTAGATGCGTATTCTTGACCATTATCAACACTGTCCAATACTTCGGATAGAGCTTGGGCAAGCGTATTTCCGTTCCGGTTATCAATGAAGGCAGATTCTTTATTCATCAGTAGAGATCATTACAAACTGAGTACCTTCTTGACGGAGCATCTCAAATGGAGTAATGCAAGTTATTTCAAGTTTCTGGCACACTGGGGGTATTTTAATTTTTCCTTTCCCAGATCTGGATACTTCATGGGTTACTACCTTGAAATCTTTGGACAAAGCATGGGCAATTAAATAGTAGTCAGCGGACGAGAAAAACGTTTCAATTTCTGATGGCTTATAATTTCCATCATTTACGCTGTTAACAACAGTTTTCGGTTAGTCATCAATTCTGGGGGTATCAAGAAACAAATTTTCTTGATTTGCCCTTGGAGTTGGACACGAATCAGTAATGGTGCGGTTGCTTTTTGGTTAGGTTTTATGGCACCTTTCCCTAACGAATTTTCACTTAGAGCCAATTATGCTAGAGTAAACAGACTAAATCACCAATGGTTGAGTAGCGGGTTTTTCTGGAGAAAGAGTATGCACCTGCGTAACATACTTCGTCCAGAGTAGAAACACCTAAACAAATTGTTAATGTTTACGACAACACTGACAGGATGGATAGATACAATGATCCTAGTTCTATTTTTATGACAATTATCCAAAGGTATGATTGAGGCGAATTGAACGCCATCATCTACCAGTGATTGGTTTCATGTAGGATTGTGGAAAAGAAATCATAGTTAGTGGAACCAAATGCTCCATGAATCTATTCAAATGGTTGGAGTGTGTATGTGTTGTTTAAATAAACAGGTATTCCTTAAAATTGACCAACACCTGATTAGCCAAAATGTCAGATCAAAAACCCAAACTTAGCGAAGATGAGATCTTTGAACTCATTGAAAAAGCCAAGGAGCAGTATGCTGAATATATCAGGTTAGCAGAAATTCCCGACCTTGGTGATGAGCCAGAAAAAATCCAACCCAAGTATTCCTGGAGCAATCCGATTGGTCTCGTGATCACCAACTCAGGAAGCAACACTTTAAAGTCCAAGCCATTCTGGGATTCGCATGCCTAGTTGGTCAGAGCTAGTCACTTCCTTTAGTGAACTTCCTGTAAAAAAAAAGAGGCGATTATGTCACTCAGCAATTAAACGAGACCATAGTGCGTATTGCGAAACAGCGTAAGCGGAACGTTATACTCTATGCATCGGCATTTTTACAGAAACCTAACGTTCAAGGGCTAGCCACAGCCATTAGTAGTGAGGACATTAATGGGTTTATGGCTGGAGTATACCAATGCGATCCAAAGGAAGACCTCTTGCTGATTCTTCACACTCCTGGTGGGCTGGCGGCGGCAGCAGAAACCATTGTTGGGTATCTGCGGAGTAAATTCAAAAAGATTGACGTTGTAATACCAACCTATGCGATGTCCGCCGGCACGATGATTGCCCTAGGATGTGATCGTATTGTTATGGATCGCCAAAGCCAACTGGGCCCGATTGACCCTCAAATGGTTTTTGATGGCAGGCACTACTCAGCGCATTCAATCGTGGGGCAATTTAATCAAGCCAAAAAAGAAATACAAGACAATCCTCTACTAGCTCATGCCTGGGTTCCGGTACTTCGTTCTCTCGGCCCCGCATTACTTGAAGAAGCAAGAAGAATCCATTCATACGGACAGACTATCGTCAGTGATTGGCTTAAAAAATACATGTTTGCTAATCGTGAGGATGCTAGTCATTTGGCTTCAGAAGCTGCTAGTTTCTTCAGTGGCGTTCAGCATGGAGCACATGGTAAGCGCATCAGCCGGGAAGATGCAAGATCATACGAATTAGAGATCATTAATATGGAAGACAGCCAGGAATTTCAGGATAATGTTCTAACACTGTATCATCTATCAACAATAGCCTTTGAAAACACTCCGATGTTAAAAATAGTGCTCAGTAGTGCTGGAGGCACATGGATCAAAAATTTTCTAATGCCAAAGGAAGGATAAAGCTTGTTTCAATTAGACGATATGATTTACCGTCAGGTGTTGGAATGCAACTTTTGGGAGAAGCCAGATGCGTTAACGCACATGTCTGGATTTGTGCGGAATTCCAGAGCAATCTAGATCTCTACCGCAGTGCCCAGACAACATCAAGCCATCAGCAACGTCTCTAAAGCATCTTGTATATAACATGTTGAATAAACCAGTAGCAAATTCTCACCATGGAGAGTTCACGATGCAAGGGGCCTTGATCAAGCCACAAGTCAACCGTCAAGATGAACTCCTAATGGCGGGTTTCAGTTATGACGTATAATTCCTCGCATTCAATAGTGTACTTCGCTTAAAGGCTGTCCGCAAATTCATCCAGAGTAGATGTTTTTTGAATACCCAGATAGTAGAATGCGTCTGTAAATAATGTCTGGCCAGAGAGAGTGCTACTCACGAGAGCTTCGCTGAATCGTCGTCCCACTCGGGTTTTGAGTGTCGTATGGAAATTACCCCCTCCGCTGGATTGCCTTGGCCTGAGGCGACTCAGTTCGGAGCGATACTGTTCGGAAAAGGCATTATGTTCAATTATGTCCATATCGTACAGACGGCGCAGGATCACGAGCGTACTTACTTTGTAGTAATGTGCCAGCCGTTTGAATTCATCGGACAGTTCGGCATCATCTCTAAAACTGTCGCGTAGTGACTGGATCGGAACTAATAGTTCTGCCGCCACTTGATTACACCATTTCTCCGTGACATGGGATGGAAACGAATCGGGGGCGGCATTTGAAAGGCTGGATTCTCCCAACCAGATGTGCGCTAATTCGTGTGCCAAGGTGAAGATCTGTGCGGCTTTGGTGTCGGTTCCATTGATGAATATTAAGGGCGCGAGTTCGTCTGCTAATGCGAAACCGCGAAATTCCTCTGGATCAAGTTTTCGGTGGGAGTTACTTCGGACGATACCACTGATCATAACGAGAATACCCAGTTTGTCTGCTTGGTCTACAAAGTAGCGAAGTGCATCAGTCCAGTTCGGTAATTCTCTGCGCAGTTCTACATCAAAACCTAATTTGGTCCGTATTTCTTTCGCCGTTACTTCAATGTCACTTTCCACCGTAGCGGATCCCACAAAGGGGAGCGGATTCTCACCTTCGGACAATGCAAAGGATTTATACCAATCTTGGCGTTGCTGACACATATAGATTGTGTCCAGCAGATTGGCACTGGGCTGCGATATTGGTTGATCTCCAACCGTGCGCAAATCCTGAATGGGCATCGGTTCTTCCATCGGCTCTGGCATGAAGAGTGTCCCGATAGCGACATGTGTGAACTTGGCAAACTTTTCTGCTTGGCGAAGTGTAGGCTTCACTGTGCCATTCTTCCAGTCGTCAAACTTGGGGAATCGCTTGCGAAGCTTCTCAGGATCAACTTGGGAGCGTTGACACGCCCACTGAAGCAGCTCAGGTTTGATATGTACTCTTGGACTCATAGCTTTTTACCCCATGATTGATAATAATGAAGTACACCAGATAGTCGTGATGAATAGTCCCATGTTTCGTGAAAGGTTTCAAAGATGTGAACCAGTTGCGCTTCACTGAGCCCGTACAAATGTGCAACGACGGCATCCAGTTCATGGATATGATCTTCTTTCGCGTCTTTATCCAGAGGGCCACATTCCACGTCAACTTTTTTAGCCCACTCAGCGAAACGATCTTCGGGGCAGGCTAGTCGTCCGGCAAGCTGTACGGTTCGTTTCCAGAGTGCGTTTTCACGGGAGGGACGGGGAATAGGGAATGGGTTGATGACGAAATATGTTAGGTGCGTCTCAACGAAGCGTCGTGCATACCAATCCAAAGGAATAGAGGAAAGTACTCCGAGAAGAAAAGCCTGATCCATTTCGTCACCCTGGGGCCAAAGAAAGTAGGGGCCCGCATCAGTAATGAATACGTTCGGAGGGATGAGGGAGACAATCACAGTGCGTTGATTGGTTCGATTCGTCACATCTCTGAATGCAATGCGCGCTCGGTTACAAGGTAAAGTTTCTGGCTCTGACCGATATTCTTGGGAGAATTCCGAATGCACACTCCGACGATTTCTTCCAGCCCGTTCACGTTTGGTCTGTAAAAACTCCTGAACGGGTTCAGGATCCGCCCATGCGTAATATATCCCTGTATCGGGTGTCCACAGATCAAAAGATGCACCCTTATAGACTGGCCAAAATCCTTCGAGGCAGGCCACATTCTCAAAATCCATCAAATACTTCTGATTTCTTGAGTGGAGCTCTGCATCCGGGCGGGCCCTCCACTGATTCTTAATTTTGAAATCCAATCTTGGGGCTTTGCGAAGCTGAGCGAATACTTGAGATGAATCCGGTGTTGGCAAAAGGGGAAGTGAGACGGTATCGTTCCAGCTACGAACATCTTTGAAAGTAAAGGTAACCGGCGGTTTAACCGAATCTGACTTGAACTCAGAAAGCGAATGATATGGGCCTCGTAAAGCAATAGACTCTCCTTGGGGCCTACCATGTTTTGCACATGCGAGAGAGATATTAAACTGTTGGTGAATTTCATCAAATACCCAGCCAGCCCGATTAGTCATCGTAGTGATTTTGATACTTGCTGCCTCAGCAAACAGTGCCCTCCGAAAGTCTGCTGTTCCTTTGGTAGCAAAGGCACTGCGTGGCAAAACGACCCCGATATATCCCCCCATGCGTTGTGTTAGCCGCCAGAAACGCCAGCAGAATGCCTTGTAAAGATCGGGATCTCCACTTCCAATTCCAGGGTAGGGGCCGCTCACCAGTGCCTGGCGCAGTCGTCCTTTCTCTTCAATTTCACTCTCCAAGAGCATTACAAGATCTGGACGCTCGCTACGAAGATGCTTTTTTTCTGACTCCTGTTCGCGCTGTGGTTTGCCGCGTAACCCTGGAAAGTGTCGTGCCCAGAAGGCATCTTGCTCTACCTTGACATTTTCCCATGGTGGATTCCCCAAGATCACATCAAAGCCAGCTCGCTCCCGAAGGAATACCTCTGGAAAGGCAATCGGAAAATGAACCACTGACAGTAATTCCAAGGCAGCTTGGGAGATTTCAAGTGCTTTCCGCATCCTTGGCGTCTCTAAATCAGGGGAATTAGAAAGCTCATCCCATTGATCCAAGACCTCTTTGATAGCTGGATGATGTCCAATCGGTGCGGCAGTCAGGAGATCACAGAGTATTTTGGTACTTTCAAGCGAGGAACGAACATCATCCTGTGTGGCGCGAGCTTCTTCAATATCTTTCAAGGAGGAATCGTTACTGTTCGCCATGCGCCGAAGTGACTTTTCAGCTTTACCGAGTAGCCTTCGGGTATCACGATCTCGGTTGAACACCGGTACCGAGAGTTCATCAAATGCGTCCCAGATTTCTTGAACACCTCCTATACCAACCAGCGCATTCCCCTGAATGAGTGTGCGATCAAGAAAGGACAAGGGTAGACCGGGAACAAAGGTATGAATCCAGACGGCAAGCCGTGCAAGTTGGACGGCGAGCGGGTTGATATCTACCCCATAGATGCATCGCCTGGCGATGAGGCGTCGGAGTAGCTGACTGTCTTCAATAGGATCGTGACTGTTCATATCCCTCAGCCGGTTCTGTGCGATGGATCGTAGTTCCCGAAGTTCATTCTTTACGCTCGGAAGAGGATGGACTGCCAGATAGTCTGCCATCTTCTGCTCCATCAGATCAATGGCACTGATCAAAAAATGCCCCGATCCCATGGCAATGTCTGCCACACGAAAATCAAAGAATGCCTCGCCAGCATCGGTATCATCAAGTGTATTAAGCCGAGCAAAGTGATCCTCAAGTGCCGGCATTAACGCTCCCTTTAAGAGATACTCTACGGCAAATGATTTGGTATAGTAACTGCCAGACGATTTTCGTGCACCGGAGCGGTTGTGCAGATAGACCTCACCTACGGATACGACGGGTATCTGCCCCTCCTTAGCTGGGACAAATACTTCTCCATTTTTTGTTCTTTTTAGCACAAGATCGTGATCAGCCTTGGCAAGCCCGGACTCCAACAGACCTTCATAAATGGTTCCGAATTCGCGAACGCCAAGCGAGCGGAAATCAACCGGTCCAGATACCCCCTCTGAAGTCTCAATCACTAGCAAGTCCCTCAAGGCCACCTCAAAGCTGTGATTTGGCAAAGTGATCTGAGATAATGCTGCACCGGCGGGTGAAATTGCCTCGCTCTCCTGAAACAATGCTCCGCCATAAGCCGGGACATCCCATTCCACGTTTCCCCTCTCAATTGCCTGCCAAAGATCAACCGTTTCGCGCCAGTGGGTATATCCTTCGGCGATCGGGGTATCCTGTTCCACTGCATTGGCCAACTCTTGGGCCTTTTCCTTCAAGGATCGGCGACGATAGGCATTACTGTGTCCGTACGGAAGCAGATCCCGATCTTCTGCATACGCAATGAATAAGAGACGAAATAACACGGTTAGCGCCATTTCGTAGGTCAGGGCCAGATCGTCTGGGTCCGGTTGAGAGATCCCTCGCGCCTGTGTAATTCCTTCCGCCAGAACGGGAACGACACGCTCGTAGATGCGCTCCCGTAAACGTTTGGCAAGATCACCTGCAAAGCGCATGGATCCTGCCAGTAGTTCATGCAGACTCCCACCGGGTTTAAGCGCCTCCGCAGAGTAAAGGAGCCAGAGATAGTGGAGTTGGTCATGGGAAAGCAGCCAAGGCTGACATTCAATGTAGGTCTCCGTGCGGCCACGCCGTCCTACCCCCACATTGATATCCGCAGCATAGAGACGAATCCGGTTTCCCTGCGTGAAAATGATCCATTTCAGATTCTCCTTGTCTGCCTTCATGAATGCATAACTCACAGGCGAAAGCGAGTCAAAGCGTTCCTCTTTGCTCTCTACGGACTCTCCCTCGCGTAACATGACGGCGAGGGCAGTTTTTCGGTCATTGCTATGCAGTACGCTGGTTAAGTTATCCAACTTCTTAATCGAAAAGCCGAGTGCCCGCAGGAGGGCTTCTCCTTGAAGTCCCAAGGTTGACTTGGCCATGCTTTGGGCATGGGGAAGATCTGTTCGTTTAGGAACTCCGCGCTCTAATTCATGCAACGCCAAGAGTCCCTCATTTCTAAGTCCCGGTAGTGCGGTTTTGAATGAAGGGAGCGTTTGAGATAGCAAACGGAGTGCTTCATGTCGGTCGGGTTGGTTCAATAGTTGGCGACATAGGCGTTCAACCTGACCAGAATCCATATCCGAATAGATCGGTGGATCATCACCAGTAGCGCCGCACAGAGTGGCCTTGTTCTGGTGGAGAATAACCAACAGTAAAGGTGAACCGCGTTTTCCTTTTCGGGCGTTCCATATCTTCCTGATCTCTCCACCACTTGGTATGTGGGCTGCGTGTGCCACGATAATTTCCATGGCATTGGCCCCCTTTCCAATGAAAAGCCCTGCAGGTTGGAGATGGGCGCTACCTTTGGGTGACCAATCAAGCCCCCGAATATCGGAAAGGAATTCACTGTTTTGCTTCATCAAAAAAGAAAGAGATCAGAAATTAATACCGGAACCATCGGGGATATGCGTAAGAAGGCACCACTTTGATTCTACTAAATTTAAGTGGAATTAGTAACATATGATTGAGTTAAAGTATTCCACCTGCGGCGTGCCATAGAACTGCGATGCAAGTATCTTAACGTAACACATCTTGCTTAGATTTTCATGTCTCAATTCATTTGGCTCCGGGGTAATTGTAATTCCCTTGTAATCCCACCGGGGTAATTCTTGAATCTCTGTTGACTGATTTTTGCACATTTTGTATAGGGGAGAGCTAAACTAAAAGCGAACGGAAAGTCCTGTTAATTGTTGGGTTTAGGCAGATAAGATTTTCCCCAAATCTTGAGATAAGTTCGATTGGTGTATCTTCTGCTCTGATTCTTAGGTACCAAACTTTAAGGAATTATATACCTAAGTACCCCAGTTACTTCACATTAGCATTGCCGACAGAGTAATCAGATTGCATCTTTAATCAAGGTCTCTTCTATTTGCAAGCAGATTCATTGACGGCAAGATATTCATCAATGAATAGGTCTATGTATTCACCAATTACCTGACAGATGTTATTGTTATATTGCCCATGGTAGCCTATCATCCCTTTTTGCCATGTCTGTGTCGCGTTGGTCAGTTCCGTTTCCAAGTCTTCTACAATTTTATTCAGCGAAACTATGATGTTGTAAGCGCCCCCTGTATTACTGCCTCCCGTATTTATGAATTTTCTACTCAATTTGAAACAAATAACGTTTCATATTATAGAATATAAGTTCTTATTTTAAGGGTTTGGGTGATAGTTCCATACATTAGGACGCTATTATTTGAGTTGCGGACATAAGCATTTGTACACCAAAACAAAACGCCATGGATTTGCACGAAAAAATTGTAGAAAGCATGAACCAGATTCCTAAAGAAGTTCTTGAGCGAGCTGACAGGACGCTTGACAAATTGGCTGAAATGGGAAAGAATATGACGGGCAAAGACCGTTTGGAACAAAAAAGATACAATCTCTACGGAAGCCCGAACCCTGACTCAAAGACAAAAGCACGAGTTGATAAATATATGCGGGACTATTATAATTGCTAGTCAATGAGCGTTTACCACTATGTCGACGGGAATGAGTCCAATCCTGTATACCAAGCTCTTGAAGAAAAAAATCGTGATAGACAATATGGATTTTTAGAATCCATCGTCCATTCTTCAATAAGTCTAAACAAGCCATATTTAACCCACGACATCATACGTGCATTGAATTTTCATGCAATAGCACATCTATACAATACGGCAGGACAATTTAGAAAAAGAGAAGTAGATGTTGGGCATTATATGCCACCGGCTGCACATAAGGTTGAATATCAAATGGGTGAGTTTCTGTGTAATCTTCGGACAATTTGGGATAAGTTCTCACCTATTGTCCTTGGATCTTATGTGCTTTGGCAGATCAATAAAATTCATCCATTTGAAAACGGAAACGGAAGGACTGCACGTGCAGCATGTCATTATGTAATTTGTACCAAACAGCGCGCTTGGCTCGGAGGAAAACCAATACTTCCTGAATTAATACGTCTTAAACGTAGCGAGTATATTAAAGCCTTGCAACGTGCTGATAGCGGCAAAATAGAGATGCTTGTAGAATTGGTTGAACAATTATTGCCAAGACAAATGAACGGACATTAAGTACTCACATCCCCCAGGTCCCCGCTCCTAATTCCGTTGCAATCATTACAGGCACACAGGTATATAAGCACTAAAAGTTCCATAAATCCCCGACTTTTTCTAACCTTTGGGGTACTTGGGCATATGTTTCCCAAACTTTAAGTCGTGCACATGGATCGCCGTATAAATTATATTGAATTTCCGGCTCAGGATCTCGAAAGTACGAAAACATTCTATCAGGACGTGTTCGGCTGGAGTTTCCAAGACTACGGGAACGATTATGTTGCCTTCAATGATGGCCAACTGGATGGAGGTTTTTATCGTTCACCGTTGAAGTCCGACAGTACGAGTGGTGCCGCGTTGGTGATTCTTTATGCCGATGATCTAGAAGCCACACTGGAGCGTGTCGTCTCTGCCGGTGCACAAATCTCTACGCCAATATTTTCCTTCCCGGGTGGTAGGAGATTTCATTTTCTTGATCCCAACGGTAATGAACTTTCAGTTTGGAGTGATAATTGACCGATCACCGTAGTTGTGGATAGATTCGGGTTATTCGTTTGATTGGCTCTGATCCTCCGAGGGTGATGTTGCATCTCGCCGATCATAATTTAACATGGATTCGCCATTGGCTTGAAATGGAAGAGAGCATAGTTGCTCCCTATTCAGTTTCTGGAGCTCCCTGATACGCTTGTCTCAATTGCATCAAGTTGAGCTTCATTAGTGTGACGCATCTCCCATTATGATTCTAGCCATTTTCGGGAGGACCGAGATTCTTGCTGATCACGAATAGAACTCACTCATCGGAATCGAGCCGATACCTGTATTTTATACCAGAACACTCGCTCTCCTTGTGTATATCCATACCGACCAATATGGAGCAAGAAAAAGTGTAGAAATTGATGTAAGTTTGTAGAGTGTTGCATCTGGTTGATACCGAATTGGTAGGAATCATAGTAGTTTACCCAATCGCCTTGCAGTACAATCTTTCATGGCAGGTATAAATCTTCTTGATTCAATAATAGAATTTTGATGGCAAGAGCAAATGTGTTGAATACTCGTACGATTAACTATATGGATTTGATAGGTAATGGCGCCTCATAGCGCAGTACAGGTTCTTTCTAGATGTTGACAAAACATCTCGACAACGTTCCTAATTTTCTTGATCCGCATCTTTCTAAGATGAATCATGTACGTTTCTATTGTTTCCTCCAGCTCATAGCAATGGTTCATATTCCCAAAAATTACGGTAGGACGTTTGTTTAGTTCTGTTGAAAGTATATTTTCAAATATAACCCTGTGTATTCTACGGTTAGATCGGCAACTGTATTAACGATCAGGTCAGCTTGCTTCAAGGAGTCGGGAGGATTCGTTGTTCTGACGGCAATGACCTGCGCGCCCGCAGACTGGCCAGACATAACTCCTGCTGGAGCGTCCTCAATGACTACACAACGCTCAATCTGCTGATTGAGCCCCCAAGCAGCCCGAAGGTATGGATAGGGAGCAGGTTTTCCTACACCAATATCATCGCCACTGACAAATATATCCGGCATAGGCAGTGCTGCCAGATGAAGCATCTGGATGGCAGATGCTCGCGGGGCACTGGTCGCAATTGCCCATCGGCTTGAGGGAAGGGTATGAAGAAGTGATGCAGCACCAGGAAATGAACGCACACTATCGAGATTTTTACCCGCAAGTAATCCGTCTCTGTATGCTTCTGCCTCAGTAAGGGCATTCAAATGGGGGGCAACGATCCGAATGGTCTCGGAGACCGGTCTACCGTGATGAACTTCCAAAATGTGTGCGTAAGAAATATCCCGCTGTCGAGCCCAAATTCGCCACTGTTGTTCGTAGATATGATTAGAGTCCAAGAGAACCCCATCTAGATCAAACAAGATCGCATCACAGGTCAGAGGGAGCATGTTGATAAAAGAAATGAATGAACCAATTTAACGAAAGGCACCGGAGAACGATACAATTTCTGAGGATTGTTATACTGGACACCACTCAAAGTTTAGTATCTTTGCGCTCTCCACTCCACTAAATTCCAGACCTGTGACCATCCCCTCTCAATCAGATCGAATGCTGTCCGTACAAATGCCCGTCATGGGCTTTGTTGCGGATCTTATGCGGGAGAATCCAGAAACGATTTCTCTTGGACAGGGAGTCGTTCATTATGGCCCACCCGCCTCTGCACTTGATGCCGTAGCAGAGGCGATTACCTCTCCTGATACGCATGGCTACGGTTATGTCATCGGAAAACCAGAACTCCGAACTGCATGTGCTAAAAAATTGTTCGCCGAAAATCATCTGGACTCCGGGTATGAAGTTGTGGTGACGGCAGGAAGTAATATGGCGTTCTTTGCATCGCTGTTAGCCGTTACCAGCCCAGGAGATGAGGTGATCCTTCTCGTACCATACTACTTCAACCATGAAATGGCCACCCGAATCGCTGGATGTACGCCCGTATTGGTTACCCTTGACGATTCATTGACCCCAGACTTAGGGGCAATCCAGCGTGCAATCACACCTCGGACCCGCGCCTTAGTTACAATCTCTCCCAATAATCCAACAGGTGTCGTATACGCCCCAGATACGCTTCGGGCAATCAACGACTTGTGTGCGAAGCATGGAATTTATCACATGTCAGACGAGGCCTATGAATACTTCACGTTTGAAGGTGTCAAACATTATTCCCCTGGAAGTGCATCAGGGTCCCATGCGCACACCATCTCGCTATTTTCGATGAGCAAAGCTTATGGGATGGCAGGTTGGAGGTTGGGATATATGGCGGTTCCTCCACATATTCTGGCAGATATTCGAAAAATTCAAGATACGAATCAGATTTGTCCAGCAATGCTGAGCCAAGTGGCAGCATTGGCAGCACTTGAAGAGGGAGCCAGCTACTGCAAGCAATACATGAAGTTAATGGCTGATGTGCGTGCAATGGTATTGAAGCGGCTACACTCTATTCGGGCTCCGGTGACAGTTTCCCCCTCCAATGGCGCCTTTTATTTTCTTCTGTCCATAGACACATCACTTGATGCTAAGGAACTGGTCACACGTCTCATTCGGGAATACAATGTCGCTACTATTCCTGGAGGTACATTTGGCATGGAGGGAGGTACCTATCTTCGAATTGCCTATGGTGCACTGCAGATGTCCACCTTAACGGAAGCATTGGATCGATTAGTCAATGGTCTCGAGGCATTGACCGGCTAACCTTAGAAGCCGTAACGCGATCGTCAGTCATGGGGAATAGGCCAGCGGAAGATCATTGCTTGGATCAGGTACTGATCGGGGGTTAACCCCCAACTTGAGGCCGAGGTAGCTCGGGCATTTGATCGAGAACAGTTTGAAGTTTATTCTTGGCTAAACGTGCATTCTCATCCATTGAGGTATTATCCAGGGGTTGTAATTCATCTGGATCTTCGGACCAGTTAACAAACTTACCATTACCATAAAGCTTCCAGGTGTGGTCTTGTGCCCAACGCGCAGGCACTCGGAACCTCCATCTTGGATCGTAATGGCAATAAATCCAGTCACGCGTAGTATCCGGCTGACCGATCAATTGGCCATAAAAACTGAGACCATCCACGGCAGGATCATCCAGATGGCTGTTCCCGCTAACATCCATCAACGTTGGTAAAAAATCTGTAAAATCTATTAGGGCATCATTTACAGTGCCGGGTTCAATCGTTTCGGGCCAATATGCAATGAGTGGGACATGTGTACCAGATGCAATGTGCAATCCTTTTCCACCCTGAATTGAGCCCGTCTCATGTTGAGATAAGACACCACGATTGGTTCCGTTGTCTGTGGTAAATAGCACCAGAGTTCGCCGGTCAAGTCCTAACTCATGGAGCTTGCCAGTGATGCGACCAACCAAGTGGTCTGTATATCTGATCATCGATGCAAAATAGGACGTATCACTATGTGTGGTCGCACCATCAAAACGATCGTAATCGGGGTGATCAGGTGGAGGTAAAAATGGATCATGCGGCAGGGCCATCGGGAAGTACAAAAAGAACGGTTGATCTTGGTGTCGATCAAAAAAATCTTCTATATAATCTGTAAATAGATCAGGTCCATAGGCATCAGGAATCATCTCAGGCTGTTGCCCTGAGTAGTGTACTACGGGAGATTTATAGCGGCTTTCTCGCTGAGTGAAGTGCCACAGGACAAATTCATCAAAGCCTGCTTCCCCGGGAGTTGCACCACCGCGCCCGGCCAACTCTCTATGTCTCGCACGCCCATACAACTGCCACTTGCCAGCAACCCCTGTTGCATAACCGGCGGATTGTAGCCAGTGCGCAAATGTGCGCTCGCTTGGATCCAGAAGTCCAAACCCGATATAATTGCGAAAATTATACTTTCCTGTCATGATCTGGACTCTTGAAGGAGTGCATAGGGGAGTAGAGAATGCGTGAGTAAAGCGCATCCCGAATGCAGCAAGCGAATCCAGATGGGGCGTTTCATAACTCAAACTTCCATTAACACCCAGCGTCTCATAGCCCATATCGTCTGCCATAATTAGTACAATATTGGGTGGGAGTTCAGATCTGCAGGAAGCAATCAGAAGGATCAGAGGTATCAATCGAACAATCATGGTATGCAGGGCAATGTGTCTCTGGAAGTTAAACAATTATGGGCAAAACTACTTTAACAAGCGTGGTCTTATTCGTTAGTCCCCAGATACAGTCCCAAGTCACACCTACAGATAATACTCGTATTGACATGTCCATGAAGACTTTAGGGAGTGCGTCATGCGGAGGGTGTACGACAACAGTCAAGTATTATTATATGAAGGCTCTTCGCACTTAAGAGTGGGTTAATTGATTTCGGTAGCCTTCTGGATACATATCCAACCCTCCGAGATAGAAGTAAATCGCAGTGGCGAACCGCTGTTTATTTCGGTATCCCCGGGCACGGACCTTGATGATATTATCTCAATTGCGGTCGCTGATGAAGAACAGGCTATGCGGGAGATTTGCCGTGCATCTCTTCAAGGAATTTCAATCAATCAGAATATTCAATTTCTCGTGGCTCCCGATTTTTACCAGAAAGATCAATTGGTTCGGTCCATTCAACATGGACAGCGGGTAAACGAGTCACTCTTTGATTATATTGGTAATTATGCTTGATAAGCATCCGAGAGATCTGTTGAATAGTGCTGTGGGAGCCCTACTTGGTGCTGCCTGCGGTGATGCTTTGGGGTGGTCAAACGAACGCCCAAACCATTCCTATATGGAAAAGAGCAACTCATCTGGTCTGCTTTTCCAATTCCAGAAATGGACTCGCCGGTCGGGGGGACGTTATTATCCACATGAGCAAACCATTGATGCAGGATCCTATAGCGATGACACTCAGCTAATTCTCTACATGTCCAGATCACTGCTGTACGGACCGCAATGGTGGGACTGGTTTTGTTATATTGAACTTCCATTTTGGTCCCTGTATGAAAGAGGGGGTGGAGGAGCGACGAAGAGAGCGGCCAGCGCCTGGGCCAATGGTATCCCCCCTTGGTCAGAAAAGAGAAAAGAGGAAGATGTAAAGAAATACTTTGATGCTGGCGGGAATGGTGTGGCGATGCGAATCCTTCCACATATTCTTTTCAAAGCCGATAGTGATACCTATGCACCTGTTGCTCAGAATATATTGTTAGACGGAATTGCAACGCATGGTCATCCACGCGCCTTAGTGGGGGCCTTATGTTATGGGTATGCTCTGTGGAGATCAATTCAACGAACTGATACGCTAAGGTTTGGCGAGATCATTGATGACCTATTGGAGAATTCAAAGAATTGGGGTGTCTCACCAGAGTCATGCATGGTCTCTGCGGAATGGCTTCATGCAGCAAAGAGACAAGTACTGAACTATCAGAATCTCTGGATGGAGGCTGTCAATGAATTGACCTCCTATCTGAATACGTGCCGTCAGGAAATCTCCAAAGGTGCA
Organism: Rhodothermales bacterium; assembly: GCA_965209015.1. Lineage (GTDB taxonomy): Bacteria > Bacteroidota > Rhodothermia > Rhodothermales > Bin80 > Bin80. The sequence continues at coordinate 2,941,161 of OZ242367.1, read as the reverse complement.
TTAGCTCTTGACGATCATGTTCTACGATCTATCCATTGTTACAACCGAAAGGTCAGTGGAGCCGGCACTGTTGCAGCAGCAGCAGCAGTTTACCTCGCCTCCCGATATGCACCAGAACCGGTCAACGGTATCACAAAAGCAGCTTATGCAGTAGGGATAGACACCGATACAATTGCTTCAATGGTGGGAGGTTTGTCAGGAGTAATCAGTGGAATTGAATGGTTGCCTCCCGTAAATGCCGATGTACAAGATTCGGAGTACCTGTATGAGATGGGAAAGGTGCTAACTACCAAGAAAACAGATACAGAATCGGTTGAAATCCATAGACATGGAATCAGGTCACAACTCAAAAAATTTCAAAATCATCTGTTGAATGTTAATCTTGGTGAATCAATTGATCTACCCGATAGAAGGTGTGGTAAGGTGGTCTCCGTTGAGGAGATGATCGGCAAAAGCGGCGAGTTCAAAGTCTTCGTTTGTAAAATTGAGACCGATGATGGACAAAGTTTAGAGATATCCAAGATCGTGAGGGGATCCTTCAAGGACAAGCAGTTACCAGTAAGCACGAATGGTATTCCCACGTCTTCAAACACCTTAAACTTCGGAATCAAGTTACCAAGTCAAAAACTGGATCAAGCAGTTTGGTTTTATAATGAAGTCCTCGGATTAGAGGTAAAGAAAAAAACGAGCGACACCGTTGTCTTTGAGGAAGGACTTGTCTTGGTTCCAGATAAATATTACCCAAATTCAAAATATGGTGGTTCAGACCTCCGAACCTTGATTTATATTGAGGTTTCAGATATTGAAAGACTCTTTTCCAGAGTAAAGGGTCTGGGGATCAAAATCTTTACGTCGCTATCGCTGTGGGGGGATTCAAACAGGTCGTATTTCAGGTGTAGCGATCTGGATGGAAATATCATTGAGGTGTTTTCGACCGCCATAGGATAGTGCATCAAGAAATTTGTGGCAACTGCTCATGTCAAATACTGACAGAAATTCTGCCGTGATGCTGAGACGTCAAAGATGTCCGAGAGAAGTCTGGACACCGCATCTCATGAAGAATAATTGCCACTACTCTGCGAGCGATTCTGCAAATCCGACGGTGGAACAACTCAGGTCAATGTCACCGTCAAGTTGAGAGGGGATTGGTCAAGATGCATCAACGTCTCAAACGGCGTGTAATGCAGGGATGGACTAAGAGATTCAAGAATCTCTTACCAAATAGGTCAGGAATTTATTGAAATATATTTCATCAAGGATCCCCACTTCAGGGGAGGTGTTAAGGTTCACCTTGTATGATGCCCCCGATCTAAACAATGATCAATTTTGGGGAAATGATACAAAACTTCCATAATATGCTTGATAAGTCTGGATCAAAGAACACTAAATAGTTGAAATTTTTGCTTGATTTTTTGAAGGACAAAAAGCGAATTAATACGTATGAAAATAGTCCATTACCTAATTATTGTGGCATAACACTTCATGGGTACAGCCACTTAGCAAAACTGGAACAGTTAATCCCCAATTGAATGGATTGACTGTCCCAATACGCCGGAATGCGCACGTAATAGGATGTATTGTTTCTGTACACACTAACATAAACGTCTAATGGAACTAGAATCAATGAATTTACTGAGAGAATTTTAAAAGCATACTTTTTGGCAGAAAATACATAAAATTTCTGAACGGAATCAGTCTATTTGGCGTTTGGATGACTTTGGCAATTGGATTCGGTATACAGTTTATGGAAACATACAATCAACATTTGACTGGGAGTTTGATCATATCTTTCCTGAATTATTAGGAGGGTCAAGCGACTGGTCCAATCTTCTGCCGCTCTACTTGAAGCGTAATCGTTCACGCAGTGCACGTATAACACCTTTCGCAACGTTGTTAATAGGAAAACTTGCCGAGGCAACCCGTGACGCTCGCACGTATATGAGCGTTAGTTGACCCTTAACCACCAAGAACACCACCTGAACGGAGCAATGTCAACCCCTTCTAAACACAAACCTGTTTCTCCTTCTGAGGCAGATAAGCAGATTGAACAAAACAGTGCTGTATATCTTGAAAAAAAGGAAGAGTTTGAGCGTTCTTTTTTTGGCAAGATTTTGCTGATGCATAATGGAAAAGTTGAAATGGCATTGAATGATGAGGAAGATGCTTATTCAATTGGTTGCAAGGAGTATGGACTTGGTAATTTTTCGCTTCATCGTGTCGGTCAAAAACCTATTGAATTAGGGTCTGCTTCATTGGGATTACAAGCGTAAATCCTAAAAAATCATGCCATCATTTGTTGTTGAAATCAAAAATAATCAAGCTTTTCTCAAGGTTACTGTGGGGCATCCCGAAAATTAAGATAACATCCAAAATTATGTGGCATTATTTGACACCGGTGCTCAAACAACATTGGTATCCCCGAAAATTATTGAGACTTTGGAGTTTGTCCCTATTGCTCCAGCCCTCATTGGTACCGTGGGGGGTAACACAGTAGAGACCAAGGCATATTGGATGGATATAGGCATTCCTGTCCAAATTGGAGATAATGAAATCTTTGGTACGAGTCGTAGTATGAAAGTTGCATCATTACTATTTCAACCCGCTAATTTTGACGTGTTGGTGGGCATGGATTTCATTGCTGCCTACCATATTACACTGTTTAGCAATAGGATTGTCATTAGTAATTAGTACTCCTACTCAACCAATTCCTGATACTACAACCATTCCCAACCAGTCCTTTTCCTGTCAGTTCAGGCAGTTGCGGACGATCCGCTTCAAGGGCAAAACGGTTCAGAAATTTCAGCCGTCGGGGTTTCCTGATGCGGCAGGTATAGAACTTCCGCAACAGGACACAGACATCAGATTATTGGCCATGATCGGTCGAAAATTCTGAAGACGTTCGGTGGTACTTGAAATAGCTGACATTTAGCCGTTACTGCAACTGACATTTAGCCAAAGAGTATACTGACACTTAGCCGTTGCTGCAATTGACATTTAGCCAAAGAGTATACTGACATTTGGCCGTTACTGAAACTGACATTTAGCCAAAGGGTATACTGACATTTAGCCGTTACTGAAACTGACATTTGGCCGAAAATAATTAGTAATCATTGATCTTGGATGACGGGAAAAGACTTTATTCCTAGACGCCTACAACTTCCTCTTATGGAGGCACTAGAGTACTTTCCAGTAAATTTAATTCATGGTCCGCGCCAATGTGGCAAGACGACCTTGGCACAATCCGTCGGAGAAACACTCGGGTATTCGTACTTCACACTTGATGATGTAGATACGCATGCGTTTGCTCAAGCAGATCCGATGGGTTTTATATTTGATTGTCCAAATCGCACCATTCTGGACGAAATTCAGATTGCCCCTGAATTATTTCGAGTGATCAAGTTATCAGTGGATCGGAATAGAGTACCTGGACGGTTCATCTTAACAGGTTCAACCAATATGCTCTTCGTGCCCGAGTTGGTTGACGCGCTAACTGGACGAATGCAAACGTTTCGCCTCTATCCTCTGTCACAACAAGAAATTGAACAGACTGAATCGATCCCCTTCTTGGAAAGACTGTTTGCAGGTCATTTTCAAACGCGGAGGACAGAACGGTTGGGAAACCATCTTTACAAACGAATCGTCGCAGGTGGGTATCCGTCCGCATGGTTATCTCCCTCGGAAAAGAGTCGCTCATTTTGGTATCAAGAGTACGCGAGAGCTCTGATCCAAAAGGATATTCTGGATCTAGCGAAGATCCGCTCTGCGGATATAATTCCCAAATTACTCACTTTGGTTGCGGGTAGGTCCGGGCAGCTCTATAATGTAGCTACTCTGGCGTTACAATTTGAAATTAGCCGCAACACGGTGAACGATTATTTGACCTTACTTGAACGCCAGTTCTTACTTGATCGGCTTCGACCATGGTACAGTAATCAAATGAAAAGGCTGGTCAAGAAACCCAAACTTCATATTGGTGATACCGGACTGGCATGTACACTCCTTGGGGTTGACACTCACACATTACGCAAGAATCGTACTCTACTTGGACAGCTTCTCGAAACATTCGTGTTCCAGGAATTAAAGCGACAGGTCAGTTCCTCTTATGAGCCATATAAGTTCTATCATTATCGCGACCGAGATGGAGTTGAAGTGGACATGATTATTGAACGAGGTGCATTTGAACTCGTCGGCATTGAGGTCAAGGCTGCTGCGTCCATCTCCAAGTCTGATTTCAGGGGGCTTCGCAAAATCAAAGCTGCCCATGGCGATCGGTTCAAGTATGGTGCAGTTCTGTATGATGGCGAGATTTGTGCAAGCTTCGGAGATGGACTATACGGTATCCCCATACGCACGCTCTGGGAAAATAATGTACCAGAGAACCCAGCATAACCTGGAAGTAGGTTGAGACAGCCTACTCACGGGTTTTATCAATCTCCTGTGGAAGGAATATTGAGTTATAGTTACGGAACTGTGCAAGTGACGAAGAAAAGCAATGTCAAGGGCAATGGAAGTGGAAATTTTGTTGTGGGGGAGTAGTCCTGTTGATTCGGGGCTACAGAGGACGGGAAGAAGGTTTCGCATTCACCAACCCATCCAGATCCCACTCAAAATCAAAATTGTACACGAATTCAATCCAATGACGGAATGGGTGGCTCACATCAATCGTATTTGGTGGCTCACTTACGTCGTAATACTCAGACAGGACATCTGAAACAGATCTATTGGCCTACAGTGATAATAGCATTAAAGAATACACCCCCCGCACAGCCTATGAGAGTAACTATTCAGCAATATGATTTTGATATAGTTCTTTACTTGGCTACCAAGCATATTGCAAACATGGGATTGAAGACCAGCGTGTCTTCTTGGCATTGATCGATTTATATCGTTCGCATGGCAGTCCATGTCCATATTTCATGCAGACTATGCACCCACATAGTATCAGAGTGAAGTAAATCGGCATGGTATAACAAAGATTCAACTTCGCCAGGCTGGGCCAAAGATGGTGACATCAATACCACGCAATTTATGGAGTTCGCATCAATTACGTCCGTCTGAATCAAGCCCACCAGATGAACCTATCCTGATTGAGAGGCTCAATCAAGTTGACCCGCTTCGTTTGCATTTGGTATCCAGCTTTAAGCGTGATTGGTACGCACTCCGTCATCGTTTCAGTTCTCCACTTGTTGGAATCTTCTCCCCTGTGGTAATCATGGATGATCTATCTTATATTTAATGTCCGCACAACTTTGAGATAACATATGAGATCCAAAATTTTCACACGACGAAATTTCATAAAATGTATAGGAACCGCTTCCACACTCCCATTCATTATCCCTGCAAGTGCAGTTGGACGATCGCATAGACCTCCACCCAGTGACCGAATCAACATGGGATTCATTGGGATGGGGAGTATGGGGATGCATAATCTGAGAGGCTTCATTGAAAAGCAGGATGTTCAGGTTTTGGCTGTCTGTGATGTGAACCGGTCTGGAGACAATTATGCAGGGAATGGACTCATGGGCCGAGAGCCTGCCCGTGAGTTCGTTGAAGCATCCTATGCCGAAGTCAATGGCGTGACCAACTACGCCGGTTGTGATGCCTACGCATTTTTTTGGCAGATTTTTGAACGTGAGGACATTGATGCAGTATGTCTGGCACTTCCAGATCATTGGCATGCATATATGGCGGTGGCAGCAGCCAAGGCGGGGAAGGATATGTATAGCGAAAAACCTCTTGCCCGAACGATTCACGAGGGTAGGTTGATGGTGGATGCCGTACGAACGTATGATGTCGTTTTCCAGACGGGGAGCCAGCAGCGCTCAGACCAACGCTTTCGTCATGCGTGCGAACTGGTCCGCAATGGATATATCGGAGATATTCAGAAGGTATATGCGGAAGTGGGAGGTATTTCTCGTCCATTTCCTCATGGAGAAGAGCAGATCCCCGAAGGCTTTCTGTATGAACTCTGGCTTGGAAATGCACCATCCGCTCCCTATCACAGTAAGCGAGTGAGTGGGGGATATAATACGGAGGAAGGGGCATGGCGTGCATGGCAGCCCTACTCAGCGGGACATGTGGCCGATTGGGGAGCACATAACTTTGATATTTCCCTGTGGGGGTTGGGGCTTGACCGATCTGGCCCGATCAAGATCATCCATGCCTCCGAAGCCGAGGAAGAGGAACTTACTCTACTCTACGAAGAAAGCCCTCCCATCATCAAGAAGAAAGGCCCGCATGACGGGATGATTCAATTCATTGGTTCAGATGGCTGGGTTGGTGTCAGTCGTGGAGATATCTGGGCTTCCGATGAGCGTCTATTGACACTTGATCTGCAACCCAGCGATACAAGGCTTTATCACAGTGACGATCACCGGAGAGACTTCTTGAACTGCATCAAGACTCGAAGCCGTCCAGTATGTGATATCGAAATTGGTCATAGTTCGTCAGTAGCTTGTCTGACGAGCGAAATTTGCATGCGTCTCGAGCGTTCGTTGGAGTTTGATCCTGTGAATGAGAAATTTCGTGAGGATGAGGCCAATCACCATGTGACGAGGCCAATGAGACCTCCATGGTCGTTATAGTTGGGGGCAGAAAACTGTGACGGTTCACCATGCAGTCTATGGTCCGGTCGAACATGCACCCTTTACTCCATAACCCCATCGGAACTGGTTCATGAACAGACGCAGCAGGTCCGAGGAATGGGATGAGATGAAAAATAACAGAGATACCTGATACGACCAATCATTCCATATTCTTGGACGTTGAGTGCAATAGAGATGAGGGGGCAGGCGCGGGAATGAGATGCTTGTTTCTTAAAAAATACCAGTTCATATCCTGAACCCAAAAGCTTTTAGATGTGACACTGTTTGGTGGAGTTTTCTGTTCACATATCAAGTGTGGATCAGCGGTTCGTAACAGCAGAGCAATGTGATGACCTGTTTGGTCAAGTTCTATGTTCTCTCGCGATTGGAACTCTGTCCAAGTGCGTGTCAATTGTTTGGATCATAGGTTCGGTCAGTGCGAGGTGGTTTTTCTGTGCATGCCAAACTTCGTGAAATCTTTCTACGGTCTCCACTGCGACATCCAGGACAGGTTTTGTTGGCAATCGCGCCTTGGCAGCTAAATGAGAAAGCTCAGAGAGCGAAAACTCATCAAAACGTTTCGTACGGCTAAGTTTGAGTGCGAAGGTGTCATCAGGAAGAAAACAGATCGTGGATACAAAATCGTAGGCAGGAGCCAAGGATGCGTTTCGTTGATTATGGTAAATCAGTGACCAGTTCTTCAAATGCATATCTGCATTGCCAATGAGCGCGTTAAATACAAGGCGACGAATCAGCTCATCTACATCGGATTGCTGAGATTCCGCTCCAATGACGCTTGCGATATTACGGATTGAGCCCCGCTCATATTTCGCCTCAGGATATACACCAAAAATTTGTGCGAAATCTTCAATGTGAATGGGACCTTGATCCGATGTTCGGTCAAAACGCTTGATCGTATATGCATGAGTACCAATGGAGTCAACACCTACGGGAAGGTTATCAATTGCATTCACTTGAATCAACCTATTCTCTGGCACATCAATTCCAATCGCATGTGCAAGTTGCATCATACTGAACTCATTTTCTGGAAGCGCCTCAAATTGACGAGACGGTAGCTTGAGGATCCAGTCTCCACCAATGCCTTGTACAGGAATCGTAAGCCCTTTGCGAGAGTTCTCAATTGCGGAGAATTTTAGCTGTACACCCGCCAGAGAAAATCGCCAAAATTCCTCTCGGAAATCTGTTTGTAGGTTATGATCGCCTCTACCAGTAGGTGGCAATTCATCGCCCTCCATGGGGTGAACCACCACGGCACCTGGCAAATCCTTCCCTAGCGCCCAAAGCAAAAAAAATTCACGCACGCTCTTCACTTCCGCTTGTTTGGCCAAATAGTCTCGCAGATGACCCTCGGGAAGCAGATTTGAAAACCAGGGTATGAGCTTGGTTTGGGTGGGATTGAACTCTGTAATGAGTTCTCCGAGTGAGTCTTTGAATCCTAATCCCAGAGTTGGACGGTTCAAATCTTGGATGTAATCCTCTGTGAAAGCAAACAGCGTTCGGTCACCACCAACATGAGTGAGTGTTCCGATCTTGTTTCCATGGAGATGAACCCCCAGAACAGATACATCAGGCATCTTGATCTATATTTTCCAGAGCGTAAGCAGGTAGAGGCTGTGGGGTTTCAACTGATTGGGCCAAAGCGTTTCGGAGTTGTGTCTGAAATTTTTCCGACCTGTTAAGCAGCATTTCAAGCTTCTTGGTATCGATTGGGGAAGTCTGAATTCGCTCAAGGTAGGCCACCAAACGTTTCAAATGATCCGTCTGATCCGCAGGAATTGGGCTTCTACCTAGAAAACTCCTAAAATCTTGCAGACGTTCAAGTTGGTTCGTCTGGTAGCCAGCCCCCACAATCTTTTGCCAAATATATTCCAATGCGGATTGGGCTTTGGCGATGAGTTTTGGATCAACTGTTGGGCGCTTCATCGTAGTTCGCACAATAGCCTGAACAGCAGGTACAGATCGTCTCGGCACGAGCTCCAGTTCCAGTTCCAGTGCTCTAAATAGGGTCACCAGACTGGAAAGTCGCAGATCAACCTTACCATTTTCAAATTTGGATATTTGCGCTTGCGGAATACCAGATTTGAGACTTAAGTCTCGTTGGCTCACCCCCAAATTGATTCTGGAGATTCTAAGCGCAACGCTGAGATGTTCGGCTACAATGCTCATAATGATAGTTTATAACACATCATCAGAGAAAATGATGCACAATAATATATCAAATTCCCTTCTTGGGGTTAGATGGAGCGTATTTTTAGGGGATGACAGGATCTGCAGGGAGATTCCCTAACCCAAAGTTCCAGAGTTCCCTATTGGGATTCGTCCCAAGAGAAGCGTGTATGTTTTACTGCCAGGCTACTTTGCTGCTGTCTTGAATGTATTGACGAAGCAGGCCGGAAAGTTCACGAAAAATTCAGGTTCAGTAGTGGAAAGATCCGTTGACTCAGATGGATCCTGCTCAAGATTATACAACTCCAGTGGGGTGTATGGGGTATTCTGGAGAAGCTTCCAAGCGCCTTTCCGAACGGCTTCAATCGTTTTTCCTCCAAATCGCAACCGGCCCTCCCCCCGAGAAAAATAGAGAGTCCGATTCGGATCCGGCTCCGACCCACCTGTCAGAGTTTCAAGGAAGGTGACTTCATCAATTAAATGAGTAACTCGAATCTCGGCGGCTTCAAGAATTGTAGGATAAATATCCATTGTGGTCAGGAGGGCATCACTGACGGTTCCAGAAGAACTATGATTTGGCCAGGAAACTATCGATGGGATCCGAATCCCACCTTCATAGACCATCCCTTTCCCTTTCGCATAATGAACCGTTGTTGGCTTCAACGTTGAGTTGACCACCGTTATCGCTCACACATAAGACAAGCGTCTGATCGTGAAAGCCGTGTTGTTTCAGGGCTGATAGAACCCGCCCAATCCCGTCATCCATGTGTTCAATCAGGGCAACTAGTTTTGCTCGGGTTGAATCTATCTCTGGTTGGCGTTCATGATTTTTCTGGTATGCACTATCTAAATGCTTGTCAATCGTTTGGATCATGTGTTCGGTTAGTGCGAGGTGTCCTTTCTGAGCATCATTGCCATTGGTATTGGATAGGTACTCTTCTCCCTTCGTAGACTGAACCACCACGGTGCCGGATAAATCTTGCCCCAGTACCCAGAGCAAAAAGAATTCACGCACGCTCTACGGTTGTGACCAGTCAATATGCCTTGGAGAAATGGTACGAGATCATGGAGGATGCAACGTTAGCGGACGCAATCATGGACCGACTGATCAACAATGCACACAAAATTAATCTGTCTGGGGAGTCAATGCGGAAGGTAGAAGGACAGCAAGAATTTGAACTTGAAACTTACCCATCATGACGTTCACCTACACGAAAAATAGGTGGCTCACCTCCGACAGATTGTGCGGCTCAACTGCATCCGATTAGGATGCTCCGTTCGATCGGGACTCCCAATAGAGCGGATTGGGTGTCCCAATTAAAATGGAGGGTCTTCAGCTTTTTAGGTGGATTAAGGTATCAAAATTGGGATGAACAGCTATGGGATGAACCTATCCACCATTCAAACAGAGAGTCTGTGTTTTTGCCACAACTTTTTGTGCCTCTTCATAGTAACTACGAATCTCATGAATAGTAATGTGTGAACTTTGACCGTGAGCAATACGGTGACGATTTGAGATGATAGTATTAATCGCGGTCTTCCGATCATCATTGTGAAAATACTTTGTTATCTCCATCTGCCACTCATCATTGAAGCTACCCAATAAGTCTATGATTTTTTGAGGATTTGCATTCGTGAATTTCTCCATTCTCTTCCCTATGTATTTCTGGAGTGTAAGGGATCCGTTTCGACTTGCGTGTTCACGAATGATATAAGAGATGGAAGTTTCGATATACCCAGACACCAGAACACAAAGATATCTGGCATAATCCGCCCTCAATTCAAGATTGTCTGAACTAATTGTATCAATTCGCTCAAAGGCGGCATCTAGCCGCTGCTTCATGGTCGTAAGCTGTTGATGATGAATCATCAAATAGTTTCAAACATTTTTGAAGCGAGTTGCATACGAGTTTGGACCTTACTCTCATCTGAAGTTCCCGCCTTTACTGCTTCAAGAAAGTCATGGTCACTGAGCAAATCATTCAGCTTATTTTTAACCAAGGATGGATCACTTACGTGATGTTCTTCAATTCTTTTGGCGATACTAGTCATTACGGAATCAAGGACAGAAGCATTCAAGACGCCAAAGGGCCGGAATGCTTTGCGCCCCAAGTTTTGATTTACAAAGCGTGTGGTCTTCTCAAATAGATTTTTGAGCTCCTCCTCACTTTGACACTCGAGATTCCGATTTTTGCTCATGTACTTGTTCAAAAAGTCCTTCATTGGCTTGTTATAGCTACTCCCATCATAGTAGAAGGCAAAGAATCTAAGGATCATTTCTAAATCCTTAAGTCGATTTGATTTACTACCGTAGAGGGAGCGCCAGTTAGTATCATTGTTGAGTTTTGAGAGTAAATCTGCCAGTTTACCATGATAAAGGGCGCTCCTGATTTCCTGGGGTTGTAAATTCATACCCCCTGTATTCAGGCGTTCAAAGATATCATAGACACTACTTTGGTCACCCTTTGGTTTTAACTGTTTGACCACTATTGCGTGGATGAGACTATCATCAAGTGTTCTGCGATCTGAATCGTGGAGATCATGATAACTTTTCCCCCTGTAACCTAGATGCACATTCGGACCTAATCGAATTTTGTTTTGTGCTTCTCCTGATCCGTAATAGTTAAGTAAGGTAAGTAGCCGTTGCTGACCGTCTAAGACTAGTAAACGCTTTCCTTCATCCTGAACCAAAAAAATACTGGGTACAGGCAACCCAAGAAGAAGGGATTCAATAAATCGATCAGCTTTTGGCTTTGACCAAACATAATTTCGCTGAAAACCCGAAATATCGTGATCGTCACTGACATACTCCCCAAACCTAGGGACGAGTATATCTCCTCTCCGAAGTCTCTGAACAAGTGATTCTACAGGAAAGTCAGCTCCATAGGAGGAAATATCATACTCGTAGGATATGGTGATATCTTTCTCCTCTTCGGTGGAATCTTCAATTTCAATATTCACATCAGGATCGGATAATGCGTTGTGTTCATGATTCATTTCTTTAATTGGATCCATGGTCGCAATTTTTAAGCGGAAGAGGGAACTCCATGAGCAAGTACATCCATCATGTTGTGTAAAGGCACTTCATTTATATAGGCAGGTATTTCAGGTAATCTTTTTGGATTAGAGTAGGATACAAAACACATATCTACATGTTCCCCAGTATCTTACCAGAAGTTTGCCACTCTTGATACCGACTCTGAGGCATTTTCAATTTGGGTCTACAGCTTTTTAAGTGGGCAAGGCCCCAGAATTAGGATGAACGGTCATGAGATGGATTGGGTTCAGAGTCGATTTTGATGTTTATTTTATGGGTAGATACGCGATCCATTTTCATTAACCAATCAACCAATTGATCGATTCATGGCGATACAAATTCAAGATCTTAGTGAGCTCTTCGGTATAGGCTCTTCGTGGGAGGTATCGGAGATCACCTATGATTCCGAGCAGTTGACGGCGGAGATCCATGTCATCTATTCAAAGGATTTGGTGTTACGTTGTCCCGAGTGTGGGAAAGCTTGTCCGGGTTACGACCATCGTCGTCGGAAGTGGTGTCATACGCGAATCTGTGACTATCACACTCAATGTGGTAGCGAGGGTTCTTCGCGTGCAGTGTTCGGAGCATGGGATCAAGATGGTATCGGTGCCATGGGCGGATGCGCGGGTGCAGTTTACGACCGGATTTGAGGCGCGTGTAATTGACTGGTCCGAGGATGCTGGCAGTCTATCCACGGTGGCAACTCGACTGAAGGTGAGTTGGAGAATGATCTCCAATATCATGGAACGTGCGGTCAAGCGAGGGCTTGCTCGTAGAATGGTTGTACTCAGACGAACCAGGTTCTGCTTTAATCTCTTCCAATGCAACCCGAAATTCATCATCCAAAGGAGGAAGCATTGGAGAATTAATGAAAACACAGTCACCTTCCATTTTCTAGCACAGATCTTGGTTAAGCCCATGCAAGTGAAAATTCGCAAGACTGTCCGTATTTATTGCCTCCACATGATGATACTGATCTGGACACTGTTAAGTTATACCTTGGACTCTTGATACGCCTAGGGGATCTAAATTCAGGCATATTTTGAGATTTTGGACAGCGGCTCAACACATCTTGGCTATTTCCCGATCATGTCCCCTCTCGAAAATCTTGTATGCTCTACTGCCAAGGTACTTTGCCGCTGTCTTGAATGTATTGACGAAGCAAACCGGCAAGTTCGCGAAAAACCTCGGTTTCAGTTGTAGCAAGATCTATCGTTTCAGATGGATCCTGCTCAAGATTATACAACTCCAGTGGGGTGTATGGGGTATTCTGGAGAAGCTTCCAAGCGCCTTTCCGAACGGCTTCAATTGTTTTGCCTCCAAATCGCAACCAGCCCTCCCTTCGAGAGAAAAAGAGAGTTCGATTCGGATCCGGTTCTGATCCACCCATAAGAGCTTCAAGGAAGCTCACTCCATCAATCAAGTGAGTCATTCGAATCCGGGCTACTTCAAGAATCATAGGATAAATATCCATTGTAGTCAGGAGGGCATCACTGACGACGCCTGAGGAAATCTGATTCGGCCAAGAGGCAATCGCTGGAACCCGAAGCCCCCCTTCATAGACGGTTCCTTTGCCTTCCCGCAAAGAACCATTATTGGCCCCGACATTGAGTTGACCACCATTATCGCTGACAAATAGGACAAGCGTTTGATCATGAAAGTTGTTTTCTTTCAGAGCTGCCAGAACCTGCCCAATCCCGTGATCCATGTGTTCAATCAGTGCAACAAGCTTTGCTCGGGTTGAATCTATACCTGGCTGGCGCTCATGAATTTTCTCTATCCATTCATCCGGCGGTTGGATTGGGGTATGCGGGGCGGTATAGGCTAAATACAAGAAGAAGGGGGCGGGTGAACTGGTACGGCTTTCAATGTAGCGCACTGCCCAGTTCGTGAACAGCTCCGTTGCATGTCCCTCTGGGTAAATGGCATCTTCCCCGCGCCGCATATAGTTCAGACCATTGCGCTGATGCTCATAATAATCATCCATCATGCCACTGAGGAACCCCTCATAATGATCAAACCCTCGATCCACCGGACGATCGGGAGCACTCAATCCGAGATGCCACTTTCCTACCATGCCTGTGTGATAACCATTTCCGCGGAGCATCTCCGGCAGTAGCTTGGCATCCGGTATTAGCTTTCCCCAGTTCTCCCATGTATGGCTACGAATGACTCCGGGAACCCCAACCATGGGAGGGTATCGACCTGAAAGGAGGGAAGCTCTGGTAGGTGAGCAAACTGGCGAATTCGCATAGAACTGGGTGAATTTTACTCCAGATGCAGCAAGACTGTCAAGGGCCGGAGTATGCATATCGTTGGCGCCATAGGCAGACAGATCTCCAAATCCAAGGTCATCGGCGACAATCAGAACAATATTTGGAGTTTGCGCATGGGTGATCGTAACGCAGGGGAAAAGCAGGAAAAGGAAAAAGATTCTTTGCATGATTGGTGGGTGTCTATCAGGGAAAGGTCTTGCTGGAGATCAAGTGCTATTCGTGCATTAGCGAATCCCAACCTACCTGGATTAGTTCCTCACTGATCTGATCAGTGATATAGGCATCTCCAATTTCACGGAGTAGGATGAGGCGAAGATTCCCTGAATCCACTTTTTTATCGTAATACATTGCCTCAGTCAAAATTTTGGGGCTGAGATGGGTAAGAGAGTTTCGAATAGGTAATCGTCTGAGCAAAGCATCAATCTTGGCGGTAGGCAGGTCCGGGTTCACGATGGAAGAGACCTTCGTGGCTGCCCGCATTCCAAGAGCCACGGCTTCTCCGTGGGTAAACTCCCCATACCCTGCTACCCGTTCAATTGAGTGAGCGAAGGTATGTCCAAAATTCAAGATCGCTCGTCTGGAGGTTTCATGCTCATCTTCTCCAACAATGATTGCCTTGATCTCTGTTGCCCGCACAATCATTTTCCGAATAGTCGTTTGATCTCTACGAAGGATAAGGTCCCAGTTTTTGGAGAGTTGTCCCACGAAGTCCGCATCAGTGATCAGACCATGTTTGATCACCTCTGCGAGTCCGCTAATCCACTCCAGTTGAGGTAGGCTTTGGAGGGTATCCAAGTCAGAGAATACCAGATTTGGCTGGTAAAACGATCCAATCAGATTCTTACCCAATGAGTGATTGATCCCGGTTTTTCCACCGATTGAGCTATCTACTTGAGCAATCAGCGAGGTTGGTAGGTGGACGAGAGGAAGTCCCCGAAGCAGGGTTGCAGCGGCAAAGCCAGCCAGATCTCCGATCACCCCACCACCGAGGGCAAAAATTGGAGTTTGACGATCAATATTGGCAGCAAGAGCTTGATCGTAGATGTACTGCAGGGGCCCCCGGCTCTTGGAAGATTCACCTGGAGGAATCAGAATCTCTGTGATCGGTCCCCATCTGGATTCCAAGAGAATTTCACGAAGTGGTTCGAGATGAATAGTGGCGACATTATTGTCCGTAATCACAATACAAGGCCCCTTACGAATGCCAGTTGATGCCAGCCTGTGAGGTAGATCCCCAAGAGGAGCAAACTGAATAGGGTACGACCTTTCGTCTCCTAATTGAACCAGTATTGCTGTCTCTTCCATAGATCAACAAATGAACCTGGGGCCGTAGATCGGCCCCAGGGGTAGAATACTAATTGACTCTTCGGTAAGCTGAGAGTCTGCTATGGCTTGGTCAATGCGGTTAACAGAGGTAGAAATTCATTGGTGTTTTCATTGATTGCCTGCACACGCAATACCTTGACTAAAAAGACTTCACCTGGCTCAATATCCTTGTAGATTTTCCGGAATTCTGTAATGCTTGCGACAGGTTGTTCATCAATTTCCACGATGATGTCGTCGGGACGGAGGTCTGACTCGTCAAAAGCTTGACTACTTTCATCAATGGACTGAATCCATACCCCCTCTACATCTTCGGACACACGGAAGCGTTCATCAAGGATCTCGCGATCCAGATCTCGAAGTATGAGCCCAAGTTCATCCAGCTTTCCAGACTCTTCACGTCTGGTTTCATCAGGCTGATTATTTCCTGCCAGTATATCGGGTAGCGAGCCCAAGGTCACCTCGATCTGGAGGCGCTCATTCTCTCGGATCACATCAAGTAACACCTGATCTCCCGGAGCTTTATTCCCAATGGTGGTTCGAAGTAGTAGGTAGTCTTCAAGTTCAACCCCATCAATCCCCGCAATAATATCTCCTGCTTCCACACCAGCCTTGTCCGCAGCACTGTTGTCTTCAACTTGGCTGACTTGTGCGGAACCGGGAGGAGCATCTAAAGCAGTTGACAGGGATTGTGAAACTCGGTCAAAGCGAATTCCGAGGTACCCGCGGTCAACGCGTCCCTTATCGATGAGCTGGGTTGCCACATTACCTACGATAGAGACGGGAATAGCAAACCCTATGCCAACATTGTTACCGGTGGGGGACAGGATTGCAGAATTGATACCAACCAATTGTCCACTCATGTTAACCAAGGGCCCACCTGAATTTCCTCGATTGATTGCTGCATCCGTTTGGATCAAGTCAGAATACACATTGATTCGGGCTAGTCGATTGCTGGTTCGACCAATAGCACTAACAATACCGGCGGTCACGGTATTGTCCAATGCTTCATCAAGTGGGGATCCAAAGGCCATCACCCATTGTCCGACACGAACATTTGCAGATGGTGCCAACATGACTGTGGGCAGATCGGTCTCTTCAATTCGGATCACAGCTAGATCACTATTTTGGTCGCGGCCCACGACTTCAGCGGTAAAGGTGCGACCATCGTAAAGTTGTACGCGCAACTTATCTGCACTTCCAACGACATGATCATTGGTTACGATGTATCCATCAGACCGGATCAGGACCCCCGATCCTAGTCCTTGCCGGATCTGTGGCGGTGCATTTTGGGGCATATTCGGCATCAACTGCTCCCAAGGAGTCCCCTCCCAGATACTGCTGTTGGAACTTACTTCAATTTTCTCAGCAGACCGAATTTGTACGACGGCGGGATTCACCACTTCCGCAACGTTAACGAAGGCCTCTTCCCATTCCAGACGTGAACTTTCTGGGGGTGCCTGTAGGATTTCTACATTACCGGCTTGTGCATCCGTACCCACATTTTGTCCCAAGTTAAACAAGTTGGCTCCTAGAGTAGCCGACAGTACGCCTGCGATAAAGACGACAGACACAATTAGGATCGTTGGGGAAAATCGAATCTTATTCATGATTGAGAAATAAGTAAGTTATTTATATTTAAGTATCTGCAAAAAATCGGCCAAAGTCCGAGAGTTCAATTAGTGTCCGCCGGGAATTCCGGGTT
This sequence comes from Rhodothermales bacterium, assembly GCA_965209015.1. Classification (GTDB taxonomy): domain Bacteria; phylum Bacteroidota; class Rhodothermia; order Rhodothermales; family Bin80; genus Bin80. The sequence continues at coordinate 2,924,049 of OZ242367.1, read as the reverse complement.
GTGTCATATTCCGAACATCAAGGAGTGCATCAAGTGTCTCTTCGTCCAAAACATTCAGTTCAAGTGCGACTTCCCGCACCGTGCGCCCAGAGGAAACCGCTTCCTTCGCGATCTTAGCGGCTTGATCATATCCAATGGCACTGTTCAGAGCAGTAGCGAGGGATGGATTGAGTTCCAGAAGCTCCTGGCATCTAGTACGGTTGGCCTCCATGCCGGAGAGACACCTGTCCACAAATGCATTGCAAGCACTAGCGAGCAATTCAATACTCTCCAAGAGTGCCACGGCCATGACAGGCATCATCACATTCAACTCCAGATTACCATGTTGTCCGCAAATGGTCAGCGTAGTGTGATTACCCATCACACGGGCGCAGACCATCATCATTGCCTCACAGAGCACGGGATTCACTTTTCCAGGCATGATGGACGATCCAGGTTGCAGAGGTTTGAGTATGATTTCGGAGAGTCCACTGGTCGGTCCACTGGAAAGGATTCGAATATCGTTTGCAATCTTCATCAGCGAAACAGCGGTGGTGTTGAGTGCACCCGATGCGGACACGATTGCATCCCGTGCGGACTGGGCTTCAAAGTGATCTTCGGCCTCTCGGAAGCGGACACCGGCTTCCTGACTAAGATATGTCAGGGTTCGTTCGGGGAACTCCAGATGACGATTGATGCCTGAGCCGGTTGCCGTTCCACCCAAGGGGACCTCAGCCAGTTCATCCTGTCCAGTTTTGATGCGACGGATACTGCGCGTCACTTGCATAGCATAGCCACCAAATTCCTGTCCCATTGTGATCGGAGTTGCATCCATTAGGTGGGTACGTGCACTTTTGACTACATCATCAAAGTCTTGACTTTTTTCTTGGAGTGCATTTTCCAAACGGACCAGAGCAGGTATGAGCTGTCTTTCTATCTCACACGATGCAGCGATCTGAATAGAGGTGGGGATAACATCATTTGAGGATTGACAAAGGTTCACTTGATCATTGGGATGAACCTTCTGTCCTTGCAGCAGATCCGTTGCCAACTTGGCGATCACTTCATTGGCATTCATGTTACTTGATGTACCACTTCCTGTCTGATATACATCAATTGGGAACTGGTCGTCAAAGTGGCCGGATATGACGGGGTCTGCTGCTTCAATGATTGCATTCGCGACAGGTCTGTCTAGCAAACCGAGGTCGGCATTCGCGTTTGCCGCTGCCCGCTTGATTTGGCCGAGGGCTTGGATAAATGCTCGGGGCATCCGCTGTCCGCTGATTGGAAAATTATCCACGGCCCGCTGGGTCTGAGCTCCATAGATGGCATCTGCGGGTACATGGACTTCCCCCAGTGAGTCCTTTTCAATTCGAAAATTGCTCATGACAAATTGCTAATGAAATGTAGAACTAATATAAACGAATTAAATCCCATGTTGTAACATACGGGAATTAACTAAATTCGGGTGGTCAGGTGGAAATTATTCGGACCGTATCAGAAATGCAGGCATACGCGGACCAGAGGCGCGTAGAGGGAAGGGTATTGGCCCTTGTTCCGACAATGGGAGGTCTGCATGAAGGACACTTATCTTTGGTGAGGCGCGCAAAATCTGAGGCAGATCATGTTACGGTATCAATTTTTGTAAACCCAACCCAGTTTGGTCCTAAGGAAGACTTTGATTCCTATCCGCGAGATTTTGAAAGAGATCATAGGATACTACAAGAGATTGGAGGAGTCAGCACGATCTTTGCACCGAGCGACTCAACGTTCTATCCAGTGGGAATAGATCAGCAGCAAACATGGGTGGTTAACTCTGAGTTGTCGGAGCATCTGTGTGGCAGATACCGGCCGGGTCATTTTCAGGGTGTGCTGACTATAGTCATGAAGTTATTAGCAGCATGCAAGCCCCATATTTGTGTATTTGGACGTAAGGATATTCAGCAGTTTATCCTCGTGAAGCAGATGGTTCAGGATTTATCGCTGGATGTTCAAATCATTGGGGAGCCGATCGCTCGTGAGGCAAATGGTTTGGCCTGTTCGTCTCGAAATGAATATCTCACAGCCGATGAGCGAAGCCAGGCGCACGTCCTCTCAGAGGCGGTTATGCAGGCAGCCTCAAAGATTGAGCGAGGTGAGCAATCTCCATTAAATGTCATTGCATCGGTGGAGGAAATGATTCGCTTGGCACCGGATGCCAAACTACAGTATGCAGAGATCGTTACGGCCAATGATCTTCAACCCGTGAAGGAGTTCATTTCGGGTACAGAGGTAATCATCGCGGTGGCGGTCTATTTTCGGGATATTCGTCTCATTGACAATGCAACTGCTATTGCTCCTGATAAATAGATCGTCAGATAGATCAATACGTCAGGAGTCGCAGATGTAATTTATTGGGTGCATATACGCAGATGAATGTTGGTATGCCAACCATAATGAAATGCGTTAGGTTTTGCCACTACTCATTACCCCTTATGGGGATTAGGATCGGGCAGGGAGGGGATGATAATGAAGAGATTGGCTTGGGAGCTCATTACCCCTCATGGGGATTAGGATCGGATTCTGGATCATTGATTTTATCCACCATCTTCTGCTCATTACCCCTCATGGGGATTAGGATCCTGAGCGCCGAGGATGCACGCACCGCCGAGATTGCGGCTCATTACCCCTCATGGGGATTAGTATCGTGGCGCGCTCTTCGGAGGACACGTTCCACAGCCCTCTCATTACCCCTCATGGGGATTAGGATCCTGAGCGCCGAGGATGCACGCACCGCCGAGATTGCGGCTCATTACCCCTCATGGGGATTAGTATCGTGGCGCGCTCTTCGGAGGACACGTTCCACAGCCCTCTCATTACCCCTCATGGGGATTAGGATCCCCTCCATGTCTTCCCGCCAGACATGGGATGTCCCATCTCATTACCCCTCATGGGGATTAGGATCTTATAAAACAGTGAAAGCCTGTACGTGTCCTCTGCTTCTCATTACCCCTCATGGGGATTAGGATCATTTCGCATCCCCCGAAGATACGGAGCGGTTCTACCTCATTACCCCTCATGGGGATTAGGATCAGGACTAATGCAGGGACGTCTCGTTGTTAGACTCATTCTCATTACCCCTCATGGGGATTAGGATCCCGGCACCAATCGTCGCCACCGCGAGAGCGCCCAATAGCTCATTACCCCTCATGGGGATTAGGATCGCGTTAATGGGTTCGTTCAAGCGTTTGCACAGCCCTCTCATTACCCCTCATGGGGATTAGGATCGAGCGGAGGAAGGTTATCATGAAGACAGCGAAGGGCCCATTACCCCTCATGGGGATTAGGATCAAACGCGCCGGTCTCAACAGGAGGCGGATTGTCTCAGCTCATTACCCCTCATGGGGATTAGGATCTCGAACGTGGATGAGGTGAATCGCTTTCACCTGAGTCTCATTACCCCTCATGGGGATTAGGATCACGCTATCTGTCCCGGGAAAAACCTAATTAAATTATCTCATTACCCCTCATGGGGATTAGGATCGATCTGGTGCTCACCAAGAGAGCTAATTGCTGATCCCCTCATTACCCCTCATGGGGATTAGGATCACCTGAAATCTCTGATATAACCTTCCTCCCCCCAGAGCTCATTACCCCTCATGGGGATTAGGATCCTTGGCTTCCACTTGAGCAGCCACAGGGATTTTCGTCTCATTACCCCTCATGGGGATTAGGATCTCACTCATATCATCTGGGTTCCAGCTAAACATGAGATCTCATTAACCCTCATGGGGATTAGGATCACAATGGAAATGGAAAACGCTAATGGCACATATCGCCTCATTACCCCTCATGGGGATTAGGATCTCCGCATAAAGCGGTTTGCCGCGATTAAGGATGTGCGCTCATTACCCCTCATGGGGATTAGGATCACGGGCAATTCCGTCAAAGAGCTTGTCGATCATGTCTCATTACCCCTCATGGGGATTAGGATCGTGGGGTTTCAGCCCAAGTTTATTTGAGAAGATACAGCTCATTACCCCTCATGGGGATTAGGATCCCAGTAGGGGGGTGGGGGAGGAATAAGCGATGGATCTCATTACCCTGCCCCGATGCGTAGTTGTCCAGGGGAAAGAGCGTGGAGGAATAAGCGATGGATCTCATTACCCCTCATGGGGATTAGGATCTACGTTTATTCCTGCGTCGTACGTTTCCAATCATCCAACTCATTACCCCTCATGGGGATTAGGATCACAGGCTTTTTGCTTCCCTGTACAGGCTGAATCAAGCTCATTACCCCTCATGGGGATTAGGATCATCCAGTGACTGCCCACACCACCCTATTGGGATATACCTCATTACCCCTCATGGGGATTAGGATCTGGTGAGTGGGCCGGTTGCATCGTACACAGCAGAAAACTCATTACCCCTCATGGGGATTAGGATCTTTCGGCCGGCCTCCGGAGTTTACGGGCATTGAAATACTCATTACCCCTCATGGGGATTAGGATCAAGGTTGCGGGACGATGCGAAGCATGCTACCAAAGGCTCATTACCCCTCATGGGGATTAGGATCAAGATCTACAAACTCGTGAGTTTTGTGAACAATCGGCTCATTACCCCTCATGGGGATTAGGATCCAGTGTTGAACAGCAAGGGTGGTTCAGGAAAGACAACCTCATTACCCCTCATGGGGATTAGGATCATCAAACCGACATAGACCATGGCAGACTATTTAGATCCTCATTACCCCTCATGGGGATTAGGATCGAGCGACTGCTCCGTCTCCGATAATAGATCAAATGCTCATTACCCCTCATGGGGATTAGGATCAGGTTTACGTGGGAGATACTTTAACGGGATTAGGGGACCTCATTACCCCTCATGGGGATTAGGATCTTAACGGTTGCGCCGGCATCGCCCGTCGTCTTAGGCTCATTACCCCTCATGGGGATTAGGATCATATGAGAAAGTTCGCACCTGGACACTGGATCAGAGACCTCATTACCCCTCATGGGGATTAGGATCGCATGAAGACCCATTCAATTATTTACAACTCCCAGAGCTCATTACCCCTCATGGGGATTAGGATCATAACGACGTCACCAGGGATTGGATTGCTTGACGCAGCTCATTACCCCTCATGGGGATTAGGATCGCATTGTTGGCCGCTTCAATATCCGCAGCTACTGCGCCCTCATTACCCCTCATGGGGATTAGGATCACGCCCAGTCAGCTATTCCTAACACGCTTCGTGCAGAGCTCATTACCCCTCATGGGGATTAGGATCAAAATCATTGCATCGATGGTCACGGCCTTTCCGGAACTCATTACCCCTCATGGGGATTAGGATCCTGCCTGCCACCTCTGGAAAATCGCACGAGTCCGCATCTCATTACCCCTCATGGGGATTAGGATCTGTGTTTTGGGACGCGAGTTGGGATTCATTTGTTTATCTCATTACCCCTCATGGGGATTAGGATCTGGATGCAGGGAATCATCAATAATCATCAAACGATTCTCATTACCCCTCATGGGGATTAGGATCCCGCACGGCGTGCGGTTTCAATCGAGGGGTCATCCACCTCATTACCCCTCATGGGGATTAGGATCACAGGGTGGACACCAATGCCAGGCTGATCCCTACAAACTCATTACCCCTCATGGGGATTAGGATCGAAGCGTCAAGAAATGAGTACGCAAATTAAAACCATCCTCATTACCCCTCATGGGGATTAGGATCCCGGCATCCAGTCTCCACCCATTGGATGGCTTGCTCCTCATTACCCCTCATGGGGATTAGGATCCGTGAAAGCACGCAGTGCTCTTCAAGGCGTTTTAGAGCTCATTACCCCTCATGGGGATTAGGATCTACACCGCGTTAAGCCGGTCTATTCCTGTCCCAAATCTCATTACCCCTCATGGGGATTAGGATCGAGGGCGTCGTTGTCTGTAATACGGTCAGCCCCTATCTCATTACCCCTCATGGGGATTAGGATCTCACTGACGGACGTTCATTGGAGCAATATCAAACCTGACTCATTACCCCTCATGGGGATTAGGATCAGTGGTTGTTGGAGCACACGAATATCTTTCCTTATCACTCATTACCCCTCATGGGGATTAGGATCCAGATCAAGGATGCCGTGGCGCGCGAACGGGGTGAAAACTCATTACCCCTCATGGGGATTAGGATCCCCCCCAGTGTTACTCTAAAGAGCCATCCAAGGGGGAGAAATCATGGAAATAAACGAAAAAACTGTGATAAAGTGTTTTTCAGAGCTTTTCTTGAACAGATGTATCGCGAAATAAGTCTGTGGCTTGCGCCCCAGATAGGGAGGTTGGAGAGTTTTTTCCCCGAGCGCAGACTGAATTACCTCACGCATGTCATCATATTACTGACCAATTTTGACCGTGCCATTCATCTTGATCTTTGCTCATCCGACCTCCCTTTGCTTCTTTATTCAGACGAAAGACCTTGATGTTGTGTCTATTGCGGCAAACCAATTTTAATATACTGTCTCTGGCATCAATTACTCTTGATATTTTGGCCTCCATTTTGAGTAATTCTGACTCAGGTAGATCACCCATAAACACTGAGGCCTGTTCATGGGTGAGGAACTCTTTCAACAGCTTCCGATAAATGTGCGTTCTCTTGGCAGGCACATCGTAACAGATAATAACAAACATGAATTATCCCCGCCATAGAAATGGTTTAAATTGACCGATGCCTAATGCTTCACGTTCCAGAGAGATACATTGTCTAAATATAGATTGCTTTAAGGATACGTTTTCATGTGATTCCTCAATTCGGGACCAAAATCTCTGTACAGCCTTAGTTCTTCCTTTTTCGTTGAGGAGACAGATTCCAGAACTACGATCAAACCATGTCTCATTAACTTGATCACGCCTGAACATGGAAAGTAGCAACGCATCAGATAGAATAGGCCTGAAGACCTCAGCCATATCAATTGAGAGTGAGAGTCGGCCGGTTCCAGGGGCGTGAAGAAACGCAATGCTCCGGTCAAGATGAGTCTTTGAAAGTTCAGTTGAGCATGCAGAGTAAAGCATCATATTGAAAAATGACATTAAACAGTTGACTGGATCGGGGGGAGGACGTCTGATTCTGCGCTGAAGCTGAGCTTGAGGAGAAATTAGCCCAAATGCGTCATGCAGAAAGGCTCTGGCATGTCCCTCCGCTCCCATCAAAGTTGGAATATCTTCGGAGTTGGATGCTATCTCAGTGGCTGCATCTATACCTTCAATAGAAGGATCAAGTCCGGTAGTTCCAGTTCTTCGGTATCGCTGCAACAATCCTCGAATAGACTTCATCTGAGCCAAAACAATGGACTGAGCAATAGATAATCGTCTGTCTTGATCAAGGAAGAGTTTTGCCTGACCAATTCGTACACGGCCTGATGGTCTCTCTTCCTCCGGTTCAAATGCGCCCAAGAACCGTCCGCCAGCATCTAAGATCGTAAAACGAATCCCATTTCGGCCCATTTCTTTAAGCAGGGGTATCGTGATTGAACCACCGCCCATGCAAATTATATGCTTAATTCCTCGGAGTGGAATAACTTTGCGACCAGATTCAGAGGTAACCACTAATGAATTTTCATTACGGTTAAGACGCGCATCACGAGGGATTATTACTACGTCCATGCTAATCTTCTTCGTCCCAACATACTCGCTGGCAACTGCATTTCTGGCATAAAGGAATACGGTATGCCTCAGGTGCTGGCTCAGTCAACAAGTCTCTTGCCTGACGAGTGTACTCCAATAACTCGTCAATGACTTCGTCTGAAATATCCCATCTCTTTTTCTGGTTGGTGCCATAAACATGTACCTCCGCAGACCAGATTTCTCCACTGGCAGCGGTCATAAATGCCGCATAAAAAAGAGCCTGCCGTGAAACAGCGTGCTGAGCACCAAAGCTACCCTTGCGCTCAATTACTACCCGCCTATCAAAATCTATCGCATCAGGGGCAATCCCCAATCCCGAAGGCACACGATTCGGACGTTTGTCAATATTGTGTAAGGCATGTCCCTTTTGAACCAGATAATTTCTAATGGCATGTGTTGCACCTATAAGATGGAGCCATGCGCGTCTACGACATAATACTATGTGCTGAAAATATAGGCCATGTAGCCCCAATTCTTCAACTTGATCACGCAAAAATCGCGCTTTCGATAGAATCTTCATAGTCTTCTTCCAGCGGTGGTTTACCAAGTAATTCAACAAGTTTAGTTGCGGCTTTCATGACCTTCTCCTGCGGAGATTTCGAAGATTTCTCAGATTGCCCCATCAATTCACCAAAGCTGTTCTTCCATTCCTCAACCAACCGAATGTTAGTAGATTCGCTCTGACGGGTATACTCATGAATAAAGATGGAATAGCCCCGACCGCCAATGGGTGATCGCACAAATAGCCGTAGTCTGTGCTCCTGATTTTTACCAGAAAAATCCTGTATTTCTTGATCAAGTGTCCTAGACCTCAGCCTAACGATCATTCTTCCATCTTCTTCATGTAGGATATGACTGCTCAAGATGTTTGTGGCTCTCCTGATGAATGACTCGCGCGCAATTCGTTCACTGCCATCAGGGTCAATGATCGTTAGTGTTGAGCCTATATCTCTGTATGAGAGTGCACTATTAAACAATGCATTTAGCCATTCTTTATGGGGCTGGTGCTTGCCATAGATGTTATCATTTACGATTTCCACTTGCCGTATTTGATTAATCTTTTCCGCGATCAATCTCATCTTTTTACTCTGGAGATTTTTTAGTCGTTTCCATGCTTCTTTTTGAACTTTCATTTTAGTTAACAAGACAGCTTCAATGAAAAGTGCCGCCCAAAATACGCCACGCCATGACACCTTGCGATAGTATTGAATAGAAGAATTGTTGACATGTGGAGTAGTATCAGGTTCAACTTGCCGACGTAGATCAGAAATAAATTTTGCAGTAAATGTTTGCACTTCAAGCACCTCATTTTGCTCAACTAAAGCTACAATTTGCTTGACCCAGAGAGAGCGATTTCGCCGATTAGAGGGGCAGGAAACAATTACCTTCCCTGAATTTCTACCTCGGCAGACACGTCCAACGCGCTGAATAAAGCTTGATTTGTTATGTCCAGGTTCCATAATCATGAGATTACTTTTGAAAGTCACACCAACCTCAACAGAGGATGTACAAATCAATACGTTATAATTTCGGGGATCATGATAGGTATGCCTCCTTCGTGAACTACCATGTTTGCGAGTGGAATCGTCTATTGAGTTGATCGTCAGAATTTGATTATCTGGAATGTCTCTTTTGTTGAGCAAATCCCTGAGTTGCCTCTCTTGTTTCTTTAAGCGTTGGAGTGAGTCGTAGATAAGTATTACTGTAGATCCGTTAGATATTGATTCCAATGATTCTTCAATATATTTATTCAGCGTGTCCGTAAGCGTTTTGTGGTCTTCAATAATAATATCTACTTCTCCATGAATAGGCCGATTATTCGTTGGGAGTCCGTTGACTATCTCTTCATGGATTACTTCAATCTCGTTTTTCTGAACACCAACATCATGGAATACATTAGTTACGTTCACTGGGGTAGCAGATAAGAGACTAACTTTGCCATGGCGCTGATTGACAGCTACCAGAGCTAATAGGCATGCAAGGCCAAATGATCCGTCACTAATGGTATGAAATTCATCAAATACAATGTGATCAAATTTACGTGCATAGGAAAAAGGATTTATTGTAGTTCCCCCCTTTACCCGTATACCAGAAATCATATTCACCACAACCTCAGGTATGGCGAAGATTATCTTAATATTGGGGTTCTGCAACTGTTCAACTCTTTCGGAGACAATCTCCCTTATCTCTTCATCAGCATCCTGATTACCAGACCACTCAATGAAACTCCCTGATACCCATAATTTTATTCTATTCTCAGACCAGCCTTCATTCTTTAGGTGCTCTTCTGCCTGCTCACACGCATCTTCCAGTAGGTTTTGCAGGAGACGTTTGGTTGGGACAATGAATAGGATTCTCTGATCATTTTCTATCGCTGCCCTGACGAAGGCATAGGATTTTCCAGATCCCGTAGGAGCTGACACGATGCGTAAAAACTTAGGGGATTTTAGCAGATTTTCCTGCATAGGAGAAAGTCCACTCTTCAAAATGGGTACCGAATGAGCAAGAATCTTCATTTGTACCCGGAACTATACCCACTCAGATGTTATGGATAATGCCTCCAAACAAGTAATGGGAGAACTGGGCTGTATATTATGTAACCGATAAGGTCCAGAACCAAGGCTAATGTTTGGATCAAACAATTGGGCGGTGTGAAGATTGAGTTGAACCTCTTGAGCTTGTTGAATTGGTTCCAGCAAGCCAATACCAGTTCTTCCAAGTCCGAGTCGAATTATCAACCATTTGAGAGAGATTCCATATGCTTCCCTGACAAAGCTTAGCGGATCTGAATGAAGGAAGGAACCGTTATATTTCGCACCAGCACAAACTTCCTGTATGTGATAGTAATCCTTGATGTTACCGGAATTCCGTGCATCATGTACCCGTTGGGGTAAACCACACTCTGCATCCAGATTGAGTCTACGAGCTAACGGTCGGTTAAGACGATTTTCACGAGAACCCACAAACAAAGAAGTCTTAAATGGTATGGTAGAAAGGTGTTCTTTATAGTTTGGGGTTGATGGTAAACAGGGTGACCGATCACCCAACCCGAGTGAAATAGCCGTCGCAAAGGCCATGGCAGTATCGGTGACGATATCACTTAATGTAGACGTTCCCGATGGCACTGCCAATCCGTGCCAAGCCCAAGGAGTTAAGGCTGTCAGCCTATATGTATAAACTGGAATTTCCACCTCAAGATTTTTTTGATTCAAAGTATTGTTCAAACATCTCTGCAACGGCGGCTGCTCCCTCGGAGTACCTTAATTTCAGATCAGTAGCGTCTTCTTCAAAGGCAGAGACGAGAGATTGCTGAAAATTAGTCGCCTCAGTCGTATCAGCGCTTACACGATATACGCGGGACATCTCATCAAAGGCTACAGACGAAATCTCATCTATGGATTTGCTGCTTGGAAGCCTCTCTAATAGAGCATATGGAGATGAAAGTGGCACCTCGAGCCGACTTCCAAAAATTCCAACCACATGGGTTTTAACATTGACACCGGTCACCGATGTTTGTCCACCATATGAGCCAGTAAGTCCAATACTTAGGAGCAAGTGCTCCAAGCCAATCGGGGGAAGCTGTCGACCATTACTTGTAAGTACCTGAATCAACAGAGAGCCAGGAAGCACAAAATATCTTGTGAACAAGTTGTCCGTATTTTTCTTCTTCTCTGCATTCCATAGAGTTCCAGACTCATCACCTCGATTATGAAAGGTTTCTCCCACACATTCCCTGTATGGAAGTGTGCTGAGTGCATCGGAGTATTGGACCGATGCCTTGACTGGAAGTACTTGGTTCTTCGGTTTTTTCTTCATCGCAGAGTCACCAAAAACCAATGTATTGAGATCAAATGCGTCACTAATCGGCATACTATCGCCTATTGCCGTGCGATTCTGAGGTAACCTTCCGCCAAGTTCCCAAGCTCTAAGTACAAGCAGCCCCCTGCCGCGTTCTCCGAACTTGAATTTGTTTGGCGTCGCTCGGACGCGACGAACCCCATTCAAATCTTCTATATCTGTCACCTCTCGCTCAGCATTTCTGAAAACGGTAGGAGCGGTAATCTCACGAATGAGCAGTATAGCTATATGTCCAGCATTTCTACGTGATGGCATTATGTAATTATCCTTTCCATTAGAAGCTAACACTTCTTCAACCAAACTACTGTCGTTGAGATAGGGGAAAAATTTATCAATCATGGTTTCAATTTTATATGGATAATTTATTCCTGAATTAGGGTGAAGATTTAGTCAGTCTGACTCTTGTCAGACTCTGAGATTCCACGTTCTTGATATAATTCAAGCAAGGTAAATCTATAAATAGCGGACGCATTCCGCTGATCTCGCGATAGGGGCTCTTTTGACTTGAATACCTCAACCCATACGCGCTCTACAAAATGGGCTGCAAAATCAATACATGCCTGTTGCAAGCTTAGGCCATCACGATACTTTTTGGCAGCAGCATGAGGGATACCGCGGGTTAGTTTTTCTTCCAGCCTTGCTGCAATTCCAAGAATTAGAGCTCTCTGATCGTCGGTGATCGTTTTTCGTGCACTAAATAAGAATGTGACGGCAGCACGCCAACAAAGCAGTTGTTCATTAGCAGAAGCCGTGTTTCCTATTCGCTTCTGAATACGTGTTGCCAGCCATGCAAGCCGAATTAGAGGATCTGTATTGTCTGCAAGTTTCATATCATTATTACTTGATTGGTGAATTAATGTAAGCGCCTTATGGCGCGCGATGTGTGCAACTTTAATCCAATCGGATATGGCTTGGCCACTTCCACTACCTATTCGTTCAATAGCCTCAACCCAAGCCACGCAGAACGTCCCTAGTCTGATATTTTTCTCTGGATCAGCCATTCTCTTTGCCCACTCAACCCCTAAACCATGACTATTAAGGACAATTTCAAAAAATTCCAGATTGGAGATTGCTGTATCAAGCTGTTCAATGCGGAGGGAATCGCCCTGTAATATGTATACAAGCCAGCGGGGGAGTGCATCAGAGTAAAATATTGCAGGATGCGGATTAGGTGCTCCCTGAAATAGATGTATTGGCCTACCAATTCGTTGAATTGATTGAAGAATTTTACGAAGTTTAACCACCAGCTTAGCATCATGTGGGAGTAGGCTTTCAAGTCGAGCGATTCGTGTAGGTTTCATCTGTACATCAAGCCCCATATATACTTTACCTTCCTTCATATCTAAGCGGAGGATTTCATTCAATCCCAATGACTGACAATCTAGCTCTTGCTCATAAATCACTCCTCCGAAAAGTCCTGTAGTAACGGGAGATGATATAAGTGGTGGTATTATATCCTTACTGCGTTGGTTCTTACTGCGTTTGTCGTTAGCTTGAGCTTTGTATCTCAGCTTCAGTTCTGCTTGGCATACGAGGCACAAATGAGTGTCACGATCCGATAAGGCTAAGTGGTCGTTTCGTCCATCACGTCCTGAAAATGCAGAGACTTTAACTCCATGAACATTCAGAGAAGAACTCACTTTTCTCTTATGACTTGTGGGAACGTTACAAAGGATACAACGCTTTGAAGTCCCATCTGTATCGTGCTGATGTATTACCCCACCAGATAAGAGCTCTCCAAAACGCCTTTCAAGTGCATGATTGATGTCGCTTGAGTTGTCAATGACTTGGTCGCTTATTCCGGTTCGCGACATATTTCCTTCCAACCATGTTCCAGTTAGCCCCTCGTGCCCAAGAATATCATTGAATAATTTCAATGCACTGTCTTCATCGTAAAGCGACATATCCCAAAGCACAGATATTGTCCACATAGCGAGTAAAGTACGCTGTGCTCTTGGGTCATTGGCAAGTTCAGCATATATTTCAGGAGGTGATAGATCAAGAGCACCAAATATCCTTAGAAGTTCACGCTGACGTGTATCAGCATCAGGGGCACTATCCTTCCCTCGTTTGTCTTTATGATTCAGTGCTATGGTTAAGAATGCCAATGCTTGATCAGAGTTCAGTGGGAAGCAAGATCTTGAGCCATTGGGGTGATTTCCAAATGGTTTGACAGTAGCTCCGGTTGCCCCCTCATCAAGCCCGACCCAAGATGTTTCTAGATCGGCCGCCCTCAACAAGGTATTAATTTCTTCCTCCACATGTTTTGTAACAAAACCTCTTGGAAGAGCAAAGAGTTTGACATAGTGATTCCATTCCGATGTTTGCCCCATTAAGTCCCTACACAGTTCCCAAGTCGCACGACCTTCGACAAATTCAGAGGTATACCTATCATTTACGGAAAATCTGAGTCCGAAGGGCAGTGAGTTAATAAAGCTTTGCAGAGCCTCTTCCCTGATTTCTCGTGATTTTGTACGGGGGATAATACATAATAACACTCCATCATGTACTACCTCAATCAGAGGAAGAAGTCCAGACTTATTTTTGCATGCTGATGAAAGAGCTATTTGAAATTGGTCTAGCAGAAATGAATGTAAATGGTCGTGGATCTGAATAACTTCCCAATGTCGTAGTATAGTATTTTTGAGAATAGGCCACTGATTTAGATTTTCTAACGACGATATAACGGCATTAACACCAGAGCGCTGATCCAGAAACATTCCTTCCAACTTGTCTGCAACTTCAACATAGGAACTCATTGCCGCAATTTTACGATCATAGTCAAGAGCTGCTGGGCTACGCGCAGCTTGAGATCCTTCAACTTCTTCAATGTAATTGAGCATAGCCGCCGGAGAAATCGTGATTCCTTTGTTTGATAGAAAGGAGTCAATCCCATAACGATTCATTCGCTCTGCAACCGAAGCTTCCGGTATCGGTGATCCTCGTTCTAATTGTAAATCTTTGTCTATGTCGTGAAGAAAAGCGATACTCACCAATGCATATGCAAGACGTGTGATATCATCCCATGAACAAAATATCCCGACATCCTCAGAGGCCTGAATGACGTAGAACATCAAGGCGCCTCGAGCAACGGAAAGAGAGTGATCAAGTAGGCTGATGTTTGTATAGTTTGACCATTCCTCGGCAATGTTTGGATCATCTGACCAGCCACCTTTACCGCTGAGAGTCAACAATCGTACTGGACGTTCATCAATTTTATTAGCTGATACTTGACGTGACTCGCCAACACGGTCATGAGCTACATTCTCAAGTATACAGGTGTCTAGAAACTCGCCATAGACTTCTACCGCCACAGTATGAGGTGATCTTTGGAGACGATTGGTCATTTCTCAGGACTGATTATATCTGATGCAACCAAAGCCATACCGATTCTTCTCGCCTATGCCAAGGCACCAGGCTGATTGAAGATCTTCGGCAGATCCGCTAATGATCAATGGAAATATCATTCCAACAACAAAGGTATCTCGACCTCCTCGAACAGCACGTGTATGAACTAAGTGGGAATGCCGTGGATTTGCCTTTAAATAAAGCTTGTCTGGATTTATAACCAGACTTGTGGTACGTCCTGTGAGTCTTGAAAGACGAAAATTCACGGCGTCTTGCAGTTGTGAACCAATTTCAGAGTAGTGCTGATGCCAACGTCCTTTTTTCCCTCTGACGGATAATGCAAGAGGTGAAAGCAGTTTGGCAGACAAGGTATATTTCTCATAAGTCTCACCAATGACTGGAAACATTTCAGGAGACTTATTCCAAGAACTCAGATTAATATTGTCTCCATTAATGGATTGTTTTCGCAGTGAGTCAGCCTCCAATGATCTTAATGCTTCCTCCAACTTACCCTCTGCTCCGACGACAACTGATTTCAGAATAAAACCTTTACGTGTTGCTTTTCCAACAGCTCCGAAAGACCAATTGCCAGAGTTATAACCAATCACGGAATCAGATGATAATCCGGTTGAAATCCAGGCATTTATGATGGCCCCATGTAGGCTATCAAGAAATCGAAAAGTAGCAGTAGTGTCGTCAGGAGCCGAAAAAATTACTCGCATTGAATTGATGTAATGATGGTTATGCTCCTAATAAATGTTGAGCCATTATGATTGTAATAGTTCTGATTCGATTTTCATAATAGAACAATATACAGAATTAAAAGTTCCAATAAAAATAAATAAAAATTTAGAAATCGTTAAATTTATTCAATGGGACATTTGCAAGATGAGGCTGGTCAAAGGTTTGCCGAGACGATGTTATACTGGAGAGGAGACGTGCGAGCAGCCGATGTTGAAGAATATCTGGGGATATCCAAAAGAACGGCTCATACTCTAATTTCGCGGTGGAGAGAAAAAGGTATTCTACCACGATTTCGATCAAGTCATATGCGACGCTCTGTTCTAACGGAAGATTATTCACCACCAGTTGAGATACAAGATGCCAACGCCATATTTGTGTTACTTTTGACTGCTGATCAATTTCCTGCAAATCCTTTTTCTTTGTCTGCACCGCTTGCCGGTGGTCATGACTTATCGCTGAGTGCAAAGATCCGTACAAATGCCCTACGGGCAATTATTGAAGCCTGTCTCCGGCGTGAGCCAATCACTCTAATCTACCTCTCTAAAAAACATAAACAGGAAATGGTTTTCTCTCCATCTGCTCTGGTTATGTGCTCGCGGGAGATATCATTTCAGAGGATACAGGGCAAATGGAAGGGATCTATTAGGAAAACCACTGGAGGATCGCTATGTTGACATCGTTCCTGCACGAGCGGTGGATGCGTGGTTTGATCCAGAATCTAAATTCGTTGGCTTGGAAAATGATAGGGACTGGCATGAGTATGAAAAACAGAATTTTTCCCGTCTCCTGAGCTTATAGAGGAAGAAACACTCTGCTATGAGCATGAATACGGTATTTCTGAATTGGGAGTTCTAGAAGTTTATAATCGTCGTGCTCTGATGACATACATCCGACAAGAGTTGCTGGCGTCGCAACGGAGCATATACCAAAATATGATCTCAAAATTCGAGTTGAGAGACGCTGCAAATATTTCAACAGATACTTAAGAACTCTCAAGTGTATTACAGACTCTTCAGATATCGCTGAAACATCTTGGCAACCTTATAACTGCCTTGGCACACTCTCTTCAACATTGGTGAGGTATATTTCCACAAATTTTTCTGGTTTAGACTATGACTCTCATGCCATACAAATGCTGGCGGAACCAAATATCCAATAAAATTAGGATATTAACTGAGTCTCAGTTGAGAACCCTATTTGAGTGTGTTCTATATTCAACCGATGTAAACCATCATATGGTTTAGCTACCCTGAAAAATTAAATATTAAAAATCTTCTAATGACCAAGTCTGATCTTGCAAGTAGAGTGCACCAAGAAGTTGGTCCGATCATTTCCAAGGCTGAAAGCAGAGCGATTGTGGATACTATGTTTGCCTCAATTATAGAGGCGCTTATACAAGGAAATCGAATTGAAATTCGAGGATTTGGTGTCTTTCAAGTTCGCGAGCGAAGGGCACGGATCGGTCAGAATCTAAATACCGGTGAGCCGGTTGAGATTCCAAAGCGCCGTGTTCCAGTGTTTAAGCCCTCCAAGATTTTTTGTCACCGCGTGGAGGGAAGTGACTCCCAGTGAAGTGAGTGCTGATCTTAGGAGGGTTGGTTCTTGTCACTCTTTGAGGACTGATACACCATCATAGATAAATGATTGAATTGATATCTCTGATGTCTCAATAACTGAGAGCTGTATCAGATAATTTCCGCATTGAACAGGTAGGTATGAATCGCATGGAGATAGTCCAGAGACCACCCGATTATATATCTTGCTCTAAGAACAGATGGGTCAACTCCTAAATCATTTATGACTATCGTATAATCTAAGAATTGTCTTGCCAACAGGTCTGAGTACCATATCTTGGGAGATGAGGTTGAGAGTGAGCAGAAAATGGCTATATTGGTGGATAGTTGAACATCAGATCCTGAAATTAATCCATGATAGATCATTTGGGAACTCGTTTAAAGGGATCAGACCACCCGTCTGATATTGACTTTCCATATTTCTTTCGGACTGCATTTTCTGGAAACGAGCCATTTCGCTGGCAAAAAGAGTTGGTTGATAGTCAATGGCCCGAAGTGCTTGTCGCTCCGACAGGATCAGGAAAGACGGCTGGGATTACCTTGGGGTGGCTGTACAAGAGGTTAATATCTCCCACGCAAACCCCGAGACGGCTAGTATGGTGTCTACCCATGCGATCACTAGTTGATCAGACATTTGAGGCGATTACTTCATGGGTGGAGGGTTTGTGTGGAGCACAAATTGAGAAAAAAGGGCTTCTTCCAACTCCAAGGGATGTGTATATTCTCAAGGGTGGTACATCTTCCAACGACTGGTTGAGCACTCCAGAACGCTCAGCAATAATTGTTGGCACACAAGACATGCTGTTGAGTCGTGCCCTAATGAGGGGTTATGCATCTTCCTACAAATTGTGGCCTATGCAATTTGGTTTATTGCATCTGGATGTACAGTGGATATTTGATGAGGTGCAGTTAATGGGATCTGGCAGGGCAACATCCGCGCAACTTGAGGCATTTCGTCGCGAGGATTTGAGAGGCAAGGATAGTATTTTCCTCAAATATCCTACACATAGTCTTTGGGTTTCGGCTACTCTTGAGCCCGAATGGTTGGCTACAGTAGATTTTCCAGCTCCGTTAAAGATTCTGCGTGTCAATCCTGCGGACGAAACGGACAAGAGAGTACGAAATTTGGTCTGCGCTCCCAAGCACCTGTCACGTTCCGACGTTTTTCCCCAATCTAGTACTGCAAAACACGAGAAAGTTTACATTGAGCAACTTACATCAACTGTTCTAAATGCTCATCAAACTCAGCAGATGACATTGGTAATAGTCAACCAAGTGGCGCGAGCGCAGAGTTTATATCAGTCCATTCAGAAGACAATTTCAAAGAATCGTACTGGGCCTCAGGTCGTCCTACTTCATTCTCGGTTTCGTTCCGCAGAGCAAAAACGAGAAATGCTCAAGATCACGAGTGATCATATTTCTTCTGACAAGTTGGTTATTGCCACTCAAGCTATTGAGGCCGGCATTGACATTTCTGCTTCGGTTATGTTTACCGAATTAGCTCCTTGGGCCTCAATGGTTCAGAGATTCGGTCGGGCAAATCGGAGAGCCGAAGTCAGTGGTGGAGCCCAAGTCTATTGGGTTGATCTCTTGAGGGTTGCTGAAACGAATGCCGCCGGAGCTTCTAAAATTGCACTTCCATACGACATAAATGAATTAGAGAATGCTCGCCAAAAGCTGTTAACACTGCGGGACGCAGCACCGATACATCTTCCGAGTGTTGGATCTATTGATTCAAATATGCGAGTGTTGCGTCGGAAAGATTTAGATGATCTTTTTGACACCGATGCAGACTTAAATGGTTTCCATGTTGACATTTCAATGTATGTGCGCGATGCCAATGACACAGATCTCCGTGTATTTTGGCGTTCAGAATCTGTTTCATCGGAAGAGATCCCGGTGGCAAAGGAGGAAGAATTGTGCGCGGTGCCCATTGGTCAGGTTAAAAAATGGATTGAGGCACTGAGGAAGGCCGGTAAATCAAACCTCTTGTTTGTACGGGACACACTGTTTAGGCGGCGCGATGGTCAGGATGGAATCAGTCCCATAGGTTGGAAGCCGCTGAGACAGTCTCCATGGCCGGGTTTGACTTTGTTAGTGGATACTCAGGTGGGTGGATATAGCGAGGAACTGGGCTTTACTGGTAGGATGCAAGATGTTCCCCAAGCCATAATTCTCAAGAGTACCTCGGAATCAAGAGGATCATCCCCGAATGTTTCGGACGGACATGACGAAGATACTGAGAGTGAATTGGGGTGTCATGTGTCCCTTAAGGATCATCTGGATCATGTAACGGATGAGGTTTCGGTATTATCTAAGAGTTTAGGATTGGATCACATGACTGAACAACTTTTGGTGCGAGCTGCGCGTTGGCATGACCTAGGCAAAGCACATGAAGTCTTTCAGTCAACCATGCGACGGGGCCTAGACGATCCTGATGTCTTCAAGGGGCTAATGTTGGCCAAAAGTGACAAGCACAACTTGCGCCATGATCGTTTAGGTTTTCGTCATGAATTAGCCTCTATGCTTGCATTAATGGCTTACGACAATTGGTCCCGAGATTCTGATCTCCTAGCCTATCTCATTGCAGCCCATCATGGCAATGTAAGGATGAACATACGTGCCCTCCCTAAGGAATCGGTGGAGGACGGTGTCAAGAGATTTGCAAGAGGGATTTGGGAAGGGGACGAGCTTCCTGCGCTACAACTAGGTGGTAGAGATTCTTGGCCTGGTGGGCCTCTGACACTTTCTGTGATGGAACTTGGGTATGACAAGTTGACAAAGGAAAGCTGGACCGAGCGGACTCGAGATCTACTACAGAAATTTGGTCCATTCAAAATGGCATTCTTGGAATCCCTTCTGAGGATAGCTGACTGGCGTGCATCGAAAAAAGAAGAAGAAGAATATGGCTAATCAAATCAAGATGGATGGTTGCTCGCCTATTCCGATAGCATCATATTTAAAGGCTCTGGGCATACTTAGGCTGCTGTCTATAAAAACAAATTCTGTTACAGGCAAAGCGGCTGATGCTCAAGTTAGAGGATGGTGGAAAGGGATGCGATTTTACCTACAAACGTGTCTGACCTCTCATGACATTCTCGAGTTTTTTCTTCACCAGTATTCCCCCAGTCCAGTGATTGCTCCCTGGAATGGAGGTAGTGGATTCTATCTAAAGGACAAAAAAGATGGTATTAGGCCCTTAGAGTTAGCGGAAGTTCATCCCCGATTTCAGGGCTATTCAGAATCTGTAAATATTGCTAAGGATGTATTAAAGAATCTTGATATCAAAGAAAAGCCCAAAGAAGCCGTAAAGCTAAGGCTGGTTGAGAAATTACGAGCGAAGCTGCCTATGTCAGCAATACCATGGCTTGACGCTTCTATTGTCCTGTCAGGTGAGAAATTGAGATTTCCACCCGTGCTCGGTACAGGTGGAAATGATGGTCGACTTGATTTCACTAATAATCTGATGCAGCGTCTATTCTCTGAAAAGGATGGTTTGTTTCGGGCATCTGAGGGTACTCCATCCTTTTCAACTGCCCAGCTATTGGAGAATTCACTCTATAATACCCCAGCATTGAGCCTTTCAACTGCTAAAGTCGGTCAATTTTCTCCGAGTTCGGCAGGTGGACCTAACTCTGGTACCGGATTTGGTGGAGAGACAATCATCAATTCATGGGATTATGTCTTTATGCTTGAAGGGGCATTAACATTTGCGTCTGTTGCGTCTCGTAGGCACCAGAGTAATGTACACAGTGGAGCCAGTTTCCCATTTACGGTACGTACTTCTAGTGCTGGATGGGGTGGTATTGGGGCAACTGACGAACAGGATTCCAGAGCAGAATTCTGGGCACCATTATGGACCAGCCCTGCTCGGTATACTGAGATCAAAGCTCTATTTGGTGAGGGCCGAGCTGTCACAAAAGGCCAAATGGCCAAAGATGGGTTTGATTTTGCCAGAGCTATTTCCACATTGGGCTTAAGTCGGGGCTTCTCTGAATTTCAGCGTTATGGTTATTTCAAGCGTGCGGGAAAAAGTTACTATGCGGTTGCCATTGGGCGTAGGGTCGCTGAACCATCACCGGGAGCAAAGTTAACATCGGACCTTGATTGCGGTGGGTGGCTTCAACGTGTCCGTTCATTTGCACGTCAAAAAGATCAGCCAGCATCTATTCGACATTCGGTAAAAAATTTAGAAGAGGCCTTATTTGAACTTCTTGCTCCGGAACCGTCGAATTCTGAGGTTACAGCTGCAATAGTGGCCGTTGGTCGTTTGGGACTCAGACTAACTAGGGTTCAGACTAACGAAAAGAACCCTGTTCCACCGCCACCACCGCTACTGTCTGGTCAATGGATCAAATGCGCAGATGATCAAAGTCCCGAGTTTCGAATTGCTGCAGCTCTGGCCGGTCTTGGAATACGTCAGCAATACTTGGACGATAAATCAGGTAATCGGGATGCTCCAGAGATTGGAGAATACACTCCTCCAATGGCAGCACACTTAGTTCGGCTAACAAATCCCAGAGGTAATAGTAGAGAGTTTGAGACGGGCACCTTTTTCCGAGGCTTAAAATTGCGAAAATCTCGTCAATGGGCGCAAGGAATGTATTCCCCAACGGTAGTTTGGGGACATGGAGGATTGGTATCCAACATGATAGCAGTTCTTGAGCGTCGGTTAGTAGAAGCTCCAATCCGAGGACTGAGCGATAAACCTTTTGGCAGTGCGTGCCAGGCCAGAATGAGTGATATATCAGCTTTTCTGAGAGGTGACTTTAACTACGATCGTTGTAACGATTTATTGACAGGTCTGATTTGGGCAAAGCCCATGAATCTTCCATTTAGTTATGATCATCACACGGATGGTGAGCCTATCGTCCCCTTCGTTTATGCAGCTCTCAAGCCGATCTTTGTTACAAATCAGATCCTGATTCGCCTCGGGGTAATTCCTCGAGACGTATCAATCCCTACTCCCCGTGGGTTGGTATCCCGGCTTCGTACAGGTGGAAATCAACTTGATGGTAGCACAATTAATGAGTCTGTTCGTACAGCCTTTGAAAGAATGCGTTTCTCTGGGATGCCATCCCCTTTTGACATGATTGAGTCTGGCTTTGGTACGCACACATTGAAATGCTGCAGCTTTGGGGTTGGAATTCGTCCAGATCGCTTAGCTGCCAGTTTATTAATTCCGGTCTTTGATCAAGGACTGAAAGCACTGCTACTACGAGCATATCCTGACTCCTTGACTAATACATGAATCAAAAATTCACTTATTACAAATGATGAATATCGATCTTTCTGCCCTTGATAAAGAACCCAGACTATTGCTTGAGGCCAGCCTCAGGCCTATTCAGGGCACACGCTTT
Source organism: Rhodothermales bacterium (assembly GCA_965209015.1). Lineage (GTDB taxonomy): Bacteria > Bacteroidota > Rhodothermia > Rhodothermales > Bin80 > Bin80. The sequence continues at coordinate 2,901,524 of OZ242367.1, read as the reverse complement.
CAACCAACTGGTTTTCCAAATCTTGGTCATGCCGTTTATGAGTCGCCAAATGGAGACGGGCAAATAGTCCTTGTTGAGAGTGCTCAGTCAATGGCTAACCGCCTTGAATCGGTGTGTTGGGATGAAACAATCAACGACTGGGTAGCTCCATTGCAGGGGCTACCATTGGTGAAAGTACAGGATAAAGATGGGAAACCGCTTACTAATTCTCTTATTGAGTCACATCGTCTCAACTCTCCATATATCTTGGAGGGAAACGATAAGAGTATCTTCAATTTGCTTAAGGATAGGCTGGCAAAGTATGAGGAAAAGCGGGTTAATTTGGGAGAGCTAGCCAAGGTACTTCTTGAGGTGGATATTAATGCACTGTTGCATGGCATCTTTTTGGCTAAGAAAGAACTTGCTGGTGGGAGACTGCGTCTTCCAAGGGTATTATCGGCTTTTGTTGAGGCAAACAATGCACAGCGTGCAGTTAGTGGCGGAGTTAAGAACGACTCCCTGAATCCTAAGGGTGATACCAGTAAGGGCTTTGGCAATGTTCCTTTCTCCCGAGATGAGTGGACAGCAAGTCGGATTAATGCGTATTTCAATCTGGATATTCGCCAAATCAGATCTTACGGATTGGGAGATCAAGTAGAGAGACTACTCATTTTATTAGCTCTCTTCAAAGTGAGGAAATTGCTTTTGGAAGGGTTACGTTTTCGAACTGCGTGCGATCTTGACCTAATCAGTTTAATTGTTACGAAGCCCTCTGGGTTTAAAGTTCCAGAACTACGTGAGATTGAACACGCACTCTCTATGCTTATTCAACGGATTAGAGAGGATGGTGCTTTCAGGGAAACGAGCGAGCTTACGGTAATTTACGAGAAGTAGCCCATGTTTGGACTTTCCTTTAGTTTTTTACATGGACACTATCATGCGACTCCAAGTGGACGAAATGTTAATGAGGCTGATGTAGCTTGGCCGCCTGAACCTTGGCGAATTCTCAGGACACTTATCGCGATTTATTGGCGTAAGGGGAATTGGCACCGATGGAGTGTAGACGACCTGTCTGAGTTGATAGATGCTTTAGCTGCTGATCTTCCCGTTTATGATCTTCCGCAGGGATGTATACATGCGCATACACGCCACTATATGCCCGCAGGAAAGATCAAGGAGGGTAAGCCTGAATCCCAGTTGGTTTTTGATGCATTTCTCCACATTCCAGATGGACAAAAGATTCATGTCATCTGGAGGGATGTGACGTTGGATGATAATCTCATGTCCCTCGCAGTAAATCTCGCATCTTCGATTGGATACTTGGGACGGGCAGAGAGCTGGACAGAGTGTAATGTACTGGAGCATTGGGCTGGTACTGCGAATTGTGGACCCGTAAAGTATGGTTTTTCTGGCGAGAAAGTTAGCCTGTGGGTACCGCGCTCTGTTAAGTCATATCAGGATTTGCGGGAGAAACTGATCGTCCAAGAAAAACAGAAAATTCAAGCCACGGCAAGTAAGTTGTTTCCTGAAACGGAATTGTTGTCCAAAGCTGAGAAGGTCTTCTGCACGAGAGCCAAGGTGGACACTCTTCCCTATCGTCTGATTGATGCACTTTCCTTGGATAACACTGATTTTCAGAGTCTCAGATGGCATAGGCCACCTGCGGTTCTGGAAGAAGTCTACGCCCGTCATCCCAATACTAATCCCAGAGTGGTTCCCCATTCCTCTTCACAAAGCAAAAGATTCAAAAGGGTTTCAAGTCAGGCGACTATCGCACGTTTTGTACTGGTCGGTAGGCCTCTTCCCCGCTTAGAGGATGCCGTGAAGATAGGTGAGATCATGCGTGCTGCGGCCATGTCTAAGTTTGGATGGAGTGAAGATAGCGTTACTGGCAGGCGAATACCATTGGCCCCTTGGCAGATTTCAGGAAAACACGAAGGACGTTACCCCATAAAAGATCCTTCCCACCCTCATGCGTTTTGGCTTCCAGAGGATGCAGATGGAGATGGTTTGATAGATCATATAGTTGTCTCCGTATCTGGTGGCATAGACCATTTTATTCAGTCAAAGCTTGAACGGATTACTCAAATCTGGATGTCATCTCCACATGCAAAGCGTGAATCAGGAGTTGGCACCGCTGGCGAAGAATGGAGACTTGCGTTAGAGGGATACGGCGTTCCACAGAATTTTGCTGGCAGTTCTCAACTTTTGGGAAGGTCTAAGCAGTGGCGTAGCGTAACCCCTTTTTTGAGTGCAGGTCACTTGAAGAAAGATGGATACCCCGGAGAGGTCTTCAGGTTGCTGAGGCGTCAAGGTATGGAGACCGATGGTGTTGAAGTAACCGAGTTAAGTGAGGTAAGAGTTGGTCCAATTAAAAGGCATCCACTACATTTTTACCGCTTTCGTTCCCGTGGACAGGTAAATCAGCCCGATTCATCAGGTACATTCTTAGAGATCAAGTTCCCCTATATCTTTGAAGGCCCCTTGGCGATTGGCTTTGCCAGTCACTTTGGCTTGGGTATGTTTGCTGTAATATAGATTAGCATTTCGTTACTACCTTAATGTGATGTGACCAACATGAGGTGCTCATGAGTCAATCAGGGGTTGTTTGATATATGGTGAGCGTTGAGGGCTGTATCTCCTTTTCATACCTTAAAATAGGCATGAAAAATGAATGTCAATATACACTAAGTGTTGACGACATGGTTATGTAGAGCCACAAGTCAGTAATAGGCAGTCCTTCACTCCGCATATCACCTGTTTTTCCACTTCCCAACCAACAACATTACTAATTTCCGTTAATTAAGTGCACGCATTTACAGAATGAGTTGAGTCATGGACAGCAAAATCCAACAATCCAAACAGAATTCTCCTCTTTCTTCTGATACTAGAACTCAGTTCATTCCAGCTCGGATGGTGAATGCCTGGGTTTACTGTCCTAGATTGGCCTACCTTGAGTGGATTGAAGGTGAATGGGCTGAAAATGTGGATACTTCCGAGGGGCATCGCGCACATGCTCGAGTTGATAGAGGAAAGGGAAATCTTCCCAACCCCGATGAACTTGACGAAGTGATAGCAAAAGCACGTTCAGTCACGATGTCTTCGGATCGGCTCGGAGTAATTGCAAAGCTTGATGTAGTTGAAGTTGCTAATGGTATTGTAATGCCTGTGGATTTCAAAAAGGGGAAGCGTCCACATGTAGCTGCGGGTGCATATGAGCCCGAAAGAGTACAAGTTTGTGTTCAGGCGATGATTCTTGAGGACAATGGTTATTCTGTTGATCATGGTGCTTTATGGTATGTAGGATCAAGAGAGAAAGTCCTTGTTATCCTTGATGATAAACTTCGCGCCGCTACAATTCAGGCCATTCAGGGGCTTAGAGATGTAGAACTCTCCCGTCGGCGCCCGCAGCCGTTGGAAGATAGCCCAAAATGTCCGCGTTGCTCACTTGCGGGAATTTGCCTGCCTGACGAGACGAATTTATTCCGAACAGGTACTCCTCCTCGCCCACTGAATCCTTCCGACGATCCAGCTCTGCCACTTTATGTTCAGGAGCCTGGTGCACGACTTCGTAAGTCAGGTGCTCGTTTAATCGTGCAAACCAAGGAGGAAATGGTTGAGGTGCCACTGATTTCGGTTTCTCAAGTTGTTCTATTTGGTCCTGTATCTGTCACTACCCCAGCACTTCACACCCTGATGAGAGCAAAAATCCCTGTTTCGTGGTACTCAACGTCTGGATGGTTTCTGGGGCACACTATTGGAACGGGAAATGGTAATGTAGCCGTCCGGGAGGCTCAGTACCGTATGGCATTCAGTAGCCAACGCAGTTTAGGTTTTGCCAAGAATTTGATTCAAGCAAAGGTTAAGAATTCACGGACTCTGCTCCGTCGAAATTGGCGAACAGAGAATTCTGTTGCCAACAAAGAGGATACTCTTGCTCGCCTCAAGCGAATCATAACGAGAATACCGCATGTGAAGGACGTACAACAACTTCTCGGCATGGAGGGTGAAGCAGCAGCGGTCTATTTTGGTGGATTTAACAATATGCTTGCGGAAAACGCCCATGGAGAAATCCGATCTTTTTCTTTTGAGACCAGAAACAGGCGTCCTCCAACGGATCCTGTAAATGCAATGTTATCAATGGCTTATGCGTTATTGGTGAGGCAATTCAGTAATACTATTACATCGGTTGGACTTGATCCTTACCTTGGTCTCTATCATCGGCCTCGTCATAATCGCCCGGCATTGGCGCTTGATATAATGGAACCATTCCGCTCAATTATTGCTGACTCTTGTGTAATTCAGATAGTAAATAACGGGGAGATTAAACCGAATAATTTTATTTGCATTGGAAAGTCGTGTTCTCTGAAGCCAACAGGTCGTAAGGTGTTGATTGCAGCATTTGAGCGGCGTCTGGAGCACCTTACAACACATCCATTTTTCGGCTACCGAGTTTCAATGAGGAGACTAATTGAGGTGCAGTGTAGATTACTTGCGCGTCATTTTCAGGGAGAGATCGTCGAATATCCCCATTACCTACCGCGATAAATTAAGGATGGCAAGAGAACGTTTGTATGTTGTTACATACGATATCTCGGACTCAAAGCGCTGGCGCAAGGTTTTCCAGTTACTAAAAGGGTTTGGACAATGGATGCAGCTTTCTGTCTTCCAGTGTAGGCTCACTGCCCGTCGAAAATCTGAGATGATTACAGGTTTGGAATACGAAATGAACATGGCTGAGGATCACATTCTAATAATGGATTTAGGTCCTACCGATAAGGTGGCATTAAAAGTTGAGAGCCTTGGGAAATCCTACGAGGTTCCTAAGCGGCAGGCAACCATCGTTTAATGAACGCGCCAATGAAAACGCGACTGCTCTATCGTTGCAAAAAAGCCTGTCAGTTCTCGCATGCCGTAAACGATTATATTTCAGTGAGTTAGTTCTTTGACTTGATGGAATTACTAAATTAAAACACCATTCTTTGTGTGTTATGTTTTAGTGCTCGCGCGTTGGCTTGCAACTTTCTGTATAACAGCAGTTTAGACCAAGGCAATTTCCCGGGCTAAAAAGCCTGGGCCTCTTTGAAGCGAAATATCCGGCGTTTCGACCTTGCCCCCGACCAAGTATTTCCCGGGCTAAAAAGCCTGGGCCTCTTTGAAGCTATCCCATCAATCCGGATACGGCCCGTTCGATCCGCCATTTCCCGGGCTAAAAAGCCTGGGCCTCTTTGAAGCTCAGCACGAGTGGGAACACCAACATCTCCTGTCAAATTTCCCGGGCTAAAAAGCCTGGGCCTCTTTGAAGCGGGATGCTTGTGCGTACCGTAGACGATTTACGGAAGATTTCCCGGGCTAAAAAGCCTGGGCCTCTTTGAAGCCGGTACTTTGATCTTTCCACGTGAGCCAAAATTCAAATGATTTCCCGGGCTAAAAAGCCTGGGCCTCTTTGAAGCACGGAAGTGCTCCGCAAAGATGGAGGGATTATCGCGTATTTCCCGGGCTAAAAAGCCTGGGCCTCTTTGAAGCAGTTGGGTAATTTGTAGGCTAATATTGTAATCCATTTCCCATTTCCCGGGCTAAAAAGCCTGGGCCTCTTTGAAGCGTGTGTACAGGGCTTATACGCAACCTGTACAGAAAAATTTCCCGGGCTAAAAAGCCTGGGCCTCTTTGAAGCATGTTGAGCCTCCTACGTGAATCAAATTTCGGTAAAATTTCCCGGGCTAAAAAGCCTGGGCCTCTTTGAAGCGCGCCAGATCCTTTGATTTGTCTGCCTTTTGAGTTATTTCCCGGGCTAAAAAGCCTGGGCCTCTTTGAAGCGCTGACGAACTCGCATCACTTCGGATCATTTCCCCAGATTTCCCGGGCTAAAAAGCCTGGGCCTCTTTGAAGCCTCATTGAGATTGATGGTGATATTTCGTTTCATGAGTTATTTCCCGGGCTAAAAAGCCTGGGCCTCTTTGAAGCCGCGGTCACGACATTTGCCGTGGCGGCGGTCAGTTCATTTCCCGGGCTAAAAAGCCTGGGCCTCTTTGAAGCCTATGCTATGTCTTGGTATAGCCTGCAACTAATCCCATTTCCCGGGCTAAAAAGCCTGGGCCTCTTTGAAGCCACGCAATGCCCAAGCATAGCATAGCAACGAGATAAAATTTCCCGGGCTAAAAAGCCTGGGCCTCTTTGAAGCCACGATTTTGTTTGTAGTCTTGCACTCGAGGTAAACTATTTCCCGGGCTAAAAAGCCTGGGCCTCTTTGAAGCACATAGCACCCGTGCATTCCGGAATCGGTAGCAATCATTTCCCGGGCTAAAAAGCCTGGGCCTCTTTGAAGCAGTAGTTAGTTAGGGTTATGTACATCGCTAATACATATTTCCCGGGCTAAAAAGCCTGGGCCTCTTTGAAGCGTCTTCACTCTACGACGATGACTGGGGGCTATCCGTATTTCCCGGGCTAAAAAGCCTGGGCCTCTTTGAAGCCCCATGTATTTTACGCTTTTGCCAAAAATGTCCAAATTTCCCGGGCTAAAAAGCCTGGGCCTCTTTGAAGCACGTTCAGAGCACCGGCGTGACCGAGTGGATCGGGGATATTTCCCGGGCTAAAAAGCCTGGGCCTCTTTGAAGCCACAACTGCTGAGTCAAGTGATTCATCAGGCAACCTCATTTCCCGGGCTAAAAAGCCTGGGCCTCTTTGAAGCAATTTTTCTACACGCCATTCACGGTCTGAAAGCACCTGATTTCCCGGGCTAAAAAGCCTGGGCCTCTTTGAAGCGACTTAGGTACTGACTTCGGCCTCGGTGGTGGTGGTGGTGATTTCCCGGGCTAAAAAGCCTGGGCCTCTTTGAAGCAAGTTTAAATTTAGTATTGATTCCCCGATTCCATTGATATTTCCCGGGCTAAAAAGCCTGGGCCTCTTTGAAGCAGAGGAGCCCGCGCCCCCTGAGGACGTAAATTGATAGATTTCCCGGGCTAAAAAGCCTGGGCCTCTTTGAAGCAGTTTAGTGATTGGCGGTAATTAGGATTGGGCTTGGGCATTTCCCGGGCTAAAAAGCCTGGGCCTCTTTGAAGCAATTGACCTGCATTGATGTGTCGCAGGAAGGTTGATCATTTCCCGGGCTAAAAAGCCTGGGCCTCTTTGAAGCCGGGGCATCTGGAATTTTTCCATGCAATTATTGTTCAATTTCCCGGGCTAAAAAGCCTGGGCCTCTTTGAAGCGAGTAGAACGAGTCGCCCGCATTTTCCCAGTCGTCCCTATTTCCCGGGCTAAAAAGCCTGGGCCTCTTTGAAGCACTATCCGCGCTTCCTTGAAATTGGGGCGGCGGATCCAGATTTCCCGGGCTAAAAAGCCTGGGCCTCTTTGAAGCACAAAGTGATTGCTAACTATACACCACTTGCACCTACAATTTCCCGGGCTAAAAAGCCTGGGCCTCTTTGAAGCTGGATCCGTGATTGGATCTAATTCTTTCTGTTCACCATTTCCCGGGCTAAAAAGCCTGGGCCTCTTTGAAGCGGATGATTCCATAACTTTAATTTTTTTAATAGGTTTTATTTCCCGGGCTAAAAAGCCTGGGCCTCTTTGAAGCGTTCGGGATCCTCCGTTACCCATGCTCGATACTCTACGAATTTCCCGGGCTAAAAAGCCTGGGCCTCTTTGAAGCTGTCTTTTATTAGGTATTTGATGCGAAAGTTGTGTATATTCCCCGGGCTAAAAAGCCTGGGCCTCTTTGAAGCCAATATAAATATTTTCATTAATAGTGAAACTTTCCTGATTTCCCGGGCTAAAAAGCCTGGGCCTCTTTGAAGCATTATTTACTGCGTTGCGCTCAACAACAGATCACTCATAGCTGTTGCAGCGGATTTGAATGTTGTTTTTGGTTTAGGCCGCCACAGAATGGCTTTTAATACGCATGAATGCTATTATGTACTTTCCACCCCCGGTAGACCACACTGAAAAGAGTATCGGTCAGTGTGACAGGCCAGACTCATTGGCGAGTTGACCGCAGGCGGCCGCGATGTCCTCCCCACGGCTACGTCGGACAGTGACCGTCACTCCGCGCGAGGAGAGATCATCCATAAATTGATTCAACTGCTCTTCACTCGTGCGACGAAATTCAACCCCCGGTACACGATTGTACATGATCAAATTCACCTTCGCACGGACCCTATGGCACAGCCTTGCCAATGCGCGAGCATCTTCAAGTGAATCATTGAACCCCCGAAATAAACAGTACTCAAACGTCAGCCGCCGCCCAGTAGTGTCTGTATAGTAACGCATTGCAGATTCCAATGTGCTAAGATCAGTTGCCGCGCTACGGTTGATCGGCATGATGCTGGATCGCTTTGACTCAAAAGGTGCATGGAGCGAAACCGCAAGGCCAATCTTAGGTGCATCATGTGCCAGATCACGGATGCGGCGCCCAAGACCAACCGTGGAAACAGTAATTCGCCGAGGGGAAAGTGCAATGGCTTCTGGATGAGTCAGGATCTCCAGACTAGCTAAAAGTGCCTGATAATTCAGGAGCGGCTCCCCCATCCCCATGAACACCACATTTGAAATATCCCGTTCAAATCGCTCCTGTGCCACCTCTCGCATGTAGCTCACTTGGTCTACGATCTGTCCACAAGTCAGATTCTCCTGAAAACCCATTTTCCCTGTCGCGCAAAAGGTGCACCCCATTGCACAGCCCACCTGACTCGAAACGCATAGTGTGAGTCGCTTGGCTTTTCCACGATCATCCATGCTCGGGATTAAGACAGTTTCTACGATCCGTCCAGAGGGCAACTGCATAAGTACTTTTACCGTCAGATCCCTAGCTGTATAGAGCGAGTGGATCTGTAACCGTTTCATGCAGGCCATTTCAGAGAGCGTCTCCCGAAGCGATGCCGGCAGATTGGTCATGGATGCAAACGAGTCTGTATTGAGCGCAGAGTACATCCACCGTAGAATTTGATGCGCTCGCCACTTTGGCTCTCCAATATTCATGATCCAGACTTCAAGTTCCGAAAGCGAGAGAGACCTTAAGTCCACTAAGTTGGCTTGATTTCCAACGCTCAAATCTAAATTATTTGACATTCACCAAATTGAATATTACCTTGAGTCATAGCACAAAGTTAAAATGATCATGAAACACACAACAGGATTAGTACTATTAATCTCATTGGTGGTCGGTCAAGCAGTGTTGGCGCAGGCTCCCGCCAATCATTTGGAGGGAAGTTGGCGAATTGTATCTCAGCGTTCGATTTACCCAGATACAGTTATCGTGACACTCAATGTTCCACCCTCAATAAAAATTCTGAACTCCACTCACTTCTCATGGGGTTATCAATCCGCGAGTGGCGCAGAAGTCTTGGCCGGAGGAGGCAGATATACCCTGGAAGATGACACATTGTACACGGAATTTCTTGAATATCATACTAGTGAAGCCTTAGTTGGAGTAGCACTGCATTTCTCGGCGAATATTGTTGGTGACCTGTGGTACCATGTCGGCGAGTTCCCGAGCGGATACCGATTGGAAGAAGTTTGGCGACGGATAGAATAGTCCACTAAAACCAGTGATCCAATATAATCGCAACGACCAAGATTGGTACATAGATGATGCTGGCTAACAGAACTTTTCGTGCCTGTTGTGCGGTCTGTTTTTGATAAAATCTGATGGAAGGCCAGATTAACCCGATGCCTGCCGGGAGGATGATAGCCACATAGATCCAATCGGTAAAGTCCAATAAGGGGAGCAGAAGACTTGCAAGCGGTAACAAAATACTGTACGTCAGGATTCGGTGAGCCGTTGCCTTTGCGTTCGGGTTCGTAGCAGGGAGCATAGCGTGACCCCCACGTGAATAGTCCTTACGGTACATCCAGGCAAGCGCCAGAAAATGGGGAATTTGCCACAGAGCAAGCATACCAAAAAGGATCCATCCACCGGTGCCAACGGTGCCCGCGGCAGCTGTGTAGCCCCCCAGTGCTGGAAGCGCCCCAGGGATCGTACCGATTAGGGTATTATAGGTGGTACGCTGTTTTAGTGGCGTATAGGCAAATAGATAGAGCACTACGGTGAGTCCCGCGAGGATCAAAGTGATCAGATTCACCCACCATAATAACGTAAGTCCGAGAGCGATCAGCAGGATCCCAAAACCAAGAGCAACTCGAGGGTTGATCCGGCCGGATGGGAGTGGGCGCTGAGCAGTACGGCGCATCAAAGCATCCGTATGTCGCTCAACATAGTGATTCAATACGCCCGCTCCAGCACTTGCAAGGGCAGTTCCTCCCAGCATTAGCGCCAAATGTAGAGGCATCACGCCGTCGGATGTACCAAGCACAAATCCGGCGAGAGCAGCCAGTACAACCTGAAATGTGATTTCCGGCTTAACCAGTTCCCAGTAGTCCTGCATTCTTGAAAGTGGACCAGTTTCTGGACGCAGAAGACGTAACTCTGCAGTCTCCTCCGATAAATAGGTGTTAGTGTTCACTTTGCAATCTAAGAGTTCCAAGCATAACACAGACGCAACTGCCCATGAGAATCGTGCCAACTATCAAGTGAGAAGAGGACAGAACGATCTGTGTGAGGCTTCGCTCTCCCTGACCAGATTCGTAGAGTAGAATTGTCAGAGCAACGATCCCCAGTACCATCTGTAATCCCAGACTGATCAACATCCACCAAGCTCCGCGATTTAGAACTGGTTTATCATTAAAATATTCCCGAATATGCCCACAAGTCACAACAATCAAGGATAATGCAACGACACTTCCAGTTGCATGAATGAGAATAAAATTCAAGTCCACTCCACTCCCTGGGTGTCGTAGTAGGGCACCGAGTAGTATTTGCAGATAAACGGCGACTACGGTTGCGATGGTAAGACCACGCAGTTGTCGGATCTTGGGTGATTGGCCGACTGAATGCTTATACCATACCTGTGAATTAACTAACGTCAAGGCAACTGCCGTAGAAAAAAAAAGTTGGGCTCCCATTGCATGGACTACCGCCAAGTCCAGAGATTCCCAGATTACACGAAGTCCTCCAAGAGTTCCCTGTATGACCACAAGGCCAACAGCAGACACAGCTACGATCCGAACCCAGCGACGGGGATCAGCGATTAAGGTCCAGAGAGCAAATCCAGCGATCCAAAGACCAACCAGAGCACCAATGAGACGGTGTCCATGTTCCGCCAAAATAGGTCCAACTTGCCACCATCGAACTTCTGGATTTTCAGGATCACTGAATCCTGTAGCAATCGGATCGTAAGAACCGAATGAACTGGGCCAATCAGGAACCGCAAGGCCGGCTTCAATACTGGTGACAACCCCTCCCCAACTAATCAGAATGAGACATAGAACCAGCCCACTGGCGGCATAGTGATACCGCCAACGAGATTGTACTATACCCATTAATGCGACCATACTAAAAAAATATCAATTCACGGCAACCCAATCTATCATAATTCTGTTCCACTACCCTAAACTTTCAACCTGATTATGCGAACATTGATTGAATCAATATCTGGGATCCGGGGGGTCTATGGAGCTGGCTTAGATGCTCTGGTTCTAGTACGCTATAGCCTTGCATTTGGTACATTTTGTTTGGAACGATCCAGTCACCTTCCCCAACGCATTGTCATAGGACGAGATGCACGTGTCTCTGGGGAGATTTGTGCAGAAATCGTCGCGGCGACGCTCCGTAGCCTCGGGTTTGAGGTCATTGATGCTGGACTGGCGCCAACCCCAACGGTGGCAATGGCCATCCTGATTGAAGAGGCCCGAGGAGGGATCGTAATCAGTGCCTCACATAACCCCGAAGAGTGGAATGCACTAAAACTACTAAATGAAAAGAGTGAATTCCTGTCACCCGAAGAGGGCAGGGTAGTAATGGACTTAGCGGAGCGAACGGAAGCGCCAATACACCAAGGAATTCAACCGGGGACCTTACGCTCCGGTGATTACATTCATCAGCACATTGAAGCGATCCTAAATTTACCATACTGTCAGCCGGATGCCATTCAAGCCCAGAACTATCGGGTTGTGGTGGACGGGATCAATTCCGTAGGTGCTCTGGCGATCCCGCCCCTTCTTAAGCGATTAGGGATCAATGAGGTGAAACTGATCAATGGGGACGTCACAGGCCAATTTAGCCATCCGGCTGAGCCTCTTCCAGAACATCTACAAGGGACCATGGCATATGTGAGGGAGACCAAAGCCGATCTGGGACTAGTCGTTGATCCAGATGTGGATAGACTTGCACTGATTGACGACCTGGGAAACTATGTGAGCGAGGAACTCACCCAAGTGATTGCAGCAGATTTCCTGTGGAAAAGACGCAGTGGAGCCTACACGACCAATCTATCATCTTCCCGCGCAATTGATGATGTAGCTGCACGCTACGGCATGCCCGTACATCGATCCCCTGTGGGAGAGATCCATGTTGTGAAAACGATGCAGAAGCACGGAGCCATCCTCGGTGGGGAAGGGAATGGAGGGGTGATTCTACCTGATCTGCACTATGGTCGGGATGCTCTCGTAGGTGCAATGATGGTTCTACAACATTTAGCAGATCTGGATGTGCCGCTCTCGCAGTATAGACGTTCCCTACCACAGTATGTGATTTTAAAGAAGAAAGTCCAAGTCAAAGATCCAGAGGAGGTGCTTCGTCGCTTTGCCTCCAGGCATGCGAAAGAAGATATTTCAACTGAAGATGGAGTAAAAATCAATTTTGCAGATGGCTGGGTACATGTGCGAAAATCAAATACCGAACCAATCGTTCGAATTTATGCTGAGGGATCAAACGAACGCGATGCAGAGGATCTGGTCAACTGGTGTAAAGATGAACTTGAAGCGGTTAAACAAAATGATCGATCGCAAGGAGTAGGATGAATTTGACCAAGATAGGTCAGGGAAAGGGGTGGATGACAATATTAGGATAGAGTCACTACTTTTATCTGGAAAGCGATTCGTTCCCGATCAAACAAAATGGAAAGGGGGACGAAACCATTCGGCTTCGCCCCCCCTGATGGGCTGTTTGGAATCTATCCAACTAGAAGCCCATTCCTCCACCCATGCCACCCATTCCACCACTTGGATCAGGATGATCTCCGGCAGGCGCCGCCTTCTCGGGACGATCTGCTACCACGGTTTCTGTGGTCAGCAAGAGTCCACTCACCGATGAGGCATTCTCAAGAGCTGCACGCACGACTTTGGTGGGATCTATCACACCTGCACTCACCAAAGTTTCATAGTTCTCTGTTCGTGCATTATAGCCAAAGTCTCCCTTACCTTCTTTGACTTTTTGTGCGACAATAGAACCTTCAACTCCTGCATTCGCAGCGATCTGACGAAGTGGCTCTTCAAGAGCGCGACGAACAATGTTCACGCCAATTTTTTGATCTTCGTTATCGGTTGCACTTTCATCCAATGCGCTGATAGCTCTGATCAGGGCCACTCCTCCGCCAGGAACAATTCCCTCTTCAATCGCTGCACGGGTTGCATGCAGGGCATCTTCTACGCGGGCCTTTTTCTCCTTCATCTCGGGTTCAGTTGCTGCACCAATCTTAAGGACTGCGACCCCTCCACTTAATTTTGCCAGACGCTCCTGCAATTTTTCGCGGTCATAATCGCTGGTAGTTGCCTCAATTTGCTGCTTGATTTGGTTGGTGCGGGCTTTGATTTGATCTCCACTACCACCACCATCCACAATGACGGTTGTGTCTTTGTCAATCACAATCCGCTTGGCTTTCCCCAGATAATCCAGCGTAGCATTCTCAAGACGATAGCCTTTATCCTCACTGATCACCGTACCACCCGTAAGGATAGCGATGTCTTCCAGCATCGCTTTTCTACGGTCACCAAAGCCGGGAGCCTTCACAGCAGCTACGCGAAGCGTACCACGCAGTTTATTGACAACCATAGTCGCAAGTGCTTCACCTTCTACATCTTCAGCGATGACCAGTAGAGGTGAACTGGTCTGTGCAACTTTCTCCAAGATAGGGAGCAGATCTTTCATCGCGGAGATCTTCTTGTCGAAAATAAGCAATTGCGCATCTTCAAGAACCGTCTCCATATCGTCTGGATTGGTTACGAAGTAGGGGGATAGGTAGCCACGGTCAAATTGCATACCTTCAACAACATCCAGAGTTGTTTCCGTTCCCCTAGCCTCCTCCACCGTGATCACACCATCTTTACCAACGCGCTCAAATGCATCTGCAATCAAGGTGCCGATGGCTTCATCGTTATTTGCACTGATCGCGCCGACCTGAGCAATCTCGTTACGTCCCTCAATATCACGGCTCTGGGAGCGAAGATGGGTAACCACCTGATCAACAGCTTTATCAATCCCACGCTTCAGATCCATAGGATTCGCGCCAGCGGTTACATTTTTCAGACCTGCGGTCATGACGGCTTGCGCCAGAACTGTGGCAGTTGTAGTCCCATCGCCAGCAACATCGCTCGTTTTGGAGGCTACCTCCTTGACCATCTGGGCCCCAACATTCTCAAGCTTGTCCTCAAGCTCAACTTCCTTCGCAACGGTTACACCATCTTTGGTGACCGTAGGGGATCCAAATTTTTTCTCAATGATCACATTGCGACCCTTGGGGCCGAGTGTGACTTTAACTGCACTCGCAAGCTGATCTACACCGCGCTTAAGTGCGCCTCGTGCATCTGCGTCAAAAATAATTTGTTTTGCCATTAGAATAGAAAAGGATTTATTGAAGTTTTAAGGATTAAGGTTACTGAATAATGCCAAGGATATCCGTCTCTCGCATGATCATGTATTCCTGATCGTCAAGGGTGACCTCGGTTCCAGAATATTTGCCATACAGGACAGTGTCACCAGCTTTGACAGTCATGTCAATTTTGGTACCGTTCTCAACACGGCCTGGGCCCACAGACAGGACAACTCCTCGCTGGGGTTTTTCTTTCGCCGTGTCAGGAATGTAGAGGCCGCTTGCAGTCTGCTCCTCTGCATCCTGCGCCTGAACGACCACACGATCGCTAAGTGGTTGAATTTTCATGGTAAAAAAAAGGTTTATGTGATGGTTTGATGTGAAAATAATAACTACTGTTAGCACTCTAATCAGAACAGTGCTAACAGTTACGCAGCCAAGTTGGAGTTGCGGAGTATATACGCAACATCAACTTGTGACGCAGCGAGATATGCCTATTGCAAACAGTATGCCAATTCTTGTTTGGTTAAAATTAGCGATCTATATGTGTCAAGGTGACAGGATCACTTCACATAGATGACAAATTGACGCACCAACATGCAAATTAATTGGATTCCCTGGGTTGGATCGTTGGCACTGATGGCAGTTTTGCCAGTCCTCGCCAGTCTTCCCCCGTGGCTCAATGAGCCACTGCGTTTAGCGCTAATGCATGCTTTTGATCCTTTCTGTCATCAAATCACGGAGCGATCCCCTCAGATCAATGGGGTTCAACTTGCTATGTGTCATCGTTGTTATGGGATTCTAATTGGTTTAGTGATGGGGCCAATGGTTGCACTGATATGCAGGGCATGGAATGGGAAGCACTTGCGTGCAATCGTCATCCTATCTCTTCTACCACTTGCGTTAGATTGGGGATTAGAAGCGCTAAATATTTGGGTCAATACAGCTCCAAGCCGATTTGTAACCGGGGCAATCTTCGGAACGGTTGCTGGGATCCTTGTTGCCCGAGCGATGGCATGGCGAACGAAACCTCATGAGTCGAACGGTCAAGTCCACTATTTGAACCACTCACGGGAATAGTGAATTTAGTTCATCCCTGTGTTATCTCCGATCAGGATCGTGAGTCTAACTTGATGTAGAATATTCCCCAATTGAGTTTCTTATTTCCTATATTCACGTAATATTGGCTATGTTCGCTCAAAGCCAACAGATTATAATTCTCTATCAATCATAAGATCATCCACTACCATGCCTCCAAAAACTCAATCAATCCTGATCGGTGGGCTCATTGCAGCACTCATCGGGAGTGCCGTCTCGGTTCTCTCTCAGATCTCAGGCTTATCCGATCCAGCCAATTCCCAATCAGTCTTGGGTGTCATTCTCGGACTATTTGGATGCCTTGTAATGTCAACAAGTGGTCTGATTGCCACATGGCACTATACGTCCGAAAATGAATTGACTCTCAGTGGAAGTGCAGGAGTTGGAATTGGAGTGTTATCCGGGATTGTGTATGCCGTAACGGCCTTAGCACTTGGATTTCTATTCATCGCCTTTGACATCCTTCCATCTCCTCAGGAAACTATGGATGCGATTCGCGAAACCGGCGCGTTTGATGCTGCTGGAGCAGAACAGGCAGAGTCCATTACAGAATTGATGGTTACTTGGGGGTTTGCTGCTTTAACAATTGTTGGAGGAGTCATCATGGGAATCATTGGTGGTGCAATTGGTGCGGGAGTATTCAAGCGCGGAAGTGACTCCGAGATTGTTGAAGATGTCGTCACACCGATTGATCCCACTACTCAATCAGATGAGTAACTTGTGATTATATGTGGGTGTCTTATAATATATTGTTTGAGTTCTACCACAATAGGAATCAATGATTCATTTGCTTGAACGGTTCTCTGAGATGGGTTCTGATTGGAGGGGTAGGTCATTGAGCGGTGTGATGTCTCAAAATTATAATGTAGGGGTAGCGGGAACCAGCGGCGTGATATTTCAAATTCTTTTGTTCAACGAGAATTGCAATCTAATTTGAAGGAAATTGCACAATGAAGCGTATCAGCCAATCGCAGATCATGTTCAGTACGAACCATGGGTAACACTCATGAGATCATTGGCAGTTAAGTATGAATCGCGGGTGGTTGGGAAGCACTCAGAGATAACCGAACGTTTAAATTGTTCGCAGTCCATTGATTTGGACCCATCAAAATTCAATGGTTTAGAGTCTCAGAATGTGAAACCCTGATCAGACCTTTACAAATTAGTCAGAATAAGAGAGTGGTACACTCAACGCTGAGGAAAGGCTCGGGGGAATCCACGCGCTCCTTTTGGTTGACGGAGAATTTCACTAAGAACCACAGCAGTCTGTGCAGATTTAGGATCTCTCAGACGAACACCTATCGGTGACAGTCTCTTCTTAGGAGATAAATCTTTCTGAACAGTAGGGGGGACTGAATCGTGTGGTTGAATTTTGACAGGGGTGGCGGCGACTGGTTCCCGAATCGCAGGGGGAGCTGGAATCGATCGTTCGATTGGGCGTTCTTTGTAAGGTGAGGCTGCATCCACAGGAGCGGAGCGGGTCCGTTGCTCAGGCAAATCGGAGGCGCGATCCACGGGAGGCATTGAAACGACTTCAGGTTGCGGCTCCATGCCAGATTGCAGGTCCCGGAGTGCATCCTCTAATGACCAAGGTTTTTCTTTTTTTCCCTGCTCTTGTTTTTTCTTGGAAGATTTTCCCAGCGCCGTGAAGACGAGATAAAGCAACCCGAGGATCACGTAAAGCAGAATTTCACTCATGAGAATCTGTGTGATAAGGGGTAAGAAGATTCAAAATGTAACGATTGGCTTTTGGAAATGCAAACTTTTTCAGTTCATCTGGCTCAACCCAAGCGGTCAATAGTCCATCCATTGAAACAGGTTTGCCACTTATCAATGTGCAGGAATACGCACGTAAAGTAATCCGAAAATGGGAATAAGCATGATTCACAGTCCCGACCAAATGATCGGTCTTTACCTTTACTCCAAGCTCTTCATGCAGTTCACGTATACAGGCATCTTCCGATGATTCCCCTGATTTTACTTTTCCTCCTGGAAGCTCCCAAAGCCCACCCAGTAGCCCCTCGGGAGGTCGCTGCTGAATAAAAATTCGTCCAGACGAATCCTGGAGAATGCCAACCGAAACATTATGGTGGGGCAGAGGCATTTTCTTTCTTGGGGTTGGATAACGTTCTATTGTATCGTTTATCCATGCGAGGCAATAACTTTGAACTGGACATTCGGTACAAAGGGGACGTTTTGGGGTACATACCTGTGATCCAAGTTCCATCATTGCTTGATTGTAGTCACCTGGTCGGAGAGTACAGAGCAGTGAGTCAGCTAACTTCTGGACTTGTTTAGGTGGATCTCCACTGTGCGTAAATAGGCGGGAAATTACACGTCGGATATTTCCATCAACCGCTGCGACAGGTTCTTGGAACACAATGGAAGCGATTGCTCTACTGGTGTATGGACCGATTCCTGGAAGTGCGCG
The DNA here is from genome assembly GCA_965209015.1 of Rhodothermales bacterium. Classification (GTDB taxonomy): domain Bacteria; phylum Bacteroidota; class Rhodothermia; order Rhodothermales; family Bin80; genus Bin80. The sequence continues at coordinate 2,883,377 of OZ242367.1, read as the reverse complement.
TAATTCAATACAGCTTGATGGAAGATTGCCCGAAGCGACCACTTGCTGAGCGGCTGCGTGAAGATTGCGAGCACGTCCATAATATCCCAATCCCTCCCATATGCGGAGGACATCATCCAGGTTTGCCTCTGCAAGTTTCGCCAATGTAGGGAATGCATTTAGGAAACGCTCGTAGTATGCTCGGACATATTCGACTCGAGTCTGCTGAAGCATGACTTCAGAAAGCCAGACCATATACAAATCTTTGGTACCTCGCCATGGAAGCTCACGGTGGGATTGGTCGTACCAATCAAGAAGTTTACCAGAGAACTTTTCCACGTTAACTTTGACGGGCTGGGGTTCCAGGGATTTAGGTAGTTTGGTTCGTCCCCTCATACGAAGTTTAGGGATTCGCTGTTCAAGGATGCGCTATCTTATACTCCTGTTTTTCTGTTACTGGATGATCATGGTGGCTCTTCCAGTCCATGCACAATGGAAGCTCATCGCAGATGGAGAGCCGTGGTCCGGGAATCTGGACGAATCTATAATCAGTGACTCCAATCCTGAACAGGAGGTAATTCGTTTATTTCACCAAGAGGGATATCTCTATGCCTCCATTGATTCGCTGGATTCCGAGACGCAAACTATATTTGTTACTTCGGGACATCGAGCCAAAGTAGGAAACATCAATCTCTTGGGTATGAGCGTGACGGACCCATCCTCGTTTCCTCTCCCTCTGAAACGTGGAGATTGGATCACATCCAAGTCATTAGAGCTCACGGCCGAAGCTATACTGAAATACTATACGGTTGAGGGATACTTGTTGGCAGAGGTTGCCATAGAGTCCATCATACCCCATGATAGTGTGAGGCATGATGTAGCTCTGCGCGTGCGAGAAAAAAAGCCAGCCCGGTTAGAACAAGTGATTCTTCACGGAGCAAAACGGACTGAATCAGCTTATGTCCATCATATCTCCGGAGTTACGGTTGGGCAGATTTTGAAAAATTATGATTCCGAAAAACTCCGACGTAAGCTGGAAGCTACGGGTATATTTAGCAGAGTAGATTCTCCTCTTCTTTATCAGTCATCGGAGAGTAGCGTGGTGATTCATGTTCCTGTACAGGAAAGCCCACCAGGGGCTTTTGATCTTGTCCTGGGCTACGAGCGGGGAGAGGGAGGAAAAGGGGCACTCGTGGGAAATGGTCGGCTCTTAATTCGCAACCCTTTTGGTGGAGCACGAACTCTGGAAATCGCCTTGAACAGGGCTCCAAGGCAGTTAGGTTATGTTTTATTTCATGTAGAAACTCCTTTAATTTTTGGATTACCTCTGGGGCTGAAAGGTTCATTTGAGGGCTTTCAACAGGATTCTACCTATGGCAAGCGAGAGTACGGAGCAAGGTTCGGGTATTGGATTGACTCATCCACACAGATTTTTGCAAGTATAGGCCGCGAAGTTACACGTCCCGGTTTGGCAGGGACAGAGATTCTTGATGGAATCCAGCGGATTCCCATCTCCGACGCATTTTTTTTTGGGGGAGGAATTCAAATTCGGCAAGTTGATCATGCACTGAACCCGACCCGAGGATATCTTTTTGAAATGCACGCAGAAACCGGTCACAAAGATGCGGAACGAGTTACAATCATAACAGATTCCACGCTTCAGCAGAGGAGACTCCCACTCGGGCGCCTGACTGCCGAAGGAAGGTTATTCGTTCCCCTCTCTCAACGCACTCTCCTCGCTACAGGGGGCGATTTCATGTTCGTACACAGTCGGCAGATTGACGAAAGTGATCTTTTTCGGATCGGAGGAACTCAGAGCCTGCGAGGGTATGATGAACACCGATTCCGAGCGGCTCTGGCGGTGAGGGGTTTAGCTGAGTTCAGATACTTGGTGGATCGGGTCACCTATGGATTTGGATTTCTAGATCTTGGATATCTCTATAATCGTCAGGAATCCCAATTCCCAAGTGGATGGTACCCTGGATTTGGGGTTGGTTTTCAGGTGAGTACGGCGGCGGGGATCATCAATTTTACGCTCGCTTCTACGGCAGAGGATATCTCTGCAGTTCGGGCTCATATCGGCTTATCTCTTGGGCTTTAATCATGGACAGATTCTTTTATGCTCCCCCTGAAGCTTTCTCCCCCTCGGGAGAGGTAGTCTTCCCGCCAGAGGAGGCGAAGCACGCAGTCAGGGTCCTGAGGTTGCGGTCTGGTTCAATTGTGACGGTCGTAGATGGGCAGGGGGTAGGTGTGCAGGTACAAATTGAAATCGTAAAGCGTAATCAAGTACACGGCCGAGTGATCTCTACGCGCTTAAATCTTGGCGAACCTGACCACCCGCTCACCATTGGGCTTGCACTCTTAAATCATCAGCGACGGTTTGCTTTTTTTCTGGAAAAAGCCGTGGAGTTGGGTGTAACGGATATCATTCCACTTATAACCGAACGAACAGAAGCCAAACACTGGCGTCAAGATCGGGCCATCCAGGTGATGACCGCTGCACTGAAGCAATGCAATCGAAGCAGACTTCCAACGTTGCATCCAGTGACCACCTTTCAGAAACTTGTACGTCCAGGAATTCTTGTTGCTGATCAGGAATCTGATGAATCACTACTCTCCGTAGTGGAAAACATCCCGAATGCAGTCTCCATCCTGGTCGGTCCCGAAGGGGGGTTCACGAACCATGAACGATCCCTTGCTACAGAGTGCGGGGCCAAACTTGTCCGATTGGGCCCTCGTCGTCTTCGTGCAGAAACAGCCGCCATCTGTTGTGCATCTACGGTCATGCTCACTCGGCCGTCGCGGAACACATCCCAATCAAGTCCGTAAAAAAATTGTTATCATTCTTTCCCCTATGTTCACGCTACTGATCGTACTTATCGCACTCATAGGAGTCATCATGACAGGACTCATTCTTCTTCAGGCGGGTAAGGGAGGGGGGTTGGCTGGCATTGCCTCGGGTGGAGCAACGACCCAAATTCTGGGTGCGAGACAGGCTCCAGATGTGCTTGAGCGAGGAACATGGATTCTTGCGACCATCTTTATTGTCTTTTGTATCCTGACGAATTTTGCCATTAACGATGGCGATTCGCAACGCAGTATCCTTCAGCAGTCGCAACAAACGACCCAACAACCGGTCCCTGCACCGGATGAATTACCTCCTCCCCCGATAGAGGAAGCAGTTCCCGTATCCCCACCTTCCCAAGACGGGGAATAACCACTAATCAACGTAACCTACTGCGTTGATACCAAACGGGTAGTCTCGAGATTTTGCAATCTTGCTTGCGTCCTCGCTCAGAATGGTTTGATATGCTCTGGGATTACTTTTGTAGTCCAGAGTTCAGAGAAGTTTGAGTGGATAGCCTTCCGTCCGAGTGAGGGTCTTAGCGTGTAATAACTGAATCACGAAACCGACGGATGATTCGTGGTGGGAAAAAGCGACATGCATATCTTCGCCGCAAGTGCGGTTCAGTGTTTCAAAAGAGCAGAGAACCGCTCATGGTTGAATCAAACAATTGGGGGTGACCCCCATTAGGAAGCCACCCCCTTGGTGGTACATGTTGGCCTGTAAGCCGAATTCTGTCAACTGGTGCTGCGTCCACCTGCAGCAAGCCAGAAGGATCATCATCTATCTGGGACCAATGTCACCATTGGACTCTAGCAGCCTACCCGTATCGCAGTTCGGCGGGCCACCTTATCGCATGCGCGAGCGATACTGTTTGGCCTTGCTCCCCATAGGGTTTACCTAGCCGCCAAGGTTTACCTTGACGCTGGTGGGCTCTTACCCCACCATTTCACCCATCACCTGGATCTATTGACCCATCGGCTGGTCTATTTTCTGTTGCACTTGCCGTCATTGGATTACAATGCCTTCCCGTTAGGAAGTATGGTGCCCTTCGGAGTTCGGACTTTCCTCCCTGCATTCAGCAAGGCGATGATCCGGCCAACACGTATAAATGATTGATGGATTAAACGAGGATGTCACTGGTTGCCTCTTCATAGAGTTCACTATCTACAATGATTCGCCCCGTCTGCTCACAGGGAATAATACGATTACGCTGGCGAATCTCCATCTGTCTTTGCGGTGGAACCGAATACCCTCCAGCCGCACCGCGCCGTAACCGAACGACTGCCTGACCATCTCTGTAACGATTGCGTAGCCTTTCATAGGCGCGCAAGTAACGCTCATCTACCAGGGCCTGGGCCTCCCCCCTGAGAGCTTCTAGTTCGTTCATCTTTTTCTCAGTGATGGACAACACTTCTTCAAGCTGAGTGCGCTTCTCCGCAAGGAGTTCTTCCAGTTCGGAAAAACGTTGCTGTGCTTCTTCAATCTGAGCAGTGGTCTCTTCAAGAGAGCCTTCAGTAGCCGTAATCAGATCCTTGGCATCCTGAATCCGTTCGCGTTGCGATTCAATTTCTTTGGTGAGCGCATCATACTCGCGGTTATTGCGCACCTGGAGTTGTTGCTCTTCGTACTTGGTGATGAGAACTTCTGCTTCTTCAATGTCCAACTCGGAGCGACGTCGAGACTGTTCGGTATCACTCTGATCCTGTTTGATTTTATCCATGCGGGTTTCCAACCCGGCAGACTCATCTTCAAGATCTCGGATCTCCTCGGGAAGATCTCCCCGCTCTTTCACAACCTGAAAAATAAGTGTATCTATATACTGCAATCGAATAAGAGCTCTTAGTTGACTACCAATCTTAGTTTCCGTCGTACTCATTTATAACAAGTTAAAAAAGGATAACATGCTTGAACGAGGTTGAGTGGAATCAGGTTCAGTTCACTGAGTAGTTGATCGGGTTGGTTGGTGCATCCGTATGGAAAAAGGATACGGTCGGAAACTGTTTACTGAGCCATGTACAGAGGAGCTGTTCCGTATGTTTTTCTGTTTCGTAATGTCCTGCATCAATCAGTGCCATTCGGCATTGACCGTCGGGGCCGAAGATTTCAAAAAAACGGTGATAGCCAAGGTCTGCGGTTACATATGCGTCTGCACTTGCATTGAGAGCACTCTGGATGAGACTGCCACCAGATCCACCACATACAGCTACCTTATTGATCCGTGCTTCAGCAGATCCAGTATAGCGCAGTACGGGGGTATTTAATCGTTGATGGATTCGTTCAAGAAACAGCGGGAAGGGTTCCGGGGTGGAAAGATGGCCAATTACTCCCATCCCTGACCGATCGTCTGGATTCGGGCTTAAAAAAGTGACATTCTGGAGGCCTAAAATCTCGGCAAAACCGAAGGATACTCCCTTTGGGGCTGCGTCCAGATTGGTATGAATACTATAGAGTGTGATATTTTCTCGGGCAAGTTGAAGAATCAGTCGCCCTATAAAATCGTCATCTCGGATTGAAGAAGGAGCACGAAACAGTAATGGATGGTGAGTCAGAATCATGGATGCTTCTTTCTGGATTGCTTCGTCCAGAACTGCGGGGGTGAGGTCTAATGCAATGAGAACTCGGGTAACAACGCTTGTGGGCGAACCTACATGAAGCCCTACATTATCGTAGGACGCAGCAAAGGATGGATCAGCCCATGTTTCAAGTGCCTGCGCAATATCATTTGCACAGATAGATCTACGTTCAGAACTCATGACGAAAACGGGAATTAATTCTAAGGGAAAACGAAAGGGATATCAAAAGCCGCTCAGAGTCGTGTCTTACTGATTGTCTGGCCAAAAGCCAATTTAACCAATTCCAGTCAAGATTTTGAAATTACATCTTACGCAATAGAAAGATGTCCGATACATGGGCTTTTGAGGAGAAGGTGAAAGGTGATTCGCTGAGCAGTGAGGGATAATTAGAATAAATTTCACTCAATCCAACAGAGACTGCATCTTTGGTCGGCGAATAAACGATTCCACATAAATTAATAGGCATCAGATAATAATGGGATGCGATTCATGAAAGGTGGGGAATTTATGAATGGTGCATAAGAAGACCATTACGAACCATAAAAACCTGAATGCCCCGCAGGGGTTAAATTGAATGTGTTGTAAATTCCTCAGATCACATTGGATCTGCATCCCCAATCTTCTAGTTACGATCTAAAAATTTGCGGGAGTACTCTGCATGAACATGAGTGCAAGCCTTAAAAAAATTGCAGTCAGTAGTGATGAATATGGACATCTGGTGGAAATTCTCTTGACAGAACTTCATGAGCGAGGATTCGAGACACTCTATTATGGTCCGAAACAGGGAGAGGATGCTCAGGATTGGCCCCTCGTCACTCAGAAGGCCATAGATCAGGTTCTTCAAGGGGTTGCGACCGAAGCCATCGTGATTTGCTGGACTGGAACTGGCTGCTCCATTGTGGCAAATAAAATGCCAGGAATCCGTGCAGCCTTGTGTCTAGACGCGGAAACTGCGAAGGGAGCACGAATTTGGAATCATGCGAATGTGCTGGCTCTGAGTCAGCGGGTTATTAGTGTACCTGTCCTGAAAGAAATTCTTGATGCCTGGTTTGATACACCTTACAGTACGGATGAGTGGAATAAAACACAGATTGATCGTGTGAATGCACTGGATGACAGGTCATCCACCTGACTCCTAAGTACTCCCTTCATGATTAGGTTGGCACTTTTCGTAATGCACCCTCGAAACTTTAATATTCTGGGGTGAATATGTGACTCATCGGAGTATAACTTGGCATAGTCGAATAAAAGGGTAAACATGAATTCCATTGCGAAGGCGAAATGGCAGCCGCATGTTGCATGCGTGGAGATAGCTGGTGAAGAGAAAGGTTATACCATTTTGCCACGCATGAGTCTTCCTTCCATGGTGATCCATCGTATATCAAACCGCCTTGTAACCATTTGCAATTATTGCTCAATTAATGTTCAAAATTAAGACGTTTAACACAGTCTCACCCAAAGGCATTGCCAGACTGACGGATCTGGGTTATGAAGTTGGGGAGGACATCCCGGATCCAGATGCCATTCTATTACGGAGCTATAATCTTCATCAGACGAAACTTCCTGACTCGGTGTTAGCCATTGCCAGATGTGGGGCTGGAGTCAATAATATCCCCGTAGACTCATGTTCAGGGCAGGGAATCGTGGTATTCAATACCCCAGGTGCGAATGCAAACAGTGTAAAGGAATTGGTCATTTGTGCGATGCTCCTCTCGTCACGGCGGATCTTGGATGGAATCAATTGGGCCAGAACGTTGACAGGCGAGGATGTTGCATCCGCTGTTGAGAAGGGAAAGAATAATTTCAAAGGACCAGAAATCAAAGGAAAAACCCTTGGAATCATCGGACTCGGTGCGATTGGCGTGGAGGTTGCCAATGCCGCAAGTGCACTCGGTATGCGAACGCTCGGATATGATCCGTTCATTTCCGTTTCCAATGCGTGGGATTTGAGTCGTGATGTCATCCGTGTAGCAGGACTGGACGAGATTGTTGAAACAGCCGATTACATCACCGTCCATGCACCACTGAATGATGAGACCGTCAATCTCATCAGTGAGCAACATTTTGAACGGATGAACCCCCAGGTCCGAATCCTGAACTTCGCACGGGGGCCACTGATCAATGAAAAAGCTCTCTTGAAAGCCCTTGATACTGGCCTTTGTGCATGTTATGTTACAGATTTTGTTGATGCAGAGTTGGCCAAGCATCCCAAAGTACTTCCGGTTCCACACCTCGGGGCCTCAACACCCGAGGCCGAAGACAACTGTGCAGTTATGGCGGCGGAACAGCTTCAGGACTATCTCGAGAATGGAAATGTTCTTAACTCGGTCAATTTTCCCCGCGTTCAACTCTCTCTACGACCTCAAAGACATCGGATTCAGATCGTCAATCGAAACGAGCCTCGTATGCTCAGTCAATTTGCATCCATTTTAGCCGGGACCGGGCATAATATTGATAACTTGGTCAACAAAGGACGCGGAGCATTGGCATACAATGTAATTGATGTGAGCGGGGCACTCCCTGAATCTGTGCTCAGCAATCTGAGTGCAATTGATGGAGTGATTCGCATCCGGACGATCATTCCTTCATGAGAGTGATTCGGTCAAGGATTGATTATATCCAGGTTGGCCGAGGTTAAATGTGGGGATTGATTCATGGGTTTGAGGATCGGCGCAGTTGCCAGCGGATCCATCTGAATCATCGTTCATCCAATTCAGAGCTCATTCCTCATGGCATTTCCAGAGCCAGGTCCTAATATAGTTCGCAAAGCGAATCCGCTAATGACGCGGTGGTCTCGGTGGATCCTCATGCGACTGGGGTGGCGAGTTGAGGGAACCCTGCCAAATCTCAAAAAATTTGTCATTATTGGAGCATTCCATACCTCAAATTGGGATTTTTTTATCGCAATGGCAATGATGTATGCGTTGGATGTGCGGGGGCAGTGGATTGCAAAGCATACCATCTTTCGCTGGCCATTGGGCCCGCTACTTCGTGCCTTGGGAGGTCGGCCTGTGTTCAGGGAACGGCATCAGGGGATGGTCCAGGAGGCAATCAAGGTCTTCAGATCGAGTGAGCAATTTATTTTCGCTGTTACGCCCGAAGGAACCCGCAGTAAGGTCGAACGCTGGAAAACAGGGTTCTATCATGTAGCAGTAGGAGCGCAGGTCGTCATCGTCCCCGCATATTTTGACTACCCGGGCCGCAGGGTAGGATTTGGATCTCCATTCAAGCCGACCGGGGACATGGAAAGCGATCTTTCCGAATTACAAAAATTTTATGAGCCTTACCGCAGCACTGCATTCCATCCTGATCAAGCTTAGGGAAAAATTCCCTGCCGAAGATAGCCATAGGCAATCTTGTCAATTGAACTCATAAATGCACCGGTTCGCAAATCTAGCCCATGGCTACGCGCATTGGAATGAATTTCATGATAAGCACCCACCATCGTATCTTCCAGTCCTGAATCAACCAGATCTGCTTCACTAGCACCGAATGCAAGGCTTGATTCAATCCCCGAGAGGACTTCTTTGTCGAATTTTTTTCCAACCAGTTCTTGAACGGTATCCAAGATTTTCAGAGCATTATGAGCCTCTCGGCGCCGACTGATGCGTCCGTGACGCACATGGGATAAGTTACGGAGCCACTCAAAATAGGAAACCGTTACACCGCCTGCATTGAGATAGACATCGGGGATGACCAGTACTCCTCGCTCCATTAATGCTTGATCGGCATCAGAGGTGATAGGACCATTCGCAGCCTCGGCCACAATTTTTGCCTGAATCCGACTTGCATTATCACTTCGGATTTGATTTTCCAGGGCAGCCGGAACGAGGATATCACAGTCCATCTCGAGAATTTCAGCAGAATTCTCAATGTTCTGAACGTCGGGGAAGTTGAGGATGGAATTCGTCTCCTTTCGGTGAGCGACCACATCTTCTAAAGGGAGCCCCTTAGGGCTGTACAGACCTCCATCGTATTCAGCAATTCCAACGATGATTGCGCCGGCGCGCATCAGGTAGAGAGCAGCATGGTACCCAACATTCCCCAGTCCTTGAATGATGACACGCTTTCCTTCCAGACCAGGACTAAGTCCAAGGGGGCGCATGTCTTCTGGAATGGAGCACGCTTCGCGGATTCCAAAGAATACCCCACGCCCTGTCGCTTCGGTGCGTCCACGGACACCCCCCATCCCGACAGGCTTTCCAGTTACACATGCCAGAGCATCCAAGGGGCTGTCAGTGACGGAGCGATAGGTATCAAAAATCCAGCTCATTTCGGTGCTGGATGTCCCATAATCGGGAGCGGGTACATCCACACCCGGGCCGATAAAATTTTTCTTCGCCAACTCAAACGTGTAGCGTCGGGTAATTCGCTCTAGCTCAGAACGGGAGTAATTTCTACGGTCAATACAGATACCACCCTTAGCACCACCATAAGGCACATCCACAATAGCACACTTATAAGACATGAGTGCGGCCAGAGCCATGACTTCGTCAGCATTCACCGAAAGCGCGTAACGGATCCCGCCTTTTGTGGGTTGCATATGGTGGCTGTGCTCCGCACGATAGGCGTGAATCACATCAATTCCGCCATCATCACGCACCAGAGGAAAGCTCATGTGATATACACTGTTACAATCCTTAATCTGGGCAAGCAAGCCAGGAGGGTGATTCGTATGCTGGGCTGCACGGTCAAACATCTTGTTCACTTCGGCAAAGAAAGAAATGTGTTGCATGGAATTCGGGGTTCAAGGAGAATGGAAGCGCTTCCAAACAAATTGGATTCAAATTACGATATTTTTCGATCTAATGGAGAGACTGTCACAACTCTCACCATGAATTTAATTATACAATGAAACAGTAATCATTGCTTCCATCATCAAATTGGCATGAAGGTTCCAATCCATCTACGCGATGATTCAACAGGATAGGTCAAGGTCTGTGCGTGTGGAGTTTCGCCAGTTTGAGTTGGTTCTGATTGTGGTCTGTTTCACTTTAACATATTCAATCAATGTTACTAATCGCCGTTGATTTAATCAAAACAATAAGGAATCGTGCATTATGTCGGGTACGGAGGGGAGACCGTAGCATGATCAAGAAGTAGCTTTTATATCTGTTTGGTTTGGCAATTGGCCAAGCGGATGCAATAGATCATGGATGGATTCGGACCTGAGGGGAACATCCTAATCAATAATGGGGTTCCTACGGCAGGTTTCCAATAAAGTCCGTTGTCTGCCCCGAAGACTTTGCCACTTGACTATCCATGCCTTACCCAGCCCGTGTGGGGTAAATCTTATCAAGTGCTTTCAGACCGCGATTCTGGTAGTATATTTCCTATCGGACGCGTGCATTGATTCAGTCCTAATCGTTTTGTTCAAACAAATAATTTAATCACGTGAGTGGAACTGTACTGATTGACATTGTCGTGGTGATTGGGTTGGCGATTGGTGCACAGTGGCTAGCCTGGAGAATGCGTGTCCCATCAATCCTCCTGCTCCTCATTGTGGGGTTCGTGGCAGGGCCTGTAATGGAGATCTTGCCTCCTGAACAATTGCAGGGAGAATGGGTGTTTGCATTTGTATCGCTTGCAATTGGGATCATCTTGTTTGAAGGGGGACTAAACCTAAGACTCTCAGAGCTCAGTGGAGTGGGTCGGGCGGTGTTTAATCTGGTAACGATCGGGGTAGCATTGACCGGCATCCTTGCAGCCATTGCAGCACATTATGTGCTGGAGATGTCGTGGGAAATTGCTGTTGTCCTTGGAGCGATCCTGACCGTGACCGGGCCAACGGTAGTGTTACCCTTAATCCGGCATGTACGCCCGAGTGGACGTGTCAATGCAATTGCAAAATGGGAGGGAATCACGATTGATCCAGTAGGTGCAATCGTTGCAGTTTTGGTGCTGGAAGCGGTGATTGCAATGCATGAGTATGGCATGGATGGAAGTACAGGCGGAGTGCTTACGACGATTCTTCCTTCACTGCGTGCTCTGTTGACGACCGCAGCGGTTAGCATTGGCGTGAGCCTCCTGGGAGGCATTCTTATGCTCTTTATGCTGCGCCGGCATTTGGTTCCTGATTACTTGCAGAGTTCCTTTGCACTTACCGTAGTCATCCTCGTGTTTGCCCTCTCAAACAGCCTGCATGAGGAATCAGGGTTGTTTGCTGTAACCATCATGGGCGTATTTCTTGCCAATCAACCTTATGCAAATGTCCGAAATATCACCAAATTTAAGGAGGATCTACAATCGCTCCTCATCGGTTGCCTATTTATCTTATTGAGTGCACGGCTGAACGTTGATGCACTGATGTACTTTGATGCCCGAGCATTTATTTTCTTGGGCATATTGATTATTGTGATTCGACCTATTGCAGTTGTACTCTCAAGCCTTCGTACTAAGTTGAACTGGAAAGAACAAGGGTTCATTGCGTGGCTTGCTCCTAGAGGGATTGTAGCCGCAGCTGTCGCCTCTTTATTTTCCGTTCGTATTGAAGCGGTGTATGGGGCGGAGGTTGCAGGACCATTGGTGCCAATTGTTTATATGGTGATTATTGGCACGGTGACGGTCTATGGATTGACGCTTCAACCTGTCGCTCGGTTGCTTGGACTGGCAGATTCTAATCCACAGGGAACGCTATTTTTAGGAGCTAAAATATGGGTGCAAAGCATCGCAAAAGCAATTCAGGAGCAGGGGATTGCGGTGCTGTTGATTGATGCTAATGAACGCAATATTGAGCAGGCGCAAGATCAGGGATTACCAGCGATCGCCGCAGATGCATTAGAAGAAAAGGTCTTAGATGAACTGGACCTAAGTGGAATTCGACGATTCATGGCACTGACAGCTAACGATGATACGAACTCGTTGGCCGCACTGCGCTACAAGGAAGTTTTTGGGAGTGGGGAAGTATTTCAACCTGCTGCATCTCCCCTGCGCCCAGATACATCACTGATTCGTGTTCCAACACACATGCGTGGAAGGCCCTTGTTTGGGGGAGTCTATACAGCACTAGGTCTTGAGAAGCGTTTTGAGGCTGGAGGAGAAATCAGGACATTTGGGATCACCGAGCCAGGAGCTTACGAAGCACTCCAAGCAAAGTATGGGCAGGACTTGATCCTTCTCTTCGTTATTCGAGGATCCAACTTGCTAATTCATGCCGAAGAGAATATTCTCACTCCTCAGTTGAGGGACACGGTGATCGTCATGCTCCCTCCGTTTCATATGGATGAGAACATGGAGGAAACAACGATCTTTCAAGACCTTCTTGATCATGCGTCCGTGATTGATTGCAGTGTTGAAGTGACACCAAAGGAACTTGTCACGAGTGCAGCAAAATTGTTGAGCCAAAGACTTCCCGAGTCAGCAGATCGATTGGCAGAGGGATTGTCCCAAGGACTAAAGGAAGAGGCCTCCATGTTGGCCCCAGGAGTTGCTGTGCTTCATCTACGTCTCAGCAAAATATCCAGGAGTGAGTTGGTCATTGTACGGTGTAAAGTTCCCCTCAAATTACCTCAGGCAAGTGATCCCTTAGAGGCGCTAGCTTTCTTTGTAAGCCCCGAAGATGATCCTGCTCAGCATCTTCGAGTCCAGGCTCATTTGGCTGGGCGTCTGGGGCGCCGTTCCCTCTTACCGGCCTGGCGGAAAGCAGCAGATGAGGATGAACTTCTGGCAACCCTGCGCGCCACCAAGTTTGAGCCAATGTATTGATTATGGATCCAGTAATGGTAAGAAAAAAAACAGGGGCTTCACGATCTACTCACGAAAAAAAATCAGTCACGCACTCTGAACCTACTTACATTCAATTGATCCCTAATGAATCATGGTTCTTCAACGAATGAGGTGTGCAGCACTGAATTCAAGGACTCAGGAAAAAAATCATAGACACCAAAACCTGACTCCGTGGCAAAACATCGTGAAATACCTCGCACCATAACTTTTGGTACCCCATGATTTTTCCAGATGCTAAAACCAGGATGATTGCAATTTTGGGGTCCCCGGTTGATCACTCCCTATCTCCTATCATCCACAATGCAGCATTCCAGCATCAGGGACTGAATTTTGTTTATGTAGCTATTGAAGTGTACCCCGAGGACTTATCAAAAGCCGTCCAGAGCCTGTCAGTACTGGGATTTGCCGGTGCGAATGTAACCATTCCCCACAAGCGATCCGTAATGTCTTACATGGACCAACTTTCAGAGGCTGCCCAAGTGATCGGTGCGGTGAATACGATCATCTGTAAAGAGGGGCAATTGCTTGGCGATAATACCGATATTGAAGGGTTTCTGGCCCCCCTCAGAGATCGGGAACTGAAAGGTATGCCGATGACCCTTCTTGGTGCTGGCGGTGCCGCGCGTGCTGCTGCCTATGGCCTATTGAGGGAGTACGATCCTCAGCCTCTCACGATCGTCGCTCGCAAAACGTATCAGGCAGAAGAAATCCTTCAAGACTTTACTGCTTTCGATGATCAGATAGAGATATCTGATTTTAAGTCTGCATCAAATAAGATTCGGGAAAGTCGTTTAGTCGTGAATGCTACACCCGTGGGCATGTATCCTAATATTGAGGAAACTCCATGGGAGCCAAAAGAGTATTTTTCTTCTGAACAGATTGTCTACGATCTGATCTATCGACCTTCCAAAACCCGATTGCTTCAGGAAGCTGAGCTTTGTGGGGCCACTGTGATCGGAGGTATCACGATGCTGATTGAGCAGGCTGCCGCTGCATACAGGCAGTGGACTGGGCAGGACATGTCGGTTGGAGTGGTTCAAAATGTCTTATCACAATTATTCGCAGATTAGTTCTTAGATAAAATGGAAATTCGTAACTCAATCATACTCCTCGCTCTCTTCTGTTGTACCGTTCCGTCCTCATTGGCACAAGTCAATGGACTCGGTAGCGCGTCCTTCAAGAATTCAGGTACACCCGAGGCTCAGGAGGCATTTACCAAAGGGCTATTGCTGTTGCATAGCTTTGAATACGAAGATGCTCGTGAGGCATTCGCAGAGGCTCGAGAGATTGACCCTAATTTTATAATGGCTTATTGGGGAGAGGCAATGACATGGAATCATCCAATTTGGATGACCCAGAAAACGGAGGAAGGTCAATCTGTACTCCTTGAGCTTGCCCCAGACCTTGAGGGACGATTAGAAAAAGCACCCACAACACGTGAGAAAGCGTATCTACGCGCAATCAATGCATTGTACTTCGGGGAGGATGACAAAAAAGTTCGGGATTTTGCGTACGAGGAACAGATGGCAAAACTCGCTACTAATTATCCAGATGATCAAGAGGCAGCAGCATTCCATGCACTTTCCATCTTAGGTCTAGCCCATGATGGCCGAGATTTTGTTTTATATATGCGTGCTGCCGCAATCGCGGAAGAAGTGTTTGCCAAGAACGCTCAACATCCAGGTGCTGCTCACTATCTGATCCATTCCTATGATGATCCAATCCATGCCCCATTGGGGTTACGTGCAGCGGGAGTGTATGCAGACATTGCGCCTGAGGCATCTCATGCACTTCATATGCCTTCACATATCTTTGCGGCACTGGGCATGTGGCCAGAAATGGCGTCGGCGAATGAGGCCTCATTCTCAGCAAGTGATGCTCGGATGCATCGAAAAGGGCTGGGGGTCGATGCCCGATCATTTCATGCAAGGCATTGGCTCGCCTATGCATATCTGCAGCAAGGTCGCTATCTTGAGGCCGAACAGTTAGTTCAGGCCATGCTAACAGATGTAGCCGAGAGTGGGTACTCAAAGCATTCTCGACAATATGCAGCACGGATCGTATTGGACTACCTCGTTGAGACCGAAGCATGGAATTCTGAGTACGCAGATTTGGAGTTTGATGCCGTAGACCTCAGTCCTCTTAGCCGAGCCAACCTATATTTCATCATGGGGAAAGCAGCACTGGCAAACAAGGACGAAGAGGGAGCAAGACAGGCACTCATGGCACTCATGGATTTAGAGGATGCAGAGGAAGTAGGCCAATTGCTGCAGCATCAATTGAAAGCCGGCCTCTTGAACCTGGAGGGTAACCTAGCGGGAGCAATTGAGCTTCTGATCATGGCAGCTCAGATTGATGCTGGAAGGCCATTGGATTATGGTCCTCCCATGCCTGCCAAGCCGACACATGAGCATCTAGGAGAGTTCTACCTCATGGCTAATAATCATGAAGAGGCCATGCGAGCATTTGAGGCATCCTTGGCAAGAGCCCCCGGAAGAACTCGATCCCTATTGGGATTGTCTACCGCGGCAAAAATGAGTGGAGATATGGAGGCTTATCAGGATGCGATCTCCAGAGTGAAAGAAAATTGGAAAGTAGCAGATGCTGAAGTCATCAAAACACTCTCGGCTTCGGGAATTTTTTAAGGAATGCACTATGTTGAATCTTCAAAAATTCTCTTCACTCCCCCTTCGTTCTACGCTCACCCCGTCTAGTCTCTTGCTGAATCTCTTAGTGTCGGCTGGTGTTCAATAAAAGGAAAGTAGATCTTATGAATCGGTTCAGTTGACTCCATGAAAGATGAGAGATATCAGGAAGAGGTGGCTCTGTATAAGTTGAGACCGGGAAAATTCCCCTTCCATAGAATTGGTCTGCATAGGCCTCATTATATGAGATTCAGGATCCAGCTTCTTCTGATGTCTGTCTTACTTTTTGCGAGTATGGTTCCCTCTGAAAGTCTCAGAGCACAGGATATGCAGCCTCCAAAGCATGAATTCCGAGGGGCTTGGATTGCAACCGTCAGTCGGCTAGACTGGCCTGCGACAAACGACGAAGCGACACAGAAGGCTCGTATGGACCAACTTTTGAATTACCTACAAGATGCTGGAATCAATGCCCTCTTTTTTCAGGTACGATCTTCAGGGGATGCGATGTATGCATCTAGTTATGAGCCTTGGTCCTACTACCTAACAGGTCAACAGGGGCGGGCACCGACATACGATCCGCTGACATATGTCATTCAAGAGGCGCATCGCCGAGGCATGGAACTGCATGCGTGGATCAATCCATATAGAGCCCACAATGACAATGCATCTTATCGGGTTACAGATAGTCATGTAACCAAGACCCATCCAGACTGGACCTTCAAAGCGGGGCCGTTTACGTGGCTTGATCCAGGTCGAGAGGAAGTACGCGATTACGTGTCTCGGATCGTGATGGATATTGCACGCCGCTATGATGTAGACGGAATCCATATGGATGATTATTTCTATCCATATCCTCCAAATCACATCTCTCAACAGGATATTGAAACCTTCCAAACGCAGAATCGTGGATTTTCAAGTATTCAAGCCTGGCGCAGGGACAATGTTAATCTTCTGGTTGCCCAAATCTCCGATAGCTTAAGTAATTTCAACCCAGAATTAAAATGGGGCATCAGTCCATTTGGGATTTGGAAAAGTGGTGTTCCTTCTGGGATTGTAGGTCTGAACGCTTATGAGACCATCTTTGCAGATGCGACGGCGTGGATTCAATCCCAAACGGTGGATTATCTTGTTCCTCAACTTTATTGGCCGTTCGGTGGGCAACAGGACTATGCAACGCTTGCACCATGGTGGGCGCAGCAGATCAGGGGACTGCATCTGTATATTGGTCATGCTCTATATAAGGCTGACGGCGGTCGTCAAAGATTCAGTGCATCTGAAGTCCCGAATCAAGTGACTTTTAATCGAGACCGCTCGCTCATTCAAGGCAGTGTATTCTTTCGTGCCTCTCATCTGGCTCCGCGGCGTTCTCGTGGGTTTGCTGAGACCATGCGGGCTGGTCTCTACAAGTATCCTGCTCTCACTCCTTCTATGGATTGGAAGGATCAGACACAACCTCCGGCTCCTTTCAACCTGACCGCTTCCGCAGAGGGATCAGAGGTCATGCTCAATTGGGACGAGGTCCAAGGTGCCTCCGGTCGGTACGCAATTTATCGTGTCACCAGTGACTCTGCGCCCGATGCCACGATGGCTGCACAGGATGCAAGAAATTTAATTGCCCTTACCGGCGAGACTCATTTCAAGGATCCGGCAAGCCCCGACATGGGCAGGCAGTGGTATTTTGTGCAATCCATTAGTCACAATTCCGTTGAGAGTGCGCCAAGTAATCTTGTACGGTCGCCAATCGCCACCGCGCTGGGGCGAGAGCCCATCCTGACACCAATGAGCATCATGGCTTATCCTACGGTGTTTGCCGATCAGATACAAGTCGAATATGCACTACCGAGAACGGGAGAGATTACCTTGGAGATGTATGACTCAATTGGACGCAGTGTCAGCACACTTATTAAGAGTGCGTCCCGGCAAGCCGGACGGCATACCTTGACAATACCCTCCAAGGAGCACCTATTGCCCGGTGGGGTCTATTGGATCGTGTTGAGCACGGCACAAGAACGTGTCTCTCAGGCGGTAATTCATAAGCGGTAGATTTATATAATGTGGTTGCATCCTTACAGTCCTCCCATTGAACCAACGAGAAGTAGTAGTAAAGAGATAGAGTCTTTTCTGTGATACGAACTCAAAAATGGATCCTCTTCTCTTTCCATGCGTACGCACGTTATCGCCTCACGAGATATACTTAATATCGTTGCCTCCCAAGTCTTAAGTGTCAATCCCGCTAAGTTAAATTCCAGTATTTAGACGATGATCGTTCAACATCCCTTCTTGATTTTTTCTGTGATTCTGGTCGTTACCTTTTCCATCTCCGTCTGGTGGATACATTTCGTGCTACGAAGACGAATTGATCGACTTGAAGAAAAACTAAGGCTGGAGATTAATAATCTCGAACTCAGACTTGATGAAGAGATCCAGAGGTTAACTGAGAAAGTCCGGCTTTCCGTTGGAGAGTTCTGCGATAGAATTCGGGCTGAGATTACAAAGATTGAGGGCGATCAGCAAGCACTCATTGATTCCATAGATAATCTTGAGCGTGGGATCTCTAATCTGGAAAGTACATTAAGCCCGATTCCTGGCGTTCAACCCTTGCAAGTCATGTGTATTCGTCCACAGTTTCCGGGTGCCGAATCCAGTCAGGACATTCTGGTCTTACGGGTGTGTTACAACTGAGCAGTATTACTTAGTTCTAATCTATGCTTGATTTTTTCGCTTGCTCTTCAGAGTGCTAGTAGGGGGCAACCGAACTGTATTCAGATCAACCGCTCTTAGATAGAAAAAACCTCAATTTAAAGAGTAGTTGTTACTTTGTAGACATAATCCCCATTTTTTGTTTGCATATCTCTTGCGGGGCTTAGTGTGCGTGAGATCGGATGCCATGCCTCTTGGGTGGTTCATTTCAGATTGATCAGGGAAATTTTCTCGCCGACGGATTCATTTTTGACTGTAAGTTAGTTTCATTGAGACATGTTCTGTACTCCTTGTTTATAAGTCCCGCCTCGGAGGCTGAATCCATGAAAACCTCACGAGAGTAGTCGACTGAGATTGCCCGGAATGGCGCGATTGAGGGACTAATTTCCAATCAGCAGGAAGGCCGCACCTGCGACCAACCCACCGATGATCGGCCCCAGAACTGGAATCCAGGCATACCTCCAATCGTTGCCGCCTTTATTCTTGATCGGGGCCAGTGCGTGAACGATCCGTGGGCTAAGATCACGAGCAGGATTAATTGCATAGCCCGTGGTGCCCCCCAGCGTCAGCCCGATTGCCAACACAATGATCCCGACAGGGGCTGCATCCAATGCGCCCAGACCAATTTCAGGTTCGACCATGTAGAGCACAGCAAACACCAAAACAAACGTAGCAATAATTTCACTCAGGAGGTTGGAAGTCTGGTTACGGATGGCGGGAGCAGTGCAGAATACCGCTCGCTTCAGATCTGGATCATCCGTTGCATCAAAGTGATCTTTGTAGATGATCCATACCAGAAATGCACCCAATGTGCTCCCCAAAAATTGGGCTACGAGATACATTGGAACGCTTCCCCACTCAAATTTGCCTGCAAGAGCGAGTCCCAGAGTTACTGCTGGATTGATATGTGCGCCGCTGTACTTGGCCACGATAAATACAGACACAAAGACTGCAACCCCCCAGCCAAGGTTTATTGCAATCCAGCCTGCATCGTGTCCCTTCGTTTTTTTGAGGACAACGTTTGCAACGACTGCATTTCCAAGAAGGAGGAGCATCGAAGTTCCGATAAATTCACCAAGAAAAGGGCTCATAATTTGGTTCGTCTTACCCCGAAATCACGGGAGTCAAGTCTTTGTACGTTCAACCGCTTCAGCCCATCTAGCCATCAGATCTGAAGCGGTTGATCGTACCATTTGGGGTTCAAAGGTTCGATCCATTTGCCAGAATTTGCCGATTTCGCTTAAATCCGACCATTGTCCCACACCAATGCCCGCAAGATAGGCAACTCCAAGGGCTGTAGTTTCACGTATGATCGGTCGAACCACAGGGATACCCAGAAGATCGGCCTGAAACTGCATGAGTAGATTATTCGCAGTTGCACCTCCATCAACACGCATTTCCTCTAGATCTATGTTTGCATCCGCCTGCATAGCTTGAATCACCTCTGTGCTTTGGAAGGCAATACTCTCAAGTGCTGCTCTGGCAATATGTGCAGCACCGCTCCCGCGAGTCAACCCTGTGATCATCCCACGCGCGTAGGGATCCCAGTGGGGCGCCCCTAATCCCGTGAAGGCCGGGACAATTGTGACTCCGCCACTATCGTCAACCTGGGAGGCAAGCGTTTCAACCTCTTCTGAGGTGCGAATGAGACCTAACCTGTCCCGAAGCCATTGAACGACTGCACCAGCAACAAAAACACTCCCCTCCAGTGCATACTGCGTTTGGCCTTCCAATTGCCATGCCACGGTGGTTAAGAGGCGATTCGTTGAGGAAACTGCATCGGTCCCCGTATTCATAAGTAAAAAGCAACCCGTTCCATAGGTATTTTTTATCATCCCGGGTTTTGTACATACCTGACCAAAGAGGGCAGCCTGTTGGTCACCTGCGACTCCAAAAATAGGAATAGAGTGTCCTAGTAGAGTGGTCTCTCCAAAGAATCCGCTGGAAGGGAGGATGGAAGGAAGGATCTCCGGAGGAATGTTCAAGATTGAACAGAGATTAGTATCCCATTCATGGGTGTGGAGGTTGTAAAGCAAGGTTCGACTTGCATTTGAAGCATCGGTGCAGTGATGGCGGCCATTAGTTAGCTTCCAGATCAACCACGCATCTACGGTGCCAGCACACAAACGCCCAGATGTAGCCATGGCTCGCGCATCGGGAGAATGATCCAGAAGCCACTTGATCTTCGTACCAGAGAAATACGGATCCAGCAACAGCCCCGTGCGCTCTTGGAATAACTGCTCATGCCCTGCCGAGCGGAGTTCATCACACGTTTCAGCGGTGCGACGATCCTGCCAAACAACTGCGTTGTGGATAGGATCACCGCTGTTCCGATCCCACAATACAACCGTTTCTCGTTGGTTGGCAATCCCCATGGCCTTGATATCTTGGGGGAGTAAGCCGCACTTGTGTAGGACCTCGGTGGCAACAGAACATTGTGACTCCCAGAGATCATTTGGATTATGCTCAACCCAGCCGGATTGCGGATAAATCTGAACAAACTCCTTCTGGGCCACTCCAACGATTGACCCTTCAGAATCAAAAATAATCGCTCGGGAGCTGGTGGTTCCCTGATCAAGGGCAAGAATATACGACATGTATGTAGTGAGAATTGAGTCCAAATATAGTGCTCAATGCAACCAGGTGTACTCCCGAACGTAATGAACAGAGACGATCCCCCCACGATTTCATGGATATTATCACCATAGTTACGGCAATTGCACTCCTTTTAATTGCAATTGGCATTGGAAACAAAAGTAATGGTTCGTGGCCAATTCTGGCTGGCTTTGCTCTGGTAATTGCTGCTGTGATTGCCCGGGTATGGTCTGGAGGTGGGCCAATACAGGTTGGAATTGAATTGTTTCGAGATAGCGGGATCAGTCTGCTTATGGCTGCAACCTACATGGGGATCAGAAAATTGGCTGACAGTGCACGCCCCTTTGTGATTCTGGGAATAGCTTCGCTGATACTATCGGGATTTCTTTTCGGTGCCCGATATATAGTACAATCCATTTGGCAACTGAAAACCCAATCAATTCTGGTTGAGTTGGGCCCAGATGATTCAGTTGTTGAAGTGGAAGGGATCTTGAGGCGCTATGCACATGCATGGGAGCGTGCATTTCCAACGGTTACCCTGGCGGACGATATTGACTTGGCTCAGGTCTATCTGGTTCATGTCTCTTCGCGTCAGGTACCGGCGATCATGGATGCACTTCGTGCCGATTCAGAGAATGTGGATCATGTGGAGCTCAACCTTGAGGTGAGTCTTTCCCTTCCTTCATCTGAGGGGGAGTTGACCGAATCCCCGATGAATGTGATTGAGAATGATCCATATGTAGGGGTACAGTGGGCGCTTGATGCAGTTCAGGCACATGATGCTCTTGCTCTCTTGGAGAATACTCATCCGGTTCGTAAGGCGCGCGTCGCAATTCTGGATACGGGAGTGGAATCAGATCATGAAGATCTAGAGGCCGTTTATGCAGAGGGAGTACAGGACGATGTCCATGGTCATGGGACACACTGTGCTGGGATTGCCGGAGCAACGACCAATAACCGCCTCGGGATTGCTTCCTTAAATTGGGAGGGACGCTTTATTGAAGTACTTGGATTTCAGGCGCTCTCTGGGACAGGGCAGGGCTCTTTGGAGCAGATTGCTCAGGCAATCATTGATGCTACTCAGGCCGAGGCCGATGTGGTTTCGATGTCGTTAGGTAGCAAATCCACGGTGCCCCCGAGGGTTGTATTGAATGCTGTAGAGTATGCGTTAGACCGAGATGTGATTGTGGTTGCATCCGCGGGCAATGCCAATGAAGATGCTCTAGACCACTTCCCGTCAAATATAGAGGGTGTGGTTGCAGTGGCCGCCGTAGATCAGAATCTTTCCAAGGCAAAGTTCTCAAATACGGTCAAAAGTCTCTCCCGTCCATTAGCTGCACCAGGAGTAGATCTTTACTCCACGTTCCCTGAGAGTTCATATAAATCAATGAGTGGTACGTCTATGGCCACGCCCGTCGTATCTGGATTAATAGGGATCATGCGTTCCATGAACCCCGGACTTACAACTGATCAGGCCTATTTGATCTTGCATGAAACAGGAACAGAGGTTTCTGATACTCCCCTGATCGGCCGAGTGGTCAATGCTGCAGCAGCCCTCCAGCGGACGGTAGAGACTGAGGTATAGCTTCACCTGCAACCGTGAACCATAGGCGAGTTGGTTCGGTCATTGTCAGAAAGATGGATGCAGTAATCTGCTGCCGAATATTTCTTATGTCAGGGTGGGCTGAGGGGCCAATCTCTCTGCGAATGGAGAGTTAGGGAGACGAATTCCAACGCCTAAATACTTCTGTGACTGCATAGAGGAGAAAGGACATCTTGGTCTGCATCCAATTTGGATCTACGACTCTGAAAGCACTGCATCAAACTTGTCATCGGATATATTCCCGCCGCAGATTACCAATGCGACTCGCTGATCGACCAGCTCTTTTTCGTATCGTAAAAAACAGGCAACGGTAACGGCTGCCGCACCCTCAATTTTGTGATCATGTTCCTGATAAATGAGTCGCATCGCACCAGCGATTTCCTCTTCGGTTGCTGTCATCCAGTCATCTACAAGATCCGTGCATAGCGAGAGGGTCAATGTATCCGATTCAATTCCTCCGGCAGTTCCATCGGAGAGTGTTGATTGTAGGGGTTGTTCAATGATGCGTCCGATTTTCACTGATTCGTGCATTACATTAGACCTCTCTGGCGAACAGCCGATGATCTTCACCGCGGGGAGATGAGTTTTTAGGGCAAGAGCAATCCCGCTAATAAGTCCGCCACCCCCTACGGAGGCAAATACATAGTCAAGTGGTCCGACCTGTTCCAATAATTCAATGCCAATGGTCCCCTGTCCTGCGATGATCTGCCAATCATTGTATGGAGAAATGAATACCTGTCCGTTTTGATCAGCTACTCGCCGGGCCTCATATTCGGCATCTATACCATCCTCTCCATGGAATTCCAGTTTAGAACCTAACTTCCGAAGCGATTCAACTTTTTGCTTGTCTGCTGTTGTGGGAATATAGATCGTCCCATCCAGCCCGTAGTCTTTTAGAATCATGGAGGTGGCAAGGCCATGATTTCCTGTGGATGCCACTACAAGTGAAGGAAAAGAATTGCCAAGGGACAGAATCTTGTTCAGTGCTCCCCTATACTTAAATGATCCGGTGTATTGCAGATTTTCAAGTTTCAGGAATACCTTGGCTCCACTTGCATTCCCAAGAATTTCCGATGGGAGGACTGGCGTTGAGATGACCTTCTCACGAAGTTGTCTTGCTGCGTCCATCACATATCGGTATATTCGCCAGGGAGGTAACCTGATCGGGATGGCAGCTTTCATGGGTGCCTGCAAGTAGTATTTTCTGACTGGTGCCGGAAGACGTTCAATTGCGTACCTGAGTGCAGTTCTCGGGAGAGTGGTGCTGGGGTGATTAAGGAATTCAGTCAATACAGATTCGTCGCGCTTCCCGGTTTCGCGAAGCATCCAGCCACAAGCTTTATGGATCAAATCCTCTGGATCGCTCGCCAGCAAATCAGACAGGGCCAAAGTATCTGTGTACTGATCTCGTTTGATGAAGTAATAGGTGGATATGATCGCAATGCGTCGTTCCCAAAGGTTTTTACTTTCAGCAAGAGAGTACAATATTGTTCGTGGGCGCTCAAATAGATAGGGGCCCAGGATTTTGTGGCAACTGGTGTCAACTAAATCCCAGTTGTTAATGAAGGGGATAGATTCCAAGTAGGTATGGTACACCAGGATTTGCTGACCATGTTGGAAGGCATGAACAAGGAGGCAGAGTGCAGTAAATCGGTCCTCATGATAGGGGGACTGGAGCAACTGAACCATCTCTTCTAGTGGAACCTCTTTCCAGTGCTTGGCTAAGTTTCGGAGTTCAGGGACGGGGATGCCTCGAAAGAGATCTCCTTCGCCGTATTCTCCAGGACCGGTCTTGAAGAAGCGCTGACAATGAGATGCCCGCACCGGATCCCCCATGCGATCCAACCGGTATTGCAGATCGTTAGCTGTCATCTTCGGGGAACACATTACCTATATACGCGTGTCCCTCTGTTGGCCAAAAATTTTTCTCAGGCATGATTGAGGAGCTCTTGGAGCACGCTGAAACCCATATACCGGAGGGATATGATTCGTCCCTCTACAAGATACGTCATTCGGCCGCACATATCATGGCCCAAGCAGTCTTGGAGCGTTTCCCTGATGCCAAGCCAACCATTGGTCCCCCCATTGAAGATCGTTTCTACTACGACTTTGAAATGTCGCAGCAACCGCATGAGGATGATCTGATATGGATTGAAGACCGGATGCGGGCAATCATCAAGGAGCGTCACCGATTTGAGATTCGTGAGGTGACTGTTCAAGAAGCTCGTCTCCTCTTTGAGGACAATCCATATAAAATTGAGTTGATTGAGGAATTGAGTGCTGAGAATGGACAGACACGTCTCACCGTATATCAGCAGGACTCGTTCATAGATCTATGCCGGGGGCCGCATGTTCCCCATACAGGATACCTCAAGCCTAATGGCATTAAGCTTTTATCCATTGCGGGAGCATATTGGCGTGGGGATGCTACCCGTGCACAGCTTACTCGCATCTATGGTACGGCATGGAAAAACCGAACTCAGTTGGATGCGTATTTGGAACGGCTGGAACAGGCTCGTGCCCGGGATCATCGTGTCCTTGGAAAAAAGCTAGAGCTGTTCATGTTCAGCGAAAAGGTTGGACCGGGCCTTCCGCTCTGGCTTCCTGCGGGTGCAATCCTTCGGGAAACGTTGGTAGAATTCCTTCGTGATGAGCAAATCCGGCGCGGCTATGAGCCAGTCATCACTCCCCACATAGGGCATCTCGATCTCTATCGGACAAGCGGCCATTACCCGTATTATAGCGAAAGTCAATTCCCACCGATGAGTACACATGGGCCCGATGGCTATTTGCTCAAGCCCATGAACTGCCCACATCATATCCAGATCTATGCACATAAGCGGCGCAGTTACAGAGACTTACCTGTAAAGTTGGCTGAATTTGGGCAGGTGTACCGGTATGAGCAGACGGGGGAGCTCGGTGGACTGACACGTGTTCGAGGATTTTGTGTTGATGATGCACATGTATTTTGTCGTCATGATCAGGTAGAGCAGGAAATTCAGGATGCCGTTGATCTGGCGCTTCAAGTTCTGGCCGCGTTAGACTTTAAGGATTTCAGTGTACAGTTATCGCTCCGCGATCCCGCGAACCATAAGAAGTATACTGGTACGGAAGAAAATTGGGAGGCAGCCGAGAACTCCATGCGCAAAGTAGTTCACGATATGGATCTTGAAGTGCATGAGGAACTTGGGGAGGCGGCATTCTATGGGCCCAAAGTAGATTTTATGGTTCGTGATGCGCTCGGTCGAAAGTGGCAGTTAGGAACAGTTCAACTTGATTACAACTTACCCGAACGTTTTGACCTCTGGTTCACCGGAGCAGACGATGAGCGCCATCGCCCTGCCATGATTCACCGGGCCCCGTTTGGTTCACTTGAGCGGTTCATTGGAGTTTTGATTGAGCACTGTGCGGGGGTATTTCCATTTTGGCTTTCGCCAGAGCAAGTTCGGGTCTTATCTATTTCGGACCGATCTGCCAGCTATGCCGGTGAAGTGAATACTATGCTTCGGGAGGAAGGTCTACGTACCTCATTAGATGTCCGAAATGAAAAGATTGGATATAAGATTCGGGAAGCTGAACTGCTTAAAGTACCCTATATGTTGGTGTTGGGTGCCCAGGAAGCTGAAGAAAACACGATTTCGGTACGTGCCCGCTCAGGGGCAGATCTTGGCAGAATGACGATAGATGCGTTCCTTTCTCAAATTCAAGAGGAGCGAACTCCAAATATGGGTGCATGATTCAGTTCGGACTCGTCTCATAATTTCTGCTCCTCAGATCGAGAGATCGTTTAACTTTGAACGTACCGGTTACTTAATTTTCATATACTATGGGAGGCTAAAAGGATCTTCATATGGATATGATCCTTTTACCGTCTAATTCAACCCCACAGGATTCAACTTGATGGTCCAACTCATTGATGCCATGCATGCATTTTTTTTGTCTGGTATTCGCTGGCTCTGCCCTTGCATCGCCTCATCATGATTTTGGACGAGATGCCCAAGTGGGTAGTTTGTCCAGTCGCTGATTCAGTTCACTGAAACATTCAGCGATCCCCTCCAGAATCTGGGAAGTCGCATCGTTCAGTGACAGGATGACAGGATTCTTGCTTTGTCTCCGACCAAATTCTACCCCTCCGCGATCCATTGAACGGGTGCTGACGGTACACCGAAGCGGAATGCCACGGAGGTCTGCATCGGCGAACTTCACACCGGGACTCACCGCGCGATCATCATAGAGGACCTCAATACCTGAATCTAGTAACGCTTGGTAGAGGGAATCAGCAGCCTCTTTCACCTGCCCAGCACGGCCAAGAGAGACTAAAATCACCTGGAATGGGGCAACGGAAATCGGCAGATCCATACCATACTCATCGCTGTACTCTTCCGCGACACAGGCGAATGCACGGCCAACCCCAATCCCATACGATCCCATGACGATGGGAAGCTCCACCCCATGCTCATCCGTATAGGTTGCTCCCATAGCAGAACTGTACCGGGTCCCTAACTGAAATATATTCCCAACCTCAATGCCTCGAACCAGTCGTAATGGTTTGCCGCCAAGTGGATCTGGAGCACCTTCATAGGCCAGAGCGATTGGGGCAATTACATCCGCAGTAAAATCCCGCCCATAATTAGCACCGGTATAATGCCAGTCGTGTTCATTGGCCCCAACGACAAGGTTCATTGAGTCAGGGATCAGATCGTCTGCGACTCGGATTACTTTGTCGGGATTGAGGTCACGCAGCGAGGCATAGCCCGGTACACATCCAGCTGCGAGGATCTCCTCTGATTCTGCGGGACGTAGTGCCTGTGCTTTGATTGCATAGCGGAGTTGAAGTTCATTGATTTCCATGTCACCTCGAACACAGGCAGCGATGAGTTTGGGTGGAGTATCCTCTCCAAAATCCCCCATATAGAAAACCATCTTGCCTGTCTGGCGGGTACTGACGCCGCAATAATTGGCCACCTTGGCAATGGTAGACTGTCCCGGCGTATGAACACGGGTCAGAGGCGCCAACTCATCGGCAGGTTCAGGGATCTTCTGAAAATTCGCAACATCCAGATTTGAGGCATAGCCAGTCTCCTCGCAAATCGCCAGAGAATCCTCTCCGATGGGGGTGATATACATGAATTCATGCGCTACCTTGCCTCCCATCATTCCTGGATCGCTCTGCACAGCAACTAGATCTAGGCCAAGCCGTGCACCAATGCGGTGGTAGGCATTGTAGTGCGCCTCATACTGGGTCTGTAGTCCTTCATCGTTTCGGTCAAGCGAGTAGGAGTCCTTCATGACAAACTCACGTACACGAATAAGTCCGCCTCTGGCTCGGGGTTCATCCCGAAATTTGGATTGCAGATGGTAAACCATCTGCGGTAATTGACGATAGGAGCGAATCTCAGATGTACAAAGATGCGCGACCACCTCTTCATGGGTCATTGCTAACACCAGATCCCGTCCTTTGCGGTCTTGAAAGCGTCCCATCTCGTCCCCAATTTCATACCAGCGACCAGACTTTTGCCAAATTTCAGCAGGATGCACGATGGGCATACACATTTCCTGCCCGTTGATGGCATCCATTTCTTCGCGGAGAATTTGTTCAATCTTGCGTAAGGATCGGTAGGCCAGAGGTAAATAAGAGTATAGCCCCGCAGCTAGTTGTCTCACATATCCAGCCCGCACAAGCATTTGACTGGAGGCGGAATCGGACTCACTTGGAGCTTCCCGGAGGGTTTCACCAAAAAATTTTGACAGACGCATGAATTAGAGAGTTGATCAACACGCAAAGTTACGGCGCGAAACGTGGATAATTAGTATTTAAGATTGACTGGAACAATCTCACATAAAAAATCAAATTGAACTCTTGAATGTCATCTTGGGAACCATATGAACCCTCCTTATTTATATTCAGTCCAAATAAGTTTACTTGCTTAAATTTTTCAATCAATGATGAAAGCTCCGGCACCACTAACGGCTTTTTGTAACGGGTGTCCGCTCGAGATTCACTCGGTCTGTGGGTGTGCACAGGATCGTCTGCGTGATCTTGGCTTACGAGAGGGAGCCCATATTGAGTTGATCAGAAACTCTGAAAAACTCATTGTTCGCATAGAGGGATGTCGGATTGGGTTGCGCCGCGATATGGCTGTAGATATCTTGGCAGTCCCATCAAATTCATGACGGTTCAGGATTTAAGGCCTGGAGAATCAGGGAAGATTATTGGGTTTGAGTCCAGCGGGGCTACCAATCGCTTGATGGAGATGGGTATGCTCCCAGGTTCAGAGGTGCAGGTTGTTCGTCTTGCCCCGTTCGGAGATCCGATGGATTTGAAAGTTGGTGGATATCATCTATCCATCCGTAAGGCAGAGGCGGCCCAAATACGCATTGCCAAATGTTAGGAACGAGACATTGAATTGGACATGGTCTCTCCATCTTCCATCAGTGTCGTACTCGCAGGGAACCCCAATGTAGGCAAGACCACGCTCTTTAATCGCCTCACGGGCCAGCGTCAGCGTGTAGCAAATTTTCCTGGAGTAACGGTTGAGCGAAAAGCAGGAACGCTCTCGGGTGCACCACACATTGAGGTCGTTGACCTTCCTGGCACCTACAGTCTGACTCCTAGGTCTTTGGATGAACAGATTGCTTACGAAGTTCTGGTGGGGCGGAGAGGGACGATGCCAGATCTTGTTGTTTCTGTTGTGGATGCCGGCAATCTAGAGCGTAACCTTTTTGTCACCAGTCAGATCATTGATCTTGGACTACCGTTGATTCTTGCTCTAAATATGATGGATACAGCGCAAGAGAATGGGTTGGATATAGATGTATCTGTACTGGAGAGGGAACTTGGACTACCTGTGATCCCAATTGTCGCCTCAGAGGGCAAGGGGGTTGATGAGCTCAAAAAACTGATCCTGGAGCCCCCGAATCCGGTCCCATGCTACCGATGGAAACTCATAGAAGCGGTGGAAGCAAAAATTCCAGACCTATCCGTACAACTCACCAAAGAAGATCCAAAGGTGCAGCCGGACCACATCAAGATGGAGGTCTTGCGCGCATTGGCAGAAGATCAGGCATTAGATGTATGGCGTCAAGAGGCACCCGAATTTGTGAAGAACATTGAAGCGTTGCGAGAAGAGTTCTCCTCGCGAGGTGTTGCGTTCAGGCATGCAGAGGTTAGTGGCAGGTATGCTTGGCTTGGACCAATTGTCCATAAAGCGGTGCGTAGAGTGAAGGATCCTGCTACGCTGAGTGATCGGATTGATGCGGTTCTTACTCATCAAATTATGGGGCCGCTTCTCTTTCTGGTGATGTTGGTTGGAATTTTTCAGGCGGTATTCTCATGGGCAACGCCCGCCATGGATCTGATTGAGTACGGAGTTTCCGCATTCTCATCAGGAATCCGTTCCCTATTCCCCTCTGGATGGGTCACCGATCTCCTAACGGATGGAGTGATCACCGGAGTGGGGAATATTATTGTCTTCTTTCCCCAAATTCTTCTCCTCTTTTTCTTTCTGGGTCTCATGGAAGATTCTGGATACATGGCACGCAGTGCGTTTATCATGGATCGTATCATGAAGCGAGTTGGACTCAGTGGAGGATCTGTTCTGCCGCTCCTTAGCTCTTATGCCTGTGCGATTCCAGGAATCATGGCAGCCCGAACTCTGGATAATGAACGAGACCGTCTAATTACGATCATGGTTGCCCCACTAATGAGTTGTTCGGCCCGTCTTCCAGTCTACACCCTTTTCATTGCGGCCTTCATCCCCGCAGGGACACTCATGGGGGTATTCGGTTATCAGGGGTTAGCAATGTTTTCGATGTACTTGATGGGTACTGGAATGGCATTTGTAGCTGCGGCGATTCTGAAACGATTTGTGTTCAAAGGCCCGGAGAGCTACTTTGTTATGGAACTTCCTCCGTATCGACGACCGAGATTGCGACAAATATTTTGGCGCATGATCCAGCGTACGAAGGTGTTTGCAGTTCGAGCAGGACGAATAATCTTTGCCTGTAGTATCATTCTCTGGTTCTTGGCAAGTTACCCGACCACTGACTCAAGTTTGGAAGCAGAACGGATTGAGACGAAG
The DNA here is from genome assembly GCA_965209015.1 of Rhodothermales bacterium. GTDB lineage: Bacteria > Bacteroidota > Rhodothermia > Rhodothermales > Bin80 > Bin80. The sequence continues at coordinate 2,852,628 of OZ242367.1, read as the reverse complement.
GCTGCACAAGAGCGCGAAGCAAGATATGATGAAGCACAGGCACTCTTTCCAGAGACGGGAATCAATTTGTCTACTTTATCTGACTCAATCGCGAGTACAGATTCTATACTAGTGCGTGCCCAGCTTATCGTGAAACAGGCCGAAAACGAATATGCAGCTGTGATGGATAGCGTAAATACAGCTTTGCAATCGGCTCAGTTAAGAGGAAGTGCGATTGGGTATTTAGGTCAATTTTTGGAACCGGTCATGCAACCACTGGGCTTTGATTGGAAAATCAGTGCAGGACTTGTAAGTGCTTTTGCAGCACGTGAAGTGATCATCTCTACGCTCGGAATCATTTATAGTGTGGAGGATGCAGAAGAGGGAGTGGCGCTACGTGATGCATTGAAGTCTGATCGCTATCCAGATGGACGCCAGGTATTTACGCCGCTGGTCGCAATTAGTCTCTTGGTATTCTTTGTATTCGCACTTCAGTGCATGAGCACACTGGCAATCGCTCGCCGAGAAACCAATTCATGGAAGTGGCCGGCAGTCATGTGGCTCTACATGACCACACTGGCCTACTTGGCTTCACTTTTGGTATACCAAGGAGGGCAACTGTTAGGCTTTTCATAAAAGTATTGTGTGGGCCCAGAGGGACTTGAACCCCCGACCGACGGATTATGAGTCCGCAGCTCTAACCGACTGAGCTATGGGCCCGATATGGAGCAAATTAAGACGTATTAACATTTTGGGAGGTTGTACGAAGATCGTAGGTCCTCCGTTTTCGTCATCAGTAGTCAAATATGATTTAGTTAAGGATGAGTGGTTGATTGTACCATGATCCCTTCTGCTTTTCATGAGCATGAGTGGCAAAAGTCTGCAGTACCAAATGAGTAACGTACGGCTCCGGGTTAACTTTGCCTCTGCTTGATCAATAGTTACGAATTGGCCTAATGCATGCGAAGTTTGAATCTGTGAAGATACAAAGGTGTGGAAAAATTCGGAATACTATAACGAATCCAACTCGTTCGATTCATCTGATTTTCACTGTTCAGAAGACGATTGATGATCGGCTAAATTATCAGTCAAAGGAAGCATTCAATATCAATGGTGGAATAGAACGAAAATCAAAAACTCACCTTTTGGGACAAAGTACAAACGGGAACTATGTGCGTGTATGTTGAGGAATAATCAGATTTGAGGGCTAGAGCAAAGACAGCGAATTCTGAATCAATCTGCAAATGAGCTACGACTTAATAGGAAACAATCGGAGATAACGCTGTTTTTAGATAAGCCCTTGGGGGCTCCCAAATAGGAATCAACCTCCTTGATGCCGACACGGGGGGCCTGACATCCAAGTTTCGTTGGCGGATCATGTGGGTAAACTAAGTGGCATGATTTTACTCTCGTTGACAGGTTCTGGACAGTACTGCTAACTACAAGTAGATCGGGAAGTGTTGCATCTGGAGTCAATGAGATTGTTTCAGTTCGTCTTGAAAGCAGGAAATGGGTAGCCCTCAGAACAGATAGGGCTGGTGTTCGGGACGGATACAGCAAGCATTGACGATGAATCAATTGAATAAATATGTATGTAATCAGTAGGAGGTGTTTATTGGCGAACATTTTCCCATTGAAGAGTGTAGTTATCTGGAAAGCGTCACCATCTGTTAGTTCCACAGTTATCGCTTTACTCATGATGGTATCCAATGGATGTGACGGTCTACTATGTAATTATTGCCATGTTGACGAGTAAAATATGTTTAGCAAAAAAATTGACGAAATTGACGCTCGAATTCTGAATCTATTGCAGTCTTCGGGACGGATGAAACACATTGATATTGCAGCCCGTGTTGGACTAAGCATGACTAGCGTAAGTGACCGCATGCGTAAGTTAGAAGAGAGTGGGTTCCTCACTGGCTATCAAGCAACCGTGAATGCCAAAGAATTGGGGTTTGATATCACCGCTTTCATCCTTGTGTCAATGGACGCATCAACCAATTATCAATCGCTGACTGAGCATGTATGTGGATGTACCGAGGTGCTTGAGATGCACTCAATCACAGGGGAGGGTTCGCATATTCTGAAGATCAGGACCTATGACACAACGAGTTTAGAACGGTTGCTTGCCAGCATCCAATCTTGGCCTGGAGTGACGGGCACAACTACCAGCATTGTTATGAGTACATACAAGGAGACGTTTGAGCTACCTGTCTCTCCAGATCATGAACCCTCTAAACAAAGAAAGACCTCGTCAAACTGAGGGAATGAACGAGCGACGTTATGCCTGAAGATCAGACGGTGACCGGATGGTCTGCGTCCAGTCAGAAGGATCGAGAACTGGTTTCCCGTGCGCTGGGGGGAGATCAGCAAGCCTATACGTTGCTGGTGGAAAAATATAAAAAGGGGCTGATATTACACATCAAACGTACGATCGGGGACGAAGAGGGTATTGAAGATCTCGTTCAGGAAGCGTTCATCAAGGCCTTCAGAGCCCTGAAAACCTATTCCACCAGTTATGCATTTTCAACTTGGCTCTACAAGATCGCATCCAATAATGCGATTGACTACAAACGCAAGAGGAGGCTTGCTACGATCTCATTGGACAAGCCCACTCTGATCAAGGATGGCGAGGTTCGACACGAGATCGCTGATGTTTCCTATCGTCCAGATCAAGAGATTGAAGGGGGACAGCGTCAGAATATTATCCAAGAGGCGATAGATTCACTTCCTCCCAAGTATCACCGTGTGATTGTCATGCGACATCAGGAAGAAAAATCATATGAGGAGATTGCTCAGGAACTTGGCCTCCCCCTTGGAACCGTTAAGGCACATATTTTCCGGGCCCGGAGATTATTGTATATGCGTTTGAAGGATAAACGGGATTCGCTGTGAATGCTTTCCAGTGCATGATGAAACCAGCACGAAACGATGATCATGATCCATATGGTTCGGAGATTCACTCATTTCAACGAACCCCGTCTCTGATCCTATGCCCCAATCAAAAAATTAGGACAAAGAACACATGATTCAGCGATACACGCATCCTGCGATGCAGAACCTGTGGAGTGAGCAGCACCAGTTTGAAGTGTGGTTGGACGTGGAATTGGCGGCTTGTGAAGCCTGGTCCAGAGTTGGCGTCATCCCCGAAAATGAAGTTGAAGTACTTCAAAAAAATGCATCCTTTGACTTGGATCGAATTCATCAGATTGAAAAGTCTACCCGGCATGATGTCGTTGCATTTACTCGTGCCGTGAGCGAGGGGCTGGGGCCAGAAAAAAAATGGATACACTATGGTCTGACGTCTTCTGATGTAGTTGATACCGCTTGGTCTGTACGTTTGTTGGAAGCGAATCGGCTCATTTCAGAGGCGATGGACACCTTGCTCCAGGTTCTACATGACCGGGCACTTGCCCATCGCCATACGCTCATGATGGGCAGAACCCATGGGGTGCATGCCGAACCTACGACCTTCGGATTAAAGCTCGCGCTCTATTATGCAGAAATGACTCGGAACCTTCGCCGATTCAGAGCCGCAATGGAGGAGGTCCGTACGGGAAAGCTGTCTGGTGCAGTGGGAACCTTCGCACATACTCCTCCCGAGGTGGAACGAATCACTTGCGAACTCTTAGATCTTCAACCAGAGCCGATCGCCACGCAGGTAATCCCGCGCGACCGTCACGCCCATTACATGAGTGTCCTTGCACTGATCGGGGCCAGCCTTGAAAAAATAGCAATCGAAATCCGTCATCTGCAACGGAGTGAGGTTAGAGAGGTAGAGGAGGCATTCCAAAAAGGACAGAAAGGATCAAGTGCCATGCCTCATAAGCGGAATCCCATCGGGAGCGAAAATATTACGGGGTGTGCTCGGTTGTTACGAGGATATATGGTTGCAGCCATGGAAAATATTGCCTTATGGCATGAGCGGGATATTTCTCACTCCAGTGTAGAACGTGTAATTCTGCCCGATGCAACCACGGTGGTACATTATGCACTGCTTCGAATGACGAATATTCTCCAAAATCTGGTGATCTATCCCGATCGAATGCAGAAAAACTTGGACGGGACCTATGGACTATACAACAGCCAGCGGTTGATGCTCAAGCTAATAGACCGTGGCCTGTCACGTGAAGAGGCATATGATCTCGTTCAACCTCTTGCTATGCAAAGCTGGCAGGAAGGAAAAAGCTTCCTATCTATGGTATTAGATTCGGAAGACGTTGTGGCCCATATCTCCTCTGAAGAAGTTCAAGATCTCTTCAGTGCGATTCATCACACGAAACAGGTTGATTTTCTTTTATCCCGCGTCGGAATTAATGAATCGGCCCTTCCGTGAACCTGGCGAGAACGATGATTCTCCCTTAAAATTTGTCTCGGATGCAAGTAATCTTTGGGGAGGACTACCCCAATTGAATCAAATTCATGTGGTAGGTAAGAATAATCGTGTGAATGAGATCCATGGACACGAGAGACTATTGCTCAGATGTGCTATCTTGTACACCCATGGGTATGGGCAAGTGCATGCCATTAAGATTTGACGTTGTCCTATTCACGAAACTATTAGGATGCAAGTGCCAGTTTGGGGTATATTTCCCTATTCTATAGAATATGTTAGAATAATTTTCTTATTTCATGCTCTCCAAAATTGGATATCATATTGTTCATTTTCTGTGGATGGGGGTTGCGATTCTGGTTCTTGCCGAGCCAGTTCTGGGCCAGTCAGGGAAGATTACCGGAAAGGTTACTGACCTTGAAACAGGTCAGCCGCTGGTTGGAGCGAATGTGCTGATCACTGAAACCTCTATCGGTAGTGCCACTGACGTTGAAGGGGACTTCGAGATTTCAGATCTTGATCCCGGGACGTATGGACTGCGCGCTAGCTTCATAGGCTTTGCAGCTCAGGAATCCACGGTGGTTGTGATGGCGGGAGAAAACTATGTTTGGAACGTTGCACTGATCCCAGGAGCAGATCTTGATCCGGTTCAGGTGACCGCCGGACGCCGAAATGAAAAGGTGTTGAGTACACCTACATCAATTGATGTTATTCCGGTACGAGATATTCAATTGGATGTCACCCAGACTACAGCCAAGTCGCTCCGTAATGTGACCGGGTTAGATATGGTACAAACGGGAGTGGATCGCTATGAGATTGTACTGCGCGGATTCAATAATGCCTTTTCCAGATCTACCCATGTCCTGACCGACTACCGGAAAGCAGGTGTTGCATCCATTGGCGTTAATCTGCATAATGTCATGCCAAGTCTGATGATTGATACGGAGCGGATTGAGGTGGTTCGCGGTCCTGGATCGGCCCTCTACGGACCGGGCGTGGATTCGGGTGTGATCCATTATCTCTCAAAGGATGCGTTTAATTACCCAGGGACAACGATATTGGTGAGTGGAGGACAGAGGTCAATGTTCAATTTACAAGGCCGTGTTGCGACGGTACTCGGTAAAAATTTAGGGATGAAATTGATTGGAAGTTATGCGACTGCTGAGGACTTTCCCCTTCAGGACTGTGATCCTGCTCTTCTGGAAGCGGAAAGGTTTAGCGATTGCCCTGACCCAGAGGATGCCGTCCAGCTATTTGTAGATGGGGCCCGCGAGACCAAGAACCGTAAACTGGTGCTATCCAGTAGTGTGGACTGGCGTATGACCCGTCAGACCACACTTTCTCTGAGTGCAGGGGTTGGGGACCTGAGTGGTGCAGTGCTCAGTGGTATTGGAACGATCCAAGCGAAGAACATGCGCGCCAGCTATGCACAGATTCGATTGACCAGCGGACCTCTTTTTGTGCAGGCCTATACGAATTCAATCAATTCGGGCGATTCCTATGTGTATGGTGGTGATCCAGTGGAAGAATATTCGGAAGAGTTTTCAATACAGGCCCAGTACAAGCAGACCATGGGCTCTCGGCAGCAGTTGATTGCAGGTGTAGATCTTGGCCTTGATCGCCCCGATACCAGAGGAACCGTATTAGGACGTAACGAGAGCACCGCCGGGTTGACTGAATATGGGGCATATCTGCAATCAAACACCAGAATTTTGAATAAACTGGAACTGACTCTAGCACTTCGTGGGGATTTCAACAATGTTAATACAGACATCCAAATATCCCCGCGAGTTGCTCTGGTTCTGAAACCGACCTCATCATCAAGTTTACGTGCCACCTATAACCGTAGCATATCATCTATACTGGTCACCGATTATTTGCTGGATATAGTGGCGGCCTCCATTGGAGGCCTGACCATACGTGCACGTGGGGGGGCATCCAGCTTCACTTTTGCAAGGAACCCTGAATATTTAGCATTGGGAGCTCCAACCTCACTGGTCGCTTCTAGCATGCTTCCTGGAAGGGAGGGAGAGCCTACTCCGGTTGGGATTGACACGGGGATCCTATATGGATTGATGTATGATGGATTGATAGCAATTCCAGATGATGATTTGGCAAGATTGCTTGCCGAGTCAGGCTTGAACATTCCTGCGTCCCTCCTCTCCCTGTTGAAACAGGGATTGAGTCCAGAGGTGACCCCAGTTGAAGGATTCAGTCCAGGAACTCTGGGCCTTCTGAACCTGAGCACGCTCACGCTAAATACAGGTCCAGAATTGAATGATCTTCAGGATATTGATCCAATCATGCCGACCGTTACTCAATCTTGGGAGATTGGATACAAGGGGATCATCCAAAACAGAATCTTATTCGCATTAGATGGTTACTTTGCGAGGCGCAAGAATTTTACGGGTCCTTTGCAGATTCGGACTCCCTTTGTGCTGGTCCCAAATTTGCGTGAGGACCTGATTCGGGATGTTACAGCGGGGCTCACTGCAAATACTGACATTGCAAATGCACTGGGATTATTCGGCTTAACCCCTCTCGAGGCAGCAGAGACCCTAGTGGATATTGCCGGTGCTGACCTCCCCGATGGTGAAACACCAGTAGCCATCGTACAACCAGATCAAAATAATCCAGGGATAGGGAAATCTCCTGAACTGATGCTATCTTACCCTAATTTTGGAAATATTCAGTATTTCGGGATGGACGTTTCAGCCCAAGTGATCGTCAGTGATGAGTTCATGTTCTTTGGGAACGCATCCTGGATAAGCGACGACTACTTTGATCATACAGAGGTCAACGAAGAATCCGAAAACCTGGAATTGGCACTCAATGCCCCGAGTTTTAAATTCAAGTTCGGCGGGCAGTACCGACGTAAGACCGGTCTGTCGTTCATGGCTTCAGGGCGGTATACAAAGGGGTTTCCTGTAATTTCTGGACAGTATGTGGGCGATGTCGAAAATTATACCGTTCTGGATATTGGGGTTGGGTACGGAATTAGTCGAGCCGGAGTTCGAGTAGATCTGGGAATCAACAATCTCCTTAACAGTGAGCATCGCGAATTTGTTGGAGCCCCCAGACTCGGACGTGTTGCTACGATCAGACTGTCCTATACAACTGATCGTGGGAGTTGAGAATTCATGATCAATTCCTTTGCTGCAGTATATTGTTATCACGGTCAGTAGTCTGGAGGGACGACTGGAGTAGTACTCCGGTGGTGCCCCGGGTGCGCCGATAAAATTTAGTCATCTATTACTCTAAACGAATGTACATACGTAATATTTTCCTTCGATTAATTTTATTCATAATCTTGCTGGCATCACCTGACTGGGTTTATGCTCAGTCTTCCTCAATCACAGGTACCATCACGGATTCGCAGAGTAGTCTGCCGTTATTTGGAGCGAATGTAATCCATCTTGGTTCGCGGCTCGGAACGGCTACCGATGTGAACGGACAGTATACAATTCGTGAATTACCTGCTGGCATTAATCTGGTGCGGGTATCCTATATCGGATATCAATCTACTGAAATCGAAGTGAACCTTTCCGCGGACGAAGTCTTCGTATTGAATGTAGATTTAGTGAGTGGGATAGATCTTGAACAGCTCCAGGTTACGGTCGGCAGGCGACAAGAGAAAGTATTGGATGCGCCCGCATCCATTGATGTAATCCTCGCTGAGGAACTGACGAGCACCATTTCGCCAACGACTGTGACGTCCCTCCGCAATGTTACCGGGCTTGATATAGCGCGGACGGGGATTGATCGTAGTGAAGTTGTGCTACGAGGGTTCAATAATGTGTTCTCTGGTGCTACGAAGGTTTTGACCGATTATCGAGATGCGGGCTCACCTTCCATCAATGTAAATCTACACAGCCTCATGCCAAATCTATCCGTTGATTTGGACCGGGTTGAAGTGGTCCGTGGGCCCGGGTCTGCTCTTTATGGGGCAGGGGTAGATTCTGGCGTGATCCACTATATTACGAAGGATCCCTTTACACATCCGGGGGCTACGATCGCCTTCAGCGGTGGAGAACAGTCGCAGTTGAATGTGCAGGGGCGTGTAGCGGGTGTATTGGGGAAACATGTAGGAATCAAGGTTACTGGGTCCTACACAAGCGCGAATGAATTTGCCCTTCAATCCTGTGATGAAGCTCTTATAGATGCTAGTTTATTCAATGAGTGCCCGGATCCACACGATGCTGTGCTGATTCAAAGGGAGAATCGCGAGCGAGACACCGACTACAGTAAGTATACGGTAGCCGGAAACGTGGATTTTCGTCTTAATTCCCAGACGACACTGTCCCTGAATGCGGGTACAGGTCTATTCAGCGGGACAACGCTCAGTGGGATCGGCACGCTCCAGGGGGAGAATTATCGCTATTCATTCGCTCAGGCTCGATTATCCAGAGGTGGATTTTTCGCACAGTTTTTTGCCAATGCGAACGATGCGGGCGATTCTTATGTCTACGGCGGAGGTCCACTTGCCGAGTATTCAGCCGAATATGTGATGCAAGCCCAATATGATGCCCAATTGAGTGAACGGCAATCCCTGATTATGGGGGCAGATCTGCAATTAACTCGTCCGGATACGAGAGGAACCGTTTTGGGTCGGAATGAGGAAAACGATAATATTGATGAGTATGGCTTCTATGTACAGTCTGCGACGAACTTTACGAATCGTCTGGAACTAACTCTTGCGTTACGAGGAGACTATAATAATGTGGTGGACCAATTCCAGTTATCTCCACGGATCGGGATTGTGGTAAAGCCTTCACCCTCTTCAAGTTTTCGTGCGACCTATAACCGTAGCTTCTCATCTCCCACGGCCACCAGCAACTGGCTGGACATCATCGCCAGTAGAGTTCCAGGCACAAACATAAATGTTCGTGGCCGTGGGGCAGCGTCTGGATTTACATATGCCCGGAACCCGGATTATTTGAATTTCGGTGCTCCAACGGACTTGGTTGCATCCAGCCTCTTGCCAGGGAGCGAAGGAGCTCCGACTCCTGTGGGGATGAGTACAGCACTGATATATGGGCTGATTTTTCAGAGTCTTGCCTCAACCCCCGATACAGAGATTGCCGCATTGCTTGCGGCTGGCGGCATTAATGTGCCTGTGAGTCTCGTTGGTAGTTTAAAGGGGGCCTTAAGTCCAGAGGTAACGACCGTTCAGGGTTTCAGCCCGGGAGTGATGGGGGTGCTCAATCCGAGCACAGGGGAAATTGACGTTGGCCTGACCGATTTACAAAATGTTGATCCCCTCAAACAGACCACCTCCCAAACCTATGAGTTAGGATATCGGGGAATCATTAGCAAGAATATTTTGTTTGGGGTTGATGCGTACTACGCAACCAAGAAGAATTTCGTTGGTGCACTTCAAGTGCGCACGCCCTTCGTCTTGGTTCCCACTTTGACTCAAGATCTTGTTCGAGATATTTCGATGGGAATTGAAAACAATTCAGGATTGAATTCAACCCTTCAGCTCTTTGGGGTCACTCCAGAGCAAGCGGCTCAATTGCTTGTTGATATTGCAGGCGGATCCCTCCCAAGCGCAGCGACCCCCATTGCGATTGTACAACCAAATGAGAATAATCCAGGGATCGGTCAAGTGCCAGAAATTATGCTATCCTATCCCAACTTTGGAGAGATTGAATATTTCGGGGTAGATGCGTCCCTTCAGGTCAGGGTTTCCAGTTCTCTTTCCTTGTTTGGGAATATGTCCTGGATCAGCGATGATTTTTTTGATCATACCGAACTGAACGAAGAAGGAGAAGACAAGGTTTTGGCATTAAATGCTCCAGGCTTTAAGTTCAAGTTGGGCGGACAGTTGGATGCAGGGAAAGGGATCAGTGTAAATGCTTCGTTTCGTCATGTTGAGGGCTTTCCTGTAATTTCGGGTCCCTATGTGGGTGATGTTGACGCTTATTCTATTCTTGATGTAGGTGCGGGGTATGAAATTCATCGTACACTCCGGTTAGACGTTAGCGTGAACAATATCACCAACAGTAATCACCGCGAGTTTGTTGGGGCACCCAGATTGGGCCGTCTTGCCAGTGCACGATTAACCTACACGGCGGATTGGAGATGAGATGTGTATTATTGGCGAGTGAGGAAAGGATGGATATACAAGTATAATGGTCGTAGATCATGCGGGTTGAAGAATATGCAACCGTGTGGCAACGGAGTACTGGATTGTCACAATGGAGATTTACTACACATCTGAGGCCAGCGAAAATATCCACAAGATTTATTGAAGATAAATCAGATGCAGACGGTATACTTATTTGCACTGGCAACCCCAGGTATGGACATGTTCCCTGTCACCTGACTGGGTCCGACTGAGATTGTCGTAAAATCCAGGAAATTATATACCTGAAGAACCCACGAAAAAATACAACCGTAATATGAATATGCGTTAACTTACTCAAACACAATAAAATAGCAAATGGCAAAGCAGGGGAAACAGAGAACTGGGCCAGATAAATCTTCCGACAGGGGTTTTCCCAGAGAATTTTTGATAGACGTTTTCCGATGATGTAACTGACAAAATGTGGTTCGCAAAACAAGATTGGGGAAGTAATCTCTTTTCACCACTGTACGGGTGATAATATATAGGTCGTTGCTTTCTTACATCCCACCATTTACTATCGTTACAGACACCACATCAAACCCATTCACTGGCTTCATACATAGCAATCCTGATGGATAGACACAAGTACATACTGATGACGCGAAAGCTTATCAGGCACCGAAGAGAGTTACTCACGCGACCGTTAGACACTCCGTCAAGGAATATGTGAATAAAGTGTGCATATCAGCGGTGTAGGGTATTTCTGATAAGCTTGTAGATTCTGGGTACCATGTATTTTATTGAACAGAAATACGGTTTACCCCAGAATATTCACCTCAATTTGTGGAAGCATTTTCTAACCTAGAGTATAGGTTGTAAGTACAACTCGTTCAGTAAGTCACGCTCATCTGATCTATGTACAGAGACTTCATTTGAATGAGGTGAATCCTGACTTTGACAGGTTGTAACTCCCTGAGAAAAAAAAAGCCTTGTTTTCCGGGGAGGTGGGTCTGTTTTGAGAGTGTGCTGGCAGATTTGAACACTACAAAAGTCACCTATTCTGCCACTTTGCGCGGTCTGAATTTCAGACGGGAAGAGCTTCATTTTTGTCCCAAACTACCAAACGTACGGCGTTACGGCTCTTTAGACACCCCCAATTCTGACCGAACCCCGTCCAAATCCACCAATTGTAGACTAAACCGAGTTCATGCGAATAATATGGGTTTACGCACTGTTGAACAGCTTTTCGGATTGGAACTGGAAAATATCAACGCCACAGAGAGTGTGAATAATTTTTGAATTTTGAAATACAATCATAGTCAATGCTCAGAGTTACCAACAAGGATTTGAGTTGAGAGTACAGACCCGTATATTCGTGCAGGATACAGTTTTTTTGATATAATAAGGGAGAGCCAGATAATAGAACATGAGTGGAGAATTTATTGCTCTGTTGATCATGCTGGGGCTTGCAACAGGACTGGCATTGACATTACTGCTAGCCCAAAGACTCCTTGGTCCCAATCGGCCCAATCGGGTGAAGGTTTCTGCGTATGAAAGTGGAATGGATCCTATTGGAACTGCTCACCAGAGATTTTCTGTCAAATTTTATCTGGTTGCCATGATATTTATTGTGTTTGACGTTGAGGTGGTATTTCTGTATCCCTGGGCCGTCAGTCACAAACATTTTTTGGAAGCGGGAATTGGCATGGGAGTCTTAGTGGTCATCACTGTATTCATTTTGATCCTTGCAGTAGGACTATTGTATGATATTAAGAAAGGCGGACTGGAGTTTGAATAGCGAAACCGTTTGCACTCCCTCTCATAAAATTGAACACACCCTTAGGCAATGGATTCGACTACTGGATATTTAACCACTACGGTGGATGCGGTTGTGAACTGGGCGCGTTCCAACTCGCTGATGCCCATGCCTATGGGCCTTGCCTGTTGTGCCATTGAAATGATGGCATTTGGTGGGCCGAAGTATGATGTCGGCAGGTTTGGAAGTGAAGCAATGCGATTTTCTCCTCGTCAGGCAGATTTAATGATCGTAGCCGGATGGTGTAGCTACAAAATGGCCCATGCCATCCGCCGTGTCTGGGATCAAATGGCTGATCCAAAGTGGTGCATCGCTATGGGAGCATGTGCATCCAGTGGGGGCATGCACCGCTGTTATGGTGTCGTTCAGGGAATTGATAATTTCATGCCCGTGGATGTATATATCCCCGGCTGCCCCCCCAGACCAGAGGCAGTAATTCATGCGTTAATGGATATTCAGGAAAAAATCCGTAATGAATATTCGGTTGCAAAAGATTATGAAAGTGCTCCCCCAGAATCAACTGCACCATTGGCTGAGCCAGGAATGCTGACCGGAAGTGGCCGTCAAGTTGTCTCGGATGCATCAACCCTAAGTGATGCCTGAATCACTTAAGTTTCATTTTACTCCCGTAGACGAGGCCCGTGCGGACGAGAAAAATGTGCATGCAAAGGCTTCCACTGAGGTATCCGACACGATAAACTCTCTCAAAAATGAGTTTCCTGAAGCGGTCACCGATGTACATGTGTATGCGGATGAGTATACCGTTTTTGTGCTGAAGGATTCATTGATCAAGGTTTGTGCAGCACTAAAGGAAATCTATGGATATACTTATCTGGTTGACTTAGCGGGGGTAGATCGTTTCCAAGAGGATGCACCGCGCTATGAGGTGTACTACTGCCTTGTGAATCTAAAGACGAATAAACGCATTCGGCTGAAGGTGCGCCTTGAAGAAGAGGATGCGGTGCTCCCCTCGCTCACTAGTCTATTCAAGGCTGCAGATTGGAATGAACGTGAATGCTTTGATATGTTAGGGATTCGCTTTGAAGGACATCCTGACTTGCGGCGAATGTATATGCCAGAAGATTTTGAGTATCATCCTCAGCGGAAAGAATTCCCACTTTTGGGGGTTCCTGGTTCACTGCCTCTTCCTCCACGGACTCCCGAAGGAGAGCTGACACTGGATCCATTTGCTGCTGCCCGTAATGGAAGTCCCGCCAAGAGTTATCAAGAGCCAAAAAGCAACGATTAAACAGATGCCGGTTACCCCCCCTTACCGTGATCAGGAAGCAATCTTTTCGTTCTGGCCAAGACATAATGAAACCTTACTCAAGCGACTGGAGAGTAAGGATGCATGGTTGAGTACGAAGCGGGGCATTGATGTCTCCCGTATTGAAGATGCCCTTGAGCATGAGATGACGTTGAATATTGGCCCCCAGCATCCAGCGACCCATGGAGTTCTCAGATGTGTAGTCAAACTAGATGGAGAGCGGATTGAGAAGTGTGTCCTTGATATTGGATACCTGCATCGGGGAATAGAAAAATTGGCGGAAAGTAAAACGTATCAGGAGTTCATGCCTTATACGGATCGTATGGATTATCTGTCTCCCTATGCGAATAATGTCGCATGGTGTATGGCAGTCGAAAAACTTGCCAACGTTGAGGTTCCCGATCGCGCTCAATGGATTCGGATGATTATGTGTGAGTTGGCCCGGATCTCTTCGCACCTGCTATGGCTGGGAGTCGGGCTCATGGATGCAGGAGCCGTTAGCGTCTTTTTATGGACATTCCAAGGACGGGAGGATCTGTACAATATTTTCGATGAAGTTTCTGGGGCTCGCTTTACGGTATCCCATAGTCGGATCGGTGGATTAGCCACCGATCTAAGCCCCAAAGCAATTACAATGATTCAAGACTTTGCAACTCGCTATGAAGAAATAATTCAAGGCTGGCAGAAACTCCTCAATCGAAACCGCATCTGGATTGATCGAAATAAGGACATTGGTGTAATCCATGCAGACGAGGCAATTGAGTTTGGTCTCACAGGCCCCAATCTACGAGGTAGTGGGGTTCCGTATGATATTCGAACCTTTGAACCCTATCTGAAATACGACGAAGTAGACTTTACGATTCCACTTCGGGAAGAAGGTGACTGTTTGGCACGCTACCATATTCGTGTGGAAGAAATGCTTGAGAGCATCAAGATCATTCACCAGTGCCTGGATCGTTTGCCTGAAGGTCCTATTCGGACCGATGATGCCAAGAAGGCCTATCCGTCTAAAGATGAGGTCTACTATTCAATGGAAGGAATGATACATGACTTCATGTATACCGAGACGGGGGTTGCGCCTCCTAAAGGGGCCACGGCTTATCATGCCATCGAATCACCAAAGGGGGAGTTGGGATTTTATCTTGAAAGTGATGGAACCGGCTGCCCATGGCGTGCTCGCCTGAATGCACCATCCTTCACTAATTTGCAGGGCCTTGAGTCCATGATGGAAGGTCACCCGGTTGCAGATATTGTCGTTCTGATTGGCTCCATAGATCCAGTGATGGGGGAGGCGGATCGTTAGATGGCAGACTTCATTCGTAATCCTGTTGTTGAGCTCCCAGATCCGAACCCTGCGCCTCATTTTTCCAAAGAAGAACTCGTCTTTACTGAGGTGGAGAAAGTAAAGATTTCCCATTGGGTTAGCCAATACCCAACTTCGGATGGTGCAGTCATGTGGACCCTCTGGCTCGCACAAGAGAAATTCGGCTTTCTTCCTCCCGAAGTCTTGCATTTGGTAGCAACTGAGCTTTCTCTGCCGTATGCTCAGGTCTATGGTGTTGCCACGTTTTATACCCAGTACTTCAAAGAAAAGAAAGGGACATTCGTATTTGATGTCTGTACTTGCTTTTCTTGTCAATTTTGTGGTGGTTACGATATTCTGGCATATCTTGAAGAAAAGCTGGGAGTAAAACGCGGGCACACATCCCCCTGTGGACGTTATACCCTTCAGGAAGCAGAGTGTCTGGGAGCTTGTGGGTCTGCACCAATGATGCAGATCAATAATGGCCCGTATGCTCATAACCTGACCCCAGAAAAAATAGATGAATTGTTGGGAGAATTAGAAGCAGGCCGTACGTTGCCATTCGTGTCGGTAACGTTGCCGCAAGACGAGGATGAATTAGGTGGAAACCGTCGAACTGATTCCGAGGTTGTAGATCGTTATGTGACTCCGCCGAGGTCAGAACGAACTCAATGATGACGATTCAGACCTTGTGCCATAACTATAGTTAGATACGTATCATCGTCATGACAAAGGCGGGGGACTGGAAATCCTACCAGCGGGTGCTGTTGCCACCTGTTAAAAATCTGCATCATCTGGACACTTATCGTAAGCATGGTGGCTATGCTGCCCTGCAGAATGTCCTGAAGGAATTGAGTCCCCAGGAGGTCACTGCTCAAATGAAGCGAAGTGGACTTCGTGGCCGCGGCGGAGCCGGGTTTCCGACGGGGCTCAAATGGAGTTTCATGCCCCCCATGAAGCCGGATGTACCCCGCTATTTGTGCTGTAATGCGGATGAAAGTGAACCTGGGACGTTCAAGGATCGGCAACTCATGGAATACAATCCCCATCTCTTATTTGAGGGTATTCTGATTGCCGGCTACGCCATGTCCCTCAAGGCATGCTACCTCTATGTTCGTGGTGAGTATGCCAACTGGATCACTCATATGGAAGACGAGTTGGCAAAGGCTTACGATGCAAAATTGATTGGGGAGAATATGTTTGGCTCGGGCCACAGTATGGACATCATTCTCCATAAAGGTGCAGGTGCCTATATTTGCGGAGAGGAAACCAGTCTGATGGAGTCTCTGGAAGGCAAACGGGCCTATCCACGAATCAAACCGCCCTTTCCCGCACAATCAGGCATATGGGGGGCACCGACAACCATCAACAATGTGGAAACACTAGCCTGTGTGCCACTGATTCTGGGGCAAGGAGCAGACTGGTTTGCAGAGATCGGGGCAGAGAAAAACCCTGGCCCTCTTCTCTATGGAATTTCGGGGCATGTGAATCGACCGGGAGTTTATGAGTATCCGACGGGAATGCTTATCACCGATCTACTTGAAGTTGCCGGTGGGATGCTCGGAAGTAAAAAACTGAAAGCAGTTGTTCCAGGTGGGGCATCTGTCCCGGTACTTCGGGCGGACATGATTGAGGGAGTCGCAATGGATATTGAAAGCCTCAGGGAGGCAGGCTCAATGTTGGGGACGGCCGGAATGCTGTTTTTGGATGAGGATACGGATATGGTCGCATTTTTACGGCGGGTTGCTCGTTTCTATCACCATGAAAGTTGCGGTCAATGTACTCCCTGCAGGGAAGGGACTGGATGGATGGAGAATTTGATCACACGGATTGACGATGGTGAAGGAAATCTTCGAGATCTGGATCTCTTACTTGATCTTTGTGACCAGATGGAGGGACGTACTGTCTGCGCATTGGCAGATGCGGCAGCATGGCCTGTACGCAATACAATTAAACGTTTTCGTGAAGACTTTGAGCGTCGGTGTCGACCAGCGGCCTGGGCCGTGAATGCCTAATTCCAATATGGATTGACATGCACAACTTCCCCAAATACTTCCTGATCATTCTCTGGTTTTTGACGATAAGCTGTAATCGTTCGGAAGTGGTAAGTGATACAGTTTATGGTATTCCAGATGATGTGGCAGATATAATTCCCGTGGAGGCTGCGTTATCCAAGCCTCAGGTATATATGGGGCAGAGTTTAGCAATTCGGGGAACCGTCCACGAAATCTGTCAGATGGAGGGGTGCTGGTTGATGCTTCGAAGTGCTGATACCGGAGAGGGACTCCGTGTTCATAGTGAAGTGAAGGAGGATGGGGATTATATGTTTACCGTTCCCAAAGACATCAGTGGTCGACATGCCGTAGTTTTCGGGAAGATCATGTCCTCTGATCATGATCTTGAAGCACACTTTCAGGACGATGCAACGGGTAAGGTTCCAATCCTTTCAATGGAAGCGATCGGTGTTCGCATATTCCCTGAAGAATCTTAGGTAGATCTCCATGGCACAGGTCATTATTGACGGCAATGAATATGAATTTGAGGGCCAACCCAGCCTGCTTCAGTTTTGCTTGGATCATGGCATTGACTTACCTCATTTTTGTTATCATCCCGCGATGTCGGTCCCTGCCAATTGTCGCCAATGTCTCGTAGACATTGGGGCTCCGGTACGTGATCACCAGACGGGTGAGGTTCAGGTAGATGAGGGCGGGGAGACGGTCATACAGTATTTTCCAAAACTGCAGACCAGTTGCAGTCATATTCTGTCTGATGGCCAAGTAGTTCATACCGCGCGCACAAGCCAAAAGGTTGAGGATGCACAGCGGGATACGTTGGAGTTTCTGCTCATTAATCACCCACTTGATTGTCCGATTTGCGATCAGGCAGGGCATTGCCCACTCCAGATCCAGGCCTATAAGCATGGGCCGGAAGGGTCGCGATTCGAATTCCGTAAGGTCCATAAGCCGAAGCGAGTAAAGTTAGGCCCCAGGGTCATCTTGGATGCCGAGCGTTGTATTAACTGTACGCGCTGTACCCGCTTTACAGATGAAATTTCCCGAAGTGGGCAACTTACTATCATTGAACGGGGAGTGAGAAACTATCCGATCACGCCACCTGGACTTTCCTTTGATGAGCCCTACTCAATGAATGTGATTGATATCTGCCCGGTAGGAGCACTCACCTCCGCTGATTTTCGATTTCAAGCACGGATTTGGGAGATGGCCAGCACGCCATCAATTACTACCACGAATGCAAAGGGATCAAACTGTCACTTATGGGTTCGGGATAATTTAGTGCTTCGAATTACTCCACGTACTAACCCCGACGTGAATGAATTCTGGCTTCCCGACGAGGATCGGTTAGCCTATCGCAGCTTCAATGAAAATCGGCCGTCTGGTCCGGCTATTTCGGGGGATCTATCCTCTTGGGATGAATCAATTCAGAAGGCTGCCGAGATTCTCAAACATACCGGTCATGCCACGATATTTATTGCCTCTGCCTATGCAACGGTGGAGGACAACTGGATGCTGTTACAGCTTGCTGAAGCAGTTAGTGGTCAGGTCGCCGGGTATATTCCTCACATTGAACCTGGGCATGGAGATGGTTGGCTATGTACAGATGATCGAACTCCGAATCGTCAAGGATGTGAGCGTCTGGGACTTCAGCCCATAGATGTCCCGCTTTGGCGTGCGCGAATTGAGTCTGGAGAATTTCAGGCACTCTACATATTGGAGGATGATCCAGTGGCTTCAGGTCTTTGTAGTCTTGAGTCTCTTTCCAATCTTGCTGTCGTCTTGCACCATTATCACACGACCAATCAGACTCTACCGGTAACCAATGTTGCACTTCCTGCCGCGATGGTCGCCGAGACGATCGGGACTTATGTGAATGAGATGGGTCGGGCACAGCGAGTTACTCCCGCAAAAGTCATCAAGGGTACCAATCGTACCCTCATGATGAATACGGGGCTCAGTCGAGCCGATCAGCATGGCACTCCGTTTGATCGGTGGCACAATGAGTCTCATTATGTTGATTGTAAACCTAGTTGGGAAATTCTCCCCCTGATCGCCAGAGAGTTGGGTTCAGAAATCACCCCTCAGGGTCCCCGGAAAATCATGAAGCATATTTCTGAAACTATCCCTGAATTTGCTGGGGCCACCTATGATGCCATGGCGCTGAGTGGTCATGCTCTTCCATTCATTGAAGCGGAGATGGCCGCTTAGCATGATGGATCTATCTCCAGGATTATTGGCTTTGGTGGCCTTCGGGATCATCAACTTTATGCTTGTATCCGCATCCTGCTTAGTTTATGCAGAGCGTAAGGTATCTGCATTCATTCAGAATCGACCAGGGCCGAACCGGGTAGGTCCCGGCGGATTCTTTCAGCCGTTTGCAGATGTGTTCAAACTTGTGTTCAAGGAGGACACGGTTCCAGAAGGAGCGAGCCGTTTCGTACATTCTCTCGCGCCGCTTCTGATGGTCGTCATTGCGATGACAGTCCCGGCACTGATTCCTTTCGCCCGCGGATTTGTGATTGTGGATAGTGCGGTTGGGGTGCTGATCATCTTAGCGCTTACGAGCATCTCCGTTTACGGTGTGACGTTGGCAGGTTGGAGCAGTAACAGTAAATTTTCTCTTCTGGGTGGGTTACGCTCGAGTGCACAGATGATTTCCTATGAGCTCTCCATGGGACTCGCTGTGGCCAGTGTGGTGATTACTGCAGGATCCCTCAGCGTTGTAGAGATTGTAGAGGATCAAGCAATGGGAGGTGCCATTTTTGGCTGGAATTTTTTTCGCAACCCAATTGGAGCAATCCTATTTATCATTACTGCATTTGCAGAAACCAACCGAGCACCATTCGATTTGCCCGAAGCAGAACAGGAGTTGGTTGGTGGCTATCATACCGAGTATAGCGGTATGAAATTTGGTATGTTCTTTCTGGCAGAGTATGTGAACTGGTTTGTCGCCTCATTTATCATTGCCACATTATTCTTTGGCGGCTATCTCATCCCATTTGAACCTCAGTTGCTTGTAGCTTTTCCGGGCCTTGAAGAATCTATTTGGCTTCCCATCCTTCAGGTTGGAAGTTTATTTGCAAAGGTTGCTTTCTTTGGCTTTCTGTTTTTATGGGTTCGCTGGACCCTGCCTCGGTTCAAGTATAATCAACTCATGCAGATTGGGTGGAAAGTCTTACTGCCGATTGCACTGGCGAATGTGCTTCTGATGGCCGTCATCGTTGCTATATTCTCGTAGGGCGTATGCTCCTCTCTCCCTCCATTCTTTCTGCTGATTTCGCAAGATTAGAGGCTCACGCAGAAGAGGCCGTGGATGCGGGAGCAGACTGGTTACATATTGATGTCATGGATGGGCATTTTGTACCGAATCTGACTTTTGGCCCTCTGGCAGTCAGTGCACTTGCATCATTAAAAGAAAGAACCGGTGTTGTGCTTGACACCCATTTGATGATCTCAGAGCCCGAACGGTACATTGAAGAATTTGCGGGAGCAGGAGCGGACATTATCACCATACATGTTGAGGCTTGTAAAAAGATTGGTCCCACGCTTCAGCGGATTCATGCATTGGGTTGTAGGGCAGGACTAACCTTGAATCCAGACACATCTCTTGATCAGTTAGACACATGGATAGATCAGATTGATGTGGCCATGATCATGTCCGTGTTTCCAGGATTTGCTGGTCAGTCCTATTTGCCTGAATCTAATCGGCGCGTCAAGCAGCTAAGATCAATGATTGATCAGCGGGGTAGTAATGTATTATTGGAAGTGGATGGAGGGATTGGTCCAGAGAATGTGCGGGAAGTTCTGGATCATGGCGCGGACGTAATTGTGGCGGGGAGTGCAGTATTTGGTGGGGTAGTGTCTGAACGAATTCGACAATTGCGCAGTCTATCCGCCCCTGTAGCTCAACAGGATAGAGCGACGGCCTCCTAAGCCGTATATCCGGGTTCGAGTCCTGGCGGGGGTACAGTCTCATGCGAACAGCTTTCATTGCATTAGGATCAAACTTAGGGGACCGCCTGATGTGGTTACAGCAGGCCGTTGCAGATTTGGAAGAGATCACAAGTCAGCTACGTTGCTCTCCTGTGTATGAAGGGGCTGCTCACACCCTTCATCCAAGTGATAAATTTCCAGACTTCCTGAATGCGGTTGTTGAAATTCATACAGATCTGGACAAATTTGAATTGTTGGAATATTGTCAGGAAATTGAGCGAAAGGCAAAGCGTCAACGACATTTGCCCTACGGTCCGAGGACTTTGGATCTGGATATCCTAACGCTGGGGAAAATTAGCTGTATTACACCGCGTATTATTCTGCCACACCCTAGGTTGCAGGAACGGCGGTTTGTATTACAGCCCTGGTATGATTTAGCGCCCAACAGTTACATTTCAAGTCCAGTGGATTCCATAGTAGCAGTGGCATTGGCACGCTGTAAAGATCAAGCCTGTCTGGTCCAGACATCTTGGTCACTAAGGAGTTCAGTACCCGAAAATCGTAAATCAGGCCTACCTGTTGTTGGATAACTTCTTGTGCTTCATCAGCGAATAAAACCCGGAGATAGGAGGATGAAGCCCTAGTTAAGTAAGTGGCTCTTACCATGTGATCTCTTAGAACTAGGTGCACGGTCAATTCATAGAGAGCAACACCAGTCATATGGCTGGTTTCATGGAAGAAGTACTGAGAATAATACAAGGTGCTGATAAGAAATGGGATTGCCCCTATTTTCTATATAGTGATATTTGAAGAGCAATCTCATATATTCATAACGATTCTTCGGGGAAATATTATGGTTAGGATTGAGGATTCCTATATCGCGAGTAACGGCCAATCTTTTAATCTGATTGAAAGAACCAGTTGTCCCATAATCCATATTTACCAGTCTTTCCGGTACGTAGTCTTCAGTAAGAACGCATTTAGATTTGTCAGAGGCAATAAAATAATTTGAAGATTGGATATGAATATCAACATCAGTTTAATTAATTTTTTGAAATTGTTTAACACGAACGTACAATATTCAATCCCAAAATGGCAGCGTAGGTACAGTTGGGATAAGTCAACCATTGAACAACTGATAAAAGATCTTGAGGCAATTTCTAAGAAGAAGGGGGACAATGCCATGCATTTTGGTGGTACACTGATCACATACTCTGAATCCACTGCCGCCGGTACGACTGAAATACATAACGTAGTAGATGGTCAGCAGCGTCTTACGACGATCAGTATCCTATTATCCTGCATCGCGGAAAAATTAAATGAAACGGGTTCATCCTCAGGACAATGGACATCGGATAGTATAAGGAATGTGTTGTTGAAAAACCGCCTTGATCCACCGGAAAAACTAAGACTTCAGGATAAGGATGATGAAGAGTATCGGGGGATACTTTCTGGAATTCCAGCTGATGGGACAGTTACAGAGGCTTGGAGAGTTCTGAGGAAAGCGGTAGATGATATAGGTCCAGATGTATTAATGGATGGACTGAGCCGTTTCAAAGTGATCAGCTTTCCTTGTGAGTCCTCTCATGATCCCCAGCAAATTTTTGAGAGCTTGAATGCAACAGGTATTCCGTTGACGGAAGGAGAAAAAGTAAAAAACTGGCTCTTAATGGGAATGGACAGGGGCACTCAGGAAAGAATTTACAAAAATTACTGGCTTCCACTTGAGGACTCCTTAGATGCCGCAGATGCTCCTAAACAAATTGATGAGTTTCTCAGAGATTTTCTGCGCTGGAAAACTGGGGAGAATGTTGGCATCAAGCACACATATTCAAATTTGAGAAGATGGTGGTATGGAAGTGATGAAGATGGAACTGATGACAGAGGTAAGTTGTGCGCAGAACTGGCCAGGCTGGCTGAACTATATGGAGCAATTACTGGTGCAAATAACCAGTATACTGGTAGTGAAATTCATTCACTCCTTCAATATTTACGAGGGATCCAGTATGACGTACACAGACCCTTTACATTGAGACTCCTAAATGACAGTATGAAAAGTGATCTCACAAATATCAGCGAGAGAGATGTAATCAATGTTTTGAAAGTAGTCAGTATATGGCTGACACGTCTCTGGTTGGCAGACAAGCCTACTACTGGTCTGAACACACAGTTTGTGAGTTTTGCTCATCGCAGAGATGGACAGAATATTGCCTCCTATGGTGACTATTGGATCGAAGAAATTCGGAAACTCAGAAATGCACGTATTGCAGTGCCAAACAAGAAAGAAATTGAAGGCGGGCTTCAAACCAGAAAAGCTTATGGGGGAAAGGCATCGGATACTGCGAAGACAATTCTGTATGCGATGAACTTGAAACTTAGCAATGATACATCTCCAAGGATTGAGGATCTATCGTTGGAGCATATTATGCCCCAAACTCTGAGCAAAGAGTGGACGAACTATTTAGGAGCCGGAGCGGATGATATGCATGGAGAGTATGTAAATAGACTGATGAATCTAACCCTGGTTGGAGAAAGGTATAATTCTAAAATCAGTAACTCTGTTTATGAAAAGAAGCAACAGCATTACTTTAACAGTAATGTGATGATTACACGTCAACTGGCAAAAACCTACGAGGATTGGACAGCGGAGGATATGGATTTACGCGGTATGGAACTTGCCGACATGGTACTTGATTGTTGGCCCTGGGAGAATATAACTCGGTCGAAAGCTCGCTGGCGTATTAATCACGGAGACTGGAACGAGGAGGAAATATATGCTCAGATGCTGTTGAATGTGGTCTCCGCCCTCTTGAATCTCAATCAAGAGGAGAATAGCCAAAAGTTGCTGGGGAATCAAATGAGTAAAGATATTTTTCTTTCAGGCACACAACCAACAGGTAGCGGACGCTATCGGACAATTCCTCGGTATGGTAAATATGTTGTGAATCTCAATCATCAAAGTAGTGACATCGTGAAACTCTGTTCAGATATGGGACAGAGGTGTGGAGTAAAGGTTGAGGTTGAAGTTTTCAAAGGACAGAAGGGAGATTTGAAAGAATGGGAGCCAGTATCTAACGATTCACCACCGAACGATTCAAACCCGCGGTGGAGGATTGGAAACGGCGAGTGGAAAACTGAGAAATCCTACAGGAGGATACTTCCAAATATCGTCTCCGCGCTGTTTGACCAGAATTTTAGTGAGAATCATAGTAATCTTCTTGGTGACAGAAAGACTAAGGATGTTACACTATCGCGCCAGTATCCCGATGAAACGAGGGATTATAGAAGAATCCCAAAATACCCTGACTACAAAATATACACGAATTTGACGGTACGTGAAATCATTAAGCTGGGGCAAAGGCTAGGCGAGAGATGTGGGGTCAGGGTTGAGATTGAATAGTTCCCCCTCAATCCTCTTGATATAGTTTAAGCTACGCTCATTGGCCTCTCGCTTCATGGCACTTGTTGCAATCGTTGGCCGACCTAATGTCGGGAAGTCTACACTCTTCAATCGGTTGACAGAGTCACGGCAGGCAATTGTACATGATGCCCCAGGTGTGACCAGAGATCGCGTCTATGGGCAAGTACTATGGAATGGAAAAGAATTCGCCCTCGTAGATACCGGCGGATTCGTTCCTCGAAGTGCAAATCGATTTGAGCGGGCAATCCGTGAGCAGGTCGAGATCGCACTCGACGAGGCAGATATGATTCTGCTTGTTACTGATATCATGGCGGGAGTAACCGACATGGATGAAGAGATGGGGCGATTGCTTCGTCGTACGCAAAAACCAGTTCTTGTCGTTGCCAACAAGGCGGATAATCAAAAGCGACACTGGGATGCAGCATCCATGTATAGCCTCGGATTGGGGGAGGTCTATCCTGTCAGTGCTACGAATGGGACTGGAACCGGAGACTTTTTAGATGCCGTAACGGCTTCACTGCCAGATGAAGGGAATCATGAGGAGAGTTTGGGAGTCAGAATCGCACTCATCGGACGACCAAATGTTGGAAAATCACAATTGACTAATACCCTACTACGTCAGGAACGATCAATTGTAACCGAAATCAGTGGAACAACACGTGATGCCGTGGATGCCAAGCTGACCCATAATGGGGAAGAGGTCATACTTGTGGACACAGCAGGGCTACGTCGTCGTACCAAGGTACGAGAGAATATAGAATTCTATGCCACGCTTCGCACAGAGCGGGCCATTCATAGCTGTGATGTTGCGGTGTTAATTCTGGATGGAACCATCGGCTTGGAGGCACAGGATATTCATGTGATTAAGGAAGCGGAAACACTAAAAAAAGGTCTCGTGATTGTGGTGAACAAGTGGGATCTTGTCGAAAAAGAAACCAACACCGCGCGAGATACCGAACGGGTCATCAGAGAGCGACTCCAAACACTTGATTATGTACCAATCCTATTCATCTCCGCACTGACGGGGAAGCGGGCTCATCGGGTACTGGATGAATCCCTTGAGATCATGCGTCGCGCGGCTACGCGAGTGCCTACGGCTGAACTCAATCAGACGATGCAGCAGGTCATCCAGCGACATCATCCACCGAGTTGGCGGGGCCGTCATGTGCAGATTAAATATGTTTCACAGGTAGGAGTATCTCCGCCGTTGTTTGCCTTTTTCTGTAACCATCCTCAAGGGATTGGGACAGGATATAGTCGCTACTTGGAAAACCAGCTTCGGGAGGTCTATGGATTTGAGGGTGTCCCGGTGACGCTGGCATTTCGGAGAAAATCGCCGAAAAATGAATAGTGGAACAATCTATGCCGGATAGAATACGTTGCCAAGGTCATCAATAATACTATGCCCGGAGTACCAAAAAATACCAAAACTAAAAATGAGCGCCAGCTCAACTTCTGGGAGAGGCTCTACCTGCCAGAAATTTTCAAAGGACTAGCTTATAGTTTTCGTAAGATGATCAAAGAGCCATCTTACACCACCGAGTACCCAGATGAACTATGGGATCCGCCAGACTCCTATCGGGGGCGTCCAGTGTTGGTAGAGGAAGAAGGGAAGCCGCGTTGCGTATCCTGCAATCTTTGTGCTAAGGCATGTCCGCCTATGGCCATCTCTATGCAGTCAAGAGAAGTGGATGACCCCAACAGCAGTAAGGAACGTGAACCTGCATGGTTCGAAATCAACATGCTTCGCTGTATCTACTGCGGATTTTGTGAGGAAGTTTGTCCTGAGGAAGCGATCGTGATGTCCAAAGAGTATGACATGACTTTCCAAGGGAGAGAGGAGGCGATCTTTGGACTTGATCGGCTATTAGTCCCATCAGAGCGGCTCAAAGACCGACTGGATTATTTGGAGGAAGCTCGTAATAAGCAGGAAAATTCTGAACCATGGCAGCATCGAAGAGATAACAATCTGCATAGTTTGCGTGACCGGCATCTTGTGCATGAGTTGGCCGAGACAGAAATGCCTGCCCTGAAGAATACGCATCTACGCTCCGAACCCCCTGTCGCATCAGAAATCACATGGAAAGGTCGGCCGAACTCAGACAATGTCTGAGACAAAATTAGATCACCGGCGAGACGATTTACTGAATCAACTTCGTTACCTGATTGACGAGGTTGCTGCCCTGCGGCAGATGATTTCTCGTATGCATGAAGCCCAAATATCAAATACGGAACGCGGTCCATCCGTGAAGCAGTGCTACGGTAAGATCATCACGCGTGATCGTAACGAGACCTTGCCTGTCCTGAATCAGCTTTCTGGACATACCTGTTCCGCAGTTAGTCAAAATGAAGACTGGAACAGCCTTCCCATTGAGGACATTTTGACAGAGGTAGAGACGAATCGACAGGCAGTGATCCGTGCCGTAACGAAACTGAATCCAGAAGAGTGGAGTCGAGAGGTGTCCGATGGAGTGGATGTCTACAAATTTCTCCTTTCTGCTACACATCATGATGCGGATATGCTCCGTGAAGTAGCACAAAAATTATATCGCTCCATGTCATGACCACACGGCGCAGAACCTACAAGAAATCCGCACTCGAGCTATATAATGGCCTCCAAACAGAGTTTCGGGAAAACCGCTATAAACCGGTTTATCTCTTTTATGGAGATGAGTACTTTCTACCTGATCAGCTCCAGAAAACTTTGATTGATCGTGTACTTCCTCCAGAAGACCGGGATTTTAATCTTGATATAGTATACGGGGACAGTGTCAACGCGCAATCTGCTCTGAGTATATGTCGATTAGCCCCGATGCTGGTTGAGCGCCGCCTCGTCATCATACGTAGGTTTGAACAACTCAAGAGTAATAAAATATTTTCGTCCCTTGCCAAGCAACCCAATCCCGGTGCGATTGTATTGCTGATTTGTGAGGGGCGTCCCAGATTCAATGCAGATCCTTATCGTGCGCTCAAGAAAAATACAAAAGCGGTTCAGGTGGTTGAGTTTGCTTCATTATGGCGCAATCAAGCTGCTCAGTTTGTAAGAGAGCATGCGGGGACTCAAGGGTGCAAACTAGAAGGTGGAGTTGAACAATTATTAGTTGAGTTTCTTGGTACCGGATTGGCACTTCTCGCAAAGGAAGTAGATAAGCTTATCACGTACATCGGCGAGCGGAAACCGAGGGTGATCACGAAACAGGATGTTTTACGGGCCAGTGGGCAGACACGCGAAATCAATGTTTTTGAACTTCAAGACGCGATCTCCCAGCGCAGAACCGTTGAGGCACATCGTATTGCCGAACAGTTACTGCTTGGAGCTTCTTCCAGACAAGGAGAGGTGCTGCGGATCATAGCGGTACTAACCAGCTATTTTCTACGGCTCTGGAAACTACAAGAATCTCAATCAGCTGGAATCCAGCAGGCAAATCTTGCCAAACAGGCTGGGATTCCCTATAACATGATCCATAAATATCATGAGGCAACCAGAGTCTGGCCGCTTCGGGAGATCAAGCGAGCTATGCAATTGCTTTTAAGTGTTGATAGCGAAATTAAAGGCTTCTCTAAAAGGAGCCCGCGTCTGATCATGACTCTCCTCATTATTCAACTTTTGGATGAACCTTTGCACCACTCCCCGCACAGCGGTCGGTAACTTTTCCAGAAATAAATAAAAAAATCTTGGATTCTGGAACCAATCTGTTTCGCTTTCATAAGGTTTCTTCAAGTAGGTTGATTAAGCAGTGACCTAAAATTATTTTTCGTATGGTTGATCGCTACCTTGCACATGTTGAATAGAGCCTCCTGCATGGACGAATTTTTGTGTGAGTACATTGACGGTACCATGGATTACTCAGTCCGCGCCGCATTTGAAGAATGTGTGGAGTGCGATACTAGACTTGCACGCCAAGTCAGACATCTGCGTGGTACCCAACGATTGCTGTGCGAATACCGTTCACGCACTCCCACGGGTTTACGGGCCAAAGTTCTCAAGCGTCTGTCCCGTTGCCTGCCATTTGCCAGCCCCGTGCGCCCGCCGCATACCAGTATTCTGGTTGGTACCGCTACTGCGCTCGTCTTGGCTGCCGCACTTGGAGCAGGAGTTTCCCAATACAATCCAGCTTCTTTTTTTGTGTTACGTAGTATGACTGTCCCAATTCCAATCATACAGATCAAGGATCCTTGGCACCTAAAAAAAGTTGAGGGTGATTCCTACAGGAGAATCTTCCCAGTTTCGGGCTCTTAGCTCAGTGGTTTAGAGCGCTCGCCTCACACGCGAGAGGTCACAGGTTCGAATCCCGTAGGGCCCACCAATAAAAGAATAATGATTTGTTCTAATAGAATGCCCAAATTAATAGGAGTATACTTATTCACCTTGCTGTCTGTGTCTGCTATACAGGCACATTCTCCTGAATCATTTGCCAGATTTGGTGAAGCGATTGCCATTGGCGATGGTCATCTTTTTATTGCGGAGCCGAGTGGATTCAAAAACCCTGGAAGGGTTCACATCTATATGCGCGGGGAAGATGAAGTATGGACTTTCCAAAATTCATTGCAAGGTCCAGATGCTCGGGTAGGAGATGGGTTTGGTCGTGCGATTGCATATGCAGAAGGAATACTGGCTGTCGCAGGTCCATCCACTGTAATCATATATGAACGGCAAGATGACAAGGGCAACTTTGTGCTGATAGATCAACTGGAGTCTGAGGTTCCAGATGGTTTCGGCAGTGCAATCGCACTCAGTGGTAGCTGGCTGGCAGTGAGTAGTTCACAGACCAGTAGTACCCAAGGGCAGGTTACTCTCTTTCAACGGAATACCGAAGGAATCTGGGACAGAAAAACCGTCCTTGATGATCCAGGAGAGAGTCCTGAGTCCATGTTTGGTGTTGCCCTTGCGATGGATCAAGATCGCCTACTCATCGGGGCACCTGGTGCCTGCACCGCATACCTATATAAAACTCAGGCTGACGAATGGAAGTCTAGTATCTCGCTTCCATGTGGCCAACTTGGAGCCGAATCTGCTTATGCTACTGCCCTGGACCTACGCGGAAATCATGCGGCAATTGGTGCGCCTCGACATAACTCGGACGCCGGTTCGGTTGCAATCTGGACTACAGACAGTATGGAATCCGAGTGGAGCGAACTGGAAGTTCTCACCCCTGAAAGTCAGGATGACCGTCAATTCTTCGGCGCTCAAATTCAGCTCCTTGAATCTCAATGGATCATTATCGGAGCACCCATGACTGCCAATATGGAGGGGGAAGTACGAGTCTATTCAATACAAGAAGACAAGTATGTGAATCCAGAATATACTCGGATTCAAGGGAGTGGACCCAGATTCGGATCGACCATCGCAGGAGACGAATCCATCTTTGCGGTGGGAATTCCTGAAGCAGCCTATGGGGAGGGAAGTACAAGGCTGATTGAGCAAAGTGACGGTGTCTGGAATATGACACAGGAACTCTTTATTACAGACGAAGCCTTGTCACGTATGATGGATCAAACATGCGACGGGAGCCAGGTTCTTGGATTTGGTTGTGCCCTTGTAGATCTGGTCTCATTTTTACCGAATCAGGAAATGGAGATGAATCGAGGGGTACGTCTCAGTGATATCTGGGGATGGACCGATCCCGAGACCGGGGTTGAGTATGGTCTGATTGGTCACTTGGAGGGCACAGTCTTCATTGATCTCAGCAATCCATCTATGCCTAAATACTTAGGAACTCTTCCTCGGACTGAGGGCTCACCTGGAAGTACATGGCGCGATATTAAAGTGTATCAAGATCATGCGTTTATTGTAGCCGACAGAGCTCGAGAGCATGGAATGCAAATCTTTGATCTAACACAACTCCGTGAACTCACTGAAACCCCTGTTGAGTTTGAGGCAACTGCACATTACAACCGAATCCATAGTGCCCACAATATTGTGATCAATGAAGATACCGGATTTGCTTTTGCGGTAGGTGCCTCCGCCGGGGGGGAGACTTGCGGAGGCGGACTCCACATGATTGATATCCGTGAACCTCAAGCTCCCGTCTTTGCTGGATGTTTTGCCGATAAGACTACTGGGCGGCGTAAGACGGGATACAGTCATGATGCCCAGTGTGTGATTTATAACGGGCCGGATTCCGAGTATATTGGCCGTGAACTCTGTTTTGGTGCCAATGAAACGGCAATCAGTATCTCAGATGTGACCGATAAAACAAACCCTGTTGCGGTTGGGACGGGATCCTATCCTGATGCCGCTTATGTACATCAGGGATGGCTCTCAGAAGATCATGCCTATTTT
Organism: Rhodothermales bacterium; assembly: GCA_965209015.1. Classification (GTDB taxonomy): domain Bacteria; phylum Bacteroidota; class Rhodothermia; order Rhodothermales; family Bin80; genus Bin80. The sequence goes on along the minus strand of OZ242367.1, from coordinate 2,822,208 downwards.
TACCAGAATGATGAGTTAGATGAACTCACCGGCAAGGTTGACCAAACACGCACCATAGTTTGGGACGTGAAAGACCTAAGTGATCCAATCATGATTCGCGAATTCTATGGCCCAACTTCGGCTACGGATCATAATCTGTATGTACACGGTAATCTAATGTATCAGACCAATAACGCGAGCGGTCTTCGTATAATTGATGTATCTACCCCCGATGATCCTGTTGAGATTGGATATTTTGATACAACTCCGTATGGGACAGATGAAGCCGGATTCAATGGAACCTGGAGCAGTTACCCGTATTTTGAGAGTGGGATTATTGTAGTGACCAGTCGCAGAGAAGGGGTATTTATTCTTAAGAAACAACCGATCGACATATAAATATGGATCATTGATGGGATTAGTGGTGTAAACGCTCCTCTAATCTAGTCTGATCACCCTATTTGAAACACATACCGGAGTAGCACGCACATGTACGTTCCCCGTCGCCAGCGAATGCTGGATCAATATCTCAAAGAGATTGGTCAGATTGATCTTGTAACCCCGGCAGAAGAAGCCGAGTTAGCCCGAAGGATCAAACAGGGGGACGAAGAAGCACTCCTCAAGTTGACCCGTGCGAATCTTCGCTTTGTTGTTTCGGTGGCGAAGAAATTTCAGGGACAGGGGCTTCACCTAACTGACCTGATCAATGAAGGTAACTATGGTCTCATCAAAGCTGCTAAGCGGTTTGATGAGACGCGGGGTTTTAAGTTTATATCCTATGCCGTATGGTGGATTCGCCAATCAATTCTTCAAGCATTAGCCGAGCAGGGTCGGGTCGTACGTCTACCCTTGAACCAGATCGGTACCATCAGTAAAATTCGCAAGAGCAGTGCCCGACTCTCGCAACAGCATGAGCGGGATCCGAATCTGGAGGAGTTATCAGTTGATCTGAAGATTGACATTGACAAGGTTCGGAGTGCTATGCAACGAACAGGTCGGCATGTGTCCATGGATGCTCCCTTTAACGAAGAGGATGAAAACAGCCTTTTAGATGTGCTCCCGAGTGATGAGGTCGCACCGCCCGATGAGCTTCTCCAGGGAGAATCTCTCAAGATAGACATTGAAGTTGCACTCAGTAGCCTCTGCCCACGCGAAGCAGAAATTACACGACTCTTTTTTGGGGTAGGACGTGAACATCCACTAACACTAGAAGAGATCGGTCATCGATTTGATCTAACACGAGAACGAGTCCGACAGATCAAAGAAAAAGCGATCCGGAAGCTTCGCCAAAAACATCGTCGAGAAAACCTAAAGTTTCACGCTAGGTAAGCTCTACGAGGAATTATGTGTGCATATTTGGTATCCAGCAGTATTGGCCTAATATCGCGACGTAACAATTCTAAGGGACGATCCGTACATTAACCACAAGTGTACTGCTAGCCTTACCCCCGAATGGATTACCTACCTCATTTTTGGAACTTATCAAACAAGCAAGTGCACTCATGAATATTCGGCATCGGTTCCCGGTTCTGGCACGCAGTTTTTGCGTGAGTATTTTTTCAGTTCTCATCTTAGCCTCTGTCTCTCTAGCTCAACAAACGATCACTTTTGAGGAGGCAGTTCGGATCGCCTTGGATCAGAATCCACAACTTCGGCAACGTGCGAATCAGGTGCTTCTTAGTGAGATTGATGTTCAATCTGCACGCATGGCCTTTCTACCTAACCTTAATCTCAGTACGGGTGCAGGGACAAATTTTGGACTCTCCTTTGATACAAACGTTGGTGAGTTGAGAGAAACGGCGAATACCCGCTTTAATGTGAATGCGTTCTCTTCGGTGACACTGTTTGATGGGTTCCGTTCCTTTGCAAACCTTCGTCAAAGCAGACTGAATGTGACTTCGGACGATTTAGATCTGGAACGCCAGCGACAACTGGTTGTATTCCAGGTTGCAAACCAATTTCTTGCCTATATACAGGCAGCGGAGCAGATTACTGTACAGGAAGAAAATCTAGCTGCCGCACAGCAGTTGCTTGCCCAAATTGAAGAATTTGTTCGCGTAGGTACGCGTCCAGTTTCTGATCTCTATCAGCAACAGGCCGCGGTTGAAACGGCAGAGTTAGCAATCTTACAGACGGAGCAACAGGTTCAGATTGCCGAAGCGAGTTTGCTTCAGATTCTAAGGTTAGATCCACTGGGAAGCTATGAATTTGTAGTTCCAGACCTAGAAGATGAACTTCTGGGCCCCGAAGTTTTTGATCTGGCAGATCTTTTTGCACGTGCGCAGCAACAACGTGGGGATTTACGTTCACAAGAGGTTGCCGTCGCTGCTGCGGAGCAGGGACTGCGGGTTGCAAGAAGTACCATGCTGCCTCAGTTGAGCTTTTCTGCCGGCGCAGGGACCAGCTTCAATAGTGGAATAGAATCCCTTGATTTCGGGGAGCAGTTGGAGAGGAATAGCTCTCAGTCTGTGTCTCTCTCACTAAACTTCCCCGTATTCAATCGTTCTCAGACCCGTTCCCAAGTTCAGCGGGCTCGGATCTCCTACGAGAATGCAAAGATCAATGTTGAAGCAACCCAGCAGCAGATCGGTGTTGAAGTACGTCAGGCATATTTTGATTACCTTACTGCTGAGAAACAACTTGCGGTAACACAAAGACAACTTGAATTCCGGGAACAGGCGCTGGAAGCCGCCCGTGAGCGCTATAATGTTGGGGCGGCAACGCTTGTCGAACTCACACAAGCACAATCTGATTATGTGCAAGCATCACAGGATGCAGTAACTGCGCGCTACACCATTTTTGTGCGGAAACGCCTGATTCGCTACTATACTGGTGAACTTGATCCCAGTCTCCCACTATTTGAATAGATTAGATGGCTAAGAAAAAGAACCGTACTCGTACCATTTTAATTTTCATCGCGCTTGCCGTGATTCTTTTAGTAATCCTTGGACTTGTCGGGCGTCAACTGGGTGGTCCCGATGCTATGCGTGTTGAAATTGTTGATGCAGAAATACGTACGGTGACCCAGACCGTGACCGCCTCGGGGCGAGTTCAGCCAGAAGTGGAAATTGTCATTAGCCCAGATGTCTCCGGTGAAATTGTGCAGCTTCCGGTGGTTGAGGGACAGCAGGTTCAGCGAGGGGAACTTTTGGCGCGAATCAAGTCGGATTTTTATGAGGCTCAGGTAGAGCAGGCCGAAGCCCAACTCTCTCAAACCAAAGCAAATCTGGCACAACAAGAAGCAAATCTTCTGCTACGCGAACAGACGCTTGACCGGCAGCGCCAACTTTATGAGGCACAGGTCATTTCTCTTGATCAATTTGAGCAGAGTGATACTCAGTATAAGATAGCTCTGTCTGATTTGGATGCGGCAAAATTTACCGTGGAAAGTGCCCAAGCTCGCCTTCGAGAATCCCGCGAGCAACTCCGAAAAACAGCACTTTATGCACCAATGTCAGGCACGATAAGTCAGTTGAATATTGAGTTGGGAGAACGAGTGACGGGCAATGAACTTCAGGCAGGTACCACGGTCATGACGGTTGCCCGTCTTGACCAGATGGAATTGGAAGTTGAAGTCAGCGAGAACGACGTTGTTAACGTTTCTCTGGGAGATACCGCGTCCATTGAAGTGGATGCCTATCCAGACCGTCTTTTCAAAGGTGTCGTTACCGAAATAGCCAATTCGGCCCGACTCCAGGGGAGCACATTCCAAGAGCAAGTCACGAATTTTCCGGTCAAGATTCGAATTCTTGATCCACATAATGCAGAGGCGAGAGAAATGGGTATGGCAGATGCAGGAATTGTAGGAGAAACGCCAGCAGTTGAGGATTATCCAAGTTTCCGTCCCGGTATGAGTGGTACCGTTGATATTTTCACCAATACGGTTCACAATGTCCTCACTATTCCGATTCAGGCGGTAACCGTTCGAGATTTTACCGCAATTGAGCGAGCACGCCAAAAGCGGGAAGCAGCGGAGAATGAAGATACAGATTCTACCGAGACGGATGGGGAAGAAGTAAATTCTGATTTCCAAGACATGGAGGAAGACCTACGGAGAGTGGTATTTGTGGTAGATGATGAGATGAAGGTTGGTGTGATCGTGGTTGAGACTGGAATTTCTGATGATCAATTCATCGAAATCCAAACAGGGTTGCAGGAAGGGAGTCGCGTTGTAAATGGTCCCTACAGTGCGGTCAGCCGTGAATTGAGCGACGGGGATCTTGTTGAGGAGCGAACCAGTCGATCATCATAGAATGGACAGTGGACGGAATGGTCAGCCGCTGATCCGGCTGCTGGATGTCAAGAAAATCTACCCGATGGGTGCCGAGGTGGTGCGCGCACTTGACGGAGTAAGTGTGCAAGTGTATCCAAATGAATATGTGGCTGTCATGGGGCCGAGTGGTTCGGGTAAATCCACACTCATGAATATGATTGGTTGCTTGGATACTCCCTCGGAGGGGAGTTACTTTCTTCGAGGAGAAAATGTGGGTGAAATGGTAGATGATGAGTTGGCTGAGATTCGCAATCGTGAAGTTGGATTTGTATTTCAAACCTTTAACCTTTTACCCCGTGTGAATTGTCTGCAGAATGTCGAACTGCCGCTCATTTACAGTGGGAAAACAAGAGGCCAGCGTAAACAAATGGCCGAACGTGCGCTTGAACAGGTTGGGTTGTCGGATCGAGTGACACATAAGCCCAATGAATTATCTGGTGGGCAACGTCAACGTGTCGCCGTTGCTCGTGCGTTGGTTAATAATCCAGCGTTAGTCCTCGCGGATGAACCTACCGGAAACCTGGATACCAAGACTGGGCACGAAATCATGCATCTCTTTGAAACGCTCTATCGGAGAGGAAACACCATTATGGTCGTCACGCATGAAGAGGAGGTTGCGCATCATGCACGCCGGATCATCCGTCTACGTGATGGACTGGTGGAAAGCGATGTGCGTGTTGAGCAGCCAATCCTTGCTCATCAGACCCCATCTGCTGCGGTAGCCTAAGAGGGCTGAATTCCTTTGGGTAGGTCCCTGGATCCTCTCAGGGGGAGGCGTTTGTCCAATCAGGCTTCGGTCATGAAGGAGTGCAGTCAAGTTGTTCATCAACCTGTACGAACCGTATTGGATTTGTCGTTCGTGGAATTCGAATGGCTTCAAATGGAGTTCCTGGAGCGAAAGAGGGACGACAATCTGTACCCGGTGCAAATAATCGATAGGTAGCCACCACGGTGTCGCGAAGAATCTCAACAAGCTCAAAGCGTAAGTCAAATCCCCCCGAATTGACTGCCACAGCTGCTAGAAGGATTGCTTCTCCCTCAAAGTCCACGGACATAAAGGGCTGTAGTGGTTGCAGCGAATCAATATGTGCAAGCCAACTGGATAGATCTGTAATCATCCGTGTAGTTGTCGTATCCAAAGAGGATTGGAGCCCTCTGCCCAGCGAGGCGTATGGAACCAGTTCTGCCAGATCTTCCTCAGACAGTTCCGCCTCCTGTGAAGTCTCACAACCTGCGAGGACCACAGATACGAGCAATAATCCTAAAAAGAAACCTAACTTATGCATGAAAGTATCAAATAATTCAAAAATAAGTGCTACAACATTAATGCCAATCAAAACCGTTGACGTAGATACGCTGGTCGATCACACAGGAAACCTGTTTGAGACTGTTGCGATCCTATCCAAACGCTCCCGTCAGGTTGCAATCAAAATGAAGTCTGAACTGGATACGCGTCTTGCTTATTTTGAAGGATTTGACCCAGAGCTTGAAGACCCTCAGTTTCAAGAAGAGCAGCGGCGTATTTCAATTGAACATGAGGAGCGGTCTAAGCCCACAGAGGTTGCCATTGAAGAGATGTTCAATTCCGAGGTCTACTTCCGTGATCCCACTGCTGAAGTTTTGGGGTAAATTTGGTAGATAGCCCTGCCTATGGGTGACCTATTCCATGGAGATACAGGGGAACGCATCACGGTCTGTGGTGCACGGGTACACAACCTGCAAAATATTGATGTAGATATTCCCCGTGAAGCATTAGTCGTTATCACGGGTCTCTCGGGTTCTGGAAAGAGTTCCCTTGCATTTGACACGATTTACTCCGAAGGTCAACGACGATACTTGGAGAGTCTAAGTGCATATGCACGTCAGTTCGTAGGAATGCCAGAGCGGCCGGATGTGGATCATATTGAAGGCCTCTCTCCCGTGATCGCCATTGATCAGAAAACAGTTTCACGTAATTCCCGATCCACCGTTGGTACCATTACGGAGGTGTATGATTTCTTACGCCTTCTGTATGCCCGTGCTGCGACGTCTTTCTCATCCGTATCGGGGAAACCGCTCATCCGGCAATCTACGGATGAAATAATTGAAGCAATCCAGTCTTATTCCGTCGGTTCAAAAATCGCTATCCTTGCACCAGTGGTCAAGGATCGTAAAGGACACTATGCAGAGTTGTTTGATCGGATATCTCGTCAAGGATATACGAAAGTGCGAGTTGACAAACGAATGCGGGATATCATCCCAGGGATGAAGGTGGCAAGGTATAAAGTGCACACCATCGAAGTTGTCGTGGATAGATTGGTCATGGAGGAAGGTATGGAGGATCGGATTGCCCAATCAACCAAGGCGGCCCTAGTATTAGGAGACGGCGTTCTGATCGTCGCACAGAACAGAAAAGAGGACCGCATATTCAGTCGCTATCTATATGATCCCGATACAGGGAAGTCCTTTCAAGAGGCCGCTCCAAAGACCTTTTCGTTCAATGCTCCCTCAGCCGCCTGCAAGGAGTGTAGTGGATTGGGAGAGCGTGAAGTCTGGGACCTGGAACGAATTGTTCCAGATCTCACTCGTTCAATTGATGATGGAGCGATCCAGCTGGATCTCAGAATAAGTTCCTCGTTTTTTCAGGGGCTCGAAGCGTCACTGAAGCTACATGGGTTTGACTTAAAAACACCTGTGCAGGATATCAGCCCAGATGCCTGGCATGAAGTACTCTTCGGTGTTCCCTCGGGAATACTCATTAAGAAGACGTCAAGGGGCGGAATCGGTTCATTCGTCGTAGCTGAAGGGCTTTTCGCTGAATTGGATCTTATGTTTAGTTCTGGTAACAAAAGGGAGAAAAAAGTTCTTGAGTTACTCAGATCCCGAAAAATCTGTTCGGCTTGCAATGGTGGACGTCTATCAGCGGAGGCGCTTTCCTATAGAATTGCTGGGAAGACGATCGCTGATTTAGCACAGATGAATCTTTACCACCTGCGGGATTTCTTGGATACCGTTCAATTCGGAAAGCGACAGGCCCAGATTGCTGCACCGATCATCAAGGAGGTGCGAGAACGGCTAACCTTCATGATTGATGTTGGAGTTGGATACTTGACTCTGGATCGATCTGCGGTCACGTTATCTGGTGGAGAAAGCCAGCGTATTCGTTTAGCTACTCAGATTGGTACGCAACTAACGGGGGTTCTATATGTGTTGGATGAGCCGTCCATTGGGCTGCACGCCAGAGATAATCGGCGGTTGATTGATTCCCTACGGCGGCTACGTGATCTGGGGAATTCTGTATTAGTGGTTGAGCATGATCGTGACATGATTGAGGCAGCAGACTATGTCATTGACTTAGGTCCTGGGGCAGGGGATCAAGGGGGACATATCGTATGTATGGGTCCACCCCACGAACTAGAACAGAATGGTCAATCTGGTAAAGGCCTAACACTCCCGTACCTTACCGGAAAGCGACGCATAGAAATACCTCAAAAGCGTCGCAAGATTACAAAAAAGGCCATCGTACTCTCTGGTGCTACCGGAAATAATTTGAAAGGGGTTACACTCAAGGTACCTCTGGGGCTCTTTGTCTGTGTAACCGGAGTCAGTGGTTCGGGAAAAAGCTCGCTCATTAATCAAACTCTGGTCCCCGCAATAGATCATTACTTGCAATATACCAACACAGGAATTAAGTCGCTGCCTTACGAAAAATTGAAGGGATATGGACACATTGATAAGTTGATCAATATCACCCAAAAGCCAATCGGACGAACCCCGAGATCAAACCCTTCAACGTATATCACCTTATTTACCGCTATTCGGGAATTATTTGCCAGTTTACCCTTAGCCAAAGCTCGCGGATATTCTCCTGGGCGATTTTCGTTTAACGTGATCGGCGGTAGATGTGAAACCTGTTCGGGAGCTGGAATTCAGCGTCTTGAGATGAACTTCCTCTCAGATGTGTATGTGGAGTGTGAAACTTGTCAGGGGAAACGCTACAATCAGGAGACACTAGAGATATTCTATAAGGGAAAAAACATTTCGGAAGTCCTGAATATGCGCGTAACAGAGGCGGCTTCATTCTTTGCAAGCCTACCCAAGATTGCACGAAAGTTGGACACTCTTCTGTCTGTGGGGCTTGGATATATACGTCTCGGGCAGCCCTCCACTACGATTTCGGGTGGAGAGGCCCAACGCGTGAAGTTGGCAAAAGAGCTCTCACGTATCGGGAGGGGGAATACCCTTTACTTGCTTGATGAGCCAACGACCGGATTACATTTTGAAGACATACGGATGCTTCTGAATGTATTACAAAAGTTAGTTGATCGGGGAAATACTGTACTCGTAATTGAACATAATCCTGATGTGATCAAGGTTGCAGACTACATCGTGGATATGGGACCAGAGGGAGGCGAGGATGGAGGTCAGATCCTTTTCTCCGGCACCCCTGAGCAGATGAGTAAACAAGATACAGATACCGCAAACCTCCTATCGGAAATCTTATCGGAAGAGCCTACGTCCGAGCCCATAGCAGCAGCATTATAGCTACAATAGGTTCTGGAAGCAGGATCAGAGGGTGGGATGAAAGACATGAATTGAACTATTCCTCATGCGCTTTATCCTCAATTACCGGTTACTTCTCAGCAGAAAACGCTTCTTGTCTATTGATCGTTTTCCTGTCCAGTATGTTGGTGTATCATCTTTGATTTTGATCAGCTCACTTCCCCTGAGCTGTGCAATTCAAGATCGGACAGAACGCGCAAGTAACCAGATCCAGGCAGTTACCCTGGATGCCCGGAATCCGCCATCGGCCGCAATGCTACCAAGTCTCCGTAACCTCGGAGTAACCCATATCACCTTAGTACAGTTTGGATTCCAACGAAGTATTGATCTACCGGAAATCCATATGAATCCTGATGCTCGGTGGTACAGCGAGAGTGATCAGGGAATTAAAGAAATGGCGAGGGTAGCAGACAGCCTGGAAATGAAGATCATCCTGAAGCCTCATTTATGGCTGGGTCGGTACAGCGCGGGAGGACAATTAAGGAATGAGATCGGCTACGCGGAGGAAGAGCAGTGGCAGGCATGGGAGGCGGATTACTCGGAGTTCATGATGCATTATGCACACCTGGCCGAGGAAATTAACGCAGATCTCCTCGTAGTTGGAACTGAACTTGCCCGAAGTGCACATGAGCGTCCCCAGTACTGGCGAGGCCTGATCAAAGCGATTCGCCCAATTTATCAGGGACAGTTGACGTATGCGGCGAACTGGTGGGGCGAATATGAACAAATTGAGTTTTGGGATCAGTTGGACTTCATCGGTGTCCAGGCATACTTTGAACTTACTCAGGAGCCCAATCCGACCCCCGCAATGCTTGCCAAAGGATGGGCCCCTCACATCGCTATGCTCTCTGCTCTCTCTGAGCGACTAGATCGTCCGATTCTTTTCACGGAAATCGGCTATCGTAGTGTAGACGATGCCGCAGCTCAACCATGGCGCTGGCCATCCAGAGATGAAATAGGTCAGGTGCCCCCGAACAATGATCTTCAAGCACAATTATATACCGTCTTCTTTGATGAATTATGGAATGAGACTTGGTTCAGTGGTGCAATTCTTTGGAAATGGAACGGGGATCGCGATTCGCGTTCTGCATCTCCTCTCGACTTTACCCCTCAGGGAAAACCGGCAGAAGAAATCATTCGGCAGAGGTTCACGTCTGACTGGTAGATGCTTCCAGATTGGCATGATCCCGGTTCTTGTTTGCTGTTTTGGGTGCGACTCTTCTACTCCCGATTCAGGTTTAGAGAACTCTCCAACTCGTGGAGATATTGTTCAAGTGGAACTCAGACAGGTCTATACGATCAGAGAATTAGATCAGTTAGCATCGGAATTAGGCGTCCTTTATACGCCTAGATTTGACGTTGCACTGTATGTGATGGAATATTTCACAGTTGATATACGAGGGGAGATCACGGTGGCATCGGGTGCAATTGCTGTTCCCCAACCATTCTCGGGAACACTTCCCATTGTTTCCTATCAGCATGGTACGACGGTCCAGCATTCTGATGCTCCATCCTCAGGTACTTTGGAGTCCAATTTGGTCGGTTTACTTTTTTCTGCAGAGGGATATCTCTCTGTGATGCCTGATCTAATCGGACTAGGTTCTTCAACCGATTTTCACCCCTACTTGATTGCGGATATCTCTGTAACGGCAGTTGTGGATATGATGCGAGCAGTAACTGGATGGTCTGAGGCTCAATCATGGAATGCGTCCAGTGAAGTGTATTTGGTAGGTTATTCGTCGGGAGGCTACACTGCTATGGCGACTCATAAGGCAATAGAGGCAGAATATTCTGATGAATTTACTGTAAATGCATCTGCTCCAATGGCGGGCCCATATAATTTGAGCGGAACGATGCTGGATTTAATGATACGAGAAGAGCCATACCCGCAGCCATATTTCTTTGCTTACCTGTTGTTGAGCTACAACGAAGCATACGAGCTGTATAGTAATCCGTCTGATTTCCTGATCAGCCCATACGATATGACTCTACCACCACTCTTTGACGGGGCTCATAGTGGGAGTGAGATTAATGATGCAATGCCTCCGATTCCTGTTCAAATTATTCAACCGGATGTGGTTCAAGCTGTAAAGGATAACCCTGATCATCCATTTCTTCTTCGTTTGCGTGAGAACAACTTGATTAACTGGACGCCTCGCTCTCCAGTTCAACTCTATCATTGTGCTGCGGATGAGGTTGTTCCGATTGAAAATTCTCAACTTGCAGCACAGGAACTCGGATCTTTAGCTACGTTTATTGATCCGAGCCCACAGAGTGGACATATTAGGTGTGCATTTGTAGCAATTGCAAGTGCTCGGGCATGGTTCAATTCTATTGCTACTCAAGATTTAGGACAATAGACCAACCATAGACTACGAGCTTTGCACACATTGAAGAGGTAAGATACATGAAGCAGCGACGACCACCTGATCGCCTGATATTTCACCTAGACCAGTCTTATGGGTGCATCTCAATCAATGGATGAAGAACATTCTGGATGTGGTAATAACCTGATCTTCACTTTCCACAGTGATCCGATACACATAGGATCCACTCGGAAGAGTGCTCGTTGGGATGCGGATAGATTGCGCCGCCGAAGCAGTCATGGTTCTGGGAGATAAGGTTTTGATCCGCCGCCCCAGTAAGTTGTGTATTTCCACTGTTATAACTGATGGTGTCGCGAGATCAAAAACAATACGTGTATCCCCAGATGAGGGGTTTGGATAGTGGCCATGCAGAACAAACCTTGGGAGCGGTTCACTCTCAGCAGTATAATGGAGAGATTCAAGAATGGAAAGCTCAAACTCTAAGTCTCCCCGTAGTCCACGATCATCTTCTGCCTGAAGCATGAATTTGGTTGTGTTGAGGATTGCGAGGGGAGTTCCCTGAAGGGATCGTGTAGATGGTTCAAAAGACAGTCCCGATGGGAGTGCAGGAGAAATTGAATAGGTGAAGTTCCCCGTTCCTCCACGAGCTGACGGGAGAATCGTTTCAGGGATGGGTACATTTCGGATGAATTGAAGTGGCTCAATCCTTGACTCAAAGCCCAGTGTGCCACCTGTTGCAGAGAACCAGTAAATGCGCCCGTCAATGGAGAGTACATATACTTCACCCTGATGGTCAATGCCGAATGAAAGAGGGGATAGAAATGAATCTTCCAGGAGATATGACTCAAGCAACTGAACTCCATCATGGCGCAGTCCCCAAAATCGCCCATCAACATAGTCGCCGAAGATATACCATCCGGTAAGGTCTGGAACTCCTGTCCCCTGATACACATAGCCACCTGTCACGGAAGCCGGTCCATTGGAATGGTCATATTCAAAGATTGGGAGAGCCAATCCGGTTCGGTTACAGTTCGTGGGAGGACGAAAGCATTGCGTTCCCTCCATGATTGGCCATCCATAATTATTCCCTTTTTCAATGATATTGACTTCTTCAATCTTATTCTGTCCTACATCGGCATTGAAGAGGGTTCCTGTCTTGATGTCAAAGCTGAACCGCCATGGATTACGAAGCCCCCATGCGAAAATTTCTGGTCGGTCAATCTGTGAATTCGCAAATGGATTATCCGGTGGGATAGAGTAAGGAATGGTGCTTACGTCAATTCGGGAGATCGTTCCAAGTAGAGACTTAGTATTCTGTCCATGATCAAATGTATCGCCAGCACCTCCACCATCGCCCAAGGCGATGTATAGATACCCATCTGGACCGAACGCAATTTGTCCGCCATTATGATTTCCAGCCGGTTGGTCCACCTGCAGAATCGTGACCTCACTATCAGGGTCGGCACGATTCGGTTGATTGGGAAAGACATTGAAGCGGGAAACTACGCTGCGCCGCGGACCAGAAGCGGTGTAGTACACAAAAAGGTAACCATTGGTGTTATGGTCTGGATGAAATGTAAGTCCCAGTAGTCCCTCTTCATTATTCTCGGTTCGGACACGATCCGTGATATCTAAAAATAGATGTCGCTCTTGAACAGTCTGGCGATTTTCAAAGGTCCAGATGCGACCTTGTTGTTCCACCACATAGAGATGATCCGAGAAGTGCTGCAGATCTACCGGGCGAGAAAAGACAAGATTCTCAAAAGCAGGCTCCAGTGTAACCTGAGGCTGACTCGTGGCAAATGGAACTAAGAAAACTATCATAACAAGAAGACTAAGCGAGTGCATAGCAATCAGAAGCTGATGAGACCAGTAGTTCAGAATCATGAGAATGAGTAATGGAGGCTGAAAAGTTCGCAAATGCAGTTCAAGATCATTCGTTTCAGCGTATCTACAGAGGACAAGTCCAAATCTTACGGGCGTAACGAATTAAGTAATACTCGGTATACAGTTAGTATTCTCGGATATACCATAGGTAATCGCTCAGGTTTTGCAATTAGAATGATGGTACGCGGATAGATCGGATACTGAGAGACGGGAATTCTTAAAGACGTACTGATATCAGGAAGCGAATTCTCGTAAGACCGTAGGGATCAATTAATGATTTGAACGGATGAATTTTAGTTCAGTCGGCGGTAAGTTTGTCAATAAGAATCGCAAAATTACGTGGTCGGCGTGGCGTCAAGCCCGCCGTTTGATTTGGAGTTATCGAAAAACTCTGGCAGTCGGGTTTGTTTTGATGATGGTCAATCGGGTAAGCGGATTTTTGCTACCTGGAACCAGTAAGTGGTTGATTGATGAGGTGATCGGCAACGACCGCATGGATTTATTGATGCCCTTAGCCTTGGTAGCAGTTGGTGCTACAATCGTACAGGCAGGGACATCATATATGTTGTCAAACATCATTGGCATTACCGCTCAAAGAGCCATCATGGATATGTGTCGTCAGATTCATGATCATGTGATTCATTTGCCTGTTCGTTTTTTCGAGAGACACAAAAGTGGTGAACTTATTTCACGGGTAATGAGTGATCCACAGGGGATACGGAATCTGATGGGAACCGGAATTGTGTTGCTTGTCGGAGGAGTAGTTACGGCGATCCTTGCTCTCATCATCTTATTTGTTCTCTACTGGCAGTTGACGCTGATCATTTGCGTTATACTAATCACATTTGGCGGCTTCATGGCGTATGCATTCAGGTCATTGCGACCTATTTTCAGGAAACGTCAAAAAATCCGCTCAGAGGTAACAGGATCATTAGGGGAAACAATCGGTGGGATCCGGTTGGTCAAGGCGTATGGTACCGAGGAGGGAGAACAACGCAAGTTCAGTAAGGGAATTACTCGGCTGTTTGACTTGATCTCCAAAACGATTCGAGGTACATCTGCCACGGTTGCATTGGGTACGGTCATTGTTGGTGTAATTGGTGCACTGATGATTGTGTTTGGTGGTAGGGCAATTTCGGACGGAGTGATGACGCTAGGAGACTTTGTAATGTATCTCTTCGTCATTGGTGTGATGGTTGCCCCGATCATTCAGATGGCGATGGTGGGTACTCAAGTCTCAGAGGCGTTTGCGGGGCTAGATCGAATCTGGGAACTCATGGCCGAGGTTCGCGAAGATGAGGATGAGCACCAGCGAAGTACACTAGGTAGTGTGCGGGGCGAAGTGGTCATCAAAGATGTTCATTTTCACTATGACGAAGCTGTACCTGTTATTCAGGGCATTTCCGCACATGTTCCAGAGGGAACCACGACTGCATTGGTTGGCCCGAGCGGATCGGGTAAAAGTACGCTAGTGAGTTTGGTCATGGGGTTCAGTAAACCTCAACGGGGGCAGGTTCTCATTGATGGTCAAGATTTAGGGACACTGAAGCTGAAAGATTACCGAAAATTCTTGGGAGTAGTGATGCAGGAAAACTTTCTGTTTGATGGCACGATTGCAGAAAATATCAGTTATGCGAAACCACATGCCTCGCGCCCCGAAATTGAGCAGGCCAGTCGAATTGCGAATGCACATGAATTCATTCAGAACTTTCCTGATTCCTATGATACAGTTGTCGGTGAACGCGGGATTAAGCTGAGTGGGGGGCAAAGGCAGCGAATCTCAATCGCTCGCGCAATTCTAGCAAATCCCAGAATCCTGGTTCTTGATGAAGCCACCTCAAATCTGGATACAGAGAGTGAAGCACTCATTCAGGAAGGTTTCAAAAACCTACGTCAGGGACGAACCACATTTGTGATTGCGCATCGACTCTCAACAATTCGGGGTGCAGATCAGATTCTTGTCCTTGGTGAAGGTAGGATCATTGAGCGAGGAGATCATGAAACTCTCTACCGTATGGGAGGGCGTTATCGGGAACTATACGATCACCAGCACAGCTATGAAAAAGATCTTTACGTGAATCCTGGTGAGGACAATTCGCCTCTTGCCAGTACTAGTCTGAGATCATAAGCGATAGCGAATAGTCATCACGGATGCCATGAGGTTTACCTTACTGAAGGTGGTGATGCTGCCTAGATCCTCTATCTTATGCTCAAGATAGGTTGCTTCGCCACTAATATCTTGTAGCAAGGTGTAGCTGAGACGGAGCCCTGCCAGGAGTTTCCCTGTGAGCGAATATTCAAAACCTACATGCGCAGTGGTCAGTAATACCAAATCTTCCAGATCTGTGTCAAAAAGTGTATCAAAGCTGGACACATCCTCTGTACATGGCAGGGCAACACATGAATACCTCTCTTCAAAGTAAATGTCTCTAACTCTCGATCGGGCGGCCCCTGTCCCTAAACCCAGATAAGGACGGATTCTCTGATCTGATGAGAGTAAATTCAAGAATGTATTGATCCGAAGAGAGGCAACCCGTAGGTTCCCAATAGAAAATCCGCCTCGTACATCAACCCCGGAGGCTGGATCCAATCCAGGGGTAGGGGATCCATCCAACCGTATAATTTGATCAAAGACAGCTTCCAGGTTTCGAGAGGAAAATTGCCCACTTAGGTCAATTCGTAGACGTCCCTGCTCTCTTCCAACTCCAATCTGAACCGAGATACCTGGATCGGTAGGAATTTGATAAGTCCATTCATACCCAGTTTGTTGATTCGGAGTGCCGTTTGAGCATCCAATCCCATCCGTACAACAGACATAACCAGGATAACAGTATGAATCAAAATTGAACCCTACCTGAGTCAGATCTCCACTGAGGGCGGGCCCACCACTGAGTTCAAGGTACCAGGTATTGACCTGTCCAAATGCCGTTGCTTGGAGTATTGACAGACTCAATACGGAAAGAAGTACATGTAACTTCATGAATGATCTAAATGAGAGTAGGTAACGTATGATTGATTCTCTACAAGCAATAAAGTAAACGATTTGGAGATGCTATTTACCTATATACCAACCTTCAACTTTTTTGTCTCACTAATTGTCTCCATCATCAATCTGTCGGGAGGCGAAGATCTACCGAATCGTGCGCGTCCAAATTTTATCGTGATTTTTACAGATGATATGGGATACGGCGATTTGGGAGTATATGGACATCCAACCATTCAGACTCCGAGTTTAGACCGTATGGCTGCGGAGGGGCTTCGATTTACCCAGTTTTATACAGGATCACCAGTGTGTACACCAAGCCGTGCTGCACTGTTGACTGGGCGGCTTCCGGTTCGGAGTGGTATGGCAAACAACCGCCGTAGAGTTCTTTTTCCTCCGAGTCAGGGAGGACTTCCAGACGTAGAAGTGACCATCCCAGAGGCATTAAGCTCGGTGGGTTATGTGAGTGGAATCATTGGAAAGTGGCACTTAGGGCATGTTCCAGGGCACTTCCCAACAGAGCATGGTTTTGATGAATATTTTGGGATTCCATACTCAAATGACATGAGGCCTACACCCGGTGGGAAAGGGCGAGTGCAAACCTATCCTCCGTTACCCCTCCTACGGGGCACAGAAATTATTGAAACAGAACCT
This sequence comes from Rhodothermales bacterium, assembly GCA_965209015.1. Lineage (GTDB taxonomy): Bacteria > Bacteroidota > Rhodothermia > Rhodothermales > Bin80 > Bin80. Next base: position 2,805,563 of record OZ242367.1, on the reverse strand, counting down.
GATCAGGGGCTTCTGACCAAACGGTATACGGAAGAGTCAATTACATTTATTCGCAATCACCAAGATCACCCATTTTTTCTGTATCTGGCCCATACCATGCCGCATGTTCCTCTTTTTGCTTCGGATGATTTTTCGGGAACAAGCATACGAGGACTTTACGGAGATGTAATTGAAGAGTTGGATTGGAGTGTTGGACAAATACTGGATGCATTACGCGAGGTGGATCTAGATCGAAATACACTCGTCATCTTCACGAGCGATAATGGGCCTTGGCTCACAGAGGGAATTGAAGGAGGTAGTGCAGGGCTTCTACGTGATGGAAAAGGAACTACTTGGGAAGGTGGGATGCGTGTTCCGGCAATTGCGTGGTGGCCCGGAACCATCCCGGCAGGGAACACTACCCAAGCACTGGGAACTACAATGGATCTGATGCCGACCATGTTGGGACTTGCAGGTGCTGCGATTCCTGATGATCGAATCATGGATGGAGTGGATCTGATGCCGATTCTGAGAGATCCAACTGTTACGGTGCGGGAGGAGGTCTATTACTATCGCGGAGTTGATCTTTGGGCGGTACGCAAGGGGCCATGGAAGATGCATTATTTTACGCAAAGTGCGTATCGACGAGACCCAAAAATCACACATGATCCTCCACTTCTCTTCCATTTGGATCATGATCCAGAGGAGCGATTTAATATTGCTGAGCGCGAACCGGAGGTAATGATTGAAATTCAGGCTATGGTAGATCAACACTTTGCGGACTTTGTACCGGTGCCAAGTCAACTTGAGATTCCAGAATGGGACGAGTGATATATATCTTGATTATTTTCTTATTCATGGCGGCTTGTAATTCGGCTCCTCCACCTGAGCCTCCATCGGGCATGGTGTATATTCCTGGTGGAATTTCTCGGATTGGTTCGGAGAATGGCATGCCGCATGAGAGGCCAGTTTTCCGAACCCGTGTCCAGTCTTTTTTTATGGATATCTCTCCGGTCACAGTGGGAGCATTTCGTGAATTTGTTGAGGCAACCGGATACATGACCCAGGCGGAGTCATTTGGGGATGCGGGGATCTTCAATGACTCAACTAGGCAGTGGGAGCTCGTTCCAGGTGCGAACTGGGAGTGGCCACTGGGGCTTGATCATCCTCGTGCACCTGATGATCATCCTGTGACACAGGTCTCTTGGAATGATGCTATGGAATTTGCATCATGGACTGGTAAGCGACTCCCCAGTGAGGTGGAGTGGGAGCATGCCGCGCGGCAAGGGAACCGTGGACAATACGCGTGGGGAAATTCACTTGTAGAGGATGGAGAGTACAAAGCGAATGTTTGGAATGGTCAGTTCCCGAGATTCAATACTCTTGCCGATGGGTATACTACGACGTCGCCAGTGGGAGTATTTGGGTCCACGCCTATGGGACTCGTTGATATGGGTGGGAATGTTTGGGAGTGGACCTCTGACTGGTATCGATCTTATGCCGATCGAAAAATAGAATATCAACCAACATCAAGTAGTGAGAAAGTGCAGCGAGGGGGTAGCTTTTTGTGTGAGCCAGGCTGGTGCCATGGCTACCGTGTTTCTGGACGTAGTCACTCAACCCCTGAGACTGCTCTTTATCATGTTGGATTTCGGCTAGTAAAGGATATCTAGCTGGACAGGTGACGGTCCACAGTTCTGATGGCAGTTTCCCTTCGGTGATCAAATGATCCTTGGATGAGAACGGTATTGAGCGAGTGAGTTTTCGCTTCCTTGCTTAGGAGGTAGTGGGATCGCATACGTTCATCGGGGCTTGCTCGCTGCCCTGGATCAGGCACCCATGGAATATCTGGTTCCATGAACAAATAGAGACCTGACTTATGTATCAGGGCTAATTCTTCTATCCAAGTCGGACATTCACCAAAGTAAATGCGCTGATAGACGCATGTGGTGAATAGATCCGTATCAACGAAAAGAACATTATGTGCTTGGGCACGCAGGCCTGAAACGAGTTCTAAGTGTCCTTTTGCGATCGCATCGACATCGTTCTGCTCTGGCAGTGCTCCTTTCTCATCCACAAATTGTCGTAGATATTCTCCAGCCCATGTCGTTTGGTAGTGATCTGATAAAATCTTTGCAAGTGTGGACTTACCAGTGGATTCAGCCCCCATGAGTACCACCGTTCTAATTCGATCAAGATTTTGATTCATATCGTTGAGCAATTACGGTTAAAGAAACCCTTTCGGGAATGGATTTCCATACCAACCTTGTTGGGGGGGCTGTTGATTTTCGTGGAGTTGCAGGAGATGCTTCGGACTTGGTACTGAAACTATGTCGAGGAGATTTCGCTTTGACCACCTTGTTCCATCATTTTTTCAACTAGGTTGATGTAGTAGGCTATGGATGGTAAGTTGATCTGGAATGACACTTCCTGTTGTGTATTTTCTTCGGTCCCAATTCCATACGAGATCCGACGGACTGTTCTATTCATGTACTATTGCTACCAACGTTCAACATCTTTGAAAGTATTCCAAAAACCCTCTAGAAAATCAAGACATTCTTCATTAAACCCATGAAGATTTATTGTTATATTTGCGTACATACCAGGGATTGGATCTGCCTTAAACCTTCCAAATACATTGCACACTGAACGATACACTGGCCCGTGTTTTTAGGCCTCTGCAAATTCACCACTATCCTGATAAATCGCCTCCGTATTCTATGGTCATAGACTATAATCAGGAGTATCCATATGTGTATTGAGATTTAATTTGCTCACTTGGCGATTTTTCATCTGCTCATTTTGTCCAAATCGTACCTCGAGTGCGCTCAGGATTCACAAATCACCTTGGGTTCAGTCCTTTAGAGTAGGAACTGCCGGATCACCTTTCAAATCCAGAACCACTGCCACCTTCCAATCGGATTTTCTGCGGCTCACGGGGCATCTCAATTGTTGATCTAGCATAAGTATCCTTTAACCATGCGTGCATGGATGGAATGGGGACAACATACCCCATGTCATTCTGCCCCAGAATCCCTTTTTGCTCAAATTTCTTGAACAGATCCTCCGCTCCACTTTGTCCGTACTCCTGTATGAGTGAAGACATCATGACTTTATACTCCACAGGTTTTCCTTGGGCAACATCCATTATGGTTTTTGCCAGGCAACGAATCTGATCTACGCGGAACTCACTTACTCGTTGCTTATAATACACTTTGCGAGCTTTGTGTCCAGCTTCCAATACAGAGTTTAATCCGTCTGGTGTCATAGCACCACCATTTGCTTTCAGATATTCCGAAGCGTGTTTTGCATAAGAGTGGATATGTCGGGGCCATCCATGCGTTTCCTTTGCGATTGCATCAAGCCATGCTGATGAATCCCCTTGTCCACTCCCCTCCTTTTTGATCCAGTCCTCAATCACCAAACGTTCAGACTCTTTGCTTAACGCCCCCAACTCCGCAACGCAGTCTTCTGAAAACCTCGAGATCCCCAGTTTGCCAAAGGACGCAATTGTTGTCCCCAATCCTGCTACTAAAAGGATTGCTGGCTTCCCTAAGTTTCCATTATGGATAAAGGTAAGGAGGCTTGTGGCTGTACTTCTATGATTCGTGGGGGGAATACCTTCGGTGCTCAGTACCTGCGCCTCATCCAGAATCAGGAGTAAAGGCTTCTTTGTCCCACTGAGTATTTCAAGTGGGGTACGGTCTTTCTCGAGTAAGGTAAAGTCTACTCCTGCCTCAATTTTAATGAGTGCATTTACACCAAATTTCCCAGATCCCCGCGTCAACTGCATCTTTCTACCCTTTCCAAGAGCATTGAGTAACTCATTCGTATCCCAAAGGGCCGTTGGAGGAATTAAAACAACATTCCAACCAGCTTCTAATGCGTACTTTTGGCATTCATAAAGGAGCGCAGTCTTACCTGCCCCAGGTGCACCTTGGATCAGAAAGGTGGTCCCCCATGTATTTTGGGATGAATACCCAAGAAGTTCTTGAAAATTCTCCAGTATCTTCGTTCGTCCGTGGAAATACGGGGAAGGTCCACGGTCGGGGGTAAATTTGGATTGGAAGGGAACGGACATAGTACATGTCTGTGTTGTAGCCCATTAGACATGTCCATAGATGGATTGGTTCCGGTATCTATCTGGAAATGAACCTGTTTAGCCTCGCTCATTTTGTCTACGGCATACGTACTCAGATTATGATCGGAGATTATAAACATGTCTAAATTTGTTGCCCCAGAATGAAAAATGAATAGATTTTGCATAGATCGGGGGATGCTTTTCGCATATGTTCTACGTTTCGTCTCTATCTATGGGAGTCGTCTCGTCTATACCTTTAAGGGAATTGATTAGAAGGGGATTACCTTCCAAGTCCTGCGTCGCGATCACGATCTACGCGGCTTTTCTGCGGCTCGGGTGGGATCTCGATGTTTTCTCGGGTATAGGTCTCCTTTAACCATGCGTGCATGGATGGGATGGGGACAATATATCCCATAGTGATCTTTTCCAGAATCCCTTTTTCTTCAAACCTCTTAAAGAGTTCTTCTGCCCGATCGTCTCCAAACTTCTGAGCCATCAAAGAGACGATATCTTCATCATCCATGGGGATCCCCGGCTGCACATCTGTGATTGCTTTCGCAAGGCATTGGATCTCCGATGGCTTGAAATCGTTAACTCGTTGTTTGTAATATACTTTGCGAGCTTTGTGTCCAGCTTCCAATACAGAGTTTAATCCGTCTGGTGTCATAGCACCACCATTTGCTTTCAGATATTCCGAAGCGTGTTTTGCATAAGAGTGGACATGTCGGGGCCATCCATGCGTTTCCTTTGCGATTGCATCAAGCCATGCTGACGAATCCCCTTGTCCACTCCCCTCCTTTTTGATCCAGTCCTCAATCACCAAACGCTCAGACTCTTTGCTTAACGCCCCCAACTCCGCAACGCAGTCTTCTGAAAACCTCGAGATCCCCAGTTTGCCAAAGGACGCAATTGTTGTCCCCAATCCTGCTACTAAAAGGATTGCTGGCTTCCCTAAGTTTCCATTATGGATAAAGGTAAGGAGGCTTGTGGCTGTACTTCTATGATTCGTGGGGGGAATACCTTCGGTGCTCAGTACCTGCGCCTCATCCAGAATCAGGAGTAAAGGCTTCTTTGTCCCACTGAGTATTTCAAGTGGGGTACGGTCTTTCTCGAGTAAGGTAAAGTCTACTCCTGCCTCAATTTTAATGAGTGCATTTACACCAAACTTCCCAGATCCCTGCGTCAACTGCATCTTTCTACCCTTTCCAAGAGCATTGAGTAACTCATTCGTATCCCAAAGGGCCGTTGGAGGAATTAAAACAACGTTCCAACCAGCTTCTAATGCGTACTTTTGGCATTCATAAAGGAGCGCAGTCTTACCTGCCCCAGGTGCACCTTGGATCAGAAAGGTAGTCCCCCATGTATTTTGGGATGAATACCCAAGAAGTTCTTGAAAATTCTCCAGTATCTTCGTTCGTCCGTGGAAATACGGGGAAGGTCCACGGTCGGGGGTAAATTTGGATTGGAAGGGAACGGACATAGTACATGTCTGTGTTGTAGCCCATTAGACATGTCCATAGATGGATTGGTTCCGGTATCTATCTGGAAATGAACCTGTTTAGCCTCGCTCATTTTGTCTACGGCATACGTACTCAGATTATGATCAGAGATTATAAACATGTCCAGATTTGATGTCTGGCACGCAAAACTGGAACGGTCGGTGAAACGTTTCTGACCTACCCTAAGGCGCGACAGCAGAAATCAACTTTCAAATCCAGAACCACTGTCACCTTCCAATCGGATTTTCTGCGGCTCACGGGGCATCTCGATTGTTGATCTGGCATAAGTATCCTTTAACCAAGCGTGCATGGATGGAATAGAGACCATATACCCCATGTCATTCTGCCCTAGAATCCCTTTTTGCTCAAATTTCTTGAACAGATCCTCCGCTCCACTTTGTCCGTACTCCTGTATGAGTGAAGACATCATGACTTTATACTCCACAGGTTCTCCTTGGGCAACATCCATTATGGTTTTTGCCAAGCAACGGATCTGATCAATGCGGAACTCCTCTACGCGTTGCTTATAATACACTTTACGATCTTCATGCCCCGCTTCCAGTATAGAATCTAATCCAGCAGGCGTCATAACTCCATGATTTTTTCTCAGGTACTCGGATGCAAGGTATGCATAGCATTGGATATGTTGGGGCCATCCATGCGTCTCTTGTGCAATCACATCAATCCACGCCGACGGATCTCCTTTACATCCTCCCTCCTTTGTGAGCCAATCTCTGATCACCAATCGCTCGGACTCATAGCTTAATGCACTCAACTCGGCAACGCAGTTCCGGGAAAACCTCGAGATACCCAGTTTACCAAAGGACGCAATTGTGGTCCCCAATCCTGCTGCTAAAAGGATCGCCGGTTTCCTCAATTTGCCATTATGGATTTCTTCCAATAGCCCCCCGACTTCCATCTTGTAGGGTGTGCCAACAAAATCAGCAATTCGTTGAGCTTCATCAAGAATCAGAACTACGCCAGAATCCGAAATCAACTTTTTCAGTACCTGAATTACGCTTGAGTCCCCCGAAACTTCCTTTGTGTGATCAAAGGAGATCCCTTCGCGTCTAGACCTGTGGTCGTTTGTTTCCGAGTAACATAGGCCTCCCCAAAGGTCTGGGCCAGATGGGCAGGGTTGTATAAGTCTTGCACGTTAATGTAAACGACATTCCACTGACTCTCTGAAGCCATTTTGTCTAATTCAGACAATAGGGCAGTCTTTCCCGCGCCAGGCGCGCCATGGATCAAGAAAGTAGTGCCAGTCTTTGATTCAAGTGCCCGATCCAATAAATTCTTGAAACCTCTCCGAATGGTTTCTCGCCCATGAAAATACCGCGTGGGTCCGCGATCATAGGCAGCAGTAAGTGGAGGAGGTATGGACATAGCATGGTTGAATTGGGATTATTAGACATGACCATGGATTGAGATGTTCCAGTATCTATCTGTAAATGCGGTAGCTTCGCTCTGTCCATTTTGCTTGGGCGTACCCAGCACGATCGGATGTGACGAATTGCATCTGGTTTGACCATAACAATGCCTGTGCGAGGGATTAAGTCCGTAGCATCAAAATGATATTATTTGTTATAAATACTACATTCATTGCAGTTGTAGTACAAAAAGACAAAAGCCCTAAATAAAATATCACAACTGAATAAGGGTGTGAATAGAGTAGCTTGTAGTGCTTCATGAAGACCATTCTTAGAAGCGTTTTCCTGTCGTCTTTCATCCAGAGTTGGATGATCAGGTAATTCTCTGTTATTGTGAAGCGTGTTTTTTCAAGATTTCGGGCAGTTCGGCAGGATGGTAAGATATATCACAGGACCAATCCCCATATTCGCCATGTTCATTTACGGCTTTAACCCACTGGTTCAGGAATTTATGTTTGATCCGTGTCCGTTCGCTTTCTTTTCCTTTTGTTTCAAGAACCAATATCTTACCAGAGGTGAGTCTGATGATAAAGTCTGGTCGGTACTTCTGAATCACTCCGCGGTAGATATATAATATTTCAAAACCAAGGTGGTCATTTTTGACCCATGCAGCCACATCTGGACTCTCTTCTTATTTTACAGGCGTCAGAAGCTTCTCAGGTACTATCACAGACACAAAAATTAATATGACTCCGCTTGGTACGATTGCAGGGTTTGCTGGTGTACCATGTGTTCATATCACCAGTTGAACGGATAGGTTGATTCTGGTCTAACACGATATCCAAGTGTTCGGAATTTTGGAAGCGAACCGCGTCCGAAAGATGCTGGACTATCTCTGTCATACGGAGGGCAAGAGCCGTTTTCCTTAACAAATCACTCTGAGGGGATGGCTGGAAGTGAATTTTGTTTGACCTGGAAATAAACGTTTCAACCAGCTGCACTAACTGCGCTAACAGGAGCGCTTTACCCCCTTTCCAGGTCAGCTGAATTTGATCATATACATCTCTTGCTGTTTCAAAAATAATTCGCTGCATCCGATCTCCCTTGGTTAATTTCTCCAAGTCAATTGGCTTGATATTGGTTATATCAGGTTTTCCATCCACCGTATTTCACCAGAGAGATATAGAAGTTGCATTAGACTCAGATATCCCCCCCAGCTTCCAGGTCTCTTTTGAGCCTGCGGAGGAGTGGGTTCCTGTGCACAGTATACAAACCCCACCCACCCTTCTCGTTTCCCGATAAACGTTCATGTGGAAGCCTTGGCGTATCTTCATCATGATATGCATGATCCCTCTGCCACTCCAAGCCCAATCCATCCTAATGGAGTCCGCACTGGTATTACATGCGCCAAACTACAGGGGGATATGGCCCGCATGGCACGATGGGGAAGCATTCTGGGTTCAGCCTCAGCCGTTCATGGAACTTCTCAACTATGAAGTCCTCGTGAGTGACTCGACGGAACTCGTGGTCAGAGACCAAAGGCACTCCATTACATTTGATTATCGATCGGCCAGAATCTTAGTCAATCAAGAAGAGCGTGTCACAGGTACGTACACACTGGATGGCACTGCCGGCGAAAAACTTGTGTCCGTAGATGCTTTACAAGAGGCGTTTGGCTCCGAGATAGTATGGGACAGGGAGGGACTCACCTTAACACTCTCCTCTGCCGCTACCCTCTTTGACGCCAGCCAGTTTGGGGACCGTCGGGTACTGGACATGGACCCCCCGACCGACATCCTGTTCCCCCATGCGCGTGCACTACTAGGGGGGCTTCATATTGGCTATACGCTCCGCCATGAGTGGGACGCTCAGCGCGGACGCTCCTTCACCCCCTCAGCACGGATCAGTACCCATCTTGTGGGGGGCACCGTACGAGCGGATATAGGCCTTCGCCGTCAAACACTTAGCTATACGTATGAAGTGGACACACCGTGGATCACCAAGATAGAGGCCCTCCGCCGACCAGATGGAGTAGGGATCCAGATCAGCAATACCCCCTTACTCCCCCGCAGGGTTCACCGAGAGGAACTCCGCAGGGGAACGACCATCCCCCATGCGATCGTGCGGGGGAGCGTGTCAGGTGCCGTGAGCGAACAGGTCCAAGCCGACCAAGAAGGGCGGTACGCCATTCGGCATCCCGTCTTCTACGGTTCAACCGAAACAACGATTGAAGCGACCCCACTGGGGAGGGACCCCATCGAGGTGGATGCCACCCATTGGCGTGTTCCTTACGGCATCCTCCCGTCAGGGGAGGTTGAGTACTCGGCCTACATCAGTCCATCTCCATCGGTAGCATTGGGGTGGGGACTAAACGACAAACTCACCCTCCAAGCCTCCGCGTCCCAGTCGCTACAAAACACCACCCTCCGTCTGTATACACTTCCGTTCCCGACCGTAAATCTGAACAGCGAAGTGAACCTACATGATCGGTCCATTCGCGGGGATGCCTACTGGTGGGAACCGTGGGGGAACATGAGCGCGTCGGTACAGCTCAACCAAAAACCCGCATCAAGCCAGCTGTACTCCATGCACGCGACCCTAGCATCCAAAATAGGGAACATCCACCTTGGGGTAACGCATCGTCAGACGCAAGATAAGCCCGCACAGACGACGATCCGTTCTACGCTTGGTTGGCAAGTTGCCCCGCCCCTCCGTGTGGACGCAGGGATCCAAGTTCATACAGGGCGCTCCCAGCCCCTATCCATCCAACCCCGTGTCACCTACGCGCTCCCCTTCGACGCCCCCCGCATCCATATTCAAGCCTCCACCACGCAAGGGCAAGAAACCCAATCCTGGGAGGTGGGTGGATTGGTCAGCAGCACACGCTGGACCTCAGGCATCCAAGTGAGCCGTTCACCTCAAACAGGGCCGCTCGCGATCCGTGGCTCGTTCCAACTCAATACGGACTGGGCATGGTTCAATACCCGAGCGGGATGGCGGGATGGGGGCTTTTTTCATGCCCAATCCCTGCGCGGTACCGTCCTGATCGGGAAAGACATCCGTTTCGGGGCGCTCTTGGAGGAGCGCACGCAAGCGGTGATCCGCCTATTCCTGGACACCAACCTGAATGGGGAGAAAGACGTTAACGAGCCCTACTCCATTGGACACAGGATTAGTATTCCGCGCGCCGCCCACGCGCACCGTGCCGACGGGGAGGTCGTCATCACCAACCTGACGCCTTTTGATGTGTACACGGCCAGCATCCTACCCGCAAGTATTCAGAACCCCCTCCTCCATCCCTCCACAGGCTACCAATTCTCCTTCGTTGCATCCCCAGGGCGCACCCGCTACATGGATATCCCCCTCCAGACGCTCCCTGCCGTAGCAGGAAGGTTGACCGACTGGCCCGGGAGTACCACGATCCTGCAGGTGCAGTTGTATCGGTCGGGCTTTCAGGAGGATCTGGATGTGTACCAGGATGGCGTATTCGTCACCCAAGTACCTCCGGGAACTTATCAAACCAAGATCGTGAACCTACTCACCAAGGAGGTGGTCATGGAGACCAGCTTACAGGTGGAGCATGGGATGAATGAGCCAGTGATTTCCCTTGGGGGTGGCGCAGATGAGTAGAGGGATTTTGCGTGCAAGTATTTTCCTCCTGTTTATGTTCACGAGCATAAACGCTGCCCACGCTCAGCCGCAGCAGTTAGAGCATAGCCAAGCCTTCACCTTTACACTCACCGTCACACACCCCCCGACCACCTGTGGGATCAACACCACAAATACAACCCTGGACTACGGAGAGAACCCCATCCCTGCCAGCACCCGAGAGCAGGAGGATAATATCAGAATCCACTCGCGACTAGGCCCATTTCCCCCGACCATCCATTTCTTTGGAGACAATGTGCTCGAATATACGGCCACATTCGGGGCACTCCCCTCCACATTTCCCAACCTTACTATGGTGAATGTAGACTATACATGGCAACAGGGGAGCCGCAACTCCAATTTCACATCCATTTCGGGGAACACCTACTCCGGGACCGGCGAGGGATTCTTCGAAGAGACCAATCATTATTTCCGTCTCGTCGGAACCGTGGACTGGAGATGGGATGAAGTTCTTGCCGTGCTCCCCAATGGAGGTGAAATATCCGATGAGTTCACCATTGATTTTAGTATCACCTGCCTATAAACCAGGAACCCCATGAATCGAATTTTTCTACTCTTTTGTATCTGCACGCTTAGCGCAACCACCTCCCAAGCGCAGACCCGAGAGGTGTTTGTACAGATCGGATTTTTTCTCGACTGGGGAACACCAACCTGTTCCATCTCCTTTGGTCAAAGCAACATTGATTTTGGGGAAGTCCAGGTAAGAAACGAGGAGTTTACCACGGAGCCAGTATCCACAGGTATATCAATCAGCGGTACTAACATCCTCCCACCCACATGGACTGGAGTCCCCTATCCCAACTCCCCAGCCCTCTCCATTACAAATAATGCAGGAGATCGCATCCGTGTGGAGGCGACGAATTCGTGTTTATTCGGGTGCGGGAACACCTCGGAGGCGTTCCGTCAGGTAAATTTTAATTGCGACTGCGAAATAAGCTGGCAAGCCATCATCCCTGCTTTTGCCCCACAAGGGACGTACACGGGGGAGCGCACTGTCACGGCAACCTGTATATAACCATAAATCATTCCATAAAAAAATGTTCTTACACACCATTCGTATTCTCTCCATCATTACACTCCTTCTGCCCCTGCACGCCTTCGCGCAGCGGCAGGTCACCCCACGCGTTTCGCCGACCGCATCCGAGGTGGAGCGTGGCACAAGGGTCGGACGCGCCGGCACCGCTTCCCATGTCCCCCGCGCCGCATCCGAGGGAGCACCTCGTACCCGAGACGGTCGGACCAGGGTCTACTCCCGCTCCCCCGATGATCCATCCCAGTTCATTCTGGATCGAGGGATCCAAGTAGAGGATCACCCAAATGACTATGCACGCCATGCAGACTTTCGTGCGCCACTGGCGTCCGAATGCGACCTAGCGACCTCCACTCCCTGCGCGCAGATCCTCCGCACGCTCCGCCTTGCACCTGTCTCCGGTGTTGCGTACCACGCCTCTGTCCCTCCTCGCGTCCAACTCCGCGGTCCCGAACCGAACATCTCCTGGGTCCCCTCCGTGCACTGCATCACCTATGAACCCCGCCGAAGGTCACGGTACAAGGTTGGATCAGGGCCGAGTTGTATGAACATCGTGGACGCGGAAACCCAGCAGATGGAATGGCTCATCGGGGGCCATATTGAGGGGTTGGACAAAAAGCAGTACGGGGTCTATGAAGGGTGGGTCCCCGTCTCATTCACGATGGGGGAGTATCAGTGGATCATGGACATCCCCATCACCTATGAGCGCTTCAAGCGGCAGCCGACCTGTGGGCTCGGGACTGCCAGTGATGGGACGCCCCAGGGAAACATCCGGATCAGGAATATCCCTCACCGCCCAGGTTTCAGCGCGGGAGAAATTAGACTCACCTCGGGATACCGCGTACGAACCGCCATAGAGTATATCGGGGACTATGAAGATCTATGCAAAGCCGAGCCCTCCCTCTGTGCGGATATCCTCGACAATTCCACTACCGGCTGGATCCGTCTCCTCGCGGACGAGGATGCGCAGTGGACGATCAACATCACAGGGATCAAGTTCACCTTCTTGGATGGTTCGACCGCCGACTGGGAGTGGATTGTGGGGTACTACGACGATGTGCGGAGTGGTGCTTTCCCGCTTAAACAGGCTAAAGAACCCACATTCACCGAGTCCACCGATCCGAACATCTACTTTAATTCCGAGCGCGAAGCGCACCTTTATCTGGGGGGAGTCCTTACCCTTGCCAACACATCCAACCCGCAGTCCAACTCTTGCCCGCGCTGCCATGGAGAATACAGCAACCGCCCCAGGACATACAAGGAAACTGCCACCGTCACGCTCACCTGCATGTAACCATAATGTTACTTTATTGTAGTATATTGCGTCCTATCCAGATGGTCGTTTAAGTAAAAAATCAAGCACCCTTTACCTATGCGCCAAATCCTTTCTATCTGCGCCACTGCACTGCTCTCTTTGCTGGTATCGCCTCTTGGAGCGCAGGATCTCCCCTGGCACTCCTTGATCTACGATACGGAGATTTTTCGCCCTTTCCTGTATCCCGATGGTAGGGTTCTCGATCGGGCGGACCCTAAGTTGGGATACGCTCCCGCGGTGATCCCCGATCCGGGGGATGTGCGTGGAGAGAGCTGGTACGCTTTCACGCCGGGGCGGTTATGGTACACGGATGACATGGGGGTGACGGTCTATCAGGTACCGGAGCAGGGGCTCAACAATCTCATGTTCTCTGCATTGGCTATTGCGCATGATGCCCCGAACGTGCTTTACCTTGGCACAGGCATCTCAGAACTAGACGACTTCCACGAAGCGACACGCTTTGAGGGGGATGGGGTCTACCGCAGTTCAGATCAAGGGGGGAGTTGGGTTCATCTCCCTTTCTTTACAGGGGTCCCCGACGGAGATGACCTGCACATCATTAAGAGCATTGCCACCTCCGCTCTGGGGGATACCGTGCTAGCGACGACCCCCCAACGGATCCTACGGAGCGTGGACGCGGGGCAGACATGGTCTGTGGTTCATACGTTGTACCATCCGGCTGAGTCCCGCTACCCCTACCACATACATGCCCGCTTATATCATCACCCCCTCTCTCTCAGGCATGTTTTTGCAGCGATCAACCGGAGTGAATCCAGTCACTATTACGCACTGATGAGCCATGACGGCGGGGAGAGTTGGGACTATCTACAACTGGAGGATGACCACCTCCCGATCTACACCGAAAAGACCCCTAGCTGGATCTTCGCCGCCGACCCCCAGGATCCGAACATTTTTTGGGTGCAGGGCTCCGGACTTGAAGGCTTCTCACACGAACGCGAGATCTATCGTTCGGTAGACGGTGGGCAGACCTGGGTAGATGTGCCTGTTGTTCAGGGGGCCCGCCTATCTTGGGCAGGTACACGGCCCGCCAACTCCATCCATGTACACCCCCAGAACAGTGATTCTCTTCTTCTAGGCTATTCTGTGGGGCACTACAAAGATGGACAACTCGTCACCGAAGGACAACAGGGGAGTATCAATCAAATTCATTACCTCATCCCCGAGCCTACTCTTTACGATGGATTCAGGAAAGTCCAATCCGAACCAGAGATAATTCAAGATGAGCTGACGGCATGGAGCGTCAGCTGGGAGCGAGACGAAACATGGGCTGTCAGCGCCTTCTATTCCGGTTCCCTGCCCCGCCATCTGTACTATGGCGATGTCTGCACATCCCCGCTCCCCGCAGGGACCCCTCGGGGAAATCGGTACACGGCGCTCGCATCCGACGACATTAAGGGCATGCGCACCTCTACATCTACTTTCCCCAAAAAGGGGTTTCACCCGCCTACCCGCACCCCAGCGGACACCCCCCTCGTACCGGGACAAACATTCCGGACCTTCCCAGAGCATTCTCATTTCAGGCGCCAACGGCTCCACTGCCATCCCCACCGATATGATCTACTCCATGCGGGACAGGATTCTTGGGGTGGCTACGCATGGGCATCCCCCTACTTCGGCCGTGCCCCCTCCCATCCCGACTCCATCCGCCATCGCACCGACCAGCGCGGTTCGCAAGCCTCCTTCTCCAGGCAACAGCCCGATCGTGTCTGGGCTGTCTGGGGCACCGTTTACCGAAGTGATGACTACACCTCGACCTGGACAAAACTGGATCCATTGGAGTATTTCCAGGTCCATAACCCGAAATTTAATACCGTGCTTGCACATGATGCCAACGCGGATGTCATCTATACGGACTGGGCGGTCACGATGGATGGCGGACAGAGCTGGGAACTCCGCGACATCCCTGAAGAGGAACGGATCCGAGTCTGGGACCGCGTCGTATCGCACCCGACAGATCCATCGATCATCTATTCGTGCGAGCAGTATGTGCTCCGCCAGTGGACGGACTACCTGCAGGAGTCCACCACGATTGCAGAAGCATCCGAGCATGGCCGGTGCCGGGATCTACTCCTCTTCCCCAATAACCCCGACCGGATATGGATGGGGACGGATACCGGTCTCTGGGAAAGCATGAATGCGGGCACAACCTGGACAAGGAAGAATCGGGGGCTCCCGAATGTACCCATTACGCGGGTCACGCTCTCCCATGACTGGGATGAGATCCTGGTTGCCGCGTTCGGGCGCGGGCTATACACCGTGCCGTCGACATCGGTCGATGAACTGCTGGTGTCCTCCCAGTCCGATGAAGAAATTCCCTCGTCTACGCTCCTGTTCGCGAATTACCCGAACCCGTTCACGTCGGTCACGACATTGCAGTTTCGTACGCCGAAACCGGCGACCGTGCGGCTGGATGTGTATGATGTACTGGGACGGCGCATCCATGTAGCGGCAGAGCAAGCCTACCCCAGCGGCGTGCATCAGGTGCGCTGGGATGGTACAGACCTCCCCAGTGGGGTGTACTTTGTACGCATGCAAACCGATGGACAGATCGTAGGGACACAGAAAGTGGTCCGCCGCTGAGTGTGGGTTTGTGTGTATTTGTGCGTATGTACATATGTGTATATATTTTTTTGGTGGTTAGATCGGGGCTACTTTATTCCACTAACCACCAAGAATTCTGTCCTTTCCCCGATCCCCCCGCGCGGTCAGGGAGTTCTACCCCCGTAGATACGTCCATTTGTTTTCGGCTGGAGTTCGTATCTTGATGTGGTAAGCATTTCCACCAGCGGTCTCGTAATCCTCAAACCAACAGAGCCGAACGCGAACATGGCTCCTGCCCCCCCCAATTTTCAGAATAGGACGCTAGTATGTACACGACAATCTACCCGTCCTACGAGCGATCAATTCGGAGTGTGTTGATCTGTGAGTAAGTAATGGTTACTACTCGATTCTCTGCACCGAAAATTTCATCCATGACAGTCCCACACGGTGAACATTTTCGTCCCCAATCTGCACAAAACAGCTTCCACTTTCGTGTAATAGATCATGCGAGAGTAGCAGACGATCTCTCAGGTAGGCTAGGTAAGAGTGGATGCCAAGTTCCCATGTGTCACGAAATGCCCGAATCTGTTCGGGTTCAACGGTCAGGTTTTTCTCATTATCCTCCCCAGTAACGCTATGCTGACTCACAAAAGGCTGAAAATTTGAACGATACTTGACCCCATAGGGAGGATCAATATAAATGGTTTGGACTTTCCCACCAAGCCCCTCTTTTTCCAGTAAACTGTTCATCACTAGCAAACTATCCCCTGCAATAAGCCGGTTCGTCCAATTCTTTCGGTGTTGGTAAAACTCAATTGCTTGACGAATCGGAGGGTTTTCCGTGGGATCAGAAAACAGGGATAATTGCTGACTATCGTCGGAACGTTTTCGTACAGTTTCAACAATGGTACGGGGATCCATTCGCTCATGGACATGAAGAGAGACCGTGGGGATTTCAAACGAAGTACGTTCTTGCTTACCTGCCCACTGGAGTTGCGGATCCAGATGTGGGTCATGCTGGTATATCTTTGTGGTCTCACCACTGTCGGTTTCTGGAGTAACTAGGCCGACCGGTGGGTTATTCACTCGCTCTTTCCCTTGGTGCGTATAGTGTTCTACTTCACGGCTTTTACTTTTTGATCTTCCCATCCTAGCAATATGAATTCAGTCGGGTGGTTTGGACCGATTACGTCAATCATTGCGAATGATGGGACTCTTTCAACAACCACAAATTACAGGCAATTATTGCTCAAAGTTAAGCCACTATATTGGTGACATTCCCAATCAACCTGAAAGATAGTTACAATTTCTTCTAATCACCAAAAACTATGATTCCCGACGAAACCCCGATTGGCCGGATCCTAAACCGGCGAGAATTGATCCAGATTTTCGGAGTTGCTTTTTTGTCTGGTTCATGTCAGTTTCCCTCTAGACAATCGGTTGCGGGGAATGGTCATGTGCTACCATCCTGCATTGTGCGACCCGAACAGACCGAGGGCCCCTTTTTTAAGGATGTTGAACTTGAGCGTTCAGATATTCGTGTAGATCCTGCCTCTGGAGATGTTTCGATTGGTACTCCACTGGATCTTACATTTCAGGTCCTGCGAGTAGATGGATCGGAATGTGTCCCGCTGCCTGGAGCCAGAGTAGATCTATGGCAGTGTAATATTGAGGGGCGCTACTCCGCATTCCGAGATCGCGGGCTGGATCTTCGCGAAGAGAAGTTCTTACGAGGTTATCAGATTACCGGCGAAGATGGTATAGCCAGATTCATGACTGTCTACCCTGGGTGGTATGGGGGGAGGACCGTACACCTGCACTTCAAGATGCGTACAGAATCGGAAGGACATAGAGGCTATGAATTTACATCCCAACTCTATTTTAATGATGCACTAACGGACCAAGTTCATGCTCAACCCCCGTATAGTGAGTATGGCGAGCGAAGAACGCGAAATTCAAATGACGGAATCTTTAGGCGGAGTGGTAATCAATTAATGCTTGATCTCTCCCCCACTGAAGTAGGCTATGAGGCGACGTTTCCCATAGGCATGGCATTCCCAGATTAAGCCCGAGAAATTAAACCAGTAGAAGTCAAGCAGTTGAGTCTTCCTTCCTGCCCATTTCATTCTGTGGGATACGTTGAATTCATGAGAGCAGGTGTTAACAGTGAACGGATAAGATGACAGCTAACAATTTGCTAAGTTGCGTATATATTTGCCCCAAACTGCTTGATAAAGTTCACTCCTGATTCGACTTTGTCCAGAGGAAAGCTCTCTCTCACCCCTTCTATCTCAGTAGATGGGATCCTTACGATGCTGACCTGTTGCAGTAAGGAGATAGCCCCCAGGCAGATTGGTGCATTTCGTTGCGTGTACTCATTGCATAATTGATATAAATACCATGCATGAGGATGGTCAGTAAGTAAATTAGGGAATGATGTGCCAAAACATGCCAGCAAGAATTTCGAAATCTCGAAGTCAATTTGGATTCTTTACCGGTCTAATCCACCATTTAATTGGAGAAATTTTTAACATCCAGCTTTTTCCATTTTGGTCGTTTTCTCAAACGGTTAGGACTCACTCACTGACCACTGCGTTCAAGGCGATTAATTTTCATGTTCAATCTATCGTCATAATGTGATGATGCCCTACGAGTGGAGAAAATTGGATCAACCGACTCTTGATGGAGTGACAGAAGAAGCAAAGAAGAGAAGTATTATCATGCCACCATCTGGATACGTAGATCTATGTGGGCAGTAAAATTAGAATCAACTGATCTACAACCCTTAGCACAGATGTATGCGCAGGGGCGCGGTTTGATTTGGTTGGATAGCTCCTCAAGGACTCAGCGATTTGATCGATATTCTTATCTATGCATTGACCCGATTGATGCTGTCTCCAAAGCGGGAAAGATGGATGATTTCCGCCAAGTACTCAGTCGTTATTCATCAAAGCGAATTCAAGATGGGCCTCCATTTCAAGGAGGGTTAGTGGGCTTTTTTGATTATGGGTATGGTGGACTTCACCAGCGAAGAATGCCTCCACTCACGACTCGAGGTTGTGCAGAATGTCATTTCAGATTGTTTGACACCATTATTGCTGTTGATCATCATTCCGATGAGATGTGGATCCTCTCATCGGGCTTTTCAAAAGGCGAAAGTGAGCCTTGTAAGAGGTTAGCAACCGCGCGCATCAATCAAGTACGGAGAGATATTCAGAACTCCTCCCGACCAGTCGCTACTCAGGTAAATCTGGTCTGGCGTTCTGAGATTTCAAAATCGGACTACCTGAAAGCTGTGAAGGATATCTTTGACTTTATTCAAGCAGGAGATATTTATCAGGCGAACTTTGCCCAAGCCTTTATTGCAGATTTGTCCACGCGTACTGATCCATTTCAGATCTACCTTGCCATCCGGGAGAGTAATCCTGCTCCATTTTCAGTTTATGCTTCTTTCGGCAATCGGAGCATAGCCAGTACATCTCCAGAACGATTGATTGCTCTGAATGCTGACGGCTTAGCAGAAGCTAGACCGATCAAGGGGACAATCGCACGCTCTGATCATCCCAAAGAGGATCAGATCCTCAGAGATCGTCTTCTTAACTCAGATAAAGATCGGGCGGAAAACATCATGATTGTTGATCTACTTCGGAATGATCTATCTCGAGTCTGTAATCCCCATTCGGTTCAGGTGACAGAACTTTGTGTTCTGGAATCATATGCCGGATTACACCAACTCACATCTTCGGTCAGGGGGCAATTGAAAGATGATCAAGATGCCTTTGATCTATTATCTGCAATATTTCCGGGAGGTTCCATCACTGGAGCTCCGAAACGCCGTGCAATGGAAATCATAAATCAGCTCGAGAAATCTCCACGACACGCATTTTGTGGCTCATTCGGATATTTTGGATTTGATGGATCGGCCGATTTTAATATTATGATTCGAACGATCCAGATTGAAGGAGATCAGGCACGGCTGAATGTGGGGAGTGGTATCACCGCATTGTCTGATCCAGATGAGGAATATTCCGAGACTCTACTGAAGGCTCACAAGATACTTGAAGTGACAGGTGACACAGTAATTGAATGATCGTAATACTTGACAATCAGGATAGTTTTGTGTTCAACCTTAGAAGATACTTTGAGGAGCTTGGCGCGGCCACGGAAGTGGTTGAATCACACCATATAACTCTTGATGAAATCATAGCAAAAAATCCCAACGCTCTGGTTATATCGCCAGGCCCCTGCACTCCGAATAAGGCTGGAATCAGTTTGAAGGCGGTTGCTCACTTTTCAGGGCAAATCCCAATTCTCGGGGTATGCCTTGGGCATCAGGCTGTGGGGCAATCTTTTGGCGGGACTGTGACCAATGCCCAATTCCCGAAGTATGGCTTAACGGGTGAGATTGAGCACCATGGGATCGATCTATTTGAGGGGTTACCCAATCCATTGACGGCAGGGCTGTATCACTCGCTCATCGTGACGAATATAGACGAGAGCGATCTATTCGTTCAGGCAAGATCTCAGGAAGGTGAGATCATGGCTTTACGACATATTCAGCACCCCACATTTGGCATTCAATTTCATCCTGAATCAATTTTGAGTGAGTTCGGACATGAACTTCTGCAAAATTTTGTAAAGATCACAGAGGCATATCAATGATCTACTTAGAGCAATCCTCCATCAGTCAGAGTGCGATTCGTTCATTTGACCTGAGGGATCGGGGACTCCTTCTAGCACACGGTGTTTTTGATACATCTTTGATTGTCTCCGGGACGATGATTTTACGTTCGGCTCATCTGAACAGGCTTGTAGCTGATGCAGCTGTATTGGGAATCTCAATTGACTCTGAGAAGCTTAATGATTTACTTGACGATTACTTGACCGAAGACCAAAATGGTGCGCTTCGGATCACAATTACCTCTGGGCCGGGAGACCGTTGGGGTTCGGGTACGAAAACGATTGATCCCACAATTCTGATGAGCCTCCAGCGTGTGAACACCGCCGATCAGTTTCAGCCCATCTCTCTCCAAACGAGTCGTATTCGGCGTAATGAGACATCCCCCACGAGCCGCCATAAAACACTGGCCTATACAGATAATATACTTGCCTATGAGGTTGCTCGTAGAGAAGGTTATGATGATGCGCTTTTTTTAAATATGCTTGGGAATGTCTGTTGCACGACTACGGGGAATTTATTTCTAAAGTTTGGCGATACTTGGGTAACACCGCCGATCTCAGATGGTATTCTCTCAGGGATCATGCGGCAATGGATAATTCAAACTGCCCCAAGCTTGGGTCTTGATGTGATTGAGAGAACAATTTCGGAGAAGGAGTTGCAACTCACCGACGCAGCTTTCATGATGAATAGTCTACGATTGGCTGTACCCATTGCCGAATTGAATGACATAGCACTTCGGCCTGAATTGCCCGATGGCTTAATATCCGCCCTAACGGAGTTGATCACAATCTCAAATTGATCACGAAATTTGGTCTACCATAATTTGTATGGAATGAGAACCATTGTATCACCGGAAGAGTTCTTAGAAATGTATATGATCCGTGTTGGATAGAGGGGATCAAGACAGCAATCAGGGTTGTCTAGATGTATCAGCGACATCAAGAGAGACCCTGTGATGCATAATTCTGCTCTTTCGCGAATGGTTAGACGTTTACCCGCAGGATTCGTGATCGAACCAAAAAATAGCAATGCGCACCCATTGGGGCAACTATGCATCAAAATATGTGCAAATGTAAATATGGGTGTGGGAGTTGTTTCTTTTTAGTTGAAACTTTTCGGGACATTTCCCGACCAGTTATCCCCTTAAAACTAAAAAAAGAAACGTTATGGATACCGAAACATTCGTTGAATTGGACGCCGCTTTGCGTCAGGCTGGTGAAGCGGGTCACAAATTGCGTCTTTATCTGTTGCAGCATTACACGACATTTAGCCAGTAAGTTAGACGCTGGTAATCCTCCACCCGACATGTCCGTATCTGTGGATCCCATGATACGAAGTTGGAAGCCACGCCATCAAGATACCTTACTGAAAGTGATTAATAAATATTGCAAATCACGGATGACTTTCAAAGTTGAACATTGCCACAATTCTCGAATACACAAATCGGCTTTCAACTGTTAAAGTTTGAGTGATTTGTTTGTTTGGTTTAATAGAGATCTTTCAGTAATCATTTGGATTCGTATCGTATTCTTAGCTGGTTCGGTGGAATGCCGTTAGGACAGACATTGTACTCTAAGGAACAGGCAACCACTTCTCTGATGTAACGCACATGAATATTACCTCAGTTCAAATACAAAACTTTCGGGGAATCAAGAGGCTTAACTTGGAGTTCGGAAACGTTACCGTCTTGATTGGTGAAAATAACACCGGGAAAACCACTGTACTTGATGCTCTGAAACTCACGCTCAGTCATCTGGGATCTAATCGTACTCTTTTTCAAGAAATGGATTTCCATCTTCCCAACGAAGATGCCACTCCCTCCTCTGCTGAACCAATCATAATTGATGTGATACTATCCATAGATTTGGAGAACCCCAGGGGGAAAGGATTAATTGCAAGCCTCAGCCGTGCACAGGTTCTACAAGTGGTTGATGAAAATTTCCATCGTATACATTTACGATTGAAGTGCGAATTTGACCAAATCAATGGCGATTTTTCGCATACATGGTTGTTTCTTGATGAGGATAAGACGGAGTTCCCATCAAAGGTAGTCCGCAATGGAATTACAATATTACGGAGTGAGCTCCACTATTATTATTTGGGCGCACTCAGAGATGTAAGCAGACACTTTGATGCCAGAGGCCCATTCTGGCGACCATTTCTTAAAGATTCCCAACTCTCTCAGGACAAGAAAGCAGAAATTGAATCTCGCCTCAAAGAAGTGAACAATCTAATCGTATCGTCCCATGGCAGCTTTGATCAAGTGAAGAATCATCTTCGTCATTTGCAATCACTTGTTCCCTTGGGACGTGATAATCCTGTCTCTATTGAAGCTATCCCAAGTCGATCCTTTGAAATTCTGTCCAAAGCCCAGGTTCTGATTGGCGCCTCTACTGGTGCAAAAATACCCCTTTCTCTGCATGGTGAAGGTACACAAAGCCTTGCAGTTCTGATCTTGTTTTTTGCTTTTTTAGAAAGTCAAGAATCTGGAACTTCAATTCTTGCATTAGAGGAGCCAGAAGCACACTTACATCCTTCAGCGATTCGCGTACTTTGGAAGCTATTAAAAAACTTTGCAACCCAGCGTCTGATCTCCACTCATAGTAGTGAACTCATTGCTGAGACGGACATAACTGAGATTCGACGTTTGGCACGAACACCTGATGGAATCCAGATATTCTGGATAAAAAATGATGTTCTGTCTAAAGAGGATATAAACAAGTTCAACTATCATATCCGCAGGACTCGTGGCGAGTTATTATTTGCCCGATGTTGGCTACTCGTGGAAGGCCAGAGTGATGTATTGGTGTACGAAGCAGCAGCAAGAGTGTGTGAGTTGGATCTTCACAACGAGGGAGTACAACTAGTTGAGTTTGCACAATCTGATATTGGTATGTTGGTTAGAACTGCGAATGCACTCGGTATTGCGTGGTATTGTGTTGGGGATAATGATGATCAGAGAAGGAAAGTTGAGAACGCATTGCGTACGGCATGTGGAGGTACTCTGGAAGCAGAAAAGTATGAGTTCCCCTATTCAAATCTGGAAAACCACTTGGCAAGAAATGGCTTCAAGTATGTGTATTCGCGCTACATGAAAATCCAAGGTAGTAATGAAATTGAGCGGAAACTAGACGAGCCAACAGGAAACGAGGAAGAAATTATTGATAATCTTCGGCGAGGGGGAAAGACCAATGCTGCCGCTGATATTGCACTGGAATGGGCTCAGCCCAATTCGCCCAATGTGACGAAGGAAATACGTTCTGTTTTAGAGAAAGCAATTGCATTTGCAAGAGGTGAGCCAAGTGATTAATCAAGAGAGTCTAAACACAAATCAGAGGCATGCAGTTGAGTGGAGCAGTGGACCGCTACTTGTTCTAGCTTGTCCTGGGTCTGGGAAAACAGAGGTGTTAACTCTTAAGGTAGCAAGAATTCTTGAGGAGGATGAACATGCGGGGGTTTTGGCACTAACCTTCACGAACAAGGCGGCAACGGAAATGCGCGAACGAGTAGATCAACTTCTAAAAATAAAGACCAATCGTGCTCGTCTGTCTACTTTCCATGGATTTGCATCCGAATTTCTGCGCCAGCACGGGAGCCATATCGGAATCCGATCAGACTACAGTCTTCTTCACATGAAAGAAGATAGGGTTAGCGTTCTTGAAGAAGCTGTTAAGGATGTTCAAGGGAGCCGGCATCAGCTTCCACAAGATCCAAGTCATCTTCTACACTTGATTGATCGGCTTTTCTCTGAGGCATATAGCGGAAACGGAGATTTCTCCGTATTACCATCCACACCCCCATGGCTGGAGCCACTCTTTCGTGCGTATTGTTCAGCGCTTATGCGTGCGAATCGGTTGGATTTTGGAAGCTTAATCTATTTTGCAAATCAATTACTTCGTGAAAAGCCTGCGGTTGCTCGGGTTGTTCGTCTTGGTTGGACTCACATCTGTATAGACGAATTTCAAGATACAAACAGTGCGCAGTTTGAACTCATTCGGCTCATTGCTCCTGAGCGTGACCATAATCTATTTATTGTTGCAGATGACGATCAGATTATCTATCAGTGGAATGGAGCAAGCGTCCAGCGTTTGCTAGATCTAAAACTCCATTATGAACTGGAAGTGGTCCAGTTTCCTCATAGTTATCGCTGTCCACCAGAGATTGTCAACCGCGCAAATCTCCTTATAAAACATAACCCCAGAGTTCTTGAAAAAGAACCCCTGATGGCTAATGTCTATGGGGCCAATGCCCACCACCAGACCTTGCGGGGCCGACACTTTAGTTCCGAAAGAGAAGAAGGGGCATTTATTGGTGAGGATATTAAATTGCGTGGGCTGATTCCATCCGATTGTGTTGTCCTTGGACGGACGAGATTCTTGCTTCAACTCATTGCTAACAGTCTTTGTAGCAACGGGCATGATGCGGTCTTGCTTCAAAATAAGAGTAGTTTTGAATCTCCACTCTTGGGAGTCATAGTTGAGGCATTGCGGTTGGCCAACCTTCCGCATGATCGAGTTGTATTGGAAAGATTATGTCATCATTGGCATACTCTTTCAGGTGAGATGGTAGATTCCAATGCAGTAGATGCACAGGCTACATTGGTTGGGGGAGACTTTCTGCGGGCATGGATCCATATGGTTCAATGCCAGAGTCAGTCAAAGTTACTCACACTTATTCGCGATTATTTATTGGATAGATTGGAGTTCCGCAAAATCATTAACTGGATTTTAGATGACGCCAATCAATTGTTGGCCTCACAGGATCAGGATATTGTGATTCCAGAAGAAGTTGGTATGTGGCGGGCTATTGATCAACAAATTCTCCAAGAACTGGGTACTACTGTGACCTTGAATAGCTACATGCACCACTTTGATCTCTCCTCTAAGATTCCCGAAACGTCCAATGATGCGATTCGGTGCATGACAATTCACCAAGCGAAGGGGCTTCAATTCAAGCACGTTTATCTGGTTGGGATGGCACAGGGGATGTTTCCGTTACACCGAGCGGTGAAGAGAGGTCAGGGCAGTTTAGAGATGGAAGAAGAGCGTCGAATCTGTTTTGTAGCCATTACGCGAGTTGAGGATACCCTGACATTATCTGGATCAGAGGAATATGCTGGTTACGCCAAGGAGCCATCCCAATTTTTAAGGGAGATGGAAATTTTACCTGCTGATTCTTTGGTTCTCTCATGAGTCTTATGGGTAGAAGTGTCATCCTCCGCGGGGGCAGGTGATCGTGCATCCCAAGTGTTCAAACCTTCTGCTGACTCTAACGACCTTTTGAGTTCTAGAAATCTTGGCGTTTATAGAATTCGTAGGAATTTAACTTAAAACAGAGCCCAACTCTTAACCTCTATTGCGAATGTGTAAAGAGGCTGGCCTAAAAAAATCATAAACTTTGCGTGAAGGAGCGAAAATAGTTAGGATGAGTGAAGAATCTTTTCTCACAGAGGTCAAATGCCAGAGCAGAATGATTATAGAGAAAATTCATGGAATTAATTCAGCCTTAGAGCGAAGTGCTAATAAATCTCTGGATTAAAGTTTTGTGTCCCTTGAATGAACGTATACGCTACTCTTCCTCTAAATTCTCAAATTCTGATAACTCATCCAAATTGGTAGCGAGAACCTCAACTACGCGTTTGTGGATGCCGATTCCATGCTCAATCAGCAGATTGACAAGTTTGTCCCCATCAATGAGAGTGATAGGTGCAGCGCCCTTGGAAGAAGCCTCTTTCACCGTCCCCTTTGAGAAGCGAGAAGTTGTTACGATGGTTCCTCGCACAGCATCAAATCGGTGTAGCGACCCGCGCAAAGCGTCCAGAACTTTTCGTTGCACGGTCTGCCTGTGCCGCTTTGCCTGAACAACCTCACGGACTGAAGTGATCCCGAGTTTTATCTCGGCAATTACATCAACACCTCCATCACCAGACCGACCAAAGACTTCCACATTTTGATAATTCATCTTCTCGAGTAAATGTCCTATAAGTCTCTCAAAGGCGGTTGGATCCATCTTTTGAAGGTAATCAAGTAAGTCACGCTTGACGCTTAACTCGCACCGCTTGGAGAGCTTACGGATTTGCTGTCGTTCGTCAGGTTCACACGATATCTCAGAACGCTTCAAGTACTCGTTCCCTAATTTAGTGATGGAATACTTGGTGTACTCTCTACTAATCAGACCTCGGTCAAGGAGATTTTTCAGTCGACGGCCAAGGGTGTCACGGATTGTAGACTCAGTTCTGAACCCAGAACACTGGTCAAGATACTCAGCCCATACATCAACGAGGCCTCCGAATTGAACAGATTCACTTTCCGAAACCATAGTAAGAAGTTCTAGAAGACCTTCTTGTCGGTCAACCAACATCTCAGCAGGACCTCCCTGATGATTGATGAAGTCGCGGCCATGATCTGTGAGCAGGAGTTTTCCATTGGAATCCGCCTGAAGGAGGTCGTACTGCTGGACAAGAAGCCAGTGTCCATAGGTGTGCCTCGGATTCACATCTCGGTTGCTCTTTGTCCAGATAGCCATAGCAAGATCGTGGATGCCACCAGAAAGCTTCTCAGGAATCCAGGTATCAGGATCTGTCCAATTGACAGGATTTTGGGGTGTACCACGAAGCTGCGCCAGAGTGCTGTGAAGTCCAGCAACGAGAGACTTGCTACGGCCCGACCAAATCACCAGTAGATGACGTACCTCCCTGTATGTGGGAAAATATGGAATGCGAACTCTGCGCGAATGGCCAGATGCCTGGTTCTGGTGATTAGTTCTATGATTGGGTGATACATCTATGGCCTTATCTTCAGCTTCTGATCCAGTAGCATGGAGGGTACGTAACCCGTAAACCCCAGACTTAATTCTGATAAATTCACTTTCTTGGCCATTATGTTTGATGTCGGTTGACAAGATTCGGCTGACCGATTGTTCTGGGCTCTTAGAGGACGATACCGCCAAGCCCCGTCTCAGAATTTCTTCGGTCAGCTTGCGGTAATGCGTAGGACCAAACTCCTCTAAAACAGCTACAACTGCTTGATGTAGGGTGCTCATACCCTGTTTCATGTAAGTTTCCGTGATTGGTGTCAAATTCAAGATAATGATTAATTTGAGATCGGAGCAAAATCCTAAGCTCAGGGATCCATCTGATGCAATCCATTAGTATGTCAGATCCCTTATCTATCTAAGAGTCCAGATGATGGTATTGAAAACTTGTTAACATCTTTGCAAGTACACTCAACTTCAGTAGTAGTAGTGACCGTCCAGCGTAAAGTACCCAGATGAAGTCAAGGTTATAGAGTCAGATGAATCACACCTGAATTAGTCTCTACTTTTGAAAAAAGAGATTGAGATAAATCAATTTGAAATGGAAACTTGGAAAAGATTCAAATGCGGTGAAGTATCTTTGTGACCGTTATCGCTAACTTATCCGCCATGGCCAAGGATGTGTTTGCTGAGCAGATCCAATTTCTGAAAGGAGTCGGACCGGCACGCGCAGATGTACTCTCCCAAATTGGGGTAAAAACCTATCTGGACCTTTTACATTACTACCCAAGAGACTACTTAGATCATTCAAATGTATCACGGGTGGTGAATCTCAATACGGAAAATGAGACGGTAACCATCATCGGGACGATACTAAAAGTGGATACGGTTGCCGGCCGAAATCGTCAACGATTAGAAGCTCATATCCGAGACGATTGGAATGGTCATATGAAATTGATCTGGTTCAAAGGAATCAAGTGGATCCAGAAATCCATTGTTCCAGGCTACCGAATTGCATGTACAGGTGAGATTTCACGATATGGGCGAACCTGGTCCATGATCCATCCAGATTTTGACCGATTAGATGAGGGTGGACCACAACTTTCAACGGGAAGAATTACATCCCTCTACCCTGGTGGTGCACGTTTACAGGCAGTAAGTCTTACGAGTCGAGCGTTCCGCCAGATCATTTATCAACTCATCAAAACACGTGGACTAGAATTTCCGAATATATTGCCCGAATGGATTCAAGAGAAATACAAACTATTGGATGGAAGGGTTGCACTGCGGGCAATACATTTTCCCAAAACCCACGAAGAACTGAGGATCGCTGGACATCGATTGAAATTTGAAGAATTCTTCTTCCTTCAACTCCTCCTCCGCCGTACATATCACAATCGTGAGAAACGCAAGGGGATTCAGTTGAATGGTACGGGAGAGAGATATGCACAATTCATTAACGAAGTTCTTCCATTTGAATTGACTCAGGGCCAGAAGGATGCCTTGGAAACCATTGAGCATGATATGCTGAGCGGTGTCCCAATGTATCGTATGTTGCAGGGAGACGTTGGATGCGGGAAGACGGTGGTTGCGGTCGCAGCATTGATTCTCGTGGTGGATAACCAGTTTCAAGGAGTATTTATGGCACCGACGGAAGTCTTGGCCGAGCAGCAGTATGCCAGTCTCTCCAGATATCTTGAACCCATTAGAATGCGGATAGGGTTGCTGATTGGAGGACAGAGAAAGCGTGCCCGAGAGCAGATCCTTGCGCAGATTGAAAATGGAATGGTGGATATTGTGGTAGGTACCCATGCGGTGTTTCAGGAGCATGTTAAGTTCAAGAACTTAGCGCTTGCCGTCGTTGATGAGCAACATCGCTTCGGGGTTGAGCAGCGGGCCAGCCTCGTGGCCAAAGGAGAAAATCCACATGTCCTTCTAATGAGCGCCACGCCCATTCCACGCTCATTGTCCTTAACAATGTACGGAGATCTGAGTATGACGACCATACGGGAACTCCCCAAAGGACGTAAGCGCATCATCACAAAATTGTTGCGTGAAAGCCGCCGATCTGAAATGGAAGCACTGGTGTTGCAGCAATTACGGCAGGGGCGTCAAGCCTATATTGTTTATCCCCAAGTAGACGAAAGCGAGAAGAGCGATCTCAAAAATGCGGAAGCAGGTTATCAGGCCTGGCAACAGCTATGTCAAGATGCAGAAGTCGGACTTGTGCACGGAAAGATGAAGAGTAGAGATAAAGAGGAAGTGATGTCAAGGTTCAAGTCGGGAGAATTGAAGGTACTGGTTGCTACAACCGTTATTGAGGTTGGTGTAGATACACCTGATGCAACCGTCATCGTCATAGAACATGCGGAACGCTTCGGACTCAGTCAGCTACACCAATTGAGAGGGCGGGTTGGACGAAGTAGCCACCAGAGCTATTGTGTGCTCATGGCGGATTGGCGGCAATCCCCAGAATCAAAACACCGATTGAATGTCATCGTTAAAACTACGGATGGATTTGAGATCAGCGAAGCGGATTTAAAATTGCGAGGGGCAGGTGATCTATTCGGTACACGCCAAAGCGGATTGCCAGAGTTCAAGCTCGCAAATCTGACCGAGGATGCACATATTTTGGAGCATGCCAGACAAGCAGCGGCAGAATTATGGGAAAGAGATCAAGAACTCACGCTTCCTGAACATCAATCCCTGCGCCAGTATTTTGAAACATTTGTATTAGCACGAATGGAGGGATATGCAAGGACCGGTTAAGTGAATATGGAAAAATATTGGGACATATTTCTGAATGCTTACCAATCTTATGCATCCTATTTGTGGGCGGAGATTACCACGCCTCACTGGCAGAATTATTTGTACTGGCTGATTGGTATCAGCCTTACTTTTTTTGTGCTTGAACTATTCGCACCTTGGAGGAAAGAGCAGAAGAAATTTCGACATGATTTCTGGCTGGATCTCTTCTATATGTTCTTCAACTACTTCCTCTTCTCGCTCTTTATCTTCAATGCGGCGAGTATGGTCTTGGTAAATCTTTTCAGTGATGCCTTAGCCAGCATCGGAATTACCAATCTGGTTGCTATTCAGATTGGAAATCTGCCGGTATGGGCACAGCTTCTGACTCTGTTTATCATCCGAGATTTTATTCATTGGAATGTACACCGGTTGTTGCACCGCGTCCCTGCACTATGGGAATTTCATAAAGTGCATCACTCGGTTGAGGAGATGGGCTTTGCCGCACATTTGCGCTTCCACTGGATGGAGAATGTGGTCTATAATGGACTGCAATACATTCCACTCGCAATGATCGGATTTGGGATTGAAGAATTCTTTATTGTCTACCTGATCACCTTGGTCATCGGACATGCGAATCACAGTAATATCTGGATTCCCCTGGGCCCTCTAAAATACATCATCAACAATCCTCAGATGCATATTTGGCATCATGCAAAGAGTTGGCCAGAAGGATATCCGCATGGAATCAACTATGGAATCAGCCTCAGCCTTTGGGACTATTTATTCAAAACTGCCGTGATCCCTCATGATGGACGTGACATTGAATTGGGCTTTGAGAATGTCGAAAAATTCCCCAAAACATTCGTCGGACAAAGTATGCATGGGATTAGCACCAGCCATAAACGTGAGAAGAATTCTCCTTCTGCCTAATGTCGAGAGATCATCAGAGTCTGAGTTTTTGGTTTCGAGGGTGAGAACATGCTCCTTGGTTAATAAGGTAAGTTCTCTATCCACAATTCAGTATCAGCAGACAAGTTACTAAGTTGGAGCAGTTTGGCAGAATATTCCAGCCATCAACTGACCTACGCAATCTTGACCCAAGTTCGGCGGCATAGGTAGCAACTCTGCACTTGTTGGCAGCTATCTTATTGGAGGGCAACCCACGAATTGGGTTTCCCAAACGAAAACGCACAGGCTATATACAGAATTTTTTGTGTATATCATGTGCGGTTGAACACGCCGGCCCGTTGAGCCGCTTGCAACCCTATCCATACCAATGAGACCCAACACCATGCTCCATCACAGTTCCCAAAAACTGCTCTTTCTGGTGGAGGGACCTATTGGTCAGTTCTGGATCAAAAACAAAAACTTTATCTTTATCGTATTCCCATAGGAGTGCTAGCTAGTTTTACGCAACCAACCGCCCAAATGGGCTTAAAGACAAATGAAAAACAGACCGATCCTTATCAAGCCTCAGCATATTGCCGATGAGGGGGAACGTATCTATCGCGAAACCTTGAAGGAAAAACTGGAAAAATCAAAAGAGGGACAGTTTGTTGCAATTGATGTTCTTACGGGAAAACATTTTGTAGAAAAGTATGCAGAAAATGCCCTTATAAAAGCACGGGGAAAAGTTTCTTTTGGGGTCTTTCACTTGATCAAAATAGGCGGATCTATTGTTCTCGGATCACGGTATGTCGGACAACACGGAAGTAATTGAAACGGGCTATTTTGATCAATTAGGCCATCCGCGTCTAAAACTCAATATTTGCGGTTTTAGGGATCAGCATCCTGGCAAAAAAATTTGAGGCCCTGATTGATACGGGGGTTTTACTGGCTTTATTCAACTACCTTTGCCCGTAGCCATTGAGTCATCTGTTCTTCTGGAGGGAACGCAAACATTCACTTTAGCAGATAACTCAAGCCAGACTATGCTAACTGCATTGGGAACTGCTACCCTGGCAGGTAGAACAGAAGTGGGAGTAATTGTATTGTCAGAATCCTCTAACGAGATTATGGTAGGCATGAACTTTTTACGACGATCTGAGCGAGCACTTGTCGTTTCAAAGAAATTGGGAGTAAGTTTAATAGATGAGAAATCCCTTTCAAAAGACGAATCATGAGGTTATAGTCCCATAACTCGTGAGTCACTCATTATATAATTCCCCAATCTTAAGTGTGTCAAAACTTCATGACAGGTCGTTCAGGGTTACTGGGGCCAGAGCCAGCCAAAGATGCCTGCGGTCAATATGCCGTAAAGTAGTCCCTCAAATGCGCGAAGCCATGTGATCTTCCAACTGAACCCAAACCAGATGGAATACGTGAAATGCCCCGCGGCATGTGCAAGAAAGGAAGCAGTTCCCACCACCTGAAATACTTCAAGGTACTCCGCACCAAGAGGGAGACTGGCGGAACCCATATAGCCGGCCATGAACGAGATTGCAAGAATCAATACTCCCTGAAAAATAAGTTGGCGTGACATGCCAGTTCCCGAAGGCAGGACAAAGATTAACCCAACAGGACCCCGATTCGCTTTTTCAATCCATTCGGGCGTCGACCATTCTTTACTGCTCAGAGCACCTGGAAACATGTACTGTCCGCGTTTGGCATGTTGAGTACGAAGTGCGTCCATGACAGGGTCCTCATCTCCAAGTTTGGCAAAATCCCTTGAATGGAGCGGAGTGGCCATATACAGAACAGAGGCGAGTGCATAAACCAACACTGCCGAGATCAGAATCGGGAGCCATAGAGAAATAAGAGGGACCATCTTCGCTAGTTCGTCCAGAAGTCGTGAGATGATGGAAGGATACAATCCCCCATATGTTTCCAAATTAGTTGGAAAAGTTCCATTGGGGAATTGGTGACTCGCTGCGCGATTGCATGATTGCAACTAAATCTTGGACAATCTCCAGGTGCTCATCTGCAACGTTGGTTGACTCGGAGGGATCGTTTTCGATATGGTAGACCGCTACGGGTGCGGAGGCATCCGAGTGAACTCCTGTACGAACGCCCTTCCACGGACCAATCCTTGCGGCCTGAACCCCGTCCCCTCTGCGACCATGATATTCCCAGTACATCTCGCTTGGTTCCGGCGGCGCATGTCCCAAGAGGACCGGCAGAAAGGAAACCCCATTCGTCTCCACAGCCAATTCGGTTTGGGTGAGCTCGGCAAAGGTGGGCATCACATCCCAGAATGCGGACAGATGGTCAGAAGTGGATCCGGGCATGATGGTGCCCGGCCAAACGGCGATCATGGGCACACGAATCCCCCCTTCGTAAACATCACCTTTCCCCCCTCGCAACCCACCTGAACTCTGGAATTGCTCTGTATCCACACCCCCTGTATAGGTTGCACCATTGTCGCTCGAAAACATGATCAAGGTCTCCTCTGTAAGCCCCAGTTCTTGAAGAACTTCAACGATACGACCGGTATGTGTATCCATTCGAGTGATCATCCCTGCATAGGCGGATTGTGGTCGGAAATGTGGCAAATATCCTTGGCTACCATCATAGGGAGACTCAGACAGCATGCCATCATAGGTCTCCAACTCTTCATCCGGTACCTGGAGTGCCAGATGAGGTACCGTATGAGGGAAGTAGAGAAAAAATGGTCTGGAAGCATTTTGACGGATAAAGTTTTCCGCCTCTTGAATCATAAGGTCAGGAGCGTAGTCGCTACCTTGATAGCGGTCGTATGCAGTTGGGTCATACAGATCTGAACCTTCAAAACGTTGGTGTGGATGAAAATAACCGTTCGCAAGTGTATCCCATTCTGCGTTTCGCCACAGATGAGAGGGGTAGTGGTTATGTGCTTGCTTCTGGTCAAGATACCCGTAGAAATAATCAAAACCTTGTTGATTCGGAACCCCAACGGAAGTTGGCCCTCCTAAGCCCCATTTGCCGATTACCGCGGTAGTGTATCCTGCATCTTTCATCAGAGTGCCAAGTGTATAGGTCCCTGCTTCCAAGGGAAGCTGCCCACGTTCGGTACTGTCAGCAAACCCTCCAAGCTCATGGTTGTCACGAATCTGACAATGGCCTGTATGCAAACCAGTGAGAAGTGCACAGCGACTCGGTGCACATACGGGGCTTCCACTGTAATGCTGCGTAAATCGCATGCCCTGAGTGGTTAATTGATCCAGATGGGGGGTCTGAATCAAATGCTGTCCATAGCTTCCAAGCTCCCCATAGCCCAGATCGTCAGCAAGGATATAGATGATGTTTGGGGGTCGGGGTTCCAGAGGCTTAACCTCAGTACAACTGATGGTCAGGAGAATCACAACAAAAAGGAGGCGCAACATGTGATGCCATATTATTTGGCTGATCATAGCCAATTTGACGTATTTTTCAATTAAAATCAACACGATCCGATGGAGTTGAGAACACTATCTATGAAGCTGGGGCTTAAAGAGGGGATGCGAGCATACGCACTGAATAGACCCTTGAACTACGATCGTTTGATTGCAGATTCACCAGTCATTCCAAGTGAATCTCCAATGGAGAAAGCCGATTTTGTTCATCTATTCTCTGACACCCAGAAGCACCTCATGGCCCAGATAAATATTGCACTTCCCACTTTGGGAGATCAATCCATGTTATGGATTTCATGGCCAAAAAAAGCATCTGGCGAGAAGACAGATCTTTCACGGCCAATCATTTTGAGAATAGGGCGGGCAATCGGAATGAAGGATGTGAAAGTTTGCTCTATTGATGCAACTTGGTCTGCATTGAAGTTTGTGTAAAAAAATCCTGATTCCTGAGTGTCCAACTACAACAAAGTCATCAGGCAAACCATATGCACATAAGGATCTAAGGCATATTGGGTTAATATTTACGGGCTGGGATTCGAATTGCCTTAATATGAACCGCTTCGGCGAGGTGCGAACCATCTTCGTTGTACCAAGAGTGTCCCTGTCGTTGTCCAAGGATCCACTCAGCTTGGTGAGTTAGTTCAACCTCGTAGAGAACCTTCTCAATCGTTAAGGTCTCCAGCGCGGTCGCAGCGGAGGAGGGAAGCCGCTGTTCTGGGTTGGTTCGGGTGTAACGGTTACGAAATCTAGTGGAGGCTGCCATCAATAGAGAGTAGGTTTTTGTTGAATTGCAGTGCAATGATACCACCAAAATCCTTACGATTCGTCAACAAAATGCAAACAATACATACACGGTTTTTCCAAAATTAACTCACAATGGAATGGATGAATTTGTTCATCCTCTCGCTCCCCCACCTAGATGTGATCCCTTAATGATCTAGGGAGTTGTAGAGAGGAAAGTAAGCATGAATTTTAGTGGATAAATCCAATTATTTTCAATGTGGATAGACTTGACTGTAGAAAATGCGGAAGAAGTACGCGACTTTTATGCGGAAGTGATCGGATGGAAATCCGAACCCGTCAGGATGGATGATTATAATGACTATGTCATGAAGGTGGATGCAGAACCGATTACGGGGATCTGTCATGCTCGTGGCATGAATGCCGATCTTCCACCCGTCTGGATCCCCTACTTTCAGGTAAAATCTCTTGAAAAAAGTCTCCAGTCCTGCCTCAATCAGGGGGGAGTGATCATCACTCAAATCAAATCATTTGGTGAAAAGAATCGCTATGCGATCATTCAAGATCCTTCCGGAGCCTTTTGTGGCATTTGGGAAGAAGATTGACTTCGCAATTTCTTCACAATTCTTATCTTCCCCTATCTACAACCAAACTTTATTCAAATGTATGTTCCCGAAAGCTGGCTTCCACTGATTATCGCCATTCTGCTTCCGATGATCTTAGGCTCGCTCTGGTACGGGCCGATTTTCGGTAAGATATGGATGAAAATGATGGGGCTCACCCAAGAACAAATTAAAGAAACACTCAATCCGGCCAAATCCTATGGAGGATCTCTGGTTGGCTCCGTGCTCACGGCATATGTGTTATCACTTCTCATTTCCTATATGAATATGGGCACGTTAGAGGGAGGTCTAACGGTTGGTTTCGCAGCATGGGTAGGCTTTGCATTGCCAATAGGGTGGCAGAGTGTTGCTTGGGAAGATAAAAGCCTTGGGTTGTTTGTACTCAATCAGGCATACAACTTAGTGCTCCTATTACTCATGGCAGGGCTCATAGGAGCTTGGCGATAGAGACCGTATGGAGATCAGTTTAGTGGATCGTGCCGCCGAGTTGCGTGACCGTCTGAATCGACATGCGTACAGATACTATGTACTTGCTCAGCCTACGATCACAGATGCAGAGTATGATCAGCTTCTATTGGAGTTAATCAAACTTGAAAGTGAGGATCCCGAGTTAATTACACCCGATTCTCCTACCCAGCGGGTTGGAAGTGATCTGGATGCTGATTTTCTCAAAACGTCCCATGTTCGTCCGGTACTCAGCCTCGCAAATGCGTTCAGTGTGCAGGATCTCATGGCTTGGGAAGCTCGGAATCGTAAGCTGATTCAAGATGCAGAATTTAGGTATGTCGTAGAACCAAAATTTGATGGGTTGACCTTGGTGTTGAGATATGAGAAAGGTGTGCTTACTCAGGCAGCCACTCGTGGTAATGGGGATGTTGGGGATATAGTTACAGCAAATGCTCGTACGATATGGTCGCTACCGCTGCGAATTCCCGTTGAGGGTGGCCCCTCCCCACCAGATGTCTTGGTAGTGAGGTGTGAGGTACTCTTCACGAAGGACGCATTTACAAAATTGAATCAGCAGAGAATTGCTGATGGTGAACCCGTATACGTCAATGCCCGCAATACCGCCTCCGGTTCACTCAAACAAAAGGATGCACAACTCACTGCCAAGAGAGATTTATCAGCTTATGCCTACGATGTGATGTACCCAGATGACTTTGCACCCGGAGATCACTTTGAACGTTTGGACTGGTTGAGAGGCGCGGGATTTAAGGTTCCTCCCGAAGTAAAGCGATTCTCAACCTTGGATGACGTTGCTGTACGGGTTGATTGGTGGCAAACTGAGCGAAGCAATCTTCCATTTGAAATTGACGGTGTGGTCGTCAAAGTCTCAGACAGCACACAGGTCAAGGAGCTCGGTATAGTTGGGAAAGATCCTCGGGGAGCCATCGCTGTGAAGTTCCCTTCTGAGGAGGCGACTACAATACTAGAGTTCGTGAAGCCTCAGATTGGAAGGACGGGACGGATTACTCCGACAGCACATCTCAAACCAGTATTTGTGGGAGGAGTAACCGTTTCAAATGCTACTCTGCATAATTATGACCAGGTGGAGCAGCTGGATCTGCGTATTGGAGACACCATCACGATCAAACGATCCGGAGATGTGATCCCTTATATTGTCGGTCCTGTAAAGGAACTTCGTTCGGGTAGCGAAACACCCGTGCTGCTACCTACACATTGTCCGGTCAGTGATGATCAACTGATCAAAAAGAGAGAAGGAGTGGACCTGTACTGTCCAAATCCACAGTGTTCAGAGAGAGTGTTTCGGAGAGTCGTGTTTTTTGCTTCCAAAGAGGGGCTTGATATTGAGGGGTTGGGACCGAATACCATACATTCACTGATTGAATCAGGTCTGATTCGGAATGAGGCGGATCTGTTTATACTCACAGAAAAAGATCTGTTACCCCTGGAGGGGTTTGCAGACAAGAAGACGTCGGAACTCATTGCCTCAATCAATCGGAGCCGTCAGTGCGCCCCTGAAAAACTACTAGTCGCTCTGGGTGTCCATGGGATCGGAACTGTTTCCGCACGTCTTTTACTCAATCGGTTTTCGATAGATGAGCTTCTGGAACTCGCAGAAAAAATAGGTGCAATTGAGGAACAGATTCCAAAAAACCTACTTCAAAATCAGGAAAGCATCTCCAAGGTCCTCCTCCCAAAGATGAATTTAAAGGATCCGGTTTCTGCCTGTCTCAACCAGCTGGGTACAGACGATCAAAAGTTGACCTCCCTATTGACAGAACTTGCGACCATTCTGCGCTCCCTTGTGGCGCTGGATGGAATTGGACCAACAATGGCCGGAGAGATTATAGACTGGTTTAAGGAAGAGGACAACCGAACCCTCATTGCTAGTCTCCAAGCGGCTGGCATGGATTTCAAAACCCAGGAATTGAGCACTTCTTCTGGATTGTTAACAGGAAAGACCTTTGTGATTACAGGTGCCTTAGAGGGGATGACACGCCCAGAAGCGCGTGCATGGATTGAGTCGCATGGCGCCAGAGTCACGGGTAGTATCAGCAAAAAAACAGATTATCTTCTGGCAGGAGAGAATGCGGGCAGTAAATTAAATAAAGCGGACACACTTGGGGTCACCGTAATAGGTCTAAAAGAATTGAAAGATCTTGTTGATCAGGATAGATCAGATTGATTCGCACACACGCAGGAAACAACGAAAAGATGAAAATTTTCCTCCTTGATGCAATGGCACTCGCATATCGAGCTCACTTCTCATTCCTGAGTCGACCACGGATCAATTCACGAGGTGAAAATACCAGTGCACTCTATGGATTCGCGACTACACTCATTAATTTGATTGAAGAGGTGGGGCTGGAGTATGCGGTGATCGTATTTGATGGGCCGGGAAAAACCTTCAGGAATGATCTTTATCCCGAGTATAAAGCGAACCGGGATGCCCCCCCAGATGCCCTGATTGAAAATTTGCCCCGAATTAAGGAGTTGGCTGAGGCACTTTCGATTCCGGTACTGCAGGGGGATTTATTTGAAGCAGACGACCTGATTGGTACACTCGCATGTAAGGCAGATACGTCTGGAGCATCGGCAATCATCGTGTCCCCAGATAAGGATTTTCAGCAACTTCTTTCTCCTCAAATAGAAATGTTGCGGCCTCGTAGTGGAGCTGGATTTGAACGTTTGACAGAAGAATCCTTCCGAGAAAAATATCAGATCCCTCCTAAGAATTTCATTGACATGCTGGCTCTGATGGGAGATAGTAGTGACAATGTACCTGGAGCCCGGGGGATTGGTGAAAAAGGTGCAGCAAAACTGGTTCAACAGGATCAGACGGTAGAAAATATACTGAGTAAGGCTTCTACCTATTCCAGCAAGCGGTGGCGGACTGCCCTAACCGCCGATCCAGACATGGTGCGACTCAGCAAAGACTTGGTCACAATCCGAACGGATTTAGATGTAGAACTGGATTGGGATGTCTGTCGCAGTCGTAGTCCCAGAGATGCCGAACCACTTGCATTTTTCCGCCGATATGAATTTAACTCATTAATTCGGCGCCTAACAGCGGGAGCAGAACTCTTTCAAACTACGGAAACCACCTCAGATACTACCCTAAAAAGCTATCAATCCGATCAAGCAAATTATCGCTTGATTGAAACACTTACAGAACTGAAAATATTTGAACAGTCTCTGAAAGATGTTCCTCATATAGGGCTGGCTACCCTCATGACACCAAGTTCGCCCGTACGCGCAGATTGGTATGGACTGGCAGTTTCCTGGGCGATAGGGAGTGCAGTATATCTGCCCATCCCATTACCGGATGGCACTCCCGAATCTGAGATTATGCGGGTTCTTGCCCCTGTCTTTTCTAATGGGAAAGTAGCAAAGACGGGACATGGTCTCAAGCCTTTGCTTGTTCGACTCCGTCAACTCATGGTGCCGGTTCGGGGCAAGCTCTTTGATACGGAGATTGCTCACTATTTATTGTCTCCAGATCAAAATCACCGATTCAGTACGGTGGTGAAGCAGCAATTGAGTTATGAGCCCCAAGAGATTGACCAGATTTTGGGTGTTGGTCGTTTACGAAAAGAGCCGCGTAATCTGTCTCCAGAAGAATTCAGAGTTCTCGCATGCGAACGAGCGGATTTTTCACTTGCCATGCAGGAGCAACTGAGCAAAAAATTGCATCAGAATGATCTTCTGCGAGTGGCCGAGGAGATTGAGTTCCCACTGATTCATGTATTGGCCGATATGGAAGCTGCAGGAGTAAAATTAAATCGGATCGTTCTCGACGAGCTTGGCCCGCGAATTCAAGAAGATCTGGATCAATATGCCAATGAAATTTTTAGCGAGGTAGGTGAGTCCTTTAATATCGCCTCCTCCAAGCAGGTGGGAGAGGTCCTTTTTGAAAAATTGGGATATCCGGTGAAACGAAAAACACCTTCGGGAAAGCCATCTACACGCGAGGAGGTTCTACTGGATCTGGCAACCGAGCACAAGGTAGCCGCACTCATTATGGACTGGCGTAAGGCAGCCAAACTCAAAGGGACCTATGTAGACAACTTGGTGCGCATGGTTGTGCAAGAAACTGGACGCGTTCATACGATCTTCAATCAAGCTTCCGCAGCCACGGGCCGCTTATCTTCATCAGATCCGGCACTCCAAAACATTCCGATCCGGGATCAGACAGGTCGACAGTTGCGCAGTGCGTTCGTTGCTCCCAGAGGCTGCATCATTCTCTCCGCTGACTACTCGCAAATTGAACTCAGAATCCTTGCGCACATGAGTGGTGATCTGGGGCTTAAGGAATTCTTCACGACCGGTCGTGATCCTCATACTGAAACGGCTGCACTCATCTATAAGGTGGATGCCGATGAGATTACAAGAGAACAACGGAATAAAGCAAAGGCCGTGAATTATGGAATTCCGTATGGCCTATCCCCGTCAGGCCTTTCTCGTGGATTACGCTGTACACGTAAGGAGGCACAGGAACTCATGAATGCGCATCAAGAGTCTTTCCCCGGCGTTTGGCAGTTTATGCAGAGGCAGGTTGATCTGGCGAAAGAACAAGGGTTTTCGACAACGCTCATGGGCCGTCGCCGATATTTGCCAGATTTGAAGGCGCGGAACAGCGCCGTACGTGCCGCCGCTGAGCGGATCGCAGTCAATATGCCAATTCAAGGCACCCAAGCGGATATGATCAAGCTAGCAGCGATTGCGATTGATCGGGAGATGCAACATGCCGGTATGCGATCCAGGGCGATCCTGCAAGTCCACGATGAACTCGTATTTGAAGTACCAGAGCAGGAATTATCTGAGGCAGAAGAGATTGTTCAAACCTGTATGATCCAGGCTATGAAACTTCAAGTTCCAATTGAGGTGAATCTGGGGAGTGGTGTGAACTGGCTTGAGGCACACTGACGGTCTGAAATAGCCGCATGAGAACCGGAGCATGGTCAGAGGGGCGTTCAAGATCACGTTCGTCTATGTCCACCCATGCATTCGTGGTCAGGTCAGTGATCCTTGGCGTGGTCAGGATGTGGTCTATACGTACCCCATCGTTCCAATCAAATCCTCGGGTTCGAAAATCCCACCAAGTATATACTCCTGGTCCTGGTGCGTGCTTACGCAGAATATCCTCCAGATCAAATCGTCGGACAATTTTATTCAGTTTCTCAAGTGCCGCTGGATCACAGAGGACAGAATCTTTCCAGTTGTCTGGGTGAGCAACATCAGAGGCACTGAAGGCAACATTAAAATCTCCTGTCAAGACGAACTGTTTGTGGCGTTGTCGTTCGACTTCCAGAAATTTATGTAAGGTATCTAACCAGCGAAGCTTATAGGCATGTTTCGGGGTTCCAATTCGTCGACCGTTTGGCACATACACATTAATGACTCTCAGGCCGTGGACTGTACCCGCAATCACGCGCGCTTCATTATCCAGTCCAGTCCGAATTTCATCTACGGGTTCTTTTGCTAAAATAGCGACCCCGTTATAGGAAGGTTGGCCGTGAATAACGGACTGATAGCCAGCATCCTTAATTTCGGTGAAGGGGAATGTTTCAAGCGTGGCCTTGACTT
The DNA here is from genome assembly GCA_965209015.1 of Rhodothermales bacterium. GTDB lineage: Bacteria > Bacteroidota > Rhodothermia > Rhodothermales > Bin80 > Bin80. The sequence goes on along the minus strand of OZ242367.1, from coordinate 2,764,151 downwards.
CCTGTAGGCAAACAACATCAGGGGAATGACGATGGAGAAACTCTATGATTCTGACAAGTCGGGCTCGGGCAGAATTGACATTCCAGGTTACAATTTTTAGTGGAATTGATTCAGACATATCGCATATAGTTCGGTAGGAGGAATAGATATTTCATACAAGATAACTGGATCCAATCATACAAATTTTGTATCGATCATGCAGGTGATTTGACCATGGAAAGATACAACTGGAATGATGAAGTACATTCGACCTGTTGACTGAAAAACAGGACTGGTAGGCTTGTTGGAATTGATTTTGAGAAAAAAGACATCTAGACAGGCAAGACCAAGATAAACGCGTCAGCGAAAAAGCTTATTTTCTACCCATTGAATTTGTTTCTGCCTAAAAAGAACTTTTATAAATTACGGAAATCGTTAAGTTCAGGGCAGTATTCATCAGGGGTTCAATGCACTTTCTTCGACGTGATGAATTCTCTACCTTGGTTAGACATTACAAATCATTTGAACAAAAATAACATGCAGACCGAGATAAATGCACTTCCTTCTTTTCCTGAGGGTTGGTATTTTGTGGCCAGTTGTAAGGAGATACGGAATGGACAACTGGTTCGTAAGACTTGGATGGGAGAGGAGATCATTGCATGGGGGGATGGGCAAGGAGGTGTGTGTGTTGCGGATGCATTCTGTCCACACCTTGGTGCAGATATGGGACCTGCCTCGGGGGGCGTAGTTCGGGATGGCTGTCTCGTCTGTCCCTTTCACGGATTTGAGTTTGGGGTCAGCGGCCATTGCACCGCTACCCCATTTGCTCCCCCTCCCAAGACAGCAAGACTCAACGTATATGAGTCCAGAGAAATTAACGGAATGATATTCGCCTGGTGGGGCAAGGATGGACGCCCTCCTCAATGGAGCATTCCGGAAAAATCCAACATGGAGGGTAAGTGGAGTGATTTATCATTTAAGACAATCCGATTCGCCGGGCACCCTCAGGAAACGACCGAGAATTCCGTAGATTTGGCTCATCTGCGGTATGTACATGGGTATGATAATGTCCTTCGTGTTGATCCGATCACCATGAATGGTGCCCATCTGACAAGCAATTTTGACTTCATACGTACACAAAATGTGGCAGGAATCAAGATCCGTTTTCATGTTTCCGCAAAGACAGATATCTATGGACTCGGATTTTCAAACGTGACCATCCATGAGCGGTCCATTGACATGCATATCAATTTTTATGTGCTTGCCACACCTGTTGAGGGGAAGAACATCGATCTAGTGCTAGCCAGTCAGGTGAAAGAGATGCGTCAACCGAAACGTGCTATCGTTGGACTGGGGCTTGTACCGCTTAAACTTCGGGCAGGACTCATGAATAGATTCATTATGCTCATGCAACAAAAAGATGTGATGGATGATGTTCATATCTGGAGAGATAAACAATATCTTTCCCAACCGAGGTTATGCAAGTCTGATGGTGAAATTGGGAGATATCGCCGTTACTGCAAACAGTTTTATCCCTGATCATGCAGTTCAGTTGGTAGAAACGTACTCCCATGTAAACGATCGTTCAGGACAAGAATTGAAAGGCATTTTAGATACCGAAGGCACCAAAGCGAGCGCCGTCCCAACCCAGTTGTCAATGTCCCCATGGTCTTGGAACGCTTACTCGTATAAAACTTCTAATCTCCTGAACCTTGTCCTCTTTTCCCGTCATCATGAATTTCCCCCGTGAATAATATGGAGAGCTGAGAATCCATCCACTTCCGAACTCCCATCCACGAAATTTCTTAAGTATCGTGTGGCTACAATCATGAATCCTGTCCCTACTGCATAGAGCAGAGTTTCTTGATATGGGCGATCGTTCGGATCTACAAGGTTTCAAGCCAAATGGAACACAGGGTATTCTCCAAGATCAAACAGGCGATCCGGCCTACCGCGTGCGGGGGGACACGCCCCGAATAGTCCTCACAGGGTATTCTCCAAGATCAAACAGGCGATCCGGCCCCTCGGTTAGCTCTCTAAGGCTCCCAAGTTCAGGAGGGACTCAACCACTCATGCATATCATCATTTGAGACAATTCATTTTTTGGAGCGCTCAGTCCAGATAGTAAATGTGTAGTGGATGAAAATGTGTGCCCATAAAGATCAAACCTCAATGATCACCAGAGTCATGCTCCCAAACTCTCTCAGAGTACTGGCGAAATGCTCACCGTGTTGGATACGTTAGGGCCTATCCAAAGAGGATCAAGATGTGTTAGGATTGCAAATGCTATGGCACAGTTTGATGGCAACATGTTGCTCATTTTATTGTAGGAACATTGACTGCATTGGTGTTTGAGAAACTATAGAACCCCAAACACGCACATCATCAGAACTATGGAGTTTCTGCCCATTCATCAAGTGATTGGGGACTGCACAGTAAAGCAGGCTACATCAATACGCCTGATTACGGGGAATAAAAGGGTTCGTTGGGAGCATAGTACGGTAATGATTTCGGATCCTGCGAAAAACAATTAGCGAATGGTTTGAGGCCTGTCACCGAAGGGGAAGTTGTGAAAAACAATTGATTCCCTCACATCGTAATCATACCATGTGTCCCTGAAAATCAAACCGCTACGACGGTAATTCCGCTAGCACGAGACTTCACTATGAAAAGATCTAGATGCGTTCGTATCCCCGTCAGGATCTCAGCGGGGGGATTAGAGCACTCTGGTTCCCTTCCTCGTCCGAGATTGATATCCACATATCGGGGGCTCTTCTTATTTTCGTTTCTAGTTTTTTTTGTGACGGAAGTCTTCGCACAGGATACTGTTTGCGATCGAACCCCAGAAGTTAAAGCAGAGATTCTTATACAGATTGATCATCCCAACCCCGACTTTGGATGTGAAGACGTGACCTCAGATCAGTTGTCACGTATTACATTTATGTATGTTGCTTTTCAGAACATTAGTTCGCTGCAACCTCATGATTTTGCAGGTCTCTCTGGCTTAACACGCCTCCGATTAGACAGTAATGATCTCACCTCTCTTCCGTCTGGACTTTTTGCGGGGCTCTCCAATTTAACATTTTTACGATTAGATTGGAATGAACTTGAAGAACTGGATCAGGATCTTTTTGACGATCTTTCCAGCTTGGAGGACTTGTATCTTGAATATAATGCGCTCACTGTGCTCCCAGAGGACCTCTTTAACGGTACCCCCAAGTTGGACAATTTGAATTTATGGAGTAATTCTATTGATGGCCCTCTGCCATCAGATCTTTTTCACGATCTTGAAAACTTGAGACGTCTTGATCTGAGTGATAATTCCATTGATGCATTTCCAGAAGATCTTTTTGACGGCCTGCGCGCCCTAAGCGAAGGATACTTCTATGGCAATGATCTCACCGCCATCCCTGCGGATCTCTTTGATGATGTTCCAGATGGAGTACGCATCAATCTTGGTAACAACCCCATTCCCTGCCTGCCTCCAAAGATTCTTGATCGGATTAATGCCGGGGATATCACCCTTATAAGAGGTCCTAGTACCCCTTGTGAGGATCCAAATCCAGAGGTGACCTTGCATCTTTCTGACAACCCGATTTCGGAGGATGGCGGGATGACGACGGTGACCGCGCGTCTGGGCGAGATGTCCACCGAGTCGACCACGATCGTCATTTCGGTCTCGCCCGAGTCTCCCACGGATCATAGTTTGAGTACCAATGCCACGCTCACGATCGCGGCGGGAGAGACGGAGAGTACGGGGGAGGTGGTGATCCGTGCAGTGCAGAACGTTGTCTACTCAGGGGATCGGATGTTTCAGGTGGAAGGGGAGGCAACGAACCCCGATGGCGTGAATGGCCCGGAGAGTGTGCCGTTGACGATTACGGAGGATGAGATGGCACCGGCCCTCACGCTTGCGGCCGCGCCCAACCCGGTTTCTGAGGATCATGGCGCCACGGAGATCACGGTGACCGCATCCTGGGATGTGGTGCGAGACCGTGCGACCGAGGTGGACGTTGCGGTAGGATCCGGCTCCGCGATGGTGGGAGAGGACTTTGAGGAGGTCAATTCCTTTTCCCTCACGATTCCCGCGAATGAGATGATGGGAACGGGGATGTTTACGCTGGTTCCGATCCCGGACGATCTGAATGAATCCGACGAAACGATCCTGGTGACGGGGCGCACCGATCTGGGGGAGGCTACGCCAGCAGCACTCACGCTCACCAATGCGGATCCGCCACCCCAGGTTACGCTGGCCCTGTCTCCTTCGTCGATCATGGAAAATTCTGACGTTCCCTCCATGGTGACAGCGCAGCTGAGCGCCCCCTCCAACGCCGTTACGACGATTGTTGTATCGGTAGCTCCGGATTCGCCTGGCGATTACACGCAACGTGGCACCATGCTCACGATTGCGGAGGGGGAGACCGAGAGTGAGGGGGAGGTGATGATCACAGCGATGGACAATGATGTGTACACGGGGAACAAGACGTTTCAGGTGCAAGGGGTGGCAATGAATCTGCGGAGCGGCGCGAAGGATCCTGATGATGTGGAGCTGACGATTGAGGACGACGAACCCTTTCCAACGGCCACGCTGGCGATCAATCCGAATGAGATTCGGGAAGGCGAGGAAAGGGTGGTTACGATTACAGCGACGCTGAATCCTGCCTTCGGCGCAACCGAGGGTTCAGGACATATCCTTGCGAGGATGACCGTTTCTTCGGAGGATGGTACGGCATCCGTGGTGGAGGACCTCGATAGGAATGCAGGCATAACTTTAGCGTGGGAGGCGAATGAACTCGTAGAGGAGCAGACGTATGCTTTTTTTGTGGCGAAGCAGGATGGGATAGATGAGCCTCCGGAGACGATTCGTCTCGTGGGAGCTGGCACTTACGATGTTACGGGGTTCGATTTGACTGCCAGTCCGACCGAATTTACCATCGTGGATGCAGATGATCCTCCGGTGGTGACCTTGAATTTAACCGCGTCAGAGATCCAGGAGAACGGGGGCACTACGCGGCTCACGGCGAGTCAGACGCCTGCCTCCAGCGAACCGACCAGGATTGCGATCACGATGATTCCTGATGCGCCGGCAACGGATGACGATTACACGCTCCCATCCACAATGCTCACGATTCCCGCTGGATCCAGGATCAGTTCGGATGGGATCACGATCACGGCCGTGGACAATGAGGACTACGAGGGGGATAAGACGGTGACCGTGCGCGGGAGCCCCATGAATGATTTGGGATTTACGGATCTCTCCCTCATTGGATTAGGTGATGTGGGGCTGACCATTCTTGATGATGATGAGCCGCCGCGGGTCATGCTTGCGTTGGCTCCCTCCGAGGTCAATGAAAATGGAGACAGCCAACCGGTCACGGTGAGCGCTGCGCTGAATGCGGCGCAGTCCACGGACACGCAGCTTACGATCATGGTAGAGGCGGGAACGGCAGAAGCAGGCACCGACTACACTGCCACGCCTTCGTCCTTTCCGTTGACGATTGCGGCAGGTTCGATGGAGGGAACCGGGATGTTTACGTTTGAGCCACTGCCCGATGATTTGCACGAGGGGCCGGAGATGGTTCAGGTGACGGGCACGGCAGGCGATCTGGAGGTAGATGCTGCGAGGCTCACGATTTTGGATGCGACGCCCATGCCGCAGGTGGAGTTGGAGTTGATGCCTGGAGAGATTCCGGAAGAGGGTGGGATGACAACGGTGGCGGCGAGGCTGAATCGTCCCTCCGGCGCGCTGACAACAATTGCGATCGGGGCCACTCCGATCCCGCCCGCAACGACGATGGATTACGCGTTCGGTGGGAATCAAACGCTGACGATTACGGCCGGGGCGACCGAGAGTACAGAGCAGGTCACGATCACGGCCGTGGACAATGATGTGCGTACGCCGAGTAAGGAGGTGCAGGTGACGGGCATGGTGGAGAATCCGATTGGGGTGACGCCTCCGGATCCCGAGCCCCTCACGATCACCGATGGGGATGAGGCGACGGGGGTCACGCTGGAGGTGCGTCCAACGCAAGTAGATGAGGGAGCTGGGGAGACACCGATTGCGGTGACCGCCCGGCTGGACGGGACGCGCCCCGAGCCCCTCACGGTGACCATTTCGGTTGGGCCGGGTACGGCCATGGACGACGATTTTGATCCGGTGGACTCGTTTGCGTTGACCATTTCAGCCAATGAGAGGGAGGGAATGGGGACGTTTTTGTTCACGCCGGTCTCGGATAATCTGGACGAGCCGGACGAGTCGGTGACCATCACGGGAACCAGCTCCCTCGGGGTAGATCAGGCGTTTCTCACGATCACGGATGATGACCTGGACCCGGTGGTGATGCTCGTGTTAGATCCGGCGGAGATTTCGGAGGCGGAGGAGCGTTCCGCCATAAAGGCCCGTCTCACGTCTCCATCGAGTGCGGAGACGGTGATCACGATCTCTGCAGATCCCATCTCGCCTGCGACGGAGGGGGATTACCGGTTGAGCGCGGATCCAAGGCTGACGATTGCAGCAGGTGCCATGGAGAGTACGGAGACGGTGATGATCACCTCGGTCAATAATCGGGTCATTGATGTAGAGGACAAGCAAGTGCGCGTGCAGGGGCGTGCCACGAATGCGCATTCGGGGGCGTCTCTTCCGGAGGCGATCCTCACAATTTTAGATGATGACGAAGCGACCGAGGTGAGGCTCACAGTGAGCATTTCTGATGATGTACGTGAAGACGAGGGGAGTAAGCAGATCACGGTCACGGCGACGATGGATGGGATCCTTCTGACGGACACAGAGGTAGAGATTTCGTTGCAAGAAGAGACGGCGACCCTGGGGGTTGACTTTCAGCCGGTGGCTCCATTTACGATCCGGATTCCTGCCGAAGCAATGGAAGCGGTCGGAGGATTTACGTTCACGCCGATCCCGGACCATCTGGATGAGCCGGACGAGACGGTACGCGTGAGCGGGACGAGCAGTTTGGGCGCGGCATCGGAGGATCGTCTGACGATCTTTGATTCGGATCCGACGCCGGAGGTAACGTTGGTGTTGACGCCGAGAGAAATGCTTGAAGATGGCGGGGAAGCCGAGGTGACGGCGAACCTGAGTGGGGCGTCCAGTGCAGAGACGGTGATTACGATCGCAACCGACCCCCAAGCCCCCGCAACCATGCAGGATTACGAGGTGAGTTCCAATCGTGTGCTTAGGATTGCCCCGGAGGTCACGACCAGTACGGGGGTGGTGACGATCACGGCGGTGGACAATGCGATTGATGCGCCCGACAAGCGGATCACGGTCCGGGGCAGTGCGACGAACGTGAACGATGTGATGAGCCCGGCAGAGGAGACGCTCATCATTCTGGATGATGACGAGGTGGGGGGCATCACGCTTACGGTCTCGCCCTCAAGGGTGAATGAGGCAGACGAAGAAGACATCCAGGTGACCGCGACACTAGATGGTGCGCGGAGCGTCCCGACGCAGGTCATGCTCACGGTGGAAGGGGGGACGGCGGCGGAGGGAATGGACTATGCTGCGGTCCTGCCAGTTACACTCACGATTGCGGCAGGCGCAACCGTCGGGACGGAGCGCTTTCCGTTCCGTCCGATTGCGGATGGGGTTGACGAGCCGGACGAAACGGTGCAGGTGACCGGGCGAAGCAGTCTGGGAGCTGCAGCGCCAGCCACGCTCACGATTGTGGATCGTGACCCTGTGCCGCAGGTGGAGTTGATCGTGGAACCCGGCACAATTCAAGAAGACGAAGGGATGGCGACGATCACCGCGCGGTTGGATATTGCATCCAGTGCAGAAACGATCCTCCAGGTATCTGCGCGCCCGGAATCTCCGGCAACGACCAACGATTACGAATTGAGTCCGAATACGACGCTCACGATCCTTCCTGGAATGATGACCAGTACAGGACGCGTGACGATCACAGCGGTGGATAATGATGCAGATAACCAGGACAAGATCGTGGTGGTGCGCGGACAGGCAACCAATGCGCTTGATCTCAACGGCCCGGTTGACACAGATACTTACGATCGAGGATGATGAAGCGTCCACGGGGTTCATGCTTGAGGTTGCACCTCCCAAGGTGGAGGAGGGCGCGGGGGCAAGGGAGTTCATGGTGACGGCTACGCTGGAGTCTGTTCGGAGTACGGATGCGACGGTGACGCTTACCGTGGCAGATGGCACGGCAACCGAAGGACAGGATTATACGATTGTGTCCCCGCCTACTCCCCTGAGGGTTGAGGCCAATCAGCCCTCTGGCACGGCAACCTTTACCCTCATGCCCATGGATGATTCCGTCTATGACCCTCAGGAGACGATCTTGATCACGGGGACAAGCGCTGCACTGGGAGGTGGAGAGACTGTAACCTACCTGACCATTGAGGATAACGAGGTGGAGGTGTTCCTGGCGATTCAGGATACGACGGTACAGGAAGAGGTCGAGATGGCTATGGTTGAAGTTACACTGACGTCTCCTGCCCCACCGGGGCTGAGTGTACGGGTTCAAACCTTTGATCAGACGGCCACCGAACTGGAGGACTACAGAACTCCCTCCAGTGTGCTGCTCATCCCCGAGGGGGAAATGAGCGCATTCATTCCGGTGGAGATTCTGGACGATGAATCCTATGAAGAAAACGAAACCTTCCGGGTCCAATTGTCCGATCCAATCGGGGCCGAGCTGGCCCGAGGGGAGGCAACGGTCACGATTGAGGATGATGATCGATACGAACTGCGCGTAGGGGATGCTTCGGCGCTGGAGAGCGAGTCCCCGCTAGAGTTTATGGTGACGCTGAACCGAGCCAACCCGGCGCAGATCGTGCGCGTGGACTATGCGACGCAGGATGGATCGGCGCAGGCCGATCTGGACTATATGCCCACAAGTGGGACACTGGTCTTTCCGAGGGGGGTGGACCGTCGTCCGGTGCCTGTGCGACTGCTCAATGATGAAACAGAAGAGATGGAGGAGCGATTCTTCTTGAAGCTGTCTATGCCGGAGAATGCCGTTCTGGTGGATGCCGAAGGGACGGGGACGATCGTGGATGAGGATGCGCAGCCCCGCGTGGAGATCACCCCATCGGTCCGGGTGGGGGAAGAGGAGGGGACGGCCCGCTTTATGGTATCGCTCAGTCATGTGCTCCCGGGGCGGGAGACCGAAGTTTTCTTTACAGCCATCAACGAAAGTGCGGTTGCCCCTCTGGACTATGAGGTGCAGACGCCAAGCCCGCTCCGCTTCATCTCGGGGGAAAGGATGCAGACCATTGAGGTAGAGATCCTGGATGATGATCTCTCTGAGGGCGAGGAGACCTTTCGGATTGAGTTGACGGAGATCTTGAATGGGGAGCCGGTAGGGCGCATAGGACGGGGCACAATCCTGGACAATGACGGGGAGGTGCGGGTGCATATACAGGATACAGAGGTTGATGAATCAGAACCAGAGGCGCGGTTCCGCGTGACCTTGGATGGACAGGATAGTCAGTCGCGGACGTATGCCTATACGACGGAGGATGGGACGGCCACGGAGGGAGAGGACTATGTTGCGACTTCGTCAACGATCACCTTTGCGGCGGGCGAGCAGGAACAGATCATCCGAATTCCGATCAACGATGATCAGGAAACCGAAGGCGCGGAAACGTTTCAGGTGCGTCTCATTGGGGAGGGCATCGCCAGAGGCGTAGCAGAGGGAACGATTCAGGATGATGATGGAGACCTGTTCGTGAGTATTGGGGATGCGAGTGCAATGGAGGGCGAGGGCGCTCTTCTGCTACCCGTCCACTTGAATCAGCCCAGTCCTCGGGTGGTGACGGTTCAGTTTGCATCTTCGGAGGACACGGCAACGGAGGGATCCGATTATGTTACGTCGAAGGGGATCGTCATCTTTGAACGAGGGAGCATGGAGGGCAAGATCCGGATTGAGGTAATAGATGATTCGGAGGTGGAACCCGACGAGACATTCCAGGTGACGCTTTCCAATCCGAACCATGTGAAAATTGATCAGGGGATCGGGACGGGAACGATTCTGGACGATGACGGGAGTCCCACGGTCTCGGTCCAAAGCGTTACGGTCTCCCGCCACGCGGCAAGCTTTGAGGTGGGCTTATCCATTGCATCTGCTGTCCCGGTACTGGTCAGCTACATGAGCGAGGATGGGAGTGCCCTTGCGGGAGAGGATTATGAGGCGGTCGCGGGGCAGGTCACGTTTGCACCGGGCGAGCTCTCCAAAACTGTGGACGTGAACCTGCTTACAAATGAGCCTGTATGGGAGGCAAAGACATTTTCGCTTGTCTTGCTCTCGGCGGTGAATGCAGAGGTAGAGCAGGCCCGTTCAGAGGCGGTGATGGAAGAAGAAAGCGAAGAGAGGATCCAGAATGCGTATGTGTCGAGAGTCCTAAGGGCTTGGGCATCGCAGGTGGTGGAGGCATTGACGCGGCGCATGGAAGGGATGGCACACTGCCGCATCCCTGATCTATCTTGGCTCCGCTACGGGCGTGAGCGTTGGTCTCTGGGAGAGATCTTTCGCGGGTGTGGTGCCGAGTATACGCAGGGGGGATGGAGCGTCTGGGGGCAGGGTGCCTATACGCGGATGCAGGGACGAGAGGGAGCGCTGTCCATGCGTTCAGATGTCACAAGTATGATCCTGGGAGCCGACTATGTGTGGAGTCAGGGATGGATGGCAGGACTTCTGGCCGCACAGAGCTGGGATCAAGGCATGTATGAGACGCCAGTGCGCTCTGGCACAGCATCCTCACGCTTGACCGGCATCTATCCCTATGTCAGTTACCAAACGGGAGCGGGGATGCGTGCATGGCTGCTCTTGGGCCTGGGACGGGGTGAGACCGAAGTGGAGACACTGGAATCCGAACTAGAGGCTGCACTGGTTGCACTGGGACTGACGGGAACGCTGACCGGGGGCAGTGCTGGGCGGCTGGGCTACGAGGTAGATGCCTTCTGGGCGACGGCAGACCTGGAGACGGGAGCAGATCTGGGCGTCCGACGGGTGCGTGCAGGTGTGGAGGGGAGTTTGCGATTGGGAGCGGGCATGGAGCCCTACATGGAAGCTGCTCTTCGGCAGGATGGAGGGGATGCAGAGACGGGGATCGGCGTGGAACTGGGGGGAGGCGTGCGCTGGTCCACGAGTCAACTGCGTGCGGAGTTTGGAGGTCGGACCCTGGTGCTGCACACCGATGAGGGACTGCGCGAATGGGGGCTGATGGGATCCATTGAGTATGGATCGGAGGGGGGACTCGGACCTTCGATGCGAGTGCGCCCGCTCTGGGGGAATATATATGGGGGAGATCTCTGGCGCGAAGCACCGCTACATACCATGGCAGGGGGGAATGCAGACCAAAATGTGGAGGTGGAACTGGGCTATGGGACGCCGATCGGGGCAAGTCTCGGACGCTCCATCGTGGGATTGACGCTGGATCCGAGCGGGCGTGCCTACCGAGTGGGATACAACCTGCGCATGGGCCAAGGACTACAAGTCTCGGTCGCGACCACCGCACGAACGATGGAAGAGAACGGGCCTCCACCCTCCTACGGACTCAGTGCACGCATGGATCTGAAATGGTGAACCAGATCAGATCACTTGTTCAGATGCACATTATATAAATTCGCAAAGAACCACCAACTTGGGATGAGAAAAAAGATGGTGATTTGCCTAAGAAAAGTGGATCACTCGATTCAGAGCCATTGGCGGTGACCCAATCCTCCGAAATAATTACATCATCACTTCGACAAAGTACTGCTTAAATAGGTTCTCCAAACTTGTGTGGGTTGATGTTTTAGAATCATTTTGTTCAGATTAACTCCTTATGCAGGTGGAGGACCTGATTAGCTGCATGGGTTCCACTTCGGATACAATCTGGAATGCCGATTCCATCGATGTAATTCCCTGCGAGAAAGAGGCCAGAATGCGCAGCCATTTTCTCACGAATTTTTTCAATCCGATCGGTATGCCCTAATGTGTACTGAGGAATTCCTCCCTGAGAACGATGAATTCTGGTGAATAGGGGGCTTGCCGTAATCCCCAGCGCCTGATTCATCTCGTTGGTTGCTTTTTTAAGGATGGTCGAATCCGAGAACTCAGTACCTCGAAAATACAGTCTGAATAGCTGATGATCAGAGGGTGCGCGTCCAGCCAACTTGACTGCACTCCAAGTACACGCGGCAACAGAGTCGGACTCACTTGATGCCACTAAATGGCCGTATCCGTTGAGTGGTCTGGGAACATGAGTCTGATGGTAGGCCAGATGAACCATGGTTCCAGATCGGTAGGAAATACTGTGGAGTAATTCTGCAAGTTCAGGATCAAAGGAACTCACCACTTTTGCTGCATTCCACGCAGACACTGCCAGAATTAGGTAGGTAGATGAGAGCGGAGATCCCTCGTTCAGACTTATGCTCCAACCTATATCAGTTTTCGTGATAGCGGTTATCTTTTGTTTGAGGCGGATACTGTTTTTATTCTTAGCCTCCAGGGCAGCAATCAGAGAGGATAATCCATTGGGAAGGCTTTGAAGTGAAGAGCTGGACTCGCTGGATGAGATCTGATTAACCCCAAGTAGAATACTTCCATAGTTGGATTCAAGTTTTCTCAATTGCGGCATGAGTGCTCTGAGACTGAGTTGATCCGTCTGGATCCCGGCAACCCCGCCAAGAAGTGGTTCAATGATGTTTGAGAAAGCTTCTTGACCAAACCGTCTGATGAAAAAGCCAGCAATAGACTCATCCTCCTCATCTGTTTTTTGGGGAACCACCAGTTCTGCCAGCACTCGTAGCTTTCCCAAGAAGCTCAGGAGGGGGGTACTGATCAGTGGCCATATTCGAGTGGGAACCATCCCGCTCATCCCCGCAGGCATTGGATAGAGTTGGTTTCCACGACGCAGATAGACACCGCACTGTTCTTCATTCGTTTGCTGAGGGTGAAGCCCCAAAGATCTACACAGTTGGACTGCCTCCGGCTTCCGAGTCAGGAACACATCTGGCCCATGCTCCATCATGAATCCATCAAAATGTTCGGTTTGAATGGACCCACCTAACCGATCACTCTGCTCCAGGAGTAGGATCTCGGGCGGATTCGGAGTCTGTCTGAGGGTCCAAGCAGCACTTAAACCCGTGATGCCACCTCCAATAATGATGACGCGGCTCATGCAACCAGCCAGCCGGCATCCTGAGCCTGGATGCGGATCAGTCTTGCTAGCGTTTCAACATAGAGTGGATCGCTGTTGAGGGAGGGAGGACGCTCTAATCGCATATTTTGCTCTCTTGCAACTGCTTGTGCTTCAATATCAATATCATAGAGCACCTCAACGTGATCAGATACAAACCCTATGGGAATACTAATCACATTTTGAATCCCTTTATCTGCGAGTTCAACTAAATAATCTTCCAATTGGGGTCCGAGCCATGGCTCGGGGCTTCGTCCCTCAGACTGGTAACAACGAGACCACTGATCAGGGGAAAGTCCTGCTGCTTCCGCAACCAGAGTGGCAGTTTCATGACATTGCGTAGGGTATGGATCATTTTCTTTTACGATTCGAGTGGGTAGACTATGAGCGCTAAAAATCACATGAACATTGTCGCGCTCTTCCTTCGGGAATCGTTCAAGTCCAATATGGACTCGTTTGGCAAAAGCTTCAATCAACCCAGGGTCATCATGATAGCTCCGAATATGGGCAAAGTCAATCTGACCATGATAAAAATTTAGACCCGCGTCAATCTTCTTTTGATATTTTGCGATACTCATTCCACTGAATTGTGGTGCAAGTACCACACTCACGGAGCGAGAGATCTCATCCTTGACCATACGACCGACCGTTTCTTCGATCCATGGAGCCCAGTGACGCATTCCGAGGTAAGGACTAAAGAGTTCAATCTCTCCCGGAGGATTCAGGAGTTCCATCACGGCATTGGTTGTCTCAACGGTAAGTTCCAAGAGTGGAGAGGCCCCGCCAATCAGGTTATAATTGCGTGTAATTTCTTCAACCAGTGCCTTGGATGTCGTACGTCCGGCGCGTATATCTGAGAGATAACCGGGAATATCCTCAAGACCATCCGGCCCGCCGTACGCCATGAACAATATTCCGATCGGGTGTTCTGAATCAACCATGGTGGTAACCGTGTACATAGTCTACCAGTCGTCGCACATTATCAACTGGAGTTTCGGGTAGGATCCCATGACCGAGATTAAAAATATGCCCTGGGCGTCCTCCCATCCGTTCCATGATGTCTGATACATGGGGCCTAAGCTCGCGCCATGGTGCAAGGAGTGCACAGGGGTCCAAGTTTCCCATGACCGGTTTGTGTGTGAGCCTATGTGCTTCATCCAACGGTGTTCGCCAGTCAACCCCAATCACATGCCCTCCGGCAGACGCAATCGCATCCAGATAGACTCCAGTATTAGTGCTAAAATGAATCAGAGGGGCCTTATCTCCCATAGCTGAAATTATTTGATGACTATAGGGCATGACGTAACGCTCATAATCATATCGGCTGAGTGCTCCAACCCATGAATCAAAAAGCTGTACACAGTCTACACCAGCCCGGATTTGGGCACTTAAATAATCAGTGGTCAATCCTGAAAGTTTGATCATGAGCCGGTCCCATGCCGCAGGTTCGCTATACATAAATTCTTTTGTACGAGCGAAGGTACGCGTGCTTCCCCCTTCAATTGCGTAGCTGGCCAATGTGAATGGAGCACCTGCAAACCCAATCAGTGCTAGGTCGCGTGTAAGAAGTTCAGTGCGGACAATTTTGATCGCATCCAGGGTCGGCGCCATTGTTTCTTCGGCGGGGGGAACGCCAAGCATATCTATGGCTTTGGGCGTTTGAAGGGGATTATTGATGCGGGGACCATGATCTGGCACAAATTGGAGTTCTATTCCCATTCCCACCAGAGGAGGCAGAATATCTGAAAAAATTATGACAGCATCCAACTCAAAGTACTCCAAGGGTAGGAGCGTGATTTCGGCGGCAATTGTAGCGGTACCCAATGCCTCTTCCATAGAAGATTGACGCCGAATAGCCCGGTATTCAGGAAGATAACGACCAGCCTGCCGCATGATCCAGATGGGGGTACAGTCAACTGGCTTTTCATGGCATGCAGCCAGCAGTCGTTGCCGTCCGGTCATCTTTGAAGGAGGCATAGGAGATCAAGAGGGTGATGATTGCCAAAGTGCGTACCCCACGAAGAAGGGACCAAGGCTACTTAGATAGCGTGAGGTCTGCTGCGTCTTCCGCATCCGTTCAACGATGGCGGACAAAGGATGTAACTCCTTACTGAGTAGTCCAACAACAAAATCATTATCGTTTTGGTCAAGCCCGTGACAAGCTAAGCGGATATCATGGGCATGATCACTTCGCCCATAGGCGAGCCCAATCCCACCATGTTCCATGAGGATGGTTCGGCGCTCTTCCGCACTTAAATGCTCAAATTCACCCGCACGTCGAAGAGGATACCATATCGCCCAAGGCCAAGATGGGTTACAGACATATCTTTGAGGGCGCTCCAGAAGCGTTTCAATCAGATCATTTTCATATCCAATGGAATAGGTGCGACCGATCATAGTCCAGCGTGTGCGACAGGTTAACTTGGAAAATGCACTAGACCTCAGGTAAGTTGGCAGTTCCGTGGCAAAAAATTTTGGATCCTCGGAAATTGTCAGTAATCCCAATCCCACAGGATCATGGAGACTTGAATACAATGCACCGCAGAATCCGGTCTCTGCTAAGGAGTCCGCGAAGGCTTGTGAGGATTCTTCTAAACCAGAATAGACCAGTAACTGCATGTAGAGGCGTCCATTATGATAGATGGTACGCCCATCGGATGATTTCCCTCGCTCACGAAGGTCAACCCCAACCTTCCGATTCTCCTGAAGATCTATTGCCATTGGATGCGAGGATCATTTAGAAGCCGTGCAGCATCCAAGGCATGGTATGTAATGATGCGCGCGGCTCCAGCACGACGAATACTACCCAGAATCTCCAGAATTGCAGAGGATTCATCCACGATTCCTTGCGATGCGGCAACTTTCACCATAGAGTATTCACCGCTCACATTATAGGCAAATAAAGGAATTTCTGGCCAGTGGTGATGGATTCGGTGGATGATATCCAGGTAAGCCCAGGCAGGCTTGACCATGATCATATCTGCTCCCTCAGCAATATCCAATTCAACCTCTCGTAAGGCCTCAAACGCGTTGCTCGGATCCATTTGATATGCTTTCCGATCCCCAAATTGAGGAGCACCTCCCGCCGCGTTCCGAAAAGGACCATAGAATGCAGACGCATACTTTGCACTGTAGGAGAGGATTGAAACATCTTGATGTCCCTTGGAATCCAGCGCTTCACGAATAGAACGTACCTGATGATCCATCATCGCACTCGGTGCAACGACATCTGCACCGCTATCCGCATGGATCTGTGCCATTTCTGCCAATTTTGGCAGTGTAGAATCATTGGATAGCACTCTATTCTCAATCACTCCGCAATGTCCGTGAGAGGTATAAGAGCAGAGGCAGATGTCGGTCATGGTGACCAAGTCCAGATTAGCTTTTTTGATCGCGCGAAGCGTCTTGGGAATGATACCAGATGGGGACAGCGCTTCGCTACCCGTATCATCCTTAGACTCGGGAATCCCAAAAAGTAGAATGCCGCTCACCCCAACTGATGCAGCTTCTTGGGCAGCTTGTACAGCACCATCCACATTAACCCGCAATACGTCAGGCATCCCGTCAATAGGACCTTCATTGGATGAAGTTACAAAGATCGGATAGATGAAATCGGCAGGCGAGAGCCTAGTTTCACGTACCATCCGCCGCATCGCACCAGAGACGCGCAGGCGTCGGGGACGTCTATGTTTGTGCAAGTTGTTCAAAGTAGTTGTCAAGGGCAGTGATCAGTCCTTTCATGGTATATGTTTTTGCTACAATGCCGACCTTGAATCCAGCCATGGATGCCACCTTGGCAGTAATAGGACCAATACAAGCAGCAGTTACGGGGATGTCAGGATCAGGAGAAACCGCTCTAAACCCAGTCACGGTAGAACCACTAGTAAAGGTGACAGCATCTATACCCTGTGCAAGGGCAGCGTACGCAGTATCCGGAGGGTGGTTCACATGCGTTTCGTAAGCCGTCACGGAAGTAACCTTGGCTCCACCGCTCAGCAGTAATTCTACCAAAGTAGGCCGTGCCCCAGATGCGCGGGGAAGAAGAATCGTCTGATTTTGAATAGCACCCAATCCCCCTGCAAGTGCCTCGGCGACATATTCAGAAGGTACAAAATCAGGCCTGATTCCACGAGTAGTTAACGCGGCCGCAGTTGCAGGTCCGATTGCAGCCACACGTAGCGAATCGGGCCAAGGACCATCAAAGTATTTCCAAAAAAAATTAACACCGTTAACACTGGTAAAAATGATCTGATTGAAGGAGTGCAATTTGGACAGTGCTTGCTGTAGTGGTAGGGGATCCAAGGGGGGCTCAATCCGAATTGTCGGAAACTCTATAACCGTGGCACCCCGTGTTTCAAGCATCTCTCGCATGGAGCCAGACTGCTCTGACGGTCGTGTAACTACAATGCGTTTGCCAGCAAGAAAACTATTCATGTTCCAGTACCTCTTTGGCTCCCATCTGATTTGCCTGTTCCGCTAGTTGGTATCCTAAATCCAGAGCATTCCGCCCTGTTCCAGATACGGAGACACGGTGACGACCATCATAGGAGAGCACCTCAGCACGCAAGTAGATCTCGTGATCTACCTGTTCCGCATAGGCTCCGATCGGGATGGAACATCCACCTCCGATCGCTCCAAGAAAAGCACGCTCTGCAGTTGTGGTCGCTCGAGTAGATGGGCAATCAATAGATTTTAGTATGCTCAGGGTCACCGGATCATCTTTACGACACTCCACTGCTAATGCCCCTTGGGCGGGTGCAGGGAGCATTAACTCCATGGGGATTCGCCGGAAGTACTTTTGGAGAATCCCGAGTCTCAACATTCCCGCCTCCGCCAAAACTAACGCTTGAAGTTCTCCACTCAGAATTTTCTGAGTGCGGGTATCAACATTACCACGAAGAGGTTCAATGGTAAGATCTGGTCGAATTCTTAGAAGTTGAGCCGCGCGTCGTAAGCTTGATGTTCTGACATCAGTGCCTTTGGGCAATTCTTCCAATGTTAGACCGGATGAAGTAACCAGAACATCAGACGCTGCGATTCGCTGAGGGATGGCAGCAATTGTCAACCCCTTAGGATGGTTGATTGGAAGATCCTTTAAAGAGTGGACTGCAAAATCAACCTCACCGGTGAGAAGCGCAGTTTCCAGTGTACTCGTAAAGACACCTGAATTAGAAGTTGGAAGCGGCCCTTTTGTTTGATCCCCAAGTGTAGAGATGGGTAGCATCAGAATATCAAGCTGGGGATGCGCTAACTTTAACTGTTGGAGCACGAGACTCGTCTGAGTTTGAGCCAGACGCGAGCGGCGAGTACCCGCTCGTAATTGCCGCTTCATTTATTCAATGCAGAATCCTGCAAACCAAAAAGATGTCGAACGGTGTCTGGATTCAGTCCAGAGGTACCTTGGCGTAAATTGAGTGTCGGTTCATGTAGAATCTTCTTGACCAGACTGCTTGAAAAGTTTTCTAACCTGGCAACTACCTGAGGATCTAATGGTCCAAGTATCTCAAGGGTTCGTGATAATTCTGTTTGCCGGATGGACTCTGCCTTGTGTCGTAAATCGGTGATTACAGGTTCAATTTTCAATGTTGTCAGACGCTGTTCAAGTAAGCTCAGTTCCTTTTCAATAATTTTTTCAACCTGAGGTACTTCGGCCTGTCGAGCAGCTTTTGATTGGACAATATCGTTTTTCAAGTGATCAATGTCCAGAAGTGTTACGTTTGGAAGCTCACCGAGGAAGGGATCAATATCTCGGGGTACTGCGAGATCAACCAGTAGGAGTGGACGGTCCTTTCTGTGAGCGATGTGTTCAGGGCTAAGTATGATATGGGGGGCATCCGTTGCGCTAATCACAACATCAGCTTGGGAAACTGCATCTCGTAATTCCTCAATCGGGACCGCATGTGCACAAGCATCAACTGCCAATGCTCTTGCACGCTCATGGTTGCGATTCACAAACGTAAGCCGAGCAATGGTTTTTTTTTGAAGGATTTTGCTCGCCAGACTCCCCATCTCTCCCGCACCAATCACAGCTACATGCAGATTTTGGAGTTGACCAGCCTTGAGTAGAATGTGTTCAATTGCAACGGAAGCAATGCTGACGGGGAATTTTCCCAGCGCTGTTTCTGCACGCGCGCGTTTCCCTGCCTTGACGGCAGCTTTGAAGACGGTACGAAGTTCTACGCTGGCAAGGGAAGCGGATTCAGAGGATAATAGGCTGTCATGTACTTGTCCAAGGATCTGAGACTCGCCAAGGATCATCGAATCTAGTCCACAGGCTACCCGCATAAGATGATGTGATACATCGTTGGACTGCCGATAATAAAGATAAGACTGCGCAGGACCTAAATCAAAGGAACGATCTAAAAGGGAGCCCAAGGCATCCATCGCACACTCTGGTCGGTCATTTACATGTCCATAGAATTCTACGCGATTACATGTAGACAATATTGCCAGACCATCAAGAGAGGTGCGAGCATCATCATAAAAACTCAATTGTTGTTGTGGTAGGAGAACTACTTGCTCCCGAATTTCGACCGGGGCAGCTTTATAGCTAAGTCCAATAAGTCCTAAGGATTGATTCGCCATGAAACTGCGCTGAAAGTATCAGCGTAAATGAAGAGACAAATTAACGATTATCAGGATAGAGGTCAATTTTGATCAAAATGAGGTCGGAACAGCACTTTTATTCCATCGTGATCCTTAAACATATTAAATGCTTCTTGCCATTGGGATAATGCAAAATCATGAGTGAGGAGAGGGGCTATATTTATCGCGCGGCTGGATAGGAGATGGACGGCCCGAATCCAAGACTCTGGGGTAGAGGCACTACTTCCGGTAATCGTGAGTTCTTTATAACAAATCTGATCTAAATCCCACGGGATAGATCTTCCAGACAGTTCCATCTGTACATAACGTCCTCCATGACGCACAAGATTTAACAGTTGTAGAGGGGCAGCATCTTTCCCCGAACACTCATAGACTACATCCGCTCCAAGCCCCTGAATGGATACATCCTGAATTAGGGCATGAATATCTCTTGTTTCCACGTTGGCCACATAGTCTGCCCCGAGGTCTTTTGCGAGGGCGAGGCGTTCAGACTCTATACCAGTCCCCAGAACGACCACCGTCGCATGGTTGGCTTTGAGGACCTGCAAGGTTAAAAGCCCAATTGTTCCTGGCCCGGCAATGACGGCCAAATCTCCAGCACGGATGGTTGGCTCGGCTAATAATATCCCATGCACAACACAGGCTAAGGGTTCCGTGATCGCTCCTTCTCGGTAGGAGATCCTCTCTGGCAATCGGTGTAAATTCTGAGCCGGAACTACCACATATTCGGCAAATCCTCCATGGATCGCTGAACTATCGGAGAGTCGTTTCAGATGAGGGTTGACCTGCTGCCCATTTTGATGGTGATGAGACAAGCCGCCGATTGCAGAATATGTCTCGGATGTAACACGAGCATCCAGAAGATTTTTTGAGACTCCTTGGCCGACCTCAACGACTTCTCCTGCTACTTCATGTCCCAAGACCAATGGTAGTTCAGATTGAAATTCGTCATTATAGATTTGCAGATCGGTTCCGCACACCCCAGCAGCATGGATCTTCAACTTGACTTCTTCAGGGCCTGGGACTGGATCAGGGATATCGCAAACCTCTATATTCCCAACTCCTGGCTCTAATTTCATAATTGCCTGCATCAACCCAATGGACTATAATCTCAAATCACACAACCCCTCGCATCCACGATCACCTCAGAAAGCACATGGCTTCCATTCACTAAAAACATTCGATCTACCATATTCACGACGACACATGCATGATTTGGTACAATTTGTACCCGATCCCCGATACTAAGTGCACTTCCTCCCTGCACCTCAGCCCAGCCGTGCTCCTCTGAAAGTTCAGGGATGCTCGCATGTGGATGAGCAGTTCTTGTACGAGGATTGTAGAGAATACAGCCATATCCTGATTGACCAGAAACTAAATCACTGGTAAGAATCTTTCGGCCAGCATCCAAAATCAAACGTTCGGTACCCTGCGGGGTACGATGTTTACTCACCACAGTCGAGAGGACGGTTAGCGCGCATGCATCCAGGGAGCAAACCCCTAACGAGACCTGGGTCAGGTCATTGAAGATATAGTTTCCAGGTCGTAGTTCCGTAATCTGGAATCCACCTTTGCTCAGTGGTTCAAAAATACTGACAGAGGGAGTTGATCCTAAACTGATTTCAAAGGAATTCGGATTAATACAACCAGATTTCGCTAGTCGGATGGCCACATCAAGCATCCGATCTCGGGTCTGGGACATCACGGTCGCTCGGTTTACTTGTCCATTTGAATAGGCATTTCCTTCATGCGTCAGGATACCAGCCAGGTGTAAACTATCCAGTTCTCGGATCATCTGGGCCAGTTTGACAACATCAGGATGATCATGCGGTACTCCGCAGCGGCCGTATCCAGTGTCAATTTCAAGAAGGATATTTGCAGGACATTCGGATTGACTGAATGCCTGTGCAGCACGGTGAACTCCTTCTTTGGTGTCAATGCAAAACGAAATATAAGCTTGTTGGGAAAGGGTGGTTAGACGTTTAAGTTGCGCTGGTCCTACAATCGTATAGGCGATACACACGTTATCAAACCCATGTTGGACAAATTTCTCGGCCTCACTGACCTTTGCCACCGTGATTCCGTGGGCTCCGTGTGCCAATTGACGTTTAGCCAAGGCGGTGGACTTGTGCGTTTTCGTGTGTGGGCGTAAATGGACCTCTGTCGTCTTGGCTGCCATTTGCGAAAGGTTCACCTCTAACCGTCTCTCATCAATGAGTACGCAGGGGGTCGGTAAGTCTTCCAGAACGGACATAATCAGGAAGTTATCGCATGAGTCTGGACATGCAAATGCGGGAAATTGGATCACGAATGAACAACTTTGCAACACAAAGCGCTTTACAAAGTATACTAAGTATGTACATTGAACATGGACCTGTTCCTCGCCGTGCACAAAATCCTGAGAAGCAGGCGAGTGAGCACCTGCGTTATATTCGTGATGTAATGGAGCGTTCAGCTTCATTTACAGCTGTTCCTGGGTGGGGGATGGTTGCAGTTGGAGTCACTGCGATGGTAGCAGCTTGGATTGCCTCTTTACAGGCTACCGCGGAAGGCTCACTGATGGTTTGGCTAATTGAAGCGGCTGTCGCGGTGAGCCTTGCCGTCTGGACCTTACGTAGGAAAGCCCGCACCTGTGGTGTATCTCTTACGAGCGGGCCCGGTCGAAAGTACATTCTCACTCTGGCCCCATCTATGGTTGCGGGGCTATTATCCACCGTTGCCTTATGGCAGGCAGGCAGTATAGAGCTTCTTGCAACGATTTGGTTACTACTCTACGGAGCAGGCACGATTACCGGAGGGGCTAGCAGCGTGCGAACCATTCCTGTTCTGGGTATCTGCTTTATGGTAGTGGGCATTATTTCGCTGTTTATTTCACCTGCTTGGATGCATTTACTGCTCGCACTCAGCTTTGGTGCGTTGCACATTGGTTTTGGGTTGTTCATTGCACGAAAATATGGGGGATAGAACTTTTTCTAGCTCTATGAGAGTGCTAAAAACAAATTTAGATCCTCTCATCCACGCTCGTGTGCGGTTGGGAATTGTGAGTGCGTTGGCAGCGGGACAGACGCTTAGTTTCCGCGATCTGAAGGTACTGTTGAACACTTCGGATGGTAACCTGAGTCGTCATACACAAAAATTAGAGAAGGCAGGCTATATCGAATGTATAAAATCTTTCAAGGGACGCACACCGCACACAGAGTATCGGCTGACTTCCAAAGGGACCAAGGCACTCTTAGTCTATGTTGAGCAAATGGAACATATGCTCAGGGTCGCAAGATCTGTACACATCAAGGAGAATGGTTATTAAAATTGACATTTTTTTCTCACGTTTGACTGTATGCGATTTGTATTCCGATGACGGTTCATGGCATAGAGTCGCAATCGGGGTAGTGCAATAAAGATGATAAATATTGAAGGGATGAGGAACTCGCTCCATGTGGCTATCATTATGGATGGGAACGGTCGGTGGGCTTCCAAACGAAATCTTCCGCGTTCAGCAGGGCATCATGCCGGGGTTCGAGCACTCCGAGAGACGGTAGAAGTTGCAGTTCAGCGACAGATCCATACACTGACCTTGTATGCGTTTTCATCGGATAACTGGCAACGTCCTCAAAGTGAGGTTCGGACGCTCATGCGAATTTTAGCAGTCCAGGTACCTGCACAGGCGGCTCGTTGCGTTCGCCAAAATATTCGGATGAGTATCATTGGTCGCCGTGACCGCTTGCCGGGCCCGGTGCTTCAAGCCCTCCAACGCGCAGAGGAACGAACTATCCATGGGACTGCCCTCCACCTTCGTCTGGCACTCGATTACTCGGCACGTGATGCCCTGGCGCGAGCTGCTCGGCATGTCGGGAGCAATGGGAATGGAGATTTTCTTCATGCACTCACCCAAGCCTACAATGCGGATTGCCCAGTCCCTGATGTTGATCTATTGATCCGAACCGGGGGAGAGCAACGCTTGAGTGATTTTTTACTCTGGGAGTGTGCCTATGCGGAACTATATTTTACGTCCGACTATTGGCCAGATTTTGGTGGATCCAAACTGGATACCGCACTTGCTGCATTTCGGGCGCGGGAGCGCCGGTTTGGCGCGATTCCAGCGTGACCGAAAGAGTTTGAATTGAACCTAAAAAGCCGGAATTAAATCAATAACCCTTCTCCCTGGATATTCATAATCTTTTCAGATTGAATTCCATTCCCTCTTTATCGGGGAATTATGATATGGTTAAGTTGTGGTTTTTTGAATGAAGAACGGTTGATTAACCAAAATTTGTAGAATGAAGATGATTCCTCGGATCATAGAAATCTATGGAAGTGTATCCAACCACCGCTAGTCTGAGATTTGACAAGGGTGTCATCATCTGTATCAAAAAAGTCTCTGAATTTACGTCTGAATCTGTATTCCCCTTGGTTCATGTTCCGTAACACCAAGACTGAGTGGGTTGTAGGCAAAATCAAGAACTCAAACACTTGAAAACCTGATATCCGCTATTCGATTCATCTGCAAATGATCAGAATTTGACCAAAATATTCGTGATATACCAACTGTTACCCTTCATATAGTGGAGCAAGTGAGTTACATCTCTAAGGCAATCCGACTCAAGTTCCATCAACTTCAACCAGAGGAATTGTAATGAACTTGATAATCAAAACTGAATCATTCATTACGTAAAAAGAAAGTGATATCTAAATGCTGTTTAGTGACCTAACAAGAAGGAAAGCTCGTCAAGCGAAATGTTGAGGGAGCTGATTCCAAATAAAGAATAATTCAAATAGAATTAGTATATTCTCCTGCATGTACCACTCCTGCAGTCTCTTCTACGGAATCTACAAAACCAAATTCAGTATTTCAGATAACTGGTAAGCAATGAGATAGGACAAAATCAAAATCTTGATGCGATTTGCGTGGAACAGGCAGGCGGAAAGGAATCAATTTTATTCCTACAAAATGACATGACTATGACTGAATCATATCTGGAATATCCAGCAAGGCTTAACATATCATATCAGGACGCTCAAAATCGATGGAGTATCTTGTTACGGCTAGTCATCTTCCTACCTTTGATCCCAGTAGTACTCACTGTACTCGATTTCATCCTTGATATTGTAGGACAGCCATATTCGAAAACGGTGATGGTGGCTGTGGCCTCGGTATTCACTGTACTCAACTTCATCCTCGATATTGCATGGTATATCATGCTAATAGCTGGAATTCTCGCCGCTTTGTTCATCATTTTCTCCGCAACGTATCCCAGATGGTTATTTGAATTTCACGGGAAGCTTCTTCAGTTAGAGTATGGAATTCTTGCGTACATTCTCCTCCTAACAGATGAATTCCCGAGTATTCACGGTAGTGAGAAGTTCAGGATTGAGCTTACGTATCCCAATGCCGAAACAGACTTGAATCGCTTACTTCCGCTTATAAAATGGTTACTGGTCTTTCCACATGGAATTTTGTTCTTTCTTTATGGATTTTTGCTCGTAATCATGACTCCATTAAGTTGGCTATACATGTCAGTTTCTGGTCGCTATCCAGAGAGATGGTTTGATCTATCTGTCAGTATATTACGATGGTGGCTACGTGTGCAGGCATACAGTCTTAGTCTGATTACGGATCAGTATCCTCCTCTCTCGCTGAGCGAGTAACATGTCAAGGACGGTTCTTCTTTTTCGTCATGGTAAGTCGGATTGGAATGCAAGCTACGATAGAGACCACAATCGTCCGCTGAATGCTCGAGGCAAGCGTGCCTCCACAGCAATGGGGCGCTGGCTCGCGAGGACAGGACCTTTACCTGACTTGATTCTGTGTTCCACCGCTGTGCGGGCTCGCTCCACCTGTGAAATTGCAAAAAATTCAGGAGGATGGTCAGCCGAGGTTCAGTATAAGCAAGGGTTATATCATGCCAGCTCCAATGATCTGATCCATTATTTACAGGAGATTTCCGACGCCTTTAGGGTGGTGATGCTAGTTGGTCATCAGCCCACTTGGTCTGTGACTGCTGGGTTGTTATCAAATAGTTCGGTAACCGAATTTCCAACGGCATCCATGGCAAGAATTGATCTTCCAATTGAGACATGGGATCATTGTGTTTCAGGAGCAGGGAAGTTGATCTGGCATCAGTTTCCCAAGCAATTGCCAGAGAACAATTACAAATCAAATCAGTGAGCTAGCCAACTCATTCATGGGGCAGTCTGAGGGGGGCATGTCGGTAACTCACATCAACAGGTTTCATTTTTTGATGAATTTTTTCAAATGTTTATGTCCACCATTAAGTCTACGATCTTGTTTTCAACTATCCGTAGTTGCTTAACTGCTTTTTGAGTATTTTGATCTTCTTGTCTTGTATCTCCTGACAAGGTAACGCGCAGTAGTTCAAAAGCATTGGTCAAGTCGTCTGCCATATTCGACCGTGATTGATTGCTGATCCCTCAGTACATTTTGATGCAGTTATACAAGTAATTTCCAAGATCATCTAAGTGATCACGAAAATCTTCATGTTTAGGGATTCCAAACTCGGGCGCGTTATTAAGTCCCTTCTATCCTATCACACACCTGAACAGATGCGGCTCCGCGTCATGGCTGCCGCTCTTCGGGATCAGTTAGAAACGCCTGAGATCGAGTCCGTGCCCTTTCTGGATCGCCTTGGCCTCATGGTGGATCATGAGGAGGCGGTCCGCGGAGATCGATGGCTGGCTCGACGATTGAAATCCGCACAATTGCGCATTTCCGCAAGCATGCCGAATCTAGATTACAGCGCAGTGCGCGGTTTGGATAAACGAGTGATGCTCCACTTGGCTACCTGTCAGTGGATCCGTCGCCAACAAAATGTGATCATTACCGGTCCCACGGGAGTCGGGAAAAGTTATGTTGCCTGCGCATTGGTGCATAAAGCCTGTCTTGAAAACTTCAACGTTCGATACGCCCGGCTCCCCAGACTTCTGGAATCGCTGCGGGTTGCCCGTGAGAATGGCTCCTATCTCAACTTGATGAAACAGATCGCTCGCATGGATGTGCTGGTTTTGGATGACTGGGGACTTCACCCCATCCCTCCCTCCCAACAACGAGATCTGATGGAACTCTTGGATGATCGCTACACCGTACGCTCCACCATTGCGACGAGTCAGTATCCGATGGACAAGTGGTACGAGATCATAGATGATCCAACGCTGGCCAACGCAATCCTGGATCGAATCGTCAATAACGCACACAAAATTGGGTTAACCGGAGAGTCAATGAGAAAGGTCCAGAGACAACGAGAATTGGCCAACTTCCAGCGTTTTGAACGTTCCGCTTCAACTAAACAGAGTGTTCCAGTTCAGCGGAATGCGCAAGCATGATTGAGAGACTGGCATCCTCCGTTAGCTGGATACATGTCGTCTATCACCGTGATCCATTCAGTCTTCCATTAGATCCTGATGGCAACCTTCTATAAGCAGGATACATGTCTTGTGCGCGTGCCAACGCAGAAATTCTCAGGGCTATTGATTTATCTGTGGCAGTATATCCATAAATCCCAGAGTGGGATGGGTCATTTTGAGAAGGTAAGTGCATAATCCTAAATGGGTTAGGGCTCAGACTCGAGATGATCAACTCAATCTGATTGACTTGAAGTGTAGCAAACCGACCTCTCCGTGCAGTTTTGAAGCCCTTATCGTGAAAAACTTGACGAACACGATCTATGGCTTTGGCCAAACACAATTCCTCAAAATACTCAAGCCAATTCACAGAAAGATACCTCTCTTGATCTCTGAGGTCAAATGCACATCCGAGCGGTAACCCGTCAGCCCCAACACATTGAGGTTTGCAATATCTTGAAACATGTTGATTGCCGTCTATCTCATTTCCAGACATAAGACTAAGGGTTGGCCAGAAACGAACGAACCACATTTAGAGCAAGATCCCATTGACCTTGACCTTGGATATCCTCTGATTCACCTTGACCGTTCAAAGTAGATGTAGCGGCAAACACGATTTTCTCATCAGGAAGGAAATTCATCAAGACAATTACATTACTCCGGTGCCACTCAGCCTGCAACAATCCCTCGGGATCTACTCCGATCTCAGGAGGGGGAAGTAAGGCACTGTTCTTCGTGAAGAACAATGCCAAATTTTGGAGTGACTTTATATCCATGTCTGGATCTTCAGGGTCATCGCTATCCTGCAGGATTCCATAGAGATAAGTAAGACGATTAACAATTTTATGGTACCCAGCTATAAGCAGAGCATTAAATATTTCTTCATGAATAGTTGAATTGCGAATCTGGAGAATTAAATTGGGCTCTGTGCG
The DNA here is from genome assembly GCA_965209015.1 of Rhodothermales bacterium. Classification (GTDB taxonomy): domain Bacteria; phylum Bacteroidota; class Rhodothermia; order Rhodothermales; family Bin80; genus Bin80. The sequence continues at coordinate 2,736,114 of OZ242367.1, read as the reverse complement.
ATCTGAACTGATCGGAGAAGAGGATGATTGAGCAACTTTATTTGAATTTGACCGATTCTTTTTCACCAGAGAAACAGATATACTCTCTTCTTGGTCTGGGCTATTGGAGGAATTAAAGTTTGTGCAACGGGTAGTTACAAAGTTATTTGTAGACCACTGAATTATTTGAGGCTCTGAATCACGACTATGCTCTTCAATAGGAGGAGATGGATCATATTGTTCCGTGATCCGATTAGGTAATGGGGGCAGAATGTCTCTCCACACAGAGAAAGTTTCTGTCTGGCTGATTTGAGACAATACACTAACTTGTGAAACTTGTTGAGTTTCCGTTTCCATAGGATTTTATTATTCTTAATTCAGATTAGATTTAAACGCTTGGATGCGTATTTAACTTGAACGGATACAAATTCTTTATGAAAAGATCTTTGAAGTAGTCGGGAATATTTTCATGAATTATTTGTAGAGAAACGCCCTGATTAATTCACAAGCTTGTTTCATTTATTGTTTGGTGAATACATGGAGAGTTGGACATTGTTCACGATACTCTTCAGGCTTATGTACTATCCCATCCATTTCAGGAAATGTATGCACAGTTTATGTAGGAGTAAATCTAAAGATAAACCAGCTTTATCGCCAAGTCTGATGAAAATTGGCAGGTCATGTCTTTGAGGAATAGGTTAATTGTCTTCATTTGCGGCTTTCTCAGATGAGTCTTGCATGTTTGACACGCGGTCCACATTAGGAAGTAGACACTGCCAATAGGCAGGAATCACCGGGGTCCGATAATGACGGCTAGCAATCAAGCCCAGAACGGGTAATCCGCTTTGAACGCATGAGATCTGGTAAAAAGATGTTTGTTCCGCAAGTCTGCTTCGCATGGTATCACGAAACTCATCAATCTCTTCTGGAAGAATAATAGATGTCCGCATAATTCCTGAATTATGTCCAGCATTTTCTTTGTACAGCTTCGGTTCTGTGTTATTATTTGGATACCATAACTGGAGATTGATTTCGCTACATGTATTATTCACGGCTTTCCTGAAAGCTTCATATTCAACTTGTTTGCCAAAAATCCCATACCATTCGGCCATAGTCGGAAGAAGCGTTGACAACTGCATGAATTGTTCTCTCGGCGCGTCCCTGTCAAGCTCCATGGCAAGAAGATCTTCATGGCTATCTGAGTCCACTGGAAAGAACTTCCCCGATTTATATGCCCATGTGACACGAAGGTACAATTGCTTCAGCCAATCTAAGGCGAAGTCATTCCCCTTTGTCATAAATAGAAGCATCAGGCCAAGTGCAATTTCAATTGCATGGCTGTCGTACCGAGGTGTAATGGATGCTGAGTTATTCATTATCAGTTCTATCAGCGTATCAGCAAACATAGATGCTGTTTTCTCAAATTCATTATCGCCCTTTTCCTGGAATAGAAAGGCATAATTGAGTCCCAATGTACTCAGAAAGCCTGCAACTTCAAATACGCGGAGCGGATACTCAACAATTTCGGCAGGGGAGGACATGTTCACAAGACCATCTTTAATACGACATACTGGGTGGATCCGTTTTGCATAAATCAACCCGGTTGCGAGATATTCCTCATACAATCGGAAGTATGCATTGAGTGCAGCCTGATGCTCAAGGAGTTCATGATTTTTCAAGAAATCCCATGTTCGTAGCAATGCACGTTCTGCACAGAGCAGTGCTGGGCGGATATTCTCCACATCCAATGCCCATCTGGCCACTACACATAGACAAAGATTAACCAACCTTAGTACTCTCAGGTACTTGATTTCCGGAGAATTAATCGGTAAACGATTCTTAAATAATATTTGCTCTACAAGCAGATAAAAGAATCTAGGCTCCTGTTCGTTCTGATCAAGTAGGGCAAGAGTCTTTCGCATCAAGCTCTGATTCTCCTGAGGAAACAGGTATTCATCCATGAAATACTCCTCAATCAAGAGTGCGAGCTTATCTCCAGTCCATAGGTCATACTCCAGCTGTCCAGATATACTATTGCTTTCGGTATACCCCTTCCAGTTTGTATCGGCCTCCTGTTTAAGTATCCCTCCGCAGCATAGGATAATCTTCTTGGGTAGATTTTGATGAGAATTATCTATCTGTTTATCAAGATATACGTCCTTGATTTCATTAAGGGATGGTCGTATTGCGTTGGCACTAACATCCCAATTGTTTCTGGTAATGTCTCCCGCTTTAATGGTAATCAGAAAGAGTTTTTTTTGGCCATCTTCTGGGTCCTCACCTACTGCTGCTACGTCAACACCATACTGCCGTACTCCCCTCTGTGGTCTGCTGATGGGTTCAATATTCATATTGAGTAGCAAGTCAGCTACCAGAACGTCCAGTCCACCAGACTCACCCAGTTTGGCCAAGTAATCTCTGATCAAGATCTTCATTTCCTCTCCATATTCTTTTCGTCAATAGCTTCAGGGCTCTGATCTGCGTGCGGGCTAGGAGTTTCAACTGGAAGCCCCTCCACCGCCATTCTCCGCCAGTTCATTCGTTTAATTCTATACCCCATCGGGTCAAGAATTTCTTCTCGAGGAATACTTACATCGGTGTAAAAAGTCTGCATGGGGGCAAATGACTCTACATTCATATGATTTGACGCGGACACTGATTGTCCATATTTGACAGGAATCCGAGGTATTTGATCGAGTAGGCTTGATTCACTGAATCCTCTATCCTGCGGAGAAGACCTTAATTTGCTAAATTTGACACTAAAGCGATGGACATGGAGATCGGGTGGTATTAGTTCTTTCAGATAAGGCCGTTTCCTCAGCTGTTTATAGTAAGAGTCAGAGAGGTTGAGTGCATCTGTGACGACCTGTTGAATACATTTAGAAATATCGGTTTCCTCAGTAAGGGGCTTCAGGCATTCATCTGCTAAATCTGGCATGTTATAGAGGACTACCTGATCAAGGGCGTTGACAATCAGTTCACGCACACGCTCACTCACAATTTCTCGCGACAGTATGGAAATCAATAATAATGCAAGTGCTTTATGATCATCAACATAGCCCGTGAGTGCGCATATTATTCGCTGCACATCACCCTCATCAAGGGAATTCAATACAACAGAATCTAATTGAATAGTTCGATTTTTTTGTGGGAGTAGTTTTTGAGCGAAGTACCCTACTAAATCTGCTGCCGCTGCGTGGAGACGGGAGTCTATGGAGCCGAACCATCGCGTAATGGTGGATTCAAATACCGACTGGTGCTTATCAGCTAAACAATCAACAGAATCGCCATAGAGATCTTGCAGCCTGTCATGTTCACACTCTGCTCTGTATAGCCTACTAGTTACCACATCCTCCAAATATTCTGCAACACGCTTAGGATTACGATTGACCATTCTGTATGTAATGAGATCAAGTTCTCTTAGAATACCCCGAAACTGAGCTGGAACACATGCTAGATAGTTTAGGGTAGCCCAAAGAAAATCAGCATCTTCAAAGTTATTTAAATACTTACTTAATGTCTGAGCAATTACAGACTGAACATCTGGTTTTTTGTATGATGCTAAGTGAAAAAATTGTTTTCGAACTTGTTGCAGTTGGCTACACTGGGGTAAAACCACCATGAGATCCCCGAATGCCTGAGTAACAGCGGTCAAAACTTTCATGTCGTTACTTTCACACAGTTGATCAAGACGATCAATCGTTTTTAAAAGTTCTCTTTCATGTAATGGAAGTTCATATTCAAACCAAGCGAGTGCGATAGCACCGATACGTTGAAGAGATCCGAATTCTGCCTTCGTAAGCCCAAGAGCCTTCCCCTGAGCTTTACTTGTGTCAAATTTCCAAAGAGATTTTAGAGAATTGGCAGCAAGTTCAACAGTTCCTTGTTCAGAATGCTGCAAAAAGGCATCTAGTAAAGCCTCCGCCTTTGCTTGCGATTGTCCTGCCATTCGCTCTATGGCCCCGTGGAGCATCCCTGAGCGCGAATAATTCTTTGTGGCCTCCAACACCGGGCCCAGATGGTCGGCAAGATCAGCAGGTGTATAGTCTAGCTCTGGGAGTACATCACAAAATTTAAAGTAGATTGAGTTAAGATGGAAGTCAACTTCATGTGTTCTATCACTAACACATGAATGAGCAATTTCTTCTAATCGCACCAAGATATCCATACCATAGTCATTCTTGAGGGATAAAAATAATTGGGTAATTACATGCTTAGACATCCCCAACGCATGGAATAGACGATAAGATTGGATAAGTTCATGAGCAGTTTGATCAAAATTTTCCCATACATCGGATATGCACATAGCACAGTAGCGAGAGAGCCATGATTTGATTAGCTCAGGAGTTGCAAATGCGATCCGATCATCGTCAATTTCAACGAATCCATCCCTTACCAAGTTAGAGAATTTTATGGCTTGAGCCTTTGATACTTCAGCAGGATGTTTCTTGGCCCGTGCAATAATCTCCGCCACGCTCAGGAGTTGCTGCATTTTATCAATTTCGGTCATTTCAGGTATTGGATCACTAATTTCTTGATGTCTTCAGAAAATGAGGTAGGAAAAACCTAAAAACACATTAGATAGAATCGAATTTACAATAATAACCGCCCGAAATAATCCCATCGCTGTGGTAACGTTCATATGATTAGGTTGGCAATCTCATCTGAATATATATCCAACCAAGAGAAGTGTTCAAAGCCAGAGGCTCAAAAAGAAATAACGGAACTATTGCGGGATTCAACGCAAAGGATCTAATCATGGGAGTCTATTGGTCTTCTATCTTCCAGAATCCGATTGGCAAAAAAGGCTCTTCAGCCATTATTGTGAGCAGATGATTTTTCATCATCTGTGACTTAGGTCAAGTCCACCCAAATGAAAGTAAATTGCATCAATGAATCGTTCTTTGTTTCGGAATCCGCGTGCGCGGACTTTGATTGTCTTGATCCGACTGTTGACGCTTTCCGCCGGGCCATTACTGACCCTCAGAATGATGGCATTGAGGATGCCCCACAAGTGATTCTTGATGGTTTTGGCTGCCTCTTTGACGGGTTCAAGCCGACAACGCATGGCCCAACTCAACCACCGATTCCAGCCCTTGAGTGCCCAGCCTCGCCGCACATAATGCCATAGATTCCGAGCCATTTCCTTGATGGCCCAGGCTCGGGCGGTCTTCAGGGTACTGGTGCGCAGGGCATGAAATGCCCGCTTCTGCTGCAGAGACATGTTGGGAGGACTCTTCAACCAAGTGTACTTGCTTCCCATAAGCATCTGATTGCCTTCCGCTCGGAGTTCCTTGTGTTCTTGCCGCCGAACCTTGTCCACCGCCTCCCTGTATCTTTTAAGGAAGCTTAATGGAGTACAGAGCCTCTTTCAAAATTCCTCAATTGGATGATTTTTTGAGAGATTTTGCTAATTGATGAATCTGGGTACTAAAGAGTGTTAGGGGGCTGATCTGCTCTGGGAGGTATCGTTTTTTTGGGTCACAAACGAAGGGACAGGGATCTCCGAATTTTGTATTTTTAGGAGAATTACAAGTCCAACAACCCCCGGAGAACCCCATGTCCCTTACCAAGAAGATACGCGGTTTTTATATTTCCTGCCAACAGGAGTTGTTTCCATGTGTGGAGCAGAACTATGGAGTGTTGCCCAAACGATTCCGGAAGTTGTTGTTATTGTTTGAGTTGGTGTGTGTGGAGGATCATCTGCCTCGTCCCCGGCTTCGTTCGGTGGGACGCCCGCGTGCGCACCGGGTCTGTCTTGCGCGGTCGTTTTTGGCCAAGATGGCGTTAAATATTCCGACGACCTCGGGATTGCGGGAGCGGCTTCTATCAGATGTTTTGCTTCGGTCCCTATGTGGTTGGTCCCGCTCGTGTGATGTGCCGAGTGCGCCCACGTTTTCTCGCGCGTTTCAGGAGTTTGCGGCGGCGAAGTTACCGTCTCGGATCCATGAAGCTTTGATCAAACAGGGGTACGCGGGGGAGTTAGTGGGGCATATTTCACGGGATTCAACGGCGATTCAAGCGCGGGAGCGTCCGGCTCCAAAGGCGGATACATCAAAGCCCGTGAAGCAACGCAAGCGGGGGCGTCCGAAGAAGGGGGAGGCCCGTCCCAAGGTGCCTCGTCGCCTGGAGCAGCAGTTGAAGATGGAGTTAGGCGAGATGCTGGACGCGTTACCAAAGGATTGTACGGTGGGATGTAAGCGGAACGCGAAGGGACATACGCAACGATGGACGGGCTATAAGCTACACATGGATACGGCGGACGGAGGGGTTCCGCTCAGCTGTTTGGTGACCTCTGCCTCATTGCATGATAGTCAGGCGGCCCTTCCCTTGGCGCACTTGACGCAGCAACGGGTGGACAACTGTTATGATCTCATGGACAGCGCCTATGACGCGAAGGAGATTGTTGCACATCGGAGCGCCTCGGGGCGTGTACCGATCATTGATCCGAATCCACGCAAGAAAAAAGCGGCGGATCGTCGCGAGCAAAAGGCGCAACGGGCGGCCGGATTCATTCCTGCGGAGCGGGTTCGCTATCGGGAACGTTCAACCGTAGAGCGGGCCTTTGGGCGACTCAAAGATGAGTTCGGTGGACGCAATATCCGAGTCCGTGGGCACGAGAAAGTCCTCTGTCATTTGATGTTCAGCGTGGTGGTACTCACGGTGGACCAAATGCTGCGGATGGTGCAGTAAACCGGCCATCCACCCCCTGCATAACAGAATTTGGGCGCTTCAAACCACAGAAGCCGTGGGAGGGGTGTGTGAAATCTACACGGATCGTGGACGAAATTCACCAAACAGAGACCTCCGTGCAGGCAAAGAACCGGTCAACTCCACAAAACGGCGAACCCATACCAATGATTCGCGTAATCCGACGAAATTGAACCAGCCTCAGCCGCAATTCAGCGGGGAAAAAAGGTAAAAATATAGAATTTTGAAAGAGGCTCGTACAGTGTAGAAGTGATTACTGAAGAGAAAGATCATTGCAAACTAGCCAAGATTTTTGATTTTAGGTGAACAAAGAGGGAGAAGGTTTTCAGTCCAGAGTACTAGAGCAGAAAATTTTCAAATTCAAGGGGAATCCTAAAATTGAAGAGTGAAGGCAACGCGTGATGATTTTTTGGATTCAGGATGGTTAAACCGTTCCATGGTCACAGGTGCATCTGTACTTATGTTTCGCATTGATCTCCGCGGATCAACTCCCCAGGAGTAACCAACGTCCCCCTGCGTCCTGAACGCCTGGGGGGGAGATGTACCCTGGGGAGTCATGTGATGAACGCCCGGTAGAGAGTATGTGCCATAGAGCACCGATACAGGGAGTGACATAGCATCACAGTGATCCGCATACTTCTACCCCTTAAACTAAGGTATATTATCATGTCAACAACAATTCTTCCCCACATCTTCGTGGGGATTGACTGGGGCTCCGAGTTCCATCAAGCCTGTGTGGTCAACGCAGACGGAGAGACGCTGGGCGAGAAGTCATTTCCCCACTCGGGAGATGGTCTGAGTGAACTCCAGAAATGGATCATGGAACTTGCCGATTGCGGGGCAGAGTCCATTGCGGTCGCCATTGAGGTACCGCATGGTCCGGTTGTGGATAGCCTGATGGAGTGTGGAGTCCAAGTCAATTCCATCAATCCCAAGCAACTGGACCGTTTCCGGGATCGGTTTTCACCTTCGGGTGCGAAAGATGACCGTCGGGATGCACATGTCCTCGCCGACGCGCTTCGGACGGATCCCCAGTGTCTGCGTAAGTTGGAGGTCATGGATCCCGAGATCATCCAACTTCGCGAATGGTCTCGGATGAGCGAAGAGTATACGGCGGAACGTACACGCGTGGTGCATCAGATCCGACAGCAGCTCTGGCGCTACTTCCCACAATTCCTGCGTCTCGGTTTTGATTTGAATGCCCCCGTCATTCGATCACTCTGGAAGCTCATTCCCACTCCCGCCCGCGCTCGGAGAGTTCGTCTCTCCTCAGTAGAGAAAATCCTAAAAGAACACAGAATCCGGCGGATCACCGCAGAGAAAGTCCTTACGACCCTGCGAAGCACTCCCATTTCAGTCGCTGACGGAGCAGAACCTGCAATTACGAAGAATCTACATCTCCGATTCAAACTTCTTGGGGTGATTGAAGCGAATCTTTGTGAGGCAAAGCAGGCCATGGAAGCCATCCTTAAAGAGCTCTCGGCACCGAACCCTTCGGGGCAGACCGATTCCGTATCAGAAGACGAACTGACCCGTTCCGTGGAAAGACACAACGATGTAAACATTCTATCTTCTATGCCTGGAATTGGAACCACGGTTCTGTCGGTGCTCCTCTCCGAAGCATCTCCCTTGTTGAAGGAACGGGATTATCAAGCCTTACGGGTTTTGACGGGGGTGGCCCCCACGACCCTTCAATCGGGGAAATCTTGCCGTGTCATTCGGCGAAGAGCATGTCACTGGCGCTTATCTAACGCCGTCTATCATTGGAGTCGGGTCGCCGTCCAACATGATCCAGTGAGTAAAGCCAAGTACAAAGCCCTGCGCGCACGCGGACAGACCCACGGACGCGCTCTGCGATCGGTGGGCGACCGTCTCCTTGCAGTTGCCTGTGCAATGCTGCGAACGGGCCAGCTCTTTAATCCCAGCCGCGTACTCGTTGAAGCATAAGCACCTACATACTCGGCTCGGACAGAAAGTGCGGGACCAAACCGAAAATGACCGTGTGTGAGATCAACACAACCTTTCTCCATTCAATCAACTGACTCCAATTCTCTCATGTAGGATGATAGCACACGACGGAGGACAATTAGGATGGCCTCTTATTTATTCAAATTTTTGGGAATTCTTCCGAACAGTTCCCGATTAGTGGATTGGGGCCCAGTAAGTTGGAATAGATCTTCTGTGTCCGTACGCAACCTATTGGAGAATTTGGTACGCCGCGGCTTGTCTGCGGAGCAGGATTTGCTCTGTATCCCCCTTGGGATGGCGAGTTTATCTTGCGTTTTAACTGAAGGCGTACGAATCCGATTCTAGCACGGTCAGATGCATGAACATATGCGTGGGGGCTGCTATCTTCCCAATTGGGAATCCCCAGAGGTCCGAAGCACAATGACTTGCGGCTATGACATTCCCGATATAGCAGCCGTCTGTACAGTGCTCTGGAACAGGTTCATACCCAACTCCAATCCCATAATCGCTCGGAATTGGTGGCGCACTTCCTTCGGATTCAGTGGCTCATCGGTGCGGAATGTGTACGCTTTGCCAAAAATTAGACTACAAATGGACAGATTCATAGTTCATTCGCACATAAATACACCAAATCCATTCCATTCTAACCCCATAGATCCCTGCAAAACCAAGTTTTTTCGCCCTGCATGTTCAAATCAGGGGCTGTTCAAGGGCTGTGAATGCCAAAGCTTGATGGAAAACAGGATTCTAATGAATATATGCGCCCCTCAAACGCTCATATGCGACGACTTGCCCCGCATTTTGTAGATTTGCTCCACGCATATGGCACTCTTTCCCCAAGATGGCTCTTCAATTATTTTAGTGGACGGGGTCTATTTTGAACACTTTCTGGATAGAGATCCAGCCCTCCCAGATAGAAGTAGATCGCGTTCATCAACCGATCAACATTGCGGAAGCCGCGGCTACGAATTTTCACGGTTTTGATTCGACTGTTAATGCTTTCTGCCGGGCCATTGCTGACCTTCAGGATGATTGCATTGATAATTCCCCACAGATGTTCTTTCACGGTTTTGGCGACCTTTTTCATCGGTTCTAGTCGACAACGCATGGCCCAGGATAACCATCGCTTCCAGCCCTTGCGTGCCCAGGTGGGACTCACATAATGCCATAGCTTCTGGGACAATTCCTTGATAGCCCATGCACGGGCGGTCTTTAACGAACTGGTCTTTAACTGGCGGAACCGTTTCTTTTGCTGAGCCGACATATTCTCCGCATTGGTCAACCAATCATACTTGGTGCCAACGAGGTCATCCCGGTCCTCCTTTTTCAATTCCCGGTTTTCCTGTCGGCGAACCTGATCCACGGCCTCTCCGACTTTCTTCGCCACATGGAATCGGTCAAACGCAATCTTCACTTCGGCCTCAGGGACACATTCCTTCGTGGTGTTGATATACGCGGGCCACATATCCATGCTCACACTCTCAATCTGTTCCAGCTGTTCAGGGCTACATTCATCATACCAGCGCTTCAAGGACTGCTTCGTACGTCCTTCACCGACATACACTACGGTGCCGGTGATCGAATCCGATACCACCGTGATATACTTGTGGCCTTTCTTATAGGTGGTTTCATCCACACCGACCCGCGTAAAGGATCCGGTTGATCTTCGTGCAAGCCCTCGTTGAACAGCACGTTGCATCACCCCGTCAATAGCGGTCCAGCTCAGTCCCAGTAAACGAGACACCGCAGAGATACTCGCCTCTTGGAGCCAGTCAATCACCATGCCTTCAAACTCATAGGTCATCCGAGCACTTCGCTCTGCCCACGGAACCGCAATCGTCCGCACCCCATGATCCGGACACTTTACCCGAGGAAGGTCCGTGACCACATACGTGCGATACATCCCCGTATCCAGATGCCGCCACTTCCGTGTACGACGGTCATACACTGGACACACCCGGTCACATACGGGACAGGTCAGTCCCGACTCATCCTCGCAACACACATGCAGAAAGACCTCGTAGTCCGCCGTATCCGTTGTGATCTTTGAGATTCGCCAAGGAGATACAATCCCATACACCGCATTGATTTCGTTGAATTCTACACTCATTGAATAAATTTGAAGGTTGTACAATAGAGAAAACCCTGGAAATTATTCCCGGAAATCGGGCAGATTCCCATCAGGTTTGCTAAATTTACGCACGGATGCCTATTCCGCTTTCACTAAATTTGTTGAAGACCCCCCAATATCAGACTCCGGATTATCGGATTTGCAGCTTTTTCTTGGACAGATTCACAAAGGATCAGGTTCATTCCTTTCAAATCTCAAAAAAAATCAAAATTCTCTGATTTTTAACATTTTTTATTTGGATAAATGGTAGAGAGTCCCCCCCAGATACTTAGCGACATGAAACCGATCAAAGCAGATCTTCTCTGCTGCATTGGGTAGACTCGCTTCGGTTACACGGATATAGGCGGGCCACATATCCATACTTACACTCCGAATGCCCTGCAATTGCGCGGACGACAATTGCGCAAACCAGCGCATAAGCGCCGCTTGATCACGCCCGACCCCCACATATAACACCGTTCCCATAGCTGCATCCGATACAATCGTCAGATACTTATGCCGCTTTTTGCAGGAAACTTCATCCACACAGATGCCCTGAACCACCCGATCGATTCGTCGGTCCAGTCCTCGCTCCACCGCACGATGGAGGATTCCATAAATCGCTTTCCAGCCAATCCCTAACTGCCGAGAAACCGCCAGAATGCTCGCCTCCTTCGCCCACCCAATCACATACACCTCAAAGTTATACGTATACCGGGAACTCGGATCCGCCCAAGGAACCCGGACCGTCTTCACCCCATGCGAGAACACCTGATCCGAGGAACCCGAGCGACCAGGATCGTCTGGTATGTGCACGTATCTAAGTGACGCCATTGCCGCTCAGTACGTAGATCGCAAAAAGAACACACCGTCTCATATTCTGGACACTGCAACGAGGAGGTATCTGTACACTTCAACGTTACCGTTCTACGTTTGGCCTTGTCATCATACGTATCTTCTAAAATCTTCCAGGGCGCCTGGAGGTCCAGACTCTTATCTACTGAGCTCGTTGGTATGAGGGAATCAATGGTTAAGTGGATGGTTGACTCGCAAGTCTCACAGAAAAAAAGAGAATGTTCCCCAAATCCCGCAGATTACTTCCGAGAATTAACTAAATTTACAATTGATCTCACAATTAAAGGCGAAGACCCATTTATTAATTCTACACTGGGTCGTTTACAAATCATGAGAGCCCCCGGGAAAACGCTGAATTTTCCAAGTTATAGTGTTGAGAGAACCCAACAAATTAGAATTCCCAACATCAAACCCAAGTTCGCCATTTTTTAGTGCCATAAAGTTACGAATTTCTATTCAGTCCCATGTTTGGGATTGGTTTCAATTTGGTCCATGAGCACAAAGATTCTCTGAATCATCTCTGCTTCATTTGGGGCGATTCCACGGCGCTTTTCTTGCACTTTTGGAGCAGGTTTCGTCAAATTCGGTCCTCCATTCTTTCCTTTGGACACACCTCGGGCTGCTCCGTCCGGAGTTCAAGTGATCAATATCTTCGGTGCGTGCTGACTGGTTAGAGATCCGGTGGCTTGGTCGGTTCGGCTTCCTCTACATGCTCCTCCACCACACGCGTTTCATTGGGATTGTACCGGAGTCCCAGAATCTTGAATAGCTGCTCTAAAAACGGAGTTAGATCCTGATCGATCTTCGTAATCAGATATCTTGTCTTGGTCTTGACCATCCGGGTCGTAATCCGGTGGACCCGGTTGAGTTCCGTTCGCATGGTTGCCCAACTTGAATGAAGGCCCTCCGCCTTACATTTGGTGCGGACAAAATGCGCCAGATGGTACGCCAGCACGGCAATGAATAAATGCCCCTCAATCCGCTCGTCTTTGCTATGATAGATCGGACGAAGTCCAAGATCCGATTTCATCATTCGGAAGGTCGCCTCAATCTCGGTCAATCGCCAATACGTCCGCACGATCGTTTCAAGATCCCGATCCCCGAGACTGGTTCGCAGGACGTAGCCTCCACTGGAAGAGACCCGATCCTCATGCGCTGGAAGCCGCGTCACCGTAATGGACTCGGCATTCTCCGTCCCGTCCTTCTTCGTGACCTGAATATCATATAAGTGAGAGATTTGCTTGTACGCTTCCTTCTTCCGACCAATCCGAACCAGCAACGGATCATGCTTCTTCATCCTCCTCGGAATCGAGAGCCCTTCATGGAGATAGGTGATCTCCTCCAAAAACTTCTTTGACTTTGTTTCCAGAATCTGATCCTCTGTCACTTGACGATCGGAACTGTGGACATAGATGCAGACTTCATTCCATGCCTCTTCGGGCGTTCCGTCCTCCGAGAACGTTTCCTCGTCTGAATCGTCCTTCTCTTCCAAAACTTCTTGATTCGCATTCACCTCCGTGGATCCATCCGCTTCCAGAACCTCTTCGTTCTCCGCTTCCTCTACGGGCAACTTCCATACCCTGATGTTACTTCCCGACTCGCTCGTAAACGCTGCATCAGGATCCTTCTCTGGAAGCGGAGGCGCCTTTGCACGCTCTACCGTGATCCAGTTCAATCCCTGCGATTGCAGGTAGGCCAAGTTCTTTTTTGTGGCAATCCCTGCATCCATGATGATCGTGGGCTTCGCTCCGTCCAGATCCTCAATTGCACGTTGCATCGTGCTTGGTTCGCTAATATTTCCCGATAAGAGTTGTACACTACGCGGGAATCCTGACGCATCCAAGACCAACGCCAGCGTGACCAGTGGACAATCATTCCGCCGGTCCTTACTCCGTCCCCGACGGAGGAGTTCTCCTTTTTCTTTCCCATGATAGAACGTGTTGGTCAGATCATAAAACACGATCGTTTCGCTAAAATCCAAGAGTTTCTGCGTGTTCCCATAGAGCCCGTCCATGATTTGCTGCTGTTGGTCTTGTACTCCGTCCGTGACTCGGTAGAGCGTGTTCAAGCTTGGCAGATCAACGTCCAGCAGTTCCAGAATCGTAGACCGGTTCATCATCCATTCATGGGTGGCTCGCTCACTCGCGGGATGGAGCATACGTCCAACCACCAGCGCACAGGCAAGCTTCGCATGTTTGACCGAGAAGCCAAGAGAGACGAACAGATCGGGAACCCCCAGTTGCTGCAACGCCTCCAATGCCATGCGCTCTCCCGCAAAGGTACGAGAATCCGGATGTGTGGTTTTCTCTGGAATGATGAAGTGCTTTTGATTGGGACGTTTATGAATGTCATAGCCTTTGTCCAGCAATCGTTGGACGATGTCGTCCACCGCCGCCTGATATGCTTCATCGTCTTCGTAGAAAGGGAGGGGGTTCTGTCCTTTCAGTCGGGTTTCGACCTCTTCGGTGAGGTGCGCCCACTGGTCTTCGGGAATGGCAAAGTCTTGTCCGAGATTGAGGAGGGAAGTGTGTTTGGTGACACCGTCAACCGATCGGGATTCAACGAGGCCAAAGCCCTGTCGTTTTTCGCCATTTTTGCGGGTATAGGGCCGTGTACGAATAAACATAAAAAAAGGTAGAAGAAAGTAGGAAAGGAGTTGGAACGCGGGCGGGTTGGGGAGGTTACAGGGACACCAAAATAACACCAGAACGGGGGTTTGGGGGATGAATCAGACAGAATGGCCGTAAAACGGTGAGAAATCAGGGGCAAATGCACGGTTTTGGGGCAAAAATCGGTCAGAATGACCGAAATATTTGAATGAAATTCGGAGGCTCAACGAGAAAATGGCGAACTTGGGCAAAGATTCAGCGATTCAAAAAATACTTGCCAACTGTTGGGAAGAGACTAAAGACACAGAGGTAACGCAGTTCCGAGATGGTGAGTGCAAGGTTCGTCAGTTGTGGGATAATACCGTAGCGGACGCTATGGGATGGGACAGAGAATTACTCACACGCCTTCGCGAATTACTTCACAAAGAACCCCATGTGCGGGGGCTCGGCTACAATCAGTACAAATGATTACCTGCGTATGCCGATCCACATAGAATTTATGAGCATAGGTGATACTCCCCTTTGCTTCCTGTCTAGAGTTTGGAAATCCCCAGTACTACTGGTCAGAGGAAATCTCTAATCCCAGTGTTTCTCCTTTCTTGATTGCTGGGACTCCCTCAGTCATCCATATCGGTGCAGGTGTATCCATGAGATAATGATCAAAGAACTGTTGCATGCGAATGGCAAAATCTCTCTTGTTGGTGTACTTGGAAAGGCTATGGCCCTCCCCATTATAGTTGAGCATCCAGACAGGCTTCTGTAAGCGGCGAAGCGCTACAAAAAATTCGATTCCCTGATACCACGGTACCGCACCATCCTCATCGTTGTGGAGCATCAAAACCGGAGTTTTAATCTTGTCCGCCTGAAATAATGGCGAATTATCAAGATATCTGAATGGGGTTTCCCAGAGAGAGCCACCAATTCGGCTTTGCGTACGCTCGTACTGGAACATACGACTCATTCCATTCGTCCAGCGAATACCCCCATAAGCACTTGTCATATTAACAACCGGAGCACCTGCCTCCGCCGCGGCAAACAGATCCGTCTCCGTGATCATGTAGGCGATTTGATATCCTCCCCAACTATGGCCCTGCACACCAATCCGATCTGCATCCACAAAGCCCTGCTGAATGACCATTGTTACACCAGACACGACTGCATTGAGTGCACTTTCTCCAGGGTAGCCTACTTTGTAGGGAATATCCGGTACGAAGACAACATAGCCCCGACTCACATAGAAAGAGATACTGATAGATGAACGTGCAGTAGTAGGTGCTCTGTACTGGTGTAGACCGTCAGACATCTTCTCATAGAAATATACCATCATTGGATAGGATCTGTTGGAATCAAACCCCTCAGGCTTAAAGAGCATTCCCGTAATCGGTATCCCATCCAGAGACGTCCAGTGCACCAGTTCCGCGGTCCCCCAAGTATACTCCGATTGTTGCGGGTTGAGGTTGCTGACTTGGTTCATATCTGACAGATCCAGATCGCTTGTCCATAGATCGCCAAATTCTGTAAAACTCTCGCGGGTTAGGAATAATTGGTCTGCATCCTCGGCTTTCATTGGGACGCCAAAACGCCTATCCATCATGATTAACTCCTCTGGGTTTTGATTTGAATTCACCTTTGTATGATAGAATCCAGAGGTTTTGGTATCCAAATTAAATGCAGAAAGTAGGAGGCTATCGGGGATATAATCCTCCTCCGGGTCCAGATCCACATAACGAAACTGCAGGGTTTGCTCACGGCCAAGTCCATTGGTAATATTCCGAGGAGTTGAGACATCATGGGGGTTGACTGCCCAAATGTCATAGCGGTCATAGAACAGAAACTCCTGATCTGCTTCACTCCATCCCACACTGCCATACGGATTGGGAGCATAAGGCCAATCGTGAATTTCATTGTGTACAGGAAAATCTACGGACTCCGTGAGATGGATTGGATCCCCTCCGTTCGTAGGTAGAGACATCCAACTAGATTCGTCCCGATCCCACCAAGTAATGTAACGGGCATCGGGGGAAAGGGAGGGACGAGATCGAACTCCCTCGAGAACCATTGACCGGCTACCGTCCAATACATTGACCACATAAGCATCATAGGCGCGCGGAAAATTCCAACTGATCTGCTTTTGATAGCGTAGGTTAGACCAACCAAGAGCCAGATCCAGATTCCCCTCAGAGCCGACGGTCACATTTGGCATATCCAAGCTTGCAAGCTGAACAACCTGCTGCGTATCCAAATGAAGCATGGCAAGGTAGGATCGTTCCTTTTCCTGCTCCACATTCACCAGTTGCATGGACTGCAGCAGAGGATCTTTCCAGTTCCATATATCCAGGATGGGCATCTCCTCATCGTCATTATTCTCCGGTTCAGTTGACGGTCTTGGTGCGGTGCCAAAATAGAGACGAGTTCCATTCTCTGAAAAGGAGAGATCTGCATGGGGGCTGATCCACCATCTCTCGGGAATCATATCATGAGTAGGGTTTACCACCATGAGGGCAGTGTCCATGTCGGCCTGCCAGTAATAAAGCGAATACTCGGCAGGGTCTACTTCATGTCCATCCCGGCTGGACAGAAATGCCAGTTGATCACCAATTTCATCAAACGTGAGAGATGCATAGTCTCCGCCACCTGAAAGAAGTGTATCCGCAGAGTTTGTGAGGAGATCTATCCGCACGATCCCGGTGTTTAGTGAGTCTGGTCCCTCAAATGTATATACCAGATGGACCCCGTTCGCCGAGAGCAAATAGTCCTCAACATGGGTAAAACTGGTCTCGTCGCCCGATGCAAGATCACGGACATGGAGAGTATGTCCTTCTTCAAGAGAATCTGCTTTGGGTTTTTCTGATAGGAACGCGACAATATTCGTAAGTTCTTTCGGAATCGCAAATGAACGAACATCCGGGATCAACTTAGTTATACTTGTCCTAAGATCCTGAATGCCAAGAGATTCCTTGGGCATCTCATCTTCATCCAGATTTGCTTTGCGTGCTGCATTGAGCGAATCCTCGTAAGGAGATACCAAGAAAATCACATATTGAGAGTTCCGCGTAAACGCAGCTTCCTTCCCTCTTGGAACCTGATAGGATTCTTCGCCGGTAAGGCTCTGAATCGTCAATGTTCCATCTCCTTTTTCAGGACCAAATTCAAAGAAACTCCACTGACCATCTCTGGATATCCCCCGATCCTTGATCCGATTCCAAATTTCATATACATCATGATCCAGCGGCTTTTTCTGAGCATGAGCATCGGTGCAACAGAGAACAAAAAAGAATGCGAGAAAAACGGAGCGAATCATTCGATCAATGGTTGAGTGTGCTGGAGCGGAAACTTTTGAAAGCTATGTACACATGTCATCTCCATCCCAAGTCTCTCCCTGAGGATAGGAACCCAAAACACGTAACTCTGTACTGATCTCGCTAAGATGCTCCAAAGCCCGTTGGAGGAGAGGGCTTTCACTATCTCCTTCCACATCAAGATAAAAGATATACTTGCCCGGGCGTCCAATCAGAGGACGGCTTTCAACCTTGTATAAGTCCAAGTCTCGTAGAAAAAAAACTGCTAAGCTTTTGAAGAGTGCTCCTGGTATGTTTTGTTTTGGAGCAAATACGATTGAAGTTTTCAATGAATGGGTTGCAGAGGACAATCGTGGAGCATGTTCTTGAGCTAACGCCAAAAAACGTGTAAAATTCAAGGCATGACTCTGTACATCTGATGCCAGAATCTCCAGACCATATTCCTGTGCAGCCCTTGCAGACCCGATTGCTGCACTCGAGAGGTCAAATTCAGTCGCAACCTGTTTTGCAGCTCCGGCAGTATCGTAGGTCGGGATCACCTCGCTCCAACTCAGATTTTTTTTTAAGAACGTTTGACACTGTCCAAGAGCTTGTGGATGAGAAAGTACCCGCTGAATATCTTGAAGGCGGGTACCTGGTTGAGCAATCAGATAATGATGAATACGGAGATTGACTTCCCCAGTAATTTTGACGTGATAGCTACGTAGCAGATCATAATTGATATGAACGCTCCCAAACAGTGAGTTTTCAATTGGAATAATGCCTCGCTCCACCGTACGCGTATCAACCGCCTTGAATACGTCCTCCATCTCAGGTACAGGAACAACGCGGCAACCGGGGTAGAGACGTCCAGCGGCCTCTTCACTAAATGCACCTATTTCTCCTTGGAAAGCAACGTTCATGCTCACATTCGTGTCGGGGCACTAATACCCAGAATTGAGAGTCCATTATGCAGTGTGATGCTCGTAGCCTGTGCCAATGCTAAGCGGGCCCCCGCGATCTGCTTTTCTTCTCCGATAATACGACATGCATGGTAAAACTTTGTGAATGCCTCAGCAAGCCCTCGTAGATAGGTTGCAAGCCGGTGCGGCTCACATGATTGAGCACTAGAAGACACAGCCTTCGGAAAGTGGATGACCTCTTTGATGAGTGCGAGTTCAGCTTCGTGAGACAAGAGACTCAGGCTGGCAAGGTCAGGATTTGGTAGAAGATCAAGTTCCTCCGCTTTATTGAGGATTGAACAAATTCGTGCATATGCATACTGAAGATAAAACACCGGGTTCTTGTCACTGGCCTCTCTGGCCAAGTCTAAATCGAATTCCAGATGTTTCTGAGCAGAGCGCATAACAAAAAAATATCTTGTCACATCCGAACTCACCTCATCAATTAATTCATCTAGTGTGATAAAATTCGCCTTGCGGGTACTCATCTTCACCTCTTCTCCTCCACGAATGAGGGTCACAAACTGGTAGATCACAACCTGAACGCGATCTGAATCAAATCCGAGCATATCCAAACCCCGCAGGATATCTGGGTAGGTACTGATATGGTCGGCACCAAATACGTTGACAATAAGATCGAAGCCACGTTCCATTTTGTTGACATGATAGGCAATATCGGGAAGACGATAGGTAGGCTCACCTGTCTGTTTCACCAGAACAGTATCGGAGTCCTTTCCGAGATCGGAGGTCCTGAACCAAGTGGCGCCATCCTGCTCATAGATTACACCTTTCGCACGGAGTGCATCAAGCGTTTTCTTGACCGCACCTGTGTCATAGAGACTCTTTTCGTTGAAGTAGTTATTCATCAGAATTCCCATGCGTTCAAGTGTAGAGCGGATTTTAGAAAATATCGTCAACTTGGCCGCGTTCATAAACACATCGTTCGGTTCGAGATCCAGTAGGTTCAATCCATGTTCCTGTGCCAGTTCCCGTGCAATCGTGGTGATGTATGAACCAAGGTATCCATCTTCTGGAAAAGAATCGGAGACGATGACTTGGGAGGCATCATCGTCCCCCAGTTGTTTTGTTTTATAGTTCTTCCGGTGCTCAATTGCACGGGGCAGATGGGCAAATGGGTTATCCTTCTCGGCAACCACCTCTTCATATCGACTCCGCAGCGAAGCACCTAGTACACGCATCTGACGCCCAGCATCATTAAAATAATACTCCCGAGTGACCTGATAACCAGTCCATTCCAGTAGGCTTGCAAGCGTGTCTCCCAGAACGGCATTCCGGCCATGCCCTACCGTCAATGGACCCGTGGGGTTGGCACTCACAAATTCAACAAGTACACGCTTACCAGTACCTATTTCTGAGCGACCGAACTCCGAGCCCTTTTGAAGAGCGGATTCAAGTTCGCAGTAGAGATAATGGTTAGAGAATTTGAAATTAATAAAACCACCACCCGCTATGGAGATAGAGTCTACATAAAGAGGATCATATTCATTTGCCATGAACGTGGCAACAATTTCCTCTGCAATCACAGATGGGGAACGGCGTAAAGGACGAGCAAGCTTCATAGAGCAGTTGGTAGCAAGATCGCCGTGATCCAGATTTGCAGGGACGGACAGTTCAGGTACAAAATCTGTGGGCACAGACTGGATAGTACTTAACACACGCCTGAGAGCTGCTTCAAGATAGTCTTTCATCGTATGGATTATAACTACCTCCACCGGAATGGAGATAAGTCTACCGGGGGGGAGGTGTCAAGAGCTAATGCCGCTAATGATTCGCCAACTGCTGAACTCGCCTTAAACCCATGCCCAGAACAGGCACTCCCAACAATGAAATGTTGATCATGCCCCTCTAATCGGTCAATGAGATAGTTTTTATCTGGCATATTGGAGTACATGCAAACGGTAGTTTTTAGGCACTCACCCGCCGCTTTGGGCATGATGGTGTCCAATACGCTTCGTACAGCAGCCTGATCCTCTGGGATGATTGAGCGGTCAAGATGCTTTGGGTGTGAGACAAGTGGGCCAGCATGATGTAGGCCTACCTTGATTCCATCGCCCAGGTCAGGAAATCCATAACTCTTTCTTCCGTCCACTTCATCCAGGATAAATGGAGGACAGTCATCAGCTGTGACATGGGGACTGGTTGGGCGAAACCAGGAATTCGTCACACGTTCAATTGCCAAGGGAACAGGTACAAAATCGCGCATCCAAGATCCAGCAGTCAGAATCACTCGAGGAGTTTCAAAAATATCGTAGTTGGTTTTCACAATGACTCGGTCATCCTTTAAGGTACAGGATAGAACGGGAGTACCAAATTGACATTGAGCACCATGTACTGCGGCTTGTCGTAGATGGGCTTGCACACAAAGTTCAGGTTGAATATAGCCTGCTTCTAGATCCACAAGAGCAGCCTGATCTGGCCGGAGACGGTACGCTGGATAACGCTGATGTACTTCACCGGAAGAGAGCATCAGATGTCTGATCCGACCCACGAGTGCGGAATTATGCGATGCGCGAATCATCTCACTTTCCGTATGCCCAATATTGATACACCCGACCAAATGCATCAGTTTTGTGGAAGAAACATGTTCAAGTTTTTCCCACAGCGCATAAGCTCGGGTCAAGAGCGGCAAGTATTGCACCCCCTCGGCATAAGCTTTACGAATAATCCTGCTCTCGCTATGCGTGGATCCATGAACATGGGGGGAGACAAAACGGTCAATCCCAAGGACTGAGGCCCCAGAACTGGCGCAATGATAGAGCGCCGCACTTCCAGCCGCACCTAAGCCAATCACGATCACATCATAACCAGATTGCCTCATACGTAAAGCGAGAACTCAGTCCGCCGCATATAGGTTGATAATGCTAATCCCATAAGTATGCTATTCGTGAGTAAGGCAGATCCTCCGTAGGATAAAAAGGGTAGAGGAATACCGATGACTGGAAATAAGCCAAGGACCATGCCAAGATTCACACATACATGGATTAAAAATATTCCAGCAACACCAGCGGCAACAAGGCTTCCAAATGGATGATCAATTCGCTGTGCAAGCCAGATCAAACGGGACATGAGTAAGGAAAAGAGTAGCAAGATCAGGATGCTTCCAACGAATCCCCATTCCTCACCAATGACCGAAAATACAAAGTCCGTAGACTGCTCGGGGATGTAGCGTCCTTGGGTTTGACTTCCCTGCATGAATCCCATCCCAGACCACCCACCTGCTCCAAGTGCAGCCTTAGATTGAACCAGATGAAAACCAACATTTGCGCGATATTCATCCGCCTCAGGATTGGAGAAAGACGCAATGCGAGCGACTTGATGAGGTTGCAGAATATGTTGCAGGGCAAAAGATGCGATGGCAATCGTCACCGCACTTGCGAAAACGGCAGCAGACATCCATTTCAGATTACGGGTTGCAAACCATGCAGTTAAACCAACGATCACAGTGAATCCCAGAGCAATCGGCCAACTGAGAACAGCAAGGTAACCAGCAATGGGGAAGATGATGATAAGTCCTACAATTCGGAGTGGAACCCCACTGCAAAGCCAGAGAATAGGTGCAAGACTAAGAAAAACAAGGGCAGTGCCAAGATCATTCTGTAAAATGATCAGCACGGCAGGAATTCCTAGAATACCGATCGTATACAGAGAAGTCCGCATGATTTTATTATTCTTTACCCCGGATGCCAATACATATGCAGACATGAGCAGTGCGCCAACCTTAGATAGTTCAGAAGATTGAAATCCAATCGGACCGAAGTACACCCAAGATCGAGCACCACTGACCTCACGGCCAACCAACAATGCGGTAATCAGCATCCCAATGGTCAGAAGATAGATCCAGGGGATTAGCTGAATAAGTAGTCGCATAGGAATCAGCAAGGTAATGGCAATGGTGATGGTAGAGATACCCAGCCATGCGAGCTGACGTTGGAAACTATTCTGAACCGTATTGAGCAAAAATTCCTGTGCTTCACCGTGTGTCGAACTGTAGATGGCTACCAAGCCGCAGGCGCACAGAGCAAGCCAGATCAAGAGAGTTGGAAGGTCTAAGTTTTTGTACCAGTTCCGCATGAGCTACGAACTACTCAGACTTGCTTATCAATGGTTGACTTACTGCGGATAGTGCACGCTCCATTCGGATGTCTGTTCGCCAGGATGGGGGAATCTCTCCCTTGAGGTATTGCTCCGCTAATAGGCTGGCGATTGGAGCGGCACAATGACTTCCATCGCCGGTATTCTCGCATTGAACGGCGAGTGCAATCTGGGGATCATCATACGGGGCAAACATGATGAAGACAGAATGATCAATCATGGCTCGAGGTGCTTGAGCGGTACCTGTTTTCCCCCCACTCGGGATATCAGGAATCTGAGCCATACGACCGGTTCCCTCTTCCATGACCAGTCGCATTCCTTTCCGAACAAGATTAACGTAGCTGGTATCAATTTTCAAATGCACAGGCTCACTGAGACCGGGTGCTTTGATCAGATCACCGGTCTTCTGATTGAGAAGATGAGAGACCATATGGGGGGAATACAGAGTTCCCCCATTGGCTATGGTGGCTGCATATCGGGCCAATTGGAGCGGGGTCACTCCCATGTCCCCTTGTCCGACACCGATACTCATGAGAGAGGACTGGGTCCAGCCTCTTTGAGTTCTGTTAAAATAGGAAGTGTCTGGAATCAATCCAGACGTTTGTTCTCGGATGTCAGTAGGAGTTTCCACACCGAAACCGAGATGGGTTGCAAACTCTTTGAAGGCAGTAAGATCCATCCGACGTGCCAATTCAAAGAAGAATGTATTACAGGAATTTTTAATGGCGTCAACAACGGTCTGAGGCCCGTGAACCCCGAGGCATCGAAAAATTTTTCCCCGGCCAATCGGGTGATACCCACCACAGTAAATAGTTGCATTGGATCCTTGGGGCCCCAAGAGTCCCTCGGATAAACCAAACAGGGCCATAAATGGCTTCCAAGTGGATCCTGGGGGCATCAGATTCATCGTGGCTCGGTTATAAAGCGGCTGCTCCTGCTGATTCAGCAGCGTCTGCCAACTTTCATTATGAACTTCTTCACTGAAGAGATCAAGGGGGTAGTCGGGTTTGCTAACCAGCGCGATAATGCCACCGCTGTTTGGATCTAAAGCAACCACCGCTCCACGTTTATTGACAAATAGGGATTCAGCAAGTTCTTGAACCTGATGATCCATGGCAAGATGAATATCATGGTTGCCCCTTGGCTGCTCATCACTTCGTCCCTCTGCGTATGCCATGACTTCCAAACCATAGACATTGACCCAGCGACGAGCGATGCCTGGGATCCCTCGGAGCCAAGATTCATATCCTCGTTCAATTCCGGTTCGCCCCAATAAATCTCCCTGCCGGTAAAGGGTGGAATCCAACTCGTTTTCTATTGCAATAAGCTCCTGGCGAGTAATTTCTCCCATATATCCCAGTGCGTGCGAAGCTCTTGCATTCGTTGGATAATGTCTGCGCTGAGTGACTTCAACCCCTACCCCTGGAAGCCGGTAGGAATCTTCAATTACGCGGCTGTACTGCTTAAATGAAACGTTTGAGAAAGATGGACTCGGTCGGTACTGATTATATTCGTTCGCCTCTTTGAGGCGTATACTTACGACCGAATCGGCGACCTCCAGATGCTTTGCCAATAGGGGCACACTCGCTTCATTAAAGTATCTTGGAGTGAGCGTGATGGTATAGGTTGGCACATTATACACCAAGAGCGTACCATTGCGATCATAGATTGAGCCACGGGCTGGCATCATACGGATATTGCGTAGTGCGTTACCCCGGGCAATTTCCGAGAGATCTTGCTGGTTAGCGACCTGGAGAAGGAAGAGTTGAAATCCCAAGGCCGCCAGTACACAGAACACTGCACCATTCAAGAGTGTGTAACGATTTTTAATCACTTGGGGCACGATAATTGTTAAATTATTTACGTCAAGGTTCCGCCTAGGGAACCGTAGGCGTCTCTACGCCTATTATTTACTGAGAGCGCAAAACTGTTCCCATGAACCCACTCAACCATTAAGAATAACAAATTAATGAGGAATTCCTTGAAGGTAATTGCCGTGATCGTTTTACAAGTTCTTGTGGTGCTCCCTCCCACTTTGGCCCAGCAGTTTGGGCGCAATAAAGTTCAATATGATCAATTCCAGTTCAGGAGTTTTCAGACACCTCATTTTGAGTTTTATTATTACCCCGAGGAGAAGGAGGCAGTAGAAGATGCTGCCCGTATGGGAGAGCGATGGTATCGCAGACATTCTAGAACCTTCTTGCGAGATTTTCATGAGCGCAAGCCGGTCATCTTCTATGCGAATGATGCCGACTTTCAGCAAACGAACGTGATCGGAGGTTTTTTAGGTCAGGGCGTTGGGGGCGTGACGGAGAGCCTAAAAGAGCGGGTCGTGATGCCACTTACAGGAATCTATAAAGAAACTGATCATGTACTGGGGCACGAATTGGTCCACAGTTTTCAGTATGACATTGGACTTTCCCGAGGAGATAGCTCTCGTTTTGCACTCCAACTCCTTCCTCTATGGCTTGTGGAGGGGATGGCGGAGTATCTATCCATAGGTCGTGAAGATGCCCATACAGCTATGTGGATGCGGGATGCCGCGTTACGGGATGATCTGCCAACCATTGAAGATTTGACGCGGAGCAACAAATATTTTCCGTATCGTTACGGTCAGGCATATCTTGCATATATCGGTGGAAAATACGGAGATGCTGCCGTCACCAACCTATTCAAGTTAGGTGGACGTGTGGGCGTAGACTCTGCGTTCGTGTATACGATTGGAATCACCGCCGACTCTCTGTCAGTTGAGTGGGCCCAAGCAATCCGTGATGCATATCTTCCTCTGATGGAGTTGCGAGCACACCCCGATAGTGTTGGCACACCCATCCTGTCGGAAGAACTTAGTGGGGGGGACCTGAATCTGTCTCCTTCTGTGAGCCCAGATGGAAAGTACATTGCTTACCTGAGTGAGAAAGATGTTTTTAATATCAACCTGTTCATCGCAGATGCAGAAACGGGTAAAACCGTTCGAAAATTGCAGGCAACGAACACAAACCCACATTTTGATCATATCCGCTTTATTAATTCCTCTGGCTCGTGGTCTCCAGATGGGAAACAGTTTGCATTTGTCACTTTTGTTCAAGGAGACAATGAGATTTCGATCTGGGATCTGGATAGTGGCGCAATCAAAAACCGGATCAGTGTGGATGGCGTGAGTGCACTGAGCAATCCTGCATGGTCACCAGATGGTGGATCCATCGCGTTTTCAGGAATTGATGGTGGGATCAGTGACCTCTACGTTTATGATTTGCAACAGAGGCAAGTACAGCAGATTACCAGCGATCGATTTGCAGATTTACAACCAGCGTGGTCGCCGGATGGTCAGTCTATTGTGGTGACGACGGATCGTGGTCCAGATGGGACGAACTTCCAGACTCTGGAGTATGCTGAGACACGTTTTTCTTTGATCAACCTAGAAACTGGTGACCACACTATACTTCGCCTTTTTGTGAAGGGGAAGCATATCAGTCCGCAATTCTCTCCTGATGGACAGAGTCTTTATTTCGTCAGTGATCAGGATGGTTTTTCTGATATCTATCGGTACAATTTTCGTGAGCAAGCCACCTATCGAGTAACTCACTTAAAAACGGGAGTCAGTGGGATTACAGCCCTTTCTCCTACAATGAGTGTGGCTACTCAGAATGGACGGGTTGTCTTTTCTGTCTATCATGATGGAGGATACTCCGTCTTCGGACTTCAAGGAGATGAAGCAGTGGGAGAATTAGTGGAAAATGTGACGATGACACTTGGTGGTATTCTCCCGCCCCAAAGTGCGGTAAATGAGGGATTGGTTGAAGGTTATCTAGATGATCCTTTGACTGGACTTCCAGAGCCCCAAACATCGGTGGAGGAAATTTATAGTTCTCGTCTGCGACTGGACTATGTTGCGCCTCCATCTGTTGGCATATCCGTCGGTGGGTACTATGGAGGGGGCGCCTCGGGAGGGGTTGGATTCTATTTCAGTGACATGCTTGGGAACCAGAACCTTGGAATTGTTGCACAGGCCAACGGAACATTCAAAGATATTGGGGGAATCGTACAATACATGAATCGCGGACGGCGATTTAACTATGGCGGACTGGTTGCACATATTCCCTATCTCTATGGCTATCCACGACAAGGGTTCAACCAGTCTGGAGAGTACATAATTCAGGACTTACGTCAGCGGTTATATCTGGATCAGGTTCGTGGAATTGGCTCCTATCCCTTTTCCACTACGCGGCGTCTTGAGTTTTTTGGAGGGTTCACGCGTTACGGGTTTGAAATTCAATCTTATACCTATACGTATACGCCCTTTGGGGTTCAACGCGTGCGAGAAGACGCGGATAAGTGCAGTAGCCTGACCGATGAAGAGCAACAAACCGTATGGGCATGTGAACCGGATGGGTTCTATTACTTTGATGCAGGTTTAGCCTATGTGGGAGATTTCAGTAACTTTGGTTTCACATCCCCCTCTCAGGGTGGACGGTATCGGTTTGAGGTAACCCCACGTTTCGGGACGGATAACTTCGTGAGTATTTTGGGCGACTATCGGCGCTATTTCTTTTCTCGGCCTTTCACTTTTGCTATTCGAGGTATGTTCGCTGGAAATTTTGGAGGAGATCCAAATCAGATCTTCTCAAGAGAGAGTCTTTATTATCCATATTACCGGGGATTCGTTCGTGGATACAGTTATGGGTCATTTGACTTTGGGAGAGAGTGTAAAGATGCTGACTGTTCGGTTTACACTCGTTTGTACGGAACGCGCGCAGCAATGGCCAGCACTGAACTCCGCATTCCTCTGTTGGGAACAGAGACCCTCGGGCTACTCAATTTTCCTTACCTTCCCTTGGAACTCGTGGGCTTCGCGGATGCGGGGATGGCATGGAGTGAGGGAGATAACCCATTTGAATTGCTGAAGTTTGAGCGAGACTCAGTTGAGCGTATTCCGGTGGTCAGTGTAGGGTCATCCGTTCGGTTTAATCTACTGGGATATCTCATCTTCGAAATATATTATGCCTATCCATTCCAGCGGCCGGATAAGGGGGGACATTTTGGATTCCAATTGCTACCCGGCTGGTAACGCCTGTAAGATATGGAAGCTAATCTGAGGCGCTGGCTTTATAAGCTGGATCCTGAGTTAGCTCACCGATTAGGTTTCTGTGCAGCATGGCTTGCGGATCATTTGGCCTCCGCTTATTTGGAGAATACGTTTGAGTATGAGTCTCCGATTCTTCAACAGCAGATCTGGGGATTAGATTTTCCCAACCCGATCGGACTAGCTGCCGGATTTGACAAGAATGCGTTGTTGCTTCGTTTCTGGGAAAGGTTAGGCTTTGGGCACGCGGAAATAGGTTCGGTAACTTCCCATCGAAACCGCGGAAATCCAAAGCCACGACTCTTCCGTCTGGAAGAGGATCAAGCAATCATAAATCGGTTAGGGTTACCAAGCAAGGGAGCCCGCCGAGTTGCCCGGCGCCTATCTCGGAGACCGAATGGAAAAATGCTAACGGGGGTGAGCATCGCAAGAGGGGATGGTGATACTTCGGTCACAGAGGACTATTGTCTATCTGCCGCGAAGTTGCTTCCGTATGCAAACTATTTAACGGTCAATGCATCCTGTCCTAATACGAAAGGAGGAAAGATTCTTGAAACGTCCGAATATCTTGATTTACTATTAAGTGCTCTGGTTGACATGGTTGACAACAAAGTTCCGATTTTATTAAAGCTGTCTCCATTGGATACATCAAGAGTAATCTATGATAGTCAGACGGAGAAAATATTGGAGACGGCAATCCAGCACAGGGTGAGTGGTTTTGTGGTAGCGAATACGGCGAGTGACCGCCAAGAACTTTATACCAGAACTAAACTGCTGAATGCTATTGGTCCAGGTGGACTCAGTGGCCCACCGATCTACGAGCGAGCGGTTCAAATGGTCAGATATGTTCGCTCATTTGCCGGCCCGGAGTATACGATTATCGGTGTTGGGGGAATTTCTTCTGCCAAGGATGCGTATCAGATGATTTGTGCAGGTGCCTCTCTTCTTCAGATCTATACGGCCTTAGTCTATGAGGGGCCCAGCATCGTACAACAGATGAAGAAAGGTTTGGTTGAACTCTTAAAATCTGATGGGCATACAACCATAGAGTCGGCCATTGGCACGGCCCCCGGTTTTGATCAGCCTTCATAAGTTAATTATTGTTTAGTTTTGGTCAGGATCTCTGTCATATATCCCCATTCGTAAGCGCAGAAAGAAGCAAGTTCAGTCTTTTGAATTCCTTAAGCACAGATATGAAATCGTCTGATCATGTCCGATCTTGGATCCACCCAGTTCGCCAACTCGGGGAAATTTCGGTTGTTTATGTTGATCTAACCCCTGATAAATCTCGTGAACTGCATGCGGTGAGTTGGCTGAATTCTGGGGAGTTGGAGCGCTGGAATCGATTTCGCGTTGATCGCCCAAGGAGAGAATTTGCTTTGTGTAGGGCAGCATTACGTTATCTGCTATGCCTACAACTAGGATGTGAAAATTCGCAGCTCACTTTTGGGTTGGCCAGATATGGAAAACCTTTTGCACTAATGGATGGACGACCTGTCGGTATTAGATTCAATGTCACGCACAGTGATCCCCATGGATTGATTACGATCACTCGGGGAGTACGAGTCGGCATTGATGTAGAGCAGAGCTCAAGGCTAAGAGACTTTGATGGAATTGCAACAATGGTATTTGGCCCAAATGAGCAGGCAGAAATTGCATCTCTGAGTGGCGAGGAAAAGGCACGCCTTTTTTTCAGGTTTTGGACTTTGAAGGAAGCCCTTGTGAAAGCCCTTGGGACTGGGTTAACCACGAAGCTGACAGAGGTAGAAATTTCTCCTGAGATTCGTCAGGGGGCACCGAGGGGAGTTTTCCGGTTTCCTGACAGGCCGGAGACCAGTTGGGCACTTGAAGATTTGAGTACTCCAGAGTACGCAGCAGCAATTGCATCAGAAATCAAATCTCCCAAATAAAGTGTCATTTAACTGCGGAGAGAAGATAGCATGGTGCAGTTTCGGTAAACAATAAGTCTTGGGGAGCACAGAGTGATTATCTTGTCGCGTTCTATCCGCGAAATCAATTAACCCACTCTTAAGTGCGAAGAGCCCTTTGTAAAAACAAGATGAATGTCCAAGGTATCCATGGCCCTGAATATAAAAAGGAACCGACTTAAACAAATTACCCTCAAAGGTTTTAAGACAATCCATTCCCTGATAGACTTTGAGCCGCTGTCAGTGACGGTTTTAATTGGCCCCAATGCCGCTGGAAAATCTAACTTTGTCTCATTCTTCCGAATGATGAGTTGGGCATTGTCTGGCAGGGATCAGTTGTCTTTCCATGTGGGACAGCAGGGCGGTTCTCGTCGAATCCTTCATGATGGGCCCGAAACAACGAAAGAAATTAAGGCGGAATTGGCAATTCAAACTCCAACTGGAGAGAGCGAATATGCCTTCAGGCTGTTCCATGCCGCTGAAGATTCACTTCTGTTTGCAGATGAGAAGTATCGCTTTTCGCGTACAGGAAGCGAGTCAAAGGCAAGATGGACATCGCTAGGTGCGGGGCATAAAAATCCACTGCTTCTTGATGCTGCATCTGCAGACAAAACCGCACAGGTAATCTGCACTCTGTTGAAGAAGATAGTGGTGTATCAATTCCATAATACATCTGGTAACGCTCGAATTCGCGGAAAATGGTCAGTTGACGATAACCGATGGTTAAAGGAAGATGGTGCAAATTTAGCACCGATTCTCCACAGGTTGAAATTAAAGGAGCAAAACTATTATCACCGGATAGTTCAAACTATCCAGCTCGCATTTCCTTTATTCTCTGACTTTGTATTGGAACCGGATTATGGTTACCTCTTGCTTCAATGGCGAGAGAAAAACACAGATGAGGTATTCAGTGCTCCTCAAGCATCGGACGGCTTCCTACGACTAGCTGCATTAATAACCTTGTTACTACAACCCGAAAATGCTTTGCCAGACACACTAATTATAGATGAGCCGGAGCTTGGGTTGCACCCATCAGCAGTAAGCATCGTAGGCGACTTAATTGCCGCCGCCGCACACTACACTCAGGTGATATTAGCAACTCAGGCGGTATTATTGATTGATTGCTTTTCTCCTAAGGATATCGTAGTCGTTGAACGTCTGGGACGTGCATCTGAATTTCGGAGATTAGATTCTACTAAACTTGAAGACTGGCTTTCGGACTATTCTTTATCAGAACTGTGGCTGAAGAATGTTTTCGGAGGACGGCCCTAATGGCATCTCGAATTAATTTCGTCGTAGAGGGCCAGACCGAAGAACGATTTGTTAAATCCTTATTACGAGATCATTTCGTACATCAATCTATTATTGTTGAAACACGCCTAATTACCACTTTCCGTAATCGACGAAAGCCACACATCACTAACCGAGGTGGGTTAACTACATACAGACATGCATATGATGACATATACAGGTGGATACAGAACGATGAAAGCGCAATATGCACTACTATGTTTGATCTATACAGACTCCCCATCGACTTTCCTGCATTTGAGGAAGCATCACGCTTTCCCGATCCCTACAAACGTGTAGAAGTTCTGGAAAACGCTTTAAGTGAAGCAATAAATTACCACCGATTCATTCCATATATCCAACTTCATGAGTTTGAGTCTCTACTCTTTTCTGATATAGCGAAGCTCAATACGCACTACCCTGAGTATTCAGGAGAGATTAGCCAATTGTCTGATAAAGCGTCAGAATTTAAGTCACCTGAACTAATAAATGACGGACTCGAGACAGCACCATCCAAACGAATTATCAAAAAAATACCGCCATTTAATGAAGGGAAGGCAGTTGTGGGTCCAAATGTTGCCGCAGCGATAGGTCTTTCCAGGCTTCAAGACCGCTGTCAACATTTTCGGGAGTGGTTGCAAAAACTTATTGATGCCTGTAACTCATCGTAGGAATTTGCTTTTATCAATAGCAGCAGAAGTAGTAAGCTCAGTTATGATGATCTGCGGTGTGATTCAGGAAATGGAGCCAGAAGATGTGGGAGGTTTGCCATTTGTCTCATAAGCATTGATGATTTCCTTGACCAGTCTATGGCGAACCACGTCAACCTTGCTGAAATAGACATACGTGATACCATTGATGTTCTGGAGGATGGATTTTGCCTCCAATAAACCACTTTGGTCAGGATTCGGTAAGTCAATCTGAGTTAGGTCACCCGTAATAATCGTTCGGCTATTGACGCCTAAGCGGGTCAGAAACATCTTCATCTGCATGGCCGTGGCATTCTGTGCCTCATCAAGAATGACATAGGAAGAATTAAGGGTACGCCCACGCATGAAGGCCAGTGGGACGATTTCAATCACATGATCTTCCATGTGGGTGGCGAGTTTCTCCGCTGGAAGGAATTCTTCTAATGCGTCATAGAGCGGACGCAGGTAAGGATCAATCTTGTCGCGGAAGTCACCAGGTAAAAATCCTAGACGTTCGCCAGCTTCAACGGCAGGCCGACACAGAACGATCCGCTTAACATGTCGAGCTTTCAGTGCGGCCACTGCCAGAGCGACGGCCATGTACGTCTTTCCAGTTCCAGCCGGACCAATGGCAAATACAATATCGTCTTTATGAGCAGCGTCAAATAGTTGAGATTGTCCAGGAGTTTTCGTCCTGATCATGCCTCCCGATGGGGTGTACAATACAACATTACCAACTCCCTTGCTGGTACGCCGTGGTGTGGCAGTTGCCATTGCAAGGATCGTATCAAGATCTCCGGCAGTAATTGATCCATTGCGGTCAGCAACCGATGCTAATTCAGCGAATGCATGCTCAATAGATTCTAAGACATCTCTCGGCCCGCGCAGTCGGACCTGATTGCCCCGTGCAATGATTTGGGTATCCGGGAAGGCAGACTCAATTCGCTTCAAGTGCACGTCATGTGTGCCAAATAGTAGAAGAGGGTCAGCGTGGTCAAGTGTGAGAGTGGTTTCTGCCAATTGTTTGTTTGGTTCCAAATAATTAATATTGATATTTAACCGTGAGGAATCTTAAAAGTGTCGAATGAAGCGTTCGTTAATCATTGAATTTACGAAAATGAATGGTGCCGGGAATGATTTTGTCATTCTGGATAATCGGTTCTATCAGTTTTCAAACTCTGAGCTTTCATCTTTGGCACTTGAGATCTGCCCAAGGCGTACCGGCATTGGAGCGGATGGCATTCTGGCCCTTGCAGATGCAGAGGACCAAGATGCCGATTATCGAATGATATACATTAATGCGGATGGAAGTGAGGGAACCATGTGTGGCAATGGCGCACGTTGCCTTGCAAAGTTTGCCTTTCAAAGTGGCATTCGTAAATCCATTGCATGTATGGAAACTGCTTCGGGGATGTCCGAGGTGCATGTTCATGGAGATGGTCCCGTTCGAGTATACCTGAATGCGCCCACCGATTACAATGGTGAGTTCGCGCTAAATCATCAGGTTCCAGATCAAATCAAATCCGTACACTATCTGTGGCCGGGAACGGAACATCTTGTTTGTTTTACCTCTGATTTGCATGAGTTCCCGATAGACCAGTGGGGGGGACTCTTTCGCAATGATCCAGCACTTGCACCCTCTGGGGCAAACATAAATTTTGTACAACTTGATTCTGATCCAGAAGGTGTGTATCTGCGTGTTCGTACGTATGAAAAGGGGGTCGAATCAGAAACTTTGGCCTGTGGAACCGGTGCAGTTGCAAGCGTAGTCGCTGCGCGAACATCTGGATTCATTCGGGCGGATGAATGCAGGGTGCATATGCCAGGTGGGATACTCATGGTTGGCATAGAGGGGGATAGGGTTTATTTGGAAGGTGCAACTGAAATCGTCTACCGTGGCTCCATGGAACCCAAAAATTTGTGAAATAGAGAAACTACCCTTAGAGTGCTCGCGTAATCCACCTGAGACATCTTAAAGATAAACTTATTGCATATGAAACGAAATTTAGGAGCTATTGGCTGCTTATCCATCGTGTTGATCCTGGCTTCCGTTAGTGGCTGTGCGAGTAATCCGAACCTTGAAGGTGCTCAAATTAATCTGCGTAACAAAGATTATCAGCGTGCGCTTACCAACATCAATCTTGCTCTCGAAGCTGAACCCCATAATTCGGAAGCACTCCTACTGAAAGGAGATATCCTTTCTGAAATGTTGCCCGACATCTATGATAGTGATGAACGGACTGAACATATAGGGAAATTGACTGGAGTATATGCGCAGGCTGTGAGACTAGATCCAGAAAATAGTTCACAGGTGACGAGGCAACGTACAGCCCTGTATCGCAACGAATTTAGTTTAGCAATGGAAGCATACAGGGATGCCGACCAGTTAGGAGGACATGAGAGAGCAGACCGATTTATGACTGCAGCCCGTCATTTCCGAAATGCATCCATGATCCTTCCTGACTCCGTGGATGCTCTTATCAATGAGGCCCATGCTTACTACAGTGCGGGCGAAGTACTGGAGGCGGCCGAAGCCTATGAATCGGCAATTGCCCTCGGGAACACAGAACGCAAACTTTTTATCTACCTCGCCCGGACCTATGAACTTGTTGCAAATGAGTTAGCGGATCCTCAGATACAACCCAAGTACTACCGTGAAATGGTTCGAACACTTAAAACAGCACTTGACAATCATCCGAATGACGATGAGATCCGAAAATTACTGTTGAATGCTTTTGCTTCATCAGATACAATGACTGCTGAAGCTCTGCCTTTTTTTGAAGAGAATCTTGCCGCAGAGAAGAATAACCAAGTATATCTCTATAATTACGGGACATTATTACTGAGACAGGAAGACTATGAAGGTGCAATCACGATGTTGTCCAATGCGGTTGTACTGGATTCATCCTATACAAATGCACTATTCAATTTGGGAGCTGCATACGTGAACCTTGGTGTGCAGGCTGAACAGGATTATCAAGCTGTTGAAAATTCCCTGCAGAGCAGCGGGATCGGTACACAAGAGATTGCCCGTCTGGAAGCTCAAAAAACAGAATTAGAACAGTCAAAGACAAAATATTTTAGTCAGGCAATCACCCACTTGGAAACTGCTAGACGTCTGATTGAGACTGAGTTGGAGGATCCAGCTGACGTGTGTCGTGCTCTTTACATCGCCTATTCCCAGACAGATCAAAGATCCCGTGCGGAAGAAGCCCGTTTTTGTGCAGATCTGCGGGATCAATAATCAACTTTACCAACATCTCTTACTACTAATTGTATGCATTTTGCAACACGGGCCGTACACTCAGGTCAGAGTCCAGATGCGGCGACCGGATCGGTCATGCCCCCCATCTATCAAACATCAACCTACAGGCAGCCACCCGAGGGCGAGACATCCCCCTACGAGTATGGACGGGCATCAAACCCAACGAGAACCATGCTTGAAGAGAATCTGGCGAGCCTAGAAGATGCATCTCATGGGATCGCATTTGCCTCTGGAATGTCTGCAACCGACGGGATTCTCCGAGCACTGCGCCCTGGAGATCATATCGTTGCCTCCGAGGATATGTACGGGGGCAATTATCGTTTTTTGAAACTTGTACTAGCTCCTATGGGGGTACAGGTCACCTTTACCAACCTGACGAATATTGGATTAGCACAGAAGGCACTAAAGCCAGAAACCAAAATTCTCTGGGTTGAATCTCCAACAAATCCATTGATCCAGATAATTGACCTTGAGGCCGTCATTGCATGTGCGCAATCCGTAGGTGCATCTGTTGTGGTGGATAATACGTTCGCATCCCCCTATCTTCAGAGTCCGCTTGCATTGGGTGCAGATCTGGTTCTTCACTCTACAACAAAATACCTCGGTGGTCACTCAGATATTGTCGGAGGTATCGTGTGTACGAATAGCGACAAATGGGCTGATCACTTGCGTTTTCAAGTGAAGTGCGTAGGCGCGATCCCCGGTCCCATGGATTGCTTTTTGGTACTTCGAGGCGCAAAGACACTTCATCTTCGAATGGAGCGCCATTGTGCAAATGCCCAACAGATTGCGACCTATCTTGACGGTCATCCAAATATAGCACATGTGAATTATCCAGGATTAGAGTCAGATCCAGGGCATGAGTTAGCTAAAAAACAAATGAAGAATTTTGGTGGGATGCTGTCAGCCGTACTCAAAACATCCTCATCCGAAAAAACAAGGAAGGTCCTGCATTCTCTCAATATCTTCACCTTTGCGGAGAGTCTTGGTGCGGTTGAAAGCCTGATTGGCCATCCTGCAACCATGTCACATGGTGCACTTTCTTCGGAGGAACGCGCAAAACTGGGGATAGGTGACAGTTTGGTTCGCTTATCCGTAGGAATTGAAGAGGTAGATGATCTACTAGAAGATCTGGAGCAAGCCCTCAGCAAAATTTAATGATTGACAATCAGGAAAATAATCCTGTGAATTTCACTGAACTGCGACGAAGCGCTATCACCAAATGACAGAGATTCGTACCCAAGCTTATTGAAGGGGGAGCAGGTCTGTCCGAAGGTCTTCAATATCTGCTGATTCACGCAAGGAATTAATCCAGCTCCTAAGAACGAGAGATTGCTGTTCTCTGCTCAGGTCAGCCAACAGATCCTCAAGTTCGTCATCTGAAATTTCTGGGGGATCAATGACTGATGTAGTACGAATGACGTAAGCTCCATTATCTCCTATAAGTACACCTGAGTCCTTCCCAGGGTCAAGTCCAAGAACTGCCCCGATAAATTGAAGGTCACGTCCAAGACCGCTAATGATCGGATTATTGAACGACAGATCCGATGCAATCTGGGGTGTAAAGCCAAGCATATCTGCCAGCCCATCAAATCCCCCTGAATCGTAGGCAGACTGTAACCGATTGATCTGATATTCACGCTTTTTGTCAAGAATCGCGAGTTGTCTTACCTGTTCTTCAACGTCTTCAAGCGGTTCATATCCAGCTGGTTCAATCTCAGTGACATGCACGACTAGCGTGACCTCATTCAGTTCAATGACAGGGCTGTAGTCTCCCTCATCTGCATCTCGGAGGAATGCCTCAACGGAAAAGCTTTGACCAAAGCCTGGAATTACAGTTTGACCATCCTGAATCTGTAGAGATTCAACCATAATGTCACGCCGTTCAGCTTCACCTGTGAAATTTTCCTCTTCTTCGGCGTAATAGCGTAAATCTTCTAGAGATTCCTGAATACCATTCAGCGTTGCAACGGAGACATCAATTAAGTAAGCCAATCGGGACAATTGCACATCCACTGGTGCCCGGTGGGTAACTTCAATCAGGTGAAATCCAAAATTTGTTTCAACTGGGCCAACAAGCTCACCGATCTCAGCTTCAAAAGCTGCATTTTCAAAAGGCTCTACCATTCTACCGGGGCCGAACCACCCAAGATCTCCACCATTTGATCCACTTCCGGGATCATCACTCATTTGAATTGCAACCTCTGCAAAATCTTCTCCACCCAGAAGCCTACGTCGAATTTCAAGTATAGACGCACGAGCGACAGCAGGATCATCATTCATATTCACCAAAATATGACGAGCACGAACATGATTTTCTTCGGAGGGACGAGTATCTACAACCTTAATCAATTGTGCTTGTCCATCCACGATGATTGGCCCGACAATATCTCCTCCTTGAGGCGGAGTATCTTGTTCAAAAAGCACATTCAATTCTTCTGATGACAATGACGAAGCACCGACAAAATTGTCTGACCAAACCGCTTCGCTGGCGGACTGGGCAAGGAACAATGAGTCATTCTCTGTTGCCTCAAACTCAGAACGCAGTCGCTCAATTTCTTGCAGGATAGCGAGGGTATCCTCCTCAGCGGGATGCCGTGAGAGGGAGCCAATCTGTACAGAGAAGAGTTTCTCTGTCGCATAGTCTTCGCGATTATCTGAGTAATACTGGCGCACTTCACGATCAGTCACGGATACGAGCGAGTCGGGCACATCTGCGTACCTTAGGAAGAAAAACTCGGCATCTGCACGTTTTTGATCCAGAGTCCAGAGCGCATCTGAATCGGATTTCGAAACGCGTACGGAAGTTTCTAGAAGCTGGTTCAATCGTTGTTCACGGCGGTCAAGTCGAATAAATTGCTCAAGCTGAATCAAGGACTGGGTCTGAGCCGGATCATCAATCACGTTCTGTAAGATTGCACGATTAATTCCGCCTTGGCCATCAGAAAAATTTTGTCGGATAATCCAGTGGGGATTCTCGCCAACAATCAAGTTACGGACTTCGGCATCACTGACGGTTACACCAATTTCATCCATTATTTGCTCACGCAGCTTATTCTCAACCAGAGCATTAAATGTCCGTTCACGTTCTGCTTCCAACTGCTGGGGCGGAACAGTGCCATTATTCGCGCGCCGGACTTGTTCAAGTTGTGCTTCCAGTTGCCGACTGTAGACATCCCGCGTGATCGGATCCCCATCAACCACGATCACCTTTCCCAAGGGATCCGCGCCAATAGTATCAAAAACTCCAGAATCTTGGAGCACCCAAAGGCCACCAAAGGAAAGTACGAGAATCCACAGGATTACTCCTGTGTTTTCCCGCATACGATTCATTGTACCCATCTGGCCGTTATTACTTTAGGACAGTACGATTTTCAAAGCAGGATACCGGAAAAATCGCTAGAAAATCAGGCCGATACCATGGGATCAACATGGACTACTTTACGATCTTTGCGTCCATTTACAAACCGAACCACCCCTTCTGCACGGGCAAAGAGCGTATCATCTCCTCCTCGCCCAACGTTCGTGCCTGGATGGATTCGCGTGCCTCGCTGGCGTACGATAATACCGCCAGCTGAAATATGCTGGCCAGCATAAACTTTGACTCCGAGCATCTTGGGCTTGGAGTCACGACCATTCTTGGTGGAGCCTAATCCTTTCTTATGTGCCATAAGTTCCTATTTCTGTTCATCCACAGAAAGGGATGAGATACGGATTTGGGTATACCGCTGGCGATGACCTTGCTTGACTTTGTAGCGCTTGCGGCGTTTTTTCTTAAAGACGATAATCTTGTCTCCTCTGACATGTTGAATTACCTCACCAGCAACAAGAGCGCCGGCAACATGAGGTCTCCCCACTTTTACGTCTTCTTGATCGGCTATAAGGAGCACTTCGGGAAAGTGAAGTGTATCTCCCTCTTTTGCATGAGCAGCGTAGGGAATAAATAACGTATCTTCTTCAGATACGCGGAACTGCTTTCCGCTGATATTGACAACTGCAAACATTGACTATACTTGAGGAGTGCTAAACAGCACTAATTTTTCAGTAACCTACTAGAATGCTAACACAAATAATATGTTTCAAAATTGAAAGATGACTTTGACCGATCCATCCACTAAAGAGCAGGTGAGGGTAGGTAAGGTTCTCTGTATTGGCCAAAACTATGCACGGCACGCAGTAGAAATGAACGCTCCCATTCCACAAGAGCCAGTAGTATTTCTCAAACCCTCTACCGCAATCATACGATCCAATCAGTCGGTTCAACTTCCTCGCATGACTTCGGAGGTACACCATGAAGTGGAACTGGTTGCAATGATTGGGCGGCAAGGTAAAAATATTCCAGTAGAATCCAGCCTTGATCATGTTGCCGCTTATGCAGTTGGGCTAGATATGACAGCTCGTGATATACAACTGAACGCGAAGAAAAAAGGAAATCCATGGAGTGTCGCGAAGGGCTTTGACACGTTTGCTCCATTGGGAGAGTTTGTTTCAGCATTTGAAGCCGGAGATCCTAACGAGATATCAATATCATTAACCGTGAATGGCAACATCAGACAGGATGGTCACGCACAAGACATGATTTTTTCGGTGGCACAGTTGATCTCCTATTGTTCTGAAATCTTCACATTAGAGCGAGGTGACTTAGTGTATACTGGTACTCCAGAGGGAGTTGGTCCAGTCAATAAGGGGGATCGACTTTTGGCAACCAGTAATAAATTGCCGTCCTTACAAGTCACAATCATGTGAGAACTTGTTTCATTATGGAGATTGCTTCATCAATCTCCCTAGTATTTAGATCTCTGTGAACGGTGGCACGAATTGTATGTGGCCCAACGGCGACCATAGCCACTCCCAGAGATTGAATCTGATCCAGAAGGGATTTGGTCGTAATGGTATGATCCACAACATGAATAAGTACAATATTCGTCTGCGGAGATGGAACATCAAAGGTAGAGAGAGTTCCCAGCCCCTCCGCTAGATATTGGGCGAGTGAATGATCTCGCTGGAGATCAGGGAGGTGATGCTCTAATGCATAAATACCACCGGCGGCCAGGATCCCTGACTGGCGCATCCCGGCACCCAATTCCTTACGCCGTCGCCGGGCCCGTTGGATCATGTTTTCGGTTCCAACGAAGACAGATCCCACTGGTGCTCCGAGCCCCTTAGAGAGAAAAACGCTAATCGTAGGTAATTATGTACTTAACTGCAACTCCCACTAGGCTTGCAGGCTCCTGTCTGATTTTTTCTGCTCTTGTTTCGGTGTCCGTCTGGCACTGCGCTGCAACGCTTCAATCGGTGTTAGCCCTCCGTAACGCGGGTTCGGACTGGGCGTGTTCATGGCCCGATTGAACTCTTCGCGGATTTCGGTAACGCCGCGGCGTGGGTTGTGTTTTCGATCAGTCATCGGGTTCTTGAATACTTGGCGTTAATCTCGTCTTTCATGCGCTCAAAGAACCGATCAATGCTCAATTTCCCTTCCAAGTGTTCAAAGTTTTCTTTTGAAACATCGGGCAAATCATCTTTGACGCATTGCCGAACTATTTCGCCTTTATGAGATGAAAGCAAAAATACAGCCATGCACTGTATATCGGGGACATGATGTTTCCCGTGATCCTGCGCTAATCGTGCATAGAGTTCTATCGTCCCATCATTAACCTTCTCATTGCGCTGCACTACACGGCTAAGCTTCAAATAAGGCGTTGGGTGGGTTCTTAGCATAATGTGTCCAAAAACGATATCGTTGCTTCGCAAATTGGCTGTTTCTCCGAGTTGTTGTTCAAAGTAATTCATCTTGTTCTGGTTGTAGTTAGTCATCACGAACTTGATGCTCACTACTCCCAACGTAATCCCTGAACGCGAAATAGATACATCAACATTTTTCGGGTAATATCGCCCTTGAACTTTTGCCTCTCTACCGCCAGAATCAGATAATCCCTGGATTTGGTAATCGTCTCCCAACGTGGATTCTAATTCATCAATTACCCATCCATGTAATGCCTTGATCTTGCTGGTTGAGCGTGGGCCACTGTCAACGTATCTCCTGTATGCTTCCTGTACTGCAGATAATAACCGATCTCTATGTGTAGAATCCATGCTAAACAGTCGCAACGTTCGCTTCTATGGGGAAGTCCGAAATATAACGTTTTGCATAACTGTACCATCCGCCACGGAACGGTTGAGCAAACGTCCTTATGTGCCGATCCATTTCGGGACTGTTCAACGCCTTCTGCAAGGCAACTAATTTTATGCCGTTTCGAGGCTTCACACAATAACCAGAATAAAATAGCGTGTCGGGATCATCGCAGATTTGGAAGTTCGGTTTCGGGTTCATACCAGAGGTTAAAATCTTGCGCCCAAACGCACTTTGAATCCCAACCTCACGCCCATACCCATACCATTTTGATTCACAGAATGTCCCCTTGTCCCGACCTAGTAGTTGATCTTTGTTCACAAGAAGCCATTTATAAGCAAGGGGGAATTTATTCGCAAACTGATTTTCAGAGATCAGTTTTCCCTTGCTATTGTATGGATAGATCACAACTCGATTAACCCTGTCTTTCCCTTGTTTCAAAACCGATGCTTTCAGGATTCGCCTTACGGCCTTTTCCTCTACTCGAAACTGCTTTTGACCATCTGTTACGGTTACTAATCTGCCATTCCGCCCAACGTCTTCTAGAATAAATATCCTGTCAGCTAAGGTTTGAATACCTACACGAATCTCGGCAATGTCAGAAAGCTTGACGAAGTCTGATGATGGTGTTTTGAGATTGTCAGCAACAGCCCATCTTGATTCATATTTGACAAGATTCGCTTGAACAGAAAACGAACCGTCTTTCCACTGACGAATTACTTCGCCAGCTTTGTTCATTCCCTTGCGAATATGGGTTATACAGGTGTATGTACTCACACTTGGGAAGACTTGATAATCACGAAAATCACACAACGAAATAATGCTGTGTCTAGACTCCACGTCTTGACGCATAAGCTTTCCCGCATCATTGCGTATCCATCCACTGGGAGAAATGAATCTTAAGTTGCCACCGTTTTTTAGTAACCGCAGTCCCAATTCAAAAAAGACAATGTAAAGATCACTTGAACCATAGAAATAGTTCCATCCAGCACGCTTGATTTTGTCTCTACGATCTGCTTCTAAGTGCTGAATGCGAACATAAGGGGGATTGCCTACAACCCAGTCAAAACGCTCTTGATCTGCTTTCTGTGCGTCCATAGCATCAATTTCTTGTACACGCCAGAAATCATGTGAAAATTCTTGACCGAGCATATCTCTTGAAACAGAGGATAACCTTTGCCTGCAGTGCTTAACAGCTTTTGCGTCAATGTCGTATCCGGTCAACCCCTTTAAAGTCTCAATGTATTGGGGGCGGTCTCTCTTAGAAGCTGCAAGCATACGCTCACATATTTGTTTAGCTATGGGAACAAGAAAATCCCCCGATCCACACGCAGGATCACAAATGCGAACAGACTTCAATGATCCATCAAACAAAGGAATCAACATATAGTCCACAACCCAAGCGGGCGTGTAGACCTTCCCAAA
The DNA here is from genome assembly GCA_965209015.1 of Rhodothermales bacterium. Classification (GTDB taxonomy): domain Bacteria; phylum Bacteroidota; class Rhodothermia; order Rhodothermales; family Bin80; genus Bin80. Next base: position 2,693,722 of record OZ242367.1, on the reverse strand, counting down.
CGTTTTGACAACATCCATCTACGCGATCAGGTCTTTATACCTGAGACGTTTCCCCACCATGCAGGCTACAACGTGTTGCATCTGCGCCATCGTGTCCAACTCGCGGATATTGTGCTTACCCGAAAACTCTTCAATGTAGCAGTTCAGATGTTTCTTGCTCAACTGGTGATACGTACCGTGAAAGGCACGTTTGAAATGCGACCAGAACCCTTCCAGTCCGTTTGTGTGCGCCATATCCTTCACCCACTGACCAACGGAATGCGTCACCGTTTCGTGATCCATGCCAACCAAGCCAGAATAGGACGTAGATTCGTCTGTATAGACCATTGAGCCGTCCAGGGTATTGTCATAGATGAACTGCTTCAATGCTGGCCCGTCCGTACTCTCAACGACCTTCGCACGAATTCCGCCCGTCTTGCGGTCTTTAATTCCTGCTACGGCTGTCTTGCCAACGGTTCCGCGCCCTGCGTTGAGTTTCTTATGCTCATGCTTATTGCGTTCACTGCCTCCGATGTAGGTTTCGTCTGCTTCAATGGGCCCTTCAAATGAGGCAGAAATAATCGGAGCAAATGCTGTGCGTATTCGATGCAACATGAACCACGCCGTCCGTTGAGTTACGCCAAGATCACGGTGCAACTTCATAGATGACACGCCTTTGAGCGCCGCCAATTCAAGATAAATCGCCCATACCCATTTGAGCAGTGGAAGGCGTGAAGATTGCAGGAGCGTCCCTGTGCGTATGCTGAACCGCTTCCTGCACGCACGGCAACGGTAGGGCATGGTGTTGCCTTTGGTCTCGTAGGTGTTCTCGCTGTTGCAATGTGGACACTTGCGACCGTCCGGCCAGAAGTTGGCTTCAAACCACTTCGTAGCAGTCGCTTCGTCAGGGAATTGACGCATGATGTCCATAAATGTTAGCCCTTCGCGGTGAGCTCTGCCGGGTCCAGTCATTGGTGAATTGAGGGAGTTGTAATTTAGTGAACTAACTGCTTCTACGCAAGAGAGCGTGAAAAATTGCAGTTAAGTACATAATTACCTAATCGTATCAAAGGGAGCAGCATACTGTTTGACCGAGATATCGGTAGCAACCGATGCATTCCATAATCGAGCACCATCCAGATGACAGGCTAGTCCGTGGGTATGTGCACAGTCGGCCAGTTGCTTTAATTCTGCAAGGGGATAGATCAGACCACCAGCAAGATTGAGTGTATTTTCAAGGCAGAGCAAAGTCGAACGAGGCTCCCAATAGTTCTCGCCTCGGATTGCAGTTAAGAACTGTTCCTCACTAAATCTGCCTTTCTCCCCGTGGATCACATGCAGTGTAACACCACTCAAGCTTCCTGCTGCACCTGATTCATAATTGAAAATGTGACTTTGACGTTCGACGATCACTTCATCGCCGGGCTGAGTTTGAACATGAATACCCAATTGGTTGCCCATCATCCCCGATGGAATGAATAGGGCAGCTTCTTTGCCGAGCATATTTGCAACGGTGGTCTCCAGTGCTTTGGTGGTAGGATCCTCTCCAAACACATCATCGCCCACTTTGGCACAGGCCATCGCACGGCGCATCCCTTTAGATGGGCGTGTCACCGTATCACTGCGCGGGTCAATCATTGACCATTACGCGTGATCTCCAAGATCTTAATATGTAACTCTCCCGCGGGAACGAGGATCGTTGCTTCATCTCCCACCCCTTTTCCCAGCAGTCCTTTCCCGATGGGACTGGTGATAGGAATACGACCCTCAGACACATCTGCTTCGGGTGCAGACACTAGTGTCACTACCTTTTCAGTACCAGTTTTTGAGTTCTTATAGCGTACTGTAGACAGGATACGAACTTTTGAGGTGTCTACATGGTCCTCGTTGAGGATACGAGCTTCGGCCAAGGTATTTTCCATCTGAGCAATTCGTGCTTCAAGTTTTCCTTGGGCTTCTTTGGCAGCATCATACTCAGCGTTTTCTGACAGGTCACCATGCGAGCGCGCATCGGCAATTTCATTGGATATACGTTTGCGCTCCACGGTTCGAGCATGATGAATATCTGATTTTAGTTTATTGAGTGCTTTTTCGGTTAAGTAAACAGGCATTCGGTGATGATTTTAAGTTAACTACCAACCCACACGTCGTTTTGGGGGAGAGGGCGGAGGGTTGTCTGATGTTGATGGAGCTTGTTCTGTGGACGGAAGATCCAAAATGCGACGTCCTGCCCAATAGGCCCCATTCCAGTATGGCTCATCCAAGCGTGCAATAGATACTCCACCATCTGGCCAAGAATGCAAAAATTCTTGGGAGCCAAGGTACACTCCCACATGTCTCGGCATACTCGTCGGTCGAAAGAAGATAATATCTCCTGGAATAAGATGCTGCCGTTCAACTTCTTGCCCAAATCCTAGTTGCCGTGCAGTCGAATGTGGTAGGGAGTATTTTAAAATCTGATCTGCAATTACCATCACAAGTCCAGGAGCGTCAATACCTGACTTAGAGTCTCCTCCCTCAGCGTGAGGAGTCTCCCCCCAAGAGTCTGCAAACGCTCGTAGTTCGGGTTCAATGTTTGGTGGTGGGGCCACTAATCTTACAGAGGCGATGTCCGTCACCAAGGAGGGGGACTGAGTATTGAGTTGACGAGACTGATTGCAGCCTACAAGATAAACAACACATATAAAAGCAATCGGTGCACGCATGGTATGAATTTCCTTAACTGGTTAGGCGGCACGGGTTCAATCACCTTGATTGCGGATCAAGGTTAACTATAGATCGTACAAATAAAACCCTGATTCTGTTCATCATTACTATTTATTTTTTGCTATGTCGTACCCCGAGCACCTTGTACTTCCCATGCGTCAGGAACTTACCCGACTGGGTGTTGAGGAGTTGAAAACATCTGAGGAGGTGCAGGAAGCATTTAATATGGAGCCCAATCAGACGATGCTGTTGGTCATCAATTCCGTGTGCGGTTGTGCTGCGGCCATGGCTCGCCCCGCAGTTGGATTGGCTTTACAGAAGTCATCTCAACCGGATCGAGTTGTTACGGTATTTGCCGGCCAAGATATTGAAGCGACTGCTTCCGCACGTGATTTAATGGTGGGAATCCCACCTTCCTCTCCGTTCATGGCACTCATCAAGGGAGGCGATGTAGTATTTGCTGTTGAGCGTAGACACATAGAGGGGCGAAGTGCTGAGGCGATTGCTAAGGATCTAGTTCACGCATTTGATCGGTTTTGTGGAACAGAAGAGACGGCAGATGATGGTCCAGAGAGCCCTGAAACTATGGGAGTCTCAGCTGAAAATCCCCTTTCTTCCTCATTTCGTTCAATTATCCGATAGCTTGAACTGTACGCTTTGTCTAGGTCATCCTTGTGTGAGTTATTACAGTGCCAGGCCCCTTGGAGAGGGGGAAATTGCCTCTTCCGACTTTGGATTATATTTCGGAAAGGGAAAAAACTGAAAAATATCAGTGCCGAGGTGAAGATACGTCCCATAGGGGGTGGGAGACACGGGGAAACCCCATGGGTGTTCTGAGCGCTATTTGTATGGATATTATGATCCGAGGTAGTGTTCTATACAACCAAGGGTGACACAAAGAGTGTGATCAGTGGATTAGATGCGAAAATAAGTCCTGGTGAAGCTCAGATTTTACGTCCGGGAATTGGGATTGCATTGGCCAGTACTCTACTACCATGCTTCGATTGTTTCCCGTATCATAACAGAGACTCGCGATCGGTTCATTTCAGGAATATGCCTTGACCTCCGTCTGGCATCAGGATTCCTGCCATTTTTCCAACTATACTTATTTCTTCTTGCGAATCTGCAGAAGTCAGGAACTTCTAAAAAGCTTCTCTTTCCAGATTGTGAGGCCAAAATAACAAAGTGCACTCAGGACGAGGGTACCCGTTGTGATCCACTTATTCCCGAGATATAGCGCTACCGCAATCATGGCTAATCCCGGTAAGGATAAAAGGAAAAAGTCGCGGTATGGAGCCAGTCTCTCCTTCAAAGGGACGCCAGCAAGTTGAAGGATTACAAATAATTGAATCGCTCGCACCAGTGCACCGACCACTCCACCAGCGATTAGCATTGTATCAATGTCTCCGGTGAGCCCCCCCAAGATCAGTGCTGCTGAAAGGCATACCAGTAGGAGTAATGCCATAATAAAATCCAGACGTTGACGTTCAGTCACATCATAGACGCGGGTTAATGGGGAGACCGTTGAACCAAGTACCAGCCAGGGTGCAATGTATGTGGCATAGATCCCTGTCTGCCGGTGCCGACCACCAAGCCATATTTCAAAGAAATCGGGTCCTGCCAGCAAGACTGCTAGGACGGGGAAGAGTCCGACCATGATCAAGCGCCGATGAACAATAGAACTAATGGAGGCAAGGTTGCCGATAAGTTGCGCCTCGGCTGCACTCACGAAAAAGGGATGAGCCACTGATCGGGATACATAAGAAATCGGAATTCCAATTGCAGCGAAGGCAATTCCATAGAATCCAATTGTATCCTCAGAAACAGCGGCCCCAAAAAAGAAGGGAATCAGAAGTACAACTAAATGCCCCATCAATGCTCCAATCATGGATGAAGGCGTTGAAAACAGAGCAAACCGGCGATAGCGAACTGCAGCTTGCACCATACGTCTCCAACTACATGCTTTCTGAATCGCAGCCGCACTGCGTCGGAGAGCGATCCAGATGAATAATCCACTGGAAACGATATGTCCGAAAATGAAGCCTCCAATATGTCCCGCTTCATTGGCACTGATTGGGGGCAGGCCAACTCCAATCCGGCCCGTCACCATCGCTGCCGTTAGACTGACATGTCCTGCGCTTATATGCTTGAATGCTCGTTTTCGGACTAGCCAGAATTCGGCAATCTTGCCGGAACGCATCGCAATTAGGGCAATAGGAACCAGTGGCAAATAGGGGGCAATTGCAGGAAAATCCAGGAGAGCGGCAATTTCTGTGCTCCAGATTGAAAGAATGGCTAAGATGGCTGCACTGAACAACATCACCGCAGAAGATAGCCAGATAAGCACCGCTGCATCTTCATCTTTCTTCGGAAGCATGAGAGCATCCTCGTAACGCAGGGAAGCAATGGCGCCTACCAATGCCATTACAGTTACAAAGTACTTCCCGATCCCAAGCTCCGAGGGTAGGTAGAGTCGCGTAATAACCCCCAGAGATAGATAGCCAATCACCATGACAACTCCAGCACCTGAAAGCAGGGTGAGAGTAGGGCCAGTGAGTCCCTCACTTGAAAATAAACTCTTAAGTGACTTCATGGCAGAGATGGGATATGCCACACGGACAATGAGTCTACCTCATAAACAGACTCGAACCCTTCAAGCAGTATGGATTCCCTACGGACGATATACTCAAAACCATAGGTTGAAGATAAGCGTCGAATTTCGTTGGCAGGGAGAGCAAAAAATGCACTGTCCAGCACAGGGATTAACTGCAGACCGCCTCGTAGAGGAGTTGGAATTGGTGCTATATCCCTTAATCGAGTGAACCACTCAGACATATAGGGCTGATGAAAAGGTATCGCCTTGAAGTTTACTACAATGGCACGCTTTGCCTGAGATCTAAAATGTGACCATTCAGGAGGTACAGCAAAAACTGCATTCAACTCGGTTGAATCATGTGCCCATGTCGCAATCTGCTCCGCCGGAGTACGGTCCGATGTTGGACGAATCCCCAGTGCATTCGGAGAGATGATCAGCAAGGTTGCGGCAATTAGTACTGTGGCTCCAAGTGCGTAATGGCCATGGTCAAAGAAAATGGCCAGGCCGCGTCGGAAGAATCGAAGAATCAACTGTGCTACCATGTTCGAGATCAAAATGCCGCACAGTACCTTCATGAGAACTGTGAGCTTAAAGAGTTGTAGTTGCGCGATCGGAGTAATCTGGATAATCTCGCTATTTAGGAAAGAGATCGCACAAAGTACGGTAATTAATATTAGGCAACGTCGGACAAGTATCCGGTGTACTCTGGGCAGGAGTGGAAAGGAAGTCAACCCAAGACCGCACAGAACCGCAAAACGTAATGCCGATACAGCATTGAATGAACTAGGCAGATAATGGTGGGGAGCACGAAATTCAAATAAGATATAGAAGTAAGACCAGATTCCCTCTGGAGAATCCCCCATAAGTTGGGACCAGATTAGGGGGCCAAGGGCCGGTAATGCAGTGAGGATAAAAGATCCAACAAAACGATAAAGCCACCGCAGAGATACTCCGTGTTTCCAGAGAAGTAGAAGAGTGCAAATGAGTGCTACCTGCAGACCTACTAAGGCCTGCATCCAAGCCCCAAGTCCCATCAAGAATCCGGCTTGAGAAAGGCGCCCGCGAATAAAGAACACTAGTCCCCACAAGCAAAGGGTCCAGGCAGGCATACTTGGAGTAAGGATCCAAGTCACGAGATCATTGCCTCCGAGTGTAAATTTTGGGGTTAGCAATAGGGCGATGATCACACAGAGCGTGGCAGCTAAACGCTCTCTGGTGATTTGCAGACTAAGCGCATACAATGCCATGCCAGTTCCAAACCAACTCACAACATAAATTCCAAGTATGGTTTCATAGACTCCAAACAGCTTCGCAGGAAGCCAGGCGGTCAGCACAAAGAGTGTTCGAGGCCCAAAAGTACTCAACTGAGCATTCACGAACCAGTCCGATTGGTATAGGCTCGCGTCCAGTAGATGCATCAGATAGGGTAAGACCTCATCCTGATCGCTCACAGCAAAGTCGTACCCTCTCCAGAAAAGATATAGGGTAAGGGTAAGCAGAGGTAGGTAGATCGGCGGGCGCATGCCCATCCCAGTGAGTACCCGGGGCCACCTACCAGTGTGAAGCTGCATGGTCAACGTCTAATGTAAATCCGTGGCCTTCGACGCAAATGATAGTACTGAGTTAGTACCGGACCAAAGGAGCGCTTGAACTCCGCGATGGACGGTGTATTGGCTCCAACAAAATCAAACATAGTGATCCCCGCATCTGATAAAATTGGGAGCACGTTACCAATCAGTATGGTCATTGCAGGGCCAGGAATACTTCCGGCAATCCAATAGTGAGCTGTGTGTTCATCGTGGAGGATGATGATCCCAGCCTCTGGTTTGTTACCCTGTGCAACGATAAAAATACGAGCCCAGTCCCCCATTGCCTCGGTGATGGCATTCAATGCGGATGGCTGAGTGGGTAGGGAACGACCATGTCTCTTATAGCTACTTGCACAGAGTGCAATCACCTGTGAGGTATACTGTGCATCCTCAATGAATTTATACCTTGATGCTTTGGATTTCCAGGTTCGTTGTGCCCCGCTTGACCATCGCTCTGGGCTGGTGGTTGAAAGGTCGATGAGATAGGTAAAGAGCGGTCGCACTTGCCAGCCCCGCCACTGTGCAGTGCGAGGATCATCCAGAGGAATGAGCAGATCGGCTCTTCGGCTCACCTGTTCCGCACATAGGAGAAGCCGATCCAGGGGACTCTTTCGCCTATGAATCAGGTGAGATGGAGGAGTATTACGAAGAAGTAAACCTGAATATTGGGTGCAAGGAGGAACCACAATTCGACGGAATATCCCAGACCCTTTTAGATACATGAGCAGGGCTGCATCATCTCCATCAAAGCAAATCTTTGAGTTCAGACCAAATGCTACATTGGCAGCATCGGCATAGCGCAGAGAGGTGAAAACACCCCGGGTTCGTTCCCAGAGCGTACCGTAACGTGCGCGCGCTTCCGAATCATTCAGATTGTAAAGTGAGCAGATCACCGAGGTACAGCTCTAGAGAATATACTGGCTTAGATCGCGATTGCTTGCAATTGAGCCAAGATGGGACTCAACCTCACTGGCATCCATGGAGATCTCTTTGGGAGAACTTCCATCAGACTCAAAGAGAAGGTCTTCAAGTAATGTGGTCATGATAGTATGAAGCCGTCGGGCTCCGATATTCTCAATTTCATCATTGACCTTGGCAGCAGTGCGGGCGATCAATCGCACGGCGTCATCGGTGAACTCAAGAATCACATTCTCGGCTTCTAAGAGTGCACGATACTGCTTCAGCAAGGCATTGCGCGGCTGGATGAGGATCAGATAAAAATCTTCCTCACTCAGGCTGTGCATTTCAACCCGGATGGGGAAGCGACCTTGCATTTCGGGAATCAGGTCGCTGGGCTTAGCAACATGGAAAGCCCCGCTGGCAATAAATAGGATATGATCTGTACGGACCATTCCATGTTTCGTTGTGACGGTAGCTCCTTCAACTAACGGCAGCAGATCACGCTGAACCCCTTCGCGCGACACATCTGGTCCTCCACCAGCCTTACTGGAACGGCTGGCAATCTTGTCAATCTCATCAATGAACACGATCCCAGAATTTTCAACGCGCTTAAGAGCTTCACGGGTGACAACATCCATGTCAATCAGTTTAGAGGCTTCTTCCTTAGATAGAAGATCTTCAGCTTCGGATACGGTTACTCGACGTTTTTTGCGCCGCTTCCCCCCGATATTTCCTAACATATCTTGAAGATTCATCCCCATCTCTTCCATCCCCATTGGCCCAAATACCTGCAACATGGGCGATGAGTGATCTTTCTGGACTTCAATTTCAATTTCACGATCTGCAAATCGTCCATCTTTGAGTCTCTCTCGGAATTTAGTCCGTGTTGAAGACTCTTCGGGCTCGGATATTTTGGTGTGTCCGTTCTCTGGATCAGGTCCTTGGATAGGTGGAGGGGGAAGAATCACATCTAAGACACGCTCACGAGCAAGTTCGCGCGCACGATCCTGTACACGGGATTCGTGTTCTTGCCTGACCAGCCGGATTGCACGATCGGTAAGATCACGGATCATACTCTCAACATCGCGTCCTACATATCCAACCTCCGTAAATTTTGTTGCCTCTACCTTGATGAAAGGGGCACCAACAAGTTTGGCTAACCTACGAGCAATTTCCGTTTTGCCCACTCCGGTTGGCCCCATCAGAATGATATTACTTGGCAGAATCTCATCTTGTAGATCACTCGAGACCTGTTGACGTCGCCAGCGATTGCGAAGTGCAATCGCAACCGTACGCTTGGCCTCAGACTGACCGATGATATAACTATCAAGCTCCGCAACGATGGCCCGCGGAGTCAGTTCAGCATTCATTACCATGGGTGAATTGAGGATTCTAACATTCTCGGTTCACAGTTTTTATAGGTTAATCGTAATCAACACCAATTGATCTTCAAGGAAATTATACTCATTTCGGTCCCTGCCAACAGAGTATACTCCTGCTTTTCAGACCACTTGAACGTTGAGTTGACTATAATTGATCAACAATAAGGTAGAATGATTAGGCAGGATTTTCGTGTTTCAGGCCAAATCGTACACCTTTACTGAGTTTGCTGGTCAACCCTTCGCGTTGTACTGACCATTAGGCATCTCTGATAGACTGCGGAAATAGGAGAGTAAGGAGGTTCCTCGCACTGTCCAAGCAGTTCCAATAATTTCCAGCACGCTCAACCCAGAGAGATTTATGGAGTCTACGATCTTCTGGGGTGGAGTGCCCAGCATGCTTCGTTGAAGAGGCGACTCAAAATTCTCTAGTTTGGGAGTTGAGAAAGGGGTCAAGCAGATACGTACATCTCTCTGCAGACAAAATTTCAGTAGATGATGAGATCAGCGGTCTCCAGTGATCAGAAAGATGGTCGCGATGTCTGGATACGCAGGGTGGTGAGTCCAAACTAAATTCCAGTTCCGGCAACACATGATCAGGCGTCATGGGCATCAGACAGATTCACACAACGAATCGCAGGACCATTCGCGGAGGGTGAGTCAGATATTCTCATCATGGTCATTATCCTTTTCCTCCGAAGGATGGTCAATCTCGAGTACGGTTAAGGAATGATTTGTGTATACGCAAATATCTGCTGCGACGTCAAGTGAATCCGTCACAATCTCTGTAGCTGTCAACTCTGGTGCATGTTTAATCATAGCGCGGGCAGCAGCGAGGGCGAAAGAGCCACCACTGCCAATCGCTACAATATCATCGTCTGGTTCAATGATATCTCCACTGCCGCTGAGTAGCAATAACCTGTCAATTGTCGCAACTACCAGAAGTGCTTCTAACCGACGTAAGTATCGATCTGTACGCCAATCTTTTGCGAGCTCTACGGAAGCTCGCGTGAGATTCCCCCCGTACTGCTTCAGTTTGTCTTCAAAGCGTTCAAACAAGGTAAATGCGTCAGCTGTGGATCCAGCGAATCCAGCGAGTACCTTCCCATCGTAGAGACGGCGAACTTTTTGGGCTTTGTGTTTCATCACCGTGCTACCCAAGGTTGCCTGTCCATCAGATCCCATAGCAACCGTATTATGTCGGCGCACGCCAATGACGGTCGTACTGTGTAGGGTGGGCCCTTCCATGTATAGTTAAGGAAGCAAATACACTATTTCAGCAGCGTGGTTATGCTACGTTGAAAGGTGGAGATCCGATCTTCTGAGCCAAATTGGATGATCAAAATAAATTCAGGTCAAGATGAATGAATCTGTGAATCAGACTCGTAGTATGCGTGGTATGCTTATTCGTTTCTTTCAACATACGAATGGATGAGGGTGTTCACAAAGGAATCCTGAATTATACGGACATCCGCGTGACCTCCCTGAAAATGATTGGCAAAAATTACGAATGCTAGTTTGGGGCTATGATCCTGCAAGATATATCCCGCAAGAGAGCTTACATTTCCCAGGGTTCCTGTTTTTGCGAAGACATGTCCATAGCCAGGGGAATTTCTGGTAAATCGAAATTCAAGGGTTCCATCCTTGCCACCAACGGCCAAGGAAGACAAGAATGAATCCCGAGACTCCAGATCTGGATAGGATGCCATGTAGCGAAGGAGTGCAATGGTCATCGCTGGACTGATCAGATTTTTGCGGGAGAGCCCAGATCCGTCCACTAACTGGATTCGTGCAGTATCTACTTCCGCTTTTGCATAGGTCCGCATAGCAGCAGTTATCCCCATGGCCGCTGATCCAGATTCAATATCCTTATCCAAGTCTGGACGTTCGTGTCCCAAGGTTTTTAGCAAATGCTCTGCATATAGATTATGACTCTCTTTGTTAACGGTTGCAATCAACTCAGATAGAGGAGGCGACCGATGTTGCGCAATGATCTGAGCATCTGAATAAGTGAACTCCTCGGATAAGTCGTCAATATCAAGGAGTTGCCCATGAACAAGGATGTCGTTTGATACAAGAATCATTTTGAGCCCATACACAAAATAGAGCGTCGGGTTGTGGACGGTGATATTCTCTGATTCGGAGCGACCAAGCGGAACCTCGCTTGAAATCATGATTCGATTTGATTCCGGGATGCGGACATGAGATTCAATAAGTGGATAGCTTCTTGGAAGCGTGACCGTCTGGTTCTCAATCAACAGGTAGTCTTCCACATTCGGAGTAATAGAGAGGGAGGTCTTTTCGCCTGGGCTTGTTGGAAATGCGCGCAGATCTACGATCGCATCATGGAACGTTAGTCCACTGATCTGAGCAGCATATCCATAGGTTAGATCTTCCCAACTCCAGTCAGTCCCCAGCGGTACGTCATCAAATACATTATCATCTCCGATAATATCTCCGCGTATTTCACGAATTCCGAGGGAGCGCAGTGAATCTGCAAACGTATGGAAGAGAGTCATCCACTCTGCTCCGGGGGATCCGGTTGAAGGGTCCCCCGCACCTCGCACGATAAGATTTCCCCAGAGAACCTCTCCGTCCTGAGTTCCATCCATATAGAGACTGGTTACATACTGGTAGTCCGGTCCCAATTGGTCAAGTATAGCCGAGGTAGTGAATAGTTTTGTAACAGAAGCGGGGATAAAGCTCCGCTCGGCATTACGCATGAACAAGGTATCTCCAGAGACGAGATCCACCACCATACTCCCCCACCATGCGTGAGGACGTTCATTGAGGATAGAATCCAGTACGGTTTGCGCTGGGCACCAACGAGGCTGGATTGCGAGTAATGCAATCAGGTATATCATTGAACGCATGTGCAGGAATCAGTAATTCGGTGGGGCTTCCGAGAAGGTCGGCAGACGATTCGATCCACTAACGACCACAAATGCAAAATGGGTTTTATGCAAGGGGGCGGAGGGCTTGACTTTGATCATCCAGAAATTTCTACTTGGCTCGGATGTATAGTCTGCGATGGTACCAACCAGGAGATGCGGAGGAAATACCCCACTGGCCTCATGAGTGATCACTCTCTGTCCAATTTGAACACTTTCCGTTTTCACTACGTCATGGAGCACTAGAGAGTCAGGTGTGCTTCCCTTGCCTGAAATTATGCCGACAGAACCGAGTGTATCAATCATGACCGGGACGTGAAACTCCGAATGCAGATAGGGCATGACCTGACTATAATCGCTACTGACATGAATAATCCGCCCCAAAATTCCCTCATGGCTGATAACAGCCATATTCACATCCACTCCTTGGGCACTACCCACATCCAGAATGAAGAATTTTTTGCCATCGGCGAGAGGCTCCCGCGCGATGATACGGGCAGGAATCGTCTCAAATTCATGCTTCTGTTTCCACCCTAATGCCTGCCGTAGTTGTTCATTTTCATGCCCAGCGATCCGCAATCGTATAAGTTCACTGGATAATTGCAGATTTGAATTACGGAGATTTCGATTTTCTCGCGCCGAGAGGAGGACTTCTGTGGCCCAACTGATCTGATGCTCAATCGCCCACACCAACTTTAGTGTTTGAGCGCGAATATTCCACATGAAGGGGCGGTCCGCGTTCGCCATCACGATGATGGAAGAAGAGAGCAGAACGACCAATAGGATGAGGGGGCGCAGGTTGTAAAACAAATTCATCATCCCTTCATGCACTCCATATAGGCTAATGATAAAAGGTCAGGGAACGACTACGGATCAGAGCAGAACATCCGAATAGGAAAATACATCTTCAAGAATCTTACCGGTTCCACGGACGACCGCAGTGAGAGGGTCTTCTGCAACGTAGACAGGAATATCTACACGATTTCGGATGACTTGGTCCATCCCATTCAGAAGTGCACCACCTCCGGTGAGCATAATTCCTCGTTCAAGAATATCGGATCCGAGTTCAGGAGGTGTTCGCTCAAGACAGGCAATCACAGCCGTAGAGATATTACTGATCACCTGGGAGAGCGCCGCACGTACTTCCTCCGATGTGATCGTGTGTACTTTTGGCATACCGCTGCTAGAGTCTTGCCCCTTAATGGATAATTCCATTTCTTGCTCCATTTCAACCGCGCTTCCTATGGAGTGCTTAATCCGTTCCGCGGTGCGATGACCAATCACCAAGTTGTGGTAATGCTTGAAGTAAGCTAGGATCGCATCATCAAATTCATTGCCTCCCACACGCAAGGACTGATCTACAACGATCCCATTCAGAGCAATCACAGCAATTTCGGTGGTGCCTCCACCAATATCAACGATCATGTTCCCTACAGGCTCATCTACGGTCAATCCAATGCCAATGGCAGCAGCCATGGGTTCAGCAATCAGGTAGACTTTTCGTGCGCCCGCATGTTGCGCACTATCTCGAACGGCCCGTTTTTCAACTTCGGTGGTTCCACTGGGGATACAGATCACCATCTGGCGAATCGTTTTGATCCAGCCGACCTGTATTTTTTTAACCAGCCCCCGGATCAAGTACTCGGCTAATTCAAAATCAGCAATGACACCATCTTTGAGGGGATAAACAGTTCGAATATTTTCGTGAGTTTTCTCGTGCATGGTTAATGCACTGTTGCCGATTGCGATGACTTTATTGGTCCCACGGTCAACTGCAACAATACTGGCTTCGTTGAGCGCAATTCCTTGCCCCTTTACATAAACCAGTGTATTTGCCGTTCCTAAGTCAACGGCAACGTCTGTATTAAAATTGAATAACCCCATTGTCTGTTTGAAGGCGGAAGCACATTAGAGAGATATATTAGTGACGAAAGTGTCGCGTATGAGTAAATACCATTGCCATTCCCCGCTCATTCGCGGCAGCAATTACTTCGCTATCTCGAACAGAGCCTCCCGGCTGAACGGCAGCAACTGCACCACTATCTGCTGCGGCAAGCAATCCATCGGGAAAGGGGAAGAATGCATCCGAAGCAACGACACATCCTTCAAAATCCAAGTCAGATTTCTTACCCTTGGATACAGCAATTTCTGACGCATCAATCCGGCTCATCTGTCCTGCTCCAATCCCTAGTGTCTGGCGATTTTTTGCATACACAATCGCATTACTCTTAACATGTTTTGCCACGCGCCAAGCAAATGATAGATCACGGAGCTCATGCTCCGTTGGTGCACGGCTCGTAACTGTTGTCAGGGGATCATTTCCAGCCGGTGAGTCTGGGGTTTGGTACAGGAGCCCCCCAAGGGTATGGCGCAGGTGGTATTCGCTCCCAGATGTAGAGGAGAATTGAATGATTCGACGATTCTTTTTCATCTGCAGCCAAGTCAGTGCTTCCGCATCAAAGTCAGGGGCAATAACGATCTCTAAAAAGACGGAATCTAGTTCTTTGGCCAATTCAAGTGTACAGATTTGATTCATTACAACGATCCCACCAAAGGGGGACTGGGTATCCGTAGCAAAGGCTTGATGCCAAGCCTTCAGTAATGAGTTGCTTGCTGATACTCCACAGGGGTTCGTGTGTTTAAGAATTGCGACCGTTGGGTCTTCATCGATGAACTCTCTAATGAGTGCAAGGGCAGCGTCCAAGTCAATCAGATTGTTATAAGAGAGAGTTTTCCCGTGAAGCTGAGTATAGAATTGTTCTTGATTTCCATAGAAGGCCGCTTTCTGATGGGGGTTTTCTCCGTATCGAAGGATCTGTGTGCGGGGAAAATGTAGGTTGATGTGATCAGGGACAGGTTGGTCTTGTTCTTTTCCAAAGTAGGTTGCGATCAAATGATCATAGTTTGCGGTTTGAATGAATGCAGTGTGTGACAGCCGACGCCTGAGTGAGAGTGGGAGATGCCCGGAGGAGTCATTTAGTGTTTGGGAGATGATTGGATACTCATCTGGTGAAGTCACCACCGCTACATAGGCAAAATTTTTCGCTGCCGCGCGAATCATGGCTGGCCCTCCGATGTCAATATTCTCAACTGCTATGGCATCACTCACGTCCATACGTCTGGTTGCTTCATCAAAGGGGTAAAGGTTGACAATCACAAGATCAAAGGGTTCAATCTCGAATTCAGCAAGATCTTGTCGATCGGTTTCGGAACCTCGTCTGGCAAGAATTCCTCCGTGGATCGCCGGATGAAGTGTCTTTACTCGGCCGCCGAGTATGGAAGGTGATTTGGTGATCTCGGCAACATCCTTAACATCCAGACCAGCGGTTTGCAGATGCTTGGCGGTCCCCCCAGAAGATACAAGTTCAATCTTATGCTTTTGCAGACATTTAGCGAACGGGATCAGTCCTTCTTTGTCAAAGACTGATATTAGGGCACGGCGAGGACGCACCTGATCAGGTACGGGAAGATCTAAGGGTTGTATGGTCATGAATCAGTGGTAAAATTGTAACATGTCGGCCTTCCAACCGGACGCGATCCTGAGCGATCAGGCGAATCGCTCGGGGAAATAGTTCATGTTCAACGGTTAGGATGCGTGCAGCGAGCGATTCAGGTGAATCATCCGCAAGAACAGGGACTTTCTCTTGGAGCAGAATCGGCCCAGTATCATACTCTTCATCCACGAAGTGGACAGTGGCGCCACTAACAGAATGCTTCGCTTCAAGGACTGCCTCATGGACTCGTCTTCCATAGAAGCCTTTACCTCCAAAGTTTGGGAGAAGAGCAGGATGAATATTCAAGATCCGACCTTTGAACGCATCAATGATTGGAGGAGAAATTTTAGATAAGTAACCTGCAAGTGCAATCAATTCAACTTTTTCTAGATGCAATAATTTGAGAATAGCATCGGCATAGGACTCCTCGTTCTTAAAAGTACGAGGGGTGACCACATGGGCACGGATGCCCAACCCCTGTGCACGCTTCAGGACGCCAGCCTGGGTATGATTGCTGATCAATAAGACAACCTTATATAGATCGGCATGCTCAGCGAGTGACTGAAAATTCGATCCTCCTCCAGAGGCGAAGACAGCTACGCGCAAACTCATCACGAATGAAAGAGATTGAAAATGCTCAGGGGTAAAATCAACTCCATGGGCGATACCATGCCTATAAACTAACAATTGGTTCCAAGATATCAAGTCGACCCTGTTTAGCGTCTACGGTTAGAGTGGCTGTCACCCCAATCGGGAGAATGCGACGCGATGGAATGTGACCATACTTCAATCCAGTAACGACCGGCCAAGAATACTCTTTGACGCACTCAAGAATCGTATTTTGGATAACCATATTGGGCTCGCTACCAGGCTCGGAACCTGCTTTTGTAAAAACACCAATCATTAAACCCCCAAGTCTCTCAAGGATTCCCGCATGCTTCATTTGTGTCAGGAGCCCATCAATTCGGTAGGGAGGTTCATTCACATCTTCAATGAACAGGATCTTCCCTCTGAGAGAGGGTAAATATTTCGAACCAATCATCCGAACGATCATGGAGAGATTCCCACCCAATAATGTACCAGTACATTTGCCTTCACGAACGGTATTCAAATTTTTGATTGGGTTGGGCAGTTTTCCTTCTAAGAGGCTTTGAACATCGTTCCTCATTTCCATGGTAATCTCATCCCACTCCACGACTACGGGTCCCGAGATTGATCGCCATCCAGCTTGGCTGAATAGAGCAAGTTGTAGAGCGGTGATATCACTGTATCCAACCAGAACACCGGGCAGACGCTTCGCAGCAGCGTAGTCTATCTGATCCAGGATTCGCAGGCTCCCATATCCTCCACGAACAGCAAAAAAATATCTTGCATGAGCGAGAGTCTGGTTGAATTGTGCAGCACGTTGGGTATCTGATCCGCTGAGGTAGCCACATTTGGTAAGATGGCTCGGATCCCATTGCACCTCATACCCATCCGAGGCTAATGCTGTGAGGCCTCTTTCAAGCTGATCAGGATTGAGGGGTGCGCTCGCGGGTGCAACGACCCCTATACTCGTCCAGAATGCCATGATGGAGAATAGAGCATGAATTGAAGACAATGAATTCCAACTAGTAAACGATATACCCCATTAAATAGTTGGACTTGCATGGCACACTCGAAATCTATTGTGATCCGTCCTCCAGAGTACTGGCCGGGACTAGCGTCGGCTGCACTGATGCAGGCTGCCGATATTATCCTTCTGGCAGATACCTTTCAATACAGTCGCCAGTCATCACAGAATCGTATGCGCCTGCGGAATCCTGACGGATGGCAATGGGTTTCGGTGCCCCTCAAAGCCGGGCAACATGGCCGGTCCCAGTCTATTACACGCATTCGCCCAGTACCAGGCTGGCGGAAGCGTCACTGGAAAGCAATCTTGTATAATTACAGCCAATCACCATATTTTGACCATTATAAAGATTCCATTAAAGAACTATATCTTCGGGATTGGGACTATCTTGGTGGATTAAATATGGCAACAATCCGACTACTACATCAATGGCTAAGTTGTTCGTCGACGCTAATTTCTGCGACCGAATTGGAGGGGGCTCCTGATACGGTGGAGGCAATCATAGCGAATTGGTCTGATGTTGAGCTATTGGCTCCGGCCGGAGTTCCTGAACCGTATTCGGTCGCCAGGTTGTATTTTTCCCATCCGCGTTATCGTCAGGCTTTTGAGGGATTTGTTTCCGAGATGTCAGTTTTGGATTTAATCTTCAATTATGGTCCTCAGAGTGCGGGTCTATTACGTGCAGGAACACAGATACTTTCTGCTGAACATTTGTAATCAAGTAAAAACATCATGGATCTTTCTTTTTTATCCGATCAGATATTATGGGGGATTTCAGTTGGGCGACTGATTATCTCTGTCATCGTTCTGCTTCTGGGAGCTTTGGCCTACTATATTGTACGAAAGGTACTTAGCCGATTAATTCGACGCTTCAATAAGAGTGGGGATGTGGATATAATCAATGATGTGGATCGACTTCTCACGCGACCTTTCAGTCTGTTGATCAATGTTGCTCTATGGAATATTGTGATCGGAATTCTATCTCTTCCAGAAGAACCACTGAATTTCAATCTGTGGTTAGCTACCGCGGGGATGGTCATCCTGATACTGGTGATTGCTTACTGTGCATTCCATGTAATAGATGTGTTTGCAGGCGTTGCAGCCCGAGCTGCCGCCAAAACAGAAACGCGTCTGGATGATCAACTGGTGGCACCGATCACCAATACGGTGAAGATATTACTGGTGTTAATTCTGGTTGCGGCCATTCTGGGGCAGTTCGGATATTCGGCGACCGGGTTGGTAGCGAGCCTGAGTATCGGAGGGTTAGCAGTCGCCTTTGCTGCCAAAGATACACTTTCAAATGTGTTCGGATCAATTGTAATATTCAGTGAGCGTCCATTCCAGATCGGGGATGTTATTTCAGTGGATGGAGTGGAAGGGTCCGTTGAAGAGGTAGGAATCCGTAGCACCAAGATTCGAAAATTTGATCAGACGCTCTCAATATTTCCTAACCAGACGTTCACCACTACGGAAGTCTGTAATCTATCGAAACGAGAATCAAGAAGAGTCCGCTTTGAGGTCACATTGAATCACGAGGTAACCGTACTACAGCTAGAGGAATTTCTTACGTCAATCCGGGAGTTACTCAGCCAGCGGACGGATATCCATGAAGATCAGAGCTTAGTTCGACTCACGAAATTTGACACCACAGGTCTCGGGGTATTAGTGCAAGCGTTCACTAAATCGACTGACTTTGCAAAGTTCATGCTGATCCAGGAAGAAATCTTGCTAGGTGTACGCAAATTGGCAGAGGCTCAAGCGATCCCCATTATGCCTGCAAAGAAGTTTCATCTCTCAAGCCAGGCTAAAAATAATGGGAGGGATTGATAATAATGCAGGATGATTCCAGATACTTCTCGCTAAAATTTTATCTTTGATGATCTCATCTTGACAGATGTCTCCTGAACGATATTGGAAAATCAATCTACGCTATCTGGGAATCCTCCTTGGAGTCTGGTTTCTTGTGTCACTCGTTGTCAGTGTCCTACTGGTTGATGTTCTGGATGAAGTACGTTTCTTCGGCTTTAAGTTAGGATTCTGGTTTGCACAGCAGGGTTCGATTTATGTGTTTGTCTTGATCATATTTGTGTATGTACAGCTCATGAATCGACTTGACCGAAAAACAATTGCAGACCAAACATGAGCGTACAGGCGTGGACATTCATCTTGGTCGGGCTTTCATTCGCACTTTATATTGGCGTGGCGATCTGGTCCAGAGCAGGTTCAACCAAAGAATTTTATGTTGCTGGAGGACGGGTTCATCCGGTATTGAATGGGATGGCGACTGCGGCCGATTGGATGAGTGCAGCTTCATTTATTTCAATGGCGGGCCTGATTGCGTTCATGGGACGTGATGGGAGTGTATATCTTCTCGGCTGGACCGGTGGTTATGTTCTCTTAGCGCTTCTTCTGGCACCTTATCTGCGCAAATTCGGAAAATTTACGGTTCCAGACTTTGTAGGCGATCGGTACTATTCGCAGACAGCCCGTTTTGTCGCAGTACTCTGTGCCATTTTTGTGTCCTTCACCTATGTGGCAGGGCAGATGAGGGGTGTGGGGATCGTGTTCTCCAGATTCTTGGAGGTTGATATTGTGCCGGGAGTATTGATTGGAATGGGGATTGTTTTCTTTTATGCAGTGCTTGGGGGGATGCGTGGCATCACCTATACCCAGGTCGCTCAGTATTGTGTGTTAATTTTTGCCTACCTGGTTCCAGCCATATTTATATCGTTACTTATGACAGGGAATGTGATTCCACAAGTTGGCTTTGGGAGCACGCTTGTGGATGGATCGGGGACCTACCTTCTGGATAAACTTGATGGTTTGAGTACGGATCTGGGATTCGCTGCCTATACGAGTGGTCAGAAGAGTATGATTGATGTCTTTGCCATTACGGCGGCCCTAATGGTTGGTACCGCAGGGCTTCCTCATGTCATTGTTCGATTCTATACCGTTCCTCGAATGCGAGATGCCCGAACGAGTGCTGGTTGGGCACTGGTATTTATTGCACTTCTGTACACTAGTGCACCTGCGGTAGCCGCATTTGCCCGGACCAACCTACTGACCACGATCGTGAATCAACCCTATTCTGAAGTTCCTGAATGGTTCAAAAACTGGGAGCGGACGGGACTGATCAAGTTTGAAGATAAAAACGGGGATGGCACGATCCAGTATGTCGGTCCCTCATCAGAGCAGGAGAATGAGTTGACGATTGATCGGGATATTATGGTCCTTGCGAACCCTGAGATTGCCAATCTTCCTGGTTGGGTAATTGGCCTGGTCGCTGCTGGAGGATTGGCTGCTGCACTCTCCACAGCAGCTGGACTTCTTCTGGTAATTTCTACAGCAGTTGCCCGGGACCTCCTGAAAAAAGGATTCTTGCCGCAGATTTCAGAGAAGCGAGAGCTTTTTACTGCTCGAGTTACGGCGGGCATTGCCGTCATCATTGCGGGGTACTTTGGCATTAATCCTCCTGGATTTGTGGCACAGGTGGTGGCCTTTGCCTTCGGTTTAGCGGCAGCCTCCTTCTTTCCGGCAATCATCCTCGGTATATTTACTCAATGGATGAATAAGTATGGGGCAATCAGCGGGATGATCACCGGGATTGTTTTCACAGCAAGCTATATCGTCTTCTTTAAGTTTGTACGCCCTGAGTTAAGCGTTGAAGAATACTGGCTCTTTGGGATCTCTCCAGAGGGGATTGGTGCCCTCGGGATGGTGCTCAATTTTATTGTAGCCATAGTTGTTTCAAGGTTCACTCCGCCACCACCTACATCCATCCGGGCGCTGGTGCAACGGATTCGGACTCCCGGCGACTGATCATGTAAATTGAAGAAAAAAAAACAGTGATTCTCCGATATGTATCTAAGATGGTGGAACTGAACTCAATTCTTGACTGTGGGGTTTTCAGAGGTGAATCTGAGAGCCATGATGAACTGATATTCATCAACCTGGGAGTGCCGGTGCGAATGGATTATGGTTGTTGTTTGTCAGATTCCCATCAACTGGGTAAATTCAGTGGAACGTCTGAAAACTTTGCTTAGAGATTCCCAAAATGCCCCGAATATTCTCAGAGATTTGACATGAAGGTAGTTGATGTATCCTGTGAGCGGCCGGGGGACATGCACCGTGACGAAGCGAAATCTTAAATCTGTTGACTCAAATCCTTTTCTCATCATACAATTATTGATTGAATGCAGTTTGTACTAATAGACTACGTTGTATTTGGGTCCTACTGTCTTCTGATTGTCTCCTTGGGACTTTGGGTATCCAGAGGCAAGAAAGGGAAGGTTCGAGATGCCGAAGATTATTTTCTGGCCAGCAAGTCTTTGCCATGGTGGGCGGTTGGGGCGTCGCTCATTGCATCAAATATTTCCGCGGAGCAATTTATCGGAATGTCAGGTTCAGGTTTTCGTCTTGGACTTGCGATCGCCACTTATGAGTGGATGGCTGCAATCACTTTACTTTTGGTTGCGTGGCTATTTATTCCCATCTATCTAAAAAAAGGCATCTACACGATGCCACAGTTTCTGGAATCGCGCTACGATGGCCGGGTTCGGACTCTTTTAGCTGTCTTTTGGTTGTTGGTGTATGTCTTTGTGAATCTCACCTCCGTCGTATATCTCGGTGCGCTTGCTCTTAAAGGAATCATGGGGATTTCTCTTTGGCAAGGCGTACTGGCCCTTGCGATTTTTGCTACGGTTTATAGTGTTTACGGAGGACTTAAGGCAGTGGCCTGGACTGATGTTGTGCAAGTATGCTTTTTGATTGGTGGTGGGTTATTGACCACGATTTTGGCTCTGAATGCCTACAGTGGGGGAGAAGGGGTTTTTGCCGGGTTTACAAAATTATTGAATGAAGTGCCTGACCGATTCAATATGATTCTTCAGCAGGGCGAGTTGATTTATACGGATGATGGTGGAATGCGGCAGGATGCCTGGGAATTGCTTCCTGGGATTGGTGTGCTGATTGGAGGGATGTGGGTCGCAAACCTATTCTACTGGGGATGTAATCAGTACATTATTCAGCGCACATTGGCAGCACCCACGCTACGAGAAGCGCAGCGAGGAGTTGCATTTGCCGGTTTTCTTAAGCTTCTGCTCCCTTTAATTGTTGTCATTCCTGGAATCGTTGCCTACGCATTTGAGGCTCCAATTGGAACGGCAGACGAGGCCTATCCGTGGCTTTTGAATGCGTATGTCGGACCGGGACTGAAGGGGCTCACTTTCGCAGCACTCATCGCTGCGATCGTGTCTTCTATGGCATCGATGATGAACAGCACGAGTACCATCTTTACGATGGATCTCTATCGCAATTATTTCAGGCCAAATGCCAGTCAGCAGGATTTGGTTCGTACCGGGCGAATTGTTGCATTGGTCAGTATGACTATTGCGGTGATTTTGGCTCCACAATTGGCTTCACTGGATCAGGTTTTTCAATATATCCAAGAGTACACCGGATTCGTGAGTCCAGGTGTACTTGCGATTTTTGTTCTGGGATTATTCTGGAAGAAAGCGACTCCCAATGCAGCTCTGATCTCTGCTATTCTTAGTATTCCCCTTTCTGCCTTGATGAAGTGGATCCTACCTAGTATGCCATTTCTTGATCGGATGGGATGGGTGTTTGTGATCTCAGCCCTCCTGATTATTGGTATCTCATTGGTAGAGGGCAAGGGAAAGGATAGCGAAAAGGCAATCCATTTGAGCCGTAAGGTCATCCAGACGGACCCCGTATTTGCGATCCTCGCATTTGCAATCCTCGCGATCACCGCAGCCCTATATGCGCTCTTCTGGTAGTCATTCCTTGCAATTAAAAGCTGAAGAATTCAGTTATCAGCTAATCTATTTGAAATATTCAGAGTGTAAGATGATGATAATCAACTCTCTGAGGAGAACGGTGTCTAAGTGATTATGGATTGCATGGAGCTATATATATTATATATACAGTGATCATGGGCTATGCTGGATTCTTCAATAAGACAGACACGGTTAGGCTTCAATTTCTCTATGTTGGATTGCTCTGGTCATGCACAGACTTACAGTTTCTATTTATCTCATTTCTGAATCATGCAACCCAATAGTTGATTAAAACTGTGAATCTGAACCAAACGGCACACACTTCTTTTCCAGAGTATGGCATTACTGACTGGGAGAATCCTCCCAGTTCAGACTACTTCTTCCAGTCACAATTAGATCTGACCTATACCTCTTTGGAGACCGCAGAGTCTAATAACTGCGGTCAGATGTCATCATTATGTAATATGAGTCACGGAATGACACAATCTTTTATGAATTCAAGATGATGTACGAGATACAATTTGCCCGCATTGGAGCACTTGTTCTCTGTTTCATGTATGTAGGATGTGGCCCATCCTCCACGGATCAGAATAAATCTCTGGAAGAAGAGAAGGAATCGGCTCAGATTGTTTTTTCTGATGTCACAGTATCGGCTGGTCTTGGAGATTTTCAGCATGAGACTGGGGCTTTTGGACAAAAATGGTTTCCTGAAACAATGGGGGCTGGGGGAGGCTTTTTGGATTATGATGCAGATGGAATTCTTGATATCCTACTGATCGCGGGGAGTGTATTTCCTTCAGGAAGTACACCGGCGCAACCCCCGATTCGCTTGTATCAGGGAAGTGAAGAAGGAAATTTTACAGATGTTACACGGGAAGCAGGGCTTGAATCACTTCAAGGTTATGCATTTGGAATCAGCGCTGCGGATTACGATAATGATGGCGACACGGATGTGTTTATAACTGCGTTATACGAGAATCTTTTGCTACAAAATGAGAACGGAGTTTTTCGTGAAGTCAGTCAGGAGGCGGGGCTCGGACAGATTCGAGAATGGAGTACGGCAAGTGTATTTATGGATGCAGATCTGGATGGTTGGTTAGATTTATATGTCGGAAATTATGTTCACTGGACTCCCGAGGATGATATATTCTGTACTCGGGTCGGAGATACGAAGTCCTATTGTACCCCCGAGCAATATGAAGGGATTACCAGTCGCTTCTATCGGAACTTGGGAGATGGCACATTTGAAGAACAGTCAGAAAATTTCGTGAATTTACCAGGGAAGACACTTGGTGCTGCGAGTTTGGATTATAATCAAGATGGATGGCCAGACCTCGTCGTAGCGAATGATACGCAGCGGGATCTTCTTTTTCAAAATCAGGGAGATGGTACATTCGTGGAGAAGGGGATTGTCAGTGGAATTGCATTTGATGGGAATGGGCGGGCACGTGCCGGCATGGGAATAGATATTGGCGTGGTAGATCAGACAGGTCGAGAGACGGTATTTATCGGTCACTTTTCAGGTGAAATGGTCGGCGTTTATCGGCATGTAGGGAATGGGATTTTCGCGGAGCGGGCCGCTGTTTCCCAGATTGGACGTCCAAGCCTACCCACTTTGACCTTCGGGCTATTGCTGGGAGACCTGGACTTGGATACTGATTTAGATTTACTGACCGCGAACGGTCATATTACCGAAGATATTGGAGAGGTTGAAGAAGGCGTATCTTTTCGACAGCGAACGCAACTCTATGTGAATGATGGCGATGGTCAATTTACTGAGCAGGAGCCAGTCGGTGTTCTTTCGCAATTCATGGTCGCCAGAGCAGCGGCATGGGCAGACTATGATCAGGATGGTGATGTAGATCTGCTGATCACCGAGAATGGAGGGGCAGCCCATCTATGGCGTAACGATACACAAGGTGGGAACTCATTGACGGTCAAACTGGTTGGTTCCGAGAGTAATCGTGATGCAGTGGGCAGTCAAGTAAGGGTGAAGGCGAATGGACAGTGGCTTGAACGCTATGTACGAGTCGGCGGAAGTTACCTTTCCCAAAGTCAAAGGTGGCCGCTCTTTGGATTGGGATCGTCAGATGTTGTAGATTCTCTGGTCGTGACATGGCCAAGTGGCGCGTCAACCTCCCGCACTGCCGTTCCGTCTGGTTTCATCACCTTGGTGGAAAGCGAGTAGCTGGTAATGGAGAGAGGGGGATTTTCATCTGCAGATCAGACATCTTTTGAGTGCGGTGACCGATAAAGGCTTCTTGATCAAAGTCGTTGGCTCGGGAAACTCCTGAAAGCAAATTACGATGTCTATGCGAGAGTTGTTCAACGGGAAGAAGCGTTCCCCAAGAGACTCTGCCAGTAAGCAATGGTTATTCAGGATATCCAGTGGCAGTCGCACCCAGAGGGACCAACCTGACATAGGTTGATCCAACTCTGGGGGCATCCCGCAAAGATTAAGGTGTGGTTCAGAATCTGAAGCTCAAATCCGAAATCGTTCGGACGAGTCGTGATTCATCACTTTCCGAGTCGGACGGACAGGCCAACTGATACGCCATGCGGAGAAGGCTTTATGATGGGATCAACACGCTCAAGCGAAATACCAAGACGTCTTTCTAAATCCCGATTGAAACGCCTCACCGTGTCAAACGTGGAGACGACTCCCCAGGTCCGCCCTCCTAGATAGGCTAAGAAACCAAGGGTAAAGACTGTACCATTTACCGAAGTTGTACAAAACTCAAATCCCGAAAGAGTCTCACAGTCAGTTACGGATAGGTTTAACCCCACGATCATTCCCACAAGGCCAGCTCCAGATACGAGGGCCGGAGTAAGACCTGCACGTGCATCACCAGCATAAGCATGGCCGACGACCGGAATTACTAGTTCCAAAAGGAAAGCCGCAGCTTCGCTCTTTTTTTGAGATTGATATTGGAGAAACAGATCGGTATTACTGTCCTGAGCAAAGGCAGAAACAGGAGAAGATAGAAGAAGAATAGCTACTAAGCTAAAAAATGGGGGGGCAAAATTCGGTATATCATGTTATAGAGAGTTAGTTAAGCTGAAGAAGATAATGAATTTTGGGAAACTATCGTTTCTCTTTCAATAGATCGGTAATCTTAAATGAGAATCTTCAAGCTCGATCCGTACAGAGAAGAGAAAATTTTCAAGGAAATATCACCAATGAATTCTATCTCTGGACATACATGATTCCACTTGATGCGATCTTTCACATGAGTCTCTCCATAATTGCGTGCCTAAAATATCTCGGAATGTCTGGCAGATTTATCAGAATCCCCATTGGTGAACCATGAACCGCCGGCATAACAGTTTTCTTGATCAGCCAGTTGGCGATAGTCCAGTACAGTCTCAAAAGATCTTGTTGATGTGTGTGCTACAATGGCCAGATTCTGTGTTCAACCTACGAATCTAATCGGACAGCATACTTGGGAAATCTGGTCGTCAACCAAATAGATCGTAAGCTGACCAGATTCCCTGATAAATTCATGAGCTAGTTGAGTCTGGTTGGATCGGAATCAAACTTGCACCCGTATTGATGTACAACTCAGGTAGAGCAGATTGAAGGCGTTCTACACCCTCGTCGGTGGTGCTGGTCTGCCACAAGTAGAGTGACTTCAATACGGGAAGAGTTTCAAGATGGACCAATCCAGAGTCAGAAACCGCTGTCCCATAAAGGTTCAGATATTCAAGGTACTCCAGATTGCCCAGATAGGTCAGACCAGTATCTGTTACAGAAGTTTGTTGCAAGTAGAGACGAGTGAGATGGGGCAGATCCCCAATGACCTCCATCAAGCCATCTCCGATCTGAGAGCGACCAAGGTCAAGCCAAGTAATATTTGAAGACAAACGCTGGAGTGATTCCTGAAGTGCTCCCGAGTTCGCGCAGACAGGTGGATCAGCACAGCGCACTTGAAGATAGGGTTCACTTGCGGCCAGCGGAGTAACCGATAGCCCAAGGCTGGCCAGTTGAACAACATCCAGTGAATCAGGTGGGGGAGTATCTAAGGCAAAAATACCAGCTTTGATCTCTCCCAAACCCATACCATCCACAATCATTTGCGTGGCAAATGACCATTCTGCGTCAGGTAAGAGCTCATCAAATGAAGCCCCAGCATCAATCCACCACTGCAACAGTTCGGCCTCTGCAATTGAGAGTTGGGGGCTTTCGATCGGAGGCATATGCTCATCTGAACTCACCGGTAGCCAGATGCGGTGAATTAGTTCGCTCTCCTCCGCGCGGCCTGCAACAATGGAAGGACCGCTGTCTCCACCGATGCGGATAAACTCAGGAGTATCCAGACGCAAACCACCTCGCTGGACATTTGCATCATGACATGCAACACATCTGGATTCAAAAATGGGTGCGATCAATGCGGCATAGACGGTTGTCTCGGAAGGGTTTTCAAGTTGAAGACGTCCAATCTCAGCCTTCTTAGGAAGTCCAGCAATCTGACGCAGCCCGTCGGGCATATAGCGGGATAAATAGTCGGAACCATGTGTCAGAACTCCGCCGAGATGTCCAGCCAAAGTTAACATGAGTAACATGAATCCTAACACGATTCCGTAGACATGGGATTCCCAGCGTCCCAGCCAACGCACCGAGAGGCTTGGCCAAGCTTTATACAGGTATGCCAGCGATGAAAACAGAACAACCATGATCCCCATCCGCTTATGCCAGAGCAACTCATTTGCTGCATACCCGCCTCCCTGCGCAAGGTATAGCCCAGCCACTACGGCAAAGATTGAACTCCAAACTCCAATATACAAGAGTGCGGTAATTCCGGTATCATAGCGTCCCCGGAGCGAGGGTTTGCGGGAAAGTAATTCTAGGATCACAGCAACCAAAAGGATCCCAATTGGGAGATGAACGACAAGAGGATGAAATCTCCCCAGGAATAACGTAAAGTCGCTGGGGCGCCCCCCTCCAGGCACCATGATGAGCATAAGGATCACAAACCCAAGCCCCAGACATAGCCATATCAAGGATTGTTTCATTTGGTCCGCCTTACGCCAAGACTTCATGGACCACATGCCCGTGCACATCGGTGAGACGGAAATCCCTCCCCTGAAAAGGATAGGTCAGCCGGCGATGATCAAATCCAAGCAGGTGCAAGATGGTAGCCTGAAGGTCATGAACATGTACGCGGCCACTGACCGCACTGTACCCGATCTCATCCGTCTCTCCGTGAGTCATGCCACCCTTCACACCACCACCCGCCATCCACATAGTATAGGCATCACTATGATGATCTCTGCCAAGGAAAGGATTATCGGATCCAGTACGATTCTCTAGCATTGGCGTCCGTCCAAATTCACCGCCCCAGATCACCAACGTATCTTCCAGTAGACCGCGCTGCTCAAGGTCATTCAATAGCGCAGCAATAGGACGGTCTGTTTCTTTGCAGCGCTCCAGGAACCCTCCGTTCAGAGATCCCCCCTCAGCAGTCCCATGGGTGTCCCAACCCCAGTGAAATAACTGAACAAACCGGACTCCACGCTCCACAAGGCGTCGTGCCAGAAGACAATTATTACTAAATGCAGTCTCTCCTGGTTGCGTACCATAAAGCTCATGGATGTACTCTGGTTCACGGCTGATGTCCATGGCTTCGGGAACCGATGTTTGCATTCGGAAAGCCATCTCATATTGTGCGATCCGAGTGAGGATCTCGGGATCCCCAACTTCCTCATGTTGCTGACGGTTGATCGTGTTAATTGCATTGATGGACTCACGCCGAAGATCACGGGAAATCCCAGGTGGGTCTGCAAGAAATAGGACGGGGTCTCCTTTTGTCCGACATTGCACACCTTGATACACAGTCGGAAGAAATCCACTCCCATACACACTTGCGCCAGCATCCGGTGCAACTCCGCCAGAGAGAAGTACAACAAATGCAGGTAGATCTGCATTCTCTGAACCAAGGCCATAGGTGACCCAGGACCCCATACTGGGCCGGCCAAGGCGTGGACTCCCAGTATGAACCAGTAGCTGCGCAGGGGCATGGTTGAATTCGTCAGTATGCATGGCCTTAAGGAAGGCCACCTTGTCCGCCACATGTCCCAGATGCGGCAAATGATTAGAAATCCATGCTCCTGACTCACCATGCTGATGGAAAGATGCCTGCGGCCCCAACATCTTCGGGATACCACGTATAAACGCGAAACGCTTACCTTCCAGAAGGGATGGGGGACAGTCCTGTCCATGCAAGCGGGCTAACTCAGGCTTATAATCAAATAATTCCAGCGAGGATGGCCCACCTGCCATATGCAGGAAGATGACTCGCTTGGCACGAGGTGCATAGTGGGGATCGCGAACAGTCAGTGGATCCGAGAGAGAGGGCTGGCCTGATCCAAGCGAGGCAAATGCGATTGCTCCGAGACCTGCACTTGCTGATTTTAGGAAGTGGCGCCGAGTGACATGACGAAGATGAGCAT
Organism: Rhodothermales bacterium; assembly: GCA_965209015.1. Taxonomy (GTDB): domain Bacteria; phylum Bacteroidota; class Rhodothermia; order Rhodothermales; family Bin80; genus Bin80. The sequence goes on along the minus strand of OZ242367.1, from coordinate 2,664,331 downwards.
GACGGGCTTCTTTGGCAAGCTTCATTCGGTTACAGTTGCTGAGTTGATCTATATGACATCTACAAATCCATCTATTCTTTCATGAGGAACTGGTCAAGGTTCAGGATGGTGTTCGCGACAATGACCAAGGCGGCAAGTTCTGAGGAACCAGCCTGACCAGTCATAAAGGCAGTATCCTCCACTCCTTCAGCATAATGACTAAGCGCATCACCATAGAGGGAGGTAAGAATTTCAAGCGTAATGCTATCTGGCTCTCTACCGAAGGCGTACGTATACCCGGCAGCGACAGGATGTTCAGAGTGGATCATTTTCTGGGCCAATCCCCGCGCAGCTTCAACGAAAACAGGATCATTCAGAGATACCAGCGCCTGCAACGGAGTATTGGTTCGGATGCGTCGGGACAAACAAAATTCCCGACTCGGGCTATCAAACGTTGCCATAGATGGATAGGGGACGGTGCGTCTCCAATAAGTATAGATTGCACGGCGATAGCGGTCCTCCCCATCACTGATTTCCCACTGACGGCTATCATAAGGATTGTTCCAAAGCCCTTCCGGCTGGGGAGGCATCACACTAGGGCCATACATTCGTTGGCTTAAAAGACCGCTCACCCGTAGAGACTGATCCCGGATTTGCTCCGCGCTCAGTCGGAAACGTGGCCCCCGAGCCAGTAACCGATTGCGGGGATCCAACTCCAATAATTCGTCAGTGACATGGGAGGATTGGCGATACGTGGCAGAAAGTACGATGGAACGCAGGAAGGGCTTGATTTTCCATGAATGATCGTCCACAAAGCTGACGGCAAGAAAATCCAGGAGTTCAGGGTTTGAACGTTTCAGCCCCTGTGTTCCAAAATCTTCCAATGATTCAACAAGACCGATTCCGAATAATTGTTCCCAAAAACGGTTCACGGTTACTCGTGCGGTGAGAGGGTTCTCTCCACTGACTAACCATTGCGCCATTCCAAGACGATTGGGAGGGGAATCCAGTGCCAGAGGGGGGAGGGCATCCGGAGTGTCTGGCTCAACCAAGTCCCCTTTCAGCAGAAAACTTCCTCGCTCCATGATGTGAGTCTGGCGCTGAAACGGAAGCTCTTTCATGATGGGAGTATGGATTGGGTTCAACGCTTGTAGTTCCTTCTCCTTTACGGCTTTTTCGGACTGGAGACGTAAGAGGATCGGGTCATCACTCACATTCGCGTATGCATGATCCAGTGTCCAGCGTTGTGCATCTCCCCGTTCGTCTTCCTGGATAGCGACCACACGCTTGACCTCATTCTGCTCCATCAGTGGGACACGCCCAATAACTTCGGGTTGGTGAATGGTTGATTCCCATGCCCGACGGGAAGCAGCCAGTGAATCTGAGCGTACCCTGGAAAGGATGGCGTCATCAAGTTGATTGATTTCGTCAATCAGTGCATGTCCTTGGGAGGCTTGTTCATCCTCAAACAAGGGAAGCGTGGGGAACTCACTATCAAGATCACGATCTGCTGTACTATTAAAAAATGCAAAGAACTCAAAGTACTCCTCATGAACAAATGGGTCATATGGATGTCCGTGACATTGCGCACATGCAAAGGTGGTCCCTTGCCATACCTCCCAAGTCGTATTCACCCGATCCACGACAGCCGCAACGCGAAATTCCTCATTATCCGTACCTCCCTCGGTATTCGTCATCGTATTGCGATGAAAGGCAGTCGCAATCAATTGACTTTCCGTGGCATCCGGAAGCAAATCTCCAGCTAACTGCTCAATCGTGAACTGGTCAAAGGGCATATCTTCATTGAAGGCCCGGATCAGCCAGTCCCTATAGCGCCAAATCGTTCGACCAATATCCTTCTCGTAACCCTGAGAATCAGCATACCTTGCAAGATCTAACCACATTGCTGCCCAACGTTCGCCATAACTAGGTGAGGACAAAATTGAATCCACATAGGATTCGTAGGAGCGTTCTCCGTTGATGCAGATCTGACTCACATCTTTGGGCGTTGGTGGCAGACCAATGAGATCCAGAGTAACTCTTCGTACCAGTACAGGACAGTCAGCCTCCGTCTGAGGGGTTAAACCAGAACGATCTAGCTCCGCAAGGACAAAATGATCCATGGGCTGCCGAACCCAGTTGAGATCGGATACATCGGGTAGTGGAGGGCGCCTGGGCGCCACATACGCCCAGTGATCTTCCCAGAGAGCACCTTGCTCAATCCAGGATTCCAGAGTTTGGATTTCCTCCGAAGTAAGCGGAGCACCATCTTTGGGCATTCGGTGCGTGGAATCGGTGAGCATGACGCGTCGTAGGAGTTCGCTTTGGGCGGGTTTGAAAGGAACAATGGCAGGGAGGCCGGATTCCGCTGTTGAGAGCGCTTCATGGCGGAAAAGTAAACTTAGGTCCCCCTGTCGCCGAATTCCTCCATGACAATTCACACACCGCTCATTCAGGATTGGACGGACATGATCATTAAAGCTGATCTGGGGGCTTGATTGACAGCCTACCAAAAGGATGATGATACTGATCAGAGATGTAGTGAAGAGTTCAGAATTTTTCATGCGATCAGAGAGGTCATCACGGTTCCATGAACATCTGTCAGACGAAAGCGACGCCCTTGATATTTGAACGTGAGTTGCTCATGGTTAATCCCTAGAAGATACAATAGGGTTGCCTGTAAATCATGTACATGTACCGGATCTTTTACAATGTTGTATCCAAGCTCATCCGTCTCTCCATGGTTAGTCCCTGAACGAATCCCCCCACCAGCCATCCACATGGAGAAGCATCTGGGGTGATGGTCTCGCCCATAGTCAGTATCCGTTAGACGTCCTTGGCAGTAGTTCGTACGTCCAAACTCTCCACCCCAAATGACCAGCGTATTATCCAGCATCCCGCGCTGCTTCAGGTCCATAACTAAGGCCGCAGAGGGTTGATCTGTTTCTTTTGCTTGGGTTTGGATACCGGAGGGTAGACCACCGTGGTGGTCCCAACCTTGGTGAAAAAGTTGAATAAAGCGAACCCCTCGCTCAGCCAGCCGTCGGGCAAGGAGACAATTGGCAGCAAACGTACCAGGCTCTTTTGCATCAGGGCCATAGAGGTTGAAGATGTGTTCTGGTTCATCAGAAAGATCCATGACTTCTGGGATAGATGTCTGCATCCGATAAGCCATTTCATATTGGACAATCCGCGACTCAATACGTTCCCAATGGGGAGTTCCTTCCTTGAGGGAATGTAACTCCCGCAGTCGATCAAGTTGCATACGACGCTGTTCGGGTAAGAGTCCATCGGGATCCCGTAAGTAAAGCACGGGATCTGGTCCACTTCTAAATTGCACACCTTGATGCTCGGAGGGCAAAAATCCATTTCCCCATAAGCGAGCATATAGGGGCTGCCCCGATTTATCCTTGGTGATCAGCACACAGAACGCTGGTAGGTTTTCATTTTCTGATCCAAGTCCGTAACTGAGCCAAGATCCGAGAGACGGGCGACCAGCAACCTGAGATCCCGTAAGAAAAAACGTAATGGCTGGATCATGATTAATTGCTTCGGTATGCATGGATTTGACGAAGCATAACTCATCTACCACCTTAGCTGTGTAGGGCATTAATTCACTAACCCAAGCACCGCTTTCTCCGTGCTGAGCGAACCCAAAGTGGGAGCGAGCCAGAGGAAGGGAATTCTGGAAGCCAGTCATTCCGGTTAATCGTTGTCCTTTTCGTACAGATTCAGGCAGTTCTTGCCCGTGCATGGCATTCACCTTGGGCTTATAATCAAACAACTCAAATTGTGAGGGTCCACCACTCTGAAAGAGGTAGATAATGCGCTTGGCGCGAGGGACGCGCTGTTGATTGGAAGCAAGCGCCGGATTGAGTAGAGAGGAAAGGGCAAATCCTCCTAATCCCATTCCTAACCGTTCCAGAAATTGTCGTCTGGAACTCACAGAATTATAGTTCGAACATTCGTGCATCAGTACGTCTCCAAAGACTCGTCAAAAGAGAAAAGTGCATTTACAACCATCGTCATTGCGGCCCAATGTACAGGGTTGAGATTGGCATTCACAGGCGAGGCTCCCGTGTCAAGAAAGTATAAGGTTTCCTCAGGATTTTGGGAAAACATCTGGACTTGGTCGGCATAGAGTGCAGTAAGGGTTTCCAATTCGGATAGCGTTGGTCGCCGTCCTGTCAGCGCACGGAAACCAAGTTGAATTTGAGCTTCAAGCCCATCCATTTGGAGCATGCGCTCGGCTAAGTGACGGGCAGCTTCTACATATTGAGGATCATTCAGTAAGACCAAGGCTTGCATTGGAGTTGTAGTTCTCTGGCGACGCAGAATGCATTGGGCACGTGTCGGCATGTCAAAGGTAATTAGAGAAGGAGGTGGGGACGTACGCTTGAAAAAGGTATAGAGTGTACGCCGGTACAGGTCACTGCCCGAACCCTGATCATAGGGAGTCCCAGACTTTTCTTCCCAAAGTCCCTCAGGTTGGTATGGTTTGACGGGAGGGCCTCCAATTTTTCGGTCAAGCAATCCACTGACAGCGAGTGCTTGGTCTCGAATCATTTCTGCACGCAGACGAAGTCGGGGTCCGCGCGCCAGTAACTCGTTGTCTGGATCAAGTTCCAGAAGAGCAGGTGCTGGTTCAGAGTCTTGCCGATAAGTCGCACTAGTAACAATCAGGCGTTGCATTGCCTTAATATCCCAATCCGAAGCAATGAAGGTCGTAGCAAGATAATCAAGGAGGGCAGGAAATGTTGGTAGTGCTCCCTGAAAGCCAAAATCCTCGGGAGTAGCTACGATTCCAGTTCCAAAGTATTTCTGCCAATATCGGTTTACTGCGACGCGAGCAGTAAGGGGATGTTCAGGGCTGAAAAGCCATTCGGCCAGCCCAAGACGGTTTTTGGGAAGAGGATCAGGAAACGGTAGGATCGCTTCAGGCGTGTGAGGGGCAACCGGTTGCCCCTTTGCATCATACTGACCGCGGTTCAGTATGTAGGCCTGCTGCGGCATATCCATCTCTTCCATCACCATGATCTCGGGGATATCTTCAAGGAGATCATTCTCTTTGTCTCGGAGACTTTGAAGATGATGATGTGCGCGCTGCCACGGAATGACTTCATGAGCAAGATGCCATTGGAATAGATCCTCTGGATCCAAAGCTACATCCTGATTACCCGCCAGATGAGCAACCTCAAAGCCATAGAGCATTTGATCAAAGAGTAGAAGGTCATCCATCGCTCCTCCGCGTAACCCGCTATCCCGGAACCGGTAGCCAACTTGTAAGGGCACATCCATATCTTTGTATGTGATGGATCGTGTCAGACCATCCCGGATCACTTCAACATCAGCAGGAAGCCCATTGAGATAAAGTTGAAGACCGGAACTACGACTAGATCCATCATAGGTCACCGCGATATGAGACCATTCCTGCATTGGGACGGAGGCTTTGGTTTTTATACGAAGAGAATTTTCTGGCCACATATGGGCCAATTGTGCAATAAGGTGACCGTTCTGGAGGGCAAGCTCCCAGCCGCGACTCCCGGCATCCAACGCAGCATGAGTCCGGTGAATGATCATTCCGGTCTCCTCACCCGGATGAATCCATAGGCTGAGGGAAAAAGGATCTGTTCGCCGAAAATTCCCCAACTCTGGAAATATAAAACCACTTTCTCCATCAAAGGCCATTGCATTCCCCGACCGACCAGCTACCACAGATGGCGAGAATACGGCAGTACCATTCATCCGTCCACTGCATGGGAGTATTTGCCCATTCAACTGCTCAAATGAACAGTCCAGGATCGGTATGGGTGGAGAAGCAGAAAGGGGTAAATGATTCCAAGAATCAAAGTCCTTTTTTGCAACTTTTGCTAAATCATCAATTGCACGTTCGGCGGATCTGATTTGAAGTGCAAGGGATTCAAGTTCCTCTTGCTGGTGTGGTAAAGGCAGATCAAGAGCAGGGACAGGTACCGCATTTGTGAAGTGACTCGTCTGCCCAGCCTCATCAATATTATTGAAAAAGCTGAAGAGTCCATAGTAATTATTTTGGGTGATCGGATCATATTTATGATCATGGCATCTGGCACACTCAAGCGTTAGCCCCATGAAAGCGGTTCCAAACGTATTGACACGATCCGCTATGTACTCGGTCCGAAATTCTTCGTCAATACTACCACCTTCATTGGTTTGCCGATGATTGCGGTTGAAGGTGGTCGCTAGTCGCTGTTCCATTGTGGCATCTGGCAAAAGGTCACCTGCAAGCTGTAGTGTGCCGAATTCATTGAAGGGTAGATTCCGGTTATAGGCGTTGATGATCCAGTCTCGCCAAGGCCAGACGTATCTGTCTCGATCATTTTGGTAGCCGTGCGTATCCGCATATCTGGCAATATCAAGCCAACTTGCTGCTATATGCTCCCCGTACGCGGGCGAATCAAGTAGACGATCAACGACAGTCTCATAAGCATGGGAGGTGGTGTCTGCAAGGAAACGATCCAACTCCTCCAGTGTCGGAGGAAGCCCGGTCAAGTCAAATGTGACACGTCGAAGAATTGTACCTCGGTCGGCCATTGGGGCTGGAGTCAACTTCTTTTGTTCAAGTTCAGAAAGGACGAAGTAGTCAATGTCATTGATTGGCCAGTCGGATTGGACTACATCGGGAAGGGGAGGGTTGACAGGCGGTAGGAAGCTCCAGTGGGGTTTCCATTTGGCCCCCTGATCAATCCATTTGGCAATCAGTGCAATCTCGTGATTGGACAGTGAGAGGTTGGATTCCGGGGGTGGCATTTTCACATCGGGATCCAAAGAACGAATGCGGGTGACAAGTTGACTCTTTCTAGCATTTCCCGGTACGATTGCAAATCCACCCGAAGTCAGCCGTTTCTGCTTAGAAGCGGTCTCTTCATCCAGACGGAGATCCGCTTGCCGTGCATTGGCATCGGGGCCGTGACACGCATAACAACGATCGGAGAGGATCGGACGGATATGGAAATTATAATCCACTGTCTCTGGCAGCATCGCATTCTTAGGGCCGGATGTGCGGCTACACCCAAGCGTAGTCAACAGAAGAAGGCAAACTGTGCCGAGTTTACATCTACGCAAGTAGATCCTGAACCACATGACCGTGTACATCTGTCAATCGAAATCTTCGTCCTTGATGTCGGAAAATGAGTTGCTCATGATCAATCCCTAAGAGATGGAGAACCGTCGCCTGAAAGTCATGAACATGAACAGGATTCTCAGTAATATTATATCCAAGTTCATCCGTTGCTCCATAGGTGATCCCTGGCTTGACCCCTCCTCCAGCCATCCAGATTGTAAAACATCTTGGGTGATGATCTCTCCCGTAGTTTGTTTCTGTAAGTATCCCCTGGGAATAGTTGGTACGTCCGAACTCACCGCCCCAGATTACCAATGTATCATCTAGCAGTCCACGTTGTTTTAAGTCCATGACCAGTGCGGCGGATGGCTGATCGGTATCTTTGCATTGCAGTGCAATATCTTGAGGAAGATTTCCATGCTGATCCCATCCCATATGGTAGAGCTGGATGAACCGCACATCCCGTTCCGCCAATCGTCGCGCCAGAAGACAGTTCGCAGCATAGGACCCAGGGGTACGTGCAGCCTCGCCATAGAGTTCAAATGTAGATTCCGGTTCGTCAGAAAGGTCCGTGACATCCGGTATTGAGGTTTGCATTCGATACGCCATTTCATACTGGGCTATACGCGACTGAATTGCCGGATCCCCACTTCTTTGATAGTGCATCTCATTTAAGTGGGCCAGCTGCCTGAGCATGCTGCGACGATCGTCAGAGCCGAGTCCAGGAGGATTATTAAGATACAATACCGGGTCACCACTGGAACGAAACTGAACGCCTTGATGAAGAGCAGCCAGAAATCCGTTCCCCCAAAGTCGGGAATAGATTGGCTGCGGCCGTTGGAGTCCACGAGACAGGAGAACGCAAAAGGTCGGAAGATCTTCATTGGCACTTCCCAAACCATAACTCAACCAAGCGCCCATGCTTGGACGACCAGGCTGCTGGGAGCCCGTCTGAAAAAATGTGATCGCGGGATCGTGATTGATCGCCTCAGTATACATGGATCTCACGATGCAGAGGTCATCAGCAATCTTTGAGGTATACGGGAGCAAGTTACTCATCCATGCACCGCTACTTCCATGCTGAGCAAATGGGTAGAGTGTGGGAGCCAAGGGCAGAGAGTTTTGATCGGCCGTCATGCCAGTCAGTCGCTGTCCCATTCGTATTGATTCCGGCAGATCCTGACCGCGCCGAAGCTTTAGAGTAGGCTTATAATCAAAGAGTTCAAGTTGGGAGGGCCCACCGCTTTGGAAGAGATAAATTACTCTACGCGCCTTAGGTGCAAGGTGAGGAGAGTGCAGAACTCCTTGAAGGGCTTTTCCGGTGGAGAGTTTGTCTGATGGATGTGCACAGCCCATCAGGGAGGCAAGGGCAGCACCACCGATTCCCAGACTGAGTTTCGAAAAGAAATGCCGACGGTTCATCTGACATCCGGCATCATAAAGTGGATCTGTCATCGATGTTGGGCTTCGTCCAAATTCATGATCATACTGGTCACAACGGTCATGGCCGCCAGTTGTCTAATTTTAGAATTTTTCCTGATAGGGTGGATCCCAACAGAAACCAACTCCTGTGCACTGGCAGGATCCTGTTCAAATTCTATGATTTGTTCGTTCAGTAGGGCGATCAACGCATCCAATTCTGTTGGATCAGCTGTCCTGGACGTTAGCCAACGGAATGCCGACTCAACCTGTTTTCGCTGGTTTGATGATTTTTCAGACAAAACACGGGATGCCAGAGCACGAGACGCTTCCACGTATTGAGGATCGTTCAAAAGTACCAGAGATTGGAGAGGAGTAGCGGTAGTCTGTCGTTCCACGGTACAGACTGAGCGATCGGGTGCATCAAAAGTAAGCATAGCTGGAGGGGGAATCGTACGTTTCCAATACGTGTATAGGCTACGACGGTGCAGATCTGGACCGGGACGATAGCGATTTTCTCCAATCTGATTTGCGAGAGCTTTCCATAGACCCTTGGGCTGATAGGGACGAACGGGCTCACCACCTACCTCTGGATTGAGAAGCCCACTCACATATAGGGCATTATCCCGTATCATCTCGGCGGATAACCGTTTCCGAGGTGCACGAGCTAAGAACAGATTTTCTGGATCATGTTGTAGCAGTTTTTGTGATAGATGGCTACTCTGTCGGTAAGTAGAAGACAGAACGATCCGCTTGACGAGTTTTTTGATATCATAGTTAGATTCAATGAAGTCGTTAGCCAAGTAATCAAGTAGCGCTGGATGAGAGGGTAATGCGCCCTGATTCCCAAAATCCTCTGGAGTATGCACCAATCCTTTTCCGAAAAACAATTGCCAAAAACGATTTACTGCGACGCGGGCGGTCAAGGGTTATCTTTATGAGTCAACCACTGAGCCAGACCTAATCGATTGCTCGGAAAATCCTCGGAGTACGGCAGGATGGCAGACGGGACATCTGGAGAAACAGAATCTAGGGGAGCGTCATAAGCACCCCGGTCCAAGACATATGCGAAGCGTGGAGAGGATATCTCTTCCATGATCATCACATTAGGAATTTGTCTGACTCGGCGGCGCAAGCTATCCAAAACTATAATCGCCGATTGGAATTCGGAATCATGATGCGTTTGATAATGGTCGGCACGGTTAGGAAGTAATGATTGCTCTGCCAAGTAAGCGATTTCTGTATCGCTCAATACTCGGGTATGGATCCGCAGATCATCCAGAGCACCACCAGTCATTCCTTCAATCTCATCTAACGTTTGGTTCCTTGGAGTCCAGTGACCAGCCAGTAGTCCATTTCCATTCAGGATGCTTTTGCGCCGCAGTGTATCATCAAGAATACGTACATCGCTCTGAATCCCATCGATATACAGGTGAATACCATCTGCCCGCCCGCTTCCGTCATAGGTCGCTGCAATATGTACCCAAGTGTTTGAAGGAACTGGGTGGGTAGAGGCGACAGAGATTTGATGCTCGAGGTCGTGAATGAGCCGGAGCTGGAGTCGGTCATCTGTTGCCAAGATTAGATCGTAGCCACTGCGTTTTTGTTCTCCGTTTCGTTTGGAAAGAAGGGCAACATGTTTTGACTGATGCTGGACAAAAAGCCATGTGCTAAGAGAGAACCGATTATACCACTCAAAGTCTGCGTCAGGACCGAGGTTCAGGAAAATTTGCCCATTAAAGGCCAGTGCACCATTGCGTTTTCCTTTAATCACTTGGGGTGAATCAAGCACATCTTCAAGCCCGCTATTCGCGAGGCCATCACGACCTTGATCGGCAGGCGAAACAAGATTTTTCAAGCTGTCTAGTGGAAGATAGGTCAGGAGGCCTGATTCGATTGTGATGGCAGGTGCTGGCATCCAGGTACTGGATGGCATAATTTGGGGCCATGATCGAATCACTTGTTCAAGGGAGTCAATGCTTGCGTTGGTTTGAAGGATCCGTGTTTCCAGATCAGGATCTTCCAGACGGATGGATGGCTTTGGTGCGAGATCAAAGTAACTAATTTGTGCCTGTTCGTCTATCCCGTTGAAGAAGGCAAACATGCCATAGTATTCTTCTTGTAGAATCGGATCATACTTGTGATCGTGGCATCGTGCACATTCCATGGTGAGTCCTAAGAATGCGGTGGCAGTCGTATTGGTACGATCGGCTGCGTACTCAGTCAGATATTCCTCCGCGACTACACCTCCTTCTTGTGTGATGGCATGATTTCGATTAAATCCGGTTGCCAGACGTTGCTCAAATGTGGCATCGGGGAGCAAGTCACCGGCGATTTGCCAGGTCACGAAGTCATCATAGGGAAGGTTCTGGTTGAATGCACGCACAACCCAGTCGCGCCAAGGCCACATTGTCCGTGGACGGTCATCCTGATATCCATGCGTATCTGCATAGCGGGCAATATCTAGCCACATGGAGGCCATACGCTCTCCATAAGATGGCCGAGTCAGAAGTTCGTCTACCACACGCTCGTAAGCATTAGGGTTAGCATCCTCCAGAAAGGCATCTAATTCATGAATCGTTGGTGGCAGACCTGTCAGATCAAAAGTGACGCGGCGAAGAAGTTCACTTCTTTTTGCTTCCTTTGAAGGGGATAGCCCCGCCGCCTCAATTTTGTTCAACACGAATGAATCTAGGGGATCACGCCCCCATGACTTGGTCCGCACATTGGGAGGAATTTTTGCTGTGGGGGGAATGAATGCCCAGTGTGGTTTCCAAGTGGCTCCCTGATTAATCCATTTCCGAATGAGAGAAATCTCATGATCAGACAAGGACAGATTGCTTTCTGGCGGGGGCATTCGCCGTCTGGGGTCGTCACTGGATATATGTTCAGTCAAGACGCTAGCATTGGCATTTCCTGGAAGAATGATCCACCGTGTAGAGTCGTCTCTACTAACTCCATAGGCACCCTCCTGAGTATCAAGTCTCAGATCTGCTTTACGAGCCCGATCATCTGGGCCATGACATTTGTAACACCGATCGGATAGAACCGGCTTGATATGCCAGTTATAATCAACTTCGGCGGGCAACTCAGATGGATTAGACGGCGACGGTGCACACGCTGCCCAAGGAATGGAGACAAAGAGGCAGATGAATTGGAGAGTGCGTACGGACATGTCACACCAGCTATATATCCTTGGTGTCAGGGGGATATGCTAATATACTGTAGTTGTTGCAATGCCGCCTGACAAGATCAAACGCCTATGGTATAATTCCCAAATTGGTTCTAGCACGAACCTTGTGGGTAGAGGTCTAATCCTCCGAAGAGGAATAGAATCGCATTTCTGAAAATTGCAGAGATTCTGTATCCTCTCTCAATCGTTTTGAGTTCTTGAATTTTACCGTTAATTCGTTCTGTGATGATGTTCAATCGTATAGGCTATAACGTATTAAAGGCTCTTGTAAGATGTCACTGATATATCTCGGCAACCTTGATGACTGTTTTGGTGTCCCCCTTTCCAACACGAATCATGTACATTTATACAGATTCCTCTGGTTCATAAATGGTTCTTATTCCACACAAATTATGGTAGAACCAAAATGTTGGCTTATGGCGCGTCAATTCTCAACCGTCATTGCCAATCTCGTCTGTGCAAGAATATGAATGATATACTAATTACGTTAGGGATGGAGGATACTCGTATGTGTTCATCTGACACCAGAGATTTCTGAATTGGATGGGTTCTTTAAGATTTGCACATGTATCACAGCAGGGAGTACCAACATCAGCTATTGAAAAGTTCTGACATCACTTCAAATAAACCACGTCCGTATTGGAAATTCATTTGATCAGCCAGATCTTTTATGCCTAAGGACTGTACCGAGAATCCTTTCCGTCGCAGTCTGCATGCATCACGCTGATTACCAACACATCGCATGCTTACCAGAATCTTCAGCTTCATTGGAATACCCCTCCTACTTTTCATGTCGGGTTGCATAGATTCATCAGATGTCTGGGTTCAAGGAGAGGGGTTTCGCTATCAGGAGTTGGACGTGAAAGGTCGTTCCAGGATAGGGTTCACAGAAATTACCCCACAGCGGTCAGGAATCGTCGTAGAAAATCAGGTGTCTCTTCGTTCAATCGTTGAAAATCGGCATATGATGCATGGTTCTGGAATCGCAATCGGCGATGTGACCGGAGATGGGATGCCAGATGTATATGTAGCCCGTCTGGCGGCATCGGATGCTCTTTACCGAAACCTTGGCAACTGGAAGTTTGAGGATATTTCTGCCCAATCGGGTTTAGATACCACTGCACAAGCTACATCAGGGGTTACGATGGTTGATTTGGATGGGGATCATGATCTAGATTTGCTCCTAACCATGCCCCTTGGGCCTGGCGCCGTCTATCATAATTCGGGTACAGGCATGTTTCAGCGGGTTCCGGATGAATCTGGTCTAAATTCACCCTATGCGAGCACCACGGTGACCCTTGCTGATGTGGATCAGGACGGAGATCTTGATGCCTATATTGCTAGGTATAAGCGGATTGCATTGGCGGACAGTTTACCACCCGAGGCCATTGCATGGGATACAGTATTGCGTAGTGATAGGTTACAACCAAAAGAGGATTTTCTGACGCATTACAGAATTAAAAGTGTTGGCAGCCGTGTGATTCGCAGTGAACTCGCAGAACCGGATGGGTTTTACCTCAATGATGGATCAGGCTATTTCTCCGAGGTATCATGGACCGGTGGCTCGTTTTTGGATGAGAGCGGCAACCCACTAAACTCCACCCCGAGAGACTGGGCACTCACTGCGAAATTTCATGATATTACAGGCGATGGGATCACAGATTTATATGTCTGTAACGATTTTGACAGCCCTGATGAGTTATGGATTGGGCTCGGAGGCGGCAGATTTCAACGTGCACCTCGGCATGCACTGCGTAAGACCAGCAATGCAACAATGTCTGTGGATTTTTCGGATGTGAATCAAGATGGGATCGTTGATTTTTTCACAACGGACATGTTGAGCCGTGATTATTCCTTGCGGCTACGACAGCGCAACACACGTATTCCCATTGAAGGACCTTTGGGAGATGACACGTTTCGTCCTCAGGAGATGCAGAATACACTCATGGTTAACCGAGGAGATACAACGTTCGCAGAGTTAGCTTGGTATGCTGGAGTTGCTGCATCGGACTGGTCTTGGGCAACAAGTTTTATGGATGTGGATCTTGATGGCTGGGAGGATCTCTTGATTACAACAGGACATTTGTATGACGTTCAGGATTTAGATGCACAACTTTACGAACAGCGCCGAATGGCAGAGGCTTCCTCTTGGACAGCAGCCAGGAGGCTATTATTAGAGTTCCCTCCCCTCAAACTCAAAAATGTCACGTTCCGTAATCGCTCAGATCTCACATTTGAAGATGTCTCTGGAATGTGGGGATTTGGCGAAACTGCAGATATTGCACATGGAATGGCATTGGGAGATCTAGATGGAGACGGAGATCTTGATATTGTAACCAATCGGCTCAATGCAGCGCCCGGAGTGTATCGTAACAACATAGGATCTCAACGTCTGGCCGTGATGTTAGAGGGCATCGCCCCGAATACCTCGGCAGTTGGAGCATCCATACGTGTTCAGTGCCCTGGTCTACCTCAACAAATGAAACAAATCTCTGCGGGAGGTAGCTATCTGTCTTCCAACCAATTAATGGCTGTGTTTGCAGTTGATCATCCCCCGTGCCAGATAGAAGTAATGTGGCCGCTTGGGTACCATTCCAGAATTGAGGTAGACGGCGGGAACAGACTATACATTATTGAGGAGCCCAGTCGAATAGATCCATCCGATGCTCAGGAGGTACCTCAACAAGAACCCTTATATCAACTCTATCAGAAAGTTGAACCGCTGATTGAATCTGATTTTGATGATTTTGCACTTCAACCTCTTCTACCGTGGCGCTTGAGTCGGCAAGGACCGGCTCTGGTCGCTGTAGATATCAATCATGACGGCCAGTTTGAACTTCTTCAAGGTGGCGGAAGAGGTCACAGGATTCGGCTGAATGGCAGGCCAATCCTTAATTTTTTGAAAGGTGATGCAGTAGGTATGGTTGCCGTTCCAATTGAAAATAATCTCACACGTATCATGATAGGAGAATCCAATTATGAACGTTTTCCAGACTCTTCTTGGATCCATATTTTCGACGTCACACCGGATACCAAAGAAATACAACATCAAATTCTTCCGTTCGGCATCGGTGCACCAGGCCCCTTGTCCTTAATGGATGTGGATCTTGACGGAGATCTTGACCTATTCGTAGGGGGACAATTTATCCCCGGTGAGTACCCCAGTGCCGCAGATAGTCGTGTCTATCTCAATCGTGAGGGTTCCTACAGACTCAGCGTAGAATTTAGTGAACCATTGCGCCAATTAGGACTCGTAAATGGTAGCGTATTCGGTGATCTGGATGGTGATGGATATAGTGATCTTGTACTTGCCACTGAGTGGGGGGCTGTTCGGGTATTCAAAGGGGAAGCAGATCGGTTCATTGATCAGACAGAACTACTCGGTTTGGCCGCACATAAGGGCTGGTGGAAGGGAGTCGCGCTTGGTGATTTTAATGAAGATGGCGCATTGGACATAATAGCATCAAATGCTGGATGGAATCACCGATATGGTCGCAATACCCATGTTTATCTACATTATGGGGATCTTAACGCGAATGGAAGAATGGATATCCTCCAATCATTCTTTGATCCAGTAACAGAGATTTACCGTCCAGCTCAAATACTCACGGATCTGGTTCAGGTTATTTCTCCAGTTCATATGGGTATTCGCTCGCACAGAGAGTTCAGTATCGTAGATGTATCGGAGCTAATTCCTCCACAGAGTAGACCTGCCCAGGAGCTTGAAACCAGTGAATATGCAACAAGTCTTTTTCTAAATCTGGGAGATCACTTTGAACGTCATCCATTGCACTCGGAGGCACAGTACAGTGCTGGCATTGCTCCAGCTGTATTGGATGCGAATTTGGATGGACACGAGGATATTCTTCTGTCCCAAAACTGGTTCGCTTATCCCCTATCAACTCCGAGGCAGGATGCAGGGCGCGCCCTGCTTCTTCTCGGTCATGGCGACGGAACGTTTACCCCGGCAGATCATTCTGGATTCAAAGTTTATGGGGAGGGGAGGGCAGTCTCGGTCGGAGATTTTAATGGAGATCATCAGGAGGAGATTGCCTTTGCCCAACATAACGGTCCAACACTCCTGTACCGCAAACTTTCAAGTCAGGATGGAATCTACATTCAATTTAATCGTCCCCCAGATGCGATTGGAGCTGTAATGCACATCGTCTACTCAGATAGTACTCGAGGTCCGGCACGAATAATTACTGCGGGGTCCGGATATTGGTCACAAAATGCAACCTCAACAACTCTCGGATTACGAGATATACCTCCAACTGCGATTGAAATCACCTGGCCAGGACAAGAGCCGGTACGAGTGAATTTGGAGGGGAGAAGCAGCGTACTTTCGTTCAGTAAGTAATCGAATGATTCGTTTTATTATACTCACCGTTTGTCTGGTTTTTTCTTCATGCACTTCATCCGTACCAGAGTCTACATTGCACATGGCAGAGGAATTGAATACAATTGCGGATGCCACCGATCAGGATCCCCGCCGTAATGCTCACGCAAACCGTGCACGTGCTTCACAACTGAGAATGATGAATACGCCAGTAAATTTATCTGATCGTATCCAGTACAAGGCGTCACTTGGTACTGAGCTTTTGCGTGCTGGCGAGAGTATGGAAGCCGTGACAATATTTGAGGAAATCTTAGAATCCCTGAATACATCTCCAGATGAGTTCGATACGTCTTGGCACTTAGCCGTGATGGATCATCTCGCTCTGAGCTATCTCAGAATCGGGGAGCAGGAAAACTGTCTCATCAATCACGCTGCCGCCAGATGTCTGTTCCCGATTACGCCCGAGGGTGTGCATACCCTACGAGTTGGCTCTGAAAAAGCCCTCTACTGGTATGAGCAAATCCTGCGCCAAGATCCTGATGATCTGAACGCATTGTGGTTACTCAACTTAGCACATATGACTCTGGGGAGTTACCCAGAAGGAATTGATCCTCAATGGCGTATTCCTATGATATCTTCTCACAGTCGGACTGGGATCCGAAGGTTCAGTGATGTGGCCCCGATCTTGGGGGTAGATGTAACGGGTCTCTCTGGCGGTGTAGTTCTAGAGGATTTATCCGGCGATGGCTGGTTGGATCTCATGGTCTCTTCTTGGGGATTACGAGATCCACTTCGATATTTTGAAAATAATGGGGATGGTGGGTTCAAAGAGCGCACAGACGCAGCAGGATTAAGTGGGTTGACCGGAGGACTGAATCTGATACATGCGGATTATGACAATGATGGTGACCAGGATATACTTGTCTTGCGTGGAGCTTGGCTAAGTGAAGGACATCCAAACTCTCTCTTGCGCAATGATGGCCGCGGAAGGTTCCAAGATGTGACTCGGGATGTAGGAATTTATTCCCGTCATCCGACGCAGACTGCTGCATGGAGTGATTTTGATTGCGACGGGGATTTGGATCTATTTGTAGGGAATGAGTCAACCCCCCAAGCCGGACGTCATCCAAGTGAATTGTTTATCAACTTGGGAGATGGAGTATTCAAAGAGTCTGGAAAAGAATTTGGGCTCGCACTGATGGGATACATGAAAGCTGTGGTGTGGGGAGATTACAACAATGATGGCTGGCCCGATCTGTTTATTAGTCGGTACAGGGAGACGAATCTGCTTCTACGGAATGAGCAGGGTACTACGTTCACAGACGTTAGTAGCGAGGCAGGCATTCAGGAGCCTCTGGACAGTTTTCCCGCTTGGTTTTGGGATTTTGATCAAGATGGATGGCTGGATATATTTGTTTCTGGCTGGCGTGCTTCCGCGGGCGATATTGCAGCAGAGTACTTAGGAGTCCCAAATAATGCTGAGAAACCGCGGTTGTATAAGAACCAACAGGATGGAACATTTGAGGATGTAACCCAAAAAGTTGAGTTAGATAAGGTCATGTATACAATGGGGGCCAACTATGGCGATTTGGATGGCGATGGTTGGCTTGATTTTTATATTGGAACTGGCGATCCAAATCTCCGAGCACTCATGCCCAACAGGATGTTTCGTAATATTGATGGAATCCGGTTTGAAGAAGTAACCGTTCCTGGTGGGGTTGGGCATCTTCAAAAGGGGCATGGAGTCGCATTCGGAGATGTAGATCATGATGGAGATCAGGATATATATCAGGTTATGGGAGGTGCATTTGAAGGAGATCTTGCGCGGAACACCCTCTATGAAAACCCCGGGCATGGCCATGCATGGGTGATTCTGTCGTTACAAGGGACCACATCTAACCGGAGTGCAATTGGTGCACAGGTTATGGTTGCAACGGATGTAGATACATTACGTCGCGTTGTCGGTACGGGCGGAAGCTTTGGGTCCTCCCCTCTACGTTTAGAAGTTGGACTTGGAAATGCCTCCTCCATTCAAGAGATCACCGTTAAGTGGCCGACAACGCAGTCGGTAGAGACGTTCACAGGAGTGCCTCTCCAGCAATTGGTTGTCATCCGCGAGGGAATGTATGCTGTTGAGAAGAGCCCATTAAGATCTGTGCAGTTGGGAGACTCTTCACCCATAACACATAGATGATCATGATCCAGTGGTGGGTTAGAAGTAGCATCCCGTTTTGGTTCATATTATCTCACTTGGTGGGACAGAATGTTTGGTCGCAGTCCATAGATTTAGTGGAGTTAGCCCAGTCCGTAGCCGAGTATGAGTCGCTCTTCCTTGAAGGGACAGATGAGGGTTCTCTTACAGACGAGTTGTGGAGGCTCATTCCCATTCTCCCTGAATCCCTGACCAAACGGATTATCGAATCAGAGTCGGTCCTGACAAATGAGAGTGTGCGGAACATGGTTCTAAGTTGGTGGAGAAGTCAGGATCCACTCCCGGCTTCCATAGTCAATGAGCGTATAGTTGAACATGTCCGACGCATTCAGTATGCATTGGAACACTATGCGTGTTCTACATGCCTGACTGGATATGATACCCGAGGCGAAATTTATGTGCGCTATGGAGCTCCAGAGCGGAGTACTCGGATCGTCTTTGATGATCCACTACTCATAGATGCGGTCTATCAACCTGGGGTTGCAGTGAGCCCTGAAGATTTTCCAGACAATGAATTCTGGAGATACCTGAATCTTGATCGGGATGCATACTTCCTATTTATAAGGGATGGAACCTCTTATCGTACAGGGACTTCTGCTGATCTGCTCCCTCACGGATTACGTGCAGGTTTGGGGCAGGGCGGGCGTGGGCAGGTCAAATCTAAAATGGTTCTTGCCGTCATGCGGTCCATCTATCGACAACTCGCATTGGAGCACCAGTTTTTTGGCACAAGATTCAGTGATTTGGATCAGTGGTTGTCGGCCAACGAGGAAACTGGACGATTGCAGAGTCGGGATCCCATAGAGAATGCAAAGATCATCACCGGAGCGGGGAACTTGACCCAAGGCGAAAGATCTCAACCCTCAGACCTTGGTCGAAATATGGGACAGACTGCCAGTACCTTTGCACAGGGTATGATCTTAAATGCCCGGTCGGAAGATCAACAGGCGACCTATCAAAGAGAAATTCTTCTCCCTCCAAGTACATCAGATGTGCTTCAAACGCTTCCGACTTTCCCTTTGGCCATACGTCATGCACGATTTCTAAAGCCTGATGGTACGACTACGACGGAGATCTATTGGCATCCTGAATTTGGAAGGTTTTACGTCTCAGAAGATCACTCGGCTATGGGGTATATCATCCAGATCTATTCAGCACAAGAAACAGGGAACCATGTCCCTATTCAGAGCAATACCGATGCGATCCGAGTCCAGACTCCCTCGGGCATTCAGGAGGTAACCATTCCGGTACAGACCATAAGGATGCACAGGAGTGTAGGTATGTATCACATAGCTCTCCAATGGAATCAATACGAAGTCATACCAGACAGTATAGGGAAACAGTTGGGTGTTGCATCCAGACGAATTGATTCGCTGTACGCATTGGATGCAAGCGGGCTAGAGTTGGAGATGAGCGACCTGAAACCTCTCGTCTATACGGGTACGGATGAACCCTTTCCGTGGCCTCATATGTGGATTCAAAAAAAGACGAGATTCGGTCTAGCTTTTGAAATCTATCATCTCACTTTCGGGCTAGATGACAGAACGCGATACACGGTTACCTATGAGATATCAGCGAAACGAGGACGTACTTCATCTACGAGTGTAGGGTTAGAAGGTCAAAGTCGGACAGAACGGGAGGAAATTCTGTTGGATCTCAATCAATATACAGGGGAAATTTTAGTTACCATCACTGTTCAGGATCAAATATCAAGGAGCATGTCATCCAGGAGTTTAATCTTAAGAGTGCATGATGAATCGGGGTGATTTTTTTCAAAACGTTTGGGATACAGTTGCTCAGATTCCTCTGTCAAGAGTAACCACCTATGGACATATTGCTGAATTTCTGGGAAGCAGGAGTGCGGCGCGAACAGTGGGATGGGCTCTCAAAGCTGCAAAAGGATCTCATCTGCCGTGCCACAGGGTTGTGAATCGTCACGGTGCATTGACTGGGGCAAGGAATTTTGGCGATCCTAATCTGATGGAGAGGCTGCTTCGGACGGAGGGCATCACATTTGACGAAGAGGGTTGTGTCATCCTCTCACGTCACCTATGGATTCCGGGTAGAGACTACCCTGAGTCACTTAGTGAGTGATCATCCTTGCAGCATGTTTATTGTATCCCAGAATTCTGGAAAAGAAACAGAGGCAGCATCTGCATTCTGAATCGTCGTTGTGCCACTTACTCCAAGTCCAGCCACGCCCATCGCCATTGCAATTCGATGATCATCATAGCTTGAGACAATATTCCCACGCAGGGGGATCATCCCGGTAATCGCAAACCCATCATCAAACTCTTCAATCTCTGCCCCCAATTTACGGAGATTCATTACGGTTGCTTGGATCCGATCGCACTCCTTATGGCGCAGTTCTGCCGCGTCGCGTATGACGGTCGTTCCTGTAGCGAATGCGCCAGCAACAGCGATGATGGGGATTTCATCAATTATATTTGGAATTTGACTACCTCCAATCGTAACTCCCCGTAATTGAGTCCGTCGCGCGGTTAGATTTCCTACTGGCTCTACTCCAGCGGTGGATAGTTCAGTGATTTGAATGTCTGCCCCCATTCGATCAAGTACGGTGAGTAACCCTGTCCGACTTGGATTCAACCCAACTTTTGAGAGGTAGACGGGACCAGTTCCTACGATTGAGGTTGCGACGAGAATAAATGCCGCAGCAGAAAAATCACCGGGTAGAGTAAACGAGCCATACGGAATGGGATGAGATGAATCGGAGCAGATCAACCATTCATGGTCAGATTGAGAGACTGGAAGGTTCAACATTCGTTCGGTGTGGTCACGCGACGGGATGGTTTCTCGAACCATCGTAGTTCCACTGGCCCAGAGTCCTGCAAGTAGTATACAGGATTTCACTTGTGCAGATGGAACAGGGAGTCGGTAGTCAATACTCTTTAAGCCACTTGAGCGATGGATTTGGATGGGAGCATGTCCATCACAGAGTGAGATATGGGCTCCCATCGTCCGTAAGGGTTCTGCAATTCGGCCCATGGGGCGGGTGCTGAGTGAGGCATCTCCAATGACTTGACTTTCAAAAGGCTGTCCAGCGAGTATTCCAGCGAGTAGGCGCATGGTTGTACCAGAATTTCCACAATCGAGTGGGGCATCTGGCTTGCGAATGCCATTTTTGCCGACTCCCTCAATAATTACGCTTTGATCGGGGATAACTTTAATCGGAACCCCCAACTGCCTCAGACAGGAGAGCGTGCTCTGTGGGTCTGCACTCGCGGGGAAATTATGTATTGTGGAAACCCCTTCTGCGATGGATGCGGAGAGAGCTACTCGGTGGGCAATAGATTTATCTGTGGGCAGCTTGGCCTTCCCTGCAAAGTGAATCGCGCCAGAGACCGATTGATTCATGGGATTTTCAATGGGCAGATGATTTACTCGCTAAAGCTGGATACATGATGACGAAATTTTCTACAGTTGCTGGAATCTAAAGTTTAATTATGGATCGTTGATTTTCATTGAGGCGAACAGACCTGAGTATTGCACGATATCCCAGTTCGCATAGGATTTATATCTGAGACCGGATGATTTTATATCCTTACAGCCCGCGGCAATTTTCTTCTGCGCTCCGGCAGCCACCTCGTCTATAATTTATACGGGAATTGAATAGAAGGGGATCACCTTCCAAACCCTGCGTCGCGGTCATGATCTACGCGACTTTTCTGCGGTTCGCGGGGTGTCTCAATGTTTTCTCTGGTATAGGTCTCCTTTAACCAGTCGTGCATAGATGGAATGGGGACAACATATCCCCTCTCTCTTTTTTCTAAAATTCCTTTACTAACAAAGTTCTTGAACAATTTTTCTGCTCTACTGTCACCGTAGTTGTCTATAAATGCAGACATTATTTGTAAGCGTGGAATAGGATGTCCTACTGAACGATCTAGAATGGAACCTACTAAACACTGGATTTCGTCGGGTTCAAGATCGTCGACTCGTTGTTTGTAATACACTTTGCGAGCTTTGTGTCCAGCTTCCAATACAGAGTTTAATCCGTCTGGTGTCATAGCACCACCATTTGCTTTCAGATATTCCGAAGCGTGTTTTGCATAAGAGTGGACATGTCGGGGCCATCCATGCGTTTCCTTTGCGATTGCATCAAGCCATGCTGACGAATCCCCTTGTCCTCTCCCCTCCTTTTTGATCCAATCCTCAATCACTAAGCGTTCGGATTCCTTACTCAATGCACTCAACTCCACAACGCAGTCCTCTGAAAATCTTGAAATCCCCAGTTTCCCAAAAGAGGCCTTTGTCGGCCCCAATCCCGCCGCCAGAAGGATTGCCGGCTTACCCAATTTGCCATTATGGATTACGTCCAGTAGCTCCATTACTTTAAGCTCTTCTGGTTTACCAGCAAAAGCAGCAATTCGTTGAGCTTCATCAAGAACCAGAACCATTCCATGATCAGGAACCAACTTTTTCAATACCTGAATTACGCTTGAGTCCCCCGAAACTTCTTTTACATACTCTCTGGATACCACCTTAGCGTCTAAGTTCGTGGCAGTTTGTTTCCGAGTAACATAAGACTCCCCAGAGGTTTGGGCCAGATGAGCAGGGTCGCACAGGTCTTGCAAGTTAATGTAAACGACTTCCCACTGACGATCCAGAGCCTCTTTCTCCATTTGATAGAGTAAAGCCGTCTTTCCCACCCCAGGTGCACCTTGGATCAGAAAGGTGGTCCCCCATGTATTTTGGGATGAATACCCAAGAAGTTTTTGAAAATTCTCCAGTATCTTCGTTCGTCCGTGGAAATACGGGGAAGGTCCACGGTCGGGGGTAAATTTGGATTGGAAGGGTACGGACATAGTACATGTCTGTGTTGTAGTCCATTAGACATGTCTATGGATGGATTGGTTCCGGTATCTATCTGGAAATGAACCTGTTTAGCCTCGCTCATTTTGTCTACGGCATACGTACTCAGATTATGATCGGAAATTATAAACATGTCTAGATTTGTTGCCCCAGAATGAAAAATGAATAGATTTTGCGTGGATCGGGGGATGCTTTTCGCATATGTTCTACGTTTCGTCTCCATCTATGGGAGTCGTCTCGTCTATACCTTTAAGGGAATTGATTAGAAGGGGATCACCTTCCAAGCCCTGCGTCGCGGTCACGATCTACGCGGCTTTTCTGCGGTTCAGGTGGGATCTCAATGTTTTCTCTGGTATAGGTCTCCTTTAACCATGCGTGCATGGATGGGATGGGGACGACAAAACCCATTCCGCGTTCCTCCAGTATTCCTTTCTCTACAAAGCGTCGAAACAGATCTTTCGCCTCACTGTCCCCATATTTATTTGCCAATGCAGACATTATTTCGATGCGTGGAGCAGGCTGTTCTGACTGCTGATCTGGGATGGAGTTTGCTAAACACTGTATCTGATCAGCAAAAAGATCAACGACTCGTTGCTTGTAATATACTTTGCGAGCTTTGTGTCCAGTTTCCAATACAGAGTTTAACCCGTCTGGTGTCATAGCACCACCATTTGCTTTCAGATACTTCGAAGCAAGGTCTGCATAGCATTGGATATGTTGGGGCCATCCATGCGTTTCCTTTGCGATTGCATCAAGCCATGCTGACGAATCCCCTTGTCCACTCCCCTCCTTTTTGATCCAGTCTTCAATCACCAAACGCTCGGACTCTTTGCTTAACGCCCCCAACTCTACAACACAATTCCGTCCAAATCTCGAAATCCCCAGTTTGCCAAAGGACGCAATTGTTGTCCCCAATCCTGCTACTAAAAGGATTGCTGGCTTCCCTAAGTTTCCATTATGGATAAAGGTAAGGAGGCTTGTGGCTGTACTTCTATGATTCGTGGGAGGAATACCTTCGGTGCTCAGTACCTGAGCCTCATCCAGAATCAGGAGTAAAGGCTTCTTTGTCCCACTGAGTATTTCAAGTGGGGTACGGTCTTTCTCGAGTAAGGTAAAGTCTACTCCTGCCTTAATTTTAATGAGCGCATTTACACCAAATTTCCCAGATCCCCGCGTCAACTGCATCTTTCTACCCTTTCCAAGAGCATTGAGTAACTCATTCGTATCCCAAAGGGCCGTTGGAGAAATTAAAGCAACGTTCCAACCAGCTTCTAATGCGTACTTTTGGCATTCATAAAGGAGCGCAGTCTTACCCGCACCAGACGCACCTTGGATTAGAAAGGTGGTTCCTGTATTGGTGTCTTTTGATCGCTTTAATAACTCTGCAAAATCTCTTCTGATGGCTTTTCGCCCGTGAAAATACGGAGAAGGTCCACGGTCGCGTGCAGCAGTTAGATGGCCAGAGGTCGAAAGTTCTGATCGTGACATGTTTTAGGATGGGGACTCCAAGTTTAGACATATCCATAGATGGATTGGTTCCGATATCTGTCTGGGAATGACCTTGCTTAGACTCCTCTAATTTTGTCTACGGCATACGTACTCAGATTATGATAAGAGGTTATAAACACGCACAGATTCGATGCCCAGAATGAAAAAATGGATAGATTTTGCGTAGATCGGGGGATGCTTTTCGCATATGTTCTACGTTTCGTCTCCATCTATGGCAGCCGTTTCGTCTATACCTCCTGAGGGGATTAGGAAAAGGGACTACCATAGATGTGCAATAGCTCCTGCACCCGTTGTTTGGCCGCGTATGTAATTTGAGCGAGTTTCCCAACCTTATTTTTTTGAAATTGCCGTACATCATACTAGAACCGAAGAGATTAATATGGGGTAGCGATACCTTGATGGGGTTCACCCGTGGGAACATGGCTTCTATGTTAAATGTTCTACGTATTATGTATTATTGGAATATTCTTTTCGTAACTGAATCACGGGGTATATCATGTTTGGACTTGGACCTTGGGAAATCGCGGTAATCCTGCTTATTGTTTTAGTGTTATTTGGGGCTAAGCGCATCCCTGAAGTGGCGCGCGGCCTTGGGAAAGGCATTCGTGAGTTTAAGTCTGCGACAAGCGAAATCAGCCGTGAACTCACTGTGGAAGATCGACCGCCTGCTTATCGCCCCCCTTCACAGCATCAGACTCCAAATCACACCCCTCCGGCTCAGGAAAAGGAGCCGGTTCAGGCAACGGGCACGCCCAAGCCTACTGAGTAGCTCTCTGGTTCTGGTTCGTCCAAGGTGACTGTACATGGCTTTGCCTTCCTTTGCCGAATGCAGGAATGCCTTAATGGAAGGGAACACCAGTTGTGTGGAAATCGCACAGTTAGCTCTGGCCGAAATTGACAAAAAAAACTCCTCAATCAATGCATTCACGCATGTGGAAGCCAAGTCCGTCTATCAATCCGCAGAATTGATAGACCAAGCTTCCGCTCATGGAAAGAACTTGCCTCTTAAAGGGCTAGTTCTCGGTGTCAAGGATGTACTTAGCACTAAGGAATGGCCTGTCACCTGTTCATCCAAAATACTTGAAGGTTACCGTCCACCCTACGAGGCGACCTCGGTAGCCCGTTTGCGTGAGGCCGGAGCACTTTTGGTTGGGCGAACCAATTGCGATGAATTTGCCATGGGAGCGACTACGGAATTTTCTGCATACGGCCCTACACTGAATCCGCACAACATGGAGTATGTCGCAGGAGGATCTTCTGGAGGATCTGCTGCTGCGGTTGCCGCAGGCATGTGTCATGCAGCGTTGGGTTCGGATACGGGCGGATCTATTCGGCAACCTGCTGCCTTCTGCGGTGTGGTGGGAATTAAGCCCACATACGGATTGGTCAGCCGATTTGGTCTGGTGGCATTTGCATCTTCGTTTGATAGTGTGGGCACATTGGCAAGCGATATTGAAACTGCTTCACAGGTTCTTTTCTGCATGGCTGGCTGGGATCCCAATGATGCAACCAGTGTAGATTACGACTATAAGCGTGAAAGTCCGACTGCTCATCAATCCATCCGTGGATTACGAATTGGCATACCCACTGAGTTTTATGGTGAAGGGCTCGACGATGAAGTGAAGCAGATCGTGGATCAGACCGCTCATACCTTGCAGTCCGCTGGTGCAAAGTTGGTATCTCTATCTATGCCCCATACGAGATATGGAATTGCAGCATACTATGTGCTCGCAACTGCGGAGGCATCAAGCAATCTGTCTCGCTATGATGGAGTTAAATATGGTATTCGTCGCCTTGGTGATGGTCAAGGCCTCGAGGATATGTATGCACGTACCCGGGGGCAGGGATTTGGGTTTGAGGTTAAGAGGCGAATCATGTTGGGGACCTATGTGCTTTCGGCAGGCTACTATGATGCATATTATGGGAAAGCGCAACGAGTGCGTAATTTAATTCAGAATGATTTTCATAATGCATGGAAGGAGGTAGATGTACTTCTTACTCCCGTATCTCCCACCGCAGGAGCCAGAGTTGGGAAATGGGGTAATGATACCCTAAAGATGTATCTGAGCGACGTAAACACGGTGCCTGCTAACTTAGCTGGGGTTCCAGGTTTGTCAGTTCCCGTGGGGAAAACATCAGGAGGATTACCCGTCGGCATACAATTCCTTGGAGCACCATTTAGTGAGTCAAGACTGTTCGGTTTAGGAAAGGTGGCCATGGAATTGATGGGCAGCATTAAAGTGTATTGAGGGAATTATGTACAACAGTATCCATTCGGTGGCTACGTTGCATCCAATTCATGGATCATCGGAGTCTCTGGTGAGAATGCTCTTTTTCAGTCCAATTGCCCAATCCCAGAGGCCGATATATTTGCAGACGCGTTGAAGTCCACAGGGTCCGTGTGTCCACAGGACGTACCCTTAGATTTTGATTATGTCGTACAAATTTTCTTGTCTACATGCCCACATGTGTGGCACGTTTGATTGGCATATCATGGATCTACTACAACCACGGGGTTAATGTATAATCGTAATGCTGGTTAAATCTGCTATGAGTTGTGTTTAGCATCCCTCGGTTCAACTCTGGCTTTGCCTTTACATGTTACATGGATTCTCAAAGATTCTCTGATAGAAGCCCTCATGTTGTTGAGCGTTAGGTCTTCGCGTACCAACATGTCTGCGTGATCGGCAAGGAACTTGCTCTTCTGATGATCATGAATTCTTTCGTTGATTCTTCTGCCTCCATTTTCACCTTACAATCTCTCGCTCCGTCTCGTTCCTTCGTTCAGCCCCTTTCTACTGGTGTGCCAGTTTTTGTTGGTATCGCATGATGCGAATCTCGGCTTCTGTACAAAGATGGTGTTCTATGTGGACAGACATGTGCCAACAATGCCCGAGAGTATGCGATCCGTGGAAGATATATCTAAGAGAGGACGGTGCTCTGCACCGAGGTAAGATTTTGTATCTTTACCTATGTCAGGCATGGCATCAATTACGGTTGATGCCATGGCAGGCAATTAGGTGGGATGGCCATCCTGCCGATTGTGTCTGATATCAAGACACAAAATACCATTGAACTAATGGACACTCTTGTATTTAACCCCTGCATTTTACCTAAGTGAATGAATTGATGAGCATCTTAATTGATAACGATACAAGGTTAGTCGTACAGGGATTTACCGGCAGGGAAGGATCATTCCACGCGGAACAGATGATTGAGTTTGGTACGAACGTAGTTGGTGGTGTAACACCTGGTAAAGGAGGTACACAACACTTAGGACATCCTGTATTCGACACGGTTCGTGAGGCGGTCAAAGGTGAGGGCGCCAACACTTCTGTTATATTCGTTCCTCCAGCGTTTGCCAAAGATGCAATTATGGAAGCAGCTGAGGCAGGGGTATCCTTAATTGTGTGTATCACCGAAGGAATTCCCATCAAGGATATGGTTCAGGCATTGCACTTCGTAAAATCTTCAGGGGCCCGGCTGGTTGGACCAAATTGTCCAGGTATCTTAACTCCTGGGCAAGCCAAAGTGGGAATCATGCCAGCAATGATCTTTTCTGAGGGGCCTATTGGGGTAATCTCACGGTCGGGAACATTAACCTATGAAGCTGCCCACCAACTCACATGTGAGGGATTTGGCCAAAGTACCGCGATTGGAATTGGCGGTGATCCAGTCATTGGGACACGTTTTACTGATGTACTTCAACTATTTGAAGAGGACCCCGAAACCGAGGCTGTGGTCCTAATTGGAGAGATTGGCGGGACAGATGAAGAGGATGCCGCAGAATATATTAAGGAGTGCATGACGAAACCGGTCATTGCATTTATTGCAGGAGCTACCGCCCCTCCGGGTCGCCGAATGGGACACGCGGGAGCGATCATTGCAGGAGGTAAGGGGACTGCTGAGGATAAATTTTCTGCACTCACTGATGCAGGTGCCCATATCATACGCAACCCCGCTCATATCGGAAGAACTGTACGTAGTGCAGGTATTTGAGGAGTTAATGGAGGTGAAGACGATCACGTTCGTCAAGAGTGCGGAAACCCTGGAGCAGATGCCAGAGGAGGGGCTTCCAGAGGTTGCCTTTGTGGGACGTTCAAATGTGGGAAAGAGTACACTTCTAAACATGTTATGCCAAAGAAAATCCTTAGCACGAACTAGTTCGACTCCCGGAAAGACACAGACATTTAATTTTTATAACGTCAATCATAAAATCTATTTTGTTGACGTTCCTGGATATGGCTATGCGAAAGTCAGTAAGAAAGCTAGAGCTCAATGGAGAAGGACGATTGCAGCCTATCTCACAAAGCGGATCACATTGAGTGCAGTACTCCATCTTATAGATAGTCGCCATGTACCTACTGAATTGGATAGGGAAGTCATGCTTCTTTTGCGTGAGACTCACGCACAATGTTTTATGGTTCTTACAAAAGCGGATAAGCTTTCAGGAAATGCGGTCACGAAAAGTGTTCAAACTGCGAAGAAAGCTTTGATGGAATGTGGATCAGACTTGCCGATTATCGTGACCTCTGCACTACGTCGGAGAGGACGTCAGGAACTGCTCAGTCGAATTGGATCCTCAGTCGCTACCGATTTAATGTCCCAACGAGCGTGATTAGATTTTTATAATGAAATGATTTTTCACCTGCTGATTTTCAGTAACAGTGGATGAACATTGCTGAGTAAGTACGGGGTTAGCCTATCTCAATTACGAGAAAAATATAAATTTTCGCTGAAAATGGTGCCAACAGGTCAAAATAAACGAATTGCTAATTGATTGTTTTGTATATTTAAAGCAGGTTGATTTAAACAAACTGAGAATGGTATAGATAACAGCTACTACTCCCCCACGTTTCTTCGCCTAAGTGCGATCTGAGGTATTTTACTGCCCATTTCGCATATGCCCTCTCTGTCCGGCTTGCACTTAGCTTACGCCGGCCGGTTTTTGGTAGGGCAGTCTGCTTATGGCGTAGTTTGGACTCTTTTCCTGTAATTAAGGTGGAATTAGGGCCCGTAGCAACTTTCGGTTACCTAAAAAAACACCCACTCACCCGAAACTCGCAAAATAACGAAGAAGCAACTCCCACATCTTCCTACTCGGACCTCGAGAGATACATGTTAGAATCTGTGATTCTCTAATTCGTAGAAGTCGGTTGTTGTACTGTCGTTCATACTTTTGAAATACAAACCCAGGAATTTAACAAGCTGAGGTACTATCATGCTACGTAAATGGAGTTTTCTCTCTCTAATCTTATTGGTACTGCCCATGGCGGTATTTGCCCAAACCACTGGCAAGATTGCCGGGCAGGTTGTTGACGCAAGTACAGGTGAGACATTGCCTGGCGCATCAGTGGTTATTGTCGGTACCACACTTGGATCCGCTGCCGATATTGATGGAAACTATTTTATCATTGGTATTCCTGTTGGCTCCTACACCGTTCAGGCACAGTTTGTGGGCTTCCAAGCGCAAACCATTGTAGGCATTGAAGTCAATGCCGGTTACACGACGGAGTTGAATTTTGAGCTTCAGGGGGGAGTTGAGCTAGAAGAATTGGTCATTGAGTATGAGCGTCCGCTGATCCAGAAAGATGCCGTTGGTGCTCCAAAAATTGTGGATGCCGAGGAAATCGTTACTCTTCCCGTAAGAGGTGCTGCCGAAGTAGCCAAGATTCAGGCTGGTGTTGTTAGCAGGGAAGGTTCTTCCACCTTAAATATCCGAGGAGGGCGAGGGGGTGAGGTTACTTACTATGTTGACGGTGTCAAAAATGGATACGGCGTGCCTCAGGGAGCAGTCCAACAGCAGGAAATGTTGATTGGAAGTATTAATGCTAGGTACGGCGATGCCATGAGTGGGATTATTAATATTACAACCAAATCGGGTTCTCCTGATTTTTTTGGCTCTGTTGAGGCTCTATCCTCCACACAGTTTGATGCCTATGGCTACAATTTGGTTTCCGCAACTCTTGGTGGACCGATTATAGGAGAGAAATTCAATTTCTTTGTTGCCGGAGAATATACCGAGAATGCTGATTCTGATCCCAGAAATGTGGTGACCACTCAACTCTCTGATGCACAAATTGAAGATTTATGGAATGCTCCCTCGGGGTTGGTCGTTACTGACGAGCGAGGAAATGAATCTGTTGTTGGTCTGCCAATTGGACTTGCTGATGGAGCAAGTCTACTGGTTGATAACAATGGAAATCCTGATCTAAGCGGAGGTGGCTTAACCTTCAGCGATGGGACTGTGATTCCAGTTGCTGAGGGCAGTACTGTGGAACTCAATCCAATCTCACGCGCAGAGCAGTTAACCGCCTCTGATTTCAGCGAAAGTTACAAGAAGCGGATGCGTGCCAATGAGAACATTAGTCTAAATACGAACCTGACTTGGAATCTCCTCTCTGACGCTCGTATCCGCGTCGGTGGTACCTATCGAAACTTTACTGGCGAGGACTCAATTGACCGGGGGTTCAGGCGTAGATATTCCAGAGAGGTTTTTTCTCCCCAGTCAGCCAGTGCTTATGATAACCATCAGTACTCGGCATTTGTGGCCTGGACGCAATATCTGTCAACTTCAACGTTCTACGAGATCCAAGCTAGCTGGAGGAGCTATTTCGCTGAAGACTATGACCCTCGATTCCCTCGGCCAACGTCCGATGATCTAAGTCCATTGTGGAGATATGCGGACATTGACGATCCTGTTCATGCAGCCATAGCAGGATACAGAAATCTTACTTTCGTAGAAGAGACCAGAATTGATGATCACGGGACTCCGAATGATCTAAGTGATGATACAGAGGAAATTGTTAGAGTACCTACCTACACAAGGAGATATGAGGATGGGCTCCGAATCGCGTATGAGACGACTTCTGGTCTGGTTGGTGTCGTAGGTGGTGGATCTAATGACTACCAAAAGCAACATGGTCATAGATACAGGATTGCCGCATCTGCTACAACACAACTCGGACTTAGTCAGCTTGAGTTTGGTGCTGAATATGAGACCAGGGTTAGTCGATCTTGGGGTGTTAATGAGGAGAGAGCTGCAAGAATTTTTGCAGATGGTTCTCCTGAGAATATTGATCCAGAAGATGAAAGTACAAATCCAGCGGGGTATACATCCTTCTCGGATGTACCTCCTCACATCCTTAGCGAAATCATGCGCGGTCCGGGCTACAATCTTCTTGGCGATCAACAGCACGACTCAGAAAACTTTGTCGGATTTCAAGATAATGACAAAGGTAAGCCGGAAGAGCACTACTTTGAAGCACCTCATAAGCCCATCTACTACGGTGCTTTTGTCCAGAACAAGATTGAGTTTCGGGATATTGTGCTGAATTTAGGCCTTCGGGTGGATGTATGGGATAATAATCGCCCGGTCTTAAAAGATAAATATGCTCGTCGTCCAATTGAGCGGGCAGGAGATTTGGGAATTAGCCTCCCAACCGGAATCGGAACAGACTATGCTGTATATTTCAGTGGGAGTGATGTCGTTGGATATCGGGACTTGGATGGATTTTTCTTTGATGAGAATGGCAATCCTGCCGGAGCAGGAGATATTCTATTGAACGGTTTGGTTCGACGCACTGGTGCGGTGGTTACGGAGGATATGTTTGAAGACTACACGCCCCAAGTTACTGTGATGCCCAGAATTGGGGTGAGCTTTCCCATTACCGATCGGGCACTTTTCTTTGCGAGTTATGGGGTTGTTTCCAAGCGCCCCTCCGATGAAGGGCCCGCTCTACTGAGGTGTATTTCTGAACCGGATTGTCGAGAAAATAACAGTCTGCTTCCCGAAAATACCACGAAATATGAGTTGGGATTCCGCCAGCGTTTAGGTGCACGTCAGGCACTCACCATCAGTGGATTTTTTCACCAGATCAACAATTTAATTCAGCTTCGGGATATCCGTGGAGCAAGTCCAGCCACCTATTCCCGTTATGAGAATGTTGATTTTGGCACCGTCAAGGGTCTTGAGTTTGACTATGATCTCCGCCGAACCCAAGGAGTAGCCTTGCGTGCAAACTACACACTTTCCTTTGCCCAGGGGACAGGATCTGGTTCTAGGACAACAAGTTTCATTGTCTGGATTGATGAAACACCTCCGAACTTCATCAGTCCTCTCAGTTTTGATCAGCGCCACAAAATTAATGTTACGCTTGACTATACTTTGGGCAAAGGCGAAGGCCCCACACTGGTGGGAACGAAGTTGTTACAGAACTTTGGATTCAATGTGCTCTTTACATCGGGAAGCGGATTCCCTTATACCGGTGCACAGAATCCAATTCCGGTTAATGTTTCTCGTGCACCTCTTCCCAGAGGTGGTATCAACGAGGATCGGTTGCCTTGGACGAATCGGATTGACCTTAGAATTCAGCGTCGGTTTGAGGTGGGAAGATCTGGAACAATTACCGCATTTCTCTGGATGCAGAATATTCTGAATACCGTCAATATTCAGGGTGTATATCGTTTTTCTGGTTTACCTGATGATGATGGATTCTTGTCTACTGCTGGCGGTTTGCAATTCCTGGAGTCAGCAGAACCTGCGTCCGAGGCGCTGTATAGGTTCAGGAATAGACAATTAGGCAATTATGGACTGCCCAGACTCACGCGGTTGGGGGTTCGATTTGATTTCTAAACATTGAGTAGGTGGATCATGACCTCTGTATGGAGGTCTCGTAGCACTCTCATAACTATCATGATAACAAAATGAGCACAAGAAACTATTTACTTGCACTTGCTTTCCTGATTTCTGTAGGACTTGCTTCAGTTTTTGAAGTCCATGCACAAGTCGGGACATGTAGGCCGGCGCTCGGTGAATCTTATCTGGATATTAATAATGTTCGCGCCCGAATACTCAACAACGGGAATCTATTTTGGCGCGGGAGTCCCGCTGTGTATGAGGTTCCCCAAGGTGGGGGGGCGCAAGCCATTTTTACAAGCGGAATTTGGATCGGTGGGAATGTGGGAGGTCAACTTAGAGTCGCAGCGGCTCGCTACGGTGACTATCATTTCTGGGCTGGGCCCCTTGATGACAATGGGGCGCCGCCGGCTGATTGTTCTCAATTTGATCGTTTGTACAATGTGAGCATTGACGACATTCAAGACTACGAAGCAACAGGTGTAATGACCCCGGATCTGCGGGATTGGCCAACAGGTTTAGGTGCACCAACCTATGCCCGTCCAGAGAACGGGATTGATGATGATGGCGATGGAGTAGTTGACGAAGATGGAGAAACCATAGATGTTCTCAACCAACCGCTTGCTCAGCGTGTCAACCGGGTGATTGATCTTGCTA
This sequence comes from Rhodothermales bacterium, assembly GCA_965209015.1. Classification (GTDB taxonomy): domain Bacteria; phylum Bacteroidota; class Rhodothermia; order Rhodothermales; family Bin80; genus Bin80. The sequence continues at coordinate 2,630,453 of OZ242367.1, read as the reverse complement.
ATGGAGAGCGGCCCGCAATTTTGGGTGATCAGTCAATCTGGTGGGTAATGAACGATCGGGGGAATGAGCATGAAGGTGCAGCATCTCCCCCTATTGGAGTTGAAGTGCATGTTACCGCATTTGCATTTCGCACCGCCGGAGATATCGGAAATACGACCTTCTACAGGTACAATATTTACTACAAGGGGGCCTCGCCTTTCACAGATGTGCACATGGCAATCTTTTCCGATCCCGATCTCGGAAACTTTCAGGATGACTGGGTGGGATCAGATACCACTCTTGGTGTGGGGTATGTTTGGAACTCGGACGACGAAGATGAGGGAGCAGGCGGGTATGGGTCTCCCGTTCCTGCGGCAGGATACGACTTCTTCCAAGGACCTGTGGTTCCCTCCCCTGGAGACTCTGCCAAGGTGGAAGGGCAATGGATTCAGGATTTCAGGAACTTAAACATGACATCCTTTACCTATTATAACAATGATGGTACTGTTACGGGAGATCCATCAACTGCATTGGATCACTACAACTACATGAGGGGGCTGTGGAAGGATGGTAGATGTATCACAGAAGGGGGAAATGGCCGAGATTTCTCGGATGATTGTACGGCCTATATGTTTCCTGGAGATCCTGGTGGCAATGATAGTGAATGTGAGTACTGGTCTGAATGTAATTCGGATGGTGCAGGAATTGATATTGAAGCTGCCGATCGACGATTTGTCATGGGAACGGGTCCATTTACGATTAATCCAGGAGATTTTCAGCAGATTGTATTTGGAATCGTTTGGGCTCAAGGTTCAAATAATTTTGATTCGGTCCAGAGGCTGAAAGGCGCAAGTGCACAGGCACAGTCCGCATTCGACATTGATTTCCAGCTCCCGTCCCCTCCCGCCGCTCCTCTTGTTACGGTGACTCCCACAGACGGAGGTGCAATTTTGGAATGGACGAATTCACCGCAATCAAACAATTTTCTTGAATCCTATCAGGTATTTGATCCCTTTTCCCCAGCTGGTAACAGTGAAGTCGTTTTTGAGGGGTACGAGGTGATTCAGTATGATAATCCCTTGGATCAGATCGGAACAACAGTCGCTGTTTATGATGTGGTTAATGGTATCACTCGTGTGATTGATGGAGGACAATTGATCATAGATGGGCTGATTCAAGAGCCACAGACTGTCGTAGCTAACGGGACTGACCGAGGGGTTCAGAATTTTCATATGGCCACTGGGCTCACTAACTATACGACCTATTACTTTGGCGTTCAGGCCTATGCACAGAACTATGATAACCCTGGACGCAAAATCTCTCGCGGACCAATTACCCGAGTAGAGGTAGTCCCCACTAGGCCTACCGAGGAGATTTCCGGAGACGCAATCGCTGCATTTGAAAGTAACGAATCAGCAGATTTTATAGCTTCACTTGAAGGAGTTGGAGATGGATTTGTGCACGCCGATGTGGTCAATCCTGCCGCGATTAAGGAAGGGGTTTACACGGTTGAATTTTACGAGCGAACGATTGCTGGCAAACGGCAAGACCTGGCTCCCTCAAATGCGGATGATGACGAGGTTGATGCCCTTCGGAAATTGCGAGATCATCATAAGTTGATGGATGTTCAAGAAGATGAAACTATTATCACCTATGATATCAAACGGGATGGTACAGAAATTTTTAATGGCCGGTCAATTGATTATCCTGCCCCCCAGCGAGATAATGTGATGGTACTTGATGGGTTACTGTTTACTGTTCGCGGTCCCGATCCCGATCCAGACTATAAGGATTTTCAGGTTACGGCTAATGCCGCTGGCCCAGTAGATCCCCCTGCATATGCAGCAATCACCTGGAATAATTTTCCAAATCCCGCCGGACTTCCCCTGCAAGATTATGCTGGGATTCAGCAAAGCAATGGTAGGATCTGGATGATCCATGCAGGGGAGGCAACTCAACCCTTTGCATCTTTCGTCAGCCGTAGTCTCCGGGACGGTGAGAACTCTCCCGCACTGGGAATTCGTGATTATGAAATTCGCTTTACTCAGCGTTGCGTTGACCAAATAGATGATGCTATATCTCTGGAGGAGGATTGCCTTGGACTCCGTGCATTCAGCGACGGCAGTATAATTGAGGTTCCCTTTGAGATATGGGACATAGGAGTTGCTACACCTAATGATCCAAGTGATGATGTGCGGCTTGTTGCAGTCGTATGTGATACGGACATCTGTGGTGGTGGAACACAGCACGGTGTATTTGACATCGGTGGTGATCATCTTGCCTCGGGTGCAGAAAACGACCCTTTTACCGATTGGATCTATTTCTACAGGACTAATGATATTACACCTGGGACAAGTGGCCGGGATCGTTTCTATAGCGGAGATCAAAGTATTTCTGTTTCTGAGGTGATGGCCAGAATTGTGATTGTAGGATGGAATCTCGGTTCTGCACCTCCATATGATCCTGAGCTACCAGAGATAGGGACTGTATTCAGAATTGTAACCAATAAGCCTAATCAACCTGGTGCCGTCTTTACTTTTTCTACCGAAGGCTATGCTCCTCAGGAATATGATCTTACGTCCCAGCAAGAACGCTTGGAGGATATCGGAATTGTGCCGAATCCTTATCGAGGGGCTTCTTCCTACGAGGTTAGTCAGTTAACGGATGAGGTTCGCTTCACAAACCTTCCCGATGTGGCAACCATTCGGATATTTACACTGAACGGTACCCTCATCAAGACAATCAATAAGCAGTCACCGGGTGTAGCTACTATTCCCTGGAACTTGACAACAGATCAGAATCTGCCTATTGCGAGTGGGTTGTACCTGATAAATGTTGAGGTACCGGGTGTAGGATCTCATACGATGAAGTTTGCCGTAGTCAAAAAACGTATCCAGCTGAATGTGTTCTAAGGATATAATCCTGCTTATGGTCATATCCTTATAACAATAATACTTGCAGAGACATGAAAACCTATAAACAAATTTTCCGACTGAGTGTCAGCGCCCTTGCTGCACTAACCCTTTTCATTGTTGGCCCCAGCATTTCAGTGGCCCAAGAGGGAACCGGTGATCTAGGTGGGGGCATTGATAAGCCAAATACTAACCGTGCCGGCACCAGCGGTGCCGCAGAACTCTTGGTCCCATTAACCGCGCGTTACAGCGCTCTTGGAGGTGCCGCTACGAGCGTCCCTGCCGGAGTCAACGGGCTTGAAGCCCTATATGCAAACCCCGCAGGATTAACAAACAATCGGGGAACGTCTGCTTTATTCAGTCGACTACAGTATGTCGCGGATGTAGGAGTTAATTACTTCGGAATAGGGCAGCGTATTGGAGACAATAATTTAGCACTGACGATTGCGGCCTGGGATATGGGTACACTCTATCGACAGACAGAGGTTAATCCTGAGAAGAGCGATGATGCTACATTCCGAGTATCCTTTATCACTATTGGATTCAGCTATGCTCGAACACTAACGGATCGAATTTCTGCCGGGGCCACTCTCAAAGTTTTGAATGAAACGATTGATGATCTTACCGCATCCGGTATTGTCTTTGATGCAGGTATGACCTATGCAGTCGGCGAATCAGGCTTACGATTGGGTATTGCTCTCAAAAATATTGGGAACGAACTTCAATTCTCCGGTACGGGTTTAGGTCGCCGTGTGCGATTGCCTGATCAGCAGGGAGATGCTAGTGTAAATACTGTTCAGTTAGAATCTGAGGGAGTCCAGTATCCCACACTTCTGAATTTTGGTGTCGCCTACGAACGAAGCATTACCTCAAACTCGTCCGTCACTTTACTTGGCAATTTCCGATCGAACAGTTTTGAAGATGACCAGTTCAGCGGTGCGGTGGAATTTGGCTACGGGGATCTGCTATATGTACGGGGAGGATACGAATATACTGCCCAAGACAACGTAACCATTTATAAAGGGTACTCTTTTGGTGGTGGCTTGAAGTTGGATCTGGCTGGTACCGAAATAGCCTTGGATTATTCTCTGGTACCGACCGACTACTTTGACAATATTCAGTTCATTACGGTTTCAGCACAGCTGTAGAATCAATTGATGTAGCTCTGAGAGGGGTTGTTCTCGTAGAGAGCAACCCCTCTCTTGTTCAGTCTTTCTTATAATTTGCATTATTCGGTTGAGTTGGAGATCTGAACTGTGCCTGTATGGAAGCTCCGAGAAGTCAATTCTCTGACTGGACTGTTTGGCTTGGCGGCTATCTTGGGGAGATTCATCAGGATGAAAAACTTGAAAGGAATAGATTTGAGAATCCTTTCAAGAATAGGGTAGAAATATAGTGGATAAGTGCAGAGATCTATTGGTGAAGTGTTATGAGAAGAATGCAGGTAGATAGTTGGATTTTCCGCAACATCTGAGATCTTGAAATGTAGAGATCATTAATTCTGAGAAGATCAAAGACCTCTATCCATTTTGCAATCCTGTGGAGTTGCATGGATGATGATATTGATTCCCGTCAATGATCAACAAATGTGGAGACCGGGTAACAACGACTTACATGAGTCAATTTGCGATTGTCGTCAATTCATTTCCTATTCATCGTTAGAAATCATTACGATCAGTAACTAAATGTTCTGATAGGATGCAGTTACAAGGGAGAGCGATCATAGTTACCGGATCTGCCGGTGGCATTGGCAGGGCGATTGCCCACGCTTGCGTTCAGGATGGTGCACATGTACTCTTAGTAGATCGCGATGAAGCGGGTTTACGCGAAACACAACGAACAATAGGGGAACGAAGTGCAGTCCATGTTGACGATTTACTGGATCCTGATTCTGCCGGTCGTATTATCCAATCTGCTGTCAGCCAGTTCAGATCATTGCATGGAATCGTCAATAATGCTGCACTCATGATAAGATCTGCAATTGAAACCACGACCCCCGAACTTTTTGAGCAAGTAGTGAATGTGAATGCCAGAGCTCCGATGCTGCTAATCCAGGCAGGATTGAAGTATTTAGCTGCAAGCCATGGATGTATTCTAAATATTGGATCGGTAAATGCACATTGTGGAGAGCCTCCTCTTCTTGCGTATAGTATGTCAAAGGGAGCGCTCATGACAATGACTCGTAATCTTGGAGTTAGCCTTCATACCCAATATGGTGTTCGAGTCAATCAGATTAATCCTGGCTGGGTATTGACCGAGACCGAATACAGGATAAAGATTGAGGAAGGATTCCCCGAAGATTGGCCAAGTCATTTACCGCATGATCTGATTCCCTCCGGAGGACTGGTAGATCCCGAAACTATTGCTGCCGCCGCGGTATATTGGCTTAGTGATCAATCCCGGTCCATTAGCGGTTCAGTCGTTGATATGGAACAATACCCCGTCATTGGACGATGCCCAATCAAGGAAGTAACGTAGGTTCCTCCTGTGTTTTCAAGTTCTTCTAACGTTTGAGGAAACTTTCAGCTGAGTAGATTCATTACTACCTCCAGGGAATGAAAATTTCTCCCAAATCATAGGGGCTGAACGGTTTGTGCTCTGAGATTCAGGGTTGAACCATTCATAAGATGTCTGCATTTGAATCCCATTCGGTGGTCAAGTTCATCTGACTAGAGATACATTCATGAAAGCTGAATCAAATTCGTTGATGATCGCACTCGTCAGTGAAATTTTCAGTGCTGAAGATGTGCTGACATCATACCTTCAGAATGCACAGACGCAAGGGGCAAAATTGGCTGTGTTACCCGAGTTACCTCTCAATGAGTGGTCTCCTGCTAAAAAATTCTCCAAGGCAGAAGATGCAGAACTTCCTGGGGGTTGGCGGGAAACCATGCTGCGCAATGCTGCCCAAAAAGCAGGGATTGCTGTTCTTGGAGGAGTCATTCGGCAAAGAGATGATGGTTCGCGAATAAATCTTGCGCTGCTGATCAATGCAAAAGGAGCAATTATTGGTACATCTTCTAAGCATGTGTTACCCAATGAAGAGGGGTTCTGGGAATGTGATCACTATGAGGCCAGCACAGATCCTCCAAAGGTGCTTGAATACATGGGAACCAAACTTGGAGTCCAGATTTGCTCTGACGCAAATCGATCTACAGCGGCACAACTCCTCGCCGCCCAAGGTGTACAGGTTATCTTGGCACCGCGTGCTACAAGTGTGACGTCATGGGGAAGGTGGCGTTTGGCATACCAAGCTATGGCACTCACTTCCTCCGCGTGGGTAATTTCTGTTGGTCGTCCAAGGCCAGAATTCGGTGTAACTATTGGAGGCCCTTCGCTGATCGTGAATCCAATGGGAGAGATAGTTCTGGAATCGGAGCAGAGCACTGTCATACACTCATTGAACTTACGAGAGGTCATGCACGCACGCCATGCTTACCCTGGGTACCTCGCATGGCCAGCCAAGATGTATATCGCTGGCTGGCAGGAAATTCTCAAGAACCAATCATAATCATTTGCTCAGTCGCATGAGAACTACATCCATCCTATTCCTAATTATCTGTAGTCTATTTCCTCAGTTAGCCGTTGCACAGAAAGCTGCGATCATTCAGTCTCTGGATACTCAAACGGACAAGTACTTCCATGTGGCGAAGCAAATTTGGGAATGGGCAGAACTCGGCTACCAAGAAGAGAAGAGCAGTGCACTTCTGCAAGAACAACTTATTGAAGAAGGGTTTTCAGTTGAGTCGGGTATAGTTGGAATTCCAACTGCATTCATTGCTGAATATGGTGCTGGCCCCCCTGTAATTGGTATACTGGCCGAGTTTGATGCACTACCAGGATTGTCACAGAATGCTAAACCGGTTCGAGAGCCACGGGTAGAGGATGGTTCAGGACATGCATGCGGACACCATTTATTCGGGACTGCATCCATAGCAGCTGCGGTGGTCATCAAGGATTGGCTGGATACTAGCGGCCTAAAAGGGACGATTCGAGTCTATGGAACTCCTGCGGAAGAAGGAGGGGCGGGGAAAGTATATATGGTTCGAGCGGGACTTTTTAATGATGTAGATGTTGTGCTTCATTGGCATCCCAGCGATCGGAATGATGCTAGTCCAGCCACAACACTTGCAAACCGATCGGCGAAATTTCGATTCTATGGGCGCTCTACGCACGCAGCTGGAGCACCTGAGCGTGGTAGGAGTGCATTGGATGGCGTAGAAGCTATGAACATGATGGTTAACCTGCTCCGGGAGCATGTACCGCAGGAGACCCGCATCCATTATGTGATCACTCGTGGAGGTTTGGCTCCCAATGTCGTTCCAGATTATGCTGAGGTGTACTATTACGTACGTCATCCTTTTGCCCAGACGTTGGAAAAAATTTTTCCACGAGTTGTTGATGCAGCAGAGGGGGCTGCCTTAGGAACAGGTACAACCATGGATTATGAGATCATTCATGGTCTGCACAGTGTACTTCCTGTTCATGTATTATCTCGTGCGATCCTCGCCAATATGAAATCTCTCGGTGGGGTGGAATATGACGCGGCCGAACTGGATTTTGCCAAAGAGATTCGCGAGACTTTGGATGATCCATCTATTTCTCTGGGTTCGGAAGCGACCATTCAGCCATTTGAACCGAGAACTACCAAAGGGTCCACAGATGTTGGAGATGTAAGCTATATGGCACCAACTGCGGGATTCAATACAGCAACATGGGTTCCTGGAACCGCTGCTCATAGTTGGCAGGCTGTGGCGGCAGGTGGAATGAGTATTGGTAAAAAAGGAATGATCTTAGCCGCTAAGGTTCTTGCTACAACTATCGTAGATCTAATGCTGGATAAGGATCTACTGAGGGAAGCAAAGATAGAGTTTACCAGCCGAAGAGGGGCCGATTTTGAATACCAGCCTCTTCTTGGAGACCGAGATCCACCGCTGGACTATCGGAAGTAGGATACTCATTCCCGGGATTTTGTTGACGAAGATCATGGAATATAGAGGGAAGGTTACGCAGAGTGACACGATGTGTAGTTCTCCCTCATATCGCATAAATCGTTCATGTATGGCGGACATGATCTTGATTCGTCAGTCCTCCATACATGGGTATGATCTCTCAAATGAAGACATTTGAGTCTGAGAACCGCCACATTAAGCAAGTTCGTGTACGTGAAGCGATTGAATTATGGCTCTCAAATGAAGACATTTGAGTCTGAGAACCGCCACAGATCATGTGGGTTCGTGGCAATGGTTATTATCCTGCTTTCCCCGCAGTATCTCTCACAAGCTAATGCGCAGCAAAACGTAGCATATCAGCCTGGCATAATTGTGGTTCAGTTTGATTCTACCAGTCACATGACAGCAAAGTCAAATTGGACAGGACTGAAGGGGTTTGATCGTTTGGCATCCAAGTATGAGATTTATGAGATTGAACGTGTGTATCCGTTTTTAGACCATGTTGAGCCTACACCTGTGATCCAGAAGAATTTGATGGCCCTCCGGCGCACCTACTATATGCGCTACCAATCAGACGTTGCCCCGTTTGCCGTCTCCATGAGTGTATCAAATATTACTGGCGTGGTGTATGCAGAACCGGTTCCAGTAAATCGAACACATGTGAAGAGTCAGATGGAGATCATAGATCCGAACGATCCAAGATTTGATTCGCAATCAGAACTGCGTCAGTTACGTCTGCCAGAAGCCTGGGATGAAGTGAAGAGCGAATCTCGTACCCCCAAAGTGGTGATTGCGGTGATTGATGGTGGTGGAGAATGGCGGCATGAGGACTTACTTGCAAATGTGTGGACGAACGATGATGAAATTCCAGACAATGGGATTGATGATGACGGGAATGGCTTTATTGATGATATTCATGGAGTTGATTTTTCGGATGAGGACGATACGGATAATGATCCCACTAGAGGTCCAGAGATCGGCAGCTCTGTGCATGGAACCGCAACTGCAGGTTTAGTAAGTGCGGTAACGGACAACCAGATTGGCATCGCCGGTGCTTCTTGGAATGCCTTATTGATGCACATCAATGCGGCTCATCCATCGGGACTCGGAATTCTTTATGGCTATGAAGGGATTCTTTATGCTGCCACAAATGGTGCAGACATCATCAATGCAAGTTGGGGAGCCATTATACGAGAGGATCAAGAAGTTTTATTTCTGGATCAAACGTTAGAGTTGGCCACGGATTTGGGAGCCTTAGTGATCACCTCGGCGGGGAACTCGGATCTCAACAATGACCTTTTTCGAATCTATCCGGCCCGTCATCCTCGGGTGCTTTCGGTTGGTGCAACGGAAAAAGAGATCGCCAGACGAGCACAATTCTCGAATTATGGGAGGTTGGTTGATGTGTTCGCTCCAGGCGAATCGATTATTTCTACAGGGATTGAGAATGGATACGTAGAGGTGAGTGGAACATCTTTTGCCGCCCCACTGGTCGCGGGAGTCGCCGCTCTGATTAAGACAAAATTTCCAAATATTTCGCCGGATGCACTGCGGGAGAAAATCCGATTTTCTGCGGAGAGTATAGAGGTACAAAACCCTGAGTATAGCCAACTGCTTGGACGTGGCTTTGTGAATGCACATGCAGCGGTTCAGAAAATGGACACTCCTGCGATCCGTTTGAAGCAGTGGTCGCTGGAGGACCATGACGAGAATCAACTCATTTCATCTGGAGACTTGGTCACGATCAATGCTATATTTGTCAACTATCTCGCGGATGCATCAGAGGTCACGGTTGTGCTCAGAGAGAGTCAACCGTATTCATTTCTGCAACTGCTTCAGGCAGAGGTGCTTACAGATGATTGGGAGAGTGGAGAAGCAAAGGAGTTAACATTTGAATTTCAGGTTTCACACGATGCACCACTCAACCAGCAAGTGCGTTTCTTTATCCATGTGATGACACGAGATACCGAGGATGTGGCAGATATGCTGACCATTTCGGTGAATCGTTCTTTTGAAGTAGTCTATCGGAGTCTGAATGCTCTGTATACATCTACGAATGGAGATCACTGGCATGATAACAGCAATTGGGATTTTACTTCAATTCCCAGCGTGGAAGAACTCAATCAGTGGTATGGAGTCTCTACGAGTGAGGGTTGGCTAGAAGAGTTAAATCTGAGTCGAAATAATCTCGTAGGAATGATCCCATCCGAAATTTCTGGACTTACAGAGTTGGATGCACTCTATTTATCTGGTAACCATCTTACCGGACCGATTCCAGATGGATTCACTCGCCTCTCCGAGCTCCGCAGGTTACAGTTAGGTAATAATTCTCTTTCGGGTTCAATCCCACATGAGCTTGGGAATCTATCCAATCTTGAATGGCTGAGTCTCTTCCAAAATTCACTATCCGGCTCAATTCCCCCCTCAATTGGCAATCTTCTGAACTTGGAACATTTGAATCTCGAGACGAACTCCCTTTCTGGACAAATTCCTCCAGAAATCGGCAATCTTTCAAGTTTAGAATGGCTCGGACTACGCAAGAATTTTCTGACCGGATCAATTCCTACTGAATTCGGAGATCTATCAAACGTGTCCATCATTGATCTTGGAGAAAATTCTCTATCGGGCTCTATTCCCGCTGAACTTACTAATCTCTCAAAGCTAGAGTGGCTCGTCCTACCAGAAAACTCTTTATCTGGAACGATTCCTACCGAAATTGGGAGGATCACGACTCTGGAATTGTTGGATTTGGAGGAAAATTTCTTTTCGGGAACGATTCCAGTAGAATTCGGAAATCTTAGTGCTCTGTGGCATCTAAACCTATCCGCAAACTCCTTATCCGGAGAAGTACCTGCGGAACTTGGGAATCTACTCCGGTTGGAATCACTTCTTCTTTCTGGTAACTCTCTAATAGGCAAGCTTCCAAGAAGTCTAATGCAATTAGATAGGCTTCAAATCCTTCGGTTTGATGGGCAAGATTTGTGTGCACCACGGGATGAGGAGTTTCAGAGATGGCTGCAATCAATCCCCGAAGTCATTGGTCGGACATGTGGGAATATAGCGTTTGTATCTGACATTGAGGATCAGAACTACAAACTAGGAGCACCGATTCACCCTTTGGTACTTCCCGAGGCAATCGGCGGCAGGGAACCAGTTGAGTATTCACTTACTCCTGCATTACCAGCAGGGTTGAGTTTTCTGCCATCCACTCGTATGGTTCTCGGAACGCCCTGGGTCATAACCGATTCTCCGATTGAGTACACGTATACTGCAACAGATGTAAATGGAGAGAGGGGTAGCTTGAACTTTAAGCTTAGTGTGTACTCTCCAGTTTTCAGAGATTCTGAAAATTTACCCAATACATTCAAGATAGTAGGGAACTACCCCAATCCCTTTCAAAATGAAACCCAACTCGTATTCAATCTACCCTGGTCGGCCAATGTAAGGGTAGAGGTGATGGATTTGATCGGAAGACATATTCTGAGCATCCCAGAAAGCAGCTTTCCTGCCGGATGGGCATACACAATCAATCTAAGTGGGGTCCCGCTTCCTGCGGGTTTGTATCTCTACCGACTAATTGCCAATTCGTCTTCGGGCCGTTTCGTTGAGGTCGGACGCATTGTACGAACTCGGTAGCGGAATCAATCTTTGATCTTTTGAAGCTCATATGGTGGTAACCTGAGTTTAGGGTTCCCATTATATCCTCGCTTGAGGTTGATGTCCTTTGGTTTCTATTAGTCTGGTTATTTACTTACACAAGTGGTAGAGATTTCACGAATATTCCAAAGGTAAAGGTTGACTGGATACCACGCCTTTGGGGTGTCAGTACAGGATGGTCATGAACTTGCGACTCAAGCGAGTTCGTCACGAAGAGCATTAGGAAAATCGGACCAATATCTTCAACACTCGGGATAAAACCAAAAGATATGTGCAATCTAAGGGATGATTTCCAGAATGAGTTCCGTTTCTACCGTACTCCCGAGCGGCAGTTGAGCCACACCTACTGCAGAGCGTGCGCTCACCCCCGAATCTCCCAAAATATCTTTTAGTAATTTTGATGCTCCGTTAAGTACCAAGTGTTGATCGGTAAAGTTAGATTCAGAGTTGACAAAGCCAGTCAGTCGCAGAACGCGAACAATGCACTCAAGAGAACCGAGCGTCTGATGAATCATCCGCAGGTTATTTGCTACACAAAGAGCGGCAGCCTGCTGTGCAGTAGAGAGGTCTTGATCTGAGGGGACTTTTCCAGAAAATTGAAGCTGTCCATGAGATAAAGGTACCGCTCCAGATACATATGCCGTAGTACCCGTCACTGTTACAGGTTTATAGAGCCCCGCTGGTGCCGGCACATCATCAAGTGGATATCCCAGAGATTCAAGTCGTTCGTTTCGATTAAGCATGGGTTAAGATTTAGTCGGGTAGAGGAATAACTTTACGATGGCGTTCAAAACATTTAATGAATGCCACATCCAGAAGCAGATTCGCTTCAATTGATGTGTGGCAACAGCCCAGTCCAGATACTAACATCTACTCATCTAACATCTGATGATCTCAGACCGTAATAGCAGGAGGAATACCTGTGGACAGGGATGATAGTCTACTTTGATAGGGACTGTTCCTTATTTTCTTTGGCTACGGACTCGGTAAGAGCCAAGCAATCGAGAAACTTCAGAAAACAGAATCGGGGCCATAATCCAACAAAGTCGAATTTTCGTCATGCATTTAGTCCTTTATGCTGTGTCCCGTATTAACTGAGACAGACTGGTTGCAAAATAATGCCTAACTTATGTGTAACAGTAGATACAACAAATTTTTCAGAACCATGACCAGCCGCCGCAACTTTCTAAGGACCAGTGCCACCGCCGCCGCAGGACTCGTGATGACTCCTGTTTCGGACGCAACCCCAAATATAGCCCCCAGACCTAATCCAATAGGAGTATCTACCTATTCATTCTGGCGATTTAATGGCCCGAAAGAAGATTATCCGATCGAGACTTGCATTGATCAAGCCGCAGCGATGGGGTTTGATGGTATTGAGCTACTTCATATCCAGATGGCCTCAGAGGAACCTGATTACCTGCAAAGTTTGAAGCGTAGGGCCTTCGTGAACGGTTTAGATCTTATGGGATTCTCTACGCATCAGGGATTTGTGTCCCCAGACGCGGATGAACGTCAACGTAATATCAACGAAACAATACGACAGATTGATCTATGCTATGAGCTTGGAATCCCTACGATGCGGCTGAATACTGGAAGATGGGGTACATCCGAATCATTCACTGCACTGATGGATAATCGAGGAATTGAACCACCACTGGATGGGTATACCGATGAAGACGCATTCGTGTGGGTGATTGATGCCATCGAAAAATTAATTCCCAAAGCTCAACAATGTGGGGTTCTGCTTGGATTGGAAAATCACTGGGGACTCGGAAGGACGCCGGAAGGGGTACTTAGGATTGTCCAAGCGATTGATTCTCCATGGCTAAAGGTCACATTGGATACAGGAAATTTTCTGGAGAATCCATACGATAAACTTGAAATGCTGGCACCCTACATTATTCTTATGCAGGCGAAGACGTACTATGGAGGAGGGACATGGTACACGTTGGAATTAGATTACGTCCGTATTGCAGAGATCATGCGAAGACATGACTATTCGGGGTACATTTCGCTGGAATTTGAAGGGAAAGAGGATGAGAAAACCGCGATTCCCAAGAGTTTGGAGCTCCTAAGGAATGCATTTAGCTAGTACATCCATAACTCCATAATCTAAGACAATGTCGTTGCTGGACAGAGAAAATATCATCAGTTTCCTCCATAGAATGGAGGTTGACCTTCGTCACAATCATTGTCTAAAGTATGCTGCCGAGACAAACGAATACTGGCTGATTAACCTACAACAGGCAGTGAAGATAACCTGCGGTGGTGTACTTCAAGTCGAATATTTTCCACCTGTTTGCGCTGCAGGCTAGAAAAACATACAGAAACAGATGGACCGGACAGATAGGCTAGAAGCTGCTCAAAATCTCAACCAGAGGTGAAATCGTATCACCGAGATATTGCCTCTCCTATTGTCGGAAAGGAATCACAGAGAGCGCCTAAATAGGGTCTACGTTCTGTGCCTGAAACCCTTTTTCTCCCTGGGTTACGGCAAATTCTACTCGTTGCCCTTCATCAAGAGATTTGTAACCGTCCTTATTGACTTCGGAGTAGTGCACAAACACGTCTTTCTCACCGCTGTCGCGCTCAATAAAGCCATAGCCTTTTTCAGCGTTGAACCACTTTACGGTTCCTTGTTCACGATCTTGCATTAATGGAGTGTCTTACGATAATGATTGGGTGTGATATGGCAAGTTCCTGAAAACATGATTAACAACCCTTGCCTAAATCCTTATACGTAGCTACACCAAATAGGTGCAGCAAAAAGCCGGAATGATGTGGAGATTTTGTAAAAAATTGATGAAGTATAGTGTTGGTCATAATCATATTAGTTGAGTTACTTCATGGTACTTGAAAATCTCATTAAATCCTATTAGATGACGAGCAAATACATGATAAGATTGGTTAACTCTGACACACAAACTACTACAAGTACTAGCGGTGAATGAACGAAGTTGTGAGATTCAGTTTCCAATTTCAAGGAGAGGAATAAGCGGTCTACATGAATCCAAGCTCAAGTTTAGCCTCATCACTCATCATTTCAATAGTGAAGGGAGGATCAAACGTGAGTTCCACATGTGCGTCGGTTACCCCCTCTGTAAGCATCACCACAGATTCGACTTGACTGGGAAGACTATCAGCCACTGGGCAATTCGGAGTTGTTAAGGTCATGGTCACAAATGCACGATCATCCTCGTCAAGTCGAACCTTATAGATCAGTCCTAGATCATATACATTCACAGGAATTTCTGGGTCATAGACCTGTCGGATGGATGCGATCACCTCGTCAGCTAATCCTTTTGTCTTTGCATGATCAATTACTTCACAGTTCATCAGACTTCTGCAAGAGAGGCTTCGTTCTTGATACGCTCAATCATTCGGTTCAGCCCATTTTTTCGACGCGCAGTAATGAGGCTTGGCAGGCCTAGCTCATGAATCAGGGCCGAGAGGTCAGTCCTGAGGATCGTTTGTGGAGATTGGCCATCCATCAGTTGAATGAGAAGAGCGATCATTCCACGTGTGATGAGCGCATCACTATCCGCCTGAAAATAGATTTGACCATCCCGAATTGTACTGTGAAGCCAGACCATAGCTAAACAGCCATGAATTCTGTTTGCCTCTGTCTTGAGAGAAGCGTCCAGTTCGGGTAGATTTTCACCGAGCTCAATTAAATACTCTCGGCGCTCATCAGCGTCTTCAAAAAGATTCAGATCGTCAAGCAAAGCTGCTTTGCGACTATCAATGGATTCTTCAGTGGACAAGGAAGCATTGTTTCCATTACGAGGAGTGGATACAGGGACTCGAAACGACTTGGAATCTTTTGAAATCTCTCTGAGTCTTCCTACAAGTGCATCCACATCTTCGGTTGTATTGTATGCCCCAAATGAGGCACGAACAGTACCGGGGATACCGAAATATTTCATAAGAGGCATGGCACAATGATGTCCGGTTCTCACAGCAATCCCAGCTTGATCCAAGGCATAGCCTACATCATAAGGGTGATGCCCTTCCAGAAGAAAGCTCAGGACACCAACTTTTTTTGGAGCGGTTCCAATAATCTTGAGACCAGATACAGTTTTAGCTTCCGCATGAGCATAATCAAGAAGTAATTCCTCTCTTTTTTGTAGAATATCCATTCCAATGCTGTCAAGATATTCAATGGCCGCAGCCATTCCAATCACTCCGGCAATATTCGGCGTGCCAGCCTCAAATTTATGAGGGATTTCAGCCCATGTGGAGGATGTGCGATATACCTCTTCAATCATGTCACCACCTCCATGCCAAGGTGGTAGATCTTCAAGGATCTCTTCCTTTCCATAGAGAAAGCCCACCCCGGTCGGTCCATAAGCCTTATGACTACTTGCACAGTAAAAATCACAATCTAGCTCCTGCACATTCAAGGGCAGGTGGGGTAAACCCTGTGCACCATCTAACAGAACCGCAATATTTCTTCTGTGTGCTTCAGAAATGATCTGCTCCACCGGATGAACCGTACCTAAACTATTGGAGACATGACCAAGTGCGAGGAGGCGAGTTCTGTTGTTCATGTGTCTGAACAGTACATCAATACTGATGGTACCTGCCATGGATACATCTATGACGCGTAACTGCGCGCCGCATTCCTTTGCCAAAGTTTGCCATGGGACGAGATTAGAATGGTGCTCCATGACGGTAGTCAGAATCTCATCCCCGGGACGGATACGTTGGCCATACGTAGAAGCAACCAAGTTAATCGCCTCAGTGGTTCCGCGCGTGAAAATAATAGATCGTTCACTCGCGGCTCCAACGAACTGAGCTAAGCGTTTCCGAGCAGCCTCATAGCGCTCCGTCGCACGCTGACTCAGGTAATGTACCCCGCGGTGTACATTACTATGTTCGTTGGCATAGTAATCCGCCAGGCAGTCAATCACACACTGCGGTTTAAGGGAAGAAGCTGCACTGTCCAAATAAATTAGCGGATGACCATACACCTGCTGACGCAGGGTTGGAAAATCAGCCCTGATCTGGATGTCATCTATTTCAGTCAGATCTAACATTGCGCGGGGGTGCTCGCGTCAACGCAGCATGCGCTCCACATGATCGTAGAGCACTTCGCGCAGAGCAGGAACGGGTGCTTGTTCAATGATGTCACCGGCAAATGAACTCAACATGAGCCGACGTGCTTCATCTTCGGAAATGCCCCGAGAACGAAGGTAAAATAAGCCATCTTTATCTAACTGTCCAGTGGTTGCTCCGTGAGAACACTTCACATCGTCAGCGTAGATCTCCAGGGCAGGCTTTGAAAACATTCGAGCGGTCTCAGAAAGCAGGATACTCCGGTTGGTCTGGTAGGCATTCGTTAACTGTGCATCCTCACGTACGAGAACCTTACCATAGAATACCCCGGTCGCATAATCATCCAGAATTCCCTTGTAATACTCTGAGCTGTAACAATTCGGTTTGGCGTGGTCAACGAGCGTGTTATTGTCAATGTGGGAACGCCCTCGCCCCATGAACAGTCCGTGGAGTAGGCTTTCACAGTATTCCTCGTTGGGCAGGATAGAAACGTTGTTTCGAACCAGTTCACCACCGAAGGTAAACATTCCACTATAAAATTTACTCTGGGCTTCTTGGTAGACGCTTAAATTATTGATGCGGCTAACCTTGGGTGTACTGACCTGCAGTTCAAGGAAGTCGGTTTGGGCTTCATTTCCGACATAAATCTCTGTGACTGCATTGATCAGTGAAGAAACTGAGCCAATAAATTCAGTTGATTGTATGACCTGTACAGAAGCTCCATTCCCAGAATGGATCAAGGTTCTGGGCTGAACCAGAGCAGGATCATCACTGGTGATCACATGAATGATGTGGATTGGATGTTCAAGTTTTAGACTAGGTGCAACCGAAATTACAGCACCGTCCTTGAGGAAGGCAGTATTCAATGCAGTGAAGGGCTCGTCGGTAAAATTGGCATAAGACCCCAAGTGTGTCTGAACAAGATCATCCTCTGCCACAGCAGATAGACTCGAAATAGACACCCCAGAAGGAAGGTGATCTAGTTGGGATTGGTCAGGAGAAAACATTCCGTTGATGAACACGGCGACATGTGTATTCAGTGCATTCAGGCCTTTAACCTTCGCGGGGGAGGCACCTACGATCTGGTAGGTACGGTTGACTACCGGTGACACATTCGTATACTTCCATGCCTCATTTTTGCGTTCAGGGAAGCCTATCTCGGCAAACTGTTCAATTGCCCGCTTAGACAGATCAGAAAGCGGGCCCACAGTACCATTGAGAGACTGATAGCGTTGGTAGACTGCCAGAAAACGATCTTCTACACGATGATCAATCAATTTGGACATATTCAAGCTGGTACTCCATTCTGAATCCAGTCGTATCCGCGCTTTTCAAGCTCCATGGCGAGCTCTTTTCCGCCTGATTGGACAATCCGACCGCTCACCATTACATGGACAAAATCGGGCACAATATAATTGAGCAGACGCTGATAGTGAGTAATGACCAGAAATCCACGCTCTGGTGTGCGCAATTGATTCACGCCGTGGGCGACACTTCTTAGTGCGTCAATGTCAAGTCCAGAATCAGTCTCATCCAGAATTGCGAGCGTAGGTTCAAGCATGGCAAGCTGGAAGATCTCATTACGTTTTTTTTCTCCGCCCGAAAAGCCCTGATTTACAGAGCGCTGTTTCAGACGGGGATCCAATTCAATCAATGCTGCTTTTTCTTTGGCAAGACGTAGCAATGCAGCAGCACCCAGCGCTTCCTTTCCTCTGTGTTCGCGAACCGAATTGACTGCCTGTTTGAGAAAATTCATTGTGCTGACGCCCGGTAGTTCAATTGGATACTGAAAAGCGAGAAAGATTCCCTCACGTGCACGTTCATCTACGTCCATTTCCAGGAGATCCTCTCCCAGATAGTGTATGGAGCCCTGATCAATCTCATACTCTTCACGTCCTGCAAGGATAGATGCCAGAGTACTTTTACCGGATCCATTGGGTCCCATAATAGCATGAACTTCTCCGGCATTCACGGAGAGGTCAACCCCTTTCAGGATTGATACATTCTCTACTGAGGCCGCGAGGCCTTGGATTTCTAAAATTGGATTCATTCCTTATTATACTGACAGGTGTAACCCGCGAAAAAAAATTATCCGACGGATCCCTCAAGTTCGATGGCCAGCAGTTTTCTTGCCTCTACGGCAAACTCCATTGGCAGTTTGGTTAGAATTTCTTGACAAAATCCACTCACCAAAAGTTTGATTGCATCCTGCTCGCTGATTCCTCGTTGCTGACAATAGAACAATTGATCTTCTCCAACTTTACTGGTCGTTGCTTCGTGTTCTACTTGAGCAGAGGGATTAAATATTTCTAGATAGGGAAAGGTATGTGCTCCACAACGATCACCTAACAGCATAGAATCACACTGTGCAAAATTTCGTGCATTCTCCGCCCCTTTATTGATGCGGACCAATCCTCGATAGCTATTATTAGATCGACCGGCCGAAATACCTTTGGAGATGATCGTACTAGAAGTATTACGTCCTAGATGGAGCATTTTGGTTCCAGTATCGGCTTGCTGACGACCTTTTGTGAAGGCGACGGAATAAAATTCTCCAACGGAATGGTCTCCTTTCAGGATGACGCTTGGATACTTCCAAGTGATAGCAGATCCTGTCTCTAATTGAGTCCAAGAGATCTTAGATCCTGATCCTTCACAGATTCCACGTTTAGTCACAAAATTAAAGACTCCCCCGGTGCCATCCTCATTCCCAGGATACCAATTTTGGATGGTCGAATATTTTACTTCAGCATCCTTATGTGCGATGATCTCAACTACGGCGGCATGGAGCTGATTTTCATCCCGGCGTGGAGCAGTACAGCCCTCTAAATAAGAAACATAGGATCCTTCCTCAGCTACAATCAATGTACGTTCAAACTGTCCAGTCCCAGCCTGATTGATCCGAAAATACGTCGACAGTTCCATGGGGCAACGAACCCCGGCAGGAATATAGCAGAATGATCCATCACTGAAGACAGCAGCGTTGAGTGCAGCATAAAAATTGTCTGTATATGGGACAACGGTACCCATATACTTCTGTACGAGATCACCATGTTGTTCAATCGCTTCGGTGAACGAACAGAAAATAATTCCAAGCTTGGCTAGCTCTTCTTTGAAGGTGGTTGCTACAGAGACGCTGTCTACGACAGCATCCACAGCCACTCCAGCAAGTACTTTCTGCTCTTCAAGAGGAATTCCAAGTGCCTCAAATGTTTTGATCAACTCAGGGTCAACCTCATCAAGGCTCTCATAGCGAGGTTGACTGCCAGGCGCCGAATAATAACTGATACTCTGAAAGTCAATTTCAGGATAGTCGAGATGCGCCCAACGTGGATGTTTATCTGTATCAGAGGCCAGCTTCTGCCAATATCGGAACGCCTTCAGTCGACTCTTGAGCATCCAGTCAGGATCTTGCTTTTTGGCAGAGATCAGCCGGACCACCTCCTCATTCAACCCTTTCGGGATAGTGTCGGAGACGATATCAGTTGACCAGCCATGCTCATAGTCGCTTTCGGCTACTTTATGCAGGTATTGAGTGTCCGTATTCATAGTAGGAAGACCAGTTCAGGAACTTTAGCGCGTACAACGACAAATCATCTAGGATTTGTCAGGTAAACCTTAGGATCCTTTCTTCGTTCCTAGAGATGATACTTTCAGAATTTAATTCAACCCTAATTCACAATGCTTTTAAAGATTACAAAGCGAGCGAATGAACAGATTCGTTTGGTAGCTACGGAGGAGCATATTGACTTGGAAAGAGCCTATGTACGCTTGGCAGTTGTCCAAGGAGGCTGCTCGGGGCTCACATATGATTTGGGCTGGGATACTGAGGTGAAGGAAGGAGATGTCCAACTTAACATGGGTGGACTATCCATTGTTGTAGATCAGCGCAGCGGACTCTATCTGGACGGGACAGAACTGGACTTCACTGATGGATTAGAAGGGAAAGGATTTCATTTTTCGAATCCACAAGCTGCCCGAACCTGTGCCTGTGGAGAATCGTTCGGTTTATAGCATTCTGAACTATTAGGTAGCGATTTGATCGTGTTTTTGAACCGGATTCGCTCAACTATGTGACCCACGGAGTTGCAATATTGCATAATCATGACTGTATTTGTTAATGGAGTGAGTTATCCCATTGATTCAGGATTAATCAGTGGTGCCATGTTGCATGAACTTGCTGGCCAGAATCTTCTATATAGTGTTGATGGTACTGTCATTCCTATATTTTCAGAAGATTATCTACTTATCCGTGGAGGGGAGAGGTTTATCCTTGAGAAAGAAAAAATCAAAGACAGTCCCTCCCTTCAGGATCCACTGAAGCCGAGTTTCAACGACGCTCACGATGTTGCCCTGATGACCCCCAAAATAATTGCAAAAGATCTGAAAGCTTATGATCCTGAATTTCCAGATGGTCGTTTATTTGCCGAGATCTCAGACGACATACACGTTGAAATCGGTGACGATCTACGACTCATTGTTCAGTCTGGTGATTCTTATTTCGTCATTCCTCCAGGAGATTTTGGGGGAGTCATTGACATTGAAAAATGCGGAAGTCATGGTCGCAAAGTTCCCAAAGGTGGAATTTATCTGTATCGGCTTGACCATGGCTACCATAGATCAGAAGATCAGAAAATTAGAGGCATAGACATCTTGGCTCAGGCAGGCAAAAAAATTGAGGAGTGGTCTCTGAATCTGAAACTCAGCGGTGGCAAGCGGATCAAGATTGATGAAGATTGGATTGATCTCACAAAATCAGGAAGTGAGCGGTTTGAATCCGTTCGCCGTCATGCGCAGCAGGGGGGGTGAGTGATTTGATTGAACTCCCACCTGAAGATTCGGAGTACTTGGACGGTAACCATGAAAACCAATGGCGGATTATTTCTGACGGAGGTGCGAAGAGTGCATTATTAATAGAGAGTTTTCCCATTCCAAGTGGGTATGATCTTAAGACAACAACCCTCATGATTTTAATTCCAAGTGGTTACCCTGGGACATCTCTTGATATGTTCTATTTCAATCCTCCCTTAGTGAGGTCAGATGGTGCAGAGATTCCCTCCCTTACCAAAGAGGCACATTTTGATATAACGTGGCAACGTTGGTCACGCCACTATACATGGGAACCCGGTCGGGACTCCCTCACAGGGCATGTTGAGTTTGTAAAACGAAAACTCCACGATGAACTACGATGACCTTGACCACGAGGAAGCTAACTCTGACGGCATCTTCCCACCTCTCTCTCATGGATTATCTGTTTCCTGGTGATGGGTTGGAGGCAGTTGCAATTCTTATCTGTAACTTGGGGAAAGGCCGGCTTGGGGAGCATCTGATTGTCAAGGATATAGTTCTCCCACCCTATGAGAGGTGTGAACGGTATCCAGATAAAGTGGTTTGGCCGTTTGCCGAGATCGTACCCCCCAGCCTAATCAGTACAATTGACCGCGAGGGACAGTCACTGATCACAATTCACTCACATCCTTCGGGCGATGCATTTTTTTCGGCAATAGATGATGAGAATGATTACCAATTAATCGCGTCTATTGCCGGTTGGTTTGATGATGCGAGGCCACATGGGACAGCAGTGATGCGATCGGATGGAATGATGATCGCACGTGTACTGGACGAATCAGGAGAATTTGAAAATATTGAAGTCGTGGGTGTCATAGGCGAAGAAATACAATTCTGGAAACGATCCGTTGAATCTCCCGAAAGAACATCCGAACTTAGGATTAAGCAGACATTTGGACAGGGAACGCTTGAGATGCTGAAGGGGATGCTAGTTGGAGTCGTGGGTTGTTCCGGTACTGGAAGCATAATGATTGAACTATTAGTTCGCAACGCGATCGGAGCGTTGGTCATCGTTGATGATGATTCTTTAAACGAATTAAATCTAAATCGGATAATCAACGGTACATCTGAGGATGCACGACTGAGACGACCAAAGGTGCGAGCATTAGAAGAGGCAATTGAGCGGATTGGACTCGGAACGAATGTCTGTGCCTTTGAGGGACGCACAGATTCTGCTTCTGTTGTCAGGGCTTTGATTGATTGTGATGTGATCTTTGGATGTATGGACACAGCCTTTGGACGTTATCACTTGGATTGCATTGCAAGTGCATACTTAATCCCCTACTTTGATTTGGGGGTAGATTTGGTCGCGGATGGAGAGGGAGGAATCCAATCAGCTGATGCTGTATCTCATTATGTCCATCCAGATGGGACTAGTTTACTTTCTCGTATGGCCTATACCATGGATCAGGTGACATCGGAGATGTGGCACAGGGATGATGTGGAGCATCACGAACGCCAGCGGCGTGCGGGGTATCTTGCGGCAGTTGAGGAAAATCATCCTGCCGTCATATCAGTGAACATGCAGGCAGCTTGTCTAGCATTCAATGATTTTTTGGCTCGGATCTCAAATTTCCGGCTTGATTCGAATGGTGAATTCACGACTCAACGGTTTAGACTGGTTCATGGCTCATTTGAGAATGATACCGCAAAAGGGGAACCACATGATTTATTAAAACCATACGTAGCTTCTGGAGACAAAAGCCTACTCATTAGAAACAATACTTCTTATGCATAGGTTGCCAGATTCTTTTTGGGTATCCTGTCTCAATTGCATCCTTACCAGACCGAGTACATTCAAGATTTACATCTGTATGTTAAACTCAATACGATCTGTATTATCGGAGAACATGCCCTCCTCATTGTATTCAGCAATTGTCTGTCCGATGTATCGAAGTAAGAAAGTTGTCCATTTAGATTTATCTGTTGTAAGTACCACTGGAAGATCACAGAGATTCCAATGGCCGTGTATCACTTCTGCCATCAGTGCGTGGATCCGAATTGAAATGCAATTACCAGTATAGATTCCGATGTGGATATTGTCTGTATCAAACCGCCCATGTTTTAAGTTTCCAAGGTGAACCGATATGATTGAGCGAATAGAAATACGCAATGTCATGCGTTTCCGTGAGTTGAACTGCGAACTGGAGAAGCATCTTCTAATTGTTGGACCAAATAATTGTGGAAAGACGACGCTTCTCCAAGTGATCGCACTATGGTCAGAAATTGCAGCATACTGGTCAAGAAACAATCCCGATTTAGCTAGAGACAGCAATGGTGATTATTCGAGCACTGCATTGAATTTATTGAGAACATCCTCAATTCTTTTATCTGACTGGAATCATTTATGGTATGATAAAAATGTTACATCTCCAGCCTCAATCCGACTACAAATTGCAGGTAGACGACTTGGTTTTGAGTTGATCTATAAGGGGCGGGAAATTGTAGATGTTCGACCAACTTCGGATGTATTGGAGTCTGTTCTGGAATGGTATCTTGACAATCCTATCATCCCAGTTTACATTCCATCGATGTCAGGAGTGGATAGGGAAGAACCTAACTATGATCCTGGGGTCATTCCAGCAAGACTCTCAAGAGGACAGGCTGGGACGGTGCTCCGAAATATTCTTTTGGATGTCAGCACCGACTCAGATAGATGGCAACAGCTAAGCAATGTTGTATCCGATCTTTTCGGGAGCGAGTTGATGATGCCAAGTGGAGGTGCCGAGATATTTGCAGAGTATCGGGAGAGTCCTTCAAAATTAGGCTTAGACTATTGCAGTGGTGGTTCCGGGTTTCTTCAGATCGTAATGATATATGCGACCATTTTCTGGAGAACACAATCTGTGATTCTAATTGATGAACCAGACGCTCATCTACACTTGTTCTTACAAGACAGACTCTATGGTGATCTCAAGCGACGCGCCAAACACCATGGATGGCAGTTGATCATTGCAACTCATTCGCAGCAACTCATTAATCAGGCTACTACCAGTGATATAAGGATATTATCAAATGATCTGAACAGGATATCAGATCGCAGAGTCGTTGCAGAGTCATTGCGATTGGACAATATAGATTTACTGCTCGCTCAGAAATCAAAATGTGTTTTATATCTGGAGGGATGGACAGATAAGGAAATATTATGGAAGTGGGCACAGATTCTGGGCCACCCAATCTTTCAACATTTGGATAAACTTCTCTATAAATTCACTGCAGAGGAAAGCCGCCGTTCTACGCGACATTTTGGGGCAGTACAAGCTCATGTTCCTGCATTGAAAGGGGTTGAGTTATTGGATAGGAACAATAAAGGCGCCAGTGCGAATTCTAAATCGTATCCTGAGGGCATGAAGCTTTTAGTTTGGAGTCGGTATGAGACAGAAAATTATCTAATCCATCCTGCTGCAATACTTCGGTGGCTCATCTCGAGAGGTGGGAAGGATGCAGCTGACAGGGCCAATCATTACATGAAAAACTATTTTCCACCGGCTCTACATTTGAATCCATTGGAGATGGATTTTCATGAGGGTGTCAAGGGGAAGCAGGTAATTGACAGAATTGTTGATGCTGCACAAATTCAAATTGATAGGTCAGAGTACGCTGAGATTGCAGGCGGGATGCTGAAAGAAGAGATTCATTCAGAAGTGATTAAGAAACTAGACTTGATATCCGATCATTTGAATCTTGTAAACTAGAATAGAGAACTATGTCTAAAGGAATATGATTATGGGTTCATTTGAACCACTTGATGCGATCTTCTCGGGGATATACTTCATCCGAGGGGAATTCGATCGTCTATTGACGGATCCAACTCACTCGATCTCCTACTACAATTCCCTTTGTATCTGCAAAGCCACCAGGGACTTCCAATACATACTGTGCTGGGGAACTACTTACAATTGAATCATCAGAGAACGGTTTCGCATACTTCGCAATATCTACGATGACCGAGTCTATGGAGATAAATAGGATATCCAAAGATAGCGGCGTGTTGCCCATCCAGAATTGGCGAATTTCTTGTTGACCGAATAAAAATAGCATCCCTGATTCTGGGGGGAAAGAGGTTCGTTGCATCATTCCCCGCTCCCGAAGGGAGTCGGTATCTGCAATCTCAATATTAAGCGTTAGGATGGATTCATCCATCCGCACAAAATCAAGTGTCCCATCAACTCGAAATGGAATCTTGACTTCCGATGGAGTTGAATCTGGGGATTCGGTTGAGTTCTGACAGGAAGTTGCCAGAAGGGTGAGAACGAGAAAAAGGGCGAAGCGATAGTTCATGCTACGAATCTGTTTTAGTCCATTGAATAGACGCAGTGGTATCTATTCCATACCTGTCGCTGAATCCTCCACGAACTTCAACGACATATTGAGCCAGATCTGTGGATCGTATATATTCTCTGGAAAGAGGAGTCGCGCGCTTGGCAATGTTGACAATTCCTGAATCTGCATCTACAAAAATGATGTCAAGTGGGATGGAGGTATTCGCCATCCAGAAACTCAATGAATCGGGTTCAGGGAACACAAACAACATCCCCTGACTGAGAGGGAGTTGACGCCGCTCCATTAACCCCTTGGCTCGGGTTTCGTCATTCTCCGCAAACTCAATATCAATCGTGGTGACAATTTCTCCACTACTACTAAGAAAGTTTAATTTCCCAATGGGGAGTTCATCAGGTTCACCTGAACACCCCATCAGTATCATCAGAGCGCTAATAAGTAAGAAACTACGTATCATGAGCTAGAAGGCTATCTCGTTTTCAACCAGATGATGAATTGCTGGTTCAGTCAGGCCATAACTGTGCAATGATTCGGTCGCAAACCTGCATCCCTCCCGTGGTGAGGCATATCTGGTTCCCAGTCTGATTGATTAGGCCGTTTGATTGCAGAGTTGCTAATTCTCCGCACTTCTCTTTGGATAAATTGAAGCCATATCTCGTCTTTACTTCTTCCATGTTCAGTCCATCTGATGTGCGGAGTGCCAGCATGATTTTTTCACGGATTAAATCCGATTCCGAGAGTGTTGCCTCACGGACCTTGGGAGATTGGCCAGATGTGAGCATTTCACAATAGGTGCGAAGATTGCGGATATTCTCCCATCGAATGGCTTTGCCATCCTGCCACCAGAATGAATGTGCACTGGGACCTATCCCAATGTAGTTCACATGATTCCAGTATCGGGTATTATGCTTGGCGCGATGTCCAGCACGGGCAAAATTTGAAATTTCGTAGTGTTCAAAGCCGTAGGAATTCAAGCATTCAATTGCCATAAGGAATTGATCTGCTGTTTCTTCATTCGATACAGGTTGGACGTTACCTCTCTTGACTTGGTTGTGCAGGGGGGTGTTTGGTTCAATTGTTAAGCCATAGGTGGAGATATGTGGAACACCAGTTGCAGCAGCATGATGTAAATTCTGTTCCCAACCATGTAACGAATTTTCTGGCAAACCAAAAATCAGGTCCAGAGACCAACTCACAAACCCGGAGGAACGAATCAAGTGGCATGCTTGAATTGCTTGATCTGAGGTATGGCTACGATTCATGAATTGTAGATCCTCATCACAAAAAGACTGTACTCCGAGGCTAATTCGAGTGATCCCTATTTCTAACATTTGATCTATTCCCTCCGTTGTAATGTCCTCGGGATTTGCTTCCAGAGTCATTTCTTGGACTTGAGATGTCTGAAAGCTTGAATGAATCTGAACTATGATTTGATGGATTAGCTTGGGATCCAGACGTGAGGGGGTGCCCCCACCAAAATAGATTGAACGTAATGACGTATCGGGAAAATAGTGCGCTACTTCAATAATTTCCCTACAAAGCGCGTCCACAAACGCATTTTGAATGTTCTGGTTGGTTACGAAGTAAAAATCACAGTACGAGCAACGCTGAGTGCAGAATGGAATATGTACATAAAGAGAGGCCCCTGGTTGAGAACAATCCATATCGTCAAATGAATTTGTAGTCACAATAGATCAGGATTCCTCGTAGTCGCGGGGCAAATACATCCTTGGATTCGCCTGTGCAAGATATAGCTTATGAGACAGGAGTCTGGCAATGCCACGAATCATGATGGCTTCGCGTTGAGAAAACCTGAGCAAAACATGAACGAACTCTATACTTCGTTCTGCTCAGTGATGCTGACAATGAAGCTATAGAATTACACCAAAACGAACAGGAAGCTGCACTTCGACAGCCGACTGGGCGATGATCAGAGCAGGAATAATTTCCAAATACAATGATGTGGCCTGAAGAGAGAAAACCCAACCTGTACCAGCATGTAAGGATGGACCTGAGTCGTTAGAGCTTGCTTCACCTCCCAGTGGGATATTCCCACCTATCCCAAAAATGAGGTAAGGGGAGCGCAGATTCGACGCGTCCAATGTGATAATTGCCGAAGCAGTCGGATGAACAAAGTAAGCCGCTTCCTCCCGCCCCTTGAGGATGTAGTTATTGAAATTAATACTAGCTGCGAACGAGACGTCCGCGTTGACTACCCAAGCAAAGCGGGTATTAATTCCGATCCCTAATGTCTGATCTGTGGTACCTGGTACCAAGCTCAATCCGAATCCAAGCCTGGGCCGAAGGGATTGAGCGGAGAGATCGGGTATGGAAATCAGAGAAATAAGTAGTAATACAAGTATTCTACCAGAACTCAATCGCATTTTAGCTGTCAAACGGAACCCAAGGCAAACCCTATCCTGGAATAGATGTTCAAAATTGGGAGATTTCACACGGTAACCCAACCCCAAATCACTATACCCTAGCACATTTCTGCGGCTTTAACCTTACATATAGATTCCAGAGGGTGGGATAAAGATTACTTCCATATTCTTTCGTCCATGCTATTCGGTGACTCAGTTCCAGCGGTACGGCTGCTGGTCAGGGAATTATCGTCTTGATAATTAACTCGAGAACGCTTGTGTATTATTTTTAGGTCAAGGATTAATGGGAGTTAACGTTGGGGTGATACCCAGAGGTCTCTTATTTGATTGGCAGTTTTCTTGTGGTGTGACGCCTTACATATCATCTGGCAATTATCATCATCTGTTTTACCCCCTTCGGACCAAGGCTTGATATGATCTGCTTCCATCTCTTCAATGGATAGTTCTTTACCCGTGATTGCGCAGATCCCCTCCTGTCTTTCATACGCGGATTGCCTTTGCTCAGGCGTGAATGCGCGACGATTGAGACACGTCTCATCACCTGTTAATACAAATGGGTAAATGCCCGCTTAGTTCACCTCTTTTGGATCAAACTTGAATAGCTTCGTAACTTTCTCTGCCACCTCCACTGGATCAAACTCCACATCCTTAAACTTACGGTATAGGTCCCCCCAGTCCACGGATTTCATCTTGGTCCGATAATTCTTTGAGTTCTTGGATACATTGAATGTGTACTCAATCCATTCATAAATATCCTTGAAGTAATTCCATAAAGATTTCGCGGATTGTTCTTGTCGGAGTCTCGCCATGTACTCGCGAATCTTAGAATCACGGTTGGAACCAATCCTCCAGATCAGAATGCGCTCAAGGTGATCTTGACGCTCGCGCTTCCCACTCATATACTTCCCGCACATTACCGCTTGACCTCCTTTTTTTGTGAAAAAACGTTTCGCATCTGTCACCCATGGGCCATTGTAGATTGAGTTTCTTAACTCTTGATCAGACAATTCTTTTGCACCTGTGTTAATTGTCTGAAACCAACGCATCAACTCATTTGGATCCCCCTCGCAAACATGCACATGGAGTTTGTAACTCAAGATTCGTTCCTGATCTTTTTCGGCTAATCCATGCCAATATTGGGGTTCTTCATTGCCGATAGAGAAGGAGAACTCACGGTTAACGATGAATTTGCAGATGGTAATGATCCGTTGTTGTCCATCCAGCAACTCATAATCATATTCACTATTTTCGGCTTTCGCAAAGTAGATGAGGTTCACGGGTCGGTCGTGATAGATTGACTCAATAAGTGCCCCCTGAAAGTCTTTCTTGCCATCATAAATGTACTCTCGTTGGTAGGGTGGTCGAATATTCAGCATCCCGCCGTACCCAATGACTTGGCCACTCTCGTCATCATGATAGCCTTCAATGATGTCTCGTATGGTGATTTTGTACTCGTGGATTTTCATCTTCATTGCATTTGTAGGTTACGGATAAAGAGACGTTTGTATACTCTCCGGCCTTTGACAACTGCTTGTGCCACTTTACTTTGGGGGCTCCAAAGACCACAGGAAAAGCCTTTACCCTCACTTTCCGTTGCACCTAGAATCTCAAACTGATCAGGATTATATTTATCCAAAAAGGTGATGGGGACGCCCATGGCACCTTTATAGTCTCTCGGAATTTCCTTCGTCTTGTTCACCTCAATCGCATCGTAGTTGTCGTATTTCGGGTATTCTTGTGGGGAGTATTTCTTGTAGAGAATCATTTCTTCATGCCGTTTCTTGTGATCTAAGTTGGTGAACCATCTTACCCCTTTCACTCTAACATATTTTTTCCCCAGATCGTCAACTCTGAAAGACGAAGCTGTTAAGGGGTAATGGTCCGGTACCCCAAATTCTCGGTCTCCACTTGATATACTGGGGCCATACCATATCCGATTATCCTTAAACAATGGGAAGATCTCCTTATATGTCACTGCATTCATGTTTCCAATGATCAGAAAATTTTTATTGTACTCCATCAACTGCGCAACATACTCCCGAAAGAGCGAGAACGGGGGATTCGTTACAACAATATCGGCTTCCTTCAATAACTCAATGCACTCAAGGCTGCGAAAGTCTCCATCTCGCTGCAAGGGATTTGCTGCAATTTCATCTGGATCGGGACGTCGGTTCCCGTCCTGATCTCCACGATATTCCAGATAAATCGCTCGCTCGGAATCATGTTTTGAAAATAGATCGATTTGTTGATTCTGATAGCATGTCGCTATCAAATTTTTGAGTCCGTAGAACTCAAACTGTTTGGAAAAGAATTTGAAAAAGTTACTCACACGAGGATCATCGCAGTTGCAGTACACAATCTTGTCTCGAAAATGATCTTTATAATGACGCAACTCGTTCTCTATGTCGCTTAATTGGGTATAAAATTCATCCTTCTTTGCACTCTTTGCAGATTGTAGGGTAACGTTTTGAGACATCAATACTAATGGAGTCGTTGAATACAAGTCGATCTTCCAGACAGGCTTTTGGAAGTGAAATATTTGCTTCAATCACGAACCTCGTGGTAGAACCTTGGTTTTCGTAAAAAATAATACGTCGGTATAGATATGAAGACAATTCAACTGTTGAAAGTATGAAGGTCTTCAATTGAACTATAATTTGGAATGTGTTTTCATGATATACGCCCACCAGACTAACCGAATATTTCATACGATGAGTTGCCAGAGAATGGAGCCCATCCTGTTTTCCACGAATATTATTGTTCACCAAATCAAAGATACTCCAAATCATGAAGTCTAAACAATTTTATCAAGGCAGTTACTCTTTTCAGATATTCCATTCTTGGTCTATTTCTAATCTATCATCTTTTAATAGCACTATCAATTGGGTTACATTATTTGCTACTCTACCAAAGAATAAGCAACTTCACCAATGGACAAGAAGATGTCTCTGAATATTGAAGATGTGCTTTACCTTGAAGATACTCTGAGTGAGGAAGAGCGTCTGATTCAAAATTCTGCCAGACGATATGCACAGGAAAAACTTGAACCGCGTGCGCTGGAGGGGAATCAGGATGAAGTTTTTCACATAGAAATTGCCAAGGAGATGGGGGAGATTGGGCTATTGGGAGCATTCATCCCCGAGAAGTATGGTGGGGCAGAAGTCAGTTATACTGCCTATGGATTGGTTGCCCGTGAACTTGAACGTGTTGATTCTGGATACCGGTCCTTTATGTCGGTCCAATCTTCCTTGGTCATGCTACCGATTTGGAAGTTTGGTACCGAGGAGCAGCGGACTACATTTCTGCCTCGTCTGGCAGACGGAGAGATAATCGGGTGCTTTGGATTAACTGAGCCGAATCATGGATCAGATCCTGGATCCATGGAAACCACTGCACTTAGGGTATCTGGAGGCTGGCAATTGAACGGAGCAAAAATGTGGATCACCAATTCCCCAATTGCTGATATAGCGATCATATGGGCGAAAGCCAAAGAGTCCAGAGATGATCCCGGTGTCATCCGTGGGTTCATCGTTGAACGGGATAGCCCCGGATTTACCACACCAAAGACTCAAAATAAAATGAGTCTTCGTGCATCCATTACAGGAGAGATTGTTCTGCAAGACACATTCGTTCCTGGCTCGAGAGTGTTTCCGGATGTTGAGGGACTCCGCGGCCCGTTCACCTGCCTGAATAGTGCTCGCTATGGGATTGTCTGGGGCGCCTGCGGGGCAGCAGAAAATTGCTTTCATCGGGCGCGAAACTATGTCATGGAACGCAGTCAGTTCGGTCATCCATTAGGAGCTATGCAACTGATCCAGACAAAGTTAGCCAATATGATTACTAATATTACCCAGATGCAACTTCTGGCATGGAGAATTGGGACACTCATGGATTCCGGTCAAAGTATTCCCGAAATGATCTCCATGGCGAAACGAAACAATTGTTACACTGCACTTGAGATTGCCAGAACTGCTCGTGATATGCTGGGAGGGAATGGCATTAGTGGTGAGTTCCGTGTGATTCATCACATGGTCAATCTGGAGAGCGTTAACACCTATGAGGGGACCTATGATATCCATGGTCTGGTACTTGGACGTGCGATTACAGGTATCCAAGCGTTCATTCCTCAGGGAAATGCACCCGACTCCCCTCCCAAGACAGATTCAAGTTCTGGTTAGTCCAACTGCAAGCTCAGTACCTTACGCCACATCTCAAAGGCAAGCCACCAGTCTAGTTGTGTGCAACAACGGGTGTCTCCCCTTGCAAACCTATCGGCCATAGATCGCAATTTCTTCTGATCGTACGCATGATAACTACGTACAGAGTTGCTCCTCAAGGTATCCAATATGAATTCTTTCAGGTGAAGAAGAAATTCTTGAGGTCGCGGATCGTGATAAGGTCGTTTAGGGTACTCCTTAATTTTCGCGTAGGCAACGGAACTGATGGTTCCG
Organism: Rhodothermales bacterium; assembly: GCA_965209015.1. GTDB lineage: Bacteria > Bacteroidota > Rhodothermia > Rhodothermales > Bin80 > Bin80. The sequence goes on along the minus strand of OZ242367.1, from coordinate 2,597,928 downwards.
AGTCGATAAGGATAGGTAGTGGTTCCTTTTACCAAAGGAAAACTGGACAGTGAGGGAGAATACTGCCGAATAATACTGCGAAGCAGACGCCCATGCCAACGAAGTCGGAGAGGAACCTGCATTAATGCCCGAAGCACCGATGGTTGTGCATAGGGCATGTATGAAACGCACACATGATCCAAAAAATTCTGTTCAAACCCGAAGGCATTCGGAAGGTGAGTGCGAATCCAGAGAAGATCGGCCTTTTCTGCAACGGTCATGTTCTGGGGTAGCTGATTCCATGCTTCATTGAGGTGTTCTTTGGCCCTTAAGGTCATGAGTCTTTGAATCTCCTCTATGAATATATCAGACTTACCAATTCTGGGGCAGGAGAGGGGGCGGTTTGGTGAGTCACGGCAGAGTATGCGCTCAAAAACAATCCGATTCATCAATTGGCGACGTGCGATTCCTCCCAAACCACCGTCCACTACCCCAAACCCCATCGCATGAAGTCTACTGTACCCTTTCCCAAGGATCGTCACCGAAGCAGGGGTTATGACTTGGGTTAAGCTAACTCGCTCCCGTAGAATACGAATACATTCCGTCACATCAGGTAGCTGATACTGAATATAGTTCTGTTCAACCCCTTGAGTTTGTGCTAATTTGCTTGAGATCACAACATCTGGGTGATCAGATGGCCCCCAAACATGAGTGATCCCATTACCCCGAAAGGCCTGTAGTACACGAGAATCTAATCCACCAGATAATCCTAAACTCCATGGAAGCGGGCCTTTGACTTCAACGGAATTGCGCAGTGCCTGTGTGAAAGCGGTTCCATCAGAATCAATCAGCGAGGTAGTTGGCCCCTTCCAAGGTCGAGATTGCAAGCGTACATGTCCTTGTTCAATTACTGCAAAGCCCCCCGGTTCAAGTCGTAGGACATGTTTGACTATGCTGGATGTTCTCATAGAATTAGGTAACATCCACTGTGCGCTAAAGTTGTCAAGATCAATTTTGAGTGGACCTGTGCAGGAGGCAAGCCAATCTAAACGTGTGCTGAAATATACCCCTTCGGCACGTTCAAGAAAATAAATCGTTCGCACTCCGGCGGAGTCGGAAAAGAATTCGGTCCTACCAGGCCGCCAACGGAGTGCAACGAAGTGTCCGTCTAAATCTTTGGTAACGGTGACTGAGCCGTTCAAGCGTGTCGCCCAGTCGTCTTGTTCTAGAGTACGCCCCTCCCAAATTCCCAAACCTGTGACCAAGAACTTTCCACCTCCAGGCATCTTTCCGCCATTGCAGGTCTCCTTAAGTCCACCCGCTTGGGCATAGAGTCCTTGATCCCGAATCGTATGTCGGGGATGCTCATGTGGAGGAAGAAGGTCCTCAGGCACAGAGACACCCGAAAAACCAGTCAGCCATCCCATTGCTCAGGTTACTGATTTATTAAATGTGCTTGAGCGGCAGATAACCGGGCAATCGGGACACGGAAAGGAGAGCAAGACACATAATCCAAACCAATACGATAGCAAAATTCTACGGAACTGGGTTCTCCTCCATGTTCACCACAGATTCCAAGCTTCAAAGTAGCATTAGAGGATCTGCCACGCTCGGAAGCAATCTGAACGAGTTGACCTACCCCGTTTTGATCCAGGACCTGAAATGGATCTTCAGGTAGAATCTTGTGCTCTACATATCCAGGTAGAAATTTACCGGCATCATCTCGACTATAGCCAAAACACATCTGTGTCAGATCGTTTGTACCAAACGAGAAGAAGTCGGCTTCTTTTGCAATTTCACCCGCCGTCAATGCCGCACGAGGGACTTCAATCATTGTACCGATCAGGTACTCAATACGGGTATCGGTCTCACGGAATACCTCCTCTGCGGTTTCCTTGATCAGGCGTTTCTGATTTTGGAATTCCTCTACGGTTCCGATCAAGGGGACCATGATTTCAGGTTGAGGGTCAAATCCAGACTTCTTAGCTTCTATGGCAGCTTCAATGATCGCTCGGGTTTGCATGGCAGTTATTTCGGGAAAACTGATCCCTAGACGACAACCTCGATGGCCCAGCATTGGATTGAATTCATGGAGTTCATCAAGTTTAGCTTCAACCTCTTCAATAGAAATCCCCATAAGGTCTGCCATTTCTTGTTTTCCCGCATGATCATGAGGAAGGAACTCGTGGAGTGGAGGATCCAATAGGCGAATCGTAACCGGCATGCTGGACATTGCATGAAAGATTCCCATGAAGTCAGCTTTTTGAAAGGGTAACAATTTCTTCAGAGCGGACTTTCGTGCTTCCTCGGATTCAGCTAAGATCATTTCTCGAACACTCTGGATACGATCTCCCTCAAAGAACATATGCTCGGTTCGGCAGAGCCCAATCCCTTCGGCACCAAAGGAAATAGCTTTCTCAGCATCTTCGGGGGTATCTGCATTCGTACGTACTCGAATCGGACGAATTTCGTCCGTCCATCCCATGAAAGTTGCAAAGTCTTCGCTCATTTGAGCTTCAACCAACTCTTGGGCACCATGAATGACTTCCCCAGACGAGCCGTTGATGCTAATCCAATCCCCTTCTTTGACGATCATTTCTCCGACCTTAAAGGATTTCGTGGCATAACTGATCACGACATCTGCACAGCCGGCAACACAGGGTTTTCCCCAGCCTCGTGCCACGACGGCCGCATGACTGGTCATCCCACCTCTTGACGTAAGGATTCCCTGTGCAGCATCCATTCCTCCAACATCCTCAGGACTGGTTTCGATTCGAACCAAGATCACTTTTTTCCCATCCTTCGCCCAGAACTCCGCCTCATCCGCCGTGAAGACAACCTGTCCAACGGCAGCACCAGGGGAGGCAGGTAAGCCGGTGGCTAGGACATCATCCCGGTACGCAAGTTCGTCTTTGAATCCAGGATGAAGTAGTTGATCCAGGTGTCCAGGTTCAACTAGATCTCGGACCGCGGTGACTTTGTCTGTAATTCCTTCCCGCACCAGATCAACCGCGGTGCGAAGTGCTGCTCGTCCGGTTCGTTTGCCATTACGGGTCTGGAGGATATAGAGGGATCCATCCTGAATCGTAAACTCTATATCCTGCATGTTCTGGTAATGTTTTTCGAGGGCAGTCGTCATTTGAAGGAGTTCCTTGTAGGGTTGAGGAAATTCCTGAGACATTTCCGAGATCGGCTTTGGGGTGCGAATACCTGCGACAACATCTTCCCCTTGGGCGTTGACCAAGTACTCCCCATACAGTTCTGGCTGCCCATTTGATGGGTTGCGTGTAAAGCATACGCCAGTTCCACTGTTTTCCCCCATATTCCCGTAGACCATTGCCTGTACATTGACGGCAGTACCCAATAACCCCGTAATCTTGTTAATTCGACGGTATTTGATTGCACGAGCACTGTCCCACGAGTTAAAAACCGAATTTATGGCATATTCTAACTGAGTCTGGGGATCAGTTGGGAATGAATGCTGGGTATGCTTTTCATAAATAGATTTAAATTCCTGCACCAAGAGCTTGAGATCATCAGCACTCAGTTCCAGGTCTTCTGTGACCCCCTTAGCTTGCTTCATTGAAGCAATCGCTTCTTCAAAATAATGGTGATGTACCCCCATGACGACATCTCCAAACATATCAATGAAGCGGCGGTATGCGTCATAAGCAAAGCGCTCATTTCCACTTTCTTTCGCCAGACCAGCCACCACATCATCATTCATGCCGAGATTCAGAACGGTATCCATCATCCCAGGCATGGATTGTGCCGCACCACTTCGAACAGAGACTAGAAGAGGTTTGGCGGGGTCTCCAAGTTTGCGTCCCAATGCTTTCTCAACATGTGTCAGACCATCTAGGACTTGTTCCCGAAGACCTTTGGGCCAAGTATGGTGATTACTACTATAGTAATGGCAGCTTTCGGTTGTCAGGGTGAACCCGGGAGGTACAGGGAGGCCAATAGCACTCATCTCAGCCAAGTTGGCTCCTTTACCGCCAAGCAGAGATTTCATCTCTTTCGATCCTTCGGTTGCTCCGTTTCCGAAGCGATATACATACTGGGTAGACATGATGGGTATTAATTGTGAAATATTATTTGCGACACACTTGTACGATGCGGAATTGAAAAATAGTCCCGAATTCATCAACGCTATCCATGATACAGTTTAATTCGCGGAACGTTGTATCCTGTCGTGCGTGAACGGCGACAAATATATTTGATCATGTCAAGTTTGGTAGTTGTTGAATCCCCTACAAAGGCCAAGACGATCAGCCGATTTTTGCCGGCATCCAAGTATAAAGTTATGGCGAGTTGGGGGCATATTCGGGATTTGCCCAAAAATGCAAAAGAGGTTCCGGCCAAGTACAAGAAAGAGCCGTGGTCTACCCTTGCTGTTAGGATTGAGAATGGAGAATTTCGGCCCCTGTACATCATCCCTCCAGACAAGCGTAAGGTCGTCAAAGAGCTTAAAGATGCACTCCTAAATGCGAATGAGTTGTTAATTGCGACAGATGAGGACCGAGAGGGGGAAGCAATCGGATGGCATTTAGTGGAGGTGCTCAAGCCTAAGGTACCCGTTCGTAGAATGGTGTTCCACGAGATTACAAAAGCAGCCATAGAGAAGGCACTCAACCAAACGCGTGAAGTAAACCAGAATCTGGTTGAGGCACAAGAGTCTCGTAGAATATTGGATCGTCTGGTGGGATATAAGATTTCGCCGGTACTGTGGAGAAAGATAGCGAAGGGAACCAGTGCTGGACGTGTTCAGAGTGTAGCAGTTCGGTTGTTGGTGGATCGTGAAAAAGAGCGCATGAAATTTATGCCTGCTCACTATTGGGACCTGGAAGCCAGGTTACAGGCTGGCACCGATCAGTTCAAGGCGACGATGACTCACCTCGGAGAGAAGAGGTTAGCAACGGGCCGTGACTTTGATGATCACACAGGAAAACTTAAAGATTCTCTTTCAGGTTCAGAGGTCATTCTTCTTGAAAAACAGGAAGCTGATCAATTGGTTAACCAACTTCCCTTAGCCGAGTGGCGGGTATCAAGCGTCACATCCAAAGAGAGAAAGCGAAAGCCTGCTGCCCCATTCATTACCTCGTCATTACAACAGGAAGGTAGTCGCAAGTTTGGATGGGGTGCTCGGAAAACTATGATGATCGCACAAAAGCTCTATGAGCAGGGATTTATCACGTACATGCGTACAGATTCGGTTACCTTATCCCAAGAGGCTCTAACCGCTGCACGAGAGGCCATCGTACGAAACTATGGCACGAAGTACCTCAGCAATCAGGTACGACAGTACAAGAGCAAGGTCGCGAATGCACAGGAGGCTCACGAAGCAATCCGGCCGGCCGGTCATGAGATGAAAATATCAAGTCAGTTAGGATTGGAAGGAGACGAAAAAAAATTGTATGACCTAATCTGGAAGCGGACGGTAGCCAGTCAAATGGCTGATGCTAGAATGAGGGATGTACGTGTGGTTTCCACGGCCACATTGAAGGATGGCCCACCGGGACACTTTCGGTCCACTGGACGTCAGGTCTTATTTCCAGGGTTTCTAATGGTGTATGTTGAAGGGAGTGATAACCCTGATAAAATAGGTGAGAATTCCGAGATGCTGTTACCTGCTCTTGAAGTTGAACAGCCGCTACAATGTATGGATTTGACATCGAAAAGTCACGAGACAAAGCCCCCAGCTCGTTACACTGAGGCATCTCTGATCAAAATATTGGAACAGGAGGGAATTGGACGACCGAGCACCTATGCTACGATCATTAGCACGATTCAGGACCGAGGTAGTGCAATAAAATCTGGTTCGGCATTGGCCCCAACCTTTCGTGCATTTGCAACGAATGCGTTTATGCAAGAGCGATTTGAATCCTTAGTGGACACCAGTTTCACAGCCCAGATGGAGAAGAGACTCGATGAGATTGCTCAGGGGACAGCCAAAGGACAGGAGTTTCTATACTCTATTGATCAAGGCGAAAAAGGAATTCAAACACGAGTTGAAGCTGCTTTGGATCAAGTGGATGCAAAGGAAATCTCTACGATTCACTCCCCGAAATGGAAGCAGTGTACAGTTCGAGTCGGACGCTATGGACCCTATGTTGAGGCAATACTTGGGGGGAAGGAATTACGAAGTTCCGTACCAGATGGTTTACTGCCTGCCGATGTGGACGATGAGCAATTACTTTCCCTTCTAAAAGCAGTCAAATCTCCTGCCAAGGAACTAGGGGTCCACCCCGAATTAGCGATGCCAATCTTGCTAAAAAATGGTGCCTACGGCTATTATATTGAGCTTGCTGAACCCGAAGGATCCAAGCAGAAACCACGCCGCAAATCTATCCCAAAGGGAGTTCAGCCTGAAGAGATGAACTTGGAGCGAGCCTTGGAATTACTCAAATTCCCGGTTGAACTTGGCATAGATTCTCAGACTGGGGACCGAGTTTATTATGATAAGGGGCCTTATGGGCCTTATGTAAAACGTGGAAAGATTAATGCGTCAATTGGGAAAGATCGTGATCTGACCGACATTACCTTGTCGGAAGCGATTGAGTTGCTGAACAAAAAGGCTGCAACTCCGCGCCGAAGACGAGCGAAGCGAAAGAAATAAGAGTGGAGTCTGTGACCGCTACTGGGAATCACCTCGGGAGGGTTTCATAGCTGAGATGAAGGGTTCCGTGGTGTGAGGTGGGATACCGAAAGTCATGTATTTTTTGTTGATGAGGATAGATAGAGGTGGTCATTCCATAAGAGGGAGGAGTCTCTATTCCAACTTTGGTGAGCGGTGGCCTGTGGACTACGAAAACATGTGAATTCAAATGTGATCTTCAGGGTCTCGGAATTCTTCAATCTAGTGAGACCTTTCATCTAATCTCTGGCATAATTGGAGATAAGCCAAGCATGCATGGAAGGGATAGGAACGGCAAGTTCCACTCCCTTTTTCTCCAGAATGCCCTTCCGTATAAAGCGATTAAATAGGTTTTTCGCTTCACGCTTACCATATTTCTTGGTCAGCGAAGACATGATCTCCAAACGAGAGGTAGGAGGGCCTGACGGATGATTTGGGAGGGAGTTTGCAAAGCATTGGAGTTCATCTACATAAAAATAATTCACACGCTGTACATAATATTCCTGACGACCTTTTCGTCCCAAATTCAGTACAGTTTCAAGCTTATCCGCGTTCATGATTCCACCATTCTCTCTCAACTATTTTGCTGCGGGGTGCACATACGATAAGATGTGGTGGGGCAAGCCGTGTGTTTCCTGTGCGATTGCATTAATCCAATCCGTTGGATCTTCATTTACACCACCTTCTTTTTGAAGCCAATCCTGAATCACTGCACGTTCAGATACCTTGCTTAATGCCTCTAAATCCACAAAACAGTCTTGTGCAACCTTTAAATTTTCAAGTCATCAAACCCTTTCTTCGTTCCCTTAAGCCCTGCAGCCAGAAGGATGACTGGTCTACCCAACTTTCCATTATGGATGAGATCAATGACCTCAATTACGTTCGCCTTATATTCAGAAGGAGAGACATCTTTATCCTCCAAAGCCTGCGCTTCATCCAGGATTAAGAATAGGGATTGTTTTCCATCTCTGAGTATATGCTCAATCTAAGGATTGGCTTGAACACTTTTGTATCCTCTACCAAGGATATCCTTCACCCCAATCTGTGTGGATTTCTCAGTGACCTTGAACTCATTTCTATATCCAAGAGAAGAAAGCAATTTGTCAGGGTTCCAGAGGGCACCTTACCGTTACTTCCGCTCGGTCAAGAATTAGAATGTATGTAGGGGATCTGCCAATCCATGCGGTCCTTGGCGGGCCTAGAATCAAAGCGGCGGTACTCATTTAAGCTGAAACTGTACCACAAAATATCGGGCAGATCATTATATTGGGCAGGTTCTACCCTCAACACTACCTCTGACTCATGAACCAGACAATTCCCTGCACTTATTTTACTTTGACCCTTAGTGCTCTCTTCGGTGTTCTTCTAAGTATACATCCAGCGTTAGCCCAGAACAATGCTTGCTATTTGACATTCGGATGTCAGTCCAATCCGGTTTCGTCCCAAGATTACCCCAACCCATATGCTCAATTTTTATTCGACGCATTTAATAAAGGCTACAGCAATCCCTACTCGTCTCAGGGCTATGGCAATCCCTACTCGTCTCAGGACTATGGCAATCCCTACTCGTCTCAGGACTATGGCAATCCCTACTCGTCTCAGGACTATAGTAATCCCTACTCGTCTCAGGACTATAGTAATCCCTACTCGTCTCAGGACTATAGCAATCCCTACTCGTCTCAAGACTATGGCAACCCCTACTCGTCCCAAGACTACACAAATTACTCTTCACCTCAACACTGGGAACATTTACCCCAAGACCTTGAGAATAGACGCAAATGTCAGCCCTTTATATCCGCATTAGATGCGGCTCTTTACGATGTAAAAAAGACCAGAGAGACCGTGGATTACTACGAGGGTGCTATATGGGCCAATGCAGCAGGGGGAAATGGTGTTTGGGGCTTCTCAGAGAGGAAGGCCGCGGCTGGAGTCCAATTACGTAAAGAATTGGAAGAAGAATTGGAACTACTTGAATATTATTCGGGGCGTGCATACGAAGCATTTGAGTCGTTGAGGGCAAATCGTTGCTTAGCAACCTTTTAAAGTACCGAATATTCGGATAATTAGTACATTTCCTATTGGTGTGCCAAGAAACTTGCTTAGCCAATCGGGCAACATGATTCGTCGCAATCTGATTGTCATAGACATCTCCCCCTGATGATCACCATGGAGGCAAGTTCACCAATAAGTTACGATCAGGGGTTTCGCATGATTCTCTCATTATGCTCCGAACATTAGGAGAGGGGGTGGAGCCTCTCTGAGTGCGTGAAACAAAAACTGATATAGAATTTAGTTTCGTAACTCCATTTGAGATAGTCTCAAAACGGCCAGTCTGGTGATTGAATTCGCAATGGCCGTCGAGGGTAGGCGCGGTTAAGCATATATCTTCCCTTTTGAAAGGTCAGGGTGCAACACTAACTGTGAAGATATCTATCGTGGACGACGGTCGCCGAGAATGATACTGATGCGCTGTTCCAGTAGGCCTATCTATTCTTCAATCAGGATTAGCCAATGGGATGGCATTCTTGGTGGACGAAGTCTAGAACTGTGAAGTATAGGACTTCCTCAACATGGTCTCATCCAGAATATCCTTCCCAGACCACCAAAGATCAGTTGATCAAGCCTGACCTAATCCTATACTTTATCGTGGGGATAGAAGGCGCATATTTACTGAGTTGAACAGCTTAACGCCCAGTATCCGCGTCTCCCAAGTGCAGTGAATACAGAATATTCAGATAACTATCATAACGAGCGTCACTAATTTTATTCAACCTATGTGCGTCCTTCACCGCACAGTCTGGCTCATGATCATGAGTGCAAGAAGAAAAATGACAACTCCCAAGATAAGGTCTGAAGTCTGGAAAATAATATGCAAGCTCCCAGGGTTCGATATCAAGTAATCCGAATTCACGGATCCCTGGAGTGTCGGCAACATTCCCACCTCCCGATAGAGGGTAGATCGTTGCATGTGCGGTAGTATGACGCCCCTTATTGGTCTTTTCACTGATAGATTCAACGGGGATATTAATTTTCGGGTCTACCGCATTCAGCAGAGATGACTTGCCAACTCCGGAAGGCCCCAGTAATACACTGGTTTTGTGTGCCAGAGATGCCAGGAATTGGTCCAGATTTTGTCGTGCTTCCACGCTGGTAAAAAATAACGGGTATCCCAGTTCCTGATAGTGAAGCCCCATCTCTTTGATAGAGAGCATAAAGCGTTCAGATGCCAGATCTGTTTTATTGATGAGTACTCCCGCCGGGATTTCCTGAGCTTCACAGGCAACCAGCATTCGATCAATCAGTCTTGGATTCATGGAAGGTTGACGGGCTGCCTGAACAATCCATATTTGATCAACATTCGCAACCAAGATCTGACGCTTACCAATCTTTCGACCTGCAGCACGACGATACAGACAATTACGTCGCTCATCTACCTCGGTGATCAACCCAGTCCCATCTTTTTGTGTCAGAATTTGGACATGATCACCGATCGCGAGCGGCTGCGTTTCGTTTTCGTGCATGAGCCGCATTCGACCGCGAATTCGTGAGGGAATGACATCAGGGCCAACAAGAATATCAATCCAACTCCCCGTGGAGCGAATGACGATACCAGTGCGCATGGGTTAGAAATGGATTCTTTGCAACATGTACCCCAGCATCATCGTAATAGTCTCCAAATTTATTCAACTCGTATTATTGATCATGGCAACTACACAGGATACAGATCATGACCTGTTTGCGCAGGTTCAGGAAACATTTAGTCGTCTTCAACTGGATCAGAAAGCATCCTTTTTAATTACTGAGACGGCAAACACTGCCCTTGAAGCAGTATCAATGCTGATTCATACGGTCTCCAATGAATGTACGGAACTCTTCAATACTGCGGCGACAGTAGAAGAAGAACCAGATGACACTGGTTCAAACGAGGAAGTCGACTCGCCCAAAAATAAAGCTGACTAAGGTGCAGGAGTCTCCTGTGTCACTCCATTGCTATTACTGGCAACCGGAGTTGTAAAGAGTTCCAAAGGATCTTGATCAGGTGTATCGCTCAGCGTGATATCAAGTACCTGACTCATCCGGCGTACATAGCTGATATCTAGCCCTTCCAGCATATTTGAATTGATATCCTTGATATCTTTCTCATTTTTGTCTGGAAGGAGAACGTGTGTGATCCCAGCTCGCTTCGCAGCCAGAACCTTTTCCTTGATCCCGCCGACGGGGAGAACCAGCCCACGTAAGGTAATCTCTCCGGTCATTGCGAGGTCATGATGAACTTTTCGTTGAGAGTAGATGGATACCAGAGCAGAAAGAAGTGCGATACCCGCACTTGGGCCATCTTTCGATACGGCACCCGCAGGTACATGCACATGCACATCATAATGTTTGAATGCACTCTGAGGGATCTCTAGTTCTTCCGCACGAGCTTTCACATAGCTCAGCGCTGCTTTAGCAGATTCTTGCATAATATCTCCGAGGCTGCCTGTTAGGATGAGTTTCCCACTCCCTCGGGAGACGGATGCTTCAACAAACAGAATCTCCCCTCCTGTTGGAGTCCATGCCAGACCAGTTGCTACGCCAGGTACTTCGGTTCGCTCAGCAACCTCATTAAAAAATTTCCGTGCTCCCAGATACTCCTTGATGTCATCCTTCTGGATCTCTGCGGATTCAACTTCATTGACAGCTACTTTTTTAGCAACACCCCGGGCAACACTGCCAATTGTACGTTCCAGATTTCGCACACCTGATTCACGCGTGTACCCATCAATGATGTGATTCAGTGCATCATCACTGATGGTGAACTGCGTCTCTTCTAGTCCATTGCGTTCAATCTGACGAGGCACCAAGAAGCCTTGGGCAATTGCAAGTTTTTCCTCTTGAGTGTAGCCAGAGATATTAATGGTTTCCATGCGATCCTTCAAGGCAGCCGGAATTGACTGAAGAGAATTTGCAGTTGCAATAAAGAGTACCTTTGATAGATCGTAATCCAGTTCAATATAATGATCATTGAAGGCATTATTTTGTTCTGGGTCTAAGACTTCAAGTAGTGCACTAGAAGGGTCTCCTCGATGCCGATCTCCAACCTTGTCAATCTCATCCAGCATGAAGACTGGATTGGCTGAGCCGGCTTTCTTAAGCCCCTGCAAGATACGGCCGGGAAGAGCACCAATATAGGTTCGTCGGTGCCCTCGGATCTCGGCTTCATCATGTACACCACCAAGACTCATACGAACAAATTCACGCCCGACCGCACGGGCAATACTCCTCCCAAGGCTCGTTTTTCCTACTCCCGGAGGGCCATGAAAACATATAATGGGAGCTTTCATATCCCCTTTCAGCTTGAGAACGGCCAAGTATTCCAGAATCCGCTGCTTCACTTTTTCCAGTCCATGATGATCTTCTTCCAGAATCTTCTCTGCATTCGCGATATCAAGTTGGTCATCCGTACATTCGGTCCACGGGAGATCAAGGATCCAATCAATATAGTTGCGAGTGACGGCATAGTCTGGTAGGGCAGAATTCGTACGCTCAAGTTTGATCATCTCCTTTTCAAACGTCTTCATGACATGTTCGGGGAGCTGTTTTTCTTTAGCTCTTTCCCGTAAGGCCTCATGTTCATCTGAATTGTTCTCCTCCCCCAACTCACTTTGAATAACTTTCATCTGCTGCCGAAGGAAGAATTCTTTCTGCTGCTGATTGACGTCGCTCTTCATACGTGAGCGTAGCTCATCAGAGAGCTGGAGAACCTGAAGTTCTTTATTCAGGTGCTCAACCAATAATTCAGCACGTTTCCCTACGGACAGAGTCTCAAGGAGAAGCTGTTTATCCTGTACATCAATCTGGAGATTAGAAGCGATGAAATGGATCAGGAATGTGAGCGAATCAATATTTTCTACGGCTTCAACTGCCTCATTGGGAAGATTGGGTAAAAGGTTGACCATCTCACAAGCTGACTCCTTGATTGAGTGCAGCAGTGCGCGCTCTTCTACATCATCTTCAATCCCCTCATCTTTGTCTAGAATCTTCACGCCAGCTTTGAAATAGGGGGAAATTTGAGTGAATTCTTCAATGGTGATCCGCTCCTCTCCTTGAATAATAATGCTGATCGAATCATCGGGCATTCTGATCATTTTCAGAATCCGAGCGACCGTACCGATCTCGTAGAGATCTTCAGGTTGCGGCTCATCCATAGTCTGTTCCCGCTGGGAAACGACTCCCAACAGTTGATCAGTCTTCGCTGCATCACGCACCAGCTTGATGGAAGTTTCCCGTCCCACGGTAATGGGTAGTATCACCCCAGGGAAGAGTACTGTGTTTCGAAGCGCAAGAATAGGGATCGAATCAGGCAGCACCAGCGTGTCATCATCCTGATCCTCCAGAGAAGAGGATAGAGTTGATTCATCTAGTGACTCGTCTGAGGATAAGACGAATGAGGAAATAGGCATAAATTTTTTTGAGTGTGAATTAGGAGATACGTCAAAAACTGAACCAATCAGTTAAAAGTGACAAAGTGTCCCAAATATCGTAGATCACCGTAATCATTTGGTCTAATTTCTCGTTGAATGGTGTCTAATAGAGGATAATATGTGGCATCGAAATATCATCGAAACGATTGGTCATACGCCGCTCGTACAATTGAATCAATTAGCAGCCGATGTGCCTTGCACGGTCTTAGTTAAATTGGAATCATTCAACCCAGGCGGTTCTGTGAAAGATCGGATTGGTCATGCAATGATTCAGGCGGCAGAGGAGTCTGGGGAGTTGAAGCCAGAAGGAGTCTTGGTTGAGGCTACGAGCGGGAATACCGGCACGGGTGTGGTTCAAGCAGCAAGGATCAAGGGCTACCGGTGCATATTCACCGCTACGGAGAAGGTAAGCCAAGAGAAGCGAGATCTGCTCACTGCTTACGGAGCAGAGTTGGTACTATGTCCTCAGGATGTTTTACCTGAGGATCCCCGCTCATACTATAGTGTTGCAAAGAAAATCGCGGAGGATACCCCTGGTGCAATCTATCTCAACCAATATTATAATGAAGCAAATGAACAAGCACACTATCAAACCACCGGTCCAGAAATCTGGCAGCAGACTGAGGGGCGCATAACCCATTTTTTTGCAACCGCCAGCACGGGGGGGACGATTTCTGGAAGCGCTCGTTATTTGAAAGAAAAAAGCAAAAAAATTCAGGTAATTGGAGTAGATCCCTTTGGTTCTTCCTACTTCAAATTATTTCATGAAGGGATTGTTGATCCTGATGAGGTCTATCCCTACCAGATTGAGGGTGCGGGTAAGGAGTACCTCGCGGGAAATATGCACATGGAGTTGATGGATGACTATACTCGTGTATATGATCGGGATTCGATGTTGATGGCACGTCGACTTGCGAAGGAAGAGGGTATATTTGCGGGCCCGTCAAGTGGGCTAGCATTGGCTGGAAGCCTCAAGTGGCTAGAACATCACAATCAGGAAATCAGTCAAAACTCTATGGTAGTCGTATTGTTACCTGATTCCGGTATGAAATACATTACCAAGACATACAATGATAAGTGGATGAAGGAGAAAAATCTATTATAATTCAAAACACCAGTCTCATGGAACAGGACAATAAACAACTGGAAGAAACAGAATCGAAGCTCAATATTGAGTTAAATGAAAAGACCGCAGAAGGGGAGTACTCCAATCTTGTCATGATTGGTCACTCAAAGGAAGAGTTCATCTTGGACTTCATCCGTGTCATGCCGGGCGTTCCAGCCGCACGTGTGAAAAGTCGAATCATTATTACTCCTCGTCATGCAAAACGGTTTTTTCGTGCGCTGGCAGAGAATATTGAGCGATTTGAGGAAGCGAACGGACAAATTTCAGATAGCGAAACACCGGATATCCCTGTACAGTTTGGTGGCGGGCATATCGGTGAAGCATAGTCACTTGCGTGTAAATATAACTGCTATGACAGCCACAGTGGAAAACGCTACATGCGGAAGGACTACTGCAAATAGCGGCGCTAATTCTTCTGTATAACCAAAAGGCTCAGTGAGTTTTTGTGCGACTAGGTAAGTAAAAGCGATCAGTAACCCGATCCCAATTTGTATTGCCTGTCCCCCACGATGGCGCCTACATGCCAAGGGTACTGCGATCAAAATGAGAATCAGGTTTGCCCAAGGGTAGGCAAATTTCGAGTAGTATCCGACCATATCGCGGCCGATATCTGCCAGACCACTTCGTTTCAAAGCATCAACATATCCTGTGGCAACCGGTAAGGTCATTGATTGAATCTCTCTCTCTGTGCGGGCAAGATCTCTGGGGAGTACCCGTAAGACTGTATCCAGCGGAGACAAAATCCTTCGTTCTTCATGGCCGCCATCAAAGGATCTCACGGTCGCATAAGAAAAGTGCCACAGCGAGTCCTGCCATACCATCTGCTGTCCATCAACGCGTTCAATGAGGGTACCGTCTGGTCCGAATCGCTGTAGTTGGACCCGATGTGCAGTATTGGTTCGGCGGTCAAAATAACCTACCGTCACCACACTCTCAGGATCATTACGCCGATGAATCTCACTCACATAGATCTGTTGTGCACGAGTATTGATGTAAAGTTGATCATAGGACAACACCGTCTCATTGGTATGTGGTGCAATCCAGCCCCCGATGAAAAACATAAAAGCACTGACGAATAGACCAATTAGTACATACGGTAGCATCAGCCGCTGGAGGGCAATGCCACTGGTCTGAAGTGCAATCACTTGTAGAGACTGCGCGAGTCGACCCGTCACAAAAATAGCAGCCAAAAAGAGAGCGAGTGGGGAGATTTGATAAATAATATCTGGGATAAAGCTAGGATAGTAGACGAGATAAATTTTTTGCATTGAAGCATTCCGATCCAGAAAATCATCAATATGCTCCAAATAGTGAATTAATACGAAGAAGACGACTAGTACCATGATCAAAAAAACGTACGCAAGGAGCGTCCGAAAAATCACATGGCGGTCCATGGTGCTGATACGCATAAAAATCTGGTCTTTCAGGAATCTGAACAATCAAGCCGTAACGGTGTACCTTATCTGACTCAAATCGTTTGAATTTCATGAAAGTTCACGAATATCAAGGAAAAGAAATTCTCCAAAAATATGGAGTATCCATGCAGCCGGGGGATGTGGCCTCAAATGTTGATGAAGCAGTCACTGCGGCCCAGGCCATGATACCGGCTTATGGTGACCTATTCGTACTTAAAGCCCAGATTCACGCAGGTGGCCGAGGAAAAGGCGGCGGAGTAAAACTGGCCCGCGGATTGGATGAAGTTGAAACCGTTGCCAGAAATATTCTTGGGATGAATCTCATCACACATCAGACCGGCCCCGGAGGGCAGTTGGTACGCAAAATACTTGTTGCTCCTGCGGTAGATATTGCAAAAGAATATTATGTCGGTGTCACGCTTGATCGTGCGCGCAGTCAGCATGTCGTGATGGCCTCAACCGAAGGAGGTGTCGAAATTGAAAAGGTAGCAGAAGAAACACCAGACAAGATCCTGAAAGCATGGGCGGATCAAGCATATGGTCTGCAGGCCTTTCAAGCACGAGAATTGGCCTATGGATTAGGATTTGATGGGAAGACCGTCCGAGAGGTTGCCAGCTTTATTCTCGCACTCTACGAGGCATACATCGGAGCCGATGCTTCTCTGGCAGAGATTAACCCACTTGTGCTTACCAAACAGGGGACTATAGTTGCCATTGATGCAAAATTGAACTTGGATGATAATGCCCTCTATCGACAAAAAGATTTGGCTGCACTGAGAGATCTGTACGAAGAAGATCCTCTTGAGGTAGAAGCGCATGCCTCTAATCTGAACTATGTCAAGCTTGATGGAAATGTAGGATGTATGGTTAACGGGGCTGGATTAGCCATGGCTACTATGGATATTATTAAATTGGCAGGGGGAAATCCAGCGAACTTCCTGGATGTAGGTGGAACTGCAAGTGCTGAGACGGTTGAGTCAGGGTTTCGTATTATCCTGAAAGATCCGAATGTGAAAGCCGTCCTGGTGAATATCTTTGGAGGGATTGTACGGTGCGATCGTGTTGCCAGAGGTGTCGTTGAGGCTGCAAAAAAAGTTGGGATTCAGGTACCACTGATTGTACGGCTTCAAGGGACGAATGCAGAGCAGGGACAGGCGGTTCTGGACGAAAGTGGGATAGCCCTTGAATCGGCAGTACGTTTTGAACAGGCAGCCGAGAAAGTCGGTTTGGCATTGGCGGCCTGAGGGGATTTCAGTGATGACGGAAGAACAAACGATAGACGCGATAGAGATCCGAGAGGGTTTGGATGGCCTCTCTCCCCAAATGGTTCGTATTCTCTACCGACGGGCTCCCTTACACCGTCCGGTTTCAGATCCGCAGAGGTTTTGGGCCATGTTTGAAAATGCATCTCTCGTAGTTACTGCATGGAAGGATAGGCGACTAGTCGGGATTGCGCGCGTCCTCACCGATGAGGTGCTGTTCAGTTATCTATGTGACTTAGCTGTAGAACCTGACGTTCAGGGCCTTGGGATTGGAAAACGATTGATGGAATATGTGCAGGATCATTGTCAGGGAACAGAGCTGATTCTTCGGAGCTCCTTGGGACGTTTTCATACGCACGAACGGCTAAAATCAATTGACGATTGCTGGATTGTCACGACACCTTAGATCAAAATCCTGAAGGTCTCGCTCTGCCGAAGCCTCTTCTACGCTCTGCGCGTGGCTGTTGGATACGAAGGAACTCGGCCAAGCGTCCACTTTTGACATGTAGATTAAATCCCCAAGACTGAAATGCACCAAACGGAACCCATCGGAATCCCATGTTCCAGCATTCAAACTCCTTAGATAAGTTGAGTGTGGTTGTAACCAGTTTTTTTCGTTCAAAGTCATACCCGGTTTGTCCTTGCACACTCCATGTTGGAGTTAACGAGAAATTGAATCTGGTATTAATTGTTGCAGACCGGTTGAGGATGAGTTGCGGACGGGAAATTTGATATACAAAACTCAAGTTTAAGGCCCAGCTCTGTCGGCCTCCCCCTATGCTAGATGATGAGAATGATTGATTCATCCTACCCTGGAGCGGAGGTGGATAACTCCCAAACTGGGACATGGTTGAAGCATCTGGAGGAGTGTTATCCCTTTGGATAGGAAGGCTGCCACGCAGTTGCATGCTCCCACGAATACTAAGCTGAGTCAGCCGAGCGAATGCGAATTTGCGGAAAGAAAAGACAAAGTCATCAATCGTTCGCCGTCCATCAACACTCAGTTTGTAGGGGGAGAAGGTTGAACTAAAGTTGATATTAAATTTACCCAGAATACTCGTGCGAGCACTGATTCTCACCGGAGCCATCTTCAGGGAATCCGCCGCAAAATTGTAGCTGCTGGATAGGTTTAGGGTGAAGAGTTTCAGGACCCGAGCCTCTTTGGCACCCGTAGAGTCTATTTGGACCCGTTTGGTTTCAAACGTATTATCAATACCAAAGCTGAGGGCATTTTGGAGTCCACTCTGGACGCCCTGGACAATAGGATAGCGGCGTGGGATCACGCCCGTTGCAAGCGTGTCGGCAACTGGTTGCCCTGCCTGATCAAGTAGCTGCCGGGTGTAGCCCCAAGATTCGCTGCTAAAATCAGGACGATAAGAGAATCCCAGTCGAGGTCGCACGGTATGTCGTAATCCTTCATAGGCCCCAAGCTTGACTGGGAAAAGCCCATAGATTGTCGTATTTGCAGAGATACCCGTATTGAATTGTCTGAGTGCAAAGAATCCCTGTTTTGCGGTTGATTCAATTGTGCCATCTGCTTTCAACTGCCGTCGTTCTGAGGTAATGAACCATTCCTCAGTATAATTTGCATTCGGAGCAAGATTGAGTTGAATTGATCCGAGTAGAGGTATTCGCCGGATTGCAAATGGTGCAGAAATAGGAATACGGTGCGTTGCATTAAATCGAATCCGTCCGTCCGATCTGCCCGTAGCAATTTGGTACTTTTCCTGGTCAAACAATGCCTCATACCATGGATAGCTGACTGGTTGACCATCAGCTAATGTATCCCCATTCGCAATCAATTCCTCATCAGAAATCGGACGAAATTCGTACAGATTATTGATACGTGAGGAGATACTATACTGGAGTCTTTCATACCAGCGTTGATTTCGACCACTGGTTGCACGCTTGAAGGGAGACTTGGTGGTTTGGGAGAAGGATAGTTGTGGGAACGCTAGATCCACGCTTCCTGATGAAACGATTTGCTGTTGACGCATGCTTAGGGAGATGGAACGGCCACCTCGGAACGTACGGTTATACTGAATAGAGGAGCCGATGGACTGACGCGTATTATCATCATATCGATCAGAAACGGTTCGCAAATAGGTACTAGAAGTGAGGTTCACATTTGCAGTTAGCCGTGATTTGGGAGAAAAAATTTGATTGTGGTTCCACCGAAAGCTTAGACTTCGACGTTTAATCAGATCAGGATCATGGCGCTCACCATTTCGCTCCTGAAGAAAATCAATACCTAAGTTCCCGCTGAAATAGTCTCGACGGTTGTACCGGAACGTTGGATTGACCTGCCAGCTCCCCTTTGTCCATAAACCCAGCCGAATTTGTGCGTCCATATTATCATTGAGTGCAAAATACCATCCCCAGTTTTTCAAAAAAAAACCTCTCTCATCCTCTCCGTACTGGGGAGTGAGTAATCCGCTTCGGCGTCCTTCTTGATAAGGAAGAAATCCAAAGGGTAGCCAGATCGGCATCGGAATATTGAACAGGTACAACTGAATTGGACCTGTATAGACCCACTTCTGGTCAACAATTTTCATTCGTCGGGCTCGGAGGGAGTAGGAGGGCGTTTCATCTGGTCCACAATTACAGGTGGTATAGAGTCCATCCTGAATAAAGATGGTGCTATCTTCTTGAACTTTGGCCACTCCCGCTTGAATGAAGCCCTCTTCAAATTGAGTTCTAGCCTCGGTGATCCGCCCACGCCCTGTAACGACATTATAGGATAAACGCGAGCCGGTCAAAGTTTCGGATCCTTCCGTGAATACGGGAGATCCTACCAGACCTGAGTCAGTCGCAAGCCCGTAAGCAACTAACTCATCTTGCTCCAGAAGTAGATCTACAAAATGGGCACCGAGCGTGATCCCCTCATAGGTAACACGAGCATTACCCGTCAGAGTGCCGAGATCACCTGAATCGGAATCCAAGAGTAGTACCAGAGAGTCCTGTGCACTGAATGTGATCGGAGATTTGGTCAACTCATTCTCCTGTGCCAGTACAAAAGAAGGAAGTACGGTCAGGAAGCAAACCGTAGCAGTCCAGATAAACCTGGCCGAGTGGTAACCATCATTTTTGCTTCTCGTCATCAAGCTGATCAAACACAAGACACGCAGCACCTAGCATACCCGCCTCATTTCCGAGCGTTTCCTGAATCACGGTTACATCCTCATGCATACCGGGCTTAATGTAGGATAGGATCACATCCCGGGTTGGTTTGAGTAGCAAGTCTCCGGCTTTAGACACTCCTCCTCCCACGACAATCGTACGGATATCTAATAAATTCACGATACCTCCCAGAACACAGCCAAGCTTGTGTCCTGCCCATGAAAGAATCTCTATGGCACCGGAATCGCCGTTCAGTGCAGCTTCGGTAATGGTTGCAGGCGTAAGATTTTGCAGCCCGGGAGCCATGTGCAGGCTACTACTATCCGGACGCTGCTCCAGATGCCTCCTCGCATGAGCAGTGAGGAAGCGCTGACCAAGATAAGCTTCAATCGCTCCGCTCACGCCTGTTAAATCAGGTGGGCCATCATAATCAATGGACACATGTCCAATCTCACCAGCAGCCCCGGTCTCTCCACGAAAAATACGCTTATTAAATACAATCGCTCCACCAACGCCCGTGCCCAGCGTAACCATGATATAGTGGTCGTACTTCTGTGCTGCCCCATAGCGTCCTGATCCGAGGGCAGCAGCATTGGCATCATTTTCAACGAAAACATTCAGACGTTTCCCCAACCGTTTTTTTAGGGCTTCCCGAAGGTTCACTACTCCCCATCCAGGCATATTTGGAGGATGAATCAATGTTTTTCGCTCAAGGTCAATAGACCCAGGTGCCCCAATACCAATGCCATTGATACGTCCTCGATGTCCCATTAATGGCTTAACAGACAATTCGATTTGTGATAGTACGTGATCTTTACCCATTTCAGCACCTGTCTCAACCGAATTGGTCTTGACAAGGCCGAAGGCCTTATGGACCAGCGCAGCTTTGATGTATGTGCCTCCAAGATCAATACCGATTACATGCATTTTATTATTCCTCTACTCGATAAATGGTTTCTCCTTGGCGTCGCATTCCGTACTGTTCACGCGCAATTTTTTCAATCATCTCATCGCTTGGAGCAGTCTCCAAGAGGGCTTGAAGTTCCTTGATCTCAGCTTGGAGTTGTGCATTTTCTCTTATGAGTTGTTCATGTTCTTTTTGCCATGCCCAATAGCGAACCAAGCTATAGCTATCAAACCAGACAAAGTGAAGGGCGAGCCATACTACGATCACCCCACCAATGAGGAACAGTCGAAAGAAAAATCGTCTGCGTTTCAGCGGAGATCGTGTTGTATTGGCTGCCATTAACGATCATCTATCGGCACTGGATGCCTTGTTTACCGAGATAGAGAGCCGATTTGCCTAAATCCTCTTCAATTCGAAGCAACTGGTTATACTTGGCGAGCCGGTCACTTCTACTGGCTGAACCTGTCTTTATTTGGCCGCTATTGGTTGCCACGGCAAGATCAGCGATCGTGGTATCTTCTGTCTCGCCGGAACGATGACTGATGACGGCAGAAAAACGTGCTTTATGAGCCATCTCGATTGCATTGAGTGTTTCGGTGAGTGTACCAATCTGATTGAGTTTGATCAGGATTGAATTCCCGGCATTTTCCCGGATCCCACGTTTGAGGCGATGGGTATTTGTAACGAATAGGTCATCCCCGACGAGTTGTACATGATCTCCTATGGTTTCGGTAAGTAGAGTCCAACCGGACCAATCGTTCTCATCCAGTCCATCTTCAATGGAGATGATCGGGTATTGGCGTACCCAATCTTCCCATAAACGTACCATATCTTCACTAGAACGTTTCTTTTCGGGATTACTCTTCCAGAATACGTATGCTCCTTGGTCATACATTTCACTGACGGCTGGATCTAGTGCAATGAATACATCTTTTCCCGGTGCAAATCCCGCGTGTTGAATGGCTTCCAGAATAACTTCCACGGCCTCCTCATTAGATTTCAGGTTGGGGGCAAACCCACCTTCATCTCCAACGGCCGTGCTGTATCCTTTGCCAGCTAAGACTTTTTTCAAATGATGAAATACTTCGGTCCCTATACGAAGTGCATCAGAGAAAGAATTTGCCCCAGTGGGCATGATCATGAATTCCTGCATGTCTACGCGGTTGTCTGCATGGCGTCCTCCGTTGATGATGTTCATCATTGGAACGGGCAGTGTAGACGCGTTCGTTCCGCCGATATAGCGGTATAGGGGGAGGCTAACCACAGAGGCAGCTGCTTTCGCAACTGCAAGGGAGACCCCGAGGGTTGCATTTGCCCCTAACCGTTTTTTGTTCGGCGTTCCATCAAGTTCAATGAGAAGTTGATCTAAACCAACCTGATCACAAACATCAAATCCTTTGAGCGCTTGGGCAATCTCATTGTTCACATGGGCAACTGCCTTAGAAACCCCCTTTCCCAAATAGCGGGACGTATCACCGTCACGAAGTTCTACAGCCTCATGTTCACCGGTAGAAGCTCCACTAGGAACAGCTGCCCGACCAAAACCGCCATCCGTAGTCGTGATGTCAACTTCAAGGGTAGGATTCCCACGGCTGTCAAGAATTTCTCGTCCCCTGATTAATTCGATCTGAGACATGTTTTTATTATGGACAATAAGGTGAGTAAGCTTCTGGTCACCCGTCTTATTCGTTATGTATCAGGTGTACCCCCAGACAACTGAACAAGGACGAGAAAACCAACAGAATTCCGTGCAACGATGATCTGTCTAATTTATTCAGGACAGAGTCGCCATCTTGTAGGATCATCCGTCAGCGTCGTTGCCGAACGATCGTGGATCCACTGATCGTCATTCCACCACAGGAATAGCTTGCCTGTGTACTTTCACCAGTGTTCCAACGGGTAACGTAAAAGATATCTTCGGCAGTGGGAAAGGCAGTTGACATTCGGTTCACTCCGTCTTGGTCTCCAATCTGAGCATATTGATCTGCAATTAACCAAAAAACGGCCGCCTGCTCGCGATCAGCCACCCCACAACTAGCAACCGCCGTTGAATAAAGATTTGGAATTGCAACTCTGGCAGGCCGAAAGTCAGGATCTGTATCCAGAGCCAACCGGAATTGATCCCTTGCTTGACGAAAATCTTCCATATCCTGGTAGGCAAGACCTAAATTATAGTAATCTTGTGGGCGGAGTTCGATATCAGGGATGGCTTCCATTTGACGGAAAGTTTCAATTGCACGTTCATTGTCGCCATCTTCAACATACATTTTAGTCAGGATCCTAAGCGTTGCAGGTTCAGGTTCCATTGCAAGAACCTGATCTGCAAGACCAAGCATTTCCTCACGATATCCTTCCTGTTGGTACAACTCAAAAAGTTGAGTCACTAGTTCGGTATTATCGGGTGCTTCCGCGTATTGCTCTTCCAAGAAAGCAATTTGCTCATCAGGTGGGATCACAACAAAATATTTCCGAATCAATGAATCAATGCTATCTTCGTCCCCTCGTTCGTTCTGGAGTTCACGCAGAAAATTCAGGGTACTACCGATGTCACCAGACTGATACATATCAGAGATAATAACATCCAGATAATATGGATCAATTCGCTTAGGGTCCAACTCATAGGTCGCCTGATACGAATCAATCATGTCTGTGCGTAAGTCGGAGAGATGATTGATATTGGTTTGGATGAACCGTCCCTTATTTCGAGTCCAGATATACGGGTCAAAGTCTGCTTCAAGTCCAGAGAGGACAGGAATCGCCCGGTCAAAATGAACGAGCGCAGAGTCGAACCATACACGTTTGAATGCAGGATCGTCTTCCTCGTCGGCAAGGGCCTGAAATATTTCAACTGCTCGCCTAAAATTAACATCACTATTCCGATTAAATCCAGGTGCATTGTATAATATCCAGACTAAATCTGGTATTGCATCCCGATAGTTTTCATTCTTATAGTTCTCATAATAGAGACTATAGTGGATTCGGGTCTCCTGATCACCCGGTGCGGACTGCGCCAGAATACATGGGACGCATACTGCGGGAATGGACAGGGAGAAAAAAAGAGAGATAAGAGTACATCGCATGAGATTCAAATTCAGTGGCTCTTGAATTTAAGCAAGAAAAGGAAAGTAAGCCATCTAACCAAGCTTGCGTTTGACGAACCAGCGCTCTCCAATGTTCAGCGTCGCTGAAACCCCGATGAATCGATCCCTAATCAGATTATAATTTATTGATCCGCGGGTCCCAATCTCAAAGGATAAATCAATTCGAGTGCCCATAAATAATGTGGGAAGACCAAGTCCACCGGTAATTGCGGAGACGGTAACTTCTCTATCCGTTACCGGGCTTACATAGAGTTGATCTCGGTAAAATCCTATACGATAGGATGTCCGACTCAGATAATTAGCTTGAATGGAGGCCCCCGCGGGGGTAAGTTCAACACCTGCGGAATAACGTATACGGTCACGAAGATGATCTGACTCAAAAGCCGTAAAGGGGAGTGTGCTGGATACGCTTGACCATGGCTCATGTCGAATCTCTGCACTAATTAGCCAGCGATCCTGGTATCGAAAAGATAATCCACCGCTAAGCTGATAGGGGAGTTCAATCTCTCCCTCATTTGAAGTGCCAAGCGTATCAAGATCTAAGCTCTCTCCCAACGTAATTGTGCGAGAACCACTGAGGGAGACAGGAAGAGAAGCATTGGCAGCAAGAACCAGCTCATAATCCTGATCATCAAACGAAAACGTGATCCCAGAGGCAAAAGTGGCTCCAAACAGACGTGTCGTAGTGGAGAGATTTGTTTCTAAGAGATCAGCGTTCGTGAATGCAGTATGCCGTCCTTCTTCAATGATTCCCCAAAGAAGATCACCCGCAGCACCGACGGAAGCCCATGAGTTAAGTTTTAGACCTAATCCGACACGCATTTGATGTAGTCCCCCGGAACCTTCATGATCAATCTGATAAGGGAGGTCATCCTCCGCCAGCGTTTGTAACGTGCCGGTAGTTGAAACCTTGAAGTGCATTCGGCTGTAGGGTTGATAGAAGAACCCTAAGCCCAATCGGTTGGCCAGCAGGGGGATACCAATCTGTAGTGCATTAAAGTTGCCTCGCAGGAACTGTTCACTCCGTCCCAGTGCATCCTGAGCATGAAGTTGATCAAATTGAGCCCCCACGGCGACCCGAACTAGTTCTTGACGACTCCATGTAGCAGGATTACTGAAGTTCAAATACCCAGACGATACAAGCGCAGCACTGGCACCTCCAAGTGCCTGTGCTTGACCGGAGGCAAAAAACGAAAGTTCTCCAATCCCATAGCGGGAATAAAGGGAGCCATCATCCCGACCTTGGCCATATACATGATTTGCTCGGATCAAGGCAAAGAGGAGAATAAAAATAGCTAGCTTTCTCATGGAGATAGAATGATCGTTGCCCGAGGGGATAGATCTCCGGCATCACTGCCGTGAAATAGAATGGAGTTCAATGAGTGACTCAGGACAGGTGCACGTAATTCAAAATGTGCGTAATCCTGCGCCCCAAATAAGACACGCTGAAAGAAGGTGCTCACATCAGGCCCCGAGAATAGATACTCCCCGTTATCATTCATCGTGGTCTGCCCAACAAGAATTGCAGGGCCTCGATCATCCCTCGAAACGGCAACCAGTTGTAAGATTTCGGGCATCGGGCGCACAAAATTCACGGGAGTTAACTGACTCGTTGCTACATCCGCACGAAAGACCAGAACCACTCCGTTGATTGGCAGATTAGTATATTCATCCAGTGCAAAGTTCATTCCAATCGCAGGCCCTGCTCCATCTTGAAACAATACAAGCCCATCAGGAATGTTTAAGGGACCACCGCGATCAATTTGTGTATAGGTACTGTTTACGGTATATATTGTTGAGGTGTTTGAGGAAGTTAATTCCAACATTGATGATGCGGAATTGAATCCGACCACTTGGCTACTGCCATTCCCAATCAGTGCAAACCCGTGAAATTCCGATTCAAACTCACTCCCTCGAAGAATTCCCTCATTTGCATTGATCCATGAAACGGGTAAATCAATTGTGGTCAGCGTATCCAGAGTGGACACAGCAAGAATTTCAGGGCCAATATTCAGCATCGTATCTGCCTGTAGTCCACTCTGACTCCAAGCCGTGAGAATCTGATGCAAGCTAAATTCGACCGCTTCCAAGGTATCACCATAATTATAATTTCGTGAAAGCTTGAGTTGCACACTCATAATTGTTTCGGAGTCAGAACCTGAGAACGTTCCGGTAAAATCCAGAAATCCGTTTGCAGAAATCTGTCCGGTAAGCGGGTCTTCAATCTCTCCAACGAGAACTCGGGGGGCAGCACCAGTGATATCAACTAGGCTAGACGCCGAAAATGATGTAACCGGTGTAGTTTTCACTTGAGGAGTAGATTCATCTCCTAAGAGATTTAAACCTACATCGGAAGTGGGGTCGGTACAAGATACCACCGACAGCAGCAGGGGTACGAGACAAAAAAGTAGAAATGAACGCATGTATAGATTAGATGGGCACGAGAACGTACCCAAGAACAAACCGATATTTTTTTGGTATCCTATCGGTGTTGTCAAACGAACTAGTAAAATCGCCGGAATGTTCCCATTCAGGCTGGTTCAGGACTGAAGGCCACCTGATAAAGATCCTTAGCCTGAACGATCATCTCACAAGTATTATTACTGAACTGGATAGATGTCGCAGAGTCTGGCGTCTGGGAGGGTAGGTAAGCGGTGATATCTGAATATTTAGTACCCAAATCTGTAAGGGTGATGCCGGAAACATTGCCATTGAGGGGAAGACTCATCTTTTCAATAAAATCACCCGAGATCACTGCATCAGAATTAATACAGTCAGGGGTATAGACCACCATTTTTACAGATTCAAACACATCGTCATTCTTATAGTCAGTAGCCAGTAAAAGGGGGAGGAAACCGCTGATCCAGCCGAACGCATGTACGACATCGGGTTTCCATTGCAACTTCCGAACGGTCTCCAAGGATGAACGAGCGAAAAAGAGTGCCCTGGAGGTATTGTCCTTAAACGTGGTCCCTTCCCTATCTTGATGAAGCCCTTTTCGTCTGAAAAAGCGTTTATTATCCATAAAGTATACTTGGCACCGAGTGCCCGGGATTGCGGTGACTTTGACTGCGAGCGTCTCAGTTAGTCCCCCCATACACACTTTCGTGCCACAGAGTCGGATAACCTGATGCAGTCGATTCTTCCGCTCACTGATTGTACCGTAACGGGGCATCATGATTCGGGTCTCAAACGTACCTTCCTCATGAAGCCCCTCCGGTAAATGACGTGTTAGCTTCCCGATGTCGCTTTCATTTGCAAATGGATCAATTTCTCCGGTGACGAAGAGAACATTGGTTTGTTGGTCCATGAAAACCATAATAGATTGTCTACGTAGATGCTACTAATTGTCTAATCGTAAACCACAATTTCCCAAAGTCTAAATTTAGGTTGACTGTCGGCGCGGAATCAGTTTAGACTTACAAGCATCCCGAAAAGATACAGCAAAATGTCACAATTTCAAAATTGTATCACTTTGTATAATTCTGGCAGATTAGTGAGCCATCCCAAAAGATGCTCTCATTTCTGGAGCATGGTTGATAAATGGAAGTTAAACTGAATAGATTCTGATAAATTCCGGATGCTAATCATAATGCTTACATCTATTCAAGTGTGAACTTTCCATCTGATCTGATCCTCATTTTTTCTGGTTCTGGATGATTGATTGACTTAGGATCATGTAGTCAATCATGATCGTGCGTGGAAAAGTAGTTTCGTCAATACTTCAATCTAACTTACCGTATTATTATCCTCTAAATTGTTCTATGTCCAACATATCTGGCACATTTCGTGAGCATTTACCGGTGCGCATCTTTGAAGACCCTGCCTCAGTGGCACAGGAGGTAGCCCACCATATTGGATCTCTCATTAAAGAGCGTACTGCTCAGGGCTTAAATACAGTTCTCGGACTTCCTACAGGATCTACTCCCTTGGATGTGTACAAGGAATTGATTCGGATGCATTGCGAAGAGGGACTTGATTTTTCCAGTGTCATCACTTTTGATCTTGCGGAATATTATCCAATGGATCCTAATCAATTACAAAGTTATTATCGTTTTCTTCGGGACAACCTTCTGGATCACATCAATGTACCTGAGCAACAGGCACATGGACTACCTGGGAACTTAGAGGAATCTGAAGTTGACAGTTGGTGTCAATCGTATGAAGCAACGATCCGTGACGCTGGGGGGCTGGATCTTGTCTTATTACGGATTGGACGCAGTGGGCATATTGCATTCAATGAGCCCGGTAGTTCACGGAATGATCGGACAAGAAAGGTGATTTTGGATTCCATCACGCGGAAGGATGCAGCCGGTCATTTTTTTGGGGATGATCATGTACCTCGTCAGGGATTAACCGTGGGGGTAGGGACGATCCTAGATTCTCGCGAAATTGTATTGATGGCGACTGGGGAGGGCAAAGCAGGAATTATTCGCAGGGCCGTAGAGGAACCAATGAATCGGGAAGTCACGGCATCTTACCTACGAGAGCATCCGAAAAGTGCCGTATTTCTTGACCGTGCTGCAGCCGGTGGACTTACCCGAGAACGGACTCCTTGGCTGGTTTCTGATGTAGAGTGGGATTTTCCAATGGCGAAACGCGCGGTTATCTGGCTGTCGGATCAAGTGGGAAAAGCAATTCTGCAACTTGAAGAGTCTGATTTTCACAATAATAAACTCCATAGTTTGGTCTATGCATATCCTGAAATTGACGAACTATGCCTCAAAGTATTTGATGACTTGCGTCAAAGGATTTACTACCAAACCCAGCTCCCCGCTGGCAAACGAGTAATCCTGTTCAGTCCACACCCAGATGATGATGTAATTTCGATGGGTGGGATGCTGGATAAACTGGTTCGAAACCAGAATGAGATCATCGTTGCGTACATGACGAATGGGTCGGTTGCTGTATTTGACGCAGATGTATCTCGTTATCTCGGCTTTGTTGAGATGTGCCTGAACGAGTTGGGAATTACCGGAGAGGCAGATCAGGCTTTCCGTGTTCACCGGGAGAAATTATTGAGCTTTTTGGAAAACAAAGCGCCCGGTGAGATTGACCTGCCAACTGTCCAGCATATTAAGTCAGCAATCCGCTACTCTGAAGCCATTGCAGGTATTGAAGTAATGGGTTTGAATCGTTCAAATGCGCGATTTATTGATTTACCATTCTACCAGACCGGGCGCATCAAGAAAAAAGCGGTGGGAGAGGGAGATTCAAGGATCATTGTTGATCTCATGAATGAGCAGAGTCCAGACCATATTTTCGTGGCAGGAGATCTATCAGATCCGCACGGGACTCACCGAATGTGCTATGTTGCGATTCAAATGGCACTGGAATACTACAATCGTGAGAGGGGAGGACAGGGACCGATGGTATGGCTCTACCGGGGTGCATGGCAGGAATGGGAAATACATCAAGCCGATGTGTTTACCCCGATCTCAAGGGCAGAGATGGCGCGTAAAATTGAAGCGATCTTTAAGCATGAGAGTCAAAAAGATCAAGCAATGTTTCCCGGAGCTTATGATGACCGGGAGTTCTGGCAACGAGCACGGGATCGCAATACTGGAACGGCAGAAGCACTCAACCGACTTGGTCTACCTGAGTTTTATGCGGCTGAGGCATTCGTGACTGGCTATACTCTCTAGCCAAGCTACAGATGGCAGTGAGTAAGCCCGCGCTTCTCCAGATACTGTTGATGGTACTCCTCCGCACGATAAAATGTAGACGCGGGAACAATCTCGGTTACAATAGGGCGCGTCAGTTGCATTTGTCGTCGCGCCAGAGACGCTTCAGCTTCTACTCTCTGAGCTTTGGAGTGGTAGAAGATCACAGAGCGATATTGGGTGCCAATGTCAGGCCCCTGTCGGTTTAATGTTGTAGGATTATGGTTATCCCAAAAAATGTCCAAGAGCCGAGAATACTCAATCAGTGCAGGATCAAATCCTAGATTGACCACCTCTGCATGGCCCGTTCGCTCCGAGCATACATCCTTATAGGTGGGATGATTGGTTGTCCCACCTGAGTAGCCAACAGCTGTTTCAGCGACGCCGGGAATCTGTCGGAATACCATCTCAACACCCCAGAAGCAGCCGGCACCAAATGTTGCCTGTTCCATTGTAATATAGTTTGTCCACAAAATCTGTTACCTACGAATGAGGTGTAGGTTCAGGTTGGTTATCAGTCTCGAATTGCTTACTTTGTAGGATAAACCTGAAAATAAATTCATGAATCGGATCATTTTCTTCTTCATCTTCTTCATCGGCGTACATTCCGTAGAAGCTCAGGTCGGTGTTGGCATGCCTGCCTCAGAGGGATCAATCATTCTTTTTGATGGAACACGTGAGCTACTTGACCAAAACTGGACGTACTGGGAAGGTCCAAGACTTGCTGCCGAATTACCTGTTAAATGGAAGATTGTTGATGATCCGATAGATGAAGGGACGGTGGTCAGTAGCCAAGATTCTGCGGCGGTAGGCGGGCTCTACGGAGCAGCTGATATTGTTACCAAGCAGAAATTTCGCGATTTCCGGTTGCACATCGAATTCCTGATTACCGAGTCGGGGGGTAACAGTGGAGTCTATCTCCAGAATCGTTATGAAATCCAAATACTTGATGGTGATTCAACGATCCATGGTATGGCTTCGGTGATCAATGAGAAGGTAGCTCCTTATTGGCCCTATAATGGTGCTGGACAGTGGAACGCATATGATGCAGTGTTTAGAGCTGCCCGCTTTACAGATGGAGAGCGGACAGAGCCTGCCATGGTTACGCTCTATTTTAATGGGGTCAAGGTTCACGAAAATGTACCAATCCAACAAGTCTGGGGAGGTCCAAATTCTGGATTGGATGGTGGAAATGATGAGGGACGAGGAATTACGGATATGCCGGGTGGAATTAAATTGCAGGCTGAAGGTCATGATGTTCGCTACCGTAACATCTGGCTTCAAGAATTAGATCTTCTAGAGCCAGATACTGATTTTTGATCTGAAAAGACTAAATCATATCCACCGGAGTGGCCGGGATATCTTTTCGGTTCTACCGCGAATATTATGGCTGGAGGTTGAATTCTCCGAAGAAGAATAGAATCGAGTTTCTGAAAATTGCAAAGATTCTTTATCCTATCCCAATCGTTTTGAGTTCTTGGATTTTGCCGTAATTAGCTCTGTGATGGTATTCAATCGTATCAAATAGAACGCATTACAGGCTATGGTATGATGTGACTGACACATCTCGGGAACCTTGATAGCTGTTTTGATGTCCCTCTTTCCAACACGAAAGCATGTACATTTGTACAGATTCCCCTAGTTCATAAAATGCTTCTTATCTGTTCTATGAAAACAAGGAAAGTCTTATTTTTCAGGGGGTACAAGTCTTTTGCAAAGAATGTTCAGACAAGTTTGAACACTACAAACACCGTCGGTTTTGTCGCTTTTTGCGGTCTGAATACCAGACGTTAAGCAATCACTTGGGAGTCGGGTAACGGGGCTTTCTCCAAGGGTACGGTCTGGCACTGAATCGTTAACCCCATCGCTTTGTAAAGGCGAACTTTTGTGCTATTGACCGCCGACGGGATCGCAAAATGACGCTGGGACGTCTTGTCTCGTACCACAGACACTTCAACCTCACGCAACTGAGCCAAAATCTGCCCCTCACTGATGGGCACACTCTGGCCATGCCGCGTATTCTAGAGTCCACGCAACATCGCAAAGGCGGCAAAGCAAGTGGCAATGTGTGCGCGCATGCAACGCTCAGTCCAGTGAAACAACGGAAACAAGAAGGTGTCACATGGTCAAGGCAATCCTGACATACTGGGACTTCGTCTTCGTCAACAGTCCAGTGAAACAACGGAAACAAGGAAGGTGCCACCTCTTCTTCAATCCGCAATCGTTTCTGTTCTGCGATATGCAGGAGGGCATCCAATGCCTCTACCTCGGCGGCCGTGCCATATGGCGCACGCTCCTCTGCCACATCTTGCCATCTTTTGTGCGGTCATTGCGCACGATCTGGACGGCAATGTTTTGGGTCGTCTTTTGTTTGAGTTTGCGGACGAACATGATACAGGTAGGATATGGTACACAGTTCAAATATCCAAATCTCAAAACAAACTGAACACTATATATATTGAAAACTTGAGAATCAAGGCTGAAATGGCCCCAAATACCAAAAAAAACCAAAATCACTCAAAAATGACTATTTTGCCCTCCAAGTCAACACCTACCTGTTGAAGTCAGGAATATATCAACTGATTCATTGAAATCATTTTCAGAGGGGAAAGGTAGCAGAAGTGTTAATCAGAGGTGAGACGTTCAGCAACAATTTCTGCAACATCCTTGATCACTGGGCCATCAGGGTGTCCTTTCGTTGCAGCGTCACGGAGCATCGTTAAGCAAAAGGGACATCCCGTCGCAATGATATTTGCTCCGGTATCTACTGCTTCGGAGTATCGAGCGTCGTTAATCTTCGGGTCGGGTTCATCTACCCACATTTGAGCTCCCCCTGCACCACAGCAGAACGATTTTTTTTTATTCCGTGGCATTTCTGTGATCTTGGCACCCGTAGCATTCAGGATGTTCCGGGGAGCATCGGTAATATCATTCTGTCGGCCCAGATAACAGGGATCATGAAATGTGACTTCTTCTAGTTGGGCTTCCAATGGGATACGTTTCTGTTCCGCAAGCTCAGACAGCAACTCCAGATGATGAATGACTTGAAAATGCCCCCCTAAGGCTGGATATTCCTTCCCAAGAGTATGAAGGCAGTGAGGGCAGGTGGTCAAGATCCGTGTGGGTTTGACCTCGTTCAGAGTAGAAATATTTTTCAGTGCAAGTTCAGAGAAAAGATATTCGTTTCCGCTTCTACGAGCAGAATCGCCGGTACACCACTCTTTATCGCCCAAAACGGAAAAAGATACTCCTGCCCGTTGTAGGATATAGGCAAGTGCACGGGCTACTTTCTGTGCCCTTTGATCATAGGATGGTGCGCAACCGATCCACCATAATAGGTCGGGATCGGGATTTTCTTCAATACTGGGAATATTGAGTCCCTGAGCCCACTCCATTCGCTTGCTAGAATTCATGTTCCATGGATTTCCATTGCGTTCCATGCCCTGATACACCGCTTCAAATGGTTCAGGGTACTGATCTTCCATTAGGACCAGACCACGTCGAATCTGCAAGATATCAAGCATTGGGGCATTCCCAACGGGGCAGACTTCAGTACAGGCGCCGCATGTAGTACATGCCCATACGGCAGCTTTCGAAATGGCATAATCCGTAAGCTTCGCCTCAGATATCTCTCCCGATGCAAGGCCAAAGAAATGCTCGTTCACAAAGTAACGTTTGTTGATTTCAAGAGCTGAGGGGGATAATTCTTTACCCGTGGTGTAAGCGGGGCACACATCCTGACAGCGATTACACATGATACAGGCGAATGTATCGGCGATACTTGACTGTGGAAGTTGTTCAAATGTGAGCGCACCAAAAACATCTGAGTCCTCATTCTCAAAGTCAATAGGGTCCAATGCACCCGGCGATGTTCGCTTTCTATGGGTGGCAAAGTTGAATCCCGCCATGATGAAGTGTAGATGTTTTGTGTAGGGGAGGTATGGGGCAAAGGCGACAATCAGTCCAAGGGCCCCCCACCAACACACATGATGCCATACAGTCAAGAGGTTTGAACTGTATCCTGCCCAAATCGGGGTAATTGTAGATGCAAGTGGCTGCCACGGGTCTGGGCCATGGATCTGGATAGCTACAGATTCCCCCAGTAAACGAAATCCCACATGTAACAGGATGAACCCACCAACGATCAGTGAATCGCGGGAGACGGTCTGACGAAAGAAAGGGAGGCGTATTTCTCTAATCTGTAAAACATTCGTCCGATGAGATAGAACTTGACGGCCTGGAAGGACAAAGCGCCGAAGCAAGAGTAGCGCCATTGCAAGTAGCACTGCTCCACTGGCAAGATCAACAGTGAGTCGATAGATTTGAGTGATCCAGTCTGGAACTTCAATAGGGGAGCTGAGATAGCCGCGAGCAAGATCAACTACATTCACCAAGAGATAAATCAAAAACCCCCATACCAGAATTGCATGGATTACGCTGATTATAGAGCGGGACTTCCAGATATTTCCCATGGTGATCCATGTCCCAAGTGCATGCATGGTGCGCTGCCAATCTACTGTTAAGACGGGCCCTTCACCACGCCGGATGATCTTAAATACTGCGGAAAAGCCGAGACTCGTGCCGTAGACAGCAAAAATCACTGCGATTGCAAAGAGGATTTTTTCTGTAAGGGTCAGCATAGACCCTGGTTAATCCAACGTGTATAGCAGGGGATCAATCTCTTTATGGGTTCGCTCAATAATTGCCTCGTTGGCAGTAATAGCAATCGCGGTAGCTTCTAACCCGCGTTCCCAATTTGCGGCAGGTGGATAAGGGCCAAAAGCATGATTATCCATGAATTCTTGCATGGCATACCATAAAGGCGTTTCCACATTCGGGTCATCTTCGGTGGGATCCATGTTCTGCGCATCTAACTGTGTGGCATTCGCAAGAAGTGCAATCCCAGTCTCCTTATAGAACCTATCCTTACGCGCATATACCTCCCAACCCAGCATCAATGAATCTACTTCTTTGAACATCCATGCTTTTCCTCGGTCACGGAATACAATGGTACTGTCGGATCCCATGTAAACTTCGTATGCATCTTCGTAGGAACTGGTCAGCGTTGCATCAAAGATCATATGTAACCCACTAGGGAACTCAAATATTGTTTGAATCGTGTCGGGGACCTCTCGTCCATCATTCCAAGCCATGACTTGCCCAAACCCGTGAACTGAGATCGGAAGTTCTCCGAGAACCCAGTAGGCTACATCCATCTGAAGTAGAGCAGCCTCACCAATCAATCCTGTACTAACTGAGGGATCAAGACGCCAATTGAGTTCACGAACACGTTCGGGGTTCGGTGAAGCTCGGCGCCAGCTTTCCTTGGCGTGCCACTGTCCGCGTGCCATTGCGGGCGTACCGATCGCACCACTTCGCATGAACTGAAATACCGAACGATGTTGGGGATTGGACCGGTAAATCTGACCAACCTGAAAGATTTGATTAGATGCATCCCGAGCGGCGCGGGCAATGGATTTAGCATCGTCAATGGTGGATGCCATAGGAGCCTCGCAATACACATTCTTACCGGCAGCCAGTGCATCAATTGTAACGTCATGATGCAAATGCGTGGGCGTTGCAATGATGATGGCTTGTATGTCTGGGTTATCCAGGATTGCACGATAGTCCTCATGCCGGGTTGCATCAGGTACATCGCGCTGGGCTCGGCGAAGCATAGGAGCATAGGTATCACAGACGGCAGAAATCTTCGCACCAGGAACGCGAGCAAGCGTAGCGGCTATTTCTCGTCCCTGTGGACCATACCCAATGATTCCACAGTTGACATCTTCACGGTTGCCAGGCCATGGCCTCGTTCTGATGTTGGCTGCACGCACCAGTCCAGCCCCGCTCATAGCGGCACTACCCATAAGAAAAGCCCTGCGGCTAACCGTCTTTTTTGTCATTGTGAGTCGTTGAGTCTAATAGCGGAAAATCATTGGAAACCAGATGAAGGTCACCTTCTTTGGAGTATGCACAGAGTACATACATACTATCGAATTCTTGTGCAACCTGTTCCATTTCAGTTCGATCCATAGTCAATAATGCGGTCGAAACCGCATCACTGACGGTTGCAGATGAATGTACCACAGCAGACAGAGCAGCACTCTGGACCGGATAGCCAATACGCGGATCAATCACATGCCCCCATACTTGACCCTCTTTTTGGAATGCTTTGCCATGTGGGGCCGAAATTGAGAGAGCTCGGTCACGAATAGTCACAGATGCGAGTATATTGGTTTGGTCATGAGGATCTGTGATCCCGATTGACCATCCGTCCTCTTTAGGTGAGGGGGTACCAATTGCCACCATGGTACTTGTTCCTCCATGGAGTAGGGCCGAGGTAATTTGGCATTCTTCAAGGAATTCAGCAGCTTCCTCAATAGCATATCCCTTTCCAATGGCACCGAGATCAATCGCCATACCATCTCGCTTAAAAAAAACTGTACGCTCAGAATCATCCAACACGACTTGATCCATACCAGTCTGTCGTAAGGCTTCTTCTCTCTGTGAATTTGAGGGCCATGCACCAGAGTCACGAACAAATCCCCAGCAACGCATGAGCGGCCCTACTGTAATATCAAAAGCACCCCGAGTGATTGAATGCAAATTAGCAGACATCTTAAGAAGAGAGTAGAGATTCGGCCTTATTTGTACAGGTTTTTTTGAAGCATTCTGATTGATATGGCTAATTTCGCTCGTTGGATCATAGAAGCTTAGTTGTTGCTCCAAACGTGTAATCCCTGCTAGGGCCTCCTCACCCGCCGCACGGAGAAAGACAGGATCTTCCCCAGAAAGCACAAGCTCAAAGCGAGTTGCCATGGCTTGTAGCGCCAGCCGGACGGTTTGCATTGCCAACTCGCGTCACCTAAAAATAGAAGACTCGGAAGAAATTTAAGTCAGCTTCTTCCGAGTCTTATGATCTCGTAATGTTAGTGGGTCTCGGTGGCGTATGTCATCGGTTCAATCTTGTTACCACCACCGGTGTGGAGAGAGCGATCTTCTTCATTGAAGTAGATCATTTCGCCCAAACGTTCGCTCAATTCAGCCATGGAAATGATCGCCTGGGCTCGGATGGCAATATCAATATTTCCATTCGTTTCCCCATCTTCACGAATCGCAGTAAAGAAATCTTTGATGTGAAGGGGAAGATCAACACCTGGCAAGAGGTTCTCCATCTTCTCCCCGTCCACCAAATCAGCAAATGGACGTTCGGGACGAAGTTCCAGACTTTGTCCGCTGAAATATAAGGTTCCTTCATTACCGCGGATAACCTGTCCCAGTCCCTGCTCATTGACACTACTACCAGTTATAACCATACAAAGTCCACTAGGGAATTCGGCCAGGAGTTGGCAGTTGTCCGTCACATCGCGATCTTCGGGTCCGAGATTTGCATCACCAATCTTTTTATTGCCGACAGAGCAGACCCGCTTTGGAAATTCAGCATCTCCGGTCGCAATCAGCAATGGATGGATTCGGTGAGCCAGAAGATCACCTAAAATTCCTGCACAGTAGGGATAATATTTACGCCAACGATGATAATGTTGTGCATTAAATTCGCGCGCAGATACCGGTCCAAGCCACTTTTCCCAGTCAATTGTTTTTCCGTCTTCAAGTTCAGGTTCAATCTCGTAATAATTCCATTCTCCAATCGGAGTATTACGGCAGTATGAATCCTGAGCAAGTACAAGGGGTCCAATCCGTCCCCCGCGAATCAATTCCGCAGCTGCATGCCATTTTCCTTGGGTACAATACTGTGAACCAATTTGGAACTTATGACCGGTTTCTTTAACCTTGTCATGAATCTCAAACCCTTCGGTAAAATACCGAGTCATTGGCTTTTCACAGTACACATGTTTTCCTGCATCCAATGCGTCAATCGCAATCTTTGTGTGCCAGTGATCAACTGTACCGATGAAGACAGCATCAATATCTGGATTATCCAAGATTGCTTGATAATCTTCATGAGCCTCTACGGGCGCCTCACGCCCAGCCTCTTGCCGGGCGGCATCAAGTGCATCAAGTGCACGGTCACGGCGAATGGAGTACAGATCACACGCAGCTGCACCAATGGCATTCATCTGGACATTATGACGAGGCCTACCATTATCTTCGGTTGGGTTTGTTACGTTCAACAAGTGAGAGTTGAATCCTTGGCCACCCACACCAATAAACCCGCACACAATAGCATCATTGGCCCCAAGTACGGAACCTTTTGCTGGTGCTTTTCCATGAACCACCCGGGTACCCTGTACACCTGCTGCGACTGCTGCCGCGCCGATAGCGGACTTCTTGATGAAGTCACGACGAGAATTATGTTTATTTGGCATGAAGGCAAAAATAATAATCGGTTGAAAATGAAACCGCTTTCATACATGCGGTCAACGAATACATTAATATAAGAAAATTTTTGATTTTTCACATAAATTAATAGCAAATACCTTGCCTCTGCTTCACACATGTGCTTCCATGGTAATTCATGAATCCTGCAGGTGAGCAGTCTATGCTTTCAACAATTTTTTTTGCTCTCTGATTCTGACCATGCACGGACGGTTCGTTGCACCAGAGCCATCGCAGTGTGTTGATCATTTTGGGAATTTCATTCTGGTCAAGGGCCAGCATCTCAAGGACGGCATCATCGATATTCTTTCGTACGTCATCTGCATGTGCTTGACATGCCGGAAGTAATTCCATGTTCGCAAGCTCGTCAAACCTGTTCACTGCTCTTTCCAGGCGGATCTTAGGGATTTGATCCAGCCGTGGGCAGGGGATATTTGCCAATGCTTTGATTTGAGTTCGTGCCCGTCCACTGTGAGTTCTCTGTCCTTGTGTCCAATGAACCATGAAGCCGAGTGTGGAATTCGCCCAGAGTGCAAAGGCTACACATACTCGGCGGTCATCATGCACGAGTGCTGTCCAAGTAGGCCCTCCCATCCCTGGGTGGGATGTGGTTGCGGCCAGCAAGGCCTGAGAGGTCCATCGCATATTTCGCGCATAGAACAGTGTACTTCGGAACTGGCGCATCTGCTCTCGCTTTTCCTCTGATCCGACTCCTGCCGACGCAATCCCCTTATGTGTGAGCGGAATGATCAACTGCTTCTGAGTCCCCGCATCCGCTCTCCAAAGTGCACGGTCCGGACCAAGTGCATCCACTTGATCGTATACCGGATGGAGCTCAAAAGCCCCAATCTTCTCTTGCCCAGAGAGATGCCCAATCAAGTGATGTGTGGGTCCCAGTTCAAATAGATCCTGAATCGTACACATCTCTACACCAAGGGACACTTCATATCCATTAAACTGCAAACTCCCTTCCAACAGCCTATAAGCCGTCAGTGCAAGATCTGCATGCAATACCCCCAGTGAACTCCATGGATCTCCAGCTTTCCTGACCGGCAGCACACACAACTGTCCAATCTCATCCTCACCGACATGAACCGGCGAACTCTTGCGGCTTGCAGTCTTGACCTGCCGGATCACACCTTGAATCGCACGCGCCACCTCTCCTGCCTCGCCAACACGCAGCACCGGCTTCCGAAGTGTGATGCAATAGATCGGACAGGTCTTCGACTCCGTCCACTGATTCCCCCCATGGTTGTCCATTCGTTTGGTGGCAACTAACAGCATCTCTTCCATCCCGGTGTCAGCAGACAGTGCCTCTTTGCCCAGTGCCTGCCCACTTGCAATCACAATCGCAAGCACATCCTCAAAGTCCTGTTCAATCATTTGCCGTGTGATTGCCCAAGACTCGGCAAACGCCGCCGAGAGAGGCAAGACAAAGCCAATCCGTCCCCCCGGTTTGCACTTTAGCCGGGCCAAAGCAAGAAAGGAGGCCGCCAAACCCGCCTGATTATTCACCGGTTCGGATTTCACCAGCGCTTTCCACCGTCGCTGACAATCTCTGCGCTCGGACTCCGAAAGTCCTGCAACATCAAATACACTCTGACCACCCCGAGTTCTGGAATAAGGTGGATTCATCAGAATCCAGTCCAGAGAACTATCTATCACTTCAACAGAGTTCTCCTCCTGATGACCATTCCCACGGGATGTTCCGCTCCCAACGTTGAATAAATCGACCACCTTGGAGGTGGCAAAATACTCCAGTGCGCCGGTCTGACCTTTGCCTCCCCCCACATCTACCCATCCAATCTGCGTATCTCCATAGGGATCCCCATACCCCAATGCTGCCAGAGAAGAGGTCGTCAGATGGGCAGCAATTGGACTGATGTCGGTGCCAATTAACCCCCCTTCCATTGCCGATGCATGGAGACGGCGCAAGCTTTCCTGAGTTCCACCTGCATGTTCATGAAGCTGGGTCATCCGAAGGTAGCCGGCGCGAAGGAGCGTCCCTGTACCACAGGCCAGATCGCTCAAACGGCGCGTCTGGAACAGATCCGGATCCCGCCATTCGGCCTCCGTGAGCCGGGAGGGATCAATCGTCAGCCCTGCCAGAAGCTCTGCGGTTGCAGGTTGCGTATAAAAGGCCGCCGCCGCTTTGCGATCCTCACTCAGTTTAGGAAAAAGCTCTGCCCCCACGCTGATGTGTAACCCTAACTGAGCCGTCTCAATTTGCTGAACTGCACCGATCAGTTTGAAGAGCATCCGGGAAGTCTCCAACGGATTGAATTGGGCAGAGAGTTGAAGCATCTCAATCGCAGGCGCAAAAACCGAATTCCAGTTCCGCCGATTGATCGTTCGCCACGATTCAATCTGAACACGCAAATTGGGAAGTGAATCTTGCAATAAATCAATGTGGGACACATCTTCGGCCCCCTGCATGGCAAGTCGTTGCTGTGTGAGTAGGGCATTCAGCCACAGCACCATCATGGTACGCAATCCCTTAAGAGGCGAACGCTGATGCAGGTGACGGGCAACCTCCTCTTGCTCCTTGGCAGACAGACCAAGTTCTAAGCCGCTGGCGGCTTCCTTCACCAGTACCGCAATACGATCCCCAATCTCCTCCACCGTCTCCTGCGGGACTCCAATTGAAGGAAGAAGAGAGGCAAGGTCAAAGACGGTACCCGACAGGAAGCCCCGGTGGGGCCAGCGCCTGCGGAACGTCTCTCCAAGCGAAGTCTGCCCCTGACGCTCGGTCAATTGGTGAACTGCATACGAAAGTGATGCACCCCGCAGTAATGCATCTTCAATCTTGAATCCCGGCACCTCACGAAAGCTTGACGGGATCCGAAGGGCTACGGTTGTCCCAATACGATAGCGGCCCTGACGAATCTCTAATCCAAGGCGTTGGATCGCATCCTGATCAGCATCGCGTCCATCAAAAGAAGATTCAAGAATCACCGGAGGAACCATGCCATCATGAATGAGGAGGTCCGGCTTCAGCCCAGAGTGGGCATGCAAAAGGTTTGTCTCTTCTACCTTGATGCATTCCGGCCGGAGAAACCAACCCGCTCGCGCACGACGCAACGAACGTCCAAGTGCGCCATTAAAAGATTCCTCCGTGGTTCGTCCTACTCCCATCACATTGAAATCAAAGAAGTCTGGAATGATACATCAGAAACACAAGGACCTCTGCCAAAGAGAAATTGAATAACTTATGGTAATGATACAAGTTTTCTACAAATTCGCGGGGTTCCGCATGCATATAAACCCAATGGCGGAGCTAGTGAGGAAGGATTGGTGCTCGCAATTCCCGGACTTGCGAGTAAATATGGACGTCATGGGTGGCAAGAACTTTAGTCATAACATTAGAACAACATAGCATCCATCTTGATGCATATAGACCGGAGTAGAAGAAGTTCAGGGAGATTTAGCGATAAGTTGAAACAATCCGGTACCGGTCAGCCTAAAATCTAATTCACTAAACTGTTGCGATCATGAAATCCCCTATGAACATTAGATTCTTAGCTTGCACATTCTTTTTGATTCTGATTCTGGCTACGCCTTTGCATGCACAGATAACAAACTATACCATCGCTCCTGAGAGCAACCTACACGTTGATGGTACATCAAACCAGACCCCAGAATGGAGGGTCTATGCAACGGAGGTCTATGGGATGATCAGCTTGAATGAAGAGGGGGCAGTAGATTCAGTGCGGTTGGTCGTGCCTTCCAAAATGATGAAGAGTAAGAAAAGTCCCATTATGGACCGGGGGATGTATGGTGCACTCAAAGCGGATGATCATCCCGAGATCGTCTATGAACTGGCATCCGTTTCGGATTTAGCCATGACCAACGAAAGCACCTTTACACTCAACTCAACGGGAAATCTGACGATTGCCGCCGAAACTAAGGAAATTGTCGTTCCCGTAGACGGTGTTAGAAAAGAGGATGGGAAAGTTCATTTCTCAGGAACTCATTCATTGAAGATGACCGACTATGGTCTGAAGCCTCCATCTTTGATGTTTGGTGCTTATAGGACCGGTGATGAGCTTGTCATTACGTTTGAGATCATTGCCGTTCCCACAAACTGAACTTTATTCGCTCTGGATTGGTGGAGCACCGGTTGCATTTAATGCGTTCGTTACCTCGGCAAGTACTGTTTGTTCAAAGGTTGTGAGCGTAGATTCAAGCTCTCCGAGTTGAGCTTCGGCAATATTCAACGATTGCTCGTGTAGGTCGGTTGGTCCGTAGGTGGTCCGTAGACCGCTTTGTCCCGCAAACAACCGAGACATGACGGTGGGAAGGTCTCGCTCAGAGGGACCGCGTTTTGAACTGTATCCACTGAACCCACGCCGAATTTCAAGGAGTCTGGTTCGGGCTATATGCAACTCCGTAGTAAGCTCAGATGAGGGATTGGGAGCGCGTAAGTGTGCAGTTTCCATGGCTTCAATCAAATCCATATGATCGGCGAGAGACTGAGAGAAGAGACTGGCACGTTGCGTCAGGGAGGTGGCTCGTACCCGGAAAGCGTTGATCTCATCAGGAGTTTTTCCTTCCAGCGCAGGAGATCGCAGTGGCTCGACCTGAAAGGTAACAGGATCGGAGAGGACCGTTTCCATTCCATCATCAATATAGACCAGTGTGGCAGTGTAAACTCCTGGAGTGGCAAGGTATGGGCTAGTGGTATTTTCTGTCTCTCCAGGGGTAATCACATCGGCGGAAGGATAGCGCAGATTCCATGTAACCCGGTGCATCCCTTTTGAGGTACTTCCTGAAACGCGACCTGCAACCCGACCTGCTTCATCTCGCACGACTACATAGATTCGGTCTATCACTTCATTTTGCTCTGCATCCAAGGCATCCCAGCCAGCGAAAGGAATATCCTCATCGGGAGCAATTTCCTTTTCCCTCTCTTTGCGGAGTTGTTTCAACGTCTTTGCTCCTTCACGAAGATAATAGGTAAAGGTCGCTCCGAGAGGTGGATTGGGGGCAGCATAATAGTTCGTTCCTTGTGATCCTCCGGCTACATCGCGTTCAACGAAGAGTTTTGCAGTGCGGGGAGTAAATAGATACGCAGCCTCAGAAAGTAATTCTTCGTTAATTTGTCGGAGAGGAGAATAATCGTCCAAAACAAAGAGACCTCGACCAAAAGATGCGGCGACCACATCATTTTCTCGTGGTTGGATCACAATGTCACGAAAAGAAATAGTTGCATCGGAAGGAATCTGAATCCATTGAGTCCCACCGTCAACCGTGAAGTAGACCCCAAACTCGGTTGCAGTAAACAATAGACTCGGAACCACATGATCTTGTACAATTCGCCAGATCAGTGTTCGGTCGGGAAGATTTCCAGTGATGGATGTCCAAGAACGACCGCGGTCACTGCTTTTGATCAGGTATGGAGAAAGATCGCCAAACTTGTGATTGTCCAGTGCAGCATAGACGATGTCAGCGTTGTGTAGATCGGCATACAGGTGGTTCACAAATGCAGTTGCAGGAATATCATCAATACTGCCGACCTCTGTGGTACGCCAACTTTGGCCATCATCTTCACTCATCTGGATGAGACCATCATCCGTACCTACATATAGAAGACCTTGTTCAAGAGGAGACTCAGCCACCGAAGTGATTGTATTGAACACAGACATCGCATATAAATCCCAGGGATTATCGTAGCTCTGTATCCGTCCCATGATCGGGAGTGTGATCCGCTCTTGGTCGCGAGTTAGATCTCCAGAGATTGCTACCCAGCTATCTCCACGATTTGTTGATTTCCAGACACGGTAAGATGCAAAATAGAGGGTAGCTGGATCATGCGGGCTAACAAGGATTGGAGCATCCCAGTTGTAACGTTCATGTTTATCACCTGCGCCGGCCTGAGGTTGAATGAGGGTTTGTTCACCAGTCAAGAGATCAACTCGGTAGAGCCTGCCCTGTTGGGCCTGAGCATACAGGATATTTGGATTTTCAGGATCGGTAGCAGACTGGTGTCCATCCCCTCCCAAGGTTTTGAACCAGTCCGCATTTCGGATCCCATGTTGACTATCGGTACGAGAGGGACCACCATGAGATCCGTTATCTTGCGTTCCGCCGAAGATGCGATAGAAGGGAGTTGCATCATCAACAGCCACTTTATAGTATTGGGTAATCGGTAGGTTCGCAATAAAATGCCACGATTTTGTCCCATCAAACGTTTGAAACAGTCCCCCGTCGGTTCCCATGAGGATATAGTTTGGATCATCCATACGAAATGCCATGGCATGGTTGTCCACATGCTTGTCTTCTCCACTCATCCGATAAAATGTGCGCCCGTGGTCATGTGATACCTGTACACGTACATCCATCAGATAAATCGTCCCTTCCTCATGCGGGGAGGCATAGAGTTCCTGATAGTAATGGGGGCCAGTCGCTCCGCTGACTGCATCGGACATCTTCTCCCAGGAAGCACCACGGTCGGATGACATGAATACCCCGCCAGTTCGCGAATCAAGCTCAATCGCAGCATAGATGATATCTGGATTCTGAGGCGAAATAGC
Source organism: Rhodothermales bacterium (assembly GCA_965209015.1). Lineage (GTDB taxonomy): Bacteria > Bacteroidota > Rhodothermia > Rhodothermales > Bin80 > Bin80. Next base: position 2,553,381 of record OZ242367.1, on the reverse strand, counting down.
GAGTCCAATCTTGCCAAGATTTGATTTCGGGATCCCCTGCGTCAGTGGCAGCCAAGTACGTCCTCCATCCATACTCTTATGGAGTCCACTACCAGGTCCACCACCCATGTAGGCGGCTACATTTCGGTGTCTTTGCCAGGTAGCAGCATACAGTATTGCAGGATCACGAGGGTCAAGCACCAGATCGGTGACACCAACCCACTCATCATCACCCAAGGTTCGCTCCCAAGATTTCCCCCCGTCAGCGGTCAAATAAAGCCCTCGTTCGCCCCCGCTATTCCAAAGCGGGCCCTGTACGGCTACCCAGATAATATCACTATTCTCTGGATGGACGATGATCCGGGAGATGTGCTCCGATGTTTGGAGCCCCATGTTTTTCCAGGTATCTCCCCCGTCATCACTCCGATAAATGCCATCTCCATAGCCTACATGTCGACCTCCTACATTTTCTCCGGTACCAACCCAAATTGTATGTGGATTATTGGAATCAATCGTTAGGCAACCAATTGAGTAGGATCCTTGATCATCAAAGAGCGATTCCCAAGTCGTTCCAGCATTGTCCGTTTTCCATACACCACCGCTGCCTACGGCCACATACCAAATATTATCATCCTCTGGGTGCATTGCAATGTCGGCAATGCGTCCAGAAGTAAATGCAGGGCCGATATTTCGTAACTTCAAGGATGAAAAATCGGTCTCGCCGATTAGGTTGTCCTGGGCCAGAACAGAGAACGGAATCAGGAGGGATAAGAGAGGAAGGGTGCGAAAGATGTAAGGCATGTGGATAGCAATGTTTGGAGTCAGTCAAAAATAGGAATTTTTCAGCATACCCTGGTAAACTCTCCCCTCAATACTAGGCAAAATTCAATACCAGATAGAAATTCATACTCCGCGGGGAACCGTCCTCGGCAATGATTATTGAAGGCAAAACTGAATTCCTCGCCCATCAATAATCTCATAACGGTTGATATTTCCATGATTGAAGTTCCGATCACATCCGCATTTGTGCTCTCTCATACCAGTCCAGAGATTTACCGTGGTGATGCTGCGCGCACTTTTTTAAGTCAACTGGATTTGTCATCTGCTGATCTTCTTCGGATACAGTTTCAGGATACCTGGGATGAGCAGCAAGTAGAGATCCTCAATAGGAAGCATGGGGTCAAGGCATTAAGCCATCAATATTTGGGTGAAAACCCAGATGCGCAAGTTATTCAGCTTGGCGGCGGACTAGATCCACTGACCATTGACCTGGCGGAATGCCATCCAACGGTTCGCATCTTTGATGTTGATATGGCCAATATGCAACTCAAGACAGAGATTAATGCCTCAATTGGAGGTCCTGAGATTTCATTTCTGACCGCGAATTTGGCGGATGTTTCATCTCTTACGCAAGTGCTCCGTAATGCAGGCTGGAACCCAGAGTCCCCAACTCTGCTCATCTCAGAGGGTATTTCATACTATGTTCCGAAAGAGATATACCTTGCGAGTCTAACCTCTCTCCGCACCTCAGGAGGTTTCCTCATATTTGAGTATGCCATGCCAGACCACTTATTAGTGGGTACCCCCAAGGCTGATATAATCAAAGATTTTTTTGATCGGTTCTCTGCTATACTCGATTTGCCGTTCCCCATGCAGCGCTACTCTGACTCAGAGGTCAAAGACTTGGCAGCGCAGATCAATGGTGAAGTGGAGCAGATTTTGACCCAGCATCAGTTAGAATTCAGCCGACTTGGTAGAAACGAGATGCGAGAGGATCCATCCATGGGTGCTATTCGTGTAGCTGCAATTCGCCTGCACTGATATAGTTCAGTGGAAACGGTGGTTATGATCTGTCTATTAGGCTAACTAAAATATCTGCCTGTGATCCAGGCAGGGAAGGCGCTTTCGCAGTTGATCCTGATAGTCAAAGTTTAATTCGCAGGAGAGCACACAGGATCGGTCTGGGGCTTGTGCAAGAATTTGGCCCCAAGGGTCTATGATCACGGAGTGCCCGAAGCTTTCGCGTTCTGCATTGTGCTTGCCAAACTGTGCCGGTGCCACAACATAGGCAAGATTCTCTATTGCTCGTGCCCGGAGGAGCGCGATCCAATGGGAGGCCCCCGTGCGCCATGTAAATGCCGAGGGAACAAAAAGGACTCGGGCCCCCCGGTGAGTCAATTTCCGATAGAGTTCAGGGAAGCGCAAATCGTAGCAAATACTGAGTCCCATGACTGCTCCCTTTGCTTCAAACGTGATCGGCGTCTTACCCGGTTGAATATAGCGCGATTCCTTGAATGAATGAGCATCATCCAATTGAATATCAAAAAGGTGGATCTTATCGTAGCGTGCAACGATACGACCGGTAGGGCTGAAGACCAAGCATGTATTTGTAACCTTGTCGTTTGCATAAAGGGGTACCGTGCCTCCAACAATGAAAATAGAATTTGAATGGGCTAATTCTCGCAGTAGCTGGATAGCCGGACCATCTTCAAGATTTTCGACGGCATCAATTTTTCTTCCTTCGCGGTCCAGATATGAAAAATTTTCAGGAAGAGCCACCAGTTGTGCATTCCGGTGAATCGCATCTTCAATGAGGCATTTTGCTTCATTCAGATTGGCTTGGAGATCCTGCCCCGAGCACATTTGTATTGAGGCCACACGAAAGGATGAAAGTGACATTGCAAGAAAAGATAGGATGATGTATTTTTAATTGGACAGATAATGATAATACCTCATAAATTAATGCGGATACTATGTACGGCAATCATGGGTACCATGTTTGCACTTGGTTGTGGCAATATGGAATCTGACGGTACCAATATGATCGAATCTGAGGCCCATCCTCTCACGACTGAAACGGAGTCACGCCTAATGGCGACCGAAGGAGGACGGATGCTACTACGTGCAATTATTGCTCATGGAGGACTAGATGCGTGGCATAACGCAGAGACTAGCCACTATGTCTGGGGGTTTACTGGTGGACTCAAAACGAGAATGGTAGCCCATAATCGTACCCGACATGTCTACCATGATGTCCTTTCTATGGGAGGCGAAGTCCTCCCAGATGAGGCTCAGATTGTCTGGGACGGAACCCATGCATGGGCTGTTCCAGATTCATTGCCGGTACGAGTTCGTTTCATGGCCACCACCGGCTACTATTTTCAGTCCATTCCCTTTATTCTTGCTGATCGGGGTGTCCGTTATGAAGTAATGCCCCCAGCAATCTTGGACAGTGTAGAACATCATATCATACGGGCAACATTTGATGATGGTGTGGGGGATGCTCCCGGAGACCACTATACACTCTATATCCATCCCAAAACGTACGTCGTAAATGCGATTCGCTATCGGTCAACATTTGGACAGGGCCGTCCACCAATAGACGAGAATATGTCGGAGGTTCTGCTGTATTACAAGGATTATATTACAGTTGACGGATTGATGGTTTCAACTCGCTTTGAAGGATACGAATTTTCAGATGGGGAGAAAGGGCAGATTTACTATGAGGCTTCGTCCAGTGAACATTCCTATACCCAACCGTTCGATGAAAGTCGTCTCCGAATGCCCTCTGATGCTATGATAGATCCGATGCCTTCTACGGAGCCGGAGACCGATTAATCAGAAACTTCGTCCATTTTGATTGTAGATCCTGTGTGCATGTTGCTGGATCCAATCAAATTTCAGCAGGGCCTGATCTATGCCTTGTGGATCATAACAGAATTCTATGCCAATGCAGTTGATATGATTTTGCTGCTTCAAGTAATATCCTAGCGTTGTTCTGCAGTATTACAGTGACGGGCCGGTGAAAGCTCCAAACTTTGACTTGGTTGCAAGTCTGTCAGTACTCCTCCCAAGGAATGCCAGTAACGGGGTGAAACGTCCCAGATTTATCCGCAACCGAACCGAGTTCTTTGCACTCTTCACCACAAATAGGTGACAAATTGTCACTATCCATTCCCATGGAATGCTTTTGGATTCATTGGGTAGTAACGCATATACACAGAAAAAATGACAACCCAGAACTCAATAAACCTAAATAATTATACAGTCAAAGCGCGTGAGACGGTTCAGAAAGCACTCGAGATTGCTGCTGGAAGCAATCATCAAGGGCTTGATCCCGCACACATCTTGAAAGCATTTTTAACTGACCCTAACAGTATTGGCGTCGCAATCATGCAACGTATCGGTGCTGACCTGTTAGGGTTGGAAAATGAAGTGGACCAGATACTTGAAAAATTACCTGTGGTCACAGGGTCATCGGTGGAAGGAGGATTTCTGACGAAAGGTGCAAAGCATACTTTTGACCAAGCGCTCAAGGAGTCCCAAGAACTCAAGGATGATTTTGTTAGTAGTGAACATGTCGTCATTGCACTGTCTGGGATCTCTGGACCTGTGGGGCAGGCGATGAAGCTCAGAGGAATCACAAAGAAGACGATCCTGAATGTGCTCAAGAGTGTCCGTGGAGACCGACGCGTGACGGATCAGCATGCTGAGGATAGCTACCAAGCACTTGAACGCTTCACCCGAAATCTTAATGAACTAGCTTCAACCGGCAAGATTGATCCTGTCATTGGAAGGGATGAAGAAATTCGACGTGTACTACAAATCCTTTCACGACGGACAAAAAACAATCCAATCCTGATCGGAGAAGCTGGAGTTGGTAAGACCGCAATTGCAGAGGGGATTGCGATTCGGATTGTACAGGGGGATGTTCCTGAGGGCTTAAAATCCAGACGACTTCATGCGTTAGATATGGGGGCTTTGATTGCAGGTGCCAAGTATCGTGGTGAATTTGAAGATCGACTGAAAGCAGTTGTGAAAGAAGTAACCGATGCGAACGGAGAGATCCTGCTTTTTATTGACGAAATTCACACTCTAGTTGGTGCTGGAGCCGCGGAAGGCGCAATGGATGCAGCAAATATATTGAAGCCCGCTCTAGCGAGGGGAGATCTGCGTGCTATTGGTGCCACGACACTAGACGAGTATCGAAAATATTTTGAGAAAGACAAAGCACTCGAGCGTAGATTCCAAACCGTAATGGTAACTGAACCTGAGTTGGATGACGCAATTTCTATTCTGCGAGGAATCCGGGAACGCTACGAGGTGCACCACGGAGTTCGGATCAATGATGCTGCGATCATTGCTGCTGCGGGGCTGAGTAATCGGTATATCGGTGATCGTTATTTACCTGACAAAGCGATTGATCTGGTTGATGAAGCAATGGCTCGTCTACGAACTGAAATTGATTCGCTTCCAGAAGAATTGGACACTCTAGAGCGGCAGATCAGACAATTAGAAATCGAACGGGAGGCACTCAAGCGTGAGAAAGACAAGGAAAAACTTGCTGCCCTCGAGGAGCAACTGGCAAACTTCATGGAGGAGCGGACCAATTTACGAGCACGGTGGGATGAGGAAAAACATCTCATTGCAGAAATCCGTGATGCAAAAGAGAAAATAGAAGAACTACGGATCAAAGATGAGGCTTTAGCTCGTGCAGGCGACTACGAAGAAGTAGCCAAAATCCGTCATGGAACGATCCCAGACCTGGAAAACCAGATTCGAGATACTCAGAGTCGATTAGCCGAGGTGCAGGAAAATGGTGCACTCTTGAAAGAAGAGGTGGATGCAGAAGATATCGCAGAGATCGTTTCCAAATGGACTGGAATACCAGTTGCCCGAATGATGGAAAGTGAGCGTGTCAAACTACTTCGGGCGGAGGATGAGTTAAAGCACCGCGTAGTTGGTCAGGATAATGCAATTGAGGCAATCGCGCATGCAGTCCGCCGAGGACGTGCGGGCTTACAGGAGCAAGGACGTCCAATTGGGTCTTTCATTTTTCTTGGATCCACCGGAGTAGGGAAAACGGAGCTGGCAAAAGCCCTGGCTGAATTTCTCTTTAATAATGAGCAGGCACTCATCCGAATAGATATGAGTGAATACCAAGAGCGCCATACTGTGAGTAGACTGATCGGGGCACCCCCTGGATACGTGGGATACGAAGAGGGAGGACAGTTAACCGAGAGAGTTCGCCGCCGTCCATATGCCGTGGTACTTTTGGATGAGATTGAAAAAGCCCATCCCGAAGTATTTAATATCCTTCTTCAGGTCTTGGATGAGGGATGCCTGACCGATAACAAGGGGCGTACGACAGATTTCAAAAACACGATTGTAATCATGACCAGTAACCTGGGGAGCGATCTGATCCGTCAGCGGATTGAATCAAATAGTCAGTTCAATTCCAAAGGCATGCGTCAAGAAATTATGGACCTCCTGAAGGCAAGTGTACGGCCAGAATTTCTGAACCGCATAGATGAAATTGTGCTATTCAATCCATTGGACAAGGATGTAATCCAGAAGGTTGTAATGATACAATTTGCACGGATTCAGCGGTTGGCACTCGAGAGTCACGGAGTGTCACTGGTTCTGACTGATCATGCCAGAGATTACTTGGCGGAAGCAGGATATGATCCTGCATTCGGAGCTCGTCCCGTCAAGCGTCTGCTTCAACGTGAAATTGTGAATAAGCTTGCAGAAGAGGTTCTCTCCGGTTGGATTTCTGCAGGCCAAACTATAACATTTGATCTGGCTCCCGATGCAAATGGACTTCTTATGGAGATTCAACCTAGCCCCGTTGAAGACCATCTCACTGTGTCCTGATTGGTCACCCTGATGAATTTATCATGAAAAAGAGCTAACAATATGAAGAACTTTCCCCGTGATTATATATCTTTTCCAGTTTGGTATCTTTGCATGGTATAGAATCTGGTATAGTTCTCCGATGAATCAACTCCGTGCAAGAGATCTATCACACGGGAGGACTGTATTGGGATTTCTTTACATGATTTGTGAAGGGCTAAATTTCCAGTTGTATTCTTTTTGAACATCTTGTTTTATATTGGGACTTGTGGGATGGCCGGTATTCGCTTTACCGGCCATTTTGTTGAAATGGACTACGTATGTATCTGAAAAAGTTATCCATTCAGGGTTTCAAGAGCTTTGTATCTGCGACAGATTTACAGTTTGATCCCGGCATCACTGCCATCGTTGGTCCCAACGGGTGTGGTAAGTCGAACATCGTGGATGCACTTCGGTGGGTAATTGGAGAGCAGCGGGCCCGTGTATTGCGGTCCGATAGAATGGATAGCGTCATATTTAATGGAACGTCCCATCGCCGTGCTATGGGGCTCGCGGAAGTCCAGTTGACGATTGCAAACACTCGAGGAGTGTTGCCCTTGGAATACTCGGAAGTGACTTTAGGGCGTCGTCTCTACCGTTCTGGTGAAGCGGAGTACCTACTCAATGGAGTTACCTGCAGACTCCTAGATATAACCGATCTCTTTACGGATACCGGTATGGGAGCAGGAGCATATTCAGTCATTGAGTTGAAAATGATTGACCAAATCCTGTCTGAGAATACGCAGGATCGTCGCCGACTTTTTGAAGAAGCATCAGGAATTACTCGATATAAAAATCGTCGAACGGACGCACTTCGAAAGCTTGATCATATGCAGTCTGACCTTGATCGAGTACGGGATCTGACGGACGAGATCTCTTCTCAGGTTCGCAGTCTAAAGCGTCAGGCCACGATTGCAGAGCGTTATTTACGGTATAAGACTGAGCTCCGAACGGCTCAGGTCAACTTACTCAGGTTGGAGTATGGTAGACATGAAGCAGAAGAGAAAATCTTAACAGATGAGATAGCCAACTTTTCAGATATCTGTTCTGATCTGGCAGCCCAAGTTCATAGCTGTGAAGCACAACAAGAATTGCTTCGCACAAAACTTGTGGCGGAGGAAAAGAGATCTAAACGAAATCGCCAAGCATTCGTTGAGCATGAACAACGTATCATAAAGCTGGAGGGGGATCTCCGACTAGAGAAAGCGAACCAAGATTCCATTGCTGAAAAGCTTGTCAGATTGGCACGAGATCGCGAGGTAGTAGACAGTGAGTTAGAAGAGCTGGTTCAGCAGTACGAATCAACTCAGCAGGCACTATCTGTCGCATCCTCCGAGGCAGGCAAAACGGAAGACCTACGTGATCAAGCCGCAGATCAACGAAATCGTGCTCGCGAGCACCTACAAGCTTCTGAGTTAAAATGGGAAACTCTGACAACAACTGTCAATCACCTCAACCAGGAAAAAAATGACTCGCAGCGTCAGACGGACCAACTACAAAGCCGGATCTTCCATTTGAAGGATGAGATGGATCGGCTTGCAGAGGAGATCAAATCCAAGGAACAAATAAATCGGGATGCGATCAAAAGTGCTGACCGTGCTGAGCTCAAATTGAAAAAAGCGCAGAAGGATTTAGAGCATGTATCAGCAGAGCGCCAGAAAGCTGAAGCATCTCACGCTGCATTAGATGTTAAAATTGCTGATGCAGAGCGTGCAGTTCAGATGGAGGAGACGCATCTTGCTGCAAAAGATGCAGAGGTTACAATCTTATTAGATTTGATTAGTGCGTACGATTTTTTACCAGATGCGGTAAGATACCTATTAACTGATGTCACGGATATTGAGGTCACCCCGCTGACAGATCTTATCAGTTGTTCCTCGGAATACCGAGCAGCACTGACGGCTTCTCTGGAGCCATATGGTGGCTGTATTGTCGCAGAAACTGAGCTAGCAGCCAAGGAGGCAGCCCAGCGGCTGCGTACCGAAGATAAGGGGATGGCATACTTTATCATATTAGAGAATATTCCATCCATTCTAATTGATGAAGAATATCCACCGAATGCTTTGTTGGCACATATTGGACTTCGGAATGAAATCTACAAACCCATTGTCCAACTTCTTCTTGGGGACGTCATTCTAATTGAATCGCTTGATGCTGCCCGTGCCTTGCTCTCGGGGGAAGGGGGGAGGTCGCATCGTTATGTTACATCCGAGGGTGAATGGGTTGATGGACGGGGTGTTCTTTATGCGGGAGGGAATGAAGAAGGAGGAATGTATTCGCACTTGGCCCGGAGAGACAGTTTGCGCGCCGCACAAGAAGCTTCCTCTGAGCTTCGAGATCAACTCGAGAAGGCAAAATCTATCCTAACAGCGGTTCAGGTTGAACAACAACAAATTCAATTACCCAAACTCATTCAGGGGACTCGCTCTGCTGAAAAGATTGTTTCAGAGGCAGATCATACCGCTCAGAAGTATCTCCAGATTCGTGAACTGGGATTGAATCAAGTAACATCTCTACAAAGCAGGCAGCAGCAGATCGCACAAGAAATTGCTGAATTAGAATCCGAGGCTCAACCTTGCGGAGATCAGTTAAGCCATATTGATGAGGAACTTGATCGCGCAAAAGATCAAGTCAAATCTATTGATGAAGAAATCCTATCATGGAAGGACAAGCTGGATCAGATGCAGAATTTGTATGTCACAGCGCAAACCTCCGCAGTCCAAGCAGTGGCAAACCGGGAACGACTTGAGTCTGATCTGAAACGCATTGAACAAGGGCAGCAGAGTCTCAATTTCCGGGCCATGCGCCATTGTCAGGATCAGTCTGATTTAGAGGAGATGCAGCAGAGTGCTGCCAGCAAGGTCAAGATGATGACTAAACGACTCAAGACCGAACGTGCATCTCGAAAAGATCTTGATGCTATCAATGCGCAAGACAGTTCTCGAGAGCATGAACTGCGACTTGAGTTGGAGCAGGTCAATGAACGTGTGCGGAATGCACGAAGAGAACTTCAAGATGCAAGACTTGAGGAAACAAATATTCGAGTAAAGCACAGTGCGGTCAAGGCGCGGAGGAAAGATGTGGTTGTTCGGGCTCAGGAAAATTTTGGGGTTGAGTTGACATCTATTTCCGTCTCAGATGGAAATGAAGATTCACTGAAAGAGCAAATTCAGGAAACGGAACGTAAGTTGCAGTCCATGGGGAATGTTAATGCTCTGGCTCTTGAGGAGTATGAAAAGCAGAATGAACGTCTTGAATTCATGATATCACAGCGAGCTGATCTGGAAGAAGCTGAACAGACCTTAGTGAGCACAATCAATGAAATAAACCGTACGGCATCAAAACAATTTCTTGATACCTATACGCTTATTCAGGATAATTTCCAGGTTCTTTTTTGTGAGCTTTTTGGGGAGAAAGCCAAATGTGAGCTTAGTTTGACTAATTCGTCGGACCCTCTTGAATCACCCATCGCCGTGACCGCTAGACCCAGCGGAAAGCGTCCAGTCAGCATTGCACAACTTTCCAGTGGGGAAAAAACGCTTACTGCGATTGCACTCCTTTTTGCGATATACATGATCAAACCGAGCCCTTTCTGTTTCCTTGACGAGGTAGATGCTCCGTTGGACGATACAAATGTAGATCATTTCATGCGGATCATTCGCCGGTTCTCTTCAAACACGCAATTTGTTCTTGTTACCCACAATAAGCGCACCATGGAGATGGCTAATCGTCTTTATGGAATTACGATGCAAGAAGAAGGAGTCTCCAGTTTGGTGAGTGTCCGTTTTGATGAGGTGGGAGCAATGGGAATTTAGGTGAGGACTGCATCAACCTCAATTTCTACCAACAATTCTGGCGTGATCAGGCCTGCAACTTCTACCATGGTTGCGGCGGGGCGAATGGTTTCAAAAGCTTCTGCATGCGCTTTACCGACCGAATCAGCATTTTGATGGATATTGACTACATACATCCGAGTCCGAACCACATCGTTTAGGGAAGCTCCCAAGTCACGAAGGGCTTCGGTGATGATAGAGATAATATACTGCGTCTGCAGATAGGCATTGTTCGCCCCAACTACTGTCCCATCTGGGTTCATTGCCGTAGTACCTGCAACATAAATGTGTTCAGCAACTCTCACTGCCCGAGCGTACCCATAGTCTGATTCCCACGAAGAACCACTGAATGCCCAACGACGACAACCTACATGAGACTGCTCCCGGAAGTCCATAACGAAGCAATACTAAATGAGTTGTGTAGAGTTGAGTGAAGAGAATCCATTCACCCAAATAGAGTCGTCAAGCTATCTAAACAGAAAATGCCACCTCGGGCCCAACTTGGGCGAGGCGGCACATCTGAAATACTTATGGAGGCGATTAATTTGGACGATGTCCAGTGGAGTGCCTAAGCTCCAAAGTTATTCTTCGGCTTCTTCGCCGTGAGCTTCTGACTCGTCCTCATGGGCTTCTTCCATGTCCATATCGGTTGAATCACCATCATGCTCGGTCGATGTGGTATCATGCTCCATCTCACCGGCAGCATCGTCGTGCATTTCTGCGGAGTCATCATGCATTGCCCCATCTTCCTGAACTTCGTCATATGCGGAATCATCTTCCATAGAGGACTCGGATGTGCTACCACCGCAGGCAGCGATCAGAAGTGCAAAAGTAAGAAAGAATATATAAGAAAATTTCATTGTTAATCCAGTTATTGGAGTGTGTTTGAGTATTTCACTGGGAAATATACGGTCTAAACCCGACATATGCATGCTTTGGGCAGCGAACCGTACGCAAATATAGTAACAATTATAGAAATTTACGCATTATTCCAAGAATATTCAAAATTTAATTGCATGAAGCAAGATAGAACAGTTAAATCAAACTATATGCGAGTACAACATGTTGGCATCTTTTCGGAATTCTGTCGGCTTAGTCCAAACTTCCAATTTAACGACTGGGGTCGCAGGAAATGATTGATATGGAAAGAGAGACAGATCAGGAATAGTTTCTCAATCATACTGGAACAGTATTGATCCCTTGATGTGCTCCCTTTTCTTACAGTCCGTGTAAGACGGACCGGCGTACCGTACAGAAGAAGATCGGTGAATTCCAGAAATCCTATTAAACCTGTACGACTGATTACAAACCTTATACCGTTTTGAACATGGATTCAAAGGGTAAGGATGAAGATTATTCGTGACGCAGGGCTTCGATTGGGTTGAGTGCAGCGGCTTTGCGTGCAGGGTAAAAGCCAAAGAAGATGCCAACCCCACCAGAAAACGCAAGTGCGATCATAATCGTGGTTGGAGATGTCACAGTGTTCCATCCAGTCATTTGGCTCAATATGGTTGAACCAGTGAAGCCAATTCCTACGCCAATGATTCCGCCCAGTATGCTCATCACGATGCTTTCAACAAGAAATTGGGTAAGTACATCCCGTCCTCGAGCACCAATCGCCATGCGAATTCCAATTTCTCGGGTACGTTCAGTAACGGAAACTAACATGATATTCATGATGCCGATACCACCAACCAGAAGTGAAATTGAAGCAATTGCGGCAAGAAGTAAGGTCATTACCTCAGTCGTTCCTTGTTCAGCTTCGGCGAGATCATTTTGATTCCGTACAGTGAAATCATCAGGAGCGAAGCGGGCAAGCCCATGCGATTCTCGCATGATGGCCTGAATTTCCTCCTGTGCTGCGGGAATATCGCGTGATGAAGGGGTACTGGCGAGAATCTGGAAGATGCGACTCCAACCGCTGAGACGGGTTTGGACGGTTGTGTAGGGGGCAAAAATGACATCATCTTGATCTGTACCACTGGCAGTCTGTCCCTTGGGCTCCAGAACACCGATGATCTGTGCAGGAACTCTGCCAACTTGGATCGTAATGCCGACGGGATCTTCTCCAGGGAAGAGGTTCTCCGCCACAGTATGACCTAGAACAACGACGCGTCGTAACTGACGCTGCTCACTTTGATCAAAAAATCGGCCATACTTCAGATCCCAGTCTCGGATGATCTGGTAATCAGTGGAGACGCCGTTGATAGTGGTGCGCCAATTTCCTGTTCCCCCAATGAGTTGCGTTCGACTAAAGACTACGGGTGAAACTGCAGAAACAATCAGACTCTCCCGTTTGATCTTTTCTGCATCCTTGATGGTAAGGCGATTATAACTCTGTGCGCCACGGCTTACTCCACCCTGACGACTGGCACCGGGTGTGATCACGATCATATTCGTCCCCAAAGTATTGATCTGCTCTTGAATTTGAGATTGTGCCCCCTGACCTATCGCAACCATGACTATGACGGCTCCAACACCGATGACAATACCAAGCATGGTCAGCAGTGTACGCATTTTATTCTTCAAAATACTTTGGGAGGCCACCTTGATGAGTGTAGATGCTTTCATGAGTAGGATCAGTCAGTTGAAAGTAGATACAGCTTCGGAGTCTGGACGTATAATCTGATTGGCCTTATGTGGTTGGATTTGTTTGTCTCGGATAATCTGGCCATCACGGAGTTCGATCACGCGTTGAGTGCAATTGGCAACATCAGATTCGTGGGTGATTAAAAGGATTGTCATCCCCTGACTGTGAAGCTGCTGGAAGAGAGATAGGACTTCGACAGAGGTGCGACTGTCAAGATTGCCAGTCGGTTCATCCGCCAATAGGATGGATGGATTCGTCACCAATGCGCGTGCAATTGCGACCCGTTGCTGCTGACCGCCGGAGAGTTCATTCGGCTCATGATCCATCCGGTCACTAAGTCCAACACGCTCAAGCGCACTCTCGGCAGTTTTCCGAATAGCCACCTTCCGCTGTGACCGGTCGTAAAGAAGGGGTAACTCAACATTCTCCAGTGCGGTCGTTCGCGGGAGCAAGTTAAAGCCCTGAAAGACAAATCCAATTTTGCTATTGCGAATATCTGCCAGTTGATTACGAGACAACTTTTCAACATGCACGCCGTCAAGATAATAAGTGCCGGAAGTCGGATAGTCTAAGCATCCAATAATATTGATCAAGGTAGATTTCCCTGATCCAGAGGCACCAACAATTGCAATCATTTCGCCCCGCTCAACAGTGAAATCCACTCCTCGGAGTGCATGCACCTCAGTCTTCCCCATGGTATAGACCTTGGTCAACTGTTGCGTACGCATGACCAGTTCGTGTGCCATGTAGACTAAAATCCTCCAGGGCGAAAACGCTGCTGAGATCGCTGAAACGGATTACTAGATCCTTCACTACCCTGTTGCATCACTCCTGCAATGATCTGCATACCCGCTTCAAGGCTCGCACCAGATACCTGTGTCATCTGACCATCGGTGATTCCGGTTTGTGCACGGGTAACCATGAGTTCACCAGCTTCATCTAAATACCAGATCATAGTGAAATTATTCCCACCGCCTCCAAAGCCGCCAATCCTGCCTCCCTGTGCGGAACCACCGGGTCTGGTTTCAATGCCACTACCCCGGATGGTGGCAGCAGAAGGATTACTACGGGCCTCACCTCGCGGGGCATTATCACTTGTTTCAGTTGTGGATTCTTGGCGGACACGGATCACTTCAAACATTTGCGGAGTCGCACGAAAACGAAGTGCAGGATTGGGCAGTTTGAGAATATTCGTTGCCGAATCAATCAGAAAATCAACCGTAGCAGTCATTCCCGGCAATAGGCGCCCATCTGGATTCTGAACATCTACGACTACGGTGTAATTCACAACATTTTCCTCAACAGTAGATTGCAGCCGAACCTGTCGTACGGTACCACTGAAGGTCTCGTCTGGATATGCTTGCACCGTAAAGCGGGCGAATTGGTCGGCCACGATCTTCCCAATATCACTTTCGTCAACCGAGGCTAAGATTTCCATACGAGAGAGATCATCTGCAATAAGGAAGAGTTGAGGTGCTGAAAAGCTCGCGGCAACTGTTTGCCCGACATCAACATTTCGCTCAATGACTGTACCCGAAATTGGAGCCACAATAGTGGCATAGCTCAAATTCTGACGAGCACGTTCCAGGCTGATTTCAGCACTCTTAGTGGCAGCTTTCGCGATGTCAAGGTCATATTGTGCTCGCACATAATCCACTTCAGTCACGAACTGTTGACCGTAAAGGGGCTCGATCCGTTCAAGCTCACGCTCAGCTTGGCGGAGCTGGGCTTGGTTGCGCTCAAGATTAGATTCTGCATCTCGTACAGAACTTGACAAGAGTGTAGTGTCAATACGAGCAATTACTTGTCCTGAACGGACGCGATCATTAAAGTCAACGTAAATACTGGCAATGATTCCAGAAACTTGTGTCCCCACCTGAACCGTTGTGACTGCATCCAATGTTCCTGTACTTGCAACAACAGCCTCAAGGTCACCTTCTTCAAGAGTAACAAATCTGTAGGGACTGACCGGTTCAACAGAGCCCCGACTTAAATACCAAAGGGAGCCACCGGTGATCACGACAGCAACTGCGATGATGATGAATCTCATTCAATCTGGTTTATTAGGAGGTCGGTGGGCTGATGACTTTCTAGCTTGTTCGCGTCGCTCCGAACGTTGATCCTTCCAGTTCGGATGATGCAGTTTTCGTTTTCGGTTCAACCAAGCCTCAAGTTGTTGCCATTGATCTGGTTCAAGTATTTGCTCCAGATCTCTAAGCAAGAGTTGGCGGTGAACAGTAAGGCTGTCTATCATGCGTTTACGCTGCAACATGAATGACTGTTCAGCACGACTCAGTATTATTTTAACTTCTTGGCGCTGAGTTTCATCCTGAATTTCAATGATACGTTCAATCTGTCGCATAAGACCACCTGGTCTGCGAGTTTCAACTACTACCACATTGCGGCGATGTTGCCAAGTACTTGTACCCAAAGCACCGATAAGTATACCGCACATCAGTGTACATGCAAGGATCACAATTGATTTCGTACGAGTACTCATGGGGTCATTGACGAAAATTCAACTAAGTCTGAGGAGTAGGCATTCGTAAGTGTTAAAGGTTGAAGACCAAAGACAACCTCAGTTGGCGTTGGGGGTACCTCATAATTGCGACTGAGAATTGTACTATAAGACATAAATCCAAGAGTCAGCAAAATGCTTGCTAAAATAACAGGCCGAAAGGCTAACCAGAGGCTCTGAAAGAAATCTTCTTCTGGATGTACCGATGATTGAATCCGGCGCATGATTCGGTCTGGGAGGAAGGGTTGTACACTGGATTCAGCGACGGTCTCCGCGGCTTCGCGGAGTAAGGTGCGGAGGCGCTGAACATCTGACGAATTCATAGGCGTCTTCATTCTCATGTTTAACGAACTTCTTTCTGTAGGATTGGGCCTAAAATATCTCTGAGGTGGGCAATTGCTCTATTGAGCCTTGAGAGGACGGTCCCTTGGGGAATCCCGAGAATCTCAGCTGTTTCAGAAGTTGAATATCCATCAACTAATCTCAACACAACGACGGTTCGGTGATGAGGTTTTAGTTGATTCATTGCAGAATCGATGAGTTGTGCTCTTTCAAAGCGTTCGGCCTGAGTTGCCTCAACTTTTGGATCGGGTATGCTCACCATTTGATCATCCCGGCTGATGAATCGGGAGCGCATGCGATTACGCCGTCGCAGTGTATCCAATGATGCATTAATCGCAATACGTGTGAGATAGGTCTTACATGAGGCATCACCGCGAAATCGGCCAAGCGTTTTATAGAAACGAATGAACACTTCCTGAACGACGTCATCAATTTCAGGCCCAATGCCAAGCATTCCAGAGACAGTAAGAGACACCGAACATTGATAGCGTTCCAGCAGTTCACGGAATGCATTTTGATCTCCCTTTCTTGCACGGTCAAGCAAACTGTCATCTGAGAGCGTAGTTGCCACTTTTCTGAGGCTGAGCGAGTCGATTCAATTTGTTGATCACATTCTTAGGAATCATCCCTGTCCTAGAGATACAAGATCATCTCTGGAGAACAGACGAGTGTGAGAAGCAGGATCCATCTCGATGATTTCTCCACCTCATTTGCCGTCTTCGTTCCCGAAGCTGATTTTCGATAACTAGCTGACAAGTAATCATTTGTTCAGGTGACAGAAGCGCTGACAGTGCGGCTTCGGCTTGATTGTTGACATTTTGTCATTTGGCACGAATGGACTGTAATTGTTCACGGCCCCTGCTTGGTTCGGGGCGAAGTGCCAACAGAGATTCAGCACGAATTTTCAGGATTGCACGCACCACGGAAATCTGATCTTCGGTAAGTGTGAGTTTGGTGATCAACGTATCCGTCAGAGCCGCCATCAATTCCAACGTATTGTCCATCTGATTACGCAGCCCTCGCTGAGCGAAACTACCTGGGGCAACAGTCATTCTGTGCAGTACCAGTGTGATACATGCAAAATAATGGGTAAGGCGCATTGGATGAACTGTGAGATGTGTGACGCTTTAGACGATCTGCATAAAATAAATATTCCATTAGACAGGATTTTGTTATGTAAATAATGCCGTTGATCCAAAATGTTGTTGTAATTTTCGGCAAATCTGTTCACAATAATTCAATTAATAATGGAATATAGAGGTACAATTGGAATTCTTACGGGTGGTGGGGATGTGCCGGGACTGAACCCTGCGATTCGAGCAGTTACAGTTCGTGCATTACGCGAGGGATATCGTGTGGTTGGAATCAAGCGTGGTTGGGCAGGTCTAGTGGATTTTATCCAAGATTCTGAAGCTGATAATTCAGAGAGTGTCATTGAGCTCAGTGAGGCTACGGTGAATGCTGCGGCACGTACAGGTGGGACATTTTTACACAGCTCCCGTACGCGGCCAAGTCATTTGCCAAAGACCATGCTTCCAGCCCATCTGCGAGATCAATTCACAGATGAGATCAGTGATGTTACCTCGGCAGTTCTTTCAAATATCGAGTATCTTGGCATTGATTATTTAGTCCCAATCGGCGGAGATGATACGCTAAGTTATGGCTATCGTCTTCACAAAGAAGGTGTCAAGGTGGTTGCGATCCCTAAGACCATGGACAATGATGTACCGGGTACGGATTATTGTATCGGATTTGGTACATGTGTGACGAGAACCATTGAATTGGCCAACACGCTTCGAACGTCGGCAGGTTCACATGAGCGCTTTTTGGTGATTGAGGTGTTTGGTCGCTACGCTGGATACTCCGCTCTTCTACCGTCCATGGCAGGTGCTGCTGACCGATGTGTGATCCCTGAGGTGGATTTTGATATTGACCGGCTCACGGATCTTATGGTCTATGATCGAAATCGACATCCTAGCCGTTATTCGGTGGTGTTGGTTTCTGAGGGAGCAAAAATTAGAGGCGATGATCAGATGTCATTTCTTGCATCAGAGAAAGACCAGTACGGACATGCAAAGCTTGGTGGAATCGGGATCCGCGTTGGCGAGGAATTGAAGAGACGTTCCCCTGAGTACAACAATGGAAAGCGAGTCAATATCGTAAATCAGCGTCTCGGCTATCTGGTTCGCTGCGGAGCTCCAGATGCACTTGATTGCGTTGTCCCAATCGCCTATGGAAATTTAGCACTGGACTTAATATTGAGTGGAACCTCTGGACGGTTGGTTAACATTCGGAACGGAGTGTATGGAAATATTTCGATGGAGGTGATAAATGCACCTCATAAAGTAGTTGATGTAGAAAAATTTTACAATGAAGAGCGACTTCGTCCAAATTTCAAGGATCTCCAGGATGCTCCTTTGTTCATCATGAACTCGGACTAAGAGTCAGTTCGCAAGGCTGGGCCGAATTACTGTGCTTATCATCTAACTTGATCACCAGTTACGAGAGGTGATATAGTTCACCAAAATTATGAATTTTTGGTGAAATTTTTCCTGGAAGCCCTTTCATTTTCTGAATTGTTATTCTATTACGGGGTATTTTCCTAAATTATTGAGGTAGATATATGTTTTCACCTTAATTAAATCGGAATTCTATGCTTAACAAAATACTTCGTGTGTTGGCTGGCTTGAGCCTGTTGGCCCCTCTATCAGCTGTTGCTCAGGAAGCTGATGGAGTTGCTTCAATCAGTGGTGCAGATACATCATGGTTGCTTGTATCAACGGCCCTAGTTTTACTTATGACTCCTGCATTGGCATTTTTCTACGGTGGGCTCGTTCGATCCAAGAATGCTTTAAATACGATGATGATGAGCTTTGTAGCTCTCGGTGTTTCTGGTACGCTGTGGGCGATTGCCGGCTACTCCATTGCTTTTGGTGAAGGGAGCGCATGGTTTGGTGATTTTTCAATGCTTTTCTTGGAGGGGGTAGGTCTTGATCCAAATGGCTCCATTCCAGATTTGCTATTTATGGGCTTTCAAGGGACCTTTGCGATCATTACGGCTGCACTCATTTCTGGAGCTGTGGTTGAGCGAATTCGATTTGTACCTTATGTACTGTTCATTGGACTCTGGGGTTTGCTGGTCTATGCCCCAGTCTGTCATTGGGTTTGGGGTGGTGGATGGCTTGGTGAGTTGGGTGCTTTGGACTTCGCCGGTGGCGCAGTTGTTCATGTGAATGCCGGGGTTGCTGCTATGGTTGCAGCACTGGTCTTAGGTCCACGCAAAGATTATGGTCGCGAGGCACTCTTGCCCCACAATGTCCCATTCGTATTATTAGGTGCCGGCCTTCTATGGTTTGGCTGGTTTGGATTTAACGGCGGAAGTGCGCTCGCAGCCGATGGAGTTGCTGCCTTGGCGCTCGTTAATACCCTCCTTGCACCAGCCGCCGGAGTATTTGTCTGGACATTATTGGATCAATTCACAACTGGAAAGATCACCGCCGTTGGGGTTGCAACGGGTATTGTTGTCGGTCTCGTAGCGATTACTCCTGCTGCAGGTTTTGTAAATCCTGGAGGTGCTCTGGCTTTGGGAGCCATCGCTGTGATTCCAAGTTATTTCATTATCAAGTGGCGCACTAAGACAAGCCTTGATGATTCGCTTGATGTATTTGCTGCTCATGGTATGGGAGGAATTATGGGAGCCCTTCTCACAGGAATACTCGCTACATCTGGTGGATTGTTCTTCGGTAATGGTCTAGGACAACTTGGAGTCCAAGCCTTATCCGTTGCGGCAGTTGCAGTGTATAGCGGTGTTCTAACATTTGTCATTCTAAAAGTTGTTGGTCTGGTTACCAATTTGAGAGCTGAGTCCACAGACGAAGGACTTGGAATGGATCTGGTGGCCCACGGAGAGGAAGCGTATGCAACAGGGGAAGGAGCTGTTCTATTGAATGAGTCAGAGGCACCTGCGCGTGTCAATGGATTTGAGTAATACAATTTTAATGGATAAGAAAAAATGAAACTCGTCAAAGCAATCATACGACCATCAACCTTGCCAGATGTACTCCGAGCATTGTACTCGGCTAATATAACTGGACTCACTGTTTCAAAAGCTAGGGGGCACGGTGGCGAAGTTGAAGTAGTTGAAACGTATCGCGGAACAACCGCAAAAATGGAGCTAAAGGAAAAAATAATGATAGACATCGGTGTATCTGACGATTTTGTGGATGTAGCCGTAGATGCAATCTGTAAGAGTGCTTCTACGGGACATGTCGGTGACGGGAAAATTTTTGTGTTACCGGTTGAACGTGTCATCCGTGTTCGAACTAAAGAAGAGGATATGGCGGCGGTAACTCCCGTGGAGTGACTGATTCTCTTCAACATTTCCGGGTTGGCATACCTGGGGTTTGGTTGGGGTACCTGGAGAATAATTCTCCAGGTACCTTTTTTTTTGATCATTTTTATTCTGGGCTCGCGGATTGATGAAAATCTTGCGATCAGAAGCGGGACCCCTTCGTACTCTTCTCTGTTGCAATAATAAAATACAGTTGGTATAAATGGACACCATTTATTGGATCAGCCTAATTGTTGGTGGATTTTTTGTGCTCCTGTCTATGATTGTTGGAGGTGATTCTGATATGGATGCAGATTTAGACGCAGACTTGGATGCCGACCTGGATGCAGAGATAGATATGGATTCGGATGTTGGGGCAGGTTGGGTAGATCTTTTTTCTGTCCGCACGGTCTTCTTATTTGCAGCCTTTTTCGGCATGTGTGGTGTACTCTTGCCCATTGCAGATGTGAGCGAAATGACACGTTTGGTCATCTCTCTGACTGTTGGCCTGACGGTTGGGATCGGGGGGAATTATCTCATCAAGCGGGTTGGGTATGCCCACATATCCAGTGAGGTGACCGTTCAGGATATGAAAGGAAAAACCGCAAAAGTGATGATTCCATTTGGACAATCAGATATAGGAAAAATTGTTCTGATCGTGAAGGGGCAGCAAATTCAGTTCAGGGCGAGGAGCTTTGAAGCAGCCGATGAGATGTTTTCGGAAGGCGAAGAGGTGGTCGTAGTACGGGTTGAAGGGGCAGTAGCGGAGGTCCTGAGGATGTAGAGATCCAAGTCTCAAGACACCAGAGGTTACTTCAATCGGATTCCGCAACTATATATTTTTTGGCATCATGCCTATGTCGTGATCGCCTGATTTTCCAAAATATTTGATGATCAGAGTTGCCTCGATTTTGATTGATTGTAGGGGTGTCGTCTATTTGCTCAGACAGACAATCCAATGAATACACTAAGGAAGAGATTTGAAAACCCAACCGTGAACGATACCAAGAGGCAGTCGCGGTCACATGGGTATCCATATGAGACACCAGTGATATCCATTGATCAAATAATCATGTGGACTAATTCATGTTGTGGGTATATCAGTCGGTGGTGCTCAATACCAAATTATTAGGTTAGGGGGATAGATCCCTGCGACAGCTTGATATGGTGGAAACATAGCTGGATAAAATATAGTTTTCCCAAATGAATACGTTGCACCGTCTTTTAGTCAAATAGTAACAGTATTCCTCGTAAATCCTTAATAGTTTGTCTATAAATATGGAAACTGTCCTAATTATCAGTGGAGTGCTGGTTGGCGCGATTCTGGTTGTATTTGGTATTGTGCGTGCAAATCTGAAGATTTGTCAACCAAACGAAGTTCTTATATTCAGTGGTCGTAGACGTCGGATGTCCGACGGGACAAAGGTTGGTTATCGATTCATCAAAGGAGGAAGAGGTTTTCGAATTCCGATTTTGGAACAGGTTGAGCGGATCCGTTTGAATACAATCCCCCTGGATTTGACAGTCCAGAACGCCTATTCTAAAGGAGGAATCCCACTCACGGTTCGTGCAATCGCGAACGTGAAAGTCGCCTCAAATGAATCTGAACTCGCCAATGCGGTGGAGCGACTCCTAGGCAAAGATCCACATGAAATCCAGATGATAGCAAAAGAAACCTTGGAAGGAAATCTTCGCGGAGTTTTGGCTACACTTACCCCTGAGGAGGTGAACGAAGATCGACTCAAATTTGCGAAAGAGCTTTTGGCCGAAGCTGATATTGATCTGAGCAATCTTGGATTGCAGCTTGACACCATGAAAATTCAGAGTGTTGAAGATGATGCAGGATATCTGGATGCAATTGGCCGTCAACAATCAGCACACATCATCGCCGCCGCACGAGTTGCGGAAGCTGCAAAACGTGAACAGGCAAGGTTAGCAGAGACGAATGCGGACAAGAGCATTGAACAAGCGGAGAACGATTTGCGTATCCTGAAAGCAAAGTTATCTGCCAAGAGTGCTGCCGAAGAGGCTCGCATTGATGTCGCTGCCGAGGTTGCAGCAGCACAGGCTCGTCAGCGGCTCGCGATAGAAGAAATTGAACTTGCTGAGAAAAAGCAGCGTGCTGATGTAATTGTTGCCGCCGAGGCTGAACGTCAAGCCAAAGAAGAAATTGCCAGAGGGAACGCTGCCCGAATCTTTGAAGACGGGAAAGCAGAGGTTGAAGTACTACGACAGAAACTTGAATTATGGAAAGAGGCCGGACCCAATGCCGAGCGCCTGTTCCTGATCCAAATGTTGCCGGATATACTGAAACAGGTCGTTCAGACGGTTGATAACCTCTCCATTGACAAACTTACGGTAGTTGACAGTGGGAAGGGGACCGGAGTGCCCTCTGTCTTTAATCAAATTGCCGGCTCTACTCCGGCTCTTTTGGAAAGCCTAAAAGCATCAACCGGGATAGATATTGCTGCAATGCTAAGTGGAGTTTCAAATGGACCAGAGAAAGAGGAGCGGCATGTTGACGAATCAGGAAATAGGATGTCGTAACCAATTCCTTATGCATATTTGTGGAATATGGCGAGATGGACCGCTAATACACTGGATAAGATGCTAACATAAGAACCAACGTGTCGGGGGATTCCCCCCCGACACTCGCAGGTCAGTTCTCAATCATGTTTCCCTCAGTGTCAAGTAGGATCACAGGGCCGTATCCAAGTTCTTGAATACGGGGCTTAATCACATTCAAATCTCCTACGACGAGCCAGATCAGGTTATCTGGTCGGAGCACCTCTTTGGCCGCTGATGTAATGGTGTCAACATTGAGCGATCGTACTTCATCAGGATAGGTATCATAATAATCTTCGGGCAAGTCATATTGAACTAGATCTAAGATGCTGCCTGCGACGGATCCACTGGTTTCCCAGAGTCCAGGCAGAGCCAAAGTTTGGCTTTCCTGTGCTTTCAAGACTTCTTCTTCGGTGACAGGATTCTCTCCTATGATCCCTTCAAGTTCACCTCTGATCTCCATCATAGACTCGGTAGTTTTATCCGTTTGCACGGGGGCATAGACCAAGAATGGACGCTGCCCACGCGCAGAGAGAAGGAGTGAACTTGCCCCATAAGACCAACCTTTGTCTTCACGTAAATTCATATTGATTCGCGAAGTAAAGGCACCGCCCAGAACCGTATTCATGGTTTCGATCCCGATATTGTTTTGTGTATTGCGCGGAGGTGCGAGGTGACCGGCTAAAATAATGGACTGTTGGGACTCGGGGCGGTCCATTAGGTAAATGCGTGCACCTTCTCCATGGGAGACCGAGGCAATATTTTTTGATGGAATATCTCCAGATTCCCAGTTGCCGAGGCGAGACTCTATCAGCGGCACGATAGTAGCGAGGTCCGTATCTCCCACAATAATTAACTTTGCATTATTAGGCTTAAACCATGTGTCATGGTAGGTCAAGAGATCTTGTCGCGTCATGTTCGTAACAGACTTGACAGTACCACTACCAGTTAATGGGTTGCTGTACGCATGATCTGCCCCATAGTAGAGAGTTGGCATGACACGAAGAGCCATCTGGACAGGATTCACTTTTTCACGTTGAATTCCAGCCAGCCGCTCGGCTTTCAACCGATCAAATTCTGAATCAGAAAAGGATGGATTCAAAATAATATCCGAAAAGAGATCCAGACTAGGACCCAAGTTAGCGGTGAGTGAGGTTAGATTCACGAACGAACCATCCAGATTGGTTCCTGTGCTCAGGTTTGCACCAAGGTTTGCGATCCGGTCATTAATCTCCAACGCTGTGAGGCTTGTAGTCCCTTCATCTAACATAGACATAACCATACTGGCAGTACCGGGAGCGATCTCCTGATCCGATGCATATCCTGCATCAAGGATTAGACGAAAATTGACGGATGGAATAGTGTTACGTTCAGCAAGAATGATCTCCAGTCCATTGCTGAGGAATGTTCGCTGTAGCTCGGGAAACTTTACCTCAGGTTCGGGGCCTGTTTCGGGCAGAGTAGATCGATCAATGCCCTCAACAACCGAAGTAAGTTCGGGAAAAGGATGTACTTCCAGCGCATAGACGCCATCGGATAGCCATTCTGCTGTTACTTGGCGAACCTCTTCTGGGGTCGCCACATCTTTATCATGAAATGATTTGAGATACGCATCGGGACTTCCACCATAAATTTCAGAGGATGCCAAAATATCAGACTTACCCCCAATACCACCGATTCGCTCTATTCCGTAAATGAAGTTGGCCTTTTCTTGTGTGATGATTCGGTGCAGTTCTTCATGAGTTGGTCCGTTGGCCATCAATGTAGCTATTTCGTCATCTAGAGCGGCTTCAATCTCTTCAAGTGGTATGCCCGGTCGTGCAGTAGCTTGAACAATGAACTGACTTCCAATACTGCCCGAATAGAGGTAGGCATTGGCATCTGTAGCAATCTGATCGGTATAAACCAGTCGCTTATAGAATCTGGAATTTTTTCCACTCGACAAAATACTTGATGCAAGGTCTAGTAGATGAAACTCTTTTGAGTATCGTTCGGGTACATTCCAGACTTTATAAATGCGTGCCTGAGGTACGCGATCTTGCATGATTTCTCGTTGCCCTCCAGAACGTTTGGCAATCCATGTATCAAAATGAGATACCGGAGGCCCGGGAAGAATATCACCGAAATACTTTTCAGTTAGTGCACGAGCTTCATTCACGGAAATATCTCCGGCAATTGAGAGCACTGCATTATTGGGTCCGTAATATGCTTTGAACCATTCTTGCACATCCTCCAATTCGGCGGCATTCAAATCCTCCATAGATCCAATCACAGTGTGGGCATAAGGGTGTCCCTTCGGATAGGTGGCATCTGTGATGCGATTAAAGACCTGTCCATAAGGAGTATTTTCTCTTTGACGTTTCTCGTTTTGAACGACTCCACGCTGCTCATCAAGCTTATCCTGATCAATAGCTCCGAGGAGATGACCCATACGATCGGATTCCATCCATAGGACCAGATCTACGGCATTCTTGGGCACTGTTTGGAAGTAGTTGGTTCGATCGCGGCTAGTTGTACCATTCAGATCTGTCGCGCCAATTCTTTCCAGTACTTGGAAATAGTCATCGTTAAAATTTTCTGATCCATTGAACATAAGATGTTCAAATAAATGAGC
The DNA here is from genome assembly GCA_965209015.1 of Rhodothermales bacterium. Lineage (GTDB taxonomy): Bacteria > Bacteroidota > Rhodothermia > Rhodothermales > Bin80 > Bin80. Next base: position 2,527,935 of record OZ242367.1, on the reverse strand, counting down.
GAACCCACTTCGGCCTTCTGGTTCATTTTTGGATCCTACATGATACCAGAGGTTCACAGCGACGAGGGGGGCTTTGCCATCTTCATGGACGATTACAGTCAGACCATTGTCCAGTTGGAATTTCTCAAAGGCAATGGTAGGTATTTGCATAGTTTCGTTTTCTTGAGCCATGAGATTTGATGCACACAGTAGCAGCATGACGGAAGACAATAAAGAGTATTTCATTGGTGAGGTGAGATAAAAAAAGGGACATCCGGAATATTAACTATTACGAAGCAAAAAAGTCCAGGTTACGAAGTAATTTTGGACAAGATTTCTATGGAGGTTTGGCAGGAACTAGATATATCAACAGTCATTTTGTATAATCAAAATTCAACGGCACCTTGCCTGCTATGCACTGAAATAGAGTTCTTCAGCCAATGAACTTAATTCCATTTCATTGAAACATCAACGGTAGATGAACTTTGTGGCTGATAAGATGTGTCGCTTGTTGGAGGCCTGACATCACAACGTTATCGTACCACATAGAAGGATGAGTGAGACTACAATCGGGGGTTTCGTGAACAGATGATGAGTCATCTCCTATACAAATGTGCTCTTACTGTAGAGATTATCATGTGGCATGATCTCAAAACAGTTTTTCCCGTGAAATCACGAGTTCGGGAATCCGGCGGTGATGTGCATTTTTCATCTCCACTAAGACTGCATCAAAACCGTAGCGTTTAATTAATGCCTTGATTTCAGAGGAGAGATCATAGGTCATCAAAAAATTTGCCTTGCTGTTGGCCAGCACATCGAAAATATGTTCATGATCCACCGTGTTATGACAGTAGAGCCGGTTACCTGCCTGCTTTCCACCTCGGGCTGTATATGGTGGGTCAATGAAAAAAGCTGTGTTCTCTGAGTTGCATAGCAACTCCAACATATGCATACCATCTCCTTCGTAAAATAATAACCGGTCAGAGTGTTTGGCAATAGCTTGCAACCTGTCTACCAATGTATTAGGATACCATCGTGTGGAAATACCAGTACCGTTTTCGCCATTTTTAATTAGTGATGCGCCAGATGCAAGGACACCGCCTCTACGCGTTCGATTCAAAACAAGTGTGCGAAAACCCTGATCTTGAACTGTTTTGGGCGTAGTAAGAACTAAACGCTCAACATCAATGCGGTTCGGGATAAATGAGTGAATTCGTCTGATCAATTCTTCTGGATATTCCAGAGTTGTGCGCCAGAATGAAGCGACATCACGATCAAGCTCTATCATGAGTGCTTTCTGTGCGAGATTGTCCATCACCGAAGTTAGTGAAACGATTGCACCGACAGCAAATGGCTCAATGAGCAGATCAACGGGTGTACTCAACCATTTTTTGATATGCGGGACAAGCCAAGTTTTACCTCCAGGGTAACGTAGAGGGCTGCGCTGTTTTACATTGGAAACATTAGCAGCTGGAATGGAGGATACTCTGAATTCAGAGGAAGTAATTGATTGAATATCCATTCGGGTGGATTTTCGCAGCAAATTTCATGGTATAATCCTAGAAGTCACATGTAGATCACTGAATATCCATAATAGTCACCTTAGATTTATGGAAATATTTTCTTGATTATACTATGGGTTGTAAGCATAACCCATTCAGTAAGTTGCGATCATCTGATTTTCTTATCAGAGGTTCATAAAAAAATGATGTTCCTTCCGCTATTTACTCCGTGGTGGTATTCTGCAACGCAGCTAAAAGTGACCGGTGGTGAGAAGTTCATTATTTTGATCGTCTAGGGAGTGCTTAATCTAATGATCGTTCTTCGGATGGATGCGGGCTTTAACAGTGGGTAGTTCCATACCCGGCTGGAAGAAGAAGATATGAATGATTTCATTCGCTGGGCAAATTCATCTCGTTTGGAAAACGAAGTTTCACACATATTCCTCAATACATAATCAGGCCAAGTCGTGGTGAATAATAATATAGGAAGATTGTCGTTTAGGGCATCATAGACCAAAGAAGTCTCTAATTCAACCGGAGGCTTTCATTAACTTATCATAACCTTCAATATTCACGCCATTGTCAACCAGCATTTGAGCTTTTAATACTCGGTCAGGTACTCGTAGGCGATGCAGCAGATTTCCCACGGTCAGAACATCATCACGGAAGCTACTATCTGGACGGGCAAAAGGTATTACATGATATGCAATAATTCTGGTCACGGGCTGGCGCCCGAACCAGCGTTTCAGGAACTGATGGTTAATATCTTTTAGAAGTGATTTATTTTTCCAATCTTTTCCCGTTGCTACCTGTGCAGCTACGATCAGATATCCAGGAAGCCCGTCTTCAGGTTCACGACAGGCAAAAACATCCACTCCGCCATCTTTAGGAACGGAAGGGGCAGATGTATCAGCCTCCACCTCTCCGTCTTTTATGACGTCCCATATTTCCGTCAATTTTTCTATGAAGCCAGAATTATCAGGGCGGGGAAAACCGAAAGACCAAGCCCTTCCCCCGATCTCAGCAGCAATGGCAGTTGTTGCTATGTATTGGAAATACTGACGAAGGGAAAGTATGTCATCCTTGGTTGGATAAGGTTCAAAGTCATTCAATACTTGAGAAACTGGGCGCAGGTTGGAGAGAAGGAGAGATGTCAGATAGGCAATATGGGCAAGATTCGGCTGTTCTGGAGCGAACGAAAGTGTTTCTCCTGATTCGTCCAGCCCAATAGGATACGCTTCTTGAAGTATATTTTTTCTCAATTGAATTCGTCCTATTGTTTCATCTGCCACAATTTCTCTCTTCACAATCTCGGACTCTACGCTCGTGAAATCATGGTCGGCCGGCATCTCAAGTGCATCAATAATACTTCTGGAAAGGGAATACTTCTGTTCTGACAAAACAGCTTTCAATTCAAGGTAATCAGCGGCGAGGTCTAGGTTAGGCGGCTGCTGCCCACCAAAATTATCTAGTGGGAAGTATATACTATTATCCATTAACCTGTGTAGCGGAACCCTGTAACTTCTTTCTCATGTGTCCGTGGATGGCTTGTGCCATTTCGGAGATATCATCTGCGATATCAACGAGTGCGGAGTCATGCCCGTTGAATCCTCGTAGATTGCTGGATACCTCACGAAGTTCCGAACGGGCGCGAATCAGGGATTCGGTAAATTTCATCTCAGCTGGCTGTGTGCTTCTATAAGCATCGTCCAGAGATGAAGATGCCCTCAGGACTGCAAGTGACTCAGTATTTTCCAAGACCTCTCCAAGCCGTTTAATATCTGGGTTTTGAGAACGTACCACCGGATCAAGGCCATCTTGCTTTGATCCATAGATCCACTTCAACACTTCTCCTAGGCAACTCTGTTTTTCCAAAGGCACAGGATTAGGTGCTGGCTCGTAATGAGTCCATTGGGCTTCAAGGCCAAGAAATTTTCTGTAGTCTGGACGAGACAATGCAGTGTATAAATGTGAAAAGCTGAAACGTGGATTTGATCGGTCATCCACATCGAATATGGACTCCAGCTGTGCCTGTTCAAGCACATGTATGGCGTGGACCATCCTTTTAATTGTAGAGTGACTGTCTCCAATTTGATTGGCTATGGCCGTAAGAGAGCGCTGACCATTCTTATGCCAGCGAGCAGCAAACTTGGCCTTAGCATAGGAACTCCATCGAGCAGCTCCATTAATATGTTTGAAACCGATAAACGCATCTGCATCTTCTCAAACGGCAACCCGATAAACAGAAATTTGATCAAGGGTGTTTCTGTGATCTTCACTGATTTCTGGTATTGAGATATTGATTTTAATTTCTCTATGAATTTTTCTTTTCAGATCGGTATCTCGGAACAGTAGGACAGCAGCCAAGCGGCGATTACCTTCAAGTACAGTGAGTTTGTTTACCTCTTTCATCACGATAAATGGTTCAATATCCATATACCCATTTGACGCGATTGACTGGAGCAATTCACCCAGATCCTCAGCACGGTATAGGTGTGCAATGATCGCCTCCATGGAACGCCCAAGATCATTCGCAACTAGGCGGGGGTTATGACTATCAAGCATTAGCCAATCAACTGGAACGGGCGTGACAGTTTTCACGGGGATTTCTTGCACAGATGTGATCGTATTGCTGTTTATGTTTAACATGTATTTTCAGAAACTAAGTGAACGAATTACCGATTTTTTCTGTTAATTATTGCTCCAACTGAGTGAGCCACGAATCTCTGGCGAAGTTAGGACACTGTTCTAATTGATTCGAATAAGCATAGGAGATAGTCAATTACCAGAGGAACAATCTCGGGATAGCTATGCGTGTCGGGAGATTGAAGAGACAAATACAAGACACTGGAGCGTTTCTTATTGCCGATGCATACGGGTTACTTATAATACACTTTTTTGGCCCACTTTCAGCATGGCTTTTAACTTATCTGGTCTCGTGATTCTGCTATCTGCTGTCAGCCAATGGGTGTGTATCAAGGTGAATTTACCCATGGAGTAGCTATCTTGAATTTAGTAAGTTTGTCATTTCGGCTACTGTTAAAAATATGTGCCTTCTTTGTTCACGTTTATGGTTTAAGCCATAAATCTTCTAATTTCTGGTGTATTGTCGTAAACCTGTCGGTCTCTCCTATCTTACCTTATTTTGCATTCTGTGTTATGGTCTTGCCCAGTCCGAGCGACTGGATCTTAATACCGCAACCCCCTTCGGGGGCTAATCTACTCCTTATTTGAACATCTTGTGTTTCCAGATGAGTTGATCCCAGAAGAATATCCCTACAAACAAAGACTCAAGCGGGCAACATCAATGAACATGAATCTCAACAGGAGCTATTTTCATGCACAACTACATGTCACCTTGCTGTCACAAAAAAGCCAGTTATATTGTTGTGGAAATGGGGCTCCGGGCAATACGGTTACATGCATGTCCTCCGAAATCGCGTGTTCAAAATATGGCCAAGTACGAGGGTAACTGAGCCGAGGGCTGTTAGACTTGTCTCGGCGTTTTCGCCCAGCGTATCCTCAACAAGGACTGCAACGATGAGTAAAGCAAGACCGGTCATCAGCAGGGCAGGCACTGCAGCACGGCGGTGCCGCTGGTAGCCGGGCCACGCCACTAACGCGACGATCCCTGAGAGAGCTATCGTCAAACCGATGTGAATGGATTCGGATGCCACCCAGGCCAGTACACCCGTAGCAATGAACGGTACGGCTAGGCAGTGAATGAAGCAGAGGGTTGAAAGGGCGATGCCCATCGTGTCAAGTGGAGTGCGAGTAATGCTGCTGGTTGTCATGAAGATTATTTGATTAAGGTTAGGAGATGATCAGGAATTGGCACGAGGACACGAACTCTTTCAAATAGAATTCAACTTTACTGGGATTCTCTTACGTTGTGCAAGGCTATCATGTACAAGTGGGGACGTAATAACGTATTACAACCATATTTCCCCGCATCTCACTGCCAATATAAGTTAGCCTCTTTCTCGCGAAACCTCATCTTTTACTGGATTAAACTCCAATGTCCGTTCCAAACAAATACAGATCAAACTATTATCCAATGAGGTATAGCCAATTTCAAAATCACACATCGGTCAATACTTCGTTTTGGCATAACTCAAAAAGTTAGTCTTACGTTCGTTACCGTAAATGTAGATGTACATCGCCAGGTTTCATTTCGGGGAAAGGTAGACAAATATCCGAAGGTCTGGATATCTCTGGATTAATTTCCACTATACCGTTCATACCGATGAACTGCAAGATTTCATTGAAAATACAGTCTCACTTCAGATAGTCGTAAAGATTGGCTTTGTTGGAGTGATCCATACTCATCAACGAAAGAGAGGAACTTGCAATTGAGTCAAATAATAGATGGTCTTTATTTTCATGAACCAAAGAATTGTGATCTCATCTGATTTACAGATCTGATAACGTCTTACCGCACCGGCACACCACAATAAACTGGTAAGTAGAGGCTAAGTATTTAGTATGAAGTCGAAACTGGGAATGAAGTCTCGCGGATGGGGCTTGGGTAGGGCCTATCTATCTACATAAATCTTCGGAACAAGATTCAAGATATATTTTTCAAACTTAATCAGATCTTTGTACAAAAATTTGAATAATTTGAAGATAGCGAGTCTGTTCTTAATTTTAGAGATCTATTAACTTACCCTCCAGTGAAACTGGATCTATATCTATATAGTGTAGGTTATTTGAAGGTCACTTTCTTTGTCGTGTCTAATTGTGTCAAGTTAGACTCAAACTACATAAAAAATCATACATAATGTGTGTCAAGAAAACTCCATTAGTGATCACTCTGTTACTTACAGGACTTGGGTGTGGAAGTTCAAGAGGTCCTGAACCAGGATCTGAGGAATATACCACAGTCGCCAGTGCGTTCTATGCAGGAGTATCTGCAATGGAGGTGGGAGAAGATTTACGGGCGAATGCCAAGCTAACATTAGTGACGGAACTTGCTCCAGAGGAACCAGCTGCCTGGGCTAATTTAGCTCTCATGGCAATGCGAAGAAATGAACTGGATATTGCTGAGGAGAATCTCAGGGTTGCCCTGCAACTTGATTCAACGAACAGCGAACTTCTTTCCCTTGCTGCTGCACATGCTGGGCTCATGGGGGATAAATCATCGCAACTGAATTATCTCCAAAAAGCCGTTCTATTTGATTCTTTGAATACTCGTGCACTCTTTGAACTCGTTGAATTACTTCCAGAGGATTCGCAAAAGGGTAGATCAATCATGAACCAACTCATTGGCTCTGTCCCAGACAATACCGTCGTTTTGCTCAGGCGGATAGAGCAATCCGTCACACTTGGTAACTTAGATACCAGACTACTGGATGATTTAAGTGCTCACATCCGGGATGCCAATGTGAATGAGCAGATCGAACTCCTTAGGGAATCCACTCAAATAGAGGATACAGAAATCCAACTGGCATTTCTGCGTAACATCTTACTGAGCGTGCCCCTTTTTCGTCAAGATTTGGCAGAGGTACGGGTATTATCTGAGAGAGTAGGGGATCCAATCACACGTTTTATCGTACTTGAAAATGCCGCTTCCGCTCCCGCAATGAGAGATGACTCGCTCCAAATCATTACGGATAGTCCCCTCGCTCCCGAGAGTAAACCTCAGGGTTGGATTTCTGCCATTGCATTGGGCAATACCTCGCTCCCAGCAATTTTTTTTGCTGGAACTGATTCTCTTAGGACACTCCGTAATGAAGCCTGGAGAGCTCCTGGACTTCGCGGACCTGATGCGGGCGTAGGGATCGATTATAATTTCGATTTTAGAACAGATCTAGTGTTAGCCGGAACCGAGGGTATGCTAGCTCTCCGCCAAGATTCTCTTGAGCAGTTCATAGATGATACTGCGAATTTGAATCTCAATGAGACAATCACCGGCGCAGCTTATACTGGGGTTTGGGCCGCAGATATTGATCTGGAGGGGGATATTGATCTAATTCTCAACGATGCCGAAACAGGGCTCCTGACACTTCGCAATAATGGGGATGGTACATTTGAGACAGCAGACTGGTTTTCATTGAACTCTGGGATTCAAGCCTTCTCTTGGGCCGATCTTGATCAAGACGGAGATCCAGATGCTGTACTACTGGATATGCAGGGAAGATTAGTTGTGTTGGCCAATGAGCGGCAGGGTAGGTTTATACCTATGCAGTCTCCTGACGAAAATATGACCTTTTTGGATCTGGTTGTTTCCGATAGCGACAGTGATGGCAGAATAGAACTATTAGCCCTTACAGAAACAGGCCAGATTCTTCGGATCAACTTTGGGATTAATTCAACAATACAGGAACTTGTGGGAGGAGCTTTGAATATCCCTGAAACGCAACTCATGGTTGGAGATCTCGATAATAACGGTGGAGTAGATCTGATTTTGACCGCAAAGGATCAAACCCATATTTTCTTGCAAGATGAAGATTATGCGTTTTATCCTCAGGAAACTCTCATTGATCTGGAAACGTATGCACTGAGTGCCACGAGATTTGCCGGGCGGCTGGATCTGATCGGATTGGATGCGAATAGGCAACCCGCTCGATACGGAATATCTACGACGAAAGGGTACCATTGGAAACAGATTCAACCCCGTGCAGCACAGGCGGTTGGGGACCAACGCATCAATTCGTTTGGAATTGGCGGTGAGGTCGAGATTCGCGCAGGACTATTGTATCAAAAGCAGCCGATTACTCAACCGATTGTACACTTTGGTCTTGGGACGCAGTCACTCGCAGATGTCGCACGGATTACATGGCCCAATGGATCTGTACAAGCTGAGTTTGATCTACTCTCCGACGAAATTGTGAATGCAACTCAGCGTTTGAAAGGGTCATGTCCATGGCTCTTTACTTGGGATGGTGAGGGTATGACGTTTGTCACCGATTTTATCTGGCGCTCTCCGTTAGGACTTCGGATTAATGCCCAGGAAACCGCGGGGATCATGACAACTGAAGACTGGGTGAAAATCCGAGCCGCCCAACTCCAACCTCGAGATGGGTTTTATGACGTTCGAATTACAGCTGAATTGTGGGAAACTCATTTTTTCGATCATGTATCTATGATAGTTGTGGATCACCCAGCTGGGACAGAGATTTTTGTTGACGAGCGATTTGCCTTTCCGCCGCCAGAGTTAAAAATTCATGCAACTACGAAATTAATTCCTGTGACCGGTGCGTGGAGTGATCGTGGAGAGGATCTGTTGGCAACTGTTCAGAATCAGGACGATAAGTATGCGGACTACTTCGGGCGCGGAGATTATCAAGGAATCACTAGGCCCCATTACCTTGAAATAGAAATCAGCCATGAGACTCCTCAAGATGCTTGGCTCATTGCAAGAGGGTGGATTCGACCAACAGACAGTTCAATTAATGTAGCAATCAGCCAAGGAAATCATTCCCCGCCCAGCGGGTTGCGCGTAGATGCCCAGTTAGCCGATGGTTCTTGGGAAACGGTGCATCCAAATCTTGGATTCCCCAGTGGAAAGTCCAAAACAGTTTTGATTGATTTAATGCCGGTGGTAAGAGATTCGGATTCACAGCGTATCCGATTACACACAAACATGGAAATCTACTGGGATGCGCTGTATACAGCAGGAAAACTAGACGATTCTGTGTTCCAAGTGACTCATATGCAACCAGCTTTAGCCGATCTCCGCTATCGTGGCTTTTCAGTTGTCAATGAAGCGAATCGTTCTTCACCAGAGCTTCCTGAGTATCTCAACTTGAGTGGGACCGCTCAGATTTGGCGTGATCTTGAAGGGTACTATACGCGTTTTGGGGATGTTCGGCCTCTCTTGAAAGAGGTTGATGACCGCTATGTGATTATGAATGCAGGAGACGAAATGACTCTTCAATTTACGGCAATGGACTCAGTCTCCGCAGATCAGGTCAGAGATTTTGTCCTGATCGGGGATGGCTGGGTCAAAGATGGAGACTATAATACAACTTTCTCGAGGACTCTGAGACCACTTCCCTCTCACGGAGATCCAACCTATAATGAGCCACTAGCCCGATTAGAGGATGATCCAGTATATCAGCGCCATTCGTCAGATTGGTTGGACTATCATACAAGATATGTGACACCTGAATATCATGCCAGAGGGCTTGTCTTTTTAGACGAAAAGGATTGACCATAGAGGTTGAGGATTGTTCATGGAATGAGATCGAAAGTAACACAATGGGTATAAAATCTCCTAATTCTTTGTTGACATTAAGTATAAGTCAGGGGAAGCCCTATTTATTCTTGAACCAACACAGATTTTACCGATAATGTACCCTAATCAAAGAGGCTACGACCGTACTTTGGGGATTATGGCTATTTGTTTAACATAATGGATTATTCAAAACGATAAACTTCAAGACAAAGTAAGCGCCATAACTCACAGTCTACCGGAGAGTATCAAGGAGTGTGAGATAATCATGTGGGGGAGCATTGGTTCTTCTGATACCGGCAACACCAATCCCTCGGGATCGTAGATCAAGTACCCATCCAAACTCAATTTGGGACCACGGAATTAATTTTTGTACGGATGCATCTTCTTGATTTACGCAATCAGGCGAATCTTCAAATTGGAGAAGAGTTGATCACGCATCTTAATTCGTTTGAATTAGAGCCAAAGTTTTCGGCAGGAATCTGGTTCTTTTCGCCAGCAGACTCAAGGTTTCATGCAAAATACAAGCCGGATGAATCAATTGAAGCTCGTTTGGAAATCGCCGCATCTCTCAAAGATTATGGACTTGAAGCATTAGAAGCCCATTATCCTAATGAGATCAACGAAGATAATCTTGGGATGTGGAAAGATTTTATTCGGGATACGGGGATTCGATTGTTAACTGTGATACCACTGTTGTTTTATGATGTGGATTTTGAGTTTGGCTCTCTCTCTAACCCCGACGATGGGGTACGTCAGATCGCAATTGATCGGACCGCTCGTTCTTTGCGCTTAGGTCAGGAATTAGGATGTGATTTTTCTGTTGTTTGGCCGGGGATTGATGGTTTTGAAAATCCGTTTGGCGTGAATATGGCGTACATGCGCCGAAGGTTTGCTGAGGGACTGGCTGAGGCGTTGGACGCTGCCCCTGGATCCAGAATTGCCTTTGAGCCGAAGCCCTATGAGCCCAGGGGACGCATTCTTTACAGTCTGACTCCGGAGGGTATTCTACTTGGGCAACTGGTAGAAGGGATGCTGAAGCACAAGGAGAATCGAAGATTGTTGGAGGATGGTCATAAATTGGTCTGTATGAATCCAGAGATTGGTCATCTCCTCATGGGGTATGAGGATCTTGCCTATGCTCTAAGTTGGCCACTCTCTGAGGGACGGCTCGCCCACACTCACTGGAATAGTCAGCCGTTAGGGAATTATGATCAAGATCTAAATGTAGGACTGATCTCACCAGAGCAAATGGAAGCGGGGCTTTACATACTCAAGATGCATGGGTACTGTGGCTGGTATGGTCTTGACATTAACCCTGAGCGCATGCCAGTGGATATAGCTTTGAAGATTTCCATGGATGCACTGCGCGCCGCTTGTGATCGGGTCAACAGTCTAGACCATGAACTAATTATAGAAGCGGTGGAGTCTCCTGATCAATATAGGGGAGTCCTGGAGGCATATATGATCCGTGCTCGTGCTTCCGAATCTACTGTTCTTCCTCCAATCCATGAGACGTTGTCCACTTTGCGGGGCTAGTTCGCCATAGCTCTTAGGTTAAATCTGGGGATGGATGCAGGGAATTGTTCTCCATTAACATCTTCCATTGTATAATGTCCTTCCATAGATCCACGGGGAGTATTGAGAATACAAAAGCTATTGTAGCGATGACTTCTTCCAGGATGGATCAGCGGTTGCTCACCAACTACGCCTTCTCCTTCCACCTCTGAAGACTTTCCATTTTCTTCTTTAATCATCCAGAATCTTCTGCGTAGTCGGACGGGGCTCCGACCCTCGTTGGTAATTGTGATGAAATAGGCAAATACAAATCGATGCTCCATGTAACTTGATTCGCCATCAAGGTAAACGGGCATAACGGTAACAGTAATATTCTTGGTAAGAGCGGAATATCGTATCATTATTATAATCGGAAGTAGTTACAACATGATGGATCACTTGTTCGCGAAGCAGGCAACCCGCTGAATAACCAGCAGTTGAATTAAAGCGTATAGTTGAAATTTTCGGATCAACGTTTTTGTTTTATGGATAAGGAAACCATTGATACGGTCACGGACATCAAGCCGATAGAGTCTCTCAGTGAGGCTACGGTACTTTTTGCCGGAGATTCGGGAGATGGTATGCAGTTAACGGGGTCCCAATTTACGTTGGCAACTGCATTCGCGCAGAATGACCTTGCGACATTACCAGATTTTCCAGCGGAGATTCGGGCCCCAGCGGGTACAACTTACGGCGTGAGTGGCTATCAATTACACTTTGGTTCGGTCAACGTTCGGACACCGGGTGACGAAGTTGACTTACTTGTAGCAATGAACCCGGCCGCATTAAAGGTTAACTTGTCAAGAGTCCGGCGGGGCGGCGCAATTCTGATCAATGAGAATGCCTTTAAGCCTCATAATCTCAGACTTGCCGGCTATGGGGAAACTAACCCGCTCATGGACGAAAAGTTATTGAAAGATTATCAGGTCTTCACAGTTGAGGTTTCGCGGATGACCGAGGAGACATTGAAAGATTTTGGTCTTGATAAGAAAATTGTTGATCGTAGCAAAAATATGTTTGCGCTGGGGTTGACGCTATGGCTTTATTCCCGTCCGCTTGAACCTGCACTGGATTGGTTAGCCCAGAAATTTGCCAGCCGTCCAGAAATTCTTAAAGCGAACACTCATGTGTTGAAGAAAGGGTTCCACTATGGTGAAACTACAGAGGATTTTATTGTACAGTATGAGGTCGCTCCCGCGCAGCTTGCACCTGGAATTTATCGTGCCATCCGCGGAGTTGAATCTCTTGCTCTGGGACTGGTCGCAGCCAGTGATCAAAGCAAGCTGGATCTATTTTACAGTAGCTATCCCATTACTCCAGCCTCGGATTTGCTTCACTCCCTGAGTCGGCACAAGAACTTTGGTGTCAAAACATTTCAGGCGGAAGATGAAATCGCTGCCATCGGTGCAACGATTGGTGCCAGCTTTGGTGGAAATCTTGGCGTCTGCGCGACCAGCGGCCCCGGGCTCACCCTCAAGGCAGAGGGCATCGGCTTAGCGGTGATGATGGAACTACCCATGGTGATCATTAATGTGCAGCGGGGTGGTCCATCTACTGGACTTCCAACCAAGACAGAGCAAAGTGATCTTCTGCAGGCCATGCATGGTCGCAATGGGGAAGCACCCTTACCAATTATTGCAGCATCCACACCTGGTGATTGCTTTCATGCAGCCTATGAAGCCTGCCGAGTGGCGATACGCCACATGACGCCGGTCATATTGCTGGCCGACGGGTATGTAGCGAATGGCTCAGAGCCTTGGCGGATCCCATCTTCTGGAGATCTGGATGACTTTTCAATCTCTTTCGCAGCGAAGCCCAATCGCAAAGTGGACGGTAAAGACACTTTTTTCCCGTACGTACGCCAAGAAGATACGCTCGCCCGACCTTGGGCTAAGCCTGGTACACCGGGTCTAGAGCATCGGTTGGGAGGACTTGAAAAAGAGCATGAAACCGGATCGGTTTCCTATGATCCAGAGAACCATCAATTCATGACCAACCTCCGTGCAAGTAAAGTACAGAAGGTTGCCGATTTTATCAAGCCAACCGAAGTTTATGGGGATTCTGAAGGAGATCTACTCATTATCGGCTGGGGATCTACCAGCGGAGCGATCAAGACGGCGGTTGACCGATTAGGAGCCATAGGATCAAAGGCTGGTGCAGTGCAACTGCGTTACGTCAATCCGCTGCCGAACGATTTAGGGAGGATCCTATCTGGCTTTGATTATCACTTGGTCCCTGAGTTGAACCAAGGACAGTTAGTTCATATTTTACGGGATCGTTTTCTTTTGCCTTTCGGGGCACTTAACAAAGTTCAGGGGCAACCATTCAAGGCGAGTGAGATTGTAGATGCTGCGGTTCGTCTTTGTAGTCATTCCAGCTAATGCCAACCTTACCTCCTAAAAGAAAGCCAACCCTTCCACCAAGTCGTGGACCACGCAACCTTGATCTACCCAAAAAACCTAAGATAGACCGGAAAGCCTTTGCCAGTGATCAGGATGTCCGGTGGTGTCCAGGCTGTGGGGACTATGCGATTCTAGCAAGTGTACAACGATTAATGCCGCAACTGGAGGTAAAACGCGAAAATGTTGTATTTGTCAGTGGGATTGGATGTTCAAGTCGGTTCCCCTATTACATGGAAACGTATGGGATGCATTCTATCCATGGTCGTGCTCCAACCATTGCGACCGGATTAAAGGCTTCGCGACCAGATCTAGATGTCTGGATTGTCACCGGAGATGGAGATGCGTTGTCCATCGGAGGGAACCATTTGATTCATATTTTACGCCGGAATGTGAACCTGCAAATTCTACTTTTTAATAATCAGATTTATGGACTTACAAAAGGCCAGTTCAGTCCGACAAGTGAGATCGGGAAAGTGACCAAAAGCAGTCCATATGGGTCAATTACGCCACCGTTCAACCCGATTTCACTCAGTCTTGGTGCTTCGGCATCTTTTGTCGCTCGGACAGCAGATCGGGATACAAAACATTTAACTCATATACTCCGCCGTGCACATGCGCATCAGGGGAGTGCATTTGTTGAGGTGTATCAGAACTGTAATATTTATAATGATGGAGCGTTCTTTGACTTCACGGAGAAAGTAACGAAAGCAGATCGGACCATCTACTTGGAGCATGGTCAGCCGATGTTGTTTGCAAATGGAACGAAGGGGATCCATCTGGATGGATTCAGAACTATTATTTTTGACTTGCAATCAGAGGACTATTCTGTGGATGATGTTATTGTGTATGACGAAACCAGTCTTGAACTTGCGGGGATTGTGAGTCGGATGTCCCAGCATCCGGACATGCCACGTCCATTTGGTGTCTTTTTCACGGAACAGCGTCCCACCTACGAAGAGTTACTTCAAGACCAGATTACCAATGTAACCGAGAAACGTGGCCCTGGAGATTTAGATAAACTGTTACATTCAGCGGATACATGGACGATTACGTAGCAGGAGTGGTCGGTTCCCAAATGATCTTGGCTCATGACTCCAAACCAAACCCATAGAGGAAATTTTCATTCCAGGATTGCAGAGTTTGATTCCGAACTCACCTTGCCCTGCATCCTTAACGTAAACGATTAGTTGATCATCCTACTCCGCAAACGGAGGCATCCGGTCATTTCAGTTTCTCTTGTGGTGCATTGGGTAGTTCTTCCCCCGAAACTCATACGGGAGGATGGAGGTCATGGGTTGATGGATGGATATGAGAATTACCTCAGCGAAAAATGATCAATTAAAGATTCTGGGAGTGGCATGGAAAAATGGAATACAAGTTGTAGCATGCGTAAGATTCCTAGCATCAAACGTTGTAATCAAGATCTTTCCCCAATCAATTTATTAAACTGGATTCCTCTCTCGTCGGGCGCACTGATTCTGAGCATAGTTTTGGGGGAGTCATGTAACTCTGTTTGGATTACCCTTGAAGGGAGTTTATTTCCAAAGATATTTTTCACGCTAACATATCGTTGCTCGTAATCATTCTTTAGTAGAAAGTGGGGATCCTTCCAAAACATTTGCCCAATCGTGCGGCAGTAATCAATAAAACAAGTGGATCCCTGGAGCTGCTGGATAATTTTTGAGTTTTGACCATGATTGCTAAGTTTCATTTCCAGATAAACGATCCAGTTCTCTATTGGACCCCTTGCGATAATAACAAAATCTGCTCTCTTGCACTCTCCCTTACTGCAACAAAAAATATTATTCGGAGGGGGGAATTTATCAGATTTGATTGCAATCGTGTCTCCGGGTAGTCCAATCAGTTTTATTTGGTACTCTGGCGACTTCCCTGATTGGGGTTCCTTGAGTTCCAGATAAGTCTTGTTATTCCGATCTTCTTTCACGGTCACTAATGCCTCATCCCGAATAAGCTGTCGCAGGATCATGAAGTCCTGATTCATTCCTCAATTCCCCACACAATGGCTTCTTGAATCTCGTTCATCTTGTTGATTGTCTTGTCAAAGATCCAAGCATCAATTCCTAGTTCAGGGCTGACTTCGGCCTCTACAAGTGTTTGGTGCCTACTTCTTCTTTTACTATTGGTGTTCGCTTTTACCAATGCTTTTTCAGCTACATAAATTTTTATCCCGTCGGGACTCACCAACTCTTCGTTTTGATAGCCCTCCCTCTCGGCAATCGTTCTCAAATATGGCTGATCATGATTGAGCATGATCAGTGTATTCAATTCCCTGATGATATAGTCGCTATGAGTAGTGATGAATACGCGTATTCCAATATTCACTAATTGGGCAAAAAGCCTTGCGACTCGGCGCTGATTTTCTGGATGTAAACTCAATTCTGGTTCATCTATAATTAGCAGGTCACCCTGTTTTGCGATATGGCGCAAATAGGAGCCAATATCCAACATGGAACGCACAACACTGGAACTTTCCCCCATGGTTAGACTGAGGGATTTACCAGTGGGTTTAAAGCGAATGGAGTTGTCAGTATCAGAGATATACTCACCGCCAATGATATCAGCGAATTCATTTAGGATATGAGGATGTTCTTTGACAATGAAACTGTCCTCTTTGGTAAGATCAGCAACTCTGCGAGTGAAATCGACATTTGCCTTGACTGGCAGTGCGTAGTCATTGTAGGACTTAAAGAGTAACTCCATTGGATCAATATCCTTACCTGATTGAGCCATTTCTTCAAGTAGGCGATTTCTTGCAAAATCCAGTTCTTTACTGAAGATTGCAACACCAGTACGCTCAGCGCTCGCAATGAAGGGATTGGGAAAATATTGACCAAAGATGATTTCGGTGATGGCTTCGGAGACAACCTCCTTTACAATCGTTCCAGGCAATTCAAATTTGTCCGTATCCGCTGACAGGGAAACGATGAGTTGATTGTCCTCTTTGGATTTTCTCAGCGAGAGAAGCTCATTTTTTCTTGACCTAATTGTTCGATCAAAACTAGGTGAGATTACCGATTCTATCTCCAGATTTAATTCCACGCGGAACTGGGTATTTCGAAAATGTTTGGGGCTGGAAGCGAAAAATCGGGGCAGGAGTTGAGTATATCTGAGGCAACCCTGTTGGAGAATTGTGTTAGCTTTTTTGATGTGTCGGGTAATATTAATTTGACATACACCATGATCAACTAACTCTTTTATTTCCTGATCAGAAATATCGGTTCTCATGAATCTCTGCCAGTTTTGTAGAAAGCTAAACAGAGCGTAGGTAGCATATGTTTTGCCAGTGTTGTTATAACCACATATCACGGTTAGATCGCCCAGTTCAAATTCCGCCTTCTTTAAAACCCCCAAGTTTTCCAGAACAATTTTCATTATCGCATTTCGTTAAACCACGCAAACACAATACTCACGAAGAGTCTATGAGTAAGTAAAGGAAATTATAAGCCTATGATACAACCCAACAATTAGATGGTTTAAGTGGATTCAGTATCCTACGTAGTTGAAGTTATGCCATGGATGACATCTCACTTAAAGCAGGTAGGATGAGGCCTCTGACCTGTGCGTATGAATCCCCCACAAAATCTGTTCAAGGGCTCTGTACAATCTGAGAAACATGAAAATACTTTACTCCTCGACAAGGATGAATCACCGATTAGGGCGGAAAGTCGCCGAACCGATAAATGATCACTAAATCCATTCACTTGAGACATGAGTAAGAACAACATCTTGCCATCCGATCCGTTCGTAATCAAGAGATCGCTGTTTTTTCTGCCGAGAACTATTTCCTCAGATCATACAATGTGTTCCAACATGAACCATCCTTCCTCATGTTTTTCAGAGTGTATATTTTCGCTTCTCGGGTCTGGTGAACCTCTGACTTACCAAAAGCACCCAGTACTCCATCGCTGGGGATTATGTGTTGCGACCCTAATTCTCTTGATGACAGGGGCATCACTTCCTGTTGCTGGCCAATTGGTTTGGACTACACCTGTCGGAGGACAAAATTCCTCGGTGGCATTTTCCCCTGACGGGATACATATCGCCTCTGGATTGAATGACAATACCATTCGACTATGGGATATCCTTACCGGTACCGAAGTGCGACGTCTTGAGGGACATTCGAATTGGGTAAGATCCGTAGCATTTTCCCCTAACGGCATGTATATCGTCTCTGGATCATATGATAATACGATCCGGCTGTGGGAGACGTCTACCGGCAATGAACTTCAACGTTTTGAAGGGCATACGGATTGGGTATTATCTGTGGCATTTTCTCCTAACGGCATGCACATTGCTTCTGGATCTAACGACAATACTGTCCGATTATGGGAGATATCTACCGGCGATGAAGTTCAACGTTTTAAGGGGCATACGGATTGGGTTAATTCCGTGGCATTTTCTCCTGACGGCTTGCGCATCGCCTCTGGATCATTTGACAAGACTATCCTACTATGGGATACTCTCACTGGCAATGAAGTTCGACGTTTTGAGGGACATATGAGTTCGGTGAGCTCCGTGGCATTTTCGCCTGACGGCTCTCGCATCGTCTCTGGATCTGATGATTTTACTGTTCGACTTTGGGGTACGTCCACCGGCAATGAACTTCAACGTTTAGATGGACATACGGGTTTGGTGTTTTCCGTGGCGTTTTCACCTAATGGCATGTATGTCGCTTCTGGATCGGTAGACACCACCGTTCGACTATGGGATTTAGCCACGGGTAATGAACTTCAACGTTTTGAGGGACATGCGTATTGGGTTAGATCTGTAGCATTTTCTCGGGATGGTACGCGGATTGCTTCTGGATCGGGTACCGTCCGACTATGGGACACTGCCACCGGCAGTGAACTACAACGTTTTGAGAGTTTGGGGCATTGGAGTGGGGTAAGATCTGTAGAGTTTTCTCCTTATGGTATGCAGATTGTATCTGGATCGGGTGACAATACGATCCGACTGTGGGATACCGTCACCGGCGAAGAAATCCGGCGTTATGAGGGACATACAGATTGGGTAAGATCCGTAGCCTTTTCTCCTGACACCATGCGAATTGCTTCTGGATCGTATGACAGCACTGTGCGACTTTGGGATATCACCACAGGTAGTGAACTTCAACGTTTTGAAGGACATACAAGTAGGGTATTATCTGTAGCATTTTCTCCTGATGGAGCACTCATTGCCTCGGGATCAGAAGACGGTACCATCCGACTGTGGGATACGGTCACCGGTGATGAACTCCGACGGTTTGAGGGACATACGGATTGGATAAGATCGGTGGTATTTTCTCCCGACAATACATACATCGTCTCTGGGTCAAATGATAGTTCTATCCGATTGTGGGATACGGTGACCGGTGATGAACTCCGACGGTTTGAGGGGCATACGGATTGGGTAAGATCGGTGGCATTTTCTCCTGACGGCATGCACATTGTTTCTGGATCGCGCGATCAAACTGTTCGACTTTGGGAGACGGCCACCGGGAATGAACTTCAACGTTTTGAGGGAAATACACGTTTGATCTTCTCCGTGGCGTTTTCTCCTGACGGTACGCGTATTGCCTTTGGATCGGGTGATATCGTCCGATTGTGGGATATTGCCACCGACAATGAAATTGATTATTTTGAGGGACATACGCGCTCGGTATGGTCTGTAGCGTTTTCTCCTGACGGCAAGTACATCGCCTCTGGATCGGAAGACACAACCGTCCGATTGTGGGATTTAGAATCAACTGTTCGCACCGCAGAAATGGGGCCACTGCCAAACACTCTTATTCTGGACCAAAATTATCCGAATCCATTCAACCCAACGACGACAATTCATTTTGAACTGCCCGCGCGCACCCGTGTACGCCTGCTCGTTTTCAATGCGCTGGGGCGTCATGTGACTACACTCGTTGATCATTGGGAAATCGCAGGTTATCATGAACTGCGATTTCATGCCGATGGGCTGCCCAGCGGTGTTTACTTCTATCAGCTTCGTGCTGGCGAGGATGCCATTACCCGGCACATGCAATTGGTAAAATAAAGACCTTCCTCACGATTCATGGACCGATATCAGAACCGAGATGAACAGTCCTGAGATGTCCCATAGTGCCATGGTCTATTTCAAGTGGAAATAGGATCTCGTTGGCGCGATCAGAAGGTTTACGGAGAGGATGGGTAGTGGAATTTCTATTTGGTCAAGAAGGTAAGACTTGGTCCAGAGTATTCGTGTCGCTATATTTGGATGGGCATTTCATGAGGATATGTTTAGCCTCAAAGATATCCCCTTTCAGATGCCCTTCCACGACCAGTTTTTCGGCATTCTCAAAGCTTGCAGGTTTCGTGTTGCGGTAGAGTACTTTTCGTATCGTTCCCTCCTCATCCTGCATGTGGAATGTGAAGAGATTGTCCTCTGGATTATAGTAGGCGGTTTCTGGTTGTACCCAATAGCCAACCACATGCGCATGTGAACCGGATGCTTCAGCTTCAGAAAAAGCCATATAACCACTAACCTGCTCCCCAAAATTGAATAGCAATAGCGATCCAAACCCGATGAGGGCAACTAAACTAAAAATTGTTCGAAATTTTGGCATAGATCTATCGAATTTGATTTACTTAACAGGGCCGTCTTCGCTGGGAAGATCTGGAAGTTGAGACTCTATTCGATCAATTTTTCGATCTGTGATATAGATCAATAGTATGATTCCTACCCAGATAATGAGTACAACCGCAAGTACAACCATTAGTTTGTCGTTGTCCAACATAGCGGATTCAATACCAGTAGCTTGCAGGAGAAGAGAAGTCATGATTCAAATATCAAGTTTAGTCACTGTTATGTAAGGATACCAGTGCGGTTGACACTCGCGATAGCCGGATTCGCTGCGTATACAGTATCCATCCAATACCAATGAAGCCAATGACCGCAGGGTAAAATACGACGCGCATAATTGGATCGGTAATATCACTGAATGCGGGATTACCCTCGGCACCAGGGTGCAGACTCTCTAATTGACGGGGAAGGACATACAACAGAAAAGGCACATTTACAAACGCGAATATATTGTATACGGCAGCGATTCGAGCACGCTTATGCCGGTCATCCAATGCACTCCGAAGGGCAAAGTATGCACAGTAGATGAGTACTTGAATTGCTGCCATGGACTGCTTGGGATCGAAGTTCCACCATATATTCGTCCCTTCGTACCAAGTATAATGAGACCACACTGTGCCGGTAGCAAGGCCTAATAATCCGAATACAACTGCAACTAATGCTGCTGAACTGGATCTAATATC
Organism: Rhodothermales bacterium; assembly: GCA_965209015.1. Lineage (GTDB taxonomy): Bacteria > Bacteroidota > Rhodothermia > Rhodothermales > Bin80 > Bin80. The sequence goes on along the minus strand of OZ242367.1, from coordinate 2,507,027 downwards.
ACTCACAGGGTTGCCAGTTCTAAGATACTGGATCGCATGAGTAACAGATAGAAGTGTGAGTGCCATCATAGTAAACCACATCGGAACATGAAAATATAGATTCCGAGCAGTGTGTTCCAGCATCGCGATCTTTGGAATATTTAGCCATGTTCCACCGAACGAAAATGCGCCGAGGACCACGAGCGTCATCCACGCAAGGATTAACAAGCGAATTGTTTTGTAATACTTAGGCATAATCGGGCGTATCCATTTAGTCTACCCAGACGTAATCAAAGAGAAGTATAGATGAAGCAATCACAACACCGGAAAAACTAATCATGGTAACTAAGGATCCAGTTGCTGCACTCCATCCATCAATATTGGAAGGCATAGAAGCAAAACTGAGGTAGGTTGCTTCCACGGCAGAGAGGAGCAAAGGGATCAATAGCGGGAACAGAAGCATTGGAAGTAGCGGCCCCCCTCGTGCAGTCTGAGCAATAATTGCTGCTAAGAGTGTAGTAGCTCCCACGAGTCCGAATGTGCCGATAAAAAGTGTCAAGATGAAGAGACCGGGTCGTGCAATATCCACACTCAAGAGTAAAAGAAATCCGGTGGTGGACACTGCATTTACACATAAGACAGTAAGGAAGCTGTAGCAGAGTTTACCGATATAAACCATGATTGCCTGTGTATGCAACCGTAGAAATATTCCTGTCCCCCTTTCTTCCTCTGACAGGAAGGTTCGTCCTAAACCCAGAGTTGCGGAAAACAGAATCACTATCCACAGAAGCCCGGCTTCAGTTCTGGCTCCGAGGTCTTCTTTTCCAGTAGCAAATATGACCAAAAATAGGGTGCCAAGCACAAAGACAATCAGCGTACCTAGTACGGATTTATTGCGCAGCTCTAGTCGAAAATCTTTTCGGAACACAGCCAGTGCTCCGGAGACCCAGTTGGGTGGCCTGTGAGACATATTCATGGTGATCGATGAGCAGCCAGTTCCTCGGCAGTCACCAGTCCTTTTGGCCGTTCAAGAAACACGGGTGCACCGCTGGTTGGTGGATGGAACTCCCCGACAAACTCAATTTCTGTTTCAAGCTGATATCCAGTCTGTTTAGCGACTTCTCTTTGGACATAGGACACTAGTGCTTGGAGATCGGCGGCAGTTCCGTTCCCTTGGTTGACAATGATGTTGGCATGACGATGTGACACGACCATTCCACCATAACTAGCACCCTTGAGTCCACACTGATCAATCAGTCTTCCTGCCCCAATCCCCTCAATTTTCTTGAATATAGACCCGACACTCGGTTCATATTTCAGGTTAGGATGTCTTAATTCACGCCAAGAAAGATTCTCCTCAATAACCCTGTTGATCTCTGTCGGATCAGACTTTTCGAGGTGAAATGTGGCGCGAAGCACAATATCTTCTCGTCGGTGAAGAATGGATTGATCATATCCAAACTCAAAATATTCCACTCCAACACGACGAATCTCATTTTCTTCTGTTAAGAGATCCGCATGTTCAAGGACTTCCTCAATGAACATGGTTCGCTCACGGGCAGGTGCTGGTGAGAGGAAATGAAGATTTTGCCAGAGTGCTCCCCCCACGGTAGACGGGATTCCCACATAATGTTCTAGGCCGGAGAATGAGTTGGCTGCGGTGAGTTCAATAAGATCAGGGTACATGATCGCACCACTTTCCGCGGTAACAAGGTTCCCATGGAAGGTGATCTTATTCGCGGTATTATGAATTACTACTCCTCGGAACCCAGAATCTCCGATGATGATATTTGCCCCACAGCCCAGTAGGAAATATGGCAACCCAAGTTCACGTACGGCTCTGATAGCACGCTCGAGTGCACTTGCACTATTAACTTCCACAAATATATCGGCCTGCTCCCCAACTTTCATGGTCGTATAGGGAGACAATCTAATGTTTTCTTGAACGACGGCGGTGTCTCCAATTAGACTTTGAAGCTTCTGAATCATATCCAAATAAGCCACTCAGCAGTGCAACTAATTAGGGGGTAAACCGTTAATTTTAATAGACAAAAAATTATTCTACTTTCCGCCATTAGATAACGATGAGTACAAGATCAAATTTACCAGATATGTCTCGATTATTGACCAGAGGGGCTATACTCCTAGCTGTAATTCTTGTTGTTGGTGCGATGGCTGCTGGCTGCATGACATCCACGCTCGTCTCCGGTCAAGCGGGTGTGCGATATTCTCGATTTGGAGGAACTGATATGGATAACGTGTATGGTGAGGGATTAAATATTCATGCTCCGTGGGTCAATGTTATCAAATATGATGTCCGCGTACAGGAAAAGCTTGAAAACATGGAAGCACTCTCTTCTAACGGATTATCTATTGGTACGGATATTTCTGTGCGTTGGCGTCCTATGTCGGAGACATTGCCGGATTTGCATGTGAACTATGGGCTTGACTATTTTCGAAAACTTATTGGTCCAGAGCTTCGTAGTGTCGTTCGGGAAGTGATTGGTCAGTTCACACCTGAAGAGTTGTATTCGACCCGAAGAACAGAATTGCAAGATGAAATATATACCCTTGTAAGGCAAAGCGTAGAGAGTGAGGATGTGATCATTGAAGCAATTCTGATCAGAGATGTCCGACTCCCTGAGCAAATTAAAATAGCCATTGAAAACAAGTTAAAAGAAGAGCAGGAAGCCGAACGTTACGAATTCACCATTGAAAAGGAACGCTTGGAGGCGGAACGTAAGCGTATTGAAGCCGAGGGAGAAGCGGCTTATCAGCGGATTATCACAGCCAGTCTCACTTCGCAGTTCCTGCGGTTCAAGGGTATTGAAGCCACTCAGCAACTCGCAAACTCCCCAAACAGTAAGACGGTTATTGTTGGTAGCGGTAGTGATGGTTTACCACTCATTCTGGGTGGTCAGTAGGCATGTTGCATCTTGCAATTGGTTAACTTCATAGGACAGAGATAATTGTTGCTCTACTCTGATCTTTAACTCCTGTCGGGTAGCATCAAGATAGCCTCCGGTGTTCTTAACGCTGACTGATACTTGATGGGTTGTTCACCCCATATCTGTTCGTAGATTGAGTAGATTGTTTATGATCGGATCAATAGGCTCTGACGCTGCCTGTTTCATAACTATCCGATCCCCACCAATAGAAATTAGTGTGCCAGCACCAGGGGCCTTTAATGGAGTCAGAACTTCAAGCTCGTCAAAAAACATAATTAAGATCCACTAAGCGCCATGCCATAAGAAGCTACCTTCTATTGGTTTGAAAAATAAGGGAGATCAAATCAGTATGTCCGATCTTCTCGAGAAGATTGACGAATAGATCAATGCAATACAGAAGTAACCAAAGGCCTCCATGTCTAGTCGCTCGCCTGTTACAAAAGACATTAGATTGGTTTTTCGGTCTTTCTCAATGCAATTATAGAGTTGCATACGTTTAGAATATGCCATAGGGAGTCGTCGGTTTTACTCTGCACTCTTAAAACATGGTTTAACTAACGGGCAGTAAAAGCATTTGAAGAAATACCACATTCTCAAATAATTCCCCAATTTTCTGTCACACAAACGATTGATTATTGCCGATTCTTGACCAATTATCATATCTGCGGGTATTTCATTAACTTAATCTTGGTCTTTCCCATCGGCGTTTTTGGTAGCTTTGTCTGGTGTAAAATAGCTGTCGTTCCTAAGGATTGTTCCTTTGGCTCTTCATCCATTTGTGAGAAATTAATTTTTACAACAAGATTGAAGAACCTATTAAGTTAATGATTGTGTAGTGGTGCATGCTGTAGTGTGAGCAGTATGATCATTCAAGCAAATGTAGAGAGGCTTGAATTATCAGAAGAGAATTCTCAACGTTGAAATTGAATACGGATCGGTTTCTGAATTCAGTGTGCGGTTCATCTTCCACCGGACTGAAGAACTCTTTTCCCGAACATACTGGCGCACCGAGCGACCTCTGTTCATCATCACATTGCTTGCGTATCAAGTTGTTCGGATGATCCGAACCCCATATGAGGAAACGAGGCATTGAGTGGCGTTGGAATTCAATACGTGAGACTCTTTCCTCTTAGCGATGTTTGGCATTTCGTTAGAAAACAAAAGAGGGGAGCATGGTGGTATACGGATCACTTTGGATCCAGAGCAGTGCAAAATTTGTGACGCGTCACGCATTGATTCGTGTCCGCTCAGAATGGGAAATTACCATGATCGGATCAAAAAATATTATTTCAATGTCGTAGATCCAAAGTAAGCCAGAGTTAGGCTTATTTTGCATATTGGAGATACGAGAATTAGTGTTAAACTAGAGATGGTGTAGAAGATAACCTATGGTTCTGTTATATTCCAGGGAGATCATGTGTGTAATCGTACTTGAAACCATACTGAGTAGGTTGGACGAGATGGCCCTAATTGATTGCTTGATCTATGTTTAACTCAGGCATGGAGGTAATGGAACCGCTCGTCACATACTTCGTAATCAACCCTGACTGACATAGAATAATGGAAGAGATCACCATCATACAACTTATTATTGCTCTTGCCTCTGCATTTGCTCTTACGGTTGGGACCATTCTTGGCTTCCTTCTACCTCTCATTCAAAAAAATTCTCGATCTATTGATGAGAATTTAGAGAGGTTAACGGAACTCATCTTAAAGATTGATTCAAAACTTACCAATGAGATCAAAGAGTTGCGGCAGGAAATGCAGGAGATACGGAACGAAATGCACGAGATGGAGATTCGTCTCATAGACATGATCTCCAAGTCTGAGGAAAAATCAGCTTTGGAGAGAAAAGAGATTCGGGGCGAAATAAAAGAGATTCGGGGCGAAATAAAAGAGATTCGGGGCGAAATAAAAGGGATTCGGGGCGAAATAAAAGAGATTCGGGGCGAAATAAAAGGGAGATTCGGGGCGAAATAAAAGAGATTCGGGGCGAAATAAAAGGGATTCGGGGTGAAATGCACGAGATGGAGATTCGACTCATAGATACGATCTCCAAGTCCGAGGAAAAATCAACTTCGGAGAAGAAAGAGCTGGAGAGAGAATTGAAGCATGTTCACGACATACTCTTCTCCATTAATGGACAAGTCCAGAAGATTTCTGGTCATACATTCGGAATCCGTGACCTTGTGGTTGAGGGCGCTGAGTAACGAAGTCTGGTATCCTTGACCAGTCGTGCTATCTGAATTCTATCAGAGTAGAGATAAATCCTGGTCTTGGAATTTATCTCATCCGTTGAATGAAACGAAATGTAGCCCCTCAACTATTTTGAGTGATTCACGAAGGACTGCTTGCTCAATTTTCACGCACAAAAGTAGGAAAGAGACTTGTTGAGCGAATAAGGAAATCAAGTCTCGTAGGACCATCTTCATGCTTGACCTCATTTCTTATGTGTCCATGACCTTGCATTTCGACAACTGTTTACCACCAAACCCAAGTTGAGGCAATCCTATCCAACCTTTCCTCTCAATCGCAAACCGAGTAGTATTTTTGGGATCAAAATACAGGGGATGTCTTTTGGTATTTTAAGGTGGGCCCCAATCCAGAGATCTATTGATGTATGGCTGACCAATCCGCAGAATATATCGGTCAAGCAAAAGAAACAATTCCAAGCGTTAAAGAAGAGTTCGCTGCGAACTGCTAAGGCTTGGGCAATCAAAGACCTGTCCCAGAGGCTCTGGCACTATTAAGAGTCGAACGTGGTCTCGCAAAGGTTGGATGCGCTGGTTGAGTTGGACCATGTGCTGTGGACTTGCTCCCATGAAGGAGGCCGCGAAGACCGTCAAAAAAACATCTATGGGGGATCATCAATGCCATCGTTCTTAAGGCCAGCAATGGGCCTGGCGAGGTGTGTTTTTTAATGGAAACCCTAGAACCCTTTTGATGGATATGTAGGGTTATTCCAGATATACAATTCCGCAAATGAAATACGACCAAGTTCTCTGATTTATTTGACGCAACTAGAAATACGAGTGTTACAGTTACAAGAAGCGGTTCTGATGTTTTCCAACATGTCGGTGGATGAATTCTCCCCGAATCAATTCGGAACACAGCAGGAGTGGGAGGGAAAGGTCTGGCTAAACAATCTTACCAATCAGAGGGACATGTTTTTGTCATGGATTCTGGACGCATGAACCATTGATATCCATGAATGGAATATAGTGTCTTGTGAACGTAAACCTTTTAATAACTGTGAAATTTCAGTGAATTCCTGAAATCATCTGCATGAATTGGCCTCTCAGGCGAGAATTATAGCAGAATTTTTCATTATCTCACAATAAATTATTTATGTTCGTGTTGCAAATTCAACAACTTTCAGTAAATTTGGACTGAAAGTTGGATAGAAGTCTGAAGTGGAGGTCAGTTATTCAATTAGATTTGACTACATTGATTTTATTATTTTGTTGTTTGCACTAATATATGAGAGTAGTTAGTACTGTTTTGTTTGTTTCGGTTTTGTTTTCTGCAGGAGCGTTTGCCCAGACTGGCAAGATCACTGGACGCGTGACGGATGAATCGGGGGATGGTCTGCCGGGTGTAAATCTATTTATGCCTGCAACCCTACAGGGGGCTACATCTGATTTGGATGGATATTACACGATCCTGAATGTGTCTCCTGGTACTTACAGACTTCGTTCCTCTTTTATCGGATTTGGTACCCAGGTTGCTGAAGGTGTTCGAGTGAACATTGATCAAACTACTACGGTCAACTTTCAACTTTCTGAGGATACCGTGGGGCTTGAAGAATTGGTGGTGACTGCTGAAATACCCGTCGTACAGGCAGACGTATCCAACAGTCAACTAAATGTCACTTCCGATCAAATTGAAGCTCTACCTGTCTCGAGCATCAATAATGTAGTTGGATTGCAAGCAGGCATCCAAGGACTCTCTGTTCGTGGAAGCGGGTCTGATGAGCTCTCATTCATGGTGAATGGTCTTACACTCAGAGACGAACGAGATAATGCCCCGTATACCAGCATTAGCCTCTCTTCTGTTGAAGAAGTACAGGTCCAAACGGGTGGATTCAATGCTGAATACGGTAACGTTCGGTCAGGCGTTGTCAATGTTGTGACCAAGGAAGGGGATCGGAGTCGATATACTGGCAATGCAATTATTCGCTACAGCACGCCTGCTCAGAAGCATTTTGGTCATCGTGCGGACGATACGAATGCTTACTGGATTCGTCCATTCATTGACCCTGATGTTGCTTGGGCGGGTACAGAAGCTGGAGGATGGGACGAATTTACCCAGGCACAATATCCCCGTTTTGAGGGATGGATTGCGATCTCCGAAGAGAGATCCAAAGATGATGATCCCTCCAATGATATGACTCCCGAAGCACTCCAAAAAGCATTCCTCTGGCAACACCGTAAGTCAATGGAGGTTGTTGATCCAGATTACAATATTGATGTAGGTTTCGGTGGTCCGGTTCCTTTCGTGAGTAAATTTTTGGGTAATCTCCGGTTTTATGCATCGGTTCGTTCTGACCAGAGCATGTATTTAATTCCCCTGAACTCAGATCGTTACCGTGAATGGTCTGGTCATTTGAAGTTAACCGCCGATCTCCGATCTGGAATTAAGTTAACATTAGAAGGGCTGAGAGGTCGGGTTGAAGGGACCTCATTCAGTAGGGTTGGACAACCTGGTATTTTCCGTTCAGCTTCAAGTATCGCGGGCGAACTCAGTCGCGTTAGCTTTATTGATTCTCGAATTTTTTCTACAGATTATTGGACACCGTCAGAGGTCAATAACTTCATGGGTGGCATCAAGTTTACCCATTCACTGAGTTCCTCTACATTCTACGAAGTACGTTTGAATGCATTTCGCTCAGAGTATGACACCAATCCAGGTCGTTTGCGTGACGAGACCCCGATTGCCTTTTTTGGTGGTGTAGGATTTGATGAAGCTCCCTTTGGATTCCAGCCCAGACCTACCTTTGGAGTGGATGGAATGCGTACGGGGGTAGGGATGAGTAATGCACGCGACAGTAGTCAAGTCACAGCATTCAATATCAAGGCAGATCTAACAAGTCAGTTAAACCGATTTCTTCAAATTAAGACGGGGCTTGAGTATAATCTCTCTGATTCCAAGGTTAACTACGGACGTTTTGACGAATTTCTTCCGAGTAGTAACTCGCATTCCCAATGGGCTCGAACCCCCGTGCGTGGAGCTGCTTACATGCAAAACAAGCTTGAGTTTGAAGGGATGATTGCAAATCTTGGACTACGGATGGACTATTTCAATGCTGGCGGAGATTGGTACAGCATTGAACCATTTAGCCCTGCATTCAGTGCTAGATTTGCCCCAGGAATTGATACTCTTCTTACTCAGGAGCCAACGAGCCATATCTTTTCGTTGAGTCCCCGGATGGGAGTTTCTTTTCCGATTACGGAATTTAGTAAGCTCTATTTCAATTATGGTCATTTTCGCTCCCTCCCCGATCCCAATAATTTGTTTCTACTCCGCGAGTTTACAGAAACGGGGCAGATCAGTCGGGTAGCAAATCCGAATAATCCGTTACCGAAGACCGTTGCTTACGAACTGGGCTACGAACAGTCTCTTTTTGACCAACTGCTGATTCGTATGGCCGGATACTATAAGGATGTATCTCTTCAGCCGTACCTCACCCAATACATTAGTCGTGATGGGCAAGTTAATTATACGGTTAACGAACCCAACTCTTTTGAAGATATTCGCGGGTTCGAATTTACATTGTCCCGCAATAAAGGGCGTTGGATTCAGGGATTTATCAATTATACCTACATGGTCTTTACCTCGGGGTACTTCAGTCTTCGGCAAAACTTTGAAAACCCAACTGCACAACGTGAGTTTTCGGAAAGTGATACGGAACGGCGCCGAGCTTCATCTAGACCAGTCCCGAGGCCCTATGCGCGTCTAAATATAGATTTTCTGACTCCCACAGATTTTGGACCTCAAGCTGGGGCTTTTTCAATTCTTGGAGATTGGCGGATCAGCTTGATCGGTAGCTGGAGGCAGGGATCTAAATTTACTTGGACTGGTGGAGGATCTATCCCTGGGGTCATCAACAATGTTTCTTATCGGGATTACTGGAATGTTGATCTACGCTTCACCAAAAACCTGATGATTGCAGGAAGGCGTGCACAACTCTTTGTGGATATCTTTAACACCCTGAATACGCGTAGGCTGTCGTTCAACGGATTTATTGACGGGAACGATCAGTTATCTTATTTGAGATCCCTCCATCTTCCTGAATCGGATGACTATCAGACCAATATTCCTGGAAATGATAAAATCGGGGCATACAGGTCAAGTGATGTTGTTTATCAGCCAATGCAGCGAATTTCGCAGCGCGAAAGTATCACTGCTCCGAAGGAAGGAGTCATTTATTGGGAATTCGATTCTAGACAGTATTTGGTATATCAGGATGGTTCATGGGGTGAAGCAGACTCTCAAGTCGTGGATCAGGTGATCAAAGACAAAGCGTATATTGATATGCCTAATCAGAGTTTTCTGACGTTTCTTGATCCCAGAGATATCTATTGGGGAATCCGCTTGTCATTTTAGCTCATGACTAAATTCCTTACGAATAATTTGTTTCGGTACTCCACTTTGGGAATACTCTTTGCACTGTTCAGCACTACTACGGTTGTTCACGCCCAGTTTGTCAAGAGATGGCTTTCGGCGGGCTCTATGCACAACTGGTATTCCGAAGTGGGGAGCGAGTGTGAAGTTTGTGGTTTTGTTGGTACCCAACAGGATGGGCTTCGGTGGCCAGGTATCTATCGATTTACGGATATGCAGGCCGCCAAGGCGTTGTGGATCGGTGCGACAAATGTGACGGATGAACTTGGAACGAACTATCCTCATCGTGTGGTACATGCAGGGCCGCGTGTAGCGGGCGGTGGAGAATTTTTTCCGACACGCTTTGATCTAATCAGTCGCCTGTCTCCTACTGCAGTCTTGGTTGATGGTGCAATTTCTGAGCCGGAGGCGGCGATGATTACTGATTTTGCAGATCCATCTATTGATGCGGATGTAATGATCGTGAACGAAGCAAATACACTCCTCGGGATCACCATGGAGCGCAGGATTCTTCAATTCACACAGGAATACCACGATAACTACCATATCTTTGAATATACGTTTACGAATACTGGGAATACGGATGACGATCCTGAAATTGAGATCCCAAATCAGACCTTAGAAGGTGTTTATTTCTTTTTTCAGTGGCGTCTCTCTGTTGCAAAAGAAACACGATATGTGATTGGAAACGGTACCAGTTGGGGACTCAATGCAATGTTAGATACTCGGGGGGATGGAGTAAAAGTGGATCCACCAGATGAAGATTTTAGAGCACAGTACGTTTGGCATGGGAAGTTTCCACCGTTTAATGCCTATGACAATCTTGGCGGCCCCATCCTACCCCAAGCGCTCCCTGCTGTGAATGTAGCACCGACTGATACCACGGGTCGATTAGGTGCTTCACAGTTCGTGGGCGTGGTTACGCTACATGCTGATACATCGCCCACAGATCGTGCGGATGATCAGAATCAACCAACGACCACTTCATGGATTGGATCGGATGATCCATATACATCCCAGAATGATGCGTTCAATCCAACCAAGATGGAGATTGAGTATGGTGTAATGTCTGCCGGACATAAATCACCCCGTCATGCGGATGTCGTTGAGCCCTCTGGGTTATCAGGATTCTTGAATCCAGTCGGAGATCCGAGTTTGGGTACTCCTGGGGGATTTTCAAATGCAAACGGATACGGACCTTACACCTTGGCACCCGGCGAAAGTATACAGATTGTTCTTGCCGAAGGTGCGTCAGGATTAAGCCGTGAGGCTAATTCCCTGATTGGTAGAGCATACAGAGAGTCCAATGCAAATGACAGCTCTCCCATCACACTTGAGGTGCATGGTCAGACACACTCCATGACCAAGAATGAGTGGGTCTTCACGGGTAGGGATTCGTTATTTCATACGTTTCGGAGGGCGATTGCCAACTATGAATCGGGCTATGCGATTCCTCGCGGCCCGGCGCCGCCCAGCGTCTTTGAAGTAGATGGGGGGGGGGACCGTATTCTACTCACTTGGACACCTTACACTACTGAACCTTTGCCCGATAGTTGGGAGATCTATCGTGCCCAAGGTCGATTTGACAGCACTTACACGCTTGTCCACACTGCCTCAGCAGGAGACACCAGCTTTGATGATACAACTCCCATTCGTGGCATAGATTATTACTATTACATTGTTGCCGTACAGAATGCAAGCATGAATGACGGAACGGGTCTCACTCCTGCGGGGCGTGCTCTACGGAGTTCTCGTTATTCTACGCAGACCTATACGCCGACCCGCCTGAAGCGTCCTGCTGGCGAAGCGCTCGCCGATGTACGGATCGTACCCAATCCGTTTAATATTGGGTCTAGTCCAACGGTGCGATTCCCTGATCAGACGGATAAGCTTGCATTCTTCAATATCCCCGGTCGGTGTACGATTGCCATTTACACAGACCTCGGGGAGCTTGTTGATGAGATTGAGCACTTAGATGGTAGCGGGGATGAGTTTTGGGATCATACCACATCATCTCGACAGATTGTTTCCAGTGGTTTGTATATCGCAGTGATCACGGATATGGATACAGGAGAGAGGATCATCAAGAAATTCATAATTATTCGTTGACGTTATCCATGCACCGACGATTTCAGTATATCTTGCTGCTCCTGCTTCTTTTGGCAGTTCCTGCATCTGCTCAGCAAAAAAAGCTTGCTCAGACGGCGATGAAGTTCTTATCTGTTTCGGTTGATCCACGTGCTGCTGCCTTGGGGGATGCATTGACCGCGATTGATCATGGATCCGCTTCGTTATTCTATAACCCCAGCGGCATGGCATGGCAAGAGAGTAATTTTGATCTTGCTCTTGGGCAGACGCAATGGATTGCTGAAATCAACTATTCAATGGGTAGTGTGTCATTTCGGCTGGGGAGTGGACGCTTTGGAGTCATTGGGTTTTCCTTCTTGATGGTGGACTATGGCGAATTGGAGGAGACCATCCGATTTGACAATGATCAAGGATTTTTAGATATTGGTACTTTCTCTCCTTCGGCATGGAGTTTTGGAGTTGGTTATGCTCGTAAACTATCGGATCGCTTCTCCGTGGGTGCGCAGTTTAAGCTTGCGAACCAATTTCTTGCGAACTCTGTTGCAGGTATTGATGGGGAGGGGGAATATATGAGAGACAATGTGGAGGGGAGGGTTTTAGCCTATGATTTTGGTGTTTTGTATAAAACTGGTTTTCAGAGTCTCAATTTTGCTGTCAGCGCTCGGAATTTTGCACCCGAGATTACCTTCAGCGAAGAGAGTGTTGCTCTGCCGTTGACCCTCAACATCGGTGTATCCATGAATATGATGGATTTGATTGATTATGGATCTCAGATGCATCAGTTATTACTTTCTGTGGATGCTTCCAACCCTCGTGATTTTTCTGAGCAGATTAAACTTGGAACGGAATATATTTTTCTTCAAACATTTATTCTTCGTGCCGGTTACTCATTTCCAGCCGATGAGCAGGGTTTGAGTTTTGGTTTTGGTTTAACGCAATCGCTCCGCGGATTTGGTTTTGGTGCGGATTATTCGTATACTGATTTTGGTATTTTATCAAATGTTCACCGTCTATCCATTCGGTTCTCTTTATAGGCAGGGGCAACTTGCTTTGATCACCAGCGTGCTCTGTTTCGCGCTGGTGGCGGGTTGTGACTCGGGGACAGCGGTCAGTGTATACGATCCCAACCGATCCAGTTCACCTGATCCAGTCATCGAGAACATTACGCCGGAGGGCAGGGCCCTTGCAGGCGTGGATGTGGTAACGATTACGGGCAGTAACTTTTCAACTCAACCCATTGAGAATCTTGTATATTTCGGAACAGACAGGGGAGACGTCTTAGAGGCTTCGGCCAACCAGCTTCAGGTCTTTGTCCCCAACGTCCCGCAACCCGACCTACAACTCCGAATGTCCGTAGTGGGCGCCGAAAACTTCAGCAACAGCATCCCCTACGCGTTAGATGCCCCATTTATTGAATTCGGAGATATAAAAGATTTTGAGGATGTCTTTGGCATTACGACGGATGCATCTGGGAATCTCTATGCTTCTCTTTTCGCATTTGGTCTGCCAGTTGGCATCATTCGTATTACTCCTGAGGGTGAGCGCAGTGAATATATCAATACTTCATTCCCCTGGCTTGACTTAGAATTTGGATCGGATAATGCACTTTATGCTGTCCGGAATGTACGAGCACTCTTCCAGTTTCCTGATGGTGGGACTAATTTTGAAGTATTTGCAGTAATTCCAGACCGCAATACTAAAATAAGTTCTATTGCCGTAGATTCAAATAATCGTATATGGGCTGCTGGAGACAACACTGACATATACAGAATTGATTCTGATATGACTATTACCACCTATTCTTTTGAGGCTGACATTCGTGATCTCATCCTTTTTGGTGATGTTCTATATGCTACGGGTATTCAGGATCAGGCCAGTAAGGTCTGGCGTTTCTCAATTGATTCCAACGGTGATTTGGGTACAGCCATGGAGATATTTGATCTTACATCTTTCAATAATACGACACCACATGCCCTCGCAATCTCTACGAGTAGACACTTATACATCGGGACTGATGGCGTTGATCCGATCGTCGTACTTGACTCAGATGGGGTTGTAGCACCGTTGTACCCTGGCGTTTTAATCCAGCCTATTCGTTGGTTGGCTTGGGGACAAGATGGGTTGCTCTATGGTGCCACGAATTCTACTGGAATTAATCCTTCGGGGATTGTTCAAATTATATCTCGCCGATTGGGATATCGATAATTCATTAATTCATTATCTTTATCAGATATAGCTTTTTATGTCAGCTTTTTCTTTATTCAATACTTTTAACAAAACTCTTTTTACCATGATTCGCAAAACGATTCTATTTTTTTGCTCAGTTCTGGTTTTGAGTAGCTCTGTCAGTGCTCAGAATTGGGAATTTGAGAGCGTATTTCCTCCAGACTCTACTTTTATGCATGGCACACAGGGGGTTGCTGTGGATGCTCAAGGGAAAGTATGGGTTGATCAATCGTATGAAACCCCTGTACTTGACGATAATGGCGATACGTTATATATGTCCGCTCCGATCCATGTTTTTAATCCAGACGGAACGCAGGCGTTTGAGCCAATTCGCATCATTGAAGGTGATACTCTTTCAACTTTTCGTGCTAACTCGCCAGGTTTTATTACAGGTGTCAAATCAGATCATAATGGGGATATTATCGTCACGTTGCGACGAACTTGGAAAGAACTTGGTAGCAAAATTATCAGGTTCGATCATGAGACCGGTGAAGTAATGAAATCCGAAACTCTTGGTGAATCTGCGGCTAGCAATTACTCGCAACCTGTTTCACCAGGGATAGACGAAAATGGTAATATTTATTTGGGGCAAGTAGTCTCACGAGGACATCCCATCGGTATATTCAATCCAGAATTTGGATTTGAAGGACTTGTAACTGATTCAGCGATTGGTATTGCGCGTAATTTAGAGGTCACTGCTGATGGTAATTCTATTTATTGGCCTGATGCAGTAGGAACCTCGAAACCTGGTTTAGTCAAGTATACTCGCTCGGATGAGTTTTCTCTTTATACTACCCAAGCAAATTTTGCTGATACAACAGGACTGCTTCATGAAGGTCTTCTCTCAGAGTCTAGTTCACGAGATCCTAAAACTGGTTATCTTTGGTTTGGTAATGGACGCGAACACTCTGGAACTGGAGATGGTTCAACATTTTCCCTTTTAACATGGTATGCTATTGATCCAGCCACAGATGAACTAGTTGATAGCCTGAGTTATAATTTAGCCGAAGGTGAGACCTTTGCCCTAACTCGTGCCATGGGATTTTCACCAGATGGGAATCATGTATATGTTGGTATTTGGAATAATGGTGGACTTCCTTCGCTCCAAAGATTCAGGTTCCGAGATCCTACGAACATTCAGCGTGATCCCTCAGAAATTCCAGATGGATTTACTCTGTCTCAAAACTATCCAAATCCATTCAATCCTCAAACGAATATTGAGTTTGAAATGAAGGACGCGGGCTTGGCTATGCTCAAGGTCTATGATGTACTTGGCAGGGAGGTTGCCACACTTGTTGATGAACACTTAGCTGCCGGTAAATATACCGCCACGTTTAATGCTACTGATCTATCTTCTGGTACTTACGTCTACCAGTTAGATGTTGCTGGTCATCGTCTCAGTGGCAAAATGATGCTAATGAAGTAGAAGTAGACATTAGTCACTTTTCAGGAAAAGGGTATCCCTCCAAAGAGGGATGCCCTTTTTTGTATCCATCGGGTTTTTCACCAATAGCAAGACTGTTTGGAGTGTCATCAACTTTTCCTACCAACTCTGGATGCCCCTTACCCAGCCTACCAAGCTTTCGTTTGAACTTTTGACTCTTCCTCAATTCTCAACTGGCTCACATCAATCGTATTCAGTGGCTCTCTTTGTTTGGAATACGCACAATGCCAGAGCGGAACGAATTAACGACAGGATTCAAGAAGTCAAAACCGTCGGAAGAGGATATAGAAAATTCAAAAACTTCCGGAGTGCGGTCCTCTTTTTCCATGGAGGCTCAGACCTCCAGCCACAATATTCGCGGTAGAACCCATTTTTTCTCACCAAAACAGGCAAAGATTTCAATTTTATTCACAAGACATATGGGGATCCTGTGACGCTAATGAGTATCAGAATGGAGGACTAAAACCCTCTTTCCCTACTCCGAGATCACTTTCTGCATGATTCAGTCGGTCTTTTAATACTTCAAAGGCCGACCTGTAATGCTCGTCATACCTCTGAGCGTCACTGTCCTTGAGTTTTTCTTGTATTTTCTGGAGCGCAGCACCTCGGGTTCCAGCAACAAACTTTCCTTTCGTTAAATGAAATGGTTGAACGATGAATTTTTTTATACCTGTTAAAATTAGATCATCAGTAAACTGAGTTGCATTATCCACCCAAATGAGCGGGGTGATGGTGATGCATGCCTGAATTCCTGCATCGGCAATTTTTTTGATCGCATCAAGTCGACGTTGATTGGACGGACAGAATGGTTCAAATATAGATCTCACCTCTTCATCATCAGTCGTCACGGTCATATTTATCTGAACACGCCCTCCTCGATCCTCTATGCGCTTAAATAGTTCTATATCTCTCACGACATCGGGACTTCTGGTTTGTACAACCAGCTTTGGCTTATGATGATCAGCAAGAATTCTCAGTAGCGACTGAGTAAGTTGCAACTTGCGTTCTATTGGTTGATAGGGATCTGTCACACTGCTCATATAAATGAGTTTGTCGTCAAGACTACCTTGCTTTCGTTTCGCAAGGGATTGGGCTGCATTCTCTTTGACTTTCACCCAGTAGCCCCACTGTTCCCGTTCTTCTTCAGAAATTGCGAAAAACGCAGCATAGCAATAGGTGCATCCGAATGAACATCCAGAATAAGGATTCAGGGTAAAGTCGTATTCTCCCATGAACCCCGATGCACGCGTTAGTATTTCACGTGTCTTTTGATAGGCTACCTTAGCCATCCCTACCTGCTTTGGGTTGTCCAATGAGGAATCGTCAAAACTTAGTTGAGAATTTTCGTCCAGAATAGGAATATCCTGATTTAATTGATCAGAATCTGTGTCAAACAAGTTCAATTGCCGACTATTACTTGAAATAGTATCTCTTAACATCATGGCAGGATGGAAGCACTGGTGGAATAGTACGCTTGAATTAGGTGACCATATCAGAACAATATTTGAAGTAGACGATGATTGGTCTACAATTTAGAATAGATAAGAGGACAGTGGTTAACTAAATCATAATATAGATAATTTGCACGGGTTGGTGTGTAGAAGGTACCGCGTGACGGAATAGAACCCTGTTCCCGAATACTATCTGGGAATGAATCAAAGTGCTGACTAACAGTATTATGTAGAGTATCCATCTTATTCTCATTCGTTGTAAACAAGCCGTGGGGAGGATTTATCTTTTTCAGTGCTTGTTTGAGTGTCCTGGATGGGGCCCCCAGATCAGTCTGGAGCAGGGATAGGTCATATGGAAGTGACAGATGAAATGCAGTAACAATTTTTGTCGTTCCATTGGGAAGGGTTGGCAGGGCAAATGAACTATCCATGGACGAAAAACATCTCATCTTTACGCGAGAGTTTTTGGAGGATATATTTAGTCTGTTTAGAAATAACATCGCAGCTTCTGTCATTTCTTCACTTGATTCTACCATGTCAAAATACAGGTTAACATCAAGTTTTGTCTGACAGTCTAATGCAACAAGAATTCCTGCAAGACCTGCAGCTGTTCCAGCCCCTATATCACAGACATAAATATTTTGCTTGGGGATTG
This sequence comes from Rhodothermales bacterium, assembly GCA_965209015.1. Classification (GTDB taxonomy): domain Bacteria; phylum Bacteroidota; class Rhodothermia; order Rhodothermales; family Bin80; genus Bin80. The sequence goes on along the minus strand of OZ242367.1, from coordinate 2,489,612 downwards.
ACTTTAGAATTGTTGCGAATAGCTGGAAGGTCATTGTATAATGACTCAAATGGTACTTTTTCAAGTATGCGCCAACAATACCTGGATCTTTATAATTCGGTCCTTCATTAGTAAGCAGGCTCTTTTTAAGTGTTGTTTCTTTGAATAGAACATCATCTGTAGAGAGTCTTTTTTTTCTACTAAATTCATTAAGCGCTGACTCGCAAGCCTTTTGTATCTCAGGGTGATACCTTATTAGTTGATCGTCAAATATTCCATGCATTGAAAATGACGGGTAGATATGAATTTCCACCTGATGGTTAAGGTTGTCATTTGCTTCAAAAGCGAAGAAATTCTACAGTAATAACTCGGGGGTTGTTTCTTTGTTAGTTTTAAGGAGATAACTGGCCGGGAAATGTCCCGAAAAGTTTCAACTAAAAAAGAAACAACCCCCACTACAATGTTTTCAATGGGAATTCAGGCTATTTATAGAGTGCGGATGTGGATCGGTGAACCAATTCAGATGTTTTCGAGAATTTTCGGGAGGGAAAATGAACCTGACACCCAGTGATTTGGCAGACTTACATGGTGAGCGAGGGAAAGCTAGACAGATGGCTATGCGGATCCTCGTACGGATGTTACCAATCTATGGGGCCAAGACATTTCTGGATATCACCGCGTCACATATTGACAGTTCACTTTTTCAGGGGGATGCAACACTTGAGTATGCCGAGCGTCTGTCGAGATGGGGAGCGAAAGTTGTCGTACCTACAACTCTGAACGTCAGTGGTATTGATGAGCATGGATGGAATCAGTGGGCTGTACCCACTAATTGGGCTAACAAAGCTAAGAGGCAAATGATTGCCTATCAGAACATGGGATGCAAGCCGACTTGGACTTGTGCTCCGTATCAGGAAAGTGATCGTCCCACATTAGGTCAGCAGGTTGCATGGGGCGAATCAAGTGCCGTTGCATTTGTCAATTCAGTTCTGGGGGCAAGGACTGCCAGATATCCCGATCTTATGGATATTTGTATTGCTATCACTGGACGAGCCCCCGCAGCAGGTCTACATCTGGTCGAAAATCGTAGAGGACAGGTTCTGTACTATCTGAGAGATATATCAACCTCACTACTAAAAGATGATCGTTTTTATGGTGTGCTTGGGCATTTCATTGGGGCAGATGTTGGATCATTGATTCCAGTGATTCAGGGATTAGATTTTAATCCAGGAGAGGATCGCTTAAAAGCAATGGGAGCAGCTATGGCTTCGTCGGGAGCAGTTGCTCTTTACCATATGATAGGTATTACCCCCGAAGCGCCCGATCTGAATACGGCATTTGCCGGTGCTCCTCCGGTAAGGAAGGTTGAGATTACAATGAGTAAGTTACGTGCCGCACATGATGAGCTGACCACGACCCATGACAGCCAACTCAATCTTATCGCATTAGGAAGTCCTCATTTTTCGCTGAGTGAATTTGCATCCTTATCACAACTGGTAACTGGTAAGCAAAAGCATGATCGCGTTCAGTTCTTGATTACGGCCAGTAGAGTGGTTTGCGAGCTTGCTGACAAATCAGGTTATCTGGGGACGATTAAGCAATTCGGGGGAACCGTTACGGTTGATACATGCATTCTGACAAGTCCAATGCTACCAAGTTCGGTCAAAGTATTAATGACCAACTCTCCAAAGTATGCCTACTATGCACCGGGCTTACTGGGGACACAAGTGGTATATGGATCACTCAAAGATTGTGTACAGTCAGCTGTGATGGGGAAAATTCATGTCAATTCAACAGAATGGAACAAGTAATTCAAGGCCATGTGCTGGTGGGTGGATCAGCTTCAGGAGCTCTTCTTGCCAGCAGTAGCCCACTCAGCTTTTGGGGCGGCTATAGTCAGTTTTCTGGAGAAGTGATTGATCGCCGACATTCGTTATCGGGGAAGATTGCAAAGAATCGTATCCTCGCAATTCCGGCATCCAGAGGATCCAGTACCACCACTTCGGTATTACTTGAAGCGGTTCGTAGGGGGACGGCTCCAAAAGCCATAATTATAAATCAGGTAGACTCATTTTTGGTACTTGCCTCAGTGGTAGCTGAGGAGTTATATCATAAACCGATTCCAATCATCATGTTGGAATCAGATACTTTTCAAATGTTCAAAAGTGGTCAGCAGGTCACGCTGAATTCGAACGGAGAGATAATAATCAGGGATCCTTGAGCTTGGGCTTCCATGCCGAGAGCACCTCTCTTTTTCCAGGAGGGCCGGGGCGACGAATCACGGTAAAGCCACTTGCTTCCAGTGTTCTTCGGACATGACCAGCGGCTGAATAGGTTGCAAGGCCTCCACCATCCTGTAAGCAATCGTATAATCGTTGTATAAATTCGGGACTCCACAGATCTGGATTCACTTTCGGATCAAATGCATCCAGATAGATACGATCAAATAAATTGGGAGAGTCTGGGATAATATTGGTTGCATTGCCAATCAATAAATTCAGACTACTCTCGTCTTTAATTGGTACATGGTACGAGCCTGGGGGAACATGGGATCCGAAGGTTTGCCGCCAGCGAGTCAGTAGGGCTGCTACCGAAGGGATTCCAATTAGATTTCCGTAGTCTAACTCATTGAACAGATCAGCAGGTGGGATTTCTTGATCAATTGCAGTGTACGCTACCTCTACACGGTAATCAAGCGCCAATGACGTAGTTAGTAGCCAATTTAGTCCGGTACCGAATCCAATCTCAAGAATGGCAACTTTACTTGTTGATTGGAACAACTCTGAAATCTTGGCACCTTCAAGGAACACATGTATGGATTCTGTCAATGCCCCATGCATTGAGTGGAAGGATTGCTGAGATTGCTGACTGTAAAGCGTACGGCTACCATCCCGAGTAATAAGTAATTTGTAGGATTGGGGCATTGGGTAGGAGATGCTCTGCAATCAAGTGAAATTTGTTGATCAACGATAATTAAAATTTAAAGTTACGGCTAAGAAATTTTGAGGGATTTCAGACTAAAAGCACTCGTGATTTGAGCCGGAGGGGACAGGGATGCCACAGATGACCGATTGAATGATTATTGTGAAACAACCCATCTCGGAATGTCACTAAAAAGATATGGATCTTCGGATATCTACCGATACCAGAGATGAATGGAACGACATCTCCCATCCGATCCGTTGAAGGTTTAAATTAACGTTCATTTTTTGCTGAAACCCAAAATTAAGCAGAACTCCTCAACCATCAGTGATTCGCTATTAAGCCAGGCAGTATGATCTACGAGGGTGTTTCTGCTCAGGAGTACCTCCTATCTTCCCGCCGAGATGTGGCACAGCATCGAGGATGCCGTACTCTACATTGTACTCATCTGGTTAATGATGATTCTGAAACGGTACAAGATTACGCAATACAGCATCGAGGATGCCGTACTCTACATTGTACTCATGGCTGAAAACCAACCATAGAGGAGCAGTTATCTCTACTTCCAGAGATGATAGAATACTAAGTTTTCTGCAGCTCTCCAAGGCCTTTGCCATTTCTTATATGAGCAATAAGTTAGGTCTACCCAAAATCAGGCAAGCCATAACTTATCTCCAACGGGAAATGAATATCACTTATCCACTTCTTAATCCTGGGATCCATGTCGGAACCGAGGTTTATTCTGAGCACATGAGGGGATTATTATTAGGCTCTTCGCACTTAAGAGTGGGTTAATTGATTTCGGTAGCCTTCTGGATACATATCCAACCCTCCGAGATAGAAGTAAATCGCAGTGGCGAACCGCTGTTTATTTCGGTATCCCCGGGCACGGACCTTGATGCTTTTGATCCTACTATTGATACTTTCCGCTGGCCCATTGCTGACTTTGAGAACAATGGCATTGATGATCCCCCATAGATGTTTTTTGACGGTCTTCGCGGCCTCTTTCATGGGAGCAAGTCTACAGCGCATGGCCCAACTCAACCAGCGCGTCCAACCTTTGCGTGCCCACGTTCGACTCTTATAGTGCCAGAGTCTCTGGGACAGGTCTTTGATTGCCCAAGCCCGAGCCGTTCTCAGCGAACTCTTCTTTAACGCTTGGAATCGTTTCTTTTGCTTGACCGACATATTCTGCGGATTGGTCAGCCATACATACTTGGTCCCTGTGAGATCCAGACTCCCTTCCTTCCGTAATTCTCGATTCTCCTGTTTCCGAACTTTATCTACTGCACCTCCTATATATCTGGCTACATGAAAGCGATCAAATGCAATCTTTGTTTCTGCGTCAGGAACCCATTTGAGTGTAGCGGAGATGAACGCGGGCCACATATCCATACTCAAGCTTTTGAGGGCTTTCAGTTGCGCAGGGGAACGAGAAGACTGGGCGAAGTACTTCGCCGAATAGCTTTCCAGACTTTCTTTCTTCCGTTCATCCGCGACATGCAATACATGCCCCGTTTTCGGATTCCCCACTATCGTAACGTAGTTGTGCCCTTTTGTAAAGGCAATTTCATCCACACAGATGTGTTCCGTCTTCTCTTTCTCTCTACGAGCAAGCCCTCGCTTGACCGCACGTTCCATGATATTGGAGATCATTCTCCAACTCACCTTCAGTCGAGTGGCCACCGTGGATAGACTGCCCGCATCCTCGGACCAGTCAATCACACGCGCCTCAAATCCGGTCGTAAACTGCACCCGCGCATCCGCCCATGGCACCGATACCGTCTTGATCCCATGCTCCGAACACTGCACGCGAGGAACCCTTGCTACCACATGCGTGTGATAGTCACAGATTCGCGTATGACGCCACTTCCGACGACGATGGTCGTAACCCGGACAGGCCTTCCCACACTCGGGACAACGTAACACCAAATCCTCTGAATAGATGACATGGATCTCCGCCGTCAACTCCTCGGAATCATAGGTGATCTCCGATACCTCCCACGAAGAGCCTATACCGAAGAGCTCACTAAGATCTTGAATTTGTATCGCCATGAATCGATCAATTGGTTGATTGGTTAATGAAAATGGAGCGTGTATCTACCCATAAAATAAACATCAAAATCGACTCTGAACCTAATCCATCTCATGACCGTTCATCCTAATTCCAGGGCCTTGCCCACTTAAAAAGCTGTAGACCCTATTATTTAGTGCATTGCGTTATGGGCAAGTTAGGGCAGAAGATCTTATTGGAGAATATATCAAACGAATTGAATTCGGGAAAGAGTGTCTCCCGGATGTACTCTATCCATGGATTCCTAACCGAAATTCAAGTAAGAATGCTAGGATTAACCTGCGAATTCGGTTTGGACAACCTACGATCATACGATCACGGGAATGGGTATATCTGTTGAGGTAGTCCATAGTATGTCTTAGACTGGGGAATTTTCAATAGATGTTGCAAATGGCTGTGGAATTAGCCCCAAGAAAGTTGAGGATGCCCTGATCTATGCCGCCGGATAGCATGCCTCAATTTTATGTGGACGAGTGTCTGGACAGCGATCAATTTGCTCATACTCTTTACAGTTTCTGGATTGACGATAGTCAGTCACAGAAACATACTCAATCAAGGTGTATCAGATGAAGTATGGATGAGAAAGTTTAAGAGATGAGCTAGTATGTATTCAGATCTGATTACGGAATAGCCCAAAACCCATTTCAAACTGAGATTGTCACGGAATGCCAATTGGGTTTGTTTTTAAATCGATCCAGAGGTGGAACACGCCCCCAAAAAGGGAGACTCAGTCGTCCGATACTCAGTGAGTATTACTCCGATTCGTAAAAAAGAACTACCGTCTCTCTTTTTTGAGATTTCGTACAGTGCTTGTCCTAGAATCTTGACTTCAACTTGCCATTTCAGAATATGTACTTTACACTGTCTCACCAAGTCAACCATGATTCAACCTTCTGGGGTCTCGGGATAAACGTTGACGTTTGGAGGGACTTTCGCCTAACTTGACGGTTGGAACGATCCGTCAAGGGTTCCTATACTCATGCTGAGTCAAGCGATTCAGGATTATCTCAAAGTGATTTTCACCATACAGGAAGAGAATCCTGTGGTGACAACCACAGATATCGCGCGTGCAATGAATGTGTCCGCAGCGTCCGTTACAGGAATGATCAAACGGTTGGATCAGATGCAGTTGGTCGTTCATGAATCCTACAAAGGGGTAACGCTTACAGCTGCAGGAAAGAAAATTGCACTGGAAATTATTCGACACCATCGACTCCTGGAAACCTATCTCCGCGAAATCATGGGCTACTCATGGGAAAAAATGCATGATGAGGCGGAACACCTAGAGCATCACATATCAGAGGATTTTGAGCAACGCATTGATGCTCTCCTGGGATATCCCACACAGGACCCCCATGGACATCCAATTCCAACACGGGACTTGAAGATGGTTCGTCCGGAAACAAGTACGCTCTCCGATGCACCCTCCAATCACCCTCTGAATATCCATCACTTATCCGATTCGGATCCAACAATCTTGTATTTCTTAGAACAGATTGGTCTGATGCCGGGATGTGTGGTTCATATCATCAAGAGAGAGCGCCAAGGGATGACCGTCCGAATCGGTGAAAGAAGAGAATTCATTCAGAAGAATGTATCGGACAGTGTACATGTGACCATCTAGATGATCGTTTTTCCCAATAGGGATGCTAAGAGTCCGGCAGCCAATTCTGCCGTGCGGTTATGTTCATCAATTATGGGGTTGATTTCAACGATTTCAGCCGATGAGAGTCTACCGTCCTCAGCAATCAATTCCATCAAGAGGTGAGCTTCCCTCGGATTCAGTCCACCATCCACCGGAGTTCCAACCCCTGGGGCAAAATGAGGGTCAAGGCTGTCTACATCAAAGCTAACATGAAGTCTGTCATGATGGCCGAGTTGTTTTAGCGCAGATTTGGTCACCTCCGCAATTCCATGTTCATCAATGTCCCTCATCGTGTAGATTCCCAGTTCAGATTCCTGTAAAACACGACGTTCTTCCAAGTCCAAATCACGCAGAGCAATCATAGCGATATCCTTGGATCGAAGTTTGGGGCCTGGGCGCCCCACATTAGTTAACCGTTCGTATCCTGATCCACAGAGAATCGCCAGTGGCATACCGTGGATGTTTCCACTGGGGGAGGATGAAGGCGTGTTTAAATCTGCGTGTGCGTCAATCCAAATGACACCCTTAGGTTCATCGTGAGTTGCTCCGCCAATACTTCCGATGGCAATGGAATGATCACCTCCCATCACTAAGGGGAAACTTCCTTGGGCAAGTGCTCGTCGAACTTCTTCATAGAGAAGGTTGCAGGTGTTTTGAATAGGTTCTACATAATCATCATGATTGGCAAGTGCACCACGGAGGGCGGTTGGAATGTTACCGTGATCCATCACTCTGTAGCCTAAGTGTTCTAAGCGATCTGCAAGTCCAGCATACCGCAGTGCGCTGGGACCAACATCTACACCGCGTAAATCCTGCCCCAAGTCCATGGGGACTCCAATCAGGCAAATGTCTCGAAGTTGGTTATTCATAACGTATCAGGTTACAGGTGATCCTCTGAGAATATTTTGTAGCTTTTAGGATCCGAATGTGCCTGCATTCGTTTGCAGATACCCCAGATTTATCCCAATGCGATCACTCTCCCGGCTAAACCATTACTTTATACGCTATTGGCGGCTCTTCGTACCGGGGCTCTTATTTACGATGATCTCTGCAGTTTTTGCAATTGCAGTTCCCGTCGTCGTTCGACAAGCAATTGATAGTATTCCAAGGTTTGAGAGACTCTACCGTCAATTTGACGCAACGACGCTCCAACATTCGCTGTATTGGGATTTCTTCTGGACGCTGCTAACGTTTGGCTTGATTATCATTGGTCTGAGTCTGGCGAACGGATTGTTTTCATTTTTGATGCGCCAGACGGTGATTGTAGCTTCCCGACATATTGAATTCGATATGCGCAATACCCTGTACGACCACTTGCAGAAACTCTCTGCTAGCTTCTATAATCATACAAAGACCGGGGATGTGATCACACGTGCTACGAGTGATATTGAGCAGGTTCGTCGCTATATTGGGCCGGCAATCATGTATTCTGCTCGGGCGCTTGTGATCGTGATTACCGCTATCACGGCCATGCTCATCATCTCACCGACACTAACGCTATATGCACTCATGCCGCTGTCAATTCTTGGAGCGGCGATTTTCATCGTAGCCCAACTGGTTCATAAGCGCAGTGATGCCCTTCAGCGCCAGTATGCGCAACTCACTAGTCGGGTTCAGGAAACACTTGCAGGAATTCGATTGGTGAAGGCATATGCCCGAGAGGAGACCGAGACCGAAGCGTTTGAAAAAGAAAGTTTCTCGTACAAGTTGAGGATGCTCGGACTTGCGCGTGTAGAGGCGGCATGGAGACCAGTTTTTCTTATTGTCGTGGGCTTGTCAGAAATCATGGTGGTATGGGTAGGTGGGCGGCTCGTCTCCGAAGGAATCATTACGATTGGAAATATTGTAGAGTATGTTATGTATGTGGCGCTCATGACTTGGCCAGTTGCTGCATTTGGTCTGGTGATTTCGATGATGCAACGGGCTAGTGCCTCTGCCGAACGTATCTATGAGGTCTTGGAACAAGATCCAGATATTTCAGATGGCCCCTATACGAATCATTTGATTCGTAGGATTGACGGACGGGTAACGTTCCAAAATGTCTCGTTCCGATATGCAGACAATCTACCCTATGCACTTCAAGATATATCCTTTAATGTACCTGCCGGTGAAAGCCTTGCCATCGTAGGAAGAACGGGATCGGGGAAAACTACTCTGATTGATTTGATTGTTCGTTTAGCTGAACCAACAGCTGGGAATATTCAAATTGATGGTCAAGATATACAAAGGATGCCGCTTACTGTACTCCGAAAAGGGATCGGCTATGTTCCCCAAGATGTATTTCTGTTCAGCGATTCAATAGGAAATAATATCTCCTTTGGAACGGTAGGAGCATCCGAAGAGGATATTCGCCAGTCAGCGTTTGAAGCTGAGCTGCTGGAAACAGTTAGGGAATTTCCTGATGGACTTAACAGCACAGTAGGTGAGCGGGGCGTCACACTTTCTGGTGGGCAGGCTCAGCGCACCACGATTGCCCGTGCACTGATTCGGGAGCCAAGGATATTTATCATGGATGATGCACTCAGCAGCGTAGACACAAAAACTGAAAGTCGTATCCTTCAACATTTGCGCGAAAGAAAAGGACGCCATACCATGATTCTCGTTAGCCACCGGATTTCAAGTATAATGGGAGTGGATCAGATTATTGTGCTGGATGAAGGGCGAGTCGTGGAACAGGGTACGCATGAATCCCTCATGGATAACGAAGGACTATATGCTCGAATGTATCAGCAACAATTACTTGAAGAAGAACTCGAGGCTCTTTTGTAGGCGATGGAACTAATTCCATTGGGAACATCCTCTGCATCAATTGTGCGAGATCGCGGATTATCTGCATATGTGCTACGCAGTGGACGCAATATTTTTCTCTTTGATTGCGGGGATGGGACGCAGTTTCGGCTCCTTCAGGCACGAGTCAGCTTCAATCGGATCCGAGCGATTTTTCTTTCCCATTTGCATGGAGATCATTATCTAGGTCTCTTTGGACTCTTGATTTCGATGTCTCTTCGGGGACGTACCTCGCCGCTCACCATCGTAGCCCCCTATGGATTTCATGATATCCTCGCGGCTATTCCTGGATTACGCTCAGATGAGTTGAGTTTTCGCATTCAGCATGTGAAACTTGGTGAAAACTGTGAGGATGGAGAAATCTATAAAGAAAATGGAGTGCTTGTGAGTGCACTCCCCTTAGATCATGGCAGATTATGTTTTGGTTTTCGTGTAGAAAAGAAGAGTGAAACATTCCAGATTGACAGTAAATTGGCTAGGTCTCTTGGAGTCACGACACAGGCGCAGTTCCAAAAGTTGGGGATTGGTGAAAATATAACAACATCAAGTGGACTTATCTCACCAGATCAGGTAAGGTATAAACCCAAGATCATCTTCGCATACATCAGCGATACGCGACCGTGTGAGACGGGGACAGAGTTGGCAAAGGACACGGATTTGATGATCCATGAGGCTACGTTCAGCCAGAAAGATCGTGATCGTGCAGCATCTACCGGACATAGTACAGCGATAGATGCGGCATCAGTGGCGAAAGCTGCGAGATCAAAAAGGCTGCTACTGACCCACTTCAGTTCCAGATACTCTGATGTGTCCCTTCTTCAAGAAGAAGCTAAAACTGTGTTTCCTCATTCAGAAATAGCCCAGGAATTTCATGAATATACTCTCGGTTGTGGAGCGAATAAAAGCCAGAACCGTTTTTTGGAATGAGTACAGGGAAAGGGTTAGATCGGAGACTATTAAAGCGAATCATTGGGTACCTCATGCCCTACAAGCATTGGGTGCTCCTTGCATTTTGTCTGGTATTGTTGTTTTCTTTTCTGGGCCCATTACGACCATGGCTAATCCGTTTGGCCATTGACCGCCATATCGTTCCTGGAGAGCTGGACGGTTTATTTCTGTTGATTTGTGCTCTTCTTGGAGTCATTGTGGTTGAAGGCGCGTTGGGTTACATCAATACGTATTTCACTCAGTGGATTGGGCAGCAAGCGATCTACGATGTGAGAGTACGAGTCTTTAGACATGTACAGAGGCAGTCTCTTTCTTTCTTTGACCGAACTCCGATCGGAAGATTGATCACTCGTACAACATCTGATGTGGAAGCGCTTTCCGATGTATTATCGGCAGGGATTGTGGTCATTATGGGGGACATGTTCAAGCTTGTATTCATTGCCGGATTCATGTTCAGCCTGAACTGGGTACTTGCTTTAGTCACGTTATGTGTGATGCCATTTATGCTACTGGTCACCATGTGGTTCAAGCGTAATGTTCGAGGACAATACCGGGAAACACGTAAACAGGTGGCACGCCTAAATTCATTCATGCAAGAGCACGTATCGGGAATGCTGATCGTACAACTCTTTGGTCGTGAGAAAGTGGAGATGGAACGTTTTGAAAAAATCAATGACGATCATCAGATCGCACAGTTAAAAACGGTCTTTTATCATTCACTCTTTTGGCCAGCAGTGGACATCATCGCATCCGCTGCAATCGGGTTCATATTATGGACGGGAGGAGTGAGCGCCCTTGGTGGTGCACTCACCATTGGGGTTCTAGTTGCGTTTATCCAATATTGTCGACAATTTTTTGAACCTATTCGAAACCTGTCTGAGCAGTTTAATATGCTCCAGGGTGCAATGGCCGGCGCAGAACGTATCTTTGACGTACTAGATAACGATCAATCCTTACCCGAAACAGATGCGGTGCATCCCCCGATGCGACTTGAGGGAGATATTGTTTTTAACAATGTCTGGTTTGCATATAAAAATCTTGAAGATGGCTCGCCGGATTGGGTGCTTCGAGGTGTATCTTTCGCAATTAAGCGAGGACAGAATGCTGCGATTGTTGGAGCGACGGGTAGCGGAAAAACAACACTCATTAGCCTATTAATGCGGTTTTATGATATCCAGAAAGGGCAGATTTTTCTGGATGGAAAAGATATTCGCACATTTCGGATCAAGTACCTACGCTGGCGCATTGGGCTCGTATTACAGGATGTTTTTCTATTCTCAGGATCTGTGTATCGTAATGTATCCTTGGGAAATCTCCAGATCTCTCTTGAACAGGTGAAAGAGGCAGCAAAAAAAATCGGTGCAGATCAATTCATTGAGCAACTGCCTGATCAGTATGATCATGATGTGCGCGAGCGAGGAGTATCACTTTCACAGGGTCAGAGGCAACTCCTTTCTTTTGTTCGGGTTCTTGCTCATGACCCAGATATTTTAGTACTTGACGAAGCAACTTCAAGCATTGATACGGAGACAGAGCATATTATCCAACATGCTCTGGAGAGGGTACTGCGAGGAAGAACATCGCTAGTGATTGCTCATCGGTTGTCCACCATTCGCCATGCAGATACCATTCTGGTACTTCACAAAGGCCTCTTAAGAGAGCAGGGAACTCATGAGGAATTAGTTGACGCAGGCGGCCTCTACCAAACCCTCTATGAATTGCAGTATAAGGAACAAGAGAAAATCGTTGAGATTTCCTGATGGATTCGTATATTCCGTCACCGAACTCAACTCCCTCTGAACACCATTACAGAAATAGGGTATAGCATGCACCAACTGATCAACTACAATGTTTGAACCTAATGAATCTGAGCGTACGGTAAAAGACGATGTGCGTGAAAAGTATGATGCAATCGCTCGCGGGATGCAAGAGTCCGGGTACTGTATGACTGACAAAGACGCATACGGCAATCAAACAGGCTACTGCTCGGACGCTGACTTAGGCCTTGGGTGTGGTACCCCAGTTGATCATGCCGAACTACAACCCGGCGAAACAGTCCTTGATCTTGGATCTGGTGCTGGACTGGATGTACTGATTGCGTCGCCACTTGTGGGGGATACAGGTAAGGTGATTGGTGTGGATATCACTCCAACTATGGTCGCAAAAGCAACTGAAAATGCCGATACGGTTGGAATTTCGAATGTTACCTTTTTGGAAGGGGATATAGAGGATCTCCCGATTGAAGATGGTTCGGTAGATGTGGTTATCAGTAATTGCACCCTGAACCTTGTACCAGATAAGAAGAAAGCTATCTCTGAAATCGCCAGAGTCCTGCGTCCAAGAGGCAGGATGGTGATCTCAGATGTGATGACGCTGGTGGACTTACCTCCGGACGTTCGCAGTGTTCTTGAACAACATGTTGGATGCATCAACGGAGCGCCAAACATGAGCGATTTCTTTTTAATGGTCTCCGAAGCTGAGTTCAAGACACCAGACTTATTGGATATGCGTTTTCTACAAGTTTTTGACGAACATGATGGCTTTGCAAGTCTGACATTTAGCGCCATCAGGAAACCCTAATCATCTCTAACAATCTTCCCATTAGCATGGAGCATTATTATGATCGTTCTCATTTACCTCGGTTTGGAGAAATTGCTGAGGGAAATCAGGAGTTGGCTGACTCCTTTTTTGGGTATTACAATCAGGTATTTGCAGAGGGTGCACTGACCGAACGGGAAAAAGCATTAATTGCCTTGGCAGTTGCCAGTACGGTTCAATGTCCCTACTGTATTGATGCCTATACCACTGCATGTCTTGAATCTGGTTCAGACCTTGAGCAGATGACAGAGGCTATCCATGTTGCCACGGCTATTCGAGGTGGCGCCTCTCTGGTACATGGGGTACAGATGCTTGATCAGGTGAAGCGCTTGACGATGTGATCATCTCCTGCAACCCATCCTGTTGAGAATCATGCTTGAGACGCTTCCTCTGAGTCCCAGAGCTACGACCTCGCTCTCTTCTCGGATAGTCCCGTTGGCGCACCCGATCGAACAACTCAAAGTTTTGGATTCGGCTCATATCTCGGGTGGGCCTACGAATAGCGGCCAGTTTGAACTTGATTTAGCCTCCAGTGGATGGCCACGAATCAAACCATCCAATTTAGAGATTGTACAGATCAATCTTGGCAAGCTATGCAATATGACTTGCCGACACTGTCATGTGGATGCTGGTCCCGACCGAATCCATGAAAATATGGATCGGGAAACCGTGGATGCCTGTTTGCGCGTCATTGAGGAAACCGGAGTCCGAGTGGTTGATCTCACAGGTGGAGCGCCAGAGCTTAATCCGAATTTTGAATATCTGGTAGATCAATGTATTCAGAGAGGACTCCGAGTGATGGACCGTTGCAACCTGACAATCCTGCTAACGCGCAGGTATCAGTACCTCCCAGAGTGGTTTGCTGAGCGGGGAGTGGAAGTTGTCTGTTCGTTACCTCATTACAGAAAAATAAGTACCGATGCCCAGCGAGGACAGGGGACCTATCGAAAATCTATCGAGGCATTACAGCGCCTGAATCGAGTCGGATATGGACACGGAGATCCTGACCGCAGACTGGTCATAGTTACGAACCCCGTTGGTGCATTCCTTTCGGGAAATCAAGAATCGCTTGAGAGTGAGTGGAGGGCAGCATTGATCCGAAACCATGACGTCCATTTTGATCAACTACTGACCTTGAACAATCTGCCAATCTCACGATACCTGGAGTGGCTCATGGAAACGGATCAGGTGGAGCTTTACCTGAACAGGCTGTTACAGGCATTCAATTCCGCCACAATTGCGGGGCTCATGTGCAGGAATACACTTTCCATTGGATGGGATGGGTATTTATATGATTGTGATTTCAACCAGCAACTTGACCTGCGCATGGATATTCAAAGCCCCCATGTTCAGAATTTTGATCTTGCCATATGGCAGGATCATGCAATTCGTACAGCACGTCACTGTTACGGATGTACAGCCGGGGCCGGAAGTAGCTGCGGTGGAGCAATTACGTAGCCCAAATGGTGAATTCATTTCTATAATTTCTTTACGCCGCGAAAAAATATAGAACCTTTTGCTAACCCATTTCGATCATCAAGTTTTAGATCCTTGCGATAGCAGACTGTCTTGTCCTCAGCAGTAAATCGCTCTAATCTGAACCATTATTGATTTGGGATCAAGCATTGTTCAGTGTGTGTCGTTGGGCTTCGTATTGTGGCCAGTATCGTTACATCTTGGCGGGTCCCGCGTCTTGGAGGATAACTTGTTTTGGGCTGAATCTGGGGTGCTCAAAAGATCCGCTGGCGATGTTCGATTAACTGACTCTTTGGATCACGAAATGGATAGGCAACAGATTGGGAGTTAAGCAGTTTTAGGCAAGACTAAATTTTGTTTAGAATGCGAGTATTTTTGGGATTTTTTTTGGGACTCTCGGTACTAGTTTCATGCTCGTCAACAGAACAAGTTGATCCCCCGCTCCCTGATCGTCCGATTCGGGTTACAGCTACGACAAGTATTGTCGCAGATCTGGCTCGCGCTGTGGGTGGTTCAGAGGTTGTGGTTGAATCGCTCATGGGACCGGGTGTAGACCCCCATCTCTACAAGGCCAGTGCTCGGGATGTATCAAAGATGAAGGAGGCCGATCTGATTGTCTACAATGGGCTGCACTTAGAGGGGAAAATGGGAGATGTATTTGAGGGCATGCAGGAGGGGGATATCTCAATCATTGCAGTTGCTGAGGTAAGTATTCCTGATAGCTTATTAATTCCATCAGAATTATTTCAAGGGAATCATGATCCCCATGTTTGGTTTGATGCAGAGTTATGGGCCAAGGCTGGACATGCTCTCGCAACTGCACTCGGAACACTTGATCCTGCCAGGCAAATTTTTTTTTACTCCCTTGCTGTCGAATATGAAGAGAAACTCCAGGAGTTAGATGCATATGTAGCCCAGAAAGTAAGCGAAGTCCCCGAGGAGAGGCGTGTGCTCATCACGTCACATGATGCGTTTGGGTACTTTGGGAAAGCTTATGGTTTTGAGGTGGAGGGACTGCAAGGAATTTCAACTGCATTAGAATCGGGGGCAAGAGATGTGCAGGACTTGGCGTCATTAGTAGCTGAACGAGAAATTCCAGCGATATTTATTGAGTCCTCTATTTCTCCAAGAGGTATTGAAGCCGTGCAGGAAGCCGTTGAAGCAAGGGGCTTTGAAGTGAGCATCGGTGGAATACTGTATGGAGATGCATTAGGAGGACCGTCCTCCGAAGCGGACACTTATGTGAAGATGGTTCGATATAATATTGATACGATCGTCAATGCTCTCTTCAATGGTCAACGCAGTTGAAGTTCGAGATCTGACCGTTGCATATCAGGAAAAGCCGGTTCTTTGGGACATAGATTTAGATGTCGCTTCTGGGGTATTGATGGCGGTTGTCGGTCCTAATGGGGCCGGAAAGACTACACTGATCAAAGCAATTCTGGGGCTTATCAACCCAGCTGCCGGGCAGATTCGGATCCTTGGTCAGCCATACCGAACGATCCCTTCCAGTGTCGGGTATGTACCTCAGCGTGGTACCGTAGATTGGGATTTTCCAACTAGTGTCCTAGATGTTGTCCTGATGGGCCTCTATGGTCAACTTGGTTGGATTCGCAGACCGGGCCGTCGTGAGCGTTCCATTGCAATGGCTGCTCTTGAAAAAGTTAACATGCATGAGTTGGCTCATCGCCAGATCAGCCAGTTATCTGGTGGTCAGCAGCAGCGCGTATTCTTGGCCAGAGCTTTGGTTCAGGATGCTCGTATCTATCTCATGGATGAACCCCTTCAGGGGGTGGATGCCGTCACTGAACGTGCGATCATTGATCTTCTCCAAACCCTCCGTTCATCTGGAAAAACGGTTCTTGCCGTGCATCATGATCTGCAGACAGTAACATCTTATTTTGACGAAGTCATACTTCTGAATATTCGTCGGATTGCGAGTGGACCGGTTTCGGAGGTATTTACAGATACCAACCTTGGACTTACCTACGGAGGACGAATTGCAATCATAAAGGACCGAGCATAGTTATGGAACAGCTCTTCGCTGACTATACATTGCGCATGGTCACACTTGGTACCGCAATTTTAGGGGCAGTGAGTGGTGCACTTGGAACGTTTGCCGTACTGCGACAGCAAAGTTTATTGGGTGATGCAGTATCTCATGCCGCGCTCCCCGGTATCGGCCTCGCATTTCTTCTCACTGGCAGTAAAGCATCTCTGATTTTGATGGTTGGGGCAGGGCTTGCGGGATGGTTGGCAACCGCAGTGGTATTGCTTGTAACTGCAAGTACAAGAATTAAGTACGATAGCGCATTGGGACTCGTGCTCTCAGTATTTTTTGGTGTTGGCTTAGTGTTACTGACCTTTATTCAGAAATTTCCAAATACTAATCAGGCCGGGCTTGATTCGTTTTTATTTGGACAAGCTGCATCACTCATTGCAGAGGATGTCCTTACAATGGCAGTTCTGGGAGGTCTGGCATTACTTGTTCTACTATTATTCTGGAAAGAATTCAAGTTATTAGCCTTTGACTCAGAGTTTGCACACAGCTTGGAGCTACCCATTCGGGGATTGGACTTAGGATTAACAACGCTCCTTGTTATATCCATCGTGATCGGATTGCAAACCGTTGGCGTTGTCCTTATGAGTGCAATGATCATTGCTCCTGCTGCAGCTGCACGTCAGTGGACAGATCATCTGGGGACCATGATGTTGATTGCAATGGTATTGGGCTCAATTTCCGGGATGGCAGGAGCACTACTGAGTATATCCACATCCAATTTGCCAACCGGGCCAACGATTGTAGTATGTGCAACTAGTCTTGTTGTATTGTCCATGCTCTTTGCACCAAAGCGCGGGATCATCTGGCGGCGAGTTCGTCAGGCAGTTCAGAGTCAGAGACTTGAAAGTGAGGCCGTGTTACTGGACTTATTTGAGTTAGCCCAAAAGCATGATCACCTTGAATATCCACATATGGAAGCTGCCTTGCATGTCATCCGTCCCGATTCTGGTTCCCCCCGTCGACATTTACGTGCATTAGAAGGGAAAGGGTTAGTCCAGATGTACGCCAATGGCATGTGGGCATTGACCCCAGATGGCGTTCAAGAATGTCATGGACTCCTTCGTGAAAGAAGCCCATGAGTACGTTCCAGGTGGAAATTCAATTGGTCGCCGTTGTAGTTGCTGCAGCCTGTGCACTCCCCGGTACATTCTTAGTTCTCAGGCGAATGGCCATGATGAGTGATGCAATCAGTCATGCAATTCTACCGGGGATTGTGGTTGGGTTTTTCCTGACAGGAAATTTGTCCTCCCCTTTCCTGATCCTTGGTGGAGCCTTGGCAGGACTTCTGACTGTTTATCTGGTTGAGCGGATACAAAAGACCAACCTTATCCGTGAGGATGCTGCAATGGGACTAGTTTTTTCGACTCTTTTTGCAATCGGTGTAATCCTGATTGCACGTTTTGCAGGCGATGTTCACTTGGACACCGATGCTGTGTTGTTGGGAGAGTTAGCGTTCGTGCCATTTGACCGAATTCAACTGAATGGATATGACCTGGGACCCAAGGCCTTGTATGCGACTGGAATCGTAGGGCTACTTTGTGCAGGATATATTCTACTGTTCTATAAAGAGTTGAAACTTGCCACATTTGATAGCGCCCTCTGTGCAACGCTGGGATTTTTACCTGGCACGCTTCATTATGTGCTGATGGGATTGATATCGATGACGGCAGTTGCTTCGTTTGATGCCGTTGGTTCAATATTGGTCATTGCATTCATGGTCGGCCCACCCGTCAGTGCGTACCTAATTACCAATCGGCTTGGGATGATGCTGGTACTTAGTATTCTTTTAGGTGTGACTTCTGCTGTGGCAGGTTACTGGATTGCACACCACCTAGATGCTTCAATAGCAGGATGTATGGCAACAATGGTTGGGATACAGTTTGCAATTCTACTATGTGTTGCACCTAAACAGGGACTGCTTGCAGTATGGGGGCGTAGAAGACGCCAAAAATGGCAATTTGCCATAAAAATGCTACTGATCCATCTTCTGCAACACGAAAATACCCCCGAGGCAGAAAGAGAATGTCGGATTGATCACCTACAAGAACACTTGGCATGGGACCCAGACTTCGCCAAAGGAATCGTTTCCCGGGCCGCCTCAAAAAAATTACTCCAAGCAGTTGGGGAGTATCTGGAGTTGACACAGATTGGCCGAGAATTCGCTCGGGAGGCGTTGGTTCACGCCTGAAAAGTCATGGATTGTCGGGAAAGGTTCCTTTGCAGATCCATCATCCTCCGAAATGCAGACAAGAAAAATCCCCCACTAAGCAGAATGATACCGATCCAGACTAAGCTGATAGCTGGTTTTTCCTGTGCCTGTACGACGACATAGTCCGCTGTTGTCGTTCCATCGAGGAGGAGCGTAATTTCACCTGTGTCAACATTCATGCCCGTAAAATAGAATTGAGTCTCCCCCGATTCGGCGCCGATGGGGTTCAAACTACGATCTGATTGAATAACATAAACAGGCATGATCTCTTCAATCAGATTTGTGTCCAGATCCATGACTTGCAGTACCGCACCAACCGCAATTTCTGTACGTTCCACTTCTTCTTCGCTCATAATGGATGCTAAATCCACTCCGATTTCAAAATCTGTGAAAGTGACGCGGTAGGCACCATTTCCAATAATCGTGCTCTGTCCTTTGCGGAGATCAACTTCATTATTTTCTCTCTCTCCATCAAGCATTTCACGGGGTGTCACAGCCACGAAGATATCTTTCTCAAAGTAGGGCTTCAGGTCGGGATGCTGGATCCACTGGCCTGTATTGGATTCATAAGCAACGGGTTTGAGACGGAAGGATTGCCCGCCAGGGTCTGTGAAATCCAGCACAAAACGGGTATGTCCGCGCTCCCCAGGCTCAGTTCCAACATAATTCACCTGATATCCAGCAACGCGGACCGGTTGTCCCTGCTCAACCACAAAGTTGTTCCTCTCACTATCTGGAGGTGCATCAGAGATCGGCCGACTAAATCCAGAGGAGGCAATGACGCCAATGACCATAATCCCTAGTCCCACATGTGCAAGAGCTCCACCTGCAAGTCTCAGGTTTCCCCGTCCAACTTTCCAAAGGACTGAAGCATTCCCATAGAGTGCGAAAAATGATACAAAAAGAAGAAGCATCAATTGGATTCCATAGCCATAGCGTTCCCAGACACTCTCACCCTCAGAAATCGTCCCAGCTGCAAAAGGAGTCAGAATTAATACAATGACGGTACTCAAACTTGCCAGTATCACGGGCCATGCTAAGACACGATTCACTTTTTGGACACTCATTTTGGTCCACCAGAAAAGCTGCCCCAGTCCAGCTAAGAACAATATCCCCACTGACAGAGGAAGCGTCCAGTCATTGTAAAAGTCAATCGGGACAGTAGCAGGATTATTATTGAATAGTTTTCCAAATATGGGAGCGCTGGTTCCCAGGATCACTACAGTAGCCACAACAGTCACCAGGACAGCACCAGAGAAAACAAGAAATTCACGGGATAGATAATGAGCTTCCTGCTGTGCGCTGGGAAGTTCGCGGTAGCGCCAGACAAAAAGCCCAAAGCCCAACAGGCCCATTGCAACAATCCAGATTAATAGTTGATTGTAGAGCCCAAGATCAACGAAGGCATGTACGGAGGCATCTCCCAAGATGCCACTACGTGTCAAGAACGTAGAATAGACTACTAAAATATAGGCTAGGATAGACAGAAAGAGGGCCGCCTTATGCCCAATGCCTCCTTTACGTTGGATGAGCATCAGGTGAACCGCCGCAACACCAACTAACCAAGGTACAAGAGAGGAATTTTCCACTGGATCCCAAGCCCAGTATCCACCAAAATTCAATGTTTCGTAAGCCCAGTAGCCCCCCATAGCAATACCAATTCCCAGACACATCACGCTAATGAGTGTCCAGGGAAGCGCTGGACGAACCCATTGAGTGTATCGTTGCTTCCAGAGAGCCACCACAGCAAATGCAAAAGGTGCAATCATGGTGGTGAACCCAACAAAGAGCATTGGTGGGTGAATTACCATCCAGTAATTTTGTAGGAGATCATTCAGCCCCGTTCCATCGGCAGGGACAAAGTCAGGGTTTGACTGAAAGATGGGAGCATCAGGATTTGCTTCCGCCAGTGTTGCAAAGGGGGTCGCACCAATTTCAACTGGGCCCAATTGGATGCCTACAATCATAGTCAAAAGGAATGCCTGACAAAATGCAACAACAGTCATGACAGCCGCCTTGTAGGAGGGAGCTGCCCAGCGGATGAGGGCGAGCCCCATCAGGCAGTTCATAATGATCCATAAAAGAAAAGAACCTTCCTGTCCCTCCCAGCTTGCAGAAAACAAAAAATGAAACGGTAGATCCCGAGACGAATGAGCCCAAACATAATTATATTGGAACTGATGCGTGGCAATCAGAACGATCAGAAGGAGCCATGCACAAACAAGACAAATTGTCATCACCCACCATAGCACATTACCAAGACGAAAAAAGACTCGGTTAAGTCGGTCCTCCTGAGCAGACTGGTAAAATGCAAAGATGGATAAGATACTACTGACAAAGGCAGTCAAAATCAGTATATGTCCGATGATACCCGACATGTTCCGTTTCAGCGTGAGGTGAGTGCATGCAACAGATTCCGATGCAAACCATCGAAACTACCATTGCTCATGATCAGAATTATATCCCCTGATCTTGCATCCTGAACTAAATCTTCAAATAAAGAGGAAGTAGATTCAAAGCATTTGGCGTCAGTACCATATTCACGAATATGATCCATCACCACCTGAATATTCAAGAATTGCTCATGCATGTCATTATGTCGAAAGGGAGGCGAACATAGATATGCAACAGAGGCCCCCTTGAAGGCATTGCCGTACGAATCTTCAAATATTTTCCGACGGCTGGAGTTTGTTCGTGGTTCAAACACCGCAAGCAATCGTCGGTTGGGCCAGCGCTGTCCAATTGCATGAATCGTCGCGCCCACAGCAGTTGGATGGTGCGCAAAATCGTCTATGATCAGGATCCCATTAGGTTCGCCAAGAACTTCTTGGCGTCGTTTAATACCTGAAAAGGATTCTAGTCCAAGTGCGATTTCCTCAAAGGTCAGTCCTTCGTGCAATGCGACAGCACAAACAGCTAATGCGTTCCTAAGATTATGGTCACCATTCATGGGGAGCATCATTTCTCCGAGCTCTTTCCCATGGTAGATTAGGTCAAATCGCATCCCGATTTCATTCGACTCAACGATCCGACCAACTACATCATTCTGGGAACCAAGTCCATAGGTAAGTACGGGTGCAAAGTGGGTATTCAGGTGAGTGGCGCCGGAGTCATCTCCGCAGATGACCAGTAATCCATCATCTGGAATCAGATTGGCGAATGCCTCAAATGCCTCCTTGTACTCCTCATAGGAGGAGTAAATATCGGCATGATCAAATTCTACTGAAGTGATGACCGCTACTTTTGGAGCGTAATGGATAAATTTTGGACGTTTATCAAAATATGCACTGTCATATTCATCTCCTTCAATTATGAATTGCGGATCTGAACCAATGGAATAACTTTCATCAAAGTCTTGAAGTATTCCGCCCACTAAAAATCCAGGATCTCGCCCAGTAGATCGAAAGATATGGACCAGCATTCCAACGGTTGTCGTTTTTCCGTGGGTTCCAGCAACGACGATACTGCGCCGATTTTGCAGAAAAAAATGATGGATTGCCTCAGGGAGGGAGAGTTGGGGGATCCCTTGTTCTCTAACGACCGTTGCTTCTACATGGGTAGGGACACAGGCATTCCCCGTGATCACTAAATCAGGACGGGTTGATAGATTTGTCTCAGCGTATCCTTCATGAACCGGAACTCCCAGATCATGAAGAAACGTACTCATTGGTGGATAGACTCCACTATCAGATCCGCTCACCACATACTTAGCTTCGGTGAGCAGCCCTGCGAGTGCTCCCATTCCTGTACCGCAAATCCCAATCAAATAAATATCACGCGTATCAGGTTTGGGCGGTGGTCTATCAAATATTCTCAGATTTGCATCAGCAAAATCCGCTAATGGTCTCATTCGGAGGATTGAGGCAAATCCGTATTGTTGCGAGAACTTAAGTAAGTGACTAAGGAGTCAAAAGCAGAATACATGACTGGAACAATGACAAGAGTCAAGAATGTTGCAAAAGTTAGTCCACTAATAATTGCAATCCCCATAGGTCCCCAAAACTGAGTATTTTGAGATCCAAACTGAATATTTGGCGCCAGTTCAGTTAATAATCCGATAAAATTAATGTTGAGTCCGAAGGTTAGAGGAACCAGTCCAATCACAGTGGTCAAGAATGTAAGCAGTACAGGTCGAAGACGGGTAGCCCCACCCTCAATAATGGCTTCCAGCTTTTCCAAGCCACGGTCACGTAGCTGACGGATGTAGTCAATCAGGACAATATTGTTATTCACCACGATTCCAGCCAAACTGATGAGCCCGATGAAGGTCATTAACCCAAAAGGGGTACGGGTCAGAATCAAACCCAGAAGTACTCCGATCAGTCCGAGTAAGACGGCCAACATGATAATGATTGGGACAATAACACTGTTGAACTGAGCGATCAGAATCAGTGTAATTGCTGCAACTCCAATTCCCATTGCCACTTGAAGAAATCCAAAGGCCTCTGCCTGATCCTCGCTCTCACCCGTATACGTCAGTTTATAGCCTGGAGGCAAGGAAGTCTGCAATTCAAGTAGGTGAGCTTGAACCTGCCCAAGGACTGCCGCACCATTGGCTCCAGCAACTACATCACCAGTGATGGTGGCAACACGATTCAAGTCCAGTCGGGTAATTGATCCAAACCCACTTCCGATCTCAAAATCAGCGATGGATGAAAGGGAAATTTGTTTTTCCTCATGCAGGACGGTTAGACCATCAAGCGCCTCAAGACTTGCTCGCTGACTCTCTTTCAGCCGAACCGTGACATCATATTCATCTTCACCAGAACGATATTTTGTCGCTTCACTTCCCTGAATGGCGGAGCGAACGACATTGCTGACTTTACGAGAATCCAATCCAATGCGAGCAGCCCGTTCACGGTCAATGTGGACTTGAACTTGGGGGCGGCCTGTATTGAGATTGTTGTTGATATCCACCAGAAGGGGAATAGTATTATTCTGTGATGCCTGTCGAAGAGAAGCTGTAGCCTCTTCGGTGATTTGAGTAATTTCTGAAAAGTCTGGGCCTGTAATCTCAATATTTACCGGCTTACCCACCGGTGGTCCAGCATTGTCTTTGTTGATTTCAAAAATAACTCCAGGGATTCCCCGAAGAGAATCACGAAGTCGTTCAAGTGTATTTCGGCTGGTTTCCGGACGGTTCCCGTAATCAACCACATTCAGGGTGAGAACGGAGCTTTCCGGGCTGCCTGGCCCTCCTCCCATCAGATCGCCTCCGCTACTGCTGGTTCCCACATTTACGAGAATACTCTTGATGTTATCTCGATCCGACTGATTATCCTGCAAAAGAGAATTAATACTGGATTGGGCAATCTCTGTCACATTATTGGTCTCATCCAAATGGGTTCCAAGTGGGAGTTCAAGATCAACCGTAATAATATTTGGATCGGTATCGGGGAAAAATTCAACTCCAGTTGGCGCGGCAACAAACAGACCGACAATCGCAATGAAGCCACCAGCGACTCCCACCAGCAGGCGGGCGCGATTATCGGTAATTAACAATCGGGTTCGATGAGGAAGGAGTCTGCCGTTCATGACGTGCCCCATGGCTCCAATGATCATAATGATCGCGGGTAAACAGAGCAAAATGAGAATTGTCTGTAATTCTGCACCCCGGATGAGTGACATTAGTACCAATATTACCGAAGACAGTATGGCAAAGAAACCACCAAATTTAACACCAGCCAAGCCACTGAGATAGATAATTTCAATACAATGAAGCAGGATCATGACCAGTCCCGTAGCAAAGAGAATGGCAGCTGGATAAAGAAGCACAGCTCCGGCAGAGGGATTGCTTAATCCAGACACAATGAGGCCAATCACCAGTAGAGCGAAGCCAAGAATCAGACAGACGAAACAGAAAGAGTTTCTTAAATAGGGGTTTGGGGTCCGAATGACGGCTAAGATCAAAAGTGAAACCACACCCAGACCGAAGAGAGCGGAGATACCCGTCAAAGGGGAGGGGCCATCCGAAGTACTCATAAATGTACCCAATACGGAAATGATCAGACCTACCACATAGATAGCAGCAGCACTGAGCCATAATTTCTTACGGAAAAGGAATGGGGCCTTAACTTCATAGGTGCGTTGCAATTGGCTCCCTAGAAATTGTCTATACCAGACAATTAATTTTGGTAAGGCCTCTCCAACGAACCCCTTGGTAATAGGACTAAAAGCATATCGGTGAGCAAGCATCAGGAACGGCACTGCAATGGACAGCACAAGAAGGGTCTGCCAGTTCGCAAGCCCAATGACTAAGGCAACTACAGAGAATAAGACAAACAAGCTGGTCCTGAGGGCCAAAGAAGTCCGCATGCCTGGATCCGTATCCACACGGACGAAATAGCCGGTGATGACAGGATTAATAATAATGGCTACAAACAGAGAACAGGAGAGGGTAATGATGAGAGTCAAGGGTAGATACCCCATAAATTCTCCCGTGATGCCTGGCCAGAACAACATTGGAATAAATACGGCCACCGTAGTCGCGGTGGATGCAACCACCGCGCTACCCACTTCAGCAGTTCCAAGTTTGGCGGCTTCAAATCGGGAGTATCCTAGCTCGCGATAGCGATAAATATTTTCGACAATCACAACAGCATTGTCAACCAGCATCCCGAGCGCAATGATCAACGAAAAGAGGATGACAAAATTCAGTTCCTGACCAATTACTTGGAAGACCAAGAAAGTGAGAAACATGGAGAGGGGGATTGCAATGCCAACCAGCGTTGCAGTGCGGATACCCAAGAAAAATAGCAGAACAAGCACCACGAAGATCAGCCCACTAATGATATTATTTTCAAGATCATTGACGAGCTCTTGGACTGCATCGCTTTGATCGCCAGTGATTACAATCTGGGTTCCAATGGGCAAGGGGAATTCATCAAGGATGGTTCGGATTTCCTCGGCCGTGTCCAAGATATTTGCACCGCTACGTTTTTTCACATTTAGCGTAATCACGGGGTAGCTTTCGGTCTCTGCCAGCCGGACAAGGCGTTTGCCTTCCTCTTCCTGCATCAGTTGCAGTCTTGAGTAGGTAGAACGTTCTTTGAAGCCTAAATAGACATCGGCTATATCCCTCACATACACGGGAAAGCCATTCGGGCTTTTGATGACTAATCCTTCAATCTCTTCTCTGACATCGCGGAATTCTCCATCAATTCGGACGATATAATCCTTACTATCTACACGGATCGTCCCTCCGGGAGTATTGAAATTTTCAAAGTTGATGGTTTCAACGAGATCCGTAAATGTGAGGTCATATCCTTGGAGTGCGCGAATATCTACATCTACTTTCACCTCACGTTCAAGCGTGCCGATCAGTTCAACTTCAAGAATATCGGGGCTCTTTTCAATCTCATCCCCCAGATCTTCTGCGACTTCTCTGAGCTGTGTAAGCGTAAAAGCTCCAGCGAGATTGATACTCATGATTGGAATATCTTCAACGTCAAATTCGCTTACGATCGGTTCTTCTATATCACTGGGAAGACGGGGCTTAGCGATCTGTACTTTGTCTCGAACTCTCTGGTAGGCAAAATCCAGAGATACGTCGGTTGTGAATTCAACCACGATGGTGGAAACACCTCGCACGGAGGTTGAGCGTATCTCTTCAATATCAGACACCGACTGAACCTCCTCTTCAATGATTCGTGTGACGAGTGACTCAATATCACTTGGACTAGCCCCTGGATAGATGGTTGTAATCACGACGGTGGGAATTTCGATGGAAGGGAATGCCTCCTTTGAAATCGTCAAATAGCTGACCAGCCCACCTACGGTCAGCATGATGGTCAAGATTGCCACGCTTGGCCGATACTTAATCGCGAGTTCGGTGATTTTCATGATTTCTTGGTCTCTTAGAGAGGAGACGATTCGGGGGAAGTTCCTATCACAGGAACCCCAGACTCATCTAGTTCGGAATAGGTCTGATCAATCGTCACTAGATCATTATTTGCGAGTGTAGATTGCCCACGAACGACAACCTGCTCACCCGCAGAAAGTCCACTCACAACGACAACTTGATTTGCATAGTCAGCGCCAAGTGTAACGGTCCGCATTTTGGCGACATGATTGCCGTCATGCTGCTCAACAACAAAAACGGAGAGACCATTTTCGGTCCTGGTCACCGTATTCCCGGGAATTACCAATGCACCGTCAATGGTAGTGCGTAGAATCGCAAGTTGAGCGATCATTTCAGGCTTCAACCTCCCATCGGCATTATCCACTTCAATATTGACTTCAAAGGAACGGCTATCGGGATCAATGACATTTCCAGCGAAGATGACACGTCCACTACGCGATAAAATGTTCGCAGTGGGGAGGCTCACCTCCGCAGGGGTGCCAAATACAATATCCCCGGCGTATCGCTCGGAAACTCCCGCCGAGATTTGAACATTGCGCGTATCAACCAGCCGGAGTACTTCCGTGCCGGGAACGACCTGCTCACCTGCTTCAACATAATGAGCTTCCACTTTACCTGCAATCGGTGCAATGATGGATGTATACTGTAGCTGGCGCTGAGCTTGATCGTATATAGCGGTTGCTTGGGCCAAGGCAGACTTTGCCTGATCCAGGGTTGATTCTAGGCGTGTGAATTCAAGCGGGCTGATGATTGAATCAGCAAAGAGAGGTTTCTGACGATTATAACTTTCCTCGGCGACTCTCAGGCTAGCTTCTGCATTTTGGACTTGTGCGTCCGCCTGTGAAACACTTGCTTGAAGAAGATCATCTTCCGTATTTGCAATTACTTGTCCGATCCCAACTGCTCGTCCTAACGGTACGATCCTCTCGAGAGTCCCGGTAGTTTTAGCTGAAACGATAACATCTTTTTTCGCCTCAACCGTACCGGTCAACTCAATCACATCATTGAATTCAACGGGAGACAGTTCTAAAATTTCAACATGTTTGGCATCTGGGGCAGGGGCATTGAATTTGTTTTCTGGGCTGTCAGCAGGGGCCGAACATGCAAACCAGAAAACACTGAAAAGTATCAAAGGGTAGTAGATTTTCATGAAGGGTAATGTATTACATATCGGCGGATGCCAATTGTATGTCAGTTTGTTTTTCGATTGGGATCCCCATCGCGACTTCCAGAGCACTTTGTGCGATGAGGAAGCTATGGACTGCACGTAGGTAGTTAAGTTTGCTGGTATCAAGCTGCTCAGAGGCGGCGCGAACTTGCAGAGTATTGGCAACTCCCTCATTTGAGCGAGCGAGGGTATATTGATAATTCAGTTCGGCATTTGCTACATTCGTTTCCTGACTACCTATCTGGTGATAGGCGGTATTAAGACTACGAAGGGCCATATCAATTTCCATCCGTGCGGAGGCGTTTATTTGCTCCAAATTTACTCCGGCTTGGCGGGCGGCAACTTCGGCTCGCTGGATGGTACGCTTCCGCTGAAACCCATCAAGGATGGTCCATCGGAGATTAAATCCAACACTGACGGCAGATTGCCAGTAGGCTGTACTGAAGTAGGTATTCGTTCCCTGAGAGAACGAGAATGGATTAGAGGGATCAGCAATTGTATACATTCGGTTATCGGGAACCCTACCCGAGTAACTCAAATTTGCAAATACATCGAAAGTAGGAAATCGAGATAGCTTATTTGCTCGTAACTCATTGAGGGAGAACTTATAGGCAAGTTGCGCCTCTTCAAGATCTGGTCGTTCTTTCAAGGCATCAGAAAAAGCATCTGCCGCTGACGCATAGAGGTACGGAGACATTTCATTAATCTCAAGAGCTCCATTCAGGGCAATCTCCTGTTCAGCGGGCAGTCCCAGTAAATACTTCAATTGGTCTAAGCTATTGGAGGCCCGAGTTTGTGCCTGGATTAGGTTGGTCTCCTGATTCGCTAACTGAACATCCATGGTTAAGCGGTCCATCTTTGGCAGAATCCCGCGACTGACACGTAGTGCAGTCTCATTACGGGAGGTTCGAGTCCTTTCTACACTTTGGGATGCGACTCGAGCTTCTTCTTCGGCAAGGAGGGCACCGTAAAATGCTTCACGGACTTGCCCAATCACGATTTGTTCTTGCCGTTCCGCCACCTTGGCAACGCGTTTGAGCGCGGTTTTGTATCCATCAGGATGCAAGACTCTGGCCCAGTTAGGTGCATCCAGAATCTTTTGTGTGATCGTGACGGAGTTGAGATACTGGTTTGCAACCGAAAACGGATTGTCGCTGGGGTCTGCGGGGATAATCCCCGCGGCCTCCATTCCGCGACGTTGCCGATCGGCAAATTCAGCAAGCGTAATAGGGTTCGTCAGATTGCTCCCGTCAGTTCTCGCGGCTTCATTAAAGCCGAGCCAATCAATAAAGGCAAATCCAGAGAAGAGGTCACCAGCGGAACTCCCCGCAAAAGGATTAGCATCTTTAATGTTACGCGTATAGGAACTAGCTCCCTCAACAGTTGGAAAGGCAACGCCAATTGCAGCGGCAATTTGGAGTCTGGCATCCTTCTCCGTCAAGCGATTAGTTTGGAGAGCATAGTTGTTGACCAAGGCAATCTCGATCGCCTCACTTAAGGTGATTCGCAAGGGATCAAAATCTTGAGCACTTGTTCGTGCAACAGAGAGAAACAGCACGATTGCGAAGACGGCAAAACGAATGAACATCTGGTTGTACATAGGGGAAAGGGAAAGCGATCTAACACCCAACAAAAATTCTTGGAGTGAACTCATGAATAATAAATCTTCTACGCATGTTCTTGGAGTGTGTTGAGGAGGGTTTCCATCTCCTTGATCACTTAGGTTCGTGGTGCACTAACTTAACTGTGATTAGGAGCAATACCTCGTGGGAGAAAATTGAATTGTTTGGGTGGTGGGGATTATATATATTCTGACGGGAAAGGGAGTCAGTGGAGCATATATGATTGGCTGTCACTGATTCGCAGATTCAACTTGGCGAAATAGTTTAGTAGATAGTTTTTGGGCTTCTGCGATTTGAATAGGTGTCATCCACTCTGCCAATTCCGATTTAAACTCAATCGCAAGATCAAAACCATGGGCAGCAGAGAGATTGATCCATGCGCAGGCTTCAACATCATTTTCAGAAACGCCTTCATCATTCGCATACATGGCTCCAAGACGCCCTTGTGCTTCGGCGTTACCTTGCTCGGCAGCAAGTTGTAACGAATCTAAGTTCTGGGCATGAACAGTCAAAACGGACAATAACAGAATGGAAATAGTGATGAATAAGTGCTTGGAATTCGGTATAAGTGTCATCGTATCATGATTATGAAAAGCGGTGAATCAAATTAAGAGGTGAAAAGTGGGAGTAATCCAAATCCTATTTCGGGATTCATGAATGAGTCTCATGATGGCAGGCGGATCAGACGAAATCCTTGTGTTGGTGCACATGGAGGTAGTCCACCACATTCTTTACCTGTTGCGTACTATTGCGGTGACAGATCAGCAATGCGTCATCGGTATCTACAACTACTGCATCATGGATGCCAACCATGGCGATGAGGCGCTGACTAGCGTTCACCAGACATCGACTGGTATCATGTACGATCACATTGCCACGAAGGACATTTCCATGACGATTCTTTTTGCTTAAATCGTAGACTGCTCGCCAATCGCCAATATCGCTCCACCCAAAACTTCCAGGAACCACATGAACATTACTGGCTCGTTCCATAATCCCAATATCAATTGAAATACGAGCACTCTTCTGATAAGCAACACGAATAGCTTGACTTTCCTGATCAGTTCCAAGATGTTCGGATGCTTCCTCAAAAGCAGCCCATATGTCTGGGAGATGGGTTTGCATATTTGAGAGGATTGAATCAGCACGCCAAACAAAAATCCCACTGTTCCAAAGAAAATCTCCCGAGTCTAAGAATCGTTCCGCGGTAGCCTCGTTGGGTTTTTCGGCAAAGGTTCGTACTCGGTAGGCTTCGCCACTTTCATTTCCAGAGCGATCGAACTGGATATAACCATATCCGGTGGCCGGATGCGTTGGCTGAATACCAATCGTGACTAGTGCACCAGGATCTTTTGCAGTCTCAATCGCTTTGCGGAGGATTTCGATGAAGCGATCCGAAGACTTCACCAAGTGATCTGCAGGAAGGACAATCATAATTGCCTCTGGATTGATTGCGCGCAGCTTGATCGCAGCATAGGCAATGCACGGGGCCGTATTTCGACTGATAGGTTCTCCAAGGACATTCTCTCTTGGAACTGAGGGCAACTGCTCACAGGCAAGTGTCACATAGCGCTCATGCGTAACAACCAGAGTTCGTTCCGGCAGAACGATAGGAGCCATACGGCTCAGGGTTTGCTGGAGGAGGGTTTGTTCTTCAAATACAGTGATAAACTGTTTCGGACGGGCTTCCCTACTTTGTGGCCAAAAGCGACTACCAATTCCGCCGGCCATGATGATACTATAAACCATTTTTCATACGCTAAATAAGACTACGAATAGAAGTCAAATCGGTTGCGGTGGAGCAGTATGATGGGTTTATCTCAAAGAGTGAATCAGGGTTCATTCTTGACCCAATGCCAGCACTATTGCGTACAAGCGAATTGATCTCAATACGCATTACATTGTGTTTACATGAAAGTTGGAATCGTTGGAACAGGATATGTGGGACTGGTCTCGGGTGTCTGTTTTGCCGAGATGGGAAATGATGTCTGGTGTGTTGATGTGGATGAATCCAAGGTAGAGGCCTTACGTCAGGGCTCAATGCCAATCTATGAGCCAGATCTTGATAAACTTCTCCATCGCAATTTACGTGAAAAGCGTCTGGTTTTTACAAACTCGCTCAATAAAGCCTTGGAGAATTCTGAAATTATCTTCCTCGCTTTACCTACACCACCCAATGCAGACGGCGAGGCAGACTTATCCTATGTATTAGAAGTTGCGAGCGAGATCGGCTCCTGGCTTAGTTCCCAAACCACTCCCACCTACAAAATTATTGTGAATAAGAGTACGGTCCCGGTTGGAACTGCGGACAAGGTCCGCAAAGTTCTATCTGAGCAGGGAGCGGTATTTCAGGAAAATTTTGATGTAGTGTCAAATCCCGAATTTCTGAGAGAGGGGGCTGCGGTTGACGACTTTATGAAGCCGGAAAGGATTGTTCTGGGGACATCAAGTACTAAGGCAGCTGACGTGATGCGACGTCTCTACGAGCCGTTTGTGCGGCAGGGGAACCCGATAATTGTCATGGATGAGCGCTCAGCAGAAGTGACCAAGTATGCTGCAAATGCTTTCCTTGCCACCCGGATCAGCTTCATGAATGAAATTGCAAACCTGTGTGACCGGGTCGGTGCGAATGTGGACAAGGTACGGATAGGAGTGGGGAGTGACAGCCGTATCGGAAGACATTTTCTTTATGCAGGTATTGGTTTTGGTGGAAGTTGTTTCCCGAAAGATGTAGTGGCTCTTTTGCGAACCGCACGAAGTAAGGATTACGATTTCAAAATTCTTCGGGCAGTACTTGATGTCAATGAGAGTCAGCGGATGCTGCTCGTTGATCGGGTACGGTCACATTTTGGAAATAATCTTGAGGGAAAGCATGCCGCAGTTTGGGGCTTGGCATTTAAAGCCAATACCGATGATGTTCGGGAGTCGCCGTCACACGTTGTTATTCGGGGGCTTTTGGAGTGCGGGATTCGGATCACCGCTTTTGATCCTGAGGCAATGACGACTTCACGCACGATACTAGGGGAGTCAATCACGTACGCAAAGAGTGCATATGGAGCACTCACTAACGTTGATATGTTAATCATTTGTACAGAGTGGCCAGAATTTCGCCGTCCTGATTTCGCACGGATCAAGGGATTGATGCGTTATCCTCTCATATTTGATGGACGTAATCTATACGATTCTCGCAGGATGATGGAACGAGGATTTGAGTATTACAGTATCGGCCGCCCTGGGGATACACCAGAATAATCTCTCACTCATATTTTGAAGCAGGGATGGATTGGCAAGCCTGGTTAACTATTGCGACAATTGTTGGAATTGCTGTAGCCCTTGTCCGCGATCTTGCCAGACCGGACATGATTTTTCTGAGTGCATTGGCCTTGCTTTTAGCCGTAGGGATCATTACGCCGATTGAAGCCTTCGCCGGTTTTTCTAACGGGGCGGTAATTGCACTTGCGTCGCTATTCGTAGTAGCCGCTGGAATTGAAGAGAGTGGGCTATTGCGCCGAATTGAATGGCGATTATTGCGGAAAGTACATCATCTGCCATTTGCACTTTTGCGAATGATGGTGCCGACCGCATTAGTCTCTGCGTTCATGAATAATACTCCGGTGGTTGCAATGTGGATGCAGCCTGTTCAACGATGGGCATATCGGTCCAAAATGTCGCCCTCCAAAATGTTGATCCCTCTGTCCTATGCTTCTATCGCGGGTGGGATGGTTACCTTGATGGGATCTTCCACCAATGTTGTTGTGGCTGGTTTGGTTGAAGGACATGGATTGACTCCGCTGGGGCTTTTTGATTTCTCTTTGATCGGGCTTCCAGCTGCGGTCATCGTTTTAATTTTTCTTGCCTTTGTCGGAAGTAAGCTTCTGCCAGATCGGGCGAGTGAACCAGTATTTACCCGCTCCAGATTGCAGCAGTGTTTATTTGAAGTTCGGATTACCGAAGGCTCTCCGTTTGCAGGGCAGACTCTAGATCAGGCGAAACTGGATACCGATGACGAGTCTGCAACGATTGTACAAGTTCGTAGAGGGAAGCATGTGATGCCGGTGGATCGACAATTTATCCTCGGGGAAATGGATGTACTTTGTTTCAGTGGAGATCTCTCTGTGTTTGAGAGTCTGATGCTTCGGTCAGGTCTAGAACCTGGGGTAGCCATTGCCCGAGAGCGAACTACGAATTTGCTTCCAATGTACGAGGCGGTCATTAGCGATACATCCAATCTGATTGGAAAATCACTCAAGGAGATAGATTTTCTGTCTGAATATGGTGGGGTTGTCCTTGCTGTACAACAGAGGGCAGGTAAGCTGGAGGGGGCCATGACGGACATCCCGTTGAAAGCCGGAGACCTGCTGTTGGTCGGTGCAGTAGCTGGTTTTGAAGATCTTTGGCATGCCAGCCATTCAGAATTTTATTATGTACTCCCTCGTGGTGCATCTCACGGTAAGCCGCCGAGGAGGAAAATTATTCTATCCTTGGGAATTCTGGTCGCAATGGTCATTTGCATTGCCATGGGGCTGGCACCATTACCCACGGTTGCATTTGGGGGAGCACTTGCGATGGTCGCTACGCGCTGTATAGGAATTAGAACGGCAAGGAATGCATTAGATCTACAGGTATTATTGTTAATTGCCGCGGCTCTTGGGCTTGGAGTTGCCGTTGAGAAGACTGGTGTAGCACTTGGACTGGCGGAGACACTCACTAGCTTAGCAGCCGTAAGTCCGATTCTGGCATTGTTTGGCCTTTATGCATGCACAAATATTTTGACAGAGTTAATTGCAAATAAAGCCGCTGCAGTACTCATGCTTCCAGTTGCTCTTGGGATGGCCAGTTCACTGGATACAGATCCTAAAGCATTTATTCTGGCGGTTGCTGTGGCGGCAGCAGCCAGCTTCATGACGCCTGTCGGCTACCAAACCAACCTGATGGTGATGGCAGCGGGAAATTATAGGGTTCGCGACTACATACGCGTGGGGCTTCCAATCAGTTTTTTGGTCATGACCACCGCGGTGGTGATCATTTCAATGAAATGGTTGTAGAGGGGCCGTTTAACCCACTATTCGTGTACTCTTAGGCATCAACCTATCCTAACGAATTAGTCAATTTGTGGAGTAGAAAGGGCAATCTTTAATTTTCACATCTAATTTCAACCCATTTAATGTCATCTCTGGCTATACCCCATGGTGGTTCACTTGTGGAACTCATGGTTGATCAAGAGCGAAGTGATGTACTGAAGAGTCAGTCAACCAGTTTCCCTTCCATCGTTTTATCTGATCGGCAGCTATGCGATCTAGAGCTATTGCTCAATGGGGCATTCTCTCCACTTTCAGGGTTTATGAATCAGAGTGATTACGAGAGTGTCGTAGAGAATATGCGACTTTCATGTGGCACGCTTTGGCCAATGCCCATTACGCTGGACATTACCGAAGCAAACATAGCGAAGATTAAGGGGCACGATCAAGTTGCGCTTCGAGATATTACAGGATTATTTTTAGCTGTACTGCATGTTAGAGATCTATGGAAACCAAACAAGCGGATAGAGTCTCAAAAAGTGTTCGGTACTACGAGTACTGAACATCCTGCGGTTGAATATCTATTTGAAAAGGTAGGGTCACACTATTTGGGAGGAAGTCTGGAAGGGATCAAGATGCCCCCGCATTATGATTTCCTTCATCTTCGGCATACCCCGCGCGAACTGCGAAAATCCTTTCAATCCCGAGGTAGCTCCAGAATTGTGGCGTTCCAAACCCGCAACCCAATGCATCGGGCACATAAAGAATTGACCGACCGTGCTGCCAAAGATGTGGATGCCGAGCTATTGATCCATCCCGTGGTTGGCATGACAAAGTCGGGGGATATAGACCATTATACGCGGGTTCGAAGCTATATCAAGTTACTAGATTACTACCCTGAGGGATTAGCTACACTTAGTTTACTGCCATTAGCTATGCGGATGGGGGGGCCGCGAGAGGCTTTATGGCATGCCATCATCCGCAAGAATTTTGGTTGCTCCCACTTCATTATTGGAAGGGATCATGCTGGTCCAGGCAAGAAGAAAAATGGAGAACCCTATTATGGTCCATATGATGCCCAGGAGTTGGTCATGTTTCATACCAAAGAGTTGGGTATTGAGGTGGTGCCATTTCGTCTGATGGTTTATCTACGGGACTCAAACTCGTATAAGCCGATTGATGAAGTGGCTGCGGATGAGACAGCTCTGAATATTTCTGGGACTGAGTTTCGAAGAATACTCGCTGCGGGCGAGGAAGTACCAGAGTGGTTTTCATATCAGGGTGTGATTGAAGAACTAAAAAAAACCTATCCTCCCAGAGGTCAACAAGGATTTGCTGTGTTTTTAACCGGGTTATCTGGATCAGGAAAATCTACGATCGCGAATGCACTCCAAGCCCGCCTTCTGGAAATTCTTTCTCGCCCAGTCACATTGCTGGATGGAGATGTCGTGCGCACCTATTTGACTAAGGGGCTTGGTTTTTCAAAAGAGGACCGATCCACAAATGTCCAGCGTATTGGATACGTCGCCTCCGAAATTGTAAGGCATCGGGGAGTTGTGATTTGTGCTCCAATTGCGCCTTATGAAGAAGATCGCGTTCTCAACCGTAGACGGATAGAGCGTGAGGGTGGTTATATTGAGGTCTTCGTGGACGCTCCGCTAGAGGTTTGTGAGCGTAGGGATGTGAAAGGGCTATATGCAAAAGCGCGGGCGGGACTGATCAAAGGCTTTACTGGGATTGATGATCCCTATGAAGTTCCAGAACGTCCAGAGATAATTTGCAGAACCGATAGGGAAACAGTTGAAGAAAGCTCTAATTTAGTGGTGAATAAGTTAAGAGAATTAGCATTTTTAATTTAGACGGACATCGGAGATGAGCATGTCAGTGCATGAAGCTTTAGTTGCTCGGATTGAATCACGTGATATTCGCATTGCGATATTGGGACTTGGGTATGTGGGACTACCACTGGCGGTAGCCTTTGCGGAAGCAAAGTTCAGAGTGATTGGAATTGATATTGATGAGAAAAAAGTCCGTTTGGTAAATCGTAGTATTTCTTACATTGAGGATATACCGAACGATCGACTCGCTCCACTTGTAAAGGGCGATTTTTTGAGCGCCACGAGTAATTTTGATGCTCTGGATACATGCGATGCAGTCAGTATTTGTGTACCAACTCCCCTTCGTAAAACTGGTGCACCTGATGTATCCCATATTTTCAGTGCAACGGATGCGATTGCCAAGTACTTACACAGAGGCATGATCGTCATACTTGAGAGTACGACATATCCAGGAACTACGACCGAAGTGATTTTATCTCGCTTCCATGAGGAGGGGGGAGGGCTAGAAGTTGGGATAAATTTCTTTTTATGCTTTTCCCCAGAGCGTGTTGATCCAGGCCGCCAAGATTGGACTACAAAAAATACCCCGAAAGTAATGGGTGGAGTCACATCTACCTGCCTCCAGGTTGGTAAAGCATTGTATGAGTCAGCGATTGAGACAATTGTTCCTGTCTCAAGTACCGAGGCAGCAGAGCTTACCAAGTTGGTTGAAAATACATTTCGAGCTGTTAACATCGGGTTGGCAAATGAGGTACTTCTCATGTGTCACAAATTGGGACTAAATGCGTGGGAAGTGATTGATGCTGCTGCGACCAAACCGTTCGGTTTTATGAAATTCCTTCCCGGTCCGGGGTTGGGTGGGCACTGCATTCCAATTGATCCTCAATATTTATCGTGGAAGTTACGCACCTTGGGCTATACTGCAAGGTTTATTGAGTTGGCAACTGAAATCAATACCGCGATGCCAGAGTATTGGGTTCATTGTATACAGGATAGTCTCAACGAAGAAGGTAAACCTCTCCGAGGAAGTAATATTTTGGTCGTGGGTGTAGCCTACAAGAAAAATGTAGGAGATATGCGAGAATCTCCTGCTCTGGACATTCTGAAATTACTCAGGAGTAAGGGGGCAGAGATCAGTTATCACGATCCTTATGTGTCTGCCTTCATGTTGGATGAGTTAGAGATGGTATCCGTTTCCGATTTGAATCATGCACTGAATCTGGCAGACTGCGTCTTGATTACTACGGATCATTCCAGCTATGATTGGGAAGATCTACATGAACGGGCACGATTGATTGTGGACACACGTGCAACCCTGCATCAGGAACAGCACGCAATCAAACCAATTCGAGTCTTCCCTCCTAGGAGTGGGATGTCCGATTAGGGTAGCCCACCGGATACATATCCAATCCCCCGAGATAGAGGTGATGGCTGATCACTTGCGAAGATCAGGCTGTCTCACGAGGATGAAATGAAAATGCATCATTTGATTTCTGAGAGCCAGCCAGCATGCTCATTTAGGATATAATGGGGGCGACCCTTTACTTCCTCAAAGATTCGCCCCAGATATTCTCCGAGAATACCCAAGACCATGAGTTGAACTCCTCCAAGGAACAGGATTAATACGACCGTAGAGGTCCAACCCTCTGGTAGGTCCTTCCCACTCAGAAATACTCCCAATGCATATATGAGATAACAAAATCCAAGTAGGGCGGATCCGGCACCAAGCCACGCAGATAACCTTAGGGGGGTGGAAGAGAATGAGAGCAAACCATCCAGGGCAAGTCGTGTTGACCGTTTGATGTTGTAACTGGATGTACCAGCATACCGGGCAGGGCGTGCATACTTTATACCAATTTGCTTGAATCCAACCCATCCTCGAAGTCCTCGCACAAATCGATTATGTTCAGGAAGTGCATTGAGGATGTCCACTACTTTACGATCCATGAGAGCAAAATCTCCCGCATCTCTGGGAATTTGAATGTTTGCAACCCGGTTTAACAGGCGATAAAAGCTGCTGTAGCAGGCTCTGAGGAAAAGGGATTCTTTACGATTTGTACGGATCCCATAAACTACGTCAAAGCCCTCGCGCCATTTGTCAATGAACTGCTTCAGCAGTTCGGGTGGATCCTGAAGGTCAGCATCCAAGATTGCAATGAGGTCACCACGAGCATGGTTCAGCCCTGCACTGACAGCGGTCTGGTGTCCAAAATTTCTAGAAAAACTCAGATAAGCCATCCGATCGTCTAAACTACAGGCCTCCCGGATAATGGGAAGTGTATCATCCTGACTACCATCGTCAATGAATAAAAACCGAGTCTGAATCCCCAAGTCCAGAGACTCAAGGGTTCGGAGTAAGTTAGGAAGGACTTCCTCCTCATTAAAACAGGGAAAAACGAGGCAAATTACTGGTTCAGCGGTGAGGCGATCGGTCATGATTCTATAAACGGGTCTCCATAAGCGCCCAATCCGAAGAGAGCATAGTCGTAACGTGCTGGATCTTTCCTATTCAGTTTTCGGCATGCCTCGGTGAGCTCCATCACAGACTTTAAGCTATTTGCTTTGGATTGAAGGAGTCCCAAGGTACGTGCCTGACGCCCAGAATGAATGTCCAAAGGTAATAATAACTGATTTGATTGAATTGTATTCCAGATTCCCAAATCTACAGGGCCTGAACGAACCATCCAGCGAAGATAGAGCGATAGTCGCTTACAGGCACTTCCACGACTGGGACGTGATAAGTGTTTCTGTAATCTTGAAGGAGTCTCTGGACGAACAGCCATCATCCGTGAGCTGAATCGTTCAATTGCCTCGCGAGTGTCCGATGCATCGGGTCGGCCACCGAAGATGTGTTCAATACTTCCAAATTGATGAATGAGAAGACTCAAATTATGAGTGAAAGCGATACAATCTTCAGGCTGAAATGTACGATGTACAAACGTACTGAGCACCTTGCTGTCTCGAGTCGGATCAAATTCGGTGACGAAACGCCAAGGTTGGAATTCCATTCGTGCACATAAGTCTTCAAGTTTTGACAGTATGATTGGGCGTGATCCCCACGCCAAAGTCGCCGCATAGAGTCCAATGACTTCTTGATCAGATTTATCTGTGAATGCATGGCATATACGGATGGGATCGTCGGCGATAAAAGAAACCTGCTCGTAATAAGCCACCAACTGATCAAGGTAGGTAGTATTTACATGTGGAGACAAAACCTATTTCGTCATTGGTACATAGGGGCTCTTGCATCAGTGATCTGCATATTTACAGGGAACTGATTGGAATTTTGTCTCCACCTGAGCGAACGGATTCTTGGGCAGCTCCAAGTAGCTGGACAACTGCCAAACCATTCCGCGCATCGGTGCGGGGCGCAGTACCCGTGCGAATACAATCAACAAAGTGAGAGCATTCAAGATATAAGGGCTCCGACATCTGGATATTTGGAATCGTAATATCTCCAACTCGTGTGGTCATAGATTCTGCAAAGCTCACATATCCAGGATGGCTTACCCCTTTGTCAAAAATTCGCACCTTTTCTGTACTCTCCATCTCATCAATTACTGCCATCTTCTGACTACCGACCAGTGTGAGTTTCCGAACCTTATGTGGATCAAGCCAGCTTGTATGGAGATGCGCAATCGCATTATTCTCAAAAAAGATGGTTGAGAAAGCCACATCACATACATTTGGTTGCAAGTAGGCTTGGGCATGTACAGCTACTGCAGTGGGGGAGTTTTGAATGAATGCGAGAGCTACAGATAGATCATGGGGCGCCAGACTCTGCATTGCATTTTCGTTCTTACGTACGATGCCAAGATTGACGCGGGTGCTATACATGTAGTAGATATCACCTAGTGTCTCATTTTGAATCAATTCCTCTACGTAATTATAGGCAGGGTGGTACAAGAGCAGGTGTCCGACCATACAATGACAGCCTGTCTCATCGGATAAGGAGACCAAAATTTCCGCTTCTTCTACTCGCTCTGCTAAGGGCTTTTCAACGAATACATGCCGACCACTTTCTAGTACACGCTGAGCAATAGAGAAGTGAGAGGACGTTTCAGTGGCAACCACAATGCCATCCAGATCATCGCGTGACAGAATTTCCTGTATGTCATGTGCAATAATTATTGAGGGATACTGTCCTTCAATGAATTCTTGTACACGGGGATCTGCATCGCAAACTGCAACAACCTGACAGAACGGGATTGATGCAAAATTTCTAAGCAGATTTTTTCCCCAGTATCCTGCCCCAATTTGTGCCAGACGAACGTTACGCATCAATTTGGTTGGTTACATGCCGAATCACTGTATTGGCAATCAGTTCTTGTTGAGAGGGAGTAAGCTCCGTATGCATTGGCAGGGCAATGACTTCACGGCAGGCTTTCTCAGTCTCGAGAAGAGCTACCGGGTTATTTAGCGAACTGAATACAGGCATCTTATGCAACGGGACAGGGTAGTAGATCCCATAGGGGATGCCGGACTGTGATAGAGAGTTCACCAGTTCGTCCCGTCTTTCTACACGAATCACATATTGATGGTAAACATGCCGTCCCCACGAAGCCTCATCAGGAAGGATGATTTGAGTAGTATTCTCAAAGAGTGCATTGTAATTGGAGGCTGCCATTCTCCTTTTATCAGTGAAAGAGTCTAGATGTCGAAGCTTCACCTCTAAAATTGCGGCCTGCAGTGCATCAAGTCGACTATTTATGCCGACCATTTCGTTATAGTACTTGTGAAGGCCTCCATGATTCATGATCATTCGAGCTTTGGAATCCAATTCGGGGTCGGAGGTTAGGATTGCACCTCCGTCACCATAGGCACCGAGGTTCTTTG
Organism: Rhodothermales bacterium; assembly: GCA_965209015.1. Classification (GTDB taxonomy): domain Bacteria; phylum Bacteroidota; class Rhodothermia; order Rhodothermales; family Bin80; genus Bin80. Next base: position 2,448,569 of record OZ242367.1, on the reverse strand, counting down.
AAGGGAAGAAAGAGCATGTACCCATAGATCCTAGACTACCGGTAGGTTTTCCTCTGTACGTAGCACCGATTGCTTGGGCATTATCCTCAATCACTGGAAGATTGAATTTTGATCCAAGTGCTAAGATAGGATCCATATCCGTAGATTGACCAAAGAGATGAACTGGAACAATTGCGCGTGTTCTTGCGGTGATACATGCCTCAACACTCGCAGGGTCAAGACAATAGGTCTTTGGATCTATATCTGCAAAGACAGGGATAGCTCCCAAAAGAGCCGCGGCCTCAGCGGTGGAGATGAAGGTAAAGGAAGGAGTAATGATTTCATCTCCGGGCCCGATCCCAAGGGCCATGTAAGCAATCTGAAGGGCATCCGTGCCGTTGGCAACACCAATGGCATAGTCAGAGCTTGTACAGCCGGCGAGTGCTGCTTCAAACCGTGAAACAACTGGCCCACGAATAAATTGGGCAGAGCCCAATACCTCACGGAGTGCTACATCAATTTCATCCTTGATCCTCAGGTACTGTCCCCTGAGGTCAACCATTTGAAGACTCATTGATTACTGACGATCAATCCATTGCTCTGAGGGAACCATACGCCAAAACTTTGCTGGAACTCCTATCCAAATCTCACGGGGAGGAATATCACGAGTAAGAATACTTCCCGCCGCCAAGAATGCATCGGCTCCGATCGTTCTACCAGGCAGGATCGTAGATCCTGCTCCAATACGCCCACCACGACATACGGTAACTCCTTTGTAAAATTTTTGACGGTCTTTGGTGCGTCCCGCAAAATTGTCGTTGCTCGTAGTTACACCGGGTGCAATGAAAACGTAATCTTCCAGTTTTGAATGAGCTGTGATATAGGCATTGGTTTCCAACTTGCAATGGGATCCGATGTTACAGTCATTTTCGATTGCAACACCCCTACCGACTATGGTGTAGTCTCCCACCCAAACCCGTTCACGCACGGTCGCCAAATCAGCAACCATAACATGAACTCCAATCGTGCAATCATTGTAAAGAATAGCATGGTTCCCAATCTGGCAGTGATCGCCGACGGTGAGTCCATCCTGCCGGTCTGTCACATGTAAGGTGCTTTGTAGAGTATGCATCGGCATCACCCCTAGGACACTGTGGTCGCCAACCCGAACGCCAGTCCCGAGGCGGGTACCAGATCGAATGGTGACATGATGGCCAATCATACAGTCAGGTCCCAGATGAACATCATCTTCAATAATACACCCAGTCCCAAGAACAGGTCTTGATGAATCCATTAGAACTCACTAATAACAAAGCCCGTAATCCCAAACGGACCACGGGCTTCTAATTTGCCAAAATAGGTGAGGTTAGAGTGTCTCCAGATAATGCTCAGCTGATTGTTTCCATGTACCAAAGGTGGCATTCTGGAAAGCATCTCTCGCAGCGCCTCGGTCATTGATACTTACATAAGCCTCGCCAAGAACGTAATAAATCTTGGCCTTATCTGAACGGCTTCCAGAATGGAGTTCCAGAGCAGTCTGTGCAGAGGAGACTGCTGATTCCCCTTCTCCTTTTGTGTAGTGAGCCAGAGCAGTGTAATAATGCACATCCGCATCCGGTTCCATGTATTCACTTAAAGAGACGAGTGCCTCCAATGCAGCGTCCGCATCCGCAGGCGTCGGGTTGGGTTTACCGAGTGCGGCAGAGGCCTGACTAATGAAGTGGCTGCGAATTCGTTTCTCGGCAGTCAGGCTTGTTTTACGATCTCCTGGTGCATTGACTACAGCTAACCAACTGTCCAGCGCCTCATCAATTCGTCCCAGTTTATTTAGTGCTAAACCTCTGCCATATTGATTTTTGATATAAGCGGGATAGATACTTTCCCCGTTGGAATAATGCTCTAAGGCAGCAGCATAATCTTCAGCCTTAAATGCTGTGGTTCCAAGTTTGTAATCAATTTGTGCGGCAGCATAGCGAGCACGCTGGGCAACGTCAGAATCAGATGCTTCATCCGCGCCATTAGCAGAACCGGCAAACAAGCCACGGGCTACTTCCCAAGCCGAAGTCTTGGCGGCTTCCTGAGCCGAATTAAAATCCTCTTTGTATTGTTGGGCAGTAACGGGAATAGCCGTGATCAGAATGATCGTGGCAAGAGAGAGTCCGAGATATAAATTACGAAGAGCTTTCATTCGTGTTAGCAAAATAGTGGGTCAGTTCTTGGATAAGTTTAGGTGGATTCGTAAAACGAAACGATCACTTACCGTTTATATATGATCTAGTTCCAAACTTGCGGAAAGATAAGAAACAAAAACCTTGCCGACTACATATCCACCGGACGACGTTTCAGAAAAAAGACACCTTCTCTTCCTGAAGTGACTACGATCGTGCCGCTCTTGAAGAAAGGATAATTGCTCCAGGCGCCGAGTACAGGTGAATGATCATTTGGGCCATAGGGGACTGTGTCAAAATGACCAATTTCCATTGGATTTTCAGGATCCGAAATATCTATAATTCTCAGGCCCTCAACGTAATTCGTCTGATACATGATATTTCCCTGAACGTATAGATTATGATCAATCGCACTCGAGGGACCAAAATACTCATTAGCCAATACCGGATCCTCAAGATCGCTGATGTCAAAGATCAGTGTGCGTGTAGCCTCAACAACTTCTGACATTTCATCTCCTTCATCGTTTAGGAAGAAGTAGCGCTGATCTTCGGTAAGCCAACCCTGATGTGTGTAGACAACATTAGGATACTGAGCCACGGAGAGAGGGAGAGGTGCATCTTTATCCGTCACATCCGCGATTGAGAGGGCATTCCCATTTGAACTAAGGCAAATTTCGCGGCCATGATACTGAAGATCGGGACCAATATAGGTGACACATTGCGCATCATGAGTGGTTCCGGTTCCACCTCTTCCAGTTCTAGTATCTGCAAAACATCCTGCAAAAAAAGGATGCAAAGGATCCTGAATGTTAATCATATGGAGTGCTCCACCACAGGTTTCTCCGCCAGAATCGCTACCAACGGCATAGGCATAGCCTGATTCTTCATTGATCACGATATTATGAGAGCTGTAGACACCCTTGTAGAGGGCAGTTTCAGTAAATGTTTGGGGTTGAGTAATTCCACGGAGTTGGGTTAGATCGAAAATTTGCATGTGGTGAGCGCCCGCGCCATCAGCCACAATGAACGCATGGTCTCTGTATACCTTGATGTCGCGCCATAGACTTTGGTTAGCAGTAGAAGTTTTTGGCAGATCTCCTAAGTAAACAGGGGAATAGGGATCAGTGAGATCAATGAACGATGTACCGTCTGTTCGACCAACGAGCGCGTATTCACGTCCGGTTTCAGGATCTTCCCAACCCCAAACATCATTCACCTGAATTCCGCGCCGCGCACCGATCTCCTGTCTGGTCAAAAATGAAACCATATCAACTTCTGCACATGGGAATACTCCAGCAGTCCCACTCTTACACTCGGTGATTTCACCGGTCACAGATTCGATTTCACTTGCAATATTGTAGAGCGCATCGCCAACCTTGATCCGGTCATTTGTGACGTAAAGGGGAAACACAGCTCCCTCATAATTATCCTGTCCCGTAGCTCCGACTGCTACAATTTGGCCATCTGTGGCTAGGCTGGTTCCAAATTCACTCCGAAATTGTAAGGCATCAGGGCTGAGCACATCGGACAATTGCATATCGGATAGATCAATGTAGTATAGGCCACCGGTACGTTCATTATGATGTGAAGTGGAGATCCATAGACGATCCTGCTCTCCTGTAACGACCTCTCCAAAGCGATAGCCCTGATCAGGATCAGGGGATTCAATCGTATGGACTCTATTCCACTTTTCATCTTCATCCTCTGAAAAAATTGTAACTGTTCCTCCTCGGCGTCCAGGAGCGCTAATTACCAAATTATCACCCACGGATGTAATGGAGGTCCCAAATAAATCTCCCGCCTCTCCCTCATTCAATTGGATCTCCTGCACTTGAAGTTCGGAGGATTCGTCATAAGAGTAGACAAAAACACGCCCTTTTCTGTTGTCCAACCGGGGAGCACTCACCACAAAATTATTTTTATGAATCAGAACGGTCTGACCAAACTGATCCGCTGCGGAAACATCATCATGGATCAATTTATCCTTCATTTCCCAAGAGCCATTCTCACGGCGGACATACAGGTAAGCACCTCCTTTTGAGTACTCATTCCCCACGGCACCGATGAGTAAACGATCTTCATTCAGCGAGAGGGTGGTTCCAAACAGCGCATGTGGGTTTACAAGGGTTTCAGATAAAGACCATGTCCCGTCATCAGACAGAGAATAAATATAAGTCTCACCAGAGAGGGGAGCTCCGATCGCTAAGGTTCTATCTTGGGATGCCAAGCTTTGACCAAATCCAGTGGCGGTTTCTCCACTAAGGCGAAGAACCTGTCCCAAGTTCCAAGTGCTATCCTCGGCCATGTCGAAAATGAAAACATTGCCTGGAAGAAGGAGTTGCCGCCCTTCGCCAACAATTATTTGTTGATTGTTCACAGAGACTGCGCCACCGAACTGTAGTGAATACTGGGCATAAAGGGTTATCGGAGTGCAGAGTGTGGTCAGTAGGAGCACAAAAAATCCTTTCATTCGCAAATGGAAAATTGATTCAACTATAAGGTACGAATCTTGTAGGTTCTTGTGGTCCTTTACAGACAGAATCCTATCCCTCATTAAGTGGGTTAATTGAATGAATCGAATGAAAGATTATCCCGAGCGCTCTCCACAGGTTTAGGCGTAACGTCTCTAAATTTGATAGAGCATTCATGCCATTGCATTACAGGGGGGAGATATATTCATCTTCCAAAGTATGCGAACATTCAGTTCGTAGATGATGGTCCTGGAACAGCATTCAAGGGCAGTACAATAAAAAGTTTCGCTATTGTTTAAATGGTTTCAAGCAGAGCAGCAGAGAAGTTAGGATTCAGTGTTGTGTACAGGTTATTGGATGAAATTTTGATAAGTCCAATGGGAACAGAAGAACTCAGAGCACTGCATCCTTCACCAGACCCAGATGTGCGCAGGAGATCCCTTGAACATACAGATATTCTACAGGGCATCTTACTGCGAGGAAGTTCACCTCCTCTGCAAGATTTTATTGATGTTCGTCCGTACCTCGCCCAGGCTCGCCCAGACTTGGCCATGCTGAGTGCAGAGTCATTGAACGAGGTGAGAAAGGTTTGCTCTGCAAGTCGTCGAGTCCGCATGTTTTTTTCAAAGGAAGATCACCGTGAGTTATTCCAGGTAGTGCGCCCGATTGAGGTATTGCGAGAATTAGAAGAGCATATAGAGCAGGTTATTGATGACTATGGAAAGGTACATGAATCTGCATCCTCAGAGTTGCGCAGAATCCGAATCAAACTTCGACAGCGTCAAGAAGCACTCCGGAGCAAATTGCGCGCACTACTAAGCCATGCAATACAGCAAGGGTATGCTGCAGAACACCAATTGACAATGCGTGCAGGCCGTATGGTAATCCCATTGCGTTCGGAGGCAAAGCGAAAAATGCAGGGGTTTGTGCACGATAGTTCAGCAACTGGACAGACTGTTTATCTTGAACCTACGGCTTGCCTTGATCTCGGGAATGAGGTGAGGATATTAGAGGCAAACGAACGACGTGAAATTGAGAGACTCCTGCGCGAATTGACCCAGCGGGTCAGAAAGTGTGCTGATGCGATTGAGACGAATCTTATAACATTGGGGAGAATAGACCTACTGCATGCCAAAGCTCAATTGAGTCTCAAACTCGGAGGGATCGTTCCAAAATTAGTAGAAGATCCTATACTGGATATTCGAGATGGAAAGAATCCGGCACTAGTCTTAACCAGCCAGTCAAAGACGGTGATTCCACTCAACTTATCGATTGGAGCTGAAATTCGCACACTGGTGATTACGGGCCCGAATGCAGGCGGCAAGACCGTGGCTATGAAAACTTGCGGATTAATGTTGGTAATGCTTGGATGTGGAATCCCAATTCCTGTGCATCCCGACTCAGAATTTGGCATGTTCAGCCAGATTCTTGTCGAAATCGGAGACGAACAATCCATTGAACAGGATCTTTCGACATTCAGCGCGCGGATTGCTGGATTGACGCAAATGTGTGATGAGGCTGCAAAAGGCGTACTATTGCTGGTTGATGAGATCGGAACGGGCACAGATCCAACTGAGGGGGCAGCGCTTGCACAAGCAGTTTTAGAACATTTTACCGCTTCAGGTGCACTCACGATCGTGACGACTCATCATGGTACACTCAAGGCCTACGCGCACAAAGCTGAAGAGGTTGAAAATGGATCTATGGACTTTAATGAGGAAACGTTGCAACCAACGTTTTATTTTCGACAAGGACTCCCCGGTTCATCCTATGCATTCAAAATCGCAAGTCGTATGGGGTTTGATTCCGCTGTACTATCACATGCACGTCAAATTTTGGGTGAACCTGAGGCCTCGTTAGAATCACTGATTGCAAATTATAGAGACAGAATCACTAAGCTTGAATCTCGTCTATCCACTTCGGTAGCCAAGACAAAAGTAGATCTAGACAGCATATCTGATTCAACAAGACCTGTCGTTCGGAGGAAACCAGGAAAAGCAGTCCCACGCCCATCAATCGGACTGAATGTTGGGCAGCAGGCCATCATTGATGCAGGGAGTGCTCCGTGTGAGATTCTATCAATTGAGGGACGTTATGCTTTGGTATCTGCGGGAAATATGCGTATGAAGGTTGCCGTGGAGCGGCTTAGACCCGTTCGGACAAAAAAACTTCGCAGCAAGGGCAAGGTGAATAGATCCTCTCCCCAGACGAGCATTGATGTACGAGGGTTTCGTGTATCAGAAGCACTATCCGAAGTGGAAAAATTACTGAATCAGAGTGCTGGTACGAGCTTAGTCTCAGTTGAAATCATCCATGGAACTGGTACGGGAGCACTTCGGAGTGCAATCCATAAGTACCTAACGGTTGAAGTAAATAAAACATTTGAGTGTTTGGATGTTAACCCAGGGGTTACGATTGTGAAAGTATGAGCCGACCAAGTACAGAGGAGAAATAGGGTATCCTCATGATTAGGATGAACTCCAGATATGTACACGAAAAAAAATCAAGAAACGATCAAAAGGTTTTCAACCAGCCATCTTTGCTCGCCAATGTTGAGATGCTTATCTATTTAAGGAGGACGATCTTCTTGGTGTCTATCAGGGGGCAATTTGTACTCAAACGCTGGTGTTGATCCTGTGCCATCCCTGATACAATTTACCCCAGAGGATTCTTTGCAGGCGCGCTGACATGCTCTTTATGGCAATTACGGGGTATGCGAGTCCTGACTTCGACAGGTACAGAGGATCGTGGCAATAAGATTAACGCTTTCGCTATTTATTGCATGTAAGAACTATGAATTGTCTCCATGAAACAGCATACGGTTCTTTCAATTTGGTTCGGCCATCAGACTGACGATCGTTGCGCCGTAGCCCATGCGCTATAATACAGGCCTTTATCTGCATTCAGGTCTACGTAGCGAATCTACTGCCCAACCATATCCGTAACCACACTGACCATCGGATCTATCATATCCAGTTCACAGATATAGATGCCGTCCAGCGAACCCAAGGATATAGCGGTTCAGATGCATCTCGCTGAACTTGTGATAAGTCCTTTTGTGTACCCCTTGACCATTACCCAGAAGGACTCAATCCCGCTTGTGAAGACCGTGTCTCTGATATACTCTTGAGTTGAGTGCTTCACAACTTCATGCTGTCTATTCAGCCCAATATACGACCTGCTATCGTCGGTATATATCCATGCATCCCCCTGCGTTGAACTGCACACCAATTTCCCGTAACGCGTCTGCAAATGTTCGCAAGTCATGAGACAGATCATAACGCGATTAATATGCTAACCTCCACAGATCCCAGCGGGATTGGACTATCCATACATGCCAGCAATCTATCTCATGATCTTGCACACAAAGGCACAACACCGCCAAGAGTGAAGTTGCTAAGAACCACAAGATAGACTGCTGCGGTTCCTGTACTTTTAAGTTGGATCTAAGAATTAGGGAGATCCAGAGCTGCAAGGCGGTCCTTAACAACGGGAATAATGGTATCAAACCCGCTAATACTGAAGATTTCCCGAATACTGTCCCTCATATTACAGAGGACAAGTGAACCTTGATTGGAGCGAATATTTTTTGCTCCAATGAGCAGAACTCGCATGCCAGAACTGCTAATAAACGATAACTTGGCGAAGTCAACAACAATTTTTGTCTCACCGTCGTCAATTCGGTCCTTCACCATTCGTTCAAACATTGGGGCATTGGAGCTATCTATTCGTCCTACGGGGATTAAGATAAGAATATCTCCTTCGCGTTCTTCATTCACCTCAATTGTACTTGCCATGGTATTTCCTCAATACGTGTTTAGATTGTATAGATAAGTTCGTGTGCCTCAGAATCTAATGTTAATTTGAGTTGGGTATATTGTATTCAAGAGTCAACCGGTTGATGCCATCTACAAACTCGTAGGAGATATCATCTGACTGGGATTTGACGAGATGGATCCCTAACCCACCTATTGGGCGGGTTTGCAGTTCGCTGGTCGTATCTGGTTGGGTATCTTCTGTGGGGTCAAATTTACCACCATTGGATTCCACCACCACCAATACACGGTTGTCTTGAATACTAAGGTCAATCTCTATTTTAGGTTCCACACCATCATTAAATTCCCCGTGTACCAAGGTGTTCGTAACAAGCTCTTCTAAGGCAAGATTGATAATAAAATTTGTCCGATTAGGGAGCCCGTGGGCCTCGCCAAAAGTTTCTACCATCGCGGCTAAGTCACGTAATTCAGACACGCGTGAAGAAATCTGAATATTTAAGTCACCATTAATCATGTTGAATCTAATTTTTGTTTTAATGAAGAAGTTTTTCGGTGAAGTACCAAGCAAGTTCGATCATCCGCAGCAGCAGCTCCACGAGAAAACTCACAGATATCTTCCCAAACATAATCTAAGACTTCGGTGGGATCGGAAATAGGTGCCATATCCAAGGAATGTTCAAGCCGATCTTTTCCATAGATTTCACCTTGAAGGTTGACCATATCCGTCAAACCATCGGTGTAACAGAACAGGATCTCATCCGGCTGCATTTGAACAATATTCGTTTTATAATCAACACCATCCAGAACTCCCATTGCAATTCCTCCTGTCCCACTTACAGTCGAACGTACACCATTATTGAGTAAATAAGGAGGCTCGTGACCGGCAGAGACATACATTACTTCTCCGGTTTCAAGATTAACTTTCGCAACAAATACGGTGACGAAGAGCCCCATCGGGTTTTGTCTGCAAATACGATTGTTAGCACTTTGGCAAATTTGGGCTACATCTCCTCCCTCGCTGGCAGCGAACCGAATTGCAGCTTGGGAAGCAGCCATGAAAAGGGCAGCAGCAACCCCTTTTCCTGACACATCTCCCACTACACAAATTAATGAGTTACCGTCTTCAAAGAAGTCAACGAAATCTCCACCAACTTGAAGTGCGGGCTCCATTCGTGCACAGGTCGTAAAATCACGCAGATCTGCGGTTCCATCCCTGACCAAGGCAGCTTGTACAGCCATGGCCATTTCCAGATCTTGATTAATGGCTTTTTGGGCAAGTCGAAGCTCATTGTTTGCAGTAACGAGCTCAGATGTACGTTCCGCCACTAGAGTTTCAAGCACTTCTTCACGACTAAAGACTTGGATCGTCATATCCTGAAATACTCTTGCAAGGGATCCAATCTCATCCGCCCGATCAAGGACGGGGGCAATTAATTCCTCGTCAGGTTGTTCTCCACTTTCAACAAAACGTGCTGCTTTTGCGATCTTTGCAATTGGGCGTGTAAGCAAGCGTGCTCCAACAAAAGAGGCAATTGCAGTAAAGATCAATAGCAACAGAGAAACGATCAGGGTTTGTTGGAGACCACTCCAGATTTCTGATGCGGCGTCATCAAGGTTAATGAATGCCAGAACGGTACCAATCACATTGTCTTCAATTGCAACGGGTGTTGCAACCCAGAGGCCACGTTCCTCACGATTCAACAGGCCAAGCCGCCCATAACTGGTGGGGGAGCCACTGGTGGTGGCAGATTCAATAACTTGGGTGGCAATGTTGGAGCGTTCTTCGTAAGGGGTACGCCAAGCGTTTTCCATTTCGTTAATATCATCTACCTCTGAATATTCAGCTGCAGCAGCAATGTTATCATCCGCATCAATGAACCACAACGCTTCGGGGTACCCTTCACTCACCAGTACGTTCGCCTGCTCTTGATACACAGTGTTCAAGATACTGGCACTATTTCCCCGGACAAGCGGAAGACCCACCTGAACAATGTACGAGCTACTTGGTCGGGCCACCGTCACGTATTTGTACTGGGATGAATCCCCCCGGTGAAATTTCGGTCCACTATGATCAACCCATTCATCTACCAACAAACTGTCCACTTCATCTGGATAAAGGAGCGAAGTAAGCCGGGATCCTCCAGAAGAATTTTCAGAGTATAATACCCGGGACTGACGATCAGCGATTGTGATTTCGCCGACAGAGGTGTGCATGATTATTGTACTCAAATCGTTTTCAAGATCTTCTACGCTGCGATTTGCCGCAACCGCTGCGGTCACATAATGATCAAGAATTACTCCGATGACACGCATATTCGCTGACAGGTTCCCCTCAATCACAGCCGAAACGTCAGCCGTAGCATCTGCATGAGTCTGGCTAAGAAGTTCATTGTCCCCAAAATCCAATCGGTTACCCACCTGAACGATCCTCTGATGATCTACCCCGCTGGTTCCAACAAACTTGTACACTTCATTGTCCACCTCACGGACTTGGGCGGGTTGAGTCACCACAGCGAATGAATCAGGGGGTACATCAAGGAGAGAATAAAACTTATAGGCTTGGGGTTGTTCGCTCGGACTCATCTTAAACTGGAAAGGAATCAGTCCACCGTCGGCCCCACGAACATTAGTAAGGTAGGAGAAAGCAGTACGGTCAGTAATCCAGAACTCATCAAGCACAGTTTCGTCTACAATGGAGGTCAAAATTCGGATCACCCTGGAGGTATCATAATTGGCTTCGGCGGAAGCTTTTACGAGAAATGCAGCTGCGAATGCTTGTGCGGTCATAGGTGCATTCAAGGAAGCATCAGCAGTCCGAGCCACACTCGCAATAGAAATTTCACCAATATCTGCAAAAACTTCCGAAATCTGAGTAGCTGTCTTTTCCGCGGTATTTTGGGCCTGCTCACGCGCACCTTTCATCCAATTGGATAATTGATTCACGGATATCACTGATGCGGTCAAAATAATTAACCCCACATTGGCAAGAAATATCACAGTGGCGAGACGCTTGATTCGTGGAGTAACCCGTCGCAGGACTTGACTGGTGACATTACTCAACTTAGTACGGTTATGGGGGGGGCTATCCATCAAGTGATCATTGTTTTGCCTAATAAAAAATACATTCTAAGGTCATTATTCATTATGTGGGCCATTCCGCCAGAGATTCAGGAACCCGGAATTTACGCAAATTTATTCAGTGATCATTCAATCATGTGCATTTTCGATCGCTTTCAAAGAAAGAAATGCCATAAACCCTGCTCCTATCTCCAAGGCTGATTCGTCAGGGCAAAATTCGGATGTGTGTAAATCTGGTGATGGACCAACTCCCAGCCCATATAGCAATCCAGGACATTGTTGGCAATAGTATGTAAAATCTTCACCTGCCATCCAAACTGGAAGATCTACGATGTTGCTCTCTCCCACATACGCCAAGGCGGCACGATGACCGATTTCAGCCAGATTTGTGTCATTCATCAGCATCGGATAGCCCTTACGAATTTCCACATTTGCCACTGTTCCATAAGCACTTGCCGTTTTGGTCACAATCTGTTGGATACGTTGGTGTGCAGATTCGCGCCAAGTCTCATCCATAGTACGAAACGTACCCTCGAGTTCAACCATGGAGGGGATTATGTTCGTCGCACCAGGGGCATTGATCTTTCCAATTGAGAGAATACCGGGAATATCAGATGGATTATTACGACTGATTACGCTCTGCAGAGCAATAATCACGTGAGCAGCAGCAATCACCGGGTCTCCGTCAAGCTGATCGGGCTGAGCAGCATGCCCTCCAGAGGCAGTTATATGAATATAAAGCTCATCAGCACTAGCCATAAACGTATCGGACCGAAATCCCAACATACCAGTTTTGAGAGTTGGTAGTACATGCTGTGCGATGCAGTAGGAGGGGGCTTCTTCATCCTCCAAAGCATCCAGTGCACCCTCTTGAATCATGGACAATGCCCCTCCAGGTAGCTTTTCCTCTGACGGTTGGAATACCAGACGGATTGTTCCAGCAATTTTTTCGCGGAGATCCTGCAAAATAAATGCAGTACCCAGAAGCGAAGCAGTGTGCATATCATGCCCACATGCGTGCATGATCCCGGAATATTCTGACGAGAAAGGTAGGTTGGTCTTCTCATGAATCGGGAGGGCGTCAAGATCAGCACGGAGAAGAATAGTTGGGCCAGGAATTGAACCATGTATACGGGCAATCACTCCAGTACCAGCTATACCACCGGAGTAGGAGACCCCAAATTTTTCCAATTCCCTGCAAACCAGGGCTGAAGTTTTATGCTCCTGAAAGGCCAATTCTGGAGATTGATGGATCTCTCGCCTCAAACATATAAGTTCAGGGAGTAGGGATGCTGCAGTCTCCCGGATGGTATGTTGAATTCCATCATACATTGATCTAGTGGAGCGTCTTACGCTTATTGAGGTAGGCCATAAGAGCCTGATCATATGTCACGCTAGTATCCAGTTCAACGTAGTCAATTGAGTGTTTGAGACATTGACGTTTAAGAGTCTCTGTAAGTTGTTTCATACGATGGGTATACGCGTTGCGCAGCTGTCCAGGATGCAGTGAAACCTCGGCCCCCGATTCCATATCACGCAGGATCACTGGCCGATTCGGAAGTTCAAATAATTTCTCCGTTTCTTTTTCAAGTATTCTAAAGATAAGAACTTCATGCCCTCTGTGACGAAGATGCCTCAAAGCACGAATAATATTCTCCTGAGATTCTGATTCTTCAATCAGGTCAGAGATCACTACAATCAGAGACCGCCGCCGGACTCGTTCTGCAACTTGATGGAGTGCGCGCGCCGTTCCGGTATAGCTTTTTGAGCTAACCGTTTTCTCTAAGCGTTCAAGATGTAATAGAATTTCTCGCAAATAACGCATCGTACTCTGAGGTCTCATGAATGTCCGAATTTCGGAGTCAAAGGATAAGAGTCCAGTAGCATCTCTCTGCATGACCATCAGATAATGGAGTGCAGCTGCCAAATATGCACCATATTTCAGCTTGGATAATTGTTCAGCATGATGATAGTGCATTGAGGTTGATGTATCAAGGACAATATAATGGTGTAGATTTGTCTCTTCCTCATATTGTTTTACATAGTATCGGTCTGTTTTGGCATAGACCTTCCAGTCTACATGCCTCAATGCATCTCCGGGGTTATAAAGACGGTGTTCGGCGAACTCTACCGAGAAACCGTGGTAAGGGCTTTTATGCAATCCAGTAATAAATCCCTCAACTACAAGGCGTGCCCGCATCTCCATATTCTTGAGACGGGAGACCGTGACAGGGTCTAAGTATCGTAATGGGCTAGCTGAATTGGGATTTCCCATAGCATTATGCGTTAGAGGATCTTCTTAAATGCTTAGATTATACGTATGAAACCATCAGATATCATAAAAGCGCGTCTGATGGACGCGCAGGATATACAGCGGACCGTCACTCGACTGGCCCGACAGATTATTGAATCGTTGGAGCCCGATGATGGGATTGCACTTGTTGGATTGCATCGGCGTGGAGTATATCTCGGTCAAAGATTGCATGCACTCATTCAAGAGCTGGAAGGGATTACGGTTCCAATTGGAACGCTAGACGTTACAATGTATCGGGATGATTTTCGCAATAGACCAAGTGGTGGTAGAATACGATCCACTGATATTCGGTTTGATGTAAGTAAGCGACATTTGGTTCTGATTGATGATGTGTTGTACACTGGTAGGACAGTACGTGCTGCAATGGATGCAGTCACAGATTTAGGACGACCGGCCAGAATGCAGTTCCTCACGCTCATAGATCGAGAGCACTATGAATTACCAATCCGTGCAGATATGGTTGGACGAGTTGTTCCTACGATTGCTAAAGAAGAGGTACGCGTCCAATTTCGCGAAATTGATGACCGAGATGGGGTTTGGTTAGTTGAACGGGGAGAAAATTAATGGAAGAGGCAACTACAAAAATAGTTTCGCAGCGCCTACGACATAAACACTTGCTGGGGCTGTCATCTTACACCGCAGATGAAATATTCCTGATTCTTGAAACGGCCAAGGAGTTTCGGAGGGTTCTTGAACGTCCCATCAAGCGGGTGCCTACCTTACGCGGGTTCACTATTGTGAATCTCTTTTTTGAGCCCTCTACCCGAACACGTATCTCCTTTGAGCTTGCGGCGAAGCGATTGTCGGCAGATCTAGTCAATTTTGGTGGCTCGGGATCAAGTTTATCCAAGGGAGAGACTCTACGTGATACGGCTCAGAATATTGAAGCGATGAAGGTAGATATGGCCGTGATTCGACACAGCTCACCTGGGGCAGCACATTTTTTGACCCGTTGTATCAACGGGCAAGTGATCAATGCGGGGGATGGAGCGCATGAGCATCCCACGCAGGCACTTCTTGATTTATTGACAATTTCAGAGCATTACTCGTCATTCCAAAATTTACGTGTGTCAATTATCGGTGATATTGCACACAGTCGTGTCGCCCGATCAAACATTTTTGCACTAACTACTCTGGGAGCTAATGTCACCGTCTGCGGACCGCAGACGCTAATGCCCACGCATATTGAAAAATTGGGTGTGAAAGTTGTTCATCATCTTGAAGATGCCCTACATGGCTGTGATGTTGCCATTACACTTCGTATTCAACAAGAAAGGATTGGTGCAAGCTTAGTTCCATCTTTGCGTGAATACAGTGCTCGCTACGGTCTAAAGGCAGATCACTTGGAACGGTATCCAGAAATGATCGTGTTACATCCAGGTCCTGTAAACCGAGGGGTTGAATTAGACGATGAAGTAATGGAGCATGAGCAAACGGTTATCCTAGATCAGGTGACCAATGGGGTTGCTGTTCGGATGGCCGTAATCTACCTGCTTGCATCTGATGCAGGTTGATATCAATAGCTTTGCCGCCGAATCTTGGATGAAGACGGCTTCTATGTCGTGGTCATAGAGGTGCATGGCGGAAATGTAGGGAAGGCCAAACAATATATCCCTACGATTCGGTTAGCGAAAGTTCACCGTGCATTGAGGGAAGGCTCTTCTCTGTGGTGGGAGCGAAACCCTTTCAACACCTGCTCCGGTTGGTAGCGACCTTAGCGTATTTATGCGGTAACGACAGGGTACGAAGTACGGAGGTTTAACGGGCTGCTGAGTAGCATAGCGACCATGCAGGCCGGAATGTGTTGTGAACATTGAGTAGGCCTTCAAACTGATGATGTGGGTGCTGGCCCTCAGGTAATAAAGTGAAAGCCATTGACATAAATACTGAGGTGATCCAACCGAGAAGTGCGGAGTCGTCCGTAGTACCGGAGACACTGGGAAATACCCGCAGCGGAGAGGGACAGCAGGGTGAGGAGCAGACTCTAAGGGCAAAGAGCAACGGGAATTGGCCAGGGTCAATAATTGTGAACTGTCTTCTGGTATCCTTTACACGCTCTGAGGACCCGCAGCCTGAACCTCAGGCGAGCACTTGCTGACATATTTAGCAAAATTATCAGCAAACAAGATGGACAGACGATTAGCTGTCTCTTGGTACGCAGATGGGTCAGACCATGCTTCCTTAGGAAATAAGAGGTGATCTGGGAGGCCTGGACATCTTGTCGGAATGGATAATCCAAAAGTAGGCTCACGAATGGTCTCTACGTTGAGAAGTGCACCGGTATGGATAGCTTCAATGATTGCTCGGGTATAGTGAAGCTGGATTCGATCACCTCCATCCCCTACCATACCGGTATTAATGAGCCAGGTATGGACATTATATTTTTCAATATTCGTCGCGAGTAGCTCTGAGTATTTTGCAGGGTGCCATACCAAGAAAGCTGCACCAAAACACGCTGAAAAAGTTGCCACAGGTTCGTTGACGCCAACTTCAGTTCCTGCGACCTTTGCCGTATAGCCACTAATGAAGTGGTACATAGCCTGAGTTGGGGTTAGGCGCGCTATGGGGGGAAGAACCCCAAACGCGTCAAACGTGAGAAAAATAATGTTTGATGGATGTCTAGACACACAGGGAATCTTAGCGTTCTGCATATACTCAATCGGGAAGCATGCTCTGGTATTCTGAGTCAAACTAGTATTAGAATAGTCCACGGAGTGTGTGATTGGATCTAAGACGACGTTTTCCAATACTGTACCGAATCGGATTGCATCGTAAATCTCTGGCTCTTGGTCAGCAGATAAATTAATCACTTTTGCATAGCATCCCCCCTCAATGTTAAAGATCCCATCTTCTGCCCAGCAATGCTCATCATCACCGATCAGTGCTCGCGCCGGGTCAGCAGACAGGGTGGTTTTTCCGGTTCCCGAAAGACCAAAAAAGAGCGTTACATCTCCCGATTTGCCCTGATTTGCCGAACAATGCATAGAAAGGACTCCACGACGGGGCATGAGATAATGCATGATGGTAAAGATTCCTTTCTTCATCTCGCCAGCATACTGAGTACCTAGGATTACCATTTGCTGATCTTCGAATGATAGGTCAATACTCGTTTTTGAAGACATGTAGGTTGTGTGGCGATTAGCTGGAAACATTCCAGCGTTGTATACAACGTAGTCTGGGTTTTCAAAGCTTTCCAGTTCTTCATCGGTCAGCCGAATCAGCATGTTCCGCATAAACAGTGCATGATAAGCCCGTTCACAGATGATCCGCACCTTGATCCGATAACGGGGATGCCATCCAGCATATCCATCAACCACATAAAGTCGTTCACGAGTATTGAGATAATCGCGAGCGCGCTCACGATTGATTTCAAATGTATGCTGATCAATGGGAAGGTTTACGGGTCCCCACCAAACGTCGCTGGCACTTGGAGGAGCCTTGGTAATTCGCTTATCATTTGGACTGCGGCCCGTCTTCTCTCCGCTGGTGATGGCAAGTGCACCGCTAGTTGTAATTGCTGCCGATGGCTCATTCCGAAGAGCATCTTCGTAGAGAACCGCAGGGACCACATTTCTACGGATATCTTTGACCTCAATGCCGAATGAGGTGAGATCAAGGTTCATGATCTATTGAGGTTCAATTTAAGGCCGGGGCATACGACCATCTGAGCCATCCGTTGCACCAGAATATGCTCCATATCTAAGGTGCGTATATATGCTCAATTTCTTTTTGGTACTTGGCACATACATTTTTCCGTCTCACCTTAAGTGTCGGCGTGAGTTCACCTGAATCAATGGAAAATGGCTCGCTGATCAGGTGAAATTTCTTAACCTGTTCCCAAGGTGGAAGACTCTGGTTCACTTTGTCAATTACAGATTGGACTGCCTCTGTTAGAAGATCTTCACCCGGTTCAGGTCCATACGCATTTTCGACATAGGCTCCGTCTGTAACGATGAGGGCCGAGCAGAACTTGAAATCAGGCCCGAGGATCACAGCATGTTCAATGAGGGGATCAGAGGCTAGTTCGACCTCAATTGGAACGGGAGCGATATACTTGCCCGTAGACAACTTAAAGAGTTGTTTTTTCCGGTCCGTAATGAATAAGTGACCGTCCTCATCAAGCTTTCCAATATCGCCGGTATGAAACCATCCATCATCAGAGATCACCTCGGCTGTTTCTTTGGGCATATTATAGTATCCAACCATCACATGAGGGCCTCTGGTCAGAATTTCTCCATCCTCTGCAATCTTCACTTCTACATCGCGAATTGCTGTTCCCACGGATCTTGGGCGCAGGCTCCCCCTTTCGTAGAGTGTAATCACAGGAGATGTTTCCGTCAGTCCATATCCCTGACCACAATAGACACCTATTCCATTGATGAATGCCTGAACATGGGGAGATAGCGCTGCGCCACCGCTGGTCAGAGCACGCAGGTTCCCGCCGAACAGTGTAGATCGTACTTTTGAGTAAACCAACTTATCGGCCAACTTACCTAACAGACCTACTTGGGGATCATTAAGGTTGAATTGCTCCGCTTTCCTAAATGCCCAGCGGGCGATCACTCCGGGAACCCCTTTCTCTGCAGCCGCCTTTGCCATTATGCCAGCATGAACTTTTTCAAGCAATCGTGGAACTGTTGTCATGTGGGCTGGGCGTACATGCTGCATATCATCCATGAGTTCATCCGTCGTCTCAATAAAGTAGATCGGACATGATTCTGAGAGATAAAAATTTGAAGCGACACGTTCAAGAGAATGAGAGAGGGGAAGAAAAGACATTACACGCGCTGGCACATCAAACGGCAGCCGTTCCGCTAATGAAAGTGCATTGGTCGTCAGATTGTTATGGGAGAGCATGACTCCTTTTGGTTTACCCGTGGTGCCGGAGGTGTAGCAGATTGTAGCTAGATCCTCACGGTTCACATCCGCTTTTGTTTTCTGGAGCAGATCGGGCTCATCGGATAAGAGCTTTGTACCCTGCTCAACTAAATCCTCCATCGTGAGCATGTTTTCGGAAAATTTACCCAAAAGGCCAACCATCCAGTTTAGTCCTGAATTGGACGTGAGGTCGGAGGGGCAGCGATCATATAACTCTTGGGAGGAGACCACATATCCAGATACTTTTGCATCTTGAACAATATGCGTGATTTGCTCTTCGGGTTGCGTCGTATAGATTGGCACGCTGACCGCTCCAAGAGACAATAGGGCATGATCAATAATGAGCCACTCAGTACAGTTTTCTGAGTGGAGTGCCACACGCTCCCCTTTACGTATGCCCAGGCTATAAAATCCCGCAGCGCAGGCATTCACATTCGTTCGGAAAAGGTCAACATCGGTATCGATCCAAGTGCCATTTCGCTTCGTTGAAGCGACCACACCAGAGTAGTGGTCTAGTCCAGAGTCAATTAATTCACAAAGAGTTGAGATTGTGGACATGAGTTTTGTCAATTAGAGTAATGAAGAGATAAATTTTTAAGCTGATTCGCCGAAAATAAGATATAATGTGCATTGAATGATTTTAGTGTAGTAAATTGTACGAAAATTAGGACAAAAAACCTATTCCGAAGGTACTGTGTGATTCAATGTCAAAGTTATCCCATCTTGATGAACATAATGGTGTCCATATGGTGGATGTCTCCACGAAACCATCCTCTGTACGTCATGCATTGGCAGAAGGCGTGGTGGAATTGGGGGGTGATGCCTACGCTGCACTCATGGAAGAGCGTGTAGCCAAAGGAAATGTACTTACTACAGCACAGTTAGCTGGAATTATGGGAGCTAAGCAGACCGCTCAGTTGATCCCGCTTTGCCATTCCATCCCCTTGGATGCAGTTGACCTCACGTTTTCGTTTGATGATCTCTCCTATTCTGTAAAGGTTCAGGCTTCGGTCACTTCCTGTGGGCGCACTGGAGTGGAAATGGAAGCCCTGACGGCAGTTTCGATCGCCTCACTGTCCATTTATGACATGTGTAAATCTATTTCAAAAGCAATACGTATCACCGGTATACAACTGGTATCCAAGAAAGGTGGTGTCCACGGACACTATTCCCTACATAATTCTCCTCAACAATCTGGTAGCTGAAACGATGGAAAGTATACTGAATTTAGGAAGCTTTGTGATTATCCTGCTCCTTCTTTTTGGAGCTATTCTGCTGTTGTACTTCGTGCCGATACGACTCTGGATCACCGCAATTTTCTCAGGTGTTCACTTAAAGCTGTTTCGTGACCTTGTTGGAATGAGACTTCGTCGGGTCCCACCAGATCGGATTGTGAAGCCGCTCATTACCGCACACAAAGCTGGAATCCCTTCGGAAACGCCCAAGTTGGAAGCACATTTTTTAGCGGGGGGAAATGTTCAGCAGGTCATCAATGCATTGATCTCGGCAGATAAGGCGGATATTGACCTGCCCTTTGAGCGTGCAACCGCCATTGATTTGGCGGGTCGCGATGTATTTGAGGCGGTTCAGGTTTCCGTGAATCCCAAGGTCATTGAAACGCCTCCTATTTCTGCAATCGCCAAGGATGGGATTCAGCTTCGCGCCATTGCACGCGTAACGGTACGTGCAAATATTGAACGACTGGTTGGAGGAGCGGGCGAGGAGACGATCATTGCGCGAGTCGGGGAGGGGATTGTCTCCACGATCGGCTCGTCCGATTCCCACGCCGCGGTGCTGGAAAATCCAGATATTATTTCCAAAACCGTACTGGCTAAAGGATTGGATTCGGGTACTGCATTTGAAATCCTCTCAATTGACATCGCCGATGTAGATGTTGGCGAGAATATCGGCGCGAAGTTACAAACGGATCAGGCTGAGGCTGATCTACAGGTCGCTCGTGCAAAAGCAGAGGAACGGCGTGCGGCAGCAGTTGCACTTGAGCAAGAGATGGTTGCCAGAGTTCAAGAAGCTCGAGCACGTGTTGTGGAAGCGGAAGCAATGGTGCCAGAAGCAATTGCCGAAGCCTTCCGCAATGGACAGTTAGGTGTAATGGATTACTATAACCTGCGCAATATTGAGGCAGATACGGATATGCGTTCCGCGATCGGTGGGGCAGAGGGAGAGGGCAGGTCCCAGTCCTAATTCGTTTCAGTCGGAAGGAGATAATCGGATTAAGTCAATCCGATTTTGGGATGCCTTGAGAATTTCGATTCGGAATTTGCCAATGACCAGACGATCATTGGCCGATGGGATGGATCCGATCTGGTCAAGGATAAATCCTGCAATGGTTTCAAATTCCCCCTCGGGAATTTCCAGATTAAAGCGTTCATTGACTTCATCAATCTCGGCTTTTCCACTGAACAGGAAAACGCGAGGGCTAATTTCATTCATGATCACATCTTCCGTGTCAAACTCGTCTTGAATATCTCCGAATAGTTCTTCCAAAAGGTCTTCGCGGGTAATTAAACCAGCAGTCCCACCGTATTCGTCAATGACAATTACAATGGATCGATGACTGTCCCGGAATTCACGTAGTAATTCTTTTGCCAGTTTTGATTCTGGGACAAATTTCGCGGGTCTTACAACTTCGCTGAGTGAGCTTGGGCTCTCAAATAGATCATAAGCAAACGCAATCCCAATGATTGTATCAATATTATCTTGATAAACGGGGATTTTTGAGTAACCACTTTCTATGCAGAGCTGGCGAAAGTCTTCAAGTGGAGTATCCTCAGATATCGCTACAATCTCAGTCCGCGGTGTCATACATACCTTCGCTCGTTTTCCATGCAGGCCGAATACATTTGTGAGTAGCTCGGTCTCTTCGGCGTCCAGGTCTAAGGATCCTCGCTCCACATTTTCTTCAATGATTTGTTCAAGTGCACGCCGGGAAAAGCGAGTAAGTTGATCGGATGCCTCACCTAGTTTTCTTAATAGCAATTGGGATGTCCAAGAAACAACTTGGATCAGCGGAAGAAGGATGATGTAAGTAACCGTCAGAGGGAGTGCCAGAAAAAAGACTGCACGAGTTGCGGTCTCACGCATGATGGCTTTCGGGAGGATCTCTCCGATCAGAAGAACTATGATCGCTGCAATCAGAGTTTGAACGATCACCTGAGAACTCTCGTCAGCGATATACTCCGAGAGAGGATCGGCCAAGGTGATCGCCATGACGGTAGAGAAGATGACCAGAGCAATGTTGTTACCTACCAGAGTAGTGGTCAGCAGCCTCTCAGGAGATTCGGAGAAAAAGGTAACCATTCGCCCCCAAACCCCACGCCGACGAGCACGCATTTCTACTCGGAGTCGGTCTGCGGCAACGAATGCGATCTCAGTACCAGAGAAAATCGCACTCAGAAAAAGAGTCGTTATTATTAAAATGGCCATGCACGAAGCAGGCAATCAGGTACGGGACCGTAAGACAGGCGTATTCCAGTCATTCTCACTCTCCTCCGGTCCGAATACCGATTCAATCTGAGCAACAGAGGCTTCGGTCTCTTCCACCTCAGAGAGTAGAAGATCAAGCTGATAAGTGATCTCTTCTGGATTATTAAGGGTCATGGATTGCTCATGGATATACTTCACGACATCCTCAATGGTTGCCACTTGCGCTTCAATGATTTCAAGTTGTTCCTGACTTTTTTTGAAGCGCTCCAAGCGCTGCTCCAGGACTCTCAGTCGTCTGGCTTTAATATTGCGGATCGGTTCAGAGGCATGCTTGAGTTCGGTTTCGATCGCGGCTATGGCCGTCGCGAGCTCCTGTTCTTGTTTACGTTGCCCAAAAGCGTGGTACCGCTCCTGTTGAAACATGAGTTTTAGACAGGAATCCATCAGTCCCTCAATCTTGGATGTGTGACTCTCAAGTAATCCTTGGGAAGCAAAGCTGAACTTACCATAATTGGTTTGCAATTCCTTTTCCAGATCCCTCAATCGAACGAAACGACGTTGATTCGTTCGACTCAGTTGCCGATACATTTCTCGTTGGGAAAGTGGCTTGGCGGCAAGGGCAGCATACTTGGCTCGGATCAGGTTTCGAAAACGTTTATGACGGGGGATATACCCCAAGAGCAATAATTCAAGGGCAATTATGAGCGTGAGTAGGGATTGGAATAATACGTTCCCAAGCCCAGAGGACGAGATGAAACCAAATCCTAGTGAAACAAACAGTCCAACGATTAGGAACCGTAGATTCCATGGATGTAGGAAAGCTTCCCGAGTGAAGTTGATCTCTCCGCCTTTCATTCGCCTTTATCAGAGGCATCGGTCCTGAGTCGTGGGCCGATCGTCTTCGCAGTGGAATCATTGGGTGGTTCGTCTTGCACCGAGGACACCTTTGATGGCCTATTCGGATCCTCAGGGGTCTGACTTTCTAGGGCAATCTCAAGGCGGGCCTCATTCAAGGCGGTTTCGGCATCCAGCCGAGCGGTATATTCATCAACAGGATCAACAGTTTCTTCCAAAGTATTGACCATATCTGCAAGTGCTTGATTCACAGTTTGGCGTTGATGTGCAGACTCAAGGGAACGACGAATTTGTTTCCGCTCCCGAAATTCTTTGATAAACTGTTCTTTCAATCGTGCACGTTCCTGTTCTGGCATGGTAGTAGTTATTCACGGTTGCGAGCACGTCCCATGGTTTTTTCTTCGGTTTCGGTATGATCCTCAGTGGGGATACGTTCAGATTCTGATGTTGATTCACTCAGCCCCATTTCTATCTTCATCTGATTCACCAATTCAGCTGCACGCAAATCTTCCGCTTCTTCGTCCAGACGGATTGCTTGAAGATCTACAGAATCCATAGCTACCTCAATGCGAGCTTCATTTTTGGCCGTTTCCTCATCTAGGCGCTGAATCATTTCATCATGGGTCTGGTCAATTCCACCGACTTCAAATTTCTCAAGCGCATCGGCAACATTTGACTGCCATTTTGCACGTTCGCTTGCGCGCAGAGCTTCCTGAGCTGCATCAATTTTTCGTTGACGTTCGCGCATGAAAGCCTTCTTAACCTGCTGTGCCTTATCGTAGGCTGCCGTTGCATGTGCGAGCTGCTCATCTGTCTTCACAAGATTTTCTTGGGCGGTCTCAAATCGAACCGCATGCTGACGGGCTAGGTCTTCTCGACCACTCTGAATAGCAGACTTAATTTTCGATCTCAGAGTTTCTACTTCGGATCGAATCCGTTTGGCTTCCTTTTGGAGCAGAATCACATTCGCTTTTACGGTAGCGATATTCTCATTCATCTTAGGGACTTGATCATTCAACTCTCTAATATTCTGCTCAAGAATGAGTTTAGGATTTTCTAGGGAGGAGATTGCACCT
Organism: Rhodothermales bacterium; assembly: GCA_965209015.1. Lineage (GTDB taxonomy): Bacteria > Bacteroidota > Rhodothermia > Rhodothermales > Bin80 > Bin80. The sequence goes on along the minus strand of OZ242367.1, from coordinate 2,424,530 downwards.
CCAAAAATCGAACGAATTGCACGTCTAAAGCGAGACCATAAGGACATATCAAAAAAAGGTTAGCTAAGGTGAAAGATACCCACTTCTATGAACAAAGCCAAATATGACATAGGCGAAAAATCATGAATTTGAATCCCATCCCTCTATAGTGAGTCGATCCACTATGACAGGTGACTTGGAGATAGGCTTTTCTGTTAAGGTATAGGCAGTTCGGATCTTATATGTAAATTCCTCAATTTGGTCAGTCTTTCTCGTATACAAACTTGCAAGGGGGTGACCACCTTTGGCTCTATCTCCAACGCGTAGATGCAACACAATTCCAGCTTCATGGTCTATGTCTTGTCCTATGAGTTGTCGGCCAACCCCTAACTCATTTGCGATCTCAGCGACCGCAAGTGCATCAATGTTGGCCACATACCCACTGATATCGAGCGGAGTGGTAATCGTATGAGGTTCTACGAAACGTAGACGTAGTGTAGGATCCTGAATGACATCAGGATCTCCGCCCTGTGCACGCACAATTTGTGCAAAAAAGTCTAATGCACGACCAGAGGTAACCGCATCCTGAGCGATTTGTTGTCCATGATCGGGTGAGTCAGCTAGACCTGCCATAGCAATTACTTCACCAGCTAGCTGGAGCGCTAATTCTCGTACATCTTTGGGACCCTCGTCTTGAAGACACTCAATCGCTTCTTCAACCTCGAGCCAATTTCCAATTGCCCTTCCCAAGGGAACATTCATGTTCGTGAGCAGGGCAATCGTATTTAATCCAAAATGCTCTCCAACATTTACCAGGGTTTTTGCAAGTTCTCGGGCATCTTCAATAGCTGGCAAGAATGCGCCACGACCAGATTTCACATCAAGCACCAATCCATCAAGGCCTTCAGCTAGCTTCTTGCTCAAGATAGAGGCCGTCATGAAGGGGATAAAGTCAACACTGGCAGTCACATCACGAAGGGCATACAGTTGCCGGTCGGCAGGGGCAATTTCTTTAGTTGCCCCAAAAATTACGACTCCAAGATCACGGATCTGCCGCCCGACCTCTTCAATACTCAGATCGGTTCGAAAGCCAGGGATGGATTCCAGCTTGTCAAGTGTTCCACCCGTATGGCCCAGAGAGCGCCCCGTAATCTTAGGGAAGCAAACCTTACAAGAACCAACAATTGGGGCCACAACAAGAGAGATCTTGTCTCCAACGCCACCAGTTGAGTGCTTACCAATCACTTGCGGTGAGATCGTAGAAAAATCAAGAATTCTGCCCGAGTTCAGCATACACTGAGTTAGGGCAATCGTCTCACCTAAGGTCATGCCTTGTAACTGCGCAGCCATCAGAAAGGCAGCCATCTGATAGTCTGTAATGCGTCCAGCAGTGTAGCCGTCAATCAGAAACCGGACCTCGGAAGAGGACAATTCCGAACCATCACGCTTCTTCTTGATAATGCGGACCGTATCCATCGGTTTGTTGAGCGCGAAAGGCGAATCAGTATCCTATTAGTCCGCCACAACTGATCAAAGAGTCAACCCCACGAAGATTACTGTTTTGCAGTACCGTACCTGCGACGGAATTTCTCAACACGGCCAGCAGTGTCTACATACTGCCGCCGTCCGGTATAGAACGGATGGTTTGTACTGTCAACGTCTGACACGTATTCATCAGATTTCATGGTTGACTTAGTTGTGAATTCTGTCCCATCAGCCAAGCGAACCTTGAGTGGGTGATAGTCAGGGTGAATCCCTTTTTTCATTCAGTCAAATTAGGTTGAGCGGGTTAGCTTAAATTCTATTGCGTTGTAGTGATTAGGTTCCCTCATTCAGCATTGCCTCAATGTGTGCGATCTCATCCCTTAGTGTTGCTGCCCTTTCAAACTCCATTTTTTCAGCGGCTTCAAGCATTTCAGCATTCATGAGCTTCATGAGTTCTTTCTTTTCTGGATTGGTCAGTGCTTTGATCAGGGGATCATCCAGTTCTTTGGGCACGTCTAGAAGTTCTGCGGGGTGTACGAGTGGCGTTTGTCCTCCTGGCTCGCGTTCCTCTGCGACAACGGTTCCACGCAGGACATCACTCCGATCTTTCTGCACGGTTTTCGGGACAATTCCATGTTTTTCATTGTAGGCCAACTGCTTGGTTCGACGGCGGTTGGTCTCATCAAGCATTCGCTGCATACTACCGGTAACCTTATCAGCATAGAGGATAATCTTGCTGTTGACGTTTCGTGCAGCGCGACCTGCGGTTTGGATCAGAGCACGGTCACTTCGAAGAAACCCCTCTTTATCTGCATCAATAATGGCCACCAGGGATACTTCTGGTAGGTCAAGTCCTTCGCGGAGTAAGTTGACTCCAACCAAGACATCGTAAGTACCGAGGCGGAGATCCCGCAATAACTCAACTCTGGTTAAAGCGTCAATGTCGGAATGTAGGTATCGGGCTCGGATACCAAATGACTCTAAATAGTCAGTCAAATCCTCGGCCATGCGTTTGGTCAGCGTTGTGACTAAAGTTCGTTCCTCGCGTCGGTTCACTTTTTGGATCTCTTCTAGAAGGTCATCAACTTGGTGTTCACTAGGTCGGATCAAGACGGGAGGGTCAGGGATTCCGGTCGGACGGATTACCTGCTCTACAAACTCGCCCTCTGATTTAGCCATCTCGTAGTCGGCTGGCGTTGCACTCATGTAAATTGTCTTTCGCTGCCGCTCTTCGTATTCTTCAAATTTCATCGGACGATTATCAAGAGCAGAGGGAAGACGAAACCCATGCTCTACCAGAGTAAGTTTACGGGCACGGTCTCCATTGTACATTGCCCGTACCTGCGGAATCGTCGCGTGGCTTTCATCAATGACGAGAAGAAAATCATCTGGAAAATAATCCATAAGACAATAGGGGCGCTGCCCCTCTTCCAGTCCAGTCATATGGCGACTATAATTCTCAATCCCAGAACAGTAGCCGAGTTCGCGAATCATTTCAAGATCAAAGAGTGTCCGTTGCTCCAAACGTTGCGCCTCCAGCATTTTTTTATTTTGTCTGAGGATTGCCAGACGCCAATGAAGTTCATCTTCAATTGCTGTAATGGCGCGATCAATCTGTTCTTGGGGTGTCACAAAAATGCGTGCAGGATAGATCGTAAGCGTAGCATCATCTTGCTCAATCTTTGCTCCCGTAAGAGGATCAATTGCGGTAATCTCCTCAATTTCATCTCCCCAGAAGATGATACGATAAGCAAGATCCTCCGCATATGAGGGGTAAATATCTACCCTATCCCCTTTGACACGGAAAGTCCCTGGTTGGAGTTCGGTATCGTTCCTTTGATAAAAGATGCTGATCAACTGCAACAACAGATCATTTCGTTCAATCGTCTGACCGGTTGAGAGTTGAACAATCTGAGATTGATATTCCTTGGGAGAACCCAAGCCATAGATGCAGGAGACACTTGCTACGACAATTACATCTGAGCGTCCAGACACAAGAGCGCTAGTTGCTCGCAATCGAAGTCGATCAATTCGTTCATTGATTTGAAGATCTTTTTCTATGTAAGTGTCACTATGGACGATATATGCTTCGGGCTGATAGTAATCATAATAGGAAATGAAAAATTCAACCGCATTGTTTGGAAAAAACTGACGGAATTCGGCATAAAGTTGAGCGGCTAAGGTTTTATTGTGGCTCATGACCAGAGTTGGCTTCCCGAGATTCTGGATAACGTTGCTGATGGTATACGTTTTACCTGAGCCGGTTACACCAAGAAGCGTCTGGTGCTCTTTCCCATTGAGAAGCCCGTCGGTAAGGGCCTTAATGGCAGTGGGCTGATCTCCAAAAGGTTGAAATGGTGCACATAATTCAAATTTTCGTTTTGAAAGCGGAATAGCCATTAGTTATGTTAACAGAAACAGGTTTACGCAGTTATATAAGAAACCTTGCCCACTGACGTATATTAGTGTTCGGGAAGTAATACGAAATTTAATCTTACCATGATCATGTATCGACTCCTAACCATCCTTTTCGTCACATGTTTTGTCTATCCTGCGAGTAGTCAAACTCTCCAATGGGAAGATTATGCTCCCGTTTCTACGCTTGTCGTTGAAGAAAATCCTGTCATGAAAGCAAAATATCGTTTTGTTGATGCACATGGACATCAATGGCAGATTGGAACTGCATCTGAGGAAGAACTACGTGAGTTGGTTGGAGCGATGGATGACCTGAACCTGATTACGATGGTCAATTTGAGTGGAGGCAGCGGTCAGGATCTTATACAAAAAGTTAAGAATACGGATCGCCATGCTCCAGGTCGGTTCGTACATTTTGCGAACATTGATTTTTCTCGAGCGGGGGAGCCTGGGTTTGGAGAATCTGCGGCAGCGCAGTTAGAGATTGATGTACAGAATGGAGCAGCAGGCTTAAAAATATTCAAAAATCTTGGGATGACGGTGGTGGACTCTAATGGAGTACGGATTCCTACGGATGATCCTCAATTAGATCCAATCTGGGCTAAATGTGGTGAGTTGGGAATTCCAGTTCTGATTCATACCGCTGACCCAGCACCATTCTGGCTCCCCCATGATCGATACAACGAACGCTGGTTTGAATTAAAGGAGCGGCCGGGACGTAAGCAGGGCGGTGATCCATCCTGGGATCTCATGATTGAAGAGCAGTGGAGAATGTTCCGAAAACATCCTCAAACCATTTTTCTCAATGCTCATCTTGGCTGGCTGGGGAATAATCTAGATCTACTCGGGGAACGACTGGATGAGTATCCAAATGTGTACACAGAATTGGGGGCAGTGGCCGCAGAACTCGGTCGACAGCCACATACCGCGAGGCAATGGTTGATTGACTACCAAGACCGGGTACTGATGGGTAAAGATGCATGGAATGCGGCTGAGTATCACACCTATTTCCGTCTCTTTGAGACCGCAGATGAATTTTTTCCCTATTATCGTAAACGTCATGCTTGGTGGATGATGTATGGCTTAGACTTGCCCGATGAAGTTTTACGCAAAGTGTATTACAAGAATGCACTTCAGATCATTCCTGCAATTGATGAAAGTCTTTATGAGGCGGACTGGAATATCAATCATATCCCTGAGGATGAGCCCCGCCTGAGCCCGCTTCAGTTAGCTCGTACACAACTCGGAGATACCTACATCAAAGTACATTACAGCTCGCCACGGAGGCGTGGCCGTGAGATTTTCGGTGACTTGGTTCCATTTGGAGAACTCTGGCGTACAGCGGCAAATGAAGCTACCGAATTTACTATTACTGAGGATATTCAGATCAATGATCAGTTGTTACTTGCGGGGACCTACTCACTATTTAGTATTCCTGAAGAATCGCAGTGGACACTGATTTTCAATCGTGGGCTCGGTCAAAATGGTACGGGCCAGTACAGTGAGGAAATGGATGCACTTCGGATCATAGCTCCTGTGATGAGGTTGGATGCGGTCAGGGAAGCATTCACCATCCTTTTTGAAGAAAATCCAGAGGGAGGATTGAGTATGTTGATCGAATGGGATCGCTCTCGGGTGATGTTGAGGCTCACTTCACCTTAGGTGGCACTAACTAGCGTACTGAGCGGTGATTGTTGCCGATCTATACTAAAAATTGTATGCTGAGAATTATTATGTGCGGGCTTTGTATGCTTTCATTGCATATAGAGTCTATAGAGGCTCAGCCGTTCACATTCTCTTCTTTGCGACCTGTCTCCCTCCATGAGCTTGAATATGGTGAAGTTATATTTGCAGATCTAAACCGTGATGGTGTACTAGATCTTGTGGGAACGGGAAATTCTGAAAATACACCCCCATTTGTACCTCATTCTTATGTAGCTCTCAGCGGAGAACCTTATCTCTTTACTGATGGAAGCGAGGGGTTGGTATTTCGTGAGAATGCCCTCGGACAGGGGCTTTGGCAGAGTTCGATGGTCCTTACCGATTTTAATCGGGATGGACTATTTGATATCATTGTATCTGGACGCATCCATAATTCTGCAGACTTTGAAACTCGTCCACTACGAGGAGTGGCACACCTGTATAGAGGTGATCCATCCGTCTCTTTTACCTCTATCTCCTCCAACCTCCGCGGAGTATATGGAGGTAAGGTTCGTACAGCGGATATAGATGGAGATGGGGATGAAGATCTTCTTGTTACCGGGTTGAGTTCACAAGATGAAGTAGTCACGACTGTCTATAAAAATGAGGATGGTAGGTATGAACCGATCGATTTTTCATTTACACCTTTGGCCATGGGGGATATTGAATGGGCAGACATTGACAATGACGGCGATCAGGATTTAGCCCTCTCCGGTGTAACAAGTTCTGGAGTATTCAGGACAGAATTATATCGGAATAATGGAGAGGGAGTCTTCACAGAGTTCGCTAAGAGCCTTCCCGGACTTGCTTATTCTGCAATGGACTGGGGTGACTATGACGGCGACGGGGATCTGGATTTGGCCCTCAGTGGAGGGCATTATCATGCTACAAAATACTTTGAACCAGTTGTTCAAGTTTGGCGAAATGAGAATGGAAATTTAAGCCATACCGGAATTGAGTTGAATTCCGTAATGCATGGTGATGTGGCTTGGGGAGATTACGATAGTGATGGCCATCTTGATCTACTCGTAGTTGGTAGGACCGATTCAGGGAGTGGTCGCTCTGGTTATGTGTATCGGAATGAGGGGAATACTCTAAAACCTCGCATTGCTTTGCCGGGAGTAGCGGCGGCCAGCGCAATCTGGGGAGATTATGATGGAGATTTTGATTTAGATATTGTGATTGCTGGAAGTAGCTCTGGTACAAATCCATTGATGAGGATTTATCGGAACGACTCGAGGGCCCTCAATATGCCTCCTACGGCCCCAACAGGACTTCAGGCAAGAGAGGATGATGGAGTTGTTACACTTGAATGGCAGGCGGCTGCGGATCAAGAGACTGTAATGGCCTCGCTGAGTTATAACCTACGGATCGGAACTCTCCCAGGTCAGGAGAATGTAATGGTTGCTTACAGTGATCCATCTACGGGTCAACGTCTACGCTCAGGTAGAGGTAATGCAGGACTACAAACCTCATGGAGATTACACAGTCTTTCCGCGGGAACCTATTTCTGGAGCGTGCAGGCAATTGATCAAAGTTTCATTGCCTCACCATGGTCAGAAGAAGGGAGGTTCACCGTGACCGGCGGAGGTAAATCTACTGGTGTAGAAGAGCCTGTTCCTCTGTCTACCTCGCTATCCTCAGGCTATCCAAATCCGTTTCAGGATGCGATCACGATCCCATTCACTGTCAAAGATCAATCTTCTGTTGAATTTTTAATTTACAATATTTTGGGCGGCCTTGTGAAGCGATTGACCAGGAACTCTCTGTCTCCCGGTACTCATCATCTCCATTGGTCAGGCAAGGATGAACAAGGAATGCCGGTAGCTCCAGGGCTATACTTGGTGCGCATGAATGCTGGAACTGTTCAACATGCAACCCATGTGATGCTAACCCGATAAGCTTTCCTATTCACACCTTCAAATGCTCAGATCAGTTACGGTTCTTTTTTTGATTGTGGTTTCAGGAGTGCACGCGGTGAATGCTCAGGAAGCGACGGTTTATGAGATTCTTTCCGTTACTGATCCGGTTGCTGTGCGATATGGAGATGCAGCTTTAGGCGATTTCGACCAAGACGGAGACCAAGATTTGGTATTGTTGGGATTTGCAGAGGAAGATCCCACCCCAATTCTTGGTAGGGCTGCAGGTCCCTTGGCAGGATACTATCGCAATGATGGAATTACTCAGATTGAAGTGTTGAACCCTGTGGGTGAGGCGGGGATCGCAGATGCACTTGCATTTACCAAATTCCGTACCGGACGAAATCTAATTGGTTTATGGCAAAGTACGATTGCAACACACGATTATGATCAGGATGGAAGCTTGGATCTGGCAATGCATGGACTTGACCAGAATGATAGACCAAGGTTCTATGTGTACCGTTTGAATGAGACTTCTTCTACCTTTGATCTTACCTATTCACTTGAAGGGCTATATGCCGGCGATCTGTCGTGGGGGGATTTAGACAATGATGGGGATGTAGATTTGGTTGCATGTGGACGCAATGAGCGTGGAGAGCCCGACATGGTTCAATATGAAAATACTGGCACGAGTGTGAACCGGTTTCTGGCTTTGCCGAGCCAGTTTACTGGGCTTGCAGAGTGTGACCTTGCGATCGGAGACTACGACACAGATGGAGATCTGGATTTGGTGGTTGCTGGTGTGACAGAGCAAGATGGATTTATGACACTTGTATATGATAATATTGGTGAGGGACAGTTTGTCAAAGCCACGCACAGCTTTGTCCCCTATGGGTGGAGTTCTGTATCCTGGGGGGACTTTGATGTTGATGGAGATCTGGATTTAGCACAAATTGGTGCAAGGATGACTCCATCCCTCCTTGAAGGTGTCACGGCGGTCTATCGTAATAACTTTGGAACGTTTACGAAAGAAGATCTGCTGGTCGGTGCATTTATGAATGATCCTGTACTGGGACGATACGATGGAAGTATTGATTGGGGAGATCAGAATAATTCTGGTTATCCCGACTTGATCATTTCTGGACTTGAGTCACCATTCTCTTCGGAAAGCACACAACTCTACATCAGTGATCGTGGAACACAATTCGTAAAATTTGTCAAGTGTTCCGAACGTGTACCTCCAATCAATCCTTGTCCTCTGGGCAGCTTTGATGGAGGTGTGCGGGGCGTTGCAATCTGGTTTGATCATGACTTGGATCTGGATCTGGACCTATTTGTCATGGGAGATGCTCCGCGAGAGGGAGTGCTGAGTGTAAAGGTAATGCAGAGTGTTCTCCTTTCTGGACTTGTAGCTCCGAGTGCCCCACAAGACTTAAATGCCGAAGTCAGAGATCAAATGGTTATACTTTCATGGGGTAGTGGGATTGATTCGCAGACCCCTGAAGCTGGCCTGACCTACAACTTGCGTGTGGGCAGAACTTCACAAGGTGTGGATGTGGTTTCTCCCTTGGCCGATATTGTGACTGGTCGTCGATTTGTTTCTCAACGAGGCAATGTTGATCACAACCGGACCTGGACTTTACACGGTCTGCCATCGGGTACCTACTATTGGAGTGTCCAAGCCCTCGATCAAACCTACTCTGCTTCTGGGTTTTCGGATGAAGGAGTATTTATTATCCCCTAAAACAACAGTCCATATTCTTGAATTCGTATAACGCTGGGACGATCTGTCGCACCATTCCCATATTTGAACCTGAAGCTAACCTGTATCTTTAAGAGTACGATTTTCTTCCCGCTGTTCACTTCGTGCGGGGAGGCCAGAGAGGTGCTTAGGGGCAGGGTTACATCTTGAGTTGCCGCGAGAGGTGACCGGTTGTGGGACGTTGATTACTTCAATCGTTCAAGCAGTGCTTAAGCTGTCGAGTCATCGCATGATTCTTCAGATGGGTATGGGCTTCAATAGTTGGGTACTCTACGCCCGACCGAAGGGAGAGGGCATGAAGGATCTCATGCGTCTGGGCTAGAATCCCACACTGGTACAACTAGCGGAACTATGTCCGAACACGCACTCATCCGATCCGTCTATGTTCTACACGGGTGTCCGCTCATGAGAATTCCATCTGCGCCTTGCGTATTTGTCTGGATAGCCCACATCTTCCTCGCAGAGTCAGGATGTGTGGAATCCTATGTCTGGCGTCAAGACAATTATACTGTGCTGACAAACAGGATGATGTAGTATCTGGAATGTTACCTCACCACCAGGAGGCAAGTCCATTTGCCACAGAGGAAAGAGCGTCTGATTGTTCGGCGGGTAGGGCTATGTTCACTCGACAGGAGTAAGCCATCCGTATGGATCATTTCCCTCCTTGATCACATCCAGAAATGCCCCTTGCAATTTTTTGGTAACCGGTCCACGTTTCCCATCGCCGATGATATACTTATCTACGGAGCGGATGGGTGTGATTTCAGCCGCGGTACCAGTGAAAAACAGTTCATCTGCAATATAGAGTGACTCTCTGGGAATACTTCCTTCATGCACTGGAATGCCAGCAATCTGCGCCAAGTGGAGTACGGTTGAGCGTGTAATTCCGGGTAGAATTGAAAAACTGGAGGGTGCTGTATAGAGTTCTCCATCCCGGACGATGAATAAGTTCTCCCCACTTCCTTCGGCGAGGTAGCCACTGGTCGTGAGCATGATACCTTCCGTGTAGCCATTCAGAACCGCGTCCATCTTGACCAAGCTAGCATTGAGGTAGTTTCCTCCAGCTTTTGCAAGTGCGGGCATGGTATTTGGTGCAAATCGATTCCAAGATGCCACCTGTACATCGATCCCCTGCTCAAAGGAATCCTCTCCCAAGTAGGCCCCCCACTCAAACACGGCAATGGCGGTCTCAACAGGGTTGTCTAATGGATTCACCCCCATCGGTCCGAATCCCCGGAACATCACGGGCCGAATGTAGCTGGCCTTAAGTTTGCTACGAGAAACGGTTTCAATACATGCATTCTCAAGAGTTTTCTCGTCAAAGGGGGAGTGCATACGATGTATTTTAGCAGAGTTGACTAATCGGGAAACATGTTCGTTGAGGCGGAAAATTGCACCCCCCTTCTTTGTATGGTAGGAACGAATACCCTCAAATACGCTTGAGCCATAATGGATTGCATGTGAAAGTACATGAACCTTGGCGTCTTCATGACGGACAAACTTCCCGTTAAACCAAATGTCGTAATGCATACTGTCAGAATCAAAGGCGTGCTTTACGTACGACTATCTATGTAGTTGCAATCTGAGAGGTTAATGATTTGTCAGGTTTTTACGCAGTTGAGGGGTGATCATTGCAAAATGAAAGATAATTCCAAGGATTATTACGGATGCTTTGATGGTCCCAGAGAGGGTTCCGGTGATCTTGGAGATTCCGACACGTCTGCGATAAGAGACGGGAACTTCGGTGATCCGTAAACCTGCAAGATATGCTTTAATTTGCATCTCAATAGTCCAGCCAAATGTTGGATCGCGCATGTTCAGTTTCATGAGCGATTGGTATCGGATGGCTCGAAAGGGACCTAAGTCACTGTACTTTACTCCCCAGATCCATTGCATGAGTATACATGCCAGACGGTTCCCCCACCTAGCCTGGGGTAAGAGTGCCCCTCTTTCAGAAATTCCTCGGGTCCGACTTCCAATAACAAGATCATGGGTTCCTGATTGAATTGGTTGAATCAAGGACGACATTTCATTGGGATGATCTGAATAGTCTCCATCAAGGAATACGATGATGTCGGGATTTTGGCTTGAAGCGTACGCAAGCCCACATAGGCATGCGAAGCCGTAGCCCCGACGAGGTTCATCCACCACAGTGGCTCCTGCGGCGGAAGCATTTTTTTCCGTCGCATCCGTTGAGGCATTATTAACGACGATGACTTCGGTAGCCAAACCACTGGGGATATCTCCTATGACTTGGCCAATTGCATCGGCTTCATTAAATGCAGGAATGATTACCAATACATGCATTAGACGAGCATGGCAGCATATAAAACTGATATCACTTATTCAAGCAGAGTAAAATTTGAATCTGAGCACAGGAATATCATCACCAAACAAATGATCCAGATGAATAGGGGAGTTAATCATCTACCATAAACTAAATGGACTACAAGGAGGGGAGCAGGGCTACTTTGGAGTGACCACATAGGCCCCCGGAGGGTCTTCCCAGATCCCTCCAGGTGTTGAGATCTCCCCTAAGGGCAGGTATCCCAGTTCCCGTGCGATGGAGTCAGGCATTGTCCATTCTACAGAGAACCTACCAACTGACCCCAAGAGGCCAAAACCATTCTCAACGTTGGATAGGGTTCCCGGCTGGGCAAGAACTTCGCGATCAAACTCCCCACCCGGGGGAACGAAGTTGTCGTCAAGGACTGTGATCCGTAGAGCAACCCCTGCTAATAAATAAAATGCATTCAAGTCTAGTTTAGTCGAAAGAGTATCACGATCCTGAATTAAATCTTTGTCCATTTCCCAAATATCTGGTTCATTTTCAAGAGATCCATTGACGGGATCGTAACTTAATTGATAATCCTTGAAGGTATAGTCAGCTAAGGAAAGAAACCTATACCATTGCTCAATCTCATATGGAGATGAGCGGAGCCCATGCCAGAGAATCTTTTGACGGGCTCTCAACTGGGTCGTGAGAATGAACTCAAAAGCAATATCCTGAACCTCCGCTACCGGTTGATTGGGGACGGTTGTTTCTGCACTTGTTGTGACTTGTTCGTCACCAATTGGAGTAATTTCGATCCGATAAGTCTGCGAAGGACGGATGCGGAATGGAGCAAAGAATATATGGCCAACTCTTCCGTCGTCAAAGGTATGTATAGAATCCCTCCAAGCGACTGTTTCTTGGGTTGATAATTCGATTGATTGAACACTCACATTCAGTTCATCTCCAACTTCATTAACATTTTCCCGGATCGGAATTACACGAACAAATTGGGAATCACGGGCCATATCCAAGGTCCCAAAGAGGGTATACTGACGAGAGGATTTAATGATAGGAGATACAGAATCGTCACATGCCGTGAACGTAATAAGAAGCAGAATGGGTAAAAGAAGTTTTTGCATTAAAACTGGATCTTTAATCCGACGGCAGGAATGAGGGGAAGTTGGTCAAGGCGATCCAGAGTAAAAAGATCAATGTAGAAGAGATTGGTTCGGTCGTACGCATTCGTTGCGCTGGCCATAGCAGAAATTGCTGTGTTCCTTGAAATTTCAAACGTATGCTCCAGAGAAATATCTAACCGATGATAATCGGGGAGTCGTCCACCGTAGGGATATGTATAAAGGACTCGGGTCTCTCCATGTTCATCAAACAGATCCGTCGGACCGTCAAGTAGGAGAAATTCATCAAATCCTAACGCCTGACTATAGGGAAGGCCTGAGCCGTATTGCCAGCGAACACTCAGGACAAAGTTTTTCCAGTTTAGACTTCCCAGCACATTCAATTGATGTTGTCGATCATGGGGTGGAGAGAATTCATATTCGCTACTACCAAACCAGTATTCAATCTCGTTCTGCTGCGCCTGATATCGAACTTTCGCATATCCATAATTAACAAATCCGTAGAACCCACCTTTTGTAATTTCAACCCGGCTGTCAAGCCCAATAATATTGCCATCTGCTGATTGTAATCGGGTAGTGAAACGGGGGAACGAGCTCCATTCTGCAATTGAGAGGTTGGTTAGTGTCTTATAGAACCCCTCCACGGCTATTTGAAGCCAAGGTATTGGACGAATCTGGTACCCAATGATTCCATGGATTGCTCTCGGAACCTTCCCGAACGGAGAGGTTGTCCACGCGGTAAATACATCCCCAGCATCGCGACGGTCAGTGAGTCCGACAATTTCCTGATGATAGATCCCGCCAGCCATACTAACTTGATGGATTCCAGACTCGTATCTCAGACGAATACGGGGTTCAATGAACGTTCTACCTTTGCTGGGAAATGAAGAGAATCGAACACCAGGTTGCAAACTCAAACCCTCTCTTCCTCTCACGTCCAGAAGCAAGTATCCACCAGCTTCACTAATGAACTCAGTGTCTTGGGAGACATTTTGAAAAATTCCGCCAAGTTCGCTGCTCAGTTCACTAAATCGCGCGTGAAGTCCCCAGGAAACGTCCGTGGTCCGGTTGTAGTGCGTCACATTTGCAGAAAGATTTACTTCTGTGGAATTTGAACGTCGCGCAGGATTATCGGATAGGCCAAACGTGTTATCAATAGAGGATACCGACAGAAGTAACTCAGCCTGGACAGGAATGCGAGTAGGTAAAAGGAGATAACGGGCTCCTATTGCCTGGCTGGTCCATGTTACCTTGTTGCGCGAACTGTCCGCATCTGAATCATCAAGTACACCAATGATTCCGTTATCGTGGGAGCGCAGAGCACTGATTGACGCCTGACTGTTTTCGGATATGTCCGCATGCAGTTTGACAAACTGATCATTGAAGTCGTAAGGTAATGGTCTGTCAAGAATTCGGGCAGCTCCTTGGTCGATCACCGACAATCTACCGGAGACCAAGGCTGAGACACGACCGGAGACGATCGGTCCCTCTAAAAGTAAAGTACTAATAAATGGTGCAGCCGAGATCTCCCCAGATACCCGTCGTTTATTACCATTCCGTGTGGAAATATCAATCACGGATGAAAGACGCCCTCCGTATCGAGGCCCAAATCCACCAGCATATACATCGGTAACGTTGAGAATACTTGATGGAAATGCAGAATAAAATCCAATTAGATGAAACGGTTGAAATACCGTCATCCCGTCGATGATCACTTGATTCTGTGTCGGCTCCCCTCCTCTGATGAAGAGCTGACCACCTTGGTCACCGCTGGAAACCACTCCAGGAAGCGTGGCGAGGTAACTTGCTAAGTCACCGCTGATGTCTGGAGAAGGGATCAGAGCAATCTCTCGCGGAGTAATTGATTGGAGTCCTCCGGTCAAACCAGCCGCTCCAGCTCCCTCTCGCTCAGATTCGACTACAAGCTCATCCAGAAGATCTTCGGAGAGTTGTATTGCTACATTATAGGTGACAAGATCGTCGGGAGCAAAATCCAATGTGTCAAGGTGAGACGCATATCCAATGTAGGAAATGGCTAGATAGTATGAGCCTGGAGAGATCCCACTGAGAGCAAAAAAGCCATCTCGATTCGTCGCCGCACCCATAAAACCATCTCCATCATCGGTCAAGATCACATTAACCCCCTGCATGGGCTGTCCATCTGAGGCGTTACGAACAAAGCCTCGCAGAGCCGCATTCTGGGCATGGGCCTGATTCACGATCAAGAACAGGCTCACCAAGAGGAGATTAAAGAAGATGCGCATAATTCGCTATTCAAATAAGGAGATTGGGAAGGGGAGGGGAGTCTGGAAACTATTTCTTTACGGAGGGAAAGAGGTAAAACCAGAAAGATGTTTAGGCGTTCCTATGGTTTGATCGTCTTAGAATTAGTATATAATGGCATGATAGAAAAGATAGGCGCTTCACTTGATTCAAATGAACCAAGTCATACGATGCAGGCCCAGGATTCACGACGGATTTCACCGAGTCGCTTTCGATTTCGTGTCGTGTTGCTGGTGGTAGGTTTAATACTTTTTTTCTTTGTGATGCAGCGAGTGCTCAATCCTTTTGGGGATAAGGAATACGCCGAAGTTCCTCACGGGAACCACTCTCATTATGTTCCTAAGGATCGGGATCCAAGTGTTCCCATCTCTAATTTTCCAACCCGTCCGCCTGCCGATAATGAAAGGATCACATCAGATGGACGAATCGTCCCAAAGTGACCAGTATTGGTAGTTAATCTACATGGTTGGATCTCCACAGGTTGGTTTTCATGCTCTGGGCATAGAGGAAAGGATATCTACATTGCGCACCGATTTCCAGATAGATTCGATTTACTCTCAGCACCAGTTATCTTCCTATTCTAAGGTTTCCTTATACTTAGGGTACGAGACTTTTCAAATGTTATTGATTGGATAGGGTATGTAGAGAGTGGTGGATCAGAAGATGAGATTGCCCAGAGACATGACGCTTTATCGGGGTTCGCAACTCTCCACGTTTATCCCAAAGATAGAAGATCTTGGCTAGCTTTTTGATGCGTGTATGGACGGTCGGGCCTGCTGGTTCACCAGTTCAGATCCATGCGTGCACTGAGTCCGTAGGAGGGTGGAGGCCCATTCTCTTCCATGGTTCGCGCGGTCGTCGCGACCGAGACTTGTAGTCCTTGGCCCATGCGCAGGTTGTATCCCACTCGGTAGGCACGCCCGCTCGGATCCAGCGTCAGTCCCACGATGGAGCGTCCGAGACTTGCCCCGATCGGCATCCCATAGCCCAGTTCCACCTCCACATTTTGGTCTGCACTCCCCCTGCCATGGTATGCAGCGGTGCTTCGCGCCAGAGATCTCCCCCGTACATATTCCCCCAGAGCGGGCGCACTCGCATCGAAGGTCCGAGTCCCCCTGCGATCCATACTCAATGGATCCCATCAGCCCCCATTCGCGCAGTCCCTCATCGGTGTGCAGCACCAAGGTCCGACCTCCAAACTCTGCACGCAGTTGACTCGTGGACCAGCGCACGCCTCCCCCCAGTTCCACGCCGATCCCCGTCTCTGCATCCCCTCCATCCTGCCGAAGAGCAGCTTCCATGTAGGGCTCCATGCCCGCTCCCAATCGCAAACTCCCCTCCACACCTGCACGGACTCCGTCGGACGCCCAGATCTGCTCCCGTCTCCAGGTCTGCCGTCGCCCAGAAGGCATCTACCTCGTAGCCCAGCCGCCCCGCACTGCCCCCGGTCAGCGTTCCCGTCAGTCCCAGTGCAACCAGTGCAGCCTCTAGTTCGGATTCCAGTGTCTCCACTTCGGTCTCGCCCCGTCCCAGACCCAAGAGTAGCCATGCACGCATCCCCGCTCCCGTTTGGTAACTGACATAGGGATAGATACCGGTCAAGCGTGAGGATGCTGTGCCAGAGCGCGCTGGCGTCTCATACGTGCCTTGATCCCAGCTCTGTGCGGCCAGAAGTCCTGCCATCCATCCCTGACTCCACGCATAGTCGGCTCCCAGGATCATACTTGTAACATCTGAACGCATGGACAGCGCTCCCTCTCGTCCCTGCATCCGCGTATAGGCACCTTGCCCCCAGACGCTCCATCCCCCCTGCGTATACTCGGCACCACACCCGCGAAAGATCTCTCCCAGAGACCAACGCTCACTCCCGTAGCGGAGCCAGGATAGATCAGGGATGCGGCAGTGTGCCATCCCCTCCATGCGCCGCGTCAATGCCTCCACCACCTGTGATGCCCAGGTCCGAAGGACTCTCGACACATACGCATTCTGGATCCTCTCTTCGCTTTCTTCTTCCATCACCGCCTCCGAACGGGCCTGCTCTACCTCTGCATTCACCGCCGAGAGCAAGACAAGCGAAAATGTCTTTGCCTCCCATACAGGCTCATTTGTAAGCAGGTTCACGTCCACAGTTTTGGAGAGCTCGCCCGGTGCAAACGTGACCTGTCCCGCCACCGCCTCATAATCCTCTCCCGCAAGGGCACTCCCATCCTCGCTCATATAGCTGACCAGTACCGGGACAGCAGATGGAATGGATAAGCCCACCTCAAAGCTTGCCGTGTGGCGGGAGACCGTAACACTTTGGACCGAGACCGTGGGACTCCCGTCATCGTCCAGAATCGTTCCCGTCCCGATCCTTTGATCAATTTTCACATGGTTCGCATTGGAAAGCGTCACCTGGAACGTCTCGTCGGGTTCCACCTCCGAATCGTCTATTACCTCAATCCGGATCTTGCCCTCCATGCTCCCCCGTTCAAAGATGACGATCCCCTTCGACGCAACATAATCGGATCCCTCCGTTGCCGTGTCCTCCGAAGATGCAAACTGAACCGTCACCACCCGAGGACTGGGCTGATTCAAGTGGACGGGTAGCAGAAGAGCGCCCTCGCCCTCCATTGCACTCGCATCTCCAATACTCACGAACAGGTCTCCATCATCATCCTGAATCGTTCCTTCTGCCACGCCTCTGGCGATGCCCTCCCCAATGAGACGCACCTGAAACGTTTCGTCGTCTTCGGTTTCCTGATCATCGTTGATCGGAATTCGGATCTCCTGTTCCTGCTCGCCCGCCGCAAAGGTGATCGTTGACGAAGTCGCAACATAGTCCTCTCCCTCCGTGGCCGTCCCATCCTCCGTCGTATAGGCATACGTCCGCGACTGACTATCCTGTCCATCCAAGGTCACGCGGAACCGCGCCTCTGGTTCTGATTCATCAACCTCTGTATCCTCTATATGCACCCGCACCTCCCCGTCATTGTCGAGGATCGTGCCCCGTCCTATGCGCCCTACCGGCTCCCCATTCCGGACCTCCGTCAACTCAATCCGAAAGGTCTCCTCGCCCTCAGAGAGATCATCATCCAGGATCTCTACCTCAATGGTCTGCATCCTTTCCCCCGAGGTGAAGCGGAGCGGGCTTGGCGTCTGCACCTCATAGTCCAGAGAGGCAACCGCGGTTTCGTTGATGGCTGTAAAGAAAACTTCGGTCTCCCGCCCCGGGAGCACATGACTGAGCGATACCATAAAGCGGGCCATCCCCTCCTCTTCCCCCACCCGGACCGATGGGGTGATCTCCACGCGGGGGAGCGCATCCTCATCCACGATCGTCCCCGTCCCTTCGGCATCCACCAGAACGGCATTCTCCGGCATAGACAGCTTCAAGAAGAATCGCTCCTCCATCTCTTCTGTTTCATCATTGAGCAGTCGCACAGGCACCGGACGACGGTCCACCCCCCTCGGAAAGACCAGTGTCCCACTTGTGGGCATATAGTCCAGATCGGCCTGCGCCGATCCATCCTGCGTCGCATAGTCCACGCGCACGCTCTGTGCCGGGTTGGCTCGGTTCAGCATCACCATAAACTCTAGCGGGGACTCGCTCTCCGGCGCCGAAGCATCCCCTACGCGCAGTTCGTATCGATCATCATCCTCTATCGTGACCGTTGCCTCCCCTCGGGCCAGCTCGGCCCCGATTGGATCGGACAATTGGATCCGGAAGGTTTCGTTTTCTTCATAGGATTCATCGTCCAGAATCAGCACCGCAATGAATGCGCTCATTTCCCCCTCGGGGATGAGCAGCACACTGGAGGGAGTTCTGTAGTCCTCCAGTTCGGTGGCCGTCTGATCAAAGGTTTGAACCCGTACACTCAGCCCCGGTGGGGCAGGAGACGTCAGTGTAACTTCAACCATAGCCATCTCGACCTCTTCCTGTACCGTCGTATCCTGAATCGCCAGGAACACCTCCACCTCGTTATCCTCAATGGTCAGGTAGGTTACAGTCTCTCCACCTCCCAGTGCAGCGCTTGTCCCCGTGATCAAGATCGTCTCCTGAGGGTCATAGACGGAATCATCCATGGGCATGAGGGTAAAGGTTGCCGTGCCAGAGAGCTGATTGGCCTCAACCCTCAGGGGAGTAGGCGGGGACACAATCGTATAATCCTGTCCCTCGGTTGCCGTGCCATCTGCCACGGTAAGCGTCACCGTCGCATCCGTACCCCGAACAGACTCCAGCGTAGCCGTCACCATGAACTCCCTTGCCCCCGCGCCCTCCTCCATCTTGGGAGGTGCGACCTCAAGCATGAACCCCGTGGACGCTTCATCATCCTCAATCGTGAGCCTCTTGTCGCCCGGGCCGTTGAGGTCAAGTGCATTGGTTGCCTGTCCGCGCACCACCACGATCTTATTCTGGTTATGTGCATCATTATCCACCGCTGTGATCGTCACGCGTCCCGTACTGGTCATCATTCCAGGAAGGATCGTGAGCGTCGTATTCGGGCTCAATTCGTAATCCTCGGTCGTCGCCGGAGCTTCCGGATGCGCAGACACCCGGAGGATCGTTTCTGCACTGGATGCAACATCCAACCGCGCGGTGATCGTCGCCATCCCTTCGGCTTCTGAAATTGTGCCAGATTCCACGATCAACTCCACCTGCGGCACAGGGTCACGATCCACAATCGTGAGCGTGGCTGGCGCTGCAGCTCCCAGACTGCTTCGCCCGGTCACCTGCACCATTTCGTCCGGCTCGTGCACCCCATCTGCAATTGGACGGAACGGAAAGCGCTCCGTCCCGATGGTTGCGCCTGCCGCAATCGTGAGTGCAACTGGCGGGACCGCAGCATAGTCCATTCCCTCCGCCGCCGTCCCCCCTTCCACCGTGAGCATGACCTGCGTCGGGACGCTCCGCGCACCATCCAGTGTCGCGGTCACCTGGATGTCTTCTTCGTTTGCCTCGTTCACCCTTGGGGGCGAGACCGTAAGCGTGATACCCCCCACCTCGTCATCATCCAGGATGATGAGCGTCTCCTCTGCCGGGCTCATCACATCGTTCACGTTCGTCGCACTGCCCCGGACCGTGATCCGCTTATCGGGCGCATCAATCGCATTGTCCACCGCCGTGATCGTCACCACCCCCGTACTGGTCGTGACCTCCGGGGCAATCCTGAGCACACGATTGGGACTCACCTCGTAATCCTCCGTCAATGCGGGGGCTTGGGGGTCGGTTGCGATCGTAATCACCGTCTCTGCACTGGACGCCCCACTCAGGTTCGCCGTCACCTCGACTTTCCCACCATCTTCAAGCATTTCTCCCGGCGTTAACACCAACGTTACCTCCGGCGTCGAATCCGAATCAAAGATCGTCAGACGATCCTCCGATGCCGCGCCCAAACTGCTCGTCCCGCTCACGCGAACCGTCTCGTCCGGCTCATCCAGATGGTCCGGGATCGGCGTGAACGTAAATCCTCCGACCGCTTCCATTGCTTCGGCAGGAATCCGGATCGTAAATGGAGCCACCGGCTGAAAGTCAACCCCCAGGGTCGCCGTCTCTTCTTGCAACGAAATCTCTACCTCTGTGTCCGTCAGAAGGATCCCATCCATCGTCGCCGTGACCGTGATCTGCTTGCTCCCCTCGTCTTCACGTACATCATCAGAAATGCTCACTGTGAGCCTCACCTCGGTCGCTTCGTCATCATCTAAAATTGTGAGGATCGCCTCCGGAAGAGACGCCCCCGAATGCGCATTCGTGGCACGCCCCTGCACGCGCACTTGCTTGTCCTCTACATCAATGACCCGATTATTGACCGAGGTGATCATCACCGTCTCCGTACTCTCCATGGCACCTGCTGCAATCGTCAGCCTTGGATCCGCGCTCAACCGGTAATCCCCCTCCGTCGCAGGCGAGATGGGATCTGCAGAGATCGTGATCACCGTCTCCGCACTCGATGGAGACGTGAGACGGGCCTTTACGGTGGAACGCTCCTCCGCCTCCGAAATCTCCGCCGGATCTAACACGAGCATTACCTCCGGGTCCAGATCATCATCCGTGATCGTGAGAAACGCCTGATCTATCCCGAGGGAGCTGGTTCCCGTGATCGTCACCGACTCGTCCGGCTCGTCCAGATCATCCGAGACCGGCGTGAACGAAAACGTCCCCATTCCCTCCCTCTCATTGGCTGGAATGGTCAACGCAAACGAGTCCACCGGATCAAAATCGTCGTCCATGGCCGTACCCGGCCCAACCGAAATGGTCACCGTGAGGGGCTCGGGGCGCGTCCCGTCCAGCCGGGCGGTCACCGCAATCGGTGTCTCCCCAGCTCCCTCATCTACTTGCGTTGGGTTCACCTCTAGCTCAACCCCCGTCGCTTCGTCCTCATCGGTGATCGTGAGGGGCTCGGGATCCGGAGGCGTCACCCCAATCGGATTCTCCACCATGCCCGTCACCTGCACCTCCTTACTCGGCGTACGCACATCATTGTCCACGGCCGTGATCGTGACCCGCCCTGTACTCTCGGTCTCCCCTGCCGCAATCGTCAGCATTTGATTCCCACCGAACGCGTAATCCATCGTCGTTGCGGGCGGGATCGGAGTGGCCCCGATCGCAATCGTTGTCAGCGCGCCGGAGGGACGATTCAGTGTCGCCCTCACCGTTGTCATCCCACCCTCTTCCGGAATCTCTCCAGGCATCAAGTCCAACTCCACCTGCGGCATGGGCGTCGCATCCAAAATCGTGAGCCTCGCAGCATCTACCTCCAGATCGCCTGCCGTGCCCGTCACCTGAACCATCTCCGGCCCCTCGTGCAAATCATCGGGCAGTGGCTCAAACGTAAACATCCCGGTTCCCTCCATCGAACCTGCCGCAATCGTCAACGGAAAGGACGAAGGCGTGGCAGTGTAGTCGGTGCCTGCTTGTGCCGTTCCCGCCTCTACCATGATCGTAAGCTGCGTGTCCGTAGACTGCACCGCATTCAGCGCAGCGGTCACCGTGACCGGTTGGATGTCTCCATTTTCATTGACCTCGGAGGGATTCACCGCAAGCTCAACCCGCGGCGGCTCATCATCATCAAGAATGGTCAGCCCCACATCACCCAATCCAATGAGGGAGAGATCCGTAAATCCCAACTCATTCATGGGGCGCCCGCGCACGGTCACCGTCTTATCCCCCTCGTAGTCCTTATTGTCCACGGCCGTGATCGTGATCCCATCCGAACTGATCCTGGATCCAACGGGAATCGTGAGCATTGTGGACGTCAGCATGTAATCGTCATCCGTTGCCGGCGCATCAGGAACCATCGTGATCGCAATCCTGGTCGGTTCGCTGGAGGCAGGCGTCTGACTCGCCGTGAGCCGCGTAGTGCCCCCGTTCTCCTGGATCTCTGACGCGGTTAAATTCAAGGTCACCACCGGAGGATCATCTGCATCCACGATGGTAAATTCGGTCGGACTGGCAGTAAAATCTTTATCCGTAACATCGTAAGCGCCAGCTCCCACGAGACGAATCGTCTCCGGAGGCTCATCTATCCCATCCTGCTTCGCCACAAAAAAAGCATACGTCTGCTCCTCTACAAGTTCATTCGCCTCCCACGCCAAAGTTATTATGGATGTACGTTCTAGGTCCTCCACCACAGATGCCGTACCATCCTCCGAAGAAACGGTCATCCTCGCAAGGATGTGTCCTGAACCCTCGGTTGCGCCGAAGGCAACATCCAGCCTCCCCGTGACCGTAACCACCCTTTCCTCTCCTTCCCGAATCTCATTCGGATTGATCGCCAGTGTGGCCGTTGGAAAGGGTTCGTCGTCCTCAATCGTCAGCTCCACATCATCAGGATCCTTCGCGCCGCTCCGCAGATTCGTTGCCTCCCCTTGCACCTGAAACGTCTTATTCCCCGTGTACACGTTATTGTCCATCGCTGTGATCAGCACCTCCCCCGTACTCTCGGTCTCCCCCTCCGCAATCGTCAGCATGGTGCCACGTTGCGTGTAATCGCCAGGCGAATCCGGGGCTACCGATACAACAATCGTCGTAACGGCGTTGGAGGGGGCGCTCAACTGCGCTGTCACCATGGAGGGAACATCAGAATTTTCCATGATCGACGAAGGAGACAGGGCCAGCGTAACCTGGGGTGGCGGATCCGCATTGGTGAGCGTGAGTGCTGCTGGCGTAGCCTCCCCCAGATCGGTGCGCCCCGTCACCAGGATCGTTTCGTCGGATTCATTCAGATCGTCCGGGATCGGAACCAGCGTAAACATCCCCGTTCCCATCATCTCATTCGCGGGAATCGTGAGGGAAAAGGAATTGACCTCCTCAAAGTCCTCTCCCACCATCGCGGAGCCGGACCCTACCGCAACGTCCACCTCGGTCGCACGGTCTCGCACCACATCCCATGACGCGGTCACCGTGATCTGTGTGGCGCCATGATCCTCAGCAACCGGGTTGGGCGCGGCCGCAAGCGTGAGGGCCGGTGCCATCTCATCCTCCGTAATCGTCAACGGCACACTCTCCGGGCCATTCACGCCATCGGGGTTCGTTGCCTCCCCTTCCACCTGAAACATCCGATCCCCTGAGTAGACAACGTTCTGCACTGCACGGATCACCACCTCCCCCGTACTCTCCGTCTCTCCCGCCGCGATCGTGAGCGTGGCATTGGTACTCAAACGGTAATCCGTGGGGGACTCGGGCGAGACCGAAATGACGATCGTGGTCACCTCGGTGGACATCTCGCTCAGGCGTGCTGTCACCGTCGTCATCCCGCCATCCTCCGAAATCGGGTTGTCAGAAAGATGCAAGGTCACCTCTGGATTTGGATCCTCGCAAGGGGTACTAGGACCTGTTGTAATAATAATCTCTCCATCCTGAATCTTATTAAGAATCTTTGGAGGCAGGCAGGGAATGGGGTTTTCACCAAAACTGAAGCGTCCTCCGTATGGAACATCATCAAAGAGATCCGCAGGGATGGCGGTGAGATCATTGTCATAGAATATTCCATCGCTTAGGGTGCGCAGGCCGTCAAAAAGATCTTCTGGAAATGCATCAATGGAATTATAAGCCAGATCAAGATGTCTCAAGTTTTCAAGATCGTGAAAAAGATCTGCGGGCAGAGTGCCATCAAGACGATTTCTTGTTAGTTCCAAGTAGTCCAAATTGGGGGTACCCTTAAAGAGATCCTCTGGCAGCACAGTGAGCGCATTATGTTCAAGATACAAGTACTTCAAGCTTTCAAGATCGTCAAAAAGTCCAGACGGAAGAGAGGTGAGATCATTATGGTTTAATCGGAGGGTTCGTAGGCCAGAGAGACCTGCAAAATCATGAGATTGCAGTGAACTAATGCCCTGAAAAACAACATACATAAATGTAATACGTGACAACTGATCCGAGGTCACATCTTCACATCCAAAGTCGGGGTTGGGATGATCAATCTGTATAAGAATGTCTGCTTTAACTTCTGGGGTTCGATCACAAATATTGACAATATCCTGTGCGAAGACTTCCGTCACAAACAAAACTAGAATACTACTGAGGATCATCCCCAGAGATGAAGAGGTCAGTCTCCACATGATTCTATGGACTTCATGGCAGTAGGATATATTCTCAAACGGAGGGAAACAAAAATGAACTGAATACGACCAAATGGCATTTGAGAATGTGATTTTTGATTAAATATCAGACAGTTACCCAAGGATAAAGCTGCGTACTATCTCAATCTTGTTGGTCTCCAATGGGAATTGTATACGGACAAGTGATGTTGTCTGGATTGCCATTTCAAGTCCGTATATGTGCTGATGCCGTATGAGTAAGGGGTTTCGTTCACATAGATGACTTCGTAAACATGTCAACTGGGGAGAGTTGCAGTTCCCGTTTCACGCACAGGTCATGTCAACCTTAGATAAGCGTATCCGCTCGGCTCTGGTATCTATCATTCCTACGGTGGTTTGCATTTGGAATTTCAATTCCATATCTACCATTAATTTCCACCTACGGTTCCATGGATTGTAGTGTTACTTCGTACCGGGGATCTCAACCATAGATATTCCCCTATTGAGGACACATTCCCATTTTCGATAGATACCCAGATGTCCTCTATTCACGAGACCTAATTTTATTCAAAACCTTGTTCTTCCTCATCGGGTTCAATAGATCCCAACATGCTTCCCATCATATCGGAATAGGTTTGTTGTTCTTTGCCAAGCATAGAGGACTGATGCAGACCTTCCAACACAAACTCCCTGAAAATCCAGCGTTCTTTTGTAGCAATTGACTGCTTTGGTTCAGCAGAGAACTGACGTCTGATCAATTCGTCTAATCCAGACACTGAGCGAAAGAGTTTTTTATATTCCTTATCTGGAAGTTCAGGATCAAGTGAGAGAGTATTTCCCCTGGCAAACCAGTCTAAGATCTTGTTATAAGCTTCACGCTCTTTCCCTTTTTGATTCGGATCTGGAAAATAATCGGTAAACACCTTTCGGATCGCCCGTCCAATCAATAAGCGGGCTACTTTTTGTGGACCTTCCTGCTCTCCCTCATAAACTAGTTCAAGCTTCCCGGTCACTGCGGATTCAACATAATAGAGATCACTGACTCTTACGCACACGCTCCCCTGTCCGTGAAGAGCTGCCCTGCGTTCCGCATTTGCAATCGTTGCCTCAAGTGCAGAACGAGTCATCCGTGCGGATACACCGGATTTTTGATCAACATATTCACTATCTCGCGCCTCAAATGCCGCGACTTCAATTACCTTACGAATGAATTCAGGGACTATAACCTGAACGCCGCCGCGCTTTTGCCATGCCTCCTGATTTGTGATTGCCATTGCGGTACGGATCTCTCGGGGATAGTGGGTCAGCACCTGACAATCAATGCGGTCCTTCAGCGGAGTAATAATGTTCCCGCGATTTGTATAGTCTTCAGGATTTGCACTGAATACCATCATTAAGTCCAGAGGGAAGCGTACATTAAATCCTCGAATTTGAATGTCCTGCTCCTCCATAATATTCAATAGCCCCACCTGAATCCGAGCCTGTAGATCAGGAAGTTCGTTGATTGCAAAGATGCCACGATTCGTACGTGGAATAATACCAAAGTGGATGACTTCTTCATCTGCATAGGTCAGCCGTTTATGCGCGGCCTTGATGGGATCAATGTCCCCAATCAGATCGGCAATGGATGTGTCAGGTGTTGCTAGCTTTTCTCCATAACGTTCACTGCGATGAAGCCATGCAATCGGAGTATCCTCACCGCATTCCGCCACCAGATCTCGTGCAAACTTAGATAAGGGTGCATAAGGGTTATCATTCAACTCACTACCAGCGACAACGGGAACGTATTCGTCAAGAAGAAGAGGAATCAACCGAAGGATCCGGCTTTTCGCCTGTCCGCGCAATCCGAGAAGAAGAAGATCATGTCGACTCAAAATTGCATTCTGAATCTGTGGAAGGACACTCTGATCATAGCCAAGAATGCCAGGGAATATTTCGCGTCCATTCTGGAGACGATCCAGTAAATTTCGACGTAGCTCATCCTTCACTGAATCTACTACATAAGAGGATCCTCGTAGGTCCCCAAGAGTTTTGATATGCTTATATGAGAGTCTCACGATTCTATGTTGGTTTAGGGGGAGTCCATGTGTAAATACGGACGGAAGGGTCCGGTGCAACAAGTATAACGACTAATTGATAGGTTCCATCTTGACTGAGATTTGCGGCAAGATCAATCGGATAAAAGTTTTTGATATATTCGGGGTTGGCTTCAGTCAGGATGTATTGTAGCATCCCAGAGGTATTATAGATGTCAATGCGAAGCCAGCCGGCACGCTGATTGAGTACGAACCAGTAGTCACCTTCCAATGTTGCAGAACTGGTTAGGAGAGGCGCCCCTCGTCCCTGTCCCTGTCCAAATGCGTATGTACGCCGCAACATCGGTGAATCAAAGCCCCACCATTGCAATGTATCTGGATCATCAGACAACTTTTCGGGCCAGGTGAGGGCCCGGGGATAGAATCCACTAAGGCTCACAAGTTGATCCTCAACGCTGCGCAACAGTCCTGCGTGCTCCCAAGAGGAGCCATACAGTATGGATTCGTGAAGAAGCTCACCAGACCGGTTGAGCTCCCATATGAAGTGTGTTGAGTCGCGGGTGACGGCTTTGAGAAATAATCCAGCATCGTTTGCAAGTGCGTACTGTAATGAATTTGGAGGGATGTTCGCGATTGCGATGGAGTCTACGCTCATTCGGTCAACCACAAAATTAAATCGGTGACGTTCAGGATCAAAGACAACTAGCGAGTCATGTCGCCAGCCTGCGAGATAGGGGATCTCTGTGTGCGGTAACGAAAAGGATGCGTCCAAGGTCCCATCCAGAGTCAAGACATAGATATTTCCATTCTGCGTATCACTCACATAGATACGCTCATCCTCGCCAAAGAGAACCGTCCGGGGATAACCAAAATCAAACCCCTGAATCACCTCTGGAAGATTTAGAGTATCGGGTGGAATCTTTGCCGCAATGGACCTAGACAAAGAGTCGGCGGCGGAAATCGCCTGTGATTCGATCCGCCGACATGACGAAGGGAGGCAACCAGTGAATAGGGTGCAAAGGACAAGAATTAGACAGTTAGATCGGATCTTAATCGTATTCTTCAACCTTCTAGTCGTCCAATTTGCAAACTCAACTGTACTTTGCGGTTATTCCGCAACACATGATATGTAACGATATCTCCGGGCCTAAAATCAAATATTCGGGCCACATAATCGTCTTGGTTAGAGATCAGCTCATTCTCAAGCGCGACAATGAGATCGTACGGAAGAAGTCCGGCCTCTTCGGCAGGAGACTCCGAATCTACATTAGCAATCAAAATTCCCCGCGTATCTTCAAGCTCCAAAGCATCAGCAATTCGTTCGGTAACTGCTACAAAACTGATTCCTGTGTAGTAGGAGCGGTCAACTTTTCCGGTATCCCGCAATTCATTGATGATTCGCTGAGCTTTTGTAGCTGGAACTGCAAATCCCAAACCAACGGATCCGCCGCTCTCACTGTAGATGGCAGCATTGACCCCAATCACCTCGCCTAACGCATTGATCAGTGGTCCACCCGAGTTCCCACGATTGATTGCTGCATCTGTCTGAATCATATCATGGTAAATTCGTCCATCTTGACTGCCAAGGTCTCTCTCAGCTGCACTGACTACCCCTACGGTCACGCTCGGTGCCGCTGCTTCAAAAAGCCCAAACGGATTTCCAAGAGCAATTGCCCATTCTCCGACAATTGGTTCTGGAGAGTCAGAGAAGCGCAAATAATCTAGGGGTTCTTCTGGAGAAATTTTGAGAAGAGCCAAGTCTGTGGCCTTATCTGCTCCGATCAACTCCGCATCCAGAGTCTGCCCATCTGTGAGAGATACTGTTACCCTGGTTGCGTTTCCAGCCACATGTTGATTTGTTACGATATATCCATCGGGCGAAATGACAAAACCACTTCCTAAGTTCTGAACGCGTCGCTCAATAAACTGTCGTTCGGAAAAAAACTGACCAAAGAAAGGGTCTTGAAGAAAGCTTTCAAAGGGGTCACGGTAAAGTACACGTTGCCGTTGTACCTCAATGACGTTGACGCTTACAATTGCGGGGGTAGCAAATTCCACTGCCCGCGTAATTGCAGTCTGACGACTCAGTGTAATGGAGTCTTGTACTGAGTCCAGAGCCTCCAAAGAGGTCAGTTTTTCTTGCGATTGTGCACTTTGCTGACACCCAAGAAGAAGGACACTCAGAACAATAGTTAATAAGCTGAGGGTACGTTTCATGAATCATGCGAAGGCTAATTCCTTTACGAAAACTAAGGCAGAGGGTTTCCGAAAGGCAGGCTTGAAAGCCACTTTCAACAGACAGAATTGACAATTCAGAATCACAATTCGCAATGTCTTGGACCGGTATCCCTCCGGTGGTTATCTATGCGAGCTCATAGTGTCCGAAAGCTTGCAATCAAGGTTACAACTTTTTGGATGAACGTAGCAATAGGTATTGGTTCATACCATGCCAAGAGAATACATACTTGTGCTTTTACCCTAAATTGAACGATACATGCTTAGCCGAGGAGAATTCAAGCCGTAGAGTCATCCCAGAAACGGGGATTTTCTCAGTAATCCTTACGGTTGAAGGTGTTCAACTACGATCATGAAGGTTAAGTAGGGTGTTGTGCTAGGCGCCATGAATTATTTCCATTCATTTCGCATTCCAAAATGGTTACTCCACCGGTGCTCGTTTGTGTAAAGGGTCATAAAAACGTGGTGCCACAATCTTCGCATCAACACAGTGGCGCGAATGACCTACGGGGAGTTCAATTTGAACAATCTCGGAGGTATAGGAAGATTCGATTGATGCGAGTGCAATATACTTTTTCAGTAAGGGAGACCATGATCCACTCGGAGCAAAGCCGACCTGATGTTGGCGAGTTGTGTCTTGGTAGAGCGGTAGAGACATAGGCCATGCCTCCGCAGGTAGGGAGGATGAAAGCCTCTCTGATTCATAGAGACGTTTGGTTTGAGGCCAGTCAATCTCTAGGCCAACCTGTGTATATCTGGGGCGCTTAATTTGCTGCAATGCCGTTTGGCCAATAAAGGGGCCATGATCAAGATGAACTAACCATCCGAGTCCAAGATCATAAGGCGTAGATTTCTGTTCACAGGCTTCCATCAGGGATGCACTGTGAAAGTCAATCCCCTGACACAAGAGACCTGCCTCAATCCGGCAAATATCCATGGCTTTAAGCCCTGCAGCCTGGATAGAAAAGGCAGATCCTGCCTCCATGAGCGTATCCCAAATATTCAGAGACTGATCACTGGAAGACCATATCTCATAGCCCAAATCCCCAGTAAACCCACTTCGAGAGAGCCAGATTTCTGAACCACTCATATTGGTTGATGTGGCTCCAAAGTATTTAAGATTAGAGATTGTATCAATGCCGGCCCGAGAAAGTATCTTTGCAGATGCTGGTCCTTGGAGAGATAAACCAGCGATCGTCTTGGTCTTGTCTGTAATCCTGACATTCATGTGCTCCCCATGCGTTGTGATCCACTCGTACGTCGGCTCTTTACAAGTCAGAAAATAGGTGTCAGGTCCCTGTCTCATGATCGTTCCATCTCCGAGAACAAAACCATTAGGATCACACCATAAGACATACGCAAGGCGATATTCTTTAAGCCCTAAAAGGTTACGAGTAACGATCTGATTCAGGAGTGCCAGACTGTCGGGGCCAGAGATCAAAATTTTGAACAGTGGAGAGATATCAATCAGGCCAGCAGCGGTACGGATGGCGTGATATTCAATTTCGAGGTTGAGTTCATAGGACTGGGGGGCATAATATTCTGACCATCGTGTCCAATCCATGCTCTTACAAAGAGGTAACTGCCTCGAATAAAATGGGGAAGGAAGCATACTATAAAGTTGTAATCAAAAAACATTTATCACCTAAATAATTAGACTCTCCGCACACAGTGTAAAGTAATCACGATGACACTCGGCAGGAATCGGTGGTTAACGGTGCTGCGACCGGATGGTCTGTATTATTTTGTGAATTATGAGAAAAAAATTGACAAATATCTTGTTAAGTTTTGTGGCAAGGCAATCAACCCTGATGCTCCGAACGATATGTGAAAAGAAATGGAGAGGAGTGGGGTAGGGTGGATGTAACGTCGATAAAATTAAAACGCTACCAAGGTAGTCAAGAGGGTTTATCCACCATGAATCTCCGAAATGTTCTTGGTGAGGGTCAGGTTCGCGTTTCCGGCACAGTTGCGTGGAAACAGGACATCTTCTGGTAAGGTAATGCATTAAGCAGGTTCTGTGAGTTTATGGCAATGCCTGCTAAGGTTCGTGAAGGTGAGTAGAACCGAGACTTGCCGTGTGCAATACATTGTTGGATTACTGGAGAACACATCATGTATACATCCAATCGGGAAGAGGTGGCAAAAGAGGCATTCTATAAGTGGCGCGGAGGCGAAGGTCGGTTGCTCGTTGCACGAGCACCAGGAAGAATTAACTTAATTGGAGAGCATACAGATTATAATGACGGCCTCGTACTTCCAACGATCTTGGATCAAGCAATTTACGTTGTTGCACGATTGAGTTCGACTGCATTCAATCATCTTCGATCCGAAAATTTTCAAGAGGAACTTTCATTCCATCAAGGAGAGTGGCCGGATGTACCACCTATTCACTGGGCATCTTATATCGTAGGCATGATGAAAGAACTTCCTCCTCCAGCTCCTGTTGAGATGCTGATCATGGGAGACATCCCCCAAGGAGCGGGATTAAGCTCTTCTGCGGCATTAGAAATAGCTACCGGACTGGTACTGGAAAAACTTCGGGGCAAGCCAATCCATCCGCTTCACCTCGCTCAGATCGCTCAGATCGTAGAGCATCAATATGTAAATGTGAAATGCGGAATCATGGATCAGATTGTTTCACGGGTCGGACGTTCGGACCATGCACTCTACTTGGATTGCCAGACGCTACAATGGGAACATGTACCACTCCAGAATGAAGATGTGCAGTTCGTTGTCATTGACAGTCAAGTTAAAAGAAAACTTTCGAACTCTAAGTACAACGAACGATATACTGAATGTCAGACAGTATTAGATCATCTACATGCTACGGATCCAAATATTACGTCTCTCCGTCATATACAGCCCCACCACATTAGATATCTTAAAGAATCCTCCTTGCAACGACGATTAAGGCATGTCATTTACGAAAACGATCGAGTGCGAAGAGCTCGCAGTGCTATCACCGATTCAGATTGGACGCGCTTGGGGAGATTGCTGAGCGAGTCACATCTTAGTCTAAGAGATAATTATGAGGTCAGTTGTGAGGAGTTGGATCTGATCGTGTCGCATGCCGAGTCACTACCAGGAGTTTTGGGAGCTAGGATGATGGGAGGAGGTTTTGGTGGTTGTTCAATCAATCTGGTGCGCAAAGAGAATGCACATGCGGTAGTTCAATCGGTTGCAAAGATATATCAAGAAAAGTGTCAGCGTACGATAAAATCCTATATTCTCAGCACAGGGATTGAAGCATGTGTGCAATGGAGTTAGTGCAGTATGGAATGAAAAGAATTCACTTGGGTTAGGTACGAAGATTACCATGTCAAAAGCACAACAAAGGTCTGTTTTTACGGCCAGCCTAACGCCATTAGATTTAAATCTAAATATTGACTATAATGGTTTATGCCGCCATGTACAATGGCTATTGAAGAGGGATGCTTCAGGAGTTGTCCTCATGGGAACGACGGGGGAAGCAAATAGCTTCAGCATATCTGAGAGAAAACTTGCTCTTGAGGCAGTCCTGTATGAGGGTATAGATCCAGACCAATTGATCGTTGGAACCGGATGCTGTGCACTGACAGATACATTAGATCTAACAAGGCATGCCCTGAGGATTGGGATCTCTCGCATCTTGGTTCTGCCTCCATTCTACTACAAGAACGTTAGCGATGATGGGCTCTATGCCTATTATGATCGTCTTTTACAACAACTGGATAGTAGTAAAGTCAGAATTTATTTATATCACTTTCCGAAGATGAGTGCGACTCCCATTACTCCTGCACTAGTAGAACGGATGATGATTGCCTATCCCCAAATCATTGCAGGATTCAAAGATTCAAGCGGAGATTGGGAGAATATTTTAGCGATGATTCAAGAATTTCCTGACCTCCAAGTGTTTGCGGGAAGTGAACAATTCCTGTTGAATACTCTGAGGGCTGGGGGAGCAGGATGTATCAGTGCAACGACCAATCTGACATCTCAACTGGCGGCAGAATTATTAACCAATTGGGACTCCCCGCAGGCTGATCTACTTCAAGACCTCCTCTATCGGATTCGAAAGACGGTGGAACGATGGCCCATGGTTCCTGCTCTGAAAGTGCTGATGCGGAACTTGACTGGATGGGATGGTTGGATAAATCTTAGACCTCCACTTACACCTTTATCTTGTTCAGAGGCACGGAGATGTGTAGATTTGTACAATTCAGTATCCAATCAGGCCCTACTTGAAATGGGCTGAGCGATTGCACATGATAGAACATATTGCACCCACCTTTTCGGTGAATGAAGCTCAGTCGCTCGCAGTAACGCATTTCGGTCAACAGGGTCGCGTTACGGAACTCCCCAGTCATACAGATCAAAATTTTCGAATTGATACGCATACCGATTCGTTCGTTTTGAAAATTTCGAATGCGGCTGCGGAGCAGAGCGATGTAGATCTTCAACTGGCGATCCTGTCATATCTCCAAAAAACTAATCTGAGGCAAAAGTTTCCGGCAGCCGTTCTAACTCTGGATGGAGGTCAGAAAGCTATTGCTCCGGATACAAGAGGCGAGAATCATCAGATATGGATGGTTACATGGCTCAAGGGACGGACACTTACCAGTGTAAATCCTGTATTTGGTTCACTTCTGCAAGATTTTGGATATTTTCTCGGCTCGCTGAATCAAGCTCTTAAAGGGTTCTCACATCCGTTCGCACATCGCAGTTATATCTGGGATATCCGCAAGGCTTCGCAGTTTGTTGAGTATTTGAACTATATCCCAAATATCAAGAAACGAGAACTGGTCTCCAGCGCACTAGACGTCTTTGAGAACGAAATCCTCCCCAGAGTGAATGGGTTGCGGAAAAGCGTAATCCATCATGATGCGAATGATCACAACGTGATCGTTCACGGTACAGGCTATAAAACCAGTGTTTGTGGATTAATTGATTTTGGAGATACGCTTCATACTGCTACGGTGGTTGAATTAGCAATTGCCGCGACCTATGTGATGATGGGAAAGCCCGATCCAGTCGCGGCTGCGGCAGAGCTCATTCGTGGATATCATCAAGTCCATCCATTGGAAGAATCTGAAGTCTCTGTATTGTATGGATTAATTCTTGCCCGCATATGTAGTAGCGTTCTAGTTTCGGCTTATCGGGGGACGCTTGAGCCCGAGAATGAATATATTCGTGTGTCTGAGCAGGGTGCATGGAATTTGCTCATGCATCTGTCTTCGGAGTCCGCGTCATTGGCAGAATATCGGTGGAGGGCCGCATGTAAGATGGAACCTTACCCCGAGAACAAGCGCTTGGTCAAACAGCTTCAAGACCATAGATTTGCACCAATCATGCAGCCCGATCTGCGCACCTTAGATCCTTTGGTGCTGGATCTGAGTGTCAGTAGTCCTTTGGTTGGGGTTCCAGATCAGCAACCCGATCCAGAGAGCGCCTCCAAGGCGTGGTTTAGAAGAATTCGGCGGGCGGAAGCAGCGATCGGGATTGGAAGATACAATGAGCCTCGGATCGTCTACACGGCAAAACATTATCGGTCCCCCAATAATGAATTTGATGAGACGCGGACGATTCACTTAGGGATTGATTTGTTCAAAGAGGCCGGAACCCGTATCTATGCTCCTGCCTCG
Source organism: Rhodothermales bacterium (assembly GCA_965209015.1). Classification (GTDB taxonomy): domain Bacteria; phylum Bacteroidota; class Rhodothermia; order Rhodothermales; family Bin80; genus Bin80. The sequence continues at coordinate 2,390,221 of OZ242367.1, read as the reverse complement.
GGACGCGTACATGCCCTCGCATTTAGTCGGAATCCCATGGATTTTGGGGGACTGATAATTTTGGAGCATCAGATTGAGGGAGAGAGGTTTTATACTCTGTATGGCCATCTCAGTCAAGATTCAATCAGTAGTCTTCAATTGGGAAAAGAAATAGATAGAGGAGAGCCGTTTGCATGTCTGGGAACACCTGAAGAAAATGGTGGATGGATTCCGCATTTGCATTTTCAGGTAATTGCCGATCTATTGGATCAATCAGGTTCATTCTGGGGGGTCGCACCGGCAAGCCAGCGGGATGTGTGGCTGTCCATCTGCCCAGATCCCAATCTTATTCTCGAAATTCGAGATACCTGTCTTCCTGCTCCGCAGCCCTCCACAGATAAAATTCGTTCACGGCGCAAAGAATGTATCGGTGGGAATCTCACACTCTCCTATCGAACCCCTTTACATATTGTACGGGGATACCGTCAGTATCTATTTGATGAGACTGGACGTGAATTTTTGGATGCCGTCAATAATGTGCCTCATGTGGGGCATAGTCACCCGAAAGTAAATGCCGCTGCCATTCGGCAGATGCGGGTTTTGAATACCAATACACGCTATCTGCACCAAACCCTTGTAGATTATGCTGAGCGACTAACCGCGACGATGCCAGATCCGCTGAGCGTATGTTATTTCGTAAATTCGGGGAGTGAGGCGAATGATCTGGCGTTACGTCTGGCGTTTGCACATACCGGACGTAATGATGTGGTGGTATTGGATGGAGCGTATCATGGCCATCTGAGTTCGTTGATCTCCATCAGTCCATATAAATTTAATGGTCCGGGTGGTACCGGTGCACCTGCCCATGTTCACCAAGCTCCTGTTCCTGATGTATATCGGGGGGCCTATCGTGGGGACGACGCGGGACACCAGTATGCCAGCGAACTGAAGGCAATCGTAGATTCGGCCTCTGAGGAAGTCGCAGCGTTTATCTGTGAATCGCTGATAGGTTGTGGAGGACAGATTGAATTACCTCCGGGATATCTGCCGAGCGTATATGATTATGTACGTGCTGTGGGGGGAGTTTGTATCGCCGATGAAGTGCAGGTCGGGTTTGGACGTATAGGGGGTAACTTCTGGGGATTTGAGGCACAGCAGGTAATCCCAGATATTGTTGTTCTGGGTAAACCAATGGGAAACGGACACCCCTTAGCAGGTGTGGTCACACGTCCAGAGATCGCTCAGTCCTTTGATAACGGGATGGAATTCTTCAGTACTTTCGGTGGAAACCCCGTTTCATGTATTGTGGGTATGGCAGTGTTGGATGTGATTGAATCGGAAAAATTGCAAGAAAATGCACTCGTCACCGGCAACTTACTCAAACAATCCCTGACGACACTGAAAAATGAGTATCCAATCATTGGAGATGTGCGAGGCCAAGGATTGTTTTTAGGAGTCGAACTGATTCGGGATCCTGTAACATTAGAGCCTGCGGATCAGGAAGCGGACTATATTACCAATCGTCTACGAGATCTGGGAGTTCTCATTTCAACTGATGGACCACTTCACAACGTTCTTAAGATTAAGCCTCCACTGGTGTTTAATGAGCCCAATGCGATCCGACTTAGCGAAGTGTTGGATTCTATACTTCGGGAAGATGGTGCAAGGGTTAGTTGACCGAGACCAGTACGACCTCAAAGATGAGGGTAGCATTCGGAGGAATCTGACCTCGTCCTTGGCTACCATATGCGAGACTAGAAGGTATAATCAGTTGACGTTCTCCATCTAATCGCATTCCCACAATTCCGCGCTCCCAACCTGGAATCACAGTACCAATCCCTAATCGGAATAGGAAAGGCTCTTCTCGGGGATAGGATGAATCAAAGAGGGTACTATCTGTTAGCCAGCCGTGATAGTGCACACTCAGAATATCTCCATCTGTGACAGGATCGCCGGTTCCCACCTTAAAGTCATGGTACTTTAATCCTTCACCAAGATCAACATAACCTTCTTCTGTAACTGTACGTGGTACCGGAATTTTATCTGGATCAGGGGGGATAGGCTCCTCAGATGGGGTAAGACAGGAAGCACAGAGCAAAACTACCATGGTCAGTATGAAAAATTGTCGGAGCATGCTCAAGTAGTAAACAGTATCCTTACAAGAAAAGTGTTAAATTGTTTCGACATGTACCGCACATTTAGCGTGCGGAGAAGCCCCCTCTAACCGCAGATATTCATGTTTGATGCTGATATATTTCGCGCACGTCGCGATCAGTTGGTGAAGTCCCTAAAATGTGGAATCGTGCTCTTGCCTGGGCATGATGAGAGCCCAATGAATTATATCGATAATACGTACCCATTCAGACAAGATAGCACGTTCCTCTACTATTCGGGGCTGAGTAGACCCAGACTTTTTATGATCATAGATGTAGAGAATCATCGGACGACACTCTTTGGAGATAAACTTACGATTGACGATATCATTTGGTCTGGTCCACAGCCAGATTTGGTTGAGTTGGGAGAGCTTTCAGGTGTGGATCATACATGCGAATTGTCTAAACTGCCCTCAGTTCTATCACGTGCAAACTCTCAAAAGCGTGAGATACACTATTTACCCCCGTACCGGTCAGAGATAGGCCAGCGTTTAGAAGGTCTATTAGAATTACGTTCTGGGCAGAGCATGCGTGATCACTCGGAAGCACTCGCGCGTGCCATTATCGTCCAGCGTTCTATCAAAGAGGACCGAGAACTTGAAGAAATTGAAGCAGCACTGGAGATAACAAAGGATATGTATGTAGCAGCCATGCAATCTGTTGAGCCAGGAAAATATGAGCGTCAGATTGCGGGGCTGGTAGAGGGAATAGCGATCAGTGGAGGCGGGCGCCTCGCGTATCCTTGTATCCTAACCAAAGAGGGGCAAGTATTGCACAACCATCACTATCATCGCCGCCTTGAGTCTGATGATCTTGTGGTACAAGATACCGGGGCGGCAACTCCCAGAGGTTATGCCAGTGATATTACCCGAACCTATCCCGTTAAAGGTACCTTCTTAACTCGTCAGCGAGAGATTTATCAATCGGTTCTGAATTCGTTGACCGATGCACTATCAAGCATCCAACCAGGGCGCCCATTTCAGGATACACATCAAATTGCTGCGCGTACCCTGACGGATCACCTTCAGCAGATTGGGCTGATGCGGGGAGATATTGAAGAGTCGGTGGCTTTGGGCGCTCATGCACTTTTTTTTCCGCACGGGTTGGGGCACATGATGGGACTTGATGTGCATGACATGGAAAACCTTGGAGAGGATTTAGTTGGGTACGATGATCATGTACAAAGGAGTCAGCAGTTTGGTCTACGGTCTCTACGGTTTGGTCGAGCCCCGGCACCAAGGTTTGTACTGACGGTTGAGCCTGGATGTTATTTTATCGGACCACTGATTGATCAATGGTGGAGCGAAAAGCGTTACGAAACATTCATCAATTATGAAGCATTGTCAGCTTGGAGAAATTTCGGCGGGGTACGAATTGAAGAAAATATTGTGGTGACTCCAGATGGATGCAGAATTTTAGGCCCTCCAATCCCAAAGGCCATCCAAGAGATCGAATCTGTCTGCTCTGGTTCGTCATGAGACGAAAGAGATAGGGTCGGCCCCTAATCTTACGTTTTCAATCTGGCCAACAAGCTGATGGTCAAACTCTCTTGAAACGCGAATATAGTTATCTGTATAGCCTTGCATCCAACTAGATCGGACGTTATGTTCCCAGAGTACAGGACGAACCTGACCTTTCAGCCGTTCGCGAAAGATAGTCTGTTTACGCCTGGAGAGATCCTGAAGGGCTTGATTGCGTGCTTTACGTTCGGCAGGTGAGAGGCTTCTGTACCTATGAGAGTGACTCACCGCAACGGTTTCTGGACGCTCAGAGTAAGTGAATACATGCAGATAAGTGACTGGCAAATTTGCCAGAAAAGTATGTGTCTCCGCAAAACACTCTGCTGTTTCCGCTGGATAACCAACAATCACATCAGCCCCGATGCCAGCATCTGGCATTCGCTTGTGAATATACTCTAATCGACTCTGGTACAGCTCTCTGCGGTAGCGACGTCGCATTGCTCCCAGAACTTGGTTATTCCCGCTCTGTAGAGGAATATGAAAGTGGGGTACCATAGACGGAGTATCTGCGACAAAATCAATAATTTCGTTTGTGAGCAGATTCGGTTCAATAGAGGAAATTCGATAACGCAGGATTCCATCTATTTGAGTAAGCATCTGCAGCAGCTGGAGTAGGTGCACATCCCTTGAATTATCCCTGCTCCCCTTACCGTAAAGTCCTATGTTGACACCTGTCAGAACAATTTCTTTCACACCACGCTTTGCTAACTCTTGTGCCTGATCAACAATCTGATCTGGTGGGGCAGAGCGACTCTTGCCCCGGGCCATGGGAATCGTACAAAAGGCGCATGAATAGTCGCACCCATCCTGTATCTTTAAGAACGCACGCGTTCGGTCATCCGACAATATTGCCGGGTCAAAAGATGTGGTATCCCCAGTGCAAGAAACATTCACATGAGTGGATGTTGTTGGAGAGAAGTCAGCCAGTAAGTCAAAAATATGTGTTTTTTCTGCATTCCCTAAGACCGCACTGACTCCTTCAATAGCGGCAACTTCATTCGGTCGTAGCTGAGCATAACAACCAGTCACCAAGATGAATGCGTCAGGGTTCAGTTTACGAGCGCGGCGGATGATTTGTCTGCACTTTCGATCCGCTTCGGCAGTGACGGAGCAGGTATTGATGACAGAAACATCGCAGGCTTCTCTCGGGCCTACCGTTTCAAAACCATGAGACTCAAATTGACGTCTAAGACTACTGGTCTCAGCAAAGTTGAGTTTGCAACCGAGAGTATGAAATGATACGCGTCCCATTACGCTCCAAATTTACTTATGAAATGAACATGAACACCCTCTTGATCCATCAAAATTCTTTCATTCTACGATTCTGATCGTTGATGAGGAGTCGTGCAGTCTGTGGTTGCAGAGGTTCAAGCTAAGAAATCTAATAAACCTGATGTACTCTTGGGGGGGAGGGGATTGACAGACAGTGATGATAAATTGGCGACAATACAAATCCGAGACAATTCTCAGTTCTTCCGTGATACATGTCTTTCACAGCTGCCTGATGAGAGTAAATTATACGAAGGATATCCAGTTCTGAATTTGAACTGAATGCTAACCATGATCAGCTTGGATTCAACCCACGGGTTTCTGGATTGCGGAGACAGCTTGGACGAACCCTCGTGCGGTGAAGGAGGCGGCATAATAGCGACATCCGAGGAGAATCAGGGGCACCGATGTCCTTCGTGCGACCTCCAGAGCAAAGGGGCCGATGGAAGGCTTGTGCTGGCGGCGGCTTTCCATCCCCATCACAACAAGATCACTCATGGATGCCTTGGAGACAATATTATCAACTGGATCATCCACCAAATTGATTTCTACCTGATAGGGTCCCGCCGCTTCATCCCGGGCGAGACGCTGGATTATTTTCTGATGTCGCAGACGGACTTCTGGTTTTGTAATAGAGGGCAATGCCTGTACGAATGTTAAGTCTGGTGGAGATGTTCGAGATAGGCTGGCGATCAAACGTGCTCGCAGAGGACTATGCACTCGTTGCCCCCGGACAGGGACGAGAATGCGTGTCGCCTCGGAGACGCGCCAACGTGGAGGAGCGCGTACAATGACGATGTCAGCATCAATGGCTGAGATCAGTCCTTCCAGTCGGACTTCTACTCCCGGTTTCTCAATACGAGGAAGACCAACGAGCACAGTTTCACAGCCATGCTCATTTGCTACGCGAGCAATTTCCCCCCATACGTCGGATGCAACAGTAAACAGCGTTTCTGGACTCGCTGCGATACCAAGATTCTGACCAGCTGACTCGGCCAAAATATCTTTTGCATCTCGGATGATTGCATCATTGGGAAATTGATCTGGGCGCAGAACTGAAAGCAGAACCACTTTTCCCGCATTCGGTGTACACACGGTCGCAGCTACGTTGGATAGGCTTGCGGCACTTGCCGGGTTTGCAATCGGGGCAAGAACTAGTGGGTTACGCCCCCTCGATGTAGCCAACTCTGGATCGCTGGCCTCGGCGCTCGCATCGGCTACTCTTGCACCGGGTGCAAGTGCCATGAGGTAGAGGACTATGCCGATACCCATCCAGAGAGCTGCAACACGACCTGCTTCAGGCACGACGACGGCTTGAAATAGGGCAAGGCCCAGACAGAAAATTACTCCTAGAGTCGGTAGCAGAGGAAGGCGAACTTTTCCAGAGCGTCGAAGAGTAAGGATCGCAGTGCAATGTACCATAGCAAATGAAACAAGAAAGATCAGGCTCGCAGCGGCACCAGCTGCCGCAACGTTGTCCACTGCAAGCACAATAAGGACCATCATTACACCTGTCGCAATGATTGCAATTGCAGGTGTTCCCGTCCGTCCACGGATTTGTCCAATCTGACGTGGAAGCGTACGGTCACGGGCCATAGAAAATGCTACACGAGAGGCACCATACAAGTTGGCATGTAGGGCGGATAGCATTGATAGAATGCCTGCACCAATCACGAGCCAATACCCCGAGGTTCCCAAGTATCGGTCTACGGCCTCAGCAACCAGCCCCTCAGGATTATCTTGTGCTGCCGCAAAAATCCCCTCGGGTGGAGCCCCCACGGTCGCAATGAGGATCAGAAGCGGTAAATAGATCACAAGTGTAATGCCCAGAGAAGCATACATTGCAAATGGTAGGGTCCGTTTTGGATTCTTCACCTCACCTCCCACGGCAGCAATCAGATCGAATCCCTGGAGAGCAATGAAGGTATAGCCCATTGCTTGCATGATTCCTAATCCACCACTTGGTGCAAATGGTTGCAGGCGTCCGATGGCCTCTGCGGGACTACCACTTAACCATGCCCATACCCCTCCGCCAATGAGTAGCAAAAATACGATCACCTTACCAATTGTGGCGGCAGCGCCACCTCCTGCCGAACGTCCCACAAGAATCCACGAATACACCCCAATAGCTGTGAGGGCCAGAAGGAGTTCTCCTCGTCCGTCTCCGACCCAACTCCACTGTCCCATAAAAGCTGGAAATAGTCGGATTGCACCTTCAACTGTGAAAACAGCGAAGCCGAGCGCGTAGAGTACGCCGGCAACGATGGAGGCAAACCAGACGACCCACCCCACAATGAATGCAACCTCAATTGAGACGACCCGCTTCGCATAGGCATACGTACCGCCAGACTCAGGGTAGCGGGAGGCGAGTTGCACGAAGCTGACCACCGTAAGCAATGCAATGCCGCCATTGAGTATAAACGCAATGATCGCAGCCGAACCGGCAGTGGCAAAAGCAACCCCAGCAAGTGCAAGAATTCCACCCCCAACGATCGCGCCCACGCCAAGTACAGTCGCTCCGAAACGACCCAAATGTCGTTCGTCACTGCCACTCATTTACTCGTGCCTGGAATTTGCTTTGAGCAAGTAACCTACGGATAAAGTTGAGATCATAGAACCAGTTGAATATATTCTTAGGGAGCATTGATGTTCAGATTCAACAGGGTAAATCATGGCATGCGGAAAGGAAAAAACTGCTACTCATGATATAATCAAAATTCAGACAAATCTGGAGCACACTGAGGCACGATAATAAATACATAGAAAGTATTTTCACATCCTATGTGATATGGGATTTTTTTGTATCTTAGATTTGATCAACTAATGTAATTGTATACATTCAAACTGATGTGCCGAATACCCAATACGTTGATAAACGGATAACCATGAATACCTCAACAAAGAGTAATTCAACATGAGAATTGACATCAAATGGCAGCGAGAGGGAGACATTGCAGTCGCGGCTCTACTCGGCCGTATTGACAGCAGTAATAGCGACCACTTTTTAGCCACGGTTAAGGAAGGGCTTGATCCTGGTGACCATGCTCTGATTCTGGACTTTGAAAAAGTATCATTCATTAGCAGCGCGGGGCTTCGTGTCTTATTAATCCTCGCCAAGAAGCTCACTGATGAAGACAAAATATTTGAGATCTGCTCACTTTCCGAACTCAATCGTGAGGTAGTTGCAGTGAGTGGCTTCGATAAATTGATTCCAGTACGCGATACGATAGAGGATGCACTGTCATCCTTACGAAGTTCTTAATCGCATCCCTTTTCACCATTGAGGTATCATGTATTCAACCCATTCTCCAGATTAATAAATCCAATGACTGACAATAATAACCGAATCATCACTGTTAAGAATTCTCTTGACATGGACATCCTCGGGGACAATATTTCTGACATCACTGACTTTGCCCTGGAAAAGTACGAGTTTCAAAATGACATAACCCTCTCCAGTGAAACTAAGGAAGCAGCTCTCAAGGAGGCGCAAACCGCCCTTTGGGAAATGGTTGAGAAGCTCAAGTTGAAACGTCAGCAGGTCTTAAAGGCATTCTTTGAAAAGGCCGACGAGACGGTGAATAGAGTCATTAATGATATGCAGAAATAGGCAACCCACCACGGTTGTAGTAAAACGTGCTTCCAGCACAACGTTCCCAATGACTTGTTAATACGGTTGGGGTTCTCCTATACTTGAGCAGAATGAGGTGTCACTGATGCTACAGGACTCTCCGGTTGCGGTTGTAGCGTATAGCTACCGGATGCCAGGTGGGATCCGTAGTGACTCAGATTTTTGGCGGCTCTTGTCTAAGCGCCAGATTGTTCAGGAACCCATCATTGAGAGATATGGCAGGGGGTATCGTCCAGTTGGTAAATTTTCTGGACCTGGACGATTTGCCAGCTCCTACGAAGGTCTGATTCGCAAAGATGGTGAAAAGCTGATTGATCCTAAGCTCTTCGGCCTTTCGCAGGACGAGGTTTTGTCAATGGATCCTCAGATACGCATGCTGCTGAACTGCTCTTGGGAGACGCTAGAGCATGCTGGCTGGGATCTTTATTCGTTATGTAATAGCTCCACGGGTGTGTTTGTTGGCGCGCAGGTTCCGCCTGTTGCCAGTTGGCGACCGATGCACGGTGCTGGCCCCTTTGATGTCCAAATGATCAGCATTGCGATGTTAGCCAATCGCATTTCCTACCACTTTAACCTGATGGGGCCGTCCATTACCTACTGCACGGCTTGTTCCGCGAGTCTCACCGCGCTCCATTCGGCAATCGTTTCGCTCCGATCTGGTGACTGTAAACAGGCACTGGTGGGATCGGTGAATTATCTGGGTACCCCTCGTCTCAGTTCCAGCTTCAATGCCTTGGGGGTTATCAGTCCTGACGGTAAATGTCACTCTTTTGATGCTGATGCGAATGGCTATATCCGTTCGGAGGGCGCGTTTATCTTTGCCCTTAAACCCCTTCATGAGGCCGAAAATGATGGTGATCACATTCACGCTATTATTGAAGCAACATCCGTTAATGCGGCGGGAGCAGCTGATGGGAGCGTTGGGTTAGCACAAGGACGGTATATCACCGCCCCCACTCGTCATGCACAGGTAGACCTGATGCGCACGGCGTGCGCCCGTGCGGGGCGCACACCAGCAGAATTTGATTATGTCGAAGCGCATGCGACGGGAACTGTTGTTGGTGACCGAATAGAGGGCAATGCCATCATTGAAGCCTTTGGTGGAATTGACCGTGATGTTCCACTGCGGATTTCGAGTGTGAAGAGCAACTTAGGCCATATGGAAGCAGCAGCGTTTCATTGTGCGCTATTGAAAATTATCTTGATGATGCAGAGGCGTACCTTTGCACCCATATCAAAGAATTATGCTGTTCCGAATCCCGAGATCAATTTTGAAAACAGTGGTGTACAGGTGCAGACCGTCTGTGAAGCGTTCCCAGAGCGACCTGTCGTAATCGGTATCAATTCCTTTGGATTCGGTGGTGCCAACGGACATTGTGTGATTCGAGAATACCAACCATCACATCCGCGCATCTGGTCATCCGATCTGTCTCCAGAGGGAGGAAGGATGATCCCACTCTCGGCACGTACAAATGAAACACTTAGGAGAAGTGCGCTGCAGTTACGGGAGATGCTCGCAGAAAACGAAACCGATCTCTATACGCTCGCAGGCAACCTTAGTCGACGCCGGACGCATTTTGCAACGCGAGCAGCCTTTGCGGTGCATGATCGTGATGAGCTTTTGGCATCCTTAGACGATTTCGTTAAGAACGAATCAAACGGAACCACTGCAAGGGAAGGGGAGAGGCGTATCGCGATGGTGTTTGCAGGACAGGGAACCCAATGGTCGGGTTGTGGCCGGGGATTGTATGATGCAGATCCCGTTTTCCGTAGAGTGATTGACGCAGTTGAAGACCACTGGAAAGAACTTTCAGATATTTCGTTGCGCGATGTATGTTTTAATGCTCCACAAGAAGAACTGGACGAAGTTCAACTTGCACAGCCATCAATCTTTATGATCCAGTGTGCCCTCTTTGAGCTTTTCAAGACATGGGGGGTACATCCAGAATGCGTCATCGGGCACAGTTCAGGCGAGGTTGCGGCTGCCTATGCATCTGGCTTGCTGTCTCTGGCGGAGGCGACACACTTGGTCTACCATCGTGCTACCCTTCAGCAGCACGTTGCTGGCTCGGGTCGAATGCTTGCTATTGGACTGGATCTTTCAGGTGTGGAGGAGCTGCTTGAGTCACTTGATGTCACTTTTCAGCCTGATGATGACCGTGCAACTCAGGTGGAGATTGCCTGTGAGAATGCACCTGCAAGTGTAGTCATTTGCGGCAAAGAGGTAGTCCTGAGACCAATCATGGAAGAGCTGGATCGTCGCAATCTCCAGAATCAGTTGCTCGCAGGCAATATTGCGTTCCACTCTTCCGCAATGGATCCCATCCACGATGAAGTGGAGCGCGCTCTGTCCTTTTTGGATAAGAGTACATTTGATGTTCGTGTTCCTTTTATTTCTTCCGTAACAGGCAAGCATACAGAGCGTTTAGATGCCGCGTACTGGTGGACAAATATTCGGAATCCCGTACAGTTTTCCCAAGGGATTCGTACGATCATCCATGATTTAAGTCCTGATATATTTCTTGAGCTCTCCCCGCACGGTGCTCTTCAGTCATCAATTAGTCAATGTCTTGAACAAGTATCGCAACCACCCGTCCGAATTTCAACCCTCCACCGAAATTCAGATGATCGGCTTGATTTCCAACAGGCCCTAGCCTCGCTCTTTAAATCTGGTGTGCTTTTGGATTTTGCAGCTCAGTACCCAAGACCTAAGCCCATTTCTCATCAACTTCCTGGACATCCCCGGGATGAGCGGACTGCGATCAACATCCTCACCGATGACGAATTTTTCGTTCAACAAGGCCAATACTCTCATGGCCCGCTGATTGGCCACAGAGTACCAAGTGACCACCTTTTCTTTGAAGCTCGGCTTTCTGAGAAAGATTTCCCTTGGTTAGCAGACCACCGGGTTCATCACGCTGCGATCATGCCTGCGGCTGGCTACATTGAACTGATCCTTCAGGCCTTCAGGGGAGATCCTGTCCATATTGAAGTACTTGAATTCCTTCAGCCTTGTCCGATTCCAAAGATACCGATTCGTCTTCAGACTGCACTCCATCCAGTGTCCAATACTACAGACGAGTTTGTGTTTACAATCTCATCCCGGCCATACGACGTTAACGCCGTTAGCGAGGTACATTGCCGAGGACGGGTAAAGCTAGTTGATTCGGATCATTCCCTTGATGTTCCGGCCCGTCTTGAAGATATTGACCGATCCTCCTGCGAGCCCGTATTCGCAAAGCAGAGTGATTTCTATGAACGAATTGAAGCAATCCTCAGCGAGACCTTCCAGTATGGTCCTTACTTTCAGACCATTGAGTACTTTGAATTACACACCGAATCAAGAGCTTTGATCGTTGATATTGAAATGGACAAGGAGCTTTGGAAAACGGGGCAGCAAGAGGGATATGTAGGCTCTCCGCCATTGCTGGATGGGGGGCTCCAAATCTTCCTGTCACATCTGTTGGGGGCCTCACATTTATTTGCGATCCCCCAGAGAGCTGAGAGGACAACATTTTTGCGTCCACCAACGGGCCCCAAAATTACATGTCATGTGACTAGACCCGAGGAAGATTGGATGGATGCGAATGAGCGCGGTCAGTACTCTGTCCGGCGAGGAGAACGAGCTGCCGGTTCAATCAGTTTCTATGATCGTAGCACAGGCGAACTATTCCTCCATATTGATCAATACACCTATTTCACCTCAAATCCACGCTGGAATGATCAATTGAATAGCAAGCATTCGATCGTATGGAAACCGAAATTCGTCCATGAGGACCAGACCTTTCTTGACATACTTCCTCCTGGCGAGATTGCCCCTACCGACTTGATCGTTGCGCTGGAAACATCAGGTGGTATACGAGGATATAGCTGTCATGTAGCTGAGTTTGCTGGATCACGAGAGCCAGATCAAACCATCCTATCCAAGTGCTTAGGTTGTCTTACAAGTTCTGGTGCTCGGTCTGAGTTCTGGTTGCTAAGCAATAATGAGGAAACGACGCGAGCCCATTTTGATGCCTTCAGCCAACAAGCTGCCCCACTACGCTTCGACTGTCTTGATCCAGAAGCTGAACCCTCATTGGACAATGGTCTTCTTCGACCTCACGGTGTAGAAATTGTGTTTTTGCACGGGATGGATGATTTACCCAGTTCCGGTGGCTGGCATTTCCTGTGCCAATTGGTTGTTGCAGGGGGGCTGGTGCTCATCTGTCACGATGAGGATGCCAGTTTCCAGCCGGATGAAGGATGGTCAATTGTCAGGTCCGGCCGGCTTAGCACACTCTTCCAAGCTCCCTTCTCATATGCAAGCGAGAAGGCAGACGATTTGATTCCAGCCCCACGCTTGGTGCTTGGAGAGCCAAATAGTTGGGCATCGGAATGGATTGCTCTCTTAGATGCACCTGACAAGATTCATACCATCCCCAGCGAGGCGCTCATTCGTGGGCAATTTGACTCTGTCCCTGCATGGTCTGAGGTAGCAGATGTTCTTGCAGTTGACTTTTTCTGTGGTTCTGATCCGGACGATCCGACTGGGCAGAGAGTAACTGCACAGTTGGTTGGGTTCGTGCAGGCTTTGGTGTCGGCTCGATTGGTATGTGCAAACCATCTTTGCCAATTCACCTTGATTACGCACCGCGCAGCCTTCGATATACAGCATCCACGAGGATCTGCCCTCTGGGGAGCAATTCGCAGCATGGCTATGGAGGTCGGCGACGAAGCAAAGCTTGATTTTCGCCTTGTTGACCTAGGCGAGTTGGATGATCTTCAGACGCTAAACTGGCTTGCTCGTCACGATGTACGTGAGCGAGAACTTGCGGTGCGAGACAACCGCCTATGGGTGCCACGGATTGCCAGTCTCAGGGAGCGATATTCCCATGTGACACTAGATAGCGATGCCGCATACCGCCTTACAATAGATAATCCAGGCCAGATTACGGGCCTAGAGATGAAAACGTATAACCTCCCGACCATCGGGCCCAATGATGTGGAAGTAGATGTCCAAGCAGCTGGACTCAACTTTCGTGACGTAATGGTTACTCTTGGACTGCTGCCAGCCTTGGCCTATGAGCGCTCGGCACTTGGGCATCATGTAGGAATAGAGGGTAGCGGAACTATACGGCAGATCGGGTCGCAGGTACAGAACTGCTCAGTTGGTGATAAAGTTGCATTCATTGCTGGTGGTTGCATTGCCAACCGCTTAGTGGTTCCTGAATCTCTCGTATTTGCTAAATCGGATCGGCTCAACATGGATGAGGCTGCGTCCTGCCTGTCAGTGTATGTTACGGCTTACTATTCACTCATTTATCTGGCTAGACTTCGGAAAGATCACCGCGTTCTTATCCACTCTGCCATGGGTGGGGTAGGCCATGCCGCAATGTCAATTGCCAAACATGTCGGAGCGCATATCTACACTACCGCTGGTAGTGAAACTAAGCGAGAACAGCTCTTGGGAATGGGAGCAGAGGGGGCTTTTGATTCTCATAGCTACGATTGGTATGAAGACCTCATGATAGCTACCGATGGGGAAGGAGTTGATGTCGTACTGAATTCGCTGGCAGGACGTCACATTGAGTTATGTCTAGATGCACTTCGTCCTGGCGGCTGGCACTGCGAGATTGGCAAGACCGATATCTATGCCGATAATTCTATGCGGATGCGCATGTTCCGTAAGAACCTTCGCTTCGCGGCGATCGATGTGGACCGCCTCATGCTTGACGATCCTGACCTGACTCGTGAGTTCTCTAAAACTTGTATGGAATTGCTGGATCAAGGTACTCTTTCTCCGCTCCCGGTTACTGTCTTCCCATACAGGGATTACGGAAAAGCCCTTCGTTTGATGACAACTGGACAACATCAGGGCAAGTTGGTCTTACAGGCACCAAAGAATACTAAAGATTCTGGATTCCATGTCTCAGACATTCGACCACTCTTTGATGCAGATGCAACTTATCTTGTGACAGGTGGACTGGGCGGTTTTGGGCTCCGACTGATCTCTTACCTTGTGGCTGCTGGCGCACGACACTTGACCTTACTTGACCGTGATCTTCAGCGTCGCCGCGATGCGGAATGGATTCGTCGCTCGAGTGCACTCATCTACATGGATACTGACTGCGAGTTTGAAATCATCTCCGGAGATGTAGCGAATGAAACCGATGTACAGCACTGTATCCAACAAATTAAGCGACCGCTCAAGGGTGTATTTCACTTGGCAGGCACATTGGATGATCGTCTACTTGACGACATGACAATTGAATCTTTGCAGAATGTCTTTGCACCAAAGGCATCGGGTGCTCTGTACCTTCACCATGCGACTTCCAGTTGTCCTCTGGATCACTTTGTTCTTTTCTCGTCTACTGCTTCAATCCTTGGTAATCCAGGGCAGATCAACTACAGTGCGGCCAACGGTTTTTTGGACGGTTTAGCCATTACCCGTCACCAACAGGGACTCCCCTGTTTGACCTACAATATGCCTGCCGTCGCTGATGCTGGCATGGCTTCACGCAGTCTCCCGGTACTCCGTATGATGCGCTCACTCGGATTACCGCCGGTAAGTTCTGATCTTGCAATTGCGAATTTGGATTATGCGTTACGTGCATTACGAGATCACTCCCATCTCATCACATCGCTCTTTGAGCGCCCGAGTTGGACTGTCAACTTCCCAGATTACATGCGGGTTGGGCGTGTAATGAGAAATCTTGATGCATTTGAAGCCGCCTCTGATGAAGAACTTACCCTTGAGAGGGTTGTTGAGCTGATTGCCGCCAAGGTCGCGGAATTATGTGGTTATGAGGAAGGAGAAGTGGATGAGCCATTGTCAAGCTTTGGGTTGACTTCTATTTCGGTTGCTGAGCTTGGGACCTTTATCCAGTCTGAATTCAACTACCGTGTGAATGCTCTTGAACTCATGACTACTGCCTCGTCCCTATCTTTGGCGCAGGGTATCATCCACGGCAAGACGGATGCCACCCAAGATGAAGATGAACCAGAGGACTCAGCATCTCAGACTGTTTCGGTGGCTTCCTTACCGCTTGCTCCCCGTATTCCATCTACTTTTGCGAACTCTTTGGAGGATCAATTGTCTACAAGTCCTACGCAGGCTTCTGGCCGCGGCTCGGACTCTACGCCCTCTTTGACGGGCTCAGACTGTGTTACCACATTGGAAGAGGTCTCATAGCCATGCCGAATACACTTCTCATCTACCCGAAACATCCCCCCACTTACTGGGGAAATGAATTTTCTTTAGACATACTGGGTATCCGAGCTGCATTTCCTCCACTCGGTCTGCTCACGGTTGCCGCGATGTTTCCATCCCGATATGACCTCCGATTAGTGGACTTGAATGTTACTTCACTTGAAGACAAAGATTTAGAATGGGCGGATCTGGCCTTCACATCAAGTATGATCACACAACGCCCATCACTCGAACAAATTATTCAGAGGTGTAACCATACAAGGGTTCCCGTCATTGCTGGCGGACCACACCCTACCACTTTTCATGGGGAGATAGAGGGAGTTGCTCATTTTGTACTTGATGAGGTTGAAGAGACCTTTGATGACTTCCTTCACGACTTAGAAAAAGGAACCGCCAAGCGGATTTATCGAGAGCCCAGAAAACCGGATGTAACGCTGACTCCGCTTCCTCGCTTTGATCTGATTAATATGAATGACTACTACTCTATGAGTCTTCAATTTTCGCGAGGATGTCCCTTTGATTGCGAGTTCTGCGATATCACCAAGCTGTATGGCCGGGTGTCCAGAACTAAATCGCCAGAACAAATGGTTACCGAGTTCAATCATTTGTATGAACTGGGATGGCGCGGACCTCTTTTCTTGGTTGACGACAATTTTATCGGTAACAAGCGCGAAGTTACACGTCTTCTTCCTGTGATCGCCGAGTGGCAACAGGAGCGAGGTCACCCCTATACCCTGTCTACCGAAGCGAGTGTTAATCTGGTTCGGATGAACGATTTGATGGATATCATGATCTCGGCGGGCTTTGACACGGTTTTCTTGGGCATTGAAACGCCCAATCCGGAGGCCCTTAAGAAGATGAAGAAGCCCCAGAACATTAATATTCGCGATGACAACTACTTGTTCAAATCTGTACGAAAGATTCAACAGAAGGGAATGCAGGTACAGGGTGGCTTCATCTTAGGTCTAGACGAAGATGATGAGAGTGCATTTGATGCTCAGATCGAATTCATACAGGAAACGGGAATTCCGATTGCGCTTGTTGGACTGTTGACTGCACTCAAGGGAACCAACCTCTGGGCACGTCTTGAGCGGGAGGATCGGCTACTAGATATGCCGATCGAAATCAATGCAACTTCTCTGAACTTCAAGACGCAAATGGATCCCAAAACATTAGTTGAGGGATATCTTCGTGTCATTGGAACGATCTATGATTCAACGTTGGAGAACTATTTTGACCGCTGCCTAACCTTGCTGGAAAACCTTAATCCGGTACCACACCTCCACAAACCTGCGAGTCAACATGCCTTATATGCGGGAATCATGGGAATCCGGCAGCGCCTCACCTCCCAGCAGTTACCGGCTTTTTCGCGGTATATTGCCAAAGTTTCCAAAAATCATCCTCGTCTGTTACCACTTGCGATTCGTTTAGCAGCTTCGGGCCATCACTCAGAGAAGTTCTCTCGTCAGCAAACCACGATTCGCAAGTTCAAGGAGTATTTAACCCAAGAGTTGACAAGAACGAAAGAAGATATATTGTTACGTAAGTCAGCATCTGAGATAGCGGACAAGGTCAAACGGGAAGCATTACATCGAGTCCATGAGCGCAGGGATGCCATTCCCAAAGAGTTTCGCTACATCGGGGACGGCATTGCTGAATCTATTACGGATTTTCAGCGTGCCTTAGATACTATACATAATGGGACACCTGTTAACGGTAATCTTCCGGTTCTTAACTGAATGCTTGCATCCGAATAGCCATGTATGTCTGAACTAAATGTTTTGCGTCCAGAGGTCCCTCCACTCACAGGAACCTTGCCCCCTCAGTGTCAACGGGATCTCAATTCGCTACGGCAATTCATTGATCAAACGATCGGCCATTCATCCATTGATGCTCCTGTCGCCCCCTCGGATTTTCAAGAGGTTCTGCTCACGGGATCTACTGGATTTCTCGGCCGCTTTTTGCTGAGAGATCTATTATGTCAAACCCCCGACCTAACGGTGACCTGTATTGTTCGGGCGGATGATTCACAACATGCATTTTCTCGAATCCAAACCGCTCTTGAAGAGGCCGAAATCTGGAAAGACGAATTTGCTCCGCGCATACATGCGATGGCGGGGGATATTGAATCAACGCACTTTGGTTTGGAATTATCTGAGTTTGAGTCCCTCTGTGAGCGAATTGATGCAGTATATCCCCTTGCTGCCGATCTAAATCTCAGTTCGTCTTACCAAAAAATGCAAAGGACAAATGTTCTTAGCATTCAGAACATACTCCATCTATGCCTGACGAAACGCTTCAAGCACATTTATTTTGCGTCAACCATGGGTGTTTTTCCAGAGTATATCTGTGCTTTTGCGGGGGAGTACTCCGATAGACGGATCGCACATCAAATGCAACCGGATGTCTCAGACATGGAGCGAACCTTTCCCCTCAACCTACTTGGATATCCATGGACGAAGTTATTGGTTGAGCAATGTCTACTCCACGCGCGACAGAGCGGGCTACCCGTGGCCATCTTTCGCTTACCACACTCACATGCATCTGGAACGGGTTTTGGAAATCAAGACGACATAGCTGTGCGGCTTATCAACGCAGTCGTTGACGTTGAATTGATCCCTGAGGGGTTCATGATGAGATGGAGTCAAGCGGCAGCTGATGTTGTAACGAGTACCATTGCAGGGATCTCTCTTAATTCATCTCGGCGCTTTACCGTCTACCATTACTCCGAGGATTCGTCACTGAGTCACGATGTGCAACTTGCAGATTTTGGATTGTATTATAGAACTGTATCCTACGATGTGTTCAAGCGAGCTTGCTTAGCACGCGGGAAAAAATCTCCGCTCCACGGATTTTGGGGTGTGATTGACTACTTTACCCCTTATTGGTTTAGTGGCAACACGACTGCACCATCCCATCGAGTTAGTAATCATGCTCTGCATGCTGATTGCCTTCACCCGATAACATGGCCGAGCGCATACACCATGCTCCGACGTTCGGGGGATTGGTTGCGGGCTCATCGTGAAAAATGGCCCTATCGTGTCCCTGAGAGCCGATTAGACTACGACCATTTGATACGCCGAGCGGGGGCAATTGCACAGGAATATAATGTCCCTTTTGATCTGGCATTCCCTGCATGGAAACTTGAAGGCCTCAGGCGACTCATCCAGGCTATGAAAAAACCGAAAGCCAAATTGCGGACAGAGAAAATCGGCGATATTGTCTTTGATTTCACTCGCCTTCTTCGGAATAATGCAGCACTTGCTGCGGAGAGCCTGCGATACCCTGAGATTGACGAACAAAAGATTATTCGGCCGATCTTTATTGTGGGAATCAACCGAACGGGTACGACATTCCTGCATAGACTACTGTCTCGTGATACACGATTCTGGTCATTGCGGGGGTACGAATATGTTGAGCCTGTTTTGTCGGGAGGTGACTACGCAACTCGTGCGGGTACCGAGAACGATCCACGTCGCGCATTCGCGCGCGAGCTCATGGAAGCTTCTGGGGTTGTTGATATGTTTAAGGAAGTACATCATTTCGATGTAGACGAACCAGAGGAGGACCTAGGGCTTCTCAGAATGGGGTTTGCCGCCTGGAGTGTGGCCGTCCGTTTTCATATACCAGACTTTGTAGACTGGTTATCTACCAGAGACTCAGACGTGAGCTATGCCTTCCACCACTCGGCGATGCAGAGTTACACCTATCAGAGATTGCAGCGGCCTGACAGTGGAAAGATGCAATGGCTATTCAAGATGCCCTTCCACCTGTTTGAACTTGAAGCATTGATCAAAGCCTATCCAGATGCACTGTTCATTCAGACGCATCGCGAGCCCGCTCAATTCATGGGATCATGGAATAGCCTCGTTGAACGTATTCGGAGTATTACCTGTGAGCCCGGTTCCCCAGAAGATTTCGGAGCAGAACAACTTGAATTTATGAGCAGCATGCTGGATAGCATGGTTAAGTTCCGCACGAGCCATCCTGAGCTAGAAGATCGTTGGTTGGACATCAGTTTCTATGACTTAGTCCAATCTCCTATGGACATGGTTGCCCATATTTACGATCATTTCGGATGGTCACTGAGACCTGAGGCACTCACGGCCATGAACAATTGGTTGGACTTGCAAGCTGTCCAGCGAAAAAGTCAAAAGAGGCATACCTACGATTTATCTGACTTTAATTTGACTCGCGAAAAAGTTGATGCAGCCTTCGCGAACTATCGTGGTTTCTTATCCAATACTGGGATCCGATCCTCCATGCTTTTAAAGTAGATCAGGTGAAGGGGTTAAACTGTCCCTGACTTTAAAATCTGCGTTCCAGACTGCCCCAGTATTCAGCCATACCTCTACCTATACGTCTGGCTTCTTGGCGACCGTATCATTTTGATCGTGGTTCGACTGGAATTGAACTGCGCAGTTTCGCGGCCAATGATAGATTCGGACCTGCCCATACACGATGTTAACAGAGAAATTATTGGGAAGAAGTAAGATGCCAGTACTACCCTGAATTACCGGGAAGCTGTACTTCGACGGTTTTGGATACCTCTCCCGGTGCAAACGTCACTTGCCCGGCCACCGGTTCATAGACATCCTCTCCCGCATAGGCCGTCTCGTCTTCGCTCGCATAGCCGACCAGCACCGGTAGGGGAGAATGCATGGATAGGCTTATGTCAAATCGAAAGGTTCCATGGGAATTGGTCTCAATGCTGCTACCTATTCAGATGAAAGGATTAACAACTATGGTTTAGGACACCTGGAGTTTTCTTTGAATTACCTGATTGCCACGCGTTCAATGATTGCAGGAAACATCATATTCATTCTGAGAGAGGATTCGGTAACGGATATGAACCACAATCCAGACATCTCAAATTCACGAGATCATGAATGTATTTATTGGGTGGGGGTAAGATAGTTTCCCTCCGCCAATTGAAGAGTGATAAAATGGTAGACTTGCGGTTAGTGCAAAAGATAATGACCATTCAAGAATACGAACTTCTCTACGAGACAATCAAGTACCTCCGAAGCAAGGATGTCTATCAATTCGTATGGATATTGAAACTAAAAAGCATCATCAATCCACGGAATTGGTAAGAAGAAGAGTGGATTCAGAGGCACGAATGGGAGAGCTATCATGCATTTGCCCCATCAATAATTTGTGCGTGATTGTGGATGAATGTAATTCGAATTCAGGAGTATACTGTCCTGCGATTTGATCTGATCCGGTGTTATCTAAAGTCAATTCGCTACAGAAGGTCATGAACAATACCTCCACTAAATTGTGAATAGTCTACGTCCTACAATACAGGAGGATTCGCTAATTTGGTACTATGATTGTTCGTGAAGGCTGGTCATTTGTGTTTGCAGCATTTTTTTTGGGACTGATTTTGTCAGGGCTCATCTTGATCATCCCAGGGATTCCATACTGGCTGGAAATTATCTTCGTCCCACTTGCTCTTCCAGGGCTGGGACTGATGATTGCCTATTTTTTTAGAGATCCCGAGAGAATATCTCCACAAGACGCAGATTCGTTAATTCTTGCTCCTGCGGATGGGAAAATTGTAGAAGTGGTACAGGAAGAGGAATCACTGTACGTAGGCGGGCAGGTATGTAGAGTCTCCATTTTTCTTTCTGTCTTGGATGTTCATGTGAATCGAATTCCTGTGAGTGGAACTGTAACTTACTTGGACTACAAGTGTGGGGAGTTTCGAGTGGCGTGGCACCCACAATCCTCCACACAAAATGAACAGTCCCACATCGGGATACAGCATCTGAATGGGAGAAGAATTTTATTCAAACAAATTGCGGGTCGCCTAGCAAGGAGGATCATTTATCAGCTTTCGGAGGGGGATCAAGTCCATGCTGGTGAACGCTTTGGACTGATCCGATTTGGATCACGGATGGATATCCTTCTCCCCGCGGATCTGCCAGTCTATGTGCAGGTTGGTGATCGGGTTTGTGCCGGAGAGAGTATAATTGGGTCTGTTGAGTTGATGCAAGTCCCAACTCCCTAGATTCTCCGTTCATGTTACAGAAGATTACGAACCAATCGGGTGCTTCCTCATGATTGTCCAGTCATATTCATTCATAGAATCACTGAGTTCGTTATGAGTCATCTTTTTCACCATCACAGTGTGCAGGTTAGATTTTTCCTGATTATTAGCCTGACAATCAGTGCATGCAGAATAGAACCGGAAGTCCCGAACATAGTCATCATACTAGCCGATGATTTAGGATATGGCGATATTGAGAGCTATAATCCATTTTCAAAGATTCCAACTCCGGCCCTGAACCGTCTGGCCGATGAGGGTATACGCTTCACCGATGCCCATTCGCCATCATCGGTCTGCTCTCCGACTCGTTACGGATTACTAACCGGCAGGTATGCTTGGAGAACTTCTCTTCAGCGTGGAGTCCTATCGGCATCCTCTCCAAGCTTGATTGCCCCAGAGCGTCTAATTATCCCCAAAATTTTTAAGGATCATGGATATACGACGGCCGCGATCGGTAAATGGCATTTGGGCTTCGGGAGTCGCGACTCAACCTTGTATGATCAACCCTTAGATCCTGGCCCTAATTCCTTGGGATTTGACTATTTCTTTGGTATCCCAACTTCAAATAATCCTCCTTTTGTGTATGTCATCAATCAGGGCGTTGAGAATCAACCTTCGGAATGGAAGGAAGCGAGTCTTCATAGACGGCAGGGCGGGGAGGGATACTGGAAAGCGGGTCCCAGTGCCCCAGGGTTTCAACATGTAGATGTATTACCACGGGTGGAGAAAGAGGCTCTCAAATTTATTCATACTTACGGAAAATCTGGTCCGATCTTTCTCTATGTTCCGCTGACCGCACCGCATGCACCATGGCTTCCTCTGCCAAATTTTTCAGGCAAGAGTGGGGCAGGGGATTACGGGGACTTTGTTGTTCAAGTAGATCATGTTGTGGGGAAAATTGTCCAAGCACTGGATGATTTACCACGGGAGACCGTCATCATCTTTTCAAGTGACAATGGAGCTCATTGGCTGGCCACCGAGCGAATAGAATATGATCACAATGCGAATGGAGACTGGAAGGGGCAAAAGGGGGATATCTGGGAAGGAGGACACCGAGTTCCCTTGATTGTGCGATGGACAGGTCCCATTCAGCCAGGAAGTGTCAGTGATGAACTGGTTTCGCTAACAGACGTCATGGCAACGGTAGCTGACTTACTGGGTACAGAATTACCCTACAATGCGGGGGAAGACAGCCATAGTTTTCTCCCCGTGCTAACTGGCTCGGGGACCAGTTCACGAACGGCAATGATTCAACATTCGCTAAATGGTACGTTTGCAGTACGTGAGGGAGACTGGAAACTGATCCTGGGTTTAGGGTCTGGCGGATTCACACAGCCAAGGAAGATCAAGCCTGTCCCGGGCAGTCCTGATGGCCAGCTTTATAACTTGAAAGATGATCCCAAAGAGGGACAAAACATCTTCACATCACACCCCGAGGTTGTCGCTCATCTGACCGCCTTACTTGAAGAGTACCGACAGACTGGACGGAGCCGTCCATGATCATCTGTCGTGTCCCTGAGGTTACTCATATGACACATTTATGAGCCTCTCAGTGGATAGGTACCCAAACTTATGGTCAAAGGTTTGGTGGAGCTATGATCAAATTTCCATTCGGTGCGTCAGAAAAACGACAGGGAACCAATCTACCTAGAGTTCAAACGGAACCAAGAGCATATCATGTGCATGCTCAGGGCGCTCCGGTAGATTAGAGTGTTAGTCTCAGCGATCTTTATGGGTGAGAGGGGAATGCGTGTACAAAACTGGCAGGTAATTGTTTAGCGGGTGAACATTTTACGAGAATAAAGATGCAATATGTACAGAGGAAAGAGCCTTTCTGTAGCGGATACGAACCCCGTTCAACCCCGGTCGCTCCGGTTAGTAGCAGCCATGGCGTATGATGGAGGTAATGACATGTTTATGAAGCACGAGGGTTTAATGGGCTACGCGAGTAGCTTAGCGACCATGCGGGCCGAACATGCAATGAACGCTGAGTAGGCCTCAAAACTTATAAGGTGAACTTTGACCTTCATTGCTATAGGGAAGATCTATGTGTCCTGAGAGGCGAGCGACACAAGCACCAAGGCGGTTCACCGTCGACCCCCAAAGTTATGGCTCCCCTACTATCAAATGCCATACTTGCGGAATGGAACAGTCATTCTATGCAGACGAGAGGATAGACTATGGATCATTTCTCACGAATATAAATTAGTATTCCAGAGTGACACACTCAAATGAACTGAAAAGTAATTCGGAGTTACACCTCAGGCTCCAGCACCCAACAACGGGGTCAGGCGTAACATGTATGGGTATATCGCATTGGAAACTCTCTTGCATGAGTTGGATCAATGGACGAAACTTTGAGGTGGAAGGCAGACCTGATCAGAGCAGAGAGGCAGGATGCAGTATCTTAGAGCATTCCCCGATAGGTTGTTATCTGCCTCCAATGTGAGTTAATCATGATGAATGTATGGGCTATGGATGCCCTGACTGTCACCATTAGAGATCGAGTCAATTAACTTATGGGTGAGAGGAAAAGATTCATTCAGCTAAGTTCGCCACACCGGGTGTCCGAGAATCAAAATCATCGCCCTCCAGAGTCCTCTGGGGGCCGGGCCCGCGTTGCAGTTCCCTCCTTTTTTACACTCATGAACTTGTTTTGCGGGTTCGTGGCGATGACACAGATCTATCAGGAGCAATTTTCCTATGCATGCTATCTGATCATTCTCGCTGGATTGTTTGATCTGTTGGATGGAATGGCGGCACGCCTGACGCGTGGGACAAGCCTCTTTGGTGCAGAACTTGACTCATTGTGTGATATTGTGTCATTTGGTGTTGCCCCAGCTTATCTGATGTATGCACGAATCTTGGAGGGAAGTGGGATGTTTGGTTTGATTATCTGTGCCCTGCCTGTGATGTGCTCTGCGGTACGTCTGGCACGATTTAATGTGCAGTTTTCACCAGAACAAAAGCCTGATTTTGAAGGCTTACCAACTCCCGTACAGGCCTATTGTATCATTGCCATTGTACTCAATGTTAATCAGGAGACATGGCTTTATCGTGTTGGTGTATTAGATCTGGGGGCATCTATTCCGTTGATCATTATCCTGTCTCTCTTGATGGTATCTCTGGTTCGATTTGATGGAATTCCAAGAATTTCGCTGGATTATCTTCGCCAATATCCAGTTGCTTCTGGTGCGTATATCCTTTCGGTATTGATCACGGGCTTTTTTCCCTACTTGGGGTTGTTTCTGGTTCTAATGGTATATGTATCGGTTGGGCTGGTCCGTGCTTCTATTCGAACCATTCGTTCGTCCAGAAGATAACCGTATACAGAACTCGAGAAAATTTAATTTTATACTCAAACAATTCAATGTACAAAGCGCACATTACTGTTACACTTCGGCCAGCCATACTGGACCCACAAGGAAAAGCCACGCATCATGCATTACAGAGTCTGGGGTTTGATCAGATCAATTCTGTTCGAATTGGAAAGTATATGGAACTTGAAGTCTCTGCAAACACGCAGGAAGATGCAGAATCTGCCGCCCGTACTGCATGTGAAAAGCTCCTTGCTAATCCAATTATGGAGGATTTTAG
The DNA here is from genome assembly GCA_965209015.1 of Rhodothermales bacterium. GTDB lineage: Bacteria > Bacteroidota > Rhodothermia > Rhodothermales > Bin80 > Bin80. Next base: position 2,364,825 of record OZ242367.1, on the reverse strand, counting down.
CATCTTGGTTGAACCAAGCAACTCGCCCAAAGCAGCCCCCTAGTAGTAGACTTAATTTTCTGTCATTACTATCCAAGCGATCCAGTTCTGCATTTGATTCGCGAATTAAATCCTGCTTCACGTTCATCATTCATTCATGTAAATAGATATGACAAAACCTAGGTTTTACGAATTTATTATCTGCACGCTGTGGGGCCAAGGCATTTATTCCCATCTCCCCACATACATACACACATACCTCTATTCAGCAAACCAAGAACACAATCCGCGTATTTTCTTTGCCTCCAAAGCCCTGATTCTGCTTCAAGTTCACAGCTATGAGTTCCCTCCCTTTACGCCCAGTACAGCCGTTTTGCCAACAGTTCCGCGTCCGGCATTCAGATTTTTGTCTTCATGCTTATTCTTTTCGGTTCTAAGCCTCCCAAATAGGCTTCGCCTACCTCTACTGGACCTTCAAAGAACTGCATAATTTCGGGTAACGATCCTTCACGAATCCTGTGGAACATATGCCAAGCCCTTGCCTGTCGAATCTCTAACTCCCGATGGAGCTCTGTACTGGAAACACCTTTGAGATTCGTGATCTCCAAGAAAATCGTTCACACCCATTTCTGTAAGGGAGCAGGTACTGGATTTCAGCACCGTACTCGTCCCATCGGAAAATACCGCCTAAGATCATGGCAACGATATGGCATCTGATTCCCATTTCCCTTCGTAATGTAGGTATCGTATCCTTTGCAATGCTGGCATGTGTGCCCCTGTGCCCAGAACATGGATTCATACCATTCCATGGTGGATGTTTCATCAGGAAATTGGCGAGTAAGTTCAAATAAGCTGATAAATCGGTGGAATAGGTGTAGGAAGAGACGATTGAAGGTTAGGGAGAGATATTATTTGACAGGTTATTTTTCCGTCAACTCTAACTCTCAAATATTCAGGTGATTGCGATCAAATGCTGGGTTCAAAACGTATGAGTATCTGGATAGCCGCCGTAGACAATCCAATCATACTGGCTGAGAATTAGTTGAGAAACTTGTAACTCAATTTGATCAGGAATACATTCACAGGGGGGAGGCTGAATGTATCTCCAAACTGGGTTGAAGTAGACTGGTTGAAAGGAGAAATCCCTATCAAGTTAAATTGATCTGAGTCGTCACTGGTTGAACGGGACTGAGCCCAAACAATATATAACTCTGATCCAGGACGGTATTCCCAGCGAAGTACTGAATTGGTCTGAAATCTGCTAAATGCAAAGTCATACTGTTTAGGCCATGCAGCAATTGGGATGAGTGTATCTCGATCCTGTAATAGTTGCAGGTTGGTATAGCGTCCCCGAGCTGCAAACAATTGTCCATAGAACTGAATGGACAGATTTGAAGACAGGGTAATGCCGGTTCGAAATGTAAGGTCAGAGGTATGCGTATCGCGTTGACCAAATACAGGCAAATAATGATTGCCCTCTTCATCCCAGGGAGTACGCACAGAAAGGATTCGATTCAGCGTATCATTAGATGGAATCAACTGCCATGAGGCCGTCTCGGATGGATCTTCGTCACTCTCTACTCCAATCCGAACTGCACGGTCTATTATGGAAAGAGCTTCATTGGCAGCCCACTCTGTTGTATTCTGTTCTCGGCTGATCCCAATCTCTAGGGATAGATTCAGTCTGGGGGTAACGGTCCACTCGAATTCCAATTCAGGTTCAAGGACTCGTCCACCGTCCGAGTAGATTATTCCTTCAATTGAAGGCTCAAAGATCCATCTACGACGAGTATCGGTACGGTATCCTAACTCAAATTCAAATTCTCGTGGACGAGCCCGCGCATCTAGCCCTCGCGTTTCGAACTGATTATATCCCCCAAAGAGATAGTCGGATTGAAGATTGATTTCAATTTCTCTGTATCCGTGCAGAATCCAATCCGAGAAGAAAAAGATCCCAAATCCGTCATGTAAATTTTCCAGATAAGAAAGACCGCCTCCCACAAATAGAAAAGCAGAGGCACGACGGAAAGGGCCAAATGGTCTGCCTCCATTGATCTGATGGAAGACACCACCTGAGAGGTTCATATAATTATTTCGGCGTAAGCGACCGATGTCATTCGGATTGTATCCATCGCTGATGACGGTCAGGTCCGCCGAAAAATTCCAAATACTTCGCTGGCGATCTATGCTGGTGGTCAATGCAAAACCCTGCTCTGACTGTCCATCTTTGGAATGATAAGTCGCGCTAACTTGTCCAGATAAACTGTACTGATTATTGAGGATACGGATGTCCCAGTCCGCTCCGCCGGTATAACTTTGTCCACTATCAATGTTGTCGTAGAAGGTTACAATTCCTCCCACATTAGAGAGTTTTCTAATCTGCTGTCGAATGCGACTAACACCATAGTAATGCTCTGGTTTAAATGCATCCCCAGTTGAGGCTCCAAAGAATCCAAAATCCATTCCCCGCTCAGTACGACCAGAGAGTTTCGCCGCGCCCAGAACGGGCGCTCTCGAGCCTATACGCCTTGTATAGAGCAGTGAACCACCCCGAACGATATTGTAATTAAATACGGCCAGACCTTCAGTAAAGAATGGACGCTTTTCAGGAAAAAAAGTCTCAAAGGCAGTCAGATTCAGTTCCGCTGGATCAGCTTCAACCTGACCAAAATCTGGATTGAACGTTGCATCAAGTGTGACATTGGAGGAGAGCCCAATCTTAAGATCAACACCAACATCAGTGGTATAAGTTGAGGTGGCCTCCTCTGAATCGCGGGTGGCATTCCCCACGGTGTAGGGTGTCACCTGGACATTACGACGGGAACGGATTTCTGTGATGCCTTCTAAGATGCCATATTGTGCAACAGTACCGCTACTGCGCTCTGTTCGCGGGATCAAAACCCAGTCACTCACCTCACCAAGTCTAGGGATGATCCGCCGAAAATTAATCCCCCAACGCTGATTCTTGGCATCGGAGAAGCGGAGCATCGTGAACGGGATCTGCATCTCAACTACCCATCCCTCGGAAGTACTGCGTACAGCACTTCGCCATACGGCATTCCAAGAGGTGTCAAAGTCAAACCCACCACCACCAAACCGACCTCCGGTATAGATCCCATCTGCCTGTATGCCAGCAGCATTGACGGCGAAATTGTACGCTGTCTTTCGGTCAAAGTAGGAATCAATTGACACGATGAACCAGTCTGCCTGATTGAATTCATCTCGACGGCCAAGGGTGCGAAGAATCTGCTCTGGTGCAGTATCCCGGAGAAAAGCACTGATGAAAATCTGATTCTTTCCGTAGAGAATTCGAACCTCAGTTTTCTGGGTCGCCGGATTTCCTTCGTTGGGCGAATACTGAGCAAACCCCGTGGCAATGGGTGCATGAAGCCATGCCTCTTCACTGAGCTGACCATCGATGCGGATATCCTGAGAGGTGAAGGACGCAGAAAGGACACAATCTTCAGGACAATTAGCAGGAAGAGGCTCAAAAGACAGGCCAGTCAAAAATAAAGCAGATACGATAAGATGCATCTAGAAAGAAAAAATCAAGCGAGACTGAACTCTAGATCTATTTCCGCTCAGTAGAGGGGGCCTTATTACGTGCAGCAACTGCCAACTGATCAACGCGATTATTGAGTTTGTTGTTCGCATGAGCTTTAACCTTGATCCATTGGACGTCATGTCTTTGGACTTCATCCCACAGTTCTTCCCAAAGATCTCGATTTTTAACGGGTTCACGTTCAGAGTTGACCCACCCTCTCAGACGCCAATTATTGATCCAATGATCCGTGAATGCTCGCTTAAGATATTGGCTGTCCGTGTGTAGTTTTACGGCACACGGCATCTTTAGGGATTGTAATGCCTTTAATGCAGCAGTCAGTTCCATTCGATTGTTTGTCGTATAAGAGGAATTTCCCGATAGAATTCGCTCATGTTTGTTATACCGGAGAATGGCAGCCCATCCACCTCGTCCAGGATTTCCCTCGCAACTACCATCGGTATAAATCGTTACCTCCTTCATGATTTATAGTTATGAGATTCGTTGATCAAGTTACGGTTTATGTCAGAAGCGGAGATGGTGGTGCAGGAAGTATCGCATTTCGGCGTGAAAAATATGTTCCCAAGGGAGGTCCGGCAGGAGGTAACGGAGGACGGGGCGGCTCCGTAATCCTTGAAGCAGATAAACAATTATATACGCTTTTAGATCTACGATACAATCCACACCAGCGTGCATCCAGAGGAGAAGATGGCCAAGGAAATAATCGGGCAGGGAAGGATGGTCAGGATTTGATTTTACGTGTCCCCTGCGGGACCATCGCCCGATTGTCAGATAGCGGAGATTTACTAGGTGAAGTGTTAGTACACGGAGATCAACTCACATTAGTAAAGGGTGGTCAAGGAGGAAAGGGAAATACATTCTTCAAGTCAGCGACGCACCAGACTCCACGATATGCTCAACCAGGTGAATCGGCAGAGGAGAAAAAAGTCGTACTAGAGTTAAAAATGTTGGCGGATGTGGGACTAGTTGGCTTTCCTAATGCGGGCAAGAGTACATTGGTCGCCTCAATTTCAGCTGCACGCCCGAAGATTGCAGATTATCCATTTACAACTCTGGCGCCTACCCCCGCAGTGGTCAAAGTAGAAGAATACCAGTCCTTTGTGATCGCAGATATTCCCGGGATCATTGTTGGAGCCAGTCAAGGGAAAGGGCTTGGGTTACGTTTTCTGAGACATATTGAGCGCAATGCGGTACTACTTTTTCTCATTCCAGTTGATTCAGAAGATCATGTCCTTGAATTTGAAACCCTAATGCATGAGTTAAAAAGCTACGATCCATTATTGGTGAATAAGCGCCGGTTGATTGCACTTACGAAGTCGGATTTAATCCCCAAAGAGGAACATATCCCCTATCTTGATCAAGTGCGTGATCAGTTTGGTAAGGAAGAAAGTATATTCTTGATCAGTGCTACAGCCGGTTTTGGATTGGAACGTTTAAAGCATGAGTTGTGGGATTGTATTCAGACATAGGAATCACTACACCATGATAAATAGACCGAATATGCTTGTAGCTGATGCAGAGGCGCGGTTAGATGTGGCCCTGTCAAGTGTTCCTGAGATCGGATCCCGAAATCAAGCACAGAAAAAAATCCGAGCCGGTCAGGTTACGATCAATGATAAAGTGATTCTACGTCCATCCCATTTAGTGATTCCTGGTTCAGTCATCCACTGGGAATCTCTCATCGTAGCACTGCCTAAACTTCTGCCTCAGGCGCTGCCGATTGACATAATCTACGAAGACGACTGCTTACTTGTGATCAACAAACCTGCGCGAATGGCCGTACATCCTGGGGCAGGTAGACCAACGGGAACGCTTGTGAACGCCCTCCTGCATTACATGAAGAAAGATTTACCCCATGCACCCGATGAGCCTTTCCGTCCTGGGATTGTTCATAGGTTAGACATGGATACAACCGGCTTGCTGGTAGTAGCCAAAAACGATAACGCACACCGTGCGTTACAGTCACAGTTTGAAGTTCGATCCGTAGTGAGGAACTATGTTGGGATTATCTGGGGGACACCAGAGCCCCGTTCAGGTACCATTGATGCCCCCATTGGAAGATCTTCACGCAATCGGATTTTGAAGTCTGTACGAGACGGTGGTCGTCAGGCAATAACCCACTATGAAACACACGAAATATTAGGGCCGGCCTCCATGATGTTTTTTCAATTAAGTACAGGACGTACCCACCAAATCAGGGTTCACATGAGTCATATTGGACATCCACTTATTGGAGATGCTGGTTATGGAGGGACATCAATTAAATTCGGCCCCGTTACCCGTAATCGGAGAGCTTTTTACACAAACATTTTCGATACACTAGATCGACAAGCCCTCCATGCTCGGTCACTCGGATTTATCCATCCTGATTCTGGGGACAAGATGGAGTTTACCACTGATCTCCCTGAGGATATGATTTGGACTATGGAGCAGCTATCCAAAGATCCGGCGTACGTTCGTAATTAACAGACTCAGATCCCGTGAATACTACTTTTCAGACGGTTGAGGGGACGAATGATCTGCTACCCAGATCCCGAAATCCTCTTGCCCGTACAGAAGTTTGGCGTCATATTGAAGATGTGATTCATCAAATCATGTTCAAGTATGGGTTTTCAGAAATTAGAACCCCCATTCTGGAACAAACCGGACTCTTTGCGAGAGGGATCGGAACGCAGACAGATATTGTTTCTAAGGAGATGTTTACGCTTGAGCGTGGACATGCCAGCTATGTATTACGTCCCGAACTGACCGCTCCGATCATGCGCTCCTATTTACAGCATCATTTGGGACAGCAGCCTGGTGTTCAACGGCTTTACTATATGGGGCCCTGCTTCCGAGCTGAACGTCCGCAGAAAGGACGTTATCGGCAATTTCATCAATTTGGCGCTGAAATTATTGGAACAGATACCCCCCGAGCGGATGCAGAGATCATCGCAGTGATGATGGAGATCTACCGGTCGATTGGAATCAACGATACAAGGCTACGGATCAACACGCTGGGAAGTTCTGAGGTCCGACATGACTATCGCAAAGCACTGATTAGCTACCTCACGCCTCATCGTATGAAGCTGACTCAAATTAGTCAGGAACGTCTGGAACGTAATCCGCTTCGAATCCTTGATACAAAAGTAGAGACGGAACGCCAGATTCTTAAAAATGCACCCTGTTTGTCGGATTATATTGATCATGAAAGTTCAGTCAACTATGAATTACTGAAGCAACTTCTTCGTGCTGTGATGATTTCGTTTGAAGAAGATCCGATGTTGGTCCGAGGATTGGATTACTATAATCGCACCGCATTTGAGCTTGAATATGATGGGATAGGAGCCCAAAATGCATTAGCCGGTGGAGGACGTTATGATTTTCTGGCTCCCACCATCGGAGCAAAGGGGCCGATCCCCGCGGTTGGCTTTGCTGCAGGAATGGAGCGACTGATTCTTGCCCTGAACACAGCGAAGATAGAAGTTCCCTCTGGTGCCCCATTTGATGCATGGTTTATTGCATTAGGAGAAGAGGCTGGAGAGCAGGCATTCATATTTGCCCAATCTCTTCGCAGGGAAGGGATCCGTGCAGGTCTAGATCTACAAGGTCGTTCAATGAAAGCGCAAATGCGCTTAGCGAATCGTATGGAAGCAAGCCAAGTAATCATTCTGGCCGAGCAAGAGATGAAAACAGAAATAGCAACGGTCAAAAATATGTTAATAGGGACGCAGGAGTCAATTCCTTTTCCCAAACTGACCGAGTACCTAACAGGAAAACGAACCAATCATGTACCCACGCCTACTTGAGATTCCGATTCCAATTGAATTTTTAGGGACAAATTCAATTACAATCTATTCGTTTGGCGCAATGATGGCGATCGCTTTTCTGATCGCCTCATGGCTCATGCGGCAGGAACTGGATCGGTTGTACAGGAATGGAACGATAGAAGCTGTGAAGATCCCCTCAAAAGAAAAGCGTGGAAAAAAGAACAAAGTAGAGGCAAATCCAGCAGCATTGGTGGGGACGGTCACCGTAATTGCTGTGGCAGGGGGAATCATCGGTGCAAAGATCTTTCACATTCTGGAAAATTGGGGGGACTTCGTACTAGATCCCCAGGCCATGATTTTTTCTCAGGGGGGGCTCACTTTTTATGGAGGGCTAATTTTTGCAGCCGTGGGGATTACCTGGTATGTTCGGAAGCATAAGGTGAGTATTCCGATTTTTGTGGATGCAGCACTCCCTACCGTCATGTTGGCCTACGGCATTGGTCGAATCGGTTGCCACCTTGCGGGTGATGGAGACTGGGGGATTCCCTCCAATCCAGATGCGAAGCCAGGCTTTATTCCTGATTGGCTCTGGGGAGAGACGTACCCGAATAATATTTTGGGTCATACACTCCCCGAGTCTGGGGTATATCCAACGTCTATCTACGAATTTATAATGGCGACGGTGTTATTCGCAGTACTTTGGAGTTTGCGTAATCATCCGTTCAAGGCTGGATGGCTCACCTCGTTAACCATTTTCTTTTTTGGTGTTGAACGTCTACTGATTGAGCAGATTCGAGTCAACAATTTATTTGATCTTTTTGGAATGCAGGTGACACAGGCTGAGGTAATTTCGGTAGTTATGATACTTGTTGGGATTATTGGGCTGGGGATTACCACGCGAAGGAAGTGACATGATTCAGCCCGTGGCAGCACAATCACTCGGGGGGTGGCTCAAAGAGGCCGACCGCTGTGTGAGCACATGGGAAGCACGGTGGGGGGCATATGAGATTCACCCCTCGCTTCGGGTTGATCACGAAGAATTAAGTGCTACATATCAAACTTATGTGAATCGTCTTGCGGGGAATTACCCCTTCTTTCATCCTCGCTACGCAGGACAAATGCTCAAGCCTCCCCATCCAGTTGCGATCCTGGGGTACCTGACGGCAATGCGAATCAATCCCAACAATCATGCACTTGATGGCGGACCACCAACTGCAGCCATGGAAAAAGAGGTTGTAGCTAAAATTGCTGAGATGCTAGAATTTCCAGAACACGCATTAGGACACTTGACCACCAGTGGAACGATTGCCAATCTTGAAGCACTCTTTGTCAGCCGAGAACAACATCCAGATCAAGCGATTGCGGTCAGTGAAGACGCGCATTACACACATGCTAGAATGGGCCATGTACTCGGCATCTCTGTTGAGCATGTGGCAACAGGGCCAGATGGTCAAATTGATCTTGAGAGCCTTGAAAAACTTCTTCAATCTCAGAAGATTGGAACGGTAGTATTGACGGCTGGCACAACCAGCCTGGGGGTTGTTGACCCAATCGCTGAGGCATTACCCCTATGCAGACAATATGACGTTCGTGTCCATGTAGACGCCGCTTATGGAGGCTTTTTCAGGCTTCTCAGCGGTAGTAAAATTCTGGATCCGATTGTTGCACAAAATCTTGATGCAATAAAAGATGCGGACTCCGTTGTGCTTGATCCTCATAAGCATGGACTACAACCTTACGGCTGTGGTTGCATCCTATATCGTGATCCTGAGGTGGCCCAGTACTACCTGCATGATTCACCCTACACATACTTTTCAAGTGAAGATCTTCATCTGGGTGAAATCAGTCTGGAGTGTTCACGGGCTGGAGCAGCAGCCGGAGCATTGTGGCTGACTCTACAGTTACTACCACTATCCGCTGACCGGGGCTTGGGGCCCATTCTTCATGCATGCTTAGAAGCAGCACAGCGCTGGCATACTGCACTGGAAGATACACCCCTGCGAAGCTGGGGTCAACCAGAGTTGGATATTGTATGTTATTTTCCAGAGTTGAGATCAAATTTTGTGAGCGAGATTGATCAGGCGTCGCAGGCTTTATTTGAGCATTCAATGACCTCAACAACGAATCCGGTATTTGTGAGTGTCCTACGTGTACGTTCGGAGAATTTGTGCACTCGGATGCCCTCTGCCCAAGTAGATCAGGATGAGGTTCGGATTCTAAGAAGTGTACTCATGCGGCCTGAGCAGGCTAATTTTGCCGAATCGCTAGTTGACTCTCTCGCAGGTTTTGTTGAATCTCATGCCCATTGATTCCTCAGTTATCATCACGGGTCGCAATGCAGTTCGGGAGGCTCTGGAGCATGATTCGGCATCCATAGATAAGGTATGCATTCAACAAGGTACCCGTGGTTTGGGCTATATCAAAAGTCTAGCCTCCAAATCCAAAATCCCAATACAAGTTTTACCATCCGGCGGCCTCCGGCGCCTTGTAGGGAAGGTTGCTCATCAGGGGATTGTGGCTCTTCAGTCCACATTTTCCTATATGGATTATTCGGATATGTTGGCTTCAATTGCGCCAGATCTTGACTCAGTTCGGGCAAACCGCCCGCGCATATTGCTATTGGATGGCATTCAGGATCCCCGAAATTTCGGTGCGATTGTCCGTTCTGCCGTCGCGTTTGATGTGAACGGATTGATTGTATGTTCTCATCACATGGCCTCAGTCACCCCAGCCATGGTAAAGGCAAGTAGTGGCACAGCTACGCGGATACCGATTGCCCGGATTCAAAGGCTTGCGGACATCATTCCCGAACTCAAAGAACGAGGGTATTTCATCTATGGATCCTCTGCCAATGGGGAATGCTCTATTTGGAATGTGGATTGGCAGTGCCCCGTAGCCTTAGTTATTGGGAGCGAGGGGAGAGGTTTATTTGTGGATACCGAACGAGAATGTGATAAGTTGATATCAATTCCCATCAAGGGAGATGTCAACTCATTAAATGTATCCGTTGCAACAGGTATCTTGTTGTCAGTGGCGTATCGATAGATATGAGTTTAGATTGCTGTATCTATCAGAGGTTATGGATTGTGAAATAACTAAGGTAGATTTGAGGATACAAGGTCGGAGTTGAAAATATTTGTCTCATCGGCTTTTCAAGCTATAGTCTTGGAGACAACATGCCTTTGAAAGTGTCTACTTTACTCCTAACCATGCTGTTTTGTGACCGTACGAAGCTACTTCCCCCATCACAAAGTTACTTTTTGGGGCCCAATTGATCTACTTCGGTATTGAGTGAAATGATTTTATCCTCAACGTTCCCCATTTATGTATCCTCCGGTTGATCTACACTGAGGTTACCCCGTCTATTCAAGTAAGGAGAAAATTACCCGATGAGTTGATGCGTCTCATCTGCTGTGCATTCATATGCAGAATCGTAACGAATACTATCTGAAATCAAAAACTTTGTCTGATAATCAATGATCTTTCACTTCGTGGATCACTCCAACACCGTACTCAGTTAGTTACTCCCAAAAGATTTCGGGTATATACTATATACATGATATACTTACAGGACAGGAAATGGTACTGATTCACGCTCACCATATGGAACTCTTTATCATGTACATCTAGAGCTGTACTCTATATCTATGAACACACAAAACTTAGGTCATCGTGCGATTAAATGAGCAGAGGAAGAGATTGCCATTCTTGCACAGAGATATTTGGAACGAAGCAGAGCGCTATCGTTATTGCGTTAGACTTCAATCAAATTAGCAAGAATTGTAGCAGAGAAAAACAAGAAGCCGTAGAACGTGTTATTTATTGTTTTGTTAAATCTTTAGAATACAACTTCATAACCATATGAACCATTTCGATAAATTTCCCGAAGATGTCAAAAAAATGGTAGAACTGCGTCTTGATGGAGTGTTTAGTCTTGAGGAATTTGGGGATAGCATCAAAGCGTTTGTTGGACTCCTTAGCGAGGTGACACAAGCAGTATCTTCCAATGCGGGAGCTTCGGATTGGGCGATCTCGGTTGAAAAAGGCAGTATGCAAATTAGGGCGACTCCTTATCCCGACAAGGAAGGTTCAATGCAAACGGCACTGAAGGTTGCTCCTATAATCTATGAGGGTTTGATGCAATTAGAATCGCATGAACCTGGAGCTACGCATTGGTCTCATGCCTTTGATGACAGAGCATTGAAGTATATTTGCAGCATTGCAGATTTGGGTACTAAGGAAGAAGGCAAAAAAGTTTTTATTCATTCTAATGAGCAAATCATTAAACTGTCTCCGAAAATTGCACGCAACGTACACCAGCTACTTGAACCAAAGAAGCCTCATTCTGCAATTGGAAACGTTGAGGGAGAATTGAGAACGTTAACAGATCGAAAGGGCTTCAAAATGGTGGTGTATCGAAGTCTTGATGGACTATCTGTGGATTGTCTCACAGACGATCCCCAATTAGAATCAGAGGCCATAGCTGCTTTCAGAAAACGCGTTTCGGTTCATGGCATAGTCAAATACAACAGTAAGGGCCTACCCACAAGCGTCAAAGCAGAGAAAATAGAAGTGTTCAGACCAGACGGCGAACTGACACCATTATCTGAAATAAGAGGTATTCTCCAATGAACCAATCTGGCCTTACTCTCAGATATTGGGATAGTTGCGCGTTTCTCGCCTATCTCAAGGAAGAACCCGAAAGAATAATACAATGTCATGCTATACTTAGAGCAGCCCAAGAGAATAAAACCATAATCGTAACCTCATCAATAACCTTGTTTGAGGTGCTATGGCTAGATGAAGATCAACGTTACGACGAAAACTCAAAACAGAAAATCAGAGACCTCTTTCAGTACAGTTTTATTAAAATAGCAGACTTGACAAGATCTGTCGCTGATCGAGCGCGAGAATTGAAATGGGAATATCATAACATACAGATTAAAGATGCTGGCCATCTGGCAACAGTCATAGAATCAAATGTATCTCGGTTTGAAACATATGACCGCAAACTGATGGAATATGATAGAAAATTCAAAAACAAACTCGGACAAGAAGTCAAAATTGTTGAACCTTTTATTACAACGGAACCTGAACTGGACTTTTAAACTCTCCATCTTTTCAGGAACACTACCGAAATAAGCCCCAAATGAGATATCCCTGATCAACTCCAAACTCGGCTAACCATATGCTGGATAAGCCACTATTGAATTGTCCGTTACGGAGGATCCAACGATGCGTCAAGCTTTGATCAAAGTTCTGAAACGGAATCGTCTCAGGCGTTTATCTAAGTCATCGGGGAGCGGATTACAGCTAAGAGTCTAATTTCGGTGCGTTATCCTTAAGCGTAGTAGTTTGGATTTGGTAGTCCAATAGACATATAAGATCTAATCCACCGAGGCTAAGAGTAAATGGCATCTTTGAACCGCCGCTTATTTCAATATCTACGAGTACAGGCTTTGATGGTTTTGATCCAGCTGTTGATGCTTTCCGCGACCCTTAGACATCTGACACTGAGAGCGTGGCATTCATGGTCACCACAGGAGGGTTTTGATGATCTTGGCAGCTTTTTTGTGTATTCCGCTCAACTGGGACAGTCAGTCTGCTTGAAGTAGGATAGTTGTCAATCCGCTGAACTGGGACATCTTCTGTGAGGGAGCGTCCTGCCTTTGAGTCCACAGATTCAACTTTTGTTCTGATATCACCAGTAAAGTGGAAGACTCACAATCGAGTAAGAATAGGTCACATCAAAATATGAGGCAGTTTTGCTGCGTAGGCATTCGCCATCAATGCGTGGTGGATCCTTCTACCTTATAGTACCTGAATCAAGTTATCCTCGCTAATTATTCGCTGTTGTCCAATTCAGTCAACACTTGTTTCACCCGCTCCCCAAGAATCCGTGCATTCTCAATCACTTCATTCTCATCTACGGTTAAGATTTCACGGTTGTGCACTACGACACGTCCATTTACGATTACAGTTGACACATCACTTCCGCGAACTGCATAAACAAGGTGGGAATAGACTTGGTAAAGTGGAGAAAGTCCAGCGCGCTTCATGTGAATTAGTGCGATATCTGCTCGTTTACCCACTTCAAGTGATCCAATCTCATGATGTAAGTTTAGCACTTTTGCTCCGCCAATAGTTGCCATGCGAAATACGGTTTCCGCTGGTAGAATTGTAGGATCACTTAGCATAAATTTCTGAATCTTTGCCGCGGCATCCATCTCGTCAAATAGATCTAGGTCATTGTTGCTTGCGGGGCCGTCCGTTCCTAAGCCCACAGGGATCCCTGCATCAATCAACCTAGCGACGGGAGCTGCTTTACTAATCCCTAACTTCATATTGCTCTGAGGGTTGTGTGCAACTCCTGCACCGCTTCCAGCAAGACGCTCGAAATCCTCATCAGTTAAGTAGATTGAGTGTGCAAGGACAGTACCGGGCCTGAGTGCGCCAATGGAGTCCAGTGCCTCAATCACACCCATACCGGTTAACTCCTTGACTGTAGAATCCTCTGAGGAATCTTCAACAACATGGATCTGAAAGGGGGCATCATAGCGTTCAGCGAGTCTGAAGGCAGCTTCAACTGCTGAAAGAGGTGTGGTGTAGAGGGCATGCGCAGCAACGGCTGGGACTATGGTAGGGTGATTCTGGTATTTATCCATGAACTCGGCTGCATCGGCGAGGGATTCATCGGCGGTCGCATAGTCTGGTGTCGGAAAGCCAATGACATGTGGTCCAGTGATCGCGCGAATTCCTGCATCAATAGTAGCCCGCGCCATGTCATCGCGGAAGTAATACATGTCTGCGAATGTTGTTGTACCATTCTTCAGCATTTCTATTGAAGAGAGTAGGGTACCCCAGTAGACAAAGTCAGGTGCTACAAGAGCCGCTTCAGCAGGAAAGATATAGTCGTTAAGCCAAGTGAGTAACGGAAGATCATCCGCTAGGCCGCGCAAAAGCGACATGGCAGCATGCCCATGAGTATTGATGAGCCCCGGAATAACTAGATGATCTGAGGCATCAATCAATTCCGTGTCGGTTGGTCGGGGAGCATCCGCAGTAAGTATCGCTGTGATACGGTCGCCTTCAAGGAGCACCGCACCACCTTCCAAGATGGTTCCAACACTGTCCATCACGATTACCTTACCACCGTCAATAAGGATGGGACGGCTATCTTCAAAACTATTGGGGGACTGAACAAACTCACTATTTTGACTGCATCCCACTACAAGTGTCACTATAACGGATAGGAGTATAGGACGCAGGGCAAGGCCAAGATGCCATGTATGGATGTCAATGTTCATTCGGGGACAAGATTGGTGAGATAGTATGAAGGGATTCATGGAAGCAAGTACTGTGAATTGAGTTTTTGTTCAATAGAGATGGGAGACAAGCCCGAAGAGATGCATCCTGGAGAGATCACTAGATCAGAAATCCACGGGCTTTAAGCAGTACGCATCAAGACACCTACATATTCACTCTCATGATTAAAAGAAGAGGAGTTCGCCCCCCCCCCTTGGAGTTGTATGGGAAGTAACACAAATATTTAACTCCCCTTTTCGGATAAGCAACAATGCAATTATGTATGATTGGAGTGTGATCTGATCGTAGAACTCAATAGAATCAAGGCACCTACCATAAGGTATAGGATTAATTGGGCACCATGAATGAATACAGCATATGCTGCTGCACCTGTTTGACTGATTCCATACACAGCAGTCAACGTGAGGATTGTAATGAAATGAAATGAGCCAGCCCCACCGGGTGTAGGAACGAGAATTCCCAGTACGCCGATGAACATGATCGCTAAACCGTCCCAGTAGGACAGAGATACCGTAGAGTGAAGGTCAAACATTAGCAGTGGGACGTAAGCCATGAGACCGTATAACAGCCACATTATAATCGTTGTCCAGATGAGACGCCACCGCTCTGTGGTTTGGCGGATTGTTCTGAGTCCGCTCAGAAAGCCAGACACTAAGGCTTGTAGCCTAGTCCGTAACGGTTTCGCAGCCTGTCCATTGAGAACAAAATAAATAGATATTGCAAGGATCAGAATACCAACTATAATCCATGTCCAAGGCAGTTGGGGGAATGACAGATTCTCCAGAATTAACTGAATCCGTTCCCAAAGGAGGAAGACCGTAACGGTTAGGCCAAGAACCAGTGTGAGCGTATCTGCAATACGTTCAATGACTACGGTTCCCAAGACAGCAGGGAAGGATAGTTTTTGTCGGGTTGATAAGTGGGTACATCTGGCGATCTCTCCCACTCTTGGTAATGCATAGTTAATCATATATCCGACCATTATGGATTCAAATAGGTTTAGAACCCGAATTTGATGAGGAGCATTTTCTGGGATTGAGCTAACCAATGCCTGCCATCGGTACGCTCGGACCCAATGACTGAGCAAAGTTACTCCAATCAGCGGCAAGATCCACTCATAATGAGCCGTTCGTAACGACTTTAAAAATACTTCCAGTTCAACATCCCGCAAGGCAAGCCAGATCAGAACCGCCGCCAAGAGGATAGACAGCAGACGGAATAAGATGTTACGTACGTGAATAGGACGAGTCACGATCGCAGGTCAATCACTTCTACCCCTTCGGGTGGAATGAATTCAAAAGTCTCTGGGGGAATTGGTATTCCAACACGAATATTGTTCAGTTGAATCTCTGTTTGTGTTAAACTTTCGTCAAGAGTGACGATACGGGTAATCATTTGATCACTCTCACGGATCCAAAGTGTCAACGAAGAAATTGTAAAGTCCTCCTGTATAGGAGAAAGGTCCAGTCGGAAATGGGAAGCACCATCAAAGATTTCTCGTGTAGATGAAAGAGGACGATAGAGTTCATCGTAGGAACGAAAGAGAGCAAGAGGAGAATAGGCTACGCCGTCTCCATCAATCTTAGTAACGAGTATCTGATTGTCATTGGGGCGATAGATCCACGCCTCATCCCCCTGTCCCGTAATAATTTCGTTGAACGTTTCAATTCGGTATCGGTCTCCCCAAAGTTTCACCTCTCCCGTTAAAGTTTGTGTCCCTTCCCAAATTTCAGATGTGGTTGTATGGATGAATTCCGCCGCCATTGTATCTTGATAGCGGGCAATTACATCTTCCAAAAGTAACTCTGGAACTGGAACTTGTGCCGAAATGGGAGCAGACACAAAAACAAGATACCCAGTAACGAGAAAGATGGTATATAGTCGGTAGATGTGGCGAATCATGTTAGATCAAACGATATATCTGATGGTCATGTCCATAACGGTCAGAATAGCAGAGTAGTATGATGTCAAATATCAAGTTCAAAATGATTAGTGGTGGCCAAACTGGAGTGGACCGTGCAGCTCTAGATGTAGCCATGAAATGGGGAATTCCTTATTCAGGTTGGTGTCCTGCAGGGCGCTGGGCAGAAGATGGACAGATCCCAGAGCGATACCTCCTCAAAGTTACCCCTCTGAAGGATCCGGCACAGCGTACGGTATGGAATGTTCGTGATAGCGACGGGGTACTCATTTTGTGTGGGAAGAATGATTCAGTAGGTACTCAGCTTGCCCAACATACAGCGGAAGAATTAGGTCGCCCGATCTATCATTCGGAATTGGGAAAAGAAATTGGGCCAATCGTTGAGTGGGTGCATACGTTAAATTCCGGTACTGTAAACGTCGCAGGACCTCGTGAAAGCGAACGGCCTGGGATGTATAGGCAATCCTTTCATTTTCTGGAAAGATTGGTGATTTACTTGATGGCTGAAAGAAGTACATCCTGAAGCTCTTCAATATCAATAGAGTTGTTATAGACGTTTGGGGAGATACGAAGTGCATCTCCACGCGTGGAAATCGAAATTTTGCGTCGGATCAACTCATCATTCAGGCGAGCATGATTGACATGATCCGGCACACTAACTCCAAAGATATGTGGAAAACAAGAGTTCTGGATACTATATCCACTTTCGCGGATCTTTGGAAAGAACTCATCTACCAGTTTAAAGCAGTAGGCATGAATCTGCTCAGGCTGCCACTCTAACACCTGTTTCAGGGCCTCAGTCATCATGGCGGTTTGGGCAAAGACATTCGTTTGCCCCCGATCAAATCGAGTGGCTCCAGGACGATAAGCATCTCTATAGTTCATCAAATTTCCAAAATCTTCACTACCGTCTCGTACGACCCAGTTTTCTTCCAAGGGAATGCCATCATGAAACTGCTTTCCAGCATAAAGCAATGCAATCCCATACGGGCCTAAGAGCCACTTGTATCCAGCACATACTAGAGCATCTGGATTGATTTCCTGCACGTCAAATGGAATTACTCCAATTGATTGAGTCCCATCAAGAATCAACTGGGCCCCAACATCGTGGGTACGTTGGCTAATTTCTGAGAGGTTAAATGAATATCCGTTCGCCCAATGGACGGTTTCCATAGCAACAATAGCAGTCCTGTAATTGATGGCTTCTAGTACTTTTTCAGACCAGTCTGTACCATCATCCGATACCGTAATGATGGTTGCCCCAGTCCTCTGTGAAAGTCTTCGCCATGTGTAGACGTTGCTCGGGAACTGCCCATCAATTAGAACGATATTGTCACCCGAACTTAGGGAAAGATTTTGAGCAATAGTTGCGATACCATAAGAAGTGGCTGGAGTGATTGCCACATCCTCTGCGTCCCCATTAATGAGTTGGGCAAACAGGTGCCGGACATGTGTGACCCCCTCAAAGAACATATGTGATGTAATTTGGGTGGGATCCCTCTTTAATTGAAGAGCCTCTATGCCTACCTGTTCAATATTACGCATCAGAGGCGACATGAATGCACCATTGAGATAATGCTGGTCAGGCGCCAGAAAAAATTGTTCGTGTTGGCATGTCAACATTTGCTTAGGATGTCAAGTAAGGACTGCTGAAAATTCGTACCTTTGCAGAAGATATTTTAGGGAAAAATGAACATAAAGCTTTGGCTTCTTTTTGGCCTGTTGCTTTGCACTGTACTCGGTTTACTTGGTTGCATTCGATCGGGAGGAGGAGATGAACAGACTCCAGAGTTGAGTTTACCCAATGGATTCCGCTCGGAGGTCCTGTATAGACCCATGAAAGAGGATTCTAGTTCGTGGGTTGCATTAGCAGTAGACGGGGATCAAGGCCTCTTTTCCTCAGATCAGTACGGAGCCCTGTATCATATTCAACCTACTCCCATAGGTGGTAACCCAGAAGATACAGAAGTAAGTATTTTAGATCTGGAGTTGGGACATGCACAGGGATTGCTCTGGGCTTTCAATAGCTTATACGCAGTCGTGAATAGTGAGAAAGGGATTGCTGAACGTGGCAGTGGACTCTATCGAATCACCGATTCAGATCATGACTCGGTGTTGGATAGTGTACAGATGTTAGTACAATTTGAAGGCTGGGGCGAGCATGGTCCTCATGGAATTGTTCTTTCTCCTGACGGGGAATCACTCTACTTAGTAGCGGGCAATCATACTGAATTGCCGCAGGCGCATGACTCAGTTGTGCCTCCTGTATGGCAGACCGATCAGTTACTTCCAACGTTGCGTGATCCGCGCGGCCATGCAGCTGACCGGCTTCCACCAGGCGGATGGATTGTTCAAATGGACTCAATGGCATCCCAGATGGAACTGATCAGTGTTGGTTATCGGAATGCATACGATCTTGCATTCAATGAAGATGGCGAGCTTTTTACGTTTGACTCAGATATGGAATGGGATTTAGGCATGCCCTGGTACCGGCCAGTTCGTGTGTTACATGTGACTCAGGGAAGTGAATTTGGATGGCGCACGGGATCAGGTAAGTGGCCTGACTACTACCCAGATAATCTTCCAGCAGTGGCGGAAATCGGTCAGGGAAGTCCTACGGGGATTGTGTCAGGTGGAAATGCCGCCTTTCCTCTTAAATATCGCCGCGGGCTCTTCATCTTTGACTGGAGTTTTGGAACAATCTACCACATTATACTTCGCTCGCGCGGGAGTACATATACCGGCGAGGTTGAAGAGTTCCTAAGTGGAGTCCCTTTACCTGTAACCGATGGAGTCATCGGACACGATGGAGCACTCTATTTTGTCACCGGAGGGCGGCGATTAAACTCATTCCTTTTTCGAGTCTACTTTGAAAACGAGGCGGAGTTGAAGCCGAAGATCACCACTGAAAAAACACCACAACAAGAACTCCGTCATTCTTTGGAAGCCCTCCAGAGAAAATCCTTAGATCCCGATGAATTGGCAACTGCATGGTTTCATTTAAATCACCATGATCAATTTATTCGATATGCAGCAAGAGTTGCTGTTGAGCATCAGCCCGTCAGTTTATGGCAATCAAGAGCCTTGAACGAATCCGATCCTATTCGCAGAATTCATGGCATCATTGCTTTGGCTCGCCATGCTGATCCCAATTTGCGAGGGGCAGCTATGCGGGCTCTTCTTGACATCAATCCTGCAGAACTCTCACGAGTTCAGGAGTTGGATTTAGTCCGCGCAATTGGACTTGTGTGTATTCGGCTTGGGCCTCCCGAAGGTCAAATCCGTAGTGACTTGATTGATCGGATTCAGAGGTATTTTCCATCAAGAGACGAGACTCTGAATCGTGAGTATGGTCGTCTCCTAGCTTACTTACAGGCACCGAGGATTGTTAGTCAGATGATGGCGCAACTGACAGAACTCAGTGAGTTGGAAACGGGACAGACAATCCTGATTTCCAGTGAGGTAGCTGGGCGGAGTGAACAGTATGGTGAGTCGATCATGGAGATGATGGAAAACCCACCTAGCGAGGAAGAGATTGAGTTGGCAATGAACCTGCGGGTACAAACATCTGGATGGACCATGGAGCTACGAGAAGATTATTTCAGTTGGTTTCAAGAAGCAATGCGGCGGAGTGGAGGAGAAAGCTATGTCGGATTTCTTGAGGATATTCGATCGGATGCTGCCGAGCAGCTAACAGAGGCAGAAAAAGAGGCACTTCTCGGGCTGATAGACGCCTCGCCGAATCAGTCTCTCACTGATTTGCCCCAACCTAAGGGGCCTGGTATGCCATGGAATCGGCAAGAGTTGAATGACATGCTTGATGATGAACTGGGAATTCCACGCGACTTTAAGCAAGGGGAAATCATGTATGCTGCCGCATTATGCGGAACCTGCCATCGTATGGGAATGACCGGTGGAAATATTGGGCCCGATTTAACAAGAATCAGTTCAAGATTTTCCCGGCACGAAATACTCGCTGCAATTGATTCACCCAGCGAAGAAATCAGCGATCAATATGAAGCTGCCGTATTCACCTTACGTAATAATACCGCAGTGATTGGGAGAGTCCTTCGGGAAGAAAATGACCAGATTTTTATCAATCAGAACCCATACGATCTTTATCAAGAAATCGGCATTGAGACCTCTGAGGTGTTGTTGAGAGAAGTGTCTCCGGTATCAATCATGCCATCTCGCCTTCTGGACCGATTAAATGAAGAGGAGGTGGCGGACTTGATGGCATATCTTCTGAGTGGAGCAGATCCAGAACATCAATGCTTCACGGGTGAAGATGGCTGCCAGACTGAAGAAGATGAGTGAATATTCAAGAGAAATTGATTCAACCCTATCCATTCCATAGATTCCCGCACAACGAGATGTTCAGAGGATTAGGATTCTGAATGATTCTTGATCTATGTTCCCTCTTAAACTTATTCCGCCTTTCCCCATCATTAAAAAAACGCATTCCCTTCAACGATCGCACTAAGCAAAGTTCGTCGTGGTTTACATCCGAATGAGGGAGGCCCTTAGGTTCGGAGAATAGCCTTGGTTGAGGGGAGTGTACACTCCTCCGGTTTCCACTTGGATACGCAATCTAAATGGCAGTTGTAACTCGGCACCGACTCGGGTTGTGAGTCCATGCCCAAGTACAACACCGGTATAGGGGGTCACTGTACCATGTTTGGTTACCAATCCGTATCCCAGCCGTGATTGGAAAAGGGTTCCAGCGATCCGATGACGACCATTCACATGCCATTGGGTATTCTGCCAGATCGTTTGATTTGCTGTGAGCTGATCGCCGGTGGTAGAGCTCAGTTCAAGGATAGGCCCCGTGCGACCTCCTGGTGCGTAACGGAGTGTGCCGCCGAAGCTCCATTCATTCACGCTTCCTCTGTGAGTAACAAGTACATTTCCCTGTCCAATTAGTTGAAGCCCGGAGGAGGGGAGCGAAAGTCGGATTCCGGCTCCCATATCTAATCCAGTCCCAGTTTGGCCATCTCCTCCATCGCCGCGGAACCCAGTCTCAACAAATGGTTGGATCACCCCCTGTCCAGCGATACGAAAACGGTACGCAGCCTCCAGGGACATTTGTGTCCGGTACACACCTGAACTTTGCTCGAGAATTCTACTTAGGTTTTCCTTTAGATTCACTGCTCCTCCCCATATACCTCCCTTGAAAGTGAGAGAAAGATCTTGTGTGATCGGAGTCAGGTGAAGATCTACTCCGACTGCATAGGAACTCAGGGAGCTATTTGTCTCTTCAGTGAGTAGGTCGGGATCTGAAATTCCAACATCTCCCGAGCCAATACTGGTCATGATCCAGACTTTGGAGCGCGTACTCCATACCCAAGTGAAGTATGGAGAAACAGTCAGAGACGTAACTTGATATACACCACTGACCGGTGCGGTTAGACTAGGTTGAGATCTGTTCAATTGATGCGCATAATCTAAATCTCCCTCAAACCTTGACACTGCAACCCCGAAAAGAAATCGTCCCAGAGATAGGTCTACACCTGCATGAAGACCTGTTCCTGCACCATCGTAGTCCAGAGAAAATTCTTTACTGTTTCCCGAAAGAGACCGGAAATCGGCATAAGCCCATACCGCAAATTGTTGAAAGAGCTGAGCGGAGAGCGATGCACGGTTCAGATGAGTGGATATAGATGGAGGTGCAATAGATCTCCGAAGAGAATGATTGTGAAATCGCATTGCAACCCTGGATAAGCTTTCGCTAAGAGTTGATGGACCATAGGAAAATGCTTGAACCCGTTGATGAACGGCTGCTACGGAGCTGGCAATAATAGCCCGGGTTGCCTCAGGGAAGAGCACAGCATTTACATCTGAGGCTCTCTGAGTTGGTAGATCATCGTCTCTCAGCGATAAGATGGCCTGAGTTGACACCCCCATGTGGGTGGCGGTAATGGTGATCGTTGCATCCTCTTCGTAAATCTTGTTCTCCGTCGGAGTCAGGACAAAACTTACACTTTCAGATTCAGTCCCCGCAGGGATGAGAATGGTGAAGCCGGGGATAGGTTGAAATCCAACACTACCAACTATTGGGTCTGACACAGAAAGATCAAGTGTTTGAGGGGTGCCATAGCGTGTCGCTCCCAGAACGCTTGCCACAACATTCACGGTCGTTGGTCCGTCCCCCTCGTTTATGATCTCGGGAGAAATGGTCAACTCAAATCCGCTCGGCTCAGCATCGTTGTCTGTTAATAAGAGTTCAGCAGATGCTTCAAGCTTATCATCACGGGCAGTAATGGT
This sequence comes from Rhodothermales bacterium, assembly GCA_965209015.1. Classification (GTDB taxonomy): domain Bacteria; phylum Bacteroidota; class Rhodothermia; order Rhodothermales; family Bin80; genus Bin80. The sequence goes on along the minus strand of OZ242367.1, from coordinate 2,342,024 downwards.
GATCGTTTCTGAGCGTTCATCCAAGAGGTTATCCTCTGGTATGATGAGAATCGTTGTTGATGCACGATCCTGACCAGAGATCAATCTGATTTGTGGCAGGACGGTTAGGGTAAAACCAACGACATCTGGCATTCCAGATCCCGTAGCTGTTAAATTCAAGAGTCTGTCGGTCGCATATCGTGTTTCGCCGATGACATGAACCGATACCATGATCTCCGTTTCTCCTGCGTCTTCAGGGATCACATCTGGGTTTAGGGAGACTGAGATTCCTTCGGGTGGCATGTCATCATCTAATATGACCAATGTACCTTCCTGTGTGACGAGGGGACTGGTACTTCCAAAGGTCAGTGTCTCATGCTGTTCATCCGAGACATCATCCTCGGGAATCAATTCAATCTCGGCAGAGGAACTGAACGATTGAGCAGGAATTGTGATTTCAAAATCTGGGATGGAGGTAAAGTCCACGGCCGTTTCCTCCCCTGAGCCCCTTGCGGTAATGGTTAACGTTTGATCAATACCGTAGGTAGTCCCACCTTGAACCGTTGCTTCAATCGTTATTGGGGTTGCTCCACTGGATTCCTGAACAGTTCTGGGATTGACTACCAAGGTGATTCCAGATGGAGCAATGTCGTCATTTTCCAGAGTAATCATGGCGGTAGACACTACGAGATCATTCACACTGCTGACAGTAATGATTCCATCTGGTTGGTAAGAGGTATCATTTTCTGGAATGATTTCAAATTCAACAAGTCCTTGGGCGGCACCGGCAGGTATTGTAAGCACAATATCACCAACTGGCAGGTATCCTACCGTGGTTGGATCACCATCGTCGTTAATGTTCAAAACAATCTCCTGAGGAGTAGCATATTGAGTCGTTCCTTGTACGGTGGCCGTCACGGTCACGGTTGAAGGCCCCTCATCTTCCCGGATCTTGTCTGGGGAGACCGAGAGAAACACTCCACCGGGCTCTTCATCATCATTGATTAGATGTATCACTACTGGCGCTTCAATGATCTCATCCGTACTAGATATCATCAATGTTTCATCAGACTCAAATTCTTGGTCATCAATCGGGACAACATTGAAGGTAGAGGTAGTGCTCAGAAGGCCAGACTGAAACTCAATAGTTATGTCCGGTATAGGCTCAAAGTCAACAGCAGTAGGCTCTCCACTTCCACGGATTGAAAGCGGAATCAGCCGAGTTTGACTGAATGGGACTCCACTTGACAGGGTACCAGTCACCGTGACCGTCTGGGTTCCAGCTTCCTCGTAAATGGTCATGGGGATCACCGAGAGTTGAACCTGTCCAGGATCATCATCGTCAAATATAACAACACTTGCACGTTGGGTTACCAAGGGACTGCTGCTATTGATCATCACGGATTCATCTATCTCATCAAGAAAATCATTTTCTGGAATAAGGGTAAATATAGCTGAACCACTGGCGCTGCCTGTTGGAATTGTAAGATTGAAATCAGCAACGGCCGTGAAATCAACAGCATTTGATATGCCTGATCCTGTGATGGAAATGGGTAGAACCTGCATTCCACCGAAGCGTGTGGTTCCAATGACAGATGCCGTTACGGTAATATCTGTGGCACCGTCATTTTCTCTGATAGATGAGGGGGTTGCAGCGAAATGGATGCTTGGCGTTTCATCGTCATCAATCAGCCGAAGGGTTACGGAATTGGAGACCAAATCTTGGACACTGGCAATCGTAATGATTTCATCTGATTCGTCGTAGGAATCGTCCTCAGGAATGAGTGTGAATGTGGCAAAACCACTGGGGTTACCTGCTTCAATTGAAAGATTGAAGTCGGCAACAGGTGTGAAGTCTACCGCACCCTCTCGGCCAGATCCAAATACAACCAAAGAGATTGTGAGGTCGTCCATAAAGGTTTCAGAATTCTGGAGGGTAGCGGTTATGGTAATATCCATCGCTCCACCATTTTCTTGTATAGAGCTCTGATCAGAACTCAGTGACACAATTGGAGCGAAATCGTTATCAAGAAGTGTGATTTGGGTGGATCCACGTACCAATGGATCGGTGCTTGAAAGCGTGATCACTTCATTTTCAGTAATCAAGTTATCATCAATTGGCATCACGATCAAGGTAGCGGTACTGATTGGAGCACCAGAGAGAAAAGTAATGGGGAAACTGGATACCGACGAGAAACCAACTACATTATCATTCCCAGACCCGGAAACATCAATTGAAATTGATTTATTCTCTGCGAATGTCGTCGTCCCGCCAATTGATGCGGTGACGGTAACGGATGTTGCACCGACATTTTCAGTAATCGTAGACGGGTCAACCGCAAGGGTGATATTTTCAGGTGGATTATCATCATCTTCCAGGGTTATGATCGCTATGGTGCTTACCAGAGTACTGTTTACAGTAATGGTCTCATCAATTTCATCCTCTGAATCGTCAATAGGAGTAAGAGTGAAACTTGTGGTTCCGCTCAATGCGCCCTGGGGAATTGTCAGGTTATTCTCAACATTGGACGTAGTGAAGTCAACTGCCGCAGCATTCCCAGAGCCGCTGATCGTGAAAGGAAAGATCAGATCAGTCTGTGAGACATCCTGTGTCGCCAAGGTTGCCGTGATCGTGACTTCTATGGATCCGTCGGATTCACGAATGAATGAAGGTGAGGCGCTGAGGTTAATATCTGGAAGTTCAACATCATCATCAACAAGATTGATGGTCGCCGGTCCAGTAACTTGCGAGGAAGTACTTGCTACTGTAATTGTTTCATTCGTTTCATCAATCAGGTTATTTGTAGGAGTGATTGAAAATGTTGAACTGGCAGTGGATGCCTCGGCTGGAAGGGTGATGTTAAAGCTTGGGACAGGGACAAAGCTAACCACACCAGACTCCCCTGTTCCACTGACAGTTATAGGGATTACCTGATTGGTGGAATAAGTCGTAGTTCCAAAAATTTCTAAAATTAGCGTAATCTCTTGGGTTCCAAGATCCTCATAGACTACACTCGGATTGGTGCGAAGGTTAATTCCTCGCGGTGGGCTATCATCATCCCGCAAAGGAAGTGCGTCTGAATTCGTCACCAGAGAACTTGAACTCGCTACGGTAATGGTCTCGTCAGTCTCATCCACAGTATCATCCTCAGGAGTCAGTGTGAACGTTGCACTTCCTGATACCTGCTCTGCCGGAATCGTAAGAGTAAAATCCGAGATAGGAGCAAAATCAACAGCATTGGGCACCAAAGTTCCTTGAACAGAGATCGGGATTGTCTGAGCATGTCCGTATGTGGTACTTCCATTGACGGTTGCAACGACATTAAACGTCTGAGTACCTTCGTCTTCTTGGGCAACATTTGGAGAGACATCTAGGCTGATTCCAGTTGGTGGAGGATCGTCATCAATCAGAGAAATCACATCGGTTCCGGTCACCAGTGAGCTGGTGCTAGCAATGGTAATCACTTCATTGTCCTCATCCACCAAATCATCTTCAGGAGTTAGAATAAATGATCCAGATCCACTCATTTCATTTGCAGGGACAGTGATGTTGAAACTGGGTACAGAGATAAAATCAACTGCGGAGGATAAGCCAGATCCATTCACGGTAATCTGGAGTATTTGATCACTTGGGTAGGCTTGACCATTATTGATTTGGGCAGTGACGATAATGGTGGTTGCAGAGGAATTTTCAGAGATCAAGTCAAAATCTACAATGAGGTTAAACGTCCGTAGCTGATTCACAGCATGTATGGTGGGGGAGGGAGAGTAAGCTTCCTGAGGGATAATCGGCACTCGTGAGACAGAAATAGATTCACCATAATTCACCTTCAAATGAATTCCGGTGTTCTGGTCAGTAGGCAAGAGTTCTGGGGATTGAGCTCTCAATGCCGAACCAGAAACAGATGCAATAATGAAGGCCAATATGGATACGGCAACAATAATCAAATATTTCAAACGGGAAAGTTCATCAGATCCTGAAGGACTATAAATCATTGTCATCATTAAAGCATGTTTTATGAGGAAAAACTGAAGAAGATGGTACGGGTCAAGGGTAATGAGAATGGCGGCTTATGATCTAAGAATTCGTCGGCCACCCGATCTGTGTATTAGGAACGGTTCATAGATAATCTTGTCGAATTGGTCAATAATGAATCGGCAATTGGGATGTGCCCAAATTCAGGATCGACACAGCAGGGTCTGTGGATTTGAGTAATTAGAATTTCAAGGTGCGACCAAAAAGATTTAGGTGTAAAATTGCGGCGTGAATATACCACAAACCGAATATTATGTGAGTATGAATTCCACAAGGAGAGCATGATTTTGGGAATCTGAGGTATGGATTAGCGAAAAATTCACATTCGTTAAAGCCAAGAATGAATTGTGAGGTTTTGATTGATAGGAATGCAGGGATTATCTCCCGATAGGATTTGAAAATGTGAGTTGTAAGAGGGCGGTCAATAATCTTGACACTGGATCATTCTAAGATTTAGATCACAGCGTCAACTGTAAAAAGGGTTTTATCATGAATCTTATGTGGAGGATTAGACCTCTATCCACAAGGTTCGTGGTTGAACCAAAAAAAACGTTTCAGGTGACCGAGTCAGTAGTAGAGTCTACTCTTCTGTTTTCCATTGTCGCTGTCCTAAGTGTAAGGATTGGACGCTGCCGGTGGTGATGTGACGTATGATTTGAGCGGCGTGAAAGCGACCATTCTCTATGAACCAACGGCTTGTTCGAAGTCCACCACATACTGTACCAGCAATATATATACCTGATCGGTTCGTCTCAAAGGTCTCCGCGTGGTGGTTCGGTGTTTGGAATACATCATCCTGCATAGCAACTCCTAAGGTTTCCAGAAATGCGAAATCTGGTCGATAACCTGTCATTGCGATGACATAGTCATTCGGGAGTGAGAATATACCCTGGGGACCTTTTAGAATCAGTTGATCAGGTTCGATGGATTTGATCTCTGTTCTGAAATATGGGGTAATACTACCCTCTTTGAGACGGTTTTCAATGTCGGGTTTTATCCAGTATTTGATTTTATCGGACAGGGAAGCACCGCGGTGAATCAGAGTGACCTCTGCTCCGTAGTGGTGGCATTCCAGCGCGGCTTTTACCGCCGAATTTTTGGCACCGACAATAGCCACTCTCTGCCCGGTGTATGCATAAGGTTCCCGATAGTAGTGGGTTACTTTCGGTAAGTCCTCACCAGATACTCCAAGTAGATTGGGGATATCGAAGAAACCGGTAGCAATGATGACTTTGCGACAGGGATAATTCCCTTTGGTAGTAACGACTGAAAAATTATTATCAACTCCATCAACGCAGTTGACGCGCTCATATAAACGTAGATCCAGAGATTCGATAGCTGCTACTCGGCGGTAGTACTTGAGTGCTTCGGGGCGGGTGGGTTTGGTATACAGGGAGGAAAAGGGGTGTCCACCGATTTCAAGAAGCTCAGCGGTAGAGAAGAACTCCATATGGGTTGGATAGCCAACAAGTGAGTTCACAAGAGTACCCTTCTCAATGATTGTTGCGCGTAGATTGCTTCTAGCAGCCTCAATACCACAAGCCAAGCCAACGGGACCGGCTCCTATGATTATAATATCCTGCATATCATTGAATCCAAGGAGACATGTTTATCCCTATGATCGTTTCTCTCGGAGTTGCTGAAAAAAGCTTTTGAGCAGAACCTCCGATTGATCCGCTTCTACGCCGCCAATAACATCCACATAATGGTTCAAGCGCTCATCTTGTGGAATATTGTACAGGCTGGATGCACTACCTGCCTTAGCATCCAGCGCACCAAAGCACAACCGATCCACACGTGCCCAAACGATTGCGCCAGCACACATTGGACATGGCTCTAGAGTTACATACAATGTGCAACCTTTCAATACTCTTGATTCAAGTGTTTCGCATGCGGCAGTGATGGCAATCATCTCGGCATGGGCTGTTGGATCTCGTAGAGACTCAACCAGATTATGCCCTCTTCCAATAATTTGACTTTCCTGCACAACCACCGCCCCAACAGGAATCTCACCCTTCTCTTTGGCTTGTTCAGCTTGCTGAAGAGCTGATCGCATAAAGCGGCGATCTAGTTCAAGCAACCGTGAAAGTGCCATACCCTTAACGAGTACGCCGAGAACCGATGAATCGCAAAACGAGACCTACCAAAAAAAGACTGACAAGGATCGGAATTGCAGCTTTGGCCAAGCCCATAACCAACCCAAAGATTATATCAAGCAGTAAGATCAATACCACGATTGCAATTGCAACAACAATCCAGTTAAGAATTTGGTTCAGCCTCATGAATTTTGGATGTTTAAAAGTCACTCAGACGATACTACCAGATACTCTGAAGATGCGATGCCTGTTCCGTCTTGGTTGAATCCGCCGACCAGCAGTACAGTTCTCAGATCAGTTGAGATTGCGGCATGGTCGGAACGCTCTACCATCGGCTGGGATGGCCTCAGAGAAAAAAACTGACTGGTTTGTTCATGAAATATTTCCATTTGTGTCGTCATTTGGGAGGATTCTATCCTGCCACCGACCAAGACAAACAGTCCGTTCAGAATCGGAGCAGTCGAATGGGCCGTACGCGGGGTAATGAGTTCAGGAAGTTGGGAGAAGTCCTGTCTACTACCGCGAGGGTAATGTATGCGTATATTACCGTTAATGGCATTTCCATTTACAAATTGGCTCCCCAATATGAAATACGTATTAGGATCCGCCTGGGTTACAGTATGGTCGGCTACTGGTTCAAAAATAAATGGAGCAGAGGCGGCTGTATTCAGAGCAACTAATTCGTTAGAATGAATCCTGAATGTACGTAGATCCTGACGAATCCCGAAGAAAGGGTTTGCACCATAACGTGTATCCCCGTAGCCACCGATCAGGTCAAGCAATAGCTCGCCATTCATCTGATAAATTACCGAGGTATGATTCACTCTACGGATTGGCTGTCCACGGACGGGAATCTCTCGGAAACCAAGTTCTGTGTCATTGGGATCAAAAATTTCTACGGTTTCAATCAAATCATTTACGGTAGTGGGGGAATCAATTCTACTACCCCCAACGATGAGGACACGATGATCTGGAAGGATGCTGGCGGTGTGGCCGGTTCTGGCGATGAACATTCGCTCTGGGATCTGACCAAAAATGCCGGAATTAACGGACAGCAAGAAGGACTCTCCTTGTGCCAGTCCTCCCCGCTGACAAGCACCACCCGTGACCATAATACTTCCATCACGGAGACGTACAATGGAGTGTCCACCTCTCCCTTCCGGTAGTGGAGGGGCATTAAGCGAAACCCGATGGGGTAAGTGAACCGCATATGCAGTATCTCTTCTGGAAACTCCTTCTTTATCGGTAGCATCAAGAAAGAATGTGTTCAGGCCCAAACGTAGGGCAACAGAGGTTTGCCAATGTGCAGGATCAAGGGGGACAGGGTCCATAGCAATCCCATTAAGATACACTCCCTCAAGAGCCCTGAAGTGTTTGGACTCTACTCGGATTGTAATGACACTCGAAATTTGTACTTCGGTCAAATCAGGTTCAACCACCCAAAGAGTGGGTTCAATAGTTTCCACGAATGGTCGCTCACACGCGAGGAATGCCAGTGCCAATAACCACCAGATTCTCATGGCGGAGTCAGATGTTGAATAGCGGCGACGAGTAGACCACCTGATCTAGTACGAGTGCGTGCGCAGGTGCGGTTGGGCCAGCTTTAGATCGGTCCTGAGTTTCCAGAATAGACTCCAGATCTCGGACGGATCGTTGCATCTGGCCAATTTCTAGTAAGGTACCTGCCAGAGAACGTACCATTCCGTGTAGAAAGCGATCTGCTTCAATTATAAATTTCCAATACCCAGATGTTTGTTCAGGTATCCATTTAGCATTGAATACTGTGCAGACACGATTGCGAGTTTCGCTCCGTGTTCGGCAGAACGCGCCAAAATCGTGCGTGCCAACGAGCAATTGGCATGCATCGCTCATACGTTCAAAATCCAAACTCGGAAGTACAAACAGGCGGCGATTACGTTCAAGTGCCAAGGGGATATTGGATATATGGTAATGGTAAATTCGTCGGCGTGCATCATAGCGGGCATGAAAATCTTCGTGGGTTTTTATGGCCGAGCGAACAGCAATAGAGCCTGGTAGCAGTCCATTCAACGCCCCGACTAATCGTCTCCACAAGTTATCGGGAATGGAATGACACTCAAAGTGAGCTACTTGCCCCCTCGCGTGTACCCCCGCATCTGTACGTCCAGATCCTGTGATACGGACATCATCATATCGCAGATATGTTTGAAGTGCCTCTTCCACTGATGCTTGTACAGTAGGATGATCTCTCTGTCGTTGCCACCCACAATACTCCGCCCCATCGTACTCAATAAGCAGTGCATATACAGGCATGGAAAATAGTCCAGAAAATGAAATTCATTAGGTTAGGGAAATTTATAAAAATTTGGCTATTTGAGGTAGCTGATTCTGTTAGATAGACGAGCCTTTCCAAGGCGCGGATTGATCTCACATGGTTCAAAAACACTTCTCTCCGGACTGAAAACCTGAGGACGGAGGCCCCAACTTCCATGTTCATGAGCTTTCCAGACAAAAAATTGAGGACTTCATGTTCCCTAAGGGCCAGCGAAAAAAACCATCCGACTATTTTTCAGGATAGTGAGACTGTTTGTCTATTTCTCTGCGGTTTGACGATGAAGTTCCATCGTGGTAGAGCCCATTGTACTCAGGATTAAATTGATTTTTCGCTGATTCTGATTCCCCGTTCGTATTCATGTTCACACAATCCAGCCTTGACGGTAACTTCGGTCTGAGTAGTCATACATCAGAATACAATTTGGTATAGCCACAACAGATTGAAGCAGAATCCTGGCCTGTGTCTTGGACACCTTGACTAAAGATGTGATGTTCAATCGGATTCCATAAACGGTTGTCTCATGTCAGAATCGGTGAAGAAATTTTCGCTCTGGAAGATCAAGGCGAAAAATCAAGTGAACCCATATTATTCACCTCATTTAAGTTGATGAATATGAAAAACAAAGTCTCTGTATGCAGATCATATGACCGTAACTTGCTGAATAATTTATAGTTACAATCTATAGCCTAGATCAAGAAAATATTTCCATAAATTGAGGTGAATATTCTGGGAGGTAGCCCTGCGGTATCTAGGGAAAAATGGTCCGAAAATGGGGGCCTGAGCACAAAATCCGGACTCCAAAGCGTAATTTTGGGATTCTCTGGTAGGCACCAGATACACGAGCGATGAATAGAATACTGCTTACAGGCTTTATGGGATGCGGCAAAAGCGTCACTGGAGTACGACTGGCGGATCAGCTTTCTATTCCATTCATTGACTTAGATGAACGTGTTTCTAACCTTGCAGAGGCTTCCGTAGTGCAAATATTTGCTGATCTTGGAGAGGAAGCTTTTCGAAAATTAGAATCTAGTGCTCTGGAATCTTTGCCAAATAATATTGTATGTGCACTTGGAGGAGGGACACTAATGAACCCTGATAATCTTGCTTGGGCGCTGAGAGAAGGCTGGCTAATTTACCTACGTTTGGGGATCCCAGAATTATTAAGCAGACTCCAGAAAGATCAAACGGTTCGTCCATTATTGCATGATCGTAAAGGTCATCCATTATCCGCTCAACAGATGGAGATCAGGATTCGGAGTTTATTAAAAGAGCGAGAGCAGATTTATATTCAGGCTCATCAAATACTGGATGTAGATGGGATCTCACCTGACGCAGTAGTAATAAAATGCCTACAATCCTACGAGAGTCGGAATGAATGTCGGTGATGGATGCAAGGACCAGCGGAACGAAGCGCTTCGTAGTGGGCATTCGTAGGGTATCCAACGTTTCGATTCCAGCCATAATTAGGATAATTTTCGTGATACTCATGCATAAGCTGATCGCGAGTAACTTTTGCAACAATGGATGCAGCAGCAATGGACTGACTTCGCTGGTCTCCTTTCACAAGGGTAACTTGGGCGTAATCTGTTTCTGGAAGGGAACGGATTCCATCAATTAGGAGAGCATGTGGCTTGCACTCCAAAGAGTCTACTGCACGCTGCATTGCGAGGAGCGATGCATTTAGGATGTTAAGGTCATCAATTTCATTTGGACTGGCATATCCGATTCCAAGATCAATCGCGATATCACATATTTTTTCCAAACAGTTTTGTCTGGCACGCTTTCGTAACGCTTTACTGTCACGAACCCCCTCAATAACCATATAGGGAGGGAGTATAACAGCTGCCGCAACTACTGGACCTGCTAATGCACCTCGCCCAACCTCATCAATTCCAGCGATATATACTTGTTGCTGATCCCACAGAATGTTTTCGTGTTCAAGCATGGCACCTTCCTTGGAACAGCAAGGTACAAAATTTAGTAGGAATACTTTTAGTTCCTCTCACTTGTTGGTGTGTGCTGACTCTTAGCGCGCATCCTTACCATCTGATACGCATTGCTCCACTAAGGTGATGCCCAAACGGCGAGTTGCGGCTTCTAAATCGAAGCGCCCCGAGCAGCCCTTTGAGGGGATGCTTGAAATTATTGGAGATCGAAAGTTCGGCTTTGTCCGAGAACTACGATCAGGCATGCCGAAGAGTGACAATGATGCCTTTTGTCCTCCTTCCTTGATCGGCCGATACCGGTTACGCGATGGTGTAGTATTGGAGGGATTCCTTCGTCCTGGTAAGAAGGGAGACCTGCAGGTGTCTCGCCTAACCAAGGTTATGAATCTTACGCCGGATGAGTGGTCCCAAAAGCATGAATTTGAAGAGGGACGGATTATTTATCCAGATACGAAGCTGGATTTGGTCAAAAGTCCCAACGATATTACCATGCGGGTGGTTGATCTTGCATGTCCGATCGGAAAAGGGCAGCGTGCATTGATCGTTGCTCCACCTCGGACAGGAAAGACCTTGATTCTAAAAGAAATTGCTGCTTCATTGACACACAATCATCCAGATATTCATCTAGTTGCACTTCTGGTTGATGAGCGTCCAGAGGAAGTAACGGATTTTCGGCGTAGTACAAAAGCCACGGTTTTCGCGAGTTCCAGTGATCAAGAAGAGTTTAATCATGTACGTGTATCTGTTCTGGCATTTGAATATGCCAAGCGTCTTGTAGAATTGGGAGACGATGTAGTCCTCCTCTTAGACTCACTCACACGTCTTGGACGCACGTTCAATCTTTGGGGCGAGGGTTCAGGTCGAACCATGTCAGGTGGACTAGACTCCGGGGCAATGCGGGTTCCGAGACGCCTATTTGGTAGTGCTCGGAATATAGAGGATGGAGGCTCATTAACGTTGATTGCCACTGCCCTGATTGAAACAGGTAGCCGCATGGATGAGGTAATCTTTGAAGAGTTCAAAGGTACCGGGAATGCAGAAATTGTTCTAGATCGCGAAATGGCACATCGGCGCGTATGGCCGGCAATCAATCTCAGAAAATCAGGAACACGAAATGAAGATTTACTCTTAGGGAGTTCCATTCAGAAACACAATCGATTATTTCAAGTGCTGAATAGCCGCCGTCCTATGGAAGCCATGCAGGCTCTTACACGCCATATGAAAACCTTCCCTACCAATGATGCTCTTCTCACGTCTCTGGTTGGGGACTACTGATCCAGGTGGTTTCTAGTTGTCATATTGGGATACTGAATCGGAGTTACTTCCCACGAATAGATAAAATTCAATGTTCCAGTGTGAATCACCACTTGATGTTCCAGCCCCTGCGACTTGCACGGAGTATGGAAAGCGAATATTAGAATTTAGCCTGTGTGACCGTCCCTCCAATTTAGGGACATTTTGAGGACAGAGAAACAAACTACTCGCGGGTATTAATTGAATTTTTTCCTGGCTCTGACGTTTAATAGTGGCTAATATGGACTTGGATAACTCTGTTCTATTCCATGAAATGGATTGTTTGGCAGTGCCAATTGATCGTCTGTCAATAATATTTAAGTAAATGAGTAGTAAGCGATTTGATGAGATTACGGCCTTATGCAAGCGCCGTGGATTCGTATTTCAGTCCTCTGAGATCTATGGTGGACTTGGGGCAACCTACGATTATGGCCCTCTGGGTGTGGAACTCAAGAGAAACGTGCAAAAGCGATGGTGGCATGACATGGTGTATGCCAACGATAATATTGAAGGAGTTGATGCTTCAATATTAATGCACCCAAGAGTGTGGAAAGCGTCAGGGCATGTAGATGCATTCCATGACCCTCTGATTGATGATAAAGCTTCAAAACGTCGTTACCGAGCCGATCAACTTATTGAGCAACATATTGACCGTTTGAGATCAAAGGGCAAAACAGACCGAGCAGATGCAGTGCATATGAAGTTTACCGAGGCACTCAATTCAAAGGATTTACCCAAAGCGCTTCATACATTGATCTTGGAAGAAGAAATCCGTAGCCCAGATTCGGGTGCTTTTGACTGGACAGATGTTCGTCAATTTAACATGATGTTTGAAACAAAGGTAGGTGCACTGGCAGGCGAGGATTCTTTGATTTATTTGCGTCCCGAGACTGCTCAGGGTATTTTCGTGAATTTCCTAAATGTACTGGCGACTTCGCGGGTGCAGATTCCATTCGGCATTGCTCAGATCGGAAAAGCGTTCAGGAATGAAATTGTCGCGAGACAATTCATTTTCCGAATGCGAGAATTTGAGCAAATGGAAATGCAGTATTTTGTTCAACCCGGAACGCAGGGCGAGGCGTATGATCTTTGGCGTTCACGAAGATGGGAATGGCATCAACAAATTGGAATTCCGTCGTCAAAATTACGTTGGCATGTACATGAAAAACCAGCACATTATGCAGATGCGGCGGTTGATATTCAATATAAATTTCCGATCGGTTGGCAGGAGATTGAGGGTATACACTCCCGAACTGACTATGACCTTAGAAGACATCAGGAATACTCTGGAAAGAAAATGCAAATCTTTCACCAGCCATCGGGGGAAAGATTTATTCCGTTTGTAGTAGAAACTTCGGTTGGATTGGATCGAACCGTCTTAATGTTACTCTGCGAGGCCTATCGAAAAGATGAAGTTGATGGAGATAGTCGAACCGTCATGGCTTTTGCCCCATCAATTGCTCCAATAAAGGTGGGAGTATTTCCCTTACTACGCAAAGATGGTATGCCGGAACGTGCACATGCGATTACGGCTGATTTGCGAAGAGAATGGAATCTATTTTACGACGAGAGGGGCTCAATCGGTAAGCGTTACCGAAGGATGGATGAGGTGGGTACTCCCTTATGTATCACAATTGATAATGAGACGCTTGAAGGGAATGGAGTAACGGTTCGCAATCGAGATACGTTAGAGCAGGTCCGCATTCCTGACAATCAGGTATCGAGGTTTGTTGCAGATTTTATACGGAGCACATAATTTGCGGTAATATCTTCTATTTTTTTGCCAAACTCTGAGTGCATTTCCACCAAGAATCTTGGCAGTGTCCTCTCCGGAGTAGTTTCGACGTAAAAGTTTGGCTTGTAACGGACAATCTAAAATCCGCTATCATTAAGTTCTGTACGGATGATATTCCGATTCAGAACAAATCTCATCAATCCTCCCTGTCTCCGATTGAAGCAGCTTACGCATATTGATATACCGGTACTGGATGACTGAGGACACCACCATATTGATTTTCGTCCCATCTGGACCACGATCCGTCGTCACCACAATAGACTGACCATCCGGCGAATTCATGCGCAAACTGCGGGGATAGCAGGAATTGAATAATGAATCAACTTCGTGATATAATCCATTTTGCACACATACGGTGTACTACTGTGCCATCTATCTGGGTGGCTCAGTTCGTTCGAGATTCGGCACTTCAAGATGGTAGTTTCTTCAGCACACAAATAAAGATATACTTCTTGTATTATTTATGGAATGATTTATTGGTGCTACCCGTAAATTATCTCATATTCAGAATAACGGGTACAACTCATTTCGGTTAATAAGATGTCAGAAACTCCTCTGGTGTTGGGACTTGATGTTTCTACTACGGCATCCAAGGCTGTTTGTGTTGATATCAATGGTATCGTTGTTGGCCATGCTGCAAATGAACACAAATCAATTAGCCCCTATCCACAGTGGAGCGAGCAAGCCCCCGAAACATGGTGGGATGCCATGTGTCAGAGTATTCAAACGATTTTATCTTTACCATCCGTAGAGGCAACATCTATCTATGCAATTGGACTGACCGGACAAATGCATGGATTGGTTCTACTAGATTCCAGTGGTAGGGTGCTCCGTCCAGCGATGCTCTGGAATGATGGCAGGGCCAAGAAACAGTGCGAAGCGATCCGTCAACAAATAGGACTAAAACGTCTAGTGGAGATCACGGGAAATGATGCGTTTACGGGATTCACAGCTCCGAAGCTTCTCTGGGTTCGTGATAATGAGCCAGATTGTTACCAAAACATCGCTCAGATCCTTTTGCCCAAAGATTATATCCGTTGGAAGTTGAGTGGTATATACGCGACCGATCAAGCCGGTGCGGGTGGAACCCTTCTGTTGGATATTGAGACTCGAACATGGTCAACATTTTTACTGCAAGCATTAGATATTTCTGAGGATTGGCTTCCACCCACCTATGAGGGCACCGAGTGCACTGGTACAGTCATCCATGAAGGTGCAAGGGATACGGGCCTTCTTGAAGGTACACCGATTTATGCAGGAGGAGGGGATCAAGCAGCCCAAGCGACGAGTGTTGGAGCCATCCATCCCGATACTTGGGCAGTAACCGTTGGAACGTCTGGGGTTGTATTTGCTCCCACGGATCATCCTCGCGTTGATTCCCTGGGTCGTGCGCATGCATTCCCACATACAATTCCCGAAATGTGGCACATGATGGGAGTAATGTTAAGCGCAGCAGGGAGTCTTGAGTGGTATCGTAATACGCTGGCGAAAAAGATCTCCTACGAAGAGCTACTTCATGAAGCAGCAGAAATCAATCCTGGAAGTGAGGGACTCTTCTTCCTGCCATATCTCAGTGGAGAGCGTACTCCGCATGCAGATCCGTTTGTACGAGGTAGTTTTATAGGACTCACATCCCGTCATCGCCGTGCTCACCTGACAAGAGCCATCCTTGAGGGAGTTGGGTATGGCTTGAGGGATAATCTTGAACTCTTGTACAATGCGGGGCTATCAACTCCAAAGCGAATTTTGATTTCCGGTGGGGGAGCCAAGAGTAGCGAATGGTGCCAAATCCTCACCGATATCATGGGACACCCATTATTGGTCGGTAAAACCACTGAGGGAGCAGCGATTGGAACCGCACTGTTAGCGGGGACTGGTGCAGGGATCTGGGATTCTATTGAAGAGGCATGCAAGCATGCCGTTACCGCCAAGGATCTCTCTACACCCGGAAAAGATGCAACCATTTATTCTGGCTTGCATGAAGAGTTCAAGGATCTCTATCATCGTCTCAAAGGATTTCACAAGGCATAGATTCATCATTCGTACTTTGTATCAGGACGGTATCGAACTCCAGTCATTCCAAGCGGGGCATTCGCACGAGCCTTAATACTTAGAGGATCTGGGCCGCGTTCCTGATAAAGAAAATATGCAGCTCCTGCTACCATAGCTCCGTTATCCATACATAGATCACGGTGAGGGGTAAAAACCTGATAGCCATGTTCCTTAGCAGCCTGCTGCAATGCGGTTCGCAGAGGTTGATTTAATGCAACACCGCCAGCCAGCGTAATCTGAGAAAGTTGATGATCACGGGCAATTCTCATAGTTTTGGAGACCAACAAGTCAATGATTGCCTGCAGAAAACTGGCGCACAAGTCCGATTGGTTCAAATCAGGATTCCGATCAATTTCAGCAATTACTGCTGTTTTTAAGCCACTAAAACTGAATTCCCCATCAGGACGATTCATCAGAGGCCGGGGAAAATTAAAGGCCATCGGATCTCCCTTTTTTGCCAATTTTTCAATTGCTGCTCCGCCAGGAGATCCCAGATCCAAATGTCTGGCAACCTTGTCAAGGATCTCCCCAGCCGCATCATCCCGTGTATGGCCGAGTAACTCGTATGCACCATGAGATATTACTTTGAGTAAGAGTGTGTGTCCTCCTGCGACAGTAAGGCAAAGAAAGGGGAATTGAATTTGATTCGCATGTCTCATCAGATTTGAATAAATATGTCCCTCAAGATGGTGGATTCCAATCAGAGGAATGTTGCAGGCCAATGCTACAGACTTTGCAGCCGAAACCCCAACTACCAGTGATAGCATAAGCCCCTGATGGTGAGATACACTAACGGCATCTAGATCTGAAAAAGAAACCCTGGCTTCCATTAGGGCAGATGCGAGAATATAGTTGATCTTGGCTGTATGCTCCCGAGCTGCAATGATCGGGACAATACCTCCAAACCTTTCGTGGGCTTGATACTGCGATGCGATCACATTAGCGAGTACGTGATGTCCATCGTTCACAATCGCAACTCCCGTATCATCACAGGAGGTATCAATTCCCAGAATCATCATGGTGAAGGGGAAGCGTCTCGCTCTACATGAGAGGGTTGTAGGTATGCCGGGATCAACCCCTTAATCTGGCTGCCCCTTAGGGCAGTTGAGGTTTTCATTGTAGAGACTAATGCTTCGGACGGGAGACGAATCAGAGACTGATATCTCGGATCGTCGCGGAACTGTTCCTTGAAGGTCTCGCCGTACTCAAGCACGCTCGTTGAAGAGGAATCTATTTCAATCTCTGTGATGACGGACTCAATTGATCCAACGATCATCTCAGTTTCCTCCAATAAGGGATATCGTGCATAGTAGCATTGGTTACGACCGGCGTTCATTATGGCCCAGGAAGGCATCGCAGAACCTGCAACAAGCGCATCAAGTGCACGAATGGGTAAAAGTGGAATTTCCAGTACCTGAGCAAGTGTTTTCGCTGCAGTGACTCCAATATTTAGCCCAGTCCATGAACCAGGCCCGATAACGACTCCAATCTGGTTTAGATCTTGGGGTTGAATATTCAGATTTTTTAACGATGTATGAATCTGAATATGCAAATGTTCAGCTGGGCGTCCGCGAAAGATATTCTCGTGTGCAAGTTCCTGATCCTGAACCACTAGGACAGTGGTAAAAGAGCCAGATGTATCAAGTATTAGCGTTCGCATGATTTGAAAGCTTTGTAAGTACATCCTCGTAAGTGGGGGAGTCAGAGGAGATCTGTACGTTTCTCTGGCTTGGGTCCAGTCCGACTGAGACAGAAATTTTCAAAAACGCAGGGGCAAATCTGGACATAAATTTTGAGGCCCATTCGACCATAATGATATGATCTGGATTCGCAAATAGCTCTTCAAAAAGATAATAATCGGAAGATGTTAAGGAATCCAATCGATAAAAATCAATATGAATCAGGGTACAATGAGTGATTGGGTATTCTTGAACTAATGTGTAGGCAGGACTAATCACCTGTACATTTGAAGGAACGCCAAGCCCCTTGGCAATCCCCTGGACCAAACAGGTTTTGCCTGCACCGAGAGGGCCATCAAGTCCAACTACCGAAGATGGAGGCAGCCACTCACCAATCAAGTGTCCAAGAGATTGAGTTTCAGAGGGACTGGAAGTAATAAACTCTATCAAATTTGCCATAATTAAGGGGATTATTTTGATAGTAGAACTGCATGTCTCTCCATGGATTACCCCAATTCGTGTACAGGATGATCTTCTGCTGATTTAGACTTCTGCAGTATTATTTCCCCTATTCACTTCACGCAGGGTTCGGCAGGTATTAGGGATTCAAATGAGGCTTGTCTGACAACGCGTCTGTCGGAGTTGGTGAATGGTCGGTAGTACACGAGTGTGTTAGTTATTGGTTTGACAGCTTGCCTAAAAATGTTCACAGCTTCAACCCACAGATGTTCCTTCCGTCTCCATGACAGCCACTTTGTCTCCAATATTTAGGCTCATAAAGTTTCCCGCCGGGGCGGGAGGATAATCACAAATCGAAATACACGATGGCGAAATGATAAAATACTAAATCATAGCCAATTAGATTGAGTTGTACAAATGATTTAGCAGATAAGGATCTGATTGCAGAATGTATCCAACGGCAGAGGCGAAAGAGTATCTTGCCAATCCTTATCACGGCAGTTGGCAATCCCGATATCACCTAACAGAATTCCTGACGCCGGAAGGTTGTAACTCTCGGATGGATTTCTTCATGATCCATGAGTTGGCCTTCGTCCAAACTCTTTCGCCACCGGAATTGTGAGAGTATCCATTTAGACCATAGTTGGATGCTAGGTATACTGCAACAACTGAAACTTCTACTCAAGATAGATTCTGATTCCTCATATTCTTACAAAATTATTTTCCCGATTTGCCTGTAAGTTACTCGCAATGATGTATCTTTCAATGCACAACCAAAAAACACTAAGGAGAATGAAATTTTATTGGATTGCGCTTGTATTGATATTTGCTACATGTCAATCTGAAATTGGACCCCCAAATACCACGGATTCAGGGATTGCAACTGAATCTGTGACCGCACAGGAGTACACACATTCCACATCTGCCGAGGGTGCTGCAGTGTACATTATCTCTCCCCAGGATGGTGCTGTTTTACCGTCCGGTATGGTAAATGTAAAATTTGGTCTGTCGGGGATGGGTGTAGCTCCAGCAGGGATCGAATTTCCGAATTCAGGGCATCACCACCTGTTGATCAATGCAACCGATTCACTGGCGATGGATATGCCAATCCCGACGGACTCCGCCCATATCCACTTTGGCCTCGGGCAGACCGAGACCACCCTTGATCTAGGTTCTGGGACCTATACACTCCAATTAGTCTTAGGGGATCACAGCCATATTCCCCATGATCCTCCGGTCATTTCCGATCCAGTTACGATCACAGTAGAATAGTACAATGATTGCCTGACGATTCTGGTTCTATGGCTGGTTTAAAGAGAGATAATCATAATCCATGGGATCAGTTTACGGAGTATTCTGCTTAGTTTCATTGAGAGAGGCAAATGAGTCACATTGAGATTCAAAAGGGTGGTACCGTTTTGTGGTTGCGCCGCGACCTTCGACTCCTTGATCAGCCGGCATGGCATGCTTCACTTGTAAATCAAGGACCAGTCTGGCCAGTTTTTATCTTGGATCCTCTGATGGAGTCCACCTATGGCGCAGCTCCAAAATGGAGACTTGAAAAGAGTTTGTACTCCCTAGATTCAAGCCTTAGAAAATATCAGAGTCGTCTACTTTTTAGAAAAGGAGATGCACTTAAGGTTCTTCAGGAATTGATTCAAGAGACGGGGGCATCCCATGTCGTTTGGTCCAGATTATATGATGTGCTGTCAATTACCAGAGATGATAGTATTCAGGGTGAGTTGAATCGCCAGGGGGTCATTGTTCAAGAGGTAAATTCCAGTTTGCTGTTTGAGCCTTGGACTGTTCAAACACAAACCGGCGGAATGTACAGGGTATATTCTCCATTCTGGAGAGCCGTCCACCAAAGGGAAGTCTCAACCCCATTAGCAATTCCGACCGATTTGATGCCCCCCAAGATATGGCCAAAAAGTGATCATCTCAAAGATTGGAATCTCGGTATTGCCATGAACCGAGGCGCTTCTATTATTTCCCGTCATGTACAAGTTGGTGAACAGGCTGCGGGGAAACGTCTTGAATATTTTATTGCGAATTCGATTGATCGGTATAAGTCAGAAAGAAATTATCCATCCAAAAAATCAACCTCAGGATTGTCGGAAAATCTTACCTATGGAGAGATATCCCCCAGAGTCATATGGCATGCTGGGATGAATGCGATGAGCCAAGTGCAAGATTTCAAAGAGGCTGAGCACTTTCTGAAAGAGTTAGTCTGGCGCGAATTTGCCTACCATCTCATGTATCATACTCCGCAAATAATCAATCAGAACTGGAGATCGCAATGGAATCATTTTCCGTGGCGTGAGGATAATGAAGATGCAGAGGCTTGGCGGCGTGGGATGACAGGAATCGAAATGGTAGATGCTGCCATGCGTGAAATGTATGTTACTGGGACCATGCACAATCGTACCCGCATGCTGACGGCTAGTTTTTTAACCAAGCACCTGATGACCGATTGGAAGATTGGCGAGGAATGGTTTCGGGAGTGTTTGATTGATTGGGATATTGCCGCCAATGCAATGGGATGGCAGTGGGCGGCGGGATCTGGCCCTGATGCCGCTCCTTATTTTCGGATTTACAATCCAGAACTTCAGGCAAAAAAGTTCGATCCTGATCATAGCTACCGAGATCGGTTTATCGCCGAGGGGCGATTGATCCCACATACGGATGCTCTGAGCTATTTTGATGCGGTACCAATATCTTGGAATCTTTCTCTTGATCGGCCATACCCTTCTCCAATCATTGAACTTAGGGAAGGTAGAAACCGGGCAATGGAAGCATTCAATGAATATCAGAAGGGAAGATAAAACACTGCAGATTCTATGAGAATACAGTCGGCAAGTCCCTAGTCACCAAGGAGCTACACGAAAATTTGTCCAGTCGGTATCAACTTCTTGGTTAGTGAGTAAGCGTGAAGAGGATAAAGTTAATTGCCATCTGGAAACTGACCGTAGATGCAGTGCCTAAGTTACGACCACCTGGCCATTCCCAACCATCTCCAATATCTTGATTGTAACAGATGATGATCATGGGCCTGCCAGCATCATCTAGTATCGCGTAGTAGATATCATCGTCTGGTTTAAATCCCATTCTCCCCCAACGCCAAGATCCACTATTCTTAGTTGAAATGGCGTCGTCAGGATCAATATCATAATAAATCTGCCAGACTGGATGGTCGGCGGTCAGTTCGACGGGCTCGCGGTCTGGGAATACCCGCTTGATATTCTTGTACATATTATCCCATTGCGGTCCGGTGTACCCACGTCCATAATCGTGAAAGTCATCAATTATCAGAAATCCACCCCGATCCAGATATCGACGAAGATTCACTACTTCCTCCTCATTCGTACGCCAATATCCAGGTTCAGTCAGGTAAAGGACTGCAAATTCGAAAATTCGAGAATCCTTCAAAGAGACCACTACCGGCGGTCCTTCCAATTGAAGACCAGTTGTTCGATTAATTGCTTCATGAAGATTGTATTCTGCGGTCGGATAATCTGTGGCCCAAGCACTCTCCCTCAGTCCTGGATGACTTTCATACCAAACCCTCGCAAACTGGAATCCTGTATCCTGAGCACTCACCTGGAGTGTACAAGCAGCAATCAGAAAAAGGAAGATTGCCAGACGAATACTACGGCCAAGGTTCAGCATAGTAGACTGGATTACCGGGAAGCATGTATGCTGTAGAGGTGAATTGCATGTCGTCTGCTTTCTGGGTACTGTGAATATGCTACGGGGCAGAGGCGGCAGACTATTGTGGGTAATGCCAAGGCGAGTCCAGTCACGATGGTTCATGGATTGGGAATGAAGATGGGTGGGCAGCGGTGCATGAATTAGCAGGAAATCCAAGCATGTTCCTGTTCGCTCCGAAAACACGCATCAATAACTCGCATATTATGAAGAGAATCAGCAATAGGCGTGGGAAATGGTTGCCCGTCAAATACGGCCCCCGCAAACGCATCGCACTGTTCTGAAAATTGGTCAGATGATTGCAAGTTATGGGTGCTGACATCAAAATTTTTTAATAGATCCAACTGGGCATGCTCATTTGGGGGAATATTGAACGGCATCGGTAAGATAATCCGCCCTTCAGATCCGATCAACTGTACGGACTGTGATCGGCACATCTGGGTTCCACAAACAACGGTGGCACTCCCTTGAGCAAAATCCAGTAGCACAGTCGTCAAGATGTCTGTTTTGAATTTTGGGTGTCGCTTCATCTGCGCGCATATCTGGATTGGCTCTGTACCAAAGAGCCAGCGTGCCACCGAAATACCATAGCAGCCAATATCCATGAGAGCTCCGCCTCCAAATTCTACTTTGTTTCGAATATTATCTGGATCCAGATTCTCATAAGAAAAGTGTACATGGACCTGTCGTAGCTCCCCAATACTTCCAGATCGAATCAATTCGTGCGTATAAATCCATTGGGGATGGTGTCGATACATAAATGCCTCGGCAATCACCAATTCTGGATAATCCTTAGAGATGTGCCGAAGACGATGAACATCTGATTCGTTAAGTCCCAGCGGTTTTTCGCATAACACATGCTTTCCAGCCTTGACCGCTTTGCATGCCCATTTGACATGTAAGTGATTGGGTAGTGGGATGTAGACTGCATCAATGGTATCTAGGTTGATTAGGTGATCATATGTTGGGCAAACCACGGGAATTCGATGCTCTTGAGCGATCTGGCTTGCTTGACTACAATGACGTGAGGCAATCGCCTTCACGGTCCCTCGTTGGCTATCCTGAATGGCGGGGATGACTTTTTGTTGGGCGATTCGGGCACCTGACAAAACTCCCCACCGAAGTTGATGGTCGCTCATGATGGCGGCAGTGAGACGAATTCAAATCTATATTGGTGGTCTTCTCCGGCGGAGTTCCAATGAAGTCTCTTATAGCAAGTGACACTCAAATTGGCTCCTAGTCAATTTTGCGAATTTTAATACTACGAAAATGAACTTCATCCCCGTGATCCTGCAATAGAATATGACCTTGGGGCCAGTGTCCAAACCCTTCCCAGACAACATATTTACTTCGTGCGACCAAGGCATCAAATGCTGGGGTACCACGCTCATATACCAGTACCTTACGATCATTGAGCCAATGCTCAACATGTGATCCCACAAATTCCGATTGAAGGATTGAATTCCGTACGAATATTTCATCCAATCGTGTTCCAGATACAACAATGCGGGCTCGATTCCATTCACCGGGTGACCGAACCATTTTCCCTTTGTCTGCGGGGATCAGATCGTAGAGCGATCCCAGGGTTCGATTGCCTGCGGCACCTTGGGTAGCATCAGGATGGTGTTCATCGTCCAGAAGTTGGTATTCCAGCCCAATCGCAGAGGCATCGCTACCATAGGATTCAGTAATGAAGTATTTGATTCCGCTGTTTGCGCCTTCGGTGAGCTTAAAGTCAAGGCTAAACTCAAACGTGGAATACTCATCAGAGGTCACAATATCTCCTCCATACGCTGCTTCGTCACCTCCAGAGGATTCAACCATCAGGACTCCGTCCTGAATTTGCCAGCCTTTTTCTGGGAAGATTTCTTTGCCCGCCCCCCGCCAACCATCGGTCGTACTTCCATCAAACAGGAGAGAAAATCCTTGCGCGATTTCCTGTTCACTAAGCGTATTTGGAACCAGATTTACCACATAGTTTTCCGTCCAAGGCCGTGGAGACACATCTTTGTCCATGACTCTAATATTCCGCCAGCGTACATTACGTCCAGCCTGTTCTGAGTTGGAGACACTGTGTACCTGGAGTGCGATAAAGCCGGAGGCGGTCATGTTGTCGTAAAGAGCTGCGCAGGGTACATCGTTGATCCAAGTTCGGATGGAGGGGCCGATGGCCTCTACATAGTAATGATTCCATTCCTCTGTATTGAAGGCCGAGCGGCAGTCTTCATTCACAGACAACGGATATAACCAACCCCTTCGAGCCTCATCATAGATTCCACCACTCCAGGCTCGGGGGCTCGGATCAACTTCAACTTGGTAGCCATGTACCCGTCCGTTGAGGTAATCTTCATTCGATTCACTTCGAATCTGTATTCCAGAATTGATAGTAGGATCTACCCATACTTCAACACTGAGTGCAAAATCATCGTAGGTTTGTTTGGTCGCCAAGAATGTGTTTGGCGTATTTTCAGTGGTGGTTCCAGTAACCTCTCCATTGGTTGCAGTGTAGGAAGCCTCGCCTCCAAGTTTCTCCCATCCAGAAAGATCACTTCCATCCACAAGTAAAGTCCAATCCTGTGCATGGCTGATCTTTACGGTGGTAGTTGTAATACAGATGAGTATGATTGTACGTAGCATGGTAAATGAGGGGTAAGTGTAGTTGAAAGATAGTGAATCAAAGATCATCAATTGTTGTCATCGTATCTATAACGATCTTGACAAGAATGTGAAGCATGCGGTGAGGAGGGGGGCATGTCGTCCGTCGGGGGTGTCCCGAAATATATCTAGGCAATTACAGATGTAGTTCATTTGATTCCGAACAAATTTAAAGATCGTCTGATTGGTCATCATACTCTGGATTTGGGCGGGGCATGCCCGCATCAACCATATTTCGCCAGGATCTAAGACGAAACAGTAACTCTTGGGTTATGTGGGGTTCAAATTGACGAATATCTGTGGTTTCCCCTGGGTCCGATTCAAGATCAAATAGCTGAGCAGAATCGGTCTCAAACCACTCAATAACTTTATATCTGCCAGAACGTATGGCCCCCGAAGGACGATTGCCCGAGCCATGGTAGTGAGGGAAATGCCAGAAAAGATCTCTCTGAGGACTCGGGAGTGCAAATAGATCAATCCCATCAGTGGTTGAGGAAACTGAGATTTTCGCCAAATTTGCAATAGTTGGAAATAGATCGTCCGTTGTACCTGGGATATGGATAGTTGAAGGGAGATCATTTGCTCCTTGAATGATCAATGGGATCCGAATCCCCCCTTCATATAACCATCCCTTACCTGCCCGAAGGGGGAGATTAGCCGTTGGTGCTGTATTACGATTTTTGTGCAATGTAGATAATCCTCCATTATCCGAAGTGAAGATAATAATCGTATTCTTTGTCAGCCCTGTCTCTTCTAATGCTTGAAGGATTCGCCCAACGCTTTCATCCACAGAGGCGATCATTGCGGCATAAATTGCATGGTCTTGGACTGTTCGAGTTACGCTACCGAAGGACTCCTCCTGTAAGTCACTAGATCGTTCGTTTTTGTTGAATCGTTGGATATCCGATGGTTTAGCTTGCAAAGGGGTATGTACGCCATAGTGAGAAAGTAGAAGCAGGAATGGCTCTTCTTGCTGAGTATGGATAAAGTTCACTGCTTGATCTGTGAGACGATCTGTCAAGTAGGTGCTATCTGCATCAGAGTCAAGATCGGGCACATTGGAGGCAGGAAAATGTGGATCAATATATGGTGCGAAGTAGGATCCAGGTCGTCCGGCATCATTCGATGCAAGCACGGTTTCAAATCCATGTGCTTCGGCGCGAAAGTCCCCAGTTCCTAGATGCCATTTTCCAATGTAGGCAGTTTTGTAGCCTGCCTCTTGGAACACCTCTCCAATGGTGACCTCTTCAAGAGGTAAGGCCCTTTGATAGTCAGCTTGGAGGAGAATATCATTTTGTCTACCTCCAATCCAATTTGTAATCTGAAGTCTGGCAGGGTGCTTCCCAGTCATGATACTGGCACGTGTAGGGGAACAGACGGGGCTTGCCGCATAAAACTGAGTAAATCGAGTCCCATTGGATGCTAACTCATCAATATGTGGAGTCTGATAAAAAGTGCTTCCATAGATACCTGTGTCAATCCATCCTAGATCGTCAACTAGAATGAAGACCACATTGGGCTGCTGTTGACCACATGCGGTCAACAGCAGTAGTGCGACAATTATTACTGAGCGATTCAAAACGTTACGAGGATAGGTTCAATAGTTTGAAGCGAATCTATACGAAGTCCAGTCAGAGATGTCTGGTTTGCGGATTGATCGCCGAGAATAGCTGTGTATGAACCATCCGGATTGAAAACTTTCGCCCGATATGGTAGATCTGACAAGCGGATCGTGTACAGGGTATCCAGCATGGTTTCCTCAACAAGGGTCAACACAGGCTCGGTGAGTCCATTTACATCTATCGGGGGTAAATAACCAGCTGGCTCTCGGCCGTAATTACTTTCTTGGGTAACGGTGATTGGCCAGCCTGGGTACTGATAAGCATCTTCATCAGTAGGATTAATCCAACGTGGCCATGCTTCGGCAGTGACCGTACGGTCTCTACGATTAAATCGGATGATCCCGTATCCAGGCACTCGATCATAAAGTGCTTCGGGGGAGCGTCCGCTTTGAACTGGATTTGCAACTGCACGAACGGTCATTCGATTCCCAAAGCCGTCAAAGTGTTCCCCTGTATATGGTGGATCTTCGGGCTTCCGATTTCCTCCAGGTTCTGGGGGAAACCAGCGCCGGGGCCATACATTAGCGATGGCGGGTGAGATAAATGCATTCGGGCCATCTCCAAAGTCGTCAATACCGTACTGAATAAAACTTCCGAGATGTTGATCTCCGGCAACATGGAAGGCAAACCCTTTGCGGATCACACTCAGGGCACGATTTCGACCACTTTGTGGCCATCCATTTGAATCCATGTCTGTCCCTAAGTGATCATCGGCAATATATTCTCCTGGTTTGGCATATCTCATTTGTGGAACAATACGGTCGTCTGTTGACCCGCTTGGAAGTGTTGCAAGGTTACTGAACAGCGTTTGAGAAAGCATCACTTTCATCCAGACATTATCAGGAAACTGATGTGACCAATGATTCAAGAACTTTAGCTGTCTGGGCCCAAGTAGATATGCGTCTGTGATGGTGGTTGCGTCATACTCTGGATCTTCAGGCCAACCATTCCGAGCCTGGGCTTCTGGAATGACGATTCGAGGCGCCGATTTCCACATTCGGTCTGCTATAATCGCAAAACTAAGATCCCCATAGGTCAAATCTGTATAGTATACACTAATACCTTGCTCAATAGGTGTGGGATCAAATGGGTCGGGAAGGTGAGATACTTGTGTGTTATGCACCGCATTGACAAAGCGGGCATCCATGATGTAGCCTCCATTGTCAGCCGGTGGGATCCATGGTCCTTCGGCCTTTTTTCCACCATGCCCCCAAATATTTCCATGATATACATCATGATCATCTGGAATTGTTACTGTAGGGCGATCTCTCATCAGATCTCTGAATGACCAAATAAATCGGTACCAGTGATAATGGTAGTCAAGGTACGCCTTATCAAGTGGTGAACGAACAATCCCAGCAAGTCCACCCTCATAAATCTGATCTCCGGCGAAAAAGAGCAAATCAGGATCGTGCTTAGCAACGGAGGCAGACAATTCAGTATGCGGATACCAGATTGTACTATGATTCCATACCAGATTACGACCCCTTGAGATATGCTGGCAGTTCAGAGAGGCCAGTACAAATTCTTGGTCTTCAATTTTAGGAGCGCGTATGGTGCCTTTAAAGGAAGAAGGTTCAGGCCCGTTTGCGGTCACTTGATCATAAACTAACCGGTAGGGAATGTCAGTCGTTGGCTGAAAGTCATCTACACGGAGTGTTGCGGTGTTACTATTCGGAATGATTGAGGCGGATGCAGAGGGAGTCCAATTACCGTCCACCATTAATTCAAGGCTGACCGTTTGAGTATCATCCTCCCCAAGGGGTGGCATTTGTGCGGTCATTTTCAGTGTTTCATTACTAACCGTATAGAGTGCGGACATGATTGGGCCAAGTGCTCTTTCCGGGGCGTGAAGGAATTTTGAACCTCTAATCATCCAGTTATCAAACCAATATCCCAAGCCTTCCATTGATGGACTATGATGGCTTACTAATGCTACATTTCCCGTAAAATAATGATTTGGTAATCCAGTGTATAATGCTTTGGATAAGGGTTTCTGTGTATCAAGTTCTGTGGCGGTCACGGAGAGTTCATATCCATTTTCGGTTGATTGAGCATGAATACTGAGTTCTAGGGGATCATGGAATGGTACACTTCCGGTGGATTGTTCGGGTTCAATCAGAGGCCATGCTTCAGCAGGAATATCTTTCATTGGACCTTTGGGGCCGTCCTCGCTGGTATTTGATCGGACGATGATCTGACCCTGACCATCAACTCCCACGATCAGACCACCATCTTCCCCAGGCCAATGGTGAACCAGACTTGAAATTCGCCAGTCTACATGCGAGCCTCCAGCCCCAATAAGAAATCCGGACCAAGTATTTGCATGGACGCTATCTACGGGCTCAAGGGCACCAGTTTGGACAGACATTGAAAATTCTCCTTCTTGTTCACCCAAATAGTGTGACAGCAGATGAAGTGTTCGCATTGGTTTTGCTCTTGCCCCCTCGAGACACTCAATTCGACCGTTGGCATATCGCCAATCCATGAGGCGATTCGCATAGAAATCTGATCCAATCCAGACTCGCTCGATTTGATTAGGAAGGGAATCGGTCAAGTTGATTGATGGAGAGGTACAACTTGAGACAATAACTCCGGCGATCAGGATGGTGATAATACGTCGAATCATCAGCGGGGGAGAGTTAGCGTGAGAGCAAGGAGGAACAGGTAGCAGGTCCAGAGTGGGAGAGATGAAAGAATATCAGGGAGGTAAACTTACTACAATTCTTACGAATCTACAATTTAAGTGACGCTTTAGGATATGAGAGTGAGTCCGCCGGAATTCTGACCTAGATAAGTTATTGGTTTCTGGGCTGGTAGGAGCAGTAGGTGGGAGGCGTTTATTCGGCTAACTAGGCTTTGAGTTGGTCTTGTTAAAGTGATACGGCAATGGGGCAGTGTCAAAGAATTCATGGGATTAAGTATACACCTTTCTTGCTAATGGGCAGAGTATACCATTTGTGTGACAATAGCGATTGAATGGATTGGGTGTCCCAATTGATCGGATTACGTGCTAAATCCCTCTCAAACGCACCAAATGGCTCTAAATTTGCGTCTCAGGTATCGAATCTGGGCGTGTTTAGGAGCTCTGATCGTATCTAAAGTACGTACGCTTTAGACAAAATGAGCAGGGGCGAAACTGGTTCATTTCCAGACAGATGCCGGAACCAATCCATCTATGGACATGTCTAACTGAGAGTTCCCATACCGAAACATGTCAAGATCAAAACTTTCGACCTCCGGCCATCTAACTGCTGCACGCGACCGTGGCCCCTCCCCGTATTTTCACGGGCGAAAAGCCATCAGAAGAGATTTTGTAGAGTTATTAAAACGATCAAAAGACACCGATACGGGAACCACCTTTCTAATCCAAGGGGCTCCAGGTGCGGGAAAAACTGCCCTATTGCATGAATTGAACACAATAGCATCAGGGAGTCGGTGGGAGGTCGTTTACATTAATGTGCAAGACCTGTACAACCCTGCCCATCTGGCCCAACCCTTGGGGAGTCCTACGTTGTTCGGAAACAAACTACCACAGGCCTAGATGCTAAGGTGGTATCCAGAGAATACGGAAAAGAAGTTTCGGGGGACTCAAGCGTGATTCAGGTACTGAAAAATTTGATTTCTGATCATGGCGTGGTTCTGATTCTGGATGAAGCTCAAAAGATTGATGTTTTTGTTGGTAAACCAGTAGAGTCTGAGGTAATAAGTCTATTGGAAAGAATCCATAATGGCAAATTGGGTAAACCGGCAATCCTTCTGGCAGCGGGATTGGGGCCGACAAAGGCCTCTTTTGGGAAACTGGGGATTTCGAGGTTTTCCGAGGATTGTGTTGTAGAGTTGGGTGCGTTAAGCAAAGAGTCCGAGCGCTTAGTGATTGAAGACTGGATCAAAAAGGAGGGGAGAGGGAAAGGGGATCCATCGGCATGGATGGACGCGATCGCGCAGGAGACACATGGATGGCCCCGACATGTCCACTCCTACGCTAGACATGTCTCGGATTATCTGAAAGCAAATGGTGGTGTCACGACGATTGACGGATTAAGCTCTGTTCTGGAAGCTGGGCACGAAGCTCGTAAGGTGTACCACAAGCAACGAGTAGACGGTTTTGAACCCGACCAAATCCAGTGTTTAGCAGGTTCCATTCCAGATCGTTCAGTAGGACATCCTACTTCTCGCTTGCAAATAATGTCTGCATTTATAAACAAATACGGTGATAGTAAAGCAGAAAAATTGTTCAAGGATTTTGTTAGTAAAGGAATTTTAGAAAAAAGAGAGATGGGATATATTGTCCCCATCCCATCCATATACACTTGGTTAAAGGAGACCTATACCAGAGAGAAAATTGAGCTATCCCGCGAGCCACAGAAAAGCCGAGTAGAGCGCGGCCGAGGTTCGGGATTTGAACGATGATTTTCGCAGTTACCGACTCTCAGGAACTGGGTTGCCCTCATTTTCAAAGGTCTCTATACTATCCAAAGGGAATTATAGTGAATAGTTGAAGCCGCTCCGCTCACTTTCGGTCAATTTTCTCGCGTTCCTGCACTGGATCATCCCTACGTAGCAACACTTTCCGCCGTAACGCCTATTTATGGAGGGCTTGTCAAGCATTGCGTCTAAACGGTCTTTCGGAGGGGCGGGAGTGTCGTGTTTGTCCTTGTTCATTGATTATCTCCGGACCGGTGATGAGCAATCATTTCCATCACAGAACAATCTGGTATTCCCTCCTTGGTAACGGGAAGCATAACATCCAAATTATTATGTCTTACAGAACGTGAATAACTGTACTTCCAAGAATTTCCAGATGCAATCGCCTCGCATAGATACAAAATTGCGGATTCCTGATCGAGAAAATCTTGATTTGGCTTCGTTACTATGGCTTTGCCGTTAAACACAGCAAATTTACAGGGATGCCAAAATGCCTTATAAGTTTTGGTGTTGTGCAATAGGGGTATTTTTATGCAGTGATCATGACACATAAAATCTGAGACATTTAGCCATGTCATGATCCCGTTGTTAACTGCTTTGGCAGAAACAACAGAAATCTCGCCTGGAGAAAATTTCTTTGCTGTACTCACCTTACCTTTGACCACATCAAACTTGCAACGAAGCAACTACGCCGTCTTCATTTGATTCTTCGTCGCTTGGAGCAATCGAATCGTCCAGGATTCAAAGGCTTCCGTATAGTGCTGCGAAGCACTTGACCAGGGAACCTGAATCGTGTTTATCCCTGCGGAAGACTTGACCCGAGGGACCCGGCAATGGACAAAATATCGAAACTGAAACCAATCCAGATGCCGCCAAGAGCGCTCCTTACGGTGGTCATACAACGTTCCCGTCTCGCCGGTCTGCGGACAGATCAACGGACGACCCGAATGGGAAATGTAGATGTCAATCCGCTGAGCCTCCGCATCCAGAAGTATCCCAACCGCGACAAGAAAACGCGAGCGAAGGACCTGAATCTCCCACTTCCTAACCAATCAGCACATGAACCCTTGGAACACAATTAGAAGTGAATCTGCCTGCTGTTGTCCGTGTCCAGCAGGCCAACAGAGAGATCAGACATGGACCAAATCGTGGAAATTACCCTCTTCATTGAGGCGTCGCAGCTCGCTGCTCCGCCTCAATGAAATGTGCTCCGCCATGGTTAAACTTTGGATTTCTGGAACCGTAAAAAGTTTTGTCGTCGACCGTAATTTGTATTGTCGTTGAACACGTTCGTTGAGGTATTAACCCGCGAGTCTCCTGAACGTACAAAATCCTGATTCGTATGTTTCAAGAGTGCCTCTGGAGAGCTTGGAATAATGTGTATAGTTTAGGTTTGATTTACGAGTTAGCACATGTTACCGGAGCATCAAATTCAGACTCTATCTATAAGATAGAATCAGATGACTCTGGCAATATTCTTGTATTGGGAATTTGAGAGTGAAAACTTTGACAAATTTATTCCGGTTATTGGTGCTTAGCGGGGATAATTGGTGGCAATAAAGTAACGAATAGTCATTCCCGATCCGGTTAACGGTTCAATGAATTAGACGCAGGACTTCCCATTGTGATTCTCATTCAGGAGAAAACTCAAGAACATCACAGTATCCATACATCTATACGGGTGTTCTGGTATGAGTTTGGAAATAAATTTACCA
Source organism: Rhodothermales bacterium (assembly GCA_965209015.1). Lineage (GTDB taxonomy): Bacteria > Bacteroidota > Rhodothermia > Rhodothermales > Bin80 > Bin80. Next base: position 2,310,247 of record OZ242367.1, on the reverse strand, counting down.
GATTTGGATGATATCAAGAAGTCTACCGATGCAATGATTCGGCATATTCAATTGCGTGCACCAACCCATCAACCATTCCGTCTAATTGGAGATGTGATTTGGCATACGCGTAGGCATGATCTGAAAAGTGTTCTAGATTATTCAGTACCGTCAGAGTTGCGCCAACAAGCGATTCTAAATTCCCATACTCAGCCAGCATTCCGTTTAGATCTGGCTTCAAATAGGCGATTTCTGGACTATGATAGCGGATCTTAGGATCAGGACTGGTGCAGGTGACAACAGGAAGGCCAAGGCAGAATGCGTGGTTCACGTTTAAGCCTACATATCCGGGACATACCATGACATCTGCAGCATATAGCCATGGAGCGGAGTCTTCAAGTTTTGGAAGTGCCCCTGTAAAGAACACGTTTTTGAGCCCTTCCCGCCGGATCTTGAACTCCAGCCCTGTCCGCTCAGGGCCATCTCCGATTATAATGAGAGTCGCAGTACCAGTAGAGCACAAAGTTTTGTGCAGATCAAGTAGTATTTCAGGTCGTTTATCAGCAATCAGGCGTCCAATATAAACGACAGTATTCCCTTGATCCGGTAATCCTAGGCGAGCGCGAACACGTTTTTTACCCTCCATAGCAAGGGCTCGGTGCAATTGAAAGAGATGGTCTGTATCCAAGGTATTTCGCGCAATAAAGCACCGAGAAGGTGACACATACTCACGAATCATCTGTGCAATTTCATCGGTATAGCAGACACATCCATCTACTCCTTTCGCTATTGCGATTCTATATCGGTCAAGTAGGTTGCGATCTGAAAATGCTCGTTGATTTGAGGAAAAATGTCCCCAGAGTAGTGTACCGATTCCCCGTCTACGAGCTTTCGCGATCAACCATGGAAGAGAGATTGTTCTCGGAGACTCTTCTGCCAAGATCACGGCTGGATTGCATGCAAAAATTGGGCGCATAGTTTGAATGAGTGCTCTCTCTCCACTAATCCATGTATTTTTTAGTTTGATAGTTTGGTAGCTTGGTTCCAATCCAAGGGATAGACTTTTGAAGGAAGCATCGGAAAAAGAGCCTGCACACACAACGAGTCTTTTCTGGAGACGTTCGTTCAGTTGTTTTAGGATAGGTACTCGATAGACTCCTTCAAAGCGGGTTACAAATAGGATCGGTCGGCTCATTTTGAAGCCCATCTGAGGATGTGCTCAAATTGGTTCGTAATTGAATCCATTTCAAATCTTTGCGCTGCCCAGGCTTGGGCTTTTTTCCCCATGGTCTGACATAATTTGGGTTCAGTTAGAAGTAGATGCGCTTTTTGTGCGAACTCCTTATCGTTATCTGGATCAGTAATAAAGCCCGCACCTGCACGATCAATAATACGTGCTGCGAGATTCTCCTTTGGAATAGCTGCAATAATAGGTCGCCCTGCGCAAAGACAGGTTAGAACTTTAGATGGTACAGAAAATTGTCCAGCATCTCGGGTTAGCAGTACCAGAAGAATTGTGGCACTGGAGTACATTGCTGATAGTTGGTCTGGATCTTGATAGGGAAGCGTGATGAGATTTGAGAGGCCATACTCTATAATCGCTTTCCGCAGCCAGTCCGCACCTGCTCCCTGAGATACTACCACAACCTGAGCATACTCTCCAATCTGCTGTGCGAGATGTAGCAGGGTTGCTGGATTGTGTTTCATGCTCAGCGTCCCTGCATACAGAAGAATCGGACGTGAATCAAGCTGATTTTGTTTTGCCCATGCAGATGGCTCACCATGAAATCTTTCCAATGTGCCCCAATTTTCAATCATATAACACCGGTTGGAAGGGACTCCAAATTTTTGGAGAGTAGCAGAAAAGTCCTCGGTAATTGGAATGACAGCATCACTCCTACGAAGTAATTGCCCCTCAATGAATTGGAAGTAACGTCCAATCAGGGGGGCCAGAAGAGGGAGTTTTGATTTCAAAATTTTTGAGGTTGCAAGACCAATCAAATCCTGTAACCAATAGATAAAAGGGATTGCATTCTCTCGGCAAATATCTTGGATTTTCTGCTGTGCACTTAACGGCGTATTTGCAGAAATCACAATGTCTGGATCAAATTTCAAAATTGTCTGAGCAGCTAAGAGCCCATATTCTCTCTCTTGGCCCCAACGTTTGACAAGGTTGTATTTATTGAAGGCTCGCGAGGTCTTGATAGGGAGAAATGTTAGATTGTCAGAATGTGAATGTACGTTTAATGGTGTCGTGATTAGGCTCGCACAATATGCATGACCAACATCATAGCCACGGTTTTGAAGCGCCTGACTAAGCGTCACGGGGAAAGCATAACCTCCGAAATCGTGAATAAGTACTCGCATGACTCAGACTGGATTACTCAGCTTTGACATTACTTCCGAACTGACCGTTCCATAAGAGATGAGCTGAGAGAGAATGACGGAAGAGAGGATAAAAACCTATTTTCAAGTCTCTCTATGAAGTTAAATGAACGAAAAATCAGTGGTCAATCGGATTAAGATTCTGGAACGGGGAAAACCGAAAAGATCTTGGATTTCATCAGTGCTTACCTTGACTTACATGCTGGCGGGAAGAGTGATCAAGTTTCTGAACTGTACGCTGTCCTGCCCCGGCCGCTAATCCCGCAGCAATGGCAATCACAAATAAGTAGTTCTTGAGAAAGAACGGATTCTGAGTTAAAGTTGAAACTGTTAATGCGATCAATGAGACTGCTCCCGCTAAGCCAGCAAGACGCGTCCAATGTTCCGCATCATTGTTCCGAAATGCGTGTAGGCCGAGTTTAATTGTCGAATACCAGAAAAATAGTACCAGTCCAGTCCCCCAGATTCCATACTTGTACCAGAGTCCGACATACCCATTATGCACAAACGAGTCCGTGTCTGTTGATTGATGCACAATATCGTAAAATACATAAGAAACACCAGGCCCGTACCCAATCAGAGGGTTAATAACAATTTTCTCAAAGACTGCACTGGTCTCCCGAAATCGGTTTATTAGCGAAAGATCTTGCGTGAATGCACTTATAATAGAGATGAAACGTTCCGATATACCTTCAAGGATCACAGTCAGAAATGGACCTATCAGGATATACCCAATTCCAACAATCAGTACGGCCATGACAGTAGCCGTGGTCAGTATTTTAATTCGCTCTGATGTGCGAACTAATAAGAGGAGGGCAAGAGATCCAAACACAAATGCGAGCCAGAATCCGCGGGACTGCGTCATGATTAATCCAGCAAATGTGAACGCTAAGGCACTCGCGGAGAGTAATAGTGAAGCGGGGCCTTTGGAGTAGATCAAGAGGGTCAGGCTCATCATCGTACCGATCATTAAGAGGCAATCGTTCACTACAACCCGTGATCCTGCTATGTGCAAAAGAGTTGAGGCATTAGATAGATCCGAGGCATAGTTGACAGAATTTAAGATCGCCACAGCTACACTCATAACGACTAATGTAACCAGCATTTTCTTCGGTCCCTGCTTTTGATGAGCAACTGTATACTTGACCGGAAAGTAGATCAAAAACATTGAGAGTGAAATCAGCTCGCTCGCAGCCACTCGAAAATCTCCATCAAAGATACCTGTCAAAATCAATGTCGCAGGAAGCAGTCCCAAAAATAGGGCCAGTGCCCAGTCTGATTTTTCAACCAAGATCTTCTCGGAATGAGATATAAAATGTCGTAAATACCATATAATGAGGATTGTATAGAGGTAAGCTGCATATGCAACCTCAATAGCCTGAAATCCTTTCTCATTGGAGGCCACGAACACAAAGCCCAGAATAGCCACAATCAGATTGACGTGAGGATTCGCAAATAAAAAACAGACTAGGGTGCCCCCAAGGATCGTCACAGGCAGGATAGTTATATAGAGGACTGATCCAGTATAAGCAAGACCAAGAGTTAATAGCAACCCAAAGATGAGCCCCAAGATTAACAGGATGGTACCAGTCCGATAGACTTTCCCATAGTGTGGCAGGATAGCGACTTGGGACATGAGCTGGCTTCGCAGAGATGAAAAATCTAGAATCACACGAGTCAGGCTAGTTCAGCTTTGAAGCAATTAAGGCATAATTACGTTTCCACCAAGCACTGATAAGTACATAAAGCAGAGAGATGAGGAAACCGGACAGCGTACTGACTACGCAAATCGCAGCACGCCATGGGCGAGCTTTTTCGGTGGGGGGGATCGCAGGATCAAGGACCTGTACTGATTTGGCGGCACGTTCCTCTGATAGTCGAGCATCTTCTAGCAATGGACGTGCATGTTCAATCAGCGTAGTTAGAATGATGGAGTCAATCTGTAAATCTGTGAATCTGAATGCCACTTCGGGGAGGCTGTCTTGGGCAATAGGCATAATTCGCTCACGTCCTTGCAGTGCGAGAGAATAGGACTCTCTGGCTCGTTCAACTGCCCGCTGTGCAGCACGTGTCTGGGAATGGTTTTCACCATAAAGGAAAAGTAAGTGATCAAGCTCGAGTTCACTCTCGAAAATTTGGGACCTCCACTCTGTAAGCCCCTCCATAAATGCAGCTCCTTGAGTGGGAAGATCTAGTATGCCGGTCTGCTCTTGGAGCGTTCGGAGTGACTGCCGAACGGTATGAAGACTATCTTCAATCTCTTGATAGCGTTTTTCCACACTGCGACGATAGGATCTGGCTGTTTCTGTGGAAAGATCAATTCCAATACGATTTAATTCTGAAACGAAGAAATTTGACATATCAGCCGCTCGTTGGGGATCTGTATCATAGACCTGAACGGCGAGATAGTTATACTCGTTATCCACAACGAATTGAATATTTGCTTCCAGTTCCTTGATAGCAGATTCAAGAGGGAATTCACTATCAGTCAGATCATATACTTCAACGAGGTCAAACGCTTCAATGACACCAACTTTGATGGTTCGGCTGTTCAAGATGGCAAGTTCCCGCTGATAATCGCTGACCAATCCACCAAGTAAGGAGGAAGCACTACCACCAACTCGCCCGCCGATGAAGGTAGAGAGCAGACCTGAAGATGTCTGGCCTGGAATGAGCAAGCGGGTTTCTGCTAGATACCAATTGTTCAGAAAAAGACTAATCACTACCGCCATAATACCGGTAACTCCGGTTACCCCAATTACCAGCCATCGTCTTTCAAAAATTATTCTGAAAATTGACCAGAATACATCAGTTGATTTCGAGTCAGTCATCGGAGCAAGGCGATGATTGTTGCAGCTACACCAGTTGCAGCGGATATACTAGTAAAGATGACTTGAATTTGTTGGGAACGAACTTGACGGGAACTCACAGTTAGCTGCTCCAGCCAGTCAACAAAAATTGTATCACCTGACTGAATTGGTACATTCAGACCTCGTCGCACAGTCCCACTGCTCCCATCATATATATACACCCCCTCAGCACTAGGGCCTAGACCTCCTGCGCGATCCACATAGTGACGGGCCGTCGTTCCTGGGATAAATTTCACATATCCAGGTTGTGGAACGTTGCCGGTCACGAAGATCGTTCCCTCATCGCGTGGAAAAATAAGACGGTCCCCATCGTAGAGTGCAATATCCTCACTACTTCCAGCGAGTGCTCCGGCAATATCCACGGCTACTTGACTGCCCACATTCCCTGAAAATGATTTCTGAAACCCCTCAGTAAATGACTGAACCGCGAGATCACCAGTGTTGGGTTGAATGGAAGTAGTAGCAAGAGACGCTTTTTTAACTTCTACCAGCTTTTCGAGACTCGTACGCTCCAAGACCGCAGCATTGGGGTTCGCATTTTCTTTGAGACCGCCCGCTAATTTGACCAGTTGGCTTATAGTTGTCACACCACCTTCAATACGATAATCCCCAGGATATGTGACCCATCCTTCAATACTGGCTGTTGCAGTTTCAAGTTCGTAGATCGTAATGTGGTCCCCTGGCAGGATGGTTTGGGTAGCAATGGAATCAATCGTTAGACTGCTGATGCTCTCATCCAGAATTGTGAGATAATCTCCATTACTCCATCTCAGGAGACGAAACTGAACAGTTTCGTCAATTAGGCGTCCTCCCATCGCAAGATCAAGGAGACTTGCAACGGTATCATCTGGGCGCCAATCATAGTCGCCAGGCCAAGTTACATCACCAGAAATACGCACTCCCTCACGGGTTTGGTGATATGCCGGGATATTAACCCGATCTCCATCTTGTAGGATAGGATTGTGATCAATATTTCCCGTCGTTTGATATAAAGTATAATCTATCAAATCTTCGGTTCCGTCCCTGTGTTGGACACGAATATTTCTCAGGGCGGGTTGATAGACCTTGTTGATTTCCGGTGTGAAGCTCCGTTCAGGCATTGCAGAGTCCACAGCGATAGGGTCAATTGACTGCCTCGTCACGAGCACTCCAGATGAAAGAGATTGCTGAATTACATCACTCACTCGCGAACGAGGGAGCATAAGAAATCTCCCAGTTTGGGCAACTGCGCCGGTGACATGGACATAAAAGCTTCGTGCTTGGACGAGCGATATACTGACGGGAGCATTCACATAGCGCGATTCCAGAAGCTCTATGGCTTCCTCTACCACATCTGCCAGGAATTTTCCACTGGCTTGAAGGGGACCAACCTCAGGTAAAGGAAGTGCTCCAGACACAGAGACAGTCAAAGGGAGTTCTACGGGGATAACACTCCCAATCATGACATTAAAAATATCGCCCGGTCCAACAACATATTCGTTGGGATCAACTGCCCCCTCGAGTGCCAACAAACCGGATTGCCCCATTCGGGTATACATGATTCGTTGAATCTGCTCTTGTGGAGTATCTTGGATCACAGTGAGAACATGAGCTGTCGCTGAGGGAACAATCCACAACAGCAACGAAACAAGCGAAAAGGGAAGGACGAACCTTGACATCGGCGGAAAGAATTTCACAAGCAAAGAAAGAATAGTAGCCGATAAAGCGATAGACACTGCGGAGATAGTTTAGGAAGAGCGGTGCAACGGAATTCAACAAACCTTGTTTCCAATCCCTTTTCTGAATTCGATCGGTTTTGGATGTGTGTGAGATTATTTCAGCAAAACGCATGAGAAATTATCATTATTGAATTTCTATCATCGTTGGGCTAACTTCTCTCATGCGAATTCGCCAAGATCAGATGGTGGAGGTCTCAAGGTTATGGATGTGAGATCTTATTGTTGTATAATAAGTAGTATCTGAACGAGTGTAGAGGCCATCCCCGTGATTAAGCACAGAGTTATGATTACTGTAAAACTCTTTTTCTACGGGTTGATTCTCCCCAAGTCTTCTCTTGTTTGTTGGACTATTCCGTTAGACCTGTCACTGATCCGTTGAACCTGTAATTATCGGAAATATTATCTCCGGCGACGTTCGATATTTAGTATGGACAATCACACAAAATCCCCTAAACTGAATTCTGGGATAACAGGGAGGGATTATTATGCCCGCCTTTATTCGGATTCGTTAGAATATGAAGCAGAATGGCTCCGAAGAAGGTCATTCCAAACTGCAGATTCAATCTGTAAGCTGATTCAGTATCAGGGACTTAAGCCCGAAAAAATACTGGAAGTGGGCTGTGGAACAGGTGCAGTCCTTACAGAACTAAAACGGCGGGATATAGCTAAATCATATTATGCAATTGATTATTCTCCCGAAGCTATAGATTATGTTAAACAGACGCTACCGGACGTAATCTCAGTTGTCGGGGATGTCACGGACTGTTCAGAATTGTTTCAAGAAGAAGCGTTTGACCTCATAATCTGTGCTCATGTTCTCGAGCATCTTGAGAATCCCGAACTATTCCTACAATCACTCTCTCATCTTCAATGGGCAAATTTGATAGTGGAAGTTCCTCTGGAGAATTTATTCTTTGAGAAAATCAAGGGAGTTTTTCAGGATCGAGGGAAGCACCCCGCTGGACATGTCCAGTTTTTCAAAAAAACTTTTCTCAACTTGCTTTCGGATGTTGGACTGAATATAGTTGATGAATATGTCTATGCACCGATCATAAGTAAGGGTACCCTGAAGTTTCGATACAACAATGTCAATCAACTAAGATACCTCCCAAAAATGTGTACGGAGTATTATTTCCCTCAGTACTTTGATCCATTGTGGAAAAGGTACTATCATGCACATATGGCTGTCCTATGTAAGGGATTTTGAAACTAGTTCCCACTACAACGACTTAGCCAGAACCTTAGTCTCCATTTTTTATTTCCCCGCTCTGGATTCCTCGTGTTCAATTATTACCCATGAAACGGAGACTGTACTGCGATCAATCGAATTGTTTGGTTCCTAATAATGACTGTCGTGGTTAAGGATTACGGAAATTCTCAGGCAATTTTGCCCGAAATATTGCAGATCATGCAGTTGACGTCATCAAATGGTGAACTTTGGATTGAATGTTTCAGACCTGAGTGGATTAGTTGTCAAAACATCCTAAGTTTAATCGAAATTCATTGAAGAGGGAGCGGTAGAAATTGGTATTATGAGGGAAATATTCGGACTTTTAAGCAAGTGATCTCTGCAACCGCACCAGCCAAGATCAATCTTGGCCTCCAAATATTACGTAGGCGATCTGACGGATTCCATGATTTGGCTACGGTATTTCATCCGATTGGCTGGGCAGATACGCTCTCTGCACGTCTTGCAGAAAATGTCCGACTTACCTGTTCAGATCCTACACTTCCAATTGATAGCGATAATCTCGTAGTCCGTGCTGGTGAACTCCTCCAGACATCCATTGAAAAAGACTACGGTGCACAGATACATCTAGAGAAAGTTCTTCCACATGGTGCAGGACTGGGAGGAGGATCAAGTAATGCTGCGATCACATTACGATTGTTATGTAAGTTATGGGATGTTGATCTTCACTTGATTTCACTTGATTCTCTTGCCCTTAGGCTGGGCTCTGATGTTCCATTTTTTCTGAGGCCAACGACTACCTATGCCGAGGGAAGAGGAGAAAAGCTTGTTCCAATGAATGACTATGCCTTTCCATTTTACCTAGCGGTAGTCGTGTATCCGATTCATATCTCAACCGCGTGGGCATTTCAGCAGGTTAAACCTTCCAGTCAGAAGCGTCACAATCTGGCAGAGATTGTTCGATCCAATGACTTAGATCGCTGGAAGCGCGAGTTGGAGAATGATTTTGAGACTCCAATATGTTATCATTATCCCGTGCTCCGAAAGGTTAAGTCTATTTTAATCTCAAATGGAGCGGGTTTTGCTGCGCTCACAGGAACCGGTGCTGGTGTGTACGGAGTATTTGAAAGTTATGAAGATGCGTGTGAGGCAAGTGAAGAGGCCACTGCCCAGGGGTGCAGGATTTGGTGTCAAAGTCAGATGGTATAGAAAGTGGGGGTTTCATATTTCCATCAGATGTCGTTGCATTGATATGCTGAATGCGGTTGACTGGCATGGATATTTGTGGTTAATCTGATACTTATCACAAAAATTGTGAGGGGGTGGATCAAAATGATTCCAGATGTCGGCTGTTCCACTTCCGTCGGAATACGCAGAATAGGTGCCCAGTTGGTCGGAATCGGCAACTTTTCAAGAAATTACTGGGAGGGTTTCAGGAGACTATCAACTTTGATACAGATTGATCTAACTCTACCAGAGTAGGGTCATACAATTATTCTGTAGCAAGGTAACTGTACTACCATTTCACGCGAGTTTCTGGATTCTGCTCATAATTTGGATCGGTCCGACTATGCGATGAGGGGGAGGGGAAGTTGCTCCTCATGCTGATCGCTACATTCTCATCTTCGGTTAATCGCTTCATAAATTCTCCCACCACAAACAGTGCATTGTGTGCACCTTGGCCCCAGTAAGAGGAGCGAAAACTCATTCGCGGATCATTAAATCCGACCCAAGCCCCTGTGACCAATTCTGGGTGCATCAGTATGAACCAGCCATCAGCACCTTCTTGAGTTGTGCCTGTTTTTCCTGCGAAGTCATAACCATAGAGATTATAACCGCCTCGGATACGAACTCCAGTTCCGTAAGATTTGTTAATTGTGTCTCTCAACATATCAACAACGATGGCTGCGGTCTCTTCCGAAAGAACCTCTCTTTGTCTCGGTTCATGTTGATACAAAACGCGCCCAGTCTCACTGAGGATTCTGGTTACCATAACAGGTTCTGTCCAGATTCCGCGATTCGCGAACGTGCTGTAGGCATTCACCGATTCAAGGAGTGTGACGTCACTGGTTCCGAGAGCTAAAGAAGGGACGGGTAACAACTCGCTCTTAATTCCCATTTCTTTGGCCAGTGAGGCCACATTTCTTGGGTTGATTTCGTTGATAATTTGGGCTGTAACCGTGTTAACCGATCGGGCTAAACCCTCCCGCATTGTCATCCATTCCCCTGTACTTATGTCACCAAAATTTTGCGGACTCCAGACTTCCTCAGTAACCTCATCTGTATATTGGTAAACTGAGTCAAGGTACATGGTTTCGGGCGAATAGTCACTATCAATGGCCCATGCATAGGTGAATGGTTTGAAGATTGAGCCAGGCTGTCTTTTTGCTACGCCGACATGATCATACCAGTCGGTTGAAAGATCTCGACCTCCAACCCATGCCTTAATGTAGCCATTTTGAGGATCCATTGCAACGAAGCCATTCTCCACGCGTCCTTTTGTTGACTTGAGAGAGTCAAGAAATATGGGGTCATTTTTCAATTCCTGTAATGCCTCGCTCTCACTTTTCCCTTCATTTCGTAGATCTTGATATCTTGAAGATTCTTGTACATAGCTGTTAAGCAGTGAGATGTTTTGTTGCCAGAACCATTTCCAGTGTTTTTCGGAATCTGAATTGCATGGGGCGGACATGTACTTTGAAATATCTGCGCCATACTGCATGCGGGGACTGGAAGCAGCACTCCATTCACAATTCACGACTGCTTGCAAGCCATCAAGTGTAGTGGTTACGGCATTTTGGGCAACAGACTGTAGTCTTGAGTCAAGTGTAGTTTCAATGGTGAGTCCCGTGCCATAGACATCAATATCGTTCTGGCGCCCCCAGTCAGAGACCCATTGACGTACCTGCTCCGCGAAATAGGGTGCATAGCTTTGTGTCATGTCCGCGGTTCGGAGGTTTGTCACGGTCGCAGAGTCTTTGACTTCTTCATAGATATTCTCTTCCAGCCACCCTTGGGTAATCATCCGTTTCAATACCGTATTCCGACGGAGGGTAGAGCGTTCAGGATGTCGGATCGGATCGTAGCGATAGGTTCCCTTTAAGAGACCAATGAGTGTGGCACTTTCAAGGAGATCCAAATCTAATGCTGATTTATCGAAGTAGGTCCGTGCAGCAGCTTCAATCCCATATGCATTGTAGAGGAATGGAACAGTATTGAGGTAAAACTCTGCGATCTCATCTTTTGTATAACGCTGTTCAAGGCGGACTGCAGTAACCATCTCCTTCAACTTTCGCTTAACACTCACCTCAAAGCCTATTTGCTCGTTGTACATATTGCGGGCCAGTTGCTGGGTGATAGTGGAGCCACCCTGACGTTCAAAAGGAAGTCCTATTTGACCTAATAACGACTGGGTTGCTGCGGAAGCTGTGCGAAAAAGATTTACCCCCCAATGACCATAAAAACGGTGATCTTCCGTGGCAATGAGGGCATTTCTGGCATATATGGAAATAGAGTCGTACGGAATCCACGTACGATTTTGTCGCCCAAATCGAGCAAGTTCAATACCGTCAGCGGTATAGGCCACACTGGCATAAGACAGATCAGGGTTTTCGATATCCCTCAGAGAGGGAATATCTCCCGCAAGGATCAACATATAGACCGATAAAACAAGTGCCCCTAAAATCAGTGGGACGGTCGCCAGACTCAATACAAATGCGGCTCTCGCTGCGTCGGGCATCTGCCGAACGCGTAATAGAAAATTCCTGTATCTCGAGATGGGGGAGAGTCGCTTTTTAGTTTTTTTCCGAGACATATGATGATCTGCTCATTTTAAGAGGAGCTCATAATAAGTATTTGACATTATACACAAAAGTGACGAAATCTGGACTGCTAAAGATCGTCTTTGATTAAACAAATTCTAAATCGCAGAGATTTTTCAGAAGAATATGCATGATCTTTCAAAAAATGATCTCGATGAATTAATTGGTTTTCTATGTCCAATTCATCGGAGTACATAAAACGGCTAACCTTTCCTCTCCGCCCCCGTTTGCGTGTACTATGTCTTTCATGTACTGCGACGCGGAATGCTTCAGGATCATGCTTTCTGGGTATTCTGCAATAAGCCAATGCATCATCCGTATAAACTTATGCATTTTCGTCTGTGTAACTCACAACGAATCCCTGCAACGTTTTCGTGTCCGTAACTTAACCATCAGGGTACAAACCTGATCAGTTGTATGATCTTTTATTCCCACAAAAGTGGTTTTAACTGTCCATCTACCTGCACCTTGGATCCTTTAACTCCCAGTGCCTTGAGTTGCTTATATTCTTTCGCTTGTCACCAAAATAGACTTCATCTGCTTATCGTGTCCCACGGAATAGATGTACTATATCGGCTACGGTCATGTTGCCCACTTGTTGACGAAGACTTGCATCGCGTATTGGGGCGATCGCCTCATTAAAGCGTTGCCTTTCAGTTTTTGACAGATCGATGATTTGAACACCTCCTCCCTGCGCCATCCGCATACCGGCAGCTCCAGACCGAGCGAAGGCTTCAGCCCCGGCTATGGAGAAAGAGAGGTCAGAAATCTGGTCTATCCATCCCTGTTCCTCCGGTGAAAGATCTTCATACACTCCCTGATTCATCAACAGGGCAAATGGCAGTCCAGATAAAGGGAGCCAATTGGTCAAGTAGTTTGTCGGCTCATGAAGCTGGAACGATTCAATCCCCGAAGGTGAGACGGCTACGCCATCAATGACGCCAGTACTCAGACTCTGATGAAGTACGGTAGCAGACTGCATGATGGCACTGGCACCAAGGGCCTCAATATATGGAATCGCACTGCGAGTGGAGACACGGATCTTCAGTCCGTGCATGTCCTCGAGTGTCCGAACAGGCCTGTCGCGAGTGAGGAGTATCGGCGCATCATTAGCCCAAAGCCCCAGAACCTTCGCATCGTATTCATCCTCCAGAATCGGTCTGGCACGCTGCAAGGCCTCAGTACATTCAACTGCGGTCTTACAAACACCTGGGAAACTGATGAGGTCAGTTTTTGGAAAGAGATCGGCAGTATAGGCAGGAATGACTAGAGCTAGATCAGATACGCCATTGAGCAAAATAGAGTATTGTGCGGGTGCCGACGAGTTCAATGCTCCGGCGGGATACAGTTGAATGGTCATGGTTCCGCCAGAAAGTTTCTCTACTTGCTCTGTCAGAGGCGAGAACATGCCCTCATTCAAGACATGCCCCGCCGACAGGAAATGTGCTAACGATAACTCTCGGGTTTCAGATTTTTCTGTACATCCACTCGCACAGAAAAGCATGAGCACGAAAATAAACCTACGTCGCATATCGGTTTGTTTAGTCTTGTTATGAACTTTTGGAAGGGGAAGCTGAGACATGTAGAGTCAGTATATCCATGTCATGAAACTGACGATGTTTGACTGAGGTGGCCAAGTGTCTCAGGAGACGGAGGGAAACATCATGCTCAATTTGAGTGATCTCCACACGATCATCAATCCACTCCAACTGATCCTGCAGATTTAACTCATCATTACTCGCCGACCCAACCCTGAATTCTAACACTGCATCGTTATCTTTCTTAAAGGCCGTCAAGCGTAGTTCATGCCTCTCTTCATCCAGAGTTATCTCAGCCCCTGTCAGCTCATTCCTTGATTGCATCAGTGTAAGCAATGCTTCCTCGCTGGCAGCTTCTATCCGTTCCAAGATTGAACTCAACCCTCTACGAGTTGCGAACTCCTGGAGGAATTCATGAATTCGCGGCAGTTCAGACATATCAAGCTTCCCTCGGAATCGACTCTTCGGTCGTGCAGTTAATGCGGTGAGCAGAAGTGCTACCAGTCCCCCTGATGTCAAACCATTACTCAAAAGCCCGCCTGCCAAGTCCGCGAAATATGCAGAAGAAATTAAATCAAACTCAAATGCAATTCCGACCCAGAAGGAAATGCCTGCGATCAGGCTATTTCGCGGATTTTCATCCATACTCCTGACGACTTCCCGAAACCCAACCGCAAACAGGGTAGCCATGACCACAGTGATCGCAGCGGCTACAACTGGTGGAGGGATCGCAAGAATGACAGCTAGTGCCTTGGGCAAGAAAGCCAGCGTTAAAAGCACCAATCCAGCGGCGACCCCGATGCCCCGTGCAGCGACACCGGTGATTTCGACCGCCGCTACGGCTCCGGCATGAGGCGTATTTGGCATAGTTCCCACGAGGCCTGCGAATAAATTTCCTACTCCTTCGGCAGACACCGCACGTTGAACTGCTCGATAATTCACGGCATGGGAACGGCGCCAAGCTATACGCTCGGCGGAGATCACAATGGCAATAGACTTGGTTGAACCCACCAAGGCTACAAAAAGAAAAGCGGGTAACAAAGCCCAAAAGGAGGTGTCAAAACGAAGGTTTAATCCAGAGGGAAAACCAGAGGGTAGACCAACCCAGGCGGCATCCAACACACGTTCAAAATCATAAATTCCAAAATATGCACCGATCAAAGACCCACCAATGATACCAGCAGCAGGTGCCCACAGGCGAAAGGCACCACGCCCCCTGAGTACCATGATCAAGATGATGAGAATCGTGATACCTGCACTCAACGCTCCGACATATGTGGGGGTTTCTGGTGGGATCTCATAAATCATGTTAAATAAAATCGGCATCACGGTGACAGGAAGGAGCATAATCATGGTTCCCGTGATGACGGGTGTGAGAACCCTGTGCAATAATGAGAGACGCATCGAAAGCACAATCTGGGCAAGGGCCGTCACGATGACTAATGTGGCGAGCAGCCCCGCACCTCCCTCTAACAGGGCCTCAGCACAAACAGCAATAAAGATTGCCGAACTCACATGGGTCAGTGCGTAGCCCGAACCGATCTGACCAACCCGCATGCTTTGCAGGATCGTGGAAATTCCACATGCCAAAACGGACGCAAATACCGCCCAAGAGATGAGTTCCTCGGCAGCTCCCGCTCGAAATACAATCGTTGGTAGCAGTACGACTCCGTTGATCGCTAAGGCAGCAAGTTGGATGCCCAAGCCTGAGGCGAGTCTCTTAGGAATCTTGTCGTCCGCTTCATAGCATAGCTTTCCTTCCGAGCCAGGATGCGAATACTTCATTCGGATTCCCTTTTTGTAGAGATTGTTCGGTGATTCATCTTCATCCGTACATCGCATCCGGCAGAAACGTAGCGAGACGAGGTAGCAGTGCAATTAGAATCAATGCCATGCCCATCACAAGCCAGAATGGAATGATCCCGCGAAACATCGTATGTACTGGTACATCTGGAGCTACTCCCTTCACCACAAAGATATTCAACCCAACCGGAGGTGAAATCAGTCCCATCTCGAGCGTAATCACAATCATGATTCCGAACCAGATCATATCCACGCCCAGGGATTCAAGAATCGGCTGAACTAAGGGGACCGTGAGCACGAGCATAGCAAAACCGTCAAGAAAGGTCCCCAAGACTACGAAGATGAGAAGGACGATTGTGGCTACCTGAGCGCCCGAAAATTCCTGTTCTCCGACCCACTCGGATGCAACGAATGCGATTCCGGTAAATCCAAGGAAGACCTTAAAAACAAACGCGCCTAACAGGATAAGGAAGGCAGTACCACTGGCCTTGAGTGTCGCATGAACGGTTTCTGTTAAAGTCTTCCAATTCAGTCTACGTCGCGCCAACGCAGCAATCAGGGTAAGAAGTGCACCCACCCCCGCGGCCTCTACGGCAGAAAAGATGCCAGCATAAATCCCCCCGATAGTTACGATGATGATGCATAGAATCCAGAATGCTCTCGCAGTAATCGCAAGACTTTCTTTCCTCGGGACGGATACCTTGACCTGGGGTGCTTTTTTTGGATTAAGTTGAGTGACAATCCAGACGACAAGAATAAACAGGAAAGTGAGTAGAATTCCAGGTATGATTCCAGCCATGAACAGACGTCCAATGCTTTCCTCGGTAATGATTCCATAGATTACCAGTCCTGCTGACGGTGGGATGAGTATGCCGAGTGTTCCTCCTGCAGCAATGGCCCCTGTGGCTAAAGAATCATCATACTTGTATCTTTTCATTTCTGGTAGAGACACACGCGCCATGGTCATTGCTGCGGCTAGCGATGACCCAGAAAGGGCAGAAAATCCTGCACATGCGAGGATAGAAGCAGATGCAAGGCTACCGCGAAAACGTCCTAGCCAGGTAAAGGCTGCTCGGTAGATGTCGTGGCTCATCCCAGAGACCACGACCAGATTTCCCATTAGTATGAATAGCGGGAGGATCGTGAGGGGGTATCGGGAAGCAACTGCAAACATTTCTCCTGCTACAACGGGCACCGCGGCGTTCGGGCGAATCAGGATGACTCCAACTGCTCCTATAATCAGCATTGCCAGCCCCACCGGCACACGAATGAAGAGTAGGACGAGCAGTGCGCCAAAAGCAATGAGGGCAATTCCTGTAGGGTCAATCATTCGGGCGGCTCATTAGGATCCTCAGTATTCCATGAAGCAAGTCCGAGGAGTACATGGAAGACAAGCACCAATCCGTAGACCGTAAGTGATGTGCCAATCGCAAAGTAGAATGGTGCATGAGGGATTGAAACGGTGCTTGTAATAGCACCACAGGGAAGGCCGCAACTACCGTGGGAAAATAGGGCAAAGGCCGCCATCGCGGTCATCCCAACACCAAGGAGGCGGGCAATCGCATCCGTGACTCTCGTGACCCGTCGGCCCCAAATTCGCGCAATCAGATTCACACAAATATGAGCTCCTTCCCCCGCACCATAAGCAATTGCCGCTGATACTACGACCGTAAGTGACATCGTGGAGAGATCCTCAGCCCAGATAAGTGAATCATTCATAATGTAACGCCAAAAGACCTCCGCCACAGTGACCCCCAAAAGTATTGCAAGTGCAATGCCGCCGACCGCCCCAAACCCTGCAATCAATAGTTTGCAATACCATTCCACTCGTATGAAACGGGAAATATGATTTTCAAAGAATCTCATTTGCTCTGTCAAAATGATTCATGAACCCTCTCACAAAGGGAATCATGCACTGTTGCACACCATGACGAAAAGGATTATCGAAACGAGTAACAAAAGAGAACATATTCATCCTCTGAGGAGATCCAATCCTGACTTGTGTTTCGTTATAACCAAACAAGTGAATCAACCACATCAATTTACTTATTTTCTTCTTCGGTAAGTAGCAATTATTCGGGCATTGAGGCACAAATAGGTTTTGAGTAGATACTCGGCGTTCAGGTCTCACTGAAAGATTATCCTCTCAATGGATGAAAACTAAAAATTATTCATACTTGGACTTTGTTTTGTCTGCCAAGTGAAGAGAGATTATTGTGAGAATGAACTCGTATGGCTGTGGATTCAATTCGCTCAAGACAACTCTTATTTCGACCCATTCCAGTCGGGGCATGATGTTCTTCTACCTGTCTACGGTCAAATGAAATTTCAACCCACAACCATGAAAATCCTGTCAGATCTTTTATGAGTTCTCAGGGTCTGCCTAAAGTTTATTTTACTGTCTGAGTATTTTAATTTTGCCTCCTTATGTTTCCATCCATACTTGGGGAGTAGAATTTGGGGCACAAACTTATAGGCTCTCGGGGAAGATGCCATGCGGAATAGTGCCAGAAGTAATCAGGTATCTTTCCGCCGTCCCTTTAGCTCTCACTCACCATCATTGGGTAATGGTGGATTATTCTCTTCAATGCCAAGTAGATCCTCGAGGGTATTGCCAACCTCACCATCATCATTCTTGCGCCCAGTTTCAATCCATTCATGCGAACGGCCAGCATTCAGTTCTACGATAAGAGATTCTTTTGTAAATAGCTTCATTTGACCTTGTAGCCACCCGTGTCAGTTGGTGGTCGCCAAGAATCAAGTGAATACTCAAATGTGGTTTCCATTGTGATGTAATTGTTCGGTCATCCGAATATACCGATTTTAGTACCTGCTTAATTAATGAGATACACCGAATCTAAGACAGCTGTGTTAGGTCAAGTGGTACATCGGATTTCGCTGACTTTCTAAACACCAAGAAACACTTACCTGCCACATTACTAAAGTCTCCTGTACAGTATGATATTTCGTTAAGTGAGGCTCTGGCGAAAGATGTGAAGAGAAAGTCATATGATTTTAATTAACTACCTATATGTTAAATTACGTTAAGGATTGGAGGAAAATCGTGTCCATACGAAAATTGTATAGAAATGCGATTAAAACATGCCGCGATATCAATCGCTCATAAGCATACGTTTACCAAAGTCTCTTCACGGAAAGTGACCATTCAAATGGTCTTCCATATACCTGTTCAATGTAGGCGGCTGCCGTCCCCCAGGCGGAAGTTCCCGTTAATAGATAACGTTCATCCGTTAGATTTCGGAATGCGGACACTACCTCCCATTTGCCATCTGACGTTCCTATGCTAATAGAGGCATGGAGGAGATGATATCCTTCTTGAAAAAGCTGGGGAGTATTGACGGCATCATGGTATTGCGAAGCTGTATAGGTCCAATTGATTTTCGGGGCAACGGTAAAATTTCTGATATTCAGTTCTCTTCCGATTTCAAGGGAATGATTGAAACGGGGCGTTTTGGGTAGCCTATAACCGGGTAAAACAGGTGTATTGCTATCCAGAACATCAGTGCTCAGTTCGTCATATTCCGAATCCAGAACCCCCAGATTTGCTGTGAGATTCCAGCCAGTAGCAGGAGCCCATATTCCTTCCAGTTCTATACCTTGCAGATTAGCCGAGCCTCCATTGACTGTGATGGGATTGATGGATTGACGTATAATGACTTGCACATCTTCGTATTCAGCGCGAAAAAAAGTCAAGTTCAGTTTGAGGCGATCATCGCTCGTATTCGACTTGATCCCGGCTTCGTAACTGGCAAGGGTTTCAGGCTCGTAATCGGTCGGCGAAGCATTGGGGGAATTCGCCTCAAAACCGGGCGGGGGGGTTGGGACGCGAGCATCAAAACCGCCGCTCTTAAACCCTTCCGTGAAACTGATATAGGCCATCACATTGTCGTTAAATTCGTACGCAAGATTCGCCATCCACGTTAGGGCATCAAAATCTCTGGTGAACTTCCTGTTTGGGAGCATACGGTCACCAGGATTCATGGGCCCAGTTATTGGACGATAGGTTCCTCTGGCCAACGGCCATGTTGGTTCATGAATACTTCGCCTCCCTTGTGATGCATCCCCTCTGGCATACACATCGGGAATAACACTCTTATGGTCTCTGGTATAGCGGGCACCGAGAGTCAGAGAAAGCCTGGAAATCAGCTCAACCGTCGTCTGACTAAACCCTGCAATGGATGTGTAGCCTAAGTCCCAGTTACTGTCAAAGGAGCCAGTTGGAATCACCAGTGAGGTTCGCGAAAATCCGATCTCATTGGCAAGATAAAGACCGGCTTGCCAGTACATACGATTGTTCAGCCCAACACCGCTCAGTCGCAATTCCTGGCTGAGTTGACTGGATTCAACTACATTCTCGTTCTGTAAGATATTTGCGGGAGTATTATCAGCATCACGGGAAATGACCATATCCAACCCTCTGTAGCCTGTTAGTGACAGGAAGGTGATTTGCCTTCCAATCAACCAAGAGATCTGCGCACTGCCCCCCCCAAGCATCAACATCGGAGAATACAGGAAACGTACCTTCCGAGACGTACTCTCCAGCAAAGCTGTCAGGCCCATAACAGCCCTCTGCACCCTTTGCACCATTTCCAGGTGGAGGGAACGATGGCGGTCCACTCGCAGGGAAGTTTGGATTAATTCGGATCGCCGTGCAACTGGGCAATACGGCATTGCCAAACGTTGCAAACGCTTGCTTATCATTCACACCACCATTGACGGTTGGGGCTCCATTCTCTCGCCGCCGAGAATAGTCGCCCGTAGCGAAGACCTTTACAGTATTTGATGGACGCCAGACAAGTGAACTACGGGCCGCAAGTAAATTATCATTTCCCATGTCAAGTCCATCATGGACTCTCGTCACGTAGCCATCTCGATTTCTTAAGGTAAGCACCACACCTCCAAACAATCCTTCTTTCAGCGCCCCATTTGCCGACGCGGTAAGATGGATCATACGATCATCCCCAAACTGTGCATGGATGCTTTTTTGAGCTTCTGCATCAGGTTTTCTGGAGTGTATAGATATAGCACCACCTATCGCATTGCGTCCGAAGAGAGTTCCCTGCGGCCCACGCAAAACCTCCACACGCTCCAAATCAACAAGGTCCAGTACTGCTCCCACCGTGCGAGGCATGTAGACCCCATCAACATAGATGACCACTCCGGGATCTGTAACTGGCAGATAGTCACGCTGCCCGACGCCCCGAATGAAGACCTGTGCTGCAGATTTCGTTCCTGCTAAAGATCCCGAATGATTGAAGGTAGTGTTGGGAATGATCTGACCGAGACGATCGGTCGTTTCGATCTGTCTGGTTTCTAAATTCCTACCTGAGAAAGCGGAAACTGCCAACGGAACATCTTGGAGCAACTCTTCCCTATTTCTGGGCATGACCACCAGATCATCAAGTTGGAGAAGATCAGTTTTCAGTACAAAGTTCTCTGTCATTTCTTCCTCACGCACAACGATTTCATGGGCTTGATATAGATAGGCAATAAACCGGGCCGTTAATATCAGGGTCTGTCCCAACTGGCCAGATGGAATCCGAAGGCTGTAGTTTCCCTCAAAATCCGTAGAGGTACCAATCGCGAGCGATTCAATCAAAATGGTGGCACCACTCAATGCTTCCCCTTGCTCATTAAGGACACGACCTGAAACTACTGATTGGGCTGAAGCAAGGCCTGTTGACAGAAGCAAGGTCGCAAAAAGTAGGTAGAGTTGTTTTATCACTGGTTCGGATATATAGAAGGACCCATGTTTAGATTGTAATATGTGCGGAAAATTATTAGCCATAAGTATCAAGGAGAAAATATTTAGACATCTGTTGCCGAGGTAGATACCTAAATAGAGCAGTATTTATACCCTCAAATGTTTCGTGCTTGGGAACCCAGAGTTCTAGATAAACGGCGCTATGATGGTGGTTAGGATATCTTTATTCGTTGGCTCTCAGTTCTATTCATTAGTCTATTAGCAAAAATTCAAAATCAGTTTAACATTTACAGTTTAATATAAATATAAGCGTATCCGATGACACGTTACAACACGGATGAGATTATCTCAACGATTCATTCAATTGAGGATCGGGCAATGATCGCGTACTCAGTCCAATTTAGAGAATCTTCTTCCAGATTAAGCGGAAATTTAGGGGAGAGATCTTGATTTTTGCCCCGAATCCCCCCCAATTTACGTCGTATGGCTCTCCAGACACACGCAATCCTGACCGACCCCCGTCCAAATCCACCGGTTGTAGCCCAAACCGAGTTGAGGCGAATTAATAGGGGATCTGTTCAACACCGGTTCGCCAGAGTTCCAAATAGTTCTTTGCAACTGAGGCGCTCTACCGTAGAGAGCCAAAATACTACCGAGGACAGTGTGCTAACTAGTAAGGTTGATTTATTTGAAAACTCTGACCAGCAACGTGTACACATAAATGAACACCTGCATCGGATTTGCGCCAACGGGAATTTCATGAGAAAAACTTTTTTACTTCATGGCTAGCGATTACTTTCAAAATCAGGTGAAAGTCCATGCTCACCAGAAAAGCGGGCAATCAGGTCTGAATTTAACACATATAAAACGTATTCATATCTCGCAATTGAACAAGGATAAACAGAACACTGTGATAAAGACAATAGACGGGTAGTGAAATGCTTTTGTTGGCAAGGCAGTCGCAGGGAGTTCGTGAATGAGATGTTTGCAGATTTGGGACTTACAGGAAAATTTTTGTGATGGGCATTCCACTTAAACTACCTGAATTTCGGCATTTTCGTAGATAACTCCCATTTGACCGATACTCCGATCTCCAAACGAAAGTCCTTGCCAAGTTCATATATTTAATACTATGCGCTGATTACTTTTATTTTCGATAACTCCCAAATCTGCGTACATACGAGGTGACAGAGTAAATGGGTGAGAATAGTGAAAGGCAGCGTACTGATACTCAGGAAAATAATCAACGCAACCAAAATGAGTTTTAGACACTATAACCTGTGTCAGAGAGCGATTGTATTATGTCCTATTATTCATATGGTGGTTTCGGAGGATTCGGTGCATTCCCCCCAGTGATCAAGAACCTTCTGATCATTAATTTCCTTGTTTTTCTTGCTCAATTTCTTAGCAATGATCAATTGATTACATGGTTTGCTCTGTGGCCATTGACAAGAGGATTTTACATCCATCAACTGATAACATACAGTTTCCTTCACGGAGGACTTGGTCACATCTTCTTCAATATGTTTGCGCTTTGGATGTTTGGGGTACAGATTGAAAATACTTGGGGGTCCAGACGGTTCCTACTATACTATGGTGCTTGCATTGTTGGTGCGGGACTTGTACAGCTTGCTGCAACCTATTTCTCGGGTGCAGTTTGGCCAACGATTGGCGCCTCTGGCGGAGTATTTGGCATTCTTCTAGCATTCGGGATGATGTTTCCGAATAAGCAGATTATGCTGATCATTCCACCAATCCCAATTAAGGCAAAGTACTTTGTCATTGGATATGGTCTTTTGGAACTATTTTATGTGAGTTCAGGCTTGCAACTTGGAGTAGCTAACCTTGCACATCTAGGTGGAATGGCTGTTGGATTCTTGTTAATTCTGTATTGGCGCGGGCAACTTCCAATTAAACCAAAACAATCCAGCTACTATGGGTAGTCCTAACAGACTCAGCCTTACGTTCTCCCAATGCTCCGCTTTTATACTTCTGCGACTTTAACGAGTGGAATTATAGGATAGGATAGGTGGTTCGGTCTGAGAGTTGGTTTTAGTTTTCCCTCCAAGTACGACTCACGAAATGAGCATTACATGTAGCTGTGGCAGAGTCGCAGAGGTAGGATGTCAAGAAGCAGAGGTTAATCTTCGGAAGCGGGTTCCCAAGCTTCTATTGCCTCAAGAATAGTATCTACAATATCTTCTTCTGGAACTGTGCCCACGACTTTGCCTTTCTTAAATAGATGAGCACGTCCGCGTCCAAGAGAAATACCGAGGTCGGCTCCTTGTGCTTCACCGGGGCCATTAACAGCGCAGCCCATGAGTGCTACCGTCACATCCTTATCAAATTTGCGGGCATTCACGGCCGTTTCGACTTCCTCAACAATCGAAAAAAGGTCCCCATTCAACCGACCACAAGTAGGACAGGCAATAATATTCACTCCTGGGCGCCCAATGCGAAGTGACTTGAGAATATTATGGGCAGTTTCTACTTCTTTCACCGAGTCAGTAGCTAAGGAAACACGGATGGTGTCGCCGATACCCTCAGCGAGTAGAGCACCAATTCCAATTGAACTTTTAATCGTGCCAACCCTGAAAGAACCCGATTCGGTAACCCCAAGATGGAGAGGAAAGTCTGTTCGCTCCGCCACTAGCCGATAGGATTGGATCATATAGAATACATCAGAATGTTTTACGGAAATCACAATATCCTCAAAGCCGTGTTTGATGCAGATGTCAACATGACGCAATGCACTTTCCAGAAGTGCCTCAGGTTGAGGATAGCCATATTTATCCAGAATGTCCTGCTCTAGAGATCCGCTATTGACTCCAATACGAATTGGAATGCCAGCTTCTTTCGCAGCTAACAAAACTTCACGCTCCCATTCTTCCTTACCTATGTTTCCTGGGTTGATCCTGACTTTGGCAACTCCAGCCTCAATTGCTTTTAGGGCATAGGTATGATTAAAGTGAATATCTGCTATGATCGGAACGGTGGCCCCCTGTACAATATCAGATAACGCATTGGCATCCTCTGGACGAGGTACAGCTATGCGAACGATATCTGCTCCGGCCTCTGCCAACTGGGCAATCTCTTGTAGTGTGTCCCCAACTCGATGCGTCTTTGATACCGTCATGGACTGGACCACAATTGGTGCATGACCACCAATCTGAACAGGGCCGACCTGTACAGGGCGCGAATCTCTTCTGGGTCTTTGCATTAAATTATATTAGTACGATCTATGCGGATACTTTTCTTGAGTAGTAAGGTTCGATTGAGATGATTCAGAGTAATAGATCCGACTGACTGAAAGACGATATTTCAGCAGTGATATGACCGATACAAATATTGGTTGAAAAGTAGGTGGAGTGTCAAATCACTGGTGATTTCGCTGGGGATATTTCCAAATTTTCAGCTATTCACATCTTACTCCAAATATTAGATAATGCGCATTAAGGTTAGAAACGAGGCATTGCTTTATGCTGTCATCGGTCGGAAGGTATACATTTTTTCAACTTGTGCTCGGTAGCCCGTACTCAGCCTTTCCAGAAAGTCTCTCTCTACCAACCAATTCATGTCGCGAGCAAGTGTTTTGATTGTTTTTGATGCATACAACCTTGCAAGATTTGGAGTTAGGTCCGTGATGTCCTTCTTATGAACCGGCCTAGATGCTTTGCTGAGAGCTAAAGCCACCTCCCGCCGTCGCCGCATTGCGATTGATTGAGGGATTTGCTTGAATCTGGTGTATACATAATGCTCCCATGCGAGATGTGCTTGCATCCTTTCAACAGTTCGATTTTGTTTCCGAAGACCGTCAACAAGCCCCTCCATGGAGTAATATGGAAAATCCATGGGGTTTCCACGGCCAGATTTGGCTCGGCTTGAACGATCAAGCTGTCTGTAGTACTCGGATCGAGTGAGGTTGTAGTGGTCACTGAGAAGATGAGCGCAGGGGGATGGGATACCTTCCCTCGCAAGAATCATGAATTCTGCTAATCGGGCAGTGCGTCCATTACCATCTCCAAAGGCATGGATCCACGCCAGATACAAATGAATATAGACTGCCCGTAGAACGGCTGAAGCGATACGATTAGAATATTGATCATTCAGATTTAATGACCAATGGTCTTCCTCAAGCCACTTATAGAGTTGATCAAGAAGTAAGGCGCAGTCCTCTCTGGGGGCACCTCTGTACCGAAAAACTCCAACTGAAAATGATGGGATCTCACTTGGGACGACTCCCTCTTCAAGATGCCCTTCAAGCCCAGAAAGTAGCTGGCGATTCGCCTCAGAGATCCAGTCGGGTGTCAGTGCAGGTGTTTTTTTATTCGCAATGTTTCCAAGCATCTTATTGAAAGCACTGAGAACATTGTCCACTTCACGTTGAAGGTATTCCTGAGACTTGGGAAGGTTTAGATATCCCTCCAGAATAGCTTTATCTGTTCCTCGGTGAGTGTATTTCCCTCGATTGCAGTCGTACCCTGAGCTCCTTTGATCAAATAAATCTTGTGAAGTTCTCGGGCAACAGATGGGGCTAGAACTGCCTGAGTATTCTGATCAATCCGAGTAACTGTCTCACTAAGTAATGACCAGAAAGAGGCAGTAGCTCGCTTCAAAGAGTGATTAAAATTTATCCATGGGTGCGTACGCACATACTTTCGATTGCTCATAATTTTATGGCACTCTGGTGCGCTGTGAAAAATGAGTGGTACGGATGAAAAATCTAGAAATTACCCGGGATAACGCAATCAAATTAACTGAGGTAGAGAATATTTGATCAAATATAACCTTGATCAAAATGAATTTGCGCTGCAAAATGTCATTAGGGTCTTGTTGAAGACGTAGAGAACATTGTTAATTTCATGACAAGGATTCCCCAAGGATTTTGGAGATTTCAGACGGCCCCCATGAGGCAAACCTCATCTGGATAGGATCACTGATCAACGAACTGGGTACACAGATGAAAGTCTAGTTTCCTCTAATTACAAAAGTCATGAACGTTTCACGGGAATTTGAAGAGCAAGGGGCTGTGTCAGGTAGCAGGTTCCTTTTTCATTCTCATCCCTGGGGAATCGTTAATAGAGTGTAATCCGAGGTAATTCTAACAACTGAACTGATCATGACACCCTTCAAGTATCTACAGTGGGATGAACAGAAGCATGGTGGTAAGCCAACTTCATTTGAGCAGTTGTTTGACCTTTTTCAACAACTCTTGCAGTTTACTGCCGGAGACGCTGGTGAAGCACTGAACTGGCTTACCCAGTTGGATGAGCGGTATGGCCTCACTGATTCAAAGTCTGGAATTGGAGATTTCATTGAGGAGCTAAAATCTAGGGGATACCTTCAAGAAAGTGGAGGGGGGATCATACAGATCACCGCAAAGACGGAACGTAGTCTACGGGATCATTCTCTGGAAGAAATTTTCCGTCAACTCCGTAAAGCAGGTCGAGGACAGCATCAAACACCATTTGAGGGATCTGGAGATGAGCGCCTACCAGAAACTAGGCCATGGAAATTTGGAGATGACCCACACCTGCTTAATGTGACCGATACACTCTCGAATTCCTATCGACGAGGTGGAATTGATGATTGGTCTCTACTGGAAGAGGATTATGCGGTTCATGAAACCGATCATCAGTCAAACCAGTCCACCGTACTCATGATTGATCTCAGCCATTCTATGATTCTCTATGGGGAGGATCGTATTACCCCTGCCCGTAAGACGGCAATGGCACTCGCCGAATTAATCCTCCGCCGCTATGCCAAGGATACGCTTGACGTTGTAGCATTTGGAGATGATGCGTGGGAGGTATCTATCAAAGACTTGCCGTATTTACAGGTTGGACCTTATCACACGAACACGCATGCAGGACTCCAACGGGCACGCGAAATTCTACGTAGGCGTAAAAATCGGAATAAGCAGATATTTATGATCACCGATGGCAAGCCCAGTTGCCATTTTGATCAAGGACAGCTGTATAAGAATGTGTTTGGGCTGGATCGAAAAATAGTGAATAAGGTATTGGATGAAGCTGTAATCTGTCGTCGGGAGGGAATCACAATCACCACATTCATGATTGCACGGGATCCATACCTCCAAGGATTTGTTCGACAACTTACAGATGCGAACCATGGACGGGCTTACTATGCAGACCTAGATAACCTGGGTGAGTTTCTGTTTGAAGACTATGTACGCAATCGGCGTAAGCGCTTGCATTGACCGAAACTAGTACCGTGAAATCGCCGATTCCACCTAAAAAAAGTCTAGGGCAGCATTTCCTGATTGATCCCAATACGGTTCGTCGTATTGTCGGAGCATTGAGTGCGCCTAAACATGCAAGTGTGATTGAGATTGGTCCGGGTACGGGTGCATTGACCGAGTTACTTTTTCAGAAGTATGCAAACTTTGAAGCAATTGAGATAGATGAAAAAGCAGTAACACATCTACGCAGTACCTATCCTGAGTTGATGGTGCGACATATGGATGTGCTTTCGGTTGATTGGAAGAGTTCGGGTAGTCCTCCACTGCATATTATTGGAAATTTGCCCTATAACATCAGCAGTCCGATTCTCTTTGGACTACTTGCCGCGCATGATGTTATGGCAGAAGCGGTCCTAATGGTACAACGGGAGGTTGCGAATCGAATTGTTGCAAAGCCTCGGACTAAAGCCTATGGGATCCCAAGTGTACTTTCGCAGCTCTATGCACGGCCCCGCATATTATTTCAGGTCAGTCGGAATGTCTTCTCTCCAAAACCAACCGTTGAGAGCAGTGTAATTCAACTAGATTTTGCAGGAGTGAGCGCTCCAGATGTAGATCCTGCTCTTTTGCACGCCGTGGTCCGCGCGGGATTTGGGATGCGACGAAAGATTCTGCGGAACAGTTTCAAGCAGTGGGCTACGGATATACCTGATCGTTGGAAGCGATCCCGTGCAGAAGAGTTGTTTCCAGAGGATTATGTGATGCTTGCCCGCTACTTTCAAGATCGCCCCAAAGTTTACCCTCATTCTTTAGATATTAGGTGATCTTAATGTCCACTCCCATTTCGAATGCGACCTCTGCTCCTCAGGAATTGAATGAAGCAATCGCTCAGGAAGTTGAGATCTATCTTGAAAAAAATGATTTAAGTGCAGCGATAGAGTTACTGGAAGAGCTGCATCCTGCGGATATAGCGTTGCTTGTGGCTGGGTTGCGACGAGACCACGCTGCATCTCTGACACTTTCATTGCCTACGATTACAGGTGCAAACGTATTGGCAGAATTGGATGAAGCATTTTGCGCAGACCTGCTTTCCGAAGTCTCCACCAATCGGATTACCTCTCTCCTGAATGAGCTGGAATCCGATGATGCAGCAGATGTGCTAGGAAATCTGGATGAAATGGTTCGCCAACGAGTTCTCCGGGCATTGGAGGATCGTGAAGCAGTTCGTGGTCTTCTTGAATATAGTGAAGATACCGCAGGTGGAATTATGGCCACCGAGGTGGTTACTGTCCTGAAAGACTGGACCGTCGCAGAGGCTACGGAGGAAATTCGTAGAAATGCAGAGAATACGCAGGATCTTTATGTGGTATTTGTTACAGACAAATCGAAACAATTGAGAGGATTTGTTACGATCCGACGTCTGTTATTGTCCCCGTCTCATGCGCAGATTGGTGATGTAATGAGGACCGATATTCGCTACGTAACTGCAGAAGTAGATCAGGAAGAAGTCGTCCGCATCATGGAAAGGTATGATCTGGTCTCATTGGCAGTCGTAGACGATCAGCAGCATCTGATTGGTCATGTAACCATTGACGATGCGATTGATGTTATTCGTGAAGAGGCGGAGGAAGATTACCAGCGTTTAAGTGGGATTACCGGTGATGAAGATCCCACGGATTCCGTGTATCGTATTACACGAGGTCGATTGCCTTGGTTATTTTTGGGTATGGTTGGGGCCGTATTTGCAGGTAGTGTGATCGGTATATATGAAGAAAATATTCGACGTGCTTCCGTTCTTGCAGCATTCATTCCGGTAGTCATGGCTATGGCCGGAAATGCTGGGATTCAAAGTTCAGCGATCATTGTCCAAGGGCTTGCGTCAGGTGATGTATGGTCCGTAAATATGCTTCGTCGGATCAGTAAGGAAGTAAATGTTGCGGTGGCCAATGGACTGGCTCTGGCAGCCGCTATGGTGATCGCCGTTCTGGTTCTGTTTGGTTGGATCGCAAGTACTTCGCCTTTCGTAGTGATGCATGCCCCTGAGCCTTGGCGTCTGGCTGCAACCGCAGGGTTGTCACTTTTTATCGTGATCATCCTTGCCGCCGTGATTGGTGCGGCGATTCCACTACTCCTTCATCGGTTTGGAGTGGATCCTGCGCTGGCTACCGGCCCATTCATTACCACCAGTAATGATATTATCGGGCTCTTGGTATTTTTTATGCTGGCTGCAGTGCTGTATTTACCGTTCATATGAGTGCATCACGATCAGGCGCCCAATATCGGGTAGACAGCACGGATTGCTCCGTCATCCCAATTTACCCAGAACGCGTCGCCAAGCTGACTTGGTGTATTGCACGGAGAGCAATTATGCGAGTAGTATTTCTTGAACCCGCTGGTCTTTGGCACTCACTTCATCAAGCATCGCCGATTTATAGTCAAGAAAGCGCTGCTGGAGTGTGGGGTTAGAGGTGGCAAGAATTTGCACTGCCAGTAGGGCAGCGTTTTTTGACCCATCAATTGCAACAGTCCCAACTGGAATGCCGCTTGGCATTTGTACTGTGGCTAAGAGAGCGTCAAGGCCTTTGAGTGCCCCCGAATTGATTGGAACCCCAAGTACGGGGAGTGGGGTATTGGCCGCAAGGACACCCGCGAGATGTGCGGCAACGCCGGCGCCTGCAATGAGAACTTTAATTCCACGAGTATGGGCCGTAGTTGCGTACTCATGTGCACGGTCGGGCGTGCGGTGAGCACTCATCACTCGCATTTCAAAGGGGATATTGAACGATTTAAGTATATCAGTTGCTTTCTGCATGATGGGGAAATCAGAATCACTTCCCATTAGAATTCCAACGAGCGGAGATGTATTAGTGGACATAGTTTAAATTTTAGAGTATAGAAATACAGAGTTAGATCTGTAAAAACTTTTCAAGCGCTACTTCATCCGCAATCAGCACTTCACGGGGTTTACCCGCAGCGAATCCTCCAACGATTCCTGCCTGCTCAAGTTGATCTACAATCCGGGCAGCACGTGTATAGCCAATTGATAACTTTCGCTGAATGAGGGATACCGATCCTTGTTGATTTCGAACAATGATTCTGGCTGCTTCATTGAAGAGTTCATCTGTCGCACCATCCTGAGACGATTGATCAGAGAGAATCGTATCAGGCTCTTTTTCAATCATCGGTAATCGATAAGGTCCTGATCCTCGCTGTTTTCGGATATGGTCCATGAGCCGATCTACCTCTTTGACGGAGACAAATGGGCCCTGTAAGCGCAAAATCTTGCTCCCCTTCATAAATAGCATGTCTCCGTTACCAACCAACTGCTCAGCTCCGTTTTGATCAAGGATAGTTCGAGAATCTACCTTAGAGGCAACTTGGAAAGCGACGCGGGCGGGAAAATTTGCTTTGATGAGTCCAGTAATTACATCAACCGAAGGGCGTTGGGTGGCAAGTATTAAATGGATACCCACTGCGCGGGCCATCTGTGCGAGTCGAGCAATCGGGGCTTCTACATCCTTGCCTGCCGTCATCATAAGATCTGCCAACTCATCTATGATGATTACCACATAAGGAAGATGTTTATGTCCAGCATCTGGATCAAGCTCTTGGTCTGCAAATCGAGAATTATAATCCTTGATTCCACGGACGCCCGCTTGTTTCAATAGATCGTAGCGAATACCCATTTCACGCTCGCATGCACGAAGGATATCAAGTGCATCGGTGACTTCGGTAATGATTGCCTCTTCTCCCTCTTCTGGAATTGCCAGAAAATGTTGGGCAAGTCCCCGGTACTGTTGAAGTTCAATCTTTTTGGGATCAATCATAACAAACTTTAAGTCCGTCGGGTCACAGGCATATAGGAAGCCAGTAATGAGCGTATTCAAGCCAACAGATTTTCCAGATCCGGTTGCTCCGGCAATCAATAGGTGCGGCATCTTGGTCAAGTCCTCAACAAAAACCTCTCCTTCAATCGTCTTACCAAGGACGACAGGCAATTCCATCTTTGATTCTTGAAAGCGGGCAGTTTTCAGGACAGACTGGACGCGTACGAGTTCTCTTTGTCTGTTAGGAATTTCTACTCCAAC
Source organism: Rhodothermales bacterium (assembly GCA_965209015.1). GTDB lineage: Bacteria > Bacteroidota > Rhodothermia > Rhodothermales > Bin80 > Bin80. The sequence goes on along the minus strand of OZ242367.1, from coordinate 2,278,929 downwards.
CGCAGATTTACCAGGGATGGGGATAATCATCCGAATCCCGTGAGCAGCCATGACCATTGCTAGGTCGTCTTCTAATGACTTGATTCGGCTGACCTTCACACCGGGGGCAGGTGTGAGTTCATAAAGAGTAACTGTGGGCCCCACGGTCGCATTCACCTCAATAATTTCAATCTTGTATCGAGCGAGTTTTTGGACTAGTTTAGTTTTGTTCTCTTCTAGTTCATGGTAGTCAATCTCCTGTTCCTTTTGGGACGTAGAATCCAACAGATCCATAGGGGGAAATTTATACCGGTATCCTCCATCAATCTCGGTACTTCGTGACCGAGATACTTGTCCAGTCTGTTCGGTAATCTGTCCGGTCACTTTTAGCTTCAATCCCGTATTTTCAGCATCTGGTGACAATACGTGTTCGGTTGAGTCAATAGGGGAATCTTCATTGAACAGAGCGTCTTCCCCCTCATCTGGTATCGTTTCATCGGAGGTCGTCCGATCAGGTATTATCTCATCAGTGGTCGTTTCATCCGGCGTACTCTCATCAGAAGGGTTGATTTGTTTATCCAAATCTTCCCAGGTAGATGTCAGTTGGGTCGATTTTTTTGTCTTTATGGGGCTCTGTGATTTTGATCCCTGTTCCCGAATAGATTTGTGTATGTTCTTCCATAACCTTTCAACCCGATCCAGCCAATACTGAATATCTCGATCTATGAGCAGCATGAGTCCAAGAATAAAGATAATGCTGAGCATGATCCATGATCCCAACCAGCCGAGTACAGTGTTCAGCCAGTGCGCCGCAGTCACTCCGAATTGACCAGCCCATATTTCTAAATTGGGATTCAGATAGGTCAGGTTCAGCCGTCCAAATACGGTGCTCACAAGAGCTACAAGCCAGAGAAAATGGAAGGTTGGAAGATACAGACTTCGTAATGATCGTTTTCTAAGAATCGTATAACCACACAGAAACACCAATGAGATAAGGAATAAAGATGGGTATCCAAAGAATGATGGAACGATCGCATGCGCAAGCCAAGCACCAACAGGCCCAACCGCATTATTGATCGTATTTGATTCAACAGGAAGAAACAATTCCCAAAATGATTTCCCCTCAATGAGTGGATCGTCAGATGCAGAATAACTAATGCCACTAGCTGCAATGAGTAGACCAATGAGTAGAATGAGTGTACCGAGGATTTCCTGCCTCCTTCCAGAGCGGGGAGCATCCATCTTCTTAGCAGGAGTCGTCCCACTTCGTTTTCGATTGGATTTGACTTTAGCCATTCGAGGGGTGGGAGATTAATGGAGAGAACACATGGCTTACAGAGCCCAGATGAAAGGTACTGTTAATTCGGTCTTGAATAAAATGGATAACGGCATACGGATGAAGAGAGTGTGCGAGATCGAATACGTACACCAACTTCAGAGCCAGGCGCTGTGAACATTTTTTTATTTTTTACATAGGCAAGTGCGATACCACAACCCATTGTAGGAGACTGAGATCCGCTAGTGATTTGACCAATTTGCTCTCCAGATAAAGAGACAACCGGATAACCTGGTCTAGGTATTCCTCTCTCGTTCATGACAAGTCCAATCAGCAGATGGATAGGTCCGCTAGCTTTCAGATCACATAGCGCATCCTGACCGATAAAAGATTCTTTATTCAACTTAGTGACCCATCCCAAACGCGCTTCATATGGATTGATTGCTTCAGATAACTCGTTCCCGTAGAGACAAAATCCAGCTTCTAAACGGAGGGTATCACGTGCCCCAAGGCCTACGGGTTGGAGGTCATGGTCTTTTCCCACTTCCATGATCGCATTCCAGAGCGTCTGGATATTTTCAGATTCAACATAGAATTCAAGACCGAGATCTCCGGTATAACCTGTCCGGGAAATGATAACTTTTTTGAAACCCATAAAATCCCCTGGGGAAGGTTTCAGGAACCGGTAAGACCCAAGCTTAAAAATATTCTCTCCAACAAGCTTTGCGGCGATCTCAAAGGAGTTAGGCCCCTGAAGGGCGAGGAGTCCCATTTCTGCTGAAACATCATACAACTCTGCTTGCATGGGATTATTTGCCTGCATCCATGCAAAATCTTTTGCGGTATTTGATGCGTTAACCACAAGCATAAATGCCTGATCATTAACTTTATACACAAGGAGGTCATCCAGGACTCCACCCACCTCATTACACATCAAGGTATAGAGTGCCTGATGGGAGTCAAGACAAGAAATATCATTCGTAATCAGGTGTTGAACAAAAGCCTCTGCATGAGGCCCCATGGCAAAAATTTCTCCCATGTGACTCACATCAAACAGTCCAGCCGAGGTCCGAACCGCCATATGTTCCTGCAGAATACTGGTATACTGGAGGGGCATATGATAGCCTCCAAACTCAACCATCCGTCCCCCCTGGGCAATATGTGTTTCGTAAAGTGGAGTTTTAAGGATCATCTTAGATGTATTATCGGAGTCTATGTGCGCGACATCCATGAGATTTTAATGCAATCACGGCAGCATCTGCCATTTGATCATTCTCCAGGCTAATTTTAAAGGCTCCACCTGTACCCTCACGAATCTTGAGCAACTCAATATCTTTGATACTGATCCCCTGACGGAAGAGTGTTCCCGTAATATGTGCAAGAACACCAGGCTGATCAACGGCATACACGAATACATCACTCAACGGTCGTAAAAAGCCCTTAAAGTCTAATGGAATTTTCTCTCGCATCGCACTTGCTTTCTCAAATATAGGGCGAAGTTTCTGAATATCTCCCCCCTCACGGAGTTGGGCGCGGATGAACGTCAAAGCATCAATCATAGAGGTGAGAGCCAGATCCACATCGGAGCAATTACTCTCAAGAACAGCAGACCACATGTCGAATGAAGAAGATGCAATTCGTGTCATATCCCTGAATCCAGCGGCTGCGAGCTGGAGTGTAATCGGGTCTGTATGGTTCCGTTCTGCAACGACATTCACTAAGGTTGTAGCAACGAGCTGTGGCAAGTGGCTGACACACGCTACGATACGGTCATGTTGTTTGCTGTCCATCAGAAGGACTCTAGCCCCTGTTCCTTCAATCAATTCGATCATAGGGGTGTAGGCTTCTGAGTCCTCTATACCATCAGTGCACAAGATATAGATCGCATTTTCAAAGAGGAAGGCATCCGCACCATCTAATCCACTTCGCTCAGATCCGGTCATTGGATGCCCCCCAATGAAGCGAATTGTATCTGGAAGTAATCGTGTGGCCGCCTCAATTATAGGTTGTTTCACAGAGGCTACATCGGTTACAAACGAATCATGCTTGAGATGAGAGGAAATGGATTCCATTGATGCCTCCATCGCATCCAGAGGTACTGCGAGGATGACGACATCGGCATCATGCACGGCATCAGCGACTGAGCTAGATGTCCGGTCAATTAGTCCGCGAATTTTTGCCTGCTCCAGGATTTCGGGCGAATCATAACCTGTGATGCGCAACTCAGGCAATCGCTCCCTCCATGCCAGAGCAAGTGATCCACCAATCACGCCGATGCCTAGAATGGCAACGCGTTCAACCATTCGATTAAGGGAACCCTATTTGGCCGCTCCTTCGTTATGAGTCTCTTTTGTTTGGGAGGTGGTGAGCCCCTCCTGCCGAATGACCTCTACAGAAAGATCAGCTTGATCAGATGTATGACGAACAACAATTCGATCCCCTTCACCTAGTCCCTGACCGAGAATAATTTCGGCAAGTGGATCTTCCAAGTACTGCTGGAGCGCACGCTTGAGCGGTCTAGCCCCCAGCTTAGCATCATAGCCTTGGTCTACGAGGAAGTTCTTCGCAGAGTCTTGGAGGTCAATCGTAATTCCAAGGCTCTGAGCCCGAGTAAGGAGTTCTTCGGAAAGCAGGTCAATAATCTGGTGAATATGTGATTTTTCCAGGGAATGAAATACGATCACATCATCAATCCGATTCAAAAATTCTGGGTTGAACACATTTTTCAGCGCAGTCTCCACCGTAGCCTTCATCGCTTTATAGTCAAAGGCTTCCGCACTTTGCGAGAATCCAATACCTCCAGAAGCATTACGAATTCCACGGGCACCAATATTACTAGTCATAATGATAACCGTATTGCGGAAATCAATCCGACGGCCACTGCCATCAGTCAAGATCCCATCATCAAGTACCTGCAAGAGAATATTAAATACATCGGGATGGGCTTTTTCAATTTCGTCCAACAGAACAACGGAGAAGGGCTTGCGACGAACTTTTTCGGTCAACTGGCCACCTTCGTCATAGCCAACATACCCGGGAGGAGCACCAACCAATCGGCTGACGGAAAACTTTTCCATATACTCGCTCATGTCAATACGAACAAGCGAATCCGCACTGTCAAATAGATACTCGGTCAGTACCTTGGCCAACTCTGTTTTTCCAACACCAGTAGGCCCTAAGAAGATGAAAGATCCAATGGGACGGCTGGGATCTTTGAGACCAGCACGTGTGCGTCGGATGGCACGGGCGAGCTTTGATATGGGCTCATCCTGACCGATCACTCGCTTCTGCAGTGAAGTTTCCATCCCTAGCAATTTCTTCTGCTCGGGCTTAGAAAGTCGTTCAAGGGGAATACCAGTCATGATAGACACGGTTGCCGTAATATCCTCGGTTGTCACATCATGGCGTTTATCCTCGGTCAAGTCTTTCCATGCTTGCTTTTCTTCTTCAAGCTCTTGACGGAGTTTTTCCTCAATATCCCTAAGTCGAGCCGCTTCTTCAAACTTCTGACGCTTCACAACAGCATTTTTCTTGTCACGAGTCTGCTCAATCTCTGTCTCAAGCTTGAGAATGCTTTCGGGTACATGGATATTCCCCAGATGCACTCGTGCACCAGCCTCATCAATAATATCAATGGCTTTATCTGGAAGATGGCGATCCGTAATGTAGCGTTCAGAAAGACTTACGGCAAGCTTGATCGCCTCTTTTTCGTAGACCACGCTATGATGATCTTCATACCGGTCCTTGATCTGAAGTAGAATTTCTATTGTCTCCTCGGGGGTTGAGGGATTCACCACAATCTTCTGGAATCTTCGATCAAGGGCACCATCCTTTTCAATCTGTTGACGATATTCATCCAGTGTGGTCGCTCCGATACATTGTAACTCTCCTCGAGCCAATGCTGGCTTGAACATGTTCGATGCATCAAGGGAACCAGAGGCACTCCCGGCACCAACAATGGTATGAATTTCATCAATAAAGAGGACAACTTCGGGACATTTCTCGAGCTCAGACATGACCGCTTTGAGGCGTTCTTCAAACTGACCACGATACTTTGTACCGGCAACTAGCGCAGCAAGGTCAAGTGTGACGATACGTTTTTCATGAAGGACACGAGAAACTTTTCGCTGGATAATACGCATAGCGAGCCCCTCGGCAATGGCTGTTTTCCCAACGCCAGGCTCGCCAATCAAAACAGGGTTATTCTTTTTGCGACGGCTCAGCACTTGTGCTACCCGCTCAATTTCTTTGTGTCGGCCAATCACCGGGTCAAGTTGCCCTTTGTCAGCAAGGCGGGTGAGGTCTCGTCCGAAATTATCCAGCACAGGGGTCTTTGACTTATCCTGATGCTGTCCTGGCCTTGCACGACTTGTTGAAGATCGAACACCGCGGGAATCATCTTTGCGTACAGCAGAGGTTCTTCCGGTAAGGATTGTATCCAACTCAGCCCGCATGGTCTCATACGTGATCGAGAATGAGTCACGAAGGATTTGAGCCGCAATATTATCATCATCTCGAAGCAGGCTAAGTAAGAGATGCTCAGTACCGATCACATCCGATTTATAGAGTTTTGCTTCTAAATATGTGATGCGAAGAACTTTTTCGGCCTGCTTGGTCAGCGGAAGATTTCCAACGGTGAGTGTACCTCCACCAGCACGTACCGTATTCTCAATGACTTTTTTGAGTTTCTGGAGGTTACATCTTAGATTCCGAAGGACTCGGACAGCAACTCCTTCGCCTTCACGTACAATTCCAAGCAGCAGGTGTTCGGTCCCAATATAATCGTGGCCGAGGCGAATCGCCTCATCACGGCTATAGGAAATCACATCACGTACACGATTGGAGAAGTTACTGTGGCTATCCATGATTGGCCGGGCTTAGGCTGCAAAGCTTGATCCGCAGCCGCATGTTTGGGTTGCATTGGGGTTATCAAACACGAAACCGCGTGCATCAAGACCCGCATGATAATCAATAGTAGTTCCCAGAAGGTACAACCCTTGTCTTTTGTCAATGTACATTGGAATTCCGTCCGAATTAAAAGTGAGGTCGTGTTCACGAAGTTTATCAAATCCAAGAATATAACTCATTCCACTGCATCCTCCACCACGAACACCAACCCGAAGTCCATAACCTTCGGGAATGGTTTTAGCAGTCAATATTTTACGTACCTCCTCGGAAGCACGAGGGCTTAACGTTACCGGAGAAGCGGGTGCATCCATTGCTGTCTTTTCGTTTTTGATAAGCTACTATGTCCTATACACCGGCAAGGGAAACCGGTTCCGTTCAAGCCTTAATATTCGTTTCAAGATGACGGATCATGACTTTAGTCATCAGTTGTACAGAATAAGCCAGTGCTTTTTCATCAATGTCAAAGTGAGCATCGTGCAGCGGATAGCTGGTCGCTTTACTGCTTCGCGTCCCCACCCGGATGAGCATCCCCGGAACATGCTCCAAATAATTGGCAAAGTCTTCGGCTCCCATACTGGGGATACAAATGCCAATGGCCGCACTCTCATCAAATAATTCCTGAATACAGGCACGGACATTTCTACCGAGGACAGGGTTATTAATCACTGCGGGGAGTCCCTCAACCCGTTTAAACTCAATCTTTACCCCGTGGATTTTTGCAAAATTATCTGCGGTTCGCCTCATATAATCCAACAGAAAAGTCTGATCTTGATTAGACAGACACCGCAGTGCTCCTTCAAACCAAGCTTTGGAGGGGATCACATTATGTGCCATCCCTCCGCCAATCATACAAACGGTAAAAACAGATGGATTGCGTGCATCTGTAACTCGTCCAATGTACTGATAGTATTGATTCAAGAGTTGAGTGATGATCCAGATTGTGTCCTCCGTCTCGTGGGGTCTTGCAGAGTGACCAGTACTTCGCGCATAAACTTCTATGCGAATGCGCTCAGAGGAGGCGGTGACTTGTCCCTCGGGGACCCCAAACTGACCAATATCCAGAGTTGGGTCTACATGCACGCAATACAATGCCTCCAGAGGATCACAGACGCCCGCCTTGATCATGGGAATGGAACCACTCGGAGTTCCCTCTTCATTGGGCTGGAAAAAGATACGAACCCGTCCTTTGAGGCTGGAACGAAGTCGATGGAGATTGAGAGCTAACCCTATGCCAATGGTTGTATGCGCATCATGTCCACAGGCGTGAGCAGCACCAGCATTGCGAGAAGCATACCCAATCTTTTTCGCATCTTGGAGTTTCAGCGCATCAATGTCACACCTGAAGCCGATATGTGGTCCTGGGTGTGCGCCATCAATATCCACAAACAAGCCCGTCTTGGCGTGGGGGCCAGAAACATGCAAATCGTGGCTCTCCAGGTGATCCCGGATCAGACGGCTGGTAGCGAACTCTTTATATCCTACCTCCGGATTACGATGAAGGTGTCGACGCAGGTTGACGAGATAGTCAGTAAACTCAGTGGGAAATCGACCGTTGGTTAGAGACTTAGGAAAAACAAAGGGGAGAGGTACAACGTCAAAGTCGGACATGCACAAAATTGATGAAAATTATTTGGCGGGGGTGAAAAATAGAGATCAATGCCGATCGTGCGTAACAAACAATATGTAAATGAGATTATTCGATCCTTGTTTCCATGGGTGTGACTTGTATGGACTAATATCCAGGCGTCAAAAATACATCAATTCGGGTGATGGTACCCATGCGTCCAAAGAGTGCAGCACTTTCCTCCCGAGAGAACACGAAGTCGGACCTCTCGGCAGAAATATCTCCTGAGATTTTTAGAAGAGGGGTTGTGGAGCGGTGGTATACGAAGAGTACCTGACAATAGGTGAAGGCAAGAGAGCCGACATTCAATTGAAGAGACAGCTCCCGACCATCCATGTGATACCAGCGGAAGATTCCTCGTTTTTGAAGGAATTCGGATTCGCGAAGCAGAGCCGGCTGAATACTCAGAACTCCATTTGAGGTACGAAGTCCAAGTTCCCCCCAGCGACAGAGAATATCCTCTTTGACTTGACCGGTGAGTCCAGGCTGTTGGGCTCCTCCCCAACTTGGAGTATGGGAATATGCGTCGTGAGGGAATGCACCATATTTTGCAGGCGATTGTGCACCTCCCAAACTATTCAGAATATCGTAGTAATGACGTGCAAGTGCCTTCACGGAACTCACAGGTGCCTTCGTATCTACAGCTTTCCAAAATGTATCCTGTACAGCTATCAACAGTTTAGAAACTATATGCCAGTAGATGCAACCAAGTCCTTCATACTTGAAGAATCGCCCAGATCGTCCAGTGAATGATGCATGATGAAATGTTTTCTCATATAATGCCATCAACTGAGATCGGTCCTGTTTGGCTACTTTAGTCCCCTCACTCTCTAGATTGTTAAGCAATTCATCTAGTTTTGTAGCATTCACCAGGGCTGGATTGAAGTAGTACGGCCCGTTTGTGCTTCTGGCGATCAGGCGATGGTCTCCACGTTTGATCAGCCCTCGAACTACCGAAAGTCGAACCACATCATTGGGGGCAATCTGATTGCGTTGGCTAAATCTCGGGAGTTTTTTGTTGGGATAGAGAAGATAGCTCCCCAACTGTTTACTGTAAAGGGCACTGTCTCGGAGTGCATTCAGCAGGGTGAGGGCATCCTGAGTATCAAGGTTACCGGAACTGAGGGCTGCCACCTGTCCCTCCAACATGAGCTGCAATCCTTCAACGCCAATTGACTGAGCTCCTTGGGGATGAAGAATGTTGTAGCTATGGACGAGCCCATCCTCTCGATGAGCCCCTTGAAGAGTAGGTCGGATTGCCTGACAGGCCAGAGCACAGAATTTCGCCAGCATAGCTGCGTCTAATGGGATGGACGCATTCTTGAGTCCATGGGTATTCAGGCGTGAACGATATTTGCATGCAGCCTGTCCCAATGCATTCATTGCTCCAAATCGTTCGGATGGATTGGACACGCGAAGGCAAGTGGACAGGGCAGGTTTGATTTCATCCATCCATTCGGAGATCTCTACTGAAATCTGAAAGGTGGTGGACGAATCCAATTCAAAAAGTTTCTGAACGAATTGCAGGTAGTCATACAAGTGGAAGAGAGTAACCAGAGAGCAGCCCCAACCAGCCAGTGCGTTGTTAGCATCATTCCATTCGGGTCGTTGGGTATTCAACCAGATACCGGCCCCTGGAACCATGGCACAAAGCTTTGTCAACGCGGGAATAAGTAGTTTTTCTGCAAGTGTGACGAGGATGGGCTCACCAGTAGAGGTCATGAGCAGACGGCCATCTGCGCCAATATTCTCTACTCGAGCGAGAATTCTCTCATGCAGATCCCAATCAAAATCAACTGAATGTTTAGGATCGGCCAGAACCTGCTCATGATCTGCGAGTCGATAGGGGATTTGCACATAACTGAAGATAGGTAGATCCATCAATTGGATGAGTTTATCTGGATCATGTGAATGAGTCCACTCTAAGAGACAGAGGAGATATGTAAGTTGATGGTCCCCCCAATATCCAATAGATGCCCACGGATCAGACGCATCAGGGATTTCCCAATCTACTCCCCTTCGTCCAATCCGGTAGGGATTATATCCATCTGCACTTGACGCATTAACGAATGTAGTCAGCATTGCCGGATAGAAATAGGGAAAGGAACGTCCCAGCGCTTCCCAATTTTGAAACAGATCACGCCAATTTCCAGAATAGTCAAGTAAGACCTCTCCATTTTCGGAATGGGTACGGATATGGAATGTGTTCCAGGGGCGGCTTGGATCACCATGTCGCCTGCTATATGCCAGAGGTAGGTATTCAGAAATTAATCGGTGCAATTGAGGGTCCGTGGGGGGAGGTAATTGAGTTAGATCAATGAGATCTGGGAGAGACTGCAGGTAGGAAGAGGATGCGAGAGGGCGGTTGCGTTCGTGAATGAAACGGATCAGATCATTTTTTTCGGCAGTATATCCGCGAAGAGGAATCCCTCCCCGCATCCCATTGAAGAGCACATTACTATAGTGACGCAAGTCATTTGTGGGCTGTGAGGTTTTTTGCAATCCATCCGCTCCGGCTATGAGTTTTTGAAGATCTACCGTATCCTTTTTCTCCTGGAGGCGTAGTCTACGAACGAATGTAGATGAATCTCTAAGAGCGTTCTGTAACGTATTCAGATCCCCTACATGCTGATCAATATCGGCAGCCAAGTCCCATGAAATTGCACGATCTTTTGTGAGACGGAAAGTTCGTTCAACGAGATAGGCTCCTCGTTGGCCAAGAATCGAGTGCTCCGTGCTGAGAGACTCTCCGGCTCGGTACGCATCCAGTTGTCTAGTAGATAGGAGGATTGCATGCGGACGTGAACCATTCTGCCAAACCAATGTGGCACGTAACGCTTCTTCTGGGACTGGATGATCAACAATAAGTGAACTCAACGAAAATACGCCAACTTGCTTTTCCAGCTCATTCACTTTGTAAGCATCAACCAGAGTACTGCGGGAGCGCTGTAGTTCCGTGCTCACGCCAGAGGGGAGAATATTTGAGATCCCGTCCACAATACGAATGAGCATAGGGTATCGCCAGATACTTTCCAAGCGGGAGCGACGAACGAATCCAAAATCATTGACGCATTGCCAGCTATAAGAAAAACGAAGACTGAGATCCCGATTGAATTCTTCAAATAGCAATTTATTTCCGACCGTATTCTTGTACAGATTTCGTTCTATACGATACAATCCATGGTGTCGGGAACTGAACGGTTCCCAAAGTAGGGTTTGATTGGATCGGGCAATACGTACCAAGGTTTTACTTCCGGTGTCATGCGCTGTATCATGAAGCTTATCATCCGTCACATACGGGAAGAGTGCATGTTCAGCATTGTGTCGACCGCAGGTTAATGCGCCCGAACTGGAAATAAATAGCCAGTGATTTCCCACACTGGCAAGGGTAATCAGGAAAGGGGGGAGTTGATCGTAATTAGAGATCCGGTACCAGGACTCGCCGTAGCGTTCAACGAGTTGCCCAGAGCATCTGTTATCATTTGGGTACAACCTGCTGTGCCCAACATAGAGACTCTGAGAGTCACTACTCTGTGACGAGGAATGGGATGTTGGCGTGCGCTGCACTTCCTTGGCCATCGGTAATATGAATGAATAGGCGATACGCGCCTGGTTTTGTCGGCGCATTCAAGTTCACCTGTCCACCATCTACCATCGCGAACAGATTCGGAATCAGCGGAGGTTCAGATTCATCATCTCCACCATGACCGACTTCGGTTGCCTCAGGTTGAACGCTCCAATGAAAACTCAATGAATCTCTCTCTGCATCTGAAACCATGACGGTACTTTCAGCTTCCATACCTGGCGAGAGTTTGATATTGTCATTGGCCTCCAGACCGTTAAGCACAAAGGACTCAATTCTGGGTGCAAGGTTCAGGGGCCAAGCACCAGTCCATTTATATTCCATCACATCAACGGCAGCGGTCTTTTCTCCATCTGGCATAAACATCCCGTACCAAGTTGCGGTCCGTTCTTGTTTTTGTCCCCACAGAAACACATAAGAACCAATACACTGAATGGTATCGGAGGCTATAGCGATTTCGTGACGGCGGTCATACCAGTCTGCTTTGACCGTGGAGTTGTTTTCAATCGGTGCTCCCCAAGAGGTATTTGGAACTTCCCAGTGCCCAGTAGCTCCCCATTCGGTCACGACATAGGGCCCATCCCAACCGGATTCTTTTAGGTAACGTGGTAGGTTGACTATATCGGCGTACATCTGGATCCCCAGTAGATCCAAATCTGACGCTCTAGTTTTAATTTGTTGGATCAAATCGGGATGAATACCGGCCAACATTGTCAGGGTTGGATGATTCTCATCTACTTCATGGATCATTTTTGATATGTCATTCACTGCATCCCAAACCATTGGATTGGAGGCGCCGAGGTTGAGTTCATTGCCGATTCCCCACATCAGAAGGGCGGGATGATCTTTATAAAGAAGCACTTCCTCCCGAACTCTTGCTAGTTGTTTAGCAACCGCAGCAGAATCACTGTAGTCAAAGTTAAAGATTCCCCGTCCACTTCCTGATCGTTCGCGGGCAATTTCAATTCCCATGGTTACCATCAGTCCATTTGCGTGAGCTTGGTCCAAGATTTCCATTCCCGTTTCGCGGCCGTTATCTGTACGCCAAGTTCGGAATGAATTTGCTCCATGTGCAGCTAATGCCTCAATATCTCCAAACTCAAGTCCTGCTCCTTGAATATAGAATGGAAGACCGTCTTTGAAGAGTTGATATTTTCCGTCCACCTGACGGACCTCCACTTTGGCGGGTGCACGGTCCTTCTGTGAGCCTGAGGCAGCTGTGAAAAGAAGTAGCGTAAGTAAAGAGAGAAGTGTTAGATGGGGCATTCCTTGTGTTATTTTGGGAATTATACGCCTGATTCCTTAGAAAGTAGAGATTCCAATGATTCAAGAGAACGTCCTTTCGTCTCGGGAAGAGCAAGAATAACGAAGATGAGCCCAAATGCAGCCATGATCCCATAGAGGAGGAATGTTGTTCCGCTGCCCAGATTTGCGAGTTCCCAAGGAAAAATTAGTTGAACTGTGAAACTTACGGCGGAGTTGATCAGTCCAACAAATGAAATTGCAAGAGCACGAACTCGATTGGGGAAAAGCTCTGAGAATAGTACCCACATCACAGGTCCCAAGGAGATTGCAAAGGAAGCAACAAACCCCAGAATTCCGGTCAGAATCAGGAATGGGTTCATACTAATCGCTGCAGCAATAAGATCTGATTCAAACTGTCTTGCTACGGAGGCCCCTAACGTAGTTTGCAACGCATCCTTGAAGGCAACATCTGAAGCAAACACTACATTGAGTAAGGGTTGCAACGTCTGTTGATTAATGGCTTCGGGGAGAATTGCATCTGGAGGTAACATGTAGGTGGCACCGTAGAATCCATAAGCTAGTAGGGCCATGGCAATCGTAACCCCTGTAAGTCCCAAAATGAGAAGAGGTTTTCTTCCGAGTCGGTCGACAAGAGCGATCGCTACAACTGTAAATACCAGATTCACAAGCCCTACCAGAATTGCTTGAACGAATGATGCATTTGTCCCAATTCCCGACTGTTCAAAGATCATGGGAGCATAGAAGAACACCGCATTGATTCCAGTAATTTGTTGTACCACTCCGATCACGATTCCGATGAGGAGTGCAAGCTTTAGGGCAGGTGCAAATAAAGCAGCAAGTCCTACTTTATCTCCAGCAGCATCAGCATTAAGACTGGTCTGTACTTCTTGTAGATCTCTCTTAGCCTCTTCGGCACCACAGGCACGGGTCATGATCGTCAGTCCTTCAGAGATACGCCCTTTCATCACAAGCCAGCGTGGACTTTCAGGTACAGCGAAGAGTGCAAAGAAGTAGAGGATAGCGGGGAGCGTTTCCAATCCGAGCATCCAGCGCCAGTTATAGAGGCCGAATTTCAATGCTTCCGCCCAGTCAGCAGAGGAATTACCTAATTCCAAAATGATATAATTCGTAAAAAAGGCTACCGATATTCCGATGACAATGTTGAGTTGATTGAAGGACACCATCCGTCCTCGGAGTTGGGGTGGCGAGAGTTCTGCGATATACATCGGTGCGATGATGAGGGAGGCGCCTACCCCCAGCCCTCCGATCATCCGAGCGATCACAAGAAGCACATAAGAGGGGGCAAGGGCAGATCCGATCGCCGAAATGGCATACAAGATTGCAGCCCAATACAAGACACTGCGCCGGCCAATACGATTGCTCAGGGGGCCAGCAGCCAGCATTGCCAATGTTGAACTCAATGTCAGGGAACTGACGGCCCACCCCAGTTGCAGATCAGAGAGATCAAATTCAATCTCAATGAAGCCCACAACCCCTGAGATTACAGAGGCATCAAAGCCCATCAGGAATCCTCCCAATGCGACAATGAGGGCAGTTCGTGCGACGTAAAGACGTTGATTCATGGTTCGGTGTCTCCAGACAAATTGAGATTAATTATAACTTTAAACCACAAACGTACGAAAATACCCATAAAATATTCACAATTCACGGACCAAATGCAGCCATAAGTTACGAACAGATTCCGGGCTAAATGCGGTTTCATAGCGTTTCCGAGCAGCAGTGGAGCTTTGCATCCATGTTTCTTTGTGACTGAGAGACACCAGAGCATCTGCGATTGCTCCTGGATCCATCTTTGGTACGAGAAATGCTCCTTGTTCTCTTCCAACCAGACACTCAAGTGTTGGTCGTTTTGTAATAATGACGGGTGTTCCTGCACTAAGGGCCTCCATGATTGCCAGAGGTTGCGCTTCGTGTAGAATGGTTGGAAGAGCAAATACATGAGCCATTCGATGAAGTTCTGCAACGGTGCTTCGATCACTGATTGGCCCGTGAACTGTAACAGATTGTGTTAGTCCTAACTGTTGAATCGTACGATAAAAAATTTCTTCATCCTTATCCTGATTCCATCGGCCTGCAAAATGAGCTTCTATGGTAAGGCCACGATCTATCGCCATTGCAATACCTTCCAGAAGATCATAGCAGCCCTTTTCTCTGACCATATGGCTGAGGAAAAGTACTCTGAGTGTTTTTGAGGAAACAAAGAGGTGTTGTTTAGTACTCACTTCATCCTTGGAAGCCATAGGCTGGACGTAGTTGGGAATGATATGGAGCTTGCCCTTAGGGATCCGGCCTACAATTTGGTTCGCTAATTCCTTATTCAAGACCACGATACCAGACATGCGGTCAATAAGGCGGTCAATTGTAGATCGGGTTGCCCAATCTTCAAATAGTTGTCCGAAAATCCCCCAATGCACTACGGCAATGATTGGCTGAGTAGGCTTTAGACAGGGAATAATCGTCAAGAGGTCACGCCAGTGTCCCGTACGCTGACCGGAAATATTGGTCCATAGAACTGGATTCCCATCCGAGAGCCGATGTTTTAATTTAGGCTTCAATCTCAGATAATGACGAATAGTGCCCAGCGTGCCAGATAGACCAGTAGGCAAGACCGCCCGATTGGTTAGTGTCATATTGAATCCTTGAACATTAAAATCTCGTTGAAGTAGGTCTACGAGGCTTAGTGTCGCGAAGCTCTGACCGTCAATGGGTGGTGGGAATCGCCCGACAACATGGATGGTCTCTGTTCGGTGCAAAGTGGCCGAGGGGGGGGACATGAAAGTGAGAGTAAGCTTGAAAACTAATTTTTCAGAGAATAATCAGCCACCTATCTGTATCAAATGGCGGCAGCCTATGCGTCTTTGTTAAAATTCAACGGTCTGATGGTCCCCAGTTGGGGGATTGTAGTAGTATTATTTATAACAATATGGCATAGAATCATGATCAATTCTCTGAAGGAATTTCGACTTAGACGGCGCGTACCCTGTATCTCTGAGATTTGTTCAATAATCAAATCAATCCAAATTGTTTTATATTGATAACTTTCTATCCAAGTCAAGAGGAAGTCAATTATGCGCACATCTAGACGCCAATTTTTGAGTCGTCCCTTGGGAGGGTTATTAGACTCAGTTCCTCGCCAACCAAAAGATCTACGGTTTGGACTTGTCACCTATCTCTGGGGAAGGGATTGGGATCTCTCGACGCTCATTCATAATTGTCAGCAGACGGGGGTTGAGGGGGTAGAATTGAGAACCCAGCATGCGCATGGAGTAGAGGTAAGCCTCACCAAAGCTGAGCGTGCGACTGTAAAGAGCCAATTTCTAGATAGCGATGTTGTCTCCGTAGGATTAGGGATGAACTGGGCTTTTCACTATCAAGACGCTGCACGACTTGCCCATGAAATCAGCCAAGCTAAAGCCTCCATAATTCTATCGTACGATATTGGGGCAAGTGGTGTCAAAGTGAAGCCAGATGCTTTGCCCGAAGGTGTGTCCGATGAACATACGATTGCTCAGATTAGCCGTTCACTTCGTACGCTTGGACATTTTGCGGAAGACTATGGACAAGTAATTCGTCTGGAAGTTCATGGGCGACGTACATCCGAATTGCCAGTCATACGACAGATTATGGATGCTGCTGATCACCCTCTCGTCCGTGTATGTTGGAATTGCAATGACGAAGATCTGTATCCACCTGGATTAGCGCATAATTTTGGTTTAGTCCGTGAGTACTTTGGGGATACGGTTCATATTCGTGAATTAGATGGAGAGGGGTATCCGTATCGTCAACTATTTGAATTATTTGCAGCATCTGACTACGTCGGCTGGATTATGTTGGAGGCCCGGACAGATCCACCCGATCGAATCGCTGCCCTTCGTCAGCAACGTTCGTTATTTGATGCGCTGATCACGCTATCTGCTCAGGACTGAGATTTCTGACTCCGTCACGGCGAACAAAGAACGCCCGCTCCAGAGTGCGGGCATCCTTTTGTGGAGATGCCGGGAATTGAACCCGGGTCCGAAAGGTCGGACAGACAAGCGTCTACATGTGTAGGTCACGCATTATGTTTCACCGAAACCCATGGTGTGTGACCAAAACCGGGCATTGGCAAGGCTGATTGATACCACTATCCAGTATTCAGCCGGCATTCAGGATAGGGTGCTCACATTTGGCGATGCCTTCTATGCTACCTGTGAGCGTGCATGCACAGAAGACAGATAGCGGGTTTATGCCGCCATCGCGTACGAGTAATCGTTCGCAGTTACAGGTTTTCTGACGAGATTAACGAGCCCAAGCCAGATCAACTCGACACGCAGCTTGTCGCACGATGCCATTCGTCGAGACCTATTCATCCCCATTTTGGCCGTTTACGCGTGCGGGCAACAAAAGGTTCATTGCTTGATCTTTTCAAATACTTGGCTTTTCTGACTCGTTTATGAGACAGCCCCAATTTGGATAATCATAGAGGGTTGATCATGCACGAATATTCATCATTTTTTTTGATGAATATTTTTAGCCAATTTTATACCTAACCAGAACACTGATGTCCTTGCTATTTCTGGCAAAAGAGTCGTCCAATTGTCCTCAGTCTATGATTGGATGGAGACTCACAAGTAGCTGTCTCAGATAAGGAATGACTTCGGAGCGTGTTCAACGATAGTTAAAACTTAAGTTGTATGCCTTAAAGTTTGTAGTTTTACCCGTGAGGACAGATTGATTCAAGAATTTTTTCCACTTCTGGTTAACAATGTTTGTCGCAAATGTCCCCAACCAATCGGATTCTATCCAAGGGGTACGATCAAAATCCTGCACCCACATGTTGAATTTGCTCAGTTGCGTCTTCTATCGTTGATGTACGATTCCCAGTCGGTAGGTCGATCACATTCGTGGTGGTCGTTGCGTTCTGGAAGATCTGTTCCCACTCCCAGAAGGTCAGTGATTGGAGGTCGTGGTGCTTCCGTGGGAAGATGGAGCGAAGTATTTGGGAATCTCAAAGTGGTAACCTGGAGTAGACTTAATCTTGAGGCAGATCGGCTTCCACTGCAATTAAATCGTAGGAACGGAATGTCTGATCAATATCGTGAATAACTCTGCGACGAATCCTACGTTTCAGAAAGGGAATCTTACTGCGATTACCAGTAACATAGACACGATAGGGATGTACCAGTAGACGTACATGTTTGGCACCGATTGGAACAGCTTCTACCTGAACGACAACTTTGTATAGTAGCCAGTCACGAATTTCACGATAAGAAGTCGAAATGGTATTGGGCGAAGGGGAGGGGAGTAATTCCCACCCCGCTTCGATCAATGCTTGTTCAATCTGTATTAACGGGACCGTCCCATTAAAGTCATGCTTGTAGTCCTTATATAATGGATGGAGGGACGGCGAGCAACTGATTGCTAAGATGATTAGAAAAAGAACAGCAAAAGTATTTTTGTACACGGGGAATGTTGCTTAGACAGGAGCCGTTTCCTTACCAACCATGCAGTCCACAAAATCAAGCATTAATTTGTTAAATGTGTCGGGATGCTCCATCATAGGGGCATGGCCACACTTTTCAATAAACCGTAATTCAGAACCGGGTAACATATCTTTGAATGAATAAGCCACATCGGGTGGGGTGATCTGATCTTCTGTACCCCAGATCAGCAAGGAAGGTACATTAATCTTCTTCAAATCATCAATCACCAAGTCATGCATTGAACTACGAGCAACCCACACGAAACGAAGGGCGCGAAATCGGTTGGTCGCAAGATCATAGATTCGCTCAACCAGTTCGTCCGTAACCATTGCGGGATCATAAAAGGTTTTTGCTGCCTTTTTTCGAATATAATCCCGGTCATGGCGCCGGAAGGTTGTTTTTCCAATCTCTGTTTCATAGATCCCCGCGGAGCCAGAGAGAAGTAAGCCGACAACATTCTCGGGATACTCAGAGGTATATCTGATTGCGATTTGGCCTCCCAGAGAGCTTCCCATAAGCACCATCCGGTCCAGATTCATAAAGGTTGTGAATGAACGCACATAATCAGAGATCCCCTGTACATGAGCTTCATCACGAGGCATCTTATCAATAGACAGATAAGGAGCAATTGCGCGATACCCATTAGAAGCTAGGGCGGAAGCGGCATCGAACCAGCCATCAGGGTCACCAAGAAGGCCATGTAGTAGTAAAAACGTGGGATATTTCGGATCTCCACCGGAATCAACATACTTGAATTCACCAGACTCGTAAATCTTAAGGTTTGAAGGAAGAATCTCTGGGCTGTCTTTCATAAATATGGATGATCAAAGTTTGATATATTAAGCCAATTGTGAATTTAAAGGAGAGTGATCTTTTTTAGAATAGACAATTGTACCGCGGGTCACCGTGTATAGATATCTTCAATCTAAACGGGGGCTGTAATCGGAATCTAATTTGCACTGGATTTGAGCCACCGAATTTTTAAGATACGACTCTTTTCCTTTCTTTTGAATACATACTCTACAGAGAGCAAATCCGCACATTGTATTCAATAGCGTAGCCTTCATGGAAGACTTATTCAATATTTTGTAGAGAGTTAGAGTGGATTTGCATTTGAAAGTGATTCGTTACTTGTCTGGCTTCATGGTGCACTTTATCTTTTATTGAGTCCACTTTTATTTCGCCCAAGGAACTGCAACCATACTATACTCAATAGACCCTTGACTGTGCCAAAAGGTCATGACAGGAAAAGTAAGGGCTTCCGTTTTTTCAAGGGGGTAGGAGGCCTGAATGCGAAATGAACGACTAGATAGATTCAGGATTGATTTGATGGTTATTTTCGGTCCGTATTTCGATTTAGACAGCTGAAGCAGTATTCCTCACTAGAACGGTTTCTTAAAATAGAACTCTTGGGTCTAAAAGAGCTGATCGTGGCGGAAGTTCAATATAAAGGGCCCTGACCTGATCGTGCCTATGACACTGAATTCAGGAGGATTGAGTTCTATTTGCGCAGAACTCGGCCAGACGAGAAAGCACGCAATCAGTTTAGCAGGAATCCTTTTGCCCTAAGACTTATCCCGACAAATCCTATTACCGCCTGATCACTTTCTGTGTCCTCACCTGCCGACCATCGGCTTCCATTCTCACGAAATATACCCCGCTCGGCAGGTCCGTCCCGTCGACCTGCACCCGGTGCATCCCACTCCCATAAAACTGTTCTGAAACGAGCGTAACCCTTCTACCCAGCACATCAAACATCTCCAGCCGTACGTTTGTCGGCTTCTCGGTCCGGAACTGTAACGTCATCTCGTCGGCGAATGGATTCGGGTAATTGGTCAATGCTAAACTCTCAGGGACGTTCACGTTCGTTATGGAAGTATAAACATCTCCATAGAGAGGCGCTGCCACTAGGGCATCACTTGAACGCCCATATTCCCAACGTTTTGCCTGACTGAGTTGCTCAATCACGATCGCGGTTCTTGACGGAAAGAATTCCTTGCGAATAAAGTCAATAGCCTTGGTCCAATCTTCTGGAGTCTTGGCAGGATCACTCTTGGAATCTCCCCACCGTGCAGATTCGGCAATGATGATCGGGCGGACTTCATTCTCTCTGGCACTCCAACGTGCTATCACCGATGAATTACTTAACGCCCCTTCTCCGAAGAAATGTTGGTGTGCAAGTTCAGCAAATCGTTGTCGATAGTTACCTGCCCCCATGAGTTGTTGGTGAATCCATTGCGGGTTGCTGTATTTGTAATCTTCCCCGGCAACAAAGGGGCCCGTTCGGTCATGCCCTGGGAAAAGGGCGAATTCTGCATCATGGATAAAGAAAGTAAACCCCTGGTCACCTTTGCGATCCCGCATGCCGATCCAATTATTTGTGGCAGATTCGTTGTTCACCAGAATTGGTGCATCACGATCTGCGGTCCAGAAAATAATCAGCATATAGTGAATCAGGTTGTCTACATCCAGAAGCACAGGATATTCGGAATTGGGTGTCCCGTCTGGATTCTTTCCTTGTAATTTCATATACAATACATCTCGCTCCTGATCATCAACTAACTGCGCAAGCTTATTCGCTTCCTCGTAGAGCAGAAGCCATGCCTCTTCGTTTCCTTCAGAGAATCCAATACGCCCACCATCTGCTTTCACGACATCATAGTCATCTTTATCTCCGCGAATATAAAACTCACCGTGCCACTGATCTGCTCTCTCTTGGGTTTGATACACTCCCCAATACTGTCCATTCAGGTATAGGTGGTAATAGCGACTTCGGGTACATGGAAGCCCCATATCGCACTGCGTGTCCCTAGAAAACACATCCCTCATGAGAGTGTGATGCCTTGATCCCTGGAATGACCATGAAAAATTTGTTTCACCACGCAAGTCAATCTTGTCAAACTCGCTGACTCCCTCATCTCCGAATAGAGCATACTTGAGGTTTTTGGGTCCGTAGGATCCGCGAAAATAGAGACGGAGCGAGTGTTTCGGATTGGCATGGGATCGACCATTGCCTCCTCCTCGGATCCGCAAGCCTGCGTTAACTGCAAACCCATCTTGGTCTCCATGTTGAGAACCTTGGCCGATTTCGTCAAAGAAATCAGGCGGATAGATCAGTTCAACGGAGACTGGTCGCTCCCATTTTCTCCCTTTTTCCTTTGAATTGACAAAAATCCCTCGGTCAGTGGAAAATAGCGAGTCAAATGGCAGAACCAGAGAAATGGAAGGTGCAGAGAAGAGTGCAGCAATGAGTTGCTCCTCCTGCCCTTCAACTATGTTCGGGTCCAGTCCCATATCCACGGGCCTCCCTCCCCAGTCGGACGGCCATCCCCCGGCAATCAGAGTCTCCGGGGATTGGCGGATCACATCTGCGGGAAAAATATAGGTGTGCGTGACGATGGGGGATGGCGTGGCGCCATCCATGAATGCGGCGGCGCGGACCACTGTTGTTTCGTCTATGGGGACTGCCCCTGCGTAAAGCATGCCGTTTTCCGGCGTGGGATCGGAATGGTCAAGCGTGTAGTAAATAGAAATTGGGGGGGGGGGCAGAGAGCTGATCGTGGCGAAAGGTCAATGTAAAGGGCTCTGACCTGATCGTGCCTGTGACGCTGAATTCAGGAGGATTGAGTTCTGTTTGCGCAGAACTTGGCCAAGCGAGAAAGCACGCAATCAGTATTGGTAGGAACCCTTTTGCCCTGAGACTTATCCCGACAGATCCCATTACCGCCTGATCCCTTTCTGCGTCCTCACCTGCCGACCGTCGGCTTCCATTTTCGCAAAATACACCTTGCTTGGACTCGAGAACTTCATTTCCTTTTTCAAGCCTTTCGCTCGGGAAATCCTGTATACTTTTAAGAGTTTTTTCGTGCAACGTCATATTTTTTGATTTTTCTGAAATTCAGATAGCACCCTGTAGAGGCGTTCATATATTGCCAAAAGTTTTCTATAGCGACTGGTGCTTGGCATGAATATAAGCAACCCTCTCAACATAGAAAATTAATGCCGTTATTTCTCAGTGAGTTTTTCCAAGTTCACCAATTTTTTGATGTAAACCAGCGAAACTCATAACTTCAAGCCTTTTCCCTCATGCGAATCGTTTATCCAGAGCAATATGAGATCAACACTGTTCCGATTGAAGACATTAAACTTGACCTCGCCAATCGGGATGTGTGATTGCCTACGTGTAAGGATTACAGTACATTTTTGGGAATGCATCCACTCGGGAACGATTGTTTCGTCTTTTAGAAGAGGGATATAATCCTGCTGTACGGAAGGATCATGGACGTCCTGACATGGATTTGTGGCGGATTTTGGTCTTGGCGGGATTGCGGCAAGCCATCAACTGTGATTATGATCGTCTGGAGCTCTTGGCGAATCAGTTGTTGGTCTTGTGCCAAATGATGGGGTACAGTAACGACGACTCAACGAAGTACAATCGGCAAACGATCCGGGATAATGGTTACGCACTTTCTCCGGAGATCTTGGTAGGCGTCAACCAACTCGCGGTAGACTTGGGATGTAAAGTGGTCGGTCATAACTAAGGAGGATGACTCGAAGACGCGAGCGGATTCCAAGGTCGTCAAAACCAATGTTGAGTTCCCGACGGATGTGCGTCTAATGCGGGAGACCATTCGTCGCCTCATTTTCGCATGTGTTCAACTGGCGCAGTTTACCATCGTGGAAGATGAGCATCAGTTCCTCTTGAACCATAGGATCGTCTGGGAGAGGACGGATAAAGATGTCAAAATTCCTTTGATTGAATCAACGCAAGCAATATATCCCAAGGTTCGGAGTTGTTCGTTTGACCGGGGATTTTCTGGAATCATAGCATCCCAAGAGTACAAAGATGACAAATGTTCAAGCATGGAACAGATAAAGCAGGTATCAAGTAAAAGGCGTATTGTAATTGGTAACCCTCTAACTTGATATTCACCATACGAATGCCCTGCGGCAAAAAACGTAAGCGTCATAAAATTGCCACGCACAAGCGCAAGAAGCGACTGCGTAAAAATCGCCACAAGAAGCGAACTCGTTAGATTAGTGGCTTGTCGGTGGATTGAGTGTTTCATGATGTACTAATTGTCCTTAGACAGTCAGATAACTATCCGAAAGTGATGTCCAAAAATTATGGCCTCGGAGATGTAACGCGTGCTCTGGGTTTGGGGCTTTTGATGGGAGGGGGAGTCGGGTTCACGCTGGGACTCCTTCTCGCTCCCGAGGAAGGCAGTCGGCTAAGACGTAGGGTAACCTTTCATTTAGAAGAGTTGGCCAAACAAGTGGGTAGTCTGACAGACCTGATTAAAGATTCAGAAGAGAATGAAGGCGCCAAGTCCGACGGGGAGGCACTTGTGGCAAAAGCGAATGAGCAAGCCCAAGAGATAAATTCACGAATGGAAGAGATCATGGATTCCGCTTCCTCAATCGGTTCCGAGTCTTGAAAGGTAGGAGTATTATTGACGACCGATTTGCAGTCTTGGTTGCATCGGCCAACTATATGGTGAGCGGGGGTAATCCATTTGCGCCCGATGTTTTTGATTATCGTTCCAAGACGACATTCAACTATTTTCATCAGTTAATTCCCGGTCGTCGAGAAATTGTAGACCATCTCCTTGAAATTATTCGACGAGATGAAACGGAAAAGCTCGAGCAAATATTTGGATCAGAAAGCATCCAAGATAGTGTGAAGTTGGCTAAGAGCGTTTATACGGCGCCCTTGATGGCTGCTCGCAAACGATTTGTACCGGATCCATTCTTCAGTGCAGTAGATTTTGAGGGGCTCCCTACGGGGGCACAACGCCGCCTCTTAGAGAATAGTGTGATCCTGAGTGGATTGTTTGGTCTGTTGCGTCCAGATGATTTAGTACCCGAATATCGGCTTAACATGACGGCTATTGTTCCCGACATTGGTCCGCTGGTATCATTCTGGAAGCCACGGATCAGCCCCCTCCTCAATAAAGCGGTCCGTAACCGATTTGTATGGGATTTGCTACCCGAGTCTCACCGTGAGGCGTGGGAGGATGACGGTTCCTATGAAGCTCGTGCCTCCATTGTTTTCTATAACAACGATAAGAAAGTGATTACTGAGGATGCGGTCTATCGTGGCCAAGTCATGAATTTTATTGTGCGTGATCCGGCGATCAGTGTGGAAGCATTGGACGAGTGGCGTCACCCAAGTGGATTTAAGATCTCACATGAACGGTCAAGTCTTGAAGGCAAGATGAAGACGATTGCAATGATCCGCCGCTAGGCAATTGATGCCGGAATTTCTTGCCTTGCTAATTCTCTTTTTCGCAGGGGTGAGTGCAGGAATCATGAATGTGCTGGCAGGTGGAGGCTCAACCATTACCCTTCCTATACTCATTCTGGTTGGGCTGGATGCCGGGGCAGCCAATGGGACGAATCGTGTCGCGATTTTAGTTCAAAATATATCGGCTACTCTCTCGTTCACATCCGATAAGAAAACTCGCTTCCGAAAGAGTATGTCTTTCGCTCTGTGGACGATCCCCGGAGCCATATCTGGCGCCTTCACGGCAACAAAGATTGAAGATGCCTTGTTTGAAAAAATTCTAGCTATTCTCTTGATAGCGGTCGTTTTGTCAATGTTGATTCCACGCCGAGATCGTTTTTCAGATCAAGTTGAGAGGAGTTCAGTTTGGACTGGTCCAGCCCTCCTCTTGATTGGCTTTTATGGTGGATTCATTCAACTGGGCGTCGGGTTTTTGCTCATGGCAGTTTTTTATCATCTCCTGAACTTGGACCTGCTAACTACCACGATCCATAAAATCTCTGTGGTTCTACTTTACACCGTTCCTGCACTATTCATGTTTACAATTCTTGGGAAGGTAGATTGGGGGCTGGGGTTAACGTTAGCATCAGGGAATGCCACCGGAGCTTTTATTGCCGCTAAGCTCGCGGTGAAACGAGGCGAAAAGATCATTCGTGCTGTAATGGGGATTGCAGTACTTCTGATGGCCCTAAAAATTCTCGATATTATATAATTTCTCATCTAATTCAAGATTAGCATGCACGGGTTCGTATATCATTATGATACTCAGGCCATCCAAGGAGGCTGTTGATATGAGGTCGACGGATGCTGAGATCAATATTTAGTGCTCGAGTAAGATGATTAGCCTAAAGGTCCGAGGTATAGGCCATAGTTATGGAAATAGACGGATTTTTGATGACGTGAATCTGGAGCTGACCTCGGGGGATATACTTGCAATTACGGGTGCGAATGGTTCGGGCAAATCAACATTACTCAAGATTTTAGCGGGGATCCTTCAACCGACGAATGGCGAAGTGAAGTTCGTACTTTTTCAACGTAATATTCCGAGGGAGCTTCGTCCTTTACATGTAGGACTGGTGGCACCGTATGTGAATGTATACGAGGATCTAACGTTACGCGAGAATCTTGAATTTATTGGACGGACTAGATCCATGAACTCGAATGCAACACAAATTGAAGGAGTTGCATTAAGAGTTGGTCTGTCAATAAACTTGGGTAAACCTCTGAAAGCATACTCTACGGGTATGCAGCAGCGAGCTCGCTTTGCAGCGGCATTATTCCATGAACCCAAACTTCTTCTACTGGATGAACCAATGTTGGGACTAGATAGATATGGGAGAAACATGGTCGAAAACGTAGTAAAAGATGCCCAGAGTGCAGGGCTCTTGGTTGTGATTGCATCAAATGCAGAAAGGGAAATTTCTATGGCCAAACAAATATTGTGTATTGAAGATTATGTGGCCGATTTTGCGAAGTTTTCATAGCCTTAACATAAATTAGTCGTATACTATTATTAAATCTGACCCCAAAAAATCATGATAGTCCGGCAACGTAAGGGCATGATCATCAAAAACACGAATAAGCAAGCAATCTCTGTGAAATTACGTGGTCGCGAAATTCAAATTCCACCCGGTGAGACTGCTCCTGTTTCTTCTGAGGAGGTTATGGAAAACACACTCAGAGATTTACTACAAGTTCGTGACTTGGCGATCGTTCGCCCGCTCACAGAGCAGGAAGAGGAGGAGATACAGAAAAAGATTGGCCCCCAGAAAGGAGCGAAACAGTGAAAGAGATGAACGTATTGGTGCTTGAGCCCTGGTATGGTGGCTCTCACCGGAATTTTGTAGATGGTCTCATCCGAAATAGTTGCCATGAATATCACCTTGTCACCATGGCAGCCAGGTTTTGGAAATGGAGGCTCCAAGGAGGTGCCCAAACACTGGCACGGAAGTCTAGACAGGTGATTGGAGACGGCTTCCAACCGGATATAATTCTGGCTTCTAGCATGGTCAATGTTCCAGCATTTCTGGCATTGGTTCGAAGAGAGATTGGGAATATCCCGGTCGTATATTATGTGCACGAGAATCAGCTAACGTACCCGTTGTCCACCGAACAAGAGAGAGATCTGTCCTATGCATATATCAACTACCTTTCGTGTCTTGCAGCGGATCAGATTGTCTTTAACACAGAATTTCACTATAACGAATTTATACGAGCTCTCCCTGGGTTACTACGTGTATTTCCAGATTATACCCATTTGCACACAGTATCAGAAATTCGTACAAAGAGCAAGGTGATGCATCTGGGAATGGATCTTCAGGCCCATGCACGCTATGCCAGTACCTCAGAAATAAGCGACGGTCCACCTATCGTACTCTGGAATCAGAGATGGGAGTACGATAAAAATCCAAGTGCATTTTTCAGGTTGATGAATCGTCTGGACGATGCCGGTTGTAGATTTCGTCTGATCTTGGCTGGCAAACGTTTTGAAGAACAACCGTCTGAATTTGATGTTGCGTTTGAGCGTTATGCCGAGCGAATTCTTCATTACGGGTATGCGGAAAATTTTGAGGAATACAGTCGGCTCCTTCATCGGGCCGACATCGTAGTTTCCATGGCGATTCACGAATTTTTTGGTATTGCAATGTTGGAAGCCATCTATTGCGGGTGTCATCCACTATTACCAAATCGGTTGAGTTATCCAGAATTGATCCCTTCTAACCTCCACAGACCTCTACTGCATGCTCCCATTCTTTACGATAGTGAGGAAGAACTATTTGCGATTCTCAAAGCAATGCTAACGGGCGAAGAGCGCTCCCTTCCTCCTGAGACACTTCGGGGGATTGTGGATCGCTTAGATTGGTCGGTTCATGTGGCACAATATGACGCTTTATTTGAAGAATTATCGTCTAACTGAAACTAAAATTCCACAGATTCAGACGTATATTTTCGTTTCAGCACCTTGATCATGTGTTCATGGATCACCGGCCTGTTATATGAGGAATTCGGTACTTGCTGTACGCCGTAGAAAAGCTCTTCTTCTATGGCGGATACGAATCTCGTCCAACATCTGTCGCTTCGGTTAGCAGCGGTCTCAACAACATATTATGGAGTTAAGGATATGGCATGGCACGAGGGTTTAGCGGCCATGCGGTTCGCCACTGCGATTTACTTCTATCTCGGAGGGTTAGATATGTATCCAGAGGGCTACCGAAATCAATTAAACCACTCTTAAGTGCGAAGAGCCAACTTTTCAAATTAAACAGCGAAGTGTCTAGCCTCATAATGTGATCAGTTTGCTAATTTCATCAAAATCCCCTTTGTATACAATGCCTACAATGCATTATCAGCGCGTCAAAACCTTTATGGAGAAAGCTGGTCAGGCTACCCCAACCGAGGTTAGAATTCCTGATGCACATACACGATCTCTTCGTGCTCGCCTTATCCTTGAAGAAGCGCTGGAAACCATACATGCTCTTGGAATTTCGGTAGAGGTCATGGGGCAAGAAGTGAGCATTGAATCATGTGAGTTCGCATCAGATAAGCCAGTTGATCTTGAGGGGGTGGCAGATGGCTGTGCAGATATATCCGTTGTCACAGTGGGCACATTAATTGCCTTTGGGATTGAAGATGAGGAATTACTCCGTGAGGTGGATGAGGCAAATCTGCGAAAATTTGGTCCGGGAAGTTACGCTCGTGAGGACGGTAAGTGGATCAAACCGCAAGATTGGACCCCACCCGATATCTCTCGTGTACTTCGCTCTCAATAGCACCGGATCATCATGATAGAGACGGAAATAGATGTTCTCAGATGTATCGAACAGGATAAGGAGTTACTCGTAAGGTAGGCTGTGACCTTATGGAATACTCCAGAAGCATATCACAAAGATAAAACCTCTGGTATATACTCAGTTCATGAATTGCATTCGCCGTATAGTAATTCTTACCGGTCTATTCTTGACTGCGGTTAACGGGATGGCCCAACGGGGACCACAGATTGGAATTGACTATGCCTCATTTGCTTATGATGATCAAAAGTCACTGGTTGAACTCTATATGGCTATTGAGGCGAGTTCTCTCAAATATGTTACCAATGACTCCACGTATCGTTCGGTCTTACCACTTAGCTTAAAGCTTCTGCGCTCATCGGATGCCGATTTGAACCTGACATCCGATACCCCGGTCTGGTCACAAGAAAACGATCTGACCTTTTCATTGCGAGATACCTCTGTAATCCAGGAGGGGCAAGTATTTCTTCGCCAGATACGACTCACTGTCACTCCGGGCGAGTATGAGCTAGAGGCTAATTTATCTGCTCCAGATCAAGATCCTCTGCGTGCAAGTCGTGAACTAGTGATTCCAGATTATAGCCAGCAGGATAAATGTTCGATTTCCGATATCACTCTCGCTTCCGGAATTATGCGTTCAGATGATCGAGAAGATCCATTTTATAAAAATGGGCTGTCAGTCCTCCCGAATGCCAATCAGCTATATGGGGAAGGATCAGAAAATTTATTCTATTATGCGGAAGCCTATGGTACTGCTTGTGTAGCCCCTGATGATGAATATACACTGCTCACTTATGTAACGGAAGCAAACAGGTCTACCTCCATTCAAGAGCTTCAGAAACGCTCCATACGTTCCGTGCGACCGACCGATATTTTGGTTGGCTCATTTGACTTGACGACACTCCGTTCGGGGACTTATTTTCTGCGCATCGTAACCCTCAATCGTGCCAATGAATCAATGGTGGAGCAGAGCCGCAAGTTTTTTGTCTTCAATCCTTCAGTTGATTCTCTGCGGACTACTCTCGTCTCCGAGACTGCGACTTTTGAGACTAGCACTTATGCAGGTATGCCAGAGGAAGAAGTTGAGAGGGGACTGGACCATTTACGAGTGATCGCAACAGATCAGGAATCCAGACGGATCCGGCGTGTCAAGGATTTAGATGAGAGAAGAAGGCTATTAATGGACCTGTGGAATGTTCGTGATCCAACCCCAGACACAGGAGTCAATGAATTTCGAGACGAATTCTACAGCCTTCTGATGTATGCGAATGAGCGATACTCTGCTCAGCGCGTGGAAGGATGGGAGACCGATAGAGGAAATGTACTCCTCAGATATGGCAGGCCTACCGTGATTGAATCTCATATGTACGAGCGAGGCCGCAAGCCATACGAAATTTGGAAGTACAATAATATTCCTGGCGAAGGGCAAGCAGATTTTGTCTTTGCTGACTTAGATGGATTTGGCGATTTTGAGTTAATTCATTCCTCCGTTGCAGGGGAGCGGAAACTTCCCAATTGGATTCAAAGAATTTCGAATAGCTTTTGACGTGCAAACCACAACAATAGACTTACTCAAAAAGCAGATTGGGACGGTCATAACCCTGCAAGGTTGGTTGCAACAAAAGCGTGCTTCCAAGGCCTTGCTCTTTTTGGTTCTGCGAGATGGAACGGGACTGGTTCAGTGTGTAGTAAATCAGACGAATGTTGATGCTTCCTCATGGGCGAATGCCTCTGCCGCCACACAGGAAACTTCATTAGTGCTTGAAGGGGAAGTTCTAAAGGATGAGCGACAGATTGGAGGGGTAGAAATTCAAGTTTCAAAGGTCGAAATTCTTCAGATCGCCGAGGATTATCCCATTACACCAAAGACACACGGCGTGGAATTCTTAATGGATCGCCGTCATTTGTGGCTACGCAGCCGACGCCCCTGGGCGGTGATGCGCGTACGAAATCGCATCATTATGAGCATTCATAATTTTTTCCAAGAGCGTGGCTTTCTTCAGATGGATGCTCCGCTTCTGACAAAAAATGCAGTTGAAGGTACCAGTACGCTCTTTGAGATAGATTATTTTGGAAGTCCAGCCTACTTGACCCAAAGTGGTCAGCTTCATGGGGAAGTTATGGCTATGGCGTTTAACAAGATCTATACTTTTGGTCCTGTCTTCCGGGCGGAAAAATCCAAAACGCGGAGGCATCTGACCGAATTCTGGATGATAGAGCCAGAAATGGCGTTCTATGATCTGGAAATGAACATGAAGCTTGCAGAGGACTTTCTGGTCCGTATTGCAACGGATGCACTTCAAGACTGTAAGGGTGAACTGGAGCTTTTGGATAGAGATCTTGATGCCCTGCGCCGTGTTCAGGCGCCGTTTCCACGATTGACCTACAGCGAAGCAGTCAAGCTCCTTCAAGATGATAAAACTCGGAAAATCGTCGAAACCAAGCAAGAACAGTTACGAAGTGAAAAGTCAGATTTGGAACACGAACAGGCGTCAAACCGAGAAAATTATGCGCGTGTGAAGGAGTGGAAAAAGCGTCGTATTGATGCACGAGACATCCAGATAAATACTCGACTTGATCAAATTGAAGAAGCATTGCGGAACTTGCCAAATTGGGCGCAATCTGCTATGGCATTTGAGTGGGGAAACGATTTTGGTGGAAGTGATGAAACCCTATTAACATGGCATTTTGATTGCCCGATCATTGTACATCGCTATCCAGAAGCCGTCAAAGCGTTTTATATGAAGCGAGATCCAGATGATGATCGCTTGGCTCTTGGAATGGATGTTCTGGCTCCTGAGGGATTTGGAGAGATTATCGGTGGGGGGCAACGTGCGGATGATCTCAGCTTTTTAGAGGAACAGGTAAAGCGTCATCATCTACCTGAGGATGCATTTGAGTGGTATTTTGATCTTCGCCGCTATGGAACAGTACCGCACAGTGGCTTCGGTTTAGGCTTGGAACGTACGGTAGCCTGGATTTGTGGTCTGGAACACATTCGCGAAACGATACCATTTCCTCGAACGCTTGGACGGCTTGCACCGTAAAGATGGAGACATACCCTCAGCAACCCCTGCAGTTCACCAAGCAGTCCACTGAAGAGATGTTGGCACATGCTCAGCGATTTCGTGCGCTCATGCAAAGACGGCGATCCGTACGCACGTTTAGCAATCGACCTGTATCTCGCGAATTGATCCAAGAAGCGATCCTAACCGCAGGAACAGCTCCCAGCGGTGCACATCGCGAACCGTGGCATTTTGTTGCCATCAATGATCCAGAGGTCAAATCGGCAATTCGAAGTGCAGCTGAGGCAGAGGAGCGTGAAAGTTATGAGCGGCGAATGTCAGATGAGTGGCGGAGTGCTCTACAACCGCTCGGCACTAATTGGCAGAAGCCCTTCTTAGAGATCGCACCTTGGCTGGTGATTTGTTTCGCAAAGAACCTTGGTGATGATGGAAAGAAAAACTACTATGTTCCTGAAAGTTGCGGAATTGCGTGTGGTCTTTTCATCACAGCAATTCACTCAATGGGGCTGGCCACGCTGACCCATACCCCAAGCCCAATGAAATTTCTCAGCGAAATTCTCCATCGTCCTCGCAATGAGAGGGCATACATCCTATTTCCGGTGGGCTATCCTGCGACCGACACGACCGTGCCAGATTTAAAACGAAAAAACCAGACAGAGTTAGTCACCTGGATAGAGAGGACAGAAGATCCAGACGAGCCTGCGGGATCCCCGTCTACCGACTGAGGATCCCGCGTGTATACATTCAAATCAATTCACGAAAAGAATTTCACTGTAGCTGGGTAGCGGCCACTTATCTTTGGGGATCATTCCTTCAAGTTGATCCGCAGCTTTGCGCACCTTTAACATAGCAGGAATTAGATTATCCTTCTTGTGCAAAGCATTTTCTTCAAGATCTTCAATATGTACGTTCAATTGCTCAGTTAATTCGTCGACTGCGCTAACTAAATCTCGGAGTAGTCGATTGACAGAACTTGCCGTATGAACCGAAGGTGAATCATCTTTCACTACCATACCGATGGACTTGGTTTGAGATGCAATCCGTGTAAGTTCATTCAAGTATGCGAAGCTGGCTGGAATCACTTGCGTCCTAATTATCTTCTCAAGGGTATATCCTTCAATATCAAGTGCAATTTCATACTGTTCCAGTGCTATCTCTTTGCGAGCTTTCAATTCAGCGGCGGTTAGAATACCGAAGATTGAGAAAAGCGATGTATTCTTCTCAGAGTCCATGTGCTGGAGTGCATCCACGGTAGTGCGCAGATTTAATAGTCCTCGTTTCTCAGCCTCCTCATGCCATGCGTTGGCATAGTTATCTCCCTCAAATAGAATCGTCTGACACTCTTTTGATATATCCGATAGAAGCCCTAAGACAGTTTTCTTGAATACTTGGGAGTCATTTTTATCCTTTCCTCTGAGAGCATCTCGCAGACTGTTTGCAAAATCTCGCAGGGATTCAGCTACAGCGGCATTCAGTACAACATTCGGAAAAGCCAAGGACTGGTTGGATCCAGCGGCGCGGAACTCAAACTTGTTACCCGTAAAGGCAAAGGGAGACGTACGGTTACGGTCACCAGCATGTTTAGGTATTAGAGGTAACATGCTGACGCCCAAGAACAGGTCTGTATCTTTGGCAGAAGTGAGTTCTTCTCCTTTGATCAGTTTTTGATATAGATCATAAAGTTGAGTTCCCAGAAAGACACTCAGAATTGCGGGTGGAGCTTCGTTTGCACCTAAGCGGTGATCATTCCCAGCAGAGCCGACAGAGATACGAAGCAGATCTTGATGTCTGTAGACGGCACGGATTACTGCGGTACAGAAAACTAGAAATGTGAGATTCTCATGAGGAGTTGAGCTAGGATCAAGCAAGTTCGTACCGGAATCAGTAGAGATAGACCAGTTAATGTGCTTACCTGAGCCATTCAGGTCAGCGAAGGGCTTCTCATGAAGGAGTGCAACCAACCCATGCTTACGTGCAATACGCTTCAGCGTAATCATGATCAATTGTTGATGATCAGAGGCAATACCACTAGTCTCAAAAACCGGAGCAACCTCATATTGACTTGGAGCCACCTCATTGTGCCTAGTTTTGACTGGAATTCCAAGTCGGTAAAGCTCTTTTTCAGTGTCAAGCATACAGGCGAGAATCCGGCTTGGAATTTCTCCGAAGTAATGATCATCTAACTGCTGTCCCTTGGGAGGCGGAGCACCCAGGAGGGTACGACCTGTGCTAGCTAGGTCGGATCGACGATAATAGTATTCCTCGTCAATCAGGAAGTATTCTTGTTCTGCACCTACGGTTGTATGAACACGCTCTGCGTTATCACCGAGCATACGAAGAACACGACGCGCCTGACGGTCTAGTGCATCAATTGATCGTAGGAGCGGAGTTTTATGGTCAAGTGCCTCTCCAGTCCATGATACGAAACAAGTTGGAATCGCAAGGTAACTTCCATTTTTATTCTCAACCAGAAAAGCAGGAGAGGAAGGATCCCACACAGTGTACCCACGGGCTTCGTGAGTAGCTCGAAGTCCACCATTGGGGAAACTTGAAGCATCCGGTTCACCTTGGATGAGATCTTTTCCGCTCAAGGATGTGACTGCTTGACCAACAATCGTTGGATTGATGAAGCTATCGTGTTTGCCAGCGGTTCCACCTGTAAGGGGCTGAAACCAATGAACAAAATGTGTCGCACCGCGCTCCAACGCCCACTCTTTCATAGTTAAAGCCACGATTTCAGCATGATGCGTAGCGATTGGAGAACTCTTTGTAATGCAGTTCACCATTCCCTGAAAGACCTCCTTAGGCAACCGCTTTCGCATTTCATCGATACTAAATGTATTTTCTGCAAAGTGATCTTCAAGATCAGGCGGATCAATCGTATCAATGTGGTTTGCACGAAATTTAGTTGCTGCGGTGAGATTGTGAAGTGTAATACTCATAGTTTAACAGGTATTAGGTTTCTAATGTTGAACGATTTTTTAATGGGAGGTAGTTACTGCTTTCTAAGCGATTTGTTCGGATAATCCGCCAAATTTACGTAGTGGTAAAAGAAAATATACAAATTTTCTGTAGAAATTCACGTATCCAGAGTTGAAGCCCGAAATTATTCCGGTGTTGATTCAACAGTTGACCAGACGTTTTGGCTTAAATCAGGCCAAACGAATGAAGGACCACCTAAATCGGCGAACCCTGATAGAATCAGTACTTCGTGGTGCATCGTGGCCACTGAATAGCAGGCTTCAAAGTCTTGCAGGGTTCGGGGCAGCGCTAAGTGGATTTGAGGAAGGTGGATTAAAGATCAGGGGCCAAGGTACTGAAGTATTTGATGAGCGGTAACATCTGCGGTAAGTTTATAGAAGTAAATACCCGTGCTGAGGCCCTCTCCAGACAATATAGCTGAATATTCACCTGCTTGGTGATAGTTATTTATCAAGGTGCGAACACGTTGCCCTAGTGCGTTATACAACTCCAAGAGTACCGGACCGGGTCTGCCTACCTGATAGTTGATTGTCGTATGATGTGTGAAGGGATTCGGGTAGTTTCGCAATAGGCGGGTCTGACTATTTTCGGGGAGCTCCTCGCGATGAACAGGTGATCTTAGTCGAAACTGTAACCAGTTTATATTTGGAATCCCACGTCCTATATTCAACTTCATCACCTGCGTTCCCTCCTCTAAGGTGAGCCCTTCCTCCCGGTTAACTCGTACAGTTTGGAATTGATTTCTCTGGTTTTGAAATTCAAAAGGGCCAGTTTTATCTACGCCGTCAAATTCAACAGAAAAAGAAACGATGTCTGTCTGACTCTCAAGTCTTACACGGAGATCATAGATTCCTGCCTGATCTACATGTACGGTATAACTTACCCATTCTCGCCGAGTAGTATTTCCTACATGATAGCCAGTACCATCAGTTGTTGCATAGAGATCAACCCCCTCGTCAAGTCGAATAATATTACCATCATTCGTACGGGTCAAATCTCGATATGCCACCCCCGGACCACCCAAATCAAAATACTCCGCCTCAATTCGTTCACTAATGGGATGAGGACGGAGCAGGTAGGGCGAATTGTTCATGCATGAACTCCCAACATTCAATGGTATCATTTCGGATTCTCCTCTCCACCCTCCGTCATCAATTGCAACAGCTCGGAGAAAGTAACATCCTTCCGATACACCATCAATTGAAGTACTCCACTGAGCGGTTGCATCACGAATCGTTGCAACGAGGCCATCCCCCTGATAGAGTTCAATTGTCTGCACTTGACCGTCCGTGTCGGAAGAAGTCCCAGAAAATGCAGCTGTGCCCCCGACTTCCACATTCAGAGGAATCTCTAAACTTACCTCAGGAATACCAATATTCTGATACACTCGGACATAGTCAACCAGCATTGTTTGGGGAAAAATATTGTCATCAATCCCCCGAAATCCTCCCCAAGTACCTCCAATGGCAATATTCAGAATCAAATGAAAATCCTGATCAAAGGGCCATCCTTGCCAAGTATTCTGGTCCTTAGAATAAGTCCAGTACACCGTTCCATCAACGGAAAACTCTAATTTTTGAGGAGTCCACTCGAGACCATAAACATGGAATGCATCGGATGCTTCGGAGATTGGGATTGAACCACGTCTTTGAGAATTACTTAAATGATTGTAGATGTCGGTATGAATGGTTCCATGAATAAATCCTGGGTCATATCCCACATACTCCATAATGTCTATTTCACCGGTATCAGGCCATCCACCATTTCCGTAAGGGCTATTGGTGGGGAGCATCCAGATTGCGGGCCAAGTGCCTACTCCGAAGGGGAGCTGTGCGCGGACTTCAATGCGCCCATAGGTCCAGTCCCCTTTCTCTTTCGTGACCAGCCTCGCAGAGGTATAGCTCCTCCCACCCCAGGATTCTTTTCTGGCTTCAATGATTAAGTGATCTCCATCAACTCTAGCATTCTCTTCTCTGTTTTCCGTATAATATTGTTCTTCTAAGTTTCCCCACCCGTTACCACCAACATCATACGACCAACGGGCGGGATCTGGAAGACCGGTATAGTCAAATTCGTCACTCCATGCTAACTCCCATGTTGCTTGTGCCATGAGCATGGAGGGTATGACAAAACAAGAAAAACACAGAACCATTGTAAGATAAGTACGCATTATCGGAGAGTCATTAAATATTAAGGGTCTACGGCCTTTTAAGTGGTTAGAGTGTTAGACTTAGGATGAACGGTCATGAGATGGATTAGGTTCAGACTCAGTTTTGATGTTTATTTTATTTGGGTGCATGCGTGATGCATTTTCATCAACTAATCAATCGATCCATATTGATACAGATTCAAGATCTTAGGGGGCTTCTCAGTATGGCCTTGCGTGGGAGGTATCGGAGATTATCTATGATTTCAAGAAGTTGACCGAAGAGATCCATGTTACCTAATCATTTCAGGATTTTCAGAGGGATGCGTTGTCGAATTGAGTGCGTTAATCAAAGCGTCCGAGCGTTTAGTGATTGAGGACTGGATCGAAAAGAAGGGGAGGGGGAAAGGGGGATCCCCGACCTGCCGATCCCAAGGAAAGAATTTCCGTTCCCACTTCCCCTTTGGTACACCACTTGATACTCTTCGCGGATCGGACAATGAACTCTTCCAGACATCGAATCTGGACATGTTTATGACCACTGAACGCATCTAATAAGTACGCTGTGGACAAAATGAGCAGATATTTGCGGCGGATAACTCCCTTTTTTAGCAAAACACTGATCGGGATGTATCTTACGATTCCGTCAAATGTGATATATCTATGATAATTTCAAGGCGACTCATATGATCTATGACTTACTCACCGAATAGGCTAAGGCCTTCCCATGTTCGGGTTGAGTCGTAGGATGAATCATAAATGTGATTATCCCGACCATATGTCAGGGTAATATATAGCGGATCCCACGAGAGTAATAGTACGAAGATCTTCTAAATTCTGAATCGGAGTACCATTCTCTATACCCATAGGGATGAAAAAGAGTCCAGCATTCTTGTGTGCAGCCAGGGTGGAGGATCGGTCAACCAAAGCAAACTTATCTGGCGCCTGAACAATGAATCCTTCAATCATATCAATCAGCCAGAAGCTAAACTAATCCAGAAATATCTTGGCGTGCACTGGGAATATAGATTGGTATGAACAGGGCGTTGAGTCTACCTGCGATTACCCTTGAGTGATCAAAATCCCCACCGAAGGTATTCTGACTAATGTCTTCTGCATACCTTGTCACACGGTAGGGAAGATCAATATGACCGTGTCAATGTGAGATGATCATTAGCAATTTGATGTGCACGTTCTGTGGCGATGTCTCATACGCAACCGATCAGAGGGAGTAGACAATAAACGGGAAACGATTTATTAATGGGCCACAGAAGTTCTACGAATCTCTCGAATTACGGTAACAGTCACTTGGCCCGGATAGGTCAATTCATTTTGGATACGCAAAGAAATTTTATCTGCTAGATCCCGAGTTCCTTGGTCAGAGACTTTTGAATATTGTGCAATGACTCGGAGTTCACGTCCTCCCTGAATTGCGTAGGCTAGCGTGACACCATCAAATGACATTGCAATTGCTTCCATATCCTGCAAACGTTCAATATACTCATCACGGCGAATGTGTCGAGCTCCTGGTCTTGCCCCACTGATCGCATCACATATCTGGACAATAGGGGCATAAAGAGTTGTCATTTCGATCTCATCATGGTGGGCCCCGACAGCATTGCAGATGTGTCTGTGTTCTTTGAAGCGCTTACAGTACTCCATGCCAACAATTGCATGGGAGCGATCAGCGGATTCTTGGAGTACTTTCCCAATATCGTGCAATAAGCCAGCGCGTCGAGCCATTTGGGAATCAAGGCCCATTTCCGCTGCCATGATTGAGCAGAGGCGGGCGACCTGAACACTATGCCTGAGTAAATTTTGCCCATAACTAGCGCGGTACTTCATCTTCCCCACAATAGATAAGAGATCTTTGTGCATCCCTCGTAGCTTCAGATCAAGAAGGGTACGCTCTCCAATGCTCAGAATCTCATCTTGAATTGTCTTCTCGGCTTTAGCCACAAAACGCTCAATGCTTGCGGGATGAATACGCCCATCTCGTATCAACTTAACTAAAGCTAGACGAGCGATTTCACGTCGGAAGGGATCAAAAGAACTGATTACGATTGCACCGGGGGTATCATCAACGAGCAGGTCAACTCCTGTTGCTGCTTCAAATGCCATAACATTTCGTCCTTCGCGACCGATCACACGTCCCTTGATGTCCTCGGATGTGATGGGTACAACCGATACGGAATGAGATTCAGCTTCATCCGATGCGAGGCGTTGCATGGTTGTGAGAATGATCTTATGCGCCTCATCTCTTGCGATGGTTTTGGCTTGATCCCGCAGTTCCAACAACTCCAGCGCGACATCTTCTTTTGCTTTTTCAAGAAGTTCTTCGCGCAAGTGGAGACGTGCGTCTTCGGCTGATAGATTTGCAATCTCTTCAAGCTTTTTAATCCGATCATTGATGAGCGAATTAAGCCTCGTGTGTTCGGAATTTAGATTATCCTCCTTGGCGTCCAGACTGGCAAGATGTCTGGCTGCCTTCTCAGACATCTTGTTTACCTCAGTTAGCAGATCATCAGCTTGACGGTTTGCCTTCTCACTCTCTGCCTGCAATAGTTCAATAGTTTGTGTTGCTTCGTGCAACACATTCTGTCTTTTATTTAGGCGCCGATTCCTGCTGTTGAGTTTTTTTCGCTGACGATCATTTTTTTGTTTGAGTCGTCGCTTATCCGCTTCAAAATCTTCCTGCTCTCGCTTAAGAGCAATCTGTTTGGAGTCAAGTTCAGTGCGTTCATATTCAAGTGTTGCTTTTGCATCTTTAACAATTCTCGCTTTCAGATTTTCGGACTCCGTCTCCGCCAAGGATATGATTGATGACGCGTCTCGGCGCGCCTTGCTGAGCACATTGCGAGAATTCGAAGTTAAGATCCACCATGCAACACCGAGTCCCCCACAAAATGCTACGATAAAAACGGTTAACAGCAGGACGGCTTGCATGCCGTCCATTTATTCATAGTTAGTTAATAATAGGAGAGATACCGTTCGAATAAGGAAGGGTTCCTTTAGGTTCGCGAGCGTCCGCAGCGGCTGGTGTGAACCCTGATCTACAGGATTGGGCGTTGCTCAAACCCTTCCACGGTCCTCTGCGTGGTTACGACCTGTTAAGGTTGAGGCCTAGTGTCCGAGCGCGAAGTCAACGCCCTATAAATGATACTGACGGTTCACATGCCTAAACCGCCACGGGCGCTCGCGAGCGAGGGATACAGACCTAGTTCAATTGGGTTCCGTTATCCCTCAGCAACAGAAGTGTACCTCAGGGCCTGAGAGACTTGTTGTTCACAATAGTTTGTCTCTCGGTCAATCGCAGTCATTAGGACATTGAGAGTTTCCCGCGCGCCAAGAAGTTCTTCTGCCAACTCCATGGAGATGAATACAGCCGCCACTAAATCTGGCTGATCAGGGAATTGCTCTTTGAAGGCTCTCATTCGCTGGCTCACATCCTCGGCGAAACTACGTATTGTAGCAACATCACTGCTGTCTACCAACAGGGGATATTCTCGATCCAAGATCCGAACCGTAATTGATTCTTGTTTCATTGGTCAGTTTCTTCCTGTTCAGTGGCTAAGTAGCTATCGATGGCCTCAATAAAGCTGTTAATTCGGGTAAGTAGTTGCTCTCTGTTCTCTTCAAACGTAAGATTCGTGGATGCTAAGTTCTGCATCCCAGAAGACTCAAGTTCAGCAATTCGCTCGGTAAGCTTCTGATTCTTTACTTGAAGACGATCAAGCTCTTTCACGAGAACCTGTACATGATCCCGTAACTGCCTTAGTAAAGCGGGGCCACGCAGTACGGCAACCGCCGGAACGGCCAACTCGCTCTCTGTTGGAAGATGCGAATCAGATTGCAGAACCTGGGGTTGCATTTCGGATATCATCGTTTCAGATGTC
Source organism: Rhodothermales bacterium (assembly GCA_965209015.1). GTDB lineage: Bacteria > Bacteroidota > Rhodothermia > Rhodothermales > Bin80 > Bin80. The sequence goes on along the minus strand of OZ242367.1, from coordinate 2,238,686 downwards.
ATGGCAATGTTCATTGGAATAAAGAGTTATACGCTATTAGATAAGATAATTGTTCAAGTGGAAATAAACAAATGCATATGATTTAGGGACTTAGCATTTAATTTTTTGCATAAAATCAACAAACTACCTGATTTCAAGGGCAGTTCCAGCCATTTGAAAGTCAAATTTATGTTGTTAATCATCCGCAGATGATAATTCAAATTTACGTAAATATAAGTAATCTCTTTATATATTTTGATATATAGGTGTCTCACTTAATGCAATATATCGGTATGAGTATGGTCTCTGGTTTCAATTTCAGGATCCTGTTATATGAATCGGAATAACTCGAGACTGAGTTCTTGGGTAGTTGTAATTCTGGTAGAATGCTGTATGTCCATATCCATCAATTCTTATCCAGCGCACTGTTCTCCCTGCACTCTGGTGCCAGAATATATAAGGCACACTATTCCTGCTGAGACTCAATATAATATTCTGTTAAGTCTCAAAGGAGCACCTCCACATGAGACAGCGGAGTACGACGAGGACCTGCCTGTCCCACATCTATGTTTACGACTAGAGACACCTATTAACCATAGACCAATGCGGACACACTCAGGTTAAGAGCAGGATTCACAGAATATATTCATGGTCAGATCGACCATAACGCTCCTCCAACTCAGCATTGAGATGGTTACAGATCTCGTTAAAAATAAAGTATGCTTTGCAAAGATCGTCGGGACTCAGTGTCTTCTGCCTGTACTTGATGACGAATCCCTGATGAGCATGGAATAGAAATTTGGATGCCGTTTAGATCTGTAAGTTTGGCTAATCCAAAATCTTATAGTATATATATCACAACTGATCGGTGGTATCTGCCCAGTTGCTTGCCACAATATGTTTGCGCTAGTGCCATGTCTCTTAACGGGAAAGATTCAACACAAACTTTCCCATACTCGGGTTGACTAGAGCCAAGAACTCGGGTATGGAGAGTCTAAATATCAAGAATATGCTCAGAGACAGGAAACTCGCGAAGCATCTATCCATGTCAGTTGGAATAGATTACAGTCCAAGATCCAGTATAATGCGAGGGCTGGCAGGCAGTTCGTGAAGATGGGCAGCTTCTTTACTCTAAGCGAGACCTGTTCTGCGTGTAGAACAGGGTCAATAAACTTCCCCTAGATATTCAAATTGTGTATGTATGTCCTATAAGTTCTAATGAGCATGACCGGGACATCGACGCAGCACAAACGATCAAGAGAAATCATTCATGTGATTCAAGCGGTCAGACAGACCGCCTATACCTGCGGAGACCCTACTCAGCTTGGCGAAATTCCAGTATGGGTTGATGAAGTAGGATGCCCCATACTTTATGTGGGGAGATGCTACCATGTATTAATCGACTAATCATATGAACAACACTCTTTAATTACGGAGCTTTGCATTGAATTGATCAGATAGAGATTGAATATTTTTTTTCATCACCTGGTCAATTTCCTTATCACGCAAGGTTCGATTTGTCCCAAAACGAAGCCCAAAGGCTATGCTCTTTTGGTCCATGGGAATACCTTCTCCAGTATAAACGTCAAATACGTTCACGCTTTGGAGGAGCGGTTGTCCTACTTCTTTTAACACCTTGATCATATCAGCGACAGGTTGAGAGCGGTCAACAGTAACTGCAAGATCTCTTTCCACTACGGGAAAAAATGATATAGAGGCGTAAGTTTGATCTGGTCTAGGTTCATTCAAAAGAAACAGTCTTGTCCAGTTGAATTCAGCAAAGAAAACAGGATCGGGAAGAGAATATTGTTTTTGGAGGTTAGAAGAGAGTTTTGCAAGTGTTCCAACACGAGTCTCGTCAGAATAGAGAGTTATATGGTAGTCCGTGAGTTCTGTGGGCACATGGCTAGGTTTCATCTCTAAGCTACTAGGGAGCAACTGATCCAAGAGTGAACAGACATCACCTTTAAGGTCAAAGAAATCAGTGATGCGAGTAGTTTGATCCCAACTATCTGGTCTTACTGGGCCACTAACTCCCAGTAGGAGAGCAGCATATTCCGAGTAATTTTCGATATATGTGGCAAGTTGATCACTTTTATGGAATACATGGCCAATTTCAAAAAATCTTAATACTCGCTGCGAATAGTTTGCGTTGTGTTGCATGACCATTAGCATGCCGGGTAATAGGGATGGCCTTAGGGTGTCCATGGACTTAGAGACTGCATTCAGGGTACGAGCCGGAGGAAAGTTAGCTCCGATCACTTCATGGCTAAACTGAGTGGCAATATCATCTGGTAGCAGACTATTTGTGTAAATCTCTCGGAACCCATGACCGATGAGAGTAGAGACCGTAAGTTCACGCCATCGGTCATCTGGTCGTGGTATTGGAGCAGACATTTGTGCCGTCCCCCGCTTCAAAAGCTTGATATTTTCAAAACCATGGATACGAACAATCTCTTCAATCAAATCAATTTCCAGTTTCACATCAGGCCGATGGGACGGGATCTTACATGTGAGCACGCCATCTTTTTTCTCAATTGGATCGAATCCCAGCGAGGTGAGGATTTGGACGATTCTGTGATGCTGAACTTGGATACCAAGAATTTGAGCTACGCGCGAGAATCTCAGGTCAACGGTGGTAGCAGGATTTTGTACAGGATGAACATCTACAGCACCATTGATAATCATTCCCCCTCCTAATTCAACAATAAGCAGCGCGGTACGCATGGCTGCCCAAGGCTGAAGATTTGTATCCACTCCACGTTCAAACCTATATGATGCATCTGTCGAAATACCCAGTGCTTTTGCAGAACACCTAGTACGAGATGGATCAAACCAAGCACTTTCGATCAATACGTTGCTCGTATTCTGATCTACCTCAGAGTTCTTCCCACCCATAACACCTCCGATAGCAACAGGTTCTGTTCCGTCACAAATCAAGACAACCCCTTCTTCCAAGGTATGCTCTTTTCCATCAAGTGTGACAAATTTTTCATCACTCAACGATTCACGAACGATAATTTTTTGTTGATCAATTCGGTCATAATCGAATGCATGGAGAGGCTGTCCACACTCATACATTACAAAATTGGTCGCATCAACTACGTTGTTTATTGATCGCAGTCCAATGGATTCTAATCTTCGTTTCAGCCAAAGAGGTGAGGGTTGTACTTTAACTCCCTGAACAACCATCGCGACATATCTACTACATACATCTGGACACTCAATCTGGACCTCAATGTTAGCAGCTATCTCAGACGTTGTCTCAGGAAGTGTAACTTCTGGAAATTTCACTGAGACGTTCTGTAGTGCAGATAGATCTCGGGCTACTCCTAAGTGACAAGTAGCATCGGGGCGATTCGGCGTGATTGCAATATCAAAAACTGTATCGTTCGTAATTAAGTGCTCTCGATGTAAGTAATCTTCCAAGGGCTCTCCGGCAGTACAATTTCCGGAGAGCACCATGATTCCCTGATGGTCAGTTGATATTCCAAGTTCATTCTCTGAGCAGATCATGCCCTTGGATTCTTGTCCACGGATCTTTGATCTTTTGATTCGATATTGTTTCCCATTGATGGATAGCTTAGAACCAACTAAGGCAACTGGAACCCATTGATCAACTGCAACATTGGGAGCTCCACAGACAATCTGTTCAGGTTTATCATACCCAAGATCAACAGTACATATTGTTAGACGATCGGCATCAGGATGTGGTTTTACAGATAGAATACGTCCTACGACGACATCGTTCAATAACAAATTAATATCTGACACATGTTCCACTTCTAGGCCAACCATAGTAAGAGCATTCTCTAGCTCTTTGGGAGACAACTTATGGTCTATGTACTGGGAAATCCAGTTATATGATATTATCATGAATAAATATTAAAACTGGGATAGAAAACGAATATCATTTTCGTAAAAAGTTCTAATATCGTTGATCCCGTAAAGAAGCATCGCCGGACGTTCTACTCCCATTCCAAAGGCATATCCAGTATATCGCTCAGAGTCAATTCCAACAGCATCCAGAACATTGGGATGAACCATACCACTGCCCAGAATCTCCATCCAACGCCCACCATTGGGTTCATTGGGCAGTTCCCACCAGATATCAAGTTCTGCGCTGGGCTCTGTAAAGGGAAAAAAACTGGGACGATAACGAAGTTTTACGTCTTCACCAAAAAATGCCTGTGCAAAATTGAAAAGTGTAGTCTTTAGATCTGACATGGTAATCCCCTCGTTGATCACCAGTCCCTCTACCTGATGAAAGAGACAGTAAGATTTATAGGTAATAGTTTCATTACGATAAACGCGACCAGGTGCGATCAAGCGAAAGGGAGGTTCCCCCGCCACCATCATGCGGATCTGAACGGGTGAAGTGTGTGTACGCATCAAAACCCGAGATTTGGTCTGCCCATCCTGTTCAATAAAAAGAGTATCCTGCATGTCGCGTGCGGGATGATCTGCGGGAAAATTCAGGGCAGTAAAGTTGTGCCAATCATCCTCAATCTCTGGGCCCTGTGCGAGCATAAACCCCATCCGCTGGAAAATATCTGTGATCTTAGAAAGGGCGAGCGTGATCGGATGCATGGATCCTTTCCACTGATTCTGCCGACCCGGTAATGTTAGATCAATTTCAGATGTGCTTACAAGGTCTTTATTGGATGTGCCGTTAATAGGATCAAGTTTCGCACGGACTTTTTCTCGTAGGGAGTTGAGGAGCTGTCCGGCCTCACGACGGTTTTCTTTGGGTAGATGTGGGATTGATTTGAAGAGATGAGTAATCACCCCCCGCTTCTGACCAATGAAGCGAATACGGAATGCCTCAGCCTCTGAATCTGTTGTAAGCTGACTAGTTGAAATCTCTTCCGAGAGTTTCTTGAAAGTCTCTCTGAGATGCTCTATAGTTGTATCCATTCAATGAAACTAAAGAACTCGTCAGATTTGCGGGGGAAAATGATCGCTTTGCAATTTTGGCATCGTATACATGTGCAACTAGATTATGCAGGTTCTATGGACTTGGCACACTTGACCATGGTATCGCACAAGGGAACTCAACTTTATTGTATAGCTGTCCAAATCTAGATATTGTTAGCGGGGGCAGCCATATGCGATACCTTTAAGCTTGAGAGAACTTACCAAATATGAGATTCAGAGTTGCCTATTCTCATGAGCCTTGCCTGACACATGATGACCAAAAATCAGATAGAGATCAAGGAGATAACGAATCAGGCAGATACTCCATCAGGAGTTTGGTGTGCTTCTTGCACAATTTTCGCAAAAGTAACAGGTTCATTCATGGCCAGATCAGCAAGCACTTTTCGATTCAGAATAATTTCCTGACTACGAAGTGCACTGGATAGACGCGAGTAGGTTGTGCCATTGAGCCTGGCAGCTGCATTGATGCGAGTGATCCAAAGTCTACGGAATTGCTGTTTACGTTTGCGGCGATCTCTGTAGGAGTACTGGAGACTTTTTTCAACTGAATGCTTTGCCACGGTATATACCTTACCCCGGCTTCCCCAATATCCCTTGGCCATTCCAAGGACTTTTTTTCTCCTCTGACGGGAGGCGACTCTATTGCGTGCGCGTGGCATAACTTTTGGGTTTGTGGGTCAACTAGAAGAACCTAACAGACGATTAATACGAGGCTCATCGCTTTTTCCAATGAGTGTTCTCTTTCCAAGCTCTCGTTTACGTTTACGACTCTTCTTTGTCAAAATATGACTTTTGTAAGCGTGTGCGCGCTTTAACTGTCCAGACGCTGTGCGGAAGAACCGTTTTTTTGCACCACTATTAGACTTTGTCTTCGGCATGATTCCGAATTAATCAAAAATAAGTGTATACCGAGGCGATATGCCGAGGTTCCGTTCACTTTGGCTTGAGGGGAGTCAGAATCGCAGTCATACGTCGTCCCTCCATGCGTGGCTCCTGATCCAGTTTGGACACTTCCTTGAGCGCATCTACGAGTCGAGCAAGTATGAGCATCCCCTGCTCTTTATATATGATATCTCTTCCTCGAAATTGGACGTAGGCGCGAACTTTATGTCCATCGGTGAGAAATTCACGGGCATGCTTCGCTTTGAACTCAAAGTCATGCGTATCTGTGCGGGGACGAAATCGGATTTCTTTGAGTTGTGTCTGGTGGAGTTTTTTGCGAGCCTCACGTTCCTTTTTATTTTTCTCATAGAGGAACTTGCCATAGTCCATGATCTTACAGACAGGAGGATCTGCATTGGGAGCAATCTCAACCAGATCCAAATACTGGTCTTGTGCCATGTCAAGAGCTTTTTTAAGCTCGTAGACGCCATGCTCACCTTTGGGGTCTACAACCCGGACTACATCTGCTTCAATAGCGTCGTTTATGCGTGTTTGTAATTGTTTTGCGATGATAATAGATAGGTTAGTTTCAAAAAATTACGAAATCAGTAATAAAGAATCTGATTGGTGGGTCCTAATGGATTCGAACCATCGACCTCTACGATGTCAACGTAGCGCTCTAACCAACTGAGCTAAGGACCCTCAACGGAAACCCTAAGGTACAGATTTCTATGGGTTGATATGTTCATTATGCAAAATTAATCTTCGTGACTTGTACACATGAGCTAAAGGGAAAAAGCAATTTGAACTGTGGGGCCTGGCGCAACTGCTACCTGAAGAACACGATCCCGGTTACGTCTTGCAGTGAGCAAAGCTGATATTCCAGAGATCAAGCGGTTGGCCACCAATGCTGCGATAAAACTTCCCCGACTCTGTGACCAAGATTCCGAATTTTTACGGAGATCTCTATATCGTTGCAGATCCTGAATATTTTGCCATGTCCACTGGGATTCTATATTGTCCACATAAGATACCAGATCTACCCGACGATTACGGAGTTGAATTTCGCGATAATCATCAGAGGAAAGGTAATTACCAATCGTCACGTAGAATCTGCGATCTTTCCCTTCGTTGGATATTCCGGCATAGGATGCAGCCCAGATCTGATAACTATTTACCAAGTGTCTGCGTTGCCATTCACTTGAGATCAATCCAGCAACTAAAATGGCATCTGTAATCGTGTATAATACTGCGCGTTTATTCCATCTCCCTTCATTGGCATATCTATGTCCCAATCCGGGGAGAAGAATACTGTAAGCGGCAGCCTTTGCAGGTTTTATTGGGGCTTGAGCAAGAGCTTCGGATCCGACCAGTAGTCCAACGCTCATTATGACGATCAGGCGCATACAATGATAAATTGAGCGCAGATCATTGGGATTTGCTGATGTGGAGATATTATATGCGATAATTTGATAGCTGCCAAGATACTTCGGTCTAAAACGATAACATCACATGATACAATAGACAATCCATTGGGTTGCCATTGAGTTGAAATCTCGTTCTATTGTAACAACATGAAAGCATCACGTTCATTTATTGTCGGATTATTCAGTAGTCCTAATTTGTAAATAGAATCTAACATCCTGTGCCATAAGCTGATTGGGCAATATCCAACGGATTTATCCAAAGTAGTCTACTCTGGCAGGGGAGGGGATAAAAGTATGAGTGGAAGCGGCAATCAGGCCAAGTGGCATAGATAGTTAGAGAAATCTAATTGGCGGAGAGATATCATCTGCCCTCATTTCAGATCAGGGCACTTCTAATGGGTGTACGATGCTGAATCATGTATGCAATAAGTTGTGCTGCAGGATAGCAGGTAGCTTCCCAATATTGAAAAATAATTCTTAACCAGATTGTTACATTTTCACTGATCTGTTCCGTATTTGTTGTAGCTCTGTCGCTACGAAGGATCTTTTGGGGAATTATGTAGACATGATAGAGGCTACGGGGGAGCATCCTACTTTATCCAGTGCGTGTCACTGAATACGATTCTCTGGGATGGAACAGCTACCGAACCCCGACCTTTCTCCGATGGTAGGTACCAGTGAAAATACTCGGAACACATATAGTTTATATTATTTCTGGAAAATGCCCGAATCCATACACAGATATTCACCGCATACGGCTACTTCTGACCGGGGGCCGCAAGATACTTTCATGGGCGAGCGGATATACTGGTTTAACTATCTCACCGAAAATGCTGCAAAGATACAGGGGACGGTAGGTGGGAGATTATTGGATGAACACTGACAGCCAAAATCATCGGAGAGCGTCAGCATGCTCCTTTGAATGAGTTCTGGCCGAGAGTACCCCTGGCCAGTATTAAATTTGGCGTAGGGGAGTCCCCATAGATCACCTTCCCCTTGAACCTCCAGTGGAAGAGTAGGAGTTCGGATACTCTATCTAATTCTGCAGACAGTCCTCAAAAAGCCTGGGTTTCATTATAGTCACAATCGTACTAGATCTCAGAGTTGCAGGCAATGATCTAAACCCCAATCATCCAAACCATAATCATCATCGTCCCGGTCATGTCCAACAATTCCATATCCGTTCTCCCCGCCGAAATCGGGCTGCATTTTCGTTTGTTAAATAATTCGGTGTCGGTTCGGTGGAAGGATTTCCGTCAGGAGAGTTTGACAGACTGGTTGGAGCAACCTCATGATTAGAATGCTGCAACTCATATATCTTTCTGTGTGAATACTGCGGTCCGCCTTACATAATTAATTGGGGTCTACAGCTTTTTAAGTGGGCAAGGCCACAGAATTAGGATGAACGGTCATGAGATGGATTAGGTTCAGAGTCGATTTTGATGTTTATTTTATGGGTAGATACACGCTCCATTTTCATTAACTAATCAACCAATTGATCGATTCATGGCGATACAAATTCAAGATCTTAGTGAGCTCTTCGGTATAGGCTCTTCGTGGGAGGTATCGGAGATCACCTATGATTCCGAGGAGTTGACGGCGGAGATCCATGTCATCTATTCAGAGGATTTGGTGTTACGTTGTCCCGAGTGTGGGAAGGCCTGTCCGGGTTACGACCATCGTCGTCGGAAGTGGCGTCATACGCGAATCTGTGACTATCACACGCATGTGGTAGCGAGGGTTCCTCGCGTGCAGTGTTCGGAGCATGGGATCAAGACGGTATCGGTGCCATGGGCGGATGTGCGGGTGCAGTTTACGACCGGATTTGAGGCGCGTGTGATTGACTGGTCCGAGGATGCTGGCAGTCTATCCACGGTGGCCACTCGACTGAAGGTGAGTTGGAGAATGATCTCCAATATCATGGAACGTGCGGTCAAGTGAGGGCTTGCTCGTAGAGAGGAAGAGAAGACGGAACACATCTGTGTGGATGAAATTGCCTTTACAAAAGGGCACAACTACGTTACGATAGTGGGGAATCCGAAAACGGGGCATGTATTGCATGTCGCGGATGAACGGAAGAAAGAAAGTCTGGAAAGCTATTATGCTTCTCGTTCCCCTGCGCAACTGAAAGCTCTCAAAAGCTTGAGTATGGATATGTGGCCCGCGTTCATTTCCGCTACACTCAAATGGGTTCCTGACGCAGAAACAAAGATTGCATTTGATCGCTTTCATGTAGCCAGATATATAGGAGGTGCAGTAGATAAAGTTCGAAAACAGGAGAATCGAGAATTACGGAAGGAAGGGAGTCTGGATCTCACAGGGACCAAGTATGTATGGCTGACCAATCCGCAGAATATGTCAGTCAAGCAAAAGAAACGATTCCAAGCGTTAAAGAAGAGTTCGCTGAGAACGGCTCGGGCTTGGGCAATCAAAGATCTGTCCCAGAGACTCTGGCACTATAAGAGTCGAACGTGGGCACGCAAAGGTTGGACGCGCTGGTTGAGTTGGGCCATGCGCTGTAGACTTGCTCCCATGAAAGAGGCCGCGAAGACCGTCAAAAAACATCTATGGGGGATCATCAATGCCATCGTTCTCAAAGTCAGCAATGGGCCAGCGGAAAGCATCAATAGTAGGATCAAAAGCATCAAGGTCCGTGCCCGGGGATACCGAAATAAACAGCGGTTCGCCACTGCGATTTACTTCTATCTCGGAGGGTTAGATATGTATCCAGAAGGCTACCGAAATCAATTAACCCACTCTTAAGTGCGAAGAGCCATTAATTGAATTAGAGAGGTCAGGGAGGCGATTAGAGTGACATGCGCATGCGTAGGTTAATGGTGCGTGGGGTTAGACGCGTCGGAATACGCTGCCAAATTCCTGTCGCATCCGGCAACCACGAATATGCGACCGTATTTATGATATCGAAAATATTAAGTATTTCAGCGGTGATCTCAAGTCGTAAGGGCTTTGAACCTTTGCTCAGTGTAATAATCTTTGTAGTTCCAAAATCTATTCGACGGAATTCGTTATATCGGGCCGAGTGTCGATTTCCAGGAATCTGAGCTAAAATATTTCCTATGCGTTGCCCTTGGATCGGAGGAGTATAAGGTAGACCACTTCCAAAAAGTACACGCATATGCAGTTTCCAAGTGGGATCCAATGGCACATAATCCTGAATAAATAAGGCAACCGTATGGCGCTGATCAGTAGGTCTAGGGAGCAGGCCTGTATTTTGTGCCGTGGTATACTTCGGTAGAAATCGTTCACGTGCAACCATAAAGCTATAATTAACCCAGCTCTCCATGCCAGGCACAAATTCTCCTCTGGCTTGAAGGTCTAAGCCATATACATGTCCATTGGTATCATTGAAGCCACTGTAGTTGATTCGTACATTTTCCAATGAGTAGCTAATCAAGTTTGTAAGCTGTTTGTAATAGGCTTCGCCGTGGAGATACAGTCTACGACTCGGAATAAACAACTCTGCACCGGCAATAATCTGGGCTGAGCGCTGCGAGCGTAGGTTTCGATTTAAAGATTGTAGAAGGGGTAAATCTGAACGAGGAGTTCCACGTAGCTCGCGATAGGATGGCAGTTGGTAATATATACCACCGGATGCGGTAAGCGTGAGTTGCTTTGAAGCCTCATAACGTAGATTTATACGAGGTGACACAGTTCTTTCACGGTTGAAATCGTACCAGTTACCTCGTATGCCAGCTTCAATTAGAAGCGCATCGCTCAGGCTGAAAGAATCCTCTATGTACAGACTCACCTGTGATGTACTTAACTCTACTGCCCCCTGTAAGCTGTCTACAATGATGCGAGAGGGATTCATTTCCAGCCCGGTTCCCAATACAATAGATTGTTCCATGAGACTGTCCCTGAAGGTCAGTTGCTTCAGATTCCAGCCAGTTTCCAGTGCATGACGTCCATTGGTCCAGCTATATAGTCCTCTACCAACCAGACTTGTTGCCGTGATCGTGTTATCTCCAAAATCTTCCTGACGTGCAAAGCCCTGTGGAATTTCTACTTGATCTGCACTGCTATTGGTGACGACATCATAGAGAATGGCATTTCCCTCTAGCAAGTAGAACTCCTGTTCTGTGGTTGAATAGATGCTCAGGTCGTGTAGGAGTGTCCAACGATTGTCTGGTCTACTCTTGAGACGTAAACCAACAAGGCCTGTCTGATAACCATCAAGTTCTTCGCTTTCACTAGAATAGGAGAGCCAGATGGAACGAACATCTGAGGAACCGCCGTCTGCAGACACAGTCCCATAGAAGGTTCGCCGTGCGCTTGGATCCAAGCGAAACTCGTGATTCGCATAAAGCCCAATAAATTCCAACTCCTGTTGAGAGGTAATAGCATAAGTAAATCGAGCCTGAACATCTTCATAATCGGGTTGATAGTTCCCTTTGAGTTCCTGTGTAGAGAAGAAGCGTCGAGCTCTGGCTTTCCGCAATCCAATTTGCCAAGTGAATGCTCCATTCGTAGCCGATGACGAAGCACTGCCATCAAGAAGGGAAAGTGTTGCACTGCTCGTAAGGTCCTGAGTGGCTCCATATTCAATATCTAATGCCGAAGAAATTTTCCCTCCATACCTTGTTGGGAACCCCCCTGTGTAGAGAGTGATTCGGCGAGCCAACTCTGGGTTAAAAAGACCAAGCCCTTCTTGTTCTCCTTGTCTCGGCCGGAAAGGCATATGAATTTCGAAACCGTTAAGAAAAATCAAATTCTCATTAAATCCGCCACCACGCACAGAGTATTGATTGGTCAACTCATTATTTGCCGATACCCCAGGGAGTGCCAAGAGAGCTTGATACCCCTTGAAGGGAGATGGTATGTTGCGTACTTGTTCAGGTGCAATCTGTCTTATTCCTGAACCTAAGACGGTCTTATCTTCCACGACAATCTCCTCCCCTTCAAGAATGGTGGGAATAAGTTGGATGTTCAGGGTTATTACTTCCCGAGACTTTACAAATACAGAGTCTATCTGGCTTGCAAATCCAATGTATGAGTAACGTAAAGCATACGATCCTGGGGGGAGTTCTATGGAATAGAACCCAGAGTTGTTTGCCGCCGTCCCAAAATTTGTATCGTTGACCAGGATAGTCACATTGGGGAGTGGAAGCTGGGTTTCAGATTCTGTAACAACTCCTTCAACCGTTCCCCAAGGTTGTGCAGAAGCCTGCACAGTTATCAAGAAGAACAGTGAGATGAATACAATTAACCGATATGTACCACGCATAGGTTGCTGTAAGAACAATAGTTTGGCGAGGTAACAATGGGCAGGATAAAAGTTGTTCAATGAATGAATTACTGTGACCAAGAAGTAGGCTCACGATCCCAGCGAAACTTGTAGAGAGAGTCCAGTAAGGAGGGTTCCAAAGGCCCTTTATCGCTTGCAGAAATATTTTCCTCCACATGACGCATTTTTCGCATCCCTGGGATGGTAGTACTTACGGATGGATTACTCAAAATAAATCGGAGTGCAATTTCAGCCATACTACTGTCTGGGGGAACGATTTTACGGAGAGAATCTACATGTGCTACACTGCTCCTTAGGTTTTCTTCAACGAAATAGGTATTCCGCCAATCTCCTTCTGGCCATGTGGATTCAAGTGAAATATTTCCGGTGAGTGTTCCTTCATCAAAAGGGACACGAGCAATGATCCCTACATGATGTTCAGTACAGGTGGGGAAGAGTTCGTCAACCGGGTTTTGATCAAAGATATTGTAAATCACCTGTATGCAGTCTACCAATCCGCTCCGAACTGCCTGGATTCCATTCCATGGTTCCCATCGATTAAGACTAATTCCGATTGACCCAATTTCTCCATTTTCTTTTGACCTCTGAAGCTCCTGGATCCAACGGTCTTCCTGTAACCACGAATCTTCCCAGGTATGGAGTTGCATAAGGTCTAACCGATCCAGACCGGTATTCTTGAGGCTCAATTCGATATACGTTCGAACATGATCTGGTGGAAAACAATCTTCAAGAGTGTGTTCTCGTTCACTGGGCCATGACCGATTTTTTGGTGGGACCTTTGACGCTGTGTATATACGTTTTTCTGGGTTTGACTGTATCAGTTCCCTAAGGAGTCGTTCACTGTGGCCATCTCCATAGGCCCAAGCCGTATCAAAAAATGTGCAGCCAAGGTCAACAGCTCGCTGCATTGACTGGATTGACTGCGCATCATCAGAATCTTTCCAGCCAGACATTCCCCACATGCCGTAGCCAATTTCGCTAACGGGAAATCCAGTACGGCCGAGAATTCGATAATTCATTGACAATTATACCAACTCTAATATGGCTGTAACGCAGGATCTATCATGTGTTCCCGACTATTGCTTAGTCGTTAAATATCATTCAGAAACTTCTCTAAGTGAGTAATAATGGGCTGAAGTTTGTCCAACGCGCCGTACTCCCATCCTTCAATCGGGAAAATCTCGCCGAGTCATTCGGCGAAGAGCATGTCATGGGCGCTTGGTTAACGCCGTCTATCATTGGGGTCGCTGTGGCCGTCCAGCACGATCCCGTCAGCAAAGCCAAGTACAAAGCCCTCGCGCACATGTGGACACACCACGGATGCACCCTGAGATCGGTCGGCGATCTGCTCCTTGCAGTTGCCTGTGCAATGCTGCAAAATGGACAATTCTTTGATCCCAGCCGCATACTCGATACAGATAAGAACACACATACTCTGGCTCTGAATCAGAAAATATGGTCACGAACCTTAAAATGGTCATGCACAAAATCCGTACAAGCCAATCTTATCTCTATTCAAAAAACTGCAACCAATCCTCTTATGTAGGGCTACTAAGAACATTTCGGAGAATAATCTGCAAATAAATTTCAGAATTCTTTAATCTTCAATGTCTTTATTTGGATGAATCATAGAGAGTCCCCGGTTCTGTGAGTGCAGGGGCCGAAAACTATTAATGGCTTATTCGGTGGAAACGAAGGAAGGAAAACAGGAGTGCTCCCGATCCCTGTAACACTGCGTTGATCCCCTGACTTCAAAGAGTTGCAACCTCTTGATTTGTACGAAAAAAAAGATGTCTTAATGACGGATTGATCCATCTTTTTGAGTCTTGATCTAATGTCATTTAATTTGTGGTCCGATATTTGCGATAACCAAATTAGAAGATAGCATGCTACCATTTAATTGTGTGAAGCGTCTATGCTAGTGTTGAACCAAATAATCTTTAAGCTAGTTATTAATTAATATTGCCATCCAAAACCACAGAATCATGACTGAGCATTCACAACATATCACTGGCAAAAAATCTTTCAAATCTTTTTTCCTTACTGTTGGAATAATTCTGTTCGCTTCGGGATGTTATACACAGTTAGGCACTCAGTACATTGATAGAGAGCCTGACTATCAAGAGGTCACGGAATATGAGACTCCCTATGGCGACAGTGTGGTGGTAGATAATTATTACTACGAAGATAGCTATCATTACTACTATCCTCGATCCACTCGCTACCGCCGACATTTTTCCACTTTCCATGGGTATTCGTACTCCCATGACCCATTCTGGTATGATCCCTATTATTACAATGACTGGTATGCCGGTCCGAGTTTTCATTTCAGTTTTGGTTGGAATCGGCCTCATTACTATTCGCCATTCAATTATGGATGGTACAACCCCTATCAGTCTTATGGCCCCTACTACGGAGGCTGGGGGAATCCATGGGGATATGGGTATTATGGTGGTACCCCCCTCTGGGGATACCATGTAGGGTATGCGAGTAACTATGAACCTCGCGGATCTCGAGTTGGACGTGGGGGGGGAGTGACCGCTCGTGGTGGCCGTTACGGATCGAATCAGGATGAGATACATTCGGGTCGGCGTAACGTAGTTTCAAGTCGAAGTGATAGGACTAGCGAATTAGCTAGAAGCCGAACTCGTAGTGGATCTTTCAGCTCTGATGGTCGGTCAAGAACTGTTCGGCGTTCCTCGGACGAGGAAGCCACTACGCGCGAGCGTGGGGGCGTGACACGGAGTGTTCCCGCTGAGGGATCTCGTACAAGCTCTACACGAGCACGTAGCACGATTAATAAGGGTACTCGTTCAACACCTAGCACTCGTTCAACTCCCCGTACACGCAGTTCATCGGGGAGCAGTACTCGTTCAACTCCCCGTACACGCAGTTCATCGGGGAGCAGTACTCGTTCAACTCCCCGTACGCGCAGTTCATCGGGGAGCAGAACCCGTTCAACACCTAGAACCCGTTCAACTCCCCGTACACGCAGTTCATCGGGGAGCAGTACTCGTTCAACTCCCCGCACGCGCAGTTCATCGTCGGGAAGTACTACTAAATCAAAGCCAGCTACTCGTTCAACTCCCCGTACGCGCGGTTCGTCGGGGAGTACTACTAAATCAAAGCCGGCTACTCGTTCGACTCCCCGCACGCGCAGTTCATCGTCGGGAAGTACTACTAAATCAAAGCCAGCTACTCGTTCAACTCCCCGTACACGCGGTTCATCGTCGGGAAGTACTACTAAATCAAAGCCGGCTACTCGTTCAACTCCCCGTACACGCGGTTCGTTGGTAAGCAGTTCTCAAGTTACTATGCAACAGACGCATAGTATATCTGCCAGTAGGAGTAAGCCTGTCACTCGCCAAACAACACCTTCCGCAAGGAGTAATTCAGTAGCTCCGGTCAGAAGCCCAAGTTTTCGTTCATCATCAAGTAGGGGCAGTTGATTCTCGGGGATGAGCTTAGCTTTATTTTGAGTCCATTTTTCGACACCGATAAATCGGTTCGTGGGTGGGCTATGTTTAATAGTCTCTTGGATATATCATAAAGACATGAAACGACCGTTCAGTTTTCAAAATAAATTAATTCGCAGGTATCAAATTGTGATTCTCATTATGGCAGTGATTGCACCGCCAACCATTGCGCAGACTGCTGATGAGGTCTGGAATTTAAGTCAGCGCGATTTTTCTGTGGGTGCACGAATGACGGGAATGTCAACGCGCGGGTATGCTGGATATGGAGATTTCAGTTCCTTAAACAGTAATCCGGCTGGATTGGGTTTTATTAACGGCACACATCTTCTTGTATCCCTTAGAAGATCTACATTCGACAGTAGTATAGATGAAATCTTAGCTAATGGCTTTCGGATGGAACGTAGGTTATCATCGGTGGATAATTCAGGTCTGGGGAATTTGACCATTGTGTGGGACCTGCCCGTTGAGCAAGGAAAATTGGTTGCTGGACTGGGCATTGCGCGAGTCCGAGACTTCTCTCGCCGACTGGATTTAACTGGAGAGAATAACCAGTCCACAATCTCAACATCTTTCCTTCCGTTTGAGAATGAGTATTCGGTTGATGAAAATGGTGATCTTATTTTAGATGATCTCTCATTTGCTGCATTTAATGCTGGGGTCATTGAATACTACGAAGAGTTTGATGACCAGGGGGAATATCCATTCCTAGAAGCTGTCCTTCCCGGCACATTGATTGAGCAATCTGGACTGGTTACTGAATCTGGTGATGCCTATGAATTGAACGGTGGAATTGCCTGGCAAGCAGCCGAGAAGATTATGGTAGGAGCATCAGTCAACCTTGCTTTTGGTGATTATAGCTTTGATTACAGCTTCACCGAGATTGATATTGCAAATGAGAATACCCCTGAACTGTACTCTGTACTCCTGGATGATGATACATTATTAGAGGGGCTGGATGAACTTAGTTATCAGCAGAGGCTGAGCACAGATATGGTTGGCGTGAACCTTCGAGGCGGGATCAGTGCTCAATTAAGTGAAGCATTTCGTGTAGGAGTATCGCTTGAATCTCCTACTTGGACCTACATTGAAGAAAGCTACGGGACCGAGTTTACGACTCGTTTTGATATTGGAGGTGAACTCAGTTATGGTGATCAATCCGATGATATTGGAAATGGTGTTTTTGAATATTCAATGCGCTCCCCGTGGAAAATAGGAGTTGGATTGCGATATGATATTAATCGTTTTGTTTTGACCTTGGAAGGTGAATTGATTGATTGGACTCAGATGAGGTTAAATTCTGATGAGGGGGATGAAATTTTTAGAGATGTCAATGCAACGATTGAAGAAGAATTCGTCTTTGCTGTAAATATTGCACTAGGAGTTGAAGTCCAACTCAATCGATTTAATGTCAGAGGTGGGGTGGCCGCAAAGTCTTCTCCATATGAAGAAGCCGAATTTTTACGGGCATTTGAAGATGATGGTTCAAGTTTGGCGGAACGTGGTGCGATAGCGATCGGAGGAGGAGTACAAATTACGGATGCGATTCGTCTTGATCTGGGTTTTCATTTTGAATGGGTACGGGATATCTGGTCGATATATCCTTATGATGCAGATGGACCTCGTCAGGATAACTTATTTGAATTCAAAGAGCTTTTAAGTAAAGCCATTACAGTGCTACAACTAAGTGTAAACATGGACTGATTTGGGGAGTGTATCTCGCCGTCGTACCCGTCCAAGCTCTCAAACAATCGGTATCAAGGAACACATCCCGAATGGTGTGGTTACAGGTTGGCTACTCGTCAGAACTCTAAACCATAAATCATAGATATTCAGTTGGCATTTCATATAGGTGTTGGCGTAAAAGTCAAAGAAAAAGAAAATATTGATCGAGCCCTTCGTCGGTTCAAAAGGACTGTCAACCGCAGTCGAATATTGCGCATGTATCGCCAAAATATGGCATTCACAAAGCCATCAGAAGATCGCAGAATCGCTAAGGAGAAAGCTGCCCGCAACGCGAGAATGCATAACCGACGATACTAGGTTACCATTCCCCCCGCTAAAATTGAGTAGTTAGGGTCTCTGTTTTTCAAGATTCCCATCTTTTCGTTTGGAACTTCCGTCTTTAGGTGTGTGGTTTTTTTGACAGAAGGAGTGCATTTTCAATGACTTCATCCTGTTCAAGTTTGTGCACCTTTGAGCTGCCGGTTGCGGGACTTGCATTGGGGTGACGACCAGCATACTGAATACGAGGATCTTGTCCAAACTTAGCAGAGCGGAGTGTGCTATTTAACAGCGGACGCACATAAGACCATGCCCCCATATTAGCGGGTTCTTCCTGCGCCCAGCAAACTTCAACCTTACGGTCATATCGGTCAAGCTCTTCATGTAGAGCATCATTGGGCCAAGGATAGTATTGTTCAAGACGAATGAGAGCGATTCGGTCAACTTGATTTGGATTCTTATTCAGTTCAGTCAGTAGGTCGTAGTAGATCTTTCCACTGCAGATTACGATTCGTTCCACCTTAGCTGGATCTTTACCACCTCCAATCACAGGAAGGAATGCACCGTCAGTTAATTCTTCTGGAGAAGAAATAGTATGTGGATGGCGCAGGAGACTCTTAGGAGTCATGAGGATCAATGGTTTTTTTACATCCCTCAATACCTGTTGCCGTAGAGCATGAAAATAATTTGCAGGTGTACTCAAGTTGCATACAATCATATTTCCCTCAGCACAAAGCTGAAGGAAACGCTCCAGACGCGCAGACGAATGCTCAGGGCCTTGACCCTCATATCCATGGGGCAGTAATGTAACTAAGCTGCAGGTCTGTCCCCATTTTTCTTCTGCGGAGGAAAGAAATTGATCAAAAATAATTTGCGCTCCATTCGCAAAATCTCCGAATTGAGCTTCCCAGATCACAAGGGCATCCCGGTTTTGAACTGAATAACCATACTCAAATGCAGCCACTGCATATTCAGAGAGTAGGCTGTCGTAGATATGTAGCTTTGCCTGATCAGTCGCAATATTATTGAGCGGGATATACTCTTCATTGGTAATCTGATCATAGATTACGGCATGTCGCTGTGAGAAAGTGGCTCTTCGGGAATCTTGTCCGCTCAAGCGTACCGTTGTTCCTTCATGGAGCAGGGTGCCGAATGCAAGTGCCTCTGCAAATGCCCAATCAATTATTCCAGACTTATGCAGTTTTTCATCACGACGTTGAAACTGCTTCATCAGCTTTGGGTGAGCGTTGAACTCTTCGGGAGTCTGCAAAAGTGCACTCAGAACCACTTCAAGTTGCTGTTGAGTTACACGGGTATCAACTGGGGGAGGTAACTCGTAACTCCGATTATGAAAACGCTCCAATAATGCAGCGGCATCCTTTTCCTTGAGATCAGAGGTTCGTTCAAAGGCTTCCTGCAGGAGCCCCCGAAAATCATCCAACATTTTTTCAGCTTCATCGGGTGTCATTGCACCTCGATTTAGGAGTGACTCTGTATATAGCTTACGAGGAGAGCGTTTGCTCTGAATCTGCCGGTAGAGAACGGGGTTGGTATAAGTCGGCTCATCCCCTTCATTATGACCATGTTGACGGTAACAAAGCATATCAACAACAACATCCTTGTTGAATACTTGACGATAATCTAATGCCAGCCGTGCCACTCGTACACACGCTTCGGGATCATCTCCATTGACATGAAAAATTGGGGCCTCAATCAGCCTCGCTACATCTGTGGCATAGGTAGAACTGCGAGCTTCACTAGGGCCTGTTGTGAAGCCAATCTGATTATTGATCACGAGATGAATAGTGCCCCCTGTGTGGTACCCCCGGAGTTGACTGCAGTTCAGCGTTTCTGCAACGACTCCCTGTCCGGCGAATGCAGCATCACCGTGGATAAGAACAGGGATCACCGCATCAACAACTTGTCCGCCAGGTAATTCGGGATCGGATGTATCACGCAGATGGTCTTGTTTTGCACGTACCATTCCCTCTACGATGGGGCTAACAGATTCCAAATGACTGGGGTTTGATGCCAAGGTGAGTTGAATCTGTGCTCCACTAGGTGCCTCATACGTTCCTTTGCTACCCAAGTGATATTTTACATCCCCCGATCCATAAATCGTATCTGGATTAATATTACCTTCAAATTCCGAAAAGATGGCCTCATAGGATTTTCCAATGATATTTGCCAAGATATTGAGTCGACCACGATGGGTCATTCCAATCACAATTTCATGGACACCCTGTTCAGCAGCATCACTGACAATTACATCCAGCATAGGAACGATACTCTCTCCACCCTCAATAGAAAACCGTTTATGCCCAATAAATCGTGTATGTAGGAAGCGCTCAAATGCTTCTGCTTTGTTTAACTTCAATAGGATACGACGCTGATCGTCTAAGGTGAGTTCTTCGGCATTGCGCAACGGTTCAATTTTTTCCTGAAGCCAACGCTTTTCGATTGGACTCGAAATATGCATATACGAAACCCCTATTCGCCGGGTATAGGTCTCTCGCAGGATATTAAGTATATCCCTGAGAGGTAATACATTTTTCCCACCGAGCCCCCCGGTGACAAACTCACGATCTAAATCCCAAACCGTAAGACCATAGGTGGCAGGATCCAATTCGGAATGATATGTCCAATTATTTTGGAGGGGGTTAATATCTGCCTGCAGGTGTCCCAGCACACGGAATACACGGATCATGATCATAACCTTTGCTTGTTTTACGACCATATCCATCTCTGCATCCATATCCTGCGAATTGCCCAGCTGAGGGGTTGAATCTGGGCTTAATACATATGGGGGGTAAGGTACGTGGAGGTCATCAAAAAGCTGTGTATAGAAATTGTTTTTACCTTGTAGAAGATCTGCCATGAATGACAGAAATGAGCCACTTTCTGCCCCCTGAATGACTCGGTGGTCATACGTACTGGTGATGGTCATGATTGGGGATAGACCAACCTTGCTGGCAGAGGGCGAACTAATTGCCTGATACTCGGGAGGATAACCAATAGACCCGATTCCAACGATCACGCCTTGGCTTGGCATGAGGCGAGGAACACTAAGACTGGTTCCAATCATCCCGGGATTGGTCAGCGTAACATTCGTACCATGAAAGTCTTCAACGGTAAGCTCACCTGAGCGAGAACGGCGAATGATTTCGTTGTAGGCTGAAAGAAAGTGGGCAAAGTTCATTTGGCCTGCCCCCTTAATATTCGGCACGAGCAAGGATCGACGTCCACGGCGTTCAATGTCAATGGCAAGCCCAAAATTCACCTGGGAAGGGCGTACATGCGTTGGCTTATCTTCCTTCCGAGCAAAGATGCTGAACATGGTAGGAAAGACATTCAAAGCTTTCACAATTGCATATGCAATAATGTGAGTAAAGGAAACCTTGAGACCACCGACTCCACGTTGATACTGATTCAGTAATGTACGATTCTCCGTGAGCAATTTCACGGAGAGTGTGCGAACGGATGTGGCCGTAGGGATGTTGAGACTGGCCTCCATGTTCTCCACGACGGCAGCACCCGGTCCGCGGATCAATGCAATATCTGCATCAACAGGCAATCCATTCCCGGAGGGTGGCCGAGGTTCCTTGGCTACACTTTTTTTATCCTCAACCAGTTGGTCAACGGGGATAGAGAGCGCCTCTCCGGGGTCATAGTCAACAAAAAAATCTCGCCAACTCTCGCTGACACTAGATGGGTCATCTTGGAAGCGCTTAAAGAGCTCTTCAACGTAACCAGTATTGAATCCAAGTATACTCACGTTTTTTTGAATCAGATGAGAAAAAAGTCAAAGAGATAAAGCATAGAGCAGCAGTGTCAATCAGAACTACTTGATAAGGTACGTCGTGTTACTATGTGAATCAAATGAAATGAATCAGGTAGAGAGTCTATGATCGTCTTAGCTTGTTTACATTTAGATGAGCAGAGGGTTGCATCACAAGGATTCAATCTCGGTGGTACTTGCCATCACATGAGCATGTCGCCCAATCCCCCAGATCTCAAGAACTAACAGGGATCGGATCATACAGGGGAGACCAACGAAATCCAGATTGACGCAGATGCTTAATCTTTGTCTGGAAGCTAAAACGACTTGATCCCCCCTGCAACGAAGAGGAATTCTAGCAGGTCACTACAAAATTTTTAATGGAAATTCAGGCAACTCAAGTTCAACTATGGATGATGACAATAGTGTATTCATGAGCGATTTTCAATTTAGGCACCAGTTGAACTTTTGAACTATGGTCAAACATTAACATTGATTGTAAATGGGTAGTTGGGTTATTTTCTGGCTATCTCTTAACATTATTGGCTTATGACCGTTTACTTCCAAGTCATATTTCAAAGCAGTTCATATTCTCGGCTTGAGGGTGGGCTGTTGGATGGGCTATTTTTGTAGGATCACGGATATAAGTACATAAAATTCTCCTCGCTGAGATTAAAATTTTCTTCCTTATACTTGTATATGATTGTAATTGCATAAATTAATTATGTTTAATTCACTCAAAAAATGGGAGGGCATACAATTAACTGTCGCACTGCTCTACTCCTAACATTGGTTTCGGTTATTCCGAGGTCACTGTGGGCACAGGATACGACTCCTCCTACCGTTTCATCTGCAACGGTGGATGGTGTCACCTTGGAGATTACCTTCAGCGAAGATCTGGTTTCGGTTACAGGTCTGACAAATACGGCCTTCACGGTCAAGAAAACACCGGACGGAGGATCTGAAACGGAACAGATGCTCTCTGGCACTCCTACCGTCAGTGATCGGACGGTAACCCTCACATTACTTGATGCAGTGATCGCATCCGATGCGGGAACAGTAAAGGTATCCTACACCTCTCCCAGCGAGGCGGGTGCCAAACTTCGGGATGCATCGGATAATGCGGTAGCGAATTTTACTGATCAGAAAGTGCTCAATGTGAATGGCGGAATTTGCCCTCGAACCAAGTCCGTACAGAACGGACTGCTGGCTATCTTCCCCCCGGGCTCGATTACATGTGATAATGTATCCAACACTTTATTGCTAGGATACAGAGGGTCTGTCCATGTGCAGATTATTGTCACCGAACCTGATGAGCTACAGTCAGGTGATCTCAATGGACTCTCGAATTTGGAAACACTAACAATCACAGGTTCCGCTACTCTTCTACCAGAAGATCTGTTCGATGAGCTTGGCAGTCTAAAGAATCTGTATTTGCTTAACCTCCCTCTGTTAAATTTGCAGGGAGATTTATTTAGTGGACTTAACTTGGAGGATATTGTTATCTCGTCCAATACTCTTCAGAGTATCCCTGAAGATCTGTTTGAAGGGCTCATCAATTTGGGGGCTATAACTCTGAATACCAGGAATCTTACGACGTTGGATGAAGATCTGTTTGATGGACTTATCAATTTGGGGACACTTTTTTTAAGTTCCGATGGACTGACGACGTTGGGCGAAGATCTGTTTGATGGGCTCACCAACCTTAGTACTGTGAGCCTTTTCTTGAGCTCTCTGACTTCTTATCCTGAAGACCTATTTGATGGTCTTACCAATTTGGGAACGCTCACTCTTGCCAATGTTAATGTGCCGAGTTTACCCGAGGAGCTTTTTGATGGTCTCACCAATCTGACGAGTTTAGCAATCTCCCCCCATCGGCTCGAGACCTTGCATGAAAATCTATTTGATGGTATCACAGGTGCGATCTCCGTTTTTGTTCCTACTACTGTGTTCCCGGGCTTCTGTGTTCCAAACAAAGTATTGGAACTAACGAATGTTACCTTCACTCCGCCCGAAAGAACCGTTGTTAATTGTTCTGATATTACGATCACTCTGAGCACGGAACCGACTAGCATTGGCGAAGGAGATGGGCCTTCCCAAGTGACTGTGTTCGCCACCATAAATAATCCACTCTCGTTCTGGGTATCAGTCACGGTCTCCTTGGGAGGGGAGACCGCAACTTCGGAAACGGACTTTGCCCCAGTTTCCGATATGATATTATATATTCCTCCGGATGCCGAGCGTCGCGGCGCGAGGTACACTGTTACACCAACCTCGGATATGCTGGATGAGTCTAACGAGACCATAACGGTTTCGGGAATATCCTTTATGGAAAATGTAACCGTGACAGGAACCAGTATAGAGATCATTGATGACGATGATTCTCCCACTGCAACGCTCAGCCTCGCGGAGAACTCTATTGGTGAAGGAGAGAGTACGACTGTGAGTGCAAGTCTCGACAGTCCATCTGGGGAAGAGACGACAATTACCATTTCAGTGGAGCCCACTTCGCCTGCAACAGATTCAGATTATGTGCTTGGTGATCAGACTTTGACAATTGCTGCCGGAGAGCTTTCCTCCGCTGAAACGGTGACCATCACCGCGGCGGTCAATGATGTGGATGCTCCAGACAA
Source organism: Rhodothermales bacterium (assembly GCA_965209015.1). Taxonomy (GTDB): domain Bacteria; phylum Bacteroidota; class Rhodothermia; order Rhodothermales; family Bin80; genus Bin80. Next base: position 2,214,306 of record OZ242367.1, on the reverse strand, counting down.
GACCTTTCAGGTGATGGGCGAAGCGACCAATTCTGTCCCAATCTCTGGACCTGAAAATGTAGAACTCACGATCACGGATGACGATGAAACCCCGACGGTTATGCTTCGTCTATCCTCCAGCTCTATCACCGAAAATGGTGGTACTACAGAGATCACGGCAACTCTCAGCCATCCCTCCAGCGAGCAAACAACTATCACGCTCTCCGAATCCCCAGGTCCGGATATAGACTATACGCTCAGTGGAACAGCGCTAACCATTGATGCGGGAGAGACCACGAGCGATCCAGTGACCATCTCTGCTGTGAATAATGATGCGGATACGCCCGACAAGACGATACAGATTCAGGGAACGGCTGAGAATACACAGGGGATCACGGGCCCCGAGGATGTAGAGTTCACGATCACGGATGACGATGATCCCCCGACGGTTATGCTTCGTCTATCCTCCAACTCTATCACCGAAAATGGTGGTACTACAGAGGTTACGGCAACACTCAGTCATCCCTCCAGCGAGCAAACAACCATCACGCTCTCCGAATCCCCAGATCAGGATATAGACTATATGCTAAGTGGGATCACACTAATGATCCAAGCAGGAGCGACTACCAGTACCGAGATGGTTACAATTACAGCTGAGGATAATGTGGTGGATGCGCCTGATAAGACCGTCACGGTCGGGGGGGTGGCGGAGAATACCCAAGGGATCATACAGCCAGAAGCCATAGAACTAACGATCACGGATGACGAAGACACCCCGACGGTGATGCTAAGCCTATCCTCCAGCTCTATCTCCGAGAACGAAGGCAGTACAGAGGTCACGGCAACCCTGAACCACCCTTCCAGTGAAGAGATTACAATCACTGTTTCAGTATCGCCCATCGGACAAGCTATGGATGAAGGCTACGATCTCGGAGATGATCAGACACTAACGATCGCTGCGGGGGAGAAGGCGAGTACGGGGACGGTCATCATAACAGCAGTAGATAACATGGTGGATGCGCCAGACAGGACTGTGCAGGTTCAGGGTACCCCATCAAACTTGGAGGCGGTGACGGGGCCAGAGGCGTTGGAGCTTATAATCACCGATGATGATACGGAACCCACTGTCACACTACTCTTGTCTCCTGTCTCCATCCGTGAGGGTGGAGAAAGTACATCGTTGAGTGCGATGCTCAGCAATCCTTCTAGCGAGGTGACAACGGTTGATGTGATGATATCCCCTGATGATCCTGCAACAGCGTCAGATTACATACTCATTGGCACCACGCTGACCATTGAAGCGGGAGAGACGGAAAGCACGAATCCATTGACCATCACCTCGGTGGACAACCAAGTAGATGCCCCAGACAAGACAATACAGGTGCGTGGCACGGCGTCAAATGATCAGGGAATCATCAATCCGATGGATGTAGAACTCACGATCACGGACAATGATGAAGCACCACGGGCCACCCTGTTGCTCTCGTCTTCCCTGATTGGGGAGGATGGTGAAACAACCACCGTGACGGCTACGCTGAACCGTCCCTCGAGCGAAGAAACCACGATTGATGTTACGGTTCTCCCCGATGCCCCGGCGACCAGTTCGGATTATATGCTGAGTGGGAACACCACGCTCACGATTGAGGCGGGAGCGATCGTGAGTAGTGGAGTGGTAACCATCACTTCGGTAACGAATGATGTGGATGCGCCAGACAAGACGGTGCAAGTGCAGGGCGCGGCAACAAATATGCAAGGCGTGACAGGACCAGAAGATGTGGAATTGACCATTACAGATGGAACAGCACCCCCTTCTGTGACTCTGGCTCTATCCTCTCCCTCCATTACCGAAAATGAGGGAACCTCAATGGTCACGGCAACTTTGAACCGCACCTCGAGCGAACCGACTACCGTTATGGTGACCGTTCTTCCTGTAGGATTGGCATCAGGATCAGATTACACGTTGATTGGAAATATGTTAACGATCGCTAAGGGGGCAACTACCAGTACTGGAGATGTGACGATCAGGGCAGTAGATAATCTGATGGATGCACCAGACAAGACGGTTCAGGTGCAGGGCTCGGCAATGAACACGCAAGGGATCACGAATCCTGCCAATGTAGAACTCACGATCGTTGACGATGAAACGGCCCCCACAGTAACCTTGCTTCTATCAACGGCTTCAATTGATGAAAATGGGGGAGAGTCAAGGGTCACTGCAATGCTAAACCGAGCTTCAAGTGAGCCAACGACGGTCGTAGTCAACATTCAACCCGATACTCCCGCCACAGAGTCTGACTATACCCTAACTGGTAGCATACTGACGATTGATGCAGACGCCACCGTGAGCAGTGGGTTGGTGACCATCACGGCGGAAGATAATCAAGTGGATGCACCTGTCAAAACAATTCAGGTGCGAGGCACCGCTACGAATACTCAGGGGATCACCAATCCAGCGGATGTAGAGTTGACAATCACGGACGATGAAGATGCCCCCACACTGACCTTGGCCTTATCTTCCTCATCAATTAGCGAAGATGGAGAGAGTACGACCGTCACAGCGACGTTGAGTCATCCCTCCAGCGAGGTAACCACGATCTTGATTGCCGCCCTACCCGACGAACCAGCGGAGGAGACAGATTATACCTTCGGGGGAAACCAACGACTCACGATTGCGGCAGGGCAAACCAGCAGTACAGGACTTGTGATGATTACGGCTGTAGAGAATGTAGTGAATGCACCTGACAAGACCGTACAGGTACAGGGCACCGCGACCAATAACCAGAGTGCGATAGGTCCAGCGAATATAGAACTAACGATCACAGATGACGATGAGTCACCGACCGTTACGCTGATCCTTGCGCCTCCCTCTATTCCTGAAAATTTGGGTGTAACCACCGTTACGGCATCTCTGAATCATCCTTCCAGCGAGGTAACGACCATCGAAATCAGCGCACTCCCCATTGCCCCTGCCACGGTATCTGACTTTGCGCTGAGCGGGAACCAGAATCTTAGTATTGCGCCGGGAGAGACGGCCAGTACGGGGCTCGTCATGATCACGGCCCTGGATAATGAGGTGGATGCCCCCGACAGGGCAGTACAGGTACGAGGCCAAACGACAAATACTTTGGGAGTAACCGGTCCAGAGAACGTGGAACTCCTCATTCTTGATGAGGAGGATACCCCTACGGTCACGCTCGTTCTCTCTCCCGTCTCTATTCCCGAAAATGCTGGATTTACGACGGTTACTGCAACGATTGATCGACCCTCCAGCGAAGTGACTACGATTGAAATCTCTACCGTTCCTGATGAACCAGCTACTGATCTGGATTATACCCAGGATGGCAGCACCCTGACGATTGCAGCGGGGGAGACAAACAGTACGGGGGATGTCATGATTACCGCCATTGACAATGATTTGAATTCACCACCCAGGACGGTACAGGTGCAGGGCATTGCGATCAACGGGCAGGGGATCACCGATCCATCAAATGCGGAACTCACGATCCTTGATGACGATTTGACTCCAACGGTGACGTTGCTTCTTTCAAATGGGACGATTGACGAAAATGGAGGGCAAACAACCGTTACGGCCACACTTAGTCGTCCCTCTGGTGAGGAAACTACGATCGAGGTGACGGTGCTTCCCGATGGCCCAGCGACTGAGGCAGATTATGTACAGAGTGGAAGTACATTGACGATTGCAGAGGGAGAGACGGAAAGTCAGGGGCTTGTAACGATCATGGCGCTAAACAATAACATTGATGCGCCGTCCAAGTCAGTGCAAGTGCGTGGAGTAGTCACCAATCCGCAGGAGACCACTCTCCCCGTAATTGTGCCGCTCATGATTACTGATGATGATGTGGCTCCGACCGTGACGATCCTGTTGGATCCCCCAAGGATTGTTGAGAATAGAGACGTAACTACGGTCACGGCTACGCTTAGTCATCCATCAAGCGCCATGACCACGATCGTCGTCTCCGCACTTCCCGTTCCTCCTGCCCAGACATCAGACGTAATGGTGAGCCAGAATACCATCCTGACGATTGCGGCGGGAAAAACCGAGAGTGAAGGAGATATAACTATCACGGCGGTGAACAATGATGTATTTGAGCGTGATCGGGAGATCGAACTGCAAGGGATCGCCTCAAATTCGCAGGGGATAGTGAATCCCGAGAATGCTATCCTTACGATTGCCGATGACGATGAGCAATCCCCCGTGGTAACTCTGGCGATTACGCCAACTTCAATCAGTGAAAGAGGTGGCAGTACAACCGTGACCGCAACGATAGAGCCTCCTTCAAGTGCGGTGACCACGATCTTGGTCTCGGCCCTTCCCGATCCACAGACCTCCGAGTCGGATTATATATTCAGTCCCAATAGAACTCTTACTATTGCGGAGGGGGCGACCGAAAGCACAGGCCTCGTGACCATAACCGCTATAGATAACGATGAGAATTCCCCCGACAAGACGATCCAGATCCAGGGTACAGCATCGAATCTGCGTGGGGTCACTAACCCCCCGGAGGTAGAACTCACGATTACGGATGATGAGTCGCCCCCAACCGTGACGTTGATGCTGGATCCCTCCACGATTGATGAGAATGGAGGCATGACGGCAGTGACCGCCACATTAAATCATTCCTCTGCAGCGGTATCCACGATCGAAATCTCGGTCATGCCCGATGCTCCAGCCACCGAATCCGATTATCAACTGAGTAGCAACCCGACGCTCACCATTGCGGCAGGCGAGACCCAAAGTATGGGGCTGGTGACCATTACAGCGCAAGATAATGAGTTCAATGATTCGGACAAGACTCTGAAGGTCCGGGGTACCGTCACCAATGCACTAGGGATCAATGAACCTGCTGAGGTAGAACTCACGATTGCCAATGATGATGAAGCGCCGACGGTGACTCTGCTGTTGGATCCTTCCACAATTGGTGAGAATGGTGGCATGACCACCGTTATGGCTGCTCTTGACCGTGTCTCCAGCGATGTAACTACGGTCACGGTCTCCGTTTTTCCCGAACCGCCAACCACCGAACCAGATTACCTGCTTAGCGATAATCTATTGTTAACCATTGAGGCTGGGGAGACGACAAGTACAGGACTCGTGACTATCGCGGCCGTGGACAATGATGTAGATACTCCAGATAAGACGTTGCAGGTGCAAGGCGTAACATCTAACTCGTCGGGCGTCTCCGGGCCCGAATCGGTTGAGCTTACGATCACTGACGATGATGAGGAGCCAATCGTCACGCTCATACTTGATTCGCCCACAATTCCAGAGAATGGCGGCACTGCGACCGTCACGGCAATGCTGGATCGCATGTCAAGTGCTGTGACGATGGTTGAAATATCCGTTCAGCCCAACACACCAGCCATGGACTCGGACTATCAACTGAGCGAAAACCAGACGCTGACCATTGAGGCAGGAACTTTAGAAAGTACAGGACTAGTAACCATTATGGCGGTGGATAACGAAGCGGATGAACCTGACAAGACGGTCCAAGTGCTCGGTACCGCGACGAATGCTCAGGGAGTTACTATGCCTGCAGAACTCCTCCTTACGATTGCCAATGACGATGAATCCTTTCCTGAGGCCCTGAATGCCACTGTCTCCATGGAAGAGGATACCCCCTACACGTTCAGCCTTTCCGACTTTGGGTACAGCGATCCCGAGGGAGATCCGCTTGCGTCTATTCGGATTGAGCGGCATCCTAATGTGGGAATGCTAACCTTAAACGGAACAGGGTTCCCCGATAATACTCCAGTTTCATCAGATCAGATCTCTGCGGGAGCATTTGTCTATACGCCCATTGCGAACGCATATGGCCCCGCGTATACGAGTTTTGACTTCAAGGTCAGCGATGGGGCATCAGAGAGTCCGATGGCAGCCGTACTGACCATTGATATAACGCCGATCAACGATGTGGCAACGGGTAGGCCAGAAATCGTAGGTTCAATGCAGATTGGACAAGTGCTTCGTGTTTCGGTGGAGGATGTTCAGGATATAGATGGCATACTTCGCGCACAGGCTGGAGAGTCAGGATATGGGTTCCGCTTTCAGTGGTTTCGCACGAACGGAACATTCAGTGAACCAATTCAGGAGGGTAGCACATATGCCCCAGAAGAAACTGATGCAGGGACAAGCCTAATGGTTCAGGTTTCGTTTGTGGACGATTTGGGGTTTGAGGAGATGCTGGAAAGTCTCCCGCGGCAGGTACGTGCTACAAGTAGAATTCGAACAGCATGGATGGGACGTATGGGACGAACCGTGGCTGATCAGGTCTTACGGGCAATGCAGTGCGAACGTCGTGTGCAACGGCTCCAACGTGATGAGGTCCGACTGGCAGGACAACCTCTGGCACTCTCATCGTTGCCGAATTATGTTCGCTTAAGAGAAACAAAGCCAGACCAACTATCCTCTCTCCTCGCAAATTCTGACCCAATATATCAACTTGGCCATTCACTCACGCGGGATCATCTGTTACAGGGGAGTTCATTTCAACATAGGATACTGGATGGCAGTGGCATTGCTCTGTGGGGACAAGGAGCGGTGTCCCAAATTCGGGGTGTAGACGGTACATTGAACTTGAATGGACGCGTGTCCAGTGGGATCGTGGGGGCAGACTGGACAAATAATAAAGCAGGGCTTGGCGTTCTTGTAGCCCATTCCCGTTCCCGAGGTGATTACGCCATCGTGGACGATGAAGGTGAACTCTCCTCCTATCTGACAGGAGTATACCCCAATGGATGTTATGCGCTCACCCCGGGGATCACGGCATGGGGAGTGGTCGGATATGGTCGTGGATCGATGACCGTAGAAGAGGTCTCCGCTCCGGTCGGACTATGGATGGTCGGCGGAGGGATCTATGGACGAATCAATACAGTGAAGAAGCAGGGACTGGAGCTGGGGATTCGCTCGGATGCCTTGTTGGTGCAGACATCCGCAAGCGGGACAGAAGAAATATTGAAGGATCAAGCACAGGTTACTCGACTCCGATTAGGAGTTCAGGGGACGATGCGGGGGGTACGTATAGGCACAGCGTCCACGATTGAACCGTCCGCACAGCTCGCTCTCCGATATGATGGTGGCGATGCAGATACCGGATTCGGAGTGGATATGCAGGCTGGGTTCATATTGACAGAACCTGAGAGTGGACTGAGTATTGAGGTGCATACCCGTGCAGTACTGACCCACCAAGACAGTGGACTCCGGGAGCGTGGACTCACTGGTGCGGTGACCTGGGACAGGAAGCCTTACACTACCGAAGGATTCCAAGCCCGAGTGGAGCACACCATTGGGGAAGGCGCTTTAAGCGGGGCAGAGCGGCTGCTACATGCTGAAACCATCCGGTCACAGTATATTACGGCCCATCAAACAGGAGGACTGCGTGTGCAGGCGGGCTACGGATTTGCTCTGTTTTCCAAAGCGCTAACTTTGCAACCAGAGGTCAAGTTCAGCGGGTGGGGACACCAAAGCAGGTATGAGATGGGATGGAACATAGCACGGGCACATGAGCATCCCACCGATGTGCAACTTTTTGTCGGCACAACCGGACAATCACAGCGAAACGATCCCCTACAACTCCAACATCTGATTCGCCTGCAACTCAGGAGACAGTTCTAACGGAATATGTTCAACGTCAGGACTCTGAGTCCCTGTGACGGAGAAAATTTGTCACTGCTTGCAAAAAAACATTTTCATTGAACATTCAAGTATTCCATCGAATCCCCATAGATCTCTACTGCGCCACTAAGAAAGCTCTCCGAGAAGGAATTATTTCAGCCATCCATATTCTTGATACCATGCGATGGTCTCCTGAACTCCCTCGTTCAGGGAGATTCGAGAAGTATACCCAAAATCATCCAATGCTTTTTTTGAAGAACATTGAATCGTAGCGAGGAGAATTTCTCGCGCTTTTTCCCGGTTCAGAGGTGGGTACGTCCCAGATAGTTTTCCCACGAATTCACTGATGGCTCCAAATGGCATGACAATGGAACGCGGGATCTGAATCATACGAGCTTTTTTCCCCAGCGCAGCCTCGGTAGCATTATTCAGCATCTGCCACGAAGTGATCTCTTGATTTGCGACAAAATAGGTTTCCCCCACCGTCTTAGAGGATTCAGTAGCCTCAATCATGCCACGGACAAGATCTTTGACGTATACAAGAGATAATCCGAGGCTCCCACGGGGTACGAGACAGATTCTGCGATTCACAGCGGAAAAGAATGTCAAAAGATCTCGATCTCGTGGCCCGTAAACGACCGGAGGTCGGAGGATAACGATCGGCAGATCTGTAGCACCAAGGGCATGTTCCATGACTAGTTTACTCCGCCCATACCCAGAGACTGGATGGCAGGGTGTTAATTCATCTGCCATCACATGCCCGCTGTTTCCCACAACTGCCAAACTGCTAATAACACATATTTTGGTAACCGATGCAGCAGCAGCAGTATTGATGAGCTGAATCGTAGAAGATACATTCGCGGCATACAGCGTCTTCCAGGTTGGTGCACGTGTCAGAGCACCAAGATGATAGACAAAATTGACACCCTCAAGAGACTCTTTTATCAATCTCTCGTCATCAAGTGTGCCACATATATGCTTTACATTCAAGCCGGTGAGCCATTTAGGTTCAGAGCGCACGAGGCAACGAATCTCTGAGTAGCCCCGTTTCTGTAATGCTTCTACTAAATGACTTCCAACAAAGCCAGTTCCTCCGGTTACAAATGCAATTTTCTCCATTCTACAACTTCCTCTCAAGTAGAACGACGTTCTCTATGTGGTGGGTCTGGGGAAATAGATCAATAGGTTGAGCAACGACAGCTCGATAGGAACGCGAGAGTATTGATAGATCGCGAGCCTGTGAGTGCACATTACAGCTTACGTAGACAATCTTACGAGCATCTAATCTGGATACTTGTTCAGCCACTTTGGGATGCATTCCGGCTCTTGGAGGATCAAGCACGACAGTATCTGGAGGGCCATACTCCTGAATAAACTCAGGTTTCAAGAGTCGGAGCATATCTCCACAAATAAATCGGCAGTTATGGATATGATTCAGGGTTGCATTATTACGTGCATTGAGGATTGCATCCTCAATCAGCTCAATTCCAGTCACCTGAGCAGCATGCGGAGCTAAGGATAATGCCATGGTTCCGGTACCACAGTATAAGTCGTAGACATGATCCTTCGCCGTGAGATCAGCGAGGTTCCGTACGACATTTACAAGTTGCTCAGCTTGAAGAGTATTGGTCTGAAAGAATGCACCCGGTGCAATTTCAAACTTGATTTCACCGATACGATCTCTCAGGATACCGGGGCCAAAGATGGTCTCAGTCTGCTCTCCAAAGGCAGTCTGCGCAGGAGTTGAATTAATCGTATTTACCAGTGTAGTTACATAAGGATGATGCTCTTTCAGGTAGGCCTCGAGTTGAGACATACAATCTTTGTCATATCGAGAGGTGATTAAATTTACCATATAATCCGGCAGGTGAGCAGATTGACGGATCACCAGATGTCTTAAAAATCCCTCATGTTTACGCCAGTTCCACGGTCTCCACTTCAGTTGTTTTGCAAGATGACGAATTCCATTGACGACTGCGGTACTGCGCTCCCCTTGAAGATGGCACCGATGGATATCCACAATTTTTGCAAAATTTTTTGTGGGATGTAGCCCCAGAGCAAATGAGGTATCAAAGATCTCTTTGGACTCAATCTCCTCAGGTGTAAGCCAGCGGTATGGAGAAAATGAAAACTCCATTTTATTCCGATATCCATATGGTATAGGAGCTTTCAGAGGACTGCGAACATCAAGGTCTGGCAGGTGCGCTTCACGGGTCATGGCCTCGCGAACTAGTTGATGCTTATCCTCCAACTGTTGCGAATAGTTAACATGCTGGAGGGTGCAACCACCACAACTCTTAAAATAGTCACAACGCGGCTCAATGCGGCTTGGAGAGGGTGCTAAGATCTCCAGAAGTTGTGCCTCCACAAACTTTTTGCGCCGCCTGACAACCTTCGCCCGAACATTCTCACCTGCTAGAGCATGCGAGACGAATACAACCTGACCGTTATGGTACCCTAAGCACTTTCCACGATCGGCTACTTTCTCCAAAGTTAAGTCCAACACATCCCCACGCAGAAGCCGCTGCGACATGTGATTCTGTTCAGTATTGAGTGAATTAGAAGGCATGGCCAAGGCGAAGATATCCAATCCAGTTACGAAAACCCGTAGGAAAAAACTCTAGATTCGGTCTTGCGGGATCATATGCTCGGACCGCCATATCAAATCTGGCAACCAGATAAGCCCATGAAATGCGAACGCCGACTCCCCAGCCGACCCCCATTTCACGTAATATATTTTGAAAAATAAACTGTCCCGTGGGTTGCCCTGGGATCAATGACGGGAATCCGGGATTCCGCGGACCGAACCATACATTTCCTGCGTCTACAAATGTGGTCAGTATCCAGTCTGCTCCCAGACGATCCTCAATCATAGTCTGGCGTAATTCTACACTTGTCTCCAGTTTAATATCGCCTCCCAACAGATTCGTTTCTTGTTGATTATTACTCAACTGTATGAAGCTTGCTGCGCCAGGTCCCAGTTGCCGAAGTCCCCACCCTCGTATGCTTGAAGCCCCGCCACTGTAGAAGCGATGAGTAAATGGTGCAACCGTAGCTTTTCCAATGGGATGAACCCAGCCGCCAGTGAATTTTGTGGCCAATACTGTCCGATTACTCAGGCGATAATATTGACGAATACTACCGGCCAATCGAATATACTGTCGATAATTAGCCTCAGATTCACTCCCTACAAAAGAGAGGAGTCGCAGGCTTTGCTCTAAGGTGTCCGGGGTAAAGACGTATTGATCCAGGAAATATGGCAACATCCCACCCAATTCAATACTCGCTTCATAGCTATGCCCATCATTCTTCCGTAGAGGATTACCACGCTCCGATCGAAAAGTATAGCGGATCGCATTATTGATCTGGGGTTGAGTATAATCTTCAAGGATTTGTGCACGCTGGATCGGATCAATGACGGGTGAGGGCCCTTCGGTTCCCAAGACACGGCTGAGGAATCTAGACTCAAAGCCCCTCAGTGTATCTGGTTGGCTCAGACTAAGATCCATAACATCAATTATAGAGGTGATGTGAGGATTGTGTTGCAATTCAAATCGGATACGTGCTGTTGCTCGACCGCGAATGATCAGACTTAAATCTTCACGTCGAGCAGTGAGGAAACTTAACGAAAATCGGGTTCTGTCCTGAAATAGATTCAGAGAGGAGTTTAATCTCCGAAAAGGGGCAACCAGGTAGGGTAAACTAACTGTTGCAGAAAATTCTGCCAACGTAGAAGAGAAGAAGGTTGTATCAAAATCCGCAGCCACAGAGCCAGTTGAACTTATGCTGAGTAATTCGCCGCCGCCAAACATATTTGCATTTTTGTATGTCATTCCCACTCCTCCCCCTAATTCATTCCCGACATCCCCAATCGTCTCATTGATTTGTCGAATGAAGGTCGAAAATAGAAATTGATGGCGGGGGCGGGTTCGAACGGTGATCCGATGAGGAAGTATCTGGTCGGTCGGTTCCAAGGACACGATATCGGTGAACGAAAAAATTCCAGTAGACTCGAGGCGCCGTTTGGTTGATTGGATTTCAGATTGACTGAACCAATTCCCAGGACGAAGATCAAGGGACTTAGCCAAGAGAGAACTCTTGATTCGTCGGTCACCCCGAATTCTGGAGGTTACTAGCCCAGAGGTGTCTCCTCCGATGGATAGGGTATCTTCCCGTGTGGGCATAGAAGCCTCTGGCCCCTCAACCAGGAACTCAACTGCACCGTAGCGGAAGCGCTTACCTGTACGGATACGTAACTCTACGTCAAAAGAATCCACAGCTACCGGAGTTACAATAGCTCGAATCGAATCCCGAGTTACGGTAGCATATCCCATATTTCGCAGGGCAGTCAAAATCCTGCGCCGTTCCTCAATCAGACTATTTTCTCTGAATCGCTTCGGTGATGCTCTATAGCGAAGGAGTGATTGATTTGATAAGGGGGAGAAGAGTGAGGACTCTAGGAGTTGTTGGCGATGTAGAGTACTAAGACTGTCCAGTCCTGTATAGGCTACATGACGAACGACCGTCGCAGGCCCCTGGACAATGCAAAAAGTCACATGAGCTTGACGGCCTTTCACCTTGATGTTGTAATCAATTTCCGACTGGAGGTAGCCTTCTCGCTCAAAGAAAATACGCAGTTGTTCAAGGTCCGCTTCAAGAATACTCTCATCCAAAAGGGAAGGAGGTTCTCCAATGCTCATCAAGGCCCTGCTCAAACGTGGGCCAAAGGTTCCAGCTTCGCCGACTCGATAGAGCCAGAGCCACCAGTACACTCCCCGAAGTCCTATGAATTTTCGATTCGGGGTAGTTTGAATGTTATTTTGGAGAACCTCACGAGAGAAGTCAAAATCTCCCTCAAATCGCACATCTGCAATGTGAGGTGGATCAGGAAGAGATTGTGCAATGGCTGACGAGAGACATCCAGTCAGTATGAGTAGGTACAGCCCCCACCTACTCGTCTTCGAAATAAAAATCGTCGTCAGCCGTCGGATAGTCGGGCCATACTTCATCCATACTTTCGTAGGGTTCTCCTTCGTCTTCCAATTCTCGAAGGTTTTCGGTGACTTCAAATGGAGCTCCTGTGCGTTCCGCATAGTCAATGAGCTCTTCTTGGGTAGCTGGCCAAGGGGCATCTTCAAGATACGAGGCCAGTTCAAGAGTCCAGTATCCCATTATGAATTCCTATAGTTAATGATCCACATATGGTGGGATTTTATGCAATGAAGAGGAATGGTTTTGTTCGGTACAGGTTATAGCACTCAGTCAAGTGACGGAAGTTGGCTATTCTTTTCTGCTTCATTTAACAGTGCATGGTATTCCTGCGGTGACATGCTTGGTCCAAAAAAATAGATGGGGTTCAATGATTGATTGTTCTGATCGCGCACCTCATAGTGAACATGGGGAGCGGTACTCAACCCAGTATTGCCGCTAAGTGCTATCTGTTGTCCACGAATCACACGGACCCCTTTCTTGATCCCAGACATCTCTTGATTCAGATGACCGTAGAGCGTCTTATATCCAGCTTTGGGATGATCAATCAAAATATATCTACCGTATCCAATGCTCGAGTATCCGACTTCCTCAATAATTCCACCTCCCGTAGCATATACCGGAGTGTTAATGGGCACAGAAATATCTACACCAGAATGCATTCTTCGATAGTGGAGGATAGGATGGAACCGGACACCGTACGTAGAGGAGAGATGTCCCTGAGTTGGTTGAATCGTAGGGAGTTGCAAAAAAGATTCCGCTCTTTTGAGTCCCAGAGTTTCGAGATGTCGATAACTTGCATTTTGAAGGGCAACCTTCCGTTCAAGTTCATCTAAAATTTCGGCATGATCCCGAAGAAGTGTGGCAGTGGATTTACTGAAGCCATCAAAATGGCTGTAGGGATCCGCGCCGCCGATTCCTACTTGTCTTACATCCTCTGGAATCGTATCTGCCTGAAGAATTAGCCGGTATAACTCACGGTCGGTTTCTGATAGTTCGTCCACTTCTTCCATCAGATCAGTTACTCGATAGCGAGAATCAGCAAGCTCCTCTTGTAGGGCTTGGTTCTCTGCAATCAGGATCCGCTCTTGCATTGACACAGATAGGTGATCAACAGTAAACCATACCACTGCACAAAGCAGAGCAACTCCCACACTCAATAGCAGAGGGTGGGGCCAACCGAAGCGCACCGGTACAAAACTAAGTGTATCAGGATCAATTTTGTATCTCCTAAAACTCATTCCTTGGGGTTTTCATTATGTAAGAGTTAGGGTTTCCATGTCCTTACGGACAAGGAACCGTGCAAATATACAATGACAGCGGTTAAAATACAACCTGTACAGAATAGTTCATATTGCAGGAGTTAGGATGAAGGGGCATCATTTTGAAAATAATTAGGTCCATCCGATCGCATATTTCGGAAAATTAAGGAACCTCAATCGTGTCAAGGATTTTCTGAATGATTCTCTCAGGTTCCATCTCTTCTGCCTCGGCTTCATAAGTTACAACCACGCGATGGCGCAGCACATCCATGGCAACAGAACGAACATCCTCTGGAGTTACATATGCCCGATGGTTGAGGAACGCATGGGCTCGTGCTGCAAGATTGAGGTTTATTGTTGCTCTGGGGGATGCCCCGTATTCAATCAGAGGGATTAATCCGGCTAATTGAAAGGCAGCGGGCTCACGCGTAGCAATGATTAGATCTACGATATAGCGTTCGACACGCTCATCCATGTAGAGTTCATTGAGAACCACTCGTGCAGATAGAATTTTTTTTGGCTGAACTACGGCTTGAACTTCAATACCCGAGTTCGTCTGTGCCATGCGACGCATGATCTCAAGCTCTTCTTGATGAGAGGGATAGTCCACCTTGATCTTCAACATAAAGCGATCAACTTGGGCTTCGGGTAAGGGGTAGGTTCCTTCCTGTTCAATCGGGTTTTGAGTTGCAAGAACAAGGAAGGGTTCTTCCAGCATGAATGTCGTCTCCCCGATCGTAATCTGTCGCTCTTGCATGCTTTCCAGTAGAGCACTCTGCACCTTCGCTGGGGAGCGATTAACCTCGTCTGCCAGAACAATATTTGTGAACAATGGACCTTTTTTAATAGAAAAGTTTCCGGTTTGTGGATTGTAGATCAGCGTACCCAAAAGGTCTGCGGGGAGCAGATCAGGTGTAAACTGAATCCGCTGAAAATTTCCTCCTATCGCTTGTGCCAGAGAACTCACTGTCAAGGTTTTGGCCAGACCAGGGACGCCTTCCAATAGTACGTGACCTGAAGCCAGTAAACCAATCAGTAGACGCTCAATCATGTAGTTTTGTCCGACAATGACTCGGCCAATTTCCGAGCGCAAATCGTCGATGAACGCACTCTCAACCCGAATCCGTTCACTCACCTGAGCAAGATCAAAATTGGTCATTGGGTACTGAACTAATTTACGCAGGCGCGCTTACGCGATCTCCCCGATCATGTTCACGATAGAAGCGATCCAGGAGCAATCGGATGACCATTCAGAAAATCTTTTGCTCCAAGAACACGCTGCCCGGGTGCCTGCAGATGGGTAATAGCAATTGCACCTGTTTGACAGGCAACTATAATATGGTCATCTGCTCTGATAACTGCCCCTGGCTTGCCTGTACCCTCGACTACAAGGGTTCCTAATATTTTAAGTGTTCCTGATTTCCAGAGAGTCCAAGCACCAGGGGAGGGAGAGAGACCTCTGCAGTGATTGTGGACACGATATGCAGGCTCATCCCAATGGATTCGGCAGTCCTCCCGAAAAATTTTGGGGGCAGGTGTCATCAATGTATCATCTTGAGGGAATTCCTCTGCGCATCCTTTGGCAATCCGTCTGGTTGTTTCCAATACTGCTGAGGCACCAAGCTTAGCAAGTCTATCATGTAGACTTCCAGCGGTCTCGTCTGGGGGGACTGTTGTAGGCCATTGAAGAATGATATTCCCGGTATCTACCCCGCGTTTGAGAAAAAAAGTGGTCACACCTGTTGTGGTTACTCCTTCCATTAGAGCTCGGTTGATCGGAGCGGCCCCTCGAAATCTCGGTAATAGCGACGCATGAAGGTTGAAGGCACCGAGTCTGGCCTGTGAAAATACTTCATAGGGCAAAATTCGGAATGCCACAACGACTTGGACGTCACACTTTAATCGTTCAATCTGTGCTACAAATTTAGGATCTTTAACCGATTCCGGCTGAATCAGGCTTTCAATTCCTAAACGCTGAGCTGCCTGTTTCACTGCGGTTGGTATCAGTTTCTGCCCTCGTCCGCGGGGACGATCCGGTCCGGTCACGACGGCGACGGGTCGGAACCCTCCCGCAACCAATCCTTCCAGCGAGGGCACAGCAAACTCGGGGGTACCCATAAATATGATTCGCATGTCTCTCTAAATTCGGGTACGTTCGTCCCAGACCGGCAATACCAGTTCATAGTCGCCAAATCCGGTTTTATCAACAAACATAAACTGTCGACCGATCTGAAAAAAATACCAAACTTCCCAAGGTTTAGTATTGTAACTGAAGGTCTGGCGGCGGACTTCGTCAGGATGGCCATGCAGAACGAATACATGCCCCCGATCTGATTGCCAACCAGGAATTTGCTGACCAAAATTCTGATTGGAATAATCAATGCGATAGTAATGCTCTTCCATTGCCTCATTCCGAATGGTTGAGGGAGTTGGGTCACGTTTTTCCCAGAAATCTTCAAGGAGGTCCCTGCGTTCCGAGTCACTAGAAGCACGGCGAAACTCTTGCATTTCAGTGCCTCGAGCAATGTAGGATAATTGGTCAATCGCTTGACTTAAATTATTGAGATACGAATTCAAGCCACTCCACCGGATGCTTAGAGGATAGAGTGATCGGTCCAGGGTGTCTCCAGCCATGTTTTGGATCATCACTATTAAGTCATACTTTCCAAATTCAAGATTTCTGGCCGGGATATAAGCAATCTGTTGGTGACGTCCCGCGCCAATCGCCAATGTATCAGACCATTGGTAGGGCAGGTTAGACTGAGGTCGACCACTCCGCTGACGGAGCAGCTTTGTGACTAGTAAACTGTGTGCCTGATCCGCATACACCTCAAAGTAGATCTGAAGATCTCCAGCTTCAACATCAGTAGAAATATGTGGGAGGATGGTCTGACGTTCCGCATCAAATCCAGCAAGTAGCACAACATCACTGAGCGATACGGGTGCAGGATATTCGCGTTGCTGAACTGAAATTTCACGATAGTAGATGGTAGATGAGTTCAGATCTGTGAGGGTGACCGATACAAGGTAGTTGGCAGGTTCTAAGAATGCTGAATAAGTTGAAAAATCGCTCAATTCTCTTGCGATGGTATTCGCATAGATGGCCTCTGTGACGGTCTGTTCCCAAACGGGAGAAAGAATCACGTTTCGGGGTCTATTGTCTGGGTCAAGGGTTGTAATCTCTGTCTTCACCCGATACTGAGCAATGAATCCGTTTGGGGTTGCCTCAAATGTGAGTCGGGAGTAAGGGATTTCGGTGAATAGATCCAGGCGACCTTCACCAGAATCATGTTTATAGTTGACGGCCCGTACCCTCAGACCATTGTCAATAGATTGTGCCTGAAGAGACAAAGGAACCAGAAAGGGGATCACAAAGAACGATAGATATTTCATACGACGGATAGTGCATCTACAAAACGATGACGGTCAAAAACTTGCAGATCTTCAATCCCTTCTCCAACCCCGATATATTTAACGGGTACGCTGAATTCATTAGAAATACCGATGATAATCCCACCTTTTGCGGAGCCATCCAACTTGGTAACCACTAACCCCGTCACATCAACACTTCGGGTAAACTCTTCCGCTTGTCGAAGTGCATTCTGACCAATGGTGGCATCTAGCACCAGCAATACTTCGTGAGGTGCTCCGAGTAGCTGGCGAGCCATAACACGTTTTATTTTTGCCAGTTCATCCATAAGCCCTGCTTTCGTATGGAGGCGCCCAGCTGTGTCAATGATGACCACTTCCGTAGATCTCCGAATCGCAGACTGGACGGTATCAAATGCAACCGCTGCAGGATCCGCCCCATGTGTTTGTTTAATGAGATCAACTTGCGCACGTGTGGCCCAAATATCTAGCTGCTCAATTGCGGCTGCACGGAAGGTATCCCCTGCACCAATGAGCACGCTACGACCGGCCTGTGTGTAACGCCATGCAATTTTGCCAATGGTCGTGGTTTTTCCTACGCCATTGACCCCCACGACCATAATAACATGAGGATGGTTCTCAAGAGGAGTATCAAAATCAACAGGTCGCTCGGGTAGATTATCTTCAAGGAGTTCAGCAATTTCACCGTATATCAGCGTTCGTAACTCCTCGGATGAGGTGTAACGGTCTCGAGCTACTCTCTTTTCAATACGACTGACAATATCTAGGGTAGTTTTGATCCCCACATCACTTGTGACGAGTGCTTCCTCAATCCCATCTAAAACGGATTCATCAACCTTACGTTTTCCTTTGATCAGCCGCCCAATTTTGCCAATAAGTCCTTGACGAGTTTTTTCTAATCCCGTCTCCAGACGTTCTTGGTCCTGAGCCTGTGAGCGTTTAAACAGTCCCATAGGATCAGGAAGTCTTGTTTCGCAGGCCAGTAAGGCGTGCTGCATAGATCAGAAGCGAGAGCCCCAAGAGCCCTATGGTACCCCAGATAGATAGAGTCATCAAGACTTGATCGGCTTTCAAAAGCGCAAAGATAAATGTGACTCCAATGGCGGTGGCAGTTACCTTACCCCAAAAATTACTCATATGAATAAGTCCGAGCTGGCGAGTTAAAATCAATCCTCCGATGACGATGAGAAAATCACGTAAAAGAATAGCTAATAGAAACCATAGAGGAAGTATTTCTTTCCATGCAAGGGCAATACCCACCAGAGCAACAGAAATCTTGTCCGCCACTGGATCTAAAATCTTACCCCACTCAGATACAGTGTTCGTTCGACGGGCAATCTGACCATCAAATAGATCTGTGAGACCTGCGGCAATAATCAACATCAGAGACCAGCTAATAGGTCCATCCCTTAATATAATTAAAGATGCCACAACACAAAGCGGGATACGAGAGAGGCTGAGGATGTTGGCAATTGTCCAGAATGATCCAAGCATAGATGCGGACACAACATTTATATGTGGTTGAGGTGTGGTACGAAACTATTTGAAAAAGGTACCCAAGGGAGCGAACTTTAGAAACAAAGATGATTTAGATTTGTAATTTAGTCCAATATTATTTGTTATCCGTTTTTCTATGCCCGTCCACTCTTCCCGTGCTTCTTGGGTTGACATATTTGCCCCTGAGAAGACTTCTGTTCTTGTACAAATTCTGGCCATTGTCCTATTTGCTGTTGCAACTGCTGTTGGTGCACAAGTGCGCATCTATTTATGGGAGATTCCAATTACCCTTCAGACCCTGTTCGTTTATAGTAGTGGTTTAGTGCTTGGTGCACGCAATGGCTCTCTTTCTATGTTGCTCTATTTACTTCTTGGGATGCTTTTGCCAGTCTATGCTGGGAGTGGACATGGATTGACTTACCTGATGACGGCTGTCAGTGCAGGGTACCTACTTGGGATGCCTCTGTCTTCCTTCGTCATAGGATTATTGGGCAGACGGTATTCTTCTTTCATTGGAGGTTTTCTTTCAGTTGCTGCTGGATCTGTCGTACTTTTCACCTGTGGGGTAGTCTGGTTACATTTTGCTGCTTCGCACACTTCTTGGTGGTATTCAATTGAGGTCGGATGGCTGCGCTTCGTTGGATTTGATGCCGCCAAAGTACTCCTTGTCTCACTCACGTACGGTAGTTTGCGGCGCTGGAGTCGTTAGGACTTCCGATGGATCGCATACAGCTTACTGCACTCTTGTGGATTTCGCTGGCCTGTTCAAGTGCTGGAGCACAATCGGGGATCCTGTATGATCCAGAGGTTCAAGTATCTGCAAAATCTGGTCTGGAAGCATTATATGATTTTCAATTTGAGGAAGCAGAATCCCACTTCCAAACCATCACCCACCGTTACCCGGATCATCCGATCGGTCCATTTTTGGAAGCATTGAGATTGTGGTGGACGATTTTGATTGATTTAACAGATACGAGGCATGATCAAGCATTTTATGATGCCATGGGCGAGGTCATTGAGCGTTGTGACGAACGAATGGATACCTACGAGAACGATTTTGATGCTATGTTCTTTAAGGGGATTGCTCTCGGATTCAGGGGGCGTTTACGTTCAAATCGACGAGACTGGATTCGGGCCGCAGCAGATGGCAAACGTGCTATGAGTTATGTACTCCGTGTGGCAGATGCAGATTCTACGAACCACGATTTTGCCATGGGACGTGGACTCTACCAATACTATGCGGCCCTGATCCCTGACCGTTATTCTTTTGTACGCCCGCTGACTACCTTCCTACCACCCGGAGATCGGATAGGAGGATTACAGGAATTGAGACGGACTGCTCGAGACGGATATTATATGCAAACGGAAGCGATGTATTTCTTGGTGCAGATTAATTATTTGTATGAGAAAAATTTTGAAGCTTCTGTACGACAGATCTCTTGGCTCCGAGATAAATACCCAAGAAACTCGTTTTTCCATACGCTGGAGGGCCGGATCTATGCAGGCTGGCATCTGTGGCAAGCTTCTGATAGCGTATTCACGGACATCCTAGAGCGATACAAAGCCGGAGAAACAGGTTATTCGTCTGCCATGGCTGAGCAGGCGCTGTACTTTCTGGCTCGCTCACATATCACTCGCGGAGAAGCAACTGCCGCTCTTTCTCTTCTCTTGTCTCTTGAAGCCTTGACTGCTCAGCTAGATTCAGATAGCTATTTAAAGGTTGCAGGACGTCTCCATCAGGGGTTTGCCTACGATCTGATGGGAGAGCGTGAGCGAGCAATTGCCAGATATAAGGAGGTACTTAAGATGAAGCGTTGGGGATCAAGCCAAGGGAATGCTCGACGGTATATTAAGAATCCTTATACAGGATCAACACCTTGATTATCATTCATCAGCCGTGGGCCCATAACTGGGTGGAAGTGGTAGATCATTCATCCGCAGGTAAATTGTAAGTTGTGCTCGATGATGAATAAGATGGCTGATCCCGTAGCGACGAAGTACAGTAGCCTTTGATTCAGTGAAATAATGCTGATCACCATAGCTCAGCGTCCATGGCTCTTCCAAGGTGCCAATCGTCGTAGTTTTGAGGGCTTCAACTAATTTAGCTTGATTGGTATCAAATGCAATCATCAGTTCCTCTTGGGTTGTTGCGTTCGTTTTTGGCCAAGGTTGTGACATATCAATCCCATCTTCCTTTAAGGTAATCATCTGCCACCAGAGAAGGTCGACGATATGAGAGGCCAACTCCCCCATGTTCCAGGATTTATCGTGTGGACGCCAATCAAAGCAACCATTGGGAATCCGGGAGAGCATTTCTCGTGTCACCGCCAGTTCAGATTTCAGGTCGCCAAAAGCAAGGTATAGTGGATCCATTATGAAGACAAGTTAGATTTTACGAAAAACCAGCGTACTCGGTATCCTACACATAGGTTCGAGTAGGGATACGAATGCCATGCAGGAGAGACTCGCAAAAGTCATTGGAACAAAGGCAGTTAGGTCACAATATGTTTCGTTTACGAAGCCAAGGTAACTTGAGGATAGGTCAAATCAAGGTGCCTCGGCATGAATCAGACGCGAATTAAGGAGTCGCAGGGTTTGGGTGCCGATTAATGAGCTTGCAAAAAAGCAACGGGATACATGATTGATCATATCAGCTATGAGTGTGAACTAAAATAGACCAATCCCTACATCCTCGCATCCCTGCTACAGACCTGCATATTTCCGAAATCGCTGATGTACCCTATATGCTATTTATGATGCGTCGCCCGAAATCTACTTTCTAATTATATTTCCCGAATTCAGAACCATCAGACATGATGCACATGCGCATTTTATTGTTAGGACTGTGTTTGTTGATTAGCACCGGTGCCTCCGCACAAGTTGAGCGTGAACCCATCACAGCCAGTGATCTGCTCAGGATTCAGCAGTTGGGCACCGTGACTGCCGCCCCGAATGGACGATACATTGCCTACATAGTTCGCTCAGTAATTCCAGATGAAGAAGAGGATTATTCGTATCGTTCCGAACTTTGGATGATTGCAGCGGATCGATCGGAGCCCGCACAGCAGATGACCCATGGAGGTGCAAGTTCACCGGAATGGCATCCAGAGAGTGAACGGATTTTATTCTTACGTGAGATAGATGGAAAGTCTCAGGTCTTTGAAATCTCTATTTACGGTGGAGAAGCGAGGCAGTTGTTCAGTTCAGAGTACGGAGTCAGTGAACCCCAGTGGTCACCAGATGGACGTTATGTACTCTTTTCTGCAATGCTCACCAGCGACGAAGTCACCGAACGAACTGGATCCGAGCCGAGTTGGTCTGAGGAACGACCTGCTCGTACATCTTGGGAGCACCATAACGCTGAGCCAGACTCCGATGGAGATTTGGCCAATGTAAGAGCATGGTTGGATCAAAATCGCGAAGAGTCCAACCCACGTATTTTTACGGGGCTAAACTTTCAGGGCGAGCTAGATTTGGTTCCAGAGTATCGTTCAAGGCACTACTTCGTTGCTGATTTGTCCAGAGATGATCCTGATGTTCGGATGGTTACCTCTGGACACTATGGCTTCAGTGGTGCAGATTGGCTACTAGATAATCGCCAAATTGTGGTGAGTGGGTACCCTAACATCGCTGGACATCCTGATCGAGAGCAAGATCGAGATTTATTTTTGGTTGATATTGAGTCCTTGCGTACCCGTTTGCTACTTGATATAGGAGGATACCGATTAAGCTCTCCTGTTGTCTCTACAAGTGGCAGATTTATCACGTTTCAGGCAAATAGTCTCAGTGATCCAGGATATGCGCAAACCGAGCTAGGATATTTTCCTATTGATGGTCTCACGCCGCCGGAAATGCTGACACTTAACTTTGACCGAAGTATTCAAAATGTTAAGTGGTCTACGGACGATTGGTATGTATACTTCACGGCTCCATCGGAGGGGGGAGTGCCACTTTATCGAATTTCTGTGAATGAGGGACGTCCAGCACTTCCAACGCAGGAACCCATTGCGGATTCACTTTTAGCGGATAGTTTAGTACTGAGTGCCAGATCCTCCTTTTTTAGAGGCGAATTGCTCCATCGTGGACTTCCTGTAACTCAACTAAGTAATAATAACCATGGGATAAGTAGCTATGACCTGACGACTGCCATGGCATACATGGTGATGACTCAGGTGATCAATCCATCAGAGTTATATATTTCAACGATGGATTTTGAATCTCCTCAGCCGATTACGAGACACAATACGGAATGGTTGGCGAAAAAAGCACTCAGTTTCCCGACTGCGTATCGTTTACGAAGAGATACAGTTGACGTACAATACTGGGTCATGCCACCGACTTTCCAGACCAGTGGAGAAACCTATCCACTCATGGTCGCCATCCACGGAGGCCCAGCAGCCATGTGGGGACCGGGAGAGTCAACGATGTGGCATGAGTTTCAGTACTTGACTGCACAAGGATACGGCATAGTTTACTCCAATCCTCGCGGATCTGGAGGGTATGGACATCTATTTCGGCGGGGAAATTATCAGGACTGGGGTAACGGGCCTGCAGATGATGTTTTAGCGGTTGCTAGTGAGGTCGTGAGACGCTCTCGCTGGGTCAATGCTGATCGCCAGGTCGTGACCGGTGGATCCTATGCGGGCTATCTGACGGCATGGATTGTGTCCCAGGATGCTAGATTCAAAGCTGCAGTCGCTCAGCGCGGTGTATACGATCTGTCAACTTTCTTTGGGGAGGGAAATGCTTGGCGTCTGGTTCCGAACCATTTTGGTGGGTATCCCTGGGAATCCGGTGTACTTTTACGTGCGAACTCCCCAATCACTTTTGTTGACCAGATCCGAACTCCTCTTCTGATCATGCATGCGGATAATGATCTACGAACCGGTGTCATTCAGAGTGAGGTTTTATATAAAAGCTTAAAAGTATTGGATCGGCCGGTGGAATATGTTCGGTATCCAAATACTGGGCATGATCTATCACGTACGGGTAATCCCAAACAGCGAATCGATCGGCTTCTGCGTATTTGGGAGTTCATGGAACGTTACGTAGGTAGAGAATCCTAAGTCAATTGTTCAGTTCCGATAGATATCCGTTCATGAAAATGCTGCGGTCATTGGATCCGCAGACTACGGTAGTGCTCACACTATGCGCACTCCTTATGATCCTGACGTTTGAGTTTGGAAGCCAGAGCTTCTTTTTTGAACAGATTGCTCCCCATGGGAGTCAACTGCAGGCGTGGGGGTGGTGGTTTTCGGTCCAGGGCATAACCGGATTTTTGATCCCCGTACTAGTTCTGGTCATCCTCTTTCGGAAACGACCATCAGAGATTGGACTTGGGCTTGGTGATTGGAAACTGGCATGGATTCTGTTTGCAGCATACCTACCCATTGTGATCATTGGTACTTGGGTACTTTCAGATGGGAGATCGTTTCAGCTCCAGTACCCTCATTATCGGGGTGTCGCAGAATCCTGGTCTACTTTTGCAGTCTACCATGTACTCTTTCTATTTTACTGGGTAGGTTGGGAGTACTTATGGCGGGGGTTTGTATTGTTTGGAACCGCTCATACATTGGGTATACATGCAATTTTTGTGCAGGCCGTCCCGTTTGCGCTACTACATGTTGATAAACCCACGAGTGAACTGATTCTTTCGCTACTGGGTGGGGTAATTCTTGGTGCACTGGTTTGGCGTTGCCGTTCCTTCTGGATTGCAGTACCGATTCATGCCACACAGATGTTAGTATTGGATTTTTGGTGTAGCCTTCGAATTCGAACAGGAGCAAGTGGACTTGGATTTGAATCCCTGCGTACAGCTTTAATGGGACTGTGATTGGATGGTTTGTAGGATACTGGACGAATTATCTCACGAGAATCAGGTTTCTTTAGCATATATTGATAGAAATTACGATGAAACCCACACGCTTCTCTCTACTCCCTGAGGAACTGTACAGGATGGAATCGCTATCTACAATTTTTTTAACGCTATGCCAGTGCAGTTGATTACCCATAACACAGGACAGATCAATTCAATCGGTAACGTAGTTCATCAGGCGGGGCAAAACTGTCATAATTTCACTTTTTCTACACTTGTTCTTTTCGCTCGCATATTAGATAGAGTAATTAGACAAATTGGAGGGTATCATAACAACCATTTCTGATCTCAAACTTGTTTCTCATCCTGAAGCATAAAAACGGATCGAAAAAAAAATAACGCCATCTATCTTGAAAAGAAGAAAGAGCTTGTATCAGGATTGCCCATAACGACTTGATCCCGTTCATATGGGCGAAAATATGTCCGGCAGAAACACGAATTAATTGATGACAAAACGTCATAGCAAAGATAGTTCAAAACGCATGTGGGGTGGTCGCTTCACGGAGAATATGGATGCATTGGTTCAGGAATTTGGTGCATCTGTGGATGTAGATCAGCGAATGGCAATTGAAGATATTCAAGGCTCTATTGCCCATGCCACTATGTTAGCGTCCCAAGGAATTCTTACCGAAGAAGAGTGCAATGAAATTTGTGCTGGCCTGGATACAATCCGTGAAGATATTCTTGCAGGAAACTTAGAATGGGATATTGCACTGGAAGATGTTCATATGAACATTGAGCACGAGTTAACCAAACGGATTGGTTCTGTGGGAGGAAAATTGCATACAGGCCGGAGTCGCAATGATCAAGTTGCTACAGATCTTCGCCTCTGGTTAAGAAGTGCAGGGGAGCAGATTTTCGCGGAGCTACATAAGGTTCGGTCCGTTTTGGTCAATCAATCCGAAAAGCATCTGGGCGTGATCATGCCTGGCTACACACATTTGCAGGTAGCTCAACCTGTTTTATTCTCTCATCACCTCATGGCATACTATGCGATGTTCAGCCGAGATTCAGAACGCCTCTCGCAGACGTTGGAACGGATGAATTATTCTCCGTTAGGTGCGGGGGCATTGGCAGGGACAGGGTTTGATATCAATCGGACTGCGACCGCGAATCAACTGGGATTTCAGCACGTCGCATTGAACTCAATGGATGCGGTTAGTGACCGAGATTTTGTGTTAGATTTTTTGTCTTTTTGCAGCATTTTAATGGTGCATCTCTCACGCCTAAGTGAGGAGCTTATTCTATGGTCAAGTCAAGAATTTGGCTTTATCACGTTACCCGACAGCTATACCACGGGTAGCAGTATAATGCCACAGAAAAAAAACCCTGACATGTGTGAGTTGATTCGGGGTAAGACAGGTCGAGTGTGTGGCAGTCTAATGGCTTTACTCATAACCATGAAAGGGCTGCCTTTAACGTATAACAAGGATATGCAAGAGGATAAAGAAGGGGTATTGGATGCCGCAGATACGGTTCAAATGTCTCTCAAGATATACTCGGGTATGCTTTCAGAGATTCAAATCCATCCAGACCGTATGAGGGAGGCTGCTGGTTCAGCGTACAGCAATGCCACGGATTTGGCTGATTATCTTGTGCGTAAGGGGGTTCCATTCCGTGAGGCACATGATATCGTAGGTCGCTTAGTAATGATCTGCCTCAATGAGGGAACTTCTTTTGAGTCTCTGTCAATGGAAAAAATGAAGAAGGTAACCCCACTCATTGAGGAGGATGTGTGGAAGTATTTGAAATTGGAGACTGTTGTCAACTCAAGAGATAGTCTCGGTGGGACCGCTGCCAAGGAAGTAGTAAGACAGTTGAGTCTTGCCAGAGAACAACTCACGCAGGAACGGGGTTAATCTTCTTCTGAATCCGAGCCCTCGGATGTCCCATTCACAGATCCCATCAGGACGGCGATTGGACGGAGGCTGTCTATATTCTCAAAGAAGATTTTGATGGTTGCGGTGAGTGGTACGGCTAGAATCATTCCAACCACTCCCCAAAGCCACCCCCAAAAGATTAGAGATACGATTACCAGAAGTGGGCTCAGATTCAGGCTGAATGCCATGAGTCTTGGATCAACTACATTGCCCATCACGATCTGGATGAACCACATCAATAAGGCAGCCACGATAGGGATGGTCAGCGTATCAAACTGTAAAAGAGCAAACCCAAATGGGAAAATCACGGCAATGAACGATCCAATGTTTGGTATGTAGTTCAATAAATATGCCAGAAAGCCCCAAAAAATAGGATAATCAACTCCCAGAATCCAGAGGATAAGAAAGATCAACGCCCCAGTGCCGATACTGACCAGTGTCTTCGCGACGAGATATTGGCGCACCTGCTGACTAATATTATCCGTAACGGAGGCGATACGGTCTGCAATCTCGGAGGGATACGCGCGCCTTACTTTCACAACCAGTTCTCCACTGCCAGCAAGGATAAAAAGCATAAAGAGAAGGACGAGGAAGGTGTTGCCTGCGAAGGTAATCGCCTCACCAATTCCACTTTGAAGTAGGGTGGGGACCAACGAGGGGTCAATCATTTGACCAAGATCTAGGCGTCCTTCTTCCAATCCAATTATGGAGGCCGTCCTTTGAAGCAATAATTCAATATCCACAATGACCGTCTGGAGACGCGGCAAATAGCGATCTGTGGCGGTTGCCAATGACTGGGCACTTGAATAGACGATATATCCGATAATCGTAGCAGCAGCAGCGAGTGCAACAAAAACGATGATCAGGGCAAGCGCTGTAGGGATTCGTCGCGCTTTGAGATAGAGTACGAAAGGCTGGAAAATGAATGAAAGCAGAAGTGCAACAGAAAAAGGTATGAGTACAGTGCGAAGTTCAAGCAGTGTGACACCGACTACGAATGCCGCAATGAGCCCCAAAAGGATCGACATGATCCCTTGAGGTTTGAAGTTTGAGAATTCTGTGCCTAAACTAGCCAATTGTTCTGTGAATGAATTTAAATTATTTCCGAGTTCGCTCTGCTATCCATAGTACAAACATTGAGCCAAGTACCGCAACCAGAATACTGCGCCAATCCAAGCCGCTCACGCCCACATCAAAAAATATGCTACCAGCCCAGCCTCCAACGAGACCGCCAACAATCC
This sequence comes from Rhodothermales bacterium, assembly GCA_965209015.1. GTDB lineage: Bacteria > Bacteroidota > Rhodothermia > Rhodothermales > Bin80 > Bin80. The sequence goes on along the minus strand of OZ242367.1, from coordinate 2,186,560 downwards.
CAATGATCATCGTCGTAAAAATCCCGTAGCCTTGGCGCCCGGGATAGATCCACTTCGCCAAGGCGCCAGCAATAAGCCCTAAGAGTGCCCAACTAAGAATTCCCATTAGATTAAAATTTGGTGATAAGGAATTCGTACGAGAATAGTTGAGAGATAGGTTCAATCGGTTACGTATCTACCAATGATAGAGGATACTGAGGATATGTCCTGGTCCTTCAAAACCATCCTCAAAGGGAATATAGGCATAATCTGCATTAATGCTATCAAAAAAGAGACCTAGACCGAAGGTGTAACTACGAAGTTCATCCTTGGAAATATACCCGCCTCGCAGGTCAACTAACTCCATGATTGTAACGGTGCAACCCAAGTGAAATCTGGTTAGTTGATCGTCAATTAAATGAGAGGTTTCAATGCTTAGCATCAGGTCAAGGAGTGGAGCCTCATCAAATGCAGCAACGATCTGGAGGGGTGAAAATGAGAGACCACCCTGAATAAGACGCGGTAGAGGTGTACGGTCATTTTCCAGTGTACTCATTCGCCCAAAATTCCGAAGTGTAGCTCCAAGATGTAATTGACCTTCCAATATGTCTGTTTGGATTCCGAAGTCGAATGCATACCCAAATGCGCTGGTATCAAAAATACGCTCTTGAAGAAACTTAGCCGTAATTCCGGTCCGAATTCCACGAAGATCATATGCATAGCTCACCCCGGCACTGATGAACTGCGCACTGAAATTACCATCTGGCTCGCCGGGTTGGGTTCGTGCTTCAAAGTCGCCACTGTCTGTGGCTGTCAATGCTAATCCCCATGCTCTGTTTTGACCTACCGGTAGTTGAGCCGCAATATCATAGGCCCGGGTATCGCCAACCCAGATTCGATGCGATCCAGCGATAGATTTGCGTTCGCTGATGAGGCCTGCTGGATTCCAGTACGTAGCAAAGGCATTGCGTACACTGGCTACCTGGGCATCTCCCAGCGAACCACCATGGGCATTCACACCAATCCGCAAAAAGCTGAATCCAGTATCCTGCCCCATTACAGGGGTGGGAAGCAGGACGAATCCGAGCCATAGAAGGAGTCGCATCTATATAAAGAATCGAAGAGAAATAAGATGCATTGTACCCAACGCATACGGTTCAAGTACAAACGTATATGCCGCATGAGCGAGCAAGAGCCCGAGGCGCTGTTCAATCATGAATCCAGCACTAGGACGCGGCCCACCACTTGAGATTTCTTCAAGTCTTCCCATTCCAGCACGGATCACGAGTGGGGGCACCAAAGAGAACTCAGCTCCAAGCCGGACATGCATTTGATGGACTGTGAACTCTCGGGTATCAAAGACCTGTTGAGGAGTACTTCCTGCAAAAACAACTCGTGGTTCTCGCAGGTTTCGTACCGAAAATCTTGACTCATATTCTCCAAGTAGAATTAAACGTCCCTCCATGAGGGACCATGAAGCTCCAACACGAAGACGGGTAGGGAACTCATCTGTGGCGCCCCCTACATTAGTACTTAGAGGATCCCAACGATACTTTGCCAGCAGATCATCAAGAACAATTCCCAAATGAACAGAGGGGAGAATTTGAGCTCCGATCCCAATGTCTAAGCCAAATGTTTGGGTCGTTGGCAAATCGTTGTGTAAATCGTTTCGGAACAGTTGTAATCCTACCCCAATGGACGCCTTTTCGCCGACTTGCACACCAAAGGCAGTAAAGAATACGTATTCACTCGTTGAGGACATGCCGATATGGTACCCGCTCAGGTCACGCTGATCAATGTTTTGAACCCCGGTGTGGATCAGTCCCGCAGCAATGCCAGCAAAAGGTTTTAAAGGTGCACGCAACTCAACGAATTGTAATTGACGATCGTTCGTCATGAGTGCTGCACTGAGTCCCAGGCTTTGGAAACCAATATATGGAGCTAAGGCAGGATTATAGAACGGGCTTGCTTGTCCTGATGCATCTCCTGCCAATGAATTCCCAACAGCAATCCCACGGCTTCCGAAACCCATACGTCCAATATGTCCGGCAGTCTGAGCTACAACCACTTGGGGGAGGAGACACAGAAAGCACACGAGGAAACATCTCATCTATTCAATAATCAAGATTTTAGCCCAAAATGTATCCTCCTGAGCCCGTATGGCATAGAAATAAGTGCCATTCGCAAGTTGCAGCCCGCGATCATCCGTGCCATCCCATGTAACTTCATGAGCCCCAGGAGAACTCGCAGTAGTGGAAAATTCTCTGATCGGAGTCATGGTGAAATCAAAAATCTGGACCTTAACCGTCTGAGGTGTAGTGACATCATAACGAAGACGGACTAAGCGATCTGATGAGGGAGAAAAGGGATTCGGGTATGCGTAGGTTGAGACTTGTGGTACCCGATCCAAGGGAATAATTGAGGGAAGTCCAGTAGGATCAATTGGGACTTCGGTTCGAAAAATTTCCCATGAATTTCCTTGATCTATACTTTTGAAAAGTCCATCTTCCGACCCAACCCATACTGCATTATCGGTTACCGCCACGGAATAGACGCGTGCACCGGGTCGTATACTTCGGGCTGGATCTGTACGATCTATAAAATTATTTTCGGCGAAAAATGTGATTCCATCATCGGTAGATCGGTATAATCCCCGGTCACAAGCGATGTAGATACGTGGGCCATCAAAAGCAAAATCATAACACTGTTCACCGTGAAGAGCAGTCTGGAAAGTCATTCCACCATCTCGGGTAACGGCTACTCCGTAGCCTTGACTTCTTCCTCGTCCAGGCCAGTTGGTTGTCCAGATTGCAGGGGGCTGTCCAATTCGTGGTTGTTCTTCTATGGCAATGATCCAATTTCCGAGCAGTCCATCCCCTGTCGTATAATGGAACCATCTCAACCCTCCATCTATGGAGCGGTTGAGTCCTCCTGCAGTGCCCGCCCAAACTGTACCGGATTGATCAACGAGAACGGAAAAAGCCTGAAAGTTTAGACCATGAAATAAATTAGGAGCGATGCCAACCGGCTGTACCTGAAATGGGAACTCATATCCCAACTCTGGAGCAAGGTAGGAGGTTGTATCTGGTGGGAGTACAACTCTTTCCCAGGTAATGCCAAGATCCATACTACGGCGGATTCCTGCAAGTTGTCCAGCAATCCATAAAGTTTTATTCGTTACATCATAATCAATGTCCCACACCGGACTTTGTGCAGGAACCGTGATTGGGAGAGTGTTCAGTGTAACTGCTCCATACGTGATCAAGGTGTCATCAGGAAGGTCAAGCAGTCCAGTTGTTTGAGGATCCTGATCAATCTGGGGAGTAGGAGAGCGATATTCCCATCTATTTCCCCCGTCCGGTGAGTACAGGAGTCCTTGGACTTCATTGATTCGCTGTACATCTCCATTGGCATCTCTCTGGTTGTACTGGTTTCCGACGCCCGCCCAGATGGACTGATCTCGAATGCTCAGCGAGTAGATGGAGTTTGTAAATCCTTGAAGAGGCTCCACATTAACAGCCTGCCAAGTCTGACCACCATCATGAGAGACATTCAGGTATGGACCCACCCAGATTGAGGTCCCTGCTGCACCCAGATTTGTGATATCATTCGCCAGAATTCCTGGGGAAAGAACTAAATTTTGTGCCTGCAGCGCTGGAGAGAGGATGATCAGCATTCCAAACAATAGGCGGCACATCATTCGTAAACCTCCACCATGTGACTGACCTGCTGACTACGGAGCCCTGCGCGATCCGTAGCCTCAAATATGAAGGTATTGAACCCAAGACTATTATTGCTCCCTATGAAATTAAGTCGGGTAAACAACCCGTCTCCGGCTTCCGCATCTCCACTTTGCGGGCTGACTCCGCAAGGACGAAGGTTCCCATCATCGCAGAGCAAGATTCGGTCTGCGGGGGAATTGTTATTCCAGAACTCAACCAGTGCAATATCTGTAAGTCCATCAAGGTCTGAGACCTGTACGATGAATGGTAGGCTTCGGGCGGGCTCACCAGCAGAAGGGCGCTGAACTCGCTCAGGAATCAATACACTCTCAATCACAGGGGGAGATCCTGGTTCAAATGAGCGTACAAATTCAAGCGTAGATCTAGCCTCCCCCCCCAGACGGTTATTGGTATCAGTTGCATAGACAAGAACGGGGTAGGCCTGCACATCAAGTGCGCTTAATGTCAGATCTATGTCTCCCAGATAATCCCTGCTTCGTACCGGAGTCAGATCACCAGTACGGAGAGGTTGCCCGGTAGTATCAGGAGATAGGATTGCATAGGATACTTTTGCCACCGGACTTCCAGATACCTGAACTGAAACAGATAAACTGAGACGGATATGCACACTGTCTCCTTTGATGGATGAATGATCAAGTAATGCGTAGACCACCCTTTGTGGGTTGATGGTAAACACTTCAATCTGTGGTGGTTTTCCCCGAAGCTCGGGAGAAAAATCTGGTACAGAGTCACACGCCGCTCCGAAGACGATCACCAGAAGAAATATAAGTCGGTATATGTGTGTCAAAGTAGTCCCTATACACTGTATAAAGGTTTGATACTGAAGCTCAGAACGAATATGGCTAACGTGAAATAACCAACTATGCGACGCCACCCCTCCAAAGGAGCAGAAAGTGGAACTGGGGGGTGATCAACCTTGATCACGAAGATCAGGAGCAGGCACCAAGGGAACCAGCCGAAGTAGCCAAACCAGTCCAGAGCACTCGGAATAGCGGTAGCAAACGATGCGAGGACTAGGATGATTAGAGTCATTTGCCACCAGCGCTCGCCAAAGACTCTCCGAGTACAGAGAGCGAGCAGCGAGCCAAGAACAAACCAGACAGATATTTGACCAATCAGGTCGCTCCCTGTTAACGAAATGAAGAACTTGGGCAGAGATAGTCCGCCTCCGATCGCCATGGACGAAAGCATCATAAAAATAAAACCACGGGAGATTCGTGCATGCCATTTAGCTCCAAACAGGGCGTAGACAATGTGGCCGCCATCCAATTGACCAACCGGCATGAGGTTGAGGGCAGTAAAAAAGAGTCCCAGCCATGCGGCGAATAACAAAGGATAGTGATACATCTCATAAAGGGGCGGTACATGGGGAAATACTTGAGAAAGTGCCCAGTAGAGCGGGGTTGCCCCAAGAGTTAATCGGCCTCCAGGAGGTGCATCAGAGATAGGAGTAGTAGGGAATTTTCCGGTAGTTTGGATATACTCAATTAACGATTCATGGCCTCCGACACCAAACATATATTCGGGGGAGGGCAAGCTTGCCAGAGCCCATAACAATAGGATCAAGACCATTACAAATCCTGCGAGAGGGCCTGAGGCGCCTATATCAAAGAGTTTGGTCAGATTTGGAATTGGTTCACGGATACTGATGACGGCACCCAACGTACCAATTCCAATCATGGGCGAGGGAATGAAGTAAGGGAGTGAGGTCTTCACCCGGTGCAATTGACCGGCGATATAATGACCGAACTCATGGATGGTCAAGAAAGCAATCAAGGCTCCACCAAAGGTGAATGCGTCAGATAGAAAAGTAGTTGTAATAGAGATTCCGATAACAGAGAATACAGATTCTCCAGCTGCCCATGCAACACTTCGCCCGATAAACATCACTGCTCCTGTGAAGGCAGTGGAGAGAAGCGTCACGATAAATAGCCCGGCATGCAACAGGTAGCGATTGCGAGTCAACAATTCAAATGCCGGCAATGTGGAAGGAGTGGTGAAAAGGTTTGGCTTTTATGCAGTGTACACCCAAAGTGTTCACTCAGAACTCAGTTGTTTTAAGCCAATTTCGATTCGATCGGCAGCTTTTTTTAGATCATCCATTGAAGAGGCATAAGAGACTCGAATTCCATTTGGATCTCCAAAGGCTGCACCGGGCACGAGAGCTACCAAATGTTCCTCAAGGAGATAAAAGCAGAGATCATCGCTTGAATTGATCTTGCGACCAGAGGGGGATACCGTACCATAGTAATTGCTGACCTGTGGGAAGAGATAAAATGCACCTTCGGGTTTCGGGATATTTACCCCTGGCAGAGCGCGAAGTCGATCGATCAAATAATCACGCCGTTCACGAAATGCTTGCACCATAATCTGTATCGGTTTATGATCCATGCTCAACGCTGCAAGTCCAGCCCTCTGCGAAATACTACTTGGCGCCGAAGTCAATTGTCCCTGTAGTTTTGCAGCCTGCTTCACGATCTCCGCTGGACCTGCCATATAGCCCAGTCTCCAGCCAGTCATGGCATAGCATTTTGAAAATCCATTCACCGTGATCGTACGATCTTGCATTTCGGGGAAGGATGCAATGGGAAAATGAGTTGCATCGTAGATGATATGTTCATAGATCTCATCAGAGACAACGATAATTTGTTTATGCTCTTGTAGCACTTCTGAGAGGGCAGCCAGCTCCGGTTGGGTATAAACTGAGCCAGTTGGATTTGAAGGGGAGCACAGAATGAGCACACGAGTACGTTCGGTAATCGCATTGGCCAATGCTTGGGGATTCAATCGGTACTGGGTCTCAGCAGTAGTATGAATAATGATGGGGGTTGCACCAGCAAAGCGAGCCATCTCTGGATAGCTAACCCAATAGGGAGCAGGAATCAACACCTCATCTCCCTCAGCAACCAGAACGGATATTGCTAGAGCAACGGATTGCTTTGCTCCATTGGAGCAGAGGATCTGATCAGGTGAGTACTCAAGATCATTGTCATGTAAGAATTTAGAGCAAATAGCTTCTCTAAGTTCAGGCATCCCAGAATTTTGAGTATACCTTGTAAATCCATCCCGAATTGCCTGGATACCAGACTCTGCAATAAGATCTGGGGTGTCAAAATCCGGCTCTCCGGCACTAAGTGCAATGACGTCAGCCCCAGTACGTTTGAGTTTTTTTGCACGTCCTGCCATAGCGAGCGTGGCAGAGGGTTGCATGGAAGCAACACGCAGGTTAAAGGAGATAGACATAGATCAAATGTTTCCGAACTGTAACGATTGGTTTATGTTTTTGTCTGATCCGCCATTTTATGGTGCCGTAAAGTTACGGAATTCCGCTTTATCCCATGTTGGAACTAATAAATTTAAAGGTTCGTGGTAGAACCAATTCATTTTGATACCCAGCAGTATAGGCATACAGCTTGGAAAGATGTTAAGCATCTCAAGAAACGTCTTAAAAAGTGTATCTCTGCTAAAATCGAATAGGCCACACAAAATAGACATAATCAAACTGGATATACGACGGAGGGAGCCATAGATCATATCGCAATACTAACTCAAATCCAGTGAAGCCTCAAATTTTGTCATGGGTCTTCGGCTTTTTAGGTGGCTAAGGTATCAAAATTGGGATGAACAAATTAATTCTGAGCAGTGCGCAAATTATTTCTTAGCTATCACGCAGATTAAATTCAAACATACGATCCGTTGGTGAAATCGTACGATTCATGGAGGATGCAATCATGGATTATTGTCAACAATGAAAACAATTTAACTGTATAGAAAGTCAAGGTCAACAAGAATTGAAGAACGAATCCATCTCGTAATGCAACCCGCCTTGTATACATAACTGTGCACGACTTCGCCGACCGAATGGGTGGCTCCCATCGTTCGTATTCAGTGGCTCTTTTGTTCGGAGTATTCACCAACCCAGATGGTTTCTTCCTCCGCATGCAGATTCGTGACCGAATTCGCCAAGATACTGGACACTGGCACCAAATCCTGCCCGAACGCAACCAGAGTTGACATGGTTGTTAATGACAATGTGAAGAGTCTAATGATTCACATTAACTAACTTGAAATCTTCCTTAATTGCGTGCATTGTTGCGCTTGCGGATAATACAACTCCAGGAACCCCTGCACCAGGATGGGTTCCTGCTCCTACCAAGTAGAGACCATCTACTTCTTCACTACGATTATGAGGTCGGAACCAGGCGGTCTGGGTAATTCTGGGCTCAATGCCGAAGGCATTCCCTAGAGTGGCATTATACTCCGATTCAAAATCAGAAGGGGTGAAAACATGTTGGACCTCAATTGCGTCGCGCAACCCTTCAAGTCCCCAAATTTCCAGAGCTTTGATGACACGGTCGGTCATTGAATCTGTCATGTTTGCCCAGTCAATCCCCGAGGCCATATTCGGAACTGGAACCAGAATATATATGCTCTCTCCACCTGGAGGCGCCATAGCAGGTTCAGTTCGACTTGGAACATGAAGGTACATGCTGAAGTCATCCGCTAAGATTTTCCGATCAAAGATGTCCTGCACCAACCCCTTATAGCGAGGTCCCAGAATAATGGTATGGTGAGACAATTTCGGATATTTTCGACGCACTCCGAAATACAGTAGAAAGCAACTCATGGATTGGTGAATTCCTTCCAAGCGCGAGTCTGTCCACCGACGCCGTTTTATATTTTTTAGAAGTGTACCATAGGTGTGTCCTACATCGGCATTACTCACCACGATATCTGCGGAAAGAGTAAACTCCGAATTCTCTTTTATATCCAATACCCGCACTCCCTTGACCTTGGGACGGGAAGGTTTTGGCTCGGACACCTCAATGCGCAGAGCGGATGAATTGAGATGGATCTGGCCACCGATATCAAGAAATAGTTTTCCAAGTCCCTTGACCAAACTATACATTCCACCGTTTGCATACCATACTCCCCCTTCTTTTTCTAAGTAAGGAATCATGAGGAAGATGGATGGAGATCGAAAGGGGCTACCTCCAAGAAAAAGTGGGTGAAACGAATAGAGGAAATGATGACGCCAATTACGGAAGTATTGACGAACGAATTGGGCTACGGGCTGCCATGCCCCCAGAGTGATCACTCGTGGAGCGAAACCGGCCATCATTCCGAGCGAGTCAAAAGGACGGGCACCTAATCCCTCAGTGATGACCGCCTCATAAATTGGTGATAGTTTTGAAAAGAATTTTTCCAGTCGATCGGCATCTCTCTGATCAAACTGTGCCATAGCTTTCTTCATTTGAGCGAGATCCGATCGATAGTCTATACTGGTTCCATCATGGAACCAGACTCGATAGAAGGGATCAAGTGGTACAAGCGTCACATAATCCTTTAGATTTCGTCCAGCTGATTGGAAAATATCATTCAAGATTGGTGGGGCTGTGATTAAGCTGGGACCTGTATCAAACGTATACCCAGAATCACAAATCTGGCCTGCTCTTCCACCAAGCTGGGAACGCTGCTCAATCAGCGTAGTCGCAATTCCTGCGGCCTGCAATCGAACCGCCGCAGTTAGCCCGCCGAAACCGCTACCAATAACAATAGCACGGTATCCTGTTGGTGAAGGAGGTTCTGAATGATTCTGCGCCATAGTCCGGTTCGTTAATGAATGATAGTTTCAGAGACTTTTTTCAGATGTTTTAGACCCTGCCGAGCAAGTGTAGTCTTTTTCCAAGCCGATGTATATGCTCGCAAGGTGAGATTATTATGACCGTTTGCACGCACTTCATCATGGATTCCACGATAGACTCCTGCGGCAACCGCAATCGCCCGCTGCAAGCGAGCCGGTAAAGAAGGAATTCCCTCGTAAGCCCGATCATAGGCAGAGTTAGCCTCTGCCATGATATCCTCGAGGAGTGCAATATAGTTGGAGGGAATACTCTTCAACTTGCTAACATTTTTTTTGAGGTCATGCAGAAAGTCAATCGTAACATTGTTCAATGCCATCAGGTCAGCAGGTAAGTAGACTCGTCCCATGGCAAGATCTTCCCCCACATCACGTATAATATTGGTCAGTTGCATAGCATGACCTAAATCGTGTGCACGCTCCAGTACCCAAGCATCACGAATTCCCGATGCTTGAGTAATCCATGCACCAACTACCGATGCCACCCGATGGGTATAGAAACGTAAATGATCCATTGAGTGGTATAGTTGTGGTTCAACATCCATTCGCATTCCCTCAATCAACTCAGAAACGAATGAATAGGGAATCTGCATTGTTGCCATTTTACTCATCACCACATCGGCCACCGTAATTCCGGTGGTGTGTCCTTGATAAGCAGAGCGGGTAATCTGATCCCACAGATCAAGAGTTTCGTAAGCTCGGCTGACCTGTTCATTTTCTCTGTCTACAAGATTGTCTGTAAAGCGACAAAAAAGATATATTTCGGTGATCATTGCCCGTTCCTCTGGGGGGAAATAGCGAGAGGCAAACGAAAAACTCAGACTATTTTTTGCAAAAAAGTTAATCCAATCAGACACAGGACCAAGCTGCTGAGCCTGGAGTGCTATTTGGATTCCTGTTGTAGTCTGGGTTAAGAGTGAGGGTTCAGGTATGTTTGTCGGCGTGGATGAGCTTATGCAGTTAACAGTTGTAGATGCGTGTGTGCAACAACGAATCCAATTTTCTACAATCTCAATCAGAGGTGGATGAGCGCCTGCATCGCGAATTCGATTTAAGATAGAATGGCCGCGTCGTTCAACTTGAGCGAACGCTTCCTCAATCATTGAAGGTTTTCTGGAAGTATCAAAAAAACTTCTTTGAGCATCCTCAGGAGATTGGTCAAACCACTCGACTCCATGAGATCCTAAAACGAAGGTCCATATACGGTTATTGAAATCTTGAAGCTTAGGCTTTCCTGTATTACTTGCCGGACAATAATCCAAAAAATCATCAACCATCTGATAAAAAATCCCGAGTTCCATACCCACTTCACGGAGTTGTGTCGGTGTAAGTTCAGCGGTGCAATTCCAGCTAGGTAACGCTGCTGCCAAACCAAATAATTCTCCACTTTTCATTTGAATAATCTTCTCATATCTTCCAAGAAGATCATTAGGAATAACTGATGAGCCTTGGAGTGTTTCACCGCGGACCATTTTTTCTACTGCATCAATGAATTCAGTCAGGAACTCATGAATGCCAGTCATTGCAGCAATTCGATATGCACCTGTCAAATAGAGATCTCCGGTCAGGAGTGAGGCGTTAACTCCCTTTTTTACCAGAAGGGTTGCTCCACTGCGCCGCTCCAGTCCACCATCAAGAACATCGTCGTGATGGATAGACGCTTCATGCACCATCTGGATTGCCAAGCATCCAAGCCAAAACTTCGAATCTAATGATTCTACTCGTTCAGGAGAAACAAAAGAAAGAGCAGTGAGGGGACGTAAAAGCTTCCCCCTCAGAGGGGGGATCGTCATCCCCAACTTCTCCGCCATGAGAGTGCCATCCGACATCCCGTTTCTCACTAGCTCAGCAGCATCCATTGAGCTCACGCCGATCCTATGTTGTGTATTTATTTTGATGGAGCAATAGCCTAATTCCTACTAATACCAATGCCGTTAGAAAGACGGCCGACCAGTATCCAGCCAAAAGAGTCATCCCCAAAGAGAGCACTATGACCGAGATATAATATGTTTCCATGATGGACGCTGGAATCTGGTCTGCAATCTTTCCCACACCTGTAAAGTGGAATGCAGCCATGATAAGGATCCCAGTTCCAAACCACCCAACCAAGTTGATCAGGGGCATGCCGTAATAGGGACCAGAATTATCCCATATCCAATACTTTGTGAGGTCACTCATCGCCGGGTCAAGTGTTAGATCCCATGCGGATAAGATGAGAGCACCAAGAATCCAGTGCATGATTTTGCCTGAGGCCATACGCCTTGCCAGAACATAGCAGGGGAATGCCATCATGAACCAGCTAAGAGGAATCAGTGTTGGGACTAAACCTGCGATGCGATAACCCAGCAAATTTGTATACTGGTAACCACTAAAAGGGAAGCCCGTCTTCGTACCCAAGAGCTCCATTCCCAGCGAGAGCAAGCCCGCGATAATTAGGGCAGGCAGCCATTTGAATCCGGTACGCGGGATCATCAGCAGGGCAAGGATCAGGAATGCCAAGATCACATGCCCACGCGAAAAAAGTATGAATGCTTTTGGGTAGAACTTTCCCGCTGAAGGTATCTGTGCCAAGAGTTCTGGGTTCAACCCAAATGAACCGTAACCGGCAAGAACAATAATGGTGAATAACCACAGCAAGGTGAACCCAAGCCAATCAAGCACGGTGAAGACGGGACGCAATTTCGGCATGCCAAGGGACTAACTAAAACAGCATCGTGCTGACTAACCTGCAATGATCAGCATGGCCTTTACAGGCGATTCAAATTTAAATGTGGGTGATTTCAATCAAACGATTGGGTAACGTTGATTAGCGATGCCATGTTCCCATATCAGTCAACTTAGGGAGAGCAAAGTGGACCAGATTTTCGTTGGTAGAAGTGAGTAGAATATTGAAAATATCGAATTAAAGCTACAACTTTGAATCAGTTTCTCGGGTCAGTAGCTCCCAATACTTATCATAGAGAAAGACACGTTTGGATCTTTTGCCCGTAATTTCACGCACGATTCCTAATCGTTCAAGGTACTGAATGGCGTTGTAGGCTGTCGGCAATGAAATACCGGAATTTTTGGCTGCATGTGGTCCCGTAATCATGGGGCGCTCTTGAAGGACCCGATGTACGCGCAGTGCGGAGGCGGCAGGTCGCCCCAATTGCGCAATTCGGTCATAGTCTTCATCAAACAACCGTAGCATCATTTGGGCGGTTTCTGTTGCATGTATCGAGGTTTCTATCACACCATTCAGAAAGAACGTGAGCCATGATTCCCAATCTCCATGAGTTCGTACTCGCTGCAACAAATCATAATAATAGGATTTATGCTTTTTAAAGAAAAGACTGAGGTACAGGCATGGATGTCTCAAAAGACCGCTTGAGCATAGAAAGAGCGTGATGAGTAGCCGACCCAATCGTCCATTCCCGTCAAGAAACGGGTAAATTGTCTCAAATTGAACATGCATAATGCCAGCTTTCACCAGATTGGGAATTGAAGGATCATCCATGTGGATGAACCTCTCCAGATCACTCATTAGGTCAAGTATATAGCCATGAGGAGGAGGGACATACAGAGCTTTTCCTGGACGCTCACCCCCGATCCAGTTTTGTGATCGTCTGAATTCACCTGGATGCATTTTACTTCCCCGACCTCTGGAGAGTAGTTCTTGATGCATTTCTTTTATCAAGCGTTGGCTCAGGGGGAAGCCGTTTGCAATGCGATTTAGGCCATGGTTCATCGCAGCGACATAGTTTGATACCTCCTGAACATCATCCAGAGGTACCCCGGGTTTGCCGTCAACTTCAAAGAGAAGCAGATCCGACAAGGAAGACAGCGTTCCCTCAATCTGTGACGACAAAAGTGCCTCTTGTCTGACATAGGTGTACAGGAAAATTGGGATATTCGGCAAAATTGTTGACATCCCATCCAACCGTCCGATGGCTAAATTTGCCTGTTCCAACTTTGAACCCAAGTCATCCAGATTCAGCGCTGGAGATGGCGGGAGAGGGGGCGGCAGATAGGCCTCAACTCGTTCACCGACCTCAGAGATGATGATTTTTTCTCCAATTCGCGTCTTGTTCCTCATCATGCCTCATCGGTATGCAGTTGCATAAATTTTGCCTCATTAGGATAAGCGAGACAACTACTATCTCCATTACTCTCATCAGCACTCTGAGGATATGCGATGACGGGAGAATTTGATGGCAGCAGACATCTTGCTCTTATTCCATGATTAAGAAATAACATAACTTGATTTGTATTTCCATGAAATAAAATAAATGCCATAAATTTTATTTTAGTCTAACTATAACTATAATAGTGCAAATTTTATAGGCCGCAAAATAAGAATTATCACTTAAATTTTAGTAAGCCCTGTAATATGCATCATTGATAACGGACTTCTATGTTCTGCTTTCTTCTTGAGCCATTCTCTACCTGAGAATATTCAAACATACTCTTTGTTTGCTCAGAATAAGAGGATAGATTATTTTGGGACGCAGTCTCAATTGTTCATGAGTGCCTCTGCAATCACCTCTGGCACAAATGGGCGGATATCCCCATTCCAATGAAGGATGTCACGAACCAGCGACGAACTGGTGAGTGCATGAGCGGCAGATGTATGAAAAAAAATGGTGTCAAGTTCTGGCACCATTCTTCGATTGGTATGCGCCATCTGCGACTCGTAATCAAAGTCTCTGGGCGTACGAAGTCCGCGTACTAAGGAACAGGCTCCTAAATTTTTTGCATGCTCGGCAATCAGGCCCGCGAAACTCATAACTTCAATATCCTCCAGATGAACTGTGGACTGCCGAATCAAGTCAATGCGTGTCTGTGCGGATAAAAGCGTTGACTTTTCAGCATGAACCGCTACGGTGATCACGAGCCTGTCAAATAAGCGCAGTGCGCGTTCAGCGATGTCCAGATGGCCAAGTGTGAATGGATCGAATGTGCCAGGGTAAACAGCTAATGTCATAAAATTAAACCTGAAATATGCTTACATGGGTACGGCCATAGCCGCGAGATGTATCGAGGTTCGGATGTCCACAAAACCGAGTTTGCGTATCGTGCTCGACCACAAACAGACCACCGGGTCGTAATCTGGGGAGTGCAAGATCGGGGAGATCTAACATTGTTTCAAGATCATAAGGCGGATCGGCTAGGATTAAATCCAGTAATGGACCACGGTGACGTTTAAGGTAGGTTACAGCATCTCCACATACAAAATGACAGAGACTTAAAAGTTCAAGGGAAGCCGCATTTTTACGGGCTGCATCCATAGCTTTGCGGTCAGATTCTACGAGAATTACACTCTGAGCTCCACGACTGATCCCTTCCAATGCAAGAGCACCAGTACCAGAAAAAAGATCAAGAAGCCGTGCATCCCGTAGGGAAATTCGAGATTCAACCAGAGAGAATAGCGCCTCACGTACCCGATCTGTGGTCGGACGGGTACTCAGATTTTTGGGTCGCATTAACTTTCGACCTCGTAAATTTCCAGCAATGATCCGCATTGTCCTACTGCGGAGAACAGATGTGATAGCGCATCATACAGCAGTTACGGGCGTTCCAAACAGAAATTGTCTAGTTCATGCGCATACTACTAACAGGCGGGACAGGATTTGTTGGCCGCCATGTCCTCCGCGAATTACTTGCACAAGGCCATCAAGTTCGTGTTCTGTTGCGTAGGGGGGGAGCTCCCGAGGGATTTGAGGGACAGGAAGTTGAATTGGTACGGGGAGATATTAATGATCCTCTGGAGGGATTCATGGAGGGGATCGATGGAGTAGTTCATCTGGTTGGGATCATCAAAGAAGAGCCAAGTGCAAACGTAACCTTTGAACGACTTCATACTCAAGCAACACAAAATGTCGTCAATGCTACCAAAGCTACCAGAGTAGAGAGACTCATTTTTATAAGTGCCAACGGTGCCTCTGAGTATGGGGAAACTAAATATCAAACTACAAAATGGGCTGCAGAGGAAGCGGTTCGCAATTCAGGCCTTCCTCACTGGTGCATTCTTCAGCCTGGTTTGATCTTCGGCGATCCAGGAATGGAGCGTGAAGAATTTTGTGTAGTGCTTTCCAATACTTTGATCCGACCGTTTCCGATTTTGCCGGTATTCGGGAGTGGTCGTTATGAGCTTCAGCCAGTATCTGTTGAGGAAGTCGCCGAGGCTACGGTAAAGGCCTTAAAACTTTCCAGTGTCCATCAACAGACGATCCCAGTGGTGGGACGCAGAAAGGTAACCTATATTGAACTTTTGGATATGATCACTCGTGCCTTAGGGTTGAAGCAAAAACCAAAAATCAAAGTACCCCTATCTTTGGTACAAACGGGAATACGCTTCGCAGGCCAATTGTTGCCGATCACGAAAGATCAATTCATGATGCTCATTGCCGGTAATATAGCTGACGAGACCTGCTTCTATGAGACTTTTCAGGTAACCGAGCATTCATTCAACGAAAAGGGATTGGAATATTTGCGTCTTCGGACATAGAATGTCCTCACTTCGTGCAGTCCTGCTGTGTATGGTGACGTTCAATGTTTTGGTCACCACTGCTCAAGTTCCCGCAGATTCTGTGCGCTCATTGATGACTTTTCGTGCCGGTGAGGATACCCTCTGGGTTGTCCCCCTGTCAGCTGATCACGATGTTACAAATATCCTTTCAAGAACGCTGGGTAGCTTTGTTTATGATTTCAACACTTTTGCATGGCCCAGTGGATGGAGTATATATGGACTGAATCCGCAGTCAGTACAGATTCATTTTGGGCCTATTCCATTTGACGATCTGTTGACGGGGCGTCCTCGCTATGACCTACTTCCTACGACACTTCTCCGGCACCCAAAGGTGGCTGCCGGGCTGCCGGGTGGTTTGACTGGGGTCCAAGCGGAGCTACGAACCATAAATTCAGAGAGCCCCCAGACGGAACTCCATTATCAGGCAGGAGATCACAAGCTCCAGCGGGTTACAGCATCCCATGCTCAGCAGAGAGAAGGGCTTTTTGACCAATCAGGGCACCTACAAGGCTTATTTGCCTATGCAGGCGCATCGGATGAAGGTGATTATCCCGAGAGTCGCCTGGAACGACAACGAAAGTTACTGCTGGGGACTCGATTCCAACGCTATCAGTGGTCATTGGAACTCCTCTATTTGCACAACCAGAGACGATTAGGCGCTCATAGTGGTGTATTAGGGTCAGATGAAACACGTTATAATCGTCTGATTGCCCAGGTTGCGGGTCAAGGACGGACGAGACGAACTGTACGAAATGATTTTTTAACCAGTCTTAAAACAAATATATTGACCGCCTCCGTGTACCTATCTAGCCAATTCCTTTCCTTTGCAGACACAGAAGCCACAGCCACACGGGTGGGGACCTCGCTATTAAAGAATTTTGTTTCCGATCGGCATCGGGTTCAAGCTCGGATAGATGCCTACACACAGCAAATTCCCATAAGCAGTGCCTATCCGGCTGCCTATCGTACCTCCCTCATAGAGGTTCAACTTCAAGATTCATTGCTGTGGAAGTCTGGCCATTTGATCGCTCTGGGAGGAGTTCGGAATCAGAGTGGGGTTTGGTCTCCGAAGGGATATATTCGATTAGAGCCTGTCCTGTTTAACGTACTGCCGTTCATTGAGTTAAGCTATGGAGCAGAATCTAGTCCTGCAAGGCAATGGGAGCACTTTCTGGTTAACGATTCTACAGCTACTGGTCGGGTACTCCGATCAAGTGCTGCTATCAAGTTACGGATTGGACGATTAAAGGTAACACCTTACGGATTTATTTCTCGGGCATGGGATGTAACGGACTACTGGGAGTTTGCGGTGGATTCTATCCAGGTTATCGCTGATAGTTATACTGCTCGGGGGGGGGGAGTCCAAATGAGTTTTGGAGCAGATGAGAAGCGTGGAGTCTATATGGTATTCCGCTCTGGTATAATTCAGACCGGAAGGAGTAAGTACGGCGCAGAATTGTCCTTGCCGAAATGGACACTGTCTGGACAGTTGGGATTTCGTGCAGTATTGTTTACTGGAGATTTACGCTTAAATGCTTTCTTACAGGGCCGTTCATGGAGTTCAATGACAAGCCGTACCTTACATGCCCCAACTGGATTATTAGTCCTCCCGTCCAAAGATCGGCAACCGGTTCAAGCTTCTTACATCCTTGATCTTGTTGTGGAGGGAAAAATTCGCGATGCAACGGTTTATTTACGTTATGAAAATATAACGAGTGGTACCGAACTCATGGCAGGAAATGAAATAGTAGCAGACTACCCACTCCCTGCAGGACAACTTCGTTTTGGTGTATACTGGCCAATCACGAACTAATCAGCAGCACTTGAAAGAGTGATCCGATTTGTAGATCATTAGGCAGATGAGTAGTTGTTGATATGTCCCACTGTTCATAATCTGCGTACAATTTAACATCTTGCCTGCGAGAAATCCTCTTCAGCTGTACGAAAAAGACTCGGATCCATAGTCATTTGTTTAGCTGGGCGTGCGCAAGGGCACAGCGCCGATCACCCTGTTGAATTGCCATGTCTAACTCTCCACCCTTGTACAGAGCGGCCAATACTTGACCATGGAGTTCAGTAAAGCGAGGCGGGACAGCTTCTCCAATCATTTGACGCACAGGGGTGTGTCCCCAGTTATTCATGGCATTTCCCCACTTGAAATCGGAAGGGAATGTTTGTAAATAAGCACATTCAGCGGGGCTAAGTAAGCGATTCTCCCAGGGGTGAATTGTGCGGTCACTTCCGACATGTCCACTTGCCGTAGTAACGGTGGCTGCTGGTTGATCAGGTGCCATCCTTCGATAACTTGAATTGCGGAATCCTCAAATCAGGCGCCAAGATCCATCGGGTTCTTGAAGAACTGGACGCAGAAGTGGCCCATCACAAAGGGAACAGGTGGCAGCGTCCGGTCCGACATCTACTGGACCACACTGATGACACAGGTTTGAATCCCATGCACTTGCTCCACTTCCAGGAGGAATTGAAGCAATCATTTCGTACCTCTCTGCATCTAATCGTGGAACCCGATGCATCGGCTGATGATCACATTGGGCTGACTCAGTAGACCTTGGATCAAGAGGGGGAAGGTCAAGTTCAGCTAAAGCCTGATCAAGCGTAACCTCATCAGGTAGTCCGTGTCCACCGTGAGTTGGGAGTGGAAACGGAGCTTTTTCTTCACGTTGGAGGGAATCAAGGGCGGCAGTGTTTCTTTTAACAAAGGTCAAAAATGCACGACTTCGATTCTGGGGGACCCCATACTCCGAAAGGTTGACCAAGAGTGCATATCTATGGTACTCTTCTTTGAGGCGGTCGGAGAGTAGTTCCGCCGCAGAGACAGGATCATGAGTTAATGGGTCATGAACTTTTCTGCGGAAAAACGCAGGAACATTCTCAACGACAATAAAAATCGGCTTGAGTTCTAAGGCAATATGAGCAATTGGCAGGGCTAACAGATTTCTTCCGTCCCGAGTGCCAGCATCAGGATCTGCTTCTTTGCCTCGGTCACTTCTGGCCGAACTCATCCCCTGACAGGGGGGGCATCCCGACAGCAGTACCGGAGATTCAGATCCTTCAAACTCTCTGAATGCATCTACTACGCAGGGCCAAGTACTTCGTAGATCTCCGAGCACGGCGATTGCATCGGGAAGATTGAGGGAGGCGACAGTAATGCGCCGTTTCACGATCTCCGAAATGACCTTGAACTGGAATCCCGCCGCAGCGTAGCCAACATCTCCCGCACCACAATTCGTAAATAGACTAATCGCCTTCACTATTTACGCTTTCCGTGGATATCTGGACGCTTCCTTTCCAACCCGATCCCGAATCTCTAAAAACTCCTCATTAGCGGTGGTGGCTCTCGTAAGAAAATCTACCCAAGAGATCTGCTCAATTCGACCCTCATCCTTCCAAGATTTGTAGGATCTGTTTTTATCTCGGTCGGTAATTTTTAACTCATTACATACCAGATCAACCACCCATTGGTCTTGGAAAATTTCGGAAAGTTCACGATTACTTTTGAAGAACATCTGGAAAGCATCCAGATAATTGTGGAGACGATCCCAGTCCTCATTGTTGAATACGTGATTTACCGCCTTGATCTCAACTATGTGAAGCTTTCGTCCCATATGGATCAAGGTAAAGTCAGGACGTTTGGTCTGATGATCAATCGCTAAGTCTATGCTCTCACCGTGATATTTGAGATAGTAATTCTTGAACTGTTTCACGAATTGCTTGAGTCCTTGGTTAACCGTAATGGGTGTCCATGTGGCCTCAATCAGCCAGGGTGCACTCGCAATAATTTCCTGGAGCACGGATTCATCAGTGCTGTTTTGAATGACCGATTCAAGATGGCGAATTGCCCTTACCCGTTCGTCGGCAATCTGAGCATAGGAGGCCATTTCAGCAATTCGCGTTTTGGAAAAAAGATCAAGAAGTTGATCAATATCTCCTGTTTCCCCAAGAGCAATCCGACGGAACTCTTGGAAGGCTTGCATGAGTGCCTTGTGGGGAGCCACGGACAGGATCACTTCGGTGAGTCCGTCCACATAATCTTGATCTGCTAATTCGTCCTCTGCGGCAAACCGACCAATCTGCTTTGCAAGTTCAACTGCGGTGGAAATTACTTCGTCATCTGTAAAGCGATCTTTTGCTCTGGCTTCCAACTCAGCGAGTTCAAGAAAGAGACGTTCTACTCGTTCTCTGCGGGGCTGCCTTGAAGCTGAACCTATGGCCTTAATCCGTTCTGCTCCCCATTCTCGGAGAGCCCTGCCATACTCAGATTCCCAGAGGATATCCTGTCGATCGGTTGTGATGAGATCTTCTTCCTCGTCCTCGTCAAGCCATTCGGCATGGACCTCTCCAACTAAGTAGGAGCGAAGGGTAAACTCGCCCGTGTAGCCAGCTGGTTTTTCAAAGTCTCGGGTTGTAGCTACGATCTTTCCTCTGGCATAGAGGCGGACTCCAGCCATTTCTTCATTCTTGTATGCTTCCTTTGCTAAGCCCATCCACCCGCTAATAGGGAGCTGCCTTTCATCCGATAGATTTACAGGGTAATCAAAGAGGTCAATGCGGGTATTTTCCATGAGAGGAATTTCATAGCTACCGATCTCAAAAGGGGGATTATCGGATGGATTTCGAATGTCCTCCACCTCAATCCTAAAATCCTGCTGTTGAATCCCAAATCGAATTGTCAGTTGCCGATGAAAGGTGTCCTTGTCCGGTACGCGCTTCGGAAGAAAATTTTGAAGTCGTACAGTCGTTCCACTTTCCTCTCGATAGCTCTGGTCTAATTCTCCTCGCATTATCTCAACGGGTTTATTCTCATGTTGGAGGATTTGGTCGTAGTCCATGATAAAATGGGAAATGATGTAACCCGCATCTGTTTGATCACCACCCGCCGAGATCACTTCAATAATCTTACATATTCCAAATGGTGCTAATTTACCTATCCCTTTTCGTCCCATGACGGGGCGCCTCTTATGCCTCGAGCGACTTTCCTGAGTTGGGTCTTAGCGTCGATCTTTACCAACCCAAAGAAAGTGTTCGTTGGCCTCATGGGGAGTCATTCCATGTCCATTATCCTCTACTTCAATGACATAGTCATACTCTTCAATACCCCGCGTATCAAGATTACGCCTCGCGAGTAATGAACGGAGAGGGACCCGCACTCTAATATTCTCTGCATCATATGCATTGGCAATCAGCTCCGCAACCACAGCACTCACCCGGTCATAGAGACGAACTCCCATCTTGTCCACCGTCATACGGGAAATCCGCATACGATAAGTAGTAGATTCGTTCATCGCTTCTGTTTTCTGTTTTTAAGGTGAAGTTCTGGTGAGTGCAGGAAAATCATATCCATAAAACAAGCAATTGACTGTTTTGACGTAAGATACATCATTCGCAAAACTATGTGGAATTTAGAATTAGATCGTAAGATTAGAGTCTAAACAATATCGTCGGCATTGGAATTAAGACTTACCAGAATGATCAAAATTTTACTCTCAAAAATTACAGGGGAAGCGCTTGGGTAGATCCAGATAGTTATTCTCTCTCGTGAACGAACAACAATTAGCATGGATTCCGTATAAGTAATCGTAATCAGCGAAAAATTCGATGATCCCCAGTCCCTACGAAGAGCGTGTACTTCATGAAATTTACACATGGCGTAATAGGAAACCATCATGGTTACGAGAAAAAGTACAATGGTTGAATCAACCACTGAACCAGTTATCAAAGCACGCAACCAAATTTCCCGGTGTTGAATGGACATTGGAGAATGTAGTGGCAGGACTCGTTGAGTGTACAAACGAAATTGCACAAGATTCAACCTCAATACTGTCTGCTGTAACCGCATTTCAAGCCAAGGGCTATAATGTCCATGACTTTTCGGATATTTCTGATCTTGACTTAGAGATAGTTGATGATGTACTTAGTGGTTTAGATCTCCGCTATCAGAGTTTGACGGCTGTTCAAGGAGCAGTTGCTGGCCTCGCTGGATTAGCTGGATTAGCCGCTGATATTGTTGCATTAGTCGCATTAAATCTTCGGGCTACTGGGCAGATCGCATTGCATTGTGGATTCAATACCAGTCTACCTGAAGAACGCAGGTATGCCCTGAATGTCTTGAATATGGCGATACAGTCAGAGGAGGAAAATGGTAAACATGCACAGGTCCTTGCGGAGAAACACATGCGCTCGGCAATAGAACAAGTAACGGTTGGAGTTGCGCTTCGTAGCAGTGCACGTATTCTCGGAATACGTCTCCTGAAGTTGAAACTGGCACAAGTTATCCCCGTAGCTGCGGTGGTTGCGGGAGGAGGATTTAATGCATATTATACCGCACGGGTATGTGAAACGGCGGGGTACCTTTATCGGGAGCGTCGCTTACGTGATAAGTATCCCGATGATTTACTTAACTCTATATTGGGAATATGAGACTCTTCACTTGTTCAGCCTTGATCATTATTCTCGCAGGCTGTTCCGTTACTGAGCAGCCAAATTTTGTCTTTATCCTTGCTGATGATCTAGGCTATATGGATGTAGGTGCTTATAACCCGGATTCGTTTCATGAGACACCGAATATTGATCGACTGGCAGTTGAAGGTGTACGCTTTACTCAGGGATACGCTGCTGCACCGGTCTGCAGTCCAACCCGTGCTAGTTTGATGACCGGATTATATCCAGCTAGGATGGCAACGACCGACTGGTTTGGGGCACCTCAACCTGATGGGGTATCTGGGCACTGGACTCGGAATAAGCCGCTACTGCCAGCTAGGTATGAATCTCAACTTCCCCATGATGAGACTACTATAGCAGAAGCACTTTCAGCGGGAGGGTACCAAACCTTCTGGGCTGGTAAATGGCATTTAGGGAATGAAGGCTCATACCCCGAAGATCATGGATTTGGTATCAATCGCGGGGGCTGGGAGAGAGGGGGACCTTATGGACCGGGAAGATATTTTGTACCCTATGGCAATCCACGTCTTGAAGATGGCCCCGAAGGTGAACATCTTCCAGCCAGATTAGCTGCAGAAACTGTTCAGTTTATCCAATCACATCAGGATCAGCCGTTCCTTGCTTATCTCTCATTCTATTCGGTCCATACTCCACTAATGGCTCGCGAAGATCTTCAGGCTAAATATGAGGATAAGCCTGCACCCCCTACCGTCTGGGGGATTGAAGGAGACCGAGAGGTACGTCAAACTCAAAATCATGCTGTGTATGCTGCAATGATTGAAGCCATGGATCAAGCCATAGGTACAGTGCTTGCTGCATTGGATGAGATGGGGCTTGAAAAGAATACGGTGGTCATCTTTACCTCAGATAACGGGGGCCTCTCAACTTCAGAGGGGCACCCTACGAGTAATCTGCCATTGCGGGCCGGGAAAGGATGGATGTATGAGGGAGGAATCCGGGAGCCGTTACTCATCCGCTGGCCCGCACTCCTTAAAGGTGGTCGGGTAGAAGATACGCCCGTTATAAGCCCAGATTTCCTTCCAACAATGTTGCAAATGGCACGACTCCCTGCGCCAGAAATTTCCGATGGCGTCAGTTTACTACCTCTTTTAATTGAGCGGCGAGCACCGGAACGTGATCTCTTTTGGCATTATCCCCACTATGGGAACCAGGGGGGAAGCCCCTCTAGTGCAGTGCGGCATGAAGATTGGAAGCTCATTCGTTATTATGAAGATGGAAGGGAAGAACTTTATGATCTTGGTACGGATATAGCCGAATCAAATGACGTATCATTCATCGAAACGGAAACGCGGAATGAACTTTCAAGAGCACTAGATTCGTGGTTAGCACGGGTAAATGCCCGCTTTCCAAGTCCCAACCAAGCCATAGAAGCAGACTAAAATCATGAGTGATAAAGGAGACGATAAACGACTAACCTGCTCATTCTGTAACCGAACAAGCGATGAGGTCAATTCTCTGGTTGCTGGTCAGGATGTATTTATCTGTGATCACTGCATAGCAGATGCTCAGATTATTTTGAATGACTCCGAACCGCCGAAGCCCCGAGTTAAGCGCTCTGCTCCAACCAAGAAAAAGAGTCCACGAAAGCTGCTCCTGCCAAAGCAGATTAAGGAATCATTGGACAAGTATGTGATCGGGCAGGAATATGCAAAAAAATCTTTGGCGGTTGCGGTATACAATCACTATAAGCGTGTAGATTCGAGCCAGTTCGTAACCGACTACAAGGATGTTGAAATTGAAAAATCAAATATCCTACTGTTAGGCTCCAGTGGTACAGGAAAGACACTACTTGCCCGTACGCTTGCCCGGATCTTGGAAGTACCGTTTTCAATCAGTGATGCAACGTCATTGACCGAGGCTGGATATGTTGGTGAGGATGTAGAAACGATCCTGGCTAACCTGCTCAGTGCAGCTGAATTTGAAGTTAGCGATGCTGAGCGAGGGATCATTTTTATTGATGAAGTGGATAAGGTTGCCCGCAAGAGTCATAATGCCTCCATCACCAGAGATGTATCTGGAGAAGGCGTTCAACAGGCACTGCTGAAAGTACTTGAGGGAACTACTGCAGGAGTCCCGCCAAATGGAGGGCGCAAGCATCCCGAACAGAGTTTAGTAAATATTGATACGAGTGGGATCCTATTCATTTGTGGAGGAGCATTTGAAGGTTTGACAGAGATTGTTGCCCGCAGACTCAATGTGAACCGGATGGGGTTCACATCGAATCTTTTCCAGACTTATGAAAGTTCGGATGCTGCTGTACTACAGTTTGTAGAGCCAGAGGATCTTGTTCAGTATGGACTGATTCCCGAGTTAATTGGACGCCTGCCATTAACTGCGGCTTTGGAGCCTCTCTCCGATGACGAAATGATGCGTATCCTCACGGAGCCTAAAAATGCGATCATACGTCAGTATCAAAAACTGCTTGCAATTGACGGCGTCGACCTTGTTTTTGACGATGCCGCTTTGCAGGGTATCGTTCGGCGTGCACGAGCCATGGGAACCGGAGCGCGGGGATTACGGAGTGTTCTTGAACAGTCAATGTTGGATATCATGTTTGAGATTCACAGTCTGAAAGATGTTGGGGTGTGCTATGTTACGGAGGAGACTATCTCCATGGGTAAACCTCCGATTTATAAAAAGCGTAAGGCCTCAGCCTGATTGCATGAAGGAATTGCTTGGGCTCGCCTTGGTCGGAATTGTGTTCTCGCCCTTAGCCCGAGCACAATCCGATCTGTTAGATGTAAATGAGAACACATCCGTGCGCCGTGTGGAGTTCAGCTATGCCGATGATGATCGCTATCCACCCCGATTTACTGGGTCAGAACTGCGTAAACTCATAGCCGTTCGTTCAACACCTCGCTGGCCTTGGCTTCGGAAGTTGCTCAACAGGACAAAATCTCAGTCTCATTTATTAAACCCGATTGAGTTGCAGCGGGATGTGGTGCGTCTCCGCCAAGCGTTTCAAGAAGTTGGTTACCTGCACACCCATGTGGATTACTCCGAGTCCACTCTGGATCGAGATAGGAACAGAATCAGCATTCGATTTCTAATCACGCAAGGGCCTCCGGTGATCATTCAAGATGTAGCATTTTATGCTAAGGATGGATACTTGGCAGAGAGCCTGAATGCGGAGTTGCGCGCCGCATGGATTGAATTTCGAGATCAGACCAGTTTTGATGTGGGAGATGTATTTACTGAGTTTGATAGAGTACAGATTGAGGATAAAGTAGTGAACTGGTTCAAGGATCAGGGATATGCCTTTACCACGTTACAGACCTCAGTAAATATTGATTCCGTATATAATGCTGCAGACATCAGTTTTCAGGTTGATGCTGGGCCCCAAGGGTATATTACGGCAATCAAGGTAGAGGGAGCTCCGGCGATAGGTCGTCGGGTAATATTACGCGAGTTACCTTTTGAAATTGGAGATGCCTTTTCTCAGAAGAGTTTGACGGACGGTCAGCGCTCCCTACTTGCCTTAGGGTTGTTTAGTATCGTACAGGTTACGATACCACAGCAGCTACGTGACTCCACGGTAGAGGTGCAAATTAATCTTACTCCCGCGCGCCCCCGACATATTTCTGCGGAAACGGGCTATCATCAGCGGGAAGGATTGATCGGAGAGGGACGCCTGACTCATCGAAATTTTCTGGGAGGTGCCAGAACCTTGAACCTTACTGCTCAGATCCAGACCGGCTTGTTCGCTACCGCCGGTGTGAGTGCGCTGGCAAAACGGTCCATACGTGGCGCTGTTGCATTAACCCAGCCACATCTGGGAATGAATGAATTACGGGGGATTCTGGAACCCTTTATCCTGTATGAGCGGGATCCCTTGGCAGGGGAGTCTTCGCTGCCATTTGAATTCAACCGACGTGAGTATGGTGTAAGTACTACCTTCATTTATGGTCTGCGTCAGACTCGGATCGTGAGTTTACGCTACAGCCTCAGCCGGACGAAGAACTTCACAGCAATTCGTTCTACCAATGCATATGATAAAAGTGTTCTGTCCCTTGGTGGATCAATCGGATGGACAGATAACATTCTTCGCCCTACTCGTGGAGTCATTCTACATCCGCTCCTTGAACAGGGAGGAAGGATTGTATCCTGGCTTGGTGCACGACCGTTCGGAGTGAATTATTTTAAGGTACAGATGCTGATGGCAGGGTACTTACCTCTTTCCGAACGTGTGAGTCTTACGGGGCGATTGAAGGTGGGACGGATCTGGCCAAGAGGTATCACCCAAATGACCGTTTACAGTATAGAGGGTGAGAAAGTTATTGATACGCAATTTTTGCAGCCAACCGAGGATCGCTTTGATCTTCTGCGGTATTATCTTGGTGGTGCAGATGACGTACGAGGATGGAGCACCGGCTCCGCAGGTCCCAAGGCGATCCGATTAGAAGATGATACTTCAGGCGAGAATCTTCCCGTATCGGAGGGGGTGTATGAGCCCATTGGAGGATTGGCACGTCTCGTTGCCAGTGCGGAGGCTCGATTCCGAATCGATGGGCCTTGGTACTGGGCGGCTTTTGTTGATGCTGGTGCTGTATCTTCCCAAATCGCCAACAATTGCTCGCAGGAATTTTTTGAAGATATAAAATTGACTCGCAAGGTTATCTTTCAGTGTGGGTTCAGCGATGATGGGAAAATATCTCTTCCTCAGTTCAAGGTTGGAGCTGGGTTGGGTTTGCGGTATGACACTCCAATTGGGTTCATCCGTTTGGATATTGCAGCTAAGTTAAACCCAGACCCACTAGATCTTCAGACATCAACAGATGTGCTGACAACAAGTGAGAATCAAGAAGAATCCTTGAATCCATGGTACCGCTATAATGTCCACATCAGTATCGGACAATCGTTTTAGGAAGCGATGGATCTATCTATTCGCGGTGTTCTTCCTTATAGGATTTGCACAAACGCCTTGGTGCTTGGGTGTGATTGGACATCTGGCACTACGGAGTAGTGATATAAATCTCACATTTGATTCGATCAGTGGATTTTGGATGAACTCTCTAGAATTCCGGGGAATTGAGGGAAGTATGGGAGGGCATATGATTCATGTTGATACCGCCCAGGTTTCTCTTTCTGTGGGCCAAACACTTTCGGGTCGTCTTCATGTGAGCCACGTATTATTGATCAATCCCAGAGTGCATATCAGAAACACTTCATCCGAAATGCCGGACAGAATAGATGGTAAAGAGGACAGCGAGAGTGGTCCGATAGATTTTCTGTGGGTTGACTCCGTTGATATCCACAGGGGTAGCCTTCATCTGGAAGAGCTTAATCTCCATGCATCAGGACTTCAGATCCAAGGAAGTGTGTCGCCAACTGTTATGAGGATTGATGCGCTGGTCGGCGATGTAGTGTGGGATCAGGAAACGTTTCTGATATCTTCAAATGCCCGAGTGCAACTAGACCAAGAGATGCTTTATGTGGAAGAACTATCTCTGAGGGGGCCCGAGTCGGTGATTCATGTTCGTGGATATGCGGGAGAGCAAACAGATCTGGATATACAAGCAGACCCGCTTTCGGCAGATGTATTGCGTAAATTGATTCCTCAGGCCGACGAGGATCTCATGCTAGCCATCGGTATTCAAGGAGTAGAGGATTCATTGCAGGTGGTGCTTGACTTCGAATCAAGTAATGGAAGCACCCTCAAATTACGTGGAAACACCTTAGTTGGCAAACCATCTATTTCATTGGATACGCTGGAGTTCAAGAATTTTGACTTGGCGTACGTACTGCCACATATTCAAGGGGGCTTGACTGGAATGATTCATGGCCAGTTATATGGGGCATCCTGGGACTCCTTGGATGGCAGGGTGGAGGCAAACCTTCAAGCAGGAACATTGGCAAACTTTCCCTATGAATCCATTCGATTCACTAGTGAGATGCAAAAGGGGATAGTCCAGTTGAGTGTTCAGTCTGATCTTGCTCTCGGTACATTGAATTTAGTCGGGAGTATGGAACCGCTACAAGAGATGGGGAAACTCACGGGTGAATTCAGGAATCTCAATACGGGGGTACTCTCCCCACTTTACCAGAGTAACCTAAGCGGTAACCTTAGCTTGGATTGGGGAGAAATTTTCTTGGGGAATGTTGAGTTTCTACCCGGGAGACTCGGGGGAGTAGACATAACCGGCGGCGGGCTCCGTATGTACTCTGGGGACGAAGCATTTGAATTTTTATCGGTCATACATCTGGATTCAGCTCAGATAATGTTGGAAATTGATCGTAGGGAGTCAGGCCTCAGCGGTCAATTAGATATTCATGCGTTGAATGTGGGAGACCTGATGGATTGGGAAAATAGGGACTCTCAGGTCAATCTTACAGCCCGTACAATGATGAACTGGCCCCCAGATACGATCGTGGTAGAAGTTGATCTAAAGCCCTTATTCTGGGAACATATATCTATCAAAAATGGGCACATCGTCCTGTCACTAGACGGGTTCGATCTAAATGCTCAGGGTCGAATTGGATTTCCATCTGGAGATGCTACGATTGATGGTCGTGTGAATTTCAGTTCCGCCGCTCCCCGATGGACTCTGAATCATGCACAAATAACGGGGCTAGACCTCAAGGATTTGGGAGTGGACATTTCTACGGACTTAAATGCACAATTAAACCTATTCGGTAGCGGATTGAAGAATGCAAGTGGCGAATTGATCTTGCAGCCTTCAAGCGTGAATCAAGAATTGATCACCCAAGGACGGTTCTCATTAAACATGAACGATGGGGAGGCGATGATGGAAAGCCATCTCATGTTTGAATCAGGGTATTTTCAAGCAAGCGCAAGGGTTGATCCGTTTGCTACTCAGCCGATGATCGGTCCTGCAAGAGGCATATTTGAGAGAGTGAATCTTGGTGCACTCGCTGGTATAGACTCATTCGTTACGGATCTTTCTGGACGCATTGATAGCTTAACGTGGAATGGAGCGGGCGCTGCAACGTTGAGTCTTGATGCAGGCAGTGTGAATGCGATGAAGATGTCGGGTGCGCAATTTGAGTTTAAGGCCGATCATGAATTGGTCATAGTCAAAGGGGGAATTGAATTGGGACAGGGAGACTTCTTCATGGATCATTTGCAGATCGGGCCGGATCAGACACTTCTGGCACGGGGATCATTACGAAACTTATTCTTAGACGATCTAGGTGTGGGAGATATAGAACTGAGTGGATCCTTTGATATGAATCTTGAACGAGGAAGCCCACAGACTATGACCATCCATCATGCACATTTTAACTCAGATCATATGCGGCTTGGGAACGTGCAGTTTGACCGAATCAGGATTGAAGGGACCATGGAAGAGGGAAACGTTAGACTTGACCAGTTCGATCTATCCAGCGATGCTGGTTATCTCAAAGCCGAGGGTGGGGTTTCGCTATTTGAGGATTCACCGGATTCACTTCGGTTTCATGGCGCGATTACAAACGCAAGCCTACTTCAAGACTGGACGGGTAATGCACCCCTGATCGGCACAGTTACAGATACCTTATGGGGCGATCTAATTCATCAGAGCGACTCACTTCGATGGAGGGTTGGAGTCACGACCGGACCTTTGGTATGGAATCATATTCGTCTATTTCAGGGCACTGGATATGCAGAGGGGAGCATAGATGAATTTGAGCCCCGAGTCGATCGAGCGGATATCACCCTGGAGCGGCTGTCAATCCCAACTCTCTCGGCCCGGCATATGTGGCTGAACGCAGTCAATAAACGGGATACCATGCAGTATGGGGCTTTATTGGAAGTGGATGATCACCGATCACTTTATCTGGAAGCAGAAACGGATTTGGCAACCCGTCGGGGCCTCCTTAGGCGCCTAGATATGTATCTGGGGCAGGATGAATGGAATCTCGGTTCGCCCGCAGAAATTCTGACAGATGAGGGGATCCAGATTCGTTACTTCGTTCTTGAGAGTCAGGCACAGGAAATTGCGATAGATGGCATTCTGAATCCAGATGGCGAACAGCGGTTAGGTCTTAATTTGCACAATGTTCAGCTCTCTCACTTTTCAGATATCCTTGGGCTTCCCGGTTTGGGTGGGATTGCGAATGCAGATTTATTTTTCCACGGGCCAGCAACTGCACCAGAGTTAAATGGCTCGGTGAATTTGATTGTGGATTCCGAGTCTAATCAAGTTGGGAGTCTATCTGCCAGGATCGGTTATAAAGATTATGGCTTGGATATGGAAGCTGACTTTTTGCATGTAGACGGCAGTACGCTTTCCGTGTCGGGGCTTCTGCCTCTTGATTTACGTTTGAAAAAGCAACACGAAATATCCTATCCCGATGCTTCCGTGACTCTTAAGTCCGACCAGTTTAATCTTGCATGGATCAGTCCTTTTTTGAGGCAGGATGAGGTCCGTGATGTAGAGGGTAAATTGTCGGCCGATCTTCAACTCTCTGGTTCACTTATCAATCCTAACCTAAGCGGAAATCTCAATCTGTTTGATGGAAGGGCGCTATTCCCGGAGATCAACATCATTCCATCGGACCTTGAATTAGATGTAGTGATGCGTCGTGATACGATCTATGTTCAGAGGATGGTTACCTCAAGTGGTCGGGGGGGTGCCGAGAGTAAAGGATATCTGACTATATCCGATCAGATCGGTGTGGATTTAGCCGTGAACCTGAATAATTTCCGGGTGGTGAATACGGCGCCCTATTCGGTTGATATCAACGGTTCCGTAGTGGTTGGTGGAACAGTTCTCAGTCCTGATTTGACAGGACAGGTTGAAGTAACGAATGCCGTCATTCGACCTCAGGATGTGCCTGTTAACTTGGCAGATGGTACCATCCAGTTTACCGAGATAGATCTTCAGATGCTTGAGCGGAATTTTAATATTCGGCCAGGCATACGAGATATCCAAACCTATTCACTTATTGATGCATCCACACTGGATCTATCCATTGGAATCCCTGGAACGGCTCGCATACTGGGCTACCAAAATCCAGAGATGACGATATTGTTGACCGGATCGGTCGTTTTCACGAAAGCGCCCCACGCGGAGCAGGAGATCGTTGGGACTGTGAGTATTGTCCCAGAAATCAGTTATCTCCGGCAATTTGGACGCCGCTTTGATATTCGGCGCGGTCGAGTCACCTTTGATGGGTCTATAATTGATCCGTACTTTGACCTTCAAGCTGCACTTGATATTCCAAATCGTAGCGAACAGGGTGCACCCGTGACTATACTTTTGGATGCATCTGGGAGGGTGCTTGATTCCGAATCTCTATCTTTTGAATTGCGCAGTGAACCCATCCAGCTTGACCGTGCAGATCTAATTTCGTATATGGCAACTGGTAGACCCGCAGCGGATGCTTTTCAGTTGAGCGAGGGGGGAGCACTCCAAAGCGGTAGCGATCTGGCGCTCCAGCAGCTATCCAACTTGGTTGCAGGAGCGGCTGGAGCGGGTCTGGGATTGGATGTTGTACAGATTAATCCTGAACCTGGGGGGGTGGTGTGGCTCACTGCCGGCAAGTATGTATCCCGAAACTTGTTTGCATCTGTCAAATGGCCAATTACTGCAGAAACGAGTACGCAAAATACTCTTGCGGAGCACAACAGCGAGTTAGTGATTGAATACGGGTTATTTCCTTGGCTCTTGGCCCGGATGCGTGGGGAAACAGGCGCTGCCGGACTTACACTATTATATCAGTACACTTGGTGATGAATGGACTAAAAAAGGTTCTCGCAGAAATCGGCACTATTGTCGAATTCTCCGGTATGGTGTTTCGTCAGATGTTTCAGTTCCCTTTTGAGGGACGGGAGTTGATTCGCCAAATGGATGAGACTGGAACGAAAAGCCTTGCTTTGGTTCTGGTTACGGGTTGCTCCATAGGGATTGTACTCTCAATGCAGAGTCGTGGGACACTGGCAAGGTTTGGGGCGGAGGCCGTACTACCAAGTATGCTGGCGCTATCGGTGGTGAAGGAGATCGGTCCGGTGATCACTTCGCTCGTTCTTGCGGGGCGCCTGGGAGCTGGGATCGCTGCTGAACTGGGATCCATGCGTGTGACGGAGCAGATTGATGCATTAGAGGTTACCGCGTTACAACCTTTCAAGTATCTCGTGATCACTCGCGTACTGGCGTGTATGGTGATGTTTCCCTTCCTAACTATTGCCTGTGATGTGGTAGCACTTTTGGGCGGATATGCAGAGTCGCTCTTATCAAGTGATCTAGATTATCGTTTGTTTATTGATCAGGCATTTTCAAGTTTGCGCATTTCAGATGTGCTTTTCTCGACTGCAAAGACCAGTGTATTCGGATTTCTGGTTTCAATCGTTGGCTGTTACTCAGGGTACTACGTTCATGGAGGGACTCGAGAAGTAGGGCAGGCGGCCATGCGTGCCGTCGTGATTGGATCATTACTGGTTCTCTTGGCGGATGTAATGATGGTTCGTTTATCACTAATTCTGTTCGGAGGTTGATATGTCTGAGGTTCAACCAGAGATCACAGTCAAGAATCTTCATAAGGCATTTGGAGACCGCAAAATTTTACGTGGTGCCACGGTGAGTGTTGGTCGGGGCAGTACCTTGGCGGTAATGGGAGGATCAGGTACAGGAAAGAGTGTATTGCTGAAACATATTGTCGGTCTCATGGAACCTGATTTGGGTGAAGTATGGGTTCAGGGTCGGCAAGTGGATCGGTTACCAAAGGCTGAATTGGATGCCCTTCGGCTGCGGATCGGCTATTTGTTTCAGGGAGGTGCTTTATTCGATTCCATGACCGTTGAAGAAAACCTGGACTTCGTCCTACGTCGACACAGTATACTGCCCTATGCTGAGCGCAAGGAACAGATTCATGAAGCGATCGCTTGGGTTAACCTTCCGCACTCCGCCGCGCAGTACCCCGCAGAATTATCAGGTGGTCAGAAGAAGCGGATTGCATTGGCTCGCGCGATAATTCTTAGTCCAGACATTTTGTTGTGTGATGAGCCGACCACAGGACTTGATCCTGTCAGCGTTCGGACCGTCTCCAAATTGATTATGCGATTAAAAGCTGAGCGGGGAATTACCACAGTTGCGATCACTCATGACCTTCTCTGTGCTGAAATTATCGCCGATCGCGCAGCGTTTATCCATGAGGGGAAAACCCTCTGTGAGGGGACGCTCCATGAGCTGCGCACCAGTAAACTTCCAGAACTTCGTGAGTTTTTTGAGAATTGAATCTATTTTAAAAATTCGATGCCCTATCTAACACGTACATTTGGTTCCTTGCAGCGGGGTGCGCATGATTATTGTGCAACATTGAATGCCGCTTTGCTTTCCAACCTCTTCAATTAATCCAGTCATGTCCACTAAAGTTCGTGTCGGTATTGTTTCAGTCATCTGTATAGGACTTCTTGCTGCGGTCCTATTTGTTGTAGGTAGCAATACGTTCCTGTTCAGTGACCTATTTCTGATTCGCTCACAGTTTGACTCTGTTGCCGGTCTCAGCGATGGGGCGGATGTGCAGTTTCAGGGAGTCAGTATCGGAGCCGTTCAGAGTGTGGTACTGCCCAATGAGCCGAGAGGGAAAATTGAAGTAACGATGGGTATTCGTACCCGAGCCCGTTCTATCTTGCATAAGGGTACGCAGGCTCAGATCAAAACTCAGGGCCTTTTGGGTAGCATGATAGTGGTTCTGGTCAATCCACCGGTGCCTGTCAACGAAACCGTCCCGCTTGAGAATAATGATTTGATCGTTGGAGTTGACCCATTTGACCTCTTTGAAATCACGGACAAGGCGCTTGCATCCGTGCAAAGGTTTGAACAATCTGCGACTTCTTTCAAAGGTATTGTTGATGATGTTCAGGCAGGAGAGGGTACATTAGGAAAGCTCATCTATGACCCTCAACTATACAATAGTATGGTGGCAACGGCCCAAGAAACGGAACGCCTTATGGCCAATCTTGGAGATGATGCAGAGGCACTAGTTGAACTTGCCTCACAGGCCACCGGGGGCGTAGAGTCCATCCTCGGGAAACTGGAGCAGGGGAATGGTACTTTTGCACAACTCCTTAATGATTCAGACTTGTATGAATCGGTTCAGGCAAGTGCAGATACGCTTCAACAAGTGATCATCGGAGTCAGCAATCTTACCGAACGTGTTGGAGCCATGACCGACTGGGCATCTTTGGGGGCATTTCGGTTTGCCGAGTTAATGGAGGCCGGGAAGCATAACTGGCTCTTTAAGAGATATTTTGAAGAACGAGGATTCATGGAGCAGGCGCCTTTTGAAATGCGCGAAAGGGCCATCGCTGAAAGCTTTGAGGCACTTGAAACAAAACAACAAGAACTGATTGCGATGGAGGCACATCTCAACCGAAGGGCTGAGATGCTAGACTCACTTCAACAGCAATTAGATCAATAGCTGTGTATCCGTATGAGAATCCATGTATACACCACTCGTATATGGGAACTGAGTTAACGGATCCTTGGATTGATTGCCATCAAGCAGTCATAATTTATCAGAAGTTGGATCAGTTAATCTGAGAACCAAGTCATGCATCAATGTGTGTTGTTGAGTAGGATGCTGTGGGCCGGTAGTCTTGTGGTACTAAGACGCAAGAAGTACATGTTTGTTGGCTTGCACATGGCAGTGATTAAAGCGGCTATTCCCTACTCTCCATCGATTACATGCGAAACGATATTTGGAGAAGTTGAAGAGTCATAGATTGAGAGGGGGAATGACGAAAAATGAAAAAAACAAACCTTTATACGGATACATAAGTGTTTTACAATTATTCACATAAGTAATTTATATTGAAATCTTTTCCGTTTGATTTTAGTCAGCCCACTATGAAGAGTGACCCTGGTGCCAAGATGAGAGTGATCATGCGAATCAGAGTCCATCATACTCTTCAATCTATATCATTGGATAGTGAGTAGATAGCAATGCTTTTATACTAATGGGGTATTGGATAAGGACTAGATAAGATTGTAAATCATGCACTTTGAAGTATCACATGTTTCAGATGGAGCCCGAGCGGGGGCAATCCTGACGGAACGTGGCAGGATTGATACCCCTGTATTCATGCCTGTGGGGACTTTGGGGACAGTCAAGGGATTATCCCCTCGTGAGTTAAAGGATGATCTAGATTCACATATTATCCTCGGGAATACGTACCATCTTTATCTCCGGCCAGGAACTAAGCTCCTCACAGAAGCGGGAGGATTGCATAAATTTATTGCTTGGGAGCGGCCAATTTTAACAGATTCGGGAGGATTTCAGATCTTTTCACTTGCGAGTCGCTGTAAGATTACCGACGAGGGAGCGACGTTTCAAAGCCATATTGATGGCGCAAGTCATCTATTTACACCGGAAAATGTTGTTGATTTTCAGCGAGCCTTAGGATCAGATATCATGATGGTGTTGGATGAGTGTCCGCCGGCAGGAATCACGCGGACGCGTGCAAGAGAAGCAAATACACGAACAGCCGCCTGGGCCCTCCGAAGTAAGGTACGGTTTCAGGCTACGCATCCTCTTTATAAGCATGCACAGTTCCTTTTTGCAATTGTACAGGGAAGTACATTCAAAGAGTTAAGACGTGAATCAGCCCTGCAACTGGTGGATATGGATTTTCCTGGCTATGCGATCGGAGGATTATCGGTGGGTGAAGAAGCGGAGGCACTCTATGAGATGGTCAACGTTACTTGTGAAGTACTCCCGACGGATAAACCCCGATACTTGATGGGAGTTGGCACACCAGAAAATTTACTTGAAGCAATTCGTCGGGGTGTAGATATGTTTGACTGTGTGATGCCGACACGTAATGGCCGTAATGGTATGCTCTTCACGACTCGAGGGATCATTAATATCCGAAATCGCAAATGGGCAAATGATTACTCTCCATTGGACAGCGGGCTGGACAATTATGTCAGTCAGACGTTTACAAAGTCTTATGTTCGACACTTATTCCAATGTAATGAGATATTAGGGCTACAGATTTCAGCCATGCAAAACCTAGGTCTGTATGCATTTCTCATGCGAGGTGCGAGACAGGCAATCCATACAGATCGTTATTCTACTTTCAGAAGACAGATGATAGATCAACTGAGCCAGAGGTTGTAGTTGAACCCTGTTAGCCTGCTGAGCGTAAGGTCAGTACATCAATAGATATTCCAGTATTTGTAAATGCCAAGAGGTTTTGATATTCCTGGATTTTATCGCAGTCCGATCATCTCGGTTCTCAAGACCGCCAGGATGGCTGCGGATCCACGTAAGAAGGATTTGTCTCCTTCGCTCTTAGACTTTGGTCCAGTTCGTGTATGGATTGCCCGAAATTTTGGATTTTGCTTTGGTGTGGAGAATGCCGTAGAAATTGCCTATAGTGCTATCTCTGACCACCCTGATCGGCGTCTATTCATGCTCTCAGAAATGATTCATAATCCGCAGGTCAATAATGATCTACGCCGCCGAGGGATGCAGTTTTTGCGTTCAAGTATGGGAGATCAGTTGATTGACTTTAGTGAACTGAGACCAGATGATATTGTCGTGATTCCTGCCTTTGGAACCACACTTGAGATTAAAGAAGAGCTACGGAGTTTGGATGTTGACGTACGCACATACGATACGACCTGTCCATTTGTAGAAAAAGTATGGCGCCGGAGTGCTCAGATCGGTGATAAGGGATATACAGTAATCATTCATGGTAAGCGATTGCACGAGGAGTCCCGAGCGTCATTTTCTCATGCAAAAAAACATGCTCCCGTGGTGGTCATCCGTGACACTAACGATGCTGTGGACTTAGGAGAGGTAATCCGAGGTAACAAAGATCGAGAATATTTCTTTGAACGATTTGCTGATTGTTATAGCGAGGGATTCGATCCTGACCGAGACTTACAACGCATAGGTGTTGTCAATCAAACAACGATGCTGGTGACGGAGACGCAGGCGGTTACGGATATACTTAGGAAAGCCACGATTGATAGATACGGCGAAGTCGGGAATTTTGTGGATACGAGTGACACGTTATGTTATGCCACACATGAAAACCAGGAGGCAGCCCGAGCAATGCTTGAGCAGCCGCTTGATTTAGCTTTGGTTGTTGGGGGATATAACTCCTCAAATACCAGCCAGATTGTGTCTTTATGTAATTCAGTGGTTCCCACCTATTTCATTCGGGGTGCAGATGAAATAGAATCAAAGAACCGGATTCATCATTATGATTACCCGGCTATGGAAGTACGTACGACAGTGGATTGGATCCCATCTCATCGACCGGTATCTATGGCAGTTACCTCGGGTGCATCCTGTCCTGATATGCTTGTAGACGAGGTGATCCGAAAGGTTATTGCTTTTTTTGAAGGAGCCATTTCTTTGGAAGAGGTGCTGGCCCCGTATAAATCAACTCCTGAGCTACAAGAATCCCCATGACTCGTGGAATTTGGTTTTGTCTGTTCGTTCTCGCATCTTGTGATGTATTTGGAGCGCGTACACCCGAGCCACCGATTGGGGGGGGAGGTACATGGTTACAGCCGGTTGCACCAGATCTGGTGATTGATAACCTGCGCACTGCGGTGGCAGAGTTAAATGCCACGAATTATCGTAGATCCTTGGATGAAGAGTTCATCTATACCCCCACAGCCGCGGCTTATGCACGAGATCCAGATCAGTGGACTAACTGGAATCAGGCACAAGAGAATGGATACTTTATTACTGTCGCAGAGGCAGCAAAGGGTAGTTCTGGGAATCTCCTGCGCTTGGAGGATTCGACAACAGAACTGAGTGATACAGAGTATGTTATTGATGCTCACTACCTGCTACTCATTCAGCATGGGAGTCAGCAAATTGCAGATACCCTTCAAGGTAGGTTGGTCTGGGTCATTACCAAGAAAGAGGATGGTCTTTGGACGCTCATGAAGTGGAGGGATCAGAGCGTTGGTTCCCAAGACACTTGGAGCGATCTCAAGGCGGAGTTTGCCAGCTAATCTGAATCGTGTACTGTTCCCCAAACATATATCCCTGTGCAACCATAGTGATTTTGTTTACATGTGGGGGCTGTAATCCATTTGCACCTGCAATCGGTGAGGGGGATCCATTTGGAGACCTCTTAGGAGATCCGAAAACCATTGAAGGGTACTTCACGAACTTTCGCAATGCATATGAACTCAGAGATTTGTCTCTTTATGAGCCTCTGATTGATTCCTCATTTGTATTTATCTATACCGACTTTGATACCGGAATTGAGCGTGAATGGGGGTTTGGGCAGGAGTTGGAATCTACTCGACGTTTATTTGAAAGTACCGTAGAGGTACAGTTGCAATGGAAGCAGATCATTTCCCGGCAGGAATTTGATGGTGGAGTTCGGGCGGTTACAGTTCGGGGATTCAATTTGTCGGTGGGCTTAGATACTGGCGAGGTGTTTCGAGGCGATGGAAACGTTAATTTCTTACTTGCACGCGCGGACACAACCCTTGGATGGAGGTTGATCCGCTGGCGAGACGAGAGTGAACTCTAACCAATGAGTACAATTTCTGAGGCACTGGCCCATTTGAAGGCTCATGAAAGTCGTTTTATTGAGGAATTGATGGATCTCCTTTCAATCCCTTCAATCAGTACAGATCCGTCATACTCAGACTATGTTTCTAAGTCGGCGGACTGGCTGGTAGATCACTTGAAACATTTAGGAGTGGACAATGCTGAATCAATCCTCACGGAGGGGCATCCGATTGTGGTTGGACAAATCGAGGTTAATCCTGAGCATCCTACGGTCCTAGTATATGGTCACTACGATGTTCAGCCTCCTGATCCACTTGACTTGTGGACCTCTCCACCTTTCACTCCGGTGATTCGGGACGGAGCATTATATGCCCGCGGTGCCTGTGATGATAAGGGGCAATTATTTATGCATCTCAAGGCATTGGAATGTTGGATGGAGACGATGGGGGCTCCCCCCATTAATCTCAAATTCATTTTTGAAGGAGAAGAAGAATCTGGATCTGCTAGTCTTCCTGGATTTATTCGGTCCCATCAGGATCAGTTAGCGGCCGACGTAGTGGTGATTTCGGATTCCAGTCTATTTGCTCCTGGAATCCCATCTATCACGTATGGCCTTCGGGGGATGACCTATGTGGAGATTACATTGACGGGCCCAAACCGTGATCTTCACTCCGGTACCTATGGAGGAGCGATTCATAACCCTATTCATGCATTAGCTACATTGATCGCAGATATGCATGATAACGATCACCGGGTAATGATTGACGGTTTTTATGATCGGGTGGGATCGCTTTCAGACGATGAGCGCAGTACAATGGCTGCACTTCCGTTTGATGCGAATGAATGGATAAGTGAGGTGGGCGTTGACATCTCGGTGAGGGAGTCTACCTTTACTGTTCTTGAAGCATCTACATCCCGTCCCACTCTTGACTGCAATGGCATTTGGGGAGGCTATATCGGAGATGGAGCGAAGACGGTTCTCCCCTCAAAGGCTCATGCCAAAATTTCAATGCGATTAGTACCCGATCAGGATTCACATGAGATCGGGGAGTTGATGGAGGCATGGTTATTGGCGCGTGTCCCGAGATCAATGCAATTGGAGTTTAAGATAATCCATGGAGCTCAACCTGTACTAATTGATACGGATAGCACTGCGATGGCAGCAGCATCTCAAGCATTAGAGGAGGTCTATGATCGTCCGCCATTTTTCACACGAATCGGAGGAAGTATCCCTGTCGTAGCGGACTTCAAGCATTTACTGGGATTAGATAGCGTACTCATGGGATTTGGTCTTGATTCCGATGCTATCCATTCTCCAAACGAGCATTTTGGACTTGACCGATTTTCTCAGGGTATTGAGGCAATCTTACGATTCCATTCCCATTATGCTTTGGACGCAGGATCCGAGTAGGTTAAGCGACCGTAAAATAGTGTATTGCCCGGGTGGCGGAATTGGTAGACGCGACGGACTCAAAATCCGTTGGCCCCAAAGGCTGTGTGGGTTCGAGTCCCACCCCGGGTACTTCGCTGCATTGACAGTTCTTGGGTGTGGATTCGTTTGGTTTCACCAATTACGCTTCATCAGACGAATCATAGATCGTGTTTCCTGGCGACCGCATTGATTCTTGCACTCGCCTATCAATCATTTTTCCTCTATTGCCACCTACCATACATATTTTATAACCCTGTCACTGGATACATCTGAGGTAATAGAATTCTTCACTTTGTTCGTAAGTCTGCTCTTGCAATATTACTTCCTGTAACTGCTTTAAGTAGTAGTGTTGGTCAATCTCTGGATGTGACCTTTCGCTGGATTCCTAACCAAAGCGTGATACGAGCATTTTTGCCAGGGGAGTTTAATGGTTGGGGTCCCAACAGTAGTGGACGTATCGCCGCAGGGGCTGTGTCTCAGATGTTCTATCACGTTGAGTCAGGGCAGTGGCTATACTCGCACACATTGGAAGCAGGACGTTCCTATCAGTACAAGGTTCATGCACATTTGAATCATCCGGGGAGCGACTATGTCTGGATTACCGATCCGCTCAACGACCAAGTAAATCCTAACGACAACAACAATTCTATCATTGTCGTTACGGATCCAATGATTTTCCAGATGGCCCGGCATCGGAATGATGCCGGTATTGTAACTGGGGTAAGTGCCGGAGTATTTTCGTCAAGACCTATCCGTCGTCTGATCGTTGAGATCAACGGACGGCAATTTGATGGGCTTCCATTTTTTAATGAAGGGGTGTTCCATTATTCTCTGAATAGCCCAATGGAATGTGATGCCACATTTTCAATCATGGCTACGGACAGCCAAGGCAACACTGTAACCCAAACTGTTGGGGCCATTCCCTTTGAGGTGACAGATCGTTCGCGCCCAGTTGGAATTGAGGATGGAGTCAATTATACCTCTTCAGACCCCTCAAGGGTTACGCTATCTGTGTTTGCTCCAGGAAAGTGTTCGATGCATGCGATTGGAGATTTTAATGATTGGCAGGTCAATAATACATCCTTGATGTTTCGGGATGCTTTGCGTCCTGACAGTATCCACTGGTGGCTTCCAATCACAAATTTACCATCAGGGCAAGAGGTTGGCTATCAGTTTCTTGCAGATGGCGAATTACGGTTTGCAGACCTATTTTCAACCCTGATTCTGGATCAGAACCATGATTCATTCATCCCTTCAAGTACCTACCCAGACCTGAAACCCTATCCTCACGGAAAGACACATGGGCCAGTATCAGTCTTACAAACCAACCGCTCTCCTTACCCTTGGAAGGTGACCGACTTTGTGCCGCCTCCCCCGGAAGAACTCGTCATTTACGAAATCCTCCTCCGAGATTACTTACATGCACATGATTGGGCCACGCTAACGGACACATTAGCATACTTGGAGCGACTAGGGATCAATGCCATTGAACTCATGCCAATCGCCGAATTTGGAGGCAATCTGAACTGGGGATACCAACCAAACTTTTACTTTGCACCAGATAAATACTACGGCCCCGCGGATGATCTGAAGCGATTTATTGATACAGCTCATGAGCGGGGAATTGCCGTTTTTCTTGATGTAGTCTACAACCATGTGGATCTCCCCTCACCCCTCGTATCCCTCTATGGTGGCGTAGATGCAAACCCATGGATCAATATTCCACCAACTCATTCCTACAACGTCTTTTTTGATCTCAACCATGAACATCCGTATACCCAATATTGGCTGGATCGTGTGAATGAGTACTGGTTGACCGAATTCAATGTAGATGGATTCCGTTATGATTTATCCAAGGGGTTTACACAACGCAATACTGGCTCTGATAATGCTGCTTGGGATCGCTATGATCCGTCCCGCATTCGTCTCATCAAACGAATGGCGAATAAGATGTGGACTATTGATCCTCAGGCATACATAATTTTGGAGCACTGGGCAGAAGAACGTGAAGAGCGAGAACTCGCGGAATATGGGACAGACCGTGGGTTGCCTGGCATGATGGTATGGAGCAATGTAACCCATCCATTTGGAGAGGCACTCATGGGCTATCATGAGGGACAAAAGAGCAACTTTGAACGAGCATATTATGGTTCTGGAGGCAGAGGGTGGCACCTACCTCACGTCATTGTATACATGGAGAGTCATGATGAGCAGTGGATGATGTACAAGATGCGTAGCTACGGTGCATGCGAACGGGCACCGTCGGGCGGCGAAGCCTGTTCCCCTTCTCTGGATGCGAATCAAGGAACCTACAATATTCGCAACCTTCCAATCGCACTGGATCGCCTGAAAATGGCGGGAGCATTTCACTTTTTACTTCCTGGACCTAAAATGCTGTGGCAATTTGGAGAGCTTGGGTATGGGTACGGAGACCGGGGAGAAGAATGTCTGCGCCCAGGAAATTGCCCACCCTTTACTCCTGAACGGACAGAGAGTAAGCCAATTCGCTGGGACTATTATGATGATCCTTCACGCCGAGGTTTATATGATGCTTGGTCCGCCCTTCTTCATCTGCGGAGGGAAAATCCAATTTTTCGCAGCACGGAGACGAATGTATCCATGCAAGTATCCGGACCATTGAAACATATGCATCTCCTCCATGATCCAACTGAAATGGAGGCAGTCATTATTGGCAATTTTGATGTCATTCCTATCTTAAACACTGTAAATCTCACATCACCTCCGGTCTATTGGTACGATTATTTTTCAGGGGATTCTCTGGATGTGACCGAGGGAGTTTCTCAAAAACTTGAACCTGGAGAGTTTCATATCTACACGAACCGCAAATTGCGACCTCCAGGATCAGCGTCAATTACCAAACGGACTGTGTCACCTGAACCGATTCATTCGGCATACTCGTTACATGGGAGTTATCCCAACCCGTTTCATGATCGCATGACATTAGAGTTTCGCCTGAATCATCCACAAGAAGTCAAGATTGAGGTATACGACATTTTAGGGAGGAGAGTATCCACGCTGGTTCATGACATGGTCACAGCCGGAGAGCATTCGGTCATTTTTGAGGCAGGAGAATTAGCAAGCGGGATCTACTCCGTACGGATGACGGGCAATTCTGGGCCAACCACGACTTCCATTGCTCTCGTCCGATAAAGTTGTAACATATTTCAGACAGTGAAAATTGGGGGAATCCAGACGATATGTTCACCGATTCAGGATGAACAAGATACTTATGATTTACATGCACCGAATTCGAGAAATCATGTTACTAGGAAGGCAAAGATTCCAAATCAATTAACCCACTCTCTCTTAAGTGCGAAGAGCCTTAATTGAAAGAAGTAGGAGATGATTACCTGATTTCAATTGCCGATTCCGATTGACCACTAAATATGGGCCTCTGGATAGTTGCTGGACACACGCTTGGTTCAGCCAAAATTTGAAAACAATAAGGTGTGTTTAACTTCAATTAGAATTTAAGTTGGAGGAGCTCGTGCAACGAGGCGAGGTTAACCCGAAATTATTAGGTTTCCGATGTGGCAAAAGGGCACTTTG
The DNA here is from genome assembly GCA_965209015.1 of Rhodothermales bacterium. Taxonomy (GTDB): domain Bacteria; phylum Bacteroidota; class Rhodothermia; order Rhodothermales; family Bin80; genus Bin80. The sequence continues at coordinate 2,142,779 of OZ242367.1, read as the reverse complement.
CTGGATTCCAGAGAACTCGTTCAAGATAGAGAAAAGCACACATATATAAAATAAGTGTGCTGCTGGTCAGATCGCTCAGGCAGAGTCTAACTAAAATAAAAATATATTACTCGATAATAATAGTTTTATATCATAATACATTTATTTTAAATATTTATTTATAATTAATCCATATATAATTATATTATGAGGCTAATAATGATTTTATATGGTTCAACTCATGGACAGAAACAATTTGGAAATACGTCCAGCGGGCTACACTTGGCTAATGGATAGGTTCGGGTTGACTGCGATGCCAACTCCTCACAACTCCTTTGTAGCAAATATAGGCGGCCGATACCATAAAGTTCAGAGTGGCAGGGTTGAGGAAATTTATTCTTCACAATACTGGCCTGGTGAAAAAATAGGAGACCATCTGGAGTTTGCCCTCAAATATGACGGTGTAAACCTGAGTGCACTATGGATCATTTTTTATGCGATTGCAGAGGATGATCTCATTGGTTATATCAAGTCCAAGCCAACGGGAAAATATTCCCGCCGCATCTGGTTCTTTTTTGAGTTCTTGATGGACCGGAGACTCCCCATTGCTGACTTGTCCATGGGGAATTATATAGAGGCACTTGAACCAGAAAAGTACTATACACTTTCGCAGTGTGAGAAATCCCGTAGACATCGCGTCATCAATAATTTGCTCGGGACGAAGGAGTTTTGTCCAATTGTTCGGAAAACAAAAAAGCTTGGTGTAATGGATCAGACCAATTTTCATGAGAGATGTGAAAAGATGGTTGAATCGTATCCACCCCAACTGCTAAAAAGAGCATTAAGTTATCTCTACAATAAAGAAACCCGGTCCTCTTTTGAAATTGAAAATATCAAGCCCGACGCGTCGAGGGCTGGGAAATTTATGGCATCTTTGGAGATGGCACATCAACAGAATTTTTGCCGCAAACCGTTGTTGATTGACCTGCATAATCGGATCGTTGATCCACGTTTCTTGAGTGATGATTATCGAAAAGTTCAAAACTATGTAGGGCAGACGACTTCCCATAACAATGAGTTTATTCATTATGTATGTCCTAAGCCGGATGATCTTACGTCCCTAATGGGAGGACTCGTAAGCTCTCATCAACTTATGATGACCGATGGCACCTCACCGATTGTTCACGCTGCAATTGTTGCCTTTGGGTTTGTATTTATTCATCCGTTTGAGGATGGTAACGGACGAATCCACCGATTTCTGATCCACAATATTTTCTCTCTCCGGGAGATAGTTCCCGAAGACCTGATGATTCCGGTATCAGCCGCTATGCTGAACAATCAGGAACAATATACCAGATCCCTAGAAGCGTTCTCACTTCCCCTGAAACAACTGGTGGAATACAGTTTGGATGAATTAGGTCAGATGACTGTTCAAAACGATACCGTAAGCTGGTATCGTTACATTGACATGACATCACAGGTTGAAGCCTTATATGATTTTGTCATCCAAGCCATTGATCAAGAACTTAATGATGAATTAAGGTTTCTTGCAAAATATGACAGTACGAAAAAGGCAATTCAAAAAGTGATTGATATGCCAGATCACCGCATAGATTTGTTCATTCGAGTCTGCCTCGCTAACCATGGGAAGTTATCTACAAACAAAAGGAAGTCTCATTTTCAATTTTTAAGTGATGATGAACTTAATCTATTAGAAACAGGCTCTTCGCACTTAAGAGTGGGTTAATTGATTTCGGTAGCCTTCTGGATACATATCTAACCCTCCGAGATAGAAGTAAATCGCAGTGGCGAACCGCTGTTTATTTCGGTATCCCCGGGCACGGACCTTGATGCTTTTGATCCTACTATTGATGCTTTCCGCTGGCCCATTGCTGACTTTGAGAACGATGGCATTGACGATCCCCCATAGATGTTTTTTGACGGTCTTCGCGGCCTCTTTCATGGGAGCAAGTCTACAGCGCATGGCCCAACTCAACCAGCGCGTCCAACCTTTGCGTGCCCACGTTCGACTCTTATAGTGCCAGAGTCTCTGGGACAGATCTTTGATTGCCCAAGCCCGAGCCGTTCTCAGCGAACTCTTCTTTAACGCTTGGAATCGTTTCTTTTGCTTGACTGACATATTCTGCGGATTGGTCAGCCATACATACTTGGTCCCTGTGAGATCCAGACTCCCTTCCTTCCGTAATTCTCGATTCTCCTGTTTTCGAACTTTATCTACTGCACCTCCTATATATCTGGCTACATGAAAGCGATCAAATGCAATCTTTGTTTCTGCGTCAGGAACCCATTTGAGTGTAGCGGAAATGAACGCGGGCCACATATCCATACTCAAGCTTTTGAGAGCTTTCAGTTGCGCAGGGGAACGAGAAGCATAATAGCTTTCCAGACTTTCTTTCTTCCGTTCATCCGCGACATGCAATACATGCCCCGTTTTCGGATTCCCCACTATCGTAACGTAGTTGTGCCCTTTTGTAAAGGCAATTTCATCCACACAGATGTGTTCCGTCTTCTCTTCCTCTCTACGAGCAAGCCCTCACTTGACCGCACGTTCCATGATATTGGAGATCATTCTCCAACTCACCTTCAGTCGAGTGGCCACCGTGGATAGACTGCCAGCATCCTCGGACCAGTCAATCACACGCGCCTCAAATCCGGTCGTAAACTGCACCCGCACATCCGCCCATGGCACCGATACCGTCTTGATCCCATGCTCCGAACACTGCACGCGAGGAACCCTCGCTACCACATGCGTGTGATAGTCACAGATTCGCGTATGACGCCACTTCCGACGACGATGGTCGTAACCCGGACAGGCCTTCCCACACTCGGGACAACGTAACACCAAATCCTCTGAATAGATGACATGGATCTCCGCCGTCAACTCCTCGGAATCATAGGTGATCTCCGATACCTCCCACGAAGAGCCTATACCGAAGAGTTCACTAAGATCTTGAATTTGTATCGCCATGAATCGATCAATTGGTTGATTGGTTAATGAAAATGGAGCGTGTATCTACCCATAAAATAAACATCAAAATCGACTCTGAACCTAATCCATCTCATGACCGTTCATCCTAATTCTGTGGCCTTGCCCACTTAAAAAGCTGTAGACCCTAGAAACTATCATCACGGAAAACTATGATCGGTTATCCTGATCAGGATGCATGAACTAATAGGGCGATCCTGATAGATCATGCATCAATCGCTCTAAAAAATCTGGTTTTATCACGAATCCTGTGGGCAAAAGTCAACCATCCGCGGAAGACTAGAATTAGGCATCCCAAGTTTTCAAACTTTTTGCTGTCTCTACCCACCGTTTTGAGTTCTTGAATTTTGCCATTAATTCGCTCTGTCACGGTGTTCAATCGTGGAGGATAAAGCGTATTACGGACTCTGTCAAATGTCGCTGAAACACCTCGGCGACCTTGATGACTGCCTTGAAGCATCTCTTTTCTACACGGATAATGTACATTTCCACAGATTCCTCTGGTGCATATAATTAATGGTTCTCATTCCACACAAATTTTGGTGGTACCAATACCTATCTCATGATTGAATTGACGAAGGGAAGTCGTCTGTGGTTAAGCATGTCTGACATATTAATTATTTTTCTCATCCGCAACATTAGGAGACAGGCAAAGCAGTTACGATGATTTCTAATATTGAGAGCGTAGAGGAAGTCATACCGAGTTGCTTCATTATGAAAGAACGACGATCCATGATTCATTTTGGAACACTAACTGGATGCTATCCCATGAATCATCAAGTTCATATGAAAAGTTTATCATGAATGCAATCGAAAGATAAATTATATCGCTGATAGAAAATGATCCTTCATACTGCTTATGTGTTCCAAAATTTGGACTTAACTGCTATGGATAACCATAGTGCACAAAGTCAGATAGTAACTCATCTAAATTTTATAGGCAACTTCAGGAGTCTCTGAACCAACTAAAATGAAAGAGAAACAAAACCCTCCAAAGAGTAAGCTGACAGAAAGTACAGCCCAACAGGTAACCAATTCTGACGTATCCGATCCACCTTTGGCTAGGCTGATGGCAAGGTATGAAGCAATATCTCCTGGCATGGGCGATCGTGTCTTGAAGATCATGGACCGAGAGGCAGAGCTTGAATTGAACAAGCTTAAATTAAAGCAGCACCAGAGTCGTGTCAGCGCATTAATTTCTGTCGCATTGATCGTTTCAGCAGGGGTAGGGATGTTCTTTGAAGTATACTGGCCCGTCATTCTGGTGCTTGGACTCGGTGGGATGGCCACATATGTGTTACGTGAAGTCATGCTATGGTCGTCAAAGAAATGATTTCGCTTGTAAAGCGCACCCCTCTGATCGGTTACTCTTCCCTTGGCTCTCTCGTTTCTTATTCTCTTTTCCATTGGAGGTCTTGGTAAACTGCGTTGATTTGGTCGCACTCGCTTCTGTTTGTTGTCACCTGAGAATTTGAATTTGAGAGTGCGGGGTCCGATGGCCTGCTGCTAAAAATATTCCACCATGTTACATGTGACTAACGGAGATTTAGCTGCAGACCTGATCCGATCTTCATGTATTGAAGGAGATGTACTGCCATGGCGAGATGTACTTCATATCGGTCCAGTTCCAGGTGGCATGTCCATGAATACATTAAGCAAAAAGCGCGCAGAGTATTTATCATCATTAGGGTGCGGTGATGAAGAGGAACTGTTTCAGAACTTTTTGAACAGAAACTCTACGCTACAATCTCACTTGATAGAAAGCCCGGTGATTCTCTGGTTTGAGCATGATCTCTATGATCAGTTACAGTTGATCCAAATCCTCGCGTGGATTGCAGAGATTGATCCCATGGCTCATAACTGCTATCTGATTTGTATCAATCAATATCCAGGTGTTGAGCCCTTTCATGGACTTGGAAATCTTCATCAAGAACAGATCTCCCAATTATTCGGAACACGCAAGCCGATCACTGCCTCTCTCCTGTCTCCTTCCGTAGATGCGTGGAAATGTTTTACCAGTTCGAACCCTGATAAGCATCAGGAATTGGCTGACAGAATCAGCCCCGAACTACCATTCCTTCAAAGTGCATATCGTCGTTTTCTGGAGGATTGGCCCTCGGTTTTCAATGGATTAGGTCGAACTGAGGCACATGCACTGAGCCTGATTGCCGAAGGAATTCAAGATCCGGTGAAGCTATTTCGTGCATATCAGGCAAATGAGCAGTCTCCGTTCATGGGCGACTGGACCTTTTGGCAGACTGTTAGGGGATTAGCAGGTGGCTTATCACCGCTCATCGTCGTTGAAGGAGACCAGCTATCACCTGATTTCCAAAACGTACGATTCAAGATCACTCCCAAAGGAAGTTCGGTGTCACGAGGAGAGGAAGATGCCATTCGGCTTCGTGGAGTGAACCGCTGGTATGGTGGTTACCATGCGATGAATCCAAATACTATTCCAAGGTGGGATACCACACGGGGCTGCCTCACATTCCAGTGAGCACAATTCTTGGCTTTTGTTGAACAGCGTCACAGGGCGAATCAATTTGGGACGACTGACTCATATGTGATTGGATTGATCAATTATATCGGAAGAAATCTCTCTGTTCGGGACTCTAATTTGAGTGGGTTAGAGATTAGCGCTTCTTCGGCGGAGATCAATGGGAGAATAGATGACCTCCGAAGGGGAACCGATCTGGTCTGTCCAAAATGGGATAATCACAATTGTTAGTTCTTGGTGAGATAGTCTGATTAGCTTTCAATTAACTGATGAGCGAAACGTAGTCATGCGTTCAAGCGTAGATCTTGAAGGTATTATATCTGAACATGTATATCAGAACAAACAAGATTTGGCATTCAACTAGAGGAAATATAGTTTCAGCAATCGTCCTCGCAGGAATAGCGTTTAATATTTTGGCTTGTGATCAAGTTACCGAGCCGGTTGAAATACCTGTGGGAGTCATCCTGCCACTCTCAGGTACTCTGAGCGTAGCCGGGCAGAGTATCATGGATGGGATGGATCTAGCACTTGAGGAGATAAATGCTCAGATACCGTTTCGCGTACGGTTTATCGTTGAAGACGGGAAGAGCATTATTGACACTGCTCTAAGCGCATATACCAGACTCGCAGATGAACATAATGTACCTGTAATCATCGGTCCAGCAACTTCATCTGAAACCGAACGAGCCATTCCACTCATCAATAGCAAAAAAATAGCCACCCTTAGTCCGACAGCAGCACGGAGTGGCCTGGGTGCACAGAGTGAGTTTCTCTTCCTCTCTTCTCTAACAGTGAACCGCACGATCCCAGATGGTGTGCGTATCTCAAAAGCTCATATGGGTTATCAGAATGTGGCTACGCTTGTAAATGATCAGGACGCATTTTCGATCAATAGTCATGAGATTCTTGTTGACGAACTTGAAAGCTACGATGATATTACGATCGTTCATGCGGCGTCCTACAGTCTTACTCAGGGGACGGAGTTTGGAGATATCATGCCCCAATTGAGTGCAATCCAAAATGCTACTCCCACACCGGAGGCTATCTTTCTATCTGCATTACCCGCAGGACGAATTGGGGCACTCATTGCTGCTCACCGGTTGGAGCTTGAGATCCCGTTTATTGTTAATTTCATGTCAATTGAAGCGATTCAAGCCGTGAATGCAGTGGAACCGGGTGCTGCTGAGGGTGCGATTACATTCCAAGTATGGTTACCAAATAATAAATTAGAGGCAAATAGGAACTTTGTTGATAATTTTATAAGCGAATATGGAGAAGAACCCGGTGACTTTGCTGCTCGCGGCTATGCTTCCGTAACCATATTAGGGAAGGTCTTGACTCAAATTTCGACCTTTGATTCTGCTTCTATTCGAGATGGACTCAGTAAACTGAGAGACTTTGGTTCCATTTATGGATCATTTTCTTTTGATGCGAATGGTGATGCGGTAGCTAAACCAGTCATTGCACAGGTTCGGAATCATATGTTTGAGGTATTGGATGAGTAATACTGCATTGTTTCTTCCATCGGATGCGGAATGGTCTCAGAGTTAGAGGTGATCCATAAACAAGAGAGGAACTAAGCGCTCCAATTATCTAAACCATAGCAGTCTCCCGCTCTTCGCACTTGGTCAATCAGAAATTCGTGTTATGCGTTGGGTGATGATAGGAATGGCACTTATCGGTGCTGCTGGATTTTTTTGATTAATTTTACACGGAATTTTCTGAAATCGTATCTATCGACGTCCAGATTACCTAACTGATCAGCCTCTGTAATAGATTCCAGATTAAGAAGGTGAGATCATCTGATTGCTTTCAGTCTTTGACATTGATAAGTTGAATCTGTGCAGGATAGAATCTTTCTAGACTTGGGAATGACACATCAACCACTAATTTTGTATCTGAACTAAAAGGTTCTATCACAATTTATTTGGGATAAGGTTGCGTTTGCTTGCATCAAAACACATAAAATTCTACAATCAGTGTCAAGAGATAGGGTACAGGAGGTCGTCGATATTGCTGAGAGGGTTAGCGATATTTTGACGGAATCTCGTATACATTTACATTTGGAGTAATTACTTAAATACCAGAACAGTCCGAATTAACGACAAAATTCAAGAAATCAAAAATTTTCGGTAGAGCCCCAGAGTCTTGAATACATTAGTGTCGCAATTCTATATCCTCCGTAGAGGCTGGACCGGTACCACAACATTCGCGGTAGAGCCTTATTATCCTGTGCACAACTGTGACCCGTTATCCAAACTATTTGCTGTCTTATCATGCGCTGCGTATTGCTGAGTTTGCCTCTTTTCTTAATGTCTGCACCTCTCATTCAGGCACAGCCCCATATCATTTTTTTGGTGATTCTATCACAGAGGCAGGCGTAAATCCAGATGGATATGTTACTCTGGTTACTGATTCATTGAAGATATTTCTTCCTGACGCAATAGTCATGGGAGCTGGAGTCAGTGGAAACAAGGTTCCTGACCTTTTGACACGGTTAGAGCAAGACGTCCTAACCCATCAGCCAACACATGTGGTGATCTACATTGGAGTCAATGATGTGTGGCATCATTTTGAATTTGAATATATCACCGGCACGGATCCCGATACGTTTGAAAATGGATTGACGACCCTGGTTGATCGTATTGAAGCTCGTGGATCTTCCGTTATGTTGTGCACTCCGAGCGTAATTGGTGAGGACCTCCAAAGTAATACAGAGGTGAACCTTCACCTTGAGAAATACTCCCAGATCACGCGAAGCGTGGCACAGGAAAAGGATGTGCATCTCTGTGATCTACGCGAGCATTTTGAAGATTATCTAACCCAGAACAATAAAGAGAAGGCCTATAGTGGGATCTTAACTGTGGATGGCGTCCATCTCAATACCGCCGGAAATCAATTCGTAGCTGATATTCTGTTCAAAGAACTACGGGCTGCACTTGGATTTTAACCAATATACGGAATCGTTAGCGGTCCCTCGGGTACCACGGCCACAGGGGTATTTGGGTTACCTAATTGGATTAACTCTTTATTAATGGCACTGCGAATATCATCAATGGGACTTAGATGAGCTTGCCGAACCAACTCTGGATCCAATTCACTGAATAGACTAACACGGCAAGTTTGAAGGATCTGCAGCAGTTTCTGTGTCTGCCATTGGTCTGGTTCAGAAAAATCTGGATGGCGGATCGCTTTCCAGGCCTCATTCGGACTTGACCACCGTAGAATTTGATTCTTGAAAGCTCCGTGTTCAGGGAAACCATCATTGCAGCGTGCTGCGGTGATGATTAGTCCATTGTTGGTCACGATAGAATGGGCGGCAGACATCCCTTTGACACTTTGGTACAGATTGAGGTCCAGAGGATAGCCACTATTGGTCGTTACAACAATCGGGAACTCTTTCTCAACGCGGACCATTGCTGTCTTTTTTGAGAATGCACATCCGGCTTCATGAGCAGAGGAAACATCTCCACAGAAGTATCCAGTGATCTGACGGTCTGTATTGAGTGTCACATTCACCAGAAAATCCACGGGGAGTAATCTTCCCGCTGCACAAACATGATTTTGGGTCGGGTTTCCCGCAAGAACACCCCATGTACTCTTTGGATGAGCAATGTTTGTAAACCCATGGTAGAGTTGAATGGCATTCAGATCAGCAATCCCGGGAAAAACTGCCTTGTATCCTCCGCTAAACCCTGCCATAAAATGAGGTTCAATGAATCCTACGAGGATTCGTCGATCCGCCTGTACGTATTCAGTAGTATAGGACACATCATATCCGTAGGGACTACGCCCTGCATAGAGTAGGGTACCTGAATCTCGGGAATCATGGTTCACGATACGGTACTTAGCGGAGATCTCTGGGCCAACCATCTGAACCAACTCTTCATGAGTATTACTCCGGTGAGTACCAGTCCCTACAATGATGGTAACATTTTCCTTAGGGACTCCTTCTAGTTCTTCAAAAAACCACGGCAGGAGTCGGTCGCCCGGAAGTGCACGAGTAATATCTGGGATGACAACCGCAAGTCTATCTCCAGAAGTGATAAGTTCACGAAGGGGTGGAGAATTATAAGGGCGGCGAACGGATTTGATGAATGCAGCACGCTCATCGGGCAAGCCCTCAAGGTAATGCGGGCGGAGTATCGTAGCATTAAGTCCCTTCAGATTAAGGGATAGTCCCTCAGAACCATAATCCAACTGTACGAGATTTGGATCCTCACTCATGGGTCGTTGGGGCAACGGATGGAGAGAATTCAATCAGATCCGCAAGATGATCAAGAGCAGTCATTTGATCGCGCTGCAGTAATGGTCGAATCACAGGCATGAGAGATCGGCTGATGAATGATGATCCGCGCATGACCATGGTCTGCTGAATGCGAGATCCATCACCTAATTCCTGAAACGTAACAGAACGGTAACCTGAATAACTTGAGGTTTCTATGTTTGCACGATATTCTTGCATTGGGAGAATAAGAGTAATTGTTTCCAGACGATCGGGTCCATTTGCAAATTTCATGCGAAAGGATGCTCTAGGATCCATTGGCTGTCCTTGAATGGTCTCAATTGATTCCAAATCTTGTTGCCACGGTTCTTGTCGACTTGGATCCATAAAAGTCCACCATGAATCAGTCACAGGAGCATGGACGCGAGTCGTTGCCGCAAAATGTACTTCCTTAACGAAGATGCCCATGATCAAAAGCGTGAGTAAGATCGCTACGAGTAGCGCAGAAGATGTGTACACAAATTTTTTCATGCTGACATAAAATAAATAGTAGATCAAATTCGGTTCATATTTGTACGCACTGAATCGTACCTTGACACGATGAGTATACAACAAGTACCTATACCCGCTCCGCGAGGACGTGCTGCGGCAACAAATCCTCCCACCAGATTTGATCCTGTAAATATTGAACTGGATCTGGATGCTCTGGAACCGGGTGAAATAAGACAAACCTGTACCCAATTCTATGAAGATACTTCAAGGTCAATTCTAGTGAGCAATGATTCTCCAGATATTGGGTTTACCTGGGGAATCAACCCATATCGGGGTTGTGAGCATGGGTGCATTTATTGTTATGCTCGACCAAGCCACGAATATCTGGGATGGAGTGCTGGACTTGATTTCGAGACGAAGATCATGGTCAAGCGCAATGCCCCAGACCTTTTGGGTAAAGAGTTGCAAAAACCCTCTTGGAAACCAGAGGTGATTTCACTCTCTGGAAATACGGATCCATACCAGCCAATAGAGCGCCGATTAAAGTTAACTCGTGGCTGTCTGAAAATTCTTTTAGATCATCGCAACCCTGTTGGTATCATAACCAAGAATCATCTTGTAACAAGGGATTTGGACGTCTTGGCTCCGATGGCACAACTTGGACTCGTACATGTCATGATTTCGATCACAACTCTGCGCAATAGCATTGCACGTACAATGGAGCCGCGAACTAGTATTCCTGCACGTCGATTAGATGCGATTAAGGAACTCTCGGAAGCCGGGATCCCGACCGGTGTCATGGTCGCTCCGGTGGTTCCTGGATTGACGGATGAAGAGCTTCCCGCAATCATTGAGGCCGCAGCAAATCGGGGAGCCATACGCGCCGGCTACATATTACTCCGACTCCCTGGACCGGTCGGTCCGCTTTTTGAAGAGTGGTTAGATCGATCTTTCCCTGAGCGCAAGGATAGGGTCATTCGACGGATTAAGGATATTCGTTCAGGAAAGCTTAACGATCCTCGATTTGGTCATCGCATGCGGGGGGAGGGAGTGTGGGCCGATACTCTGCGCACCCTATTTCAAATGACCTGCAGGAAGCATAAAATGAATCAACCGATACAGCCTTTACGTACTGATAGATTCATTCGGCATCCCAGTAACCAACTTAATTTATTTGACGCAGAAGACATAAACGGAGCTTAGCCTTCCATAGACAGAGTTCATCCAATTGTAGCCACTTGTACCAAAGGCATATTTACCATTCTTAACTACGGGTACAGGGAAAATATGTTGATTGCTACCTCATGTCTCAGCGAAATCTCTGGATACTGCCTTCATATTTGGAGATCATGGATGATTGGCATTCCAAATTCGATGTGGTGGAGGAAGTGTGATGACAAGGAGTGGGGATATAGGATACACTATTTCGGCAAAGTTGGAATAATCCTAATCCGTCCACCTTCGATCACAATACAAACGGTATGATGGATGTGTCAGCACTTATTCACACACCACTAAATGATAGATTGATCTATCTTGTTACCCATTCTTGATGATCAATCATTCAGAATCAAAGCGGTTGATGGAGGTAACAAAATATTTGAAAATGCAGAGTTGCAATTCTACTCCTCTGCGGGGGGTAGACCTTTATCTACGTTACTCATGGCAGAACCGGTTTCAAATTTATTGAAGATAATTTGAGGAAGATTCATTCGCGGAATAGAGTCGTAAACTATACCATTCATAACTGATCCAGTAATATGACGATATGGTTCAATCTTTATATATTCACTGAGCGTTAAATCCTTTTTCACATTGCATACTCTAATACACATATAAGATCATGAGCAAACTTGAGTTGGGGGCCTTTTCAATCAGCTTATCCGTCAAGGACCTTGAAGTGTCGGGTGAATTCTATCAGAAGTTAGGCTTTGAGGTTCTTCAAAAAGGTGAGAATCACCTAATCATGATCAATGGGATCACGGTTATTGGGCTTTTTGAGGGAATGTTTGAAGGGAATATTCTTACATTCAACCCTGGCTTTTTAACTAGACCTAGTTTAGAGGGGGAACGGATGGACAATCAGGACACTGACCAATTCATGGATGTGAGAGCAATCCAAAAACATCTTAAAGATCAAGGACTGCAACTAATCTCAGAAGTGGAGGAAACGGAGAATCCGCATGGACCTGGCAGTATTATACTTCTTGACCCGGACGGGAATACCATCTTAGTAGACCAGTTTCTTCACCATCCAGAAGTTACCTAGGAATAACATACATATGATACGATTCGATCAAGATTTTTCCGATGGAACACAATGGTTATGTTAATGTATTACATCTAAAATATATATTGATTCCTGACTACCATGCCAAGACCATTGACCAAAAAACAGCAAGCTGTATTGGATTTTATCGTAAAGTATGATGAGAAAGGTTGGGGCTGGCCAAAATACGAGGACTTTATAGAAGAATTTGGTTATAAGTCCTCAAACAGTATCACTCAAAATTTGAAGGCACTCGAGACGAAGGGATACCTCATCAATGCAGAGGGTGGATTTCAGTTAAAATCCAAGAATGAGCAATATTCAATTGGGATTCCTATTCTTGGTGAGATCACGGCCGGAACCTTGCAAGAGGCAGTTGAAGCCAACTTAGGGACCATCACGCTGGATACCCTTTTCCCTAACATTGATCGCGTCTTTGCAGTCCGTGTTCGGGGGCAATCCATGATTGGGGCAGAAATTCATGATGGAGATTATGTGCTTCTGGTAGACGATGATATTCCTGATGGAGGGATTGGAGCGATCCTTTATAATGGTGAGACTTCCCTCAAGAGAGTCTTCATGGATCATCAAGGACTACGCCTCGAGCCTGCTAACCCAGAATACGAAGATGTTATTATCTCGCCAGATATTTTTGAGGAAGTTAAAATCCTGGGAAGATATATTGGGCATGTAAATAAACGCGGAATTCGCAAAGCACCTCCGATGTACCAGATCTCAACGAGACATTATTCCCCGTTCACTGGGAAAGTATAGTTCATGATGTATTGAGCATCCAAGCTCCCCTCAATCAACTGCAATTCTGAACCCAACAGTAACTGGCATGAGGGGAATGGAGGTTTGGTCTCCTTTCCAGGTAAGTTCGATTTATAATGCGATTGCATTATCTGAACGAATCAAACGGAATATAGCTTGTTTCAATATATTCCTTGTCCAATCGCTTGAATAACCACGAACTGTATCAGGATTCAATCAATTGATCACCCTTACGGGCTTTAGTGTTAAGTCAAAATTTAAAGTTGTACATCTCCTCAATTCGGCAGGCATTTTGGACAGACTGATACACCAACTATTGGGCCCGTCCTCAGTAGTGAACGCTTTGAAAATTTTCTTGGCGCTACATTGAAAAGAATATTGCGGTAGATCTCTTATGTGGGTTCCAAACTCATGCTATATGCTCTCCCAATTGATCGCTTATTCTCAGAGTGCATTGGTCTCAGAGTATATGTGTGGAATCTTTCTTTCTAAGAGGGGGAATCATCACCAATCCATTGACGAAATTGTTTTAGATTGCTATCTCGAGAATAAAACCAAGATCATCGAAATTCGTCACAAGGTGGGAGTAACAATTAACTGATCATCAGCTACATGTTATCTATATTTGAAACGCGAATGGTTAGCGCTCTGGAATAAAACCATTGTCTTTCAAGCCTCGGACGATTGCGGGAGCCAAGTGGCGAAACTGATCGGCACACCGGCAGAATCAAGTATGTACAGGATGCGACCGACTCCCTCCAGGTCAAAAGCCGGTGCGAGAATGGTTGCCCCTAATTCAGAGGCCTTTACTTGAACTGCATCAACATCATCAACCGTGATAATGCAACTCCAGTTGGGAGCTGTATTCGGATCCATAGGCTCCATAATTCCGCCAATATTAACATTGTCCACGGAAATCACAAAGTAGGTTCCAAGTGGTGTTGTCATCTCCGAGATGGACCATCCGAACAGATGGCTATACCAATCTCCAGCGGCGATTGGGTCATGGGTTTGGAGTTCAAACCATGAAAAAGCACCATGTATCTCAGATGTATCTTGAAAACTTGTAATTGATTTGACGTCTCCTTGGTCTGGGGCATGGTATTGAATGACCGAGAGGTAAGCTCCCTGAGAGTCCAGAAATCCTGCGAAAGTTCCTACCCCCATCGCGTCATTAACAGGGACGACCAGATTCAATTCATGATCGTCAAGTAGTCGTTGAATATCTTGTACAGTGACGTAGTATACCCAACAGGGTGGAGTATCTGGTGGGCATGCCATCAGGCCAGCGAGATGCTTTGAATTGTTGTGAAGCAATGTGTATGCTCCATCAGGCATGGGCATCTCAGTGGTGGATAGTCCAAGAAGTTGAGTATAAAATTTGAGCGCTGAAGGTACATCGGCAGCAAGGTATTCCTGCCAACTGATGGCACCATGAGTTTGGAATGGATTCATGGGAAGGTTTATGATTGATTACCAAGGATGTCCAAGTGTACGGGTAAGATACTCCATGTACTTTGCCCCGTGACCATAGATCTGTGCAAGATGATCAGAAAAATCTGGTGATATTACACTTCCCTCAGACAATGGGCATACAGCGACAAAATGCTTACTCCTCAGATCCTCAATCAGAGGATGGTTTGGGTCAAATCCCTTTGGTGCCCGTTTTAGTTTCTGGTGTTCATATCCCTCTGAGAACACCTCTAAAAAGGTGGGGTTTTGAGTGATACCGACCCATTCATCTGGATCTTTCACAATCTGCTGCCGGATCAGGAGTAATTCCTTACTAGCGGCCCCCCAGATTCCTATTGCAGCGAATACTTCGTCCGGTCCTAAATGGAGATAAAATCCAGGTGCATGTGCATCTTTCCCCGCCTTATGTCGAAAGTGCACACCCGCCGCTTCTTTGTAAGGTCGTTTGTCTTTAGAAAAGCGCACATCACGATAGATACGGAATAGAGAGCCTCCAACTTTTGGAATAGCCATGAAGTGAGGGCTAATGGAATATAGTGGATGGGCGAATTGGGCAATAAACCTGAGCAATGGAGTTTTAACGTCCTCTTCGTAGCGAGAACGATGATTGTTGAACCATTCACGATTATTATTGGCACTGAGTTCGCGGAAAAAATCAAATAATGCTGAAGGAATCATTGAAAACCTGAGTATTGCCGTGGATGCTCAACCGAATCACCGAGATACATATACCAGCTTAATGAGTTCCATCAAAATCTCACCGAAATAACTACCGTTGATGATACCCTGAACTCATCTGAACCAATATTATATTAAGAGACTCTTTCAAGATTCTTTATTTTCTCTTGTTGTCCCCGCTGAATTGCGGCTTAAACTGGTTCAATCTAGTCGGACTACGCGAATCGGCGGCTAGGGTTCGGTGTTTTGTGGAGTCAACCGATGCTTTGGAGGTCTCTGTTTGATGAATTTCGTCCACGATCCGTGTAGATTTCACACACTTCTCCCACGGCATCTGTGGTTCGGGATGCTCAAATTCTGTATGCGAGTCTCGGATGGCCGGTTTACTGGACCATTCGTAGCATTTGGTCCACCGTGAGTACCACCACATCTAATCCGCAGTACTATATCGTCAAGTCTGGTTCGTATATCATCATCTTACAGTGCGCCTCTTCCACCATCAGAAAAATTTCGGAAGCATAATGAAGTGGAGCCGACTGCGGCGAACCGAATCTTGAAAATGGCCAAGAAATCTCTCGAGTTGGCTGAAGAAGAGCATAAAGTCGCCCGTCGCCGCATCAATGTGTCTACCATGATCGCTTTAGGAATGATGGGGCTGACTGCATGATGAATTGGCATGTGAAGACGATTTTATTCATCCATACGTAGGGAAAGAGTATCGTACACCGTATGCCAATCGGGGAGTAGACGATCCCTGGGTCGGTGTTCAACAAGCTCCGAAATTTATTGATGCCACTGAAACTTATTCAGGGGGTACCGAGTAGTTCGTGGACTATTTAGCACCGTGGCAAGAATACCAATACAAATCAGTACTCTTTGACCATCCATACTATTTTAACTTCTTAATGAAAAACGTATTCGGTAGAGAATGACCGTTGAGCTAGCCGTGAATATCGCAACAAGGCATCATCCCCAACCTGTGGTTCGAGCGGAATACAGGGATAATAATACATGGAAGTTGGTCAATCTAAAAAGACCAAAGAAAGTCCATCCAGTCGCGTGGAAAGCCTTTACTAGTATTGCCAAAATTAACTTTTATCAGGCAAAGACAAACGCACTTATGTTATCCCTGGAATGGAATTTATATCCGCTCCACCCAGACAAAGCGTTAGCCGTTCACATAGGGAACACGATCGAGCGTGGAACGGTCGTAAAGCCTATGGATGAAGACCTTCTTTATGTCCTAACCTAATTTTCCGTAATACGCTAACAAATACGGAATGCTCTATCTCTCCACATTACCAATATAAAGCCGAAAGCCCCTCCCCGCAAAGAAGGATCCAATTATGGCGGATACGGTCTAGGGACTATCATCGGTACACCCGTGGAGGATACCAAAACCTAGCAACGAGATCGGGGACAGCATCCGATAAAATGCACTTAGCGGAGGTGCTACCTAACCGCATAGAGCAACGTGAGTACCTGGAAATACTTGGAGCGGAACTGTGGCAGATTAAAGCGTCTAATCAACGTCATAGCCCAAGACATGAACGCTAAATGGCGAGACTGGGACACAGAGGATCCTCATATTGCAGAGCACATGATGGAGCAGGGAAAGATGTATATGGTATTTTTTCAGGGTTAACAGGTTCGGTTATAGTTCCGCTGGGACTCAGTGGAATTTTCGGACTGTTTATTTGAGAGATCATGGGGGTTCTTGTCAAACCGTTGAAATACAATCCCTGATAAATTCTCCTCAAAAAAAAGATTTTCGCACTTAATCCACATATACCCATACCCCCCTGAAAAGATAGTGATTTTGTGCTCTGATTCTTCCGTCTCTCTGGTGCCAATTCTGTCTTAATATTGGCCTAATTTCAGACACAATTGCCAGAGCGTCTAATATCTCCACATGTAAAAGTGAAAGAGTCGCAAAAAGGATGGAGCGAGGAGCGAGTCAGTTGAACAAAGAGTCTGTTCCGCATACTATTAGGATCGTCAAACGAACGGCATACAAGGTATCCAGAATATGCGAAATAATAGTCAGAACCTGCGGATGGTAACAGGTCCGGTGAGCATGATCTGGATGGAGACCAAGGGACTGGAAGGACGTATGGCGCAAAGATATGGGAAAAACAGTAAGTAGTCCCAATCCGAATAGAACCGCACCAGTTCCTTGACTCTACTTCTTGGACTAGAATGTCCGACAATTTCTGACTTTGACAGGTAGGGTAGGTGTTGACTTGGAGGGCAAAATAGTCATTTTTGAAAGAGTCTCCTAAGAAAGTTAGGTTCACAGCAGGGGAGAAAACGGGTATGCATGAATCAGAGAGCATCTCGAGCGCAATTTTTGCGGTCTGCTGAAGCTGGTAGAATAAATTGGGGGTTAAACATAACTCTCTCCAACCTGTTATGGTTGAGACCTTTTCATGGTACAGTTATTTCTGAACCTAAGGTTTAATCAATGCCGTTGAGGCACCCCATAGGAAACCTGAAGTGTCCATACGAGATACACATGTAATCAACCGGGATTATTTCACTCGTGAGAAGCAGAAGTTTACTCATCGGGTCAATACTATCGGAGTACTAAGAATTTGGCCGAAGTTTCGATGTCCAGATTGGTCAATCTCTGAACCTTTGAGGAATAAATCTTCAAGATTGTAAGTGGTTGGAAGACAAGATGATCCAAGGACGTAGAGTCTCTGATCAGTGATGTACTAAGATCTCAACGTGCCTTAGGGTAACATACAGAAAAATTATTTTACTCTTCTCTGGAGATGTACAGAGAAATACTAAAGCAGATATCAATTGGTAAAGGCACTGTAAAAGTGCGGCATTGACAATAACTTGAACCAGTTGCCACAATAGTTGATGAATTTTCCAAGTTCCCGACTCACACTCCCCGTGTCTGGAATGCACTGTGCTTCCTGTGCTGCTGGATTAGAGCGTAAATTGAACCAGCTTCCAGAAGCCACGCATGTACATGTTAATATCGCCACGCATGAAGCATATATTGAAGGGCCATCTCTGGAAACTGTCGTAGGGGTGATTCAAGATGCGGGATATGACATTGCCCGCACAGAGTTAGTGTTGCATCCCCGAAATGGGCCAATTGACCTTAGTCAGGAGAGTATTGACGCGCGTTGCAATGAAATTGGACCTCAGGTTCACGGA
Organism: Rhodothermales bacterium; assembly: GCA_965209015.1. Taxonomy (GTDB): domain Bacteria; phylum Bacteroidota; class Rhodothermia; order Rhodothermales; family Bin80; genus Bin80. The sequence continues at coordinate 2,124,211 of OZ242367.1, read as the reverse complement.
AAGATATTAAATAATGCACTGAAGCTCTCGTGGATCGCTGGATTGGTTCAGGTCGAAACCCTTCTGGCGATATTTCCAGAGTATTCTCGTTCATCGGATAATCAATCTCAACCCTCAAGGGGTAAGTATGTCCGATTAATAGTTGCCGGATCAGGCGCAGCAATTTTGATGATTCTATCCATGTCTGGGGTAGTCTCTCATGTTGCACTTCTAGCGATAGCAACCCCAGTGGTGTTTTACTGTGGGGCAGAATTCTTCAAATCTGCATGGGTTGCTCTCACCCGGGGCGTGTTCAATATGTATACGCTGATTACTATCGGGGTAGCAACTGCATGGATATATAGTACGATCGTTACAATTGTTCCTGCCTGGTTTGATTCTACTGTATCCGTCTATTTTGAGGCCTCAGCGGTCATTGTGGCATTAGTTCTGGTTGGACAGTTCCTTGAAACGCGTGCAATGGCTCAGACCGGGTCAGCCATTGAAGCACTTATGCAACTCCAGGTACCCATTGCTCGGGTCCTTAGGGGATCAAATGTAACAGATCTACCTATTGAGGATGTTAAGGTTGGAGATCTGGTTATCATCCGACCTGGAGATCAGATTTCTGTTGATGGAGAGGTGATCCAAGGAAACGGTGTGATAGATGAGAGTATGTTAACGGGGGAGTCTCTTCCGGTTGCAAAGTCAGCGGGAGATTCCGTTGTGGGAGGCACATTGAATACCGAAGGTTCTCTCACGATTCGTGTAACTCATACTGGTAGTGACACGGTACTACAACAAATCGTGAAGCTTACAGAGGAGGCGCAGGGGCGGAAGGCACCTATTCAAAAACTCGCTGATAAGGTGTCAGGGATTTTTGTACCAATTGTACTGATCATCGCGGTCTTAACCGGCTTCATATGGATTCTCGCAGGGTGGGACTTAGAGCACGCATTGACTACGTTCGTATCGGTATTGATTATTGCATGTCCCTGTGCACTGGGACTGGCTACTCCCGCTGCGGTGGTTGTTGCCACGGGTGCTGGCGCTCGCAGGGGCATCCTCTTTAAGGGAGGAGATGCTCTGGAGCGAATCAGCAAGATCACACATATTGTTTTCGATAAGACCGGAACACTCACTACGGGGAAGCCAAAAGTTGAGGCAATTCAAGCCATTGAAGATTTCTCTCCTACCGAAGTATTACAGACCGCTGCTTCACTAGAAGTTCACTCTCTACATCCCTTGGCGGAAGCTATCGTTGCCAAGGCGAAGCAGGAAAATGTTGATTTTAATCCGGTGGAAAAGGTCACCATGGTACCGGGACACGGTATTCGTGGGGAAATTGGTCGTACCCCTGTATCAGTAGGTAGTGCAGAATTCTTGACCCAAAACGAAATTCCTCTTCCATCTGCTGCCACCAAGGACGCTAGGGTACATGTTGCTATTGATAGGAAATGGGTTGGCCAATTTTCGATTTCAGATCCCCTGCGAAGTAATTCCAGAGATGCAGTGGCGCAATTAGATCGGCTGGGGCTCAAGATTTCAGTGCTTACAGGAGATTCTGAATTGAATGCATCGGAAGCAGGAACAGCACTTGGCATCAGTGATGTCCAAGCTGGTGTCACACCCGAGGGTAAGCTGGAGTATATTGAAGAACTGGGCTTGAGCGGTTCCGTCGTAGCCATGGTGGGGGATGGTATTAATGATGCACCTGCGCTTGCGAAGGCAGATGTTGGAATTGCAATTGGATCTGGCACTCAGGTTGCTGTAGAGACTGCAGATGTGACCCTCCTCCGCGAAGATCTTCGTACGGTCGCAGAAACGATCAAAGTTGGTAGGAAGGCAATGCGTACAATTCGGCAAAATCTATTTTTTGCATTTGTGTATAATTCACTCAGTATTCCCATCGCTGCTGGCGCCCTTTACGGGGTATTCGGAATGCTACTCAATCCTATGTTAGCATCCTTAGCCATGACTCTATCAAGTCTATCTGTCCTTCTCAACAGCCTGCGATTGCGCATGGCCCTGAATGTCAAAAACGAATAGTTACGATGCTTCCAGAGTGGATACCTAACATGCACCCCATGATGGTGCACTTTCCAATTGCCCTGATCATGGTCGCTTTTGTTGTAGATATCATGGCCTTGTTTCTGCAACGAATTTCGATTCTCCCGCGAGTAGCTACTATTCTGTATGTTCTTGGTGCACTTGGAACGATTGGAGCCGTAGTTTCGGGCGAGTCTGCTGTGGAGACAGTGAACATCTCAGGTCAGGCAAATTCCATCTTGGCGGATCATGAAAATGTCGCTGAGTTAACGATGTGGTTTTTTCTCATTTATGGTGCAGTGAGAGTCTTGCTCTGGTGGATGTCATTTCGTTTGGTATTCTGGGTTCCTCTGGCCATCGTAGGAGGAATTGGACTTCTACCCTTAGTTCAGACTTCCTCGCTTGGGGGGCGTTTGGTCTATGAGCAAGGGGTAGGCATTGCAATGGTTGACTCTATGGCAACTGTCTTACGGGAAAAGGAAAGAGAGTTATTGAGAATAGGTGGACTTCCGGCGTTTTCTGGGCTTGCGGAAGATGGTGAATGGGCATGGAGTGCGGGTATTAATGCAGCGAACACATTTGAAACCATCTTTGAAGTGATTCAAGGAGACTTGATTGCCGAAACAATTCTTGATTCTGCCGACAATTCTCTCTTAGGGTTGACTGTAAGGCAGTCTCCTCTGATGATTACCTATGGAAGTCCGGTTTCGGACATCGAATTTTTAGCGGAGATGGATCGTTCTAATTTTGATGGGACGGTACGTTTATTACACCATGTGCAGGACAGTCTATCGTATCATTTCATGGACATGGACGGGTCAATCCTTCGTCTTGGTGCATCAGTCAGAGGGGAAGAGGAAGTACTGGAAAGAACCGTTATCCCGCAATCCCTTTCGGGGCTAAGTGAATATAGAGTTGTGGCTGATCGGACTCATTTTCGAGGATATGTTGACGGAAAGATGGTGGTACATGGACACGGGGAGGCTCCCGATGCAGGAGTAACTGGAATCATCATGATTGGATCTGGTACGATCACATTAAGAATGATGCGGTTAGATGTTCTACGGTAGCCGGATAATCGTTCCTGTTCCAGTGAAACACACCGATTTCTGTTCTCTCATGTAGATAGGGGATTTTCATCAATATGGGATGAAAGAACCGTACAGTTTGAAACAATACGCAACTTTGTCATTGTAGTGGATTTTTTCGCAAAGGTCGGCGGTTCCCTCCGTTGGAAGGGATTCTCAGAAAACCCTTTTGACTGGAACCCATATCTGACTCCATTTTTGGCGGTCTCTTGTATCTTTTTTCGTCACCTTGACTTCCTATTGATCGGCCACCGCTTTGGTATTTCTCCTTGATGCGACCAATCCGCTGCTGTATCTTTTTAAAGTCTTTCATCCGTTGTGGGAGCGCGAGTCTCTCATTCAAGTAGACAATGGCCGACTCAAATTTCGTTCGCTTGGGTTGGAGATCTGATCACGGATAGCCTTAACGTGCACCGTCAGGTTGGATATCCCCCACGCATGAAGCAAGGACCACAAGTCTCGGTAACTACCGCACAAACCATGGAGGCTAACGAGGGCATACACTTGTTAAAGCATTAGTACATGAAACGGTGACTTGGACAGAATTATCCGTCAAGAAGTGCATCTAAAAAGGAACCAAAAACATGATCATTCAAGTACAAGCAATTAGTACGTTGTAATCTCGGAATGACCAGATGCTCGGTAGGTAGTCCACTGGATACTGAAACTACTCCACGGCACTAACGGGGATAATCTTTTCTGACCTTGAATGAAAATAAAATGTGTTCGGGGAGGTCTGCCCAAAGAGAGGAACCCGATTTTTAGAACACGGTTTTACCGAATTATGTTTTTTTGTGTGAATGTGCATTGTGGGATATGATCTGCTGACTATACACAAATCAGTTGTCTTCAACTTCTGATTGATTAGGGGCTACTTGAACAGTACCTAACGTAACAGATTATTCTAAATCATTACCAATATTTGTTATGGATATGATAAATGCCATCTAAGTCTAAAATCCAAGAATCATAGTTTTTCGTTGATTTGTATTTTCCGCTTAAATTTAAGCCTAAGGTCTATAGACGCACTCAATCTGGCTAATGGATTCCGTTTCAATTATAGTTCAACTAAAACTCAGGCGAAGATCTTCTGAGATGATGAAGTTAGTCTCGTGCATTTTTATGGGGATGATTCTGACGGTTATGGTACATGCTCAGGATCATCTCGGGTCCTGCCCCTCAAGTATTCAAGTATCTCCTGGTAGTTCCGGGGCGATTGATTGTAAACTTGACACGGGGGGATATACTTATCAGTGGACGAGCCGCGATCCGTCCTGGCTCACCTATTTGAGTGATGCGGGGCATGCCTCGCCTCATTTCCATGCGCCTGAAAACAAAGAACTTCCTTGGCAACTTGAATATGACCGGTTGGTTTTTAACCATGAGGGTGAGCTCATACATCAGGCGACCGTGGTTATTTCCATACAGGATCACCAGCGTTCGGAATCTTTGGGGCCAAAGGATAGGATATTAAGAGAGCTTGAGCGGACTGGCCGGTACGGGTTGCCTTCGCAGCCTCGCCATGAAGACATGGATTCACGACGAAGAGAATTGATTTGGACTACTCTGGAAGGACTCGAGGATGAGAGAGACAGAGTAGAGGCAATGGAAGAATTAGTTCGTAGCAGGAATATGGTGTCTGATGAATCCCCATTTTTGCGCTGCGAGTCTCGTATTTCAGTCGAAAGCGGAGAATTAATTGAGATTCCATGTACCGGGTTACATCCTTCTGGAGAAGGGCTCTTAGCGTATCGGGTTGAGTTTGACTGGCCTCCGTATAACGAGACGAAGATTCTTGGTGAGGGAAAATTTTCCTATCTTGTTCGTGCACCTGAGATTCAGGGATCTGCATCAGTCCAGATGCTTGAAATATTTGCTCAAGTCCCTGACACCGGACAGGAGATCTCTCAGCAAGTAGAGGTGCATGTTATGAATCGTTCCCCGAGACTCCTGTGTGAGGATATTACGGTGTATGAGGGAGTCCAGATGGATCTTCCATGCTCAATTACCTCAGATGAAGCACCTCGGATCCAACTTTTCTCGGAACTAACCCCTCGAGGTCTCCATGACCACTGGCCTACGATCACGGTTCCTGAGGTTTCCCGGGATACTTCGTTCACCGTAATGGTTCGCGTGTTTGGAGCGGATGGTGTTTCGGTGGTGGAAAACGAGTTCAAGGTGAATGTCCAGAATGCCAGGGTATCATCTGATTTCACTGTTTCGTGTAATTTAGATCCATACCCATCCCCGTATGTAGAGTATGAGGGAAACACTCCCGATGAGTTAATGATTATGTGTGGTCTGACGGATACTCCAGAAGGATCCCTGGTGTGGTCACTGTCGGCGGAGGGCGGAGATGAGACTCCAATTGACCCACTAACCCAGATAGTTGATTTATTTGAGGATCAACAGACCAATGAATTTGTCTTTGTCATCATGCTACCCCCAGAAGTTGGAGAGGACATTGAGTGGCAGTATGGTGTGCTGGTGACTGAAAATGTAGATGGAGGGGAAGGGCTTACCGATCGGGAAGAGGTTAATATTACAATCCTAGAGCGTCCAGACATCTCAATTGAATGTGAAGATGTACAGGTACGTACAGGTGACCCACCGGTGGAACTCAACTGTACGCCATCCCTGGATGCTCCGCACAGGGATGAACCGCTAACCTATTCGTGGAGTTGGCAATCAGATCAAGGTTTAGATCTTCTGTCGGGAGACCTAACCAGCGCTATGCCAATATTCAATGTCCCTGAAGATCAGGATCCCCCGACAGTTGAGTATGTGTATCAAGTTACTGCTTCTGCAGAGAATACTGATCCACCTCAGGATCCAGAGACGCTGACGGTGACAGTAGAGAAGAATTTAGGCGCTCTATCAATGGAATGTACGAGTCCAATTGAGTTGTATGCGGGGGATCCAAACTTTCCATTGGGATGTGCCATTTCAGACCCAGAGGTGTCTGATCTTTCCTGGATTTGGCAACTCCAAGAGGGCCCCGAAGACCGTCTGATTGCAGGTGAATCAGGGGCTCCCCCGATTTTTCGCACTCCGGGGGTTGTGGAGAATACCGAGAATTATAAATATGAAATCCGGGCAAGTGCACCATTTTACGATATATCTGAACCCGAATCGGTGGAAATCATTGTCCTTCCACGACGCGTCCTCTCAATTGAATGCGAGGATGTACGGGTACGTACTGGCGATCCACCAGTAGAACTTAATTGTACGCCTTCACTTAATCCCCCGAGCCAGAATCCGCTGCCAGATTTTGTATGGCGTTGGACATCGGAGAATGGACTTGATCTTTTGTCTGGAAACCTTAACAGCGCCATGCCGGTGTTTAATGTTCCAGTAGATCAGGAGTTACCAACCGTTGAATACACGTATCAAGTCACCGCTTTTGCGGGTCAGGTTGATCCACCGCAGAATCCTACAACACTGGTCGTGACCGTAGAAAAGTATCCGATTTTCTTGGAGTGTCCTGAGGAAGTAGTGTTCATGGTTGGGATGCCTCCGCAACAGATTGAGTGTTCTGTGTCCACCATTGAGGGAGAAGAGCTTGAGTATGTATGGCAGTGGACACCAACCGAGCGTCTATCAGACCCTTCCACGGGAAGTCCAGTATTTGATATACCTACGCGTCAGTTTGTGTACTCGGCCAGTTATCCATATACAGTCATGGTTTCGGCGGAACGTGGAGTAACGGCCCAAGTATCGGTAAACGTGATTGTGCTTGATCCATCGCAGGGGTTGGTAGATCAAGTGGAGGTCACCAGTTCCGAATTGGATTATGGAGTGGCAGGGCCGGATGGAGACGTAATGATGGATCCTGCCACAGAGCAACTCTCTGGACTGGTCTACGAGTCAGGACAGTCGCATGCGGGCCGGATGATGATCCGGGCAAGGGATAGTGTAACTGTTTCCATAGAGCAACTTGAATCGGCGATTCTGCGCAATGTAGATTCGGGAAGAGAATTGGAGTTACTACCCCGATTTGCTTACTCTCCCTCCTGTACTATGTTTTCAGCTAATAATCAAGCCAGTCGGATTGTGCAAACCCAGTTGGCACCTGGGGATTGTCATGTGCTGCGAATCGGAGGAGAGATTTCCATGGTTCAGGCAGATCCTGGAGAGTATTCGGGGAAGGTCTCGGTAGTAATGACCGTTAATGGGCTGGATCAGTTGTTCACAGTTCCTGTGGCGCTGATAGTGGAGCCGCAGCGGCGAGTGGTATTATTAGGGCCGGATGGTGTCCAATTCCGTGCTGCCCCTGGGACTGAGGCACCACTGGAGTGGGATCAGCGCATCAGTATCCAACCCCAAGTGGCCGTGCTAAGTCCACAAACCCGATCTGGCACGTTTGAACTTACTAATCCATCCATCCATCCGATGGAGGTTGAGGTATCCACTGAATTTGGATATCGCGAGGCACGCGAAGAGAATCGGTTCTCTGTGGGCGTGAGCGATCAGGAGTTGACGCTGGAGGATCTGTCAACTCAGGTTACTGTACATCCGAAGGTCGTTCTCCTCTCTCCTGGAGAAACTCGTCCGGTATATTACGCTATCTCAGACAATGTACAAATGCAGGAACGTGCGTATGCTGCACAGTTCAATTTCACTGTTACGCCTCGTGAATTTATTGATCAGCGCCGGTCACCTACTACGGTTCAGGCAGCTCGTATTATGTTCCAGGCTCCGGGTGTTTACATTCCCGATTCTGGCCCAGCTTCGCTTCAGGCTTCTGTGGAGTCCATCATGGATGGGGCCGTGGTAATTTCGTTGGAGACTAAATCAATTCCATTCTATGGAGAGGTGATCGTCTCTGGTGATTCTGGGGAGGAGTTGGGTAGATCCGAGGTCTTGGTCTTTACGCGAAGCCGGGTGAGTGTTCCAATCCGTGTTGCTGTTCCGAGAGGGATTACCTTACAATTCGTCCCTTCTACTCTGGATCAATTACCGCCTCCCGATGTTTATATTTCCACTGATTCGTAAATCTTATGTTTAATCGTGTTCATCAATTATCTCTGCGTTGTCTCTGGGTGGGTTGCCTGACATTATGTGTTGGGATACCTGCATTTGGACAGGAAGAAGGATTTGTGACCCAGCGGGTACTTCCCGTGGTGGAGCTAACCGACTTAGATTTTGTTCGGTCACTTCTGGAAGAGCAGTTCATTTTGCCCGAAGATCCAGATTTTACCCATGCCCTGTTTTATGACATCACCCGAGACGGATTTGGGTCTAATGATGTAATGGTACTCTATCCCTCTGAAGAGCAATTTCAATTAGGCGCTTATCTGTCGGGGGATATGGCGGATGCCCTGGGCACGCAGGGCTTAGCGACTGACTATAACTTAGTGACCGTCCGAGAGTATGCTCAGTTTCTTGTTGAAGAGGCAGAAATTGAGTTAGATCCAAAGAAAGCGTTGGCCAGTTCTATGATCCAGACAATCCAAGGATATTATTCGGATGGAGACTTTCAGGGATATATTTCGCGGCAGGGCGAAGATGTGCGAGTCACCTTCTGGGGATTTGATGAGTCCATGTGGCAATTTATACCAGATTTGACACAATGTATCAATCCAACGGAACGTGATCCGGTGATGCTGATGGCACACAAGCAGCCGGAGATTCGGAGTTTCCTGGATATTGATGGATGTGTTATCGTAGAATCGTCCTCTACTGAAGTACAGATTTCCTCTCGGGTTTGTGAATAAATACGAATGCAAGAAGACCGAACGGACTTAATGGTTTTTATTGACCTGGGCTTTGTACTCTTGGTGGGTTTCTTGATTTTGACTGAGACTGCGCCTCGGAGCAATGTGGCCCTTCCGGGAGATGTGGAAGAACCATCAGAGCCCATCACGGATTTGTCTGTCTTCAATATTCATTTCAATGAGATGGAACAATTCCGCGTTGAAAATGGGGTGCAGTTATTCTGCGATTTGCAAGGATCGGACCAGCTTCAATCCTGTATGCAACAGATTGTGCAAAATCTTGTCGAGGATGTCGTATTTGTGCTCATTCCAACTGATCAGGCCACTGTGCAGCAAATGGTTTCGATTCTTGATTTATGCTCACAAAATGGTTGGACTTGTACCATCAGAAATTGAATCGCATGTCCAGTATATTCTCAGAAGATACCAATAAAAGCGGGCGTCCTGTTACCATAGGTATATTTGCCGCCTTGGTGGTGTTCTTTTTTTTCGCCAGCAAAGTCGTTCCTATGCCCAGTCGTGAGCAGGTGGATCGGTCTCTGGATTTAATCATATTAGAAGCTATTGCCGCCGCAGAGGCTCCAGAGGCGGAAGAAGAGACCGAAGATCCTGCCGAAGAGTCAGATGCGTCTGAGTCAGAGACTACCCTCGAGGACTTTGAGGGACTTCTGGCAGAGTTTTCCGAGTTTTTACCGTCTGAGGCTTTGAGCGAAGAGTCCACGATGCCAGACCGAAACCCAACTTCGTCTCTGATACTCGAGTCAGAGGTGGGGCTAGATTTTGGAAGTGAGGAGGTGCTGGACCTGTTTGGAGAGACTCGTCCAGGAGACCTCAATGCGGACCTTAATACTCAGTCCAGAGGTGCAACTTGGACTCTGCAGCCAAATCTCATCGCTGGTTCCACTTCTGGATCCACCGGCCGACTAAGTTCTGGTACCGGTGGATCGGGTGTAGATCTGACGACCAGACCCGACCGACCGGAGCGACTCGTTGAATCCATCACTGGAGAGCGAGACGATGTATCTCTTTCGTCGGAAGAGATTTTTCGTGAGAATGCGGTTGTTCGGTGGATGCAAGAACGTATCAATGAGTTGGATCGTCCTGTTCGGACCCTATTTGAGCAGCAAGCAAGAGATTTGACTGTGAATGAACCGGTCATTATTGGGGGTAAGACTTACTATCTGCAAATGATGTACTCGCCTGTCACGCGAACCCTCCACATTGCATGGGTTGATGGCGATGATCTATTTTACTTCATTGATCCCGCGTTGCAGTTTCGGGTCAACTATTTTGAGGAGGGAATTGTTGAGCGTGCATCGGGTACGGAAATCGTACTTTTGGAGACCGAGGAACTTTCGGCTCAGAGCCCCACCGCGGTTCGTCAGTACCAGAAATTCTTAAGTTGGTGGAGGCCACAGATTGAAGAAAATGAAAATTAACCTAATTAACCCAAGTACAGATGGATGAATCAATGGTAGATATCGTATTGATTATTCTGGCTGCTTTGGTGGCCGTAGCTATCCTACCAGAGTTTGATATTGATTTGCCAGAAAGTCAAGAGATCTCTGAGAGTGGAGTGATCCTACGACCGTTACAGATATCCATCACTGAGACCGGTGCACTCTTCTTCTTGAATCAGTCCAACGAAGAACAGCCGCTGCCACCAGATCAAGTATATGGAATGGTTGCTAATACTCAGCCTACCCAGACCGTTGAAGTGCATGCTGACCAGTTAGCTCCGGCTATCTATCTTCTTGAACTCAACCGTGTGATTCAAAATGCTGGTCGAAATACAACATTTCTAGTTCAAGCAGAATAATTAATGATCGAACTGTTACAAAAATCAGTATTGCGTTTCGGGTTACCAATTTTGGTAGCCACGGTGCTATTTGGATGTGCGCGGACTGCGCCGGTTGTGGTAGAGGAGACCGAATCCGATTCTGAGCTTGAGGAAATTCCGTTTGTTTCTAACCCGTTACCTGGTGTGGATTCTCTTGTGGTCAGTGATGTGTTAAGCGGTTTTGACAGTACATTTGTGCATGCAGGGGCCGAGTTTCAAGCTCAGTCACGTTTCTTAGAAGGTCAACAGTTGATTGCGCATGCAGAGAGTATTCTGACCGCAGTGGTCGGCCCTTCGCGCATTGATTCCTCTGATTATGATGGGACTTTGGACACCACTGCCTTTGCAGATGCGATTCAGGGGGCCCGGGAGGTCCTCACCGAAGCAGGACGAGCCCAAGCTGCCCGGGATACTGCTCAGGTACAGATTCTATTAGCTAGCGCACAAGAGTGGCTCGAGGAAGCCGTACTTCTGAATCCACGACATGAAGAATCTCGTTATCAACTTTCCCAAATCTATGCGATTCGTGCAAACTATTTGCGAGAACAGGAAGCGTGGGAGCAAGTGCTGACGATCCTTCGGGAGCTAGTATTACTTCGTGCCAACGAGCATGGGCTATGGGCCGAAATGGCCAACGCACTGGATGAGTTGGGACGCTCCTCAAATGGTGCTATCATGTGGCTTCGTGCTGCCGAGACTGTTTTGGATGATGCATTGCTCTCTTTTGATAATGCCACGGTTGACAGTTCTCTTGTATTCAATTACAGTGTGCGCTCATATCGCTCGTTTGTCAATAGCAGAAGTGGAGAAGGTGTCTACAGAGCATTAATGCAGGCTCAACAGTATGCGACTACTACCGAGGGAGTTGACTTCACCCAACAAGAATTGGTCTGGGCTCAGTGGGATTATTTCAATTTGGGACATCGGATTGTTTTTGATAGCCTCCGGCAGGTTGCCCGAGATACTCCCTTGGAGGTCATTGAGGAATTGAGAGAACTTATTCCAGCACTTACACGTCCTGCTGCCATCTGGGAAGCCAACTATAATTATGCTGTTCTATCTCACAGTAATGGCTTTGAAGATCCAGCGCTGGATACCCTAAAATTAGTTTGGTACAACATCCAAGACATCACGCCCGAGCCAGGGCAAGTCCGTGAGGAAAGTATGCGGGATACCCTCATCTTGCAATTGTTGCCTTATGCAGGGTTCAAGGAAGATGTCCGTTCGGCCTATGCTGGTGCCTTATTTGAACGTGCGCTCCTCCATCATAAAGATGGTCAGTCTGGCCATGCGTTTACCTATCTCATGCAAGTCGTAGAGACTGAAAGCAGCTATACGGGTAAGGCATACGTTGAGGCCCTAAAGCTGGCTCGCTACAACCCAGAGCAGGCTCTTAAGATTGAGCCAGATATTGAAGAGGTGTTTGACCAATTTGAGGCTGAGGACCAAATGGCGTACCTGCGCGAGATTGGGAATTTGTATCGTCGGTTGGGGAGAAATGACAAGACGGCTGCTTTTTTAGCCCGTTTTCGGTCTATCCGCGATCAGAATACTAATTGATTTTGACTGTTGTAGCGTATGAGCATGTGTAAAGCCTACTGGGGTATCCCTGTGCTGCTGTTCGCTTTGACCGCCGAAGCACAGCAGTCTGCTCGTATCATGCAGGAGTCCCCATGGGTTCTTAGTTCCCTCTCTTCCCCTTCTCTTCGGCCCATTCAGGCCTTTTGGGATCCACAAGAGAGTGCCTACTTTATTGATTTGGTCGCAGTTTTTTCTGAAGCTCGTATGTCCGTAGACACCAGTCAGGACGAGGTTAGAGCCCGTAGTAGTCGTATGGCCTACGAGGTGAATTTTGATCGCGGCACCATCCTACGACAATTTGACGGTGGAATTCAGCAGGAGGACACCCTAACCACGGGTGGCTACTTTCATAGTGAGGGACGCTTTCTTTTGACGCCTTCAAATCTTGAACGAGTTTTTCCAGAGGGATCACTTGTTTATGATCTGAACCGACTCAGCCTTCGGCTCTCTCAAGAATTGTTTGCGGATCCATTCCAACCACAGGTCCTCACGCCGACGCTTGCACTCGGCCCTATGCTCTATGGTCGAAATCGGAGTGTACTTGGCGGTACCCAATTGGGTTACAGGATCAATCGTATCCAGCGATCAGGACGAGGCACGGATTACACTGGGTTCCTGAGTGTACGTGCTAGTGCTCTTTGGGGGCAGATCCGTGCCGATGGCACGGCAACCTATGAGGGTACATCTACTCTGAGGCAGTTTAGCTACTTACTTGATTTTCCGCGCTCAAACTATATGACTCAGCTTGGCTTTGGCCGGTTCAGTGTCAATCGGTGGCCGGCGCGTCAGAGTTACGAAGGGGTACAGATCAGTAATCGTCCTCTCTCTACACGCCATCAGCAGCGGGAGACAAAACTAGAAGGAGTAGCCGAACCGAATGCAGTGGTGTCTGCTCTCGTTGGGGGTGTGGTTGCCGACCGAGTACAGGCTGATAGTCAGGGGCGCTATCAACTTTCCGTCCCTGCCTACTATGGAACTTCGCGTGTTGAACTAGAAGTTGTTCCAGCCGGTGGTGGACTCCCGATCCGGGAAACACGCTTCCTTCTGATCACCGAGGATCTGCTACCAGCCAAGACTCTCTACTGGGATCTACAGGCGGGACGCAATGAATTCGATCATGATGCTATCTATGGACATCTTCGCTTCAACTACGGTGTTTCACAGAATTTCACCACGCTCGGGAGCTTTACCCAAATAGATACCTTGCAGACCGCTACCCTGGGATTGGTAAGTAATATTGGGAACTCTGCCATGGTTAGTGCTGAGGTTGCTTATCCCTTACCTGCCGGACGTGCTACCCTGCAACTATTTCGGGACCGATTTCAATTCCAAGCTGAGGCAACTCTTGCAACCGAACCAGGGCTGACTTTCTACAAACGGCGTTTTGTGGGACGGACAGGATTGAGTGGTTCAGGCGTGAGTCTATTTCTGAATGGAACCTATTTTGAGACGTTCGGTGGTATCACTTCGTCGCGTCTAAACGTTTCAGGAACCCTCCGAATGTCTCGTCGGATCAGTCTGCTTTTTGCCGGAGGCCCCACAATCACTCGGCTCCGTCCTGATGCACCTCAGGAAACCTATACGGAGTGGCGCTCCTCGCTCACTCATTTCATCCGACCAAGAGGCCTGAGTGGTCGAATCGGCCTTCAAGCTCAGGGTGGACGCTTTGAGTCATTAGACTTTGCGGGGATGACTGTTTATCTCTCTTATCGCTCCATTTCGTTCGGTGCGCGTGTCGGATACGACTTCCCCTCCGAAGGTATACAAACAACGTTTTCTCTTCGCATGAATGCCCCATGGACAAGTTTCTCAAGCCATACCTCTTTGGAGTCCGGGAACAATTCGAATCAGCAAAGCCTCTACGGCTCTATGACCCTTAGTAAGGGATTATTTTTCTCCCGGCATTCTCAGGTATGGAGTAGTGCACTGCTGCGACCATTTATGGATATCGACCGTGATGGGATCAGAGATCCCGGTGAGATCCCTTTAGATGGATTGGATCTTAATGTGGTGCGAGCACGAACCGAATCCAGTGCACCCGGCACATTTCGGGCAGACTATCTTGCACCTAGTACCCAGTACCAAGTTGTAATTGATCCTCGCTCACTCCAAGGCCCTGAACTGGACTTACCTACTGGAACTGCCTTTAGTTTTATGTCTGACCCAGGGGAAACCAAGTATATTGATATTCCGGTTCATCGCAACACCATTGTGGAAGGTTCTGTGGAGAATCTGCCACTCAGTTCGCCAACACTTGCTGTGGTCATCTTTTTTCAAGGAGAGTCTGAAGTACTCCGTACTGCGGTCTCACAGCAGGGCCGGTTCACTGCACTGTTGCCCTCAGGAACCTATCGTATTGAACTCTTAGATCTACTCGGACAGGAAGATCTAAGTGACTATACTCAAACCTTAAATGTTCAACCTGTCCAGACACAGTCACTTCAAATTCGATAATTATATTTTTAATGATACATTCATTGATCGCTCTGGAAACTGCCGCCTTCCAGTCCGCTGGGCAGGCTGCGGCTGAAACCATTGCCCCCACTAGACCTTGGGATATCGTCCAGTATGCACAGGGCTTTGAGTGGCCACTGGGAGCTCTGTTTTTGATTGGTCTCTTTCTCCTGACTTCTGCTTATGTACGGCAGTTCTTGCAGTGGCGAGGCAGCGGTGCCATGCTAAAGATTGAGCCCGAGAATATTTCTGCGAAAGCATTTTCAAGTGTAATTGGGCAGAGCAAAACCCGAAATCCTTTCGTAATGGCAGGGAATCTCATGTTGGAAGAGTTCCGGCGCGGTGGATCGGCTCAAGCAATGATTGACTATGCCTTTCGATTCATTGAGTTGGACCATGAAAAGTACAAGGAAACTGAGCGTTACATCACGGCTATGGTGTACATTGCACTTAGCCTTGGCTTACTCGGAACTTTGCTCGGTATTTTCGTGCTGTTCATGAGTGGGAGTCGTCATGGTGGTTCCGACTTAGTTGGCTTAGGGATTGCGGTCGTCTCAACTATGCTTGCTTTGGTTGTCCGCTTGATCCTCTGGCCACTAAATGTATATCTTCAGGCGAGCCTACGTAGACGCTACAACACGCTTAGGAAGTGGACCATCGCGTTTGCCTATGCCCTTTCTGGAGACTCAGGTAATGTTTCTTCTGGAGTTGATCCTTCCTAAGAGGTAGATATCAAACCAGATCTTGGATGGCTCCAAGTACTCTAGAATTGTACTCACTCATCGGTATTCTACGGTTTCGTGCTTGGTAAAACATTCTGAAGTGTGTGGTCTTCCAACTCAACGAATATCTGTCCAAAGGGAACCATTTTTCTCAACGCTTGATCGGAGAAGGAGCCCGGGCTTCATTGTTGGTACATGTGGCACAGGGGGAATGCACTACGTCCCATGTTCTGTTCTGTCAAGATAGTCAGGGCGTATCTGTATTTTTGGTCGTGCAACCATGACAAGCCTCGCAGGGTATTTTTTAATCAGATCTATTTGAACTCAGCAGTATATCCTTGATCATGGATTTTCTGTGACTATCGGAGAGAAGATGAAGTCAGATACTGCTCTTTGAGTGAGGACGCGTTTACGGCGTCGATTGCTTGATATGTGACTATCGGAGAGAAGATGAAGTCAGGTACTGCTCTGGTACCCTTCATGAACCTTCACTACCAATGGGTTTTACAGCTCTCTATCATATATCACGATCACGATGTTTCGCGTTACGGTCCAGCATCCCTCTTGGCATTCATGTTCCTGAACTAAAGGCCACTGGTTCCTATTGATGGCTTGCGGGTTTGGCGTAATGATTTACGACATTTCCTGTATGGGCATGATTTCTGTCCTGAAGCAATCTCTGTATTCATGAGGATCTGTTTTAGATATCAGGACAGGGCGGCAACGTGAGCGTACAAAGAACTGATGGTCCATCAGTTCTTGCATAACTATTTTGATTCAAAGCCGTACTGTCCTAGCAGAGCGGAGTTGCGTATTATGTTCTTAAAAATCAGTATATTCTGTCGTTTTTCTTTTAGTTATACCCCAAAATGCCAGCCAAACGAACAAACTACAGGCGTCTAAAACCTAGAGTGCGCAGGGTAGTGTCTCCGCCCTCCGAGGTAGACCTTGAAGTCGTTGCTAATGAATGTCGCTATGTCGGTAGTCCATACCATAGGACCATGCGTATTAAAGGGATACCTCCACAGAACAGACCGGGCAAGACCGCATGTCCAAGGAATTTGCAGAAAGATCTAGCCCGAGTTGAAGGTTGGCTCCGCAATGCCATCCGTCAAGGAAATTTCGGCGAATTTGACGGTGGTTTTCCCCGTGTCGTATGGCATGAGGAAGATGGAAGGTTATTTGAGGCAAGGCAATCCGGTCAAGGTTCATGTGAATATCACGGGTTTCCCCTTGGGCCTCACGATAAAATTATGGCTCTTCGCACTTAAGAGTGGGTTAATTAATTTCGGTAGCCTTCTGGATACATATCCAACCCTCCGAGATAGAAGTAAATCGCAGTGGCGAACCGCTGTTTATTTCGGTATCCCCGGGCACGGACCTTGATGCTTTTGATCCTACTATTGATACTTTCCGCTGGCCCATTGCTGACTTTGAGAACAATGGCATTGATGATCCCCCATAGATGTTTTTTGACGGTCTTCGCGGCCTCTTTCATGGGAGCAAGTCTACAGCGCATGGCCCAACTCAACCAGCGCGTCCAACCTTTGCGTGCCCACGTTCGGCTCTTATAGTGCCAGAGTCTCTGGGACAGGTCTTTGATTGCCCAAGCCCGAGCCGTTCTCAGCGAACTCTTCTTTAACGCTTGGAATCGTTTCTTTTGCTTGACCGACATATTCTGCGGATTGGTTAGCCATACATACTTGGTCCCTGTGAGATCCAGACTCCCTTCCTTCCGCAATTCTCGATTCTCCTGTTTCCGAACTTTATCTACTGCACCTCCTATATATCTGGCTACATGAAAGCGATCAAATGCAATCTTTGTTTCTGCGTCAGGAACCCATTTGAGTGTAGCGGAGATGAACGCGGGCCACATATCCATACTCAAGCTTTTGAGGGCTTTCAGTTGCGCAGGGGAACGGGAAGCATAATAGCTTTCCAGACTTTCTTTCTTCCGTTCATCCGCGACATGCAATACATGCCCCGTTTTCGGATTCCCCACTATCGTAACGTAGTTGTGCCCTTTTGTAAAGGCAATTTCATCCACACAGATGTGTTCCGTCTTCTCTTCCTCTCTACGAGCAAGCCCTCGCTTGACCGCACGTTCCATGATATTGGAGATCATTCTCCAACTCACCTTCAGTCGAGTTGCCACCGTGGATAGACTGCCCGCATCCTCGGACCAGTCAATCACACGCGCCTCAAATCCGGTCGTAAACTGCACCCGCGCATCCGCCCATGGCACCGATACCGTCTTGATCCCATGCTCCGAACACTGCACGCGAGGAACCCTCGCTACCACATGCGTGTGATAGTCACAGATTCGCGTATGACGCCACTTCCGACGACGATGGTCGTAACCCGGACAGGCTTTCCCACACTCGGGACAACGTAACACCAAATCCTCTGAATAGATGACATGGATCTCCGCCGTCAACTCCTCGGAATCATAGGTGATCTCCGATACCTCCCACGAAGAGCCTATACCGAAGAGCTCACTAAGATCTTGAATTTGTATCGCCATGAATCGATAAATTGGTTGATTGGTTAATGAAAATGGATCGCGTATCTACCCATAAAATAAACATCAAAATCGACTCTGAACCCAATCCATCTCATGACCGTTTATCCTAATTCCAGGGCCTTGCCCACTTAAAATGCTGTAGACCCAAAATTATAGGAATGAAGTAATGTCGTTGTTTGATTACAAATGGGTTGATGCACCACCGTATCCAGATCCCATTGCCCATAACACGATGGCTCGCCTTACGATCAACATAGGTGACGAGATTGCTACTTGCTTACGAGCCGGAAATAAATATCATGAGTACATTGAGGTACCTATGTCCCATGTTGCCGAATGGGTCGTTGTGAATTGGTGGTATCTGTACCATGAAGCGGATACGGTGGATGGCCTATCGCGTTCAGGTTTCTCATCAAGACACGACCTTTCCTATGCGGGTAATGGATTTGTATTTCCTCGTATTGTTTTCCGCCCTGAGGGGAGATATGTGGTGGTTTCGTACGAAAGATGGTATGCCGAGCATGCGAGCATACAGTTTCTGTTCGCAGGTGAACAAACGTTTGAAACTGTTGCCTTGCAAGAGGAATTGAAAGTTCTTGTAGAAGATGTCATCTCTCGGCTTAGGAAAAAAAATGTGAGAGACGTACCTTGGATTAAGGAGTGGGAAGTGATTAGCAAAGTGCTTGATGATGATGAGAAAGAATTCTGCCGAGCAACGGCTATGTTGGGACTTGATCCTTTTGACATTGAACCGGAACTGGCTGATCAAGTGACCACTGTTTGGAATGAGGCGCACCCGTTGATTCGTGAAGAATTAATGCTGGCTTCGGACGGAACAACTTTGGGGCAGACACACGAATGGCTCAAAAGATCTCTTGCGTCTGCAAACAAACCAAACAATGCAGTATGGGGGGAAGTAAAAAAAGCCGTTCAAAAGAACTTATCAAACTCTCAATACCCATGGGAGGCGGGAGAACAAGATGCACGTACCGTTCTGCGTGAACTTGGTCTCAATCCAGGTCCCTTTTCTTTTGTTGGTGATTATAGCATCTGGAACTCAGAAACGGTGTCACCTTCATCCCGTATAGAAGGTTGCTTAGGGGAGCATAGCCCCTCATGTGTGGTTGTTCAAAAGCGGGATACGGGTAAGAAGTTTCTTCTTGCGCGTGCCTTGGGACATTTTATTGCACGTACAGGGAACGGACCGTCCATTTTGAGTAAGTTGCGAACTCCCGAACAGTCTCGTGCAAGATCCTTTGCTGCGGAATTACTTGCACCAAGTGAGTGGCTTAGACATAAAGTAGGTACGCAAAGTAACATTGAACATGACCAGATTTATGACCTTGCTGAAGAGCTTGGTGTGTCCGAATTTACTGTCCAGTGGCAAATCCAAAATCACGAAATTGCTAGGATCTCCCCTTACCCACAGTAATGGTTTCTACTTGATCCAAATTTACCATTTCTTGGTGCCTTAAAGTTACGGACTCTCCTTTTATGCTATGGTTGAGGCCGCTTTTCTTCGTGTGAAATGGTCTATGAGATTCACTGGGTCCGTTGCAGTTGACCAGATATCAATTCAGCTTTCTTACTCTCCCGTTTCCATCACAGATTTGGTGATTTTTGTGTAAGGGGTTTCTACCTTGTAGGAGTCTAAACGAACCTCAGATACACCTATACTTTGCATCCCCATATCACCAAAATCATGTAGGCATGCTTTGCATCTGAGTCTGTAAGTCCGAGATTTTGACGCGGAGAAGTAAACTCTATTAGTTTCAATGGGAGAGGCAAAAGCTACGTTGCCTGTGCACTGGCGCATAGAGCTTGTTTTGAAAACTTCAAAACCCGCTATACGTGACTCTCTCAATTCTTAGAGACGATCCAGATTGCCCGGGAAGAAGGAACATACTTAAAAGAATTCAAACAGCTCGCACGCATGGATGTATTGGTGCTCCACCGAATCAATCCGATGCAACAGTGGGACTTGATGGAACTACTGGATGATCGCTACACCGTACGCTCTACAATTGTGACCAGTCAAACTCCGTTGGAGAAATAGTACGAAATCATGGAAGATACAACGTTGGCGAACGCAATCATATACCGACTGGTCAACAATGCACACAAAATTAACCTGTCTGGGGAGTCGACGCGGAAGGTACAAGGACAGCAAGAATTTGAACTTGAACCCTACTAATCATGACACTCACCGACACGGAAAATAGGTGGCTCACCTCCTATAGATTGCGTGGCTCAGTTGCATCCAATTGGGGTGCTCAGTTCGATCGGGATGGGTGTCCCAATACGTCGGAATAAGCAAAGGAATCAAACATTTTATAGTACTCCCGAGTTATCACAACTGTAACGCGTAGAATGGTTGTGAATATCTTCTTGATTATTGGATATATTTTTTGAAAACTTACTCATAAAGCGAGTTAATTCGTAGTATGTCTGTCGCCAGTAGTTGGTGAATTCCCTCATCTGACGCATGCAGCAGCATATAGTGACATTCTTTATTAGACGGGGGCTACAAGTTCTTGGACTCTTATTAATCTACCTCCCCACTGTCTCCGTTGGACAGGATCATGTTCCACAGATCCAAATCAAAGCTGCGACGGGTCACTATTCAGTATCAAGGTCGCCCATATTTGATGAGGATTTGAACGAATTTTCAATTGAACTCAGTATGGGTTCAGAGGAATTGAATGGACCAATTCCTCAATTATGGAATACGGATATGGGAGGTGTGATCCCGTTTCGGATTCCCGATTCGCCAATCCATACATTTCCCTCTGATACACTGATTGGTCCTTTTTGGAACCATGGAATCTTAGGTCAACTCAACGAAACCGAGGGACTGAAACTTGGAGAAAAGATTTGGGATCAGACAGCGAAGGCTAATGATGATCCCCCGTCTATCAAGATCCTTGAGGGAAATTCAGTAGAATATATTTTTTCTTTAGATGGTGCACCTTCTACGGATGTAACCATGATCATTACCGGTTTTTCAGGTACAAATCTCACCGTAACGCCCAGCACTTTCCCAGTTGCACCAACCGATTATGAAGATAAAATAATTACCCTGACAGCAGACCATGATAGTGATGCAATCAATGACGAAGTAACTCTGACCATTACCTTCAATGAAAACGAGGGGGATCCGTATCAATTAGACGTTGAGATCGTGGATGACGAAATAATCTGGGAACTCGAGCCAGTAACCATGAGTGAGGGTACTCGTCATTCAGGTAATATAGATTTGCAATCATACGTTATCCCCCTTCTGGGCCCCCCTTCTGGGGATGTAACAGTTACGCTTACTGGACATGAGGGGACAAGTATTTCTCCAAATCAAACGACCTTTATATTTCTGGCAGAAGATGGGTGGCCAGCTCAGGAAATTTATTTCCTTGCAGAACATGATGATGATACTCAGGATGAGCAGGTAACTCTTTTGTTCACTGCCATGGGAGGAGGGTACAGTGGTCTCAGATTTTCAAGGGAGATTATGATTGAAGACCGACCTCCGTATGAGATATTAATTCCAGAGGGAACGAGTATTACTGCACCTGACTTGGTACTATTCGGGGATACACCAATCCATCCTAACATTGATGTCATCGTAGCCACCTATTCAGGATATGAGGGGACGGACATTTCGGTTTCCCCGTCAAGTGTGAGTTACCCTTCAGAGTCACAGGAAATGGGTTGCCGTAATGGTAGAGGCATATTGTACGAATATTGTTGGCGTGGGAACAGGGTGGTGTTTGAGGCAGCTCATGACGCAGATGATATAGATGATCAGGTTACATTAACCCTTCAGGTCACGGAACCTGCAAGCGAGGACAACCTATTTCTGGGAATATATGCGAGATTTCACATAAGAATTGAAGACGACGATGTTCCTAGACTTGAAGTCTCTCCTTCTTCACTAAGAATACCAGAGGGGGAATCAAGAAGCATCTCCATCCGCCTTACTAGAGAACCATTGGGAAATATTGGAACGAACGATGTTACCGTATCAGTTTCCGAACGTCAAGGGGACCTGATCGCATCCCCATCTAGCCTAATATTTACTAGCACGGACTGGGATCGTCCGCAGTCCGTGCGGTTCACTGCTCAACAGGATGAGGACTTTCTGGATGAATTTCAAAATATTACGGTGTCCGCCAATGGAGGTGGCTATGGTGGTGAGCAAAAAAGAGTAGCGATTACGATTTTGGATGATGATGAGCCAGAACTTGTCGTTTCACCTGCGGAGGTATTTGTTTCCGAGGGTGGGAGCGGATCTCAGTTCTCGGTGAACCTTGCAGTTCAACCCTCAAGCACCGTGCTTGTGAGAATTGCATCATTTGAAGATCCAGACTTAACTCGGGATAGGTCGTCCCTACGTTTTTCAAGGTCAAACTATAATGTAGCACAGTCCATAACAGTTTTTGCAGCTGAAGATGTAGATGCAGTAGATGAAATTGAATCCATCAGGTTAGAAGCAACTGGGGGCGGCTACAATGGGATTACCCAGACGGTGACGGTCAAGGTCAACGATAATGATGCTGCAGGGATTGATTTCTCCTCCTCGTCGCTGAATATAACCGAAGGGGATGCGGAAAACTACTCCGTCCGTCTTCTGTCGGAGCCGACTAAGGATGTAACCATCCGAATTGTCGAATCAGAAGATGTCGTAACATTTTCGCCACAGGTGCTCCGCTTTTCGGCTTCAAATTGGGATAAATTTCAGGAAGTGACCGTCCGAGCACAAACAGACGATAATTCCATCACTGAAACTTCCACTCTGATCCATACGGCAACTAGTTCGGATCCCGACTACAGTGGAAAGATGGCAAACCTACCGATCGCAGTGGTTGATCATGAGACTACGGGGATTGAGTTGATTCCTACCTCGTTGAGTGTAGAGGAGGGAAATGAAGAAACCTACTCGGTCCGGCTATTGTCTCAGCCGGTTGAGGCGGTAACCGTTAACATTGTTGAGTCGGAAGATGTAGTATCATTTTCGCCACCGGAACTTATCTTTTTGGCTTCAAATTGGGATCAACCGCAGGTGGTGACTGTGCAGGCTGTCTCTGATGATAATGCTATCAGCGAGATGTCTACCCTGATCCATACGTCAACCAGTTCGGATCCAGATTACAATGGAAAGATCGCAACCCTAACGGTCACAATAATTGATAACGATGTTGCCGGGATAGAGTTGATTCCCACTTCGCTGGAAGTAACAGAGGAGGATACAGAGATCTATACGGTTCGGCTAATGTCTGCACCGACTGGACCTGTGACCGTTAGCATCCCAGAATCGGAGGGGAGAGTTATGGTTTCGAGGCAAGAGTTCAGCTTTACATCTTCAAACTGGAATGAGCCTCAGGAAGTTACCCTTCGAGCCAATCCAGACGACAATACGATCAATGAAACCTACACTCTGATCCATACGGCAACCAGTTCGGATCCAAGTTACAATCGAAAGACCGCATCTTTATCGGTTACAGTAATTGATAATGATGCTGCTGAAATTCAGTTGATCCCTACTTCACTAAATGTGACAGAGGGAGATACACAAATCTATTCCGTCAGACTTCAGACTGAGCCGTCTGAACCTGTAGCAGTCAACATTACTGAATCGGGAGGAGTGGTTACGGTTTTGCCATTGATGCTTCGCTTTACATCTTCAAACTGGAGTGAACTGCAGGAGGTGACTGTACAATCGGATCCAGACGACAATACGATCAATGAAGTAATCACACTGATCCATACGGCAAGTAGTGTGGACCCAGATTATAATGGAAAGACAGCAACCCTCCCGGTTACCGTGATAGATGGAGATAGGTTAAACTTGGTGGTCAATCCAACCGAACTCACGATTGAGGAGGGGACATCCAAGGAGTTTACTGTCCAGCTTTCCTCCCCCTCGGCTGTCCCTGTGACCGTCCAAATTCCAATGTTCACGAATCAGGACCTCACTCATGACCAATCCACTCTGACCTTTACTTCCTCCACTTGGGACGAGCCGCAGACGGTTACGGTGTCTGCAAATAAGGATGATGACGCCGAGAATGAGGATCCAGAGACGCTTACCCTTACCGCCGCCGGAGGAGAGTATGATGGGATTACTGGAATGGTCACAGTTACGGTAGAAGACACTAACCAGAAAGGGATCCTATTGAATCCTCTTTCGCTTTACCTTGAGGAAGGGGGACCTGCGGACACTTACACCGTTGAGCTTCAATCTGCTCCGACTTCTACCATGACCATCACGGTTACGGGGCATTCAAATAAAGTGACCCTTGATCAGGAATCTTTGACCTTCACGCCGTCAAACTGGAATGATCCTCAGACGGTGACTATCCAGGCATTGGACGATCAGGATACAGATAACGAACAGTTTATGTTGACCCACAGTGCCAGTGGAGGTGGCTATGACGATGAAACTGCTAGTTTAGAGGTACGCATCAATGATCTGGGCATCTTGACGATTTCGATCTTTGATGCGGAGGTGAGTGAGGGGGGCGGTTATGTAGATCTGCAAGTGGAACTAAGCCAGCCGGTGGACCAATTGGTCAGTGTAATGTATCAAGCCGTGGCAGAGGATGCCGAAGCGGGATCAGACTATCAGGATTCAAGAGGCATTGTCCTGTTTAGTTCTGGATCCACGAAAGGTCGGATCCGTTTGGACATCCTGGATGACGAAGTTCCAGAGCCTGACGAGACGTTTGCCGTGGTGCTAAGGAATGCACGTAATGCCGAAATACTCCGCGGGACCGGGCGTGTCACAATCCTTGATAATGATGGAGGGCTTATCGTCTGGATTGATGATGAGGTGGCGCTCGAAGAGGATGGTATGGTTCAATTTTCGGTACACCTGTCTCAACCGAGTGCAGATCCAGTCATGGTCAGTTATCGGACGGAAAATGGGACGGCTATCGCGGGAGAGGATTATCAGGCAACGAGTGGAGTGCTCATGTTTGCACCAGGGACGATCAAGGAAGAGATCGTGGTGGAGCTATTGACGGATGAGTTTGACTGGCGGGAAGAGACCTTCACGGTACACCTACAGAGTTTGGGTAAGACTCAAATTGAAAAAGGGGTAGCCGTGGCAACAATTCAGGAGGCAGCCTCGGTGAGTTCAGAGGTTATGAAAGCGTATACGGCTCGGTTCATACGGACGTCCACGGTACAGATTGTGGAGGCTTTGCATCAGCGATTCCAGTCCCGCACGGGTGCATCTTCTTGTTCGGCGGGGGAGCGAATGGTACTGGCACAGATGTGGGGAACGACCTCCGGCTGGGAGCCATCGCTGAGCGAGCTACTATCGGGATGTCATTTATCGGGTACTCTGCCCGGCGGGGGGCTAAGTGTTTGGGGGCGGGGTTCCTTCACCCGGTTCAATGGGCAAGGAGAGGACGCGCTACGTCTCCGCGCAGATGTAACTACTGCGATGGTTGGGATGGATTATACATGGCAAAGAGGGTGGCTGGCCGGACTATTGGTATCGCACAGTCAGGGGGATGGGTCATTTGATGTGTTTGAGGAGTCAGGTGATGTACATTCAGGGCTCACGGGCCTAGTACCGTATATATCCATTCAGAAGGCAGACTGGGGAGCGTGGATGGCAATGGGCTATGGACAAGGTCGGACGGAGGTTCAGGAGTTAGAGGGGGATCTGGTATCAATGTTTGGTGCGGCAGGTGCGCACGGAGAATGGGCTTCAAATGCATCGGTTGGATTGACAGTGCATGGGGATATTTTGTATTCGGGGGCAGAGGTGGACGAACATGCAGTGAGTGTGCAAGTCTACCGGGTACGAGCAGGGCTGGGGAGCGATCTGCGCATTAGCAAGGTGATCCGTCCCTATGTGGAAGCGAATATTCGAAGAGATGGAGGAAGTGCAGAGACGGGTACGGGACTTGAACTGGGCGGTGGGATCCGGCTTGCGTATCCAGCGTGGCGATTGAGGGGGGAGATGCGGACGCAGGGACTAGTAATCCACAGTGCGAACGGGTTTACCGAGTGGGGTCTATCGGGGTTGGTACAGTTTGGGGATGGTCCCGAGGGATTGGTAGTATCGGTCCGCCCATCGTGGGGACCGAATCAGGGCGGTGTATTGCTACGTCAGAAGGCAATCCATGAAACGACATCTGTGGGTACGAACCATAACCAGATCAAGATGGAGATGGCTTATGGCTTACCATTCCAGGCCGGGGTGATGCGATCAGTTGCAGGAATGACTCAATTGTTCACTGGGAGGATGTATCGTCTGGGCGTAGAATTACAGCCATGGGAATATGTGAATGTATCCATGTTTGGGGTAACGTATCCCAATGCAAACTCCCAAAGAGGGATTGGCTTGAATCTAAGGGGATCGTTGAGATATTAATTGAAAGGGTGTCCGATCGGGCGTGAAGCAAGCAGATTTTGAATTTGTGTACCCCAATCTCCAAATCTATCTTTAGAGTTTGGGGAATTTTTTAATGTTCTGGCAGAAGAATACCGATTCGTATCTGAAGGAGGTGGTTATTCACAGTATCTATAACATCTAAGCATACTTACAGAAGCTACTGGATTGAGGATTAACTTCCTAATACTTAGGGGGCAAAATATCAGAGTGGTGAGGAAATTGAACTGGATCCCTGCCGACCAATTGGGACTGAATTACTGGGAAGGTATTGGCCTAAGGAAGGATCGAGGGTCAGATTGCGCAAATAGAATCATCGCTATGGTCTATTATTATCTTTCCATTGTCGTTCAGTGACCCTCGCAACTACAGATTCGGAAAGCCAGGAGCTGTAAACCTTTTCAAATGATTAGTCACTCATTCGTGAGTTTGGGATAGCTATGATTCATAAGGATGAATATCATTCCGAGTCTGAGCAGATAAACTTGTGATGCTCAGAGGCCTCAGTTCATATTATTCCTGAAATGAATAGCCGTGGCTTGCCCGGCAACCATGGGGCAATGGTTAGGATTCGGTAGATGTGTCTAGAATGTGTTATTAACGACAAGTCTTTACGGTTCCAGAGATCAAAGGATAAAGTACAGGTCTGCAAATTTTTCCTGAGACAGTGAAAATATAGCACTATTTAGGAAAACAGCATCCAAGTTTGATTGGCAGAAAGGGTCTCTAATTATTCGTACATTGTATCGTAGCACATTCGGATGATAGACTATCCCCAAAACTTGTCTGATACTGATTGAGTTGTGTGTAGAACAAACATTTTACAGTGTACTCGAGTTATTACATTCGTAACGTAAGAGGTAGTTGCTAGCACATTCTTGATACTGAATCCAGTCTGTTAGAAACTTGCTCATAAAGATAGGTTAGTTCTTTGTGTTTACCACCGGTGATTGCTGAATTCTCTAATCTGACACATGCAGCATCATTTAGTGACATTTTTTATCAGGCGAGGGCTGCAAGTTCTTATACTCATATTGGCCTATCTCCCCTCAGTCTCCGTTGGACAGGACTATGTGCCAAAGATCCAAATCAAAGTGGCGGCGAACGATTTGCCAATCGCAAGTTTACCCACATTTGAAGAGGAACTGGGCAGATTTTCGGTTGGCATCAGCTTGGATTCCGAGGGTTTGAGTGGGCCAGATCCACGACAGTGGAATATGGACATGGGTGGTACGAACCAATCTCGGATTCCCGGTCCATCAATCCGCGCATTTTCATCTGATACATTGATCGGTCCTGTTTGGCGCCATGAAATCTTGACACCGGCCCGCGAGAGCCATATGCATAAACCTGTAGAAAGGTTTTGGGATCGTCAAGGAATGGCGAAAAATGATCCAATCCCTGTTAAGATTCTGGAAGGAAATTCAGTAGAAGTCACTATCTCCATGGATGAGGCGCCTTTAACTGATGTAACTGCAGTCGTTACGGGCTTTGCAGGTACAGACCTCACCGTGAGTCCCAGTACATTTACCCTTACGCCTACCGACTATGAGGATAAAACAATTACCCTAACGGCGGGGCAGGATGATGATGAGATCAATGACGAATTAACTGTCACCATTTCCTTTGACGGCGAAGAGGCATTCGTATTAGAGGTAGAGATCGTAGATGACGAACAAGTCTGGGAGCGGGATCAAGTAACCATTGTTGAGGGCACAAGTCATTTATTGAATATACCCTTAACTTCTTACTTTTGGCCCTTTATAGGATTCCCCTCGGGGGATGTTACCGTTGTGCTTACCGGACATGAAGGAACTACTCTTACTCTGAATCAAACGACATTTGAGTATCTGAAAGACGACTCATGGCAACCACAGAGCTTGAGGATGCTCGCTGAACTTGATGATGACTCTGAGGATGAGCAGGTGACTCTTCTGTTCACTGCGACGGGAGGAGACTACACTGGTTTGAAATACACCATGGTGATTACCATTCAAGATGTCCCTCCATATCCGGTTTCTATTCGGGAAGGAACCAGCAGAAGTGCGCCGGAAATAACTTTGCTTTCGCTTCAATCTTACCCGTCTTACTTTAACGCTTTCGTATCAACTTATAGTGGGCATGAGGATTCGGATCTAACTGTAACCCCATCAAGTGTGAGCTATCCGGTAGACGCAGGGTCTCCATGCTTTAGTCGGTCTGGCGAGTTCTGGCCCTTTTGTTGGGAGCCAACAGAAGCAGCAGTGTTTGAGGCCGCACATGATGCGGACGATCTAGATGATCAGGTCACCCTGGTTCTTAGCGTCACGGGGCCTGATTTCGAAGAGAATGATTTTCTTGGCGTGTCTTTCAAATTTATCATCACAATTGAAGACGATGAGGGTCCCGGCCTTGAGGTCTCTCCTTCGTCACTGAGTATTCCCGAGGGCGAGACGAGAAGCTTCTCCATTCGTCTTACAGATGAACCTCTTAATGATATTGGAACTCCCGACGTCACCGTATCTATTCCCGAAAGCCAAGGGGATATAATCGCATCGCCATCTAGCCTGACATTTACGAGTACCGACTGGAATGTTTGGCAGTCCGTGGAGTTCACTGCTCAACAGGATGATGATTTTCAGGATGACTTTGAAAGAATTGTGGTAGCTGCCAGTGGCGCTGGGTATGATGGTGAGGAAGGAAGCATTACGGTTACGATTGTGGATGATGATGAGCCAGGACTTATCGTTTCTCCGCCTGAGGTATTTGTTCCTGAAGGAGGAGAGGCGAATTTCTCGGTGACCCTTGCAGCACGACCTTCGGGGCGCCTTGTATTTGTGAGAATACCAACATTTGAAGATCCAGCACTGACTCGGGATACAGAGTTACTACTCTTTTTCAGGTCTCAATACAATACTCCCTCCGTAAGGGTTTTTGCCGCTGAGGACCCAGATGCGGTGGATGAAACTGAATCCATCACGTTAGTTGCGAGTGGGGGCGGCTACGATGACGTCACCCAGGTGGTGACGATCAAGGTCATTGATAACGATAATGCGGGGATTGAGCTCTCCCCCTCGTCTCTAAATATAACCGAAGGAGATTCGGAAACATACTCTGTTCAACTAACGTCTTTGCCATCTTCGCAAGTAACCATTAACATTGCTGAATCGGGAGGAGGTATCACATTTTCGCCCCAAGTGCTTCGCTTTGCAGCTTCAAATTGGGATGAGCCGCAGGAGGTGAGCGTGCAAGCGGATCCAGACGACAATTCGTTTGGTGAAGTCTTTACCCTGACTCATACGGCAACCAGTTCAGACCTAGATTATAATGAGCAGACAAAAATTCTGACGGTCACGGTGACGGATGATGATGCTGCAGGGATTGGTTTAACCCCTCCTTCACTGGATATGATGGAGGATGGTACCCAAACCTACTCGGTTCAACTCCTGTCTCAGCCGGTTGAACGGGTAACCATCAACATTGTCGAATCGGGAGGAGTTGTAAAATTTTTGCCCCAGGTGCTTCACTTTGAGGCTTCTAACTGGGGTGTACCTCAGGAAGTAACCGTACGGGGGGATCCGGACGACAATTCAATCAACGAGGCCTCTACCCTGATCCATACGGCAACCAGTTCGGATCCTAGTTATAATGAACAGACAGCAACTCTAACGATCACAGTGACTGATAATGACGTTGCAGAGATCAAACTAGCCCCCTCTTCGCTCAGTGTGATCGAAGGAGATGCAAAAACGTACTCTGTCCGGCTTCAGTCTGAGCCGGTTGAGCCTGTGACTATCCGAATTGACGAATTGGGAGGCGTGGTAACATTTTCCCCTCGACTACTCCGCTTTTCGGCTTCAAACTGGAATGAGCCGCAGGAGGTGACCGTGCAAGGGGAGCCAGACGACAATTCAATCAATGAAAATACCACTCTGATCCATACGGTAACCAGTTCGGGTCCAGATTACAATGGAAAAACTGCCACACTGCCCGTCACTGTGACGGATAACGATGCTACTGGGATAGAATTGAGCCCCTCTTCACTGAATGTGACGGAGGGAAGTGAAGGAGTGTACTCCGTTCGGCTATTGTCTGAGCCGGCTCAGGTGGTAACCGTTAACATCGTTGAATCGGAAGGAATCGTATCACTTTCTCTCCAAGAACTCCGCTTTTCGTCTTCAAACTGGGATGTACCACAGGATGTGATTGTCCGCGCAGATTCAGACGAGAATGCGGTCAATGAGACATCAACTCTGGTCCACACGGCAGCCAGTTCGGATCCAGTCTATGATGGAAAAACAGAGAGCCTTTCGGTCACGGTGATTGATGATGATGCTGCGGGGATAGAGTTGATTCCTACTTCGCTGAATGTGGAGGAGGGAAATGAAGAAACCTACTCGGTTCGACTTTTTTCTCAGCCGACTGAGGGGGTAACCGTCAATATTGAAGAATTAGGAGGAGTGGCAGCATTTTCGCCAGAAGTACTCCGCTTTTCCACTTCAAGCTGGAATGAGGTGCAGGAGGTAACTGTACGGGCTGATCCAGACGATAATACAATCAATGAAACCTTTAAGTTGAACCATACCGCTACCAGTTCAGATCCTGACTACGATGGAAATACCGCTATTCTCTCGGTGATAATCATTGATAACGATGTCGCGGGGATAGAGTTGATTCCCACTTCGCTGGAAGTGACAGAGGAGGATACAGAGACCTACACGGTCCAGTTGATGTCTGAGCCGGCCGAACCTGTAACGATCAATATCATTGAGGGAGGGGGAGTTGTTACTTCCTCGCCACAAGAGTTCAGCTTTACAGTTTCTAACTGGAATGAGCCTCAGGAGGTAACTCTATACGCGGAGCCTGACGACAATACGATCAATGAGACTTCCACTCTGATCCATACGTCAACCAGTTTGGATCCAGATTACAATGGAAATATCGCAACCCTAACGGTCACAATAATTGATAACGATGTTGCCGGGATAGAGTTGATTCCCACTTCGCTGGAAGTAACAGAGGAGGATACAGAGACCTATACGATTCGGCTAATGTCTGCGCCGACTGGACCTGTGACCGTCAGCATCCCAGAATCGGAGGGGAGAGTTATGGTTTCGCCGCAAGAGTTCAGCTTTACATCTTCAAACTGGAATGAGCCTCAGGAAGTTACCCTTCTAGCCAATCCAGACGACAATACGATCAATGAAGACTTCACTCTGATCCATACGGCAACCAGTTCGGATCCAAGTTACAATGGAAAGACCGCATCTTTATCGGTTACAGCAATTGATAACGATGCTGCTGAAATTCAGTTGATCCCTTCCTCACTAAATGTGACAGAGGGAGATACACAAATCTATTCAGTCAGGCTTCGGACTGAGCCGTCTGAACCTGTGACCGTGAACATCGCCGGATCGCAAGGAGGGGTTACGGTTTCGCCATTGGTGCTTCGCTTTACATCTTCAAACTGGGGTGAACTGCGGGAGGTGACTGTACGATCAGATCCAGACGACAATATGATCAATGAAGTAATCACACTGATCCATACAGCAAGTAGTGTTGATCCGGATTATAATGGAAAGACAGCAACCCTCCCGGTTACCGTGATTGATGGAGATGTGTCGAACTTGGTGGTCAATCCAACCGAACTCACGATTGAGGAAGGGACATCCAAGGAGTTTACTGTCCAGCTTTCCTCCCCCTCGGCTGTCCCTGTGACCGTCCAAATTCCAATGTTCACGAATCAGGACCTCACTCATGACCAATCCACTCTGATCTTTACTTCCTCCACTTGGGATGAGCCGCAGACGGTTACGGTGTCTGCAAATAAGGATGATGACGCCGAGAATGAGAATCTAGAGACGCTTACCCTTACCGCCGCCGGAGGAGAGTATGATGGGGTTACTGGAATGGTAACAGTTACGGTAGAAGACACTGACCAGAAAGGGATCCTATTGAATCCTCTTTCACTTGACCTTGAGGAAGGGGGACCTGCGGACACTTACACTGTTGAGCTTCAATCTGCCCCGACTTCCACCATGACCATCACGGTTACGGGGCATTCAAATAAAGTAACCCTTGATCAGGAGTCTTTGACCTTTACGCCGTCAAACTGGAATGATCCTCAGACGGTGACTATTCAGGCATTGGACGATCAGGATACAGATAACGAACAGTTTACGTTGACCCACAGTGCCAGTGGAGGTGGCTATGACGATGAAACTGCTAGTTTAGAGGTGCGCATCAATGACTTGGGGGTCTTGACGCTCTCGATCTATGATGCAGAGGTGAGTGAGGGGGGTGGGTATGTTGACCTGCGAGTGGAGTTGAGTCAGCCTGTGGCCCAATTGGTCAGTGTGATGTATCAAGCGGTGGCCGAGGATGCCGAAGCGGGATCAGACTATCAGGATTCAAGAGGTATTGTCCTGTTTAGTTCAGGATCCACGAGAGGGAAGATCCGTCTGGACATTCTGGATGACGAGGTCCCGGAGCCAGATGAGACGTTCACAGTGGTGCTAAGGAATGCACGTAACGCCGAAATACTCCGCGGGACCGGGCGTGTCACAATCCTTGATGACGATGGAGGGATTATGGTTAGGATTGATGATGAGGTGGTATTTGAAGAGGATGGTAGGGTCCAATTTTCCGTACACTTGTCCCAACCGAGTGCAGATCCTGTCATGGTTGGTTATCGGACTGAAAATGGAACGGCAATTGCGGGGGAGGATTATCGGTCAACGAGTGGCGTGCTCATGTTTGTTCCGGGGACGATCAGAGAAGAGATCGTCGTGGAGTTATTAGCGGACGAGTTTGACTGGCGAGAGGAAACCTTTACGGTACATTTACAGAGTTTAGGTAAGGCTCAAACTGAGAAAGCGGTGGCTGTGGCAACGATTCAGGAGTCAACCACGGTGAGTTCAGAGGTTATGAAAGCGTATACTGCTCGGTTTATACGGACTTCCACGGTACAGATTGTGGAGGCTTTGCATCAGCGATTCCAGTCTCGCATGGGGGGATCCTCTTGTTCGGCGGGGGAGCGAATGGTGATGGCGCAGCTGTGGGGAACGACTTCTGACTGGGATCCGTCGCTGAGTGAGTTGCTTGCGGGATGTCATCTATCAGGTACTCTGCCCGGCGGGGGCCTAAGTGTTTGGGGGCGGGGTTCCTTCACCCGGTTCAATGGGCAAGGAGAGGGCGCGCTACGTCTCCGCGCAGATGTAACTACTGCGATGGTTGGGATGGATTATACATGGCAAAGAGGGTGGCTGGCTGGACTATTGGTATCGCACAGTCAGGGGGATGGGTCATTTGATGTGTTTGAGGAGTCAGGTGACGTACATTCAGGGCTCACGGGCCTGATACCGTATATATCCATTCAGAGGGCAGACTGGGGAGCGTGGATGGCAATGGGCTATGGACAAGGTCGGACGGAGGTTCAGGAGTTAGAAGGGGATCTGGTATCAATATTTGGTGCAGCGGGTGCGCACGGAGAATGGGCTTCAAATGCATCGATTGGATTGACAGTGCATGGGGATATTTTGTATTCGGGGGCAGAGGTGGACGAACATGCAGTAAGTGTACAAGTCTACCGGGTACGAGCAGGGCTGGGGAGCGATCTGCGAATCAGCAAGGTGATCCGTCCCTATGTGGAAGCGAATGTACGGAGGGATGGAGGAAGTGCAGAGACGGGCACAGGACTTGAATTAAGCGGTGGGATCCGGCTTGCGTATCCAGCATGGCGATTAAAGGGGGAGATGCGGACGCAGGGACTAGTAATCCACAGTGCGAACGGGTTTACCGAGTGGGGTCTATCGGGGTTGGTACAGTTTGGGGATGGTCCCGAGGGATTGGTAGTATCGGTCCGCCCATCGTGGGGACCGAATCAGGGCGGTGTATTGCTACGTCAGAAGGCAATCCATGAAACGACATCTGTGGGTACGAACCATAACCAGATCAAGATGGAGATGGCTTATGGACTTCCATTCCAGTCTGGGGTAGTGCGATCCATAGCAGGAATGACTCAGTTATTCACGGGAAGGATGTACCGACTGGGGGTAGAATTACAGCCGTGGGACTATGTGAATGTATCCATGTTTGGGGTAACGTATCCCATTGTTAGCTCACAAAGAGGGATCGGCTTGAATCTACGGGGATCGGTGAGATACTGATTCAAAGGAGTATCACATTGGTCAGTGAGGTAAGCAGATTTTTAATATATGAGACTAAATCCCTACGCTCTCCTCTGGAATAAAGGCCAGTGTCCCAATTATTGTGGGATTCTTCGGGGGAAGCGGATAACCATTAGTGCTGTTTTATCTGCAATCAAACTATTTTCATCATTTGTGAGTCAAGGGAGAAAAAGAGAATTTTTCAAGAGACATATCGTTCGGTGCTTATGAAACGTAATGGTGGCATTAAGTAGGGTACTTTTTCCTCCAAGATCCAGAAGAGTGAGCTACAGAGATAATGAATTGAGTGGGGGGGGGTGAAATAAAGAAGCCTTTTGGCACTTTACATTGAAGACTGATCGCACTATGAATGCGAATGTTCTATGTGTGACACTTCTGTAAAGGCGTGGCGGGCAAGTTTTAGAAGGGTATATAGAGGACTTGTTGCCCCTTGCTTCATCCATCAAAGTGCCTCATCAATTAAGAAGAAGGCAGGCAGAAAATTTTCATGATGAACTAAAAAACGCCAATCACCCAAGTCTTGGTTTGCTCACTCAATATTTTTGGGACAGGAATCAGTTGCCACTGCCCAGATATCTTGGTTACGATTGGTATTCGGAAACCATATTTTCCAGTTCACGAACATACATCTTTTCCGCTTTACCGACCCAGGTACGAAACTTGGTAGCATCAAATTTGTACCTACGAGTAAATTCAAGTAACCGGTCAAGATTCATGTCACTGGTTTGTATGGCTGCTCCCATTTTGATCCCGTCAACTACATTGCAGTGTTGCTCAAAATGACGATTAAGCGGGTTGAGCATGAGGGGTTTACGCAGATACAGGGCTTCTGCCAGAGTTTCGAATCCAGAAGTTGTAACGATTCCTTGACAGCGTCCCATCATATCAAGAAAGCGGTTGCCGTGGAGGCGATGAAACGTAAGATTATCACTGTAATGTGTGATCTCCTCAGCCTTCTCATTATTCCAAAAACAGTGGAGTCTATATGAAGGGTTTCGCTGATGCCAAGCGATCAGATCTTTGCTAAGACTGTGGTGATAGAGGTAGATCAAAAAATATGGCTCAGCTACTTCATCAGGGAATGTAAATAACTTATCCCTTAGAAGAGGCGGCATCACGATTATTTTTTTATCCGGCAGTGGGGGAGCATTATAAAGGGAAAGGGCAAATCGACGTTCGGCCCCCAATCCTACCAGACGTGTAAAGGCTAATGCAGAAATTTTTTGAACCTCAAAGCCCTCTGGGAACTGGTACTGGGGATGTAAAAACATAAACTGATGACCTACGGCGACCATTGGAATTTTTGGTCGCTCACGCAGCATGAAAAAAGTAGCAAGTGGTTCAAAGAAGTTGATAATGATATCTGGACGTTCATCCTGAATCAACTCGCTGAGAATTGTGAAGCTTCGGTTTAGTTTTGTCGATTGCAAGGTGTAACTGACCAGAGTTCGTCCCCAGTCGATACTTCGGGTTTCTTGATTCACGAAAAAGTGCCCGCTTGGTACCTGAATGATGGGTGTCTCCAGACCTTCTTGAAAAAAATCAGGGATCGTACGATCTACTCCCTCGGTCACCACTGATTTGCAAATAGAATGTCCTGCTCTCTTGAGAATTGATGCGAGGGCGAGGGCCTGAGTTAAGTGACCTCGCCCCTCTCCCTGTACGATAAATAGCGTACGTAGCCCTGCCATATTTAGGAGGTCTCACTAACTATTGGGGTGGATTGTAGGTCAGATTGTATCCCGTGCATCTGGCCTCGAGTCAGTTGAGGTTGATGATCCATGGTGACCCAATGGAGTATCTCCAGTTTGCCGTCATCATGTTCAACTAACCCTGTGCAACTCTCAATCCAGTCCCCTGAATTGGCATATAGGATGGATTCAATTTCGCGTATCTCGGCGAAGTGTACATGACCACAAACAACGCCATCGGCGTTCTGAGATCTGGCAGCACGAACCATTGCATTCTCAAAATTTGCAATTGCTTGAACTGCGCGCTTGGTTCGGTGCTTCATGTATGCTGAAAGCGACCAATAGGGCATCCCTAATGTACGCCTTGCTCGGTTGAGACCGCGATTCAGTAGGAGCAATATACGGTAGGCCTTAGAGCCAAGAACTGAAAGCCAGCGAGCATGCCGAATCATTCCATCAAATATATCCCCATGTAAGACAAGTAGTCTGCGTCCATCTGCGGTCACATGTACGGCTTCTTGCATCACATGGATTCTCCTTAAACGAAGCCCAAGATAATCTCTGGCGAATTCATCATGATTTCCAGGTAAATAGACGACGCGTGTGCCTTTCCGGGCCTTACGTAAGATCTTCTGAATTACGTCGTTATGAAATTGATTCCAATGCCACGAACGGGATAGCGCCCAGCCATCAAAGATGTCTCCTACCAGATAAAGCGTATCGCTTTCGTTGTATCGAAGAAAGTCAAGCAAGTAGGCTACTTTAGCATCCTTCATACCAAGATGAAAGTCTGACAACCAGATTGTACGGTAATGTTTGACACTATTCATAGGGGGATTGCCTAGTCGCTCGTATAGGTGTCAAGAGTGCAACTGTTGTAAATCAGGTCTATGCCTCAACCTCATCTTCAATGATAGACACGCAGAGATCCTTATAAGTTTCCCGATGAGATTTGGATTCAAATAGGAGTAGTACACGCTTTCCCTCGCCTAAGAGCTGGACATAGTGTTTCCCTTTGGTTTTCCCAGAGGTAACATGCTCAACCTCTTTGTAGTGAACGATTGTAAGTTGAAGTCCCATAGGAGTTTTACAATAAAGCAAGAGACGTGATGCGGTGTGAAGTAGTGTAGTCTTACGGGGCTTGCAGTCCAAAGTGACGTCACAATGAATACGGTCTTTATAGAGGATCGGCTCTCCATTGAGAATTCTCGCTACCTCAGCTTTATTTTTCTTGCGCATACTCTAGCACAGTGAATACATGGAAGGATTCAAGGATCGGAGATGCGGTGATTACCATTGTGAACCAATTTTCTGGGAATAGCAGAGGGGCAACTCAGACCAATTTAGATGATTGTCTAACGTTCAACTTTGAGTTCGATGGTTAATCCCAGATTCTCAACACTACGGAAACTTCCTGTTTTATTTAGTATGAAATTCACAAATATGGATTGTAGACTTTTTCAAGTCTCAGCAATATTCACCACAGTTTTAACGTGATCGTTCATCATACAAACATTTCATTTGATAGCAAATCGCTCTCCGGCATAATTGTTTGCTCAAAGTTAAGAACCGTCACGGAAACAATCTTATTCGATTTATTGCCATATATTCCAATGTCTTACATCGGAAACGACTGCTACGATAAATCTGAGGCCAACAGAAAGTCATGCTGATTGCAACACAGCTTTCGTCCTGCACATACCCAACAAAATCTATCCTCAAGCGAAAATGCCATCCTTCATTTTTTCATTCAATGCCTGATCACTATGACACAAATTATTCAATGCGTTATAGACAAGTAAAAATTTCTTCAAAATTAAACGGATTAGATAGGGAAATGTTGTTTGAATAGTTGATTTGACTCAAAAATATGAATAATAGTTCTCTTCCTTTGAAACGCTCTGATTTAGATGATTCCACAATAATTCACGCAAATGCTCTTCCCAGACTACCCTCCCTATCATCCAGTCAGCCAAAGAAGCCAAACCAGGCCTGAATAGCATCAACCAGCCGCCGGGGGTATATCAAATAATCGCAGAATCAAATGGCGAACCTTTAGTTCACTTTGGAAGGCTTAGAAAACGGTGAAAATTCCTGCCGGTTTTCGGTTGTCTAGCAACAAAACTTCTTACAGTTGTCTCCTACGTTGAATCTTGAGATAATCCTCAGGGTAGTTTGAATGAACCTAAGAATTTTTATTCACTGATCCAGGCAAAAACTAATTGCGGTCATTTGGCATCAAAATCACAGCCAAGGTGTAACCTACCACTAGAATTCCGGCTGATAAGGTAGTTGCCAATACGAAACCGATTCGTAGCCAAAAAGGATTTATGTTGTAGTAACTTGCTATCCCACCAAGCACACCAGCCACGACTTTATCGGAAGATGTACGGGCAATTCGTTTTTTCTGCGGTTGCATCTGAATCTATTGATTTGTAGAATGTTTGCCTCACATCGCAAAGCAGGGATTTACCAAGAGAGTAGCATCGGCACGATTCTTTCCCGTATTCGGTTTCAAAGGCGGAAGATCTTGGTTTGCAAATGAGGACAATGGGTTCGGATATCCCGTTTCTTAGTAGCAAGAGGCTGTATCGTACCGGTGCAATGATTTGTGAACATCAGGCAATTAAGGGAATCCGTACGAGACTGGAAGCATTCGTTCAATGATCCCCAGTCCAATATTAAATATTACTCGCCGGGTTGGGCCTCATCATCGGGAAGTGGCATAAATATGGCGAAGAAGATATAGGCAGCAATAGGGACTGATCCCGCAGTAGCGATCAGGGCAATCAAAAAGAGAAGACGAAACAAGTTCGGATCCATGTTGATGCTCTGAGCTAATCCTCCACACACACCGGCAATAAGCTTCTTACTGGATTTTTTTGGCAGGTTCCATTTCAACTTTTTAGTAGGGGCCGAAGAGACAAAATCTTTCATAGACACCTCTGTTTCCACCTTTTTCAATTTGAGTTTACGTGCTTTCCTTGCCGCACGATTTCTGCGCTTGCGCTTTTTCGGAGACAGTCCAAACAATAGTATTAGGAATAAACCGATTAAGGGGAAGACTATAAAAAAATTTTGGAGGTTAGCCCAGGGTAGAATACCAATCTGTTGCAGGAGATAGAAGGCTACCACTCCCACTAGTCCAAAGCCGGCGATAATGGGTAGATTAATGGCTCGCTGAGGGATATCCGAGGTATTCTCAAAGAGCATTTCTTCAAACTCAAGTTCGGAGACACCCTCCAATTCATCCTTTACATGCAGATCTTTAAGGTCAGAAGTCTCTTTGAGAGGTTTAGCCATTTCGCGTTATTGGAATCTGAGTGTTCTACAAGCAGTCACTAAGCAGTTGACAGGAATGTCGTGAGGTTGAATAGGAATCATCTCCAATAGGCAGTCTTCAATAATCATTCCAAGCTTAAACGCATGAACATGTCCAAACATTTTATCATAATATCCTCCCCCATAACCAATTCGGTTTCCATGAAAATCAAATCCGAAGCCGGGAACTAGCACGGCATCTATTCTATCTGCCGGAATATCCGATCGAACCGGAGGCTCCATAATTCCCCAGCGGTTCGGTTGAAGAGCTTCCTCATGGTTGAACTCCCCCCAGTACATACGTGAAATACCTAAATTCGGTTCAATGATTGGCAAGAGTACCGTACATCCCCGAGCACGGAGCCAAGAGTTTAGAGGTCGAAGATCAATTTCACGTACATTCAATTTTGGCCAATAGGACAGTACTGTCTGCGCTTGAAGTAGCTCAGGAACAGTAACCGCACGCATGAGAATTCTCCGGCACTCGAGACGATAATCATGCTCTGAAATGTGCTTCCGTGCAGAACGACATTGCACACGCAGTACTGATTTGGTTAGCATTTTGGTTGGTTGCAGCAGGATTCAACTCCAAATTTGCAGAAAATATGGCATATATTCCAGTTTTAGTGATCAAGATTCCATCCTTGATAGTATAAACTTGCTATTTTTGATGAACGATCTTATCTACCGAATTCTTTCGGGCTGATCTCCATGTTTGAAAATCTATCTCAGAGCTTAGACCTAGCGATCAAGAGTTTAACCGGTCGGGGTCGCATTACTGAACTCAACATTGCTGAGTCAATGCGTGAGATCCGACGTGCTCTCCTCGAGGCAGATGTGAATTATCAGGTCGCACGAAATTTTACCAATCGTGTCAAAGAAAAAGCCCTCGGAAATCAAGTCTTGCGATCGGTGGCCCCCGGGCAGATGATTGTTAAGATTGTCTATGATGAAATTGTTCAGCTCTTGGGGGGAGATTCATCCGAAATCAACCTCGGCAGCAACCTTCCTGCTGTTATACTGATTGCAGGATTACAGGGTTCGGGAAAAACTACCTTCAGTGCAAAACTTGCTCTGCATCTTCAATCCAAAGGGCGTGTGCCTGTACTTGCCGCCGCCGATGTGTACAGACCTGCCGCTGTAGATCAACTAAGTCGACTTGGAGAGGAAATCAACGTACCTGTCTTCAGTGTCACGGAAAAGGATGGGAGTGTCGTTCAGAATGCTCCTCGCGTAGCAAAAGAGGCCGTTGCTTTTGCGCGGAAACAAGCTCGCGATACGGTAATCATTGATACTGCAGGTCGATTACATGTGGATGACAAGATGATGGCCGAAGTAGCTGAAATCAAAGAACTAGTTCAGCCAACAGAAATTCTCTTTGTCGTTGATAGCATGACCGGTCAGGATGCTGTCAATACAGCGAAGGAGTTCAATGCTCACCTTAACTTTGATGGTGTCGTACTGACCAAGCTTGATGGCGATACGCGTGGCGGAGCTGCATTATCTGTTCGTTCCGTTGTAGATAAGCCAATCAAATTTGCCTCAACAGGGGAAAAATTGCAGCAACTGACTGCATTTTTTCCAGACCGAATGGCCCGTCGCATTCTGGGGATGGGAGATGTGGTCGGTCTCGTTGAGAAAGCTCAAGAGCAATATGATGAGAAGCAGGCCGAAGCTCTGCGGCGTAAAATCCAAAAACAATCTTTTGACCTAGAGGATTTTTATCAACAACTCCAAAAGATCAAATCCATGGGTTCCCTAACGGATATGCTGGAGATGGTACCAGGTCTCGGAAAACAGGTCAAAGATATGGCGGCCGAAGAAGAGGGGCTTCAGAAGACGGAAGCAATAATTCTCAGCATGACGCCTTGGGAGCGTAGAAATCCAGATGCAATTGACAGTCGTCGTCGCCGCCGCATTGCTGCTGGCAGTGGTTCAGAAGTCAGGGACTTGAATCAACTCCTGAGACAGTTTCGGCAAATGCGTAAGATGATGAAACGGATGCAGTCGCAAGCGAGTAAAGGAAGATCATTAGACTTGTCCGCGCTTCTCCAGACAGCGCGCTAACTATTCAATAAAATATAAATAAGTAAAGTGGCAGTCAAAATCAGATTACGCCGTATAGGGCGAAAGAAAAAACCGATCTGGGCCGTGGTGGCCGCAGATTCGCGTGCTCCAAGAGATGGTAAGTTCATAGAAGACTTAGGACGCTATTATCCGCTTGAAGAACCTGCTCGGGTAGAGTTCAAACAGGATCGCGTGAAGCATTGGCTTACAGTCGGGGCACAACCCTCCGATACCGTACGAAGTTTGCTCAGTCGAGAAGGAATTCTGCTGAGTCTGCACATGGAGCGTAAGGGTGCAGAACCAGACAAAATTTCTCAGGCGGTAACTACTCATCGGCAGCAGCGCCACGATAAACTTGCAGCTTCCACAAAAACAACTTCCGCAGAGCTTCGTCAGCAAGCATTGGATGCTGAAACAAAAGCGGCTGAAAAACGCGAAGCCGAATTGCTGGAAAAACGCAAGAAAGCTGCAGCAGAAGCCGCCGCCGAGAAAGCTAGGAAAGAGGCATCGGAAGCTGAGGAAGATTCGCCCGAAGAAACAGCAGAATAGAAATAACTATGGCTGATGGAGCTCCCTTTGCCAGAAGACTTGATCTTGGTTGGCCGGATCATACGAACGCACGGGTTAAAAGGGGAATGTAAGATCCTGCCCGAAAGTGATGATCCAAACCGACTGCTAAATTTAAAGAGAATCTGGCTTGGAGCTACCCCACAGATCACACAATCCTATACCATAACAGGTTCCAGATTACAAACCTCTAAACGAGGCATAACTGTATTGAT
The DNA here is from genome assembly GCA_965209015.1 of Rhodothermales bacterium. Lineage (GTDB taxonomy): Bacteria > Bacteroidota > Rhodothermia > Rhodothermales > Bin80 > Bin80. Next base: position 2,081,827 of record OZ242367.1, on the reverse strand, counting down.
GCAATTCGCAGGAATCCATACTGTAAATGATGCCCAGAGACTCTCAAAATCTCTGGCTTTTGCGCATGTGAATGATCTGCCATCCTTAGAGTCAGGAGAGTTTTTTCTGCACGATCTAATTGGGATGGAAGTAGTCACCGATTCGGGTGAGTCAGTCGGAACTCTCAAGGATGTGTGGGAGACACAGAATTATCCGTTGTATGTCGTTGAGCGCCCCGAAACTAAGGAAGCACTGATCCCCGGAGTTCCCGAATTCATCATTTCCACGGATATACATCAGGGGCGTATCATTATTCGAACTGTTGACGGACTTCTTGATTTGTGAGGCTATGCGGATTGATATTCTTACAGCATTTCCTGATCAGCTCAAGAATGCTCTTGATTTGACGATCATTCGGCGGATTCAGTCCGGTATCATTCTTCGTATTCACGATCTTCACACGTATACCGAAGAGGATGATCATCAAATAGATGACTATCCCTACGGGGGGGGGGGGGGGATGGTACTTAAACCTGAACCCATCTTTACTTGTATTGAGACGCTGAATCATGCTCCTGATGAGATCATCTATCTGAGTCCCGACGGGGAGCCATTCACCCAAGCACTGGCAAATACACTCTCGTTAAAGAAGCATTTTGTACTTCTGGCAGGGCACTATAAAGGGGTAGATCACCGGGTACGCGAAACCTTGATTACTCGAGAAGTTTCTGTTGGGGATTACGTGCTCAGTGGTGGTGAACTGCCAGCTCTTCTGATCCTTGATGCTGTTCTACGAATCATTCCAGGAGTACTGGGAGATGCGCAATCTGCTCTTGAAGATTCATTTCAGGATGGATTGCTTGGTGCCCCAACATATACGCGTCCTGCAACGTTTCGCGGACTTCATGTTCCCGAAATACTTCGCAGCGGAAATCACAAGAAAATTGCCGAGTGGCGTGAAAATATTCGGCAACAGCGTACCCGGATGCGGCGTCCGGATCTCTGGCAACTGTACGCCGCACAGGCGCAAACCTGACGTTATAGCTAATTGAATCATGTCGAAAGATCTGTTGAAAATTGTTGAAGCCACACAGTTACGCGAAAAACCTCTTCCCGAATTTGAAGCCGGAGATACTGTGGCAGTACATCTGATCGTGACCGAGGGAGACAAAGAACGTATCCAGATTTTTCAAGGTACTGTGATTGCCATTCGTGGTCTTGGCTCAAATAAGACGTTCATGGTCAGGAAGATCTCCAGTGGGGTAGGGGTTGAGCGTATTTTTCCGTTCCACTCCCCGAAAATCTCGCATGTAGAGGTCAAACGTCGTGGGAGAGTACGCCGGGCCAAATTGTACTACTTACGTTCACTCCGTGGCAAAGCTGCTCGTATTCAGGAACGCGTTCGCGATTCTTAGCGAATTCGGATGCGACTGGCATACTGGGATTTTCCGCCGGCTGAATGTTTTGAGATTGCAGCTCAGTCATTGGATCTAGAAGTCGAAAAACAGTCTGCTTCAAGATGTGCGGATTTGTTGATTCAGCAACAAATTGATCTTGCACTCCTTCCGGTAATTGTTGCTCTGAACTCTGATTCTAATTTCGATATCGTACCGGGAGGCGCGGTATCCTCATGGACGTACCCATTCGCTCAAATACGAATCCATCAAGACCTTTATCAAGCTAGGTCATTAAAATCTGGTCCCAATCAGATGCTTGAAGAATTTATGGCCAAGGTAATCCTCAAAGAGCATTATGGTCGGCAGGTTCGTGTGGTTTCAGAGGGCGAAGCGGATGTTGAACTACTCTCTAAGGCTGATTCCTTAGATCAACTGAACAGTCCAGAAATATTGGATCTAGGGCAGGAATGGTTTGAACTTGCACAATATCCTATGGTATGGGGAGTATATTGTTGCCTGCAAGGAACTGGTACGGATGCAATGACACAAGTTCTGGTTGAACTCACGAAAGAGGCGGAACTCGCTGCACAGGACTTTGGACTTCGTTCGTCTTCCCCAGAAGATCTATTCTTTGGTGAAAGTCTTCGGCTACGCTTGGATGATGTTACCATCGCTGGACTCACTGCTATCCAGGAGTATATGTATTATTATGGAGTGAGCAGTGAGCTTAAATCAATTCCAATATTGAAATCGGAGCAAGTGCAGCAGGTGCCGTGGTGGGGGCAGGACACCGGGTAGAGGATGAAAGCAATGAAAAAACCCACTTCTGTACTGGCAAGTAATCGGCGAGCACGACGAGAGTATCATATTCTAGATACCATTGAAGCTGGAATCGTGCTGGTTGGGACGGAAGTTAAATCAATTCGTGAGGGACATGTGAGCTTGGCAGAGGCTTGGTGTAAAGTTGAGCGACATGAAATCTTTCTGGTTGATGCCCATATTGCTCACTACAGTCATGGGAATCTGAACAATCATGACCCACTTCGTGCACGGAAACTACTGTTGCACCGTAAAGAAATTTCGCGTCTCCAAAAATCAGTTGAACAAAAAGGGAATACATTGATCCCCCTTCGCCTTTACCTGAATCGTGGCAAGATAAAAGTTGAAGTTGGGATCGCGAGAGGTAAAAAATTATTCGATAAGCGGGCGGACATTACCGAACGGGATACGAAACGACAACTGGAGCGTACCCTGAAACAATACTGATATGCATTTTCCACCAGTAGAAGAGCAAGTCCTGCATCTCAAGCGTGGGGTACAGGAGATCATACCGGAAGAGGAATTACACGTTAAACTTCAGCGTGCATCTACGACGGGCAAACCACTTACGGTAAAATTAGGATGCGACCCTAGTCGTCCAGATTTACATCTCGGACATGCGGTGGTACTGAGAAAACTGCGACAGTTTCAGGATTTTGGTCACGAAATTGTCTTGATCGTTGGAGACTTTACCGGCATGATTGGAGATGCAAGTGGGCGTTCAAAGATGCGGCCAGCACTCTCATTAGAAGAGACCCGCCGTAATGGGGAGACATACTTTCAGCAAGCTTCAAAGATACTGGACTCTGAGCGCATACGCATTGTATATAATTCTGAATGGCTTGGGAAGCTATCTTTTGAGGATATCGTTCGACTTGCTGGCAAATCTACGATTGCCCGCATGTTGGAACGTGATGATTTTGCAGGGCGTTATGCCCGGGGAGATGCCATTGGGATCCATGAATTTCTCTATCCACTCGCTCAAGCTCAGGATTCCGTAGAAATTGAAGCAGACATCGAATTAGGAGGGACAGATCAAAAATTCAACCTTCTAATGGGGAGAAGTATACAAAAAAGCGTAGGTCAAGAGCCACAGGTTTGTATAACTCTTCCAATTCTGGAAGGACTTGATGGCACCGAGAAAATGTCTAAGTCGCTCAATAACTACATAGGGCTCACGGAATCCGCAGAGGTGATGTACGGGAAAGTACTGTCAATTCCAGATTCCCTGACCTATCGCTATTTTGAACTTGCCAGTGATGAAGATACCCGCGAATTACCTCTACTCAGGACGTTATGTACTGACCGCCCACGAGATGCAAAGCATCGTCTGGCCCTGTCCATTACCAGACTCTATCATGGCACAAAGGGAGCAGAAGATGCACGTTCACATTTTGAACGTACTGTCATCCGTAAACAGGTACCAGATCAAGTACCAAAGTTTCGCCCGGAAGCAGCGGGGCCTGTTGGACTACTGAATTTACTCACCATGGCGGGATTAACCTCTTCCAATGGAGACGCACGCCGTCTGGTGGAGCAGGGAGCTGTCAGTATTGATGGACAAAAAGTCACAGATAGTCGTTTGATCATTGATATTCGTGCCCAGACGCCTTTTCTGGTCAAGGTTGGAAAGCGTCGATTTGTCCAGATTGTCCAGTAACTGGGCGGCATCATTTTTGCCGAAGTTGGACTGAACGAGTGGCACCTATTCTTTCTCACTCCTTGGGTTAAGACATGAAGCAATTGACGATTTTCTTTGGTTACTGTCTCATTAGCTTGGTGATTCCGCATGTTTTTGCACAGTCTGATCTTCTGGAAGTCGGACGTCAGGCTTTCCGGGCAGAGCGTTACGAAGATGCTGTACGCGAATTTGAGAGGGTGGCGTCGGAATACCCAGAGCTTTCAGAAGCGCATTTTCTGATTTCCAGAGTATACTTTGAAACGCCTCTATTTGACGAAGGCCGTGCGAGAAAGGCAATCGAAAGGGCTCTTGAACTTGAGCCGGAAAATGTCGAATACCTAGTTGCTCGTCTACAACAGTACAAATTAAAATCTTGGGGATTCCTTGGAGATCGATTACGTGAATCACGCCGATTGGATACAGCGCGAAAAATTCTCAAACTAGATGCAGACAATGCCTATGCGCACGAGGAATTAGGGAAAGTGTATATCCGCGATTTTTGGCGGTATCGTAATGCTATTATGCTACCGTCGGTCAGTTATGGGTACGCAGGAAGTGTGCGGAACTCGGACGAAGTAGATTACAGTAATTTCGAATCTCCCACCGCCATAGGGCCCCTTGATAATGCTGAAGCTGCCTTCGGTGACCTTGAAGATTTGAACCCGAATCAGGTCTTCCTGAGTGATGAGTTTGATATTGACCGTCTCAACTCCCTTGGCGTCAACGTCATAGATCTTAGTCTACGAGCCGAGCGTGCGTATCAACGCGCAATCAGACATCTGAGTATAGCCTTGGAATCTGATCCAAGAAGGCGCAGTGTGTATGATGAAATGATGCAGATTTATGCATTGAAAGGAGAGTATGAGGACGCTATGAATACTCTTGGGCAGATGTACAGATTTTACCCCGAGGATCCTGATCTATGGCGCTATTTTGGGATAACCCATTACCAGCTTGGTGAAATGGATTCAGCCAATCGCTCCTTTGAGACGGCGTTTGAGTTCATGGATGAAGAGGAAAGGCAAGCCTATGATGATCTATCACTCTTTCTAACGAAAGAGGAAAAAAGCCTGCAAGAACTTGATCCCGTTGCATACCGAGCACAGTATTGGACTAGCCAAGATCCTAGATTCTTGACTCCCTATAACGAGCGAAAGTTAGAACATTATTTCCGGCTGACCTATGCAGACTTACTCTATGGATCAGAGAGATTAGATCTGCGGGGGTGGGAAACAGAACGCGGACAGATCATGATCCGATATGGTCCGCCAGACTCTGACATTGTCCTTCATCCTCAGGAAGACGGCGTATTTTCGGCACGGCAGGCCGTGATCGGCGCGATCGTCAATACTATAACCCAAGCGGCGGACACCACAGGAATTACGCCAATGACCGTCGATGGAGAGCAAGCCTTTGGTGCGGCATATTCCACTGCGCGACAGGCATTTGAAGAGATGAACGCCTATAATATCTGGGACTATGGCGACTTTCGATTTGTATTTGAAGATCCATTTCGCAATGGAGAATATCGGATCTATTCTCCTTCAGCGGAGGATATGGCACAGCGAGTCAACAGCTATGTAAACGACTACGTTCGAATTACCAAAGAACTGATTCGTGAAACGCCTCAGAGGTACGAGTATATTGCCCCCGGTCGTCAGATTGAACTCCCTTTTCTCGTAAGTTCCTTCAAGGGAACTGAACAGCAAACGGACATTATCGTGAATTTTGGAATTCCACTTGGGGCTTCCTATGATCCGTCCGCGGAGATGATAGAAGTCAATGCAAGTGCAGGCACATTTCTTGTAGATGATCAAAGGGAGATCCTCGTTGAGCGCCGCCGAAAGATCTATGGTCTTCCAACGAATCAGGTCATGTCATTTGCCGAACAATATTTATGGGTAGATACTCAGGAGATTCAAGCCTCCAGCGGCACACATGAACTCTCACTGGAGTTTGAAACGGCCAGCGGACAGACCGTGGCAGTGCAGCGTCGCCAGATTGCAGTACCCGATTATCATCAGGAGGGGCTGATTTTAAGCGACATCATGCTCGCATATTCTGTGGAGGAGACCGAAGATGGCCAGCCGTTGACTGCTCCTGAGATTGTTCGCAGTAATCTCTCAATCTTTCCTGCCCCCTGGAGCGTCTACTCCACGGACTGGCCAATCTATCTGTATTTCGAAGTATACGGGTTAACACAAAATCCCGAAGGCAGTACAGACTATAACGTAGAGATCACCTTGGAGCCGAAACAAACGGATGGCCGTGTTCGCCGTGTGATCCGAGGTTTATTCCGTCGAGGGAAAGAAGGAGTCTCCGTCAGCTATGATGGAGGTGGTTCCCAGAGCGTTCAATCTCTGTATCAGATTCTGGATGCCAGTCAGCAGGAACCAGGGTTATATACGTTGAAGCTACGCGTCCAAGATCGACTGACAGGACGGGACTTTGAACGTACGCAGGATCTATTCTTGGAATAGTCTACCACGCAACTAATGAGCGAGCAGCCGAAAGAATATCACGATCTTGTGGCAAAACTTCTCGCTCCAGTGGTTCGGCATAAGGCACATAAGAGAACTTAGACCCTATACGCCGCACAGGCGCATCAAGATAGATGAATCCCATATCCGATATTTGTGCGGCAATCTCGGCACCGAATCCGAGAAATTCATGATCTTCATGTACGACCAAGAGGCGATGAGTCTTGCGAACGGAGGCAAGGATCGACTCGGAGTCTAAAGGCATAAGAGAACGGAGATCAATCACTTCCACAGAGATCTGATTTTCTCGTGAGAGTTGTCGGGCGACCGCCAGACACTTATGAACTAGGAAGCCGTAGGTGATGATGGTCAGATCAGTTCCCTCGCGGACTGTATGAGCTTTTCCGAATGGGATCAAATAGTCCTCACCAGGTTCTGGTCCCCTGGCACTTGCAGCCCGATATAGAGCTTTATGTTCAAGAAACAGCACGGGATCTTGGCTACGGATTGCGGTTTTGAGTAATCCTTTTGCATCAGCTGCCGATGAGGGCATCACTACCCTGAATCCAGGCATATGGCCAAAGATCGTTTCTATATTCTGGGAATGACATAAACCACCATGGATATACCCACCGCAGGGCACACGAATAACCATGGGACATGACCATGCATTATTGGACCGGTACCGCAGGGGAGCAACTTGATTACGCAGATGTTGCATAGCAGGCCAGATATAGTCTGCAAACTGAATTTCGACGACTGGCTTGAATCCAGCTGCACTCAGTCCCACCGCCGTACCAATAATAGAAGCTTCTGCTAATGGAGAGTTAAAGCAGCGATCGGTACCGAACGTTGCGGTGAGTCCACGGGTAGCAGTAAAGACCCCACCTTTCTGTCCTGCTACGTCCTCCCCGTAGACGAGGATAGACGGGTCACGTTCCATCTCTTCATGAAGAGCGTGGTTAATCGCATCTACCATTACGACAGGATTCCCTGGCGACTCATTGACATGGTACGCTAGGTTTAGGTCACCCTCAAAGAACACATGGGTGACCGCCTGCTGAGGATCTGGATCGTCTTTTTGCTCCACAGATTGGGTTACCTCGTTAATCTCGGTCTTGATTTCTTCACGCAACAGGTCATATTTGGAAGTTGTAAGCATTCCGGCTTCAATCATTGCATGTTTGAGCCGAGTAATGGGATCCGTTGTTTGATCTTGGATTAACTCTTCTTCTGTGCGATATTTGAGATGATTATCTGAGGATGAGTGAGGTAGAAGTCGAACCACATCTGCAACTATACAAACCGGCCCTTTCCCTGCCCGTAAATGAGAGATTGCAGCTTTTGCGACCGCATAAACTCGAAAGAAATCAGTGCCATCTACTCGATATCTGGCTAAACCTTCATAGCCTCCCGCAAGTTTGTAGGGAGTCCCGCCAGCGGTCTGTTCCGTAATCGGGACACTAATCGCGTATTTGTTATCCTGTATCAAAAATAGAAGTGGAGCTTTGCATCGAGCTGCCCAGTTGAGAGCCTCGTGGAAAGCACCCTGTGAGGTTGAACCATCTCCACCTGAGCATAACGTAAACGCATCTGATCCTCGTTTCATGGAAGCCATGGCAAGTCCCAGGGCAGGTAGATACTGAGATCCAACCGAAGAGCAGGCACTCAATATATTCTTATCACGGGCACCATAATGAGCAGGCATTTGACGTCCCCCAGAATTGACACTTTCAGATTTAGCTAAATGGTCAAGAAGAGTTTCCTCAATCGTTTGGCCGAGGGTATGCACAAGGGCAAGATCCCGGTAGTAGGGGCAAAACCAATCATGCCCCGGCTTACTCAAAAGACCTATTGCAGTCTGAGTAGCCTCGTGGCCACTGCAGCCGATGTGAAAGAATCCTTTCCCCTGTTTCAGTAGGGCAAGCATTTTTCCATCCAGCAGCCGAGCGATCAACATGGTCTGTAATACATGCAGAAGCGTCGACTCATCAAAGTCGCCAAGATCAACCGGCTCAACTTCAAGTCCTTCGCCATAGCAGTTCTCATCCGCTACGGATAGCTGTTCAGTTGCAAGAATAGCAGGGGAGCGGCCATTCGTGCCCATGCCGCCGTTGGACTCGTTAGAGTCAATATTGGAGCCAATACGATCTGAGGGGAGACCTACCATCATGTAGAAGAAGATAACAAAAAACGCTCACGTTACAATATAAAGAGTGGTCTCGGGGAGGCTACACTCACGGCGATATCTGCCTAGGATGAGATGTTTCGTTAAGCATTTAGTCCTAAGTGCTACCGTTTTCACCTGAAACGGTTCCTGTAGATTCGGGGATTTTAGGTTCCCAGGGAAGTTCAAACCAGAAGCGGGATCCACGTCCAAGAATACTCTCAACATGAATGCTCTCTCCATGCTCCAGCAAAATTTGTTTCACAATTGCCAAACCAAGTCCAGATCCACCATCTTGTCGCGATCGAGCAAGATCTACTCGATGAAAGCGCTCAAAGATCAAACTCAAATGCTCCACAGGTATTCCCTGACCTTCATCAATAATTTCAATTCGAACTTTTTTGAGACGTTGTTGAAAATGACAACGGACCGTCCCAGCTTTGCTATATCGAATCGCATTGTCAACCAGATTCACAAAGACACTTCGGATCAGATCTTCGTCCGCATAGACCCAAAGATCTTCACGGTCAAACACAAGCTGCAGTCCTTTCCTCTGAGCCTGATAGGAGAGCATCTCTTCTGTATCCAACACAAGCTCGGCAAGGTTAAATCTTGAAGCACGAAGGGGCTGGTCCCGATTCTCCAGTCTGGCAATTTCGATGAGAGAACTAAATAGATTACTGAGACGCTTCAAATTAAGTAGCCCCCTCGCGGTATATCTTTGGCGATTTTCTTTGGAAAGCTTGGAGGCTCCCAGAGCTTCCAAGAATCCGCTGATGGCAAAAATAGGGTTGCGAACTTCATGAGACACATTACTGATGAACTCATTTTGCAGCCGGGTGAGATCCTCGAGTTCGTAGATCTTTTCTGTATAAATTTTGGACATATGTTGAAGGTGATGCCCAAGGTCTTGAAATTCTGCGGTTCGGGAGGATACACGAATTGGAGTACCATACTCGCCTGCGATAATACGTCGGGTGGCACTCATGATCGTTTGGAGGGGTTTCGTTACCTGCGCGGACGCGACCCAAGCACCAAGAATTGACATAAATAATGTGAGCCCAATCCCCCCGATCATCTTGTCACGCAAATTAGCAACCAATACGTAGAGAGCACTTACAGGGCGCACTAATCCTATAACCGTCTCTCCCTCACGAACAGCACCTACTTTCACTCTATCCCCATTCTGAATGGGAATCACGTCAAAAAAAGGCTCATCAGCCGGGGTGCTTGCGAGAATATCCTGCCTGATAAAATCTTCCAGTGGATCATTCTTCCAATAGAGTGAATCTCCGTGCCCAACAAATACATGAAGATTTTCAAGCTGAAGGAGTGTTGCTATGGCTGGACTGGATTCATTAAGCCAGTTACGAGATGCGGTTGAGTCCAGACCAGTAGATAATAAGATTGAGGCAATTTGCTCTGTATCTACAAGATGTGACACATGGGCTGCCTTTCGAATTTGATTACTTAAATCCAGTGTTACATAGAACCCCACGCCACCTGCGGCAATCCCAACAAAAATGGCAAACGTAAGAAACATCCATGTCCGTACAGGCGCTCGTGCCGGGAATCTGGATTTACTGGTGTAGGATGGCCATGCCATCAGCCTTTTGTAATGTCAGCTATGTTCGTGTCCATCTGCTGTGGAGGATTCATTATTGAAGCGGTATCCAACGCCTCGTACAGTTTGAATGTACTTGGCAAAGTCTCCCAATTTCTCGCGCAGATTTTTCATATGAGCGTCAACGGTTCGATTGGTGACCATCATAGAATCTTTCCAAATCGTTTCTAACAATTCTTTGCGGTGGTAGGCTTGTCGAGGATGTTTAATCAAGAATTTTAGCAGTTCAAACTCAGTCAGAGTGAGACCAAGATCTTTCCCTTCAAACTCAGCCCGGTACTCGTCCACATAGAGGGTAAGCCCTAAAATCTCAATCGTTTTAATTTCACTAACCTGTGACCTTCGGAGGGCTGATTGTACTCGTGCCAAGATCACTTCCATTGAAGTAGGCTTGGTTAGGTAATCATCGCCACCGAGCATTAAACCGCGCACATGATCTTCATCTTCCGACTTAGCGGTGAGGAAGATAATAGGAATGTCTTCTGTAGCTGCTTTTGAGCGGAGTTGTTGGCATACCTCAAACCCATCAAGTTTTGGAAGCATGACATCCAGGATTACCAAGTCGGTCCAAGGTTGGATCTGACTGAGAGCTTGCTGACCGTCGTAAGCTACATCAACGCTATAGCCTGCTTTTTCCAGAAAGTGGCGGGTAATTTCAGCAATATCTTCTTCGTCTTCAACAATCAGAATGTTAATTTCGTGTTTTTCTTTGGTTTTTCGTGGCATGGATGATCAAGTATGAGAGTTTGGTTGTCGCTAGGAGCGAATGAGTAATCGGTCAAGCAGGGGAATGAGTTTAAGCGTTATTTTCCCGAGAAATAACCGTAAAATGATTCAATTGTTTCGTGGAGAGTATAACCTCAAAATATGTATCTTCATCATCATTAAGCTAGATCATCTACTGCATGACACCAGATCTTCTCATTCAAAACGGATTACTTCTTGACCCGGTAAGCGGAAAAATTGAGCGTGGAGATGTGCGTATTCAGGGCGGCATGATTGCAGAAATAGGGACTGAACTCAGAGTTTCTGGTGAGCCAATATTTGAAGCTGAGGGCCGAATGGTTTCTCCTGGCTGGATGGATATGCATGTTCATTTTCGTGATCCTGGGGAAGAGCATAAGGAAACGATTGAAACTGGCTGCCGAGCTGCAGCATTTGGAGGTTTTACGGCAGTTGCATGTATGCCAAATACAACACCTCCCATTGACAATCGCGAAGCCGTTCACTCACTGATCAAGCGAGCGGAAGAATTACCGGTAGATCTCCACCCCATCGCCTGTGTTTCTCGCGGACGTTTAGGGAAGAGTTTATCTGAGATGGCTGAATTAGCTTCCACTGGGGCTGTTGGATTCAGTGATGATGGCGCCCCTGTACAAGATGGGAGCTTGATGCGCCGTGCTCTTGAATATGCCAAGGTTGTAGGGAAGCCGATCATCAATCATATGGAGGATCTTTTTCTTGGTCCTAAGGGGCATATGAACGAGGGACTTATTTCCACGCATCTGGGCTTGACACCAATCCCTACATTTTCTGAGGAGTCCATGCTTGCGCGGGACCTTATGTTAGCAGAGTTCACCGGCGGGCACTTGCATGTCGCCCATGTATCTACTGCTCGATCAACTGCCATGATTCGAGAGGCAAAAGCAAAGGGAATCCATGTAACTGCGGAGGCATGCACTCATCATTTTTCACTAACCGATGAAGCGGTTGAGCAATCTGGCCTTGATGCTCACACAAAAATGCATCCACCTCTAAGGACAGCAGAGGATGTGGAAGCGATTCGGGATGGAATCTGTGATGGAACTCTTGATGCAATTTGTACTGATCATGCTCCTCATGCTGCCTTTGAGAAAGAGACCGATTTTGCTACCGCCCCATTCGGAATTATAGGCCTTGAAACGGCCTGGGGACTCACGGGTCAACATCTTATCGCTACTCAACTGTTAAGTGTTGCTGAGGCAGTGTATAAGTTATGCATTGCTCCCCGTAGAATTCTGGGACTTGATCTGCCTGTGCTTGAACCTGATGCAAAGGCCAATCTGACAATTTTCGATGCGACGAGTCGCTGGACCTTTGAATCAGAACATATTCATTCCAAGAGTCGAAATACTCCATTTGTAGGCACATCCATGACTGGGCGGGCATGGGCTATTTACAACAAAGGACATTTAGTAGAGCACCAGCCGTGACAGCGCATCCAAATTTATCCCTGCCACATGTTGTCCTCCTCTTTGGAGGGCAGTCAGTTGAACACGAAATTTCTGTTCTTTCAGCTACGAGTATCTATCGTGCTATAAATCTCAAGCGTTATCACGTCACCTTGGTTCGTATTGATCCAGACGGAAAGTGGATTCGAGTCAATTCAATCATGGAATCTGGAGCACCAAATTTTGATTTGAACCGCCAAGGAGAGCAGGTATTTCTTAACTCTGATGGTCTGTTAGAGCCCGTAGAAGGATCAAAAGAATCGGTACATGTGGATGTTGCATTTCCAGTTCTCCATGGAGCGAATGGAGAGGATGGTGCAATTCAAGGATTACTTCAAATGTATGGGATTCCCTGTGTTGGGGCAGGGATTCTCGGATCATCGGTATGCATGGATAAAGATGTGTCCAAACGTCTTTTGCGAGACGCAGGCATGGCCGTCCCCAAATTTAGCGTCATCCGTAATAGAGAAATCAATGTTCCAAGCTATGAATATTTGGCACGAAGACTTGGTCCCGTTCTCTTTGTGAAGCCTTCAAATACTGGATCATCGGTTGGAATCACTCGTGTTGAATCATTGAATGAATATCAGCCAGCCGTGGAGCTTGCCTTCCAGTATGATGATAAGGTGTTGGTTGAAGAGGCAATTAAAGGGCGCGAGATTGAATGTGCTGTCTTGGGCAGAAATCCCTCCCAAGTTTCTATTTGCGGTGAAATTAGGACTAGGGCATCGTTTTATTCTTACGAGGCAAAGTACATAGATGAGTCCGCAACGGACCTCCTCATTCCGACATCCTTGCCAGAGAAGGTAATGCAGGAGATTCAGGATACAGCCCGTAAAGTATGTACGGTACTCGAGTGTCGCGGGATGGCGCGTGTAGATTTTTTTCTTGAGGAGAATCATCGGGTATTAGTGAACGAAGTCAATACGATTCCTGGATTCACTTCGGTGAGTATGTATCCCTCTCTCTGGAATCATTCTGGTATCTCATTTTCCGAGCTTATTGACGCATTAATTCAAGATGCGTTTGATGCCCATGAACGACGCTCTCAGTTGACTTTCCTACAATCATGACGTTTTCAACGGATACACGCACATTACGCGAAGGAGATACTTATGTAGCGATTCGTGGAGATCGCTATGATGGACATGATTTTGTCCATGAGGCAATCCTCAAGGGTGCGCGTGGAGCTATCGTTGAGCGGGCGCTGGCGCATGTATCTCAAGACAGGATAACGCTCGTTCAAGATTCAATTGCTTATCTCGCCCAAATTGCCCGCAATAAGATAAAGAGTGCAAATGCTCAGGTGATTGCCATTACGGGCTCTGTCGGTAAGACCACAACCCGTAATGCTGTCACCCAGGTTATGCAGACCTCAGGTCCTGTTACCTCTTCGGTTGGCAACTTGAATACCTTATTGGGCTTATCCCTCACGGTAGCAAATACTGATCTCCAACCCAATACACGCCTTGTACTGGAGATGGGTGCCAGAAATAAGGGGGATCTGAAAGAAATCTGCGAGTATTTTCGTCCAGACCTATCAATTGTCACGAATGTTCGCGGCGTTCATTTGGAAACGCTTGGTTCAATAGAGGGGGTCCAAGAGGAAAAGAGTGAACTTGTTCGGGCACTTGGGACAACAGGTGTAGCCTGCTTAAATGCAGATGATGAGTACACTCGTGCGATGGCTGTCGAATGTGGAGGTCAAACTCTGATGTATGGCACAGTTGCCAATGCAGATGTTACCCCTCGGGACATCCAGGCGAAGATTTCCTTGCTTGGGGAGCATGTCATATATATTATGCTGGCCGCTTTTTCTGCGGGAATCGCTGTGGGGATAGATCCGAGAATGATCAACGAAGCCTTAAGTGGACTCAAACCGGAAAAAGGACGACTGAATCGGCTCCCCGCAAGGGGAGGGGCGCTGTTAATTGATGATTCCTACAATGCCAGTCCAGACGCCATGCATATTGCGCTGAATGTGTTACGTCAGCAGACTGCCAAACGAAGAATCGCGTTTCTGGGTGATATGTTAGAGTTAGGCGATTCTGAACAGAAGGCGCATGGCGCAATTTTGAGAAAAGCTTCTACGATTGCAGATCATGTCTATTGCTGTGGGTCGCGGATGGAGATCGGAGCGGAGGAGTTATCTTCAGAGTTAAGGAGAAATGTATGTGGCTTTTACAGTTCAGAGGAGCTCGCATCGGAGCTTATTCATGGAAGGATCTATCTACCCGAACATGGAGATGTGATTTTGGTCAAGGGCTCTCAGGGAGCACGAATGGAACGTATCAGCAAGGCTCTACTTTCGGAGCAAGTATCACCGGAATCTGTTCTTCCCCGTCAAAACGAGGCATGGTTATCCATTGAGTGATTCCATAAAACCCAAAATAATTGATCGCAAACAAGTTAGCGCTAATGTCCCTGAGGCAGCCTAAGCCTGTTCTTTGGCCTGTTAATCCCATGATTTTGGGATATTCAAGCGGTTCAATAAGATTAAACTTGATCTGAGGGGAATTCACAGAGAAAAGTTTTATACCGAAAATTGGAACATTGTCAATAGTTTTCCGTGTGTTTGTCGTAATTGCTCGTAATTAAAGCAATTCTAGTAAGGGGCCCCTGAGGGGGCCTTTAATTTTTGCTCATTTTTCCCGGTGTATGGAACGCTTCGCTGTGTTTGTTGATGCGGGTTATCTCTTCGCGGCGGGGACCAAGGAGTTATTTGGGGAGCGGCTTAAGCGAGAAGATGTGTCGTTGAATTATGCTGCGATTGAAGGTAGGTTAAGAACAGTAGCAGAGGAGCATTCAAAGTTAGAGCTACTTCGGATATACTAGTATGATGGTGCCTACCCGCATCCTACACCCCAGCATACAGAACTAGTTCGTTTATCTAATGTCAAAGTTCGGCCAGGGCTCATCAACAGTCGTGGTGAGCAGAAAGGTGTGGATTCCCTGATCGTGACAGATATGATTACATTGGCACGCAACAGGGCCATGTCTAGTTGTGTTCTGCTGACGGGAGATGAAGATATCAGGGTAGGAGTGACCATGGCTCAGGAGTATGGCATCCGAGTTCATTTGTTGGGTATCAAGCCTGCAAAGAGTAACCAATCCAACCTTCTGCGTCAAGAAGTTGATGTCATACATGTGTGGAAATCCACTGATTTAGAAGCATTTATTTCAAAGTCCCCTTCTCCCGAGTCCAGCGAATTGAATCAGGAAGGAAATCTCCTCAAAGCCGTTGCTCAGGAAGTCATTAATAGCCTCCCCGAGGGAAAGGCAAGTGAACTACGAGGAAGAAAAGGTCGCTGGCTACCCCCATGAGATTGATGGGCATCTCCTTTCCAAAGCCCGTCAAGTAACTGGGAATGAACTTGATGAGTATGATAAAAGAAAGATTCGGGACTATTTCCACAAACTTTTGAAGGATCATGACTAAGCAGTTGGAATATTCTTGAAAGGGAAGGTATATCTTCGGAACATCAGGTGGCTTCTTACAGGGTTTGCTGTAACTTATTCGGGAGTAGGTACATAGCTATTTTCTGGCTGACACTGGTCATCAATTGTCTGGATTGACCGTATTTTCTTAGGTGAGTATTCTTGGTACATTCCGTCTCTTATCCCAGTCTTGAGGGCAAGATGCGCTCAAGTTTTGCCTCTCGTGTGGGTATAATCCGAAAGATCTTCTATCCATAGAACAACTCGTGCTAACGGGAAACATAAAAATCATGTATATTTTCTCATAGTTAAAAAGTAGAGTTTCGAATTTCTTGTATTTGACACCTTTTGAGACATAAAATATAAAGCCAAAGTCCAAGAAGTTTGCCCCAGCAAAGACTTGATTTGAATCTTGAGTAAGATTTGCTCCCTTTAAAATCACATCCAATTTGTTCAGATGACTAATCAGAGACCGAAGAAAAACCAGAATTTTCTAAAATCTCCCGATAAGGGATTTTTGCAAAGGCTTGCTTAAAAACATAGTTACCTCTATGAGAGAGCAATATAAATAAGAATGTAATCTGTAACAGATCTGTATCATGCGAAACCTAATAGCAAGTACCTTGGTGTTACTAGGGTCAGTGGGGGCTCTGACACATGTACAAGCACAGATTGAGGTGCAACTGTATGAGACTACCGTGATTGCCCCCAGTATGCGGTTCTCTCATTCTGCTCCTTCACTGAGTTCCTCAGCTTTTCATACGGTAGACTTGGAGTTACAAGTTGAAAATATCCACAGTTTTGTAGAAAGAGTAGCAGAGCCCAGAGGGTGCCAAACAATTGAGATGTACAATTCTATTGAATGGTGCGCAGTCGGATTGAAAATAATTCGTCCCTCCAATTATTCTGAATTCGTTGACATTCAGTACGATCAGGGAAAGGTATTTGAGTTTGAAAATGGTATCTCTCCCTTTGCAGAGATTGATGCTAATGTGATACTGTCTACTCGGTTCACTCCCAAGACATCTTCAAGCGATACGCGGGATGTGCGGATTGATCGCATCTGGCTTGCGCCTTACTTTGATAATCAGTTTGGAGATACGAACTTGCCACCATCTGCCCCCAGAGACCTGACCGTCTACATTTATTCGGATGATGGGGGCAGACCGGGGGTGGTTCTGTTTTCAAAGGTAATTGAAGATCCAAGAGACTTTACCCAAGTAAGGAACTTCGATTTGGACTTCTTTGAACTTGACTTCTCAGGCGAAGGAATCGGTGTTCTACCGGATGTGATCCACATTGCCTATGGGAATGCAGGGAATGACGAGAACAACTTGGCTCTGGCAGTTGCGCCCTATGCCACTGAAAACGTATCACATTTAAATTTGGATGGTGAATGGGGATCACTCTGGACGGATATATTTGTTAACGGAGAAAATATATTCAACGAGACGGTGATCCCCATACGTGCTCGGTTCCAACTCGGTCCCACAGATGGTTCCTTGCATTTTGCGCAACAGGTTGAAGATCAAATTTTCTCTGAGGGACAGACCATTACCCCGTTGATTCTGCCGGAGGCCACAAGAGGTGAATTACCGATCAGTTACTCCCTGAGGCCTGAATTACCTGCTGGATTGAACTTTGACGCTTCAAACCGAACTATTCGTGGAACACCGGCGGAAGTTACATCTTCACCCGTAGCTTACACCTACACGGCGACCGATGCAAGTGGGAACACGGCCAGTTTGCAGTTTATGATTGAAATTTACTCATCGCAGGTTGAATTCGTTGACATTCAGTACGATGAGGGAGAGGTATCTGCTTTTGATGATGGGGGAGGGGTCTTTTTTGGTAGACAAGGTACACCAAGATATTCTACCATCTTCACTCCGAAGGGCTCCTCGGCAGATAATCGAGAGGTGCAGATTGATCGTATCTGGCTAGCACCTTACTTTGATAATCAATTTCAGAATTCAACCTTGCCCGCATCTGCTCCCCGAGATCTGACCATCTACATTTATTCGGATGATAGGGGCATACCGGGCGATGTCTTGTTTTCTAAGATGATTGAAGATCCAAGAGACTTTACCCAAGTAAGGGACTTGGATTTGGATTTTTTTGAACTTGACCTCTCAAACGAGGGGATTGGTGTTCTGCCAGATGAGATCCACATTGCAATTGGGGATGCCGGAAACGATGATAATATTCTGGTCATGGGAGTGGCACCCTATGTTACGGAGAATTTGTCACATATATATTTAGATGGTGTGTGGATACCGCTGTGGACAGGCAGTATTGGTGGTATGAATGTGTTGAATGAGACGGTGATTCCCATACGTGCTCGATTTCGACTTCAAGGAGAGTTTCCTGTACAGGTCAGTCAGGAGACGACCGTGCCGGAAACGTTCGTGGTGCATGGGAATTATCCCAACCCTTTCCAGAAATCAACAAATTTGCAGTTTGATCTTCCCACCTCCGCCCGCGTGACCGTAGAGGTCATTGACATGTTAGGACGGCGTGTGCTAACAGTCCCACCTGTGGATTTATCCGCAGGATGGGGAAAGCAGATTGAGGTAGATGGACAATCGCTTCCGTCGGGACATTACTTGTATCGTATGGTGATGCACTCAGAAATGGGCAATGCAATACAGACGGGCCAATTCGTGCATTTCCGGTAGTCTCAGACCGTTTTGCTTGCAGGATATCTGATGCGCTCTATATTTCAATTTTCTTAGAGTGGAGACTGGTCGCATTGTTCTTTCTGGACATTACCATGCCAGTTGTACCAATCTGATTGTCCGTCCCAAGTTCATCATTTCTTGGAGCCACAAGGTTAAGCATTTTCACTCTATCCCATATTTGAGACCGATTTTTTCTGGATAGTGGTTTCTGAGATTCATTGAGTCCGGCATGGATGACTTAGAGTTGTTACGACAGCGTTCTTTCTCCATTTCGGGAGCAGACTTGATCAGTTTCTACTCCCCACTTTCTCTTCTGAATTCACCTATAGCTGGAGTTTAGGGTTCCAACTTCTGCGACGCATACCAGCCGGTGGTTAGGGATCCGTTGGCCTTATATGTATTGCGATGAATTTGTACACCAGTGAGACTCAAATTGTACACCAATAAGTCCCCAATTGGATCTCAGTATACACTAACATGAATTGCATATTCCGGCCAAATGAGTTACCAATCCCCAGACTCACTTCAATTGTATTCGGTGGCTCACTTCGTCCAGAATACCCAAATATGATAAGAGGGCATGGAAGAGTAGGAACTGGGGGCTCCAGAAAGCACCAGAATAATGCTATGACGACCTTTTAGCAGAAATTTCCAAAACATGACCAAAAGGGAGCCAGGATATAAGGGTTCAGGCCCAAATCGGTCATTCAGGGGGGGAATAGTAGAAAAGTGCAACAAAATCCATGGGTTCTTAAGAGAAATATAGCGAACTTGGGCTTATACCAAAACATGGCCAATCCGATCATTGCCAATGCACTTCTATATTGAGTTATGTAGCCTGCATACTGGATTCAACTCAAAGGAGACTTCTTACGAAAATATTCAAGGAAATCTTCAAAATGAGCGTACGAAAGAAATATCAATAAAGACAGACACATTTGAACGACAAGGTCAATAAAGAACGCAAGAACACGAATAAGTCCGCCAGTGGCTATTTCGAGTCTCACTGAGTCGCTGTTTTGGATCTCAATATATAGGCTATTTTGATCCATGCTTCATGGATTCGAGTCGGCATTTTGCTTCCGCAAATTCCTTGAGTGCACTTGTAAAGGTATTGGTCACGATGCTCTGCCGGACCAACCGCACAGCGATTGAAGCAGCTAATCGGGAAACGGGTGCTCATTCAATCCATGAGTCCTTAAAATATTCAATACTGTCTCGGTCCACCGCACAAGTGAAGTCCGATACACTCGTTCGCATGCAACCGGGGCAAAGCAAAAAACCCTCCATAAACATCATCCCAAACACGAATGAGTTATATCGTTCGGGCTACGAACCCGATTGTGCTTCCACACAGGGGAATAACTCCTTCTGGAGGAGACATAAAAAATTTGTATGTTATCTTCTATGAGAGCCTCCGTTTTTTTGAATTTGACACTTTGGGAGATGCAAAATAGGGGGATCCAGATCCACTGATTATGGTTACACATAAATGCTGTTTTGCGTTTTGCAAAAGCAGATATGCTCCCAGAAAATCTCGTCTAATCTGACTGGATCCACCAGTCAGAAACTTTAGAGGACGATCTTTTTCAAAAGATTTACCGACGGAGGTTTTGCGGGGGCTCGTAAAAAACTCAAAGTTGTCTCCATGAAAGAGCAATACAGACAAAGGTGTCTCCCCCAAATATTTAACAGGTCCAATATTATGCGCAACCTAATAGCAAGTATTTTGGTGGTACTGGTGTCAGTGGGTTCGTCTACACCCATACAGGCACAGATTGAGACATTGTACAAGACTATTACGAGTGATTCTGGTATGCAACTCCCGGATTCAGCTAATTCACAGCACTCCGGGGCTTTTCATACGATGGTCGTGGACTCACACGCTCGGAATGTTGAGAACTTTACTGAAGCAGTATCTGAGGACGGAGTGTGCCAAGTTGGGCTGGTGCCTAATTCTAATGAATCTTGCACGATCGGAATGAAAAAGGACTCTCCATCAGACAATTCAGAATTCGTGTACATTCAGTATGATCAGGGAAGACTATTTGAGGCGGATGTTGATGCCACTATCATCTTACGGTCATTAGATCATGATAGATGGTCTACCCGGTTCATTCCTAAGATATCCTCAGGAGACGATCGGGAGGTTCGGATTGATCGTATCTGGCTGGCACCTTACTATGACAATCAGTTTCGGAGACCAGACTATTCCCCGTCTTCCCCCCGAGACCTAACGGTCTACATTTATTCGGATGATGGGGGTAGACCGGGAGATGTCCTGTTTTCAAAAGTAATTGACGACCCAAGAGACTTTGTCCGATTCTCGGATATAGAATTGGATTTTTTTGAACTGGATCTTTCAAATGAGGGAATTGATGCCTTACCGGATGTGATCCATATTGCATATGGGGATGCAGGAAACGACGATAATATTCTATTTTTGGGATTAGCTCCCTATGCTATGGAAGACTTATCACATGTATACGTGGATAATGCATGGATACCACTGTGGACAAGCTTATTTGTTGCTGATGAATACTTATTCAACGAGACGGTAGTCCCCATACGTGCTCGGTTTGAACTTATAGGAGATTCTCCTGTGCAGGTTGAGCAGGAGACGACATTGCCGGAAACATTCGTAGTGCATGGGAATTATCCCAACCCTTTCCAGAGATCAACAAATTTGCAATTTGATCTTCCTTTCTCTGCCCGTGTGACCGTGGAGATCATTGATATGTTAGGACAGCGTGTGCTGACGGTTCCACCGGTAGATTTATCCGCAGGATGGGGAAAGCAGATTGAGGTAGAGGGGCAATCGCTTCCGTCGGGACATTACTTGTATCATATGGTGATGCATTCAGAGATGGGTAACGCAGTGCAGACGGGCCAATTCGTACATTTTCGGTAGCTTTAAACTGTATGCGTCTGCTCGGTATTCAACACGCACTGCACTGCAATCGTTCAGAGTGGAGACTAGCCACATATTTTCAAGCGTTACCTTACCCGTTACATCAATCTGATTGTTCGTCTCAGTTCGCAATTTTTTGGTGCCATGAAGTTTAGTATTTTTCCTCTATCCCATATCTTGATACTGGTTTTTTTGGCTATTGGTCTTTGCGATTCATCGGATTCGATGGAGGTGACTTCGGAGCGTTTGCTTGTGCCTTTGTCCATTTCTGAGCAGATTGATTAGCTTCTGCTTCCTACTTTCTCTCCCCTGTATCTTTGAGAGATCTAGGGAACTGAACATGGGAGTTGAGACTGGTTCTGGTTAACCATCAAGGCTCAGTTACTTAACAAAGACGATATAACAATTCCGAACAAGTCCTAAAAAAGTTGGTTGAATGTGTCTGTTCGGTTTATACTTCGGTTCACACTTTATTAGGGCTGATATAACGCCGCACTTTGAGGATGCTCTTTTGCACGCTCTCGCCGTTGGGGTTGCTTTGGCGTAGGTCTCAAACAAAAATATCTAGTTGCTGATTACGTCATTTGGCCAATGCCATGTTGAAAGACATCTTAGGGGTTCTGTTGGATCATGATCGTTTTGTGATCACTACTCATCAGCGCCCTGATGGTGATGCAATTGGCTCGCAGGTTTCACTTGGACGTTTTCTTGAAAAATTGGGGAAAGATGTCGTTCTGTTTAACTCCGATCCTGTGCCCCCCAACTTGGATTGGATGCCCGGCTCGGAGGCTGTTAGAACTGGAAATACACTGAACAATCTGGATGCTGTTTCTCGGGCGGACTTATTTATTGTCGTGGATACCAACAGCCGAGATCGTCTGGGTAAAACGGTTGAGAGAGCGCTTGATCTGTACTCCGGACCCGTTTTGCTCATTGATCACCATACGGCTCCAGAGTCCTGGTTTACTTGGGCGTTGCGCGATGAGAATGCCGCAGCCACAGGAGAATTAATCTATGACCTGATTAGTGCTCATGACCAGAGTTTGATTGATCCGGTGATCGCCACAGCCTTGTATACTGCACTGATGACCGATACGGGCTCATTTCGTTTTGCTGCCGTAACGCCGAAAATTCATCAGATCACCGCAGATCTACTTGAGCGTGGAAGCCAGCCACCTCCCGAAGTTTATTCAAGTGTATATGAGAATCATAGCCGCTCTTGGCCTCGTCTGATTTCGATGATTTTGCAAGGAGTCATGTTTTTGTGTGATGGGAAACTTGCCTATGTCACGATCCCACGGCGTATGCTTACTTCAACGGATGCAGATTCTACCGAAATCCATGGGGTATCAGATATGCTCATGTCCATCAGTGGGGTTCATGTTACGCTGTTGTTCACGCAAATCAAAGATGGAGTCAAGGTTAGTTTTCGATCCAAAGGAAATTATCGAATGGATCAATGGGCTCAAACCTATGGCGGCGGCGGACACCATAACGCAGCCGGAGCATTCATCAGACTCCCCCTCAGGGATGCCGTAGAGAGGGTTCTGGAAGCAATCCCTGAGTCCCTTGAAGGCGGCGAGCCTCTTATCGTGGCTGAAGAAGAAAAAGTTTATATAAATGCATTTTCCAATTCCAAATAATGAAAGTTTCCGTTACCACTCTTAGTCTCCAAGATTTGGACGTTGATTTACTTATCATTCCAGTAGCTCGATCTCTTGCCAGAGCGCGCGCGGCACAGATTGGCGGACCAATAGGGCAGACGCTCTCAACCGCATTAATTGATTTTGAGGGCCGACCGGAAGAGACGCTGTTATGCTATCCCTCAGAGGGACGGGCTCACAGAGTTGCAGTCATTGGACTTGGAGATGCTGAGAATATAAATCGTGATGGGCTTCGCAAAGCAGCTGCGGCGGGTACACGATTAGCCATGAACACCAAAGCAACGACAGTTGGGCTTTGTGTGCCTGATTCAGAGATAGACTCCGAAGCAGCAGGACAATCTCTGGTGGAAGGATTTATGCTTGCAGCCTATGAATTTGACCGTTACAAGACACAGCCTGACGAGCAAAAAACTGCTACGGAGCGATTAGTCTTACATGCAGCTCGTGATGAAAAATCTGCTCGCCGGGGAGCCGAGCGAGGTCGCGTCGAAGCTGAGGCCACCATGACTGCACGTGACTTAGTCAATCTATCGCCACATGACAAAACCCCGATGATGCTTGGCAAGATCGTCGAACGTCTTGGCCGAAAACATGGGTATGAGGTATCTATCTGGGATAAGGCAGATATCGAAAAGGAGAAAATGGGAGGTCTTTTGGGAGTCAATCGCGGTAGCATGGAACCTCCCGTTTTAATTGAAATGACTTGGAAACCCAGCAAAGCCGGGAACTCTCAGCCAGTGGTTCTTGTCGGGAAAGGGATCGTCTATGACACTGGTGGACTCTCCCTTAAGCCCACTAAAGGTTCCATGGACCACATGAAAGCCGACATGGCAGGCGCGGCAGCAGTGATTGGCGCCATGGAAGCAATTGCCCGATTGGATGTCCCACTATATGTGATTGGGCTTATTCCTGCAACGGATAACCGGCCAGGACAAAATGCTTATGTGCCTGGTGATGTGCTAAAGATGCATTCGGGAATGACCGTGGAAGTCTTGAATACCGATGCAGAGGGGCGACTGATTCTCGCAGACGCATTATCCTATGCTAAGCTGTATCGTCCGGAAATCGTAATTGACCTTGCTACCCTGACCGGTGCACAAGTCGTGGCACTCGGTAGCCAAGTTGCTGCAGTAATGACCCAGAACGATGTGGACTCTACTGATCGGTTGGATGCATTCATCAAGGTTGCGGAACGTACTGGCGATCTCATCCATCCCATGCCCATGCATGCTCATTATGCCGATGCACTCAGGAGTGATGTTGCAGATATCAAAAATATTGGCAACCGTGAAGCTGGGAGTATTACTGCTGCGAAATTTCTTGAAAACTTTGTAGACTACCCGTGGATTCATATAGATATGGCGGGTCCGTCATTTTTGCAAAAATCCCTACCGTACAGGCCAGCTGGAGGCACTGGATTTGGTGTTCGACTTCTAACGGAGTATATTCGAGATTACGCTTATCCGAAGAAGCGCTAATCCAGTGACCAAGGACTCCAAAGAACGCACGAGGATTGCCATTACATTGGGGGATCCGAACGGGATTGGCCCCGAAGTGGTCTTGAAGTGTTTGGATGATCCCCTTTTGATGAAGCGTATAGAGCCGGTGATCATAGGTTCGGCGGAGGTTCTTGAACTTCATGCAAAAGCGTTGGGGAGGCGTCTTCCGAATCATACATATAGCTTAGATGAGCCACTTCCTCAACGCGGGGTTCGTATCGTTGATACTGCCAAAGATCAAGATGTGGCAGTTGAGATGGGAGAAGTGACTCCACGCGCTGGCTGTATGGCCATGGATTCTGTGGACGAGGGAATCCGTCTGGCACGGCAAGGTGAAGTGAGTGCACTGGTTACAGCTCCAATCTCTAAGCTTGCAATTGTTCTCGCAGGTTATAATTTTCCTGGTCATACTGAGTATCTGGCAAAGAAGACAGGAGTCAAGGAGAAGGTCATGATGATGGTATCCAATGAATTGCGAATTAGCTTAGCGACCGGACATATCGCATTGAATCAAGTGGCTGGACGACTAACCACCAATGGACTGATTGCCAAACTTAAACGTGTGCGTGCATCGCTAATGCGGGATTTTGGGATTGTTCGCCCTAAGATTGCAGTCCTCGGCTTGAACCCTCATGCTGGTGAGAGTGGAGTTCTCGGTGATGAAGAGAAAGATGTGATAATCAAGGCCATCAAGGAAGCAGGGAACCGCGGGATTCTTGCATTAGGGCCATTCCCCGCTGACGGGTTTTTTGGAAATCGACAATATTGTGGGTACGACGGAGTCCTGGCTATGTACCATGACCAGGGATTAATCCCGTTCAAGACACTTTCATTTGGTAGTGGTGTAAATTTTACTGCGGGCTTACCAATCGTACGTACCTCCCCTGATCACGGTACAGCATTTGACATTGCAGGGAAAAATCAGGCAGATGCTGGGAGCATGATCCAAGCCGTACTCCTTGCTGCTTCTATTGCAGAGCAGAGAAAAGGTACGGATAACTATATTTAGTGTATCGACACACCAATATTCACATGGGAATTTTATTAGATATTCAGCAGTTCATTGATAGCCTGTTAGCCTATCCATTACTCGTTATCCTCCTTGGGGCCGGATTATTCCTAACTTTTAGATTGGGGTTTGTGCAGTTTCGTCAGTTTGGACATGGCATCAAGGTTGCAACGGGAAAATATGATGATCCAGAGGATGCAGGCGATGTCTCACACTTTCAGGCACTCACCACTGCATTATCTGCCACGGTAGGGATTGGGAATATTGCTGGGGTTGCCCTTGCCATTCATTGGGGAGGTCCTGGAGCAATCTTCTGGATGTGGATCACGGCCCTCTTGGGCATGTGTACCAAGTTTACCGAAGTCACCCTTGCACAGAGGTACCGTCAAGTAGATAAATCTGGGACAAAACTACTTGGTACGGTTTCTGGTGGTCCGATGTACTACATAGAGCATGGTCTGGGAAAAGCATTTAAGCCCCTTGCGATGCTGGTTGCCGGTGCAATGATTCTCACATCATTCATGAGCGGCAATGCAATCCAAGCAAATACGGTTTCGGATCTTATAAATGCCGAGTTTGCCATCCCTACATGGATTACTGGAAGTGTGACCTCGGCGATCGTAGGGGTGGTGATTCTTGGTGGTATTTCTAGAATTGGACGTGTTACCAGTATTCTGGCCCCGGCAATGGGATTGCTTTATGTCGCTGGTGGAATCGTGATTCTTGCGATCAACTCAAATGGGATTTTTCCAGCATTCGCCAGCATCTTTACGGAAGCATTCAATCCAACTGCTGGCGTTGCGGGTACGGGGATTGGCGTTCTTATTCAGACGATTCTCTGGGGCGTTCGCCGCGGTTTATTTTCAAATGAGGCGGGGCAGGGATCAGCTCCAATTGCGCATTCTGCTGCCAAGACCCAAGAGCCGGTCTCTGAAGGTGCGGTTGCCTTACTGGAGCCATTCATTGATACGATTGTGATTTGTACGATTACTGCGTTGGTCGTGCTCACCACTGGTGTATGGACGGATAAAGTTGATACGACTCTTACCATAGGGGAGGGAGATGTGTCTTATGTTGAGGAGGTCAATGGACGATACAGGCCTGTTGAGATTGAGAAAATTCCCACAGAAATCGTTATTGATCAGGGAATTCCCGTTCCAAGTGAAAGCGACGAGATCATGTTTGCATGGCATGAGGTACCGATTGATCAGTTTTTTGTTAACGAAGAGCAAACGATATTCTTTACCGGCGTCATCAACACGCGAGAGAATATTGCTATTGCGGCGGACGGAGGGCAATACACTATTCTCTATGGGGGGGCGGTCGAAAATGGTGCCCCTATGACCGCACTTGCATTTGAACAGGGACTGGGGAGTTTTGGGAAATATCTTGTGATCTTATGTGTACTCTTGTTTGGAATATCTACTGCGATCTCATGGAGCTATTACGGTGACCGCTGTTCCATGTATCTCTTTGGGAAGACATCCATTCTTCCATACAAGACCGTATTTGTGATCATGCATTTTCTTGGTGCTGTTGCGGGTTTGAATACGATTTGGGGGATCGGGGATACTGCTCTTGCCTTAGTAACGATTCCGAATGTTTTGGCACTGATTCTTCTCTCGGGGGTTGCGAAGAAGTTGAAGGATGACTACTTCAATGCCTTCAAGCCGGGCCTCAGCACAGAAGAATATCTGAAGATCGCACGCACTCGCGTGGAGAAACACGAGTCTGGTTCCGAGACATAAGATATCGTTATGGTATCTAAGCCCAGTATCTGGCAGTCTCTGTTTCCGGTAGCCGTGCTGCTCGTGTTGCTTATTGCCTCGGTGAATTTCTTTGGTGATTCTGCTTCTTATGGGCCGAATCAAATTGCATTGATTCTCTCGGCTGTAGTGGCAGCATTGATTGGACTCCGGCTTGGTCTCAGATGGAAGCAAATGCAGGAAGCTATGGTGAAAGGGGTTTCCCTATCCATGGGGGCGATTTTCATCCTTCTAGTGGTGGGGTCCCTGATTGGGACTTGGATTCTGGGCGGTATTGTGCCGACCATGATGTACTATGGTCTTCAAATATTGAACCCCCAAATTTTTTACACTGCTTGTTGTGTGATTTGTGCAATTGTCGCAATTGTATCAGGGAGTTCTTGGACTACCGTTAGCACCATTGGAATTGCGTTGGTGGGGATCGCTGCGGCTTTTGGTTTACATCTAGGGATCGCAGCAGGTGCGATCATTTCGGGTGCCTATTTTGGAGACAAGCTTTCTCCACTATCGGATACCACAAACTTGGCCCCTGCAATGGCGGGGACGGAATTATTTGTTCATATCCGGCATATGCTCTGGACCACTGTTCCGAGTATCACAATCGCACTGATTTTGTTCACAATCATTGGACTGGTTCAGCAACCAGAGATGGGTCTTTCTTCTTCATTGGCCGATATGCTTCTGGCACTGGACAGCAGTTACAACCTTGGTATACATCTACTTATTCCGGTGGTGATTGTACTTGTATTAATTTACAAGAAAATGCCAGCCTTTCCGGCACTTCTCATTGGAGCATTATTGGGAGGGATCACTGCGATGGTTTTTCAGCAAGAGGTTACTTTGGAATTCGTAGGGGAGACGAACCTTCCCCACATTTTGGTATTATTCAAGGGGTTCTGGATGGCCATGTTTGGAGAATTCACAATTAGTACAGGCAATACAGCCTTAGATGAGCTTTTGAAACGTGGGGGAATGTCAAGTATGTTGGATACGATTTGGCTCATTATTTCGGCGATGATGTTTGGTGCAGCGATGGAGAAAACGGGAATGTTAAGGGTCATTACCAAAACGATTCTCCGTACGGCACGCAGTTCTGGCGCATTAATTTTAGCTACACTTGGCACAGCATTTGGACTGAATGTAATAGCAGGAGACCAGTACATCTCCATTGTGATTCCGGGACGAATGTATCGTGCGGAATTTCAAAAGCGCGGATTAGATCCCAAAAATCTCTCTCGTGCGCTAGAAGATTCGGGGACACTCACATCTGTTTTGATTCCATGGAACACCTGTGGTGCATTCATGGCTGCCACCTTGGGGGTCTCCACTTTGTACTATTTACCCTTTGCTTTTTTTAATTACACCAATCCGGTAATCAGTGCCATTTACGGTTTCACAGGATTTACTATCGTTCCATTAGATAAAGATGGACAATTTGATGAAGAAAAGAGTTCTGACAGTCAGTTGTTATAACCCTTAGCAGTTCTCGGCACAACCGAGGTCAATATTGTACAACTATCCATTTATGAAATTACACAACCACGGCACAAAATCAGAACCTTCAATACGCTTGAATTAAGCAGAAAAGTCTGATTATGAAATTCCCTATATATCCCTACTCCATAGGAAATTGAGAATTTTCGTATTGACTTAAGCAGACGATTTGGTACGGTTAATTCTACGAATACCATAGCCACCGAGCCCACCATCCGAAAATAAACCTGCCCATTCCAGTATCTTTACACAACAAATCGGGATTTTCCCGTAAGGCAATTGATTTATATTTTGTAGTTTAAGATCGTATTATATTGTTGTATACGTGGAGTGTAATTTCCTATTCTGCAATAGATATGCTAGATATCTCACGAAGTTCTTGACTGTTCAACGACAATACAAATGACGGCTGACGACAAAACTTTTTACGGTTCCAGAAATCCAAAGTTTAACTATGGAGGAACACATTTCATTGAGGCGTCGCAGCTCGCTGCTCCGCCTCAATGAGGATGGCAATTTCCACGATTTTGTCTATGTCTGATCTCTCTGTTGGCCTGCTGGGCAAGATAACAGTTTGAAATTATGGAATTAGGGCTGTCGCAGAGGCAGGAGAATCTAAACGTGAAAATTTTGAGAATTTTCTGATAATCTTTCCAGATTTGAGAATTTCGAGGCCGTTTGTCCGTACAACCTCTTCTCGAGTGTTTGTCGCTTATCTTTTATGGACAGCTGCTATTGTTTCCAGATACCGTAAGGTATTTTCTCAGTCAGAAAAATTTCTGATTTATTACCTATCACTTGTTTGTAGGTAAGATCTTATTATCCTTTGACATATGACTTATCCTCTGATCAAATGTATCAATCAGGTTATAATTTTGCCCCCCCCCCATTTTATTCTTGCAATCATACTCTTAGTAGCTCCAGCTAAGTCATTTGCTAATGTTGTAATAGGCACTGATAGATCCGAGCTTGGAGTACCGATTGATGGCGACTCAAGCAATGCTCCTTTTTTTGCTCCTTTTATCCCCTCGGAGTTTAGCCCTCATCCCGAGGAAGGAGTTGATGTTCTTCCAGAGGGAGGGAAATTAACCAAGCAACCTCGGTATTTCGACGAGACGAAGCGCATTGATGAGGATACTCCCTATACATTCGGAGCAGGTGATTTTGGATATAGTGCTGGCATTCTCGAGGCGATTACGATTACTGCCGTTTCAGGAAGGGGATCCCTAACGAACGACGGAACCGCCATAACCTCTACGTCTGATGATATAAGGATTGAAAAGGCCGATATTGAAGCTGGAAAGCTGATTTTCACTCCTGTTGAGAACGAGCATGGTACCAACTATGGTAGATTTACCTACAATGCCCATGTTGCTGGGGATAGAGTAGACGACCTAAACTTCCAATTCAATGTAAGAAAAGTGAATGATCCCCCTACCGGCAGTTTGACTATGTCGTCTTACCTGAATGATGAGTTGGAACCTGGGGGGAGGCTCGTAACCAGTTTTTTTTACACCGATGATGACACCGGCTTTCAGGATCCCGATGGAATAGAGGTCGCTCGAGGCAATTTTCAACCCGCTGGTTTTGAAGTTGAAGTTACATGGATCGCAGAAGACGAAAACGGGGAAGAAGTGGAGCGTGAATTCCCACATCCATTAGGTGATGGAACCGTCACTCGTATTGGAATGAGCGCCGCTAGGCCATACTATGAAATACGGGACGAAGACAAGGGAGCGAGAATCAAGGCCAAAGTATTTTACAGGGATGATGATGAGCATGATAATGAGATTGAATCCGAATGGTCGGACAGAATTCCATCGGCATCTGCACCCGCTAAGTTGACTAATGATGATGTAGAAACTTCAAATATAACATCATCTTCATTTACTGTATCATGGACTGCACTTGAAGATGACGGAGGATCCGAAATCACGCGATATGACATCCAGAGATCAAACCACGAAAGAGATTTTTCATTCACTGAAGAAGATCCAATTCCGATAGATCCATCCTCTGAACTTACTCACACGTTCACGGAGCTATTCCCAGAAACGAGTTATGGGTTTCAGATTCGTGCGGTAAACGCCATAGGTGAAGGCGGATGGTGGAAAACTAGAGCCAGTACCAGAATAACGACTCTGCCGGCAACAGCTCCAGATGCTCCGACAAATCTTGTGGTAGATGAAACCGAGTCTGATCAGTTGACACTGACGTGGGAAGCACCAGTGGAAACCGGTGGGAAGGATATCACGGGATATGAGGTGCAGCACAAATTGGCTACGGATACAGACTGGCCTTCGTCTTCCACTACCGTTACGACCACTACCGCCACGATTTCAGGTTTAGATCCCGAGACTCAGTATGATGTGAGGGTTGCTGCCATCAATGAGATAGGTACGGGATCGTGGTTGGAGAGTAGCGGAACAACCGCCGAGGCACCTGTCGTGGCTCCCCAGGCACCTACTGACGTGATGGTAGCGGTGGCCTCTGGGACCTCTCTGGACGTCTCATGGGTTGCTCCCACGGAAAACGGTGGAGCTGAGATCACTGGCTATTCGGTTCAGTACCGTGACGGGAGTGTGTCTCCCATCGCATGGACTTCCGTGACTCCGAATGTTACGGGCACGGAGACTACGATTACCGAACTCACGACAGGGACAGAGTACTTTATTCAGGTCGCAGCGATCAACTCGGCAGGAACAGGAACCTACTCGGGCGAGGAATCCGGCACTCCAGCAGCAGCTCCTGGAGCTCCCACTAATTTGACCATTACGGTTGCCTCTGCTACCTCTCTCACTGCTACATGGGAAGCTCCTGAAGACAATGGATCTCCAATCACAGGTTACGATGTACGCCACCGCGTTTCGGATACTGGAGGTGGCACCTCAGGAGATTGGACATCACCTGTTCAAATTGACGGAGCCGTAACCACCACGACGATCTCCTCACTGACCGCAGGCACGGGATACGATGTTGAGGTTCTTGCTAGAAATGCTATTGGTGATGGCGCGCCGGCTCAGGCATCGGGAACCCCCGTGGCGGCTCCCGATTCACCTACGGAAGTTACGGTTACAGCTACGACCTCCTCTTCTTTGACGGTCACATGGACTGCTCCGACGGAGACGAACGGTGCGGATATTTCTGGTTATAATGTAGAATATCGGCGTGCAGCAGATGCCGGCCAAACTGCGGGGGATTGGATTGACGCTTCCCACTCTGGAACCGCGGAGACGATCACACTGTCCAGCTTGGATCCATATGTATTGTACGATATCCAAGTGGCTGCCGTAAATCAAGTAGGTCCCAGCGATTTTGCAACCGGTTCGGGGCGTACCGATGCGGCACTCCCGAGTGTTCCTCAGAATTTGCAGGTCTCTGCGGTCTCTCAAACCGAACTAGATGTTTCATGGGGTGCTCCTTCGGAGAATGGCGGTGCGCCCATTACGGGGTATGAGGTGAGTTATCGCAAGGTGGAAAACCCACCTGCGGCATGGAGCACGCCGAACGCTGTCGGTCCTGTGTTCATCCACACAATTACGGGCTTGGAAGTGGAGACCATCTACGAGGTTCAGGTTACGGCAACGAATCTTGCGGGTACAGGGGATCCTGCTACCTCTTCCGAAGTAGCCACCAATCCGATTGTCCTTGCTTCTGCTCCCACAGGTGCAACCGTCTCTGCCCCGACGCACTCTTCCCTCACTCTGGAATGGAGTGCTCCTCAAAGTGATGGCGGTGGTACGATTACGGGATACACGGTTGGTCATAAACTAACCACATCCAGCACCTATGAGACGCAACAGGTGACGGGGACAACCGTTGTCCTTCGTTCACTGTTACCTGCGACCACCTACGATATCAGCATCCAGGCCACCAATGAAAAGGGGGAGGGAGTAGCTGCCACGCTTACAGGGACGACTGGCCCGGCGGTTGAGCCTACCGTTCCTCGGTCACTCACGGCCAGTGCTACATCTCCGACGGAGATCAGCATCAGTTGGCAAGCACCTGAGGATGATGGCGGAGCTACAGTCCTGGGCTATAATGTCCGTTATCGTCCGAGCGGCAGCACCACTCCACCGGTACGGATTGACCAACTCATCACTACAACGTCTATCTCAATTACTGGTCTATCTGGAGGGACCGCCTACGAATTGGAAGTTGCCGCAATTAACACTGTCGGGACGGGCCTCTACGCGCAAACCACGGAAAGTACGAATGCAGCGATTGCGCCCACTGCTCCTCGAAATATTCGAGTCACTGCCCAAGAGCAAAACGCGTTAACGGTTGCATGGAGTGCTCCTTCCTCCGATGGAGGTGCACCCATCACCGGGCATGAGGTACGGTATCGCGTGGAGGCTTCGCAAGATTGGATTTCTGTCACTCCTGCCGGGAATACAGCCGAGATGACGGGGCTCCTTGCTGGCACATCCTATGTCGTCGGTGTATCCGCGGTCAACAGCGCTGGCACGGGTCAAGAAGCTACGGAGACGTTCTCCACCACGGCTGCCAATGTACCTTCTGCACCTCAAAACTTGGAGGTTCAAGTAACCGGCCCCAACAGCTTATCGGTTTCCTGGGAAGCTCCCGCACAGATCGGCGGAAGCCCAATCTCAAATTATTTGGTTGAGTACCGGCTTACGGATGCTCCTGCGTCCACTGCTTGGTCCAATGCCACTTCCTCGGGTACAACCACAACGGCCACCATTACGGATCTCTTGGCTGGTACCTCCTACGATGTGCGCGTTGCAGCACGTAATGTCGCGGGTTCTGGTGGATTCGTATCGCAAACTGTAACGACCACATCCTCTGCTCCTGGAATCCCGACGAGCCTTCAGATTACCTCCCCTTCGCCTACGGAACTAACCGTTTCTTGGGAAGCCCCCGAGATTACTGGCGGCGAACCGATCCTGCTGTACAAACTTCGTTATCGTTTGACGGATAGCGACATCACTACACCGGGGGTGCAGCCTGGGGATTGGGAACCCGTGATTGAGATTGAGAGTGCAGCGAGTCTACAACGTACGCTCACGCAATTGAGTGCTGGTACATCGTATGATGTTCAGATTGCTGCAAACAACAGTATTGGAGATGGAGAGTACTCCTCCAATACGGTCGGTGTCACGAATCCGGCCACGGTGCCAACGAGTCCACCGGATGGATTTGAAGTTTTATCTATTTCTCATACTGGGGCAGAGTTGGCTTGGACGGAATTCTCATCCGATGAGAACGGGGGATCCGCTGTGACGGGGTACCGGGTTGGCTACCGCTTGGCAGATGCCGATGGTTCAGGACCGGGTACTGCTCCGGGAGATTGGGAATTCAGTGACCACACGACGACCAATGCCACGTTGACGGATTTAGTCGCGGAAACGGTGTACAATGTGCAAGTTGCTGCGGTCAACTCTGTGGGGGAAGGTCCTTTTGCATCGCAGACGTTCACGACACTGAATATCGGTGTCACCTCTGTACCCTTGGATCTTGCAATCACGGTCATTTCCTCCAGTGAACTGTCGGTGACCTGGTCACCTCCCACTGAAACGAGTGGGTCTGCGGTTACGGGGTACAGTATTCAATATCGGACTTCTGCGACGGATACTGAGGAAGCAGGTCCATGGATCGCTGTAGAACAAACCGGGACGGAGACCAGCGCTTTCGTTGAGGGGCTCACCGGTGGAACGTCCTATGATGTCCAAGTGGCGGCGATCAATTCAGCGGGGATCGGGCCGTATACCGAAGCCTCGGCAACTACAAGTATCGCAGTTCCGAATCAGCCCCTTGATCTATCGGTTCGTGCAACTTCGCCATCAAGGATTTTGGTCACATGGTCAGCACCAGATCAAAATAATTCAGGAGTTTCACTGTCCTACATTGTAGAGTATCGGACGTCCGATCCTGATGGAGAGGGTGCAGAACCTGCTGGGGACTGGGAGCAACTCTCAACCACAGAAACCACATTTGAACTTACCGATCTGCTCTCCAACACATCATATGATGTGCGCGTGGCTGCGGAGAATTCTGCCGGACAGGGGGAGTATACGGAGATTGAAATAGCGACGACGACATCCGAGACCTCACGTCCCGGCATGCCATCGAATGTGGTCCTCACTTCGCTATCTCCGACCGAGGTTCGCGTCACTTGGGTAAGACCCGACGAGACGGGTGGATTGGCATTGCGGTCGTACACGATTGAGTATATCCCTGTCAATGCGCCGGCGGATTCGGATCCGATGACTCTTACTCGCCGTGCAGGGACGACCGAAGTAATCCTGACCGGACTTATGGTGGGAACGGAATATCAGGTGCACATTGCCGCGGTGAATGCTTTGGGGGCAGGTGAATTTGAAACCGGTACGGTAACGACCGAGTCTGCGACCGCTCCCTCCCCTCCACGCGCTCTGATTATTACCGGCACCTCTACGACAGATCTGGAAGTATCATGGACAGCTCCGGTGGACGAGGGAGGGATCCCGATCCTTCGGTATCGCATTGACTACCGCGTCTCCGACGAGGATGAAATCCAAACGGGAAGACAGCCCGGAGACTGGGAAGAAGAGAGTTCGGAGAGCACCACCGTGCTCATTCAAAATCTTGCCTCAGGAACGAGCTATGATGTACGGGTTGCGGCGATCAATGCCGACTTTACGGGATCGTTTGTTCAGAGCATCGGACAGACCATGGATGAAACGGGCTTACCTGACGCTCCCTCCTCCTTAACGCTGACAGTCTTGTCCACTTCGAGTATTCAGGCTTCATGGACAGTTCCTTCCTCGGGGCCTGATGTGACCGGCTATCGTGTGGAGTATCGTGGAGATGAGAGTTCAGGGACTTGGCAGCAGATTGCTCATACAGGACTCTCCACCGAGGTTACGATCACGGATCTCATGGCCGGGACAACCTATCAGGTTCGGGTTGCCGGGTTGATTGAGGCAGAGCATGGCGAGTTTGTTCAGGAATCTGCAACAACCCAGGCTACTCCTCCGAGTGTTCCAGAAAATCTGGTCGTATGTGGGAGCTCAGACGATGCACTTCGTCTATCATGGGATGCACCTTTTGACAATGGAGGCGCTCCAATTACAAGCTATGAGATTGGCTACAGAACCGGTATCAATTCATGGACTACATGGACGCGTGAGGAAACCGGCTTACAGGAGACGATCAGCGGACTGAGTGCATCTACTCTATACGAGGTTCGGGTTGCCGCAATGAATCGCACAGGGAAAGGATCGTACACGAATGGATCTGCTGCCACGCAGACCTCAACTCAGCCGAATGCCCCATTAACGCTGACAGTTTGTGGACAAAGTACAACCGAATTGGATGTGTTTTGGGCTACCTCACTATCAGGTTCAGGAAAAGCCTCACAGGGTTCTAGTTCTGCATCTACAGATGTGTATGAATTATACTACAAGGAGTTATCCGCCTCGGAGTGGGAACAGGTTCCTAACCTGACGAATGAGGGCTATGCACGAATTTATGACCTTTCTCCTGGCATTGTCTACGATGTTGAACTCTTTCATTTGGTAGATAATACAGAGACAGTCTATGCCGGGGCAGCTTCCACACAGGATGCAACCATCCCATCGTCTCCATTAGACTTCTTGATTCAATCTGCTTCGGATTCCGAACTTGAATTAAGTTGGCAGTCCCCCGAACGGGATGGAGGTGTAGAGATCCTGCGATACGAGGTACGCCATAGAGAATCCGATGGAGACCGGGAATTAGAAGGATTCCAGCCGGGCGAATGGGTAGAAAACAACTATACATCCAATGAAGTGACTCTGAGTGAACTCCTCTCTGGAACGTCTTATGAAGTGCAGATTGCTGCAACGAATGAGATCGGTACAGGGCCCTATGCAACCCTTTCAGCTACCACCTCTCCGTCCGCAGAATTGGAGGAGGACTGGCTAGCATTGAAAAATATCTACGAAGAGACGGAAGGAGTTCGGTGGACCGCCCAGGAAAACTGGTCTATTGCAGACTCTGAGCTCCCCCAGATCCAAGAGTTAAATGCGTGGAGTGGGGTAGAAGTCTATCGTGGACGTGTAACGGAACTGAATCTAAGCGGCGTTGGGATGCTCGGTACTCTACCCGAAACTGTGGGAAACCTGACAGGACTCATTGAATTCAGAATAGATCAGAACAACCTGGAGGGTACACTCCCTGGGGAGATGACGAACATAGAGAATCTGGAAATTCTCCATTTTGATGGTCAGTCGCTCTGTGCACCGATCTATGATGAGTTTCAGGATTGGCTACAAACCGTATCTGAGGTGATGGGCTCAAATTGCCAAGACGCATTTACGCTGACGGGTACCATACAAGACCAGATCTACACCGTGTCTCAACCGATTGAGCAATTGAACCTGCCCGAAGCCTCGGGAGGACAATCCCCATATGTGTACACCCTAAGTCCTGAGTTGCCCCCTGGACTAATGTTTGATGCCCTAGGCCCGCACATCTCGGGTACTCCACAGGAGCCTTCTGTTCCAACAATGTATACATATACTGCAACCGATAATATCGGAACGGTGGTCAGCACAGACTTTACGATTGAAGTGATGGGGACAACGTCTCTTGAAGCAGGTCACACGGTGACAGAATTTGTCCTGTTGGGGAATTATCCAAATCCATTCAACCCATCGACAAATATCTTGGTGGATTTGCCAACGGCGGCAGACCTGTCAGTTGAGGTATTCAATCTGTTGGGACAAAGAGTTCACGTAGAAGAGTTCTTTGGTGTCTCTGCGGGTCCATCAAAGTCCCTGATGCTAGCAGTTCCCAACCTGCCATCTGGAGTCTATATCTATCGTGTCATTGCCAATCTAGATGCAGGTGCCCAACTCGCCAAAGGTCGGATGACCCTTATGAAGTAATTCAAGCTAGCCGATTTGGGGTGCACAAGTTGTAAATGTGCACCCCCAATAGCGAGTTGTTTTGGATTTTTTCAACTCTTGATAGGGTTGTCGATCCATGGTAAGTTGAAATTGATGCTCCAGAGTGAAGTCTATAAACGTGCCAATGATGGATGAGTCATTCTGGATCGGCTTGTTGGGTTCGGTATTATTTGGGCAGGTAATCATCCAGCTTAAACGACGTTAAATCAAGTCCTCAAAATTGAGTGATCTCAGGGGAGAATTACTGAACGTCTACCGCTGTGTAATCTCATTTTGACATATCTTCCTTGCTCACAGTAGGAAGGATAAGATCTACCTGCTTAGGATTGAGGACATTTTTTAGAATACATATACATTGGCACACCGACATCAAATGGAGACGATGTCGGTCAAATCTTTTGGCTCGGCCTTGGTTAGCCTTTACGCTGGGCGTGTTCAATATATTATCAGCAGGGCCTCTTTTGTAATGGTATTGATTGGCCTGCTCTTACTTTAATTCCTGCCAGATTTATTCCTTCCGCGTTATTCTCTGTACCCTTGAAATGCCAGATGGTATTTGTATATGCTCAAACAGAACTTCCAAATGATTCCTCTTAAAGCATTAAATATATCATTGCCGCATGACAGTAGAATGATTTTCATAAGTGTCTGGCGTAAGCATGATAAATACGCTTTGCACCCCAATCTGATACAAAGACCTATCTTTGGGTAGTCATATTGCTAACCAACTGATGGAGTTTTTGTGATCATTCTGGCAGTAGGGGGGGGTGATGCTTTCTGGTGTTAACCCATGCGGTTATGACCTCTATCCTGAATCAGTATATGTGTTCGTAGGGAGCCGCTCAGAGATATTGGCATTCAGAGAAAATATCAACGAACTATAGAGAGGATCCATCAACTCTCGTTGACAGGAATTTGGAGTCTATTTGCTAGACACTTCAAATTTCACCAGTGGATAGATCAATCTCATTGCACAACTAGACCTGCAACAATAGACTCAGGATCAATTTATTTTTCTTCGTTTCAGGTGCAGACTACTTCGGGACATAATCTATGACTGCTGCACATCTATGGCTACCATACTTATCTTTCAATCCATTCCTCTACAAATCTGTAAAAGGTATAGCAGTGACCTGTTGCCCAAGCGATAATCGAATGTCACCTGGGTGTATCACATATCCAGAAAATACTGTATCTCCCAATTCTTGTTGAAGAACTTGAATGGAGGATGCCATTGAAGGACGCGGAGTCGCAGACAATTTCACTTCAATTGGAATCAAGTCTTGGTCTATCTGAACAATGAAATCAATCTCCAAACCAGCTACAGTCCGCCAGAAATAAATCCGTGGCTCAATGCCTCGATGTGTCAGCGTCCGAACGATCTCGGATAGAACTGCCGTCTCAAGAATCACACCTCCCATAGGACCGGCAGAAGCATGCATAGGATCCTTCAATCCAACAAGATGACAGAGAGTGCCTACATCAGAGAAGTAAACCTTGGGAGTCTTGACTAATCGTTTACCAATATTGGCATGGTATGGACGTAATACAGTGATTTGATAGGTGGCCTCCAAGATGGATAGCCAAGCCTTGATCGTATTTACTGCAACTCCAAGATCACGGCTGAGACTAGTCATATTTAGCAGTTGACCACTCCGAGAAGCCAATACACTCAGAAATGATTGATACTGTGTGAGGTCACCCACTTGACGTAAGGTTCGTACATCACGTTCAAGATATGTCTGAATATAGCTCGCATGCCATAAGGATATGTCACGGTTATAGTTCACTGTCAGCTCAGGGTAACCGCCTCGGAGAAAATTTTTCCAAAGAGGACGAAACCTATCTTGATTCTTTGAATGATCACTCGGCAAGTTTTCCCAGATGAGAGGTTGATCGGGGAATCCATCCCATTCCCGCCTTGACAGGGGCAAGAGTCGTAGAATCGCGGCACGTCCCGCCAGTGATTCAGTGATCTGGTTCGCGAGAAGAAGGTTCTGAGATCCTGTCAGGAGGAACTGACCAGGTTCGTTTCGGTCCAAATCAATTTTCTCCTTGATATAATGAAGCAGATCGGGAGTATATTGGATTTCATCAATAATCACTGGTTGATGGTACTGCGCCAAGAATCCCCGCGGATCTCTACTGGCTGCCTCTCGGATATCTGGAAGCTCAACAGAAATATATTTATATCTCTGACCAAATATTTTCTTCAATAAAGTTGTCTTTCCAGATTGGCGGGGACCGGTCAAAACAACCGCAGGGAACTCTGCTGCCGCTTTTTTTATAATCGGCTCGAGGGAGCGTTGAATATATTTATGCTGCATGAGTGAATATTATGCATTCAGAATGCAGAATATACACTATTTCACGATGTAATGTCACGGTCAGTTAGGATATTCCAGTTGAGTATGTATTTTGAAATAGAATGATCAATGCATTCCTGAGTAATAAAACCCATTCCCGCAATTTGCGAACAAAAATAGTCAAACCCATAGTCTCTGTACTTACAGGCGATAGAACGGGTGTTCAGAGTGGGTCGGATCTAGCAAGTCAGTGTATCCACTAAGTCAATGATCATTAATCTTTGCGAAGATGTGAATCAAGTTCTCATGAGGTTGAGCACTATAAATTTTGATATAGGATTTGTGTTTGACTTGATGCCTGAGAGGGGGTAGGAATGAGTCGTGATGTGTACTGTGACCGAAGTAATTAAGTGAATTGCTCAGATTCAAGAATAATCGGCATGTCTGATTGTGCCCTTAGGCGACAGGGACCACATTATAGACAATTAGGTATACCACTAGTTCTCCGTAAAGAATGACCATGACAGATAAAGATTCAAAACTACAGAGTTCAGATATTTCGATCGCCGTGAATCAGATGTATGGAGATCTATATCAGTCCGAAAATGTCAGGTTTGGGATTGTTGTCAGTAGATATAACGAATCCATTACTCAAGGTCTATTGAAGGGCTGCCTAGAAGTACTCTCCTCACATCAAGTGAAGAAAGTTGACGTTGCATGGTGCCATGGAGCATTTGAGTTACCTCTCGCCGCAGACCAAATGATTCGTTCAGATCGCTACGATGCCATGATTGCACTGGGGTGTATTATTCGAGGGCAGACCTACCACTTTGAGCTCATTAGTGATACAACGGTTAGAGGCTTACAGACTGTAGCACTGAACACTGGGATTCCTGTTGCTCTTGGGGTCATTACGACAAATAATAATGAGCATGCTCAGCAGCGTTCCAGTCCTGATCTGAAGAATAAAGGGAGGGATGCAGGACTAGCCGCGTTGGAAATGGCAGGTTTACTCCGAAAACTTTCTCAAGCTACACCAGAATGACGCCAACCCAATGCATGTGGGCCGGGTTGCTCATTTTCTGTTCCATCCCCTCTGTTGTTGCGCAGTCCGTCCGCTCATGGACTGCGCATACAAGTGCACGCGAGGTTACAGACCTGTCATCTGGACAGGGGTTTGTCTGGGTGGCTTCCACCGGCGGGGTTTTTAGCTATGATCCCGAAAGTGGTGAGATTGATCGCTACACCGCTGCAGAAGGGCTTTACGATGTAAATGTACAAGCGATCGTATGGGATTCCGAAAGACAACTTCTCTGGGTTGGATATGCGGATGGTGTGTTTGATCGACTGGATCCATCATCCAGAGAAGTGGATACGTTTTTTGATATCTACCGTAGCGAGCGATTCCCATCAAAGGTGATCAATGAAATGCAAATCTTGGGGGATAGCCTATTGATTGCAACAGGATTCGGAGTGGTTGTCTTTGATCCAGTTCGTAATGAAGTTCGGGATACCTACAGTAGGTTTGGTTCTCTTCCCGCTGCAGTTGCAGTCAATGACCTTGTTGCCGCCGAGATCCCGAGTGGAGGAGTTGGATTGTGGGTAGCTACTGATGCTGGTATAGCCTATGCCCCGCTCACAGGGAAAAGTCTACAGGATCCCAGCAGCTGGGTCTCCCAAACGAACATCTTTCCCAACTCAAAGGTGACTTCAATCACTTACCACCATGATCGACTATATGTTGGCACTGAGCTGGGGCTGGGGAGGCAGAAACCTGACGGAAATTATGAGCCGGTGGGAAATAGTAATCGAACTATCCGTGATCTTGACATTATTGGAGATAAGGTAGTAGCAGTAACCCAGTTTCGACTTAGATTCTATGACTCACAGGGGACACAGACCATTCCTATTAGTGGGTTTGACGATTTACGCTCTGTTGCCAAGGATAACAGTGGAAATGTATGGCTTGGGGATACCGTCACAGGACTTAGTCATTATATGAGTGTATCAGGTTCAGGATCACTGGACCTCATAAGTAGTGGACTTCACCCTGAGGGGCCGTTTGACTCACCTTTCGGAGACTTAACTACAGGACCGGACGGGAGTCTTTGGGCAGCTGCTCAACTTGGAATCCCTAGGTCAGGATTTTATCGTATGGATCCTGATGGGGAATGGACGAACTTCACGACCCGTTTTTTTGAGGAGATTCGC
Organism: Rhodothermales bacterium; assembly: GCA_965209015.1. Classification (GTDB taxonomy): domain Bacteria; phylum Bacteroidota; class Rhodothermia; order Rhodothermales; family Bin80; genus Bin80. The sequence continues at coordinate 2,039,596 of OZ242367.1, read as the reverse complement.
GGAGGAAGCTATTGGCGAGTGCATGTAGATGGGCAGGGGAATGCTTGGGCTGCTTCGCGAGGAAGAGGGTTGGCTCAGGTGTCTCCCGAAGGAGATGTATCAGCATATGATCAGGAAAATTCAACCCTCCTTCCAGCAGCGGGTACACAAGGTTTTGTTATTGCAGCAGGGATAGGTAGTGAAGAAGATGGAACACTTTGGGTTACCAATACCATCTCTCCCTCCCCTTTACATGTACGAACACCTGATGGGAACTGGACTGCTTTACCTCCTCCGCAGTGTAACCGGGCCCCTCAGACCAATGCGCTTGGAGACATTTTCATTGATTCAAATGGAATCAAGTGGATCATACTGATAGATCGAGGAAATCTGAATATTACCAGAGGATTACTCATTTTGGATACGAATGAGACGCCAACAGATGTATCAGATGATGAATGTACCTATTATTCAACACCTGGATCAAACGGGACAGGTCTGCCCAGTTCACAGATCCATACGGTTACTGAAGATTTGTCTGGCCGTATATGGGTCGGTACCAGTGGCGGTCCAGCTTATTTTCAAGCCAGTGCGTTCGCTGCAACCGATGCGACTACGGAAGCTGTGTGGCCTGTCTGGCAACAACGTGATTTAGGCACCTATGTGCTCAGGGGACTGAGTGTTCATGATATTGTGGTGGATCCATCCAACAGACTATGGATGGCTACACCTGATGGTGTATATCTAATTTCGGAGAGTGGTGGATTCAGGATGGAGGGACACTATACGACTGATAATTCTCCGCTTCTTTCGGACATGGTTACGACGCTCACCGTAGAAGAGTTAAGCGGGCGAGTCTTTATAGGAACAGACAAGGGATTAATCAGCTTACTGAGTGATGCGATCAAACCTGCAGAGCGTACCGAAGACCTATTCATATACCCGAATCCGGTTCAAATATCCTCTGATGCCAACCCACAGATATATATTGAGGGTCTAGTTGCAGAAACCGAAGTCTCCATCATGGCTGTACATGGTGAATTAGTACGTCGTTTCCAGACTCGTGGCGGGCGAGGTCTTTGGGATGGACGAGATCAGGATGGAAAGTTAGTCCCCTCAGGAATGTATTTGATTGTAGCTTTGGGAAAAAATAATGAGGGAGTAGCGTACGGGAGAGTTGCAATAATCAATTAAGTATCCATTGATAGTCGGGGGTATCCCTACTTTCCAACAATAAATCTCATGAACGCCGGTAGCAGAACTTCTTCCGTTGATGCTTTGATTTACATCTTGGGCAAGTCCCAGAGGTAGTTTGCAAGAATCGGAAGAGTTTTTCTCCACAGACGTGGACAGATAATTACAGATCCATAAGCCATAAATTTGTGTATTTTGTTCTAACGAAAATGACTATAAAAACAACTTCGGTGGGAGCGGCAGTTCATTGATTCACCCAAATCATATATTCACCGTAACACCAAAAATTATGCGAAACACAAAACTTCATTGAGGCCTCGTAGTTCGTTGCTCCGCTTCCATGGGAGGTTAAGTACCACTCAATGGTTAAACTTTAGATCCCTGCGATTGTAAAAACAACTGGTTGATCATAGCGTAACTTGATGCTTCTGATAAACGGTGACCGTAGCTCAGGCGGTTAGAGCGCCAGGTTGTGGCCCTGGAGGTCGGGGGTTCAAGTCCCCTCGGTCACCCATACATATTTTGCCGCGTTCGTCTAGGGGTTTAGGACGCCGGCCTTTCACGCCGGTAACACGGGTTCAAATCCCGTACGCGGTACTCGTGCAAGGATGAAGCACCTTAGTGTCACTGCCAGTGCAATTGGCAGTGTTACAACTGGGAATGATTGTGCCCACCAGATAGCACCCAACATAAAGATTGTGGCACTTCCTCCCGCAGCCCACCAATAGAAGTTGGTCCAGAATCGCCGCGAGAAATACAGAGGAACTGCATGCAGCGGCCATGCCCACAAAATATTCAGATTGGGGCGAGTGATTTCGTGAAGAGAGACGAACCAGAAAAATGCAATGATCAATCCGATGAGGGTTACGGCTCCTAGGAGTAAAAAATCAAAAATCCGTCTCCTAGGATTCCGAATATCGTATAAAAAGAATACGAATGCCAGTAAGCATATTCCCCATCCGACACCGGTAAGCCATGACATACCCTGCCGTGAAACCGGAGAAACTGGTGTACCAAACAAGGTGTCGGTCTGAGTAACCAGAGGAGATCCATCATTCGTATAACTATTTTCCAATAGAATCTGCAGTTCAATCGGTAGGAAGCTCAGTTGTCTGTTCGTTGCCTCTTGGTCTACGGGAATCCCCATCGCCAGATTAATCCCAACATCCAATAAGGGATGACTATCAACATAGGGTTGAATGAGTCTTCGAAACGTAATTCCCGAAGATTCAGAGTCAATCAATTGTGTTTGGAGTGAAGTTTCCAATGCATCAATGATTCGGGTAGCACAATTATCATCCAGAAAGTCATAGCGATATTCGCGATTTTCTGGAAGAGCATTCGTAGAGAGGTTGTCATAGAGAAGACGAACCTCTTGTGCGGTCATATTTAGCTTTTGCTCAACAACTCCGCGGCCATCCGATAGCCAGGGGTGTCCAAGTAGTGCAAATGAGTGATGCAAAGAGAGAAAATAGTCCAGCTTTCCATAGGAAAAACGTGCAATGAACGACAGAGGGTTCCGAAAATCAAAGGTTCCATAATTGTAAGAAATATCTGTTCCGGTCACTGGATCCCAAACCCGAAGAGTACTGTGTCCCCAAAGAGTGTAGATCTCCTCTCCGGGATATAGTGTGAGAACGGATACCTCTGCCGAATCTGATATTTGAGTGTACCCAGTATTAGGATTCGTAGCTATCCACAGAGTGGTCAGGATGAACAGGATAAGACGTGTAGGAGTTAACCACATACCCTCAAGAAGTTTATGTCCTTAGGAAGAAGAAAACGTGCAAGGATTGTACTGGATGCGCTTGCAAGTGTGATTTCACGCCCAGAAACAGAACTCAAATTCTCAAATGAGTATGAACTAATCGTTGCAGTGATTCTCTCCGCACAGTGCACGGACGCCCGAGTTAACCTGATCACACCAGAGCTGTTCAAGTTATGGCCTTCATTTAAGTCTCTTGCATCTGCAACCCCTGACGAAGTTGCTCATGTTATTGCATCCATCTCTTATCCTAATAATAAAGCAAAGCACCTCGTTGGAATGGCGGCAAAGGTAATCACGGAGTATGAAGGTAAGCTTCCAGAGAATCAGGGTTCGCTCATGAAGCTGCCTGGCGTGGGTAGAAAGACCGCTCAAGTCGTTTCCTCGGTTGCATTTGGTGATCAGGATGCGTTACCAGTGGATACCCATGTTTTTCGTGTTGCCAATCGGATCGGGCTTGTTGAAAAGGCAGATACTCCCCTGAAAGTTGAGTTAGGACTAAAGCGAGTAATTCCACGAGATGACAGGGGGCGAGCACATCATCTCTTTATTCTCCATGGACGATACACCTGCACAGCTCGGAATCCTGACTGTGCAAGTTGTGTAGTGACGAATGTATGTAAGTACTACTGTGCAGTTCAGCGCCTTCCTAAGCCCATCAAAGGACTGATCCCCTCAAAGGGAAACTATTATTGCGCGACGCAAAAATACTACTTTGAAGAGCCGCACAGCCGCGTAGACCGTACAGGAACACTTCAGTATGCCTGTCCAAAGTGTAACTCAATGAACATATACTCATCCAAAACTGGATGTACAACAAAAACTGTTCGTGATTATCGCATTGATCAACCCCGCCGAGTAGCAGATCAACATGCCAAATAGACATATTCTCATCATCATGGACGGGTACGGGATCGCCGTTGATCCAGAGGTCAGTGCAACTGATCAGGCACATACGCCATTCTTGGATGATCTGTTTGCCAAGTACCCACATGGAACCTTGGAAGCTTCTGGTCGCCCCGTCGGCTTACCTCCTGGACAAATGGGGAATAGTGAGGTTGGCCATATGAATTTGGGTGCCGGCCGCATCGTAAATCAGGAAATAACACGCATTGACCTTGCGATTGAAGATCGTTCAATTTTTGATAATGAGGTCTTAGTCACAGCTGCAAGGCATGCTCAAACCTCGCGCCTACACCTGATGGGACTGTTTTCTGATGGAGGAGTGCACAGTCATATCAATCACCTGATTGCTCTATGCGAATTGGCAAACCGTGAAGGTCTTTCCCGTGAACAAGTGTGTATACACGCGTTTACAGATGGCAGAGATACGGATCCACACGGCGCTGCACACTATGTATCCCAGTTTGAAAAGAAAGCGGGGCACTTGGCTCGTATAGTAACCGTAATTGGTCGATATCACGCGATGGATCGAGACCAACGCTGGGAGCGAACGGGGAAAGCATATCGGATGCTCGTTGACGGAAAAGGACAATCCAGCAAGAGTGCTGCTGCTACGATTGAGTCAAGTTATTCCTCAGGAATCACAGATGAATTCATTGAACCACATGTGATTGAACAGGCCCCAGTGTGCGATGGTGATGCGGTCATTTTTTTTAATTTCAGAGCGGATCGAGGCCGTCAACTAGTCAACGCATTCACACAAAAGCCGACAGATGCCCAGTTTAAGGTCAAGCTCTATGAAACGTTGTATTTCTGTACTCTCACACCTTACGATAAGAAATTTGGATTGCCGGTTGCGTTTGATAAGGTAGACTTAAAAGAAACATTAGGAGAAGTCATAGCCGATGCTAATTTACGACAGTTACGGGTTGCAGAAACAGAGAAGTACCCGCATGTGACCTATTTTTTTAGTGGTGGGCGAGAGACATTATTTGAGGGAGAGGAGCGTATGCTCATAGCATCTCCCAAAGTTCCAACCTATGACTTGCAACCAGAAATGAGTGCTCCAGAAGTCGCCGATCGCTGTGCCAAGGCATTACGGGAAAATAAATTTAATTTTGTGTGCCTCAATTTTGCAAACCCCGATATGGTAGGGCATACAGGCGTATTTAATGCAACAGTCAAAGCAGTTGAGGCGGTTGATGAAGGGGTACGGAAAGTGGTTGAAGCAGCGATATCCTCAGGCTATGGTATTAGTATCCTTGCTGATCATGGAAACGCTGACTACATGCAAAATGAGGATGGATCCCCCAATACTGCTCACTCTACCGCCCTCGTTCCCCATTTAATTATCAAGGATGGATTCTCCGGACCAATCCATCCAGGAAAATTAGGAGATGTTGCCCCCACGATTCTACATTTAATGGGTTTACCAATTCCAAAGAAGATGACAGGCAGAGTGCTTATGGATAGCTGAATACCTCGGCATCAGATAGAGTAGTAGAGGTAATTAAGTCAACTTGTGAGCCAAGAGGTGTTCCATCTAGTCTGATTCCCTCTCAGTCAGGTACAACTCAGCTACAACAAAGATTGAATATAGATAAGGTTAGTGCTCATGGGAAGATATGCCTACCCACTTGAATATGGGACATCAAAAGGGTAAGGGCCGTGGTAAACTACTTCCCCTTCTTGTTCCATTTCAATCCATCTGATGTCTGGACTTTGACCGGTCTGAAATATTGATCAATTAGTTTGAATCGCAGTATTCAGATCCGCAGATCTTCCTTATCACCATCGCAGAACTGTTGAGTAGAAAAATTATTGTAGGTCCACTGGATCGCTTCTCACCAGAGATTAGAGTCACTTCGTCAGTACGCTTCTTGATGATCTTACGACCCAGTTTCGTATTGTTTAGTCGCCCAGACGGAGTTCATGGTTAAGCCGCTCTTCGCAGATATTATTTGAGTATAGTTCAGCATCGTTCCTAGGTTCTCTTATGACCTACCAAACTAGTTGAGGCTAATGATACTGAACATGTGGTGCTCTGCTCAATGAATCCTCACTTAACTGTACAGTAGAGATACGGGGCGTCAGCCCACAGTTAGCACCTCCATTCAAACGAACTAACAAAAAGAATTTCTAAACTGAGGCGAGGATGCTGCGGGATCCAGCACACGATATCGGTCAAGTATGGATTTGTGCAATCCAGAGCGAACAGAGTTTCTATGTCTTGGCAGTCACTGTTAGGAAGTAGCACCTCGATTCTTTTCTTTATACTGTTAAAACATAGCTAATTCACGAACATTAACAGGGTTCGATCAAAGGATATGATCCCCTCAGATCATTTTTCGCTTTCTTTTATGCAGATAAGACCTAAAGATTGATCTCTTCGCCATTAGTGCACGAATCGTTATTCCCCCTCCTCAATCCACTCCATCCAGATCAAGAGGTAGACGGGCCGTTGGGACGCCATGAAGCATTTTAGCTTCCTCAAGCAATTTTGCTTCGGTACGGAGTTGGGCCTTAATCGGTGATTCAAAGAATGATCGAACCTGCACCATGAACAGATCCAGATATTGATCCATTAATGTCTCGGGGGTAGGGAGCCGTTGGATCCTATACGTTTCATCTTCTAGGTTCGCCATTTCGGCGGCAAGGTCAATCGCATCATCTAGACTTCCATAGCCATCAATCAATCCGGCTTTCAAGGCAGCTTCACCAGTCCATATCCTTCCCTGTGCAACATCATGTACGGCCTCCTCGGACATCTCACGATTCTCAGAGACTCGCCTAAGAAACTTCGCATAGGTATCGTCTAATGAGCGCTCAAATAAGGCCCGCTCTACGGGGCGTAGAGGACGCATCCCGGAAAACATGTCCGCATATTCACTGGTAAGGACTTGATCAGATGTGATCCCCAACTTGGTATCCAGCATTCGTCCAATGCTGAAGTGCAGACCATAGACACCGATAGAACCAGTCAAGGTATGAGGGGAAGCAAGAATGGTGTCTCCTGCCATCGCGAGCCAATATCCTCCTGATGCAGCTAGGTCTCCCATGGACACGATCACTGGTTTTTTATTCGTCGTCTCTTTTACTGCCTGCCACATGGCTTCACTGGCGGTTGCACTGCCACCAGGTGAATCAATGCGCAATACAACGGCTTTCACCTTGTCATTGTCTCGGAATTTTTTCATGGATTTCTGGAATGTCGAAGCCCCCAGATATCCGTTCAGATCATTGCTGTTACCGCTGATGATCGTGCCAGAGGCAGTCATGATACCAATAATGTTGTCTGAACTTGACGATCCTTTCATCGCTGATGGAGAATACTGAGCTAAACTGACCGTTTCCAATTTGCCATCTTGGTCAGTCAATCTTAAAATGCGTGCTTCAATTTCCTCATTTTGTAGCAATCCATCTAGAAGGCCTGACGCATAAGCATCTTCGGTTGTAAAGAGGGTTCCAGACTCCATCAGATTTGCAACTTCGTCCTGCCCCAGATCTCGTTCCTGAGCTACTGTACGGGTCAGAAGATTATTCCAGTTCTCGAGTACCGCGGTCAATTGTACACGGTTCTCTTCGGATAAATCTGAACGTGTATAGGGTTCAATCCCTCCTTTGTAAGCACCAACCCGTAAGACAGTGGGTTCAATATCTAATTTATCCATGAGCCCCTTGTAAAAAGAGACTCCCAAGTAAAATCCATTAAATTCAAAGAATGCTTGAGGTGAGGCATAGATACTGTCTGCGGCTGATGCCAGAAAATAATCGGACTCTCGCATGGCAAAATCACCCGATGCCGATGCAATCACGGGTTTACCACTTTCCTTGAATTTAAGTAGAGACTCCCTGACTTCCTGTAAGGTTGCCCATCCAGCAATGACCGCCTGAGGCTTAAGCCACACGGCATCAATACGATCATCCGTCGCCGCATGTTGAAGCGCACTTTGGATTTGGTTCAGGCTCTGAGGTTGGGGTACATCAAAAATTTCATAGATCGGATCCGGAGTCCCAGACTCTTCAATGGGGCCCGAAAGTGACAAGACTAATACGGAGCCCGATGAAATGGAGGGACCGCTGGTTGAGACGGCAGATGTAATTACACCTGCAACGATCAAAGATCCAATAAAAAGGACGATCCCGAAGGCAATAAATGCGCCCAGGGTACTTGCAATGAGGGTAGAAAAGAAACGCATGAGGATTTAGATTTGTAGATTCAAAAGTACGCAGCAATGGACAGTCGGTTGCGATATTTTGAAACCGCATGCGAAGCAGGGGGTATCCAATGGCGAATCGGACTAATTGACAGTCGTACAATGACCGAAAAACCTTCTTCGCTCATGCGGCAAGAAATTTGTATGACTTAAAACCTATCAGATAAACTTACTCATCAATACCGAGCCTACATATCAGGGGACCACTTCTTCATCGTTGACAGATCGCGAGCGCGCCATCCTGCGACTGGTTGTACGGAATTTTATTGATACTGCCGGACCCGTGGGATCTCGCAAACTATCTAGGCAGTCCTCCCTTGGTCTCAGTGCTGCTACGGTTAGGAATACGCTTTCGGATTTGGAGGAGCAGGGATATTTACGCCATCCTTACAGATCGGCAGGACGCATGCCAACAGAGTTGGGATATCGTGCATTTGTGGATGAATTAATTGAAACTCCCGAGTTGTCCCTGATTGAGAGACGACTACTGAGAGGGAAGCTGGACCGGCTCATGGGAGATGCGGACACACTCTTTCGAGAAACCTCTCGTCTATTAGGTCAAATGTCCAATCTTCTCGGTGTAGTGCTCAGTCCAAAAATTTCTACCGGAGTGCTGGACCGATTAGATGTGGTTCCACTATCTGAATCAAGTATTATGATCGTGATAAGCGTACGGAGTCACTTAGTGAAGACGATCATATACGAGACGGATATGGAGGTTAGACGTCAAGATCTAGATCGAATCGTGTCTATTCTTAATGAACGACTTGCAGGTCTGCGCCTGGATGAAATCCGCAAAAATTATGTGGTTCGCACCAAAGACCTTGATCATGATTCGACAGGAATCGTACAACTGATCTTACATGAATCGTCAGTCCTGTTTGGTGATCCAGTAGAAGGTCGCTTAACACATTCTGGCACAGGAGGCCTCCTTGTTCAGCCAGAATTCCAGGCAACTGATGAAGTGCGTAGGTTAATCGAACTCATTGAAGATGAAGGGTATGTCGTTCAATTATTTGAACAAGCTCCCGGTAGTAAACTGGATTCAAATAAATGGGTGTCAGTTGGAATTGGTAGCGAGATTGAGGATGAATCCGCCAGTACTTATTCTATCGTCACGGCCCGTTATAATGTAGGAGAAAGTACAGGAACCATTGGATTATTAGGTCCCATGCGAATGGATTATGGGCGTGCAATTTCTCTTGTTGAAACCATGGCTTCCTTACTGAATCGACCAGCAATGATAAGTTCAAGACAATATACACATACGAATGACTGAGGAATTTTCGGAGGAAAAAGACGAATCACTCGGACAACCCTCTCCATTGGAAGAGAATGAAACGGAACTTCAAAGTGAGAATAGATCACTCAATGGTTCTCAGACGGAGCATCTTCCTGATCCTTTGACGCAGTGCAATGAGGAATTAGCCGTCGAGAAAGACCAGCGGCTTCGAATTGCAGCAGAATTCGCCAACTATCGTCGGAGAATGGAAGGTCAGCGTTCGGATTGGTCATCACGAGCCAGAGCAGGTGTCATTCGGTCATTACTACCAATCTTGGATGACCTAGATCGCTCTCTGAATGCCGCAGAACAGGCAGTGTCCGAGGACGATGCATTTGTGTCCCTCAAGTCGGGACTCAATCTTGTCATGGAGAACTTCAACACTGAACTCAATAAACTTGGTCTCAAACGGATTGACACACTCGGAGAGTCATTTGATGAACACTTTCATGAAGCTGTTGGGCAAGCACCCGCACCGGAAGGTGAACAAGAAGGGCAGGTCTTGTTTGAGAGTCAGGCTGGATATTGTCTCGGAGATCAAGTACTCAGGCATGCAAAGGTGATCGTAGCAATCTCAACTGATCCCGCTGTTTCAGACGAAGCGGATACCAATGAGTGATTATTATAAAATTTTGGGTGTTAGTCGGACCGCCTCTGCAGATGAAATCAAAAAAGCATACCGCAAAACAGCACTCAAAAATCATCCAGATCGTAATCCCGGAGATAAAGCTGCCGAGTCTCGTTTCAAAGAAGCAGCCGTAGCTTACGAAGTGCTAAGCGACAAAGAAAAGCGGAGTCTGTATGATCGTTATGGCGAAGACGGACTGCGAGCGTCTAATGGTGGCGGCCCCCAAGGATTCTCTGACGTGAATGATGTTTTCAGCGCGTTCAGTGATATCTTCGGTGGATCAAGAGGGGGAGGGGTGTTTGATGATTTTTTTGGAGCAAGGCGACAGCAAACACGAGAGCGAGGCCAACCGGGAGGTACGATACGTCAACAGTTGGCTTTAACCCTTGAGGAAATTGCAGATGGAACCGAAAAGCGTGTCAAAGTACGTCGACTGACTCCATGCCGAATGTGTGAAGGGAGTGGCGCTAAGGGCGGCCCCAGTCAATTGAAGCGATGCACCGGATGCAATGGCATCGGTGAGGAACGCCGTGTACGTAGTACGCCTATGGGACAATTTGTGAGCGTATCCGAGTGTAGCAAGTGTCGGGGGGAAGGTCAGATTATTGAGGAAGCGTGTGCAGAATGTAGAGGGCAGGGGAGACTTGACGGTGAATCATCCATCAAAGTAAGAGTGCCGGCAGGAGTTGAAGATGGGATGGTGATCAATCTGCGAGGTCAAGGACATTCTGGCGCCCGTGGAGGCAGAGCCGGAGATCTGAGGATTGAGATTCGCGAAAAAGCACATGAATATTTTATTCGTAGAGGGAGTGATCTGATTTATAACTTGGAAATTTCTTTCCCAGATGCAGCACTGGGTGCAGACCTTGAAGTGCCAACACTCACCGGACGGGCAAGCATAAAAATTGCGTCAGGAACCCAGTCCGGTAAAATTCTCCGAATGCAGGGAAAAGGACTTGGACAACTAAAATCCTCCAGAAAAGGAGATCAGTTGATTCGAGTTCGTGTATGGATCCCCCAAGATCTCTCTGATTCAGATAAAAAAGTGCTGGAGAAACTCCGGGAGTCAAACTCGTTTAACCCTGAGGAGTCGGCGAAGAATAAATCGTTCTTCTCAAGAGTAAAAGACGCGTTTGTCTAATCCAATTTCAAGATTCATAACAAGTCGCACGGATTCGCGTAACTTCCAATTCAAGAGCTTGCCTTGAAGTTGTGCATACCCACTCCGTCAAGGTCTGATCCTATCTTAAATGGCGATATACCCTTTTCGAGAAATCGAAAGCAGGTGGCAAACCTTCTGGGAGTCAAAGAAGATATTCCATACGCCGCTCAAAGTAGATACCACAAAACCCAAGTACTATGTACTGGATATGTTTCCCTACCCAAGCGGAGCCGGATTACATGTTGGTCATCCAGAAGGATATACAGCCACAGACATTGTGGCTCGGTACAAGCGGATGTGTGGCTTCAATGTACTTCATCCGATCGGATGGGATGCATTTGGACTCCCCGCCGAACAATATGCACTGCGAACCGGAACCCATCCACGTATCACCACCGAACGAAATATTGCCCGCTTCAGGAAGCAACTAAAATCTCTCGGATTTTCTTATGATTGGGATCGTGAGGTAGATACGACCGATCCCAATTACATTAAATGGACACAGTGGATTTTCCTAAAGCTTCTTGAACGTGGTCTAGCGTATGAAGCAAAGGTACCTGTCTGGTGGTGCGAAGCATTGGGAACCACGCTAGCCAATGAAGAAGTTGTAGATGGCAAAAGTGATATTGGAGGACATCCATGTGAAAGACGGATGCTACGACAGTGGGTTCTACGTATCACGCAGTATGCTGAGCGTTTGTTGGATGGACTTGACCAGATGGATTGGCCCGCAAGCACGAAGGAAATGCAGCGCAACTGGATCGGGCGTAGTGAAGGGGCAGACATAGATTTTAAAGTCAAAAACTCGGAGGATTCCTATATCCGTGTTTATACCACTCGCCCAGATACTCTCTTTGGTGCAACGTACATGGTGCTAGCCCCTGAACACCCTCTGGTTGAGCAAATTGCATCCGATGACCAGCTTGATGAAGTCCGTCGCTATATGGAGCGCGCATCTCGTAAAAGCGACCTGGAACGCACCGAACTCCAAAAAGAAAAAACAGGCGTATATACCGGGGCATGTGCCATCAATCCCGTAAACCATGAATCTATTCCCATCTGGATAGCAGATTATGTTCTGTCTTCCTACGGAACCGGTGCGATCATGGCAGTCCCTGGACAAGATGAGCGAGACTGGGCCTTCGCTGCCAAATATGGCCTTCCGATTCGGCGGACAGTGCAGCCCCCTCCTGAGTTTACTGGCTTAGCCTATACCGGAGACGGACCCGCCATAAACAGTGACTTTCTTAATGGATTGTATGTGGAGGAGGCAAAAAAAGAGATTCTCCAATGGCTTGAAGAACATAATGTAGGGCGTCGCAAAGTAAACTATAAATTACGTGACTGGCTTTTTTCCCGACAACGATACTGGGGCGAGCCCATCCCGGTTGTCTTTGAACATGAAGAAGTTTGTTCGCTACCGGAGAATGCACTTCCAATCACGCTGCCCGAACTGGAAGAGTTTAAACCAAGCGGGACACCCGAGGGCCCCCTTGCATTGGCGGAGGACTGGCTAAACACAACCAATCCCGACACGGGGCAGATGGCACGTCGAGAAACCAACACCATGCCCCAATGGGCAGGTTCTTGTTGGTACTTCCTACGTTTCATTGATCCACATAACTCTAAGCGACTGGTTGACCCAGAATTAGAGAAGTACTGGATGCCAGTAGACCTCTATATCGGCGGTGCTGAGCATGCAGTACTCCATTTGCTTTATGCACGTTTCTGGCATATGGTGCTATATGATGTAGGTATCCTATCCACGCCAGAGCCTTTTGCCAAATTAGTTCATCAGGGAATGATCCTAGGTGAACTTGAATACACTGCATGGAAAAATAGCAAAACAGGCCAGTGGGTCAGTGCCGATCATGTGAGCTCTGGGAGGGAGTTACATTCCGGCGAGATATTGAAGTCCATACGGGTTGATGAAGACGCGCTAGTCAGAGTTGGAGATATTCTGGTACTCAAAGATGTTCCACATATTCAGGTTGAAGCTCGAGCATTCAAAATGAGCAAAAGTCGAGGTAATGTCATCAATCCTGACGAGATAATTGAGCAGTATGGGGCAGATGCCTTTCGGCTATATGAGATGTTTATGGGACCCTTAGAGCAAGTCAAACCATGGAATACTCGTGGAGTCCATGGAACATTCCGATTTCTGGGTCGCATCTGGCGATTATTTACGGAGCAACCCCTGAGTGAAGATCAACCGGATCGGAATCAATTATGTGTTCTCCACCAAACGATTGATCGCGTGACCAATGATATTGAAGCCCTTCGCATGAATACTGCGATTGCTGCTCTGATGGAGTTCGTGAATGCAGCCTTTAAGTGGGATGAGTTGCCAAGAATGATTGCAGATCCATTCATTCTACTTCTTGCCCCATTTGCCCCTCATATTGCCGAAGAGCTTTGGTCTCACCTTGGACATCAAGAATCGTTAGCCTACGCTCCTTGGCCTGAGCCTAACCATGAATACTTAGTTGAAGATTTGATTGAATTGCCTGTACAGGTCAATGGGAAAATCCGTGCCACGATACATGTTTCTCCGGCGACTGAGAAGGAGGAAGCGATCCGTGCTGCAATGCGTGAACCCAATGTTCAGCGGTTCTTAGATTCTAAATCTCTGAAGAGAGAGATCTATGTACCGGGACGGATCCTGAACCTGGTGGTGTAAAACTCTAAGGTTGATGTCGGACCAACTTGATGTAATGGCGATTGCCGCTCATCCAGATGATGTCGAACTGGCAGCGGGAGGGACAGTGATTTTGTCGGTTCGGCAAGGGCTTCGGGTTGGTGTCCTGGATCTGACCCGAGGTGAATTGGGTACGAGAGGAACGGTTGAACTGAGAGCCCAAGAAGCAGAAGCCGCCGCATCCATCTTAGGACTTTCCGTACGAGAGAACCTCGGACTCCCAGATGGAAATATCTCCAGTGATGGCCTTCACTCTCTTATTGGAGTACTGCGCAGATGGCGTCCGCGCCTTGTCATAACCCATCCACAGGTATGTCGACATCCAGACCATTTTGCCACCCATCGCCTAGTTCGCAATGCGTGTTTCTATTCTGGACTTGAAAAATTGAAGCATGGTGAAAATAGACCACCATGGCGACCCCAGCATTTGCTTTACTTCGCCGAGATACGACATTTTGAGCCAACATTTGTTGTTGATGTGACCCAGATGTGGGAGAAACGGACAGAAGCACTCCTTTGTTATGAGTCTCAGATTCATAGTCCAGCGTATAAAAAGGAATTCACTGAACCAGAAACGTATATTTCCAATTCTGGCTTTATAGAGTGGGTTGAGTCGCGTGCTCGCACTTATGGACAGCTTATTGGTTGCACCTACGGGGAGCCGTTCCAGTACGAAGGAGTACTGGGCACCGTAGATCTTGGAGCATTTTTACAGATAGAAGCTCCTTTTCGATAAGTAGTGGGGTAAATTGTAAGCACAATAGGTGCGTACTTGGTATATTTGCATAAATTTTTGTAGCATCAATTGATGGCAGACACAACAGACTTTCGAAATGGCTTCACCATGGAGATCGCCGGTGAGTTGTGGCAGATCGTGAAATTTCAGCATGTCAAGCCTGGGAAAGGAGGAGCTTTTGTCCGAACAACGTTGAAAAACGTACGGACGGGTCGCGTAGTAGATAAGACATTTCGGGCAGGTGAGAAAGTTCAGGGTGCACGGATTGAGCGCCGTGAGCATCAGTTCCTATATGAGGATTCCTTAGGGATGCACTTTATGAACCTGCAGGACTATGAGCAATTTTCGCTACCCGTTGGGAATGTAGTGAAGCGGGAATTCTTAAAGGAGGGAGGAGAAATTGATATTTTGTTTCATGCGGAAACCGAGGAGCCACTGCTGGCCGAGTTACCCAAGAATGTGGAATTGCGAGTCATTCAATCCGATCCCGGTATCCGCGGAGATACTGCAACCGGAGCGACCAAACCGGCAAAACTTGAGAGTGGTGCCACCATTAATGTACCGCTATTCGTCTCCGAAGGTGATTTAGTCCGTGTCAATACAGACACAGGTGATTATGTCACGCGAGTAACAGGATAGTCACCTAGTAAGCAACCAAGATTGTCACGTGCCTAAATTCTTTTCAAAAACTTGGTCCAAGACGGATTTTGATCGCATTCGAGAATTGATCTCGATTGCTGATGAGAGTGGAGCAGCTGAAGTAGAAATTGAAGCAGATGGGGTAAGAGTTCTGGTGCGGCAGTATGCCGCCCCAGCTGCACAGCCCGTACCATCGGAGCGGGTATCCGTGATTACAGAATCTATATCGCCTATTTCTACCCCTTCAGCTTCGACTCCAGAAAGTCCCTCTCCCGAACCCTCAATTCAATCTGATGTGGAGAGTGGTACGCCGATTCTATCTCCTACACCTGGCACTTTTTATGCAAAGCCGGCGCCGGATGTCGATCCATTTGTTCAGGTTGGGGATCGGATCAGGAAAGGCCAGACGGTATGCATTGTGGAGGCTATGAAATTGATGAATGAGGTTGAGTCTGAAGTGGATGGGGTGGTACTTAAAATTGCAGTGAATGATGGTGATGCAGTAGAATATGATCAGCCTCTCCTGTTTATTGACTCCTCCGAATAACGTTCTCTATGAAGAAAGTTCTGATTGCAAATCGGGGAGAAATTGCCCTCCGGGTCATTCGTGCCTGTAAGGAATTGGGATTAAAAACTATTGCAGTCTACTCTAAGGCAGACGCCGAAGCATTGCATGTACGCTATGCAGATGAGGCAGTATGCATTGGCCCGGCCTCATCTACAGAGAGCTATCTTAAGCCCGATCGGATTACGGCGGCAGCTGAGGTCACCGGTGCAGATGCAATTCATCCTGGATATGGGTTTCTATCTGAGAATGCACTTTTCAGTGCAATTTGTGCGGACAATGACATAAAATTTATCGGCCCATCGCCAGAAACCATTGCTATGATGGGAGACAAGAGCTGCGCCAAAGATCAGATGCGTGCCGCGGGAGTACCGGTGATTCCAGGCTCTGATGGGGTCGTTCCGTCAGTGGAAGAGGGTAAACGAATTGCGAATTCTATCGGGTATCCTGTGATGATCAAAGCCAGTGCAGGAGGAGGAGGTCGTGGAATGCGAGCGGTCTCTTCTGCCGAAGATTTTGAGCTTCAGTTCCAAGCTGCACGGGCCGAGGCCGAAGCGGCATTCGGTAACTCCGATATCTATATGGAAAAGCTTCTGCAAAAGCCTCGTCACATTGAGTTACAGATCATGGGAGATGGGAAAGGATCCGCTAGGCATTATGGGGAGAGAGAATGTTCAATCCAGAGGCGTCATCAAAAGCTACTGGAGGAAGCTCCATCCATTGCCGTAGATCAAGACCTACGTACCCGTATGGGGGCCGCTGCAATTGCCGGAGCCGAAGCGGTAGACTATGAAGGCGCAGGTACGATCGAATTCCTGCTTGATTCGACCGGAGAGTTCTACTTCATGGAAATGAATACGCGAATACAGGTTGAGCATCCAGTCACCGAAGAAGTCACTGGATTTGACCTGATACGACAGCAGATTCTAATCGCCATGGGCGAGGGACTCCCCAATTCCGATCTTCAGATTACAGGTCATGCCATTGAGTGTCGTATTAATGCGGAAGATCCTGACAAAAATTTCCGACCCTCTCCCGGTGTCATCCAGTTGTTTCACCCTCCCGGAGGTCCAGGTGTTCGAATGGATACGCATGTTTACGCAGGGTACGCGATCCCACCTTACTACGACTCAATGATTGCAAAGCTGATCACATATGCTCCCACTCGAGAGTGGGCGATTCAGAGGATGCGGCGTGCGCTGGATGAGTTGGTTATAGAGGGAGTGGCTACAACAATTCCATTTCATCAAGAATTACTGAAACATCCCGCATTCATTTCTGGTGAGATTGACACACATTTTGTTGAGCAGCAAATGCTGAAGAAGACTGTTTCAAATTCATAAACTGCATCCATGAAACTTCCCAAAGAACTAAAATATACTGAAGAACACGAGTGGGTCCGCCTCCATTCCGACGGGAATACCGTGACCATTGGAATTACTGATTTTGCCCAAAGTGAGCTTGGTGACATCGTATTCGTTGAGCTGGAGGGTAATGGGGAGACGTTTGACCAAGGAGATATATTTGGATCTGTTGAGGCCGTTAAGGCGGTATCAGATCTCTTCTTTCCCGTCACGGGCACAATCATTCAGCATAATCCTGCCCTTGAGGCGAATCCAGAACTGGTCAATTCGGATCCGTTCGGCGAGGGATGGATGATTGAGGTGAGCCTGTCAGATCCCACTCAGGTCTCAGGACTATTGTCCGCACAGGAGTATGCTGACCATGTTGCATAGCCTGCGGTATGGCTGAGCGTATTATTGTTCTTGATTTTGGGGCGCAGTATACCCAGCTGATTGCCCGCCGCATTCGTGAGGCGGGAGTATTTTCGGAAATCTTGCCATGTACTGCCCCAGTGAGTGATTTGGTGGATGCAAAAGGCATCGTGCTTTCTGGGGGCCCCAGTTCGGTCTATGAAGCAGGAGCCCCCCAACTAGACCCAAAGATTCTTCAGTTACGTCAGAACGATGGTTCTCCTATGCCCCTCCTTGGGATCTGCTATGGGCTCCAGGCACTGGTGCATGCAACCGGTGGGACAGTTCAAGCGGGAGACCATCGAGAATTTGGTCGTGCTCGGATACGTATCTTCCATAATGATGACCTTCTTTCAGGAATTGACAATGGTACCCAGGTTTGGATGAGCCATGGGGATCTACCTGTCAACATTCCCAATGGGTATGAGATCATTGCAGATACGGCAAGTGCTCCAATTGCAGCTCTTCGCCACAAGACGTTTCCACATTACGGGGTACAGTTTCATCCCGAAGTGGTGCACACCGAAGGAGGACATCGCATTTTCGAGAATTTTATTCGAAGTATTTGTGGCTGTCAAAGTCACTGGACCCCGGCCTCTTTTTTAGAACAGAAGATCACCGAGATCAGAAAGCTCGTAGGAGAAGATCAAGTGATTTTGGGGCTCTCGGGAGGCGTAGATTCTTCAGTGGCTGCTTGTCTGATCCATAAAGCAATTGGGGATCAACTCACATGTATTTTTGTAGATAATGGACTGTTGCGGCATGGCGAATGGGAGAATGTCCAGAAGACATTTAGGGATCACTTTCATATTCGTTTGGAGGCAATTGATGCCAGTGAAGAGTTTTTGACAAACCTGCGCGGGGTGATTGATCCCGAACGTAAGCGTATCATTATCGGGAACACGTTTGTGCGTGTTTTTGAGGAGACAACGACTACTATTTCCTCTTCTCTTGGTAAAAAGCCAAAATTTCTTGCGCAAGGGACACTCTACCCAGACGTAATCGAAAGTGTGTCCTTTAGTGGGCCAAGTGTAACCATTAAGACACATCACAATGTGGGGGGGCTACCCGAGGATCATCCATTTGAAATTTTGGAGCCTTTTCGGGAATTGTTCAAGGATGAAGTCCGTGAGATTGGTCGTCTGCTTGAATTACCACAAGAAATGATCAATCGGCACCCATTCCCTGGCCCAGGGCTGGCGGTTCGGATTCTCGGCGCAGTATCCGATAAAACACTTCATCTTGTTCGAGAGGCTGATCGTATCTTCATTGAAGAGTTGCATGCGAAAGGCCATTACCATGAGGTATGGCAGGCGTTTGCCGTTCTTCTTCCTGTTCAAAGTGTGGGGGTCATGGGGGATGAGCGCACCTATGAGCAGGTCTGTGTACTCAGAGCAGTGACCAGCAAAGACGGAATGACTGCGGACTGGGCAACGCTCCCTCTTAATTTTTTGGGATGTGTAGCCAATCGAATCGTGAACGAGGTGAGAGGGATTAATCGGGTGGCGTATGATATTAGCTCTAAGCCTCCTGCTACGATTGAATGGGAGTAGCTTCGACTGTACACGGGTAAGCCTGAATTGAACGCTTTCAATCGGATACGTCCCTTCATGTAGACTGACAATTGATGATTTTATCATTGAGTTGGTGAAATCAATCCAATATCCCCGCTAAACTTCAGAATTTTGATCAAATCATGTGGTACAGAGGGAGAGGTTACCTTCAAATTATCAGTTGACTGTATGATCAGGAAGTTAGTAGAGAGAATATAAAGGTACTCTTCCTCGTTAAATGTATCTATTACCGCTTGAGGGGATCAATCTGAACTGTGAGTAAAGGATTGGGGTTGATTCCTCGGTAGGTACCCCCTAGACCTTTATATGGAGATCTGGAGTTGATTCAAATCATAGGAGTATCTAATACACAATCTAGTCACTTGGATCTATGTGATCTCATCGCTCTCAAGTATTTACTATTTTAAGTCATTCATTTATCTCTACTGAGCATTCATTTGTAATGAATTTCAAGCCTAAACCTGAGTATAAAGTACTTGGCAAATCAATGATCAAATCATTCATTAGCCCCAGAGTGGCTATTACTCACTGAGCGGGCTGGATACATTCTTGAACTGATATGAAAACATTTTTGGGACTGGTTCTAAGCCTGCTGTTGTCCTTCCAGTTTACAAGTATGAGCTATGCACAGCCAGTAGACTTACCGGAAGCAGAACAAAATTTTCAAGTTGCTTTGAGAGCTTTTGAGTCTCAAGATTATGCTGTGGCATTCTATGGCTTCCGGGAGGTCTATGAGTTGGATCCCGCACATTTGAAAACAACTGCTGCCTACTTGATGGCTGGAAAAGCACTGTATCGGCTTGGGAATTATCTACCAGCGATTGAACTCTTAGAAGACTTCAGGGCTCAGTATCCCACCAGTCGCTATCTTTTAGAAGCCGCCAGTCTGATTAGGGCATCCAAGACGGAACTGCAACGAGTTGAATTTGAGGATAATATAATTCGGATTGGCCTTGCCTTGCCACTTACCCCAGATGAATTTGCAGTCACACGATCAATATTTCAAGGAGTAAAACTTGCCGTAGATACATACAATTTACAAAGTGAACAGAAAGTAAAGATAATTTTCAGAGATACAGGCGACTCTTCGGAAGGGGCCCGTTCTGCTGCCACCGCACTTGTAGATCAGGGTGTCTCTGCGATGATTGGGCCCTTATTCAGTGATCAGGTCGCCGCTGCTGCTCATGTGACAGAAGCAGAGCAAACCGTCCTGATAGCCCCTCTGGCAACCGAAAACAATCTCACCCAAGATCGTCGCCATGTTTTTCAGGTGAATACAACATTAGCCGAGCGAGGGCGGTTCATCGCACGTCAAGCAATTGATTACTTGAATCTAACAGATTTCGGTATAGTGACTGAGGCAGGTGATGATGTGAGTAAAGAAATGGCGCGGGGATTTACTGAAGAACTTGACGTCAGAGGTTTCAGGCCAGTCTTCACCTATGAGGTTACCTCCTCCGCTGATTGGCCCAGACTTGCACAGTTGATCCAGATAGATACACTTTCCGCCGCCGATGGAATTTATTTTTCGGTCTATCACGACAATCAGAATGTGGCGTCTCGTTTGATTCAAGACGCTGTGAGTAGCCTTGGACATAGGAGGTTGCGACCATATATCTTGGGGCCGTCCGCCTGGCACTCTCTGAACCTTGCACGACTCGGAACAAGCATGGCCGCATTCTATGTTGATGTGTACTATCTCAGTGACAAAAGAATGAACGTGAGGAGGTTTATCCGAGCCTACATGGAATCGAATGAGGGAATGAAACCTGATCGGCTTGCCTATGTGGGCTATGATATAGCTGGAATGCTTTTAGAGAATCTTGAGAGAGGGGGCTCACTGAGAGAAAATCTCATGAGCGCATCGCTTTATGAGGGGGTGGGAATACGCATTCAGTTTGGAGAAGAGCGAAGGAACACCGCTCTGTATCTGTTTGAATATACGCCCGGTGGGCCACAGTTAGTTCGTTAACAGGAACGAAGTTGATTGACTTTGGTACTCATGAAATTCTTTTTTGTCACTATATCATCAAGATGGACAGGTACTCCTATCTGCTTAGGAGGATATTCATGAAGAACGTATTTTTTGTTTTAATTATTCTAATTGCAGGGTGCTCCGGATCAGGGCGTCTGAGTTATACTTCGCCTCAAGAGGCATATGATAATGGGTTGGCCCATTACGAAGATGGTCGCTATAACCGAGCTATAGAATATTTTCAGGGAGTATTTGATTTTGGTCGCACGCACGAATGGGCTGCCGAGGCACAACTCTATCTGGCCCGTTCGCACCGCCAGAATCGCGATTACATTCTTGCCGCAAGCGAATATACTCAATTTACAGAGCTATTTCGATCCGATCCTCGAGTTGCAGATGCTGAGTTTGAACGTGCAATGACGTTCTATGAGAGGTCTCCTGATATTGAACGGGATCAGACCAACACCCGCAGGGGGGTTGAAGTATTCAACTTATATATTCAGCGATTCTCTGACCATGATTCCGTAGAAGTTGCGGTTCACAGAGTTGAAGAATTACGTCAAAAACTTGCGAACAAGCAATTTCATGCTGCCATGCTCTATGAACGCAGGGGGCTCTATCAAGCGGCTGCGCTTTCCTATGAAGTTGTTTTTGACAAATTCCCAGATACACCGCTGGCAGACGATGCTTTACTGGGGGCAATGAGGAGCTATGCCGAATTCAGTGCCAGAAGCATTGAGGCGCGGCAGCCGGAGCGGCTTGGTAAAGTGATCACGAACTATGAGAGGTTGGCAGATCTTTTTCCAGACAGCGAATTGCTAGATGAGGCAAAAGAATTGAGTGAACGAGCTGAAAAGGATCTTGAAGAGTTAATCGAAACCGATACTACATCCTAGAGTTACGGATGAAGGTGGGGATTTTCGGCGGCACGTTCGATCCACCACACGTTGCCCACTCAATAATTTCTGAGATTGTTCGTTCCCAGTTTTGTCTAGATCAGGTTTTATGGGTACCCTCCTATGCTCCTCCTCATAAATCCAGGCAACATCTAACCCCTTACAGCGACCGCCTTCAAATGGTACATGCTGCCACGGAGGAGCAGGATTATTTTGAGGTTTCAAATATAGAGCAGACACTTCAATGTCCCACCTATACGATCCAAACGCTAGATGCACTTTCGGATCTTTATTCCGGTTCAAAATTTTATCTAATTTTAGGAAGTGACAGCTTGGAGCAATTTGACTCGTGGTCTGCTCCTGAGTTGATTGTCCAGAAAGCAAACCTGCTCGTTTATCCCAGAGTGGGATACACCTTTACAGATACAGATTTACCCGCATATCTGCGGGGACATGTTCAGTTCGTTGAGGCTCCAATGATGTCCATTAGTTCAGAATATCTACGCCAGAGGCTCTATGCCGGAAAGACGGTACGTTATTTGGTACTGGATCGCGTGCTGAACTATATTTCCAAACATCGCCTGTACTCAGAGTTCAATAGGCTTAGAAGCGACTGTATCCACAGTTCATCATAGTATCATGGGCTTTTTAGATTTTCTGACGGGGAACCAGCCACCTCTCATTCGGGATGCTCTGGATGACATTAAGGTAATGCTGGATACCGGACGCATCTTGTTTGCAGCCTCCAGTGGACGATTACTGGAAAACGAAATTTTGGATGAAGATCTAGCCTCTCAAGAAGCCGTTATTTGCAAGCGAGAGCATTCGGTACGTCGTGCTGTCTTGGAACATCTGAATATTGATCCCAAGCGGGAGCTTGTCCTTTGCATGAAATTGCTGACCGTCTCACAGGAAGCAGAGCGTATCGGTCATATTGGGAGAGTTATGGAGCGGGCTGCCATGTTGGCAACTGGCCCGCGGATTGGATCTGATGTTGATGAAGTTCGTGCACTCCGTAACCAGACATTAGCGCAATTTGATGCCACTCGCGATTGTTTTCTGGAAGGAGACATGAAGAAAGCCCAAGACGTTCAAGATGAGCAGAAGAGAATCTCACTGGGATTACGGGAGATCCTTGACTTATTGGCTAGTTCAGAGTTACCGCCCAACAAGGCTGTTATCTGTACGATTGGTGCTACTTCAATCGGGAGAGTTGGAGAGCACCTGGCTGGCATTGCCCGTTGCGTGACCGAGCCGCTTCATCGCGTCCGAGAGAGTGTAGAATCCTGATGAATAAGGTTCGTCAAAAATTCACTCAATTATATTTGATCTCATCTAGTATATGTGGATCAGGAATGGATTTCAGTGGTGTAGAGCCATCCTAGAAGGTCAACATTTGGGGAGGGTAGAACTATTACTCGAGACGTCTATATGCTTACCGGGGAAGCCCACTCGGCAGCCTATATCGCAGATGTGAATGCAACCCAGAAACGGGCTTTTGAACTGGTAAGGATCAAGCCAGAGCCCGGCAGTGTGAGGGGCTAAATCAAGAAGAACGAACCACAAAATCGCGTCCCTGTAGGGAGAATTTGTCCTCAAAAAGGCTAAAAAAGAAGAATTTATATGCTCAGAGAAAGTTGAGAGGAGGGGTAATTTCAGTATGCTGATAAAATTGCCCAAACAGCTTAAGTTAGTTGAATGGAAAATCATGGCGGTTTTCTGCGCCAACTACGAGCTTACCGTAGCGAATTGTGTCCATAGCCCGACATCTGTTGGTTTGAGAACCATCACCTAAACGCATCGCAAAGAGAAAGCGCAACTCTGGCTTTGGAGGAACGAATAGGATTGTAAAGCGCTACCAAATGAGTTGTAAACAAAATAATTATCATAACAGCGTATCACACGGATGTGGCACATGCGATTTAACCTTATCTATCTCGGCAACATGAAATATTTCTTAGTAGCATTTTCTCTCCTGATCTTAGCTGGATGCGGAGGATTGCTCATACCGTCCAATAAAGACGTAACAATAAAAAGCGTCCCGGATGAGGCTACTGTATCTATTAACGGCATCAATTCGGCAACTACTCCGGTCGTTGTGAGACTGGACAACAAGTCTAGCCATGTCATAACAGTTAGTAAGTCAGGCTATGACTCGGTATCCTGCGCTCTAAATACCACTGTCCAAGAGTATATTGTGGCACTGGATATAATAGGTAGTTTAATTCCAGTAATGGCTCTTCGCACTTAAGAGTGGGTTAATTGATTTCGGTAGCCTTCTGGATACATATCTAACCCTCCGAGATAGAAGTAAATCGCAGTGGCGAACCGCTGTTTATTTCGGTATCCCCGGGCACGGACCTTGATGCTTTTGATCCTACTATTGATGCTTTCCGCTGGCCCATTGCTGACTTTGAGAACGATGGCATTGATGATCCCCCATAGATGTTTTTTGACGGTCTTCGCGGCCTCTTTCATGGGAGCAAGTCTACAGCGCATGGCCCAACTCAACCAGCGCGTCCAACCTTTGCGTGCCCACGTTCGACTCTTATAGTGCCAGAGTCTCTGGGACAAGTCTTTGATTGCCCAAGCCCGAGCCGTTCTCAGCGAACTCTTCTTTAACGCTTGGAATCGTTTCTTTTGCTTGACTGACATATTCTGCGGATTGGTCAGCCATACATACTTGGTCCCTGTGAGATCCAGACTCCCTTCCTTCCGTAATTCTCGATTCTCCTGTTTCCGAACTTTATCTACTGCACCTCCTATATATCTGGCTACATGAAAGCGATCAAATGCAATCTTTGTTTCTGCGTCAGGAACCCATTTGAGTGTAGCGGAAATGAACGCGGGCCACATATCCATACTCAAGCTTTTGAGAGCTTTCAGTTGCGCAGGGGAACGAGAAGCATAATAGCTTTCCAGACTTTCTTTCTTCCGTTCATCCGCGACATGCAATACATGCCCCGTTTTCGGATTCCCCACTATCGTAACGTAGTTGTGCCCTTTTGTAAAGGCAATTTCATCCACACAGATGTGTTCCGTCTTCTCTTCCTCTCTACGAGCAAGCCCTCGCTTGACCGCACGTTCCATGATATTGGAGATCATTCTCCAACTCACCTTCAGTCGAGTGGCCACCGTGGATAGACTGCCCGCATCCTCGGACCAGTCAATCACACGCGCCTCAAATCCGGTCGTAAACTGCACCCGCGCATCCGCCCATGGCACCGATACCGTCTTGATCCCATGCTCCGAACACTGCACGCGAGGAACCCTCGCTACCACATGCGTGTGATAGTCACAGATTCGCGTATGACGCCACTTCCGACGACGATGGTCGTAACCCGGACAGGCTTTCCCACACTCGGGACAACGTAACACCAAATCCTCTGAATAGATGACATGGATCTCCGCCGTCAACTCCTCGGAATCATAGGTGATCTCCGATACCTCCCACGAAGAGCCTATACCGAAGAGCTCACTAAGATCTTGAATTTGTATCGCCATGAATCGATCAATTGGTTGATTGGTTAATGAAAATGGAGCGTGTATCTACCCATAAAATAAACATCAAAATCGACTCTGAACCTAATCCATCTCATGACCGTTCATCCTAATTCTGTGGCCTTGCCCACTTAAAAAGCTGTAGACCCCCAGTAATCATTGACGCGTTAACTGGCAACTGGAAGGCCTTGGATAAAAACGATTGTATGGTATGGCTGCCGAGGCAATCGTCTCAAAATCCGCAATAGCCATGACTCAAACTCCAAAAAGTAAATGGCTGACAACACTTCTAACGCTCTTTTGATACCTCAAGCCATGTAGGAACGTGAGAACATAATTGAATGTTATGCGCAATCTGGGAAAAGCTGCGACCGAATTCTCACATATCATGCTCTCCCAAGAATTGTTCAACAACAATTGGAGCTTAAATTGGCAGAGCTTGAAAGACAATGCAAGACAGTGACTTGTGAGACTGGTTTGTATGTATTCAAACCTGAAAATTTTATCTATCGGGCGACTCAAAGGATCTTTCTCATGCCTTGGTAAGAACATTTTTTGCAAATATACTTATCGAATCGGATTCCATCTAGGGGTATATGGGGGCTGGTCTTCATGTCGTTCGTAAGCGACATCCAATCGGTAACTATACGATTGACATGCCAGTTGGTCAATCTGGTTACATTGATTATTATCACAATAAAAAATAACTCAAAATTATGCGGTAGGGGAGCAACATCAATTTCGTCCTGAATGGGCTGACAATTTCATCTGAATATGTGCCACAGTCCTTTTTTTGTATCTTAGGTTACATAAGCACATGATATAATGACCAGATACACTTTTATTTTTCTAATTGCTTCGGTTGGATTTCTCCCTTTGAATGCAGATGCTCAGGTCTTCACAGGAGATTTGGTACGTGTTAAAACTATAGATGGGCGCACGGTGACTGGATCAGTCTCGGAGGTGACGGCCGTTGGATTAGGACTTCGTTCTATTGATGGAGTTTCGGGAAACATTTCTTTTGATCAGATGGAATCTCTTTATCGTAGCATAGGTCGCCGGTCTTATGGTGCACGAACGGCTCTGATTGGTGGTGGTTCTGCTGTTTTACTTGGTCTCTTGATTGGAGCTTCGGTGGAGAAATCATGTGACGATGGATTAGATGATGATGATCTATGTGATGGCGTAGGAGGATTCGCTGGTCTTGTACTCGCTGTCCCATTGGGATTAGTGGGTGCACTTGTCGGATTTATCGCTGGTTCTTCCATCGAGAGAGAGAAGTGGCAGGAGGTATCGCTTACGGGTATGGGCTCTATGAGTATTGAACCACGCATCGGTATTCGTACAGATGGTTATCCCTCGCTTGGTGTTCAACTGGTCTTTTAGCAGGTAGATAGTTCTATCTATTGACACACCACTGAGACTCGAGTTTCGTGACCGTCTGTTATCTAGACACTTCTCTTCCCCGCGCCAGAGTTTTGTGGGTGTTGAGGATTTCGCTCGTTCTGTGACATACACTAAGCTATGGTCATTCCTCTCGTCCAACTTTATGCTCTCTGCTCTGATGTCTATTGGACTCAATTGGGGCTTTACCTGACCTATGAGCCTTGGGAACTAGCTCGCCATAAGGTCAGTTCTGGATAAGTTTGCATGAATATCATAAGATTTATAGCGGACATATTTGCTGTAGTGTGATAACCTCTGTCATTTAGCATTTTCAGCGATGTTATTTATTCATAGCTCAGTTTTCTGTATTTTAGATTTAGCAAGAGATCATATTATGACTAAATACACTTTTCTTTTTCTAGCCGCCTTGACTGGGTTTCTCCCCATGATTGCAGACGCTCAGGTCTCCGAACAAGATTTGGTGCGCGTGAAAATAGTTGATGGACGTCAAGTGGAAGGAAAAGTCTCAGGGGTGATGGCCAGTGGTTTAGTAGTTCGTTCTTTTGATGGATTTTCGGAAAACATTTCTTTTGATGAGGTGGAATCTCTTCATCTGAAGACAGGTCCCTCGACTTATGCTCTACGCGGGGCTTCGCTTGGTGCTATTATAGGTGCCGGAGTTGGTAGGGTCATGGGTTATATAATGGCTGCTTCTATAATAGATTCCTCATTCGGTATTATATTTGCCCCCCTGGGAGCGATCATTTCCCTCTTTCCAGGTGCACTTGCCGGATTGATCATTGGTGCTCTTTTTAAGAGGAGTGATGTCTGGCAGGAGATACCACTTATGGGCATGAATTCTATGAGTATTGAACCACGCATTGGTATTCGTACAGATGGCTATCCCGCGCTCGGTGTTCAGTTGGTCTTTTAGCAGAAGCCAGTCCTATCTATTGATGCACTACAAAGCCACCAGTTTCGTGACCATCCGTGATCTGGACACCTCTCTTCCCTGCGCCAAAGTTTTGTGGGTATTGAGGATTTCGCTGATTCTGGGACATACCCTAAGCTATGGTCATTCCTCTCGTCCAACTTCATGCCCTCAGCTCTGATGTCTGGTGGACTCAATCAGAGCTTTACATAACCTATGAGCCTTGGGAGCTGACTTGTTATAGGATCAATTTATTGTGGTGTGATAACATCTGTTATTCATTATTGCCAGCGACGTTATTTGTTCATAGCGCAGGATTTCTATATTTTGGACTAAATAAGAGGTAATATATATATGACTAAATATGTTTTTCTTTTTCTGGCCGCCTTGATTGGATTTCTACCCATGAATGCAGATGCTCAGATCTCCGAACGAGATTTAGTGCGTGTGAAAATAGTTGGTGGACGTCAAGTGGAGGGAAGAGTCTCAGAGGTGATGGCTAGTGGTTTAGCAGTTCGTTCTTTCGATGGATTTTCGGAAAACATTTCTTTTGATAAGATGGAATCTCTTCATCTGAAGGTAGCTCCTCGGACTTATGGTCGAACCGGAATATTGATTGGTACATATGTGGGTGTAGGTGTCGGTGGAGTCGCGGGTTTTATAGTTGGAGGGAAACTACTTGGGGAAGCACTTGCTGACGATTGCGAGGGCTGCGGTAATTTTAGTGTATTGCTCGGTTTACTAAGTGCTCCCGTGGGAGTGGCTGTTTTTTTCCCTCCAGGTTTACTTATCGGATTCATTGTTGGTGTTCTTACCAAGAGGAGTGATACTTGGCAGGAGATACCGCTTACGGGTATGGGTTCCATGAGTATTGAACCACGTATCGGTATTCGTGCAAATGGTTATCCCGCGCTTGGTGTTCAATTAGTCTTCTAATTCACGATGATTTGATCTTCAACCCCTATCATGGGTATAGATTTTACTGCTTGCATGTGAGGAGCCTCACTCTCTGTGGGGTTGAATTCCAGAGAAACACCCCAATCAGGCTAAATACGATGTTCTCTACCACTGCGTCTCTCGAGTCCTGCTTATCCCTCGAGTGGCCTACTTGAAACTGTGCGATCCATTCTTAATCTGGCGGAAGAATAACATATTTTTCCAAAGCCTGTACTACCTCGAATATTTGAACATCAAGAGTTCATCGCTGCCCCATTCATTGATGGATTTCCGACGAAGTTGGTAATCAATCGCTATATATTTGTTATTATTGGCTTATAGCCTTAGGATTCATGACAAGATATTCTCTATTCTTTTTACTTGCCCTCATTGGGGTTACTCCCTTTATTTCAAGTGCCCAACTTTCCATAGGAGATGTTGTGCGCGTGACAACTATTGGTGGTCGCGAGGCGGTTGGAAGTGTCTCCGAGGTGAGTGCCATTGGTCTGAAAATTCTTTCCTCTAATGGGGTTACAGAAAATATCTCTTTTGATAAGATAGAATCACTTCATTTGAGAAAAGGTTCACGGACTAATGTTCGAACTGGTGCAATGGCTGGTTTGATTGCAGGTGCAGGTATTGGTGGATTTTTGGGTTTTATTGCCGGGGGCTTCTTGGGGGGTGAGGATTGCGATGATTGTAACAGCTTTAATGTTGTAGATGGAATTGTAGCGGCTCCTGTGGTAGCGTTATTTGTTGCCCTACCTTCTACAATTATAGGGGCGATCATTGGTCGTTTATTCCAGATGAGAGTTTCATGGCAGAAGGTATCACTCACGGAAATGGGATCTATGAGTATTGTGCCGCGGATTGACGTTCGTGCAAATGGTCATCCTGCACTCGGTGTTCAGTTGGTCTCTTGACAGATGGACGTTCCATCTATTAGAACCTTTTTATATTTTCTTGGAGGACTCAGATGTACTTTCCCTCAGGATTAGAAAGGTTAGTGCATGGAGTAGTACAAATCTAATCTGAATACAACTTATTTTGAGGATAATGCTGGCGAATAAAATGTACTCCTTCGTGTTCATGGAGTGAGGGTCATCTGAATTCAGCCTATGTTTTTCATCAGGGATCACATAGATCCATATTAGTCGGATCATTACGAATTAATATACATCACCATAATTATGGCTTTGACATATTCAAAAATGCAAGACCTTGGGGCAAAAGCTCCTCCATTCAATCTGCCCGTTAGCAATCCTCAATTGGTGGGGAGTGATATGCTTAGTCTTGAAGATATATCTAACGGGAAATCCATTGGGATCGTCTTCATGTGTAATCACTGTCCATTTGTGCATCATATTGAAGATGTCCTGATAGATGTAGCACAATTCTGCATAGAGAAGGGAGTGAGGATCGTGGGAATAAGTAGCAATGACGCCACCCAATATCCAGAAGATTCATTTGAAGCCATGAGCGAAAGGGCATCAGAGAAGAATTATCCTTTTCCATACTTGTATGACGAATCTCAATCCATTGCCAAAGTTTATGGCGCCGAGTGTACCCCCGATTTCTTTTTGTACGATTCCGATCTTTCCTTGGCATATCGGGGGCGGTTTGACGAAACCCGTCCTGGCACAGGCCCAGCGACAGGAAATGAATTTTTACAGGCCATTAATGAACTAATAGATTTGGGAATCGTCACAATGCCTCAGCGCCCATCAATGGGGTGTAATATTAAGTGGAAATAACCCACACGATGGATTGGGTGGTTCTTCTTCCTCCACTAATTGCAATTACGTTGGCCCTTTGGACACGACAGGTATTCCTGTCGTTGGTTACGGGTCTATGGGTTGGTACGACCATCCTATCCAATGGGAATCCGATCGCTGGACTAGCTTATATGGCGGAAGTGATTGTTGCGGTATTTGCGGAACCATCAAACACCAAAATACTTCTGTTTAGTCTCGTAGTTGGTGGGCTGATAGCATTGGTTCAAGTTTCTGGCGGGGTTGCTGCGTTTGTGCGGGCAGTTCAGAGGGCTGGACTAGCAAAATCCAGAAGAGGAGTAGAATTACTCGCATGGCTTACAGGACTTCTTATTTTCGTAGAATCCAGCATTACATCTCTCATTGTTGGCACACTCAGCCGACCATTTTTTGACCGCCTCAAATTGCCTCGCGAAAAGTTGGCATACTACTGCGATGCCACGAGTGCACCGGTCTGTATGACGATTCCCCTCAATGGGTGGGGAGCATTTGTCTTAGGTTTATTGATTGTGCAGGGGTATGAAGCGTCCGCGGTGAGCACATTACTACTTGCCCTTCCGTACAACTTCTTCGCTCTTTTGGCCATTTTATTTGCTCTGCTGCTTGCACTGACTGGATGGGGGTTCGGCCCGATGCGTAAAGCAGAGAAAAGAGCAGCGACTACCGGCGATCTGGTACGTCCAGGCTCCAGCCCCATGATTGCGGATGAGGTTGCTGGCTTAGAGCCAATTAAGCCGGAGCTTGGCAGAATCTATGATTTTGTTGTTCCAATCCTTGTGATGATTGGAATGATCTTCGTTAGCCTCTATGTAACAGGAAACGGCAACCTCATGGAGGGAAGTGGTTCAACCGCAGTACTTTGGGCAGTTGGGATTGCAGTCTTCATCGCAATATTGATTTATATGGTTCCTCGGAATGGAGAAATGCTTCTATCCCCAGCTAAATCAACAGACTATGTAATTAAAGGAGCATCCGGTTTGGTGGGTGTTGTAGCACTTCTTGCGTTGGCATTCGCGCTTGGGAAGGTTTCCCGTGACTTGGAAATGGGGCCCTATGTGGTTTCCCTTTTGGGGGAAGAAATTTGGACTTGGTGGCTACCCGCCATGGTATTTGCCTTGGGATGTATTGTATCTTTCACGTTAGGTTCATCTTGGACAACTTTCGCGATCCTGATTCCTTTGGCTATGCCGTTAGCACAGGGTTTAGGAATCTCAGAGCCGCTCATGCTTGGTGCAATCTTATCAGGCGGGGTCTACGGAGATCATGCCTCCCCTTTATCCGATACATCGATCATTTCTTCAATGGCATCGGTATGTGACCATGTGGATCATGTAAATACCCAACTTCCTTATTCAGCACTCGTTGCGGTTGTATCCTTTGGTGCATTTCTGTTGGCGGGAATTCTTACCTAGAGGCTATGAGCTATCTGATTAGCTCGGAGACAATAAGCTTGAATGATAATGGGTAATATGAATCTTACTGAGTGGGCAACATCGCTCTCGTTTGGAAAATAAAGTTTCACACGCAGCACCACTCCCACAATGCGATCAAGTACCAAATATATGGTGGATGAATTGCCGGATGAGATTATTAGCTTCTGGGGTTTCCCGAAGGGATTTAATCAGATCATCAACAGGGATCCCTACAATTCGCTCGCAGTACTCGGGATAGGCCCTCAATCTCTGACGAAGTAAATCCATTTTTAGTTCGGAATGGAATTGGGTGCAGTACAGTGGAGAATCGGGCATACGAAACGCATGGTTTGCCACAAGCGGGGTTTCAGCTAATCTCACTGCCCCTTTTGGGAGTTGAATTACAGTGTCATGATGTCCTACATGGGCCCAGAATTTATTTCCTAAACTACTGAAGATTGGATCTTTGATTCCTGCCTTCGTAAGTGAAAGTTCAAGGGTTCCAAGTTCACCAAGTTGGCGATCTGTAATCACTGAACCACCCAGCGCAGCTGCAACTGCTTGAAACCCCCAACAGGAGGCAAATACCGGTTTACGTTTTGCATATAATGAGCGCATGGAATCTAATGCACGGTCAAGCCATTCTCCTCCCTCAGGGACCGAGTAATCTCCTGCTCCCCCAATCAAAACAAGGTCTGCATCCCGTAGAGCACCTGGAGCGGGGGGATCATTAATTAGATCAGCCCTGTAGAGTCGTTGGACAGGATAGCCAATTGATTCTGCGAATGCGGCTACCTCATTGATCCGCATCGGATCATCAGGTCTACGTATTTGCAGCAAAAGGATATTTAGATTGCTGGGAATGCGAATCATAGTATAGAAACATTAGAGGGATCAAATATATGTGATACTTGAATATTTTGGATTTTCAGTTAATGAAATAATAGACTTCATTTTCCTGCGGGAGAGAAATCAATCTCAGTTTATTCATTGATAGAATTGTGTACATGAGGACCTCCGTGATAACTCTCATGAAAAATTACATGCAACAAGGATCCAGATACAAATGCCTGAAATTGATCACTGCCAGTAAACCCGTGGGGAAGTACGTCGGATAGAAAAAATCCAGACATAGTTGCCAAGAGAAGTCCAACGATACCACTTATCCCGATAATTAGACCATAACGGGGATATAAGATCCACCAGATCATGAGTCCTACACCAATACGGTGGACCGCGATTGGAATCATCGTCGTGGGTTCCTCTGAATTGAGACTTGAACCCTCTAAAAGAGCATGTAGCCCCAGCCCCAGAAATCCTGCAATAATTGACAGGGCCTCTGTTTGAGTCGCAACATTCTGGAACACTTTCTCGATCCCAATTGGAAGAATGAGCCCTAGAGTCATCACACCAGCAAGTACGAAGAGTCCTCCCCAATCCCAACCATGATGAGTGATATAGTGACCGAATACCTGAGTCAATATCAGAAGGGGTACCCCCACATACATGCAACGATCAAATGTTTGAGTTAGCTTTGGATTATCGTGTAATAATGGATATAGGAATACACCAATAATTGGTGCAGCCAGCGCATAGAATAGTGGAGTCATGAACAGTCTGACCTATATTAGCAGTTTTTCACCATGATGAGTAGATGTTCGGCTGGAGTATCCCACTCAACAGAACTTTAACCCAAAGAATGACTGATTGCTTGAATACGTATAACTTGAATGGATAGATAATAGAACAATTTTGAGTGAAATCGCACAAAATAAACATGAATTCAATTCCGAACCTAATCCATATCAGAGCGGTTCGGCCTGATTATAGTGAGGAACCTACTTATAGTGCGGATGTCCAAAAAAAAATTAATGGAGAAGGCTATCGGACTATCCCTTCCGTATCATTACCGAATATGTTTCATTTCTATTCTCCGGTAAAGGGCTGAACCTCAACCTCCGTAATTCGTCGTAGAACCTTGAACGATTCAAGACAATCATACATAAAAAGCCCTCACGGCTATACCCTAGCTTCAAGAGTGAAAGAACTCTTTCAACAGATTATGGAGATGTTTAAGGAGGCCGATGTACCGCAGGCCCATCGTACAGCTGTATGGATTTTCTGCGATGTATTGAACTGCACTCCTGCATCTCTTATACTCCATGAGGGCACTCTTCTTGGGGAGAGTCAGGTAGAAAAAATCTTGGGTATGGCTATCCGCTGTGCCTCTCACGAGCCTGTGCAATATGTGATTGGATACACAGAGTTCTATGGGATGAAACTTCATGTTTCATCTGAGGTCTTGATCCCAAGGCCTGAAACAGAGCAATTAGTTGAACTTGCTTTAATGTCCATTGAAACGGATCGTCCAGCCAGAGTTCTTGATATTGGTACGGGTTGTGGATGCATTGCTCTAGCGGTTAAGCAGGGGCTTCCCAATGCATATGTGACGGCCTGTGACTTCAGCTCTTCGGCACTTCGCATTGCAGAATTGAATGCGGAGCAGTATGGATTTCCTATTCGGATCGTTCTTGCGGACTTATTTAAAGAGGGATTTATCCAAGTTGTGGGGGAAGGATATAATTTGGTAATTTCCAATCCACCATACATTCCCGACTGTGAGCGCACAGAACTCTCACGAATGGTTCGCGATTACGAGCCAGGTAGTGCACTCTTCTGCGGAGATGACCCTCTCCGGTTCTATCGTGCCATCTCACAATATCTTGATCAAGGCTTATTGGCACCGGGAGGCATTCTCGCTCTAGAAGCCCACGCTGATTATGCAGATTCAGTTGGAACTCTATTGCGGAGGCATAAGGAGTTACAGGTTGAGGTGATACAGGATTTGGCCGGATTCCATAGATTTGTGATTGCAAAACCTGAGTCCATAACCTCATCAAAGTAGAGGGTTTTCGTTCAATGATCCCTAACTTCATAACTGCTTCATCAATACGGAGACACATCCTAATTTGTCTTGGGTATGAGTGAAATGAACGTGGACAGACCCTCACCAAGAAGTCGTATTTCTCAAACGGATCCTACGACAATGAATATGGTCAATAAGTTCTATCTAACTAACTGCCAGAATGATCGTTGATATAAAATTGAATCAGCAGAAATGAAGGGAGAAACTCAGACAGGTTTCAATTCCTGACGGCCTGTATGGGCTATACCTGTGGAAACTTCGCTCATCGGATAGAAATGTTCATCACGATTCAAGAATAACCTTAGAAAATAATCCCACTGATTCATGAAAATTGCGGTCGTTCAGTGTGCTGCAACGGAGGACTTGGATGCAAATGTAGGCCAGGGGCTAAAGTCGCTGGAGATGGCTGCCCGATCAGGAGCTGGCTTGGTTATTTACCCTGAGCTTGCATTCAGCCCATTTTACCCCCAACATCAGAAGAAACGATATCCTGAATGTCAGGGAACAAGCCTCCCTCCATTATCGCTGGCAGAAAATATTCCAGGACCTGTGACCAAGTTATTCTCGGAGGCGGCGAAAAAATTCGGAGTGGTTGTAGTTCTCAATCTATATGCAAAAGATGGAAGCCTCGCATTTGATGCGTCGCCAGTGATTGATG
Organism: Rhodothermales bacterium; assembly: GCA_965209015.1. Taxonomy (GTDB): domain Bacteria; phylum Bacteroidota; class Rhodothermia; order Rhodothermales; family Bin80; genus Bin80. Next base: position 2,004,107 of record OZ242367.1, on the reverse strand, counting down.
CAGATGGAACGCTCTTGGGCGTAACCAAGATGATGCATATTACTCAGTACGAAGGATTCTTTGAACAGGACTATTACACCGATGCCGGTGAACACGCTTCCGTCTATGACACTGCTGTTGGCCGAATTGGTGTCGCAATCTGTTATGATCGACACTACCCAGAATATCTACGAGCTTTGGCTCTTCAAAAAGCGGATCTGGTTGTAATTCCCCAAGCTGGAGCACTGAATGAGTGGCCGAAAGGACTGTTTGAAGCGGAGTTGAGAGTTGCAGCTTTTCAGAATGGCTACTTTATGGCACTTGCAAATCGTGTAGGAAAAGAGGAAATACTGACGTTTGGTGGGGGCTCCTTCGTTGTAGATCCAGAAGGACGCATCATTGGAAGAGCTCCTGAATTGGCCCCATTCATACTCTATGCCAATCTGGATTTTAGATGCTGCGAAGATTCGCCCGCCCGTCAACTGTTTCTTAGAGATCGCCGACCAGATGTCTATGAAGGTGGAGCAGTAAGAATTCAAAAACGAGAAAAATCTTCATAAGATTTCTCTTTCCATGCTCCGGTAGCCACATAGTGCAGAGCCTTGTTGAAATCGTCAATCGCCCAATATCCTCCACACTTGGCGATATAAGTTCCATCACTTTCCAAAAAAATCGTTGTGGGAGTCCCTTCGGTACCCAGACTGTATCCGAGTTCCCGAGAGGATAAGGTATAGCCCTGAAAGATGTGCATCGTCTCGGTATCATCAAGATTTAGTCGTCCATACGCGAAATTTTCCTGAACATAGGCGACCAGAGATGCATTGGTATAGACGTCCTGTTGCATTTTTCGACACCATCCACACCAAGGAGCATAGATGTCAATCAGGATTGGTTTGCCCGTTTTCGTAGCAGTTCCCATTGCCTCATCAAATGTAGGCCAACTCATGGGAGCAGGTAATACATCTTCCGCTCGTGGAACCGATGAAACGTCTATATCTGCCGAGTTACAACTGCTGATTAGCAGCACTACGATTGGGATCCAGCGTAAACTCATAAGTTGAGGAGAGATTGATAAGGGGTAATGAATCGCTCTGATTCTGTTCTAAAGTTAAAGGAATCTAGTACACGAGATGTGTTTGCGGCCCATGACTTACGTAGCGCTTCATGTTTGAGGGCATGGTCTAGAGCATTTCCCAGCGCCTCTGAATCACCGGAGGGAACAACGCATCCTACATTGAAACGTTTGATTAACTGAGTAATTTCGGGTAGGTCACTGGCAATCACGGGGATCCCCGCAGTAAGGTATTCAAACAATTTATTTGGGAGTGCATACCGGTGGTTCAGGCAACAATCTTCTAGAAATGTGAGTCCAATGTCCGCAGACGACGTCACCGAGAGCAACTCATCTGAGGGGACGGGATCTAAAAAATAAATTTTTGAAGAGAGCCCCAAAGTTTGGGCCAGTTCCTGCGTTTCGGGTCTAAGTGTTCCAGCCCCCATGAAAATTAGTACGGCATGATCGGTATAGCACATCGCCTCAACCATCATGCGGACTCCTCGATGCCTCTGTAAATTCCCCTGATAGAGAATAATCTTCACATCCGAAGGCAAATTCAGACGCATTCTCAGAGAATTCGTCTTGGTCGTGATCTGGGGCCCAGGGACATTATGCATCACATGGACCGAAGTCAGTTGATATTGATCCTTCAAATGACGTGCAATACTATCACTGACCGTATAGACACAGTCGGCATCTCGAATGTGCAAGCGATAAATGATCTCCCAGACTGCTCGAACCCATGGACGTCCATTGGTAGCAGGAAGGTGGGTGTAAAGTTCACGGGAATCAAAGACCAAATGAGCCTGTTGACTCATCGCGGCGCGATGCATCGCCGGGAGCGTATAAAGGTCACTTGCGTGAAACACTTTAGATCTTACATTACGAAGAGCAGACTTTAGCTGTTGATGATTACGCCAGAAAAATCTGGGGCCTGATCCAATCGGTTGAGGAAGATATTTGAGATGTACATTCTGAATATCTAGTTTCCTCATGCCGGAGGCACTGCCAAGTCCAAGTACAAGAACGGAAAGCCCCAATTCAGATAGCAACTTCAACTGTCGCAGGGCACGAGAGTTGATCTTGGGGTCTCCAATCAGTGAAAACGTTACATCCACGGAGTCCATGCACATTTATCCCGATTGATTGAAGAGTAAAATGGTCGGCATAGTGGTCTCAGTTTATGAAACTTAATTTTCAAGAGTAGAAGTACAGAAATGCGCGTGTGGATACGCTTAATATGCTCCTTAGTTGTGACAATCATTGGCTGCATTCATACCAGTATTGGAGTGCGCCTGCGCCCTGATTCCGAACGCTTGGCCTACCGAATGATGCGTCAGGGCAAGGCAGCACGAAACTTCTGTCGTATCTTCAATATACATGTGAAAATATCCGAAGACACAAAAGTATCTCCTGGCACCTTGAGAGTAAGTAATCATCTTACAGTGATTGATCCAATCATTCTGGCATCGCAACTGGATGTGTGTTTTGCGGGTAAAGCTGAAATTGGTCAATGGCCCATCATTGGATGGATTTGTAAATCCTATGCAATACTTTTGGTGGATCGAAGTCGACGAGGAGAGGCGAAGACTTTTGCTTCCAGTGTCAGGCAAAGATTAAACCAACAGGGATCCGTATTGGTTTTTCCAGAGGGAACGACGGGTGACGGAAAGACACTACTACCATTCAAAACAGGGGCTTTTGAAAGTATTAGAGATTGGGACCACGGAAGACTACAACCAATTTTCATGGATGTTACCCGGGTGAATGGGCGTTCAGTTCAAGGTAATGAGGGGCGTACTACAATTGCCCAAGCCGTGCGCTTGGGGCGCAGTTCCTTTCTTGATCGTGCCTATCATCTTGCAGGTTTTCAAAGACTGGATATTGAACTTAGAGTGGGTCCGATTCTGTACACTAAGGGAATGGATCGAAGAGAGATGTCACATATAGCACGAGAGTCTATTTTAGCTCTTACCGAAACAATTCCCCCATCCATTGAGTAGCGTTGGTATGGATCATCCCAAAACTTACGGTAGACAATTTCCTCTGCGGCTTACCCCCTCCCAAATTCTGGTCGGAATTGGTTTGATCAGCGTGGGGCTTCTTGCCGGGATATTGGCGATGCTTGTCCTGTATTCTGTCCCACAAACCTCTCAATTAGCAGAAATCCGCCTCATTGAACGGGCAGATGATGACCCAAATTTTTCAGAAATCGAATCTGCATCCTCTATTGGTTCGGTCAAAGCATTTCGGGAGGTTGCCCGAAATACAGTAAACTCCGTGGTTTCTGTAAGTATTGAATCTGGCTGGCATTCCTACCTTTGGTCCTCTTCAGATTCTGACGAAGCTCGTGAGAGTGAGGGAAGTGGGGTCATTATTACTCCACAGGGGCATATCGTCACGAATTACCATCTAATCGAGAATGCTTCAAAGGTTGATGTCCTGTTTGCGGATCGTCGCGAATATGAAGCCTACACGGTTGGCATAGACCGTTCAACCGATCTTGCAGTCATTCAGATTGTTCTAAGTCCAGGAGAGACTGTGCAACCTATTATTATCGGAGATACAGAAACATTGCAGTTGGGTGATTGGGTTCTGGCAGTTGGAAATCCTCTACAACTTAATTCGACAGTCACCGCTGGGATTGTCAGTGCCATCGGACGCTCCATGAACATCATTGAATCTGATTTTGGAGTAGAGAATTTTATCCAGACAGACGCAGCGATCAACCCAGGGAATTCGGGTGGAGCCCTTGTCAATATTCATGGAGAACTCATCGGGATCAATACTGCAATAGTTACCAATAGCGGATTTTATGAGGGGTATGGGTTTGCCATTCCTGCGAACTTGGTTATTCGAGTTGCAAGTGACTTGATCGAATTCGGAGAATTTCGTCGCAGTTATATGGGGGTAACTCCCGCAGATATCAATGCTAAGTTAGCCCGTGCCTTAGGAATGAGTAATGTTCAAGGTGTATTTCTGGATCAGGTTTACGATGGAGGCGCCGCAGATAATGCTGGATTACGTCCTGGGGATGTGATTATTGAGGTGGATGGACGGCCCGTGGATAAGTCTAATCAATTACAAAGTTTAATTCTACTGAAGAATCCATACTCTTCCTTAGGGATTACCTATTGGAGGGAGGGGCAGATTGATAGTCTGCAACTAACGCTCTTGGGCAGTGATCATCCAGGCGTCGCATCTTGGTTAATTGACATGGGGTACCGTCCTCAGCGAGAGGTGCTCGCTGCACGCTATTTGGACCAGTGGGGCATTGTCTTAAGAGATAAAACCGAAGAAGATGAGGCACAATTTGGAGAACTGAAAGGTATAATTATTCAACGTGTCGTACGCGAGGAAAATATCGAATATTTCCAAGAGGGTGTACTGATTGAGCGAATTAATGGACGGACCATTGATTCAGTCGTTGAAGCAGTTGAAGAGTTGGAAAACACCGGTGAAGTTGCCAGATTCTCCATACGTGATAGACGGAATGATTTGAGGATGGTAACGCTCCAAATGTTAGAATCCTGATGCTTTTTTAATGCTACGATACCTTACTGCCGGCGAATCGCATGGTGAAGCGCTGATTGGAATTGTTGAGGGAATGCCAGCAGGACTACCGCTGAACGCCAGCATGATTAATCATCATCTGGCCAGACGCTGGCTCGGATTCGGGCGCGGTGGCAGAGCGAAGTTTGAACAGGATCAAGTTCATATTTATTCGGGGGTGCGTTTCTCAAAAACAATTGCTAGCCCGATCGCGCTGAGACTTGATAATGCCGCGTATACTCGTGACAAGAGCGGGTGGCCAGAGGTAATGGCTGTGACTGGAAATGGAGAAGGAATTGAGCGAATCACACTTCCACGTCCAGGTCACGCAGATCTTGAAGGGGTCCGAAAGTATGGGTTTGATGACATCCGTCCTGTGATTGATCGTGCAAGTGCACGAGAAACTGCCATCCGTGTTGCCTGTTGTTCAATTGCGCGACAGTTACTAAAACAATTTGGTATCCAAGTAGGGAGTCATGTTCTCCGAATTGGAGAAGAAGGATGGCAGAATCAGGGGGACTGGCATGAACTAAGAGATGCCCTCCTAAGCGAGGGGGCCGAAGCTGTCAATGAACAAGCAGATCAGACCGAAGTCCGTATGTTGGACAAAGAACTTAGCAAAAGATGCGTAAAGCATATCAAGGAAGCTAAGCGATCAGGGGATTCCCTTGGTGGAGTGTATGAGGTGATCGTCACCGGAGTGCCGCCGGGATTAGGATCCTATGTACACTGGGATCGACGGTTAAGTGGACAGCTCGCTCAGGCAATCCTATCAATTCAGGCCCAGAAAGGTGTTGAGATTGGTGACGGTATCTCAAATTCTGCTAAGCCAGGCTCTCAGGTACATGATGAGATATACTTAAATCATACAGATGGATATAAACGAAAGTCAAATCATGCAGGTGGCTTAGAGGGGGGAATGACGAACGGGATGCCAATCATTGTGCGGGGGTATATGAAGCCCATTCCCACTCTAATCAAACCTCTGGAAACAGTGGACATGGATACCGGAACCCCCCAACCTACACGCTATGAGCGCAGCGATGTAACCAGTGTCCCCGCTGCTTCAACCGTAGCAGAATCAACCGTTGCGTGGGTGATTGCGAATGCGTTCTTGGAAAAGTATGGTGCGGACAGCCTGAATGAGATGCAGAAGCAGTATGTCGTTACGTCCCAAGAACATTCGGTTCTCTCTCGGTAAATCAAAGGGTAGAGTGGATGAACGAGAAAGAGGTGCGTACAGCACCATATGATCCAGACACTACCGAGTCCCGCTGGTATAAATATTGGGAGTCCGAAGGATTCTTTCAAGCCGATCGTACGACTGGACGTCCCCCACATACCATCATGATGCCGCCTCCCAATGTCACAGGGGCACTGCACATGGGACACGCATTACAGGACACGATCCAAGACGTCCTGACACGAATGCGTCGGATGCAAGGCAGAGAAGCCTTATGGATGCCAGGTAAAGATCATGCAGGAATTGCGACACAAAATGTTGTGGAGCGTGCCTTAAAAAAGAATGAAAACAAAAGCAGGTTTGACCTGGGGCGTGATGCATTCATTGAAAAAATATGGGAATGGGTAGGTGAGTACGGAGATCGAATATTACAGCAAAAACGCCGCTTAGGAGACTCATGCGACTGGCAGCGAGAACGATTTACTATGGATGATGGGTATGTGAAAGCTGTGCAAACGGTCTTTGTTCAACTGTATGAAGCAGGATTGATTTATCGGGGGAATTATCTTGTGAATTGGTGTCCGGTAGACCGTACTGCACTATCCGATGAAGAAGTGGATAATGTTGAGCAGGATGGGTTTCTATGGCATATCCGTTATCCACTTGAAAACAAGTCTGGATATATCGTGGTGGCGACAACCCGTCCTGAAACCATGTTGGGTGATGTAGCGGTCGCCGTGAACCCAGAGGATAAACGGTATGCAAGCTTAGTGAATCAGCAGGTTCGGTTGCCTTTGACGCAACGGAGGCTTCCCATTATCGCCGACCATTATGTAGAGCAAGAGTTCGGGACAGGTGCGCTAAAGATTACCCCCGGCCATGACAAAAATGATTTCGAGGTGGGGAAACGGCATAAGCTAGAAGTCATCACGGTAATGAATGAGGACGGGACACTCAGTCCAAATTGTGGTCCCTATGCTGGGATTGAACGGTTTGAAGCTCGCGAGCTCATCGTGAAGGATCTGGAAGCGGGTGGGTTTCTTGAGAAGATTGAACCCTATAAGAGTACCGTACCAGTTTCTCAACGTTCTAAGGCGATCGTGGAGCCTCTTTTATCACAGCAATGGTTTGTAGACATGAAGCCATTGACAGAGCCTGCTATTTCCGCAGTACGAGAGGGAACCATCAAATTCTATCCTAAGCGCTGGGAAAATGAATATTTTCGATGGCTAGAGGGGATCCGTGACTGGTGTATTAGCCGACAGCTATGGTGGGGACATCGCATTCCGGTCTGGTACTACACGGATTCAGAAGGCAAGATTGACGAAGCGCGTGGATTTGTGGTTTCCGTTGAGCAACCAGAGTCGGGAATGGTACAGGAAGAGGATGTACTGGACACCTGGTTCTCTTCTTGGCTTTTCCCCTTTGCTACTCTTGGCTGGCCGGATAAAGATCCAGAGATCCAAGGAGATCTCGATTACTTTCATCCAACGGATGTGTTGGTGTCGGGTTACGATATTTTGTTTTTCTGGATTGCACGGATGATCATGGCTTCGCTCTATTTCACGGGGCAAGTTCCTTATAGAGATATATTCATTACCGGGATGATCAAGGACAAGTTCGGTCGCTGGATGTCCAAGAGCCTCGGTAATGGGATTGATCCATTGGAGTTGATAGAAGAATATGGAGCAGATGCGGTCCGCTTCTATCTCACAATCTTGTGTGCACAGGGGCAGGATATCCGTTTAGATCCTACGGGCTTTCAAATGGGGCGAAATTTTGCAAACAAGATCTGGAATGCATTTAATGTATTTGGGCGCTTTATTGAATCGGGAAAAGAATATCATCGCACAAAACCAGTTGAAGAGCTTGAGCTGGTCGAGCGCTGGATGTTAACGCGGCTGGCAGAGTGCATTGAGTCAGTTGAAGAGGCGCTGGTACGTTACCGGTTGAATGAAGCAGCAAATATCCTGTACAAAACATTTCGAAGTGATTATTGTGATTGGTATCTGGAGTTGGTTAAACCAATGCCCGGGAGCCTCATGTCCGACGAGAAAATTGCGTTAGCAATTGAGATCTATGAGCAGCTAATTCAACTCCTTCACCCATTCATGCCATTCATTACTGAGGATCTGTGGCATCGCTTGCGCTCTCGTGCGGATGGAGAGGCGTGTATGGTTTCCCGATGGCCAACGGCAAAAGAAGAACGAGACAGTATTGGAGCTGAGCAATTTTCCTTCCTTCAGGAATCGGTTACTGCGATCAGAAATCTCCGTAGCCGATATGGAATAAGTCCCAAGAAATATGTGGATGTTCTCTTGAGTTTAGCCCCAGAACAGTCAGATTTAGTGGGAGCAATGGTTTCCAACAAAGAATATTTTACGACACTTGCCCGTGTTGAGGAGTTTCAAGTGGGGATAGAACTTCCGAAACCACCTCAATGTGCATCCACAGTTGTTGGATCTGCGACGATTTATGTACAGGGACTTTTTGATCCCGAAGAAGAGCGCCAGCGTCTAGCCAGCGATTTAGTCCAGAAAGAGGATTTTCTCCGGCGGGTACAGAACAAATTACAAAACAAGAATTTTATCTCCCGCGCACCGGCTAAAGTTGTCGAACTTGAACGTCGCAAAGAATTGGATGCCAAGGCAGAGATTGAAAAACTACGTGCCAGTTTAGCCGACTGGGCAGAATCGTGACATATATTCTCGGTATTAGTTGTTGGTATCATGATGCTGCTGCCTGTTTATTGATAGATGGGGTGATCCAAGCGGCAGCACAAGAGGAGCGATTTACGCGGATCAAGCATGATGCCTCTTTTCCTGTGAATGCCATTGCTTGGTGTCTTGATCATGCAGGAATAACCGCCAAGGACCTAACCGCCGTTGCTTATTACGATAAGCCGTTCCTCAAATTTGAGCGACTCCTCGAGACGTATCTGGGGACGATCCCATGCGGCATCCCATCATTTTTGAAGGCGATGCCGGTATGGCTGAAGCGCAACTTTTGGATTCCAGAAATTCTAAGAAAAGAAATCGGCTTTGAGGGTTCATTGCTGTTTTGTGAGCACCATGAAAGTCATGCGGCCAGTGCATTTTTCCCATCTCCCTTTGAGCATGCCGCAATCCTTACCACCGATGGGGTAGGGGAATGGGCCACTACATCCACTGGTACCGGCGAGCAGTCCGAGATCCTACTGAAACAGGAAATCCATTTTCCTCACTCACTAGGTTTACTGTATAGCACCCTTACAGGATACTGTGGCTTCCGAGTAAATTCGGGTGAATATAAATTGATGGGTCTGGCACCGTATGGAGCGCCATCCTATGTGCAGACCATTCTTGATGAATTGATTGATCTGAAAGAGGATGGATCCTACCGGTTGAATCTTCACTATTTTGCGTTTCCTTGGGGATTGAAGATGTATTCTCGTCCGTTTGAGCGTCTATTTAATGGTCCACCCAGAATTCCCGAATCTCAGATTACCCAAAAAGAATTAGATCTTGCAAGATCTATTCAGGTTGTGATGGAGGAAGTGATTTTGCGAATGGCTCAGCATACTGCAGCAGTGTCGGGAGAGACCAATCTCTGTATGGCCGGAGGAGTTGCACTCAATTGTGTTGCCAATAGTAAGTTACTAGAATCAAAAATATTTGAAAACATTTGGATTCAGCCTGCCTCTGGGGATGCTGGAGGTGCATTGGGTGCAGCTCTAATGGTATGGCATCAGTATATGGGATCTTCTAGGGAGGTGAGCAATCATGGCTCCATGCAGGGGTCCATGCTGGGACCGTTCTATTCTTCGGAAGAAATCCAAGCAACATTAGAGCGAGAATCACTTCGTTACGAAGAGTTCGGCCCTCAAGATTTATGCATACGAGTTGCAAAGCTTCTGGCTGATCAGAAAGTCGTTGGCTGGTTTCAGGGGCGGATGGAGTACGGTCCGCGTGCATTGGGGAATCGTAGTATTCTTGCTGACCCTCGGAGGCTATCCATGCAGCAACATGTCAATCGCTCAATCAAGTTTCGGGAGAGTTTTCGACCATTTGCTCCTGCGGTCCTTACAGAAAAGAGTCCAGAATGGTTTGATATCATCCATGAAAGTCCCTACATGCTTTTTACAGCGCAGGTTAAGGATGCACAGGTTACAGGCGAAGGATTAGAACAGCAGCAGCGGATAGAATCTCCTATTGCTTCGGTAACCCATGTGGATGGCTCTGCCCGCGTACAAACTGTACGCAGGCAAGATCATCCGTTGTTCTATCAATTATTACAGGAATTTGAAGATCTGACAGGATGTCCCGTTCTCATCAATACCAGTTTCAATGTGAGGGGGGAACCCATTGTGTGTACCCCTCAGGATGCAGTTAATTGCTTCAAGAAAACAAATATGGATGTATTAGTGATTGGGCCGTTTCTTGTAAAGAAAAAATAGGCTACAAAATCCAATATGTCAGCGAAATACCCGGAGTGGTATTTCAGTTCATTCAGGTTAACCGATAGCGATGATTATTGAAGTGATTACGGGTTATATTTTTCCACCCATGCGATTATCCCGCCCTCAAGACTCATTGCATGATGATATCCAGCACGCCGCAGTATCTGGACTGCACGCTTAGAGCGAGAGCCAGTTTGGCAGTGAACCACAACAAGATCATTCATGCCGGCAGTGAGTTCCGTTAATCTGTCAGATAGCTCATCCACCGATAATTGCTGGTCTGCTCCCATACTAAGTACAGCAGCTTCATGTTCTTGGCGAACATCCAGAAGAAAAAAGGGAATGTCTTTACATTTAAGTTGATTTAGTTCCTCTATAAGGATACTCGGCTCCGAGGCACAAGATGTCTCAGTTTCCACTAGACTCTGAATCGTAGGGGATTCTCCACAGATTGAGCACATTGCATCTTTTTGGATTGTGAAGGTTTGCCACTCGGAGGTCAGGGCATCAATCATAGCCATCCGACCAATCAATGGTTGCCCGATGCCGAGTAATAGCTTCGTCACCTCATTTGCCTGCAGGCAGCCGATCAATCCTGGCAATACCCCCAAAACTCCACTTTCTGCACAGGAGGGGATGAGGCCAGTTTGAGGCGGAGTGGGGTGGAGGCATCGATAACATGGACCATCGGAACATCCGAAAACCGATATCTGTCCCTGAAATTGGTATATGCTCCCATATACGTTCGGTATGCCCAGTAGTATGCATGCGTCATTGACAAGATAACGTGTTGCAAAATTATCCGAACAGTCGGCTACAAGATCATAGTTTTTGAGAATATCTATTGCATTATCCTGTCCTAAGCGAACATTGTGACTTGTAATTTGAATGTGAGGATTCCGGCGTGTTAAGGCATAGAAGGCGGATTCAACTTTGGATCTACCAATGAACTCATCTGAATGTAGAATTTGTCGATGAAGATTACTGACGCCGACAACATCAAAGTCAATGATCCCAAGGTTTCCAACTCCTGCCGCGGCGAGGTAGAAGGCGAGAGGGGATCCAAGCCCTCCTGTTCCTACGATGGCAACTGAGGATGCTTTAAGTTTTTCCTGACCAGAAACCCCAATTTCAGACAGTGATATTTGTCTTGCATATCGAAGGTGCTCAGCTTGATTGAGCATCATTATTTAACGGTTTATATGATCTCAGCAATATAGGAGAGGTAGGTAAGAGGTTACCTAATATACAGTTAGATCTCGTTATTGAATGTGAACCCACGGATGCTTAAACATTAAGAGTTGCGATGAATGGTACAAAGTCTGACAGCATGGAACGGATGGACATAGTCAGAGTTTTGGGAATGAATATTTTTGTGGAATCAATGAAAAAATTAAATCAATTTCTGGGGTTCAGCCTGATAGTCTCCGTTGCATTCATTTCTTCACCATCTTTGGCACAGTCTGATAAGGCCGATGTTCGTGCTGTAATTGATCGCTTGTTTGATGGGATGCGTGCGGGTGACAGCACCATCGTGAGCAACGTTTTGCATGAAGAAGCATTGATGGCGCGTGTGGGGGCTATGGGTTTGAATATTCGTACGACAGATGGATTTGTTCAGGCGGTCGGTTCACCACATGATCAGGTATGGGACGAGAAGATCTGGGATGTTCATATTTTTGTTGATGGGCGATTAGCTTCAGCGTGGATGGAATTTGGATTCTTTCTCGGGGATAAATTGAGTCACTGTGGGGTGAACTCAATGCAACTCTACAAGACTGATGAGGGCTGGAAGATCATATATATTGCGGATACAAACCGTCCTCCTAGCTGCGAACCACCCGAGGATGTCTAGTCGTAAGCTTCTTTATTGGCACAGTCGCCCACTGGAACAGGGTAGTTACCAGTGAAGCAGGCATCACAATATCCGTATGGCCCTTCATGCGCAGTTAATACGGCTTTTTTCATACCCTCAATACTCAAGTAAGCAAGAGAGTCTACACCGAGCCATCTTCCAATTGCTGACACATCTTCGAACCTGCTTGAAAGCAATTCTTGTTTGCTTGGGAAGTCCATTCCGTAAAAACAAGGGCTCAGAACGGTGGGCGAAGCTACACGAAAATGGACTTCCTTGGCTCCAGCTTCACGAATCATTTTGACCAGAAGTTTTGCGGTGGTGCCGCGGACGATTGAATCGTCAACTACGACAACTACACGATCTTTCAGCAGTCCATCAACTGTATTGAACTTGCACCGCACCCGTAATTCACGGCTATCCTGCCCCGGAGCAATGAATGTTCGACCGACATAGTGATTTCGAATCAACCCGATATCATATTTGCATCGATATCCGAGTTTCTGGCATTCACTAACGTAACCAAGTGTAGCAGTGTTGGATGAGTCTGGTACCGAAATTACCAGAGGAGCTTTCTCCTCAGTTGGCACACGGGGTACAGGAGCATCATGGGCCAATTGTTTTCCAAATTTTCGGCGAACTTTGTCAGCCATCTCACCGTAAATTCGCGAGTCAGGTCTGGAGAAATAAACATATTCAAAAATGCACTGGCTCACTCCATGATGACCTTTCAAATACTCGCTTTGAAGCGCTCCGGTTTTACAAGCTGCCTCATCAATAATGATGACCTCACCGGGCTCAATATCGCGGATATACTGAGCTCCAATCATATCAAAGGCACAGGTTTCGCTGGCAACACAGTAGGCAATTCCTCTGTCATCGCCGGGGTTAGTTAATTGACCTAATGCAAGCGGTCGAAAGCCATTAGGATCTCTAACTGCAATCAGATTCTTGTCAGTTAGTAGGGCGAGAGCATAGCCACCTTCAACTTGTGAGAGGGCATCCAGAATTTGATCAACTTGATTGTTACAACGACTCTGGGAAATCAGATGTAGAATCAATTCTGTGTCAGAGGTAGACTGGAATAGTGTTCCTTGGTCACTAAATGAATGTCGAAGCTCTTTTGCATTTGAAAGATTACCATTGTGGGCAACTGCAAGGTTGCCGTCACGGTACTGAACATGGAAAGGTTGAATGTTCGCACGGTTGACTGAAGAGCCACTGGTGGAGTATCGGGTGTGACCAATTGCAGAAGTACCATTCAGAGGCTTTTGGAAAAGAGTGGGATCATCAAATACATCTAAAACAAGCCCAAAATTACGTACTGCGGACATAATATGCCGTTGTCGTACTGGATCAAACGAAGAAGAGACAATCCCGCAGGATTCTTGCCCCCGGTGTTGTAAGGCGTGGAGACCGAAGTAGGTAAGGCGTGCAGCTTCCGACGAGTTAAATACGCCAAAAACGCCGCAATGGTCTTTAATACTATCCATGCGAGCCCCACAGTGGAGCAGGTGGTCAATGGGTTATTGAATCCAATGAGTCCATTGGGGTTTCAAGAATTTGCATCTAATCCATTCGATTTCCAAGGTTCGTCAAGAATCTGGATATACACTAGGCGGATCCGATTATTTTCCACCTCCTCTACCCGAAGATTTAACTGGTCATGTGTAGCGGTGTATCCTGGTTCGGGGATATCTCCTGCCAGATGGAAGATGAGACCACCCAAAGTCTCAAATTCATAGTGATCCGTATCAAGAGAAATCCTCAGAGCATCATTGAGATCAATTAGATTGATCCGTGCATCCACTTGGTATTCGCGTTCACCCAAAGGGATGATCAGAGCATCTCGAGCTTCGTCATGCTCATCTTCAATTTCGCCAACAATCTCCTCCAACACATCATCCAATGTAATGAGCCCCGCCGTGCCCCCGTATTCATCAACAACAATAGCCAGATGAGTTCTGCGATGCTGAAAATCTTGTAGTAGATCATCAAGTTTTCGTCCAAGGGGGACGAAAATGGGAGCCCGCATGAAATCGCTCCAATTGACTTCCGAGTCAGGTTTATTGATAAATGGAATCAGATCCTTCGCATAAACGATACCTTGAATATTGTCAAGGTGATCCTTGTAGAGTGGGAGTCTTGAGTGACCACATGAGCGGATCAACTCAAGAGCCTCTGCCAGTGATGCGGTGACTGGAATAGCCGACATGTCCAAACGATTCACCATGACAGTTCGTACCGTCGTTTCACCAAAGTCAAGGAGTGACTGAATCCAACGGTGCTCATCCTCCTCCAACGATCCATGATCCTTACCGATTTCGGCCATTACACGTAGATCATCCGAGGAAAGTACATCAGACTGTTCGCTGTTTTCCCACTTGCGATAAATCCCCTGAACTCCTGCGGTCATGCGTGTAAGCAAAAACGTCACTGGATAGAGAGGTTTAGAAATAAGTGTAAGTCCACCCGCAACCTTACGGCTATATGTAAGTGCGTATCTGGATGCAAGGAGCTTGGGGGTGATTTCGGATACGATTAGTAATGTGAGCGTGAGTGCAACCACTTCAAGAGCGAAAATAATTTCTTGAGGGACGCTACTGGCAGCAGCGATTTTTTTCGTCACCAGAGCTGCAAGAATTGCAGCAGAAACATTGATCAGGGTATTCAGCAGTAAAATGGTAACTAAAAGTTGACGCGATTTATCAAGTAGATTCAAGACACGCCGACTAGCGCGGTCTCCCCTTGCGGCTAATTGCTCACGATCGGTGGCATTTAACGAGAAAAGTGCTACCTCGGAACCAGACACAACCGCACTCGCAATCAGTAATGCCAAGAAGACGATAATTTCTATCGGTGACACCAGCACGCCTTGGGCCTGAGAGAAAAGACTCAGAAATGCGATGAATAGATCTTCAGGAGGGTCCAAATTAGAACAGGCTTGGTTGGAGAGAAACTAATCTATGCACTTTTCCAAACTATCAGAAGTATTTCCCGCTTGCTATGATAAAGATCAAAACTGTTAGCACAGCCAATGGACAAACGATCTTGACTAGAAAACCAATCACCTGACGTCCCGGCATAGGAAAGGTATGACCATCCCCATCTTCCAGAGAAGACAAAAACTTGGGAATCCCCCAGACCCATGCTACACCAACACAGGTCAGAAACGCTCCTATACTCAATGAATAATTCCCCCAAAGGTTGTTATTCAAGGTCAGGAAATCAAGACCGAATGGTAGGATGGAATCGGCACCTCCACTTAGCCCCGGTACGGCTCCAAATGCGAGTGCAGAAGGGACGGCCAAAGCGAAGCAAAAGCATGAAATTACAACGGCTGCTTGATTCCGTTTCCAACCTTTTTCATCTACAAAGTAGGCCACAACGACTTCAAGAAGACTCACGGTAGATGTGAGTGCTGCAATTGTGAGTAATGAGAAAAATGCAACTGAAAAGGCAGCCCCGAGAGGCATTTGGCTGAATATTGTGGGAAGTACCACGAACACAAGGCCAGGGCCTGCTGTGGGGTCAGCGTTTGCAAAGAAGAGAGCGGGAAAAATAATGAGCCCCGCCAGCAGCGCAATTCCTGTGTCTGCAATCGCTATGTAGACCCCTGATTTCCAGAGATTTTCTCGCTTGGAGGCATAGGATCCAAATGTAATCATTGCACCCATTCCCAAACTTAGACTGAACAGGGCTTGCCCAAGTGCTCCCATAACTACTTCAAGACTGAGTTTTGACCAGTCGGGTGAAAAAAGATAGATCAGTCCATCCACGCCTCCAGGGAGGGAAATTGCTCGAATCGCCAGTGCGATCAGTAATACAAATAGAGCCGGCATCAGGAGCGTAGCCGCACGTTCGATACCTTTCGAGACTCCTCTACGAACGACAACTAAGGTGATTAGAAGAAAAAGTCCACTAAGAACGATTGTCCAGAGAGGATCAGCTACAAATGCTTCAAAAATTGCCCCGCTACTATCACCATCTCGTGCTTCTTTCAGAGCTCCAGATATAGCTTTGCCGAGATATCCAACAGTCCATCCAGCGATGACCGAGTAAAATGCAAGAATTCCTGCACCAGTCAAGACTCCAAGCCCTCCAACATATGGCCACAATTTACCGGGTATCAATGCCTTAAATGCACCTACAGGATTCCGCTGAGATTCTCGGCCCATAGACAACTCAGCCAAGAGCACCGGAAGTCCGATTGCCAGAACAAAAAACAAATAGATGATCACAAACAGCCCACCTCCACCTTCACCAACGGAATAAGGGAAGCGCCAGATGTTGCCTAATCCGATTGCACTTCCAGCAGCGGCCAAGATGAATCCGATGCGACCGGTCCATTGCCCTCGTGTGTTTGATCCGTTTTGTTGAATAGATGCCATTTTCAATGATTATGTCGTGAACCCACAAAGATAGAATCTATAGATGAGATATGCTATAATAAATGAAAATTATGACTGTTTGAGAGGTAGAGGCGTACCAATTTCAAAGCATTTTTCAAAGTTGATGTAACTCAACCATACCAAGAGATGGCAGAGATATGAACAGCTTCAGGCGGCGAAACCGCATAAATTTCTGTCTCATAGCGAAAATACACAGAGGGGAACGGGGCAGAATCTAGACCCTGTGTCTAAGGCCAGCGAATACAAACGTTTGAAAAGTTGATTGGAGAATCTCAAAAAGGGAGATCATTTTCGGGCATAACGGAGGAAGATTTCGCTTCAGCTGGTGGAGGGCCCTGATTGGTACCGGAGGATTGTGCAACAGGGGCAGGTTCCTGAGTAGTAGGGGTTGGAGTAGTGGAGGAAGATTGCTGCGGAGTATTGTGGGGCTGGCTCTGTTGGGGTTGACTGTAATTACCACCCTGAGGTTGAGTATGACTTCCTTGACCAACTAGTTGGTTTGGTGCTCCTTCATCAACTGAAGTTGGGAATATCGTCTGGGCATTCACTTCGGTAACCCATTTTTTATTTCCAGAAGTATCTTCGTAGGACCGATTACGTATACTTCCCTCTACATGTACCCAGGAACCCGCGCGTACTTGATCTTTGATTCTCTCACCTCTTTGTCCCCAGACTACAACCGTATGGGTAGACTTACTTTCAGCCTGCTGCCCATCTCGGTTGACATAAGCTTCCGTAGTTACGACACGCAACTGACAGATAGCAGTGTTAGTAGATGTGTAACGAAGCTCAGGATCTTTTTCAAGAGATCCAATGAGAAGTACTTTGTTAACGCTAATTCCCGGCATGTGTCAATAATTTGATTTACTTCAGTATACTCGCTAGTACAGTTAAACGTCTCAATTGATCTAATCCTCCTAATAATATTCTCTCAAAGTCCAGTTTGAATGTCAAAAAAAATCTTCAATCAAGCATATGCAGAGCTGAATGACTCTTCGCCTCACTGGGTTGTTTTGGTTAACGTAATTCGTCAACTCAGAAAATTATGTCCCTGGGATAGGGAGCAGACACATGCTTCTCTTCGTCATTTACTGATTGAGGAAGCGTACGAAACGGTGGAAGCACTTGATCATGGAGAAATGTCTGAACTATGTGGTGAACTGGGAGATCTTCTGCTACAAATCATTTTGCACAGTATCATTGCAGAAGAAACTAAGGAATTTGACTTGGCCCGTGTGATCATTGAAGTTACCAACAAAATGGTGCGCCGTCATCCTCATGTTTTTGATGATCTTCAAGTGGCGGGAAGTGAAGAAGTTATCCAGAATTGGGAATCCATCAAAGCACAAGAACGAAACGGAAAGTCCATTTTAGATGGTGTACCAAGTAAATTACCAGCGCTCTTATGTGCATATCGGATGCAAGAGAAAGTGGCTAGCGTTGGGTTTGATTTTCCATCTGAGGAAATGACTTGGGACAAAGTGGAAGAAGAAATCCAAGAATTCAAATCAGCAAATTCTGAACAAGACCGTGAAGACGAATTTGGGGACCTGTTATTCGCGCTTGTCAACTACGCACGGAAGAACCAACTCAACCCTGAGGATGCACTTCGAGGTGCAAATCGTCGTTTCCGAAGCCGGTTTGAGTATGTGGAAGCAAATGTGGGAGATATAAATGCAGCAGACTTGGCCGAGTTGGACCGACACTGGGAAGCATCTAAACTTCAATAAAATTTCCCGCCAATTCACAAATGTTATCACTTATATGAGATCATAGGTACAAGGAATCATGAAATGATGTGATCTAGCGTGCGACATCTATTGATAAAAATTTATACGAAAAGCTAGATGGATCCCTCCATAATATTCGCCATCGTTGACAAGGTGGAAGTTCGTCAATCAGGCGATTTTTAGACCATAATGACCAAGAAATGAAACTCTGAGCACCAAATCATCCCTCAAATGCATAAAATCTATATCTCATCCCAATTTTGAAACAGATCACCAAGGTTTTCAAGTTTCTCTCTGTGGAGAATCCATCTCCCGTAGCCAAAGACGGGAATACTTGGCGTCGTACGCAGGTGAAATTCAAATTTGATCGGGATCGAATTCAACGACTTCTGCAGCAACGAGAAATTGGATGGAATGAGATTCAGGATTATATCCATACGCAGGATTGCCGAATGGCTTTCTTACAGCGTGCACTTAATGACACGAGTGAATCTATTTGTATGCGATGTGACAATTGTCTTGGTCATCCGCTGATACAGTTGGAGTATACTAGAAAGATGATACTTGAAGTTAGAGAATTCTTGCAGAAGCTGGAGTTTTCAATCAAACCACGCAAACGGATCCCACCAGATGCACTTCCCGTGTACGGTTTTTCGGGAGACTTAACACAGGATTTACAAGCATCAGAGGGTAAAGTACTATCATGTTGGGCGGATTCAGGTTGGGGTACATCCGTGAAAGAGGGTAAATCTCAGGGTTATTTTAGAGATGAACTTGTTGATGCGATGGCTAAGATGATCAATGAGAGGTGGCGTCCAACACCATATCCGAGATGGGTCACCTGCATCCCCTCGGCCAGAAATCCTGATCTAGTACCTTCATTCGCGAAGCGGCTAACCAATAAACTCGGGTTGCAGTTTCTTGATGTACTCACTGCGACAGGCAAGAGTGCTCCTCAGAAACTGCAGGAGAACTCATTCCGACAATGTAATAATCTTGACGAAGCATTTACCATCGCCGACTCGGTTCCAAATACACCAGTATTTCTGGTTGATGACATCGTAGATTCTGGCTGGACATTCACAGTAGCCACTGCGCTTATGCGCCGAGCTGGTTCAGGTGAAGTATATCCTGTTGCATTAACTTCCACTGCTAATAGCTGACAAATCAATGGACTGTGCTCAGAAAATATTCTCAGGATCAGTCAATGGAATAAATACGTAAGATAGAATCTATATGATCTTAATACCTTAGGCAAAGAAGTGACGGGATAACACATGGAACTCTCTAAGGACGCAGAGGCTATACTACTTCTGACAGCAGTTTTTGGCAAGGAACATTCGGGTAGGCTGAAACCACTCACATTAGCACAATGGAGGAAAGTCCGTAAATGTCTTAAAAATAATGTATTATGTCCAGGAGACCTTCTTGAAGTTGATCCATCGGTACTTAGTGAATGTATGATGCAACCAAAAGGGCCATCAATCGATAATATCCGCCGCTTGCTTGAACGTGGATTGGCCCATGCTTCTACTATATCTGAGTGGGAGAATAAGGGAATTTGGATTGTCACTTATCTTGATGACGAGTACCCTACCAGGCTAAATCAACGACTTCAAGACAAGGCGCCGCCGGTTCTTTTCGGGGTTGGGGACAAATCTTTACTCAACAGTGGAGGGTTAGCCGTGGTGGGATCTCGCAATGCACCCGATGAGGATTTGAATTACGCACAGGAACTTGGACAGGCTGCCGCAAGCGAACGGATTACAGTAATTTCTGGCGGTGCACGAGGGGTTGATCGTAAAGCGATGTGGGGTGCCCTTGAAGGTGGGGGTAGGGCAGTTGGCATATTATCGGATGATCTGTTGAAAAAGTCCATGTCCAAAGACACGAGGGAGTATCTATTGGAAGAGCGACTAGTCCTGATATCACCAACTTCTCCAGAAGTCAAGCTTACCCGCTTTGAATTTATCAGTGCAGCTATGCAACGAAATCACTACATCTATTGTATGTCGGATGCTGCTGTGGTTGTCCACTCTGCTGATAAAGGAGGAACATGGTCTGGTGCAAGAGATAATCTGGGGAAAGATTGGGTGTCGTTGTGGATGAGAGATACGGATTCTATGCGGTCAGTAAATGATGCCCTTGAGGAAGAGAAGAAGATAAAAGCAAAAGGGAAAGGAAAAGGAAAGTTTTTGCCAAAGAACGAAGACGAATATGCACATATTCGCATCATCTTCGGCATTGAGGAAGAAAGAGTGAAAACTGTAATCCCACCAAAGCCCCAGTCGAATGAAGGACTGGATCCCCATAGTAATGGCAATCAAAGAACCTTAGCAGTACTTCTGCTAACGACGCAATTACTGAGTGATTGCGACGACGAAGTGAGTCCATTAGGCTTTAAGGAGTGGGGAAAGTTTGCAAAATGGCTTTTGGACCATCAGTTCACACCAGAGAATCTCTTGACTAAATCACTTGACGATATTTTGGAGTGCGCGGAGAAGCAAAACAATTCCACTGATAGGATTAGGACATTACTGAGTCAATCACGACAAGAACAACTTACCACAGAAATTGAGAATTGGCATAAAGCAGGTATTTGGATATTATCTCGCGGAGATAAGGATTATCCCAAGGTGCTCAAGAGGAAGCTAAGGTATGATTGTCCAGCCATTCTATTTGGTTCTGGTGACCGTCCTTTGCTTTCTCAGGGCAAAAAAATAATGGTTTTGGGGTCTTCAAGAGGCATTTCGGATATCGATCTGAATTATTCACGTTCGCTTGCTGTTGCTGTTGCAGAGGCAAAGAGTGTATTGGTTTCAGTAAATAGAGCTCAGATCGAAAAAGATGCAATTGAATCTTCATTGGATCACGGTGGACAATGCATAGCTGTACTCCCAGGTGGTCTGCAAAAATCTTTTAGCACCTCTCCCCTCAAGAAATTTATTATAGACAAAAAACTGGTATCTCTATCGGCTCTGCCTCCGAGTGCTCCGCCTGCCAAATTGACCTCGTCCACGTTCAAGCAGCATCATGCTATTGCTTACTGCCTTTCTGACGCTGCGGTAATTGTTCGCCACGGTAAAAATGATGCTGTCGTACACTCTGCGCTGAAATGTCTTCAAAGTAATTGGGTATCAATATGGGTTAGGGAGCAAGAAGGAAAAAATTCGGAAGAATCATTGATGATTGAAGGGGATAGGCAATGGTTACCAAGAGGTGTGGATGCAAGTCGGCATGTGCAACGCCTCCTCAATCCTACCGAGGTTGTCTCCGAAGGGAGATAACGATGGAGGGGAATCTTCAATCCGACGATTGCTTGTCCTGACAAAATTGAGGTTTTGTTCGCTTGGATGATTATTGACTGTGGTCTCATTCCAAAAATTGTGGTAGAATTATTCTTCACACTATATTTGGACAGGAAATCATAGGTCCTCAGCCTAAGCTTTTCATTTATGATGCAATAAATGATGAACTCACGAAATATAGAAAGCGATTAATTGGCCAGGCGCTGAAGCCTCGAGGCCATGAAATAAGCCGGCCAATACTCTGAATAATCATCTATAGGGAATCCTCACTTCCATCGTTCATGAGGTCAGCAATTGGGCGGGGGAAAGTATCATTACTGGATCAATAACGTCAGAGTCCCTGAAAGATAATATTGAAATAAGCAGCGGTTTGCCAATGTGAGTATCGGAGGAATGGATTTGTATTCATTAGGCTCCCAAAAATACCCAACCCATCTTAATTACTAAAGATTCAAGATTTTCCAGTAGGCAAATAGATAAAACCGCAGTTTTGGAGTAATAGGTTTCATCTTCTTGTTTGAGCGGTTGATGTATTATTAGGAACATTCGCAAACTTGACAATTTAACCGCCGTTTTGTAAACTAATCGAGCGTAGAGTGTATAATCTTATCTGTTGGGTTATATTGTATACTGTTGGTCAACTGCTCTTGCGGTTTATTTATAAATTTGTCTCTCAAATTCAAGTTAATTACTAAAAAAAGCCAAATAATTAAATGAAAT
The DNA here is from genome assembly GCA_965209015.1 of Rhodothermales bacterium. GTDB lineage: Bacteria > Bacteroidota > Rhodothermia > Rhodothermales > Bin80 > Bin80. The sequence goes on along the minus strand of OZ242367.1, from coordinate 1,981,873 downwards.
ATATTGTTACTCCAATATTATTTGCTCTCACCCTGTTTCTAATTGTACCACTGGCTGTTGGACAACTCACGGTATCTGGTACAGTTACGGATGCTGAATCCGAGGAACCATTTCCTGGTGTTCAGGTGATCGTTAAGGGTACATTGTCAGGTACGACTACTGATTCAGAGGGTGCCTATTCCATCTCTGTCCCTGCTGTCGGAAATACACTCGTCTTTCGATTCGTAGGGTATAGTACCCAGGAGATACTTGTCCCGGAGGATATGACCGAACTTAACGTTCGCATGTTCGAGAGTATTCTCGGATTAGACGAGGTTGTTATTGTAGGAACTCGCCGTACACCTCGGCTTGCCAAAGACTCTGCTGTCCCTGTCGATGTGTTCGGACCAAGAGATTTAGCTGCTCAGTCCAGCTCAGATATGGACGATATATTGCGTACACAGATTCCCTCTTATAATGTCCAACGCCATGGAATTGATGATGAAGCTACCCTCGTTAGACCAATCACTCTTAGAGGGCTTTCCCCTGACAATGTAGTCGTATTAGTGAATGGAAAACGCCGCCATCGCTCTGCTTCAATGGCTCTTCTCGGCAGTTCTCTGAATACGGGTTCTCAAGGGGCTGATATGAATATGATTCCCAGCATTGCCTTGAAGCAGGTTGAAGTTTTGAGAGATGGAGCCACTGCACAGTATGGTGCTGACGCAGTTGCTGGGGTGTTCAACATGCAACTCCGCGACAGTAATCGGGGAGTACATGCACGATTTCAGGCCAGCCAATATGGAGGGGGTGAAGATGCAAATTTACGTGGAGTTACTGCTGCTAACCAGAGACTTTCAGATCATGCTCTTTCAGGATCTGGTGCCAGTATTTTAGCAGCTGCTAATGTTGGGCTTCCCCTAACCAATAGAGGTTTTCTGAATCTTAGTTTTGAGTATCGCGATGCTCAACCCACAATTCGCAGTGGTCTACGACGTGACGAGGGCGCGCTCAAAGAGCGAGGATATCCCGTAAATGAACCCGCCCAGATATGGGGGAGTCCACATGTTAGCAATTCACTTGTTGGATTCGTGAATGCAGGACTGGATATCAATGACAACATCCATGCATATGCCTTTGGCGGATATGGTCAACGCAGATCCGAAGGTGGATTTTATTTTCGTTCTCCTGGCACATCAAGTGCCCGAAATGCTGTGTTCAGGAATGGCAGCGCTCGAGCTGTGGCTGATCTGAACCAAAATGATGATATCGTATGTAGCGAAGTTGTCCCCGATCTTGAAGCTGATTTTGCTACGGTTGAAGCATTTATTACGCAGTATGATGGAGACTGCTTTCTCTTTAATCAGTTGTTTCCTGGCGGATTTACCCCTCGATTTGGAGCAGATATCTATGATTTAAGTGCGACCGGAGGCATCCGCGGAGGCCTTCAGGACGGTTTCCAATGGGATCTGAGCTTTTCCTATGGCAATAGTGATATTGATTATTTCATTTATAATACCATCAATGCATCTATGGGACCCGATTCTCCAACAACATTTGATCCCCGTGGATATGAGCAGGAAGAAATTACTGTTGCCGCGGCAGGATCCCTACCAGTGGATGTTGGTTCCTTTGAAACGCCATTGAACGTTGCTTTTGGATTAGAATATCACACTGAACAGTTTACAACCGAAGGGGGGGACGAAGATTCATATCGTGTCGGAGACTATGGTCCTCAGGGATTCAGTGTTGGTTCAAATGGATATCAGGGACTTAATCCCAGATTTGCAGGTTCATGGAATCGTCCGAATGTTTCTGCCTATGTAGACCTAGAAACGGATGTCACTACACGTTGGACTCTCGGGATTGCCGCACGCTATGAGAATTATTATAACGACTTCGGATCAACCTTGACGGGAAAACTTGCCGCTTTATACCGTGCGACCGACCGGATTCGTTTGCGTGGGACTGTTTCTACCGGCTTTAGAGCTCCGACTCCAGGTCAGGCGAATCTTTGGGCATTGCAGACCGCTCTCTCGGGTGAAGGAGATCAGCTTGTGGAAACAGGTCAGCTACCTCCAACGCATCCAATTTCGCTTGCATTTGGCGGTCAGGAGTTGACTGAGGAAACAGCTCGAAGTATATCTCTTGGGACGGTCATGGATCTTTCGTCAGATCTTACGCTCACGGTTGATTATTTTGATATCACGTTACAGGACAGAATTTCACTTACGGGTAATATTGCCTTTACAGAAGAAATTCAAGATATTATGGATGAGGCAGATCTCTTAGGGGGGGTAGAGAATTTACAGGAAGTTAAATTTTTCTCCAACGATTTTGATACCCGAACCAGAGGAATTGATCTCCTCTTGGCATATGACACTGAAACTGAGGCTGGAAATGCGACTCAAGTTACGTTTGCTTGGAATTGGACGGCCACGGCCTTACAATCTTTCTCGCCCCCTCGGCAGATCAATGAGTTCCTAGACCAGACGTTGAGCACTCCATTTCAGCTTAGCTTGCTTTCTCCACGTCGGCAGTTAGAAACAGAAGATCTCAATCCTAAGAATCGGATTGTGGCGATGGGACGACATGTACGTGGAGCCCTCAGTGGTATGCTACGGCTGAACTACTATGATGGTTGGTTTGCCTGCCGCAATAATAGTAACGCATGTGCTACCTCCAACGGTTCAAGTCTCTTGGATGAGTATGACTCTGCTGTCATTGTTGATGCTGAAATTGGATATCGCTTCTTAGGTGATTATCAGGTTGCTATTGGAGTCGATAACTTGTTTGACACAGTACCGGATGCACACCCGGATGAAACCCTTAGCCAAGGAAATATTCGTCCTGAAAGTACTCCTTGGGACTACAATGGACGGTCTTTCGTTTTACGCCTAGTTGCTGACTTATTTTAGATTATCAGGTTAATTAAACAATAAAGCCTCGGGATTTCCTGAGGCTTTGTTGTTTACCCCCTTCGCCAGATTTGGAGGCCAAACATTCCTGTTCCGACGTATTGGGACACCCAAACGGACGAAAGTAGAGCACCGTATGTCTTTAAGATGGGTTGTATCCGAACGAGGATCCGTTTTTTACAACCTCATAGTCTCTGTCTCTTTCAATTCAGAGAGTTATAATTCCTTCAGGCACTGTATTCCAGAGGGACTACGGTAGGATCTTGACCTGTGAATTTAGCACTTATTATCTCATAGAGTCACGATCGGCACAGGAAACGGTTTTGAGGGGTAAGATTTCCAACATGTATGTGGAGAATCTGTGCTGCTCTTGTATGAGCTACCTCCCAAGCGACTGTCTATTGACAATCTTTTTTAGTTGACGCTGTGATTGAATTTTTGGATCATACTTAAAAATAGGAAGTTAACTGAACTCCACTGATATGAGGGCTGAAAGAAGGGTGCTGAGAGCATTATCTCAGCCGGAAAAGTTACCGAAGCGTTTCAGCGGCGTCTCAACAGAGTCTATAATACGCTTTACCCTCTGTGGTTGAACGCCTTGACAGATCGAATTATCGGCGCAATTCAAAAACTCAAGATGGTCGGTAGAGGCACAGAGGGTTTGAAAACTTGGAAGCACAATGCTATTCGTCGGCGGATGGTTAGACTTTTACCCATAATATTCGTGATAAAACCAATGTTTATTTCAAGACTAAAGATTTATGGTATCCAGACAAGGTAAAAAGAGAAACTATTCGGTGTCTGACAGAAAATCTAGATTCCCGCTATTTTCGGGCAATGCATCTTGTGGAACCCGGACCCATACGAACAGATTGATTTTCAGTACATGCAATCGTTTAGGAAGTATTTCGTATCGATCAACTGTGAGTTGATTGTAGAGATAGGTTTAAAATTCTCCGGTGGATCTCAGGTAGTGTAACAGGTCAACCGAAGTATTGGTAAAATTAACTGGCTTAGAGTGGACTCTGGCACCGTAACATGGCACATAGAGGATTTGATCGGGTACTTGTGTTGCGAGCACAAAGAGGCGATGAAACCGCCAGAAATATACTATTACAGCGATTAACCAAAGTCTTGAATAGCTTCTTTCGAGCGAAGGTTGGAAACCAAGCCATTGTAGACGATCTAATCCAGTGTTCACTCCTCAGAGTACATTCTGGATTAGCTTCCTTGAAATATCCAAATAAATTCAAGGCCTTCGCGATGAAAGCGGCTTTATTTGAATTACATGATTATTATCGCGGCCGCCATTCGCCGAAAGAAAAGACGTTTGAGCCGCAAATGTTACCCGAAAAACCAGACTCTCATAGTCAATGGATGGGAAGCAGTTTTGATGCAGAGCGCGCGCTCCAAGTTCTTACACCACATGCTCGGCGTATTCTTGAACTCCGAGAGCATGGATATAAATACAAAGAGATCGCTGAAATTATGGATACCACAGAGACTGCGGTGAAAATGCAGGTAAAACGCGCTTTTGAAAAAATGCGGTCAGTATTTGTAGATTAATTGTTACTCTTAGAGAATTTCAGGCGTCATAACGGTAGGGGTCGTTATTATCTCCAACATAAAAAGCGACACACAGTAACATATTTTTATGAATCAGGATCATATACTTGATAAGTCGCTCCTTGGAGAAGAACTCACCTCTGATGAGAAAAAAGCATATCTCCAAATCCTGGAGAGCAACCCCAATTTGGCCATCTCTTTTTCTCAATGGCAGAAGATCCGTGCTTATTTACGGATGCGGATTCCCCAATCCCGTGACTTGGTGCTGTATTCTCTTGCCATTGGCGGGCATTCGCCGGATCTAGATGATGATGAAGCTTCCGAAGTGAGTGAGAAATGGGAAGATCTGGATACAGTGGTAGAGGCACATCAGGGTTTTTACGATGTAACTACCCAAATTCAACAGGATCGTCTTGATTTTTTAACATGTTGGAGAAAAGAAAATCAAAGACGTAGTTTCGTACCCTCCGTGGCCTTTCGTATGGCAGCCGTAATTACCGTTCTATCAGTCTGCGTGATTGCTACGGTATTTTTACTCAGTCAAAGAGACCGTACAATCCAGATTGCAACGGCCGCTCCAGGAGTACATGAGCGTGTTCTCCTACCCGATAGTTCTGTGGTATATCTCAGCGGACCTGCCACGCTCCAGTTCAGCGAAAAAAACTTTGAACGAGAGGTAGAATTGTCAGGCAAAGCATTTTTTGACATTGCCCATCAATCGGATCAATTCATTGTTCAAACCAATGAAGCAGTCGTGCAGGTTCTTGGAACTCGCTTTGGGATGCGCTCACACAACAACATCACCCAAGTAGTGTTGGAAAGTGGTCGATTAGAAGTAGCTTCTCATGCGTTCTCCTCTCAGAGTATTTTACTCATGCCTGGTCAGATGACCAGTGTCTCGCTCAATGAGGAGATGCCCTCACCATCTGTTGATGTGAACATAGAAGATGAATTGTTCTGGACAGGATTCGTGTTCTTTCGGAGAACATCTATGAGAGAGGTCGCTGTGCGCCTTTCTATGAGCAGAAATGTCCAGATTGAAGTTGCCCCATCACTAATCAATGAAACGGTAACAGCCACATTCGACCCCGATATTTCGACGAAAGAAATTCTCCACGCCTTGGCCCTCACATTGAATGCCGAAGTTTCCCAAGAGGGAGATATATTTCGGATCACCCCATAGGAGATTTTAGGAACACGGTTCCCTGAGTATTGTAATGCGCTCATTCAATGCACATTACTCTTCGGCATCTGCTAATTCGGAAGTTTTCACTTTTCCTGCATCTGGTGGTTCTTGCCATTGCAGTTATCCCTGTGGCAAACACATATTCGCAGGAGATTTCGGTAGATATATCTTCCGAACCACTCGCACCGACATTGGATGTGTTTGCGGCTACATACCGCATAGACATAGTCTATGCACAACGGCAGGTTGAAGGACGTATCGTTACATGTTCGTATCAAGGTAATAATATCCTTGCTGCCTTGGAATGTATTCTTTCAGATCAGAATCTTTACATTGCCCAGTTAAGAAGGCGTCAATTTGTGCTTGTCTCCGGAGAGAAATCTCAGAACGCAGATCAGATACTCCTAGGTACTCTCCATGGATTTGTAAGTGATGGATTGTCCAGAGAGACCTTGCCAGGAGCACATGTATATTTACCTGAACTTTCCATAGGTGCTGTAACCAATGAGGCGGGGTATTATGCGATCCCTTCCATACCACTTGGGCAGCACCAAGTAAGGATTTCCTTTCTTGGGTTTTCACCTTTGGATACATTGCTTGATACTTCCAGACAGCCGAACAATATTCGTCTTGATCGCCAAATTCTGGAATCAATGACAATTCTGATCAATTCTGACCGTCGAGAGCGGTTTGAGGTTGAACCTGGGGTGCGCCAGATACCAATGGAGCAGATTAGTAAGTTGCCGGGATTTCCTGGCGAGGCTGATCTTCTCCAATCCTTACGTTGGTTTCCTAGCATTCAGAGAGTACGAACCAACCAAGGGGGACTCGTCATTCGCGGTGGGGAGCCAGATCAGATTCAATATTTGATTGATGGCGTGCCTGTATACCATATGTGGCACGTTGGAGGGCTGCTCTCTGTATACCAATCCGAAGCATTTAAGGATGTCCGCCTGTATCGGGGAAGTTTCCCAGCGGAACATGGTGGACGCCTCTCCGGCGTCTTAGATGCGGAACTGAAAGATGGCGCACTAGATCGCATTCGTGGAGTGGCGGGTTTAGGTCTAATCAGTGGACGCCTATTTGTGGAGGGACCGATCACGGAAAAACTATCGTTTATGCTCTCTGGGAGACGATCATATCTTGATCAGATTATTGGACGCCGACATCCAGTAGACAATGGGACTAAACAAGACACGATGCGGACAATAGTATATTTATATGATGTGGGTGCGAAGGTTGCATGGCGCCCATCTCCTCAAAGAAGGCTAACCCTGGGAGTCTATGGAAGCGCAGATGTTCTGGATATTCGACTCCCTGTTAATTTGTCGCTGGCAAATGCGTCTAGTTCGCTACTTCCATTAAGTGGTTGGCTACGTCCCTCAGATTTAGTGGTTGAGTTTGATACACGCTGGAACAATTACCTCATTAGTGCACGATATCAATATTTATATACCGATCAACTATTCTTCACTACTACTGCATATGGCACATCCTATCGCGCAGATGAACGCATATTTCTTCAATCGGCAGCTACGTCAACGGTGAATTCTGAGTATGGAGTTGATATATTAGATATTGGAGTAAAGTTGGATATGGACTATTATTTCTCCTATATGCATCATATTCGGGCTGGAATTTCAATTGTGCAGCGCGAATTTACGAGTGATCTAGATGCTCTGATATTGCAAACAAATCTCATTACCCAAAGCGCTACTGAGCGAAGTACACTGGATAATACAGAAATTGTACTTTATGCACAAGATACTTGGAAGCCAAACTCAAAGCTACAAGTTCAGCCTGGAATTCGTATTAGTCAACTGAGGGGCGGTAATAACTTGAGATTCAGTCCTCGTTTAGGGATTCGCTATGATTTAGATCCAATCATTTTACGGATGACTGCCGGGGTGAATGTTCAGTATTTACATCAGGTTCGTGATCGTTACTCGGTCTTGTATGATCTAATTTCTTATCGTTGGGTGCCAGCCAGTAGATCGGTTGATCCTTCCAACAGCTATCATTTTTCGTTGGGTGGAAGTGTGTCAATGGGATCTTTCTTTACAGCAGACATGGACATGTATATCCATCTTACTCGAGGGCTGCTACTTCCTCAAAATGAGACCCAAGACAAAGAAAATTTGCTAGGTCCTGGTATTGGACTTGGAGCAATCTTAGGACAGTATACCCGTGGACAAGCACAGGCTCATGGATTAGAGTTTAACCTTCAATATACTCGGCCACCAGCAAACATCTGGGTAAGTTATACAGTTAGTCGATCCCGAAGCAGGGCTCCCGAATTAGGAGAAACTACTCTGCGCCCCAGTCGGTATGATGTTCCGCACCGACTGCAAGTAGTCTTACAACGTACGACGCGGCGCTGGACCTATGGAGTTAGTGGGCAGTGGCGAAGCGGATATCCAATTACAATTCCCGCAGCACGATATGCTGTCGGAGATCCTTTGTCTCAGGAGCCTGAGGGGTTCCTGCATTTTCCAAAGATTAATAATGGCCGATTACCAATCTATATGAATTATGGATTGCAGGGAGCCTACCAATTTAAAATGAGAAATATATCTCTACAATTGAAATTGGAAGTCAATAATTTGACGTTTCGACGTAATATAACGGGGCGGATATTTGATCCCAAAATCCCAGAAAGCGTTGCAATTTCATCCAGATATGGATTCCCAGCTTATCCACTCCTTGAAATTACCGCTCGGTTTTAGAATGCACCTCAGATATCTTCTTCTTGCGATGATCTTGATTGGAGGGTGTGATTCTACCCAGTCAGAAGATCCGTCGCTTCTCGTCGTCGAAATGTTCGTGATGTCGGAGGAAGTATTGCCTGAGATTACGTTGAGGCGGACGGCGTCTCTGCAAGAAGTCTATCAACCAGATCTATCCACGGCTGCCACGGGAGCAATGGTTGAATTCACCATGCAAGAGAGGTTGATTCCTTACTCAATGGGTGCGAATGGAAAGTATGCGCCGTTAGAGTCAGTGGTTGCGGTATCGGGTACAGAATTAGCATTAAAGGTTCAATGGGAGAATCAGACAGTCACTGCCCAGAGTAAAATTCCACCCCCGATCACCCTTGATAGCGTTCAGATTTCAGTTTCAGATACTCCAGTGGCCGGGCTACTCTTAGATTCTGTATTTATTGATCCATCTCTGATTGATTCTTTGGGTCTTCAGGCACTTGGGGCAGGTGCAAGGGAAGGATTAGTATATCTCGTAGAAGCTACCCTGTTCTGGGCTGATAGTACGGAGGGCATGAGAAATGATTGGTGGATGCGAACCCAACTTCTTCCATACCTTGGACAGGAGAGGAGACTAAGTGATTATTTCCTGAGTCCCGAAGTATTACAATCGGAAGCGAATATTCCGCTTATCAACGACTATCAACGTTCGTGGTCTGGTGCATATGCAGTTCCGGTATCAGGACAGAACGACGAGTTTCCAAGTCATGGGCTACGCATCGGCATCATTCGTAGTGATCAGGCGTATGCTGATTTTGTAACTGGAAGTTCGAATCCCCGTGAGCGAGAACCCCCATCCAATATTCTTGGAGGGTTGGGGATTTTTGCCGGACTTGCAGTGGACACATTATATGTACAAATCCAATGACGAGATGACGATCGCTGATGGCGGGATCCCAAAGTCTGGAAAAATCACAGCGTTGAAGCAGCAGGTAAAAAACCGTGATCGAATATCTGTATTCATTGATGGGAAATATGCTTTTGGGATATGGACCGACTTAGTTCTCAGTCATAAATTGCATGTGGGGAAGGAACTGAGTGAAGTAAACTTAGTGGATTTATCACACAATGAAACCTTGCTTAAAGGACGATCAACTGCATTACGTTACCTCACGTATGCTTTCAGGACAGAACATCAAATCCGTGAACATCTAAGACAGAAGGGGTATTCCGGTGAAGAAATTAATTGTGTCGTTCAAAATCTTGAAGATCTTGGATATATTGATGATCAAAAATACGCGTTTGAGTATGCAGTGGCACGTTTTAAAAACAAAAAATTTGGTCCGGCTAGGATTCGACGTGAGTTAACAGAGGATGGTGTCTCGCAGGACTGCATTACCAGAGCAATTGCAGCGGGGGTCCAGTCGGATGCCCTTACCACATCTGCAAAAAAACTGGTTGAACGTTTTCAAACACAGGTGCATGGATCCTTACTGGAACGAAAAAAGAAATTGGTAGATTATCTCATCCGACGTGGATACGAGTACAACACAGCAATAGAGTTAGTTCAAGAGGTACTCAGTCAAAGTGAATCAAATGAAAAGTGCATATGAGTTACTGTCAAAGTACTTAGATGGCATTCAACCTTCAACTGCCATCGTTCTTGGCTCAGGATTGGGGATAGAATTAGATTCTACTTACTGGCAGTTGACTTCTGAGAAGATTCCCGGGTTTATATCTCCGACTGTAGTTGGGCATTCTGGCTCTGTCACCGCAGGCGTCTTCGTTCAGACAGAAGTGCTCTTGATGAAAGGGAGGGTGCACTATTATGAGGGTTTTCCCAAACATCGCGTTACTTTTCAGGTGCGCTTGATGTATGAGTTAGGGATCAGGAATATTATTATTGTAAGTGCTGCCGGTGGAATACGCAAGACATTAAATCCAGGAAGTATCATGCTTGTAGAGGATCATATATGTGCACATGGGATCGCTGCAACCTTTCAAGCCCGACAAGTATACGACTTATCATGGAGAGAACGTGTGAGATCAGCATATAATAAATCGCCAGTTTCCAGCGGCGTCTACGTCTGGACAATAGGTCCAAGTTATGAGACTCCTGCGGAGATTACCGCATTTGAACGTAGAGGCGGCGATGCAGTTGGAATGAGTATGGTACCAGAAGCGATGGAAGCATCGGCCCTCAATATGTACGTTTTTGCCGCCGCGGTAATTACCAACAGTGCCGCAGGATTAGGTGAAGAGGAGTTGAGCCATGAAAGTGTGCTGAACGCGGCCATTGAAGCGCGCGTTGATCTGACAAACTTGTTATCTGAAGCCGTAGCACAGGCTCCAAATCATTAATTTTAACAATCTGATAATCAAATAACCAAACTATTTTGCAGCGCATGAACGACGATTATAGACATGACAGTGGCGATTGGGAGCAGGCGCCGCATTCAGGCAGGGAATCCCGCTATCGCGACGAAGTATTCTCGAGGAGAGTCCCGGCAGGACGGCGCACCTATTTCTTTGATGTCAAAACAACAAGATCTGGTGAGGACTTTTTTATTGTAATCACCGAAAGTAAACGCGTCGGAGAGCAACGTCACGAGAAGCACAAAATCTTTGTGTACAAAGAGGACTTTGCCAAGTTTATGAAAGGCTTGTATGAGGCAATGGAGGATGTCCGAACAGAGCGATTGCCTGACTACGAATTTTATGGCTACCCGTCTGTCGAATTCCCGCCCAGGGACGAAGACAGTTAGCCTGAGATTCCGTCATGATCCCCTTGATTGAGCCGAACCAATGGAGGCGAAAGCCAATCAGCTTTGATCCGACATTGGACACGCAGGTTGCTGAGGTAGTCAAGGATGTAGCTGATCATGGGGATTCAGCCCTGCTGAAGTACACAATCAAGTTCGATCGTGTCCATCTTTCTTCAATTTTGGTTCCTCCCTCTGTACTGGAATCCGCTTGGGAAACGTCGTCACCCGCATGGAAGCGCGCGTTTAGTAATGCGGCGGATAACATTCGACGGTTCCATTTAAAGCAGTGCAGAGAGAGTTGGTTTATTGATGATGGGGATGGTGTACGTCTGGGGCAGCGCATCTTGCCATTAGACTCTGTGTGTCTCTATATTCCTGGAGGAACCGCTGCCTACCCATCCAGCGTCTTGATGACAGCAATTCCAGCTCAAGTAGCGGGAGTAGGACATCTGTATCTTGCAAGTCCTCCCGATGAATCCAGTGGATTACCGCATCAGGAAGTATTGGCGATTGCACATATGTTAGGAATCAATGACGTATTTGCCGTTGGTGGAGCGCAGGCCATTGCAGCGTTCGCATTCGGAACTGAATCAATACCAAAAGTGGATAAGATTGTAGGACCTGGTAGTGCCTATGTCACAGCGGCAAAGAGACAGGTGTATGGTCATGTAGATATTGACAGCCTTGCTGGACCAAGTGAATTGGTCGTATTGGCTGATCAAACTAGTGAGCCGAACTGGATTGCTCATGATCTCTTGGCGCAAGCCGAACACGATATGCTGGCTGCTGCCATTCTGGTAACATCAGATGAATTGATTGCCCGCTCGGTAAGGTTAGCACTTGAGCAAATTCTTCCAACGATTCCACGTAAAGATATTGCCGATCCGGCACTAAGTGAACATGGAGCTGTCATACTTACTTCTTCAATGGATGAGAGTATTGATGTGATAAATACGATTGCACCAGAACATTTGGAGTTAATGATTGCAGATCCATGGGATATTCTTGAGAAGATTCGACATGCCGGAGCTGTATTTATTGGTCCTTGGTCCCCCGAAGCTGTAGGAGATTACTATGCAGGCCCTAGTCACGTACTGCCAACAAATGGTGCAGCACGATTTTCATCTGCATTGGGTGTTGACGATTTTGTTCATTCTCAGAGTGTGATTAGTTATAGTGAGCGACGATTCAAGCTTGCCGCTGATGAAATTGCCCTCATGGCCCAGAGTGAGGGGCTTGATGCTCATGCCCGAAGTATAACTGTTCGAACCTCCAATTGATGACCTCTACGAACACTGCACTTGCCTATGTTAAGCCTGAGGTTCATAGACAGTACCCGTATACTGTTGGGGTACCACCTGGAGAAATTACGGTCAAGCTTAATCAGAATGAAAGTCCATATGATCTTCCAGATGAATTGAAGAATGCAATTTCCGAAGCTTGGGAAGCCATTGCATTTAACCGGTACCCATCCGAACAGCCAAGCCAGTTAACGAGATTGGTTGCGGACCATATCGGCTGGGATAGTGAAGGGATAATTATCGGGAATGGGTCTAACGAATTGACCTATACACTTGGGCTGACATTTATTTCTTCTGGCAGTAAGGTCGTATTACCTCGTCCGATGTTTTCTTTTTATGAACGGGTTGTAGATATTTTTGGAGGAGAGATCGTATCTGTTCCTCCACATCAGGATCTCCGTTTTGACACGGATGGCCTGATTGAAGCGATCTATCGTACAACACCGTCTTTGGTGGTTATTACCTCTCCAAATAATCCTACAAGTTTAGCGGTGCCTATTGAGGAGATTACATCAATTGCGAATGCTGCATCAGGTCTGGTCTTGATTGACGAAGCCTATATAGAATTTTCAAATGAATCAAGTATGCTCACCCGGCTGAATGACTATCCTAACGTCCTTCTCCTCAGGACTTTTTCCAAGGCATTTGGCCTCGCCGGTTTACGGTTGGGATACTTGATTGGACATCCAGAACTAATATCCGAGATCATGAAAGTACGGCCTCCGTTTATGATTGATCGTTTCAGCACGAGCGCAGTAACAAAGCTTCTATCTCAACCCCATCTAATTCTGGATCGTATAGCCCAGATTCGTGCGCATACGAAGGCCTTACTTCATGAATTACAGCAGATTCAAGGAATCTATCCTCTTGAGGGACAGGCCAACTTCGTTACATTTCAGGTTTCAGGTGATAGCCAGAAATTATTTCATTCATTAGCTGAGAAGGGGGTTCTTGTGCGTGACATGAGTGGGTATTCAGAGTTGAAAGGGTATCTTCGTGTTAGTACTGGGACTCCCGCTGAGAACAGGATGTTCTTACAGGCGTTGACTAACTCCATATTATAGCCTCTTAGATTGGTTTCAATGCAGGATGAACTGGTTCAAGTAGAAGTCGTTGGGCTGTCAACCAGTCCCACCAGTGGCGGTGCATTCGTTCTGGTATTGGGGGAAATTGGTGGAACACGAAAATTGCCGATCGTTGTTGGAGAAAACGAAGCAACCGCGATTGTCATTGGTGTTGAAAAGCGGCGTCCTCCACGTCCCATGTCCCACGATCTATTATGTGACTTGATGGAGCATGTGGGGATGGAGGTTACGGATGTTTTGATTGATGGGTTAGAGGAAGGAACCTTCTTCGCGAAAATTCGATTTTTGCAGAACGGAGAACATGGCATTCTGGATTCGCGCCCAAGCGATGCGGTTGCGATTGCTGTACGCTTAGACGTAGATATTCTAGTTGCGGAATCCATCCTTGAGGAAGCAGGTGTTCCGACCGGTGATTCTGAGATTACCGAAAATGAGGAGTCAGAAGATATATCCTCCCCAGTTGAGCGGTTACAGAGCAAGCTTGCGCGTGCAATTGAAGAAGAAGATTACGAGGAAGCTGCTCGAGTTCGCGATGCGATTGCTAAGTTAACAGATTAGGATCGCGCGTGGATTTGTGGTTGATAAGTAGCTCATCATGATGCAAACATTGATTCCCTATTCGGGAATGAAGGGGATATCTCGGCTCTTCGCTGCCTACACGGAAGATTATGGTCAGTTAGCTGAGTATTATTCTGGCGACTGGCGACAGGATCGTAGCTATCACACGGTTTCCCAGCAGTTACAGGCCACTCCTTTGGAGCGTCAGGTATTGGTAGATATTCTTGAAGAGCAAAACTCAAACTGGGGAAACCCTAACGTTGCTTCTCGGCTTCTTGACCCAGATTCACTGGCTGTCGTCACTGGTCAGCAAGTCGGGATTTATGGTGGACCACTCTACACATTTTACAAAGCACTCACGGTAGTTCGCTTATCGGAGTACCTAACAAAGGTTCTTTCTCAACCCGTGGTTCCAGTATTTTGGCTTGAAGGGGGAGATCATGACCTTGATGAAGTCCGACAAGTCAATCTGATCGGGAAGAAGATATGGTATCAGGGCCATACTCTACCTGAGACAGGAAATCTTGGGAGTGTTGGATCATTAACTTTCAACCCGGGAATTGATTCGGTACACAAAACGCTTGTTGAAGAACTACCTGCGTCAGAGTTTAGGGAAGAGGTGCTTACGAAATACTACTCTGCTTATCGTCAGGATGTAACGTTCACTGATGCTTTTGCACAGACGTTACTATCCCTATTGGGGAAAGATGCTCTAATACTGATGAATCCAGTGGATTCTCGGCTTAAAGAGTTGGCAGCACCTCTACTGAGGCGTGAATTGAGTGACTACAAAACGACTTACAAGATTCTTAAGAAAACCAGTGATGCACTAGAAAAGGATTACCATGCCCAAGTTCATGTTAGCCCGGGCAATGTCTTTCTTTTAAACGAGTCAAAGAGGCAAGCATTGGTTCCGACAGAGAGTGGCTACTATCCACAATTTGCCGAAGAGAATATTATTTCGTTTGAGGACGCTCAGAGTCTTCCTCCTAGTAGTCTGAGCCCTAATGTGGTCATGCGACCACTTGTACAGGACTCATTGTTGCCAACCGTCGCCTATGTTGCGGGCCCTGGAGAGATAGCATATTTCGCCCAGCTGAAATCACTTTACGCCTGGGCAGAGCGTCCAATGCCGATTATTTTCCCACGGACAAGCCTAACAATCATTGAGCCCCGAATTGCAAAGCTGATGGAGCGTCATGATCTGACCGTTGAGGAATTATCTGATGAAATCCCTTCATTAATGCGTAAGCGCGTGCTTGAGGGATCAGGCATTACTTCGGCATTCAATCATGCCACTATGGGACTTGATGGATGCGCAGATCAACTGTTACCAATAGTATCTGGAATTGATGTGACTCTACGGCCCACCCTCGAAGCGACCCGTAAACAATGGATCAAAGAACTCTTGAAGTTAAAGCAACGTCTTGAACGGGCAGAGAAGAGACGTCACCAGCAATTACAGGTTCAGATTGAGTCCTGCAAAGAGGCACTTTACCCAAATGGAAATTTCCAAGAACGTGAGTTGCCGCTACTCTATTATCTAGCCAAGTACGGTCCACGCATCCTAAATCATATACATTCAAACTTTAACATTGATGATAACTCACATCATCAGTTGCTAACCCTATAAGAGGCTCTCCTCAGGGATTTCTTGGAATTGAAGTTAGTTAGATCATGTACTCAGTTTCGCTATGAGCTTTTTTCTCCAGAGAGGACTCTCCACAGGTTTTTGTATCCATCACCAGAAAGGAAGGAGCCCTCTGGACATGCATGTCTCCAATCATTTTCTCCAAGATCATTTAGAAAATCTCTGGCCTGAGCTACCGAGCAGTGATCATCTGTTTGATCCACTGCTTCACGATATTGAAGATCTATGCAATGCTTCAGAGTACGGCATTCAATCTCATCAGCACCCATCTTCCGTTTGAACAACATGGTAGATCATTATTTCACCATCAAGGAATGGAGCATGCTGAGCAAGTTTTAAATCTGCCGATATGAGTCTGGTTACACAAGTCATTTTTTTTGGTGACCCATACATAATCCATTTAAGGTTAAAACAAAATAAGACCAAGAGGCATTTCATATAAAACAAAAAGACTGGTGGAGACTGGATAACTTGTATGTTTGGGATAAGTGATGGCGGGCATGCTAATTTCGTACAATTTGGTAATCTCTATGAGAGGTTAACATATATATTATTGCGGATATGTTAAGCAACTTTTCCGACATGCTCAACTCTATAAGTGATCAAATCAGCCGACTCTACCCTTAATGTCACAATAGAGAAATCATCATTTTGTAGGAAGGGATACCATTCAGCATGAATAAAGTATGGCTATCATGGAGTACTGGCAAAGACAGTGCCTGGACGCTTCACACTTTGAGGATGGAGGGTAAGTACGAAGTGACGGCACTTTTCACCACGGTCACAGAGAAATTTTCTCGAGTTTCAATGCATGGTGTGCGAATGGGCCTATTACAGGCTCAGGCTGATAGGGCAGGGCTACCTCTCCATATCGTTAAAATTCCTTGGCCTTGTTCCAATAGACTGTATGAGCAGGCAATGGAGTCTCTCTGGAATCAGGTAATCAACAGTGGGGTGGAGATCGTTGCATTTGGAGATCTATTTTTAGAGGATATTCGTCGGTATAGAACTGAGCAACTGAAAAAAACGGGACTCAAACCTATTTTCCCCTTATGGGAAAAACCAACGAGGGAGCTGGCAGATGCAATGGTGTCATCCGGGCTACGGGCAATACTTACCTGTGTAGATCCCAGACAATTAGCACCCGATTATGCTGGAAGAGAATTTGACTCTGAGTTGTTGGCAGATCTCCCATCTTCCATTGATCCCTGTGGAGAGAATGGTGAGTTTCATACGTTTGTATCTGCGGGGCCAATGTTTTCAAAGCCAATTCGTGTGAGAACCGGTGAGGTGGTTACCAGAACCGGATTTGTCTATGCGGATGTAGTCCTGGACGAATAGAACGAAAAATTTCTCATGACTCTGAGGAATAAGGTTTTTAGATTTTTTGAGTTCCACTATGTCTATTGTTGACCAGTAGTTCAATTTAACTGTCTGATTGTAAATATGAATCACCGAATTGTGTCTCTGATTGCAAGTGCTACCGAGATCGTATGTGCACTTGGATTTGAATCATCTCTTGTTGGCAAATCTCATGAATGCGACTATCCGCCTTCAATCAATCAAATCCCAGTGTGCTCATCTTCAAAAATTATCACAGAGTCTGCAAGTGCGGAAATTGATGATCAAGTCCGAAAGATCGTGAGTGATGGTTTATCGGTGTACGAAGTTGATTCTGATCTACTGGACAGACTTTCCCCAAGCGTCATTATCACACAAACCCAATGTGAAGTCTGTGCAGTAAGTCTCCGCGATGTGGAAGCTGCTGTTTGTCGGTTAGTCAACTCAGCACCTACTATCGTTTCACTTGAACCCATGTCGCTTGAGGATGTATGGGAAGATATTATTCGTGTTGCCAGTGCATTAGGTGATTTAGAGAGAGGCAAATCCTTAGTCTCAAGTCTCCAAAATCGGCTGGATTCTTTGGGGAATCAGACACGAATAATATCTCGTCGTCCCACGATCGCATGTATTGAATGGACTGATCCACTCATGATTGCAGCCAACTGGGTCCCCAACTTGGTAGATTATGCCGGTGGGGAAAATCTTTTTGGTGAGCCAGGTTGTCACTCGGGATATTTTTCGATGGATGAGCTGGTTGCGGCAGGGCCAGAGGTAATAGCTATCATGCCATGCGGGTTTGATATTGAACGTACAATTCATGAGATGAACCCCCTCATTTCGGATCCCGGGTGGACGAAACTTCCAGCAGTACAGAATGAGCGCGTGTATATTACAGACGGTAACCAATATTTTAATCGTCCAGGTCCTAGGGTAGTTGAGTCATCAGAGATCCTCGCAGAATGTTTACATCCAGATCACTTTAATTTTGGACATCAAGGTAGGGGATGGATCTCTTGGCGCCAATCTATGGCTAACTGAGAACTGAAAATCAACATGAAAAATTCTGATTCAGTCATTAGATCTCAGATCTGAGGGATTTAGTTGTTATAGGATCTCTGGTTCATGCTCACAAAAATCTGACTATTCAGATCTATTGCTCATACTATGAATCAAGAGCAATCAATCCAGTCTCCTTGCAATCAGGGTGACAATGAAACCAGACATCGGGATGCTCACCTAATTACTCTGCAATGCATGAAGGCAGCAATCAGTGAATACATTTCCAGACTAATCTAATCCTGTATAAGTTGAATATGAGGGAATGGAATCTCAATTCCAGCCTTATTTAGAGCTTCTTTAATCGCTTCGGTGTAGTAGTAGATGATTTGACGCTCTTCCCGTGGATTATCTACATAAACCCATAATCTCATGTCCACACTACTGTCATTCAGGGATGTCACAACTACACGAGGTTTTGGATCCTTTAACAATCTAGGATCATCCTTGGTAATTTCTAGGATTACTGGACGTGCATCCTGTGGGCTCTCCTTGTAGGCAATAGAGAATGGAATCTCAATTCTAAGAACGCCACCAATCGTATGGTTAAGAATTCGTTCATTAGCCATCTGTTGATTTGGTACAACCAAAACCTCATTTTTCGGTGTACGAAGGCGCGTAGTTCGAAGCGTAATATTTTCAACGACACAATAGGTGTCATTGACGATCAGGGTATCTCCAATTCGAATGGCCTTATCAGTTAATAGGCTGACACCAGATAAAATATTTTCAACCGTATCCCGTGCAGCAAAACCAAAAGCAATCCCTGCAACTCCAATTCCAGCAATGAGCGCTGCAGGGTCAATTCCGAGGGTTTGTAAAACAATAATCCCAATCAGGACAAGGGAGATAAGACGGAATAATTGCAACACGAGGGTCTGGAGCCCAGGCTGAACAACGTTACTTCGCTTCAAAAACCTACGAAGTAAATTGTACAGAATGCGATAGCCTCCATAAAAGATGACCAGTACGAGGAGTGCAACAGCAAATTTGGGAGTTAGCTCCGTAAGTCCATTTACAACATCAACACTTACAGCATCCCAAGCCTCAGAAAATTGACCTTCATATACCAGTGTACCTGCATCTACGAAGGACTGGGAGATGGTCACGCTACCCTCGGCAGCTGAATCCACCTGAGTTGAGATCTGTACAGAATCTATTAGACCTGAGGTTGTATCAGCAGCTTGTGTTGTATCTGCAGATTGAAGATTTTCTGATACCGCTTGCATCAATTAGCCACTCTGGCTGCGATCATTGTGTTCTTTAGTAACATGGCAATCGTCATTGGCCCCACACCACCTGGAACCGGAGTAATATAACCAGCGACATTGAGTACAGCTTTATAGTCTACATCACCTGTTAGTCGGTATCCTTGGGGACGTATGGGATCATCAATCCGGTTAATTCCGACATCAATCACTGCCGCGCCAGGCTTAATCATATCCTTTGTCACGAAATTTGGCCGACCGATTGCAGCAATGAGAATGTCAGCCTGGCGACAGATCTGGACTAAATTTTGTGTTTGGCTATGGCAGATTGTAACAGTTGCGTTCAAGTTCTTTCTTATCAGCAGGCTTGCAAGAGGGCGTCCGACTAAGTTAGAGCGTCCCAAAATCACAGCATGTTTGCCGTGTGAAGTAATATTTGACCGGCGCAATAGCTCAATAATTCCACTTGGTGTACAAGGTATAAATCCCGGCAAGCCCGTTGCCAATCGACCTGCATTCACCGTATGTAATCCATCTACATCCTTATTCGGATCCAATCTGGAAATCACCTGGGATGCATCAATATGATCAGGGAGAGGTAACTGAACTAAGATTCCACTCACTTGTGGACTAGAATTTAACTTATGAATTACTTCAAGTAATTGCTCTTCGGAGATATCCGCATCGAATTTTAATGTGTCTCCATCAATTCCAACATCCTGGCTGGCTTTTATCTTTCCCCGAACATATGAAGCAGATGCAGGATTATCACCCACTAAGACAACCGCAAGGTAAGGGGGATCATGTCCATCAGCTGTCCATGCTGAGACCTCTTCTTGTACCTCGTCGCGAACCTGTGCGGCAATGGTCTTGCCGTCAATAATTGTTGCCGCGTGACTCATTAGTAGTTTTAGTTTTGTTAAACGCTGAATGACTACGATAGTAACAGGTGAATTCCCAATGATCAAGGATAGGTTTTGATCTTGATAGTTTGGTCATCAGTTACTTTATTTGAGATATGCACGAGAGTATTATGAAGTTTTTCTGATTCACTTGGAACAGAGTATTGAGTCTATGAGCTATTGATCAGTTCCTCATGGAGCCATGTGAAGAAGGTGGATGACTTCATCAAGGTTACCATCATTTTCAGCGGGGGTAAGATTGAGGACAGCACATAATAGTTCATAGATATGGATGAGCGAAAAACCCTCAACTGCCAGATTCTGTTTGAATTGCGGTCCACGAGCGATAAAAGCAGAATGCATGGTTGGATGTTTGGGGTCATACCCATGGTTTCCACCCGAGTAGAAATCAGGATTTCGATCATAATTTCGCTGAGTCGCCATCTGCCATCCCACATCCGCGATGCCAATGAGATCAGGGATCCGCTCATTATTATGATAGTGCCACTCTACTGGTGCCGATTCAGAGGTGAACCAGCGTGCATGCGGGATTTGATTCAGTTGATCCAGCAAGTTATCCAACTTGGTTGAATCCTTAACATTCAAAAATCCCATAGCATCCAGACTAATGACCCACACATCCTCGGGATTGATGTAGTTATCCACGATCTCGACATGATCTTTAGAAGTTGTTGCCATTCCATGGTCTCCAAGAACAACAAGGTTTATATTTTCATAGAGTTGAGCCTCCTGAAGGCGAGCAACTAATTCACCAATATGAGAATCAACCTCCCGTAGTGCAGATCGGATCTCATCGGATTCAGGACCATATCGATGTCCCTGTGTGTCTACGATACTAAAATATGTTGTGATCAATGCAGGGCGAGGCGTACGGGTTGCCGCTGCCATGGCCGAATCAATACGCGCCGTATGAGGAAGACTATGATTATACTCCATCCAGTAAGTAGGTTGGAATCCCTGGATTGAATCTGCATCGGAGCCGGGCCAAAAATATGTAGCACTGGTGTGACCATGTTTTTGTACGGTAATCCACAGAGGCTCCCCTCCCCACCAGGATGATTTAGAGATCACCTCTCGGTCACTGAGTCGAAAGAAGCCGAGATCTGGATCGTGCATGGAGTTATTTATAATCCCATGGTTCGCAGGGTATAATCCCGTGATAATGCTGTAGTGATTCGGGAAAGTTTTTGAAGGAAAAACCGGCTCCAGATACTCAGCCCATACGCCTTGATCAGCCAGTTCAAGAAGGTTCGGAGTGTTCTCGCGAGTCAAGTAATCTGCGCGCAGTCCATCAATGGAGATCAATATTACGGTACGCGGTTCCTCGTCGCTTGCATGACTAGAGTGACCGGTTGCGGCAAATCCTAGAATAACCACAAGGGCTGGAAACCAGATTGAATTTCGAAATATCATGAACGGTTAGCAAAGATGTAATAAATGATGAACCCTAGAAATGGGGCGAAAATAATAAACAGGACCCAGATCAGCTTGGAACCGGTTTCGCGGGAACTGCCGACAATTTCTACAATCGCTATAATGTCCAAAATAAGGATAATTAGTCCACAACACGACAGATTCTGCCGAGAGGTTGCCATGGAGAGGAGCAGTGGATCACATCCGGCAATGAATAGGGTACACAATGCAAGTAACAATGGGGAGATTAATCGAAGATTCATGGGATTGGTATGCTGTCTATTTACATTACGACAAAATAGATTTTCTGATGCACGAATTCCAGATTGAATCGTTTGAATTGGATTGATTATGGATTTATAGGCATGTAATGCATATTAACTCAATTCAACTTGGGAAACGACCGCTTCTTCTTGCCCCTATGGAAGATGTCTCTGATCCTCCATTCAGAGCACTATGTAAACGGTATGGTGCAGACATGGTCTATACGGAGTTCATTTCGTCTGGTGGGTTAGTCTATGAAGCGGAAGATTCATTGATGAAGTTAGATATTCACGACAGTGAACGTCCGGTAGGGATTCAAATATTTGGTGGAGATGTAGATCAAGTCAGGTCAGCGACGGAGATTGTAGACCGAGTTAAGCCTGATCTGATAGATATTAATTTTGGATGCCCCGTACGAAAAGTAGTTTGTAAAGAAGCAGGTGCAGGGATCTTACGCAATCTCCCCAAGATGGAAAAAATTACGCGTACGGTTGTTGACGCAACTGATCTTCCGGTGACTGTGAAGACACGTCTCGGTTGGGATGATAGCAGTATTGATATCGTCAATGTTGCCAGAATGTTGGAGAAATGTGGAATTCAGGCATTGGCTGTACATGCCAGAACGAGAAAACAGATGTACAGCGGTAGTGCACGGTGGGAATATCTACGGGCGATCCGCGAAGAGGGGCTCCAAGAGATTCCTCTCATTGGGAATGGAGATGCCTTAGAGCCCGCATCTGTGCTGCAAATGTTTGAAGAGACAGGGGTAGATGGTGTTATGATTGGACGTGGTGCAATCGGGAATCCTTGGATTTTTCAACGCGCCAAGGCATTCATTGAACAAGGGACTGAACTTCCCCCTCCTCAGTGGGATGAACGGATCCATGTGGTTGCCGAGCATTTGACGCTGAAATGCAACTGGCTAGGTGAGCGCAGAGGGGTCAAGGAAATGCGCCGGATGTATGGAGGCTATTTTAGGGGATTCAGGAACGCGAGCAAGCTGCGCACGCGACTAATGAAAGCAGACTCTAAAGAGGAAGTACTTTGCGTGTTGTTCAGTACAGAGGAAGTCGAACCCGATGTGATTCATCTACCTCCACTAAGTCACTCCACGGTGTTTCATGATCCAAATCACAAAGTAATCCAGCGCAACAACCGCCCCAACAATAAACGTCAAGAATGGCAACGCAAGCCATTGATCAAAAATTACCAACCCACCGATTGCTCCAAGCGCTCCTCCGAGGTACTTGATATAAATTAGCTGTTGACTTGAAGTTCGTTTGATGAGGTCTTCAAACCGGCGATCATCATAATCGCGTAAATTTCGGGAAACCATTTCAAAAAAATTCAGGGTGCTGACAAAGGACATGATCGCCTTGCTCAGCCAGACTTCGATTTCATCCGAACGTTGCGCAATTTTCTGGGGCAGGGTCTGTAACACGGGGGTTACTTCATCCGCAATCAGATCTAAATTCTGGGGTAAACCCTCAATCGCTTCTTCAATCTGTCGGCGTAAACCATCACGATTTAACATTTGGTAAACTTTGACTGCCACACCAGCAAATCCTTTGTTTGCGGCGGTGTCAATCATACCCATGACTGCTGAAACGATTTTTTCCTTCAATTCGGGGCTTTCAAGTTTCTCGGTTAGAAATCGGTGGATTGAAACTTTAATCTCACGTTGAAAATTTTCATCAAGGAGGAGCCCCTCCGTGATATTTAGAGCCATTTCACGGTATTTAGGAACGACTCCACTGACATGAATTCGTTCCAAAATGACCTCTTCATTGATCAGGTCCCGGCTGATTGCGAGTGCAATAAGATCGGCAACACGGTCTCGAGAGGCAGGGATTATTCCCTGTCCAAGTATCGGCCTGCGCTTACGAGGATGAAATAGCATCGTAATTGCCAACCAGTTGGTAAAGAACCCAATTAATCCAGCAGCAGAAACGGTGACGATCAGTCCCTCCAATGGTAGCAATCGGTTGAATTGGGGGAGTTGAAGTCCGGCGTAGTTGGTTAGAGTCAAGGCCAAGGAATCCTGAGAGTAAATAAAAATACCAGATTCATTAACCAGAAGGCTTAATTGATCAAAGTCCCATATGAATGACAGGATGAAAAGAGCCAACAAGAACCACGGAATAATGCGGATCAGTTTTAATCCAAGCTCCGAACGATACGTATGACTTCGGCTAGATGCAGTTGAGGCCTGAGAGGATGCATTGACAGACAGGTGGCGCCCTAGGTAGTCCGTGATGACATCCCGAAGACTACTATTTGATTTTCTATTTGGAGTAGCCATATCGGTCAGGAGAGTTGTTCAACTGCAAAGCCCAAACGATCAGCACGTTTTCTCATTCCAGAGATCACATTCGTGATATGTTGAGATAAATCAACGCCCAACTCATCTGCACCCTGATGAATATCAGATCGACTGACCGCCGCCGCAAATGCCTTATCCTTTAATTTCTTCCGAACACTTTTTGCCGTCATCCCCTCAAGGCGGGTAGGACGAACATAGGCAACCGCCGTAATGAATCCCGCGAGTTCATCTACGGCAAAGAGTACTCTGGCAAGTAGGGTGATCCTGCGTGTTCCTGTGTAGGGAGCATGCCCCAGGATTGCATCAATAATCACTTCGGGATATCCCTGTTCACGAAGTAAGTTCGTACCTACATAAGGATGTTCTTCGGCCGTTGGGTGGAGTTCATAATCAATATCATGCAGGAGTCCAGTCATTCGCCAAAGCGTCACATCTTCATCAAGTATTTCTGCATAGGCTTCCATTGCAGCCTCTACCGCATACGCATGTCTGCGTAGACTTTCAGATTTCGTCCATTCATGAAAAAGATTAAGAGCTTCTTGGTAGGTAGGCATCAGATTAAAAAATTTCAACAAGTTTTAAGTGCTGTAAATATTCTTGTGGATCGTTCTCGAAAGTCTCAAGGATACGTCGCAATGAAGCCGAAGCCCCCTTCAATTCAAGGTAAAGGGAATCCTCAGTTGCAAGTTTGCCGAGTGTGCCCTGTCCACGATTGATGGATGAAAGCAATGTATTCAGTTCATTCGTAGTTGTCCGCAGTAGATGTAGGTTGGTGTCTAAGCTCTCCAAAACCCGTTGGATGTTCGTGGCTGTACCACCAAGGGAGTCTTCGGTGAATGCTTCAATAGCATGAGACAACTCTTCAATATCTCTGAGAACTGATTGTACACTTCCCCCATCTGCCATTAAAACGGCTTGGAAGGCCTTAGCTGAATTTTGAATCTCCATCAAGGTTTGTTGCATATGGCCTTCGGGCCCTGACAAGAGTTCTCTTACTGCATTGATTGCAAGGCTGGAACCTGTTAGGACTGTATCTACACGACTGAGGACATCAGGTGCACGATTTGCAAGGTCAGATAATACACTCGCTTGGGAGGAGGCGGGAATCTTGGAGCCCGGTGGGTATACGGGCGCATCGGGCGGACCAAGAGTAAGATTTAGCTGTGTACTGCTGACAAAGCCAAATCCTCCGGTAGATGTAGTCGTTCCTTCAGTCAAGACAAGGTCATCATCAATAGAAAATGAAATGAGTGCTCCTGAGAATGTAGGCTGTACATCCTCAATGGAACCCACACCTACACCGTTCACGGCCACAATGCTACCAGAAACGAGTCCATTGGAATTCACGAGTTCGGTCTGATACACAGAAGCCCGGCCAAATATTGGAAGATCATTCAAGAATCGAATCCCCAAATAGAAGAGTGTTCCTGCTAAGACCACGACTATTCCAACTTTTAATTCATTAGGGGTATTCACTAGATCATTAGATGTTAGATGGATATGTTGGACCAATCACATACTCATTGGCTTTAACAAATGAACGAAGAGTTTCATCGGTACTTTCGTGCAACTCTTCGGTAGCCCCTCTCCAATGTATGCGTGAGTCATGGATAAATGCTACATCATCAGCAATTTTCAGCACAGAATGCATATCATGACTTACTACAATGCTAGTGATCTCAAGCTGGTCGGCTAGCCCTTTGATGAGTTCATTAATTGTATTGGAGGTCTCTGGATCAAGCCCACTGGTGGGTTCATCATAGATGACATATCTTGGACGTAGGGCGATCGCACGTGCAAGTGCGATTCGTTTTCGCATGCCTCCAGATAGTTCATCCGTAGCCTTGGAACCAATACTTGAAAGCTTTACAAGATCAAGACATTTTTCTACTTCACGACGAATTTCTTCATCTGTTTTGTATGTAAATGTTCGAAGAGGGAAAGCTACATTCTCAAAGGCATCCATAGAATCAAAAAGTGCACCACCTTGGAAGAGAACTCCGAACTGTCTTCGAACTTTTTGAAGTTGACTGTAACTGATTTTACCGATGTCAACCTGATCTACCAAAATCCTCCCATGGTCAGGACGTAGCAATCCAATGAGATGTTTCATTAGCACACTCTTACCCGAGCCGCTCTGACCAATGATTGCCTGTGTGCTACCCTCATGAATATCCAAAGAGACATTATGAAGCACTTCACGCCCCGCAAACGACTTATAAACGTTCTCCACTTGGATCATATCCTAAATATTCAATCATCGCTATCCGGGCCCCGATTACAAGAGAAGTATAGCTAAAATAAGATCAGCAAATAAGATCAGGACACAACTCATCACCGCAGCTCGAGTTGTACTTCTACCAACACCATCAGCCCCATCTTTTGTAAAATAGCCAATGTAGCAAGATACTGCGGTGATCAGGAACCCAAAGACGAATGCTTTGATAAGACCAAAATATGGGCCAAAGGGATTATGAAATTCTCTGGCTCCTTGTATGAACTCGCCAGCGGATACGACTCCGGTCAATTCACCTGCGATAATTCCTCCTCCAACCCCAACCACACATGCAGCCACATACAAGACGGGAAGCATCACAATTCCGGCTAGGATACGTGGAACGATTAGGTAGCCAACCGAATTAAGTCCCATAGCTTCTAGTGCATCAATCTGTTCCGTGACCCGCATGGTCCCGAGTTCGGCTGCAATCCGCGCACCTACTCGCCCAGAGAGAATGAATCCTGTAACGACAGCAGCCAACTCCATGATAAGTGATGGAACGACAACTGAGCCAATGATTCTGGGTGGAATAAAGGGAGAGACTAATTGATAAGCAGTTTGAACCGTAGTTACTGCACCCGAAAATGCTGCGGCTAATGCAACAATTGGAATCGAATCAAATCCAACTCGTACTAGCTGGATCTGGAAATTATGCCAGTACGATCTCACTTCACGTAGCGATTTGAACGCCAGTGACATGAGTATTGCAAAACGCCCGATATTAAAGAACGGTTGTGTAAGACGTAGTGTAATAGGTGACATTAAAATACCAGAAATCTGTGGGGTTAATCAATTTTAGCAATTGTTGTTTCTAATCTTCTGATTCAGAGGCTATCTTGAGGAAGAACGAATCAAATTTAATGGCAAAAACCCAAACACATTACTGCTGTCAAGAATGCGGATACTCATCTCCTAAATGGCTGGGGAAATGTCCTGGATGTAATTTTTGGGATACGATGGTGGAGGAGAAGGTATCTGAGCGCCGCCGTATTCCCACCAGAGTCGCCATCCCTCAGCCCATAGATGAGGTAGAGATTGGCGAGATGCCTCGCATTGTAACCGGTTCGCAAGAGTTGGACAGGCTAATGGGTGGAGGAATCATGCGGGGTTCAATCATACTGGTTGCGGGGGATCCAGGGATTGGGAAGTCTACTCTTATGACAGAACTGGGGAGGTATTTGGATCCACTTACGGTTCTTTATGTGTCGGGCGAAGAATCTGCCAGACAGGTAAAACTTCGTGCTCAGCGCTTGGATGCCGCAACAAGTAACGTACTCCTCTTGGCAGAGACCAATACAGAGGTAATCCTGGGAGCGATTGAAGATTCAATGCCGGATGTGATTGTGATTGATTCAATCCAGACTCTCTATGATCCTGATGTTTCAAGTGCTCCCGGCAGTATCACCCAGATCCGAGAGAGTGCAGCCGTGCTCATGCGGCTTACCAAGAGAATGAATGCGGCAACATTTTTGATTGGCCACGTCACACGATCTGGATCTATTGCTGGTCCCCGAGTACTTGAACACTTAGTAGATACAGTACTCCATTTTGAAGGGGACCGAAACCATGGGTATCGAATTCTTCGCGCAATTAAAAATCGATTTGGATCTACCAATGAAATTGGTGTATTTGAAATGGCCAGTACTGGACTCAAAGAGGTGTTGAATCCAAGTGAAATTTTTCTATCCGAACGTCAGAGTGGAGCCACGGGATCGTGTGTTATCTGTGCGATGGAAGGGACGAGGCCTCTGCTAATTGAAGTGCAGGCACTCGTTACCGAAACATCTTATGGGACCCCTCAGCGAACATCTACAGGGTTTGACCCAAAGCGTCTACAGTTGTTGTTGGCAGTCCTTGAAAAACGGGAAGGACTCGCTCTGGGTGGCTATGATGTGTTTTTGAATGTGGCCGGGGGAGTGAGGGCAGAAGAGCCGGCAACAGATTTAGGGATTGCAGTTGCGATCGCTTCCTCCTTACATGATATATCCGCAGATCAGTGTGGAGTTCTAATTGGAGAGGTGGGGCTGGGAGGGGAGGTGAGGGGAGTAAGTCGTCTCGAAATGCGCCTTCAAGAATGTGCAAAATTGGGATTTGAATCTGCAGTCGTGCCTTCCAAAAGTCTCCAAGGCTTTCCTACTCCCGAGGGTATCCATACGATTGGTGTACAGACAGTGAATGAGGTACTTGAATTGCTCTTATCTTGACTGGAAGCAATAACGAAACAGTCCGATCCGTTCAATGGGATGAATGACTTCAGAAATATGTACACATCCCTATCCGACGATGAACTGCTGACTGCATATGCAGAGAGGGGAGATCAACTCGCGTTTCAGCAGCTTGTCAATCGCCACAAAGATCGTGTGTATGGATTTATTTTGGGAATGGTTCATGATGTCGAACTGGCGAGCGATCTATTTCAGGATACTTTCTTAAAGGTCATTGACGTTATGCATCGGCGCCGGGGTGGATATACACCTCAGGGGCGGTTCTTGGGGTGGGTGCTCATGATTGCCCGCAATGTTGTGTTTGACCACAAGCGCGGTCGAAATAAATGGACGGATGTAGCCAATGGGGATGAGGACTACTGGGATCGTCTTCCTGACGATGGCGAATCTCCCGACGAGCTCTTGTATCTCAAAGAACGAAGTCAATGGTTGGATGCTTGTATCGAATCTTTACCACCCTCGCAGCGCGAGGTGGTGTTATTACGCCAAGATGCGGGGTTGACGTTTCGGGAAATTGCCGAAATCACCGGGGTTTCTATCAATACTGCATTAGGACGTATGAGATATGCCTTAATTAATCTTCGCACGCTGATTGAGCGCCAATCGCAGCGTTATGCTCCTGTAGATCAGATAGAGAATGGGCAATTGCCCAAAACTATGCATGCCTAAAAAACGAATAACAAAAATTGACGAAAAGCTTCTTCTTGTTCAGCACCTGTATGGTGAAAAAGATAGCTCAACAAAGCTGGACGAGATTCTTGAAGACCCTGAAAATCAAGAGGAATTCAAGAATCTACAGCATGTCAAGCAACAGATGGAGAACACCTCTCTACGAAGATTAATTGCTGTACCAGACGATGTACTGAACCGGATTTTCGTGGCTGCCCGACCCAGGTCGCCTCGCTTCTGGAGTGGAGCGGTTCGCCGCCCAAGACGCTTAATTCTGTTAGGTGGAGTTGGTGCAATGACTGCATGCCTGATATTCATATTTCTAATACCAAATCAACAGGTCGAAAGTCCCAACCCCGAAGCTAGTCAGACTTCAAGTTCTGTTGAACTACAGTGGGATGATACTCGTGATCGGATCGTGATGCAGCAAGCGCTCAGTGTCGTGCGTCAGCGCACAAGCCCAGATTTATGGGATGAATCCGAGGTCATGAAGTTGGACTCACTTCAAGATATTTCTAATGCTACTCAACCTGGTGTTGAAGTTGTCAGTGCTCCCTCTCAATAACGATTAAGGTTTTCTCATGAAGCAAATTGTATCTACCATTTACATACTGATTCTTGCGACCGCACTCATTGCAGGTAGCGCCCAATCTCAATCCATCCGATTTGAAAGTGATGGAGGTAAGTTTATGGTGAACAAGAAAATTATTAAATCATCTCAAATCCCAGAGGGACTCACTGTTGGGGATCTCAGTTTCAGTTTACATTCTATGGGCCCCTTTCCAATGCGTGTTGAAATCAATGGGATACATTATGAAATCTGGGAAGACCAGATTAGGGAGGCAACTGAGGATGGACAAATAGATTTCAGAGTATTCGTCGGACTGGATGAACCCTTCATTGAGATTGAATCATTTGCGACTCCAAAGGACTTGTATGGGTTTGGAAGTAAGCTATCTGAGAGCATGATGGATGTGTTTTCATCTATCCCATGGCCAGGTATGATAGATTCGCTGATTAGCCTCAATGGGCCTGAGCAGCAGCTATTTATGCAGAGTGCTGAATTGGTAGCAGATCATGCTGAGTTGATCCCATATCGGATTGCTTCCGCTCAACGAGATGCGACAAAAATGTTGGAGCTGTCAAATTATATGTCAAGTGTTCGGGATGCCAGTGGAGAGTTATTTGAGTTGCTACGACATGAGTGGCGGGAAGAATCGGAAGCTGTAGCGATGGCCAGGAATATCAGAAGGCTAGATGATGGAGTTGAGCGTGACAAAGCAATTGATGAACTAGAAGTAATGCTGGAGGAGATCTTCCTCATGAAACAGGAAAATCGCCGTATGGAAATTCAACATTTAAAAATGGAACTTAAACAAATGGAAGAGCGACTCAGGGAAAGATCTCGCGCTAAGGATCGTCTAATTAATGCGCGCCTAGATGAGTTGCTGGGACGAGAGCAATAGCAGGAGTGTTTCTAGGTACATCAATTTATTTGTGCTTCTGGCACACAAACACTCAGATTAATGAAACGAGTTTTTTTAATTCCTTCTTTTTGCTTGGCCTTTATGGTGTTTTCATTTCATAATGCCAAAGCGCAGCGGGACACGGTTAACGTTGAACGTAGAGTGATCGTTACTTCGGAAGGGGATACCGTGATTGTGATGAATTCGTCTACGGATCGTATGCGAATTCGGGGTGATCGTGGACAGAACCTGCGTATAGAGCGTGAGATTACCATTGACTCGGATGGAGATACAACAGCCGTAGAGGCAATGATTCGGGATCCAAGATTTCGGATGCGGTTTTCAAACCGGGGGGATCACAGGTATTGGGAGCCCCGCCAGAGATCTAAAATTTCAAGACGGAAACGCAACCACAGAAACCGGATGGCACGCCAAGACCATTCATATACAAGAGAATTGCGCGAAATGGAAGCCGAAGCGCGAGGCCTTGCCCGGGAACTCCGTCAGGCTGAGGAAGACACGCGTGATGAAAAGGAGCAGAGGTTAAGAGAGCAGTTAGAGAAAATTTTTGACTATAAACAGGTCAGAGATATGGAGGAGGTAGATCAAAAGCGCACTAACTTGGATGAACGACAATTGACCTTGGAAGAGCGTCGAAATAATAAAGACTCAATAATCCAAGACCGTATGAACCAACTTCTTGGCCGAGGCTCTTCCTACCGCTGGTAGAATTTTCTGTAACAGACGGACAGCGGATCCCCAATAATTCTCAATACACGGCTTGATTTGATACATTTGTTCTGGCGCTACTCGTTCATGGAGATCTCTGGGTAGGATGTTCAGACATTGGGTTATCGTTGAGTTCACGGTCTCAGTCTAAGCCATACAGAATCTTTGTCAACATCAGAAATGACACTTCGGCTTCAGCGAATTGTTGATCAAGGTAGAAATTTCCTATATTCACAATTCATCATACACCACCTCCTATGGACCCCACCGAAAAGCTGAAGAAAGCTATTCGCACAGTTCCTGATTTTCCCAAGTCTGGGATTGATTTCAAGGACATCACGCCAATCTTATCTGATCTCTCCCTTCTTAAGTTGGCTGTGGAACAGTTAGCCTTCCCTTTCAGGGGAAAAAAGATCAACAAAGTAATTGGTGTCGAATCAAGAGGCTTCATTATGGCCCCTTTGATTGCTCTTGAACTGGGGGCAAGCTTCGTACCTATTCGCAAAGAGGGGAAACTACCGCGCAAAACGTACAGTGTCTCCTATAACTTGGAATACGGATCAGATACAGTGGAAATGCACATTGATTCAGTGGTACCCAGCGATCAAGTATTGATCCACGATGATGTACTTGCTACCGGTGGTACGGCTTCTGCAGTGGAGGATCTGGTTGAGCGAAGTGGTGTAGAGATTGTAGGTTTATCCTTCTTGATTGAGTTAGTCGAATTGAACGGGAGAAAAAAACTACGCTACAGAGAAAGGGTACACTCAGTTATCCAGACTTAGATGTGAAGCAGACAATGTGAGATAGGGATTGACTACCGAATGGCGATGCAGGAGATCTCAATCAAGGCTCCACGGGGAAGCCCCTTCACAGCAGCGGCCTCTCGACTTGGTGGAATTTTGGTGAAGTAGCTAGAATAAACTTCATTCATGTGGGGGTAATCATTCATATCCCTCAGGAAGATTGTACACCGCACAATATTGTCATAACCCATTCCAGCGCTCCGTAAGACCATCCCAAGATTCTCTATTGTACGTTCGGTCTGTTCAGCAATTCCACCTTCAATAACACGCTCGGTATCTGGATCAAGTGCAATTTGCCCAGAACAGTAAAGTGTGTCTCCTACAAGGATAGCCTGATTGTAAGGACCAATAGACCCTGGAGCCAATGGAGTGGTGATCACTTTTCGGTGTTGAACATAACCACGCTTGCTCATGACATCAAGAGATATTTCATTCCTTAGTTTGGACACGAATCCTCCTGAAAATACTGATCATCCGTACGAATTGCAAATTGATCAAAATTGAGCCATACCTATACCTGATGCGTTACATAAAGTTACTCTTGTTATAATTCTCCGAAATCATGGACTTTGAACTTGATGGAAAGTCGGCATTCATTGCAGGGGCCAGCAGCGGACTGGGCTTGGCGACGGCTACTTCATTGGCAAAGGAGGGATGCAGTATTGCAATCTGTTCCCGCAATCAGGAGAGGATCAATCAGGCTGCGGAATCAATCTCAAAACAGGACTGGTCTGATCCTGCGAAGATTTATCCCATCGTATGTGATGTTACCAAGGAGTCAGAAGTTCGCCAAGCTATCCAGAAATGTGTCGAAAAGTTTGGTAGCTTACATATTTTATTTGCCAATGCAGGCGGACCAAAGACGGGGCTCATTGATGATTTTAGTCAGGATGACTGGATTGAAGGGATTGAGTTGAATTTAATTAGTACCATTAATCTTTGTCGCCATGCACTTCCGTTCCTGCGCACAGCCGCCCAGAAAGATCAACATGCACGAATTTTAATCCTTACTTCCATTGCCGCAAAGCAGCCGATTGGATCTCTTTATCTCTCCAATACCTCTAGGGCCGGAGTTCAAGGATTTGCAAAGACCTTATCTGAGGAAGTAGGGAAGGAAGGAATTACGGTGAACACGCTTCTGCCAGGTTTTACGAGGACAGAGCGTCTCCAGCATCTGGTAGAGTACCTCATGAAGCAGGAAGGAAAGACGAAGAATGAGGTTGAGTCTGGATGGGCTTCCCAAGCTTCTTTGAAACGCTTAGCCGAACCTTGGGAATTTGCTTCTGCCGCTACTTTTCTCGCAAGCAAGCAGGCAGGTTTTATTACGGGGGTTGCATTCCCTGTTGATGGTGGTTACTCCAAGCACATCCTGTAACATGAAATCCAGAGTACTAGTTGCCATGAGTGGAGGGGTTGACTCCTCGGTTGCCGCGGTGCTTCTTCATCAGCAGGGGTATGAGGTGATTGGCATTACCATGAAAACATGGAGTTATAGTGAAAGTGTACCCAGAAAAACTGGTAAAGAGGTAGGCTGCTGTACATTAGAGTCAATGAATGATGCACGACAGGTGGCTTTGGCACATGATTTTACACACTTCATTGTTGACATCAGAAAAGAATTTGGGGATTGGGTGATTGAGCAATTTACTGATGAATACATGGCAGGCCGAACGCCGAATCCCTGTGTTCTATGCAATACCCACATCAAATGGAATGCTCTACTACGCCGTGCGGATGACCTAGATTGTTCGTACATAGCAACTGGGCACTATGCTCAAGTTCGAAAGGAGAATGGACGATTTATTATCTCTCGTGGATTGGATCTCAATAAAGATCAGAGTTATGCCCTTTGGGGGCTTCCCCAAGAGCAACTGGCTCGGACAATCTTTCCTCTTGGACAATATGAAAAGCCAGAGATTCGAGATATGGCATCCAAGTTCGGGCTTACCTCAGTCGCACAGAAACCAGACTCCTACGAGATCTGCTTCATTCCCGATAACGATTATCGACGATTCCTGCGTGATCAAGTTCCTGGATTGGAAGAGCAGGTTGAGAATGGTCCGATTATTCTTTCAGATGGTACGGAAGTTGGACTTCATGCAGGATATCCTTTCTACACAATTGGGCAGCGACATGGACTGAATCTTGCACTTGGATATCCAGCCTACGTATCGGAAATTAATCCAGAAACGAACACGATCACGGTCGGTCCGCGTGAAGAGCTTCTTAGGCAAACGTTGGTTGCAGATAAGATTAACCTTGTCAAATATCCAAATCTATTCGTAGAACAACCCGCCACTGCCAAAATACGTTACAAAGATCCCGGAGCTCCATGTGTGGTACATCAGACCGGAGCAGGCGAGCTTCAGGTATCGTTCATGGATCAACGAACTGCAATCACTCCAGGGCAATCTGTGGTTGTCTATGAAGGAGAGGATATTTTGGCCGGTGGCTGGATTCAGCATGTGCATACGGGCCTGAACCAACTTTCCCACAATTTAGTCAGATGAGCCGCTTCATACTCTTTTTTGTAATAGCAGTTGGAATATCCTGTCAGACTATGCAATCATATGAGGATGATGAACCAGAAATTATTAAAAATGAGGAAATGATGAAACGAGATGAGATTCGGGGAGAGGGGACGATTATATGGAATGATTTTGAGGGCGGATTTTTTGGCATTCAAGCTCGGTCGGGTGCCAAATACTACCCTCTAAATCCATTAGATCAGGAATTGCAATCCGATGGTATCAGTGTGAAATTTGTTCTTAAACGAGAACCGAATGTAATCACGACGGTCATGTGGGGGACGCCAGTATCTGTTATAACTATCAATAAATTAGGATCTTAGGCTACTGGCGGGTAATCGGATGAGAGTTAAT
The DNA here is from genome assembly GCA_965209015.1 of Rhodothermales bacterium. Taxonomy (GTDB): domain Bacteria; phylum Bacteroidota; class Rhodothermia; order Rhodothermales; family Bin80; genus Bin80. The sequence goes on along the minus strand of OZ242367.1, from coordinate 1,946,579 downwards.
TCTCTCCTAAATTGTTCAATGAATCAGCTCTGAATTCGTCGGGAACCAGCCCCATCGCTTCGTACACTCCGCTACGACATTTTATTTCTATTCTTTCCGTTGCCTCCGTGTGATCATAGAGACTCTGCCCACTCATATGAACATTTTTTTGCCAAAGTCCATCTCCCGGGCGCGCTTTTCAATGAAGTTGGCGACCACAAGATCTTGGATTGCATTGCCGACCGACTTAAAAAGAGTGATTTCCGAATCACAGGTACGACCTGAAATATTACTCAGTAGGATTTCACCTAGTTCAGCATGTATATGTGATTCGTCGAAATCACCATGTTGAATCGGCTGGACCAGATCTCCTGCCTCTTGTAAGCATGCCTCCCGCTGGTCAACGACGACCTTAGCATTTGCGACTACATCTGCGGGGATTTCTACCATGTCTGGACGATAAGAACCGATTCCGTTAACATGTGCCCCAGGTGCGAGATGCTTGGCGGAGAAGACAGGGGTCATAGATGTGGTGGCGGTACATACGATATCTGCTTCCGCTAATTCCTCAGGTCTCTTCGCCTTAACCGCAGGAATATTATGACGATCCAATACTTTTTTTGCAAAGGTATCCGAAGAATCTGATGAACGCCCAAAGACGATCATTTGAGTGATGGGACGGACTGCACAGATCGCATCAACCTGCGTGTATGCCTGAGTTCCTGTTCCAAAGATTGCAAGGACGGATGAATCAGGACGCGAAAGAATTTCGGTAGCCAGTCCAGCTCCTGCACCAGTTCGAAGAGATGTAATTGATTCGCCATTCATGACCGCCAGAGGAGCGCCAGTTTTCGCATCGCTCAACACAGCGAGGGAATGAATTAAGGGGAGCTCATGTTCTGAGTTGTTTGGGTTGAGATTGACAAGTTTTACGACAATTTGAGAATGATCTTCTGAATAAACAGGCATTAATAGTGTACAACTTTCTCCATCATCTCCGTGAGGCAGGTGCATTCGAATGGGAATACTGGCTCGTCCAGAAGAAATAGCAATGAATGCCTCTCGCATCAGTTGAATTGCATCGGACATTTTGATGATCTGGGAAATTTCTAAACTAGAGAGGATTCGTATGTGGCTCATGGAAAATTAGCGAAGGAGAAATCCATCCCGTAACGGATCATTCGGATCCAGAATAAATGTATGCTGGCCTGTGATAAATGCGGTGCCTTCAATTTCGGGAATAATTGCCTGATGGGGGCCGAAGTCTGATTCTCTGATCACTGTTCCGATGAAAGAGCTACCAATAATGCTTTCGATGCGTATCGGCTCATTACACCGTAGAAGTCCCTTGGCGTGTAATAAGGCAAGCCTACCACTCACGCCAGTTCCCGTAGGACTACGGTCAACCTGTCCATCTGCAAACACACAGACATGACGACTATGTGCATCTGAAGACTCAGGAGATCCAATAAAAATCGTTCCATATAGGAATCCCAGATCCGATTGATCTGGGTGGGTAATGGTCGTACTCTCTGCAATTGACTGCTTAATTATCTTTCCCAAACGAATCAATTCCGAATAGTGAGATGGCTTAGTTTCAACTCCGACTTCACTGGCCTGAAGGTACGCATAGTATGCACCTCCAAAGCCAATATCATAGTTCATTTGTCCTATCCCGGGAATGTGGATCAATTGATCTAGCGCATGTGCGTAGGAAAGAACATTACGGAACTTAACCGACTGTACGCAACTATTTTCAATCTGTGCAATGGCAGTAACGAATCCTGCGGGCGTATCAATAGAAACTTTGGTACATGGCTCAGTCATTGGAATCATGCCAACTTCAATTGCCACCTTGGTCACAGCTATAATTCCATGACCGCACATTGTGCTGTACCCATCATTGTGCATGAAGAGCACCCCAAAATCGGCGTTCTCGGTTACTGGTTCGGTGATAAGACAACCATACATATCTCCGTGCCCTCGGGGCTCCCACATGAGGGCAGTCCGAAGCGCATCGTGATAAGTTTCCAGCTCGCGTCGTTGAGTTAAGATGATTGAGCCAGATAGTTGAGGGAATCCCCCAATTATCACCCGCAGGGGCTCTCCCTCAGTATGCGCATCTATACAGCGGATCGTTAGCCCCTCGGGATTCCATTTATTAACCGCAGGAAGGTCTATCATAGTGCAATCCCAGAAGTGAATGTTCTACGATCAATAAAAATCAAAAGAAGTAGTCCAGTGATCATGTAAAGGGAAGAGACCCCGAAGACGATGGCTTCGATTTCCAAGGGTAGAATCAAAAAAAATATCTGTACAGATGATCATCACGTATCCTTGGAGTATCGTAAGCCAAAGGAGGTATTCGTAGATCTCTATTCCATAATATAGTATTGCTTACGGTTATATGATTCAACTTCCCATTATTTCTTTGATATTGAAGAGAGGATCTTGATGATTGCTCAGATTCTGAAGTCTGATGAAGTTCAACTTTCATAGATTTGAAGATATGATCGGCTGATTTCATTCAGATAAATGACTTGGGATCCTGTCTGTGATCCTGAACATCGCTTGCTCGTATCCCCTGTTCTTTGATACCGTAGTACGTTACGCTATGGATTTGTTAATTAGTACAAATAGCAAAAAAGTATTGACTAAATTTAGCCATGAGAAACGGGCCAGAGCCAATAAAGAAGAAACCTCTGACTAAAACAGACAATCAGTCCTGACGATTAAAATACAATTTGTTTGGAATATTCAGTGTAAGCTGCCGTAGTTTCTGTCAATAGAAGGTTAGTGGATGATGAAAGTGGGATGGTCACACACATCATGACACATAACTGTTGGGATCAATTGATAGAGCATTTATTTTCGTCTGATGAAGGCGAACCAATCCAACCATGATCGTATTGAAATGAGAGATCCAATGATCAACTTTTTTGAAGTGACAAGTAGTCTATGGAATTGATAAATTTGCAAAATACTCCCACACCAGATTCAGTTCAAATTCAATCGGTGACATTCAAGAGTGCTGAGAATACTCTCAAGGGGATTATTTACAGGCCAGTTGATTCAAGAATACATGGCAATGCCCGCCTTCCCGCAGTAGTGGTCACTGGTGCGTGGACAACGGTGAAAGAGCAGATGGCAGGTACCTATGCGCGAGAATTGGCGATTCGTGGAATGATCGCATTATCCTTTGATTTTACGGGGTGGGGGGAAAGTAATGGGAATCGTCGGTATGTGGAAGATCCTGTGGTTAAAATTCACGACATACATGAGGCGGTTGCCTTTTTATCTTCTCGCAATGATGTAGATTCAGCCACTATTTATGGGCTCGGAATCTGCGCATCATCAGGTTACATTGCCGAAGTAGCTGCCGATAATGATCAACTCACTAAGTTCGCATTGGTAGCTCCTTGGCTTCATGATCATGACCTCGTTAACAAAATTTATGGTGGGGTGGAAACAGTTGACATGCTTATTGCTGAAAGCGAGGCTAGAGCTCGATCAGACACCCCAAAAATTCTTGTCGCCGCCAGTTCCTCTGATGAGTCCTCGCCCATGTTTCAAGCGCCTTACTATACCGAAAAGGATCGGGGATTAATTTCTGAGTACGACAACAGGTTTAGCGTTCTTAGTTGGAAGCCATGGCTTACCTTTAACTCACACCTGTCCGCATCACGCCTGAAAAAGCCATGCCTCATGGTTGGCTCGGATGGCATGGCTTTACCCGCTGGTGCAGAGGCTTATGAGCAAGCCACAAGAGCTCCCCTCAAAAAAGTATGGTTAGCCAGTGACATTAACCAGTTTGATTTTTATGATCGCAAAGATATTGTAATAGTAGCTGTTGATGCTGTGGCCAATTTCTTTAAAACATGAACTTATGGGTGCTATCCATAATTATGTGGGAGTGACACACCAAAGCATAGTGAGAATCTATATTCCACAAATACAGGCCAGAATGAGAGTTCCAAAAGCAGACCAAGCGGCAATCGTAAGTATCGTTGAATCAGTGGGAAATTTCGTGGATCAAAGAGAATTTAATGTACTCTCAAGGCTATTTAAGGATACGTTCGTCCTTGACTATTCTTCATTGAACGGAAAACCATCTGCTATTCGGGAACCGTTGGAATTGATGGCCGAATGGGCCTCTGTACTCCCTGGATTTGATCAAATACCTCACGCAATATCTAATATCAAAGTCACGTTACATGACGTCATTGCAACAGCCACAGCAGACGTTGTAGCCTTCCACTGGATGGGGGAAGAAATTTGGCAATTAAGCGGGATGTATAATTACGAATTTGTCAGGCAAAATGGCCAATGGAAAATCTCATCTATGATTTCCATTCTTGAAAATGAGACTGGGTCTCGAGATATATTCGGACCGGCGATCCAAGCTGCCAGCAAAAAACATCTGCTAGGATGGTCTGGTGTTATTTCAAAATAATTTGGTCTTTGAAACGCTTTATATGGTAGTGAGGATGAACATATACATAGAAGCCAGTGAACCCATTTGATGGTCAAGAAAATAAGAATTTGCAGGATTGGGAATAAATGAAAACGCCCAACAAAAAGCGAAGATATTGCAATACGATTTGTATGTTACACCCTATTGTCAGATGTGTGTGCAAATTTTCCACGGAAATGGAGCCAACGGCCGGACTTGAACCGGCGACCTGCTCATTACGAGTGAGCTGCTCTACCAACTGAGCTACGTTGGCGAAATGCCCCTTTCACGCTTAGCAAGTATAGTGGTTTCTGAATTTCATGAATGCCTCCCACCTAATCTTGCCAAGTACGTTAACTCAAGCATTGGTAGGTGTCTCTATCCCAATGGGTACTGGTTATTTTGAATCTTTTCGCTGAGCAAGAACACTTGAAGTCGCCGGGATCCATTCAGATTGTATCATCATTGAATATTCTTTGACCCTGTAAAAATTATCTTTATGGATTCAAAGTTTGGATCTGAATTTGAAGAATTACTAAAAATTGTACGCACGGTATGTGATCTTCGTGCGGCTGCTTCATTGATGGAATGGGATCAAGAGACCTATATGCCTGAAAAGGCAATGGAGTCAAGGGGACGGCAGATTGCAACACTTTACTCAACATCACATGAGATCTTTATTCGGGACCGAACGGGTGAGTTACTAGAGCGTCTACAAGGAACGGTGGGGGATCCTATGAGATTTGAGGCAAGTCTGGTAAGAGTTACCGAACGAGATTATTCGCGTGCTCGCAAATTATCTCCCGAATTGGTGGGTAAGATTGCCCAGACGACATCCAAGGCAAAAGGCTCTTGGGCGAAAGCATTTAACGAAAACAACTTTGGTCTATTTGCAAATGATTTGGAGAGAATCATAGGACTCTGTATTGAAAAATCAGAGTCGATTGGGTATTCAGAACACCCGTATGATGCACTCTTGGACGAATATGAGCCGGAGTTTACCACTGCTCAGGTCCGATCAATCTTTAAAGATTTGCGCCAGTCCCTGACGCCAATCGTACGCATGATCAAAGGCTCTCGGCAACCTGATGATTCCTTCCTTAGCCAGTCCTATGATAAGAATGATCAGTGGGAGTTTGGCATGAGGATTCTCCATGATATTGGATTTGATTTTCAACGTGGACGCCAAGACAGATCTGTTCATCCATTCAGCACCGCATTCTCTACCAATGACGTTCGTTTAACGACCAGGATTCATCAACATAACGTGATGTCCGGTCTCTTCAGTTCTCTCCATGAAGCAGGGCATGGCATGTATGAACAAGGAATTGATCCAAAACTTGAAGGGACTTTCTTAGCCCAAGGCACATCACTGGGAATCCATGAATCACAGTCCAGACTCTGGGAAAATCAGGTCGGGCGAAGTGAAGCATTTTGGACGCGTTACTATGGTGATCTGCAACGGCAATTTCAGAGGCAGTTAGGAGGGGTTTCACTACGGGCATTCTATCAAGCAATCAATCGAGTCAGACCATCTGCAATTCGGGTTGAGGCAGATGAAGTGACGTACAATTTGCATATTATGCTGAGATTTGAGTTGGAACTTATGCTCATTGAGGAAAAGATATCAGTTCGGCAACTGCCAGAGCTGTGGAACGATAAGATGGAAGAGTTTTTTGGTATTCAGCCCAAGAGTGATACCGATGGAGCTCTTCAGGACATACATTGGGCTCTTGGTGCAATCGGATATTTTCCCACCTATACCCTTGGGAACCTGATGTCTGCCCAAATTTTTGCATGTGCAAAGTCCACCCTCAAGGATCTAGACGGACAGATTGCAAGAGGAGAGTTCACACTTCTTCGTGAATGGTTACAGACGAATATCTATCACTGGGGACGTAGACTGTCCGCAAACGAAATCATTGAATGGCTGACGATGGGTTCGGTGAGTGCAGGCCCCTGGCTGGATTATGTGCGTGAAAAATATTGTCCAATTTACGGAGATTTAACTTAGATTATACTTAAACCATCAAACCAATCACATGGCTCCCTTTACAGACAATCACTCCCCATCACCCAAGTTCGCCATTGAATACTATGTTGAGAATGCAACACTCGGTCAGCGCGAAAAAAATACCATTGAAGCTAGGCTACATAAATTAGCTCATGGTCATCGAGACATATCGGGGGCCTCGGTTGCTTTGGAGTGTGTGAGTGGTGCCAACAAGCGGGCAGAGTACCGAGCGCGCATGGTCGTATATTGTAAGCCCGCAAATATTGCAGCCACCTGCACTCAGGATTCTGTCCGTTCTGCGGTGAGTGAAGCCCTGGAAGCGGTTGAGCGACAAATCCGTGAGCAACGTGAGCGAATGCGCGCACGACATCGTTCCGTTCGCATTCAGTAATGGGCTTCCGAAACCAGACAATGCTCTGAATATCCACTTTCAAAATACATAATGAATTCGCCACAGAAACGTTGATAGAGGGGTATTCGTTGGATGGTTAAATAATCAATTTAGAAATGGGAAACTCAGTTTCCGATTGGACTCCTGGGTCTTGGCGTAAGAAAAAAGCAGTTCAGCAGGTCGCTTACGAGGATAAACCACATCTTGAATCAATCCTCAACCAACTCAAAAAACTTCCCCCTCTCGTTACTTCTTGGGAGATTGAAGCTTTACGAACGCAACTCGCTGAAGCCGCGGCTGGACGTAGGTTTCTCTTGCAAGGTGGAGATTGTGCAGAGAGCTTTGATGATTGTAATGTGGTTTTCATCAAGAATCGTCTGAAGATCTTACTTCAGATGAGTGTCGTTTTGATTTATGGACTCCAAATGCCAGTTGTACGGGTCGGACGCTTTGCTGGACAATATGCAAAACCTAGAAGTGATCCGTTTGAATCTCGAGATGGAGTATCCCTCCCTTCCTATCGTGGTGATAGCGTCAATGCACCCGAATTTACTGCTGAGTCTCGAATTCCTGACCCGCAGCGTCTCATGCAGTCCTATTATTGTTCTGCAGCTCAACTCAATTTAGTCCGTGCATTGGCAGATGCTGGGTTTGCCGATCTGCATAATGCAGCAAATTGGAGCCTTGGCTTTGCACAACAGAGTTCGTCGGTGAAAAGGTACCAAGAAATCATTCATAAAATTCGAGAGGCGCTTGATTTCGCTAAAACCGTGACGAATCATCCAATTGGTGGACTTGGGAGAGTGACCTTCTTTACGAGCCACGAGGCACTCCATCTTCCCTATGAGGAGGCATTTACCAGAGAAGTTGTCCATGCCAACGCAATGTATAACTCTTCCACTCATTTACCGTGGATCGGGAAACGAACACTTTTTGAGGATAGTGCTCATATTGAGTATATGCGTGGAATCCGTAATCCTATAGGGATAAAAGTCAGTTCTGACATCGCTCCAAGTGACTTGTTGCCACTCGTTCGCATTCTGAACCCCCTCAACGATGCTGGACGACTGACCATCATTACTCGAATGGGAATTGATCAGGTCGAAAATTTCTTGCCTCCTCTGATTGAAGCAATCCAACGAGGGGGGATCAATGTGTTATGGTGCTGTGATCCGATGCATGGGAATACAGAAACTTCATCCAGTGGGATAAAGACGCGGAAATTCTCCAGTATTTTGGCTGAGTTGGAAGCGGTCATTGACATACATCTACGGATGAAGACCATTTTAGGAGGAGTTCATTTTGAATTGACAGGAGAAGATGTAACTGAATGTATAGGAGGTGTCAGTGGGGTAGAGGAAGAAGATCTCAATTTGCGCTACCACTCTACGGTTGATCCTCGCTTAAACGTGAGCCAATCTCTTGAAATGGCACTGAAGATTGCTCAGAAATATCATAAAATGGAAAATTCCGGTCGTTCAATCTATACTAGTTGATTAGATAGGATTCAGTCATCTTGCGGGTTCTCATGATCTCCCTTGTCTGAGCGTTGAGGATGATCAAAGCTTATCAGTAGAGTTTTTGATTGGAAAGATACTTTATTTCTATATTTGAACGAAGATCCCATTTTCTCTTGAGTGCTTATTGACTTACAACTCCATCAACCCGCAAAGGAGAGGGCTCCTTGAGACATCCATATCAGATCAGCTATTTCAAGGCGCTCTTGGGCTTGAAGAGTGATAGCATGGCAACTGATGCCAGAGGTGCTAACAGAGTGGAAGATAGAAGTCCCGCGGTAACCGTGACAGCCAGCCCAACCCAGAAATCATCATAATTCGGGAAGACCATCAGGGGTAGCATTGCCACGCTACTTGTCAATGTTGTGGTCCACATCGGCCGCAATCGCTCTCGAACTGCCAGACGCGCAAGAAGAGATGGCTTGCCATAAGGCCGTGCAACCTGTAATTGCCTAAAGCGATCCGTCAAGAGAATACTATCGTTTACCGCAATTCCAATTAATAGAACCATCCCAATAAATGCACCCTCTACGAAGCTAACACCAGTAAATAGGAAGCCGATGCAGACACCTACTGCCGCGAGTGGAACGCTAAGCATGACGACCAAAGGGAGGCGCCAAGACTCAAATATGGAAGCAGTGACCAGAAATACCAGTAGGATGGTTGCCCCAAATACCCAGCCGAATGCACGCTTTGTCTCCTCAGTAAAAAAGAATGAATATCCAGTTTCCACTTGATACCCAGGGGGGACCGAGAATGAGTCAACTGCACGCTCCATGAACTCTGTTCTCATTTTAAATGGGCCACGATAGTCCACATTGATCCGCCGGACATATTGTTGATTCTCCCGTTCAATCTCGGCCGCCATCTCAACAATTTTATAGTCTGCCAGACCGGCAAGCCGAAACATAGAACTGTCATTGACGATGAGAGGGCGTTGGATAATTCGATCAATATCAAGGGTTGATGCTTCGTTAATGATCAAGCGGATCGGAACTCGTGAGTCTCCAGCGATGTCCGCCCGCCAGCGAGGATGAGTTGTATCAAAGTAGGGACGTAAGCGATGATTCAGCCAGTAAGCCTGAACGCCGGTTCGGGCCGTCGCATCTGCCGTCCAGTCAAACTGTAATACCTGGCGAGCCTGATTTTGTATCCAGGTATTTCGTGTAGCGTTGTAATCAATACTATGAACTCGTCGACTTTGACGAGAGATAGACTCACCAAACCGGTGAACCAAAGCATCCAGGTCCTCGTAATTAGGTCCGTAAAAGCGTACACTCGCACCACTCATTCCACTACCACCACCGCTGTAATAACCTGTTTGCGGGATAATCTCTCCCACAGATACAGACATTCCCCCAAGTAAAATTGCCTGTCCAACCAGTTTTCGTTGAAGAATGTGAGGACCTGGAGTCCTTAAGGAGCCTTTCTTGAATTCAATGTTTAGTAGCGCAACTCCCTCGCTGATCCGTACATCGGTTTGATAGACGCTCTCCTCTGCCAATGCAGTTTGCTCAAATGTCGCAATAAGTGAATCACTGCGTTCAATCGTATTTCCCTTGGGGAACCCCAAGCGAACATAAATGCTTTGTCGTTCGGGATAGCTCCAGGGCTTGTAGAATGATACATTTCGGAAGAATGGTCTCAGTACTCCACCCGTTAGAGGATCAAGATATTCTCTAACATCTTGAACAAAAATAGATCCTACAGAAACGTTGTACATATGTGCAAAGCGTTCCTGAATCTCACCAGACCATCCCTCGCGAGGCTGATTTATCTCCGCAGGAAGTTTCCAGAGCGGGGTGCCAAGAATGAGTATTAGCATCAGTAGTGCTATTTTCGGGAAACGAACAACCAGAGCATAGGGGACAGCAATGGAACGTCGGAGCCATGTCCATTGGGATTTTTCAATTTTTGAAGGCAGAAAACGTACAACGACGGGTACAAAGGTCACTGCGCTGATCAATGAAATCAATAGGGTAAGACTGACCAGAACCCCAAAGGGTAAAAATAAATCGCGCAGATCTCCACTCAGATATACAAGTGGAAGCATGACCGCCATGGTGCTTAATGTACCGCCCAACAGAGGTAGCCAGACCGCTCGCATGGCTTCAAGGGTGCGAGCGGTATATAATTCAAGTTGGCTCATTCCCCGGCCGCGGAGTTTGTTTTGTTGCATAAGGAGTTGCTCCACAACGACCACGCTATTATCTACAAGAAGTCCAAACACCAACACCAGTCCGGCAAGTGTGATGATATTCAGCGAAAGGTCAAAGAACCGAAAGAGTGCAAGTGCGGGCGCAAGGGCTACGCTAACACTGAACAGCACAATGATCGTGGCACGAACGCTTTTGAGCATAAATACTAAAACCAGAATCACCAAGAGGAGTCCAATTCCCCCGCGCAAGGTCAGATCATCCAGCAATTCGCGGACATCCTCCGTACGATCCAGAACAACTAGAAGTCTTGTATTCTCTGGAAGAGAGGACTGGATCTCATGGATCCGATCATAGGTGGCTTCTGCAACGTCTAGAATATGGGATCCGCGAGTGCGTTCCAGATCAAGAGCAACGGCATTATGTCCATCAATCCGGCGGATACTTTGTCGAGGAGCTTGACCTAATTTTAGGCTGGCAACATCGTCAAGACGGATGGGAAGCTCCCCTGATGTGCTTTGACTGACAATGATGGATGAAAGTCGATTTAGGTCAAGTTCTGGCTTATTGATCATTAGATGCCCTCTACCATGTGCATCCAATCGACCAAAGACATGATCGCGTAGCGCTGAGCCAATTTCCCAGATCACATCACCATACTCTATTCCATAAGCATCCAACCGGTCTGGCTCTAATGCAATCAGCAGTTCACGCTCACTGCCACCAGTCACTTCAACTAAATCAATTCCAGGCAGACTTTCAAACTTGGGTTTCAGTAGTTCATCTGCAATTTTCCGAAGTGAGTCGGGCTTGTAGGGGCCAATCAGCCGAAGCGTCATAAATCCTTGGACATCCCGAAAAACTTCTGGAATTTCTTTTGTCAAACGGGGCGAAACATTCTCTGGCAGCCGGTCACGAAGGAGGGTCAGGTTTTCTCCGATCTGAGTGCTGAAGGTACTCAGGTCAATCTCTGGGTCAACTTGGATTTGGATATGGGAATGTCCCTCTGAGGATAGGCTGTTGATCTCAGAAATGCCGGGAACGATTTGGATCTCACGCTCAATCGGGGCGGTGACATAGCGCTCAACCTGTCTGGGAGAGGCCCCCGGCCATGATGCAGAAATACGAACTCGGGGGAGTTCCGTGTTCGGTGAATACTCAATTGGAATGTCAAGTGCCGCCCAGATTCCAGCCAATAGAATGGCGATGGACCAAGAGAGTACGGCAATCGGTCGTTTAAGAAGTCCAGAGACTCCTTTATTGAGCATTAGAGTAGCGTCAAATCGGTTGAACCAACTTTATAGATGATCGTACGTTCCTGATTCTTGTGTAGTCTCAGGCTATATTTTGGTCTGTGGACGAAGTGAATCTGGATTCTCAGTCACCATTCAGGACGCGCATGGCGATTCAATCCTCTTTTTTTCGCAGGGTTCGCCTCTGGCACATATTTGGTATTCTTCTGCTCCTCTCCACAATTGGTTTGGTTCTCTATGGAGTTTGGCCAGCGGTGGTGGGTGAAGATGTTGATGGTGATCGACAGATTCTCGAGGAGCCGGAACTCTCTCGGGCACCTGTTGAAGTATTAGTATTGGAACGGAGAGAATTTCCACTTCGTGCCAAGGCTACTGGACATTTGGCCCCGTGGCGAGAATCCAAAATAAGTGCGCAGGTAGGAGGGTTGATTCTTGAACGCCCCGTAGAAGAGGGACAGCGTGTCGAATCAGGACAGGTTCTAATGCGCCTGGATGATCGGGAACTCAGAATCCGTCTCGCCGAGGCTGAAGCAGCTCTTCTGCAGGCACGCGCGGAATATGCAGTCAAACTCAGTAGTGCAGGGGATCCCGTCGCTGGGGATACAACGAAACTTTCTGAGGCAAGGTCTCGCCTGACGCGCGCAAAGGTCGCATTTGATGATGGCTCCATCACACAGTCGGAACTGAACAATGTTCGTAGACACTTTGAGGCGATGGATGTGCTGGCTGGAAATCAACGCGAAAACGTCACGGCTGTCTATACTAATTTGACTCAGCGTGAACAACAAGTAGAGCAGGCACGCCTGCAATTAGAGCGTACCCAAGTCGTTGCTCCATTCGCAGGTCGAGTTGCGGATCTTCAAGTTGAGGAGGGACAGCATGTTGGAACTGGAGTTCATCTTCTTACTCTTCTTCAGGATCAGCGAATGAAGGTGTCCGTAGATGTACTTGAGGGAGATTTGGTTCACATTCGTCCCGGGGTCACTGCGAATGTCGTAGTACCCAGCTACAGTGATGAAGTTTTTCAAGGCTATGTTCATGCTGTTAATCCATATGTTGATCCAAAAACTGGATCTGGAAGAGTCACCGTAGCCCTTTTGAATCCGGGTGGACGATTAGTCTCTGGTTTATATGCAGATGTGGCTCTGGAGAAGAATCGTTTAGAGGATCGGATGATTGCTCCATCGGATGCGGTCGTTGTTCGGCAGGGAAGAGATGTTGTCTTTTTGGTGAAAGGGGGAAGGTCCTACTGGATGTATGTGAACGTAGGTGAACGTTCGGAAGATTTTACGGAAATCATTGGCGGAGATCCCCCAAGTGTGGTGGAGCCAGGCGACTCGCTGATTGTATCGGGAAACTATGCTTTAGCGCATGATGTCCCCGTGGAAGTGACAAATATCGTCGTCCTCGGACTCCAATAAACCCTTATTGTTGGTCTTTCGGATCGGGTATGAAAACATTAATCTCTTTCTGCCTGAATCGTCCCGTTGCTGTCTCAGCATTCTTTATTCTCCTTGTTATTCTGGCTGCCGTTGCATGGGTACGGTTACCAGTTGCTCTGCTCCCTGATTTGCAGTATCCAGGATTGGTCGTTTGGACCAGCTACCCGGATGTACCTCCCGATCGGGTTGAGCGAGCGGTCACGGAGCGGATCGAACAAGCGGTTGCTGGAACGGCCGGACTCTCGCGAGTCACCTCACGTACTTTGCTGGGCGGCAGTCTCGTGCATTTGCAGTTTGGTTGGAATTCAGATTTAGACTTAGCCCTGCTGGATGTACGAGAAAACCTTGACCGATTGGGGGATCTGTTTCCAAGGGAGGCATCCAGGCCAGCAGTCCTTCACCTTGATCCGGGTGATCGTCCCATTATGATCATTGCACTTCGTTACCAGAATGGAGATCAGGGGAATATCCAATCAGAGGATTTAATGGAGTTGAAGCGAGTGGGAAGAGATTTGATTGCGCGTCGCATTGAACAGCTAAGTGATGTAGCACGCGTGCAGGTAACTGGGGGATTTGAACGTCGCATCGAGGTGGAGGTAGATCCCCAGCGAATGCTAACCTATGGAATCAATCTCAATCAGATTGAACAGCAACTTGAGGTTTCAAACGTAGCCATTCAGGGAGGTGTGATTCGTCGAGGTCCATTTCGGTACCCTGTTGAGATTAGTGGGGAGTTCAAGACAACCGATGATATTGCTCAGACAGTAATTTCTACGAGAAATAATATCCCAATCAGGCTGCGAGATGTAGCTCAGGTGCGTGACGCGGTGGCGGATCGTCGAGGTATGGTTCGTCTAGATGGAGCGGAGACTCTTCTGCTTCTGGTTGAGCGGAAAGCAGATGCAAATGTTGTTCAGGCTGTTGAAGAAATTCGCGCAGTCCTTGACGCATTAGAAGAGGAATATGAACAGATTGCGTTGAATGTGATCGTTGATGAAAGCGAATTCATCAAAGCTGCGATTGGAGGTGTGACTCAGGCAATTCTACTGGGTGGAATCCTCGCAATCATTGTACTGTTTGCCTTCCTTGGGCGACTGAGAGCTCTGATGGCGGCCGCCCTTGCCGTACCACTCTCCATTGGTGTCGCACTGGTTTTCTTTGAGCCTCTTCATGTGACATTCAATCTAATTTCATTGAGTGGGTTGGCATTAGGTGCAGGCATGCTGGTAGATAATGCAATTGTTGTCATTGAGAATGTGACTAGGTTGAAAGAGCAGGGGCAGTCAACCTTTGAGGCAGCTCGTAATGGTGCTTCGGAGGTCGCAGGTGCGATCACGGCTAGCACACTTACAACGATTGCGGTTTTTTTACCAATCACATTAGTAGAGGGATTGGCGGGTCGACTCTTTCGAGATCAGTCACTGGCGGTTGTCTGTTCACTTCTGGCCTCGTTGTTGGTCGCTTTGACAGTTGTTCCGCTCATCATCTCCCGCGGGCGAGACACTGCGAACCAATTCAAGCCTCACTCCGCAATTGGATCACGGTTGTTGACTCGTTATGAGCATACACTTTCATGGAGCTTGGATCATCGCTGGTCTGTCATGATGTTCTCTATGATATTACTGATCGGGGCTGGAGTGCTCATTTTGAATCTCCCTCGTGAGGTCATTCCTAAAACGGAACAAGGACGAGTAGATATTCGGATTACTCTCCCGACGGATGCCGACATTACTATGGTTGCCGCTCGTGCATCTGAGATTGAATCACAAGCCAAGGCCAGAGGTTGGGCAGATAGAGTCCTCGCCGATTTGGGTGAGCGTGATCAGGCGCGTCTTGATCTGGATCCGCGACCACCTTACGAAGGGGATATTACGTTGATCTTACCCTCCAACATGAAGGCAGATGAAATTCTGTCTGCCTTGCAGTCAATGACGTTGCCGAATGACGTTGCGATCAAGGCACAGCGAGTAGAAACATAACTGGAGCAATTATTGACAGTAAGTGATGCGGATCTATTGATTGATTTAGTGAGTGAGGATCGTCGGAATGCGGAGGCAGTAGTTTGGCAAGTCCAAGAGTTGTTGGAGGCTCGCTCCGAATTGGTCAATGTCCGCCGCATGGATGCTGCCTCTGTCCCTACCTATCAACTGACATTTAAGCGAGATGTGATGAATCGTTATGGAGTGTCTGTTCCAACGCTTACCTCCTATCTTGAGTCTGGTGCTCGAGGGGCTGAGGCTACGACTCTCAATACAGTGAATGAAGAAGTCCCGATCATATTGCGATCGCGTCACATTGATTCTGTTGAACGGTTATTAGCGGAACAGATTCCTACCCGTGATGGGTTGATGCCCATTGCTGAATTTGTCTCAATTCAGTCCATCCCACTCCCCGCCGCACTTGTTCGAGTAGAGCAGGCCTCTGTCCTCCGGTTGACGGCCGATATCCAATTAGGATATGATCTTGCAGATGCAATCAATGCTGTGAATGATGTCACGAGTAAATCTCTACCGTTGACGGTACGCAGTCAAGTGGGGGGCTCTGTTGAAGTATTTCAACAGAGCTTGCATGGTGTTGCTCTGAGCCTACTATTGAGTTTAGTTCTTGTGTACCTGATTTTAGCAGCGCAGTTTGAGAATTTAGTGCAACCCCTGATCATCCTCATCTCCGTCCCCTTGGCGGTGGCAGGCGTTTCCTTTGTGCTTGGTCTTACCGGTCAGTCAATTAATCTAATGAGTCTGATGGGTACGGTCGTATTAGTAGGGATTGTGGTAAATGATGCTATAATCAAAACGGATTTTATTAATCAGCGTCGTGCGGCGGGCATGCCGATTCGGGAGGCAATCCTCGCGGCGGGCCATGATCGGGTTCGTCCAATTTTGATGACAACCATCACGACTGTTCTGGGATTATTGCCCTTAGCAATGGGATTCGGGCAAGGAGCTGAGCTTAGAGCTCCTCTGGCAATCGCAATTGTAGGAGGTTTAACAACTGCATCTGTTCTGACCCTATTTATTGTTCCAGTACTCTATAGTATTGTCTCCCGTATGAAATCTTAGGCGACTCAGATCGGAATATTACTGCATCACTAAATTTCTTCTAATATGCGACGTATAACCACAGAATATTGGACTAACTCGTAGATCAACTCTCTATACCCTTCTCCAAATTTTTAGAACCTTACCACCAACCTGATGATCTTTGTTCAAAACTTGGGAATAATCTACACACATTCGGGTCGGTCTGGGTTTGGCCAGTTCCCTTATTTTACTTTTTTATATAGGACTACCCAACCACCTATCCTATGGGCAGGACGCACCGAGTGCAAAAATCCCCCAGGGACTCCAGGAGCTCTGGCGAGTTGGAGCCCCTGGTGATGATGTATTATTCAATAGCATATTAGACCTTGCCGTGGATTCCAAGGGGAGCGTTCACGTTGTGGACTGGTCTTATCCTGCTGTTTATGTTTTTTCTGGCAACGATGGTACTCTTCTTCAAGAAGTTGGAAAAAAGGGAAAAGATCCGGATGAATTCACCCAAGTAGGAAGTGTGTTTATTGGGAAAGGAGACAGCTTGTTTGTCTTTGACCATGATAATGGCAGGATAAGTTTGTTTTCTCCTGAGAGCTATGATTTTGTTGAATCGCTTAGGATTGGTTCAATGGAAAACTTGTATCCACTTGCGTTGGTTGGGGTGGTACCTAATGGATTTCTCCTTTCATTCACGAGCGGTTTTCAGGACGGTACTAATAATCAGGCGAATCAATTCCGAGACGCATACTTGATAGATCGCAAGGGCGAGAAAATTCTGTCCGATCCTATCGTGAGTATGCAGAACCTCGGGGTTATGGTTCATGAATCTCGTGATGGGGGGTATGCTATGATCTCCCACCCTTTTCGGGTTACCCCTCATATGCGTATCAGTGGTCAGGGCAGGATGTACTTTTCACGGGGGAATATCAACGCGGTTTCAGTTTATTCTGAAAATGGGGTTCTGGAAGATAGTTTACGGTGGAATAGGGGCTTGGTCCCCATCACTTCACGTGAGTTACGAACCGAGCGCAGAAAACTGAGTCGAAGGTGGCGTCGTGTGCTTGAGGATCTTGGAAGACCAAAGTTTAAGCCCGCAGTGCAGAATCTTGTGGTTGACGGTCAAGAACAAGTTTGGGTACATCTGAGTGCAGCAGAGGGAGAAACTACGGCATTGTGTTTGGTTCTAGACCTAAGCGGACATCTAATTTCCTCCGTAGAGTTACCACTTCATCTACGTCTCAAAGCGATTCGTAATGGAAAAGCTTATGGGATTTTGAGTGCAGAGGATGGTTCAGATATACTAGTTGCCTACGTAATTTCGTAGCGCGCACATTCAATTGCACCAACAAGAATGATGCTTCATATAAGATACTTGGTGCTGGTCCATTCGTACGTATGGTTGCATATTGCCATCGTATTTATTGGGAAATCAAGTCGTTTGCTAGAAGTCCAATATCTCAGATCTATAGTGATCAGTGGATTCCCTTCATTTGGAGTGTCATCAACACATTAGAATGTGGGAATAAAGGATCAGTGGCTGAACCGCACGGAACAACTTATTTGGTAGGATTCTACTTGATGGGTTAAAACTGGCTTGACTATGCTTTACTTGGATAAGGAGAATAAGGCAATAGAGGATAGGTCTTTAAGGGGACTGTTCACGAATCATTTCAACTAAGGAGTAAATTAAATCATTGGGGACTGGGAGAGTGAGATGATATTGAACAATTTTCCATGAATCATCATCAAAAGAAAGCGCGCCAGTCCCACGCACATTCCCTAATTTTTCATTCACAAGGATCTCATCAAACCATGCGGTTTTCGCATCTTCGGCAACATAGATATTCCGATCGGTATGAACGTAAGTCCATCCGCGCCCTGAATCAAAATGAGGTTTTGCGTAGTCCTGAAATTCGCTCTTTGTCCATCGTTCGGACATATCCGTTCCCATAAATATACTCTTTTCGGCAAGATGCCCAAAGTACCGATCATAATCAGCTTCGGATGCGGCAAGGTGAAAGCCACTTAGTACCGAATCAATCTCTGAATGCTGTGCAATAGCGTGAGATAAGCCAAAAAATGCAATGAGTGAAACTGATAAAATGGTTCGAGGCATGGAATTATTGGTATGAAATCTGGATACAGGATGCAAGGCCCAAAGTAAAAGTACAATAGATGATCATAATCAGAACTGACGATGAACCATACAAATATAGAGATTTAATGGATACTCTAGGGATATCCAAAATTCTTTCTTGATAGACTGTATTTGCACATTCCAAATACAAATCCAATTTCTTCTAATTGAGTGAGCCTCTAAGGGACTGCCGTGTAGAAGTACCTTGGGTAATGGTTTGATCACATTGATTATGGATCCGAACAGCCATCTGCTTAATTTGATTGCCTCAGTTCAATCGTTCATTCATTTTCCTATGACGATAAATACACAAGTTTAAGATCATGACGGACTCCTTCAAAGTCATGATCCACTCAATATTTTGATCTTTCCCTGCACTCATTTCATACTGATCAGAGACGGGTTCACTATGACTTTTTGTAATATTACTCTATCCCCATCAATCCTAATAGAACTAAAATAGCATCCATTTTTGGGTAAGCATATGAATATTGCTGTTTGTGTAATACAAACTGCCGATACTGAGTCAAAACCCGTCTTGAGCTCAGATCAAACACACATCATTGACGACGGGTTAGTTTGGATCATCAATCCGCATGATGAGTCAGCAATTGAGGTGGCAGTAATGCTGTGTGAGAATGTGCAAGGTACAGTTACATTGCTCTCTCTTGGCCCTCATCGCGTTGAAAGTGCTCTGCGTCAAGGTTTAGCCATGGGGGCAGACCGTGCGGTTCACCTTTGTTGTAATGAGATGCCCGATGATTCAAGTATTGTTGCAGAGGCACTTGCGACCCAAATTCAATCCCATGATTTTGATTTAGTATTGACAGGTGAGCTTGCGATTGATGGGGCAGGGGCTCAGGTTCCTCAACGTTTGGGCGTGTTGCTTGATTGGCCATGTATCACGGGAGTGGAAGAGTTGAAGATTGAATCTGGCCAACTTACTGCCAAGCATCCCATTGATCAAGGTGACGAAATTCATACCTGCCAGCTTCCAGCTGTGATTGGGATTAATCGTCGGATCAAGGAACCTCGCTATCCCTCTTTCAAAGGCATCATGAAGGCTAAGCGGAAGCCAGTTGAAAAAGTTCAAATTAATTTGCAGCCTGCGCAACTTCACATAGAACTGTTGGAGCTTACTAAATCACGGTCAGAGGGGAAAATCTTTAATTACCAAGATGGAACTGCCGCCGAAGTTGTCACACTTCTGAGAGAGCAGGCCAAAGTGATCTGACGGAGTACAGATGCCTAGCCTTCTTGTCATTTCCGAATTGAATGGATCTCAATTGACGATCCCAACTCTTGAAGTCTGTCAGGCTGCATCTGAGCTTTCAGATTCTCTCGGAGGAAGTTGGAGTCTCATGGTGCATGATCGCGCCAATAATGAGGCCTGCAATATTGCGCCCCATGTCTTCGCATTCGGATCTGCCGCTGACTCCTCACATCA
Organism: Rhodothermales bacterium; assembly: GCA_965209015.1. Taxonomy (GTDB): domain Bacteria; phylum Bacteroidota; class Rhodothermia; order Rhodothermales; family Bin80; genus Bin80. The sequence goes on along the minus strand of OZ242367.1, from coordinate 1,926,758 downwards.
GAGCAGTGAAGAAATTGCGCTCATTGCATCCCAAATCATTGATACCTTTGATTATGTATTGATGGCAGCAACCAGCTCGGGCAAAGACATGATGGGCCGGCTTGCTCAACTTCTCAACGCTCCACTTGCACAAGACTGTACAGGCTTTCAAGCGATTGGTGATAAGGTGCTGTTCTCCAGAGAAATGCACGGAGGTAAGGTAGCCGCCAAGGTGTATTTATCGGGGCAACCGAATCTGGTTAGTTTTCGCACTCGATCCTTTTCACCAATTCCGCGATCGGATAAGTTTGTGGATGCGGTTCTACATACACAATCAAAGTTCACTCCCAAGACAATTTACAAACTCAATGCAAGAGTCAAGGGGGAACGTCCAGATGTGACCGAAGCGTCCATTGTGGTGAGTGGAGGTAGAGGGTTAGGGGCGCCAGAAAACTGGTACATTTTGGAAGATCTTCTGGATGCGTTTGGACCGAATTCGGCACTTGCCTGTTCTCGTCCCGTTAGTGATGCGAACTGGCGGCCGCATCATGAGCATGTCGGGCAGACCGGTCGGACGATTGCACCAGATTTATATATTCCTATTGGAATATCAGGTGCTACGCAGCATGTAGCAGGCATCGCGAGGTCTCGCTGCATACTTGCAATCAACAAGGATCCAGATGCTCCGATATTTCAGATTGCCGACTATGGAATTGTAGGAGATCTGTTTGAAGTTGTACCACAGCTTGCGAAGGCGATTCGTGATGCATCACCCTAAGCACGACAAATGGCGTGAGAGTCTGAAGCGGAGATAGTTGTTCAGTTGACGGTGGACCATGAAGACGGCCAAAGACTCTCTCCCTGAGTCCGAAAATTTTCCAGTGATTCCTTCATGAAACTTCCCTTCCCTTTATTTTCCGCTATTGAATACGATCAACACATAGGGAATAGACATTCTTGCGGATGGAGATGAATGATCGCTGGATTCATCAGATAAGAAGCAGACCAAGCAGCGCCCCTCCTAATACAAGCCACACTGCATTCACCTTATAGCGAAGGCTTGCGACCGATGCGAGTAAAAAAATAAGTACGGGTTGCCAGCCCGTAAGAATACTAACCCCCAATCGTACGGTTACCACAAGCATTAGTGCAACCGCACTAATGTTTACAGCATCCAGAAATGCCCCCATGAGTGTGGACTTTCGCAAACGTGGAATGAGCGGGTTCAAGATGCTGACAAAAATAAAAGAGGGAAGAAAGATTGCGAGGGTTGCGATCAATCCCCCCTGCCAACCGTCCAAAAATACACCAATAAATGTAGCAGTACTCAGTACAGGGCCAGGGGTAAATTGTCCGATCGCGATTGCGTCTAATAATTGTTGTTCCGTGAGCCAACCATAAGTCTGAACAAGGCCACCCTCTAAAAAGGCGATCAACACATACCCACTTCCGTATAGAACTGCACCAACCTTAAGAAAGAACCATCCCAGCGTCCAGAGGCTATACTCTACTTTTGGTATCTGAAGGAAACCAAGAAGAAAGGGTAGCAGAGCACCAATAGATATCAAGCGATGTCGCCAAAAATAAAGGCCACTCAGGCCAAGTAGGCCGCCTCCCAGCATGGCAAGTACCTCATTGACACCAAGAAGTAGTGCAACGGAAACGGCGATGCCGATGGGAACCAGTGACCAAGCTTTCACAGCAGATTTTCCAAGGCGCCAAAGAGCACCAAGAATAATTGCCAATACAGCCGGTTTGATCCCCCGCAGGAATGGCTCCACCTCTGGAATCGCTCCGTATTCGGCGTACAACCAGCCAAGTATACCCGTGATGAGTGCTGCAGGCAGAATAAAGCAGAGTCCCGCAGTGACTAGGCCCCCGAAACCACGCTGCTCATAGCCAACATGCATCGCCATTTCAGTGGAATTGGGACCAGGAATAAGGTTGGTGGCACCAACCAGATCCAGAAAGTGCTCTCTAGTCAGCCACTTACGACGAGATACCACTTCTTCATCCATCATTGCAATCACAGCAGCTGGTCCACCGAATCCGATAAAACCTAACTTGAGAAAAAGTCGTATGAGTTCACTCATGATTGTGGTATCTGATGGAAAAAAAGATAGAAATAGGCTTTGATGGGGCGTGCAAGCTCTGTAATCACTCGGTTAAATGGTTACGTAAACATGATCGCAATCACCGTCTGTCTTACAAAACACTTCCAACTGAGGCTCCTAGTGTTACTTTAAGTGATGAGGCGGGGGAATGGGAAGCGTCTACTGCGGTTCTTCGCGCCATGGGACACTTAGGGGGCAGGTGGTTCATTCTGTCCAGAATAGTCTTAATCATACCCAAAGCCATCCGGGATGCAATCTATCGGACCATTGCCCAAAACCGTCACCGGTTCTTCAGCGATTCTGGAGGAGATCAAAATAACGTTGGATGAGCAATTGGTAATCCCTTGCGTACCCACTTTCCAGTGCATTGATCAGTGCACGGCGTAGTTCATCCTTAGACATACTTTCTTGAAGAGATTCAGGAGATCGTCGCTCAGTTTCTACACCCTGACGTCCTTCACGTCTTCTCTCCCTGCCTCGTTCCTGCAGACTTCTTGAGGCATCCAGCAACCTAGTTAAGATTTGCTGCTGGCGTTGTTTGGTCGGCCGACTTATCTGTCCAGACTGAAACTCTTGAATAGATTCTTCCATCTGTTGGGCAATACGTTCAAGATTGCCCGCCAGTTGATTTGCCAAGTCTCGTTCTTTCGCAAGTTCGGTGAGTTGGCGCCGCATGGCTTCCTGCTGTGCAGCAAGTTGTTGGAGACGCTCCTGCATATCTGCACTCAAGCGCTCACCAGGCTCACGTCCAAAAAAATCTTGTAGTGCCTGATTGAGCCGACTTTGCTGTTTTGCCATCTGCTGAAGCTGTTGAATCATCTGCTCCATAGACATGCCACTCCCACTGTTTGACGAGGAGGAATTCATGAGTTGATTGAGCAGATCACTTAGGAGAAGGGCCAGTTCATTCAAGCTTGTCATGGCCTGGATGGCATGAGATTCAGCAGAATTGCTGTCACGATCGGTCAATGCGTCCGTGGCGGCAGACATGTGTATAAGTACATTACCGGCAAACTGTAGGACATCTCTCGACAATTGAGGTACGCTACGTCCTAAGGATCGGAGAGAATCTGCAACAACCCTACCGCCGACGTTCAAAATTGACTGTTCCCTTGCAAAGTCGCGTAACAATGGACTTTCCCGGGTCGCACCGGCAATTTGCCGACGTAAACCTTCCTGATCGTGAGAGAGTCTGAGCACATTACTCAAAATTAATTTGAGAGCCGCCAAGTTGATACTCATTTGCTGCCCACCCATTCCGCTCTGAACATTTTGTAGATCAGATTGCAACTGCTCCATACTCTGACTCATCATTTGCTGCTCCTGATTCGCCTGTTGCATATTACCAGACTCCATCTGTTGAGCATTCTGCTGCATCTTTTCTGGTAATTCCTTGGCCTGAGTCTCTTGGTTGAGTTGCTCCATTTGTGATACGGGAGCATTCCGAAGTTCTTCCATTCGATCACGAATCTCTTCCAACTTTTCCTCAAGAGCAGTCATCTCTTCGGAGGAGAACTGTTGTTCATCTATTAGGTCATTCACATTTTCAGCCGGTGGATTTTGTTCAGTTTGCTCTGATAGATTTTCCTGTACTTGCTTCAGATCTTCAGCACGTCTAGCTGCTTCCTCGAGTTGTTGCTGGACCTGAAAATTTTTGAAAAGTTCGAGAGTACGTTCCATGCGCTCCCTGAACATTTCTTCGTTGAATTCAAATTTTTCCAATGATTCTTGCATTGCAGCCGGATCAAGCTCGCTCACAGCTTCCTGTAGTTCTTGGAGTGCTTCCATCAGCTCAGGAGAATGGATTTCTTCGGTTACATCCTGGAGTTCTTCAAATAGGTCCAGTAGTTCGTCACTCACGAGACTATGATCGTCCATCTGCTGTGCAGCCTCGGACATATTATCAGCCAGATTATCCACACGAGTCTGTATTTCTTCAAGTGATTCTTGTAACCCTTCAAGATTCTGGCGATCATCCCAACTTGCATCCTGTTTTCTGCGCAGTTCATCTTGAAGTTCGTTGAATTGCTCTCGAACGAGTTCAGCATCATCTAAAAGGGATTCAAGCCCTGACTCAGTTTCATTCTGGGTTGATTCCAGCACCTCATACTTCTCGGTGATGGAGGGGAGTCTGAGTTTATGTGTGATCGTAGAATTCTTTTTTGGACCATTGTAGCCATCATTGTCCCAGATCGTCAAAAAATAGCTGATCACATCGCCGGGTACAATATCCAAGCCAGTCGTGAGGTCAATATCCCATGAGTATTCTATCTCCGGAGTCAATGGAAGTGGAAGGACCAACTCTTGGTAGCTTTCCATGGTATCTCCGAATCGACTCTCGGTCAGGCTCCATGAGAGGGTAAAGCGTGAAAAGCCATAATCATCCTGAACGCGGATTATCAATGGAATTAGTAGTTGATCATTCAAATCTGCGTGGTCATCTGGTGAGAGTAGTTCGACTGAGGGATACTGGTCAAGAATCGGCATGACCGAATAAGTGATGGGGTCAATATTGCGGACACCGCTGGAGGACTCAAGCAGAATCCTGTAGCTGGTTTCATCACGAACTATAATCGTCCCTGCAAAATCTTCAAGGGCAAGATCTTGACGCTCTGAATCAAAGCTAAGCCAAGCATGGGCATCGGGAATACTGGATCGAACCCGAACAGATGCTGTCGTACCTTGGAGGGCGGAGATATCACCAATTCCAAGGGGCAGTTGAGTTTCCGGGAGCCCGGTATAGGTAGGAGGCCGTAAAGTAACCTGAAGATTCCTGAGTACCGGTCGGTCAAGTACAGTGATCTTATACCAATCGGATGTTATAGAACCGGACCGTGCCCGGTATCGTTGGGACAGACGGAGGTTTTTCTCGCGATGTAGAAAACGATCAAGTGAATCAATCTGTGCATTTTCCGATCGTATAGCACGCTCTCCATCTACACTGAGTTCAAAAGCAACTATTGCTGGTAGGGCAACTCCGGTTGCCATCGCAGATAGAGTTACAGAATCTCCTTTGGCTACTTCAATATGTCCAGAGGTTACCGTAAGTGAAAAAGGGGCAGGCGATTCAAAGGACTTGCCTGGCGAAAATAAGCGTACGGACGCATCTTGGAATCCCTGCGGAGCTGCAAGAATCAGTATGGTGATAAGCCCTAAGGGGATCGCAGCATATCGGCTCCATGCCATAGGCTGGTTCCAGTTGATGCTCATGTCCAGTGACTGGGCAGACACATCCTCTTCAAGAGACTTGACCGCACGATCAATCAGGGGAGGGGGGGATTGGCTTGCGTTCCCGTTGCATAACTCCAACAAGCATACCAATTGATTCTGCAAGAGGGGTTGATCTTTTGTCACTTCCCGGGCGATCCGACGGTAACGGGAGCGAGTAAGCCATCCCATGAGCCCAGGACGGAGTACAGCCCAGATCAGGAGAATCATGCTTGCAACGATCCAGGCCCAAAAGAGTGAACTGCGCCAGAGGGTCGGCATCCAGAGGTTCATTTCTAAAATGAGCAGAAGTACAAACCCGCTCGCGGTGCAGATCATGAGCAAGACTAAGCCAACCGCAACACGTTCCACAATCTTTCGGTTCCAGCATGCCCGAAGGAGGGCCTGGATTTCATTCAGAACATAACTAGACTCCCTACTCATCTTTTCGGTTTACCATTTGTACTATGTCCGGTTTCAGTATTTTTATACTCTTCTACATAAAATGAGGAGTATGCCCTTATCTTTCTTGATTTAATCTCAACAACAATGGTTGATAGTATTGCAATTATTCTCGGCGGTGGAGCCGGGTCACGCTTATTTCCACTCACGCTACTTCGCTCTAAGCCCGCTGTACCGCTTGCGGGCAAATATCGTCTTATTGATGTTCCAGTTTCAAACTGTATCAATTCCAATATCAATAGGATCTTTGTCTTGACACAATTCAACTCCGCAAGTCTGAATCGTCACCTGGCTCATACCTACAGGTTTGATAATTATCGGCGGGGTTTTGTTACAGTCATGGCCGCAGAACAGACCCAGCGTTCGGCTAAATGGTTTCAGGGGACGGCGGACGCAGTACGGCAATGTATTCCTCACGTCTCAAACTACCGCCAGAAATATGTGCTGATTCTATCTGGGGATCAGCTTTACTCAATGGATTATCGCAAAATTCTTAATCATCATGAAGCGAATGATGCGGCGGTTACTGTTGCAACCATTCCAGTTACTGCGGAGCAAGCCCCTGGTTTCGGTATTCTAAAAACCAATGGAAATCAAGAAATCATTAAATTTCATGAGAAGCCCAAAGACCTGGTAGGAAAATCAAGCCAAGTCAGTGAATCAATGGAGGGTAAGGGACGGGTGTACTTGGCTTCCATGGGCATATATGTGTTCAACAGTGAGCTCCTGTTCAAAGCCCTTGATCAACACCCCAATGACCATGACTTTGGTAAGCAGATTATTCCCCGAGCGATTGAGAAAGTAAAGGTAGTCAGCTTTCCGTATGAAGGCTATTGGAGTGATATTGGAACGATTGGTTCATATTACGATGCCAGCTTAATGCTGGCGGAGCCCCAGCCTGGATTCAACATTTATGATCCGAATAAGAGATTATATACCAATGCAAGGATGCTTGCACCAGCAAAAATTTCAGGGGCCAAACTCACAAATAGTCTCGTATCAGAGGGAAGTATGATTGGAGAAAGTGACATCTCTCAGTCTGTGATTGGAATCCGCTCCTACGTAGGGAATCACACCACCATCCGTAACTCTGTTCTATTGGGGGCGGATTATTATCCGTGGAATGGACTAACATTTCGGGAGCGGGTTGAAGGTCCAGATCAACCCGGTGTCGGAGATCATACATTTATTGAAGGGACCATTATTGATAAAAATGTTCAAATTGGAAATAATTGCATCATACGCAACAAGGAGGGCGTAGAAGAACATGATGGAAAGAATTTTTATATCAGGGATGGAATCGTCGTGATTCCCAAAAATGTCACAATCTCCGATCAAACTGTAATCTGATGTACTTGGCTGAAAAAAGCTGCTGGTGGATCCCACTAATCATTGGACTTTTCGTATTTACCGGCTGTAGAACCTACGGCGGTGGTACAGATGATCAAATGGCTGCGAGCCTACGTACGGCCTACCAACAGATTGATGCCGAGGCCCTGATCTTGCAATCTGAGGCAGAGATGCTCGCTGAGACTGCTGAGGTATATCCCAAACTGGTTCCTTTCAGTGAGCGGATGCAGAAAATTGCCACAGAGTATGCTGAAATGATCAAGAAGCAGAAAAAAATGATTGATCAAGCCATCGCTTTTCAGGATAATGTAGTTACGAATTGGGTCGGAAAGGATCGCTATCGCACATTACATCGTGCATTCGGTGCGGTCATCAGTGAAAGAGAACTGAAACTTGATAAAAGGTATATGCTCTCGGTAGATCTTGGCGAGTACCTTGGAGTAATTGAGCGGAAGACTCCATCCGAAGAAGGACGCTTACAAATCCGACCTCAGTTTTATAACCAGCTGAAGAGAGATGTAGACTTTCAAAATATAATTGCTGGTTTAGAATCTGCAACTGCCGAGTAGTATTCCAATTAGGGCTGAGTTGACGACTCGTGGACGTATGATCCTAAGGTCTCTGCTATGTTTGTGTTGGGCATGGACAGCTCAGGCACAAGTCCCCACCGACTCACTGGTTCACTATCAGTTAGGAGATATTGTTGTGAGTCCATCTGGAGGTACCCCTGACATCTTGTCCGTTTCAACTACCCATCGAGTCCAACTGGCTGAGATTGCACAAGCAGATGCAGCTTCCATTGCACCGATTCTGCGCCGCATCCCATCTGCACACCTCCAGACGAATTCAAGGGGAGAATCGCTGATCTATCTTCGAGGCGCCGGCGAAAGGCAAGTGAGTATATTTTTTGATGGGGCGTTGCTAAATGTACCATGGGATAATCGTGTGGACCTGAGCCTGATTCCATCAGAGGTTGTAGGAGAAATTTCAATTTCAAAAGGAGTGCCATCTGTCCTCTACGGAACGAATGTTTTGGGAGGGGCAATCAATATGACCTCTCGGCAACTCCGAAATCAAGGAAGCTTCTCCCAAGCATCTGGAATTCTCGGCTCCCATGGCTCAAAGCAGGCGCGCTTGACTTGGCTTCGTCGGTCCCAGCGATTTCAGTCTACGGTCTTCATGGGAATTTCAGACCAAGATGGGTTTAGTCTCTCTCAACGGGCACATCTTCCATACAGCCAGAATGCAAGTAATCTTCGCACCAATACGGATCGACAGATGCGGTCGGTGTTCGGTCAATTCTCTTTTGACATCGGCGCAGAGGGAAGAATTGGGATGTCGCTTCTGCGGTTTGATGGAAAAAAAGGGATTGCTCCTGAGGGGCATCTTGATCCTGAAAAAGCCAATGTACGTTTCTGGCGATATCCTGATTGGAATACCAATATGGCAATCCTTAGCAGTGACTTCCCGTTGCAGGGAGGAAGTCTTCGCGCTACCGCCTGGGCTAGTCGGTTCGGTCAAACCATTGCACAGTTTGCGGATCCGTCCTATTCTGAGCGGTTGGATACTCAAATTGATCAGGATGATACTTACGGTGTCCGACTTGCATATTTACGAAACTTTTCAAACTTCGCATCACTCCGAACGGCACTGAATTATATTGCTTCAAGCCATAAACAGGAAGATCTACCAGTTGGCGACCCATCGGTATACAAGGTTTTTTCGCAGCATATTTTCAGTCATGGGATTGAATTTGCAAGAGCTGGCCCCGTCAATGTACTCATAGGAACCAGTATGGATCTCCTAGTTACTCCAAAGACGGGAGACAAGCCTGATCGTGGTCCACAGACAGGCTTGGGAGTCACAATGGGGCTTTCTCGTGAGTTACCATCAGGAATCAGAATCCGGGGTGTGACAGGTAGAAAAATTCGTTTTCCAACTATGCGGGAGTTGTTTGGGGAAGCACTTGGACGTTTTCTTGTGAATCCTGATCTCAAGCCTGAATCTTCACTCCTGGCCGAGATAGCAGTTGAGATTGAGCGAGATAAAGCAACGGCAGAGGTGATTACCTTCTTCAGCAGAACCTACAATACAATTGGACAAAAGATGGTATTGTTTGAGGGTGAACCTAAAGCAAGGCGTCAGCGCGTAAATCTTGAGGGGAGTAGGGTCCTGGGATTTGAGGCATCCGTCTCTTCAAGAATTATGCCCAACGTCTGGATGAGTTGTAATGTTACTGCGATGCATGCTCGTGAGCTTAGTTTTGGAGGCTCCCAGCCCCTTATAGAAAAGCCATCTTGGATTGGAATGTGTAACTTCAATTACCGGCCTGGGCTGGGAATTTCAATGATCCTGGAGAGCCAATATTCCGGTGAGGCCCACGGGCTAGGAGAGGATAACCGACTCATTCCCCTGCCAAATTCGCTGGTAACCAATACCCGTCTGGCATGGCTCGTCTTATATAGTCGGTATTCCGCTGAATTATTTGTGCGAGTGAATAACCTCACGGATGAGGCCGTACTACCGCAATTAGGGCTTCCTGGGCCCGGCCGTGCATTTCATGCAGGACTTCAGGTCACGTTCTGAGGATCCTGCCACATGTAGTCGCAGAGACGCATTGCTTTCATTGGGACAAATCTATTGATCATCGCGCATTCTAATTAATCAAAGAAACTCATTTTACCCGAGAGAAAGGTTTCATGACTCAACCTGAGGGGCATGGCATATCTTCAATTATCTGGTACTTACCAGAAAATTCCCGATTTTTACTTAAGCAGTGATAGGTTGGGAATTTCAGGATCAAAAATTTCGAATTGACTTGCTTGAATAATCGCACGACTCCCATTTTCTCTACACTTCATTGGAAATGAACGAAAAAAAAGAAGTGCAATAGTGCGATTGTGGTGCCAGATAAAGCCCCTACACTTTCGTATGGGAAGTCAAAATTATCACCAAAGTTCTTGTATAACCGTTGAAAGATACTGGATAGTTCTGACCAATCAATTATGTGGTTGCTTGATTGAGTGAGTCACGCAACTCTAGAGTAGCATCGGCGGCTCTTTCGGCAAAATCCTCTCCCGAAGAGGCATACAAGATCCCTCTACTGCTGTTTACGAGCACTGGGGCATTATAGGTGGCTACTTGTGCAGCAGAGTTGATTGAGCCTCCCTGCGCACCTATCCCGGGAATCAGGAAAGGTGTGTGAGGATACTCTTGGCGTAGGTGGAATAATTCATTTGAGTTGGTTGCACCTACTACAAAACCAACAGATCCTGGAAATTTCTCCCCCCATTTGAATGCGAGACGGGCAACATGGTCGTACAGTGGCTTCCCATTGATCTGCAGTGACTGAAGTTGATCACCACTGGGATTAGATGTTCGAACCAAGATGAATACAGCACGTCCTGGGTAATTCAAAAATGGCTCAACTGCATCCAAACCCATGTACGGTGCAATGGTACAGCCGTCCGCATTTAGTAAATCGAAAATGCTGGTAGCGTACATGGAAGCTGTATTCCCTATATCGCTACGCTTTGCATCAATAATGTGGATTCTGTTCTCGGGGATATAATCCATCGTGGTTTTTAGCACATCAAACCCACAATTCCCGAGACTCTCATAGAATGCAGAATTGAGTTTGTATGCGCAGGCATAAGGTGCAGTAGCCTGTATAATTGCTTGATTAAAAGCCAAAACAATAGACCGAGGGGAGCCATGTTTTTTGTGAAGATCATCTGGGATTTTACTCAAATCTGGATCTAAACCCACACAGACTAAACTATTTGTAGCAGTCTGTGCCCTCTGTAAACGTTCAACGAAATCAGCCTTCATACTTGAAAAAAGAGTGGGCACATTATGAGTGAACCTTGCCAATACCCGTATCAGATTTTGGTTTTCAACATCTTGTTTGATGAATGGTTGACTCTGAGTATTCCTGCAGTTAGGTTCAAAAAAGCAGAGGGATCAATAACTTTATTACCTTGTGACATTCTCATATTAGAGTGTAGGGACAATAGATATTACAGTCAGCAATTTTAGTTATGATTGCCTAATATAGACCAGAATGAAAAGAGGTTTAACGGATACTCTGTATCAATACTCCGGCTCACTATGTTCCCAAAAATGAATTCTGGAATCACCAATCATGCGGATAGGCTAGGTTTTTAATTCTGATTCTTCTGTGCACCATCTTGCGGGTAATTCATACTTGAATTTGCTTTTGTTCAACCGACTATATTTTGTTAACTTGGAATGGACGTCCACGTTTTGCAAACTGTCAATCACAACACGTTCTAAGTATCTGGCTCTCTACATTTAACTTCTCCATTCATAAAATCTATGTCCACTGCTACGGAAATCCTGAAAATGCCCTCGTTGAGTCTTGGGATAGAAGAAGAGTATCTGATTGTCGATCAAGACACGGGGAAATTAATACGTGAGGCATCGCCCATGATGTTGAAGGATGCCCGTCAAGCACTTGGCGGGCAAGTTTCGCAGGAATTTTTCCAGTCTCAAATTGAAGTTGGTACCAGCGTATGTAAAAATGTGCAGGACGCCCGGGATGAATTAATTCGGTTACGTAGAACGGTGTCAGATGTGGTTGAACCCTATGGGCTTGCGATTATTGCTGCGTCATCCCACCCGAATGCGTCCTACATCACCCAGCGTCATACTCCACGGGAACGCTATGATATCCTCGCACAGAATATGCAGGTCATCGCTCAGAGAATGGTGATTTGTGGCATGCATATTCATGCAGGGATTGAAGATGATAATCTTCGAATCGATCTAATGAATCAGGCCACCTATGTATTGCCCCATTTATTGGCCCTGAGTTCCTCATCCCCCTATTGGGAAGGTCAAGATACCGGATTGATGTCTTATCGTATTGCAGTATGGAATGAGATTCCCCGTACAGGACTACCAGAACATTTTGAGAGTTATGCCGAATTTGAGCGTCATGTTAGTATACTGGTTCATGCCGGAGTAATTGAAGATAGCACGAAAATCTGGTGGGATATTCGCCCCAGCCATCGCTTTCCTACGTTAGAAATGCGGATTTCAGATATTTGCACCAAGATTGATGATGCCATCTGTATCGCTGCACTCTATCAATGCTGGCTACATATGCTTTGGAGGTTGCGACGAGAAAATCAGCGGTGGAGGAGTTATGCAAATATGTTGTTGCATGAGAATCGCTGGCTTGCCCAGCGCTATGGTATTGACGGAGAACTCATTGATTACGGAAAGGGACAGATGGTTCCCTATACAGAACTCATTGAAGAATTACTTGCTTCAATTACACCGGATGCCGAAGATCTGGGATGTGTTGAAGAGATTAAACATGCGCGGACAATCCTTAAGCGGGGAACCAGTGCCCATATGCAGCGGGATGCCTATCGGCAGGCAACAATTCAAGGCGCGACCCCAGAGGAGGCCAGTAAAGCGATCGTTGATATGTTGATCAAAGAAACCATGAGTGGGGTGTAAACCTACTCTCCGGATGGAGGTAACACGGTAAATCGTACGCTGTCCCTTGATACACTCCCGAATAAGCCATGGGCGCCGGATAACGTCTGAATGGCATTCGGAATAACTCCTGGACCAAATGTTCCACCTCCCTGCTGCAGTTCAGCTGAACGGATAAAGTCGGATAAATTCTCGTCCAGCGAATTGACATAAATGATGTTCTGCCCGAAAAAGCTTACTCCGATCCAAGGATAAATCAGTTCAATCGTACCATCGGGAAATTTGACAAAATTCCCTTCGGTAATGATGGGCGAACCACTGATCCTGAAGTCTTCCAGTGTGAGTTCGTCATCATCATCCAAAAATGCTGCTACCGTTGGAACTGCTGTATCAAGAAGTGCATCCATTGCCTCAGTTACAAGAGTGAATTTGCTTTGGGATTGATCTGTACTTTTTCCGGGAGTAACAATTAATACGAGTTGTTCAGTTGATTCATAAGTTCCAGTCTCCCGAGACGCACTAAGTATCTCAACAGAGGTAGGAACATTCGTCGTTCCCGTTATCGGAGAAGCAGTTTGAGGAATGGTCACCAGTAGATCGTATTGCGCACCGGGCTGAACAATATGTTCTGTGCCAAGATAAGTGTATATCCCAGGAGTATCAGGTGAAGATTCAAGCAATAACTCCGTTGACATTGTGGAGAGAATCACTTCGGCATTGGAAATAGCTAAGTCTTCAAACTCATATTTTTGATCAGTCGCTGCAAGGTAGCTCACGCGAGCGGGGGGGATGGGTTCATTTGCAACAAGGGTAAGCTCAATAACCACCTCATTATCCAGTACACTAAAGTCTGATGAATCACATCCAGTAGCAGCCAAAAGTAAGCCAGCGAAAAGAAGCCGTCCTAGCATTAGAATTCCAAGGTAAATGAGAAATTGGGAAGAGGGATCGGAATCTGGGGGATGGTGGTACTCGTAAGACTTCCATCATCTTCAACATCATTGAAGATAAACCAGACATTACTTCGGGCATACACATTGATCACTTGCATCTGCAATTCATAGTCTGCAAATTGGCCTAGTGATCCGCTCCATGTTGCACCAACGTCAAGCCGATGATATGCAGCTAATCTGGATTGATTTAGTCCCGGAGAAACAAGTAGATTGGTCTCATCAAACCCATTGACTAATTCGGTTCCATACGTTCGATAGGTGGCTTCTGGGCGTGTATAGGCCTGTCCAGAAGCAAAGGTGAACACCGCTCCTAATTCCCATCTAGGAGAAAGTCGCCATTGAGTCACCACATTCAGGTCATGTACGCGATCATTCCGAGGTGTATAGGGTTGAGGTTCCCCAAAGGCATCCTGATTGAGTCTCGGAAAGAATCGGTCGGTGTTCGCCAAAGTGTAGGCAATGAATCCATTCACACGGCCACCCTGGCGGGAAAGTTGAACCTCTACACCTTGAGCGTTGCCCCGTCCAAAGGCAAAGAGTTCGGGATATTCAAGCCCCGCAAGTCCATTGGAAAACGGATCCAATACGAAGAGTTGCCGCATCGTGCGATGATAGAGTTCGGCATCTAGTGTGAGATTTTCCGTCAAATTGGTTTTGACTCCAAGGATGAATTGGTCCCCAAAGGAAGGATCAACTCCCTCTCCACTGGTTAACCAGAAGTCAAATCCAGAAAACACTTCGTTCGTGATCAGTGTAAGGAACTGATAGTATCTCCCTACACTCGCTTGTAGACGAATGTCTGATCCCAATTGTCGCTCTACCGAGAAACGTGGAGCCAAGGTGAAATGATGTCCATATCCATAATAAGTTGCTCGCAAACCCGAGATGATTGACCAGTAAGGGGTAGGACGAAATGTGTCTTGGAGATAAAGAGATGCGTGTTCAACTCGATTGCGTGTATTAAAAACCTCTCGGTCGTCAAAGAAATTGATCAGGGGAGCGTCAAAAATCCCTGCCCAAAAACCACCAACAATCTCGTGTTTGGAGTTAGGATAGTACTCAAAGTCAGCCCGGACGGAAGTTTCTTCTACCCGGTTGATTTGTTTGAAATTTGTACCACTGAACCTTGCAGTGGGAGTAGATTCATACCAAGAATAAGTAATGGTAGCATTCGTGAAGAACTGGTTAGACCATAGACGCGTCCAGCTTCCAGTAGCAGTACGATTTCCATAAAGCAATTTGATCTCAACGCCCTGGGCAAAGGTAGAACGAAGGTAATCTGAGCCTGAATAGAAGGAAACAGAAAATTTGTCATTTGTGGATGCGTCAAAGTTAACCTTTCCGTTGAAATCATAGAAATAGAAGGCGCGAGGGACCGCCTCAATATCTTCTAACACAGCAAGCAAAGGCTCCAGTGTTGAGCGTCTCAGTGCGACCATCCACGATCCACGGGAGTAGGGTCCTTCGGCAAAGGCGCGCGAAGCTAACAAACCGACACTCAACTTTCCATGGGTCTCCCGCCGGTTGCCATCCTTGTTCTGAACATCCAGTACGGATCCAATCACCCCACCATACTTTGCTGGGAATCCTCCCTTGTAGAGACGTACATCTTTGATGGCATCGGTATTAAAGGTTGAGAAAAATCCGAACACATGACTTGGATTATAGATTTTTGTTCGATCCAGGAGAATGAGAGTCTGGCCAGGATCTCCCCCGCGGATATAGAGCCCACTGGAATAATCGGATGCCTGTGCAACACCGGGTAGCAGCTGTAGAGAACGAAACACATCTGGCTCAAAAATCTGAGGTAATTGTTGGATTGCTGCGATCCCAATTTGACTCACTCCTATAGAGCGGATTTCTTCCTCGGTAATTCGATCCGCTGCTACTTCCAGTGCTTCCAAAAGCTCAGGAGTAGAGGAAAGTTCAATGTCTAAACGGATAGATTCACCTGAGGTAAAGGTGATCTCGCGAAGTATGGTCTCAAATCCAACATAGGAAAAGCGAACCGTATAGGTTCCAGGCTCAATGCCCGAAACAGCATAGTATCCCGAAAGGTTGGTGGTTGCTCCTCGAAGTGTACCTTCAAGAAATACATTTGCAGCAATCAGTGTTTCACCAGTGGATGCCTCAGTAATGAATCCATCTAGCGCAGCCAATTCTTGGCCCTGTGCGGAGGTAACGAGGAAGCTGAATGCAACCAAGAGGTTGATCTGAATAATGACTGACTGCACGGAATAGGGGGTAGACCTGCCAATCAAATGTAGCACGGTAGGAGTAGTTTGATGAGGATTAGTTTAAGTAAGTTATTAGAACTTCGGGCAATACATACGAGCCGTCTTCTTTTTGGTTATGCTCCAGCAGTGCTGCAACGACTCGGGGTAAGGCAAGAGCACTGCCGTTGAGAGTGTGAACAAGCTGAGGTTTACCGCCCGATTCAGGACGGAACTTGAGATTCATACGGCGTGCCTGATAATCCGTGAAGTTGGAAATGGAGGATACTTCCAGCCAGCGCTTCTGTCCTGCACTCCAGACTTCTAGATCATATTGTTTCGTTTGGTTAAAGCCTAATTCTCCGGTGCACATTAGTAAGCACCGGTAGGGTAGTTCTAACTTTTTCAAGAGAGACTCTGCGTGGGTCCGCATGGTTTCCAGAACTTGATAGCTCTCGTCTGGATGGGTTAATTGTACAATTTCTACTTTGTCAAACTGGTGCAGTCGGTTCAGCCCGCGTACATGGGTCCCATACGAACCTGCCTCCCGTCGCCAACATGGTGTATGGGCACAAAGTTTGATGGGTAGGTCTTTCTCGGACAGAATTTCATCCCGGAAATAGTTAGTGAGAGGCACCTCTGCTGTGGGAATCGGAAAAAAACCATCCTCAATATGATACATCTGTCCCTCTTTATCGGGAAGCTGCCCTGTGCCTTGAGCACTGAGGGCATTGACAAACAGGGGAGGGCGGACCTCAGTATATTCTGGAGTGGCTGAATCAATGAAAAAATTGATCAGCACCCGGTGTAACTCGGCGCCAGAACCGATATAGAAGGGGAAGCCTGCTCCGGCTACTTTCGCCCCGCGCTCAAAGTCTATGAGACTATGTAGGTTGGACAGTTCCCAGTGGGGCAGGGGTATAAAGTCAAAGGACGGGATCGTACCATGATGATGAACCGTCACATTATCTGCCTCGGATACTCCCTCGGGAACGCTCTGATGAGGAATATTTGGGATAGTGAGCAGCAATTTTCTAAGTGCATCCTCGGAATTTGACACCGTCTCTCCCAATTCTTTTACCTCGCTTTTCAGCTTTTTCTGATTCTGGATAAAACGCCTAGCGGTTTCTTGATCCCCCTCTTGCATGAGTGCTGCGATCTTTCGGCTTTCCGAATTGATGGTCTGTTGGAGGTTTTGCCGATGTGTCAGGGCCTCTCGCAACATACGATCCCGCTCAAGCACATCATCAACGATGTGAATATTCTTTGAATCACCGCGCAAGGAGAGTGCTTGGCGGACTTTGTCTGCATTGGAGCGAATAAATTCAACACCAAGCATGAACGAGAGAATTTCCAGACGGAGAGATCTCCGTACGAAGTCGCAAGTGTTCCAGAGCTGCTTTGAGGGGAAAGGGTCGATAATCCAGTTCAGTTTCCGCCTTCAATGTAACCAGTCCAGTATATTCTGGGCGCTGAGCTGTTTGTGGGGTTAAATGTTGCACAGTTGGTTGAATGAGTGACAGATCAAGATCGAAAACTTCTGCAATGGACTGAGCAAATTCGTGCATGCTCATGAACTCTCGTCCAGAAAGATTATACACTCCATTCTTTCGAAAGTGTACAATACGCAGAATGCCTCTTGCTAAATCATACGTATACGAGGGAGTACGCCACTGATCGGTATACACATGAATTTGTTGCTTTTCTTTAAGCTTGTTCAAGACCCACTGAACAAAGTCCGAATGTGGAGTTCCAATTGCTGTGCCGTAGACAACATTTGTTCGAACGATCGTCCATTTACTCACACCTGCGGCACGAGCTGCATTCTCCCCTGCAAGCTTTGATTTCCCATAGTAATTAATAGGATGAGGACGATCATATTCACGATATGGTCCGTTCATGCCGTTGAATACGAAGTCGGTGGATATTTGAACCAGATGTGCCCCAGTACTATGGCATGCTTTTGCCAGATGTCCAACCGCTTCGGCATTGGTTCGCCAACACAAGTCACGATTCACTTCACAGTCGTCAACTCCTGTTTTAGCGGCACAGTTGATCACACATTCGGGACGGAATTTTTTGAATATATCATGAATTTGCTGCGTACTGCATAGGTCAAGCTTTGAATAAGCATATTTTTTTGACGCTCCCATGCGTGATTGCTTATCCCAACTGGTTGCTAATAATTGATATGTGCCAATGTGAGCAATTTGTCGAACTAATTCTTGTCCAAGGAGGCCATTGGCACCGGTAATCAAGATACGTTCAAGAGCCATTAGGTCTCAGGAAATTTAGACTGAAACTATAGATCCCTACCAGAAATTGCTGCGATGAGGTCATCCTTGAGGTACACGCTATTTGCCAAGGGTAAGCGTCCTTTCATGTGCAGCCGCAGTTCTCGCCGCATAGCAGCTTTTTCATAGCGTTCTTTCTCTATATCAGTTTCAGGATAAATCGGAGCTGCTGTTGTGGGTTTTCCGTGTTGATCTACCGCAACAAATGTGAAATAGGCATGATTACATTTACGACGATCGCGCTCATGAATATTTTCAGCTTCAACAGAAATCTCAATTTCAATAGAACTCCCGAAGGTTCGATTGACCCAAGCTTGAAGTATTACGACTTCACCTAGTAACAGTGGAGAGTGAAATTCCACCGAGTCTACTGCTACTGTGACGCAGACTGTCTCGGTATGGCGCATAGCACTGATTGCGGCGCATTTATCCATCAAGGACAAGAGATGCCCGCCAAACATGGTGCCATGGGCGTTCGTGTCGTTCGGGAGGACGATTTCGGACATAACACACAAAGAGTTACTCGGAGTTTTTTTTGAGTCCATGAATAGTCGTCAGGTTTTCTGTTTTTTCTTCCGTGCTGCGGGAAAAAGGATATTATTTAGGATCAGACGATAGCCTGGAGAGTTCTGATGAAGACTTAAATCCGTTGGAGGATCTCCCACGTAGTGCTGATAATCCTCAGGGTCATGTCCCCCATAAAATGTAAATGTACCCTCACCAAAGGATCCATGCAAATACTTAACCTCATCTCGCTGAGGTACTTCAGCGAGTATCACGACACCAGATTTAACGAATTGTCTGCGGAAGGCGGTTGTCTGGCCTATAAATCCTGCAATGGTTCCGACATGATTCTGAGTTAGCATGGTGGGAACGGGATCCCATTTCGCACTGAATTCAAACAATGTAAAGTAGTCAAGTGCGGGGTTCTGTAGTTGCTGTGGCGGAGGCCCGGCATCAATATCCGAGTGCTCATATTCAGCTGCATTAAAGCTTGGAGTAAAATTTTCAAATGCAAGAGTTGTTGAATAGTCTAACTTCTTCCTTGCATCCGGATCAACAGGGTCTCCATCATATTCAGATGGAACAATATCCGTTGCGAATGCCGACAGGGCAATATCATAGGTGTCGGTACCGGAGCACATGGCAAACAGAAATCCACCATCCGCAACATATTGTTTGATGGTTTGGGTGACTAACAATTTCAGGTGACTCACTTTGCGGAAGCCATGGCGATGTGCAGCTTGCTCGGACTCTCGTTGTTGTTCTATGTACCAAGGCATATTCCGATATTGATAAAACTTTCCGTACTGCCCGGTAAAGTCTTCATGGTGAAGGTGAAGCCAGTCATATGCGGATAATGCACCACTCAGGACATCGTCATCGTAGATCATATCATAAGGGACCTCGGCATATTTTAGTGCCAACAGCACTGCATCATCCCACGGTAGGGTCTGTTCAGGGGCATAAACTGCAATTCGTGGAGGAGTCTCAAGGCGGACTAATGCGGTATTGGCACGGTTACTCTCCACTTCAGCAATCAACCGCGCGACAGAGGGACCAGAAAGTGTTTCGTAATTGATTCCACGAAGCGCGAGTTCATTCCGAAGCCCAGAAAAGTCAGAGACAAGGAATGATCCGCCGCGATAATTCAGCAACCAGTCAACAGATTCTCCTCTTTGGAGAGACCAGTAAACAAGCCCATAGGCTTTCAGATGATCGGACTGATTTTCATCCATCGGTACCAGTAGGTCGAACTGAGCACGCGCAGGTAGAGTCACGAGCAAAGCCAGAACGGCTCCGCTAAATGCTAGCTTCGCGGAGCGCCCGAATACGTTCTCTGACTTTATTAACCAGAAGTGAGCCAGGGTATTGAGAAAGCAAGTCAGAGTAGGCCTGGAGTGCCCTTTCGGTATCACCAAGAACTGTTTCAAGAATTTCAGCATAGCGAAAAAGACTACGATCTCGGAACGGGCTTTTTGGATGAATGAGAGGAAACTCTCCAAACGCCATAATTGCTTCTTCATGTAGCCCGGCAAGTAAAAGTGATTCTGCACGAAGAAATCGCGTATCATCTGCAATCGGATGTTGTCCCCAATTCTCAAGTATATCTTGCGTAATCCGCAGGGTTTCATTTGCTTTATGTTGTCGAAGAAGTAATAGGGCGTCTGCGTAGCTCAGAAGAGCTTGATTGACGGAGTCGGGTTGAGGGTTTTCAAGGAGTAGGATATGCAGTGCAATGGCATCATTCGCAATTTCTTTATCCGTATACTCTCGAAGATTACTTAGGATGGATTGCGCCTGTGCAAATTTGCCAGAATAAAATTGAATTAGTGCTAGTTCAAATCGCGATCGAGCAAGCAACTCGCCATCTGATCGCTCAGAAAGCCGCTCAAAAATGATCGTGGCCCGGTTTAAGTCTCCTTCTTCAATGGCAAGACGCCCTAAATCGAACTGGGCCTGATGCCCAATAGGAGAATTAGTATGATTTAGGGTCAACTGCTCCAGAATGGATTGAGCGGCTTCTCGGTTTCTAAAAACATCTTGGTAGAGTGTGGCCATTTGTGCCATCACCCGTGGGACATGGTGGTGGTTTGGAAAATCAACCAAAAACATCTCGTAAGCCTCCAATGCTTTCTGATAATCATCAGTCTGATTGGTTCGTTCAGCCTGCTGGCGATACATATCGGCAATTCCAAGGTGTGCTTCAATCACAATGGCTTGTTCAGTATGTGTTTTGATCACCTCCCGAAATGCCCGTCCAGCTACATCAAATGCACCGGCTTCAGCAGCACGAAGAGCAAACTGAAAGACTCCTTGACCACCTGCTTCATTGTGTTCTTCAAGAAGTAGGACCTCAGGATAAGCTCGTTCAAAATCTCCTGTCTCCTCGTAAAGCCAGGCCAATAGATCCCGTAGCTGCCATAATTGAGGCTCGTTATAGACACGGGTTTGTGTTACTTGAATTGCGGCTTCCATAGCCCCATCTTGTTGCAGATCTCGAGCAAGCCGCCCTCGCACATAATTAAGTTGTCGCTCGTTCAGCATTAGAAGGTTCAAGTATTCAAGGGTAGCCAGTTCATGTTGCCCAGTCAGGCTATATAAATAGGCGAGTTCAATTTGAAACAGAGAATTGTTTTGAATTGCTTTTCTACCGCTCAAGAGTAAGTCGATCGCTTGAACCAAGAGACGAACCCTGATCATACTGTTGTAGGCAATGAGGTAGGCAGTCTGAGTACTAGATGCTAATTCAACCATTGCATACCATGCATCCATTGCTGCCGGCTCGTCGCCACTTAAATACAATAGTTGTGCATACTCGGCTGCAAGAGTCAATCGTTCCTCCCTTGGATTACGGTCCAATTCGGTACTCAGGAGAGACAATGCTTCTTCATATCGTTTTGCACTCACGTAAGATTCTTTAAGTTTGTCAAAGAAGATGGTTCGGTTTGGATATTCGGCATGTAGATCGCGTAATACGACGATAGCTCGATCAAACTGCATACCGCGTAAGTATCCGAGAGCGAGTTGATAGCGAGAGGCAGTAGGCTCATCGAGTTGCTCCTCTTCCGAGATCGGAGGAGTCCGATCCACTCGCTGAGGCTGAGCCGTTACTGCTCCTACAAGCGTGAAGGTGAGCACACAGAATGTCACAAAGAAATACATATATTTATGAACTCATCAGGTCGCAGAGAGTGCTAATGGTGATATTAAGATTCTAAGAATTATAAATAACCCCTCAGTAATGAATGATCATATGCGGGCAATTAGTATAATTGGGTCCACTGGATCCATAGGAACGCAGTGTCTGGATATTGTTCAACGTCACCCACAGCGGTTAAAGGTCGTAGCACTGTGCGCCAATCAGAATGCTGACCTCTTGGCAAGCCAGGCTCATCAGTTCCTTCCCCAGGTGGTTGCCCTTGCTGATCATTCCAAGATTGACATCCTACGCCAGAAATTACAGGGTACCGGAATTCAGATACTTGGCGGAGAAGAGGGGGTAAGCGCCTGTGCTACTCTTCCAGAAGCAGATATTGTATTGGGGGCTGCAACTGGAATTGCGGGCCTCAGGTCTGTTCTCTCTGCACTCACAGCAGGAAAAGTACTGGCACTCGCAAATAAAGAAACCTTGGTTGCCGCTGGCGATCTTGCGATTAAAATTGCTCAAATCCATAATGCTACAATTATCCCGGTGGACAGTGAGCATTCTGCTGTGTTCCAGTGTTTGGAGGATAACCAAACCGAGAATGTTGATAAGATAATTCTTACGGCCTCAGGCGGTCCTTTCAGGGAAAGTGATTTAGATTCATTTTTCAATATCACCCCTCAGCAGGCTCTGAAGCACCCTAACTGGGATATGGGCCCCAAAGTGACCATTGATTCAGCCACAATGATGAATAAAGGGCTTGAGGTCATTGAAGCTTTCTGGCTGTTTGGACTTGAAGAGGATCAGATTGATGTTGTTGTGCATCCCCAATCCATTATTCATTCAATGGTATTGTTCAGGGACGGGTCTATAAAAGCCCAGTTGAGTTTACCAGATATGCGCCTACCGATCCAATATGCACTCAGTTATCCAGATCGGTGGCCCCTCCCCGAAGGACGTATCAATTGGTCAAATCCGCAGTTATTGAGTTTTGCTCCACCTGATTTAGAAAAATTCCCATGTCTACGCTTAGCGTGTGAAGCGTTAAGCTGTGGAGGCAATGCACCTGCTGTATTGAATGCTGCCAATGAAGAGGCCGTCAGCTACTTTCTGAATGAGCAAATTAGGTTTACGGGTATCCCTCGCATGATCGAACTAGCGCTGGAGAAACTCTCAGGTCCTGCCCCCAACTCATACGAAGAGATTGTTGACATAGATCAGGCTACACGTCGGTTCGTAACCGAGAGGGTAGAGCAAAATTCTATCATATCGTGAAGAAAAGAATATCACGGATGAGAGGCACTTACTTTTGGGGGATGTTTTCGGCATAAGATCAGAGAATTCTGCCACGGGTAAGGGGAAGCCGATTATGGTCAGAGTCTATGGTGCTCAGTCATCCATCTACACGAATTAGGGCTAACTCCTTTTCCATCTCCTCTGTATTTCTGCTGTGATGCAGCATATAAGGTCGTAAGTCTCCAATTCCTTCTGCCAGCAGGATGATCGGTCTGCCCAACTTACCATTATGGATAAGATCAAGTACCTCGACCGCATCTGCTTTGTATTCCAATGGTGGGATATCTCTATCCTCCGGAGCTTACGCTTCATCCAAGATCAAGAGCAATGGTTGTTTCCCATCTTTAAGTATATTCCTAACCTGTGGCTCGGATCGGACACTTTTGTAACCTCCCTCCATAATATCCTTTACGCCGATCTGTGTGGACTTCTCAGTGACCTCGTACTCCTTTTCATATCTAAGCGAAGAAAGCAATTTGTTTGGGTTCCAGAGAGCGCTCACCCTGATATCTGCGACTTCCCATTCCAGATCTTCTGCATATTTTCTACACTCGTAGAGCAGTGTACTTTTGCCTGCATCAGGCGCACCTTTAATCAAGAAGGTTGTGCCATCACGGTTCCGTAATACTCTCCCCAAAAGGTTTTTGAACATAAGAAGTATCTACTCTCGACCATGAAAATATTTCATAGGCCCTCGGTCGTAGGTGGTTGGGAGATCAATCGGAGTAGACCGTGGAGATTTGCACATGTCTTTTGCGCCTATGATTACTCAAGGCAAAACCCACAATGCTGTAACATGTTGCCCCAGGGCCTACACTCATACTTAAAGAGCATTGAACTAGACATTGAACCAGTTATCAAGTAGCACTCCGCGAAATATTCAGCAAAACATGCGCAGTAATACAGAGGTTTCCACAAATCTTTGAAGGTCCACTCTGTACTCATCCACATGATCAGTAGGACTATCTGGCCACCGACACGCTGCCTCCTCCATTATTTGACGGAGTGAAACTTATCTGTTTCGGATAACTATGTCAAGATTTAGAGAATGCCATTCGCGCCCGTCATTACGATGAAATACGGTACCAAATTTTTGCGTATACAAAGTGAATTTGGTTAAAGAGAATTGTGATAGGATTCAGTTTATCCACTCTATTTCACATCCGATCGTAAACCTAAAACCGCAATAGATAGTTGAAGTGATCAATTGTCTTTTCGGCCAGCGAGAAAAACCTAAGTTGTCTTTAATGTCCGCGAGGGTTTTCTCGTTATGATCCTACTTTATTCAATTCTTCCGTATTTGTTAAATGAGTCCGCCTATGAGAGTCTCTGAGTTCGGTATCTCGTCAAAGATAGACGCCTGCGACTCTCTCATAATATGATCGTTAACCCTATCTCGCTTTCTCTTTCTCTTTCGTTTTGCTTGCCGATCTGTAGAGCCGGACTCGTGCATCAGGCATCTTTTCAACATTCGGTGTTACCTATTCGCAAATGCTTGCAACAAGAAATACTGATCCTACCACAAACCTAGTGTTCCCGTGAGTATACTTTGGATTTTATTAACATTCATTCCAGCCCTATTGATTCTCGTGTTTGTTCATGAGCTGGGGCATTTTTGGGCTGCTCGGGCCTTCGGTATGCGAGTGGATCGGTTCTCCATAGGATTCCCACCCAACATTCTGAAAAAGCGTTTTGGTCAAACTGAATATGTTTTAGGTGTCACTCCGCTTGGGGGCTACGTAAAGATTGCAGGCATGGTTGACGAAAGTATGGATACAGACTTTAAGGATGAGGAGCCACAGCCCGATGAATTCCGATCAAAGCCACTCTGGCAGCGGATGGTTGTGCTCAGCGCTGGTGTAATCATGAACATGATTCTGGCATTAGTCATCTTTGTTGTACTCACATGGAGCTATGGTGCCAGCCGTGTAGCTCAAACGGAGGATGGGACTATATTCATAGCAGACAATTCGGTGGCATCACTTGATATTGGTATGGAGACGGGGGATCGTCTCCTCTCCATAGGTGGTCAGCCCTATGAATTAGATGGTAATCCGGTGTCTCTGTCTTCGCTTTTGACCGAGAACTTGGTATTTGAAGTGGAGCGGGAGGGAGAGCGTCTTTCCTTGATGGGGCCGAGTAATATGATGACCAGAATTCAGGAATTACCTACAGGAGGGCTCTATGGGCTTGGGATCTACGCTTGGCCCAGCGTCATTGGAAGAGTCGCTGACGATATGCCAGCAGCAGCAGCAGGTTTACAAGTTGGAGACCAAATCACTGCTATAAATCAACAACCTGTTCGATATTGGCCTGAGCTATTGGATCATATTAAAAATTCTGAAGGCGATTCGCTTCAATTGAACTGGATTCGCAAAGATGATCCGATTCCTGGCGAATATGAAGCCGTCATCGTACCGGTTATGAATTCAGACTGTGTCTATGTGATCGGAATTGGTATGCAGCTTACACAGGTCAACTATGGCCCTATTGAATCTGCGGCAATTGGCCTGACGGACACTTGGGACAATACGAAGGCGATCACGACCAGCTTATGGAGAATTGTTTCGGGTAAGGAAAGCGTTCGAGAAAACCTGGGTGGCCCTGTCATGGTCGCGAATGTAATTGGTGAGGCTGCAAGTAGCGGAGCACGCCCATTTTGGTATATCGTAGCCGTGCTTTCAATTACTTTGGCGATCGTCAACATTCTGCCAATTCCCGTTCTGGATGGGGGGCATCTAGTATTTCTTTTTTATGAATTGATTTTTCGAAAAGAAGCTCCTCTGAAAGTGCGGATCTTCCTTCAACAGGCAGGGATGTTGCTCTTATTGGTTTTGATGGGATTTTTGATCACCAATGATGTAATTCGTGCATTCAACTCCGGTGGTGAAGCGAATGCCACTCCAGCTGCAACTTGCCAAGTAAATGAAGTTGATTCAGATGTTGAATAGGCAATTATTAAGAGATGATCCGCACTAAATTGCTCAATTATTTCGTTAGTCAGAAGGTTACAGAAACATGAACGCCTTTTCAGCGGTTCTATGTATGTCTGGGACAGTTCTAAATCCTCAAAGGTAATTATTTTATGATACGTTCCATCTGTCTATTGTTGATCTCAATGATCTGTGTTAGCACTGTGATTGCTCAGGGGCTGTCTGGGGGTTCTTTAGCCAGCAATACTACCTATCTCCCTAATGAATTTGAAATTCTTGGGATTTCAGTTGAGGGAGTAGAGACCGAGAGTATGCGTGATTTTGCTCTCAGAAGTAGTGGATTGGCAGTAGGACAAAAGGTAACCCTTCCCGGTGATCCCGCAATTTCGGAAGCAATACGAAGTATCTATAGATTACGTGTTTTTTCAGATGTAAAGATCTTAGAAGAGCGTCGGGCAGGTACAGGCGTTTTCTTGCTGATCCAACTCACCGAAGAGCCTCAATTGGCAGAATTTACGTTCTCAGGTGTCAAAAAGAAGGATCGGCGGAAACTTGAAGAAGAGGTACCACTTTTCAAAGGGACTCGTATTCGTCCCGCAGATTTGGATAGGTCCATCCAAGTAATCAAAGATTATTTTAGCGAAAAAGGGTATCTACTTGCTGAGGTTTCGGTGAGCGAAAGTCCCGCTCCTGACAATACCGTGAATCTAAATTTTGACGTGAATCGCGGGGAGAAGGTACGGATCAGGGATGTGATTATCTCAGGAAATGAAGAGCTAAGTAACCGTACTGTCCGACGTAAGCTCAAGAAAACCAAGCCGAGACGGCCTCTTTTATTCTGGCGTAAAGCTCGCTTTGATCGGAGTGAGTACGAGGCAGACAAAGTGAACATAATCAATCATTACAACTCCAAAGGTTTTTACGATGCCAGAGTCATGGCAGATTCAGTGTGGCTAGATACATCTGAGGAAAAACCAGGAATGATTGTTTCTTTAAAAATACATGAGGGGCCTCGCTATCATGTGCGGAATGTTGAATGGGAAGGCAATACTGTGTATCCGGATGAAGTACTTTCAGCAGCGCTTGGTGTAGAGGAGGGAGAAGTCTACAACTCCGAACGGATTGATAGAAACCTATATGGAAATCAATCCAACAGTGATGTATCCAGCCTCTATATGAATCGTGGACACATGCTCTTTCGGGCTGAGCCCGAAGTGCGGGTCGTAGAGGGGGATTCACTTGATTTATACTATGATCTTTACGAGGGAGATATTTTTCGTTTTGGCGAAATATCCATCGCCGGAAATGATAAGACTAAGGAACATGTTGTGCGCCGAGAGCTCTACACAATCCCAGGCCAGACCTTCAGTCGGGAATTGATTCAGGAGACGATTCGGAGACTCTCTCAGTTAAAATATTTCGATCAGGAAAAGCTTAGTACCGGACCATCAATTGATCTTGATGAAGAAGAAAAGCAAGTAAACTTAACCTATAATCTTGAAGAGATTGGTAGTGATCAGCTGGAGCTTAGTGGTTCTTATGTGCGGTATGGAGTCATTTTGATGTTGAGGTTTGGCTTCAACAACTTCAGTGCTCAAGATCTTTTTAAGGGGAAAGCATGGCGCCCTTTACCCTCCGGCGATGGACAGCAACTTTCTGTCAGTCTTCAGACAAGTGGCCGTAGACATCAAAGCTACTCACTGGGCTTTACTGAACCTTGGTTGAATGGGAAGCCAACCCCAGTTGGATTTCAAGTCTCCCACTCACGATTCAGGGGATATGGATTCTATGGGTATAACAGCCTCTTGAGGGCAGATGATAGAAACGACGATAGCGATGTTGGCTTCGCAACCACCTCTGCACGTGTCTTTTATGAGCAGAGGCTGAAATGGCCTGATGACAAATTCAGCGCCAGTACTTCTTTGGGGTATCAGTTTTATTCAAACAGAGATTATACTTCTGTACTTCCTGCCGGACAAAGTCGGCAAGTCACCGTTCGACAGTCCTTGACTCGCAGTTCGGTTGATCATCCGGTTTTTCCTACTGCAGGATCTACATTCCTGGTTTCTGGGGAGTTGGCTCTGCCGATATCAAATTTCATACAGTATCACAAGTGGGAGCTTAGTACATCCTGGAATGTTCCGATCATGCGAAAGTTATCTACAAGTTTCTCCGCTGATTTTGGTTACATTGGTTCCCTAACCGGGAAAGATGTTCTTTTTGAACGCTATGTTGTCGGAGGATCACCATTTGATGTGCAGGGGTACAGGAACAATTTTGGAAAGGATATCATCTATATGCGTGGCTATCCTGCTCGGGTGCTCGGCCCTCGTCGTGAGGGCGAAGCTGTGGGTGGTCGTATATTGAATAAGTTCACGTCAGAGCTACGTCTACTGGCAGTCCAAAGCCCACAGCTTACTGCTGCACCTTACCTCTTCATGGATGCTGCGAACACATGGGATAGATTCCACACCTATAATCCCCGGCAACTTTATCGCTCTGCTGGTGTAGGTGCCCGTCTCTTCCTACCAATCTTAGGAATGATTGAGCTTACCTACGGTTATAACTTTGACGAGTTCATTCCCATCCGTGGACAGGAATCAAATCATGATGGTTCAAATAAGTGGTTTTTTCAGTTTACCCTTGGCCAGGGATTCAATTAATTTTGCCAATTTACTTCAATGAGAACGTTATTTAGCCTAGGAATCTTACTGATATGGTCCGTTGTGCCTGTTCTTGCGCAGCAAAAGATTGCCTATATTGATTCGGAGCGAATCTATGATAACTATCCCGAATTCTCCACCGCTCAGCAATCCTTGGATCGAATTGCCCAGCAATGGGAGGAAGAGCTCGCCGAGCGTCAGGATGCTTTAGATGAAATGTTTCAAGAATACCAAGCCCGTGAACTTCTGTACACCGCAGATTCGCGCCAACAAAAACAAAACGAAATCATTGTCGCCGAGGAGGAACTGGAGCGGTTACGGGCTCAATACTTTGGTCCAGAGGGGCAGTTATTTGAACAACAAGAGCAGGTTTTGCGCCCAATTCAGGAAAAAGTATTGATTGCAATTGAAGAAGTAGCCGAGGCCGAGGGCTATGATTACGTATTTGATCGAGGGGGGGATTTTGTATTCTTGTACACGAACGAAAATCTGGATATTACGGATATCGTTCTTATGGAACTGGGGATTGATATTGTTCGCGATCCAGGACAGTAAGTCTTACATCTAATCAAATAATTCTATGCGACGTCATTTGCTCAATTACAAATCTGCAACCTTTTTTCTTACAATCGTGCTATCATGTGCGTTTTGGATTGAGGTGCAAGCACAGCAACTTCCGGCTCTCCGGATTGGGTACACGGATCACGAAGTGCTGATCTCGAATATGCCCAGGACTCGTGTAATTCAGGAAGAATTACAGGCCGAACTAGAAAGTGGTCAGAGAATTCTTCAAAGTATGCAAGAAGACCTAGCCGGGAAGGTTGATCGCTACCAAAAGCAACAGGCACTCTTATCTGAGGAGCGTCGGCAGGAGCGTCAGCAAGAATTAATATCTCTTGAAGAAGAACTTCGAACTAAGGCATCTGAGCTTGAGCAAAATCTGGTAAAGCTTGAAGTTGATCTGATGGGGCCGATCTACCAGCAAGTAGATACGGCTATTCAGACGATTGCTACAGAGAGGGGGCTTGACCTCGTACTTCGTACTCAGGCGGGGCCCTCTCAGCCTATTTTGCTCTTTGCGAATGAGGAACGGATCACCGATATTACGATCGAAGTTGCCAGAGAGTTAGGTATTGATGTTGACGCTGCAATTCAGTCTGGGGCTAATTAAGTGCTGGATCCTTAGCCTTCTTTGAACTTTACTACATCTCTCTTCATGAATGACGTTAGGAGGGTTACGACCCAGACGTTTCGTCAGATGAAGTTGACGGGTACGCCGATCGCAATGTTAACGGCGTACGATTATACCATGGCGCGCATACTGGACCGCGCAGGTGTAGATGCCCTTTTGGTCGGGGATTCGGCTTCTAATGTGATGGCAGGTCATGAGACTACTCTTCCAATTACATTGGAGCATATGATTTATCATGCTCAGTGTGTAGTTCGTGCAGTGAAGCGAGCTCTTGTAGTTGTAGACTTACCTTTTGGGTCCTATCAAGGGAACAATAAAGGAGCTCTCCTGTCTTCGATTCGTGTGATGAAAGAAGCGGGGGCCCATGCCGTGAAGATTGAGGGAGGAAGTATAGTTGTCCCTGCAATTGAGCGAATCGTTCAAGCAGGAATACCCGTCACAGGACATTTAGGACTTACTCCACAGAGTATTTATAGCTTCGGTACTTACAAAGTACGTGCAAATGAACCAGAAGCGGCAGATGAACTCATACATGATGCGCTTGCGCTTGAGAGAGCAGGATGTTTTGCAATTGTTTTGGAGAAAATTCCAGCTAAACTGGCTGGAGAGATTTCTACTTCGTTAAAAATTCCTACAATTGGTATCGGAGCTGGGAATTCATGCGATGGTCAAGTACTGGTGACACATGATGCACTGGGCTTAAACAATGACTTTAATCCCCGCTTTGTTCGCAATTATGTGGACTTGGCGGATTCGGCGACGAAAGCGGTCAAGAACTATGTGGATGATGTTCGGAATCGTACTTTTCCTTCACCAGAAGAGAGCTATTAGGGTATGACTCTCCTTAATACAAAAGAGAATAATGTTCAATCACGTCGAAAGCCACTGATCTTGGTCACGAATGATGATGGGATCTATTCTCCTGGCATTTTTGCCTTGGCAAAGGCGATGGACGAATTGGGAGATGTGGTTGTAATTGCTCCCATCAGCGAACAGAGTGCTGTGGGACACTCAATTACATTGACGAATCCTATTCGAGTCAATGACTATTCTCTCGGTGGCGAATTAAGTCATATCCGTGCATTGGGTATTTCAGGAACTCCCAGTGATTGTATGAAATTGGCGTTGCACGAGTTATCACATCGAAAACCCGATTTAACGGTTAGTGGGATTAACCGTGGTTCAAATGTGGCGATCAATGTGATCTATTCCGGTACAATCAGTGCCGCAACCGAATCTTCTGTCAATGGGATTGATTCCATTGCATTTAGTTTGGACTCCAAGGATGTTAATGCAGATTATTCTGCTGCGAGTACTTATGCGAAAATAATTGCGGGGAAGGTGCTGCGAAGTCGATTGCCTCGAGGGATTGTGTTGAGCGCAAATATTCCTTCCATCCCGGAAGATGAAATCAAAGGAATTCGCGTCACCCGTCAGGCTATTTCCAGATGGGAAGAAGATTTCATTGCTCGAACTGACCCTTCCAATAAACCTTATTACTGGTATCGAGGGATGCTTCAAGTTTCTGATGATGCGACAGATACGGATGCTAAAGTTATGGAGGAGGGATACGTTTCAATCACTCCGCTGCAGTGTGATCGCACTGCCCATGGGTGTATTGATGTTTTCAAGACTTGGCGGTGGCCAGACTCTGAGGATCAGATATTTCAGTGAAGGGGAATTGTCGCCGGAGCAAGCCTATATCCCCACCAACGGAATCACCTTTATCATACCTCATATACCCTGACCACTCCATGTTGTAGGACGGCTATCTTGATGGTTCCAGTTAGTTCAACAAGATTTTGTCTTTTCCGAGCAGTGGAATCTCAGAGGTGAGAGAATGAATGGCGATGCTCCCGCGAACAATTGACGGAAAGGATCAGATCCGTAGAAATACTGCAAAATTGAAAACCCCTGAGCGTTGAAAACTCGTTCACTTGCTAACAAGATCCATTCGTAACGAGAACTCGGGCATCAATTGTAGGACAGTCTTTGGATGATACGGCTACAAGATGTATTCAATCCTACAATTGAAGAGATGGTCAGGGGAGATCATCTGCCTCTTGGGATGAACTTCGCTCAATGTCCTCAGAGGTTTCACGTTCAATACGTA
This sequence comes from Rhodothermales bacterium, assembly GCA_965209015.1. GTDB lineage: Bacteria > Bacteroidota > Rhodothermia > Rhodothermales > Bin80 > Bin80. Next base: position 1,894,871 of record OZ242367.1, on the reverse strand, counting down.
CAGTGATATCGGTTACGAGTGCTGCAATTGCACCGACTGCAGCAATTGTGGGGATGAGTACAACCGCGGCCACCGAACCTCCCAGTCCCAGATAGAGAGGAAACTCTCCAAGTACTCGACCATCCTTGATCAATGAAATTTTGCGGACCTTCCCTTCCCGCGCAAGTTCTTTGACTTTGTCGACTAGCTGGGCCCCCTCTACTTTGACTTCTTCAAAGCGTTCTCCCAGACGTTCTCCAATATTGTTGCTTCGTGAGGACATAATAAATACAAGTTATTTAAAGATCAAGATACGCACTCTGCTAATTTGTGTTGCATAGTGAGTTCTGATCAGCCGATTATTATTCATAGCTGCAAGGCAACAGAAGTTTACCACCTTAAATAGTTTAATACTGGATCTGGAATCGTTTTTGACATTTTTCGCACACAGTTGTTGTTTTCTGATGATTCTGACTATCCTCGTATCAAATCGCCTCCTCTACAGAAGTTGCTTTATCAAGGTGATCTCTGTAACTCCACTCTGCTAATTTTGTCTGTGATCTAGTTCACATCTCAGGTGGTATCGTTTCTTGATTCTTTCTCTCCTTTGTACCTGATCCGGTGTGCCATCATCAATTGAGTTTCCAACAAGAACCTCAACATCATATCCCGTTCCTGCAGTCAGTGAGGAGACCGTCGTAGTAGTTACTGCTCAGTAACTTGAACAGTTAATATCCAATCTTCTAGGGAGTCACCTCCGGTATCCGAAACATGGTGGAAGACATCGTAGCATATGATTGGAGATCCATTGTCTTTGAAAGCTTATCATGTAGCAGTGACAGAAAAATTGGTTAGGTTGGAGTAGTTGATGGAGTCTCGAATTCCTCGTCCAAGTAGGGGCATGGCCCACCGAGTTGATTGCAGTAACCTGAGTGAACTACTCTATTCCCTTTGCAAGGTTAGTAATCATTTATTTAGAGGAATACGAGCACCGAGAACTAAGTTGGCTCTCCATGGATCGGCAAATTTAAGACCGGCAAAGAACGGTTTGACAGTATGGATAGCCATAAGACCTGCGATCTTATCCCATTCGTAACCAGCCCAATGTTCGTAATCAAATCTCCGCCAACCGACCAGTAAGAGCACACTGGTGGCATGTTTGTTCTTATCAATCGCGAACTGGTAACCACCAGTCAGATAAATTATCGCAGGCCCACGCAGTGCAAAATCAAGTCTGCGTTCACCTGCAAATCCATTCGTACCAAGTTCAAAGCCAAAGATTGGCCCTGATTCAGCCGGAGTAGGTGACAGGATCATGCCCATAGCGAATGCATCACGATTGCCGTGAGTTGTATAAGTTGAAAGCTGTTCAAGCCTCTGACCAGTCACATCAGTGACCAACAGGAGTGAAAGAAGGAAAAACATATATTTCATTTTGTTAAGAGTTGTTATGAAGCAAATAAAGTGCACGAACTCATCAATCTTGTAGTGTTGGTGTCCCCGTCATATTCGGTGTGATAGAGTTCCACGAGATATGGAACAGACCAGTATCACGGTACCGAACTTCATAGTTGATAATGTTTAGTGCCACCGATTTACGAAGGGGACTTGTTATGAGAGGCTCAGGGAAGTTCATGAAGCCACTGCTACCTCCAAACTGGTAGGTACCTGAGGAGCTACCAAAGCCTTGCTTCCTCGGTCAGTCAACCATTCTCCGGTGCCAATGTCATCAACGGCAGTAACTCTAACATCATACAGGATTGCAGGGGCAAAACCTGTAATCGTGGCACCGGTAGTTGTAATAGTAGTGGAAGACGATGGATAGTCTGTATCCGCGGGTAACCTGCACTGCACCATATACCCCGTTATAGTTGACCCGCCGGTTTCAGCGGGCATATTCCAGATCAGGGACAACCGAAGCGTATACGGCGTATCCTCATCAATGAACTTCGTCTCATCACGATAGCAAGGTTGGTGATCTAATGAGCCCCCCTCTGTTAGCACCTCGTATCTTCTGGGATGAGAACTCAACCCCAAGGAAAAAGGGATTAGATACACATAAAACGAAGTATCGTTTGTTCCCCTAAATGTTGATATTCCAAGCTCGGATCTATCGGAAACGTTTACAACGTAGCAAAAGGTTTCGCGGGAGCTGCCAAGAGTACTATTGCAAGAATAAAATGGGGGGGGGCGAAATTATAAACTGATTGAAGCATTTGATCAGAGTAGTAAAAAGGAATGTTCTATGTATATTGAAGTACGTCCCCTAACACACACAAAGTCTTCGGAAATTTTTACCAACATGGAGAATGTGCACGAAAATGCTCCAGAGCAGTGTAGCCGCCATCAACAGGAATGGGAATATAAGAATAAAGGTACAAATACAAGGTAAGCTATCAACAAATTCTATAGTTTGAAAGGGTTTTTGAAAAAAAATATTGCTGTAATCCGGTTTTCTGTCTTTTTGGTGAGATGGTGCAAATTCAGACCAACCGAGTCCATATAGAATAAATGAAGTTGGCCACCAATGCGGTCTGAGTAGAGCACCTCGTTCAGAATACGCAATTCGTTATCTGGTATAATCTCATAAGCTCACGATTATGGGAAACGCCAAAACAATTTCCATCTAATGTGACATTCCAGTACAATAGGCACATAGATTATTACTCTTCGTTTACCTGTGAAAGTATTAGTCAAGATAAAATGAGTAAAATCAATCTTCTTCGAGCAGTTCAGAATATACTGCCTCAAACGAATTCATATACACCTCTCGTTGAGGTAATTGTGAATGCTATCGAATCCATAGAGGAGCGTGGCGATACGATTGAGGGTTGTGTAACGATCCAAGTATTGAGAGATCATCAAGAGGAAATGCGCGGACAAGGCCGCAGGATAAAAGGGTTTGAGGTCATGGACAACGGGATCGGATTTACTGACCTTCACCGCGAAGCATTTGATACTTTATACACGGATCAGAAAATTGAAAAGGGAGGTAGAGGCTTTGGTAGGTTTGTATGCCTCAAACACTTTAATCATGTTCAGATTGATAGCGTGTTCTATACCAATGGGGGAGAGCTTATGTCCAGAAATTTTACCCTTGGACAACGTGATGAAATCATTGAGAATGAAGTAATAAGAGAAGCTAAGAATAGGGGAACAGCAGGGACTACCCTTCGTCTTACTGATCCAAGGCAAGGGACCTCATACGATCTGAGACTGGACACTATTGCGAAAGTCCTTGTTCAGCGCCTCCTCCCATTTTTTGTGGATCAGGGATATAAATGCCCTCAGATTACTCTATCTGAGAAAGACGGAAGTGAAACTATTATACTGAATCAATACCTTAGATTCATTACTGAGATAGATCAGGTTTCGCAGAGCTTCTCGTTACTTTCTAAGCCATACAGTGAAGAATTTAGTGTCCGTACGTTCAAAATTTTTGAACCAAGAAATCTGAAGAATCAAATTAGTTTGGTTGCTCATAGGAGAGAGGTATCAGGAACTCCACTTAAAAATTATATTCCCGAATTTGAGGAAGAGTTTTACGAGAATGATGACGCAGAGAAAAAATATATCGTCAAGGCCTATGTGTTCGGCGATTATCTTGATAAACATGTGACTGTTGAAAGAGGTGGATTCACGTTCGGGAGCGATCCTGAGCTTTATACTCCGATCGGCAAAACTGATATTGAAAGAAATGCTGCGGTCATAGCGAGGGATGCAATCGGGACCGATTATCTAGACCGAACCAAAAGAAAGCGAGAGTATGTTCAAGAGTATGTTGATCAGAATACACCCTGGTTGAAAAATGTTTTGGTTCAAAGCGACTTAGCTGAACTTCCCTGGAATGCAAAACCAGAAAAGATTCTTGAATATTTGGAAGCCGAGAATCTTTCACATCAGGGGAATATTCGTAGAGAAGTTAACAGGATTATCTCTTCGGGTAGTCTTGATATGTCTGAGTCGAACGTTTCTGAAATCGTTGACAGGGCATCGGCAAGTAGCAAAGCCGATCTGATACGCTACATTGCATTTCGAAGGCTGATCCTTGAGTTGTTTGAAAAGAGTTTGGAGACGGATGATCACGGAAAGTATCAAACTGAAGGGGTAGTCCATGACATAATATTTCCTCGAGGTGAAGATTCCGAGTCAACTCCTTTTGATCAGCATAATTTGTGGCTCATTGACGAACGACTCAACTTCACCAGTTTTATTTCCTCAGATAAACCTATTGGAAACGGTAGCCTCGGCCGACCTGATTTGCTTATATATGATAAGCGTGTGCTTTTTAGAGGAGATAACGAGGAATCAAATCCGATTATGATCTTTGAATTCAAGCGTCCAGATCGGGATGATTTTACGCATCGAGGGTCTTCTCATGACCCGATTGAGCAGATCATTGATTACGTTGTTGATCTGAGAAAAAGAAAATCTAGGACTCCCAATGGCAGGCCTCTCCTTATCTCTGAAAATACTCCAGCGTATGGATATATTGTGTGCGATTTGTCAAAAAAGATTCAAGATTGGCTTGCTCAGAAAAAGAGCTATACTCCTATGCCTGATGGGCAGGGTTGGTTCAAGTGGGAGAGTGGATCAAATCTTTACGTTGAGTTTCTAAGTTGGGATAAAATTCTCAATGATGCGAGGATAAGGAACCGTATTTTCTTTGAAAAATTAGGAATATTGTAAGATTAGCTCAAATATTACTGACGGGTTCCTCGGATCAAAAGTTTGTAGATCCATAGCTTAGGACCTGTAAGCCAATGGTAAGATTCAGAGGACTTGACACCTTAATTATAGTACGAACATTATGAGAAAATATCTAACTCTCCTTAGATTAAGTAAAATTTATATCCTAAGCTTTCAAACTTTCTGTTGCCTCTACCAAATGTGTTGAATTATTGAATTTTGCTGGTAGGTCCATTCTCTCTAAGCGTTTAATCATTTTACGAAAATTGCATTAGAGACTACATCATGATGTCACAGAAACCTCTCAGGAACCTTGATGATCTCCTTGACCCAGTCAACGCTGTCAGGTACAAGTCCACAGATTTCTCTGAATTATATTGGTGATGAAAGCCAAAATTCGGATAACTTCACTATAAAAATCCAAAATGAGTGAATGTCGTCGGATTGTACTCCTCGGTCCGATGTATCCATACCGGGGAGGTATTGCCCATCTGTCCGAAACGATCGCCGCTAAGTTGATTTCTCGTGGGCATCAAGTACATGCAATTACATTCACCCGTCAATACCCTGGATTTCTCTTCCCTGGCCGAACTCAATACGAAAATGGTATGATTTCTGATCGTGCCTTAGATGCAGAGCGGCTGGTGGACTCAATCAATCCGTTTTCATGGTGGAACACAGTACGGTACATCCAAAAGTTAGAGGCGGAGGTAGTAGTTTTCCGATATTGGACGCCGTTTTTTGCCCCAGTATTTGGTACAATAGCTCGTAGGCTTTTCCGTCATGGAATTAAATCTGTGGCAGTGGTGGATAATGCGTTACCACATGAGCGCCGACCAGGAGACATTCTCCTTGGACGTTACTTTTTTAAGGCAATACGAGGATGTGTCGTAATGTCCTCTGCGGTAGATAGGGATTTAGATTGGTTGAACGTTAGCTGTCCTCGAATTTTCGCTCCCCATCCTATCTACGATTCTTTTGGCGAGCCCGCTGACCGAATTGAGGCACGCAGGAAATTAAAACTGGATCCAAATATTCCAATCATTCTATTTTTCGGATTCATTAGACGTTACAAAGGTTTGCATGTGCTTCTGGAAAGTTTGCAAAAAATACGGCATGCTCTCCCTAATATATGCCTCTTAGTGGCTGGAGAGTTTTATGAGGATGAAGCATTGTACCATGAACAAATTGAAGTACTTGGTATAGCAAAACAAGTAAGACTGGTCAATCAATATATCCCCAGAGAGGAAGTGGCACTTTACTTTGCTGCTGCGGATGCTGTCGTTCAACCATACTTGTCTGCAACTCAGAGTGGTGTAGCACAGGTTGCATATCAGTTTGAGGTTCCAATCATTACCACTGACGTAGGCGGGCTCTCCGAAATGGTACCACATGAAGAGGCCGGACTCATTGTCCCGCCCAATGATCATGTAGCATTGGCAAATGCAATAATCAGGTACTTTAATGAGGATATGCGAAAAAAAATTTTGATAGGAGTGCAACGCCAAAAACAATCATTAGGATGGGGGAGGTTTATGGATGCACTTGAATCCATTATGTAGCATGTTAATGACTGATCGAACCTTCAGAATTTTAGGCATCGTTTGTCTAATTTCGATGATCCTGTATGCCGGCTGTGTCACATTGAATCGTACAAATCCAGACTTATCATCAACCCCCTTAGCATGGCAACCTTCAAATGTGATCCAAAATATTGATCAGCTAAAACTGAGGGAGGAATCGGGTAGCCCTCAAGATATCTTGGAATTCATAGCCGATCAAATGACGGGTATCCAGCCAGTATTTCAAGATTCACTCATTGTAGAAGCTAGTAGACCGGTACGCATAATTTATGGGGTAAAGCTTGGTGATCAGGATGGGGATGGTTACAGATTTTGGCCAGATTATCGTTCAGGTGCGGGTATTGGCAGTATACACAAACTTGTATCGCCGGAAAAACTTGGTTCAGAGGCGGGAGAGGCCGTAGTTCTACTAAAAGACTCACTCACATCCGATCGGATTGAAAACCTTATTCATAATGGGGCTAAAGTAATCATTAGTGTAGGGCAGGTGAACAGGCATATTACCGCCTCAGAGGGAGTTGATGCCTTGATCTTGGAGATATTGCCACAGACCCTTGCGGAACTTTCTGGATTGACGACAGACAGCATTGCTATCGGAAAATTACCCAATGGAAATCAGATCCTCTCAGAACCACTTCAAATTGAAATTCAAATAGAGAGTCACAAATACTCTCTGAATGCAATGGGATTTATGGCCGGTCAGGATCCAAGTCATGCATCAGAACTAACCATTGTCGTTGCAGATCCAGAATTGATTCTCAGGGAATCGAATTCTTCTAACTGGTTATCCACTGCAATCCTACTGGAAATCATCCGCAGATACCTTACCGGAAGCGCACAAGATGCATTCCCAAAACGTTCCATCTTAGCAGTTGCTGGGACAGGTGGAGCACTATCTTCAATACTCAAATATCCAATATGGGATCAGCAACATATTCGTGCTGTGCTAATCATAGGCCACTCTGAACATAATATGATTCAGATCAGAGGAAACTCCATTCCCATATATGACTATCCACTACCAGATATACGTGAATCAGAAGAATTGGAACCAAAGATTATACCAGTATTGGAAGATCTGCACCTTTTACTAAAAAGCATTGAAACTGAGGTAACCAGTTAGGCTCTCCTCGTTGCTACTAACGAATTACTTAATTGGATCACGGCGTATTAAGTTTTTCGCAATGCGAAAATGGAGGCAAACACTAAAACCTACAAATGCTTAACCACTCAATATCATAAGGGCTTATCGCTGAATTGAGTATTCATGATAGGATGTCGGTATTCACCTAAGATTATCCGTCCGTTCTTTTTGGAAAGGGACGGATATTTCAGAAAAGGACTCCTGTCATAATTGCCCATCCTCGGTTATTCAGCTCTGTGGAAATACCGGTTTCTATGTTCGGTTTAGTAACATCACTTTGTCCATGGTAATATCTGATTTCCAACATGAATCGTTGACTTGCCAAATAAAAATCTACTCCGGCACCAGCGATAAGACCATAGTCTATTGGTTCTATTGAATCATCTTCTTCTACAAAGACTTGCCCAACAACACCTGACTCACCAATGATCACTGATTCCAACTGGAATAGAACCGATCCTCCCATGAAAATTCTCGGCTGAATGATTCTAGAAGATTCAAACCGATACTGAGCAAGTACGGGAACAGCCAAATAAGATGATCGGCTTGTTAGGATATTCGGTAAATCATCTTGCTGTACTTGTACTTTTGCTCCCATTTGGAGATATAGTAGCTCTCCAACTAAACTAAGCCCTCCAACTAGATTGATTCCAATTGCACTTCCCCCAGCAATCCCTATAATGTTTTTCCAAGTAGTTTCATCAACTGCCAAGTTTCCAGCAAACGTGGTTTGTGTCACCCCAAATTTCAGAACTCCCTCTACTCGTTGCGCATTTGCAGGCTTAGTTGCGCTGAGTACGATCAAGAAAATCAATAAATGTAGATTTCGCATGATGAATTATTGCCCACATCCGAAGCAATCTTTGGGGGAAGATTATACCTCAACTATACTGAATAGAATTATATCCAGTTATAGATTTAACCTATCCACTTTGAAAGAAATTCAGTTTTTCAAGAATCTTGATCAAGTTCGGGACAGTTCCATAATCATGGATCCTAAACAGTCATTAAATTTTCCACTAAATCAGGATTGTTTCAAATACATAACAATCTTCAAATCGTCAACTCCATAAACAGATCCTATACTCAGTGTATTGGAACAGCATATACGGTATACCGTAAGTACTGAATCCTCTATTCCTCATGCCTATCTCGAAAAAAGAAGTCCGTCACATTGCAAAGTTGGCTAAGCTACAATTCACTGCTGCCGAAGAGGAGGTTTTGGTTCAAGAGATGACCAAGATTCTCAATTCTATGGATACCCTGAATGAGGTTGATACTTCGGGGATTACCCCTCTGACCCATGTACATGATCTTACGCTCACCATACGATCAGACTCTGTGGAGGAGCGAACAAGTCATGAAGATGCTCTAAAGAATGCGCCGGATACGGATGGAGAATATTTTCGGGTACCCAAAGTGATTGGGTAGCGAGCCTCATTTCATGGGCAGATCTCAAGCATCGCGTTCCTTACAGCAGCAACGGTCATGGTGGGCAACTCAGACTCCTGCTCTGCAGCATTTCCTATGTTTTATTGTGCTGATAGTGGTTGCTGTTTATTTTTCTTGGCCAACTCTTTTCAGTGGTAGAAGTCTTGTTGGTGGAGATACTGTGGAGTGGAAAGCCGTAGCACAGAGTATGCTTGAGTACCGCGAAGAGACGGGAGAGGAACCCCTGTGGGCCACCAATCTGTTTGCAGGGATGCCAGGATATATAGTTTCTAGCCCTGCATTGGTACCCCAGATTGATGAACTCCCTCGTGCGTTACGCAGAATTACTTGGCCATTCTCACATGTCATAGTTCTTCTGATGGGAGGGTATCTACTGGCTTGGTACTTAACCCGAGACACACTGAGTTCACTTCTGGCCGCTTGTGCATATGCCATGACAACTTATCTACCAGTTATCTTGGTCGCCGGGCATAATACAAAGTTCGTGGCATTAGCATTTGCTCCATGGTTACTATTGGCATTCATTCATGGAATGAAAAAGCCCAATATTGTTGCCAGTCTATTGTTTACCATCGCATTAGCGGTAAACCTCCGAGCAGGGCATGTACAAATTACTTATTACGTAACGTTTTTGGCATTTATCTGGTGGGTTGTCCTGTTATTTGATGCACGACATCGTAAGAGTTTACCAAACTTTTTCAAATCGACCGGTTTGTTAGCATTCGGCTCTGGTTTAGCGCTCTTGATGGTAGCAGAGTATTACTGGCCTACTCTTGAGTATAAAGAATTTAGCATCCGAGGTGCATCTTCTCTGGGGGAGGGAGATGGGTTGAGTTGGGACTATGCGATGCGATGGAGTCAAAACCCAAAAGAACTGTTAACACTTCTATTTGCGGATGCCTTTGGTGGGGCTACCTATTATTGGGGACAAAAACCGTTTACTGGTGGCCCACATTATGTCGGCAGTATCGTGTTGTTTCTTGCGTCCATCGCACTCCTGCGAATTCGTTCCCGTTTAGTAGCAGTGCTTGGAATAGCCGGGGGCCTCATGGTACTCTTTTCGTTTGGCCGTCATTTTGAGGGATTGAATCGCATCATGTTCAATTACTTGCCTTTGTTTGATGCCTTCCGAGCTCCAGAAACTTGGCTAATCACCGTTGCACTAATCTTGGCAGTTCTTGCCGCATTAGGGCTTGGCTATATTGTGCGCCGTGAAACCTCCCCTGAGGCAGAACGGGAAAAATATCGCAATATATTTATCGTGCTTGGCATCACTGCTGGTATGCTCCTATTTTTAATGGCAGCGGGAGACTTAGTATTTGATTTCCAACGGGAAGGGGAACTTCAACAAGTCACCGCTTATGTAGCCCAGTCGTCTGGAAGAAACCCGTCTGACCCTCAGGTTGTATCGGCCGCGAGGCAGCTTCTTTCAGAGCAAGTCATCCCTCCTCGGAAAGATGCATTCATGGATGATGCAAAACGGTCTTTTTTCTTTATTCTTTTAGCAGGGATTGCATTCATTGCAACGCAGCGTAAAATACTACCAGCCTGGGTGCTAAAGATAGTTTTAGCACTGTTGGTGGTTATAGATCTGGGTGGGGTGGCAAACAGATACCTGAACATAGAGAGACTCAGTATTTCCCGAGATCCCGCCAATCGTATTGAAACTCTTGATGTAGACGAATATGTTCTCCGGAGGGAAGGCCAGTTTCGAGTTCTTTCATTGGAACGCAGAGATCAGACAGGACTTGCTAGGCCATCGTTCCATCATGAATCTCTTGGAGGGTATAGTGCTGCAAAGTTGCGGATATATCAGGATTTTCTGGATTATCTCCTGTTTAACCCGACTACTGGAATGCCAAATGAAAGTATGCTTGACATGATGAATGTCCGGTATATATTTTCTCAGGCTCCGATCACTGGTGCTCTTGATGTGGAATATGGCGAGGAATCAGGGTTGACAGTTTATGAAAATCTTGACGTCCTTCCTCGCGCTTATTTTGTTGGAGAGACGGAGGTGATTCCAGACTCAGATGACATATTACTCCGACTTCAAGATGCAGACTTTGATCCGTCCGATCTGGCATTGATCTCAGCACCCATTGAGACACCGATCACTCCTTTGGATTCAAGTAGCACAGTTTCAGTTACGCCAATTTCCTATGGGCCGAGGCGATTTGCCTATGAGGTGATGACAGATGCTCCACGTCTTTTGGTAGTTAGTGAATTATTTTATCCGGCAGGTTGGGGAGCAACCCTGGATGGGGAGAATATACCGATTCATAGAGCTAATTACTTATTGCGTGCTGTGGCTATTCCGGCTGGAAATCATACACTTGAAATGACCTTCAACCCTTCTAGCTATATCTGGGGCAAACGAATTAGTTTAATCTCCACAATATTTGTATACGGACTCGCACTGTGCCTTATAGGATTAAGTGGGATTGGTTACTTTCGCAGGAGACGAAGGTAAAAGTTCATGTTTTTTAATGATCGGTAGACCTTTAGGGCATACTGTGAAACGTATTCTATTGATCAGCTATTACTTTCCACCGTCTGGTGGAGCTGCGGTACAGCGAGTCTTGAAATTTGCACGCTACCTACCTGACTACGGATGGTTACCAACCGTATTGACGGTGGATCCAGACTATGCCGCATTTCCGTCAATTGATGCATCGCTCCTCAGTGAGATCCCGTCTGAAGTTGAGGTAATCCGAACGAAAGCATGGGATCCCTTCACTTTTTATAGCCAACTTCAGGGAAAGAAGAGAGAGGAAGTAATTAAAGTTGGTTACATTGACGGAGACACAAGATTAAAACGTGTTGCCCGCTGGCTTAGAGGAAATGTATTTCTGCCTGATGCTCGTATTGGGTGGGTGCCTTTTGCGTCTCGTACTGCTCGAGGCCTGCTAAAAGGAATGAGATTTGATGCAATCATGAGCACAGGCCCTCCGCATTCCTGTCATCTAGTTGGTATAGCAGCAAGGAATATTTCAGATTGTCCCTGGGTAGTAGATATGCGGGACCCTTGGGTGGAAATATATTACCGTGACCAAATGTACGAAGGACTCGTAGCCAGAAAAATTCAGACGCATTTGGAGAAAAAAGTTTTGGGTACCGCAGATGCAGTCATTTCCGTGAGCAATTATTTTGGAGAGCGCCTTCAAAGGCGAGCCCCCATTCGGTATTACGAAACCATCCCCAATGGCTTTGACCCATTAGAAGTTGTAAAGGGCAGTGTCTCGCCGAGGGACAGGACACCTTTGATTATCGCATACGTGGGAACCTACAACCTGCGCAGACACTCTGATTCTTTCGTTCACGCGTTAAAAAAATTACGTAAACTTATCCCAGTTGAGATTCACTTGGTAGGTAAAATTGATCAAGATGCAATAGAAGAATTTCACAGACATGAAATCCCTTTGAAGGTAGTAGAATTTCTTTCTCATAGCGAGGCAGTTGCCTACATGAATTCAGTAGATGTTCTCTTGCTGTCACAACCATATGTTTTGAGCAAAGATTATCTGGGGCACGTTTCTGCTAAGGTCTTTGAGTATATATCCGCTCGTCGTCCAATTCTGGCACTTGGACCTGTGGATGGGGATTTGGCTGATCTTTTGGATGAAACGCGGGCTGGCGAGATCTTTGATCATCAAGACGTAGATGGCATTCTAGCATTTCTGAAAGGCTGCATTGAGTCCAGAGGAAAGCCTCGGGAAATTAATGAGGTAGCCATCGCGAAATATGAGCGTCGTCGTCTGACAGGGCGATTAGCCAATTTACTTGATCGTCTTTCTACATCAGAACCGTAATTTAAGCATGCACGTTTGTACGCTCGTCGGAGCACGGCCACAATTCGTGAAAGCATCCGCGGTCAGTCCTGCGTTAATGAATGCAGGAATCAAAGAGACGCTGGTACATTCAGGCCAGCACTATGACAGGCTTCTCAGTCAAGTCTTTTTTGATGAGTTAGGGGTTCCTGCACCTGTTGCCAATTTGGAGGCTGGATCAGGGTCCCATGCCACTCAGACAGGAGAAATTATGACTCGTCTGGAACGGTTTATTGAAGAGAGTGGCCCATTTGATGCAATTATCGTTTATGGTGATACAAATACTACACTTGCAGGTGCAATCGTAGCTGCAAAAGGAAATATTCCTTTGGCTCATGTAGAGGCTGGAATACGAAGTTTCAATTGGATGATGCCTGAGGAGATCAACCGAATTTTAACCGATCGTATATCAGAGTGGCTGTTTGCTCCTACCGAAATTGCGGTTGAAAATTTGAAACGTGAGGGTCTTGAGGGGAATACAGTACTAGTTGGGGATGTAATGTTGGATGCGACGCGGATGTTTTCTGAACGTGCAAAAGAGTGTTGTCCACTGGAATCAATTACCATCCATCCCCGAGGTAAGTACTTTCTTTCTACAGTGCATCGCCCATCCAATACAGATAACAAGACAAATCTTCAAAGTATTTTTGATGCTTTTGGTCAACTAACCTTACCAGTGATCTTACCGCTTCACCCCCGAACCAGAACTGCTCTTTCGGAGATTACCGTACCTGATAATGTGGAAGTGATGAATCCAGTTAGTTACTTATCAATGCTGACGCTGGCATCCAATGCGCATCGTGTACTCACGGATAGTGGTGGGCTGCAAAAAGAGTCCTACTGGTTTGAAGTGCCATGTATCATTCTGCGTGAAGAGACGGAATATCCTGAAACTCTTCATAACAGTTGGAGCATATGCACGGGGGCGGATCAAGATGCTATTGTACATGCGGTAATGAGAGAGCCAACTGGGCCACAGAGCCCCCTCGGCGAAGGCCGCCCTGAAAAGTTGGCAAGTGCAATGATTGCGGATTCACTGTTGGGTAAAGGATGACTCTGTACAAGAAGCAGAACGGGCACGCTCCTTGACATAAGAAAAATTGCTAATATCAAATCTGTTTGCAACTGTTACTTTCTCAGTGAGTCATACTGGAATCCAAAATAATATGAGTAGCCCACTAGGCTTATTCATTGAGTGAGTTTGTTCACAAATTGTGATAGAACCCGAAAATAATCAGGATCGTCAAAGAGAATTGATTTCTTTATGGATTTTGCAAATTTATTATCGTCGCTTAGGTTTCGTTACCCAAGGACTGCACTTAGGGTCCGTGCTAATTGACGTTGCGGCCCCACGGATCTCTATACCCTTTAACTCCTTATGTGTAGTATAGTCCAATGTAAGGTGTCAAGGATTTGTCAGGTCTTGCCTTTTCGCTACCTTTGTACGTCTTCGCTTTGGCGAGTTCATTCATTGAGATCGGTGACTCATTTGGGGCGCGTTTGTTCATCAATCTATGGGTGGCATTTCGCCTGTTGCGCGAAATATGTTATGCTCATGTGCATACTCCAATTCATGCGTAAGCGCCGCGAAAAATTGTCTTTTTGAGTTGTCTGCTCTGCCGACAAAAATCGTATTCTCGCCGTCGTAATATGTTCGGGTTACTTTCTTTGAGAAGACGATTGTGATCTCGTCTGTGCTTACTGGTAGTCGTTCACATGCTAATCAAGCCTAATTCTCAGTTACTTCTATTTCCTTTTGGTCATTTTCCTTGTTTCGCTCCGAACCTATCTGCACTTGATAGATCGCCGATGCAACGAAGAGGGCCTTATAAAAATAGTAATTTGATTTGAAGAGGCAACTTGTTCAATCATTAATGACATATCTTTTGTTATGGAACCCCCTACTACGAAATAGTTAAATAACTTACAAAAAATAATCGCTTACGAATATTAGTGTTCATCTATCTGGTGGTTAAGATATTCGACGTCAATTACTCAGACAAATAGGTATTTGGATATTGTTTTGAGTCAAGGAAAAATGATAATTACTAGATTAACCTAACCAAAAGGTTTGAAGCATTGATCTTCCAGTACCAGCTCTGATATTTCCCTTGGGATTGTCAACTCACATAGGTAAAGGTAATGATTTCAAAGGTCATCATTACATCATTTTCAGATAGAACAGATCTTTCAGGAGTGTCCGTCCATTTTTCTTCATGAGTCTCTCAAAGTCATTTCACATCTTGATGATCCTGGATCAGCCATTCCCGCAGGATACACGTGTGGAGAATGAAGCGACTGCTCTGGTGAAAGCGGGATTTGATGTCCTCTTGCTGGTTTTGGCACCCGATACCAGATCCAAAGAAGAAAAGTACCAAGGATTTACCATCATTCGAAGAAACGTACCCGTCAAATATCGTAACTGGATGCGTGGGCTCGCTGGCACAGTCCCCATTCTTTCCTGGTTCATTGCAAGACAGGTTCGTCTCCTCCATCAAGAGTATAGCATAGACGCGATTCATGCGCACGATCTCTATATGTGTGGCGGCGCACTGCGTGCAGGAAAACGTTTAGGCATACCAGTGGTTGCAGATTTACATGAATCATGGGTTGCTGCTCTGAAAGCCTATGCCTGGAGTACCCGATTTCCAGGGAGGCTGTTTATTAATTATAAAAGATGGAAATCCCTGGAGCGAGAGTGGACACATAAAGCGAGCAATATCATTGTTACGACCGAAGAGATGCAGGCGCATTACCTCTCGCTTGGAGTGCCTGAGAAAAATACCACCATTTTGCCAAATACAATTAATATCAGGGCTTTTGATGAGTATTCTGTCAATGAAAATATCACTCATGGCCATCAATCTGAATATACTCTGGTATACACTGGCGGGATTGATTTGCATCGTGGACTCGGATTCTTACTGCAGACCATGCCATTGGTACTCAAGCACTGTAATGCACGCCTTGTGATTGTCGGTGAGGGACAAATACGATCAGAACTGGAAGATCAGTCTAAAACCTTAGGCTTGAATGGCCATGTATTCTTTGAAGGGTGGAGACCTCAAGAGGAAATAAAAAGTTATATTCTTGCCAGTGATGCATGCTTAATTCCCCATGTAAACTGTGAACATACAAGCTCAACCGTACCGCATAAATTATTTCACTACATGTATCTAGGACGCCCAGTCATTGCGACGAACTGTACCTATATCCAACATATTGCAGAGTCTACCGATTGCGGGGTGGTGGTACCGTATGGAGATCATGAGGCCTTGGCTTCCAGTATCATTGAGTTGTATAATGATCCAGATCGCCGCAAACAAATGGCGATGAATGGTCGCCAAGCAGTCCTTGAATATTATAATTGGGAGAACTCGGTGCGATCGTTGGTTAACATGTATTCCAGGATCTCACCAGAGATTGGAATCTCTGGTGAGTAAAGTGTATCCTATCTGTCACCTGAGTTGAATTCAGGCGCATGCTGAATAGGTTTGAACAGTTATGGAACGGGATTCGATGGGTAGTTCTCGGGCGGGAATCAACACTGAGTGAGCCCACAAAGCCGATTGGTGGCCGACGGTGGGTCATGATGTTCAGCTTGGTAGCATCTATCCTTGTGTGGCTGGTGCTGAGTTTGCTGGAAGATTATTCTCTGTCAGTGGAATACATTACCTGTGCGGTTGAATCCCAAGAAATCAATTCTGTATGCATTTCAGGCCTTGAGGATGATTCGGTTCTTGCACAGCCATTGCCCGAAACTATTCGTGCGACTCTCTATGGCCCCGGAATCAATCTGATTGTACAGCGTTTCCGTGCACGCTACCGGAGTAGCCCCATCACATTTGATTCAAATCAGGGGATACTTGAAACACAGTTATTGCTTCGAATTCCAGAAGAGGTGGATGTAGAAAGTATTGTACCCCAGACGATTGACATGAGGAAGGAGGCAAGAACTGAACGGCTCATTCCCATTAAATCCCGTGTCGTGTTTGTGTCTCAACCACCGTATTTTTTTACAGGTGAACCCAAATTAACTCCCGATTCTGTGAGGGTTTCAGGGCCCGTTTCGGTAATCAGCCAACTTGTATCATGGCCAACCAGATCGGATACCACTATAAGCATCAGTGGTGCAGTTGAGTATCAAGTTGGTCTGGCTGATTCATTGGCCGGCTTAGTACGCTTAGGAATCAATGAAACTACTGTTACACAACTGGCATCTCAATACACGGAAGGGCAAAACGAGCGGGTAAGAGTTGAGATTGAAGGGATTCCCAATGCAAGCAGTGCAGTTCAGTTGGATCCTGAGTCTGTAACGATAACATATCAGGTCCCCTTGTCGAAATTTTCTCAGGCTTATCAATCCCCACAGATTCGTGCCTTAGTATCTTATGCCCAAATTTATGATGATACAACTGGGCGTGTCGTGCCAAGGGTTGAATTCCCATCAGACTTAATGCTACGCGAAGTAACGGTTTCTCCCGGTCGTTTGAGGTATTTTATTAATATTGGTTCACAGTAGTTCGGGTGCATAGCAACAATGGGGTAGGGGCTCGGTTCAACGGGTAGTTTTTATCCTAGTCAAATGGGATGGCCACTTTGGCCAAAAAACAAGGTTGAATATCTAAATACCCCACAAGGGATCTTTACAGAGTCCGGTATCTGGTATCGAACAACTGTTGATCTTCTATTAGAATATGCAGAAGAACTCTTTGAGCGGATACCTATCGAAGTTCATCTGGCCAGATCGGATACCTGGATTCGTTCCCCCCAGACCTTATCACTCTGGATCCTCGCACTCGGAGGGTTACTTTGTCCCCCTTGGCAACTGTCGGTTACCGTACTTGGATTTTATTTTCTATGGCAAATTGTAGCCCCAGCCTTGGTAAATCTTCATCTATACCCTCTACTGAGAATTTTAGATTCTGTATTATTGCAAGCTGTTCTTTATGCCACGGCTATGTCAGTATTAGCTATGTCCGGTCAGTACACGAATGTGATTATCGGATTGATCGGGTTTATATGTATTCGTTGGGGTATCCTATCTTTCTTGATGAGGCCATTGGTGAACCGTTGTTGGAAAACACTCTATAAACTTTCAGCACCAGACCATACCCTAAGAGCTTTTATAATTCGTAGTGCTTTACAAAACGGAATTCTTCTTGCTAATTTTCAGGAGATTGAAGATAGTATAATCCAGACGATGTTTAAGAATAAGAGCTCCTGAGGAGAGAATCTGGTAGATGAAGAGCCATGTGGGCGCCGACTCAGTCCGTGAATTACGGGGACAGATACAACACCATTTGGATAATTCTGATGCATCTCATCAGCAGAGAATCGTCCGTGTTTCGGTGGAGCTTGAAGCGATGTCTCTAATTCACTGGTTAATGAACTGCCCTAAGGGGGGTAGAATCTACTGGTCTGGGAGAGATTATGGCGTTGAGGTTGCCGCGTTAGGTGAAGCGGATTGTTGTTATTCTTCATCTGCCACTGATCTTGAGGAGTTACGGTCAAGTCTCATGACAATGCTCTCTGATTGCGAAGTAGGAGTGAGATATTATGGAGGGATCAGGTTTGATCTTCTCCGCAACAAATCTGAATATTGGAGTTCATTCGGGGCGTGGAGATTTATTCTTCCTCGATTCGAAATTCGTAAAAACTCCAACCATACGATCCTTCTTTGCAACCTTGTACTCCCCAGAGATTACTCGCAAGGAGAAGCAATTCTCCATCAGTTAAATTCCATCGGATCTTCTTCCAGCGAACCAAGCCTCTTTCCACAGCCCTTATCGCATCGCTTCTTTCCTGATTTTCAGGAATGGGAAACCATCGTTGGAAAAGTTTTACATAGTTTTAGCACATCATCTTTGGATAAGGTTGTTCTAGCGAGGGAAGCTGCTGTTGATTTTTCTAATTCACTCGAGCCTGTATCCATCATTAAACTCTTGAAGCAGGTTACTCCAAATAGTTTTCATTTCCTCTTTGAACCATCCGATCATGAGTCATTTTTGGGTGCGTCTCCTGAGCGTCTCTTCCGACGGGAGGGGCGATCCGTAGAGAGTGAAGCGGTGGCTGGTACTCGTCCTCGGGGTGCATCTGATGTTGATGACGCTCGGATGATTGATGAGTTATTCAGAAGTGCAAAAGAGCATCGTGAGCATGAATTTGTACGGATCAGTCTCCAGGAAGAAATTGCATCTTTGGCTGCATATGTTACGATGGATACGGTACCATCAATTATGCGTCTGGCATCTGAGAGACACTTGGTTTCCAGATTACGTGCAATCATGCGAGAGCGAGTGACAAGCTTAGAAGTGCTGGAAGCATTGCATCCCTCTCCGGCGGTCGGAGGATATCCCTCAGAAAATGCCTTGGATTTGATTCGCGAACAAGAGCCTTTTGACCGAGGATGGTATGCGGGGCCGGTTGGTTGGGTGGGTGTCAATGAAGCTGAATTTGCCGTTGCCATTCGTTCCGGTCTTGTATCTGGATCCACATTGCGTCTGTATTCTGGTGCAGGGATTGTTCGGGGATCCACACCTCTTGATGAATGGAACGAGGTTGAGCATAAGATTGGTGATTTAGCTAGGGTGCTTGGTCTCTACACTTCTCCTGTTCAATCAGGATTTGATTATTCATGATTCAGAGGAATACCAATCGAGCGCGATACCTCATTGAAGAGTTGATTCGTTGTGGGATTGACCAGTTTGTGATTGCACCAGGTTTTCGGAGTGCTCCCCTTGCATTAGCTGCGCTGAGTCATCCCTCTGCTCATGTTTCGGTTCATTATGATGAGCGGGGAAGCGCCTTTTTTGCGCTTGGTTACGGTCGGGCAATCCGTAGACCATGTGTCTGGATCACTACATCAGGTACTGCGGCAGCGAATGGTTTCCCTGCGGTAGTAGAGTCTTCTGTAGACGCTGTACCAATGATATGTCTCACGGCGGACCGACCTGCAGAATTGCGAGATACAGGTGCAAATCAGACCATTGACCAAGTCCATCTTTTTGGTCATTACCCCAGATGGTTTGCCGATTTGCCAGCCCCCGAATCCGAAGACGATGAGGTATTTATACGCTCTACTGTGGATTATGCCGTTTTTAAGGCTCAATCGGGACCAGTTCATCTCAATTGTATGTTCCGCGCGCCGCTACTGGAGATGGATGACCAAGCGAAGTCTATTCCAGAGATACCTTGGTCAGAGAATGCTCCTCCACAGACACACTACCATAGGGGGGGAGGGATAGGAATGAACATACATGATCATTTATTGAAGAGAATTCAAGCTGCAAAACGGGGGATGGTAGTAGTAGGCCGATTACAAACTCTTGAAGAAGGGCGGTCGATCTTTAATTTGTGTCATCATCTGGGTTGGCCTTTATTCCCAGATATTTGTGCACCAGTGCATGCTCCATACTTTACCATCAATTTTTATGATCTAATTATGCGCAATGATTCAATTGTGCATACCCACTCCCCTGATGTAATCCTCCATTTTGGAGGACCGCTGGTATCTAAAGAGTTGCAAAAGTTTCTTGCGAATTCTTCATGCGATACCTATGTGCTTATTTCTCCATCTTCCAATAGAATTGATCCATCTCATGTGGTGACAGACCGGATCCAGATGAATATTGATGATTGTTGTTATGGGATAGAAAGGAATGTAATCAAGGGGCGCATGGATTCACCATGGCTACAATTCTGGACGACTATGGATTCCAGAATATCTAAATATCTTTCCATTGCACTGGGACACAAACTATCAGAGCCCTCAATTATCTGGGAGATGTCCAGATTACTTAACAGTTCAAATTGGCTGTTGAGTGCAAGTAGCATGCCCATTAGGGATTTACAATCATTTTTTCCAATAGGATTTAACGGCTTCCCTCGGATCTTTTCAAACCGGGGGGCTAGTGGAATTGACGGGACGATTGCCACGGCTGCGGGGATTGCCCAAGCATGCCCTGAACGAGGGGCTGTTCTTTTGGGAGACTTAGCACTTTTGCATGATCTAAATTCTTTGGCTCTATTAAATGGAAGGAATGTGACGATTGTGGTGATCAACAACAATGGTGGTGGGATTTTTCGCATGCTTCCCATTGCACTGGGGAATGAGCAGTTTGAACAAGCGCTCGTGACGCCCCATCACATGAATTTTCGTTGGGCAGCGAAGCAGTTTAAGATTCCGTATTCTCAGGCTAAATCATTACAACAGTTAGAAGAGGCGTGGGTGTCTGCCGCTAATTTATCAGGACCTCACATCATTGAGGTTAAAGTCAATCTTAAGAAGAACGTTCAGCTGCGTAAGGCTATATTCAGCGAAATAAGCGAACGGGTAAGTTATTTATTAGAGCCTTCTGGGGAAGCCTAAGTACAATAAACATCAAGTGATTTATTCTAGGTAGACGATTCACTTCTTTTGTCGTTGAACAATTTGACAAGTACTTCGCCTTAACCTACAATAACATCCCTTTGGGATATCATGAGTTCATTGATTTTCCGAATTTGGGATCTGTTCACTATCTCTGCTTTATTTACTGCGCCGGTGTTCCCCGAGGTCTACCTTGTACCCATGAATATGACTTGACAATGAACATTTTCACAAATTTATGGGTACGGGGCAGATCTGTCTTAATTCAAGCCTCCCCCCAATATCTAATAGTAGCGATAGTCTTTGCAAAACCTCCAAATTTTGCAAGCAAAATATCTGGGCTTATATTTCGCAGTGGACGTTAACCCAAATCTGAAGATGGTTTTCAGTAACCTATCCCTATTCATTCCGCGCCGAATATTCAAGGTGATACTACTTTTTGGATTGTTGTTGTTTGCATCCTGCGACAGTTCATTTGTACCAGATATAGGTTCACCTGAGGCAGAATCCAATCGAATTCAAACTGTTCGCCAGTGGTATACTACTGCCTTGGAAGAAGATCAGAAATCTATTCCGTCTCTACCTAATGTTTCATATAAGGTAGCTAGTGACAGCACCATTCCTGAGATCCTTGCTGCGATGGTGCAACAGCATTCACCAGATTGGGATCAGATTGAAATCTGGGATAACACCACCGGGGGGTATGTCGCCGCTACGCTTCTTGAGGGAACCGCAACCAGTGCTAACCATACCGGTCTATTCGTTGTACGAACGTTGGTGGCTAATGTGGATGGGAAGGGGCAAAGGATTTCGGGGCAGTTGGTTGAATTCATTGGCATAGGCTTAGATACTTCTCTCTTTAAGGACTACGTTGCGCAGTGGTTAGAGGGGGATTCCGAAAAAATCGGATGATAGTTGCCGAGTATACGATCGGGTATGAGCCAATCAAAACAACAGTGTATGCCCCCGGCAAAGATCCAAGGCAGATAACTATGACATTGACACAAAAACCAATATCAGGAAAGAACGATATTATTACTTTTTGTTGGGTAAGTGATATTGATTTTGCATATATCTGTAGAGTAGAGAACGATGTAATCTATGGAGACTCGTGTTTGCCGTTCATCGAAAGGTTGGAGATTACCTGTTCTTCAGTTCTTATAGACATCACTACTGGAGGAGGTTTTGACGGTAATGGTGATGCAGGAAATGGTGATGATGGTGGAGATGATTCCGATGATGGCCAAGGGGGTGGGGATGATGGGGACAGAAATCCATATGTCCATGATAATGAGGTTGAAGAATGCCTCTGTAACGACCAAAGAACCTGCGATCTCATTACAGAATATGAAGAATATGAAGTAGGCTTTACGCCCGTTTGCGTTCAATTTTTGAGCGGGGGTTCAACCACGGATTTTTCCTGGAACGAGTTTATGGGACACTGGAGGAATGGAACCGAATTCGGAAAGCATAGCCCCTATGGTATTATGGAATCAGGTGTTATGAATGGGGTTCAAAAACTTCGCGATATGGATGGGAGACCAATTGTATTGACTTCCGGCTATCGATGTCCCAAGGGAAACCGTGCAGTTGGTGGAAAGCAGAATAGCCATCATATGAGTGGCAGGGCGGTTGATATCCGCACAAGCTGTGATAGGACATATTATGATAAACTGTCCCAGATTGCAGACACTTTAGGTTTTAATCCGCTTCCATGGGGTACTTATCCAGACTGTCATCTTCACATTGACATGTGATCATATTCCTTACCTTAGACCATGAAAACAAGATTTGCTCTAATCTTCACGGCAACGCTTTCCTTTAATTTTCTTACAGTATGGGAATCAGGCGCACAAAGGTCTCGTATCCCTTCACCAGATGAAGTGATTGAGCAGTTACTCAGCAGTGACCATACTGTATCGTTCAGTGGTATTTCTGGCTATGAGTTACTTCCATCGGATCAGCGCACGCCAGAGGTTAAGTCTGCGTTGGTTATGGCACTTCAAAATGAAAACGAGCGAGTTCGTAGAATTGTACTTAGCGGAGATGATTCAATGCCCATGTACAAGGGTGAGTGGTTTGCAGAGAGTGCGTTGTCTCTGGTGAGAGAAGTACTATACTTAAGGGATCCTTCCACAATTCCACTAATTTTACCATGGCTGGGACGTCATATGGAAGTAATTGATTTTGGTCGAAAAGCCTTTGAACCTGTTTTGAATTTTGTAGAAACTCCGCCGCCTGGAACAATGCTTTTAAGTGTCGGAAGCCAATTGATGACTCTTCGCATGATGTTAGATTACTGGGGATTAAGTTCATTCAGTTCGTCGGAGCGTGATCGAATGCGGCAGGTTGCCGCTAAGTATATTGCGGGATTTGATTCCTATGGCACTGTGAGTTCTGCCATAAGTTTAGCCTCGTCGCTTGGGGAAATTGAGTTATTACGCATGGCCAATGCTTTACTGAACAGCGACACAGTTATGGCGAAATACAGTTCTCGGGATAGAGCCCGTTTGCAGGGAACTGTTACACAGGCACTCAACGGTACACTAGAGACACGTCAGTATGTCCCTTATGAGCAGCGTGAAAGGTGGTAGGTATCAACAGAGCAAACCGAAGTACCGCACAGCTACGGACTATCGGCGGAGGTCTTTTCCTCCAACTATTTTCGCGGTTGTGCCCCGAGAAAGTTATACACCTTGTCGACTCAGGTCAATAGGAAGATAAGGGTTAAAGTGGGTGAGCTTTCGTAAAAAATCTTTTGCCTCTGAGACTTCAGATTCAAATCATCTGATTAATCTCAATGAATTTGGTCTATATCAAAGTGATTGATCTGTATACCCCTAGTTTTTATTCCACGATGCCTGTTCTCAATCATATGCAATAGGTTCGCCTATCCTCCACTCTGATTAGCCTTCCCATCCAGTTTTTTGTCTGATTTGGAATACCTCAGAGCATCTTGCGTTTAATGTCGGGATGATTTGATTACTTTAGCTCCTGATGTACAACCAGCTTCTGATCTAAGTTAAATTATTGTAATATGTCCAAGAGAAAACACCACTTTACCTATCGCCCATCTGTTCACGGTCCAATTGAATGGAAGAATGCTGGAGACTATACTGATATACTGTATGAGACGGGGATTACAGGTACGGATACGGAGGGGATTGCGAAGATCACAATGAATCGACCTGAAGTGCGTAATGCTTTCCGTCCTTTGACTGTATCCGAACTGCAGGATGCCTTTACAAAAGCCAGAGATGATGCATCCATCGGAGTAATTATTTTGACTGGGGCAGGGCCTGATGCTTTTTGCTCTGGTGGAGATCAGAGGATACGAGGTGATCATGGGTATGAAGAGGAAGGATCTGGTACGCAGCGCTTAAATGTCCTTGATCTTCAGCGACAAATTCGAACCTGTCCAAAGCCAGTGATTGCCATGGTTGCGGGATGGGCGGTTGGAGGAGGGCATGTTTTGCATGTGATATGTGACCTTACAATTGCAGCTCAAAATGCCAAATTCATGCAGACCGGCCCCAAAGTTGGTTCATTTGATGGAGGCTATGGTGCAAGTTTTCTCGCCCGTCATGTTGGCCAGAAAAAAGCTCGAGAGATATGGTTCTTGTGTAGGCCCTACAATGCCTCCGAAGCACTGGAGATGGGGCTTGTGAACACGGTTGTCAAATTAGATGATCTCGAGTTGACTACGGTACAGTGGTGCAGAGAAATTCTCATGAACTCTAATATTGCTATTCGGATGCTCAAGGCAGGGTTCAATGCCGATTGTGATGGACAGGCCGGTTTGCAAGAGTTGGCTGGACATGCCACCATGTTATTTTATATGACCGAGGAGGGGCAGGAAGGAAAGACAGCGTATTTAGAGAAGAGACCTCCCCACTTTGATAAGGATGGATACAAGCCCTAAGATGAGCAATCTGAATGCCTGGATTTTAGCTTCACGACCGAAGACGCTCACTGTTGCCATTGCTCCAATCATTGTGGCATCTGCATTGGCTTGGGAAGACGGGGGCTTTCATCTTGGTGCTGTATTAATTGCTGCCCTTTGTGCTATTCTAATTACAATTGGTACCAATCTATGTAATGATTATGCTGACTTTATCCGCGGTGCAGACACAGATGAGCGCAAGGGACCCAAACGAGTTACCCAAGCCGGCTTAATTCAACCCCGTAAGGTGATGATTGCCAGCAGCACAGTATTTGCGGTTGCTGCGTTTTTCGGAATGTACTTGTTCTTTCGGGCTGGTTGGGAGGTTCTGGTGATTGGCTTTGCTTCTATTTTATCTGGTATCTTTTATACGGCGGGTCCTTGGCCATATGGATACAAGGGGCTTGGTGAGTTATTCGTATTGATTTTCTTCGGTCCAGTTGCTGTTGCAGGCACCTATTATGTCCAGATGCTTGAGGTTACCTCCACCGTAGTGATTGTGGGTTTGGCTCCAGGTCTATGGGGGATTGCAATTCTGACGGTCAATAATATCCGTGACATACATGAGGATCGCAAAGCTAAAAAAATGACCTTAGTGGTTCGATTCGGTCGAAATTTTGGTATCGCACTGTGGGCAGGATGTATCATTATTGCCGCCTTAATTCCACCCTCAATTGGATATGCTTTAGGTGACCATCTTTGGGCAGACCTTCCTTCACTGACTTTGATCCCTTCTGTGGCTATACTCTATTGGCTCATCACCAGGAGAGAGCCTGAAGGTTTGAATCCACTTCTGGGATATACGGCTATGCTATCCCTGATGTATAGCGTACTCTTTGGAGTTGGGTGGGTGATTTGAAAAACAAAAAGTCTCAGCTACCGAATAATAGTTTCCTTTTCAATGCAGTTGATCTAATTCAATGAAGGGTAGCACCTCCAATGTACTCGAGAGACGATTTGAGAACACCCTAAGATTTCTGGGATCCTCATGTCCTCCTCCCGTGCGAATTCTTGACTTGGGTACTCAAAATGAGCTTGGGCGGAGGATGCAACAGGAAGGATATGAAGTAACGAATACTGAGGGGGATCTAGAGTCACCAGAAATGCTTGGTATGGGCGCAGATCTTGTTACCGCATTTGAAATCTTGGAACACCTAGTTTCACCGTGTAATGTATTGCGGTCAATTCAGGCTCCAAGGCTGATTGCCACTGTGCCCCTTCGGTTATGGTTTGCTACTGCCTATAGAAACCCGGATGATCCATGGGATAGACACTTCCATGAATTTGAAGACTGGCAGTTTGATTGGCTACTTGAGCATGCCGGCTGGAAAATTGTGCGAACAGAAAAATGGACCAGTTATGGCGCATATAATGGAATTCGTCCGCTTCTTCGCCGGTTTACACCCCGTTACTATGCAGTTGAGGCGGTTCGCGAGTAACGGTAGACTCTACCCTTTTGGTTGATTGCCAATAGAGTAAGAGCGTAGCAGTTTCATTGCTTCCAACTCCAAGTGATTCCTCTGAATGACATAACCTCGAGGTTGTAAATTTGGTACACTGCGAGGAAGCGGATCATTCAGCACGTCACGCTCAAGGGCTTTATAAGTATCGAGTCCATGTACTTCATTCGGAGCATTTAGAGCCAATTCCATGAGTCCCAGAATTCCAACCCCTGACTCATAGGAGGAACTGATGATGCAACGAGTTCTGTTGATTTCTGCAAGTTGTATCTCCTTGATCGTCTTCGTGATTCCACCAGAGAGAGTTGGCTTGAGCACATATACATCAGCGAATGGCTTAAATTTCTCTGCCTCGGGTTCACGGAGTGTTTCATCTAGGGCAAGAGGGCTATGGCTGTGACGGGTAAATTCTGAGAGTTTGTCCTTATCTCTGAGGGGTTCTTCAATATATTCCAAAGCCAGATTTTTGGTTTCACTGAGAAAATCCAAGGCCGTTCGCAGCGACCAAGTACGGTTTGCATCAATGCGCACTTCTATTCTGGGGTTTTCATTCCAAATCGTATGAACGAACTTTAGATCATCGTCTAATTTCCCTTTTCCGACCTTTAGCTTTACTGCTTGAAAACCTTGCACTTGCAATGAACTCTTTGTGTTATTTTGATTTTGAGGGATCAACAGTTTGCAGCATGCGACAGGTGGATGCACAGCCTTGATTTCACTATCCTTTGTCAGGTTATATTTGGCGAGTTCAAATCCGAATTGTACAGATGGATAGAGGTTGTCGGATGCAAGGCTTAGCGAATTTACGGGTGAGTTCAAAATTTTCTTTGCAAGGGAAGAGGCTTGGGTTGCCGCCTCTGAGAGTGATTCCTGGCTGAACTTTGGTAGTGGTGCAATCTCCCCCCAACCCTCTTTTTTTTCGGATGTCCTTAAACATATCAGAAGTCCTTCACGATACTTGTGAGTTCTATTTCCCCAAGTAACTGGATAGGCAAGGGGCAACCTGTACTGGTAGATTAGAACCGATGTGATCATACTCATGAGAGAATAAGGTCAACAGAAGAGTTAGAAATGGTGGTACTGTTTGAGGGTTACCTTAACGTTGCTTTGATAGGTCACCATTCAATAATATGTCATGGATACAAGTTATCCATTTATCAATTGAACTCAATCATCAAGATTTACAGGGGTTTATAGAATTTCGGTAAGGATAAAGTCGAAGACTAATTAATCTTACTGGTAATTCTCAGGTTCACCGTTATCAATTTGGAATTATCGCTATTATTACTTCACCAGACCATCAGATTTCTTCATATCATTAACTTGATCTGAAAGAGGTTCTGAATTTAAATTAATTATTCCATCAAACATGCCATTACATTATTCTATGATAGTACGTACCGTTCTCCATATTATTAAAGGAAACTGATAGAGGCGAATTTGCATTGCCTACAATCCAGACTTCATTCGTCTGGAAACCTGCATTAGTTTGAGACCTTTTTGACTCAATATACCGTGGATTCCCCCGGTGTTAATCTAATGATTTGATGTCAGTATTTGGAATCTGTTTGGAGACTGGTTTGGAGGCTATTCAGTCAATTCTGTCCTGTATGCAGACAGGTGTTCCTGTTTGTGTACTTAATTATCGTTGGCCAGCAGTTCAGATAAATAGAGAATTAGAAAAACTGAAAATCCAAGAGGTGTTAACTGATAGAACAGATCTACGCGCTAAGAAAGCAGATATAGCTCTTTTGGCACGAAGAAAACACAGAGAAGTAACGATAAAAAGTCTTCATCATAATGCAACAACCATACTCCACACCTCTGGATCGTCAGACGAACCAAAAGCTGTGGTTCATTCGCTTGAAAACCATCTTTTCAGTGCTGAGAGAGCCATTAGCAAACTGCATCTTAGGAGCACAGACCGCTGGCTCCTGCGCCTCCCCCTTTGGCATGTCTCAGGAATGAGTATTGTTTTTCGGTGTCTGGTCTCCGGAGCTGAAATCATCATTCCAGATCCACAAATCTCACTCTTTGAAGCGTTATCCTCCCAACAAATTACTCATGTGTCTATCGTTGGTGCACAACTGATCCAACTCTTGGATAAGAGCCCCCCTTTATCTCTAAGAGCCGTGATTGTAGGAGGTGGGCCAACCCCACCTCATCATATAGCAAAGGCATTAGATCAGGGGTGGCCAATTCTGACAACCTACGGAATGACTGAAACGAGCTCCATGATAACACTGAGTGACCACACCTTTCCAATTGGGTCATCTGGTCGTTTGTTGGAAGGAAATGAACTGAAGTTTACGGATGACGGTGAAATACTACTCCGAAGCCCAGCAGTTTGCTCAGGATACCTCCATGAACTTGAACTACAAAGTGTTACAGACGAAGATGGTTGGTTGCATTCTGGTGACATAGGATATATGGATGAGTCTGGAGAACTTTATATCATGAGTCGTAAGGACAACATGTTCATCTCCGGTGGGGAAAATATCAGTCCCGAAGAAATTGAGAATGTCCTCCTGAAATATAATGGAGTGGAAGAAGCGATTGTCGTGCCCATTCCTGATGCCAAGTTCGGTCAACGCCCAGTGGCATTTATACAAGGATCAACTGATAATCAAAATTTGACACAATTTCTTGCAGATCATCTTCCAAAATTCAAAATCCCCATCTGCTACCCATGGCCAAATCATGTTTCCCAGACCTCAATCAAACGAGATCGAAAGTTATTCACAAACATAGCAACCCGCCTTCACGACAGTGAAAGTTGACCGCTCCAAGACTGAACCGTACTTCCTGTGAGTTCTATCCTCTGATCTCG
Organism: Rhodothermales bacterium; assembly: GCA_965209015.1. Taxonomy (GTDB): domain Bacteria; phylum Bacteroidota; class Rhodothermia; order Rhodothermales; family Bin80; genus Bin80. Next base: position 1,865,590 of record OZ242367.1, on the reverse strand, counting down.
TATTTTCATACTGGAGATGATTCATTTAAAGAGGCTAACTTCACTGAACTTTTGTGCATGAACGAGCTTTAAGATTTTCTCTGTATGGCAAGTAATACGCTTTCAGTTCTTACCGAAGAAACTACAGAGCAATGATTCCAGGCCAATCATGTCGGCAGATCTCTGTCTGGACATTGAGGAACGGTTACACTCAGTTTTGGAGGGCAATCTATCCATAGGAAGACTGCCAATTCAAGCTATCCGTCGGAGCGCGTGTTACTCAAAATCTTGAACACTCAACTCCCGGTATTTCAGAGTATTCGATATCTTAGACTTTTTCTGGCAATATTTTTCTTAGTCGCGGTTTTGATGCGAAGCGAAAATTTGATCTTATGAGTCCAGTGACCGGAATACCTTCATACGTCCTGGATAACAAGGGTGACCAAATCTATTCTGAAATCCAAACTTCAAGCATACAATTTGACCTAGACCAGCACGACTCTTATCCTGATGACCAGCTACGATCTTGGACAGGGTTGGAGGGGCCGCCCATAGCTTTGTATGAATTCTGTGATAGACTCATGTGTCAAGAATCTAAGAAATAAGATGCCATTTTTAGGCCTTATTTATGGGTACAGTGCAGAGTTAGCCTGACGCATGTGGAATTACATTTACAGTAGATCTTGCAGGTGATCCAAGGATAAGGTAGTTGAAGGCGAACGGGTCCGCACGGATGTAGCATTTGATGTGTCTAACTGCCTTCAATAAAGCATATAGGGACGTTCATTCGGACCACCTCAGGCAATGCAATCATTTATCTCAAGCTGAGAAGATCAATAGTCAACTGTTAGTTCCAAACGAGCCTACTAAGCCCCCTACTTTAAGATAATCTTTGAGCAATTCCCGGTCACATTATTTGTATGCTTGACAGAAGATAGCTAAGGCAGGTCGGCCGGTGTCTAAGTTCCAGTAGAGACCATAGATCCCCTGCAATTTAGAACAAAATAAGTACTCGGGTGTTGCTTCTTGGGAAATAGGTTCTTTGTCATGTGATTTGATGTGACGACGTTAGAGCCAACCAAAGAGCACTTGCAAGATCTATTTTAAGGGAATTCATGATGCCGTTGCGCTATTAATAAGGTTAGGTATTGAACATGAATATTCTGGTTGACAACTTGAGAATTTCAGGATTTCGGGGAATTAAGAATCTTGAAGTAAGTTTTTCAAGGTCAACCCTGTTGATTGGGGTAAATAACTCAGGCAAAACCTCAGTGATAAGAGCTATGCAACTTGCCCTTGGAGATTATTCAAGATACTTGACCGATGATGACTTCCACATCGCACAGGATGATACCAGATCCGAAGAAATTATCGTGGATGTTCGAATCGTTCCTCTGAATGAGGAAGGAAAGAGAACCAAGATTTTTAGTGATGATTGGACTCAGGAGTTTGGTGATAATATAAGCGCAATGAGTGAAGGCGACGAATCTGGAAGCGATCAGTTTTTGGCCATAAGAACTATTGCATGCCATGATTATGTAAAGGGAGGCTTCGTAGTGGAGCACTACGCTTTGGATCGCTGGCGGCCGTTCTCATCATGGAAGAGCGATGGGTTGAAAAACGGTAACCGGATTCGTGGGCGATTTGAGGCATTGCCGTTTATAACAGTGGATGCTCAGAGAGACATTCATCAGGAATTAAGAGACAGAACATCCTTTGTGGGTAAAATCTTATCCAGAGTTAAGTATGATGCGTCTGATGTTAGTCAACTGGAAAGTATGATCACCAAAATCAATCAGAAAGCCGTGGTAGCAAGCAAGCCACTGACTGGACTTAAGAGTCAGTTGGATAACTTAAATCAATCATTTGAAGGTTCTGGATATGCGGAACTAACACCTTATCCCAAGAAGATAAGAGACATTGCAAAAAGATTTAGCATACATTTTGGTGAATCAGACCAAAGTTCATTCTCCATGGAATATCATGGAATGGGGACTCGTAGCTGGGCTTCTATGCTTACAGTCAAGGCTTTTGTTGAGCTTATGGCCGATAATCATGAGCAGGAAGCTAAGCCCTTTTTTCCGATCATTGCTGTTGAAGAGCCAGAATCTCATCTGCATCCTAATGCACAAAGAACATTGTATCAGCAGATGAGAAAGAATCCACTGAGGCAGACTATTATCAGTACGCATTCGCCGTATCTCCCTGCAATCTCATCTCTTCATGAAATACGCATGCTGAAAAGGACAGACGGGCAGGTTCAAGCAACTTCTTTTCTCTCTAATTTGAACTGTGCCGAGAAAAAAAGACTACATAGGGAAATAATGAGATTCAGAGGAGAGATGTTGTTCTCCAGAGCATTGATTCTGGTTGAAGGACCTACTGAGGAGAACTTAGTTCCGGCCATGTATGAACTGTATCATAATTACACCATTTTTGAGAAAGGTATTAATTGTATTAGTGTTGGTGGGAAAAACTACAGACCTTTTCTAATTTTTGCGTTCAGTTTTGATATACCAGTCTGTATAATCAGCGACAATGATGGAACTACGAAGAGAGAGGTAGAAACTGCCATAAGTAGGATAGAAGAGGAACAAGAGTTTGACCTGAGCAAGAAGAGATTCTCGTGTGAATTCCTAAGCGAGGGTAACAATATTGAGAAAGAACTTTTATGTGCTCTTGGGCTGAGGGAGAAAATAATTGAAGCGCTTGTATCTTTGGAGACCGGAGACAATGAACCTCATGCGAGGGCAAAGTACACAAAGTTCAATGTCATGGAGGATGGAGAGTTATTGGAATATCTGGACAAGAAGAAACCCTCTTTCGCGGATTTTCTGGCAGAGTTGATTAACAAAAGATCAAATGATAAGGAGATGATACCCGAGGCCTTTGTTAAGATATTTGAAACGATTAAAAGTTGGATAGGGTAATGGTTCAGTTATCTTCTGAGCAGAAGCAGATTGTCAAGACTCCATTATCTGAAGCAGTTCAAGTGATTGCATCAGCAGGAGCCGGAAAGACCCGCGTGCTCACCGAAAGAGTCAGGTATATACTTGAAAATACCAAGAGGGAAGGGGTTATAGCACTTACCTTCACCAATAAAGCTGCCGAAGAAATGCAAACCCGGCTGTCTGATTGTGACGAAGCAGCAGATAGGGCTTGGGTGGCTACGATACACTCCGTCGCAGAGCGTATTCTTCAAAGATATGGCCATGTGATGGGATTGCCCGCAGAACTTCACATCTATGAAAGGGAGAAAGACCGTGTGGATGTGTTTATCCAGTCTCTTCGCGACGTTTGGATTGATATGGATGAGTATCTGGGCCTCAAAGGGATAGAGAAAAAAGATAGAGAGCGTGAATTGCGTGAGTACATGAATGCTTTTTCCGTCATAAAAAGAGAACTCCTAGGAGAAGAAGAAACGAAAATCCAATTCAAAAACAAACCAGGATTATGGAGGATTTTTCAAGATTATCAGGATGCATTGCTCGATAGTGGTGGCATTGATTATGATGATCTTCTAGTATACTCTCGCAAACTTCTACTAAATCAAGATTGGATAGCTAATATTTACGGGGTCAAGTATAAACACCTATGTGTTGATGAGGCGCAAGATCTTAATCTTCTTCAGTATGAATTCCTTAAAGCTCTGTGTGGTAATCGTATAACGAGTGTAATGATGGTTGGGGACCCAAACCAGATGATTTATGGGTTTAACGGGTCATCGTCAGACCATCTTTGCAAACATTTTGTCCGCGATTTTTCTGCAAAGAGATACGAATTAAATAAGAACTATCGAAGCAGTAGGCTTGTAATCAAGGCTGCCAACAACCTGAAACCTGGTTCTCAACAAGAACACATATTTGCGCTGGAAGGCAGAGTTAGAATTGAATCATTTTCAGACGAGGTGGAAGAGTCAAAATGGATAGTGTCTTCCATAAAGAGTTTGATCGGTGGAGGTCGACATGAAGAAATTGAAGGCGATATTTCGCTCAGCCGTATGGTTATAATTGCACGTAATCGGTTTGTATTTTCTGCTTTACAGAAAGTGCTACACGAGGAGTCAATTCCTTTCTTCTTAAAGAAGGCTGAGAGAGCAACAGAACCAATTTCGCTTTTGGGGAAAATTCTTGATTACGGGATAAGGATCAAACTGAATCCCAAGGACTGGGTTAATGGAAGAAAGCTTTGTTGTCTTCTGAAAGTTGATTCTCCAGAGAAATGGCAGGATGAAAATATTCTTAAACACTGGTCTGACGAAATGAGTACATCAAATAGTTCTCTTACCAGATTTCATTCTGAGTCACTGTTAGCTGTTCACAAATTAGATTCATCGGAACCCAATATCAATAAATTAAAAACCTCCCTACGTCAAAAGCTGAGAGAAGTTGACATGTCTGAGGTTGAGTATGTTCCAGAAATTGAAAAAAGCATAGAAGAACTGGAAGAATTTTACAGAAACTGGATTACGTTCAGAGGAAAAGGTTTAGGAACTTCATTGCGATCTTTTCAGAATGCTCTTGCTCTTGGCCAGTTATTTCAGGGGGATGCAACGGGAGATCGTCTGATGTTGAGTACAGTTCACACCATGAAAGGACTTGAAAAAGACATCGTGTTTATTATGACCATGTGTGAGGGAATCTTTCCAGATTACAGGGCAAAGAGTGAAGACAAGATGGAAGAAGAACGAAATAGTGCTTTTGTTGCCGTGACGCGCTCGAAACGTTGGCTTTACATAACTTATCCTCAGACTAGAAAAATGCCTTGGGGGGATATATGTGGACAGACGGAGTCTCGGTTTGTCACGGAAATCAGAGACAATAATTTACACACAGAACAAATGACGATCAGTCCAAGGAAAGAACTTGAGGCTGCCCTTTAACCCTTCATTTTTTGATAGTTAAACTGATCTTGACTTATAGTTCGCGACTTTGTGGTGCTATCATACTAGAATTTGTTGTTAGTAGTGGATTCTTAAACCCGGATATGATGTAGTACTATAAAGAAATAGGTTCTACCACGAGACTTATGGATAGAGGTCTAATCCTCCCAGATGAATAGAATCACACTAGCGTTTTTAATTTCTTGGATCCTGTCGTTCAATTCGTTCTGTCTTAGCGTTTGATTGTTTATGGCAAAGTACATTGCAGGCTCCGTCAAAATATCGTTAAAACCCCTATCCAATCTTGATGACTTATCGGATGCCTCTCTTTTCAATGTTGATAAGTCGTATTTGCATGTTTTCTTCGGCCTGTACAATAATCCACATTCCACACAAATTGTAGTAGAACCCCGCAAATACCTGCTAACGAACTGAAGATCCCACTCCAAATTGACTCATGTTCTCAAGACGATCATTTTTGCAACTAACGAGCGCGGGGCTTTTTGTATGGTCCACCCATCAACAGGAATGGGAAGCGGATATTGCGATCATTGGCGGTGGAACTGGGGGTTGTGCGGCAGCGCTGGCTGCTCTTAAAATGAATCAAACCGTCATTCTGACCGAAGAGACAGACTGGATTGGAGGGCAATTTACACAGCAAGGAGTTCCACCTGATGAACATCAATGGATTGAGACACAAGGTGCCACAGCCAGCTACTTAGCCTTTCGAGAGAGTATCCGAAACTACTATCGTCGGCTGTATCCGCTCATTGATCCCTCCGCCGACCTACTGAATCCTGGTACCTGTGGGGTCTCCAGACTCTGTCATGAACCTCGCGCTGCGCTCTCAATCCTGAGTGACTGGTTCGCACCATATTTGAGTAGTGGGCAGCTTCGAATCTTCCTGAATGTACAGCCCAGTTCTGCCGAAGTTAATGGTGATCGTATTCTGACCGTTCGAGTCTCTCCCACAGATCAAGTAATTAAGGCGAAGTATTTCCTTGATGCAACCGAAGATGGCGTCTTGTTAGAACTTTCCAAGACTGAATATATTATGGGGGCAGAGGCCGATACTGGCGAGTTACATGCCTCTCCACGCCCTGATCCTCAAAACATGCAAGCACCAACATGGTGCTTCGCGATGGATTATCAACCTGATGAAGATCATACCATTGAACGCCCCGAGTCTTACTTGTACTGGAGGGATTATGAACCCCCAATTGATCCACCTTGGCCAGGTAAGCTTTTTAGTTTGACTTACAGTCATCCAATTACATTGGAGCCAAGAACTGCGTCTTTTGATCCTCGGCTGGGAGCGGAGACCGAACACTTTAATCTGTGGATTTATCGAAGGCTGGTAGACCCAGGGTTATTTGAATCAGAGACCTACGCGGGTGGAATTTCATTGGTCAACTGGCCCCAAAATGATTATATCCCTGGAAATCTATTCGGAAATCCAGATGCAGAAATGCACCGACAAGCGACCCGCGATCTAAGCCTATCATTCTTTTACTGGCTTCAAACTGAAGTACCACGAGAAGATGGAGGTCAGGGTTGGCCCGGACTCAGGTTACGCGGAGATATTCTGGGGACATCAGATGGGCTCGCGAAAGCCCCTTATTTAAGGGAATCACGACGGATTCAATCAGAATTTTTAGTCACTGAGGATCATGTAGGGGAAGAGGCTCGGGCTGGTACGAACCGGGCTGAATATTTTCATGATTCTGTTGGAGTAGGAAGTTACCGAATTGATTTACACCCATCCACTGGTGGGGATAACTACATAGATGTGGCTTCCTTACCCTTTGAAATCCCTTTGGGGGCACTCATTCCAGTTCGAGTAGAAAATTTAATCCCTGCTGCAAAAAATATCGGAGTAACGCATATCACTGGAGGGTGCTATCGGCTTCATCCTGTTGAATGGAATATTGGCGAAGCGGCAGGAGTGCTAGCTGCTTGGTGCAACGCAAAAACAATTAGCCCCAAAGGAGTGCGTACTGCACACCTGAGTGAGTTTCAGGATCTATTGATTTCACAGGGTGTACAGCTTCGGTGGCCGGAATCAATTTACTAATATGGCGCGTCTGCGTACCCGCTACATACGTTTGCCTAAGCGTCAGCGACGATTGGTTGCTGTCTTGTTAGGAGGCTTTACGGTCCTATTAGTTAATAGCTTCTTCTTATATATCGTAGAGGGGTCCACTGCACTTCTCTACATGAGTAATGTACTGCTTCACATTGGACTAGGTACTCTGTTCGTCCTTCCCTCGGCAATATTTTTGACACTTCATTTAGCAAAGATGCCTTTGCGCCGTAACTTGAAAGCTGCCTTGGCGGGAAGTGTCACCGGTGCTTCCCTGATTGCACTTCTTTCTTCTGGGTTTGGGCTTGTATTTCTGGGATCAACTTGGGCTGGCAGTCTATTGCTGTATGTGCACCTGATTTCAGTTGCTACAGCAATAATTGGGTTCGTAATACATGTTTCTCTGAAAGAGGGGATTCGATATCGGTTTTTGGAATGGGGGCAGGCATTCCGGTCTGGAGGTTTACAAGTGTGGAGACACCCATTGTCCTTGACTCTTGGCATTGGTTTAGTGGTCACATTGATTGGAGGGCTTGTGCCTTGGCTACAGAACAGGGGCACGATCTACGCAGATCGGATCGAGGGTAATCCATTATCTGCTTCCCAAGCCATCTTGGCCCATGAGGGATATTTGAGTGACGATGATTTGGGCAGATCTGAATCGTGTGGACAACAAGGATGCCACCCCGATGTAGTCGCTCAGTGGGAATCATCAGCGCATCGCTTTTCCTCTTTCAATAACCCCTACTACCGAAAGAGTGTGGAGGCCTTAATTGAACGAAGTGGCAATGATCCCACACGATGGTGTTCGTCATGTCATGATCCTTTAGTTCTCTTTACAGGGCGTTTAACGGATGAGCAGATCCTCGATTTTGAACATCCTACCGCGAATGCTGGACTTACATGCCTTTCCTGTCATGCCATAGAAACCTTACGTGACGTTAAAGGAAACGGCAGATATGTGATTGCTGCTCCTGATGAATATCCATTTGCCCGTTCAGAAGATGATGCGGGACAATGGATTCACAATACTTTGGTACGGGCAAAACCTGATCCCCACAGGGAAGCTATGCTGAAGCCCGTACATCAAACCATGGAGTTCTGTGGAACGTGTCACAAAGTAGGCCTGCCTCCTGAGGTGAACAATTATCGCTGGAAGCGCGGACAGAATGAATATGATGCTTGGCATAATAGTGGTACAAGTGGAAATACTGTTCGATCATTTTATTTACCAGATACTCCCCTGTCATGTGTTGATTGCCATATGCCTCAGGTCGCATCTAATGATCAGGGTGGGGAGGCAGGATTCATCCGAAGCCACACCTTTGCTGCTGCCAACACTGCGATCCCTCAACTCAAAGGTTATCCCAAACAGGTTGAGGAAGTCCAAAAGTCGTTGCAATCCTCTGCGTCAGTGGACATTTTTTCCGTAATGGTAGATGGTAAAACCTATGAACCTCTGGATAAGATGCCCCCTCTTAGACCTGGATCTGAGGTGAGGGTTACCGTTGTCGTTCGCAATCGCAAAGTTGGTCACTTGCTTCCTGGCGGGACGAACGATTCAAATGAGATGTGGCTTGAATTTTCTGCGAAAGATCAGTCAGGGACGGAGATCCTTATCTCGGGAGATGTTGATCGGGAGGGTAGAGTAGATTCTACTGCTCATTTTTGGGGAGCTGTTCAGGTGGATCGGGCTAGTCAAGAAATTAACCGCAGGAATGCACAGGACTGGATCGCAACTGTCTATGCAAATATGATCGGACCAGGAACTGCACATACCGTCCACTATGAGTTTCAGGTCCCCTCGGGAGTTACGATCCACACACTTTCAGCCCAATTGTATCACCGAAAATTCAAGTGGTACTTTCATAATTGGACATTTCGTGGTCAAGTAGCTCCAGGGCAGCCAGATTCATTGGCTCGTAAAGAAGTCGATTTGAGACAATGGGAATTAGATCCGGGTGAAGTACAGGAAATACCGATCACCCTCATGGCGTCATCAACGCGATCAGGGTCTATAGACTCGACCTATGCACTCTGGGAACGTTGGAATGATTATGGGATTGGCCTCTTTCTTGAAGGGGATACGCGAGGTGCGTTGGACGCATTTAGTCAGGTTTCCATCATTGCCCCCGACAGCCCAGAGGGGCCGATTAATTTGGCCCGAGTCTATTTAGCAGAGGGGAACCTAAATGGTGCAGAATCCCAATTGCGCATTGCAGAGCAGAGGCAAACTGGATACCTAAAAACCGCATACTTCCGTGCGGAAATACTAAAAGGATATGGACAATATGACGATGCGATAAATGAATGGATGAAGGTGTATGAAGCATATCCAAATGATCGTGTACTTCTGCTTTCCATTGCAAGGATGCACTACTTGATGGAACGCTACGAGGTTGCCCTGCAATGGATTGACCGCGTTCTAGAGATAGATCCTGAAGATCTGGGTGGCTTATATAATCGGATGTTGGCTCTTGGTGCGCTCAATCGAACCGAGGAGTTGAAAGCAGCCCAGAGTCTGTACGAATTTTATAAACAGGACGAGACTGCCCTTGCAATAACGGGGCCTTACAAGCAACGCCACCCGTCCGATAATCTCGAGGCCCAACCAATTCACTGGCATAATCTGAAATCAGTTAGACGTTAAACTTGATTTGGAGACGCAAATTCGTCATAATCTTCTCGGCGAATATCAATTCCGCATTGACCGAGTTTGGATTCAAGCTTTTCATAGCCTCGGTCTAAATGATAGATTCGACCAATATACGACGTACCTTTTGCGATCATTGCGGCCAAGACTAGCGATACGCTTCCACGAAGGTCGGTACTCATCACATGTGCTCCGCTTAGTTGCCCTCCACCTTGAACAGTGACTTGATTTCCACTCACATTCGCCTTCAGACCCATTCGTCCCAGTTCAGGGATATGATTGAATCGATCTCCATATACTTCATCGGTAATGGTCGCTGTCCCGCTGGCACAGGATAGGAGGACTGTCCATTGGGCCTGTAAATCAGTTGGGAATCCGGGGTAAATGCCAGTAGTGATGGAAACGGGTTGGATATCATCGGGGGGAGTGACCATCACGGTGTGACCTTTCACTTCGCAGGTAGCTCCGGTGCGTTGAAAGGCATCCAGAAACTCTTCTCCCAGATGATCAGGGTTGGCACGAAGAAGATGGACAGACTCCCCGGGGAGGCCAGCAATCGCTGCCGCAATCATAAACGTGCCTAGTTCAATACGGTCTGGGCAATTACTAAAAGTCACAGGATGTAGCTCTGGTACCCCCTCAACCTCAATCGTACATGTCCCAATTCCATGTAGCTTGGCGCCCATTGCTACGAGCATTTCGCAAAACAAGATCACATCTGGCTCAATCGCTGCATTTTCAATTCGGCTACCACCTCGTCCAAGACTGGCAGCGAGGAGAAGGTTAACTGTGGCACCAACGCTTGAAGGTTCAAACCGAAATGATCCGCCTGGCAGCCCTCCTTGAGGCGCGCGCGCAATGACATAGCCCTCTTCAAGATGAACTTCAGCACCGAGGGTTTTGAGGCCTTCAAGGTGAAGATTCACCGGGCGCGGTCCCCAAGCGCATCCCCCTGGCAGAGAAACTTTGGCTTGACCGCAGCGGCCGAGTAATGCTCCAAGCATATAGAATGATGCTCGCATTTTCTTAACAAGCTCATAAGGAGACTCAGGAAATGAAACATTCGCCGAATCAATTTGAAGCCCGTGGCCCCGACGTTCAACCGAAGCTCCTGTGGCCTCAATCACCTGAGAAAACGTAGTGACATCACGCAAATCAGGAATATGATCTATATAGGAGACTCCATGAGGAAGAACTGCTGCGGCCATGAGGGGAAGTGCGGCGTTCTTTGAAGCACTAATCTGAAGTACTCCGCGTAGTGACCTGCCCCCGCGAATAACAAGTCTTTCCATGTAGCGTGGAGTGGAACTAACGAATCACTGAAGTGGCGAGAGACGCTCAGCTCTGCACATGGCAACGATGTAGAGGGGCAGAGACACGCATTTCCCTGAAATCAATGCTAGAAGAAACAGGAAATGATTAAAAAATTAGGCGCTTCAGGATGCAGTTAATGCTAAAACATCTGTATTGTACCTGAATACTTTACGGTAGTTCTTTAAGTTCTATTGAGGTCAACTCTCAAAATAAAGACGCGGTTGATATGATTACTTCTAATGGTGCAACCTTAACCGATAGCGTACGGGATTTAAGGTGCTCTATCCAACACGGATGATCGTTCGCACTGGTTTTGTCATCCAAGGTAGTGAATGCGCTCTACCAAAGATCAAAGTCTGGATTGTTTCTCATTCTTGTCTCCGTCCCAAGCGTGAACCATTTGTTTAGGAATCAACTTGGTGGGATAGTTCAAAAGGGAAATATTCTGCTATTATACCTTACTGGAATACTCAGAAGAAGCATCTGTAATCATGTCTGCACTTCCATAGGCTCCGACAAGCCTGAATGTGGAGCCAACTTCGCGAACCTCCTTACGCGCCTCATGGGATCCTCCCACGAATATTGACATGACTGATATCACTGGTTATCATGTTCAGTATCGTGATGGAAGTGTATCCGACGAAGATTGGAACTCCATGATGCCAAATCCCATGGCAATGAAAGCCATGATCAACAGACTGTACGTCTGGACGCGAATACTTTATTCGGGTGGCAACGATCAATTCGGTGGGGATTGGTCAGTACTCGGAGCAGGTATTTGGTATACCAGCAGTTCTCCCTAATGCACCAACGAGTGTCATCGTGGAAGTGACTTCTGAGACCACCTTGTTCGTTACCTGGGAAGTTCCTATCAATACCGGGGAATGGAGATCATGGCCTATGATTTTCAGTGCCGGGACAAAACTATGCTATGTCCCATGACGAATGGGTTTCCATAACCCCGAATCCAAGAGGCACAGAGATAACTCTCACGAGGCTTACAGCAGGACAGGAGTACTTTCTTCAGGTGGCGCGATTAACTCGACAGGGATTGGTACATACTTGGACTCGGAGCAGGCATCTGCATCGATGATTGAAACAGCCGGGGGAATATTCTCTGAACTGGTCATATCGTATCAGAATTCACTGATTCGCGCAATTTATCTTTGGGATTATCCCAAGATTTAATCATAGCAAAAACCGTAAAAAATCGTTGCTGGCAGTAAAAAGTTTTGTCATTAGACACCGAACCCGTTCAATCCATCAACAAATATTCTGGTAGACTTACCGATTACGACTGATCTATCTGTGTTGATATTCAACTTGGTTGGACAGACCGTGCATGATGAAGTGTTCTATGGTATCTCTGCGGGGCAATCAAGATCACTCACGCTTACAGTTCCTAGCCTGCCATCAGGTGTTTATATCTATCAATTTATTTCAAGACAGGATAAGGGTGCTCTACTTGCCAAGGGACAGATGACATTGGTGAAGTAATCTCACAACACTCACGAAGATTTCGGAATTTCCCACCCAATTCATAGAACTGATATGGTCTTGAAGTTCAGTCAGTGACACACAGAAATGACCACACAGCCATTCAGGGGTACATTAGCCCGATTCTGCGGAGTAGGATTTCGGAATGTAAAGGTTAAACTCGCAGTCAATCCTCTCTATTTCTGTTTTTGTGGCCGCGAATCAGTTCATGATGTCGTAATAAATGCATCAAGGTGGATCTGGACCAAGATGATCCACATATGCGCAAGTCCATCTACCCTGTCTCTTCGGGCCGTCCGCCCATTTCGTTACGAAAGAGTATTGCGAATTAAACACGAACTGACTGAATTTCTTGCTGTCTCATGCGAGCCGGAGCGCAATGGCTTTCATTCCACCATTCATTTTTCAGCGTGAGATACATCATTAAATTGATTCCAAAAAAATCAAGATCAAGACGAAGTATTAACCGCATTTATGGAATAATTAAGGATAAATGTGAATTTAACATGAAATATTAAGGTATATGGTATTTTTATTAAATATTATTAAGGACAATGGTGTATTTTGCCAAAGTAAGATTAATTGTTTATTTAACTGAGTTGTTTATTCACGACAGACATTGACTATCACAGATAAAGGCTATTGCCATCATCTAATGTTACAATTTAGCTTTCAAGTCAAATATTCATTACTACTTTGTCTTACCTTCTTCCTGACGTTCTTCGTCCACGAGGTATCTATTGCAGATTATATCAGCGGGCAGGATAGATCCAGTGTAGGATCTCAAATTTATTCTGGTAATAGTGATCAGTCTCTTTCGCCAGAGTCTGGATTTACTCCCCAGAATGATATAGGAACGATACAGGAGGGTAAAAGGCAAGATCCTCCAACCTCTGAAAATGTGGTGAGGACTATTCAGGAAGACACACCGTACACGTTTTCGTTAAGTGATTTTCCATTTGAAGACAACGACCCAGGTGATGTACTGGAAAGCGTGATCATTTCCGAGTTCACGGGTAATGGGAAATTGAGTATGCGCGGGTTTGATTTAACAGAAGATATTACTCAACATAACGCAATACTTGCCTTAATAAGAGCAGGGTTATTAGTATTCACTCCGGGTAAAGACGAACATGGTGAAGGTTATAGTAGCTTTCTTTTCAAAGTCAGTGACAACATTGCCCAACAGAGTTTTAGCGAGGCGTACAGATTTACGTTTAATGTAGAGCCAGTGAATGACGCACCGATTGGGAGCTTGACGCTGACGCATGAGAAAAACTCACTGTTGTCACCTTTTGGAGTCTTTAAAGTCATTTTTTTTGGAGAAAATCAGACTGGTGTTGATGATCCCGATGGAATGATCATGGCTCGGAGCCAACCACCTCTGGAAGAATTTTTCCCCCAGATTTCATGGGTTACTCTTAGAGATGGGGTAGAAGTGGAGCGTACCTTTTTAACAGAGCAAGGAGAGATCACTACTCGTCTTCCATTGGATGAGAAAAGTCAGTATATCATTCAGGATATTGATCGGGGGGTGATGATCAAGGCCCGAGTATTTTACAGGGACGATGATGGCACAGATGAGATGGTTGAATCTGATTTAGTAGAAGCTATTCCCCCCACAGTTCCATCCACTCTGACTCGGGAGGACATAAATATTCTCTCAATTACTCCATTCCAATTCACCGTAGAATGGAGTGCACAAGATGATGGTGGAAGCCCAATTGAGAAATATGAAATAGCCAGAACAGAGCACTTTCCTAACTTTGATTTCCTCACATCAATTGAGGTTATACTCCCTTCTGAACTTCAATATACCTTCACGGGTCTACGTCCATCCAGTTTTTACTCGGTTCGGATTCGTGCGAAAAATGCAGAGGGATACTCCGATTGGTTTCAAACTGAGATGGGAGATATCCAGACTGCCGATGTAACAGTTCCAGGCATTCCCACAGATCTTGCAGTAGATGAAACCGAGTCGGATGCACTGACCTTGACTTGGGCAGAACCCACGGAAACTGGAGGAGCGAAGATCTCAGGATATATTGTACAACACAAGTTGGCCTCGGAGGCCGACTATCCTACGTCTTCCACCACGGTTACAACTACTGGTACTACGATTCCCAGTTTAAATCCTGGGACTAGATATGATGTTAGGGTTGCTGCCAAGAATGAGATAGGCACAGGATCATGGTTGACTGGTGTAGGGACTACAGCTGAGGTTCTGGCCGTCGTGCCCGATGCACCCACCGACGTGACAGTCAATGTGGCTTCTCGTACCTCATTGTATGTCTCATGGACTGCTCCAGTCAATGATGGCGGAGCGGAGATTACAGGCTATGATGTTCAATATCTGAACGAAAATGGCTTCCCCATCGCTTGGACTTCTGTGACGCTGGAAGGCACCAACACCGAAACTACGATTCGTGGACTTGTTTCCGAACAGGAGTATTTTATTAAGGTTGCAGCGATCAATTCAGTTGGGACAGGAGCGTACTCAAAGGAAGAATACGCCATTCTCACTCCACTTCCTGTTCCTGATGCTCCCAATAACTTAATCGTTGACGTGACATCTGAGACCTCCGTGTATGTCATTTGGGATGTCCCCTCATATGCCGGCTCATCGGAAATCACTGGCTATGATCTTCAGTATCGAGAAGGAAGTGAATCTCTCATCTCATGGAATTCTATGATTTTGGACGATTACGAAACAGAGACAGAGATTTCTGAATTAACGGCTGGAAAAGAATACTTTTTCAAGGTGGCAGCGATCAACTCAGAAGGGATTGGCGCATACACTGAGGAAGTATCTGCTGTCCTAATTCCGCTCCCCGATGCACCGACAGGCTTGATAATTAGGGTGATTTCGGAAAATAGGATGTACGCCTCTTGGGATCCTCCCACAAGTACAGGCGGTGCAGAGATCATTGCTTATCATGTTCAGTATCGAAATGGGAGAATGTCTCCCAACGATTGGGCTAATTTCTCACCGCATCCCACGGAAACAGAGATTGAACTCTTCGGACTAACGTCCGGACTGGAATACTTTATTCGAGTGGCCGCAATCAACTCGGCGGGAACGGGTGCCTTCTCAGAGAAGGCATCTGCAATCATGGTTTTACTTCCTGATGCACCTACTGATGTTACGGTTGAATTGGCACCTGAAAACTCCCTACATGTCTCATGGGATGCACCCACGAATATCGGTATATCTGCAATTTCTGGATATGATGTTCAGTACAGGGACGCAAGTGTGTCTCCCATCTCATGGAATTCTATCATCCTGAACAGTTCCGAGACTGAGACAACGATTTCTGGATTAAATGCTAGAAAAGAGTACTTTATCAAAGTGGCCGCAATCAACTCGGCGGGGACTGGTTCCTACTCGGAGGAGGTTTCCGCTATCCTGGCTTCACTTCCTAATGCACCGACCAGCCTGATCGTGGAGGTAACCTCGGAGACCACCTTGCGTGTCACTTGGGATGCTCCCACAAAAACCGGCGGAGCGGAGATTATTGCCTACGATTTTCAGTGCCGCGATGGGACGATGTCTCATGACGATTGGATTTCCGTCACACCGCATCCTACGGTCACGGAGATTGAACTTAAGGAGCTTACATCTGGGATTGAGTATTTTTTTCAGGTCGCAGCGATCAACTCGGCGGGGATGGGAACGTATTCAGAGCAGGCATCCGCAGTCATGACTTTACTTCCTGATACACCGACTGGTGTGGCGATCCAAGTGGCTTCGGAGAGTTCCCTGAGTGTTACATGGGATGCTCCGGAAAATACCAGTTCATTGGAGATCACAGGCTATGATGTTCAGTATCGGGATGGGAGTGAATCTCCCATCTCATGGACTTCTATCACTGTGGATCATACGAATACGGAGGTAACGATTTCTGAATTATCCCTAGGAAAGGAGTACTTTATTCGGGTCGCCACGATCAACTCGGCGGGGACTGGTGCATACTCTAAGGAAGTATCCGCCACTCTTACTACCTTTCCCGAAGCACCTACTGGCGTGACGGTTGAACTCATGTCGGAGACCACACTATTCGTTACTTGGAATCCTCCCAAGAATACTGGCGGAACGGAGATCATTGCCTATGATTTTCAATGTCGTGATGGAACGATGTCGCATGATGAATGGGTTTCTATTTCTCCGCATCCTACGATTGCAGAGATTGAACTCACCGAACTCACTGCGGGAATAGAATACTTTTTTCAGGTGGCAGCAATCAACTCCGCTGGGATCGGAACCTACTCTGAGGAAGCAACAGCATTTATGTACACCCGACCAGAGGCACCAACCAATGTGACCGTTGAAGTGGAATCTGAAACCACTCTGAGCGTCACTTGGGATCCTCCCACGAATACCTTCGGAACAGATATTGAAGGGTATGATGTACAGTATCGAGGTGGCAACGAATCTCCTATCTCATGGACTTCCGTCGCTCCGAATCCAACGGATACAGAGACTACGATTAGCGGACTTACGACTGGACACGAGTACTTTATTCGTGTGGCAGCAATCAATTCGGATGGAATAGGTACTTACTCGGAGGAAGTATCGGCTATCCTGACGTCACTTCCAGAAGCACCTACTGGCGTGACAGTTGAACTCATGTCTGAGACCAAACTGTTCGTTACTTGGGATGCTCCAGAGAATTCTGGTGGATCGGAGATCATTGCCTATGATTTTCAGTGTCGTGATGGAACCATGTCTCACGATAATTGGGTTTCCATTTCTCCCCATCCCACTGGAACGGAGATTACGCTTACGGAACTTACGGTAGGCATGGAGTACTATTTTCAGGTGGCAGCGATCAACTCTGCCGGAACTGGTGCTTTCTCAGAGGAAGCATCTGCTCTGATGACTCAACGTATACAGGCACCGACCAATGTAACCGTTGAAGTGGAATCTGAAACCACTCTGAGCGTCACTTGGGATCCTCCCACGAATACCTTCGGAACAGATATTGAAGGGTATGATGTACAGTATCGAGGTGGCAACGAATCTCCTATCTCATGGACTTCCGTCGCTCCGAATCCAACGGATACAGAGACTACGATTAGCGGACTTACGACTGGACACGAGTACTTTATTCGTGTGGCAGCAATCAATTCGGATGGAATAGGTACTTACTCGGAGGAAGTATCGGCTATCCTGACGTCACTTCCAGAAGCACCTACTGGCGTGACAGTTGAACTCATGTCTGAGACCAAACTGTTCGTTACTTGGGATGCTCCAGAGAATTCTGGTGGATCAGAGATCATTGCCTATGATTTTCAGTGTCGTGATGGAACTATGTCTCACGATAATTGGGTTTCCATTTCTCCCCATCCCACTGGAACGGAGATTACGCTTACGGAACTTACGGTAGGCATGGAGTACTATTTTCAGGTGGCAGCGATCAACTCTGCCGGAACTGGTGCTTTCTCAGAGGAAGCATCTGCCGTCATGTCTGCGCTTCCCGAGGCACCTACGAGCTTGACCGTAGAAGTGAGTTCTGAGACATCCTTGCACGCGTCCTGGGATTCTCCCCAAAATGCAGCAGGAATGGACATTCTAAAGTATGATGTTCAGTACCGTGATGGAAGTCTATCACAGGAAGATTGGATTTCGATGGAACCAAAGCCCACGGACACGGAAATCATGATTAGTGGACTTACGTCTGGCAAGGAATACTTTATTCGCGTGGCAGCGATCAACTCAGCGGGGAGGGGTACATATTCGGAGCAGGCATCCGCCACGCCAGCAGCACTTCCAGGTGCACCAACCAGCGTGACAGTCGAACTGATGTCTGAGACCAAACTATTCGTCACTTGGGATGCCCCCAAGAATTCTGGTGGAACGGAGATCATTTCCTATGATTTTCAGTGTCGCGACCGGAGTATGTCTCATGATGAATGGGTTTCTGTGACCCCGAACCCCAAAGGTACAGAGATTACGCTTACTGGGTTGACAGCAGGACAGGAATACTTTTTTCAGGTGGCAGCGATTAACTCGGCAGGGATAGGTACTTACTCAGAGCAGGCATCTGCCATGATGATTGAAGCGGTCGGAGATATATCTGTTGAAACAGGTCAGACGGTATCAGAATTCACTCTATTAGGGAATTATCCGAACCCGTTCAATCCATCAACAAATATCATAGTGGATTTACCGACAACTACGGATCTAGCTGTTGAAGTATTCAATCTTTTAGGGCAAAGAGTGCATGTTGAAGAGTTCTCAGGTGTATCTGCGGGGGTATCAAGATCTCTCATGCTTACAGTTCCCAACCTGCCATCAAGTGTCTATATTTATCGTATCATTGCAAGACAGGATGCAGGAGTACAACTTGCTCAAGGTCAGATGACACTCATGAAGTAGTCCTCTGCAAAAGTTAGAATGTAGAAAATTGCTTGTTGCCCAAGTTTGCCACTCCTAACGGAAAGGGTATTGCTCTTGAACGTAGGTTCTTCCGTAGCTTGGAACACAAGAATATGGTAAACTTGGGTACAATTTCGATTTCTGATACAAAAGTGAACGGCCACAAGTCACTGGAAAATAGGGTGGGGGACTAAACCCTAATCAGGGCAAAATATCTACCAACCAATAGGGGATGTGACAACTAATGCGAATCAAAAGATGTGGAAGGTAACGGTGTATCCGCGTGGTCAATATTTTCGTCAGTAGACCGACTGAGGTTATTTTGAATGTTTGTAAGGACTGCGAGTGGCCCACAAACCAGAATAGAAGAAATTGATGCCAAAATCAAAGATAGGATAACACAAAAAAACCCGTCTCCCATGGCAAAGATTGAGACGATCAGAACGGTTAGGAATACCACAAAACCAATAATAGGGTTGAGAATCTCAATGCCCAGAGCAAATACCCTATTGATGCGAAGTAAGACTTTAGGTGAATGACTGATTCATTGACAGAGTTGAAGTAACTAGATTAGAATAAGGGGACTACTCTATTCTATAGCACTAATATGAGCCCATCCATCTCCCATAAGGACAAGTTCGGTTTCTTGGGACTCTGGTTCAGCAGAGACGAGTGCTTGAGAAGAAGAGTAATAGCCAAACAGGGACGGGAAAATCATTCTCTGGATGCCATCAGGTAACTCATGTGTACCACCTGGCCATTCTACTGGATTCTTCACGGAAAGAGTATATGTAACCATTGAGATAGTGATGCCAAGTTGGGATGTAGGCTCAGTGTATCTCGTCACCTCATCCACATGATACCCTGATCCCCAACAGAATTCAGTACCATCACTATTTTCCGATGACTCAGAATCATCATCATGAGACTTGGCGATTGATTCACCAAAATCAGTGAGGGTTGCAATGCGTAAATTATCATCAGAATCGCTTCCAGAGGTGTCTACAACGATCCCTGCATCTACAAGAGTCTTCACTAATGTGGCCTCCCGAGTCTCTCCAATAGAATACATAGGTCCACCGAATAATGAGGACATATGCTCAGCCTCGTAGGTCAATGGAAATTGAACTTCGACATCAAAACAAGGAGAATCCTCCGAGTGATATTCCTGGAGAACTCGCTTAAAATTGGAATTGGACGCTTTCTTCGGATCAGAGCAACCTGCAAAAAGAACGAACGCAAAACAGACTGCTACTGTGCTGTAAGTAAAGTAATTACAAGTCACTAACCAGAACTTAAGAGTTGAATTGGATTTATGGTCTTACGGATGCCGAGTCAGGAATGAATCTGAAAGCCCAAGAGCCAAATAAGCGACTGAGATAAAGACACTTATTTACAAGAAACAAAAATTAAAACTTAAACAACATGTTCACCGAATTCATGTGAATAAATTACGACATACTTAAGGACATAAATTTATATCTATTGACGGGGAATATAATGATTTTAGTTGATAGTTGAGTATTCCAAACAAAAGAGCCACCGATTACGAGCGATGGGTGCTCACATCAATCGTATTCAGTGGCTCACTTACCTCGTAATACTCAATAGTCTACAACGGAGTTAAATTATTATTTGTATCCATCCCCTAAGGAAGGTACTGTTTTTTCGCTTAGGATCTACTGTTTTTTGCTCCGAAAGTATGATTTTTGTCCCATTATGGTCTTGATTTCGGGGGCTATTGCTTATGTTCTACTTCATTATGGATGATTTTTGGATGTTGGAATAGCCCGATGTGTGTCCAGAGGAAAAAGCGAAGGGCTGAATTTGACGAAACCTGCTCCTTAATGCAAGATAAGGCCAGAGAATGACCCAGATAAAGCATAAAGCGGAGATGGTTCGGCGAATCTTTTGTACTCATACCCAAAATGAAACGAGTCCCAATTATGGGATCAAATGGAAATCCGTAACTTTATGGAACCCAAAATGGCGAACTTGGGCTTGGTCTGGTAAAGTGAGATGTGGAATCTGGCAACCTCCTTATTCGTAAAATGCTTCAAATGTCCTTACCAGTCTTCACGTAAGTTCTGAGCACATGATTGGTTGCCATTTTTGAAATGTCAGCGTTGGCGTCCTCACTTCCCCGATTTCATACTTCAGAGGAATCATCTTTCATCTTTTCAGCAGAATGTACGTTTGGAGTCGTCTATCAACATGAGTGTGTCCCGACAAACTGGGGAAGTGCTGCGTGATCAATCTTCAATTGATTCAATCTATATGGATCATGCTGCCACTACTCCAATGGCGCCTGCGGTACTGGAAGCAATGATGCCATATCTAAAAGATCGTTTTGGAAATCCCTCTTCAATTCATCGGTTGGGGAGGGCTGCACGGGGGATAATTGAAGATAGCCGTAAGCGAATTGCTACCCATCTTAGTGCAGAGCCCGAGCAAATTATTTTCACTAGCGGAGCCACCGAAGCGAATAATCTTGCGCTCAATCTTCTTTCCTCTGGTGGGCACCTAATTACAGCAACCACTGAGCACAAAGCAGTACTTGAACCAGCTGATGCACTAGAAATTCGTGGAGCAGAGGTATCCTATCTATCACCCGATCGCAAGTCGGGGACATTGTCTGAAAGGGCTGTTCGCAATGCCCTTAGGCCTCATACCCGATTGGTATCCGTCATGTATGTCAACAATGAGACAGGTGTACTTGCTCCCATTCATGAGATTACCTCCGTCTGCGGTGATCATGGAGTCCGAATACATACAGATGCCGCCCAAGCAGCTGCCTGGTTACCTCTGAACACCGAATCCCTAAAGGTTGACCTGATGTCTCTCTCCGCACATAAGATCTATGGCCCGAAGGGAATCGGGATTTTATATGTGAAGGAGGGGGTAGAGTTAATTCCATTGATACAAGGAGGCTCACAGGAGCGTGGGCGGCGCGGCGGAACCGAAAATGTAGCCGCCGCCGTAGGCATGGCTACAGCAATGGATCTGATTGCGGCTAACCAAGAAGCACATTCAACCCGAGTGAGATCACTACGAGATGAATTGCAGACTCGCCTGCTCAGTTTAATTAGCGACCAACTGATTGTGAATACACCGTCCAACTCAGCTCCGCATATTCTCAATGTGGCATTCAAGCCGGTGGATGAGATCCCCTTAGATGGAGAGATGTTACTACTCAACATGGATTTGGAAGGCGTATGCGCTTCCGCTGGCTCTGCCTGTACCAGTGGTGCAATTACTCCAAGTCATGTGTTGACGGAACTCGGCGTTCCCGAGCATACCGCTCGTGCATCCTTGAGGCTTTCGCTCGGACTCTCAACTACAAAGGTTGATATTGAAAAGACTGCACAAAGAATTCATAAGGTGATCAAGCGGATGCGAGAGCAGAGGCAATATGAAGGGTAGGGCATTGATCGTATTCGCCCGCTCTCCTCGGGCTGGTAAAGTAAAGTCCAGACTGACGACCATGATTACACCACAAGAAGCAGCAGATCTATATCGTGCTTTTCTCATTGACAGCATGCATCAGTATATTTCCCTGAGTGTTTCGGTGCGTCTCTACATGTCAGATGGAGCGACTCCATATGTTCCGATCTATGGTGCTACGCTCCATCAACAGAACGGAAAAGGACTTGGGGAACGAATGCACAATGCGTTTTACGAAACACAGGCGGCAGGCTATAAGCAGATTGTCATTATTGGAACCGATCATCCCACATTGCCGACAAAATTCATTCAAGATGCCTATGACTCATTGGCTAATCCACCTTCTCTGTGTATCGGTCCGACCGACGATGGAGGGTATTATCTCCTTGGGATGAATCCAATGATACGAGGACTATTTGATGGAATCATTTTCAGTCAACCGAATGTGTATAAACATACATTGGACCGTGCGCATCAGATGGAGGCAAACGTAGTTCAACTACCCAAGTGGTATGATATAGACACGCCTGATGACCTAGTGAGAATGGCGGTCTCTGAGGATCTAGTTCCTCGGAATACCAAAAAAATTTTGAATCAACTACAAACAAAATATTCGTTCTGAATTCTACCTATGAAGATTCTCCCAAGAGTCTCCCTCATGTAGGATAGTGTGAAGAATGATTGATGTGATTTGACAGACAGAAATAAAGCTAGTTCAGTCATTAAGGTATTTGGTCCTGCCTCTTTATCCAATCTTGGTCCTGGATTTGATACATTGGGCTTATGTGTGAAGGGGATTGGGGACATTGTTGAGGCCCGATTTTCACCAGAGCCAGGGATTTCGATCTCTTCCTCTGCCTCCATCCCGCTCATTGCTGCTGAAAATACCGCGGGATGTGCAGCCCATTTGGTAATGACCAAGGCAGGAGACAGACGAGGACTTCATTTAACTATCCATAAGGGTATTCCTCTGGGGTCGGGGATTGGTGGATCTGCTGCAAGCGCCTCTGCGGGCGCATGGGCGACCAATCTTCTCTTGGGATTACCATTCTGCAAGAGTGAACTAACCTATGCGGTTCTGGAAGCTGAGCGCTTAGCCAGTGGAGGAACTCTTCATGGAGATAATGCGCTGCCCTCTCTCTTTGGTGGACTTGTACTTACCTCTCCTGTCAGTCCACTTGACTACCGTAAAATCCAGCTCTCTGCACCATTACCTCTGGTGATCGTCTTGCCAAAGAGAACGATCCTTACCGCAGATGCTCGGACGATTCTGCCTTCTGTATTGCCAAGAATTGATGCAATCCATAATGCAAGCGATCTGGTCTTTATGCTCCATGCATTAATCGTCGGTGATTGGGAGGCCGTTGCACCATACATGATGCGCGATCGAATCGTAGAGCCCGCCAGAGCAAGTCTCGTACCTTGCTATGATGCAGTTCGGAAATCTGCATTGGAAGCAGGTGCATGTGCGGTAGCACTGACGGGATCTGGGCCAGCAATGTTTGCGATTCCAAAGAACAATGAATCCATCTCCAAACTCTGTGATGCGATGGTTGAGGCCGCTGGTGATGGTGCAAAAGGAATCATCACGGAAGCTGATATGATAGGGGTACGCCAGTGTGAGTGAGCATGAAGTATAGTAGCACACGTAACCAAACGCTACAGTCAGATTTTGTAACGGCGCTACTACAGGGGCTTGCGCCTGACGGAGGTCTCTATGTTCCACACTCATTTCCTCAGGTTCAACCTCAGATCTGGCAAGAGGCAGACGATTTCCCTACCATGGCAACTGAAATTCTCTCTCCATGGTTGGAAAATCATATACAGAAAAGCGTCTTATCTTCAATTTTGCAGGGTGCTCTCAATTTCCCCATTCCGCTGGCCAAGGTGGGACATGTATGGGTAATTGAACTCTTTCATGGTCCAACATTGTCATTCAAGGACTTCGGGGCACGTACAATGTCTCGTCTTATGAATCACTTTCTTAAAGAGGCCCCTCTAACAATACTGGTCGCTACATCAGGTGACACGGGAGGTGCGGTAGCAGATGGGTTCGGTAATCTTCCAAATTTGCGAGTTGCCGTTCTCTATCCTAAGGGTCAAGTAAGCCCCACCCAAGAAAAACAGCTCATCGCCCGACGAACAGGGGTTCGTGCATTTGCTGTTGAGGGGACGTTTGATGACTGTCAGGCCATGGTTAAGGAAGTTCTGGTTTCTCCAGGCAGCTTAAACCTATCAGTTGCTAACTCCATTAATGTGGGACGGCTGCTGCCTCAGATGCTCTACTATTATTGGGCATTTGCACGAGGTAGTTGGGAATTTGCAGATGTATGTGTTCCCTGTGGTAACTTGGGAAATTTGACGGCAGGGGTTTTGGCATCTCTGTGTGGGCTTCCTGTGCGAAGGTTTATAGCCGCTCATAATGCCAACAATGGATTTCCTAAATTTCTCGCAGGTGAAGGAGATTTTTTCGGAGAATCGGTTCAAACCCTATCAAATGCCATGGATGTCGGACGTCCAAGTAATCTTGAACGCCTTAAATATTTGCTAACGGACGATCAAATGCGAGGCATGATCCATGGAACCTCATGTTCGGATGAGGATACACTCACTTCCATTCGACGAGTCTATGAGGAGACAGGATACATTGCCGATCCTCATACAGCCGTTGCACTTGCTGCTGTTCGAGATTGGACAGATCCAGTCGTTGTGCTGTCAACTGCCCATCCAGCAAAGTTTCCTGCTATGATAGAGCAGGCACTCGGGTGTGCCCCCGATTCTGTCCCTGAGCTGATGAGACTTGAATCAATGCCAACTCGTGTACAATCTCTGGCGCCTACGTCAGATGCTCTCCGCAAGAAATTGGAATCGTGGCATTAATCCATGACACCCTTTGCTCCCCCAGATTGGCCTCAAAAAGAATTGCGTATGGCAGCAGTAGTTCTGTGGAACTGGCATCGTTCAGTTCAAGACGAACCATCCGCTATGACTTACCGCGATGAAGCCCTCTCTGTATGTAAAAAATTTTGCCTGCCCATTCATTTTCTTGACTCGCAGGTATACAGAGGAGGAGTTCCGATCCCAAAGTCAGCATCGGAACTATTTGAATACATAGATGCCTACGCGGGCTCTCATGCAATTCTGTTGGCTAAACTGGCTGGCTACACTTCAAACTGGATTGAAGCTCCTGTGAAGCAATTTGCACGAGCGATCTTTCTCACTCGGTCAGTCACTCATCTTAAAGAAGATCTCCAAGAAGGACGGCATTTTATTCCTCGGGATATGATGGAGAGTAAAAATATTACTCAGACTGACCTGATCAAAGGGTCATTATCCAAAGAGATTCAATCGGTTCTCTGGAAACAGATCGTTCGTGCCCGGGATGCATTTGCCGCATGTCATCCCCTGAATAGCGACTTGAATGGATGGTGTCGACGTCAATTCCGAATTTATTGGATTGGCGGGCTTCAAATGCTGGCATATATTGAGTCACGGAAGTTTGACGTTTGGTCTAGACCTGTTCGACTCAGCCTTCTTCGCAAAACAAATGTATATTTGCAAGCCTACATAGGTAAAACAAATCGATGAGTACATACAAAGAAGCAGGTGTTAACATTCAAGAAGCCGGTAAAGCACTGAGCCGAGTGAAGCCGCTGATTAAGTCAACCCACACTCCTGGGGTGATTCGTGATGTCGGAGCATTCGGTGGATTCTTTCAATTAGATTTGTCTCAGTATAAAAGCCCCGTCTTGGTATCCTCTATTGATGGAGTGGGAACCAAAGTAAAGGTGGCAGCCCAGGCTGGAATCCACGATACGATAGGGGAGGATCTGGTTAATCACTGCATTAATGATGTAGCGGTTTGTGGAGCTGCCCCCCTCTATTTCCTTGACTATTTTGCAGTTGGAGAGCTTTCAGTTGATGTGATGGAAGCGGTCATGAAAGGGCTTGTACGCGGGTGCAAGAATGCTGGAATTGCTCTGATTGGGGGAGAAACAGCCGAAATGCCTGACCTCTATTCCCTAACAGACTACGATTTAGCAGGCGTGATCGTGGGTGTAGTTGATAAAGATGATATCATAGATGGACGCAGGATTCAGAGCGGTGATTTGCTTTGGGGCATTTCCTCTTCGGGGATTCATACCAATGGCTACTCGCTTGCTCGCAAGGTTTTGCTAGGACCTCTCTGGGGGTATTCGCCTGATGAAAGGCCTCCAGAATTAAAAGGGAAAAGCATTCAGGAAGAACTACTCAGTATCCACAAGTGTTACCTTCCTCTGATCCGTGACCTTAAAGAGTACGCACATGCCTTTGTTCATGTCACCGGAGGGGGGATTAAGGGAAATACGGAACGTATACTCCCAGATGGGCTTCGGATCCAGGTTGATTATGAAAGCTGGGAACGACTTCCTATCTTTAATCTCATTCAGGAGCGAGGAGCAGTACCAGAGGAAGATATGCGGGATACATTTAACCTGGGCATTGGGTTAATTGCTATACTACCGCCATCGGCAGAACAAGATCTGCAACGCATCGCAGAAATTCATCATGAGACACCTATTGCGATTGGCACTGTATATTGAGTTGGATGCCGTAGATTCGGGACTCCGTTACGACAGTATTCTCCGCCTTGAAATACCTATATAATGGGCTCAGTTATTCTGATTTTTATTTTGAGCTATCTTGCGGGATCTATCCCTGGGAGTGTCTGGGTTGGACAGCTACTTTATAAGGTTGATGTACGTAAGTATGGAAGCCTTAACGCCGGAGCAACCAATGTATTCCGTGTACTGGGTTGGAAAGCAGGTGTCCTATCGACGATCATAGATGTTGGTAAGGGATTATTAGCTGCAGGAATCATTGCCTCCATCCGGATTGATGACCTTCCCTCTGGATTCGCTTTTTGGCAAGTGGAATCCGTGATCCGTTTGCTGGCTGGTATTGCCGCAGTCATAGGACATATGTTTCCGGTGTGGGTTCGATTTCGGGGAGGAAAAGGGGTCAATACAGCAGCAGGAGTATTGTTTGCAATTACCCCCAAGACCATGTGGATTGTGATAGGGATTTTTGCGGCGGTATTATTTGGATCAAGATATGTGTCTCTGGCCAGTATGGTCGCTGCTCTCATGTTTCCAGCCACAGTTGCCATTCAACTGTTTGTTTTCAATGTAGAAACAGTAGATCGGAATCTCCTCATATTTGGAATTATCTTCGCGCTAGCCATTATCTATGCTCATCGAAGTAATATTCAGCGTCTTATTTCGGGAACTGAGAGAAAGGTTAAACATTTTCGACCAGCCCACGGTATGCGTGGACGCGGCGAAATATAGCCCCGTTCTGTTATCGAATGTCGCTCGCTGTATCAGTTTTTGGTGCTGGCAGTTGGGGTACCGCACTGTCTGTTGGTCTTGCTGAGGCAGGACATCAGGTTGTCTTATGGGCTCGTCGACAAAGTGTAGCGAGCGCGATCTCTGAGCGCAGACTCAATCCTGAATATTTATCGGATATTCAGATTCCCGATTCTGTATTGGTTACAGTGGATCTAGCGGTTGCAGCAGGGCATGCCAAGTACTGGATAATGGCTACCCCATCGCATGCTCTACGGAGACTTGTGACCGATCTGGTTAGTTATTGTACTCAGGAGACAACCGTGATATCTGTGGCGAAGGGAATTGAGACGGGGACGGAATTAACGACGACTGCTGTTCTGGCAGATGTACTCACTCCGCCAGTGCCAAGAGGGAATCTGGTCGTTCTCTATGGTCCGAGTCATGCGGAAGAAGTTGCTGCCGGACAGCCGACTACTCTGGTTGCTGCATCTACTAACATGGAACGAGCCAGAGAGGTGCAAGAAATTTTCATGACGGATAGACTGCGGATATATTTGAATAACGATGTAACGGGTGTAGAGATTGGAGGAAGTGTCAAGAATATCATGGCGATTGCATCTGGAATTAGTGATGGGATTGGCTATGGAGACAATGCCAGAGCTGCACTAATCACGAGGGGAATTGCAGAAATTCAACGTCTCGGGAGTGTACTAGGTGCTGAACCTCAGACATTTGCGGGGCTCACAGGATTAGGAGATCTGGTCGTTACATGCACCAGTCAATTCAGTCGGAATCGCCATTTTGGTGAGCTAATTGGGCGTGGAGCGACTCTGGCCGAAGCGACAGGATCTATGAATATGGTTGCAGAAGGAGTAAAAACAACAGAGGCCGTCTATCATATGGCACAGCGCCTCGGTATAGATATGCCGATTACCGAAGCGGTTTATAGAATACTTTTTCGTGGAAAGCGGCCGGGTGATATTGTGCAACAGTTGATGACTCGTTCAGCCAAACAAGAGGAATGGTAATAGGTATAGATTATTCTTGTAGGGACCGATTATTTCGGTGAAATCTTGGCCTGCCCTCATGCGGGCAAATAGTCCACCGTGAGTTGATTATTGGAATCCAAGGGCTTTCGTTTCAATCAAGCCGAAGTTAGATTTTTTCAGAGATTTTTTGGGAACCATGACCAAGCGAAATCTGGAACAAATGGTGGCGGAGGGGGAGGGCCTGCGTCTTGAATTTAAGCATCGACTTCCCGTTGATGAACGGATTGCCAGAGAGATTACTGCCCTTGCAAATACTCATGGGGGGTACCTATTGATTGGTGTAACCGATAAAGGGTACTTGAGGGGGCTAAAAGATTATGAAGAAGAACTATATGCTCTCAATCGTGCACTGGAAAAGTATTGCACTCCCAGAATTGATTTAGAGTTTGAATATGTAAAGGTGAGTCGTAGACGAATCGCAGTCGTGGTCAAAGTGCCTCTCAGTTCAGAGCGGCCTCATTATGTGCTTGACCATTCTACTCAACGAAAATCTGTTTTTGTTAGATATGAAGATATGTGTATTGTAGCCAGCCCTGAGGCGCGTAAATTGATGAGAGAGGAACCTCTTACGGAGGATATCTTGATTAAGCTTGGCGAGAAGGAGCGTCTCCTATTAAAGCTGCTTGAGCAAGCGGACCAAGTGACGGTTCATAGTTTTGCTAAATATGCGAAGATTCACCCCGGAAGAGCATCTCGGATCATCATCAGAATGACCAGAGCAGGAATTCTAAATCACCATATTAGTCTGGGTGAGGATTATTTCACGGCTGGAGTCGCTCTATCATCAGATTCCAAGTCTAACTGATCACTTGATGTACTCGTTGACTGAACGATCAAGAACGTATCCAGATCATCGCCATCAGGCACTCACACATGAGAAGCTGATCCAACTTTGAACCAATACGCTATATTTTATTGAGTCTTTCATCTCTGTAGTCACGCTCTTTAATCAAGTATCATAGAGATCATAGATGATTCAGAGGGTTCTCCGCATCCGATACGATCAGCGTGATGATGCAGTGAATCTCTCCTCACCGTTTATTGAATATTAGCACAATGGCTTCATGAATCAATGAGTCAAGTTTGCCCCTTTTGTAACGTTATAGATAGGTCCCTTCTCACCGAGTCAGAGCATGGTTTAGCTATTTTGGATGGGTTTCCTGTGAGTCTTGGTCATACACTTGTGATTCCCCGAGTCCATACTTCTTCGTTCTTTACGATGAGTCCAGAGGTGCAAGCGGATATTTGGCGTTTAGTAGCACGGGTAAGGGATGAATTATACTCTCGCTTTGCCCCTGACGGTTTCAATGTGGGACTCAATGACGGTTTGGCCGCTGGTCAGACGGTACAACATGCCCATGTGCATATTATCCCCCGATTCAAGGGAGATGTAGCAGATCCGAGAGGGGGTATTCGCTGGATTTTGCCTGAGCGTGCTATATATTGGGAAGGATGAGTAACACCAAACCACCCACTGCGGAAGAGCAATTAGTGTTCCTCCGAAAACTTCAGCGGTTACTGAGCGAAGGTAGCTTTACAGCGAGTTACAAATTTGCTCTCCTCCATGCCATCGCCGATCTATGTGTTCTCAAGGGGGATGATAGTGGATCGGAATTAGAACTCCATACGTCCGATATTGCCCAGCAGTTTATTCGCCTCTACTGGTGTCAGACCGCGCCATTTGTTACCAATGATCATCACCAGATCTTGAAACAGAATACAGGACAACAAGCAGCCATTATCAACCGTGTTGCTGAACAGTATGCCCTACACCAAGGGTCACTGGCCTCCTTGGAAAGAACCCATAATGACTGGGGGCCTCTGATGAGTAAAGTAGAGCGCATAGTAATGGACATGCCGCTTTGGAAGTTGCAGACACTTGGAGCCGAACGTTTAGAATTCCTGTATCTGAACCACGATGTTGGCAGACTTATACGGCTAAAGCCCGGAATTGCTTACTGTTTCAGAGCATTCTATTCAATGGTTACGGAGATGATCAAAGGGGCATGGTCCATGTTTGTCCAGAAGCGGAATCTACCTGTTCTGGGCCAGATTTCGGATCTTCGTTCATTTCTATTTGGATCCCAACGCAGTTCACTTTCAAAATTTTATCCACTACTCAAGGAAGTGCAGTTGGGGCGTTGCTTTTATTGCAACAAGAATGTTACGAAAGCGCAAGGAGATATTGATCACTTTATTCCATGGCGTCTGTACGCTCTAGATCTTGGCCACAACTTTGTACTAGCGCACAAGGGGTGTAATTCAAGTAAGTCGGACCTCCTTGCAGCGGAAGAACATTTAGAACGTTGGATGCTGCGAAGTCATGTTTACCACCACGAACTTGAAGATGGTTTTGATCAATTGAATGTGCTTCATAATTGGCCTACGACGCACTCAATTGCACAATGGGCTTACCGTCAGTCACATCAGTCAGGTAGACAGGTATGGGTAAAGAAGAAAATCATTCGTCCCTTATCGGAAGCCTGGGAGGGAATCCTTGAAGAGAATTAATTGCCGGTAATCCTCAAATTTGTCTACTTCTATGAACAGATTGGGCAACAATCAATCTTGGGATATTCCACTTGCATGATTCGCCGAAATTACGGATCAATTGAAATCTTGATTGTGATTCAACCTGAGCGCTCTCAGTTAAGGTGTGATGCAGAATGTTTCTTGATAATCTTATATCTGGGCTCGGTACACATTTTTCAAAAGAGAATGTAATCAATTTAGGTGAGGTTTCATGTTCGGTGTCATCGTGCAATCATTTGGTGGAAATTAATATCCGAATAACCTGAGAAATTTCTCTGAAATCAAACAGGAGTGCAACAATGAAATAAATTTGAAGTAGACAGGGTAGATTTTGGAACAAAACGTGAAGATTGTGTTAAGCCCTTCGTCTGATCATTAATTTTAGCGAAATCTAACTTACAGACCACCTGTCTAATCAGTAATCACTGCCTACCGTATCATAAAATCCACCAAACCAATTCAATCATGATGAAACTCTTACTAAAACAAAAATTATGTACATCCACAATCCTCTTAACATTAATGGGATTGTCTATGCTCACGGGTAAACAGACATTTGCCCAAGATCACTCGGTTGAAGGCATGGTACTTTCCTCTATTGATCAGGAGCCACTGCCTGGGGCGTCTATTGTAGAAACGGGTACGTTGAATGGAACCGCTTCCGATGTTGACGGAACGTTTTCTCTTGAGGTTTCCAGCCCAAATGCAACACTTTCTGTCACATTCGTTGGTTACGTAAGCCAGATAGTTCCGATAGAAGGTCAAGATTATGTCACGATCTCTCTTGAAGAAGATACGGGTCTCTTGGAGGAAGTCGTCGTTACTGCCGGCGGCATTGAGCGGAAGCAGCGAGCAATTGGCTACTCTGTAAGCGAAGTTGGGGGAGAAGACCTGCGTGAAGCTAGAGAAAATAATCTTGCGAATGCGTTGGCCGGGAAAGTGGCAGGTGTAATTGTTACGAAGCCTGCGACTGGACCTGCTGGTTCCAGTAGAGTGATTATTCGCGGAGCGTCATCCCTTGGGGAAGACAGCCAACCCCTCTATGTCGTTGACGGAGTCCCCATTGATAACACAACCCAAGGGAGTGCAGGAATGTGGGGTGGTACCGATGGTGGTGATGGAATTGGTTCAATCAATCCAGACGATATTGACAAGATATCGGTGTTGAAAGGAGCAGCAGCCGCCGCACTCTATGGGACTCGTGCTAAAAATGGAGTGATCTTAATCACAACCAAAAGGGCCACCCCAGGTCTAGGGCTCGGTGTAGAGTTCTCGAGTAATTCCACGTTTGAAAACGTTTTAATCAATACCGACTGGCAGACGGAGTATGGTCAGGGAACTCGCGGAGCAAAGCCTACATCAGAAGATGAGGCTCGTAGCACGGTTGACACTGCATGGGGGCCTAGATTGGATGGTGGTCAGACGATCAGTTGGGATGGTACCCAGCAGCCCTACCACTTAGTTGCGAATCCGATTAATGCATTTTATAATACCGGTTACACGACCACCAACAGCCTCGCGCTCACAACTGCGACGGCAGTCAGTTCCCTACGAATTGGACTTTCGCATTTAGAGAATGAAGGAGTCAGCCCTAATTCTGGACTTAACCGCACCTCAATTTCGTTGCGCGGTACTTCCAAGTTCGGCCCCCGCCTCAGTGCAGATGCGAAGATTAATCTCGTCCGCGAATTTGTAAATAATCGCCCCAGGCTCAGTGACTCTCCTGGAAATGCAAACTATTCCGTCTACCAATTGGCCCCCAATGTAGATGTAGAGTCCATGAGGTGTCCTCCTCAGGATGAAAACTGTACGGATTTTGGAGCAGATGTTGACGGTAGGGAATTGCATGGAGGCAATTTATTTGGTAACACCTTTCAGCAAAACCCTTACTGGGCTGCTCACCAGTATACCAACCGGGATGAAGACCTTAGAGCAATTGGTTTTGTCTCTATGGGGTATCAATTTGCAGAAGGTGTTCAGCTCCGAGGTCGTTTTGGTGGTGACACCTATACGACCCGTCGGACCGGAATTACTCCTTGGGGTACAGCCTACCAGCCATTGGGATCTCAATCGGAGATAGAGTATAGAGTTACAGAAATTAATACGGATTTTCTTCTTACCGTTGATCAAAGGCTTGACTATTCCATTGGGATTCTGGGCACCTTCGGTGGAAATATCCTCTACCGCGAAGCGGAGACCCTCACACTCAACGGTGGCGGTGGATTTAATGTACCGGGTCTAGAAGTCGTGAGCAATCAAAATACGCGCTCACATGGATATGGTTATAATGAAAAGCAGATTAATTCGTTGTACGGATCAGCTGAATTTTCTTGGAATGATTTTTTGTATCTGACGCTCACTGCGCGCAATGATTGGTCTTCAACCCTCCCAATTGAGAACAACAGCTATTTTTATCCGTCAATTAGTGGTAGTCTGGTATTATCGGATGCATTAGATCTTCCAGATTGGGTCAGTTTCGCTAAGATTCGTGGCTCTTGGGCTGAAGTGGGCGGGGATACCTCTCCCTACCAATTATCCCTTACATATAGCTTAGCTGGAAGTCATCTCGGCCAGCCGCGTGGACAGGTTGCTCAGGGTAGAATTCCATTGTCCAATCTAAAACCATCCTCGACTGTTGGAATCGAAGGTGGTTTTGATTTAAGGTTCTTTGATAATCGTCTGGGGCTGGACTTCACCTACTACACCGAGACAGCCACCGATCAGATCCTATCCACGACAATTTCAAACGCCTCTGGGTTTAACAACCAAGTGATTAATGCAGGTGAAATTTCAAATCAGGGACTTGAATTCCTCCTAACGACGACTCCCTATCGAAAGGGAGACTTGCGATGGGATTTTGATGTGAACCTTGCCCGAAATATTAATGAGGTTATAGAACTCGTTGAAGGACAGACTCAGTTAACTCTCGCTGAGAGCCGCCATCGTGGAAATTTTGTTACTGCTGAGGTTGGTCAGCCATATGGGGCCATTAAGGGGCGAAAATACCTTCGTCAGAATGTGCCCACAGGGCCGGATGCGACGGACTGTGATGCGACTGGCCCCATTGTTCATGATGCGGACGGGCTTCCAATGGGAACCTCTAATCTCTGTGTCATCGGCAATGGATCACCCGATCTGAGTGGAGGAATTCGGAATAGCTTACGCTGGCGTACTCTTTCTCTGAACCTCCTTTTTGACATGAGATTTGGTGGAGATCTTTTCTCGGTGACCAACAGCGCCGGGTACGCTAATGGTCTTCATAGGAATACATTGGAGGGACGTGATGTTGGCTATATCGTTGGGGAGGGTGTCAATGAAGGCGGCGAACAAAATACGGTACAGGCGAATCCTCAAGATTACTTTGGCAGGATTGGTGGGGGAACCATTGGGGAAGAATTCATCTATGACGCCAGTTTTGTGAAGCTACGGGAGTTGCAACTTAGCTATAATCTGCCATCCCGTTTGTTTGTCAATACTCCAGTCAAATTTGCATCTATATCCTTGATTGCCAGAAATCTCTGGCTGATCTACAGCAATGTTGATAATCTTGATCCTGAATCCTTGTATAATAGCACGAATCGAGGGATTGGACTTGAACATTCAGGAGTACCGCAGACGCGAAGCATTGGGATTAATTTCAATGTTCGCCTGTAGCTCACATTACTCAAAATTTTGATACGATGACTCAATTAAAAAACTTTACAATATTGGTTGCCTTGAGCATGTCTCTCCTAATTGTCTCATGTGATTCTGGCTTTGAGGAGATGAACATAAATCCAACGCTTGCTGATCAGGTAGATCCCAATTTTAAGTTGACAAACATTCAACTTCGTGTGAGTGGTGGACGTTACGAAAATTGGAGGACAAATTTGATCTATAGTTCTACGATGATGCAGCATTTTGCCACCTTACCTACATTTTGGGCTGGTGACAAGTATGGATACATTGCATCTTACTCCGCCGCGCTGTGGGACCGGTACTACTCCGATGCAGTCCGGAACATTGAGGATCTCCTTATTCAGACATCTGAGGATCCCGAAGATGCCAATCTTCACCAGATCACACAGATTGTGCGTGTGATCGTGTATCATCGACTAACTGATCTCTATGGTGACATCCCATATTCCGAAGCTGGGAAGGGTTTCACTGAAGGAATTAGCCAGCCCAAGTATGATGCTCAATCCACTATCTATCCAGATATGCTAGCTAAACTTGAAACGGCAGCGACCACTCTGAACTCTAGCGGTCGTTCATTTGGTACCGGTGACCTGATGTATCAGGGGGATGTGGATCAATGGAGAAAGCTGGCCAATTCCCTTATGCTTCGGTTAGGCATGCGCCTTGTGAAAGTAGATCCAGGTGCTGCGCAAAGCTGGGTTCAGAAAGCAATTGCAGGGGGAACCATGGAGAGTAATGATGATATTGCCTATGTGCCTCACAACGATCCCTCCGGCTTCCAGAATGGAAATGGTTTAGTCTTCCGTGCAGATGGAGCTCCCAGATTAAGTGCGTTTTTTGTCAACTGGATGAAAGATCATGGTGACCCTCGTCTACATGTTTACGGTCAAACTCCGGTCGCTGGAGAAATGGCGATCGGGATGCCGAATGGTCATGTTACCGGTGGCTCAGACCCTAACTTTGGAATTGAGAACCACTCTACTTGGGTCTCCTGCGATTCCGATGCCGAGCCATGTGGAATAGATGTCTACATGGTTCCTAATGATGTAATCAAAGGGGCCGATGATCCAATGTTCCTCATGACATATGCAGAGGTTGAGCTCCTCAAGGCCGAGGCTGCCCTGCGAGGATGGCATAGTGGAGATGCTGCAACGCATTACGCGAATGGGGTTCGCGCTGCCATGGAATACCTTGCGATGTATGGTGCTGCTGGAGCCATTTCATCTGATGATATTGATGCGTATCTGGCTGCCAACCCCTACGATGCGTCGGTTGGTATGAAAATGATCAATGAACAGATATGGGCTGCTGTTTTGCTGAATGAATACGAGGCGTTTGCAAATTGGAGACGCACAGGTTATCCCGAACTCACTCCAGTCAATTATCCTGGAAACGTTACGAGTGGCACGATACCTCGTCGCCTACGCTATCGTGAAAATGAAGCGGTTGCCAATCCAGAGAATTATGCTGCTGCAATTGCTGCACAAGGTCCAGATGAATTCACCACGCGTATTTGGTGGGATAAATAATTGGCTCAATCCCATGTCTCGGGGCATCTGCGTTTGCAGATGCCCCTTTTTTTGTTGTGTTGAGGGAGATTCTGACATATAGGAGCAACAAGTCCCTCCGATTTTTTGGCGTTTAGATAAGCACACTCCTATTTTTTATAAATTAAGTCAATTGAGCGAGAAACAGAGGTGTTTGCGACTTGGTCTGTAACTGTTAGCTCCAAAGTAAACGGGCCTGAACGGTTCCACTGTTCAATGTCTATGCTCATCAATTCTCTGATCGTTGCATCGTAGCCTTCATATTCAAATGAAGTTGTAATTGACTTATAATTCTCATGATTCAGTGAATACTCAACCGTATAGTTCGTTTGGTCGTTTTCATTAAATCTCAGGAAGTATGCTTCAAAGTAGAGGGCTAGAGGTGTATCCGCTAAGATCTCTCGCTTTATGTAAGGAATTGAATTGCTGTGGAGTTCAAGAGAATCAAGTTGGAGTAATTTTAGGTCGCTGAGTTCCAGAGAAGATCCATCACCTCTGAGGGCTTGCAACGTATCCAAGGCAGAAATGCCAATAGCCCAAGGAGCAGCGGGTTGAGGTGGTGTGGAATCTGGAACTGTCCAGTGAAGAGACCACTGCAGTGCGACCGGTGAGGTAGAAGTATAATCAGTTGTGACCCAGGAATAGACTCTTGGCGAAGAGTTAGATCCATCGGGTAAGTGATACCTTCGTATCTGAATACTCTCAGGCTCAAATCCTGCCCCCCGAGTCGCTAGTGCCGCTGTCAAGATAAGATCTGACGATACTTCTTGCCCCAACTGCCGGGAGCGAAGAAGCATATTACGGCTGGGACGTATTTTGTCAACTTCAATGCCCCAATAGACTTCTAAGCGAGTAGATCCGTCTCCATCCAAAAAGCGGCTGAACCGAATGTCTGGGTTCAATTCCACAGCGTTTCCGTAAACTTGGGTCGCGTTAGTGGGAACGGTTTGCGCCCGGCGCAACTGATGCTGATCATCCCTTTCTCTGGTATCCTGGAGGGCTTTTTGTGAAAATTCATACGGCCGAAGAGGTACAGAAGTTGGAAGAGTGTTATAATTCACAACCTGATCATACACTGTGCCGTAGTGATCATGAACCATTGCTAGTTGTCCAAACACATCTTCCATCCAGGTCAGTAGGGTTTCTACTCGTCTTTGAGTTCCTCGAAGATTAGGTGGAATGAGTGATTCGGAGGTGCCAATTTGATAAGGCTTCCGCCGAGACATCTGAACGAATAGATAGTGGGCATCATCATGGATGCCGCGATAAACCCATACTTCATTTCTCGGGAGGCGATACTCAAGCGGTAAAGTTCGAAGTTGAGAGTCTAGAAGAGCGATCACAGACTCTCGCCATGGTTTGCCAAACCGTACAAATATACGTCCCCGATCATCAACGCCCAATGAATCTTTACGATAAGCATAGTTCTTCTGCGCATAATAGATCCGAAATAAATGCTCTTCAACACGTTCATTGTACAATGTAGCGGGAAATGGGTCTTGGCGGTGCCACCAAGAAACAATCTTTTGCGCATCCGCTGGTGTCCCTTGATTTAAGATCAGAAGATGTGCGGCTTGATGAATTGGAGAGCTTTTAGGGGTAATGAGGGCAATCCAACGAAGGTGTCGTACGAGTGCTGCGCGATCTCCCACCGATGCGTCGGCAGCGCTACCAATCCATTCAAGGAATACATTGGATGCTTCCGCATAGGAGTTAACCTCCTCCTCAGTGAATATTCGGGCAATGTCTGCTTCCTGAGCGGGAAGGTTTGAAACGATCAGTAATTGAAGGCAACAAATGGAAAAAATCCGCTTCATGGTCGTTGGACACCTATCATTTGAAATCCGTTGCGTATGACCTTGCTTCGTGGGATGATTTTCTTGATATACCTCAACATACTTTTTATGGCGGGTTGTACTCGAGAGCGTCCCTTATTCACTCTCATGGAGCAAACAGGTATAACATTTGAAAACAGGATTAGTGAACAGGATGCGTTTAATGTTCTAGAGTACGAATACTTTTACAATGGAGCTGGAGTTGCAGCAGGAGATCTGAATAATGATGGATTGGTTGATCTATATTTCACGGCAAACCTGATGCCAGATCAATTATACATGAATCGTGGAGACTGGTCATTTGAAGAAATATCCGATCAGGCGGGCATAACTCATATGCCGACTTGGACAACCGGTGTTACCATGGCAGATGTAAATAGTGACGGACTACTGGACATATATGTTTGCCGCAGTGGGAATGTTGCCACAGACCGAAGACGCAACTCTCTTTACATCAACCAAGGGGATCTTACCTTTAAGGACGAAGCAGCGGCTTACGGCCTTGACGATCCCTCGTATTCAAACCATGCCACCTTCTTTGACTATGATATAGATGGTGACCTAGATATGTATCTACTTAATCATTCCATACGCCGATATTCTCATTTTGTGGTTGACTTCATGCGTGCACAGCGTGATTCGTTGGCAGGGGATAAGCTCTTCCGCAATGATGGAGGAATATTTACGGATGTCAGTGAAGACGCTGGAATTCTGGGTAATCCACTGAGTTATGGACTGAGTGTGATCGTGAGCGATATAAATGGAGATATGTGGCCAGATCTCTACATATCAAATGACTACATTGAAGATGATTACCTCTACATTAATCAAGGAGATGGCACATTTGCTGAGTCAATCCGATCTTACCTGACGCATACCTCTTATGCATCCATGGGAGCAGATATAGCGGATATTAATAACGATCTGCAGCCGGATATCTATACATTGGATATGCTGGCCGAGGATAATTTTCGACAAAAAGTCCTGAAGGGACCAGAAGATTATTTGTTCTATGCACAATTACGTGAGGATGACTTTCATGAGCAATATATGAGGAATATGCTCCATTTGCGCCGGGGACCTGACTTTATTGAGATTGGACAATTCGCAGGTGTATCCAATACGGATTGGAGTTGGGCACCAATTTTTGCCGATCTTGACAGAGACCTTTTCAAAGATTTAATTGTCACGAACGGTTATCTGCGCGACTATACGGATCTAGATTTTCTGTCAACCACATTGCCTGATGCTTCCCGAGAAGCTCAAATGCGCGGAGAAGGCGTTTCGGGGTTGGAAATGGTTGAACAGATGCCTTCCACTCGTATCCCGAACTATGCATTCAGAGGTGTTGATGGCATCCGTTTTGAGGATGTCACCACCGAGTGGGGACTGGACCTGCCAACTCATTCCAATGGAATGACCCTGGCCGATCTTGATGGAGATCTTGACCTAGATCTCGTGATCAGTAATCTTAATCAGCCAGCCTTGATCTACCGTAACGAGGCGGAAGAGCAGGGTAGGGGTACATCCTTACGGGTAGTGCTACAAGGCCCTCCGAGTAACGTGCATGGGATCGGTGCAAAGGTTGTTCTTCATCACGAGGGTCAATCCATTATTCAGGAAGCACATTTTATACGAGGTTATCTATCGTCCCTTGAGCCCGTATTAACTTTTGGGACCGGGGAGTGGGAAGAGGTGAATTTAGATATTTTCTGGCCAGATGGTCAAACTCAACAATTGTTGGATATTCCCACCGGACAAACTATCACGGTCCAGTATCGTGATGCAAAATCCCGTGGAACTTTGAGTTCTTCATTTGGAGATAGTACAAAACTTCTGGTGCTTGATACCCTATCAGGTATTAACCGTCAGCATCAGGAAGACGTTTACTCTGAGTGGGATCGGCTTCCATTATTACCTCGTGACCTAGCACAGGAGGGGCCCGCCATGGCAAAAGGCGATCTCAACGGGGATCATTTGGTGGACCTTTTTTTGGGAGGAGGCAGTGGGCAGCCAGCAGTATTGTATCTACAGCAATTAGACGGTTCCTTTCAAGAAGTTGGTCTACCTATTTTTGATCAGCATGCTGTCTTTGAAGATGTGGATGCCATTTTGGAGGACTTAACCGGTGACGGTCAATTGGACCTTTACGTAGTGAGTGGAAGTGGCCCGAATCCAGATTACTGGCAGGATCGCCTCTATATTAATTCGGGATTTGGCGAACTTGTCTATGTTCCCAATTTGCTCCCGTCCATGCCGACCGTTACGAGTACCGTTGCTCCGAATGATTTCGATCGTGACGGTGATATAGATCTATTTATTGGAGGTCTTCACACCCCAGATCAATATGGAAAGTCTCCACGCAGTTATCTTCTTGAAAATACTACATCTGGATTTGTGGATCGAACCGAAATCCGGGGGTCAGATTTACTGTATCCAGGTATGGTATCTACCTCGGTCTGGTCGGACGTTACTGGGGACAACACTAAGGAATTGCTCATAGCTGGTCACTGGATGCCTATTCAAGTATTCTGTAACACGGATTCAGGTAATTTGGAAGAGTGTACTGATTCCGTAGGACTTTCCGGAATAACCGGTTTCTGGTACCGTATTATTCCAGTTGATATAGACTCCGATGGGGATCAAGATTTAATTGTCGGCAATAGAGGGCTGAATACCCAAGTTCGGGCTTCCTACGAATATCCCGCAACACTCTACGCTGGCGACCTGGATCGGTCAGGGACATGGGAGGTGATATACAGTAGCTTCGTCAAGGGGGTTGATGTACCTGTAGCTTCTCGAGATCAGATGGTTGATCAATTGCCTGATTTAAGGATAGGATTTCCAACATATTCCGATTACGCCGCAGCAACCACAGATCAAATTCTAAAAGGATACGAGGAAGTACCACTTCAATTAAGTGTACAGTACAGTGCTTCAATGATTTTTGAAATGAGTGATGAGGGAAGATTTATCCCCCGTGATCTACCAGTCTCTGCTCAGTTTTCACCTGTCAGAGACGCACTAGTCTATGATTTTAACCGTGATGATATCCTTGACATTCTTTTTGTTGGGAATGACTATTCAAACAGGGCAGAAGAGGGACGTATGAACAGTGGAAGAGGTGGAATATTACTTGGCGACGGTCAATTCGGCTTTGATGACTCCGGGCCAGAGACATTCTGGACGCTTGGAGATGCGCGTCGGATCCTACGCATTGATGATCGGATTATCATTGGACATAACGGCAGATCTCCTGATGTCTTTCGTATCAAAAGATAATGGAGCAGAGTCTTGGACATACAGTCATCACCAGACATTTAGTTTAGTATTTCGAGAGGTAATGTGTGGACGAATTGCTCAGGCTGACGATACGGAGACACTGATGGAAGAGTTTGATACCCGTCAAGGTGTTGAGGCGCTCTCTGATCTCACGCCTTCATATAATATTGCTCCCGGTAGTGATCTTTGTGCTTTGCTGGTAAGTGCTCCAGGTGAATCTACGTGGGTAAGGTTTAGGTGGGGAATTCTCAACTCGTGGAAAAGTCAAAGCCATCGCGTAATCAATGCTCGAGCTGAGACGGTAACCCAGAAACCAATATTTAAGGATGCTTTTTCGTGTCGGCGCACCGTAATACCCGTTACGGCATATTATGAATGGCGACCGGTAGCAAGTGGAAAACAGCCTTACTGCATTCGTCAAGAGGATGGCCAACCCCTCTTACTTGCTGGATTGTATACCGGGAATGAGTGTGTGATTATCACTCGTTCTCCACAGAAAGAGATTGCATTTATTCATGATCGAATGCCTATGGTAGTAAATCCCGAAATGACAAATCAATACCTTACTGAACCAAGCATTGCATATGAGCTACTCCGTGCAGTGCACGAGGTAAAATTGGATGCGTTCCCTGTTACAAAGAAAGTTGGCAATCCGGCATTCAACAACTCTGAATGTTTAATACCAATTGATGGTAGATAAATTTGCATCAAAGTCCAGCAAGGAACGTAGCTGGATAAACGAAACTATTTGTTCTGCGGATGCAACCGGTATTTTGATTACCCATTTGCCTCATATCAGATGGGCTTGTGGGTTTACAGGTTCAAATGGATTTCTAATTGCTAGAAAGAATGAACTTCATTTGATTACGGATCGCCGATATGAGATGCAGGCACCTCTTGAAGTGAATAGTGCAGTGATTCATATAGGTCAAAATAATTTGATCGGTCATACGCTGACAGCTGGACTGGTGAGTACAGGTGACCGATTGATATGTCAGTCGGAATATGTGACCATTGCTGAACTAACACGTTGGGAGGCCTTAACCAATGACTTAACTGTGTTGCCTTACGAGAAAATTCTATGCAAACCAGTAGCCCTCAAGTCGGAGAATGCGATTGCTGGCATGCGGGAGGCTCAACTAATTTCAGATAGAGTATTTGATGAGATAATCGAGTTGATTCAACCTGGAATTAGTGAAAATGAATTGGCTGCAATGGTTGATTATCTCCATCAAAAATATGGTGCATCTGGAATGGCATTTGATACCATCGTTGCCTTTGGTGAAAATAGTGCACTCCCACATGCTCGTCCAAGTGATAAAAAATTGGAATACAATACCCCCATCCTATTAGACTTCGGATGTGTGGTCAATGGATTATCTTCGGATATGACGAGAACCATTTATTATGGTCAACCAGAGGAAGAGTTTTTGGAGGCCTATGCGGCCGTTCAACAGGCACAGGATCAAGCAATCGAACTGGTTCATGATGGAGTTATTGCTTCTGATATTGATCGGGCAGCAAGATCCAGTCTGAATTCAAGTCGATTTGGAGATTTTTTTAGCCATAGTACGGGGCATGGGATTGGATGGGAGGTTCATGAGTGGCCTCGCATTTCGGCTA
Source organism: Rhodothermales bacterium (assembly GCA_965209015.1). Lineage (GTDB taxonomy): Bacteria > Bacteroidota > Rhodothermia > Rhodothermales > Bin80 > Bin80. The sequence goes on along the minus strand of OZ242367.1, from coordinate 1,822,483 downwards.
ACTCAGATTCAACCTTACAAAAAGGATATACGGTGACGATAGAACCGGGGGTCTACTTACCAGGCAAATTTGGGGTTAGAATTGAGGATACTGTACTGGTTTGTTCGTCTGGTTGCGAGCGATTATCGCGTATTGGTCGGAATCTAATTATAATCTGAGCAAGGGATGCGACATGTGCTGATTGTGGCCTATTATTTTCCACCTCTTGGACTGAGTGGGGTTCAGAGGATCGCGGGTTTCGTTCGCCATTTGCCTGAGTATGGATGGCAACCAACAGTTCTCACCGCGAAACCCAGGGGTTATTTTGCCTATGATGATTCGCTTTGGACATCCATTCAGGAAGCAGGAATTTGCGTGGTGCAGACCAAAAGTTTGGACCCGACTCGATTATTTCGCTCGGGCTCAACTATTCAGTTACCTCAGGAGTCAAACAGGCGTCTCCTTTCTTCAATAAGTAACTGGTTTTTCATTCCTGATAATAAATTGGGTTGGATGCCATTCGCGGTGCGAACCGGATTACGACAGGCGGCATTACGGAAATTTCGGGTTATTTTATCCAGTGCACCTCCGTATTCCGGCCATTTGATAGGTGCGAAGCTATCCAAAAGGTTAGGTATTCCGTTGGTTACTGATTTTCGTGATGATTGGGTTGGGAATCCAAGACATTTCTACCCAACGAATGTTCATCGAAAACTGCATGTCCGTTTGGAGGGTAAAACTTTGCTAAGATCATCTGCAATTACGACGGTTAATCGTCCTATCCTAGAATCTTTACAAAAACGACACCCACATATTAAGGGGGCGGTAAAGGTTATCCCTCATGGATATGATGAGCAAAATTATGCTTCCGTAGAAACAGAATTTCCCAAAGATGACCAACTTAAATTTGTCTATACCGGTGTATTTTATGATGTTCAGACCCCAGAATATTTTTTACGAGGATTGAGTAGGCTATTAACTCAGCAGCCGGCTATGCGTACAAAAGTATCGGTTATCTTTGCTGGGCTAGTTCCTCAGGGGTTTGATGAATTGATTGATACATTGAATTTAGACAAAGTGGTTCAATACGTTGGATATTTGCAGCACAGAGGCATCGCTGACTTGCAGCAAGAAGCAGATATTCTGTGGATGACGCTTGGGAGTCGTGAAGGTGCATATCGAATCACACCAGGGAAGTTGGCAGAGTATATGGGAACCAGAAAACCAATTCTGGGACTGGTTCCACAAGGTGCTGCCCAACAAACCTTGCTCAGATATGGTGCAGCATACATTGCTGAGCCTGAAAATGTAGACAGCATCATGAAAGCGCTGTGTCAAATTAAAGATGATTGGCAGAGTCAAAAGCTTCCGAGCCCTGATGAATCATTCGTTTCGATGTTTAACCGGAAAAATCTGACGAAAGAGTTATCCGACGTCTTGAATTCTGTGATTGATACCAAATAGAGTAGGGGAGTCCATGCCAAAAGAGAAGCTTGATTTAAGGATTGCCTCTACCTTTGATGATCTGGATCGAGCGGTTGAGGAGTTACAGGATTTTATTCCAAAGCTGAATTTAGATGATGATCTGTCCTACAGGGTACTTCTTCTGGCGAGTGAAGCGCTCACAAATGCAATTGAGCATGGGAACCTATGGGACGAGAAAAAGGAGGCTACTCTTCTGTTGGTCAAGGAAAAACAACGAATTGAACTCATTGTCTCCGATGAGGGCAGAGGGATTCACTGGACGATGCGAGACCCTCTATCAAAAAAGAACAGGTTGGCAGATCATGGTAGGGGACAGTATTTCATGCAACAAATGGCGGATGAAGTTCACATTGATGAGAAAGACTGTACTGTACGATTAGTTTTTTATTGCTAACGCACACCTGTGCCATGGAACGAACCCAAGGTCATTGACCGGTATTCATCACTGAGCAATCATCTGGCTCACGTTCGTTAGATCTGCGAATACGTGAATATATGCTCTGATAACCAAATGCCGCCGTATATATCCAACATTCTTCTGCGATGGCAATGGGTTTTCTTCGTCGGACTTTGTACTTCAATCTTTGCATTGGGTCTTGTAAGTGTTGATCGGACTCATCTACCCCTCGTGGTTGGTTTAGTAGTGTTTGGCAGCATTTGCTGGGTTGTATGTTGGCGCTGGGGAAGATTCAACCTGAAGACAATCATTGGATATGCAATTCTGTTTCGGTTGGCACTTTTCGGCATCCCACCATCCCTATCAGATGATGCTTACCGGTATGTGTGGGATGGATTGATCCAGCATCATGGAGTGAATCCATACCAGTACACTCCCGAAGAAGCCCCTCAAGCCAAACTTAAGGATGATCTTACCTATGAAAGGTTAAATTCAAAATCCTATGTCAGTGTATATCCCCCGGTTTCCCAGCTAATCTTCAGGCTAGGTACTACATTGCACCAGCCCGATGGCTTTCTCAGTTACTATTTAATAAAAGGTATACTCGTTCTTGCGGAATTGTTAGCCATCTATTTACTTGCCCGAGTAGTATCCGCCGGGTTCGTCTTGCTTTATGCATGGAATCCTGTCGTCATTCTTGAAACAGCTGCGCAGTCGCATACGGAGTCATTACTTCTATTGTCGCTGGGGCTGGTGATATATCTCGTTGGGAAGAATCATGTAAGATGGGCTTCCATTTTTCTTGCGGTGGCGGGGTGGATCAAGTTGTTCCCGTTTTTCTTTTTCCCGTTTCTATGGAGACGGTATGGATGGCGTTCTGTTTGGCCCGGAGTTTTGATTGCAGTACTTCTTTCTGTCCCATTCGCTGCTCCCTATGTGCTCTCAAACGTAATGAACTCGCTGGATCTATATGTTCGCTCATTTGAATTCAACTCGGGGCTTTATTACATTCTTAAAGAGATCATGCGATGGATCACTGGAGATGACTGGAGTAAACAGCTAGGTCCTTTCCTAAGACTGATTTTCCTCGGTAGTCTACCACTTCTATACATCATGGATAAGGTAAAACGTTGGTCTCTACCTCAAGCAATGCTAATTACGACAGGCGGCTATCTCCTCCTAACTACAACCGTCCATCCTTGGTATTTGCTGGTTCCGTTGTTCTTATTCGCATGTACACAAACTCGTGGATGGAACTGGATTTGGCTGGGAGTATGTTCCGTGGGGACCTATCTGTTGTACGCTGATGGACCGTATTGGACATTTGTAATCGCTGGATGGACAGGATGGGCAATTATGGCATTGATCCAGAATGCTCCAAACTGGATACAAAGTGTAATGCGCTCTGGGGCTGCATGTAAATTCAAAAATATCCGACCCTATCTCCCATATTTGGGTGGTCGGAGCCAGAGGGTATTAGATCTTGGGTGTGCAGAGGGGTATGTGGGTGAGTCAATCCAGAATAAACTGGGTGCAAGTGTAACCCTTGCAGATGTGGTATTAATGAACCGAACGGAGCTTCCTCATTCTTTGCTGGAATCGGACTTGCTACCATGGGATTCAAATCATTTTGATGTAGTACTGCTGTATTATGTGCTACACCATACCAAAGATTCCGAAGCATTGCTTCGCGAAGCGATGCGGGTATGTCGGGGTAGGGTTATTGTTGTTGAATCCGTGTACAGTACAGTATTCCAGTACAGGCTCCTGACAATTTTAGACCGGTTTGCAAACCGCCTAAGATCCTATGGAAAGATGAATGCTCAGGAAGAATTTTTGAAGTTTAGAACTTCACGAGAATGGCGTGAGCTATTTCATAAACGTAAAGTAACTGTGCTCGCAGAGTTCGGATCTGGATTCGGCCCTTTCATGTCAGCGGGATTCGTTCTCCAACCCAGTCCATGCCATGACCGCAAAAGCAAAGCCATTTTAAACCAAATGCGGTGAGAAATGACTGTTTGATGCTCTACTATCAGGGAAATGGAGGTGGGGGACTCACATCGTTGGCTTCCTATGTAACAATTCATTCACAGGTATGGTATTTACCTGATATGTCACGGTATATTTCGGTTCTATCGCAAATAGTATGGATAAAAGTCTAACCATCCGCAGAAGAGCAAAAATCTTCCTTACCAAGATAATTCAACTTCCTCTTTCTCCGCATCTTCTCTGGTTTCCGTCCTCTCCACATGTTCCATCAAAACTTTACGGTAAAGGGAGTTAGGGCGTGGGAAAGACGAAAGTGATAATCTGCAGGCCGATCTGATCTCCCCCTGATACATCTCTGCCTTTCCATGCTGACTTATACAGAGTGGCCAAGTCCTCCTCCAAATAGAAATCTTGGGGTAGATTGGCCACGAATCAAAAATATTCCATCAAATCTTCAAGTGGAACTTGGGCACAGATCTGCCTATAGGACATATAGCGTCTGAGCCAAGTGAGTTGTCGTTTAGCATAACGACGACTGTTTCGCTTGACAAGTTCTACCATACGATTCCATGAGTAAAGACCATCCAAATAAGCCAGAGGTTCCTGATATCCAATTGATCTTAGGGCGGGGAGTTCTTTGTCCAGTTTGAGAGAGCGAATATACTTAATTTCGTCCATTAAGCCGGCTTCAAGCATTGCATCAACACGCCGTTCAATCCGCTGATATAGAGTGGGCCGTTCCAGCGTTAGCACCGTGACGCAAAATTCATATGCTCGGGGGATAGGTTGACTATGGAATTTGGAGAGTGGCTTACCTGTAAGTTCAAATACTTCAAGAGCACGTACTATTCGAGAAGTTTTAGTTGGATCCATGGTGCTGGCTAACTGTGGATCCACTCTGGAAAGCTCATCAAAAAGTGCATTTTTACCGACTTTGGTCAGCTGTTTTTCGATATTTGCACGTACGGTTGGGTCAGATGGGACGGAAGGAGATAGTCCATGCACCAGTGCATTAAGATAGAGTGTTGAGCCACCAACAACTATCGGAACCCGTCCGCGTCGAAGGATATCCTTAATTCGGGTTAAGGCTTGGTCTGCAAATAGGCCTGCCGAGTAGGGCATACCAAGATCAAGCTCATTAACAAAATGATGCGGAACACTGGCCAGTTCGTTTGCAGCAGGCTTAGCAGACCCAATTGAAAGCTCTCTGTAGATTTGGCGGCTGTCCACAGAGAGTATTTCGCCACCCAATACTTGCGCTAATTTCAAACCCAAGGCCGATTTACCAGACGCAGTGGGACCAGTAATTACTTGGATTTTTGGAGCGTTAGCAGACTTAATAGGTTGGGAGGCTTGGATCAATTTCCTTGCTCCATGCGAGAACTCCCCCTCGGAGATTCTTTGCATTAATTAGACCGACGGACTGCAAGAATGTAACAGCTTTGGCAGACCGGGCACCAGATCTACAATGAACCACAATCAGATCATCTTCACGATGTGGATCAAGTTCGCCTAGCCGGTCGGTGAGCTGATTCAGAGGGATAAGATGTCCATCTAAGTTGACCGTAGAGTATTCCCATTCTTCACGAACATCCAGTATAAATGGACGATTATCGTTATCAATAAGGGACTTGAGTTCCTGTACCGTAATTTCGGGAACTTGAACTTCGCTTTTTCCAGATTCACTGTTCATTGAAAGATTAGATATACTCCCACCGCAGGCTGCGATAAGAAAAGTAAAGGACAGAAAGAAAATAATTTTGAACTGCATTACATGAAAATAGTCGCTGCCTTCAATTTACGATTTTGTGAGGATATTTTCATGACGATTGTTTAATATGCGCCATGATCCCTCGCGGGTAATGCGAACAATTCAAGAATACGCCGAATGTAACATAATTAACCTTATGTTTCATTCGAGGGAAAATTACACGGATTTTATTGGGATGCCCGCTCAAACAGTAAATCTGCAATCAATAATTCTAACGAAGCAAGTCTTTCTCCGTCCCTTCGTGGGCACATAACTCAAGATGTTCATGATACCCCCTACCTCGTTTTGATGGAGTGCTATGAAGGCCCTCAGGCTACTTGCACAATGATGTAAAGCATGTAACGGCTTTGGTGACAGGTTCACTAAATCAATTGTCACCCATTACTCCATGGATTGAAGAACTTGGCAGAAGAGACGACGACAATGCAGCAGATGCGATTGCCCTGTTGGTCAATGATTCCAATCTAGGTACTTGGAGATCGGAGATTAAACGGGCACAAGAATCCCATGCATGGAATAGCCGAATGGCTAAGCGGCAGGATTTCAGTGTCATACACATTCAGGAAGTACTCCGAAATGGCTCGCCTGCAAATGCTGCTGACCTTGCGGCTTTGACAACCAAAGTCCTTAAGGAATTAGCAGACCGTATTCGTAATGGACAAACCAATGATTGGCGTCAGTACTGGAACTGGAATTACGCACAGAACATCCCCACAGCTCCCAAACATGAAAACGATTGTCGCGATATTCTGCTATCAGATTTGAAAGAAATACTTAGTAGATACGGAATTGACGCTCAGCCTGAGGGACGTTATGCAGATGAGAACAGAGACGATATCCGTATATCGTATGGGGCCAATCTCTCCGTTCCTATTGAAATAAAGAAGAACTCACATCGCAGGATCTGGCATGGAATTAGCGAGCAACTCGTACCAAAATATACGCGTAATCCTAATTCCGACGGTCATGGGATCTATCTTGTATTATGGTTTGGTGCTGATCCAAAGTATATGAAAATGCTTTCACCAAGAGGGAGGGTGCCAAAGAAACCGGAAGAACTGAAGTCTATGCTTGAAGAACAACTTGACCCTATGCTTAAAAATAGAATTAATGTAGTAATAATTGATGTAAGCCTCAGCAGTAAATATCGCAAGAAGGTGAACAGTTCTCTAAGATCAAATACTGAGCTACTTTCAAGCTTCAAATAATGTCCGCGAGTTCCCCTAATTTATATCACTCAACCCTTCGCCAGAAAAATGTATAGATGATTCATTTCTGTATTGATTCAGACATATCCACCTTAGTTCATATGATGATCTCCTCCAGTTGATGTGTTGATTACTGAGACTTCTCCCCTACCCTACCCTTCTTTGTCATATGCTGTTATATCTGATCCTTCTTTTCGGGATATCTTTTCAGAAATGCAGATAGATCAGATAAACATAATAGGAATCCCCATATCCGCATGATGGATTTAATGAGTGGTTGTAACGTGGGGAATCATGCGTGTCTGTTTCCATCAAGGTGTATATTACTCATTGAAACTACATGTCCTTGGATGCCCACCTACGAGCACAATTTGAATACACTCTTATCAGCTCTGGAAGGCTTTACTAAGGCCATCCTATAACACATATGAACGAGCTCATGCACTCGTCTGGGAATAATTCAATTCATTCTCTCGTGGGTAACAACATACTCACAGCTTTGAACCTGTTGGGGTTGCTAATGACAAAAAGTAGATACACTTCTATGCTCTCGGATCAAGAAATTCATGAGAGGGTTATTTCCTAAGCCAGATTCAAGTTGGATAATGGTGAACTTTTAGAGGGACTTATGAATACTACAGGTTCGTTTGATGAGGAACCTTCAATTTTCTAATCGGATTATTCCTCTCAGCAGAATTCCCCGTAAGCAAGACGTTTCTTATGCTCATACCAGTTAAATCCCAACGATCTAGCCAAGCAAATGATGATATGCATCTCATCAACCTGTGGCTTCAAGGGAAAAGTCCGCACTCTCAGGAAGCGTATGAGTTGGATATAGAGCAATTTGTTGACTTTGTAGATAAGCCTTTAAGCGAAGTCAAACTGCAACATTTCTGGGATTGGATTGATAGCCTGAAACAGAAAGGAGCTTTACCTGCAACTCAAGCCCGTAAACTAGCAGCAGTTAAGAGCCTATTCAGTTTTGCTCATAGAATTGGATACTTACTCTTCAATGTGGGAGCTGCTGTTACTTTGCCAAATGTCCCTGAAAAGTTGAGTGAGCGGATTTTAACAGAAACAGATATCCAACAAATTCTCGGCCAAGCAAGCACACTGCGTAATCGTGTCTTGCTAAAACTCTTTTATGCATCCGGTGCACGTGTATCAGAATTGGCTCACCTTTACTGGGGTGCTGTGATCCCTCGCAATAATAATCAGCAAGGCCAGATTACACTTTTGGGTAAAGGTAACAAAACGAGGACGTTAATCGTCCCTAGCTCAGTCTGGAAAGAATTAATAGAACTCAAATCAGAGACAGAGGCCATCGAACCAAATCAGCCTGTTTTCCGTTCTCGCAAAGGCGGACGACTGTCCAGACAACAGATTTGGCGGATTGTTCGAAACGCGGCGAAGAGTGCTGGATTCAGTCAAAATGTTTCCCCACACTGGCTTCGCCATGCCCATGCATCTCATGCCCTTGACAATGGGGCCCCTGTTCACTTGGTAAAGGAATCTCTTGGCCATCAGTCCCTCACAACTACCAGTAAATATGCTCATGCTCGGCCAAGTGAGTCGTCCTCCAAATATATAGATATCTGATCAGGAGCAACATGCGCCTCAGGAATCAGGCTAACTGGACTCCCCTACCCCGCATCTAATTTCCCACTACTCTCATTGCTTCCACGGGCAATAAGCATGTCTGTGTTTGCATCAAAAATATGAGTCTGACAGAGATCCAATTCAAACTGTAATCTCTGTCCAATTCTGAAATTTGAGGTACCAGCTATGCGTACCATGAATATAGTAGAAGGGATTTTGGCATGCACATATGACTCCGCTCCGAGGTACTCTATAAATACAACCTCCGCATCAAGGATGCCTTTATCATAGTTATTTTGAGAATTTGAAACTGGCTTAATGTCCTCCGGGCGAAAGCCAAGGACTACTTGATGATTTGGTTGACTGATAGTTGGCTTCATAGAAATTCTTAGGTGAAGATCTTGTTTTTCCGAAATGAACTGCCATGTTCCATCCACTACCTCAAAAAATCCATGAATAAAATTCATTGCGGGGCTACCAATAAAACCGGCTACAAATAAGTTTTCAGGCTGTTTATAGAGTGTAACGGGCTCATCAATTTGTTGAATAATTCCCTCATTCATCACAACGATTCGATCTCCTAATGTCATTGCTTCTGTTTGGTCATGAGTTACATAGACCATTGTGGCATTTAACTCCCGGTGCAAGCGAGCTAATTCGGTACGCATCTGGACGCGCATCTTCGCGTCTAAATTCGAAAAGGGTTCGTCAAATAGAAAAACTTTTGGTTTACGGACGATTGCACGGCCGACGGCTACTCGCTGCTGCTGTCCACCAGAGAGTTGTTTAGGTTTCCGGTCAAGAATGTCCGTGATTCCTAATATTTCGGCAGCCTGACCTACCCTGTGTTTGATATCAGCATTTGAATACTTTCTGAGCTTGAGTCCCAAGGCCATATTGTTGAACACGGTCATATGTGGGTACAGAGCATAGTTTTGAAATACCATTGCTACATCTCTATCCTTAGATGGAATATTATTGACAATCTTACTGTCTATACGAATTGATCCACTCGTGACCGATTCCAAACCTGCAACCATTCGAAGAGTAGTGCTCTTGCCACTCCCGGATGGTCCAACAAGTACCAACAACTCTCCATCATTAACAGAAAAGCTTACTCCGTCAACAGCACAATGGTTGGAACGATACACTTTTCGAACATTTTCGAAGGTTAGGTTTGCCATCAAAATTCACTGAAAGATATCGTTTAATACTTGGTCAATCTATCTCATTCGTTTACATCATAAGAGGTTAACACTCAAGATGCAGACGTCTCATTGAACAGGTACTCCTCAAGAGATTACCAGCAAGATACTTGTCTTTAGTCAGTTGTTAAAACCTCAAAGTAATGCTGGGATCAATTTACCCAGATATTTAATAAGTAGCAAAGTTGGATAGCGTTTCGGTGGATGCATGCAGCGTCATCATCCATCCCAAAATATCTCCCACGATTTGAGGGAGAACTGGGGTATGGGACACCGATCAAGGTAGCCATCGGATGATCTGTTCGATCCCAGAAGGCTTGCCTATCAGGTTGAAAACAACCTGCGCATGAAGTAAGGAATGCAATTCTCGGTGGCCACCACTGCGCAGACCATGGTGGCAAACAAGACTCTATCCTCGCACGGATTCAGCGCATGCACGGACATGAAGTGGGATCATCAGTTCAGATGTCTATCAGAAACTCAACTCAATTTGAAATATTCAAAATAAATCCATAAGTTCATTTACTTGCGCTTGGGTGCTGTAAATCAATTGAAATTGGAATCATTAACCCAAATAACATGAATATCAGTGATGGATGTGTGTCAAAATGAAATTATCTATCTCTGTTTACATTTACGAGGCAAGCTTGCATTTACTTTGTTCGTAAAAGTGTCTTTCGTAGCAGGTCTAAGGAAAAAAACTCAATACTATAGATAGTTGTAAATAGGCTATGAATATGGGAAACCAGATTAAGCACAATGTAAAGGCTATCGCGAGCACGGCAGTGGATGCGGGTAATCAAGTCAAACGCATAGTACAAGTAACTAAAAACAAGATTGTGGATACCGCTGGCCAAATCAAACAGGTAGCAAAAGAATCGGCAAATACAGTGGTAGACACCGGTCAACAAATTAAGCCCGGAACTCAGTTAGCTACCGAAAAGATGGTGATAATCGGTGACCATGTCAAAAAGGTTAGCAAAAGAACTGCGGACAAGGTATTCGATGTCAGTAGGGAGACGTTCCACAAAATTGAGGTACTTACGGAACCGAATTTGAAAAAATTCCGTCAAGAAGTAATAGATGCTTCAAAAAAATACACGGATACTGCCACCAACATAATCAATCTCACAAACCAAAAGCTCGGGAAATCTGCCGAGTTGATAGACCCAGATAGACGCTCCAGAGATGTACTAAAAAATGCAGCCATCGCCATGGGGAGTGCTACCGTTGGGGCTTATGCCAAAATCTTAGCCGCTTCGCCCAGCTTTGCAGAATTACCTCAGACACTGAAAGCAAAAATGGTCCTCGCTGGCCTTGGGGGTGAAAAGGGTTTCCGTTCCGTATCCGCAGCAGAGAGCTTTTATGAGTCTTCTATTCCTGATGTAGTCAAAAATTTTGGGGAAGAGGCCGTGGTGGATTTTTGGGAAGGTAAGCATGCCAGTCATATTAAGTCGGTACATAACGATCCATCATTGGCTATGAGGGATAGTAATATTGTCTGGGAAGCTGCGGAGAAGAATCAAGTACGGGGTAGTTCAGACATGACAGGATCAGAACTGGCCGACGCCAACATAGCTAATCTTGTAGATGCAGCTGGAAGTGTAGCTGCCGAAGCCATTGAGATCGCTGCATTAGCTGGATGCTTCGGTATAGCCCTTGAGGGAATCGTAAGTTTAGGAGAAAATATGATTTATGTTTACGCCGGCGAACGAACAGCAAAAGAAGCTGCTCTGGATATGGCAAAAAATATGGGTAAAAAAGGGGCCCTATCCTCAGTGAGTGGGGTGGTCATTTCCGTAGCAATTGCATGTGGGGCGGGACCAGTACTTTCGAGTATGGCACCAGTATTTGTAACGATTGGAGGTACCATTTATGTGATTGGTACAGTTAACCGGATTTCAGGGGCTTACAAAAAGACCCGGCCCGAATTGGCAATTTCTATGAGGTAGCGAAAATCTACCGACACAAGCAATGAACTCCCCTACCTAGAAAATGGCTATAACGAGCCATTTCACGACAACAGAGTTGGAACCTCTCTCAATCCTAAATCTGTCAAGGAGGTAGCAATTGCTCATTGTCTATCAAGGTTGATTTCATATTAAATAAGATCCAACTTTTGTGTTCTTTTGATCATAGACTGGTACCATCCATACAAGGAATTCTCAGGTTAATCAGTATGGACTCCAACACAATAATTCTCTCCCTTCCCCCTACCCTTATTTCCATGGCAATGATAGTTCTCGGTAATCCAGAGTTGTCACCATAGCACGAATCATGGAGGAAACGCCTCAGGATCTTAGATCATCAGTGGCACCATAACATCAGATGATGATCTGGGCTAGATCATTCGTCTGGATGTTTAACAAAATATACCGAGATACGCACATTCAGAATCAAACCAAAGTTAGTCTTCCGCGTTGAGTAATCTAAACCATTTGAGGTTAGAATCATTACCCTATGTACCTGATAGAGTTCACGTTAGTGTTGTAGCGTTCTATTTGACAGTATACCACATCCTTCAAGGCCTATCAAAGCCATGCAAAGATTCTCTTCTTCATGTCTGAGTATGGCAGTGGTCGTTTTTCTGTTGTTCCTTGCGCAGAATATCTCAGCACAAACGGTAAACATTTGCGATCGAACTGAGCAAGTAAGAGATGAGATTCTCAGAAGTATTGCGCATAATAATTGTGCAACCGTTACCGCAGTCCAGTTGTCAAGGGTCGTGACCTTAGAATTAGCTGCGATGGGGATCGTATCGCTGAAGGAATTTGATTTTGACAATCTCCACCGATTGGAAGAGTTACACTTATATTCTAACCAGTTGACTTTCCTGCCAGAGGATCTTTTTGACGGACTCTCTAGATTGAAAAAGCTGGACTTAGGTAGAAATCGTTTCACCACCTTACCTGAGAGTCTCTTTGACGGACTCTCTAGATTGGAAGAACTCCGCTTAGACAGTTGCAATCTCACCTCCCTGCCAGAGAATCTTTTTGATGGACTCTTCGAATTGGAACTGCTGGACATAGGTCATAATCCCTTTACCACACTGCCCGAAGATCTCTTTGACGGACTCCGCAACTTAGGAACGCTGGTCTTAGAAGAAAATTCTCTCACTTCTCTGCCTGAGGACCTCTTTGACGGACTCTCAAGTTTGTGGAGACTACGCTTATGGGGTAATACTCTGACCAGCCTTCCCGAAGAGCTCTTTGATGGTCTGTCAGGCCTTAGATTCTTGTTTTTACATGAGAATTCCCTTACTAACTTGCCTGCGGGGCTTCTTGATGGACTATCCAGTTTGGAACTACTTTCCTTATATGAGAATTCTCTCTATACCTTGCCAGAGAATATCTTTGATAGTATTCAACCAGTGCTAGAAGTTTATCTTCAAGATAATCCCATAAATTGCCTGCCTCAAAGGATCCTTGATCTGTGGGATGCAGGAACGATCATCATTTTTTTTAATGGTGAGCTTCGCCGCTGTCCAGAAGCGCTTTCAGAAGTGATGCTGGTATTATCCCCACCAGCCATTCTAGAATCCGACGGGCGCTCAATAGTCACTGCGCGTCTGAGCCGCCCGTTGAGATCCGCGGCGACGATAACGCTATCAACCGTACCGAACTTTCCCGCTACGACCGGTGATTATGATATAAGTTCTAACATTACGCTCAGAATTCCCCCCGGAGCAATGACCAGCATGGGAGATGTTGAGATCACGGCAAATAACAATGATATATACTCTGGGGATAAGACGGTAACGGTGAGCGGCAAGGCGACGAATATACTTGGACTTCTGGGACCCTCAGATGTGACACTGACGATTCTTGATGACGATAACCCCGTTACGCTGAAGATCCAGAGTCCTCTGGTTCGTGAAGATGCGGGGATGGTCAGGGTACCTGTTGAGGTGACTCCGGCAGCACCGACCGAATTGAGTGTCCGATACCAAACGGTTGATCAGACCGCCGAAGAGAATAAAGATTATACACCAACTCAAGGTTTCTTACAGATTTCTCCTGGAAGTACAATGGAATTCATTGATGTGGAGATCATTGATGATCAAATAACAGAGCCACCGGAGATGTTTTTTGTTCGATTGTCCGAGGCAACGAATGCGGAGATAGATCCGGACGAAGCGATCGTGACGATTGAGGATAATGATGAATACCGGCTGCAGGTTGATAACATTGAAGCAGTTGAGGGTTCAATGCAATTGATATTTACGGTGATATTGGATGCGCCCAACCCAGAGCAGACCATACGAGTTGAGTATGAGACTATTAATGGAACGGCGATGGCCCCTTCGGACTATATCCCACAGAGCGGAACGCTCGTATTTCAACCTAGATCAACCAAGCAAGAGGTGACGGTAGCCCTTGTTGATGATGATGATGTAGAGGGAGATGAGAACTTTATCTTAGAGTTATTCAACCCCGAGCTTGCTGTATTATCAAATAATGTGGCGATCGGTACGATTATCGATGATGATGAACCGCCCCAGGTGAGCATCATACCCACGCTTACCGTACAGGAGGATGCTGGACAGGCCCGCTTTGAAGTTACCTTATCTCATTCGCCACTCGGCCGCACAACCAGCGTTGAGTTTGTCGTCAACGACGAGTCTGCCGAAGCTTCCATGGACTATAACTTACAGACTCTAAGCCCCCTCCGCTTTACCTCTGGACAAACCAAACAGTACATCGAGGTGGAGATTCTGGATGATGAACTCTCCGAAGAAGAGGAAACCTTTCTGGTACAGTTGATCAATGCTCAAAATGGAGAACTGGCGCAATCTGAGGGACAGGGAATTATTGTAGACAATGATGATCCGCTCACGGTCAGTATCTATGATCAGAGTGTATCTGAGGGTGCAGGTTCAGTCCTGCTCCCCGTCCGACTCAGTCAGCCAAGTTCTGAGGTGGTGTCTGTCCAGTTTACGTCCTCGGATGTGACTGCAAGTGCAGGGGCCGATTACACGACCTCCCGGGGGATCGTCATCTTTCAGCGGGGCAGCACGGAGGGCAAGATTCATATCCAAGTACTGGAAGATTCAGAGATAGAATCCGAGGAAACCTTTCAAGTGACACTTTCCAACCCTAGAAATGCTGTCCTTGCACAAGAGATAGGGACGGGAACGATTCTGGACAATGATGGGAGTCCTGGTGTCTCGATACAGAGTGTAATCGTATCCCGTAGCGCGGCAGTATTTGACGTGAGCTTATCCATGCCCTCCCCTTTCCCAGTACTGGTCAGCTATGCCAGTGAGGATGGGAGCGCCCAAGCGGGAGAAGATTATGAACCAGTGGTAGGTCAGGTCACATTTGTGCCGGGCGAGGTGTTAAAAACCGTAGAGGTGAAGCTTCTCCCAAACGAGCCAGTATCGAAGGTGAAGACGTTTTCTCTTGTCTTACTCTCGGCCGTGAATGCAGACTTGCAAGAGGTTCGTACAGAAGCGGTGATTGAAGAGAAGAACGAAGAGAATGTGCAGAATGCGTATGTTTCCAGAGTGCTTCGCACTTGGGCCTCCCAAGTCGTAGAAGCGCTGTCGCGGCGGATGGAAGGGATGGCACAGTGCCGAGCCCCCGATCTAACCTGGCTCCATTATGGGAATGGGCAACGGTCTCTGGGAGAGATATTTAGCGGGTGTGGTGCACAGTTTACACAGGGGGGGTGGAATGTATGGGGGCAGGGAGCGTTCAGACGCGTAAGTGGGAGAGACGGAGCACTGTCTTTGCGTTCAGATGTTACAACCATACTGGCGGGAGTGGATTATGTATGGAGTCAGGGGTGGATAGCTGGTCTACTGGCGGCAAAGAGTTGGGATCAAGGAACGTATGAGACACCGATTTTGTCTGGTACTGCATCGTCAAGATTGACGGGAATTTATCCATATGTAAGTTACCAAACAGGATCCGAGATGCGTGCATGGATGCTGTTGGGGCTGGGACGCGGTGATGCAGAAATAGAGGCACTGGAATCTGGGGTAGACGCTGCACTGGTTGCTGCGCTGGTTGCGCTGGGATTCACTGGAACGCTCACGGGTGGCACCACAGGACGGCTGGGCTATGAGTTAGATGCGTTCTGGGCTACGGCGGATGTAGAGAATGGATCAGATCTAGTGATACGTCGGATACGTGTAGGCGCGGAGGGAAGTCTACGATTGGGACTGGGCATACAGCCATACATAGAAGCTGCGCTTCGGCAAGATGGAGGCGATGCAGAGACAGGGATAGGAATTGAACTGGGTGGCGGGATACGCTGGTCAACGAGTCAGTTGCATGCGGAACTCGGAGGTCGTACATTGTTGCTACATATGGACGAGGGGATGCAAGAATGGGGACTGATGGGGACCATAGAGTATGGATCGCCAAGCGGACTCGGACCTTCTATGCGTGTTCGTCCCTTATGGGGGAATATGTATGGTGAAGATCTCTGGCGCGAAGTACCGCTACAATCAATGGGACTCAGAAGCACCGATCAAAGGGTAGAGATGGAACTGGGGTATGGGACACCGATCAAAAAAAGCATTGGGCGTTCCATAGTAGGAATGACATTGGATCCAAGAGGACGCGCCTATCGGGTCGGATATCATCTGCGTGTGAAGCAAGGACTGCAATTCTCCATTGCCTCCACAGGGCGAACTATGGAGGCAAAAGAACTTCTTCCGCACTCGTATGGACTTAGTGCACACATGGATCTGAAATGGTAATCCAAGTAGGATCGCCTACCCATGAGGTGCATTAGGAAAACTGGTTAGGATCTAATATCTTCAAGAGAGAAGTAGGATTATAGATAACTTGGAAAGATCAAAGCTGAATCTTTCATCAAGTACTCATCGGTATACTAAACGAAAAATTAAGGATCTTCACTTTGATGGGTGAATGACCCCAATTCAGGAAGTCTAGTTTTTTTGGGAACAGGGAAGCGTAAGATTGAATGGTATTATTATCTCCAAGGAATTCTGTGCAGATATACTCAAGAACAGCAACCTTAACAAGATAGTAAAACCTTAAAACCTTAGTGCCGAATTACTCACTTGACCTAATTATATGCCACGCTCCAAGTCACCTGTAACAATTTATGAAGTTGCAAATAAGGCGGGTGTTGCCATTTCCACTGTATCCCGTGTACTAAATGATTCATCAGACGTAGCAGAACATACTCGGGAGCGAGTACTTAAAGTGATGGATGAACTGAAGTACCTTCCGAACCGTGTGGCAAAATCGTTAGCGCAGCGCGATTCAAATGTAATTGCAATTGCTACTCCAACAATCACAACTGCATTCCATAATGCACTCCTCAAGGGGCTACGAACTGTTCTGGCTGATGTAGATGAAGAGTGTGATCTACTCTTGTTTGATCTTGGGAGCACGGATCCGCTGAGTCGCCTCAAAAGAAAATTAAAAAGAGGTAAGGTTGACGGTTTGATTTTAGCTGGGATCCCAGTTACCCCTCCCTTGGCAAAAGAGCTAAAAGCATTCAGTGCACCGGTGATTTTGATTGGTAACCATCATACTGATTTTGACTGCTTCTATTGGGATAACGCAATTGGTGCTGAGAAGGCTGCCAAGCACCTGCTAGAAATGGGACACCAACGCATAGGCTTGATCAGAGCCCATACGGATGGTTATGTTCAACTCCAACGAATTCAAGGTTACAAAAAAGCATTAAAAAAATATAAGATTCAGTTTGATAGTCAACTAATCCAAAGTGGGACAACCGTTAAGCATGCGGGATTCAGTGAAGAAAATGGATTTGAAGCGATGAGTGAACTATTGAAAATTAGTCCACCTATTACCGCAGTCCTTGCAAGTAGCGATGTACATGCAATCGGTGCATGGAAAGCGTTGAGAGATGCAGGAAAAAGAGTGCCAGAGGATGTTGCTCTGGTCGGATATGATGATATAAAAACCAGCTATTTTATCGGATTAAGTAGTATTGATCAGCGCATTGAGCATACTGGACGGCTTGCTGCTGAACGTTTACTTGTCCGTCAGAAGACCCCCTCGGATTCTTCACGAATAGACCGTAAAATTGTCGTTGACCTTCGCATAAGATGTTCCAGCGACTTCAATCGTAACGAGAATTAGATATGCATTCCCAATCAATCCGTAACCAATTAGACAAAACCCTGACTGGAACCAGCTTCTCAGATTTCGGAATTAGGTATCAAGGAAAGGTTCGAGACACCTATGAGCAGGGAGATCGTTTGATCATGATCACAACTGATCGGATCTCTGCATTTGATTTTGTATTAGACCAAACAATTCCATTCAAAGGTCAAGTACTCAATCAACTCGCTGCCTTTTTCTTTGAAGCTACCGGTGATATCATTCCTAATCATATTTTGAGTATCCCCGATCCAAATGTGACGATTGCACGGAAATGTAACCCTGGAAAGCTTGAATTTGTAGTTCGCGGATATCTCGTGGGACATGCATGGCGGACGTACCGGTCCGGTAAACGTATCCTTTGTGGTAAATCGTTGCCCGATGGGCTAAACGAAAACGATCCACTTCCTATGCCTATTTTAACCCCTACCACGAAGGCACAGGTGGGGCATGATGAAGATATCAGCAGAGAAGAAGCCATCAAACAGGAACTGATTGATCAAGACTCGTTTGATCATCTTGAAGAAATCTCTTTGGCATTATTTCAACGAGGAACAGATCTCGCAGCGGCACAAGGATTGATTCTTGTTGATACCAAATATGAATTTGGCCAAACCTCTACCGGAGATTGGGTTTTGATTGATGAAGTTCACACTCCAGATTCTTCACGTTATTTCTATTTAGAACCGTACAGTGAGCTGTTAAAAAAGGGAGAACCGCAGCAGCAACTTTCCAAAGAATTTGTTCGTGAGTGGCTTATGGATCAGGGATTTCGCGGACAGAAAGGACAGGTGGCCCCTATTCTTCCAGATGATTTCCGAATGCAGGTTTCCTCACGATATATTGATTTGTTTGAAAAGGTTTCAGGTAAGACATTTATTCCCGATTTGCATCTAAATCCAGAAGAGCGAATCCTCAGTGCTCTCCAGGATTAGATATATCTGGAACTTTGCTTCCTTCAATCCAAATCCTTCTCCCATCAGATCGCTGTTCTTGTTTCCAGATAGGAGCTTGAACCTTAACTTGATCAATTAAAAAGCGACATGCCTCAAAGGCTTCATTGCGGTGAGGTGTAGCTACACCAATGAGTACGCTGGACTCCGAGAGAGGAACCTCTCCAAGTCGGTGCAGCAGGCACGCGCGGCGGATCGGCCAACGGGTTGAAGCCTCGTTTAATAGTCGGTGCATCTCTTTGAGAGCCATTGGTTCATAGCTCTCGTACATTAAGGAGAGCGTTTCCTGTCCATCCGTCCACTGACGTGTGGTACCGACAAAGATTGCGATCCCCCCCGCTTTTGGGGTTCGCATAAATGCATGGGCTGCAGCAACATCTATTGGCTGCAACGAAAGTTGTACCCAACGTTCAATTGATTCCTCAGCCACCACTCACAGGGGTTATGATAGCAATTTCGTCTCCCTCATGAATAATGGTTGAATCGGAGATATATTCATGATTGACAGCTAGGCGCATCACACTACGATATGGCGCCATAGCAGGATAGAGCTTACAAGTCATATCAAGAAACTCGCAAGCCGTAAGCTCATCAGGAGTCTCAAGATTAACCGTTGTTTTATTTAGTTTTGAGCGAAGTACACTGAAAAGTTGCACCTTAAATAAGATCATTAACTAAGCAGGATTAATTATATGTTCTCAGGTTTCTATCCAAATCGAAGTATACGCAGTGGTGGGATCCGAGAGGCAATTCGCGCAGGGAAATAGGCTGCTAAAAGGGATAATAAGAGCGATATAAGCGCAACCAATAAAAAATCGGTTACATACAATGCTACAGGTGCAGTATCCATGTAATATGCCTCCGCGGGTAGTCCAACTATGCCATAGTGGAGTTGGAGGGCCCCCAATCCCCAAGCAACCCCTAAACCGAGTATCGTTCCAAGTCCGCCCACAAAGAAACCAAGATATAAATACAGTTGGTGAAGATCACGACGAGATGCTCCCATACTTGCCAATATTCCGATCTCCCGAGTCTTTTCAATCACGATCATCAAGAGCATTCCCATAACATTGAAAGCAGCAACAAGAATTAGGACACTGATAACGAGGGGAATAATTGCTTCCTGAAGATCTACCCAAGCAAATAATCCCTGATATATTTCAAATATACTTCGGGCAAGTATTCCTAGACCTAGGGATTCTTCAAAGTCAAATGCAACCGATTTGGCAACAGAAACATCGTCAAGAAAAACTTCAATTCGTGATACCTCATCTGGCAGATAATTAAGTAGCTGTCGGGCAGTATTGATGTCTGTAAATACGTAGGTCTGGTCAAAATCGGTCAGCGAGGTTTCGTAGATCCCCGTGATCTCAAACTGTTTCAGACGGGGACGAATCATCATGAGCATTTCAGGATTGGCTAAGTTTCTCGTAGAGAGCAAAGTTACACGGTCGCCAACCGAAAGGTTGAGGCTCTCCGCTAGAAGGTTGCCAATGACGAGCCGAGGACTGGGGGTTGGATCAAGGTTCGCAGTGCCACTGATCAAATGGTCTTTCAAAAAAGTGGGCAGTTGGGGTATTCCGCAAATCCCTACCCCATCGATATCTTGGCTGGATTTTCGAATTAAAACGAATTCTGCTACGACAGGCTGAACCGAGATCACGGAATCATTCTCCCTGATCTTTGCTATAAGCTCGGTGGAACGATTCAGAGGAGCGTGTCGGATATTTTCAACCTGTACATGAGCGCCAAACCCCGTAATTTTAGCCTCAATCTCTTCGCTAAATCCGCGTACGACAGCAAGAGCGAGCAGTAGAGTAGCAACGCCAAGGGAGACTCCTCCAATCGCAATTAAGGAGATCAATCTCAAAAACGTACTTCCACTCTTGCCCCCTTGAACCCCAATCAAATATCGTAAGGCTACAAAGGCTTTAAATGACACAGAATCAGATGGCTAATTAATGTACAATCTATCAAGAGAAAGTGAGAAACTCCCATAATCATGTATCTCATGAAAAAATGGAAAGATTCTAGAACTTGGAGAGTATAACCCCAATTATTGCATGTTGATCACTCATCCGTCTCTCTCCAGACCCATCTATTAAATGAACAATAGCAGCCCCGTCATTCCACCAGCGGTGAATGAGCCAGTCTTGAATTATGCCCCTGGTTCTCCGGAACGTCTCAGTCTACAAGCAAAGCTACATGAACTCAAACGGACTGAATTAGAAATTCCCGCATTCATCAACGGGAATGCAATTCATACAGGCAATATTGAAGAAATCAGACCACCGCATGAATTGAGTCATCTCCTTGGAACGGTTCATAAATGTGGGCCTAAAGAAGTCACCCAAGCCATTGACTCTGCTCTAGAAGCCCGTCATATGTGGTCAGAGATGGACTTCATTGATCGTGCCGCAATCTTTCTCAAAGCTGCCGAACTACTCTCCGGTTCATGGAGAGATGCTCTGAATGCCTCCACGATGCTTGGTCAGAGCAAGAATGCATATCAAGCGGAAATAGACGCCGCATGTGAACTCATTGATTTTTTTCGTTTCAATATCGAATATGCTTCCAAAATCTATGAAGATCAGCCTTACTCTTCCTCAGGAGTATGGAATCGTCTGGAATATCGGGCACTTGAGGGATTTGTATTTGCAGTAACACCATTCAATTTTACTTCAATTACGGGTAACCTGCCTACCGCTCCTGCATTGATGGGGAACACGGTCATCTGGAAACCGGCGTCTACTTCAATCTATTCTGCCTATTTTATTTATAAGTTACTTGAAGAAGCAGGACTACCTCCTGGTGTAATTAATATGGTGCCTGGCTCGGGCCCCGTAATCGGGGATCCCGTACTTGCTTCTCCGAGCTTTACTGGGCTTCACTTTACTGGGTCCACTAGAACGTTTCAGCACATGTGGAGAACGATTGGTGCAAATATTGCCTCCTACGATACATATCCTCGCATCGTTGGAGAAACAGGAGGCAAAGATTTCATTATAGCCCACTCGTCTGCAGATCCGAATGCTGTGGCCACTGCAATTGTGCGGGGGGCATTTGAATATCAGGGGCAAAAATGCTCTGCTGCTTCTCGCGTCTATCTTCCCAAATCTCGCTGGAATGTAATGAAAGACACCTTATTGGGGCAATTAGACGAGGTGAAAATGGGTCCAGTTGAAGATTTTTCAAACTTCGTCAATGCCGTTATTGATCGGGCTTCTTTCGATAATATTACCAAATATATTTCAGAGGCTCATGATTCTCCCGATGCACAGATTATTGCCGGAGGTCATTTTAGTGATGAGGGAGGATATTTTATCGAACCAACCGTCATTCTGGTTACTGATCCCCAATATCGTACGATGCGTGAGGAAATCTTTGGTCCCGTCGTAACTATCTTTGTTTACGAAGATTCAAATTTCTCCGAAACCCTCAAACTGGTAGATCAAACATCTCCTTACGCTTTAACGGGTGCCATCTTTGCGCAGGATAGAAGAGTGATTGTACAGGCCAGCAATGCTCTTCGTAATTCAGCGGGGAATTTCTACATCAATGACAAACCTACTGGGGCGGTTGTCGGACAGCAGCCGTTTGGTGGAGCACGAGCGTCCGGTACCAACGATAAAGCTGGAGCACCCCCTAATCTGATGCGCTGGGTCTCCGTACGAACAATCAAGGAAACATTTACCCCACCCACTCACTTTGGTTATCCATTTAATCAACCAGATAACACATAAAGTGTAGACATGAGTCATCCAATACGGATTGTCCAGTATGGATTAGGGCCAATTGGTCAGGAAACCGTCAGGTTAATTTTAGACAAAGCTAAAGTCGGCAGCTTAGAGTTGGTGGGAGCAATTGATGTTGATCCTCAGAAGGTTAACCGCACGGTTGGATCCCTCGTAGATGTATCTTCCGACATTGTTATTTCTTCTGATGCAGAAAAGGTTCTGACGAATTCTAAACCAGATATTGTTTTACATACCACGAGTTCATTCCTTCCTCAGGTTGAAGAGCAACTGAATCACTGTATCCGCGCTGGCGCTTCTGTAGTTTCAAGCACCGAAGAACTCCCCTACCCTTTTGATCGTCATGCAGAGATCGCCGCGCGGTTGGATTCTTTGGCAAAAGAGTACGGGGTTACCATCCTTGGTACCGGGGTGAATCCAGGATATGCGATGGATGTTCTTGCTCTAATGGCGACTGGTGTCTGTACCCGTGTCCATTCAGTCAGCGTTCAGCGCCGAGTCGATGCCGGTTTAAGACGGCGTCCTCTTCAGCAGAAGGTCGGAGCGGGAATCACTGTTGAAGAGTTTCAAGAACGACAAAAGCAAGGAGGATTTGGACATATTGGGTTGATTGAATCCATGAGATTGGTGATGCACGGATTTGGTTGGCCAATCCAAAAGTTTACGGAAAAACTGGAGCCTGTCATTGCTGAATCGAAAGTAACCACTCCTTACCTTACTGTATCCTCCGGCAGAGTAGCCGGAATTAAGCATACTGCCGAGGCATTCATGAATGACCGCGTTGCTGTGTCATTAGACCTGCGCATGTACGTTGGTGCTCACAAGCCAGAGGATCGAGTAATCGTTAACGGTGCACCTCCCATAAATCTGGTCATTGAAGGTGGGATTTTTGGGGATACCGCCACGGTTGCAGCTCTGGTGAATGCTATCCCACATGTTCTTAAGTCGTCACCCGGTCTACGAACAGTTGCTGACCTTCCTGTCCCCAGATGCTTTCTACCGGAAGCATAACTTGAATTGTCTTACCTTGAAGCCTAAAATATTTAGACTCCAACAAATTATCTACGAGTTGCCCGCCTTAGGATAGCTTAGTCGGACATGATGGATAGCAAGAAGCTGTTCCAACAGGACTTTCTTTGTGCGAGAAATATCTCGGAAAGTCAAACCGGTGTCGTCCAACTGACCACTCGCTACTTTTTGGTTGATAAGTTCATCAACCAGCCCCTCTAATTTCTCTCCGGTGATATCCTGCAACGTTCGACTGGCTGCCTCAACCGTATCGGTTAACATTAAAATCCCGGCCTCCTTTGAATTGGGTCGGGGTCCTGGATATTTGAATGCATCCTCGTGAAAGTCCTTTCCGCTTGTATTCGCTTGCTCAAGTGCTTTCTGATAAAAATATTCTGTTCGAGTCGTCCCATGATGTGAGGCAATAAGGTGTAGAACTTTTGAGGGTAATCGGTAGCGCTCTCCGAGTTCAAGCCCTTTGCTAACGTGACTAATAATTATATCTGCACTTTCTTCTGGATCTAGATCGTTGTGGGGATTAATTTGGTCAGACTGATTTTCAATAAAGTACTCTGGTGAAGAAAGTTTTCCAACATCATGATAGAGTGCACCAACTCGCGTCAGTAGACTATTTGCATTCACTGCATCTGCCACTGATCCAGCCAAACTGGATACCTGCATTGAATGATTTGAGGTTCCAGGGGCTAGTTTCACCAATTCTTTGAGCAAGGGATGATTTGTATCTGAAAGTTCAAGTAGTCGTAAATCTGTAGTAATATCAAATATACGCTCCAAAATCCAGAGAAATGGCGAGGCTGTAACGAGTAGAAATGAACCTAATCCTGCATATAGCAGATATTCTTGGATTTGTGACCATGCTCCTCCCTCGTATAACCATACTGTGAATAAAGCCAGGACATATCCTCCAAATGCATAGGCGGCGGTTAGAAATAGCTGTCCCCGATTCCGTAAACCTCTAGCACTGAATATTGCTACAGCCCCCCCGACCAAAGTTGCCCAAGTATATGTGAAATCAGAACTCAACAGAAATCCACCCACCAGTGCCAAAGCAAGGGTGCCAAAAAGAGCAAGACGTGAGTCAAAAATTACCGTTAACAACACAGAGACGATCACCACAGGTACGGCATATATGAGTTCGCCTGGGTCAAGTCGAATAACCGTGGCAAACAAGATCACTGTACCTGCATAGAGCAGTGAAAGCAGAATCACCGATTTAATGCTGGAAAAGACCTCAGGGCGAGCATTTTTTAAGAATAGTGCAAAAATGCCAATGGTCGTTAAGGCCAACAAGATTCGACCGAGGATACGAAGTCTACTCTGAGACTCTGGTAACTCGCTCCCCAGTTCTCGCTCAAGTGAATCAAGTTTTTGCTTGATCTCTGGGGTAATGAGTTCTCCGTTACGCACAACTTCTTCCCCCTCAGCCACCATTCCACGAGAAGGAAGGATACGCTCTTCGGCCTCCTTTCTTCGTACTTCTGTTGGATCAGACTGATAAATGAGTGATGGTACAAATACGGATTCGATAAATTGGCTGATCGCCATCGGGGTTAGAAGAAGAGACGCCTCCTGTAGGACGGTCTCCTCAAGCCAGAGCTGAATACGTTCACGAGCCTCATATTGACCTACAGTATCCGATGTACGTCTACGGTCAAATGTCTGTTCAAGGGTATCACGAACAATCACGAACGATGAACGGATAGAGTCTATCGGGATATCGAGAACTCCTTGAACTTGCATGCGCTGACTTCGGGTAGTTACTGCGTTTAGGATCCGTTCAAATAAAGGTATGTCTGGTGGGGTTGACATACCTGTGGTAAAGATGTCAGGGCTTTTACGAGCATAATCCCATCCAAGTAGGTGCCATACACGATCACTGAGTCGAATGGGAGCCTGAAGACGTAACTCCATAAACCTTAGTGAATCTTCAATTGTGATCTCGGATAGGCTGACAAGGGAAGGATTATTTCCGGCAGCTAATGAATCTCTCCTGGCCCCAATAAGGTATTTTGTGTAAGCTGCAAACGCTCTGTCCAGTGCTCTAGAAATAGAGTCAGCTGCTTCTTCCGTTTGTAGTCTTGCACCGGAGAATGTATAGAATATCGGTTCGATCTGATCACGTATGCGCTGCCTCTCTGCGCGGAGCGAGTCTTCAGATTTATAAATGGGAAATTGAAACTCAGCAACCAAGGTTTCTTTTTGCCACCGATCTCCAACAAATACGAATGATTGTGGTCTACTCGTCTGCTTAAATGCAAAAGTAGTCAGTACCACTAACACCACGAAGATTCCAAACTTAGGGTTAAGCATTTTGCGGAGTGAAGTGATAAAATGCCAATTTTCTGAAGATTGGGACAGTCGCATAAAGTCAGAGGTTCGTGTGTCTGTGACGAAGTGAGAGAAGGAATCCTAGACCTATGCAAAGAATGCTTCCAATTAAGGTATACCAAGGCCATGCGATTTGTCGCAGGCTAGCTGTTTCAATCATTATATCTGATGGATTAAAATAAAATATCCAACCATCCGCTGGACTGTACCAGACACCGAAAATAATTATCACCATCGTCACTATCGTGACGCAGAATGCAATGACCGCATCCCATTCATGTGCCCTCCTGATCAAAATTCCAAGGAGAAAGCCTCCTAAAAGGCCTCCATAAGTGAACGAAGCGATTGCAAGGCCAAGTTCAACGACAGGGTTTTCAGTATTTTCAAATAAACTGGCAAATAGTATAAACAGACCTGCCCAAAAGACAGTTAAGCCTCTCGAAAAAAGTAATCTTCTGGTTTCATTCAATGGTGCCTTTATATATCGTTCAACCATATCTAACATGGAAGATGAAGCGAGAGAGTTCAGCGAAGAAGACAGAGTGCTCATAGCAGCAGCTAATATTCCAGCCAGAAGTAATCCAGAGATCCCCACAGGCAGGCCTTCAATAATATAACGTGGAAATACCTCATCCCCGCGCGACAGCCCCAATTCCTGAGGAGTGAGGCCACCGTAATGGATCCAGAGCAGTACACCGATAGCGAGAAAAAGCGCAAACTGTACTGCAACCAGTATAGAACTACCAATGAGAGCAAGCTGACTATCTTTGAGGTTTCTACATGTGAGTAATCTCTGGACGATAAGTTGATCTGTACCATGTGAGGCCATGGAAAATACCCCTCCCCCAATGACCGCAGAAAGGGTGATGTATGGTTGAGTAATTAAATCGGAAAGGGAACTGCCTAGACCAAGGTCAATTACGGCAAATTTATTTTGCTGTGCTGCCAACTGAAACCAGTTATCTGGAAGACCATTGAGTAGAAGAATGGCACAGAAAACTCCTCCCGATAGGTACAGAACCATCTGTACAACATCAATCCAAATGACGGCCCGAATTCCTCCTACCATAGTATACACGGCAGTCACTACTCCAAGTAGAAGAATAATTTGCCCATAAGAGATAGGTTCCCCCATCAAACTCATACCTGCTGAATCAACAATCACTTTGATCGGAATCGCAGTCGCAAATAGTCGAACGCCGTCCGCTAATAGTCTGGTGACCATAAAAGTAATTGAAGCCGTAGAGCGCATCCGGTCCCCAAATCGTTTTCCGAGGTAAGCATATGCCGTATTCATCTCGCCCTTAAAGTAGCGAGGTAAGAAGAGTAGGCTAACGGCTATACGTCCCAAGAGATATCCACCCGTGAGTTGAAAAAATATCATAGTCCCCCCATAGGAAACCGCAGGTACACCAATAATAGTCAGGGTACTGGTTTCCGTAGCAACAACTGAAAAGCAAACTGCCCACCAGGGAAGATCTCGGCCTCCCAAAAAATAGTCATCTGTGGAACGCTGCTGCCCCCCCAGTCGGATTCCTAACGCTGCAATGCCTACCAAATAGACTAGAATCACAATTAAGTCAACGATTGAAAGCATCCCAATTAGTCAATATCCAGTTTTTTATTCATTTCTTCAAGCGGAATTCCCTTTGTTTCCGGCATGACAAAGATGACCCACAGCAGTTGACCAACCATACATACAGCGTAGAATGCAAAAATATGTGCACCGGACACTTCTGCGATCATAGGGAATGTTAGGGAGATGATTGCAGCCATGATCCAGTGGACAAAACTCCCAAGACTTTGTCCCCGTGCTCGGATACTATTCGGGAAAATTTCTCCAATGAATACCCAGATCACTGCTCCCTGCCCGAACGCATGCGAAGCGATAAATACCATTAGACTCGCAAGTACAACCGGCCCTGTTGTGTCGGTATAGAAGGCAATTGCGGTTGCTCCTAAGCTCACAATGTACCCAACTGATCCCACGAGCATCAATTTTTTTCGGCCGAGCTTGTCAATCACCATAAGAGCGGTGGCAGTCATGATCAGATTGACTCCGCCAATGATAACTGATTGTAGGAGTGCAGACGTACCGGATGCCCCTGCCATCTCAAATATCCGTCGTGTATAGTAAATCAGTGCATTAATTCCAGAGAGTTGGTTAAATGCGGCAATCGCTACGGCAAGTAGAATCGGTTTAATATATTTGGGCTGGAAAAACTTTTCAGTAAGATGATCTCGTGCTTCCACGAGGGAATTTCGTATTGCACTCAACTCTTTTGCCACATTGAATTCCTTTCCAGCGATGGACTGAAGGACAAGTTCTGCCTCCTCATCTCTTCCCTGTGCAACAAGCCAGCGTGGGCTTCTGGGGTTCGTAAATAACAAGAATGTGAATGCAAGAGCTGGAATCGCTTCCACTCCAAACATCCACCGCCATTCAATATTTCCGAGTTCAAAGGATGCAATCACAAAATTGGATAGATATGCGACCAGAATTCCAAGTACGATATTAAGTTGAACCATAGCGACGAGCCTTCCACGCATATTGGCAGGTGCAATTTCGGCTACATACATTGGTGCAACGACTGATGCACCTCCAACTCCCAGTCCACCAATCAGACGAAAGAAGGTGAAGGATTCTGCACTCCACGCGAGTGCACTTCCCAATGCGGATACTAAGTAGAGGAGTCCCATAATCATAAGCATTGGACGTCGGCCATAACGATCGGCCGGCTTTGCAAAGGCGAGGGAACCTATGATGGTCCCTACCAGAGCACTAGCCACGAGAGTCCCATGCCAGAAGGCAGGATTACCAAATATGGCACTGAGGCGCTGATAGGTTGGATCGTATAATACTCGAAGGTTACCCTCTGCGCCAGAGATCACCGCCGTATCAAATCCAAATAATAAGCCTCCGAGCGCAGCAACTACAGAAGCCCAGATTACTCGAGTCATGGTAATAATTGTATGTATTTTCCCCAAAAATGCGGCAATGTACGCAGAATACCAAATTTAATCGTGCATGAATCGGCCCATAGATCGAAAATTTCCGGAAATAAGTGAATTAATTAGGCATGTAAAAATCTATTCGTAACCCTTATCTTATCCACCACACTCAATCTAAAACATATATTAGTCCCAGCAACCTCCCTTTAACATATATTATACTCCTTCCTTGGCCTGTACATATATGGCTCGGATTGGCATAAACTCTTGATGAAGGTTAGGACTAACGTGTTCCAGCAGGATAATATTTCGGTGATCGCTGTCTCAGATGGGAGCATTTAATCAGTTTTGAATCCATTCAATGCAGGCCCTCCCATGGAGAATCGGGCTTGTATTGAATGTCTGCATGAAAACATATGTCTGAGTAATTGCTCCAGCATTTGCATATGTTAACCAAAACATTCAATCTTGGTCTCTTCTGGGCATGTTAAGGATTTAGCAAATAGGTTCTATCTGATCAAAATAATTTGAGTCCTAAGAAAAACTATTTAAGGTTGTAAGTGGGAATGACCATAGTTGAGGCAGAAAGACTCAAATCTATATTCAACTCTATCGTATATTGGTTTCATTCATGCTCATGCTCATGCTCATGGGATACTTGCGGACTTTGATCATATTATTGGCAATACTGAATGGCGGTTGTATCATGAGCCCTGCGGGCCTTACCGTGACCTCCCACCCTACCAAAGATTCAACCTCCACCGCATCAGACGAACTGAAACGGGCTTGGATTTTTGTTGATGGATCACAACAAGGAACTACTCCTGCGACCATTCAAATTCGACGTAGTTACGAAATCTCGGATATTTCACTTCGTGTAGGACAAAATTTTGATGAGGTTCGTCGCTATGAACTAGAGCGAAGTATAACTTCCAACAGAATCATGCAAGATTACACTTTTCAGGGTTCATATGACGGTGGGATGCTCACGTTCAACTCTAACGAACTATCTCACGATAGGAAGGGAAATTATATTATTCCATTTTACCAAGCCCCTATCCAGATCATTGACCATGACTACGACTTGATGCTGATTATTTCCCCATAAAAAGCTCCCAAAACGATTAGTTCTTTCACTTCAAGCAATCAAACAATTGGGATTCCTCTCCGCCCACCACGCCTTCCAAAGGGAGGGGAGACGAGACCCGTATTTACCATGCCTCCCAAGAAAATATCAAGTATGATTCCTTCCGCTCCCCAACAGAGCGGCGACTTTGTCCCTATTTCTGATATATTGGTTTTGCCCCTTCATTGCTGTATTTTTGGAATGCCCTTTCTAACTCCATTTCGTTGGAAGAATTGAATTAGGTTGAACCTTCCAGCATTCGGTTAGATATAAGACTGATGTTGCATTGTATCAGCATGGTTGGATTCAGGAGACCAGCTTTTCGTTGGTTTGCAAGGACTAATTTGATGAAATCACAACCATTCATGTTCATTCTTGATCCATCTCGTGCAGTTCTTACCTCTTTGAGAATTAGAATCCGTGGAACTCTGAATAAGCTTATACGATAACGATTTGAAATTTCGTTCAACTCTGCCTGCCTCCGAAAAAAGAGATCAATTATGTATGATTTTCCAAGGAGACCATAGGTACTGGATTCTCAGTATCCTGAGCGTTACAGCACTTTGGGGCATCCCGATTCAGAGGAGTATTGCCCAGAGTTCTCAGGTTGGTGACGGGGAATCACTGTATTTGAGTTTATGTGGATCTTGCCATCAAGCCAATGGAGAAGGTATATCGGGAGTATTTCCTCCACTGAATGAAGTTGAATGGGTGACCGGTGACAAAGGCCGATTGATCCGAATTACATTAGATGGACTAATCGGAAAATTAGAAGTTGGTGGAGTTGTCTATTCCGGTGCAATGCCACCATGGAAGTCCTCTTTAAGTGATGAAGAAATGGCTGCCCTGCTCACTTACATTCGAACTGCGTGGGACAATGAAGCATCGGCTGTCACAGAAAATGAAATCCAGCTTATTCGTCAGGCAACAAGCGGTAGGAAACAGGCTTGGAGCTACGAAGAATTAGTTGATGAGGCGAATCAGGGAATCCCTCAATCGTCCAACTCACCTCCTACTTCAAGGGACACAACTGTGTCAAATTAGATTGATTAATCTACTGTTCTCATGCGCCATCTACTCTATCTTCTTCCATTCCTCGCTGTAAGTCAAGTTTCTATTGCTTCGGGGCAGGACTTCATTGGATCAGTTCAAGTGTTAAATGACGCACTGACAGAGTTAGTCTCTCCAACTGCACAATTTGAAGTTCTGTCGGAAGGATTTGTATGGTCTGAGGGGCCTGTATGGGTTCATAATGGAGATTTTTTGCTCTTTTCCGATGTCCCTTCTAATCAAATTTATAAGTGGATGGAAGGAGAACATGCAAGTGTTTTCTTGGAGCCCGGTGGATATACAGGCTCAGAACCAAGAGAAGGAAGTATGGGACCAAATGGGCTGACATTAGACTCTGATGGGAATTTGGTGATTGCCCAACATGGAGATCGTAGGATTGCACGCTTAAATGGATCTCTTTCCAATCCTGAACCGACTTACAGTACAATTTCCGATCAATATGATGGCGGACGGTTTAATAGCCCGAACGACCTAGTTTACCATTCCAGTGGAACCCTTTACTTTACTGATCCTCCCTATGGACTTGAACTTAGGATGTCTGATCCAACAAAAGAGTTGGATTTTCAAGGAGTGTTCAGTATCACTCCTGAAGGTAAGGTCACACTTCTAGAATCTGAACTGAGCCGACCGAACGGATTAGCATTCTCACCGGATGAAAAGACTTTGTATGTTGCCAATTCTGATCCGGTGCATGCAGTTTGGATGGCTTACAATGTTCAGGAGGATGGTGGGCTTGACAGTGGTCGAGTTTTTTTTGATGCTACCTATCTTGTTGAAGAGGGGGTATCGGGATTACCTGATGGCCTGAAAGTAGACCATAAGGGGAATTTATTTGCTTCAGGTCCTGGTGGTGTACTGGTCATTAGTCCCGAAGGAGTCCATCTCGGCACATTGGTTACAACTCAGTCGACTTCCAATTGCGCCTTCGGTGATGATGGGAGTATTCTCTATGTGACCGCAGATATGTATTTACTCCGTATTCCACTGTTAACCAAAGGAGACATTCTCTGATCAGAGCGAGTGATTCATGTTCAATGTGAGGTCTCACCATTCTGGTGAGTTGGGTGCAACTTATCACTCGGAACAATACGACCATTCTAAGTTCCCAAACTAATCGTAGAGGTTACAGATTATTAAGATCCCTGCTGCCATCTTGTTCGATATGGACGGCGTCCTTGTTGACTCCGAACCTGTACATGAAAAAGCACAAGATATTGTCTGCAGACAGTATGGTATTGATGTACCCAAATCGGTATCCCCGATCTTTAAGGGTTGGACGGAAGACCGCGTGTATGAGTATATCGCAGCAAATTATGGAACTGGTACTTCCACGCTGGAAAATCTCATAAAAGAGAAGCACAAAGTCTTTGCCAGCTTATCAAACGAACTCCAATTAATGCCAGGGGCATTAAGCCTTGTCCAGTTTCTTCATGATTCTGGCTTTCCCTTGGGATTAGTTACCTCCGCGACCAAAGCTGACCAAGAAAGAGCGTTTTTGAATCTTGGATTCACTCCCTATTTTTCATCGGTTACAACGGTTGAGGATGTTCATAGTCCAAAGCCAGATCCACAGCCATATCTTATAGGGGCATCCAGATTGGACGTGTCAGCTACTGAATGTCTTGTAATTGAGGATTCGAAATATGGCGTCCTTAGTGCATTACGAGCTGGATGTAACGTCTTTGGAATTGCATCCACTCTTCCCTATGATGCCCTGCAAGAGATTGGCACACATCATGTATTTCACACACTTGCAGAAATTGAGACAGAGTTAAAAATAGCTTTCTCGCCAATCCCCCAGTAAGTAACAGCACGATTTGGGATATCCTCTCTGCTTAGCTGCATGATCTGAGAAAAAAGTCAATGAAGCGTGTCGGTTGTTTTCTCTTTGCTATTGCTTTATGCGGGTGCTCAGTCAGTGAGAAGTCAACCGATAGCGAAGATATCTATACGAATTGGTCTGTTTATCTGGGCGATGCAACCAGCAGTCATTATTCCACATTGGACGAGATTAATCGGTCAAATGTGAAGGATCTCTCGCTTGCCTGGAAGTTCAGTTCTGGGGATGCCGACAGCATTGGCGATCGTACGCAGATTCAGTGTAATCCAATCATCATTGGCTCCACCCTCTATGCCACTTCCCCCAAATTGAAAGCTTTTGCGCTCAATGCAGCAACTGGAGAACAGATATGGCGCTTTGATCCGTTTGAGTCAGGTGCTATGGAAGAGGGACCTGGAGTTAACCGAGGTGTCAGTTACTGGGGTGGTAACGACGAATATGCGGCTCGGATCCTCTACTCGGCTGGTTCTAAGCTATTTGCACTGGATGCATTGACAGGAGAACCAATCCACTCTTTTGGAGAAGAGGGATCTGTCGATTTGCATAAGGGACTCGGGCGTGATGTTTCAGGGTTAGTAGTCTCCGCACGCACCCCTGGAATTATCTATCAACACATATTGATCCAAGGTACATCTTTATCTGAGGGAATTCGATCCGCACCAGGTCATATTCGAGGATATGATGTTCGTACAGGAGAGATACTATGGATCTTCCATACGATTCCCCATCCAGGAGAGTTTGGATACGAAACGTGGCCGCCACTGGCTTATCAATATAGTGGAGGTGCAAATGCCTGGAGTGGCTTGAGTTTGGACAAAAAACGAGGGATCGTCTTTCTTCCCACAGGATCCGCCGCATTTGACTTTTGGGGTGGAAATCGAGTTGGCAAAAATCTGTTTGCGAATTCTATCCTAGCACTTGATGCGATGACCGGTGAGCGAGTTTGGCATTTTCAGACCGTTCGTCATGATCTATGGGATCGAGATTTGCCTGCTGCTCCTAATTTGGTCTCGGTTGCTCATGAAGGACGGAGAATAGATGCGGTGGCACAGGTGACTAAAAGCGGACAAATTTTTCTCCTTGACCGAGAAACCGGTATCCCACTTGTTCCCATAGAAGAACGGAATGTCTCGCCTTCCGATCTGGAAGGCGAGGAGGCATGGCCTACTCAGCTAATTCCGTTAAAACCAGCTCCCTTTGCACGGCAGCGATTTGATGAAGAAGATATAACGAATATATCACAAGAATCGCACGATTACGTATTGGAACGTTTTCGTGAAATTCGCTCGGATGGACAATTCGTCCCACCGAGTATAGAGGGTACGATGATCTATCCAGGGTTTGATGGAGGAGCGGAATGGGGTGGTGCAGGATACGATCCAACTACTGGGATTCTGTATATCAACAGTAACGAAATGCCCTGGATTCTCACTATGATCCCATTAAATCCAGACGAAGCAACCACCGGTTCAGGTTTGTATGCACGCTTCTGTGCTGGCTGTCATGGGGCTGATCTTAAAGGATCTGCTGGCGGTGATATGCCCGCCTTGGATAAAATAGAAGCAAAGATGACCCCTAAGGATGTCATTGAGCAAGTTACTCATGGTATTGGGTTTATGCCATCATTTGCTTTTCTGGAACCAGATCAAGTATCTGCAATTACGGACTTCCTTTTTGGTGAGGAAGAAATTACATCAATCGAAAAAACTTCGTTACTTGATTCAGAGTTAAGCAAATCATTTGCAGGCTCCCCTTATGCACATACAGGATATAACAGATTTCTTGATCAGGAAGGGTATCCGGCTGTCAAGCCGCCGTGGGGAACGCTGAATGCAATTGATTTGAATACAGGTACAATAAAATGGACGGTCCCTCTCGGAGAATTCCCTGAACTTACATCCAGAGGCATCCCACAAACTGGAACCGAAAACTATGGTGGTCCCGTGATCACCGCAGGAGGATTGATATTTATCGCTGCGACAAAAGATGAACTCTTTCGCGCGTTTGATAAGGATACTGGAGAGGTATTGTGGGAGATCAAACTTCCCGCAGGTGGATATGCAACCCCATCTACGTATACAGTCGCTGGAAGGCAATATGTAGTGATTGCTGCTGGAGGTGGAAAAATGGGGACAAAGTCTGGCGATTCCTATCTGGCATTTGCCCTACCCCAGTAGCGCTAATGAAAATATAGCATCAGAACGGGCCCAACTATGCCCCGCAAGCGAATCGTACCAGTCAGTCCACCGGATTCCCTTTCAGATTAAGAAAAAATCTGAACGAGTAGATCTCGATGAAAGTCATGATTCCTGCAACTTAAACTTCGGGCGTAGCGATTGGACGGATCCGAATATTCCGAAACCACACGGGATCACTGTGATCCTGAAGGCAAATATGGCCCACCTCATTCATCCCATAAGTGGGCATATCAATCCACTTACTCTCTTCAATGGATGCCTTCCAATCATCGTTCCATAACTCATAGGAAACAATCATTTCCCCGTTAAGCCAATGCTCAACGTTTGCTCTGTCCACAACAATCCGTGCCTGATTCCATTCTCCGGCCGGGCGAACAACATTAGAAGATGGAGCATGCATGTCATAATTAGCACCCGCATGACGATCAGATCCCTCCTGTGCATCTGCATGTGCATCATTGTCTAAGATCTGATATTCTGGTCCAGTGCGCCAGGGAGCGTCTTGATCCTCAGACACCCTAAACATGATTCCACTATTGCCACCGGGTGATATTTTCCACTCCAGCTCCAGTTCAAAGTTGTCGAATTGGTCGGTTGTAATAATATCTCCACCCTCTCCTTCTCCTGAATAGTGCAGGGTACCATCCTCATCTACCTGCCATGCTTCGGGAAGTCCTTCCCCTCTATAGCGGCGCCATTGATCGACTCCGAGCTCCTGCCATGCAATTTCAGCGGTGGCCATTTCCTCCATTAATTCGTCAAACGTACCCTCTTCCGATGAGGTATTACAACCAGTGTATAGCAACGCACTTAGTGCGATAACAAAAAATACTCGAGTAGCCATGAGATAAAATTATGAATAATGAATTTATATCGGTTAGTTCGTAGACTCCGCAGATTTACTGTAATCTGCGACCCTGTCGTTGAATAGTAGTACAAATGCCAATGAAAACACCAATGTAGCGGCAGCAAAGATGAACCAAAATGTACCCCAGCCTCCCAGATCTAACTGCCCATTATCTCCGAAGGTATTCACATAAGCTCCACTCAGCAGCGTTCCTAATAAAAACCCAATTCCCTGGGTCAAGAGAACCAAGAGTCCTTGTACCTGACCACGGACTTCGGGGGCAGTTTTCTTATCAATATATATCTGACCGGTGACAAAGAAGAAGTCATAGCAAATTCCATGAATAAGAATTCCAATCAGAATGAAGTAATAAGCACCCGCGCTGGCTCCAATGGCAAAGATGGCAAAACGAGCGACCCATGCCAGCATGCCAAGAAGGAGCATCCATTTGACTCCAAGGCGACGGAAGAAAAATGGAATTAATAACATAAAAAATATCTCACTCACCTGTCCAAATGCCATCTCTCCACTGGGATTGGCAAACTGGCTGGATTCCGCAAAAAAACCTTCATGAATTGCAGAAAAGTAGAGAGGCGCATACGGAAAATATGTGCCAAATGCGATAAAGATGAGCATCGCTGCTGCTAAGAATACTACAAATGATTTACTCTTAAGTGCATTGAATGCGTCAATTCCAGCGATCTGCTTCCATGAGGTGGTTTGCCCCTTTGATGGAGGAGGTGTATAGGGGAGCGTAAAACTGTATAAGCCAAGAAATATAGCAGCTCTACCGCCAATGAAAAGAGGCAAAGATGTATCATCTGCTTTGAGAATATATCCCATGAACAATCCAATGGTAGCCCAGCCGATCGTTCCGAATACTCGAACAATTGGGAACTCAGTCTCTTGATTTTTCAGATGGTGAAAAGCCAGTGAAGCGGTGAGTCCGAGGGTTGGAAAGTAGCACAGTGCATGCAACCCAAGTAGGGGAAGGAAGAGTCCAGAGTCAGCAAATAACGGCATTGCACACATTGCTGTACCTGCAATGAGCATGAGAATGCCTAATAATTTTTCTGAGTCAAAGAAGCGATCAGCAACCATACCCAAGAAAAATGGTCCGATTATGCAGACGATCGGCCCCAAGGCATAAGCTAACTGGATCCACTCTCCAATACCCTTGGCATTCATGTATTGTCCCAAGGTAGGGGCCCATGCTCCCCAGATGAAGTACTGGACAAACATCATGATGCTTAGCCGGGCAACAAGTCCTTTGTTCATCTATAATCTCTTATCAGTTGACGAAAAAAAAGCGCCGGACAATCAGTGACCGCCGGCGCCTAATATACGCAGAATCAACCATAGCCACAACAATTCGTGATTTTTTTCTGCGAAGGGATAAGTTGATTGTGATTAATTCTGATCGTGAACCATTTCAATTATACGGCTGATGACGCTTTCATCCCCCTGTTGCTCTGCTTCATCAATCTCCGCACGGAGAGATACAATTTCCTCAGGGAGGGCCATCTGGTTTCTTTCCATCCGATCAACATGTGCACGAGCAAGAGCGAAGGAAAGAGGCCACTCATAGGCTGGTTGCCCCTGCACATTCTTGTACCCCAACTGCACGGTATTCGCAGCAGCAATTTCATTCTCCGTGATGAACTCACTGGGAGCCAATTCAAAGATATCAAGACCACGAGCGATCTCACTGCTGTATATGTATCCGTTATACCAGTAGACGGACCAGCTCCCTCCCATCTCCATCTGCTCAGGAGAAACTGGACCACGATCATGGTAGGCAATTTCAATTACATTGGACGGATCCGTCCAATCCGTAATTGAGATCCCACCCTGATACCAAGATTGCACAAAGATATCTCTTTCAGGAATCGGTATCAAAGAACCATTATGAGCAACACAGTTCTCCATTTCAGTTTGGGGTACCGGCAACTTGTAGTAGCTTTGAAATTGCATGGTCATATCCTCTTCAATCGTAAAGTAGGCATTGGCGCCCCACTCCATTGGGTCGGTTTCACGACACTTCGGACCTCCTCCCCCTCCCCACTCATCGGTGAAAAGAATGGAAGAACCATCATTGTTGAACGTGGCGGAGTGCCAGTACGCAAAATTACTATCCGCAACAGCATCAATACGGACAGGATTGATGGGGTCCGAAATATCCAAAAGTAAACCATATCCTTCACAGGCACCGCCTGCCAGACCAATTTCGGGATATAACGTGATATCGTGGCACTGATCTGGGCCACGATTCTCGTCATTATTTCCTCCCATCATCGCAGAAATTATATCGGGGAGTGCTTCCCGGAATGCATTGGTGTCAGCAGCAGTTGGCTCTGTAATTCCCTCTGATTCAAAATAACTTGCACTCATGGAGGCGACATACTGATCTGGAAGGATCATATAGTTTGCACCAAAAGATGCTACAAACTCCCCACGTGCCTCAGCTTCTGCAAACTCAGCCATCTCCGCTTCCGTCGGTCCATGTACCGGAGGGGCAGTTAAATCTTCAAAAATACGAGGTGAACTAACAATGGCAGCTTCGATGGGATTCGCTAAGGGTACCTTAATAACCTCAATTCGAAATAGTACGGACTCTGGATCATCGCTGGGAGACATCTCAGAGCATCCAGATAATTCTTCCTCAGGACGGACAGGTGCAGAACCTGATACGTACACATAAACATTTTCATCATCCTGAGGGTCTTTAAGCAAGGAGTGTGTATGAGACCCGCGACAAGTCTGGACATTGTGGATGTACTGGGGATTAAGCACATCGGTAATATCAAAAATCCTGATTCCCCGAAGTCGATCTGGGCTGACGCTTTCTTCTACTCCTTGGGTCCCGCAGTCAAGGCGGCCCCCCAGACCTTCTCCTGAAACAAACAGCAAGTTTTCATATACAGAGACATCGCTCTGCGAAGCAGGACAAAGATACTCTTTTGCTAAGACAGGGGCTGTGGGATCAGATATGTCCCAAATAATTACACCATTATAGTTGCCCTGAAATACGTAGTTGTCTTTGAAAGCCAAATCACTATTGGTTACACCTACAAAATCTTCTGGCGGAGGGACAGACACCACTTTCCGCAAATTCCATATCGCTTCCTCAGCATCAAACAATCCCGCTCCAAGGCCAATACGTGGATCGTCAAGAACCATTGATTGCTGAGCAAAGCCAAGATTTGGCGAGATCATCAAGACCGCCAGTAATGGAGTAATTAACAAATATCGGATACTCATGTGTCTATACTTTTGAGGGTTTAGGGTAAGGTCAAAGTTGTTTAAGCATCAATTTCATTCGATCAATCTCGGTACGTTGATCAACATGGATTTCGGCAGCCAATTTGTAGGTTGCATCACCGGTGATTGCTCCATCCGTACTGAATAATTCTTCAACCATGTGGACGGCTCCCTCATGATGCATGATCATGTATTCAAGAAACAGCCGGTCAAAATCTTTACCCTGTGCTGCTTCAAGCTCCATCATTTGTGCATCTGAGAGCATTCCTGGCATATGCATAGAGTGATCACCAGCACCATGAATCATGAGAGAGCTCCCTTGAATCATTATATGAGGAACTGCCTGCTCTCGATCGCTGAGCCACCGCTGCATGATCCGTATTTCATCATTCTGAGCATTCGTGATCCGCCCGGCCAATATCTGAACTGTAGAGCTCGCATCATTGGTCTCAGCAAAAGAGGACATTACCAAAGCCTGCGCATGATGTGCAATCATGCCGGTCATAAAATCCACATCCGCCTGAGAAAAACGTGCCAGAGCAGTATCTTTGCGTGCCCAGAAAAGTGCTTCTAGTTTTTCAGTATCCTGCGAAACAGCGGGCTGAGCGATACACAGGGCTGTCAATACCGTGAGTCCGAACCGGAAAATAAAGTTTTCTTTAGACATACGCTCTTAACTAAAAATTTGTTAGAATGTTACAAAGAATCATTGAATACACAATTAAAATGTAGCGGACAATTTCATTCGTACGGTATGAATTTGTGGCGCATCCTGAGGATTTCTTCCAGAATAGGAAATTGTACCGC
This sequence comes from Rhodothermales bacterium, assembly GCA_965209015.1. Taxonomy (GTDB): domain Bacteria; phylum Bacteroidota; class Rhodothermia; order Rhodothermales; family Bin80; genus Bin80. The sequence continues at coordinate 1,782,572 of OZ242367.1, read as the reverse complement.
GTAAGACACTAGTCAGTTGAAGCCAACCATTTAAGTTCCATAGAAGTGAGCGTCCCTCCCCTCTCCCATCTGTAAGTTCAAAAAAAGCGAGTCCCGTTGAGGTTGACTCTTGGGTAAGACTCACATTGGACAACTCAATGCGACAACTCATGCTTGCCCGACCTGCCCGATTCCATGAGACTTGTGATGGAAACTTTAAAATGGTTGTCGGTTCCCCACTTTTTGCATTTTTCCGAGAATAATCAATTCCAGTGGATATTCTCACATTTGATGTGATAGAGACCTGAACTTCTTGCGCAATTGACTGGGTCTGAATATTGAATTCGCGAGAGGTAAACGAAGAACTTGTATTCATTTTGTCTGAGATAGCTCCTTCTGTTCTGAGAGTCCACTGATCACTGGGTCCCCAACGCAATTGTGCCCGAAATTCATCAATACTTCGGGATTCTGTGGCCGCGGCAAAAACATTAGTTGATCGAATTTGCCGCCATGAAGCATGGAAACCGTAACGAGGATGATTCCTGAATAACCATAGATCATGAATCAGATTAATGGTTCCTCGGATGGAATTTTCAGGGTGTCGAAACCATTTTTGTCGCAGTAGATAGATATTGGTAGGGTGAGGATCTTTACTCTTTTCTTGAACATCTACTCTAAGCCGAAGTGATACCTGACGGAACCATTTCTCCCATGTATTTTGGGGGTTACGCCAACGTCGGCCTCCGTCAAATTGGATATTGAGATTTGCCTTCAGTCCAGTGACGGCCTGAAGGGAATCCGAGGGGATCAATGTACGCGCATATTCACCTTCATCTTCGGTGACTTCTGGGATAAATTCATCAATTTCAACGACTCCATTACCATTAAAATCTTCCCATACGTACTCTCCCAGTTCAGGCCCTGTACGAATATAAATTTCCTGGAGGACGGGGGTTTGTTCCGAGAGGGCTTCATAATTCCAGTTCAAGCGCAATAACCGATTCCATGGCTGCACTCGACCGCTCCATTGAGCAACCAGAGAGCGTTCGCTTGATAACCCCTGCATGGTTTGGAAGAACTCTGTATAGTTGGTGTATTGCAAACCTATACGCCCTTCACTTTGAAATAGCCTCTGAGGATCCGTATTATAGTTCATACTATATGTTGCTGTTCGGCGTGCGGGAATCAACTGGTAGTCAGCAGTCCAGAAGTGCTCGCCCCGCCAATCAAATTCAACTGACACCGTTCCTCTATCAAAATCAAGCTCTACTTGAGGTACAATTCCAAAATGTTGATGGGAATCCTGTCGCAGGCCCTGGGGGATATTCTGGAGGCGCTGGCTGTAAATCAACCTTGAATTCAATTTGAGACGTTGCGGAATTATGGACTGGGAGGCCTGAGCCACATGGCGAATCCATCTTCCCGCCACTGAATCGGCATCACTCGTGATGTGAATGAAGCGATAATTGATAAATGGAAGTTTGGGTTCATTGAGGATTAAGGCCACTTCCCCTCGATTCCCGTTAAAGACTCTTGGCTGCTTCAACTGACCAAGCAAGCCGGTAATTGAAGACATCTTTGAGAAATTCCAGGCTATACTTGCTTCATCAATTGTTTCATCATTTGCTGCCACCAGTCCACGATCCCGCGGTAGGTTCCATAGGCGAATGAACTCTATGGGTTGAGTCCGATCAAACGTTGCAAAATTCTGCCCCGTATGACGGCGATTGAGAGTCACCTCTGTTGTTCCCACACCAATGGGCAATTCCGAGAGTCCCAACCGTACATGGTAGCTGAATCCAAGATCATCTGCTGAATCAAAAGATGAAAAACGATTTTCATCACGGAATGAATGTGCCCATTCTCCATTCATCTCAATTTGTCGAATGGGCGAGAAGCTTGCCCGAAGGTTCAACATTTGCTGTTGTGTTGGCTTAGGTAAAATACGGATAGGCAAATAATCTCCCTGCTTAGGTCCGCGATAGCTGTAAGCAATCCCATTCGTAGTTTGCCCCTGCCTTATATAATCTCCCATTCCAGGTCCCACCCAGGAAAATTCAACTCGGAATACCTCTTCCGTGGTAGATTCTGTAATCGGAAGATAGATTTGAAAGGATTCGCTACCGATTGTGGTATCTCGGAGGGTGTAATGGATCCAGGGAGCATTAGGATCATAGAGCACTGTTGTTGCGCCACTTCGTGCTGCATTCCGATCTCCCAATCCAGACAAGAGTTCCTTATCAGTATCCGTTAGCCCGAACTCCTGGTCAAATGTTTTTCCGTCTGCTTCCCGAATAAATGTAACCCCTAGAGAGGCCAACGGTGAACCAGAATTTCGATCTGCAGTCGAGATAGTTGTTTCGGTTGCAGCGAGCGTACGGGTAAATTCCGTAGTTCTATATTGAAATTCAACTGCGATTCGATGATGGTATTTGATTTGACGGTTTGTGGTGAACGTAATTTCTCCTGTGGCATAGTCAATCACATAGTCTTTGGATTCTCCGCGTTGCAGGAGGTTGCCATCTAAGTAGACGGATTCCGAACCTGGGATAACCAGAATAAACTGTTCATTCGCATTCCCTTGGAGCCGGTAAGGTCCCTGCACCCCATCTCTGACCTGAAGATCCTGAGTATTAAATAGTCCTCTGGAGGTAGCAGCCGCTGCCTGAAGCGAGCCATTCAGTGTTTTGAGTGGTAGTGGGGCTGTGATTCCTACGCCTTGAATCTTACGATTGAGTTGAGCAAATACACTGCGGTTTAACTGTAACTGAAAATCACCTAGCTGAGCCGAACTGAAGGGTGTTTCAATCTCAATGAATACACGGTCAATCTCACTGAGTCGTTGGGTGTTTCCCTCAGGTAGAATGGGGGTATTCTCATCAGTCAAGGCCGCTCTCAGATAGATATCAGGTGCAATTTGACCAGACATTTGCAGGCGCAAGCCTGACTCTATGGATGCATCACGGTTATTCCCTGCCAGAATGCCACGCGAAATAGAACCACTTCGTCTAAGCTGAATAGGGCGTGATTCTTCACTTGGGGGTCTAACCTTTACGGGAGGAATTGAATCAATTGGTGGTGGACTCTCTAGAACCCGAGAATAGCGCTTTGGAAGATTGAAATCCCAGATCCTGTATGTGACGACCACAGAATCAACCCTCGTAATACTGGGAATCAACAATTGACGTAAACGAACATCAAAGTGATACTCGCTTGAATCGAGAGGAACTCCTTTTATAGATACAATTAACGTATTCGGTACAGAAAAGGGATGCACGAAGAATGGTTGGACCCCAGAGAGAGTATCAACTTGGAGTTCCAAATTCTGAGCTGTAGAAGTTGTGCACACCAAGGGTACACAAAGAAATCCAAAAAACAGACTACTGAATCTGAGAGGCCAGAAGAACTTTTGGACCTTTCTAAACCCCAAAACTAACGTCGTCCGCTAGTTCATTGGTATCATCTGATCTAATGGCAACCCCAGCTTTTTCAAGAAGATGCCCACACTGCTGAATACCTTCAACGAGTCCTTCGGCTAATTCGCCAGCCTTTATGCGTTTCTGAATGATGCCTACGATCTCAACCCAATCATCTTGGTCCACTTTGGCATTAATACCAGTATCTCCGATGACCTCTATACGGTGTTCAAGTAACGATACAAAGAGCAGAATACCCGTACGTTCCCGGGTAGAGAAAACTTCTTTTTCTACGAATGCTTGCAGTGCACGCCGGTGGGTGGCAAGAGTCAACCTCACTCGTCCAGCGAGTTTACGCTTAGCCGCAGGTATTAAATATACTATAAAACCTCCGATCCCAGCCATTATGACCATAAAGAGTATCGGTAGAAACCCTTCGGCGATTACGCCACCACCCCAGCCTGAAAACCATCGTACGCACAAAATTATAGCATAGGCAAGGAGCGCAAACAAACCGGCTCCTCGCCAGATTGCAACTTCATGCGAGTCACTTTGCTGAACAATATATGGGACGATTTCGCCCGAGGTTTGCTTTTCAGCACTGGAAACGGCCTCTTTAATGCGGTCAAGATCCGAGTCTGTTAATATTGAGTTTTTTTTTGCCACTTGATCCATTTGAGTGTTGATTAAAGATATGATCACGGTTAATCGGATACCGTGTCAAGTCATTCAGCATGCATTTACCAAGTCTTCAAGAAGGTTCTCGATCTACCTGAATTTTTTATCGAATTTATTCCTCTTGTTAATCAATGCCATATTTTTATTCAAAAAATCTCATACATACTTGAAAGGTTGATACATACCATAATTGGAAAGTATTGGTTCAATTCGTTTGGTTTTACCACAATTTGTGTGAAATGAGCATCATTTTGGGAAGGGTATATTGAGATAATCCAATCGGCATTAATATAGAGTCGGTTCTCTGAGTTTTATCGTAGGTGGCATTGCGATTGGGTCGCCTCCCATGTATCCGATGCCGCATTGTATGACATCCGAACTTTATGGATAATCTGTTATCCGGAGTTAAACTTAAACGAATTTCTCCAGTCGGTCTCGCACGTTTGATTGAAATTACTTTCCATCATCCTTGAACTAAAATTACACTACAAAATCCTACCCATAGCGAACGAATTTGTCTCTGAACTAATTTCTCGGCCTTTTAAACACCTTAGTATTAAACGGAACATCGTTACCTCATTAATACATTTAGCAGGTATCAACCGGAGTTGTGGTGTTGAGTAGGATTCGCACTCTTTACGAAGAGGTATGTTTCTCAGAGTACGATACACGCATTAGAGTCATCTCACCCTATTCTGAGATTAATAAAATACCCTTTGGTGCTACCGGAGTGGATTCGGAATCTGCAGGATTTAGTTTGGAGGGACATTCATCCTTGTTTGCCAATAAGTAACATTCAGACAGACGTTTAAGCACCAGAGTGACGAGGATTAGCTTGGCTAAATCCATCTTAGTAGCACACATCTCCGATTAATACTACTCCCTTCAAATCATCACACGGATCGGCAGATAAAATTTTTATCTCCTTCAAGAATTGGGATGGCTCTTTGTCGCGACCGGCATACCTTCGTGACCCTGATAATGTGAGCGTGTCTTGCACTCGGGTAATCGCTACAAAACAGATTCAATGCTCTTTCTCCATATCTGAAAGGGCTCTCGTCCCAACTGAAAGTTAAGAGGTATTGGTGGCGATAAAGCATTGGAGAGTAATGATGTGCTAACTGAATTATACTGAAAGAAAGTAAGCTTATGTACTTCTCAGACGTGTGGATAAATAGGCATGTACAGATAAACTCATTATGCTTAATGCAATGGCCACAAGCACGAATCTGATCAGGGATGCCTCAGTACCCACCTGCCCTAATTTAGAAAATATGGCGAGGGGAATCGTTTGAGTTCTACCTGGAATGTTTCCTGCAAAGACGATCGTTGCCCCAAATTCTCCCACAGCCCGGGCAAATCCAAGGACAATTCCTGCAACGATTCCTTTTGCTGCTAACGGAAAAGTTACCCATCTAAATCTTGACCATCGTCCACCTCCGTACACTGAGACTGCCTCTTCCCATTCCGGGTCAATTTGTTCAATGGCCACTCGACAGGTTTGTACTAGTAATGGAAAAGCCATAATTCCGGCGGCGATAGCTGCTCCCATGCTGGTAAATGCCAACTCAATTCCAAATAAAGTACTCAGTAAGCGTCCCGCTCCACCATTCGGTCCAAAAAATATTAAGAGTAAGAGTCCAGTAACTACCGGTGGGAGGACTAGCGGAAGCTGAACAATATTTTCAAGAATAAATGCGAGAAGGGATTTTTTTCGAGCCAGATACCAGGCAATGAGAACCCCCGGAACGACAATGATGGCAACGGCAATAATGGCAATTCGTACAGAAAGTGCAACGATTGCCCATTCCTGCCCAAAATAATCCATATCACTGATTTTGAAATCCAAATCTCTCCCATAATCCCAATTGGGAGGAGTCGGCTATGAATGTAGCGAAAAGTGTAGCAGATTCGGGGCTTGAAGTTCCGCGAATTATGCAAAGAGTATATTTAATCTCTGGCATACATGAATCTGGCACCTCAAATACTACGTTTAGATCAGGTGCCAAAGTGACATCCGAACCATAAACCATTGCTAACTCAGCAGCACCACTTTGAACCGCTGTGAGCGCCGCGCGAACATCCAAAGTTGGAAGAATCCTTGGTTCAAAAGCATCCCATTCCCCAGTACATTGAAGTGCCTGTTTTCCATAAACCCCCGCAGGTACATGTGTAGGATCTGCCATAGCAAGACGTTGTTCAGATGAGAACTCCAACAAGGTAGACACGGATTGAGTGTTTGTTGAACCAAGTACAACTAACGTATTGCCGGTAAAACTAATTTCTGAGCCGATTACCAAGTTACGCTTTCGGAGGAACTCTGTCCACTCAGGACTGGCAGACAGAAATAAATCCGCTGGCGCCCCCTGTTGAATTTGCCGAGCAAGCAACGAGGTAGGTCCAATATGAGTATGCACCGTAATATTCGGTTCTTGAAGTTCAAAGAGTCTGACCAACTCTTGAATTACATCCGTTAGGGAAGCAGCGGCAAAAACCGTGATGGAGACTTTTGGGGAGTCGGTCGCAGGACTGCACCCACATATAAAGAAAAGTGCGGCCAAGAATAGCCGCATTATAGACTCATCTGTTCCTGAATAGTTGAAATCAAAGCAGTTGCACGTTGGTAATGCATTGAAGCAGGATCAGGAGCAAGAGTAAGCACTAACTCAAGTTGGGCAATTGCTTCTTCACTACGATTAATGCGGGCAAGCATAAGTCCGTAGTTAAAATTTGCATTCAAGTGAGTCGGATCGGCTTCAAGTACTTTCTTGATCTCAGTCACCCCCTGCATTGGATTCCCCGTATTCAGATATGCTGTTGCCATATCCGTACGAACATCGTGATTATCTGAATCAAATGCTAAAACTTGTTGGTAGGCTGTAACAGCCTGATCTGCAATGCGTCCACGCATCTGAGGTTCAGATTCATCCGCCATCCACTCGTAGTATAAATCGCCTGCCGTTTTCCAATCATCGGCAAGACCGGTCTCTACTGCAATTTGTGATTGGAGATCTGCAGCCATATCCAATCGCTCCCCTTCCACCAAGGCATAGACCTTTTCACGTCTAAGAACGAGGGACAGCGCACTGGTATCTGAGGCAATTGCTTGATCAAGTTCAATGACACGATCAGCTAATTCACCAGAGAGATCACTACGGCTCGGAGGAGAAACTCCAGAGGATACTACTGGAGAACTAGCATCCTCAGGAGAAAGTCGCTTACTGACGGTCGTAACCATGAACAGCGTTACGACGAGCAACAGGCCAACTCCGATGATGGCGAAAATCTGCGGTCCAATCCCAGATTCAACAGAGGACGGACGTCTCGGAGGCTTTACGGACTGATCTGGAGATTTTGAGGGCAGATTTTCTTTCTGCAATCTCAAACCACAACTTGAACAGAAATTAGCTTCCGTTGGATTTTTCCATCCACATGAGTTACAATAGATACTCCCAGATAAATCTGCTGTGGGGGGCTTTGGTGCATTACGATCAATTCCCCAGCCACATAAATCGCAGCGGGTACTTTCGTGGATGAGTTTAGCCCCACACTCTCCACAGATCACCATAAATTAATTAGCGAACAGCTGAATTTACGCGATTTTTGAAGTCTTTGGAAGGTTTGAATACAGGGGATACACTCGCTGCTACATGCACCTGTTGGCCAGTTGCGGGATTACGTGCCATACGAGCTTTCCGATGTTGGGTGCGAAAAGTACCAATTTTCCGGAGTTCTACAGATTCTCCTCGAATCAGTGCTTCCTCAATAGCTTCCCAGAATCCAGCGATTGTGGCTTTGGTGTCCAACTTAGGTAAGCCAGTTTTGCTTGCGATTGAGTCAATGAGTTCCGCTTTAGTCATGGAATTATAATGTTGGTTTAAGATTATAGATGATGTTATTTTGGCTAATATAGACAATTATTCCAAAAACTCGAGTATTTGTGCCACTCCCGAGGAAAAATTGTTACGTAATTTTACCCAATTTACGAAACATTGCTTAATACGCATACTTTATACCATTCATTATACAAATATACATATTCAGATATGAATTCTTGGCAGGGTTTAAGCTTTGAAGCACAAGGTACTGGAATTTCCGTTCCTCTGAGCGAACAGATCAATTTGTTGGGTGGCCTATTAGGACGAGTCATTTCAGATCAGGCAAGCCCTGAGATGTTGGGTTTAGTTGAAGAGTTGCGACATCTGACTAAACAGGCAATTAGTGATCAAGACCCGAGCCTTCGACTTCAAGTCGTTGAACGCATCAAAGGACTTGAACTTCGCGAAATTGAGTGGCTTCTCCGTGCATATACAACGTTCTTCTACCTTGTAAATCAGAGTGAGCAGCAGGAAATCATTCGAATTAATCGAGAGCGTGCATGTCTTCTTCCAGAGGTTGATCGCGTGGACTCCATTGATGAAGCGGTGGGGATTCTTCACAAGGCAAATTATTCAATTGAAGATGTGGTAAACCTACTGGCAAGATTGGATATACAACCAACGCTTACTGCCCATCCCACCGAAGCTCGACGTCGTACAATCCTCTATAAACAGGAGCATTTAGCATCCTTAATTGATCAACTCAGAAATAGTAAGCCGACTCCTGAAGAGCGGAATCAACTGCTTCACCAGTTGCATAATCAAATCGGGTTATTAGTTGCTTCAGATAAAGTGCGTGCCAGTAAGCCAACTGTAATTGACGAAGTTGAAAACGGACTCCATTATCTCCGAAATTCCATCTGGGAAACAGTTCCTCACATTCACCGCGATGTTATTAGTGCAATTGAGCGCCACTATAATCAGAAGGTAGATGTACCCGTATTTTTAAAGTATCGGTCTTGGATTGGAGGTGATCGAGACGGGAATCCTAACGTGACCGCCGATGTCACCCGACAAACCTTCTCCATGCATCGCCGAACTGCATTAGCGCGCTACTTAGAAGACTTACGACTCCTACGTCGAGACCTGAGTCTCTCTGAACTGCAGTTAAAAATCCCACAACTCCTCTATGATTCGATTCAGGACGATGAAGAGACGCTCAGTCTAAGTTCTCACAATGCTCGGCAATTTGTTCAAGAGCCTTTTCGCCGCAAGATCAGTTTCATGATGCAACGGATTGAGTTAGCCAGAGATGGAGATTTTAGAATTTATGATAGCAAGAGTTTTATATCGGACTTACAACTTTTGGCTAGTGCTCTGAAAGAAGTTGGATATGAAACACTGGTTTCTCACGGACGATTGGGCAAACTCATTTTACAGGCCCAGGCGTTTGGATTTCATATGGTTTCTTTGGATGTTCGTCAACATAGTCGACATCATGGCAAGACGGTCCATACATTATTGAAGTTATCCGAGGTATGTGACGACTATCTGGGTATGGATGAAACGGATAAGTTGGAACTGTTAACAAAAGAATTACAAAATCCAAGACCTCTATTACCCCATGGAGCAACTTTACCGGAGGATGTTCAGGAGATCTTGAATACTTTTGTTGTGATTAAAGAGATTGTTGAACGGTCTCCCAGTGCGTTTGGCAGTTATGTGATCAGTATGACCCATGCAGTAAGTCATGTCCTTGAAGTCCTCTTACTGTCAAAAGAAGTTGGACTTTGGCGGATTGATGAGGGGAAGGTGATTTCTCCCATTGATGTGGTTCCTCTGTTTGAGACAATTGAGGACCTAAATCTTGCTGGAAAATTGCTCACTGGAATGTTTGAACATCCAGCCTATAAAAAACACTTACAGCATCGCAATAGTCTCCAAGAGATCATGCTTGGCTATTCGGATAGTAACAAAGACGGAGGCTATTGGATGGCAAACTGGGCCTTGCATCAGGCTCAGGGGCGTATAGGCAGGATCTGTAAGGAGGCTGGAATTGATCTTAGGCTATTTCATGGTCGTGGCGGGACCGTCGGTCGTGGCGGAGGACGCGCGGGGCAGGCAATTATCGCCATGCCAAGGATCATCCATAACGGCCGGATCCGGTTTACGGAGCAGGGAGAAGTGATTTCTTTCCGGTATGCCCTACCCGCAATCGCTCATCGTCACCTTGAACAGATTGTACGTGCAATGCTCATCGCGCCTCTTAGAGTCGCAGATGAAAAGGACGATGCCGTCATCATGCAGCGGATGGCTGACGTATCTATGAAAGCTTACCGCTCATTGATTGATGATCCCGAATTCTGGCCATGGTATGCTTCGGCTACTCCGATTGATCAGATCAGTCGTCTGCCGATTGCCTCCAGACCGGTTTCCCGTGGTTCTGTTCATCAGGTAGACTTTGAAGATCTACGTGCAATTCCTTGGGTCTTTGCGTGGATACAAACTCGGTACATTGTGCCTGGATGGTATGGCGCTGGTAATGCATTTGAAGAAATTCTAACAAATCATTTATCTGATCTCCAGCGTATGTACAAGGAATGGCCTTTCTTTGAGGCAGTCTTAAATAGTGCTCAACGCGAGATGGCGCGGACCCGACTGGAAGTAGCCTCAGAATATGCCTCTTTAGCCTCAGATCTTGGTGCAGCCGAGCGTATTCATCAACGCATTATTGAAGACTATAAAAAGGCTGAAGCAGCAATACTTAAGATAACAGGTTACGAGAAGCTGTACAGTCATGTGCCCGTATTCAGAAAATCAGTGAAGCTTCGCAATCCTTATTCGGATGTCTTGAATCTCCTTCAGGTTGAGTTAATCAGGCGGAGCCGTAATGATGTAGAGCCCGACAAAGAGAGGCTGGTTCACGCATTACTGCTTAGCGTGAATGGCATTGCTGCTGCGATGCAAAGCACTGGGTAGTAATTCTCTGAAAAAGCCCTAACGGACAATGAATAAATAGCCTAAACACACGGAGTGCCTACTCCGACCAACTAGGTCATCTAAAAAGGACGAACTGGTCTACCCAATACGGTGGCAATAGGTGCCACCTATTGCCACCGTAGCCATTCGCCCGTCCAAACACTCCCCTCAGGCATGACCTACCCTATTTCTGTAAACCATATTTACTAATGGATACAGGGAGATGAGGCTATGAGTTATGCGCTGAATGAGGGTTTCAATCTCCGTTATGTAACTCTTCATGAATGGCTTGAAGCAAAAAAGTATGCCATTGAGTATGCTTCCAGCACCAATTCAGTTCGTACAATCAGAGTGTAACATAACCGAGGATTGGCTCATGATTATAGGGAATAGTTAAAATGCTTCCGCACAGGCACGACAACTTCTCTTTTACCCCACAGAGAACAATGGCTCACTCTCCTTCCTCGGGCATGGATTCAAATTCAAGCTCACTTTGGTGAACTATCTCTTCAATTACAGTCTGTATTTTCTGTGTCCCTGCCAACGCGTTGAATATATCGATGAGTCGGGGAACATTTACTATTTCCTCTATACATTCCATATATCTGTCTACCACCTGTCGTACACTGTATCGGTCAATTGCTTGAAGTCTTATCCTTTCGATGATTCTATCAATTGAGTCGTTTGACTTTACAACAAAGGTAATTTGATATCTCTGAACCTTATCAATATCAAGGAAATACTTGTTGACATCAATGCTTTCGGTAACTTGGAAGAATCTGCCAAGAGGTCGCATAACAAAATCTATTCCGCCGTCGTTGGCATTCGTTCGTCCCGTTTTGTATAGCACCAGTGTTTCCTCATTCAAATCCTCCCTTGACCATCCCCAATAGACCGCCTTACTGGAAAAATAGGCTTTGAGTATTGCGAAGCTCACTATCTCAAATATTCTGGCATCCACATTTGGGCTCAGCAACTCAGCTACAAATGATTTGGCTGATTCCATATCACTATCACTTAGTTCCGAAATTTTTCGGCATTCCGCAATGAACGAATTAAATGATTCTTGCCTTACTTCAATGTACTGATCGATAATAGCTTTGACAGCCATAGCAAGATTTACTTCCTTGCCTCCATAGGTTATCTTGAGCAAGCCCTCATTAATCCAGTACCTTTGAGTATTGTGGTCACGTATGACTGGCCGTGCGACTTCATTCGGGAATAATTTCTCGAATTCCTGATTCAACCTATGGTTCAGGGCATGATTTTGTAGTTTGCGACCAAAGGGTAATTGACGCTGCCTTCTTAGTAAGTCGGAGAACTTTGCACCCTCATATTTTTGATACTCCCCCGATACATGAAAATTTTTGTTTAAGTAGTCCTCAACAAGCACGTAAATTGCGTAGTGATTCCCATATGCCGCACGTGCTTTGGATCCCCTATTTGCAGCTTCCGTTTTAATGTTCAGATACTGTATCAGGGAACTGCATTCCAGAATACCCTCTGCATCCGCATCGGTATATTTGGATAATACTTCTATAAGAGTCTGGGTAAAACCGTGCCTTCGAGATGGCATGCGCCTATATCAATCTACTACTTATCAGCATAGAAATTTTTGATCCCGTTCGCATTTACTCGGCGGGTGCTCTTCAATACTGGCTCTAGTGTCCTTCCGTCCATACTGGAATGACCTAACACTCGGCGAAGACCAATATCCACATAGTCTGGATTAAGATCAATTCCTATGCTACGCCTACCCAAACGAGCAGCGACTGCACAAGTAGTGAATGTTCCAGCAAAAGGATCCATAACTACATCCCCAGGTTTTGAACTGGCGAGTATAATCCTCTTCAGTAAAGATTCTGGCTTCTGGGTGGGATGTTCTTCGTATTCGTGCATTCGATACCTGACTCGTGCAAAGTACCATACATTACCTGGGTTTTTTGTGACACTGTATTCCGAAGGAATAGCTTTTCGATAATCTATCAGCTTTCGTTTGGCACCAGTTTTTGCTTCTATCGCAACCGCATCGTAGTTGAATGTATAGTTTTTTTTGTCTTTAACACAAAATAAGATGGGCTCGTATAAGGATCCGAATTTCTTCTTCGCTTGAACCCCCGAACTATCATAATGCCAGATAATACGAGACATGACATGAATAAGCGAGCGAACGTAGATATCTATGTACGGCATGGCCTGAGTGCTTGCCATTAAATACATAGAACCACTGGGTGCCAACTTGCTAATGCACAGCGATATCCATCTCTTACACCATTCAACATATGCTTCAAGACATGACCACTTATCTTTAATATGCCCGAAGTTCTTGCCTATGTTATATGGGGGATCAGAAAAAATAAGGTCAACGGATCCGTCTGGTACATGTGTTTTAAGTACATCTAAAGCATCGCCCCAGATCACTTTGTGATCAACATTTTCGTATAGCTTGATCATGAGATACGTCAATAAATAGAGTGTCAATTACGTTGAAACAACTAGCCCAAGTCTACTTCTATTTCCAGTTTTATGTACATTTGTAAACCAGTTATAACATTCATCACACCGTAAAGCTCCGCCCTTCTAGGGGATATCTACCTCTCGGATTTATCCATGTTTGGAATGATTTACTCAAAATTGTTTCACGGTCCCCCTTTGTAGGAGCCAGGTTCTATTGAATCGCCAACCTAAGGTCAGCGACCGAATCAAAGACAGGTGATGGTGCCCCCGTTGCCTCCCAACTTCACCTAGCTTCCCTAATTTAGGATTTGTATGTGAGACTCGGAAGGCTTTACAAAATTGATAATTGATTTTATTATGTAGTATAGGTAAGTTGAGAAAATGAACCGAGGTTGAACAAGGTAGGTACGAATCACATCAAGGAAGATAAAAGATGTCCTCTCGGGTAGATACAATTTATTCTGGATTCATGGAAGTATAGGAGTTTCCCACGAGGTCGGATCAATTGGCGAGTACTCTACCAATGAAGACTGTCCAGTAATATCAACGATTTTGATGAACATTTCGACGCCATACGCATCCGTTACCCTCAATGGCTTACCAAGACGAAAATGGACCGGCTGAGGCCTGCCTTCCTCAATTGAAATATTATCAGCATAGAGGTACATTCGATCGAAAGTATCACAAATTGGATTGAGTCGGCCATTTAATCCAGGTACCCTACCAGCGCCATTTGGAAAAATCACCGTTCCCCCACCCTCGAGTGGTACCATTTCGATCATGAGTCCACCCTGGCTGGAAACCCACTCCTGAGCTAATCCTTTCGTGAACTCTGGTAATGCAGCATACACGGTCATGGGTAGATGCGTCGTGTGAAGATCAAACTCTGCCTCACCGGCCTCGTTAGTTCTTGAACGATGCCAAGTTTTGTTTGGAAACAGTATCAAAACATCCACGCCCTCAAGTGGACTACCCTCAGAATGCACCGTAACTGTTGCATCTGACGGAGTAGGTTCAAGTTTAGCAGCGGGAATGATTAGATTCAGATTCGATTCATCAACCACCTTGTACACTGGAGCACTACCAGAAATCTCTCGGGTCTTCTTGATGATGATTGAAACTCCATCTCCCCGTCGTTCCATCATGTATCCGCGATGTTGTGAGCCGGGTGTATTATCCACGGGAATCCGCCCAAACACCGAGGCTAATACCTCATTTCGGGTTGCTTGGATTGAATCCATACCATCAATAGTCATCCCATTGAGGAGCTGGCCAGGGGAATCAATTTCCAAGCGATCCTTGAACATCGAAAGTCTGATACGTTTGGTTGACATAGAATAGTCTCGATGAACTACGGCATTGACAACTGCCTCAAATACAGCTGCCTTACTGTACTGAGGTAAATCTTCGCGGGCGGGTGTCTTTTGAGAAGATACACGCATATTTCGTACTACAAACTTGACTGCATCCGTAATCTGATTGGTCAATGGGCCCTGAATCTCTTGAAAATCTAACTGACCTGATGCACGATCTTTGCCGCGATATTGAGTAGCCATAATGGCAGCGTAAGGTAGCCAAGTTTGGGGCATTTTGGTGCACAGAAGGATTCCAGCAATCGTAGCTCTTTCTATATCCTCTTCATCATTGGCAAGGAGCTTCAGATTCATGAGTGCCCGACGAGGGCTGGTTGCCCCAGTTGCACTGAGTAGGGTTTCCCATAGGTGTTCTTCAAGAGATTGGAATCCAGTGTTAGGGACTACTTGTTGATCAAAACACGAATAGCGACTCTGAGCTCGTCTTTGTGCTATTCGTAATTGTTCACCGCTTTCAAGGCGACGCTTGGATGAACCATTCCTGATGAATGCGTGACCGGCCCGTGAATACAAAGATTCTCCACGCGGTATCTGAACAATTACAATGGATTCTCCATCAAGATCTCTATGATTGATCTGAATGCGAAGGGGAGGTTTAATTGTATCGGCACTAATCTCGCGTAGTAGTTTATTCAACTCCCCCATTTGATCCTTCGTCATTCCCTGAATTTTCCCGTCATCCGTGACTCCACACACGATAACGCCTCCTTGCAAGTTGGCAAATGCCACCATTTCGTCGGCGAGGTCATTTCGCCTAGGGGCAATTGGCTTATTGCCCTTGAATTCGATCTGTTTAAATTCCCACTTACTGTCCTCGCCTAGACGCAGGAGGCGCTGATGGATCTCCGTGTCGGATATTTTCATGAACCACTTCTGAACTTTATTTGTGATCAAGTATCAATATTTACCTAAATCAATTAGGAAAAGTATCTCACCCCTACTTTGGCTCAGAATATATTACAGGTCTCAGGTGCATACTCTATGTACAGAGAAGATAACTACTCAATCAGCTGAAGTTGAGCTTTAATTGGCAAATGATCAGATACATATCTGCCATTCTGAATCGAAATAATAGCCTCATAGCTGATCACTCTCCAATGATGTGATGGCAGAATGTAATCAATCCGTGGGGCTTCGCCCAGATCATTTCGCTCCAAAAAACCGCTGAATGTGCCCACGGGTCCTTGATTTGGTCTCATACTGACCGTAAATGCGTCCTGCATAGCTCCTTTCTCAATCAGCATAGCAATAGGCTGAGAGTCTGGAGTTGAGTTTAAGTCTCCAAGCAAGATCGTCGGCCCAGAAAACTCATTGACATACTCTGACAATAGCTTTGCGCTCTCATACCGAGCCTGCGTCCCAAGATGATCGAAATGTGTGTTAATCACCAGAAAATCAGTCCCAATTTCACGAAATTTCAAATGAGCAGATGTTACAATCCTGGGAAGGGCAGCATCCCATCCTTGACTTCCTGATTGATTTGGAGTTTCCGAAAGCCAAAATGTAGTTGTCTCAAGCAGTTCAAACGCAACCTCCCGAAAGAAGATGGGTGAGAATTCGCCACCATTCTCCCCGTCATCTCTTCCGACACCCACCCACGCATAGCCCGGCAACAATAAAGCTAACTCTTGAACCTGATGACTCAATGCTTCCTGAACACCAATCAGTTCCACTGTTGACATCTCAGCAGCCACTGACTCCGCTCGATGAGGCCATGCGCTGGCCCCATCATCTGGGTTGTCATAACGGATATTAAAAGACATCGCTGTAAAGTCGGATGAAACAGGCTGAATCAGCGAAATCATGAGCATAATACTTAACATCTATCCCCCTATCGTAATCATGGGTCGATTATTTGAGGCTGCAATTAGATGCATGCCGGCATGTCGGGCATGTTTTCCGCCAATGGCTATACTGATCAGATCTAAGAGATCATCGTCATCTGCTCCACTTCGGATCGCCGTCCGCAAATTCACCTCAGCCCGTCCAAAGAGACAGACCTTCAGATTTCCATCTGCTGTGATCCTCAATCGGTTACATCCCTCACAAAAGTGATCAGTCATTGAAGTGATAAATCCAATCCGACCAAGAAACCCAGACACTTGGTACAATTTTGAAGTTTCGTTGAGGCCAGATCCTAAGGCCTCAATTTGATAATGAGATTGGAGAGTATGAAGCATCTCACGGTATGGAACCATTTGGCGCTCATCCCAGCGATTCCCATCAAACGGCATGAATTCTATAAAGCGGACCTCAATTGGACGATGACGAGTCAATTCAACAAAATTCACGATTTCATCTTCATTGACACCTCTCATTACAACGCAGTTAACTTTGAGCCGGGAGAATCCAGACTCTAAAGCAAAATCAATCGCATCTAATACGAGATTTAGTCCATTGCGGCGGGTAATCTGTTTAAATCGTTCAGGAATCAAGGTGTCTAAACTTATATTGACCAAACTGAGTCCAGCTGTTTGAAGTGCAGGCAGCTTGCGTTTCAAAAGAAGAGCATTGGTGGTCATGGCCAAGGTGTCAAGCCCGGACAAAGAACTCAATTCATTAACAATTTTTTCGATCCCCGTCCTAAGTAACGGCTCTCCACCGGTCAAACGAATTTTCGTTACCCCCTGTCCTACAAAAAGCTGAGCCAGACGAATGACTTCTTCATCCGTCAGCAACTGCTCAGATGGTGTCCAATCCAGCCCGTCCTCAGGCATGCAATAGCTACATCTCAAATTGCAATGCTCAACGAGAGAAATTCTAAGGTAGTTATGAAATCTGCCAAAGCTGTCACACAGAACATTGGTCCGGCTCTTGGCAGATGAGTAGAACAATGAAACCTTCTCGGGTACCTTTGACGTAGGGAGGATATCCGGTTCTGACAAAACCTTGAGTTCATACATCTTTATGCCCCTCGTATTCTAACCAGAATTCAACGGAGTTCAATAAAGTAAGGTCAGATTATCTATGAGAAAGTCCAAGTTGGACAATTCACACTACCTGTGGTTAACACATCTGGGCCCCCGGAATGAGTCCCAGATCTATGATCCAAGATTCTCTCCATGCGTTCAAGGACAGTTATTTGAGAGTTCAACTGCATGGGAATCGTACTAGCTTTCAGTGGCGGACTAGACACATCTTTCTGTGTTCCGTACTTACGTGAAAAGTACGGCGAAGACATATACACGGTTACGGTTGATACAGGTGCAACTCTGGACGAGGCGACTTTACGAACTCGTTCCAAAGAACTTGGAGCAAAAGAGCATTTCCAAGTTGATGCCCGTACTGCTCTATATAATGACTATTTACGATTTTTGATTATAGGAAATGTGCTTCGTGGAGGCGTGTATCCGTTATGTGTTGGAGCAGAACGTGTAGTACAGGCCAGAGAGGTGGTCCGAATTGCTCACCAAGTTCAAGCAAATGCCATTGCTCATGGCTCAACGGGAGCAGGGAATGATCAGGTCCGATTTGATTCAGTTGTACAGCTGTTAGCAGATGATCTTGAACTCATCACACCAATTCGTGATGAAGGGTTCACGAGGGAGCATACAACAAAATTTCTCCATGATCGCGGCTTCTCAATTCCCGAGAAGACTACGAGATACTCAATCAACGAAGGACTATGGGGAACAACGATTGGAGGTCAAGAAACTCTTGGAACCGTCCTTCCCCTTCCAGATGAAGCCTATCCAAATTCGGTCTCTCCTGCCGATGCACCAGAGGTTGGCTTAGAGGTAGTAATTGAGTTCAAGAATGGTTTGCCTGTCGCATTAAACGGGGATGCTTTACCCGCAGTAGAGCTTATCACTAAGCTTGCTGATCTTGGCTCGGAACACGGGATTGGTCGGAATGTTCATATTGGAGATACGATATTAGGGCTTAAGGGAAGGATTGGATTTGATGCTCCTGCACCGATGATCCTCATCACTGCTCACAGAGAGTTGGAGAAGCTGGTGCTTACAAAATGGCAACGGTTCCAGAAGGATCAATTGAGCGAGTTTTATGGAATGCTTCTTCACGAAGCTCAGTATTTTGATCCAGTGATGAGAGATATTGAAGCATTTCTGCTTTCCTCCCAAGACGTGGTTACAGGCTCTGTTTTAATTCGGCTATACAAAGGAAATATCATAGTCCAAGGTTGCGAGAGCCAGTATTCTATGTTTGACATTATGGTAGGAACCTACGGAGAAGAGAATGCTTTTTGGAATGGAGCAGAAGCCCGCAGCTTCTGTAAGCTCAGTGGACTACAAGCATATTTAGCATACAGAGCCCGAACACTTGAATGATCCAGACTGCAATTTTACATGGTAGTGGATATGTTGGCAGAGAACTAATTCAATTGATTCTACAACACCCCCACGCTTCCCTCGTCTCAGTTACCAGTCGGACATATTCAGGGGAACCACTTCACATTGCTCATCCAGGACTCAGGGGGCAACAAAGCCTTCGGTTTATGGCTACCAGTGAGTTTGAATCTACTGAGATTGATGTTGTATTCATTGCGGCAGAACATGGTAAAGGGGCTGCAAGTGTCAAGGAATTGCTTGATGCAGGGTACTCGGGCAAGATCATTGACATGAGTTCTGACTTCAGGTTCAAGGATGTATCCTTATTTGAGTCACTCTTCAAAGTGACACACCCCGCTCCCGAGTTGATCCCAAAGTTTTCTTATGGACAACCTGAAGTCTTCGCCCCGTACTCGTCGCACTACATTGCAAATCCTGGTTGTTTTGCCACGGGGATGCTACTTGCCATCTGGCCATTGCACCTGAATTGTTCAAATGCCAGTGCTTCAATTACAGCGATCACTGGCGCCTCTGGATCGGGTATTCGTCCGAAGAAAACAACTCACTTTCCAGAGAGGGATGGGAATGTGCGCGCATACAAAGTGCTAGAACACCAGCATCTCTCTGAGATTCGCCAGTTCATAAATCCAAATATTTCCCTCGCAATGGTACCAGTTTCTGGACCGTGGACACGCGGGATTTGGGGAACTATTCTACTGAAAACACCTGCTGGACCCTCTGAAATTGCCCAGTGGTTTGAGGACGCTTATGCCCACCATCAACTCATTCGACTCTGGAAGGATGAACTCCCCGAGTTGCAGTATGCCGTCGGATCTCCTTACTGCGATTTGGGATGGATCATTCGAGGTGAGCACCTTGTCATTGGCTTTGCACTTGACAATATGCTTCGCGGTGCTGCCTCTCAGGCAATCCAGAATATGAACCTTCTCATGGACTTGCCGATCATTACAGGACTGATCTCCAAAGCGGATTCATGAATACTCAGACCATTTTACATGATGAGGATACATTCCTTATCCCAACCTACAAGAAAATGCCCCTCGCGCTTGTGCGAGGTGAGGGATGCTATGTCTGGGATGCGGATGGTAACCGTTATTTGGATTTTTATGGGGGACACTGTGTGACCGCTTTAGGTCATTGTCCGCCCCGTGTCGTAAATGCGATCCAAAGGCAAAGCAAGCAACTTCTATTCTATTCAAATGTAGTTTATAGTGATGTCCGAGCGCGTGCGGCGAAGCTGCTCTCCGAAATGGCTCCACTACATCGGATATTTTTTTGTAATTCGGGTACAGAAGCAATTGAAACTGCGTTGAAGATTGCACGAAAATCAACTGGGCGGAGCGGCATTATTTCCACAATGAATGGCTTTCATGGACGAACTCTCGGAAGCTTGGCCGCAACTTGGAATCCATCCTACCGGGATCCCTTTAAGGAAGTGCTCGCACCGACCCATTATTTTGCCAAATTCGGAGACTTAGCATCTGTGGAAGCAATTCTGAGTGATAACGATGATATTGCTGCAATACTTATTGAACCAATCCAAAGTATAGGTGGGATCGTTGAGGCCTCCACTGATTATTACGTCGGTCTTCGCAAGATATGTGATGAGTATAATATTCTCTTGATCTTTGACGAAATTCAAACGGGAGTTGGTCGAACGGGCACATTCAGCATCAGTGAGCAACTGGGACTCATCCCCGATATGATTACTCTTGCCAAAAGCCTCGGATCAGGGATTCCCGTCGGAGCGGTGCTCCTGAGCGATAGCCTCTCGGATGAGGTTCAATATGGTGACCAAGGATCCACCTTCGGTGGAGGTATGATTGCTATGAGTGCAGTTACTGCAACACTGGAGGCGATCCACGAAGAGGGGCTGATGGAGCGTGCTCCAAAAATATATGATGCAATTATGACTGCCCTTGAACCCTATGCTTTGGAGGTACGTGGACGTGGTTGTCTGATTGGTATTCGGGTGGACTCCCCCATGAGCAGTACTCTGGCTACTCTACGACAACATGGGGTACTTGCTGGCGGAAGTGGAGATCCTCATGTTATGCGAATCATGCCGCCGCTTATCACTGAATCCAGTCATATTGAGGAATTTTCAGCGGCTTTCAAAAGTGCAATGGAACATGTCTGATCCAAACCTGAGACACCTATTTGATTGGCATCTTGAAGATGACCAGATCTGGAATGAGCAGTTAATTCGGACTCTCCATCATTATCATTCCCCTTGTACAATCCCCAAGCCTGATACATTCCGAAGCCTTGGGCTACTCTTCTTCAATTCCTCCCTTCGTACACGTACATCCATGGAGGTTGCTGCCGCCAGACTTGGTGCACACACCTCAATCATCACCCCTGGATCAGGGGTGTGGGGAATGGAATGGAGAGATGGCTGTCGTATGGATGGGAAATCGGTTGAACATATTCGCGAAGCGATCGGTGTATTGTCACGATACTATGATGCATTGGGAGTACGTCTGTTTGCGACTGGAACGGATTACGCATTAGATCAGAGTGAGTCCAGATTTAAGAAAATTCTTGATTCCGCAACTGTACCTGTGATCAATCTGGAATCTGCTTTATATCACCCATGTCAGGCGCTCGCTGACGCGGCAACCATTAAAGAACACTTTAACAATGAAGTGAAGGGAAAGCGTTTTGTTCTATCTTGGACTGGCCATCCACGTCCATTGGCACAGGCAGTACCGAATTCTGCAGTCTTGATGGCAGCAAGGCTTGGAATGCGGGTAACCATTGCACGACCACATGGCTTTCAACTCGATCCAGACATAATAAAGCTTGCAGAATCATATTCTTCTCGGCATGGCTATCCCATCATGGAGACAGATGATCAAGACGCTGGATGCAAAGGGGCCGATATTATTTATGCGAAAGCATGGGGAGGTCAACTACGTTATGACGATCCCGCCGCCGAAGATGAACTAAGGAATCAGTACCAGAACTGGCAAGTACGTAAACATCACCTTGATAAGGCGGCATTCATGCACTGTTTACCTATTCGACGAGGGGTTATAGCCGAAGATGCTGTCATTGATAGCCCACAAGCAATCCACTTATTACAGTCGGAATTCCGGCTACATGCCCAGATAGCTATCCTTGAACGTGCGTGGGGACTGATATGAAGTCACCCATCGTCATAAAGATCGGAGGATCCGTTCTTGATTCGTTATCTCTGTTGTGGAGTCAGGTACGACAGATCCAGTCGCCAGTCGTGATTGTCCATGGAGGTGGAGTCCAATCAACTGAATTAGCTCATCGGCTTGATCACACACCTACCTTCATTGGAGGTCGGCGAGTTACGAGAGATCTGGATCTCAAGATTGCAGAGTGGGCAATGAGAGGGGCTGTCAATATGAAGTTGGTCGCAACGGCAAATACTAATGGACTCAAGGCAGTCGGGCTGAGCGGTGTAGATGGAGCTATGATCAAAGTTCGGCGTCGTGAACCGTGGATGATTCACGGGAAAAAGGTTGACTTTGGCTGGGTAGGAGAAATTGTCTCCATTGATACGACGCTAATTCATACCCTCACCGAGGTAGGATTTATTTCAATCATTGCCCCTCTTGGTGTTGATGATTCAGGTCAACGATATAATGTGAACGCCGATACGGTTGCCTGCACTCTTGCCGAAGTGATCCATGCAAAAGAACTGCTTATGGTAACAGATTCAGGGGGAGTCCTTAGAGATCTCAATAATCCTTCCTCTCTTCTCAAAACCTGTTCCCCCGAAGAAGAAGTTGCTGGACTTGAACAGGGCTGGATCAGCGATGGAATGTCTGTCAAGCTACATTCTGCACGTCGTGCATTGGCTAAGGGTGTATCCGATGTATGGGTTCTTGGAGTAGATGATCTATTGCACAAACGGAATGCAACGTTAATGGTCATGGAATCATGATGATGAAGATAAGCGTTCTTGACCTGTTAGATACAATGATTCGGTTCCCCTCGTTAAGTGGAAAAGAAGACGAAATTTGTGCGTATATGCAGTCATATGTGGATCGTGCTGGTATTCAAAGTAAGCGAGTAGGAAACAGTCTATATTTCTGGATCGGCGAGGGACCCAATAAATTACTTTTAGCATCTCATTTGGATGTTGTCCCTCCATCATCTCGGCACCCCTACCCTCCTTTTGACGCTACGGAGGTTGATGGTAAGATCTATGGAAGAGGTGCTTCGGATGCAAAAGCATCTGGGGCTTCAATGACAACAGCTCTCTTGGAATTGGCATCCGAAGGGTGGAAACCAAAGAATGGTCAACTTACTGTTGCTCTCACCGAATGTGAGGAGACTGATTTTGAGAATAATGGACTCCAAAAGTTATTGGAGACAAGTCTTACAAGACCCAATGCTGCATTGATTGGTGAGCCAACAAATTTGCTTCCAATTGTTGCTCAGAAAGGGCTCCTTGTTGTGCGCCTTGATGCCAAGGGAAAAACTGCACATGCTGCCCGACATGGACTTGGTCAGAATGCGATCCTTAAAGCTGCCAATGATGTCCAGTCCTTACAAAGTCTGAACTTTGATCGAATCCATCCCATTCTTGGAAACATCAGTGTGAATGTAACAACTATCGCAGGTGGCAATGCACGGAACGTTATTCCTGATCATTGTACGATGTATCTGGATATTCGAAGTACCCCCTCCTACACGCACAACGAAATTGTACAGATTATTCGGGAGACAGTGGAGTCCGAGGTGACAGTTCACAGTGATCGAATCGTACCTGTATCTACGGATGTAGATGAGCCCATAGTCAAAGTTTGTCTTGATGCAATTCCAGAAAGTACACCTGGTGGATCGCCAACTGCCAGTGACTGGATCTATGTGGATGGGATCCCAGCTGTGAAGATTGGGCCCGGCTCGAGTGAGTTATCCCATACATCCAATGAGCATGTTCAGAAGTCGGAAGTAATTGAAGCTGTGGATCTATATAAGATGGTGGTAAAAGGATATTTTGACCAATCCTCTGTTCAATCATAATCGCCAGTTTGCTTGATCTAATTTGTCAAGTATAGACTTTAGCGACAATGGTGATGGGACCTCCGTGAAGATGATTAGGACTGCATCTTGGTGTCTTTACCATAAACTAAACTGCACAATCAGATTTCATGATACGGTATCACCTCTGTGTTCTGGTAATCCGCACACAAAAGTAATAAGCCCCAAGTAAGAAGTCAGTCTGAATTTTCTTATCTTTGGGTTGCTTCCCAAGCAATTCTCTTGGCAAAATCTACCAGAATGACAGGTTTGTTGATGATAACGAACAACCCATTTGGGTTAAGCAGTTTGAAGTCAATGGATTATGATACCCAAAGAGTCTTGTGATCTACGTATCGGGCGACAACCTTATTGGATCGAAGCTTCATTATGATCCGCGTCTGGAAATATGCCGAATCTATCATGAGAGGGACTAGCTCCAATTCACTCGTGTTGGATGCTCCTCCAATCGGAATAGTTCTAACTTAATTTCTGGATATACTGGAATTATGCCAAGATTATCGCTTTCTTTATTGCGATTAGTAGCAAGTTTTATTTTGCTGTTCTTTGCGCTGGATAGCACGGCACAAACAATAGTGGGCATTTGCGACCGGACTCCACCAATTCGTGAGGGAATTCTTAAAAAATTCCCGGATGGAACCGACTGTGCTACTGTTACGGCCGAACAGTTGGCAAGCATCACGGTGTTAGATTTTCGTACAACGGCAACTCTCACGTTGCAATACGGAGACTTTGCCGGGCTCACGAATCTGCAATTTTTGGACCTGTCCCAACCCGGGTTTGGAGCAGGGAATCAAGGTGCGTCATTCAGAACTCTACATGTGAATCTCTTTGAAGATCTCTCTAATCTGAAAACATTGTGGATAAATAATACTGAACTCAATTCACTACCTACAAACATCTTTGCGCCTCTCTCCAATCTGGAAGATCTGTCTCTAAACCAAAATGGATTAACCTTAACTGGGGATCATTTCAGGGGACTCTCAAATCTGAAAAGTCTGAACATAGGCGACCAGACCAAGGGTACCGGAGAAGCTACAAATCTACTTTATGCTCTTTCCAGTTTGGAAACGCTTAGAATGGACTTTCTTGGCATCGAGGACCTACCTGTAAATTTCTTTCATACTACCCCCAATCTGAAAGATCTGAACTTAGAAGTTAATCTTCTCACCTCGTTCCCCCCAGGCTTGTTAACGAGCCTTCCTTCTCTGGATTCTCTCAAGTTACGGTTTAATCATTTTCGCATATTACCTTCAAATTTTTTTGATGGCGTTTCAGGATTGCATGCTGATTTTAGGGGTAACCTCCTTCGATGCTTGCCTCAAAACATCGTTGATCTGATAAATCAAGGGACAATCACATTTGAACCTTCAGGTCTCCCGTCATGTCAGTTTCCCGAAGTCATGTTGGCATTGTCCGAAGATATGATTTCGGAAGGAGAGACGACAACGGTCACCGCGACTCTGGATCGAGAATCAACTGAGGAGACGACCGTCACCGTGACGGTCACCCCCGATTCGCCTTCATCAGATGGTGACTACACATTGAGTGCCAACACCACAATTACCATTGCGGCGGGAGAAACGACTAGTACTGATGAAGTTACCATCGAGGCGGTGGACGATATTTTCTACACGGGGAACCGCACATTTCAAGTTGGCGGAACGGCGGAGAATGATGATCAAATCACTGATCCAGGTCCCTTGCAACTAACGATTCTTGAGGACGAACCGTCCCCTGCCATTATGCTGTCAGTGGATCCCCCTGAGGTGCGCGAAGATGCTGGACCTACGAGTGTGACCGTGACGGCAATACTGACTGCTGCGCAGACGACCGACACCGAGATAACCATTTCGGTGCAATCCGAGACCGCTGATGCGGGTTTAGACTTTACACCTGTGTCAGGGACTACATTAATCCTCTCGTCCGGTGTGACGGAGGAATCTTGGCAG
Source organism: Rhodothermales bacterium (assembly GCA_965209015.1). Lineage (GTDB taxonomy): Bacteria > Bacteroidota > Rhodothermia > Rhodothermales > Bin80 > Bin80. Next base: position 1,756,585 of record OZ242367.1, on the reverse strand, counting down.
TTTGGCTTTTTAGCAACTTATGATGATATAAGCGAAGACGATGAGACCGTTGGTATAACTGCGGTCAATAACCGTCTAGAACTGAGCGCGGAAGCCACGCTCACGATCATTGATGTAGCACCTCCTTCGGTGGTCTCGCTGGAGTTGGACGAAGAGAGGATATCGGAAAACGGCGGCCGCGCGCTGGTGACGGCAACTTTGAGTCCCGCCTCCACCGCCGAAACCACCGTCGAAGTCTCCGTAACGCCTGTTTCGCCTGCCACAGAGGACGATCACGAACCACTCCCCACTACCACCCTCACGATTCCTGCAGGGGAGACCTCCAGCACCGGAGCGGTGACGATCACGGCGGTAGACAATGATGTAGATGCGCCGGACAAGACGTTGCGGGTAAGTGGGGAGGCAACAAGTCTGGAAAACGTGGTCAATCCCGCACCAAGGGAGCTCATCATTGAGGATGATGACAATGCAACCGAGGTCACGCTTACGATTTCTCCGGAGGAGGTGAGCGAAGACGCAGGAAGCGTACCCATCATGGTCACGGCGAGGCTGGATGTTTTGCGCGGTGAGGACACGGAGGTGAATGTTTCGCTCGCAGACGGGACGGCAAATGTGGGCGACGATTTTGCTGCCGTCCCCGCATTTACGATCACGATTTCAGGGGGAGAGCCCGAGGCTTCGGAGACGTTGATGTTCATGCCGAATGATGACAATGTGGATGAGCCGGATGAGACGGTTCAGGTCATAGGAACGACGCCGGTGGATGGTCTCGCGGTGGCCCCCGCGGAACTTACGATTCTGGATGCGACCGAGATGCCCCAGGTGACGCTGGTATTAGCCCAACCAACGATTGAAGAAAATGGCGGGAGTACGACCGTGACGGCACGTCTGGATGCCGCGTCCAGCACGCCGACGACCATTACGGTCTCGGTGATGCCAAATGCCCCTGCCATTCCGGCGGATTACGAGCTGGCGGGTAGCACGCTCACGATTCCAGCAGGACAGACCGAGAGTACGGGAATGGTCACGATCACGGCCGTGGACAATCTGGTGGATACGCCGGATAAGACGGTGCAGGTTCGAGGTCGTGCGACAGAAAAACAACCACCGGTGATGGATCCTGCGGATGTGACGCTCACGATCATGGATGACGACATGCCCTCGGATCTCACGCTTACACTTTTACGTACCGAAGTGGGGGAAGAGGACGGGGAGGTACCGATCATGGTGAGGGCTGAGTTGGATATTGAGGGGAGTACACCCACGCTGGTGACCCTTATGGTGGGAGATGGTACGGCAGTATCGGGCGTAGATTTTGGTGCGGTGGAGGAGCAGACCTTTACGATTGCTGCAAATGCCCGAATGCAAACCGCCACCTTTCTATTCATGCCAATACCCGATACTGTGGACGAGTCTCCGGAGACGGTTTTGATTACCGTGTCCAGCACCGCGGGGAATGATCAAAAGGTTCTCACAATTCTGGATGCGACGCCCCCGCCCCAGGTGATGCTGAATCTGTCTCCGACATCTATTTCAGAAAATGGCGAGAGCACGAGGGTCACGGCAAGTCTGAGCGCTCTCTCCAGTGAACCGACCGAGATCATACTCTCAGCCGATCCTATCTTCCCCGCAACGGATGAGGATTATCTGCCGATCGTGGATCATATCCTGACGATTCCAGCACTTGCGACTGCGAGTGAGGGAGGGGTGACGATCACGGCCGTAGACAATGCCATTGATGCGCCGGACAAGAGGGTTACCCTAAGTGGCAGCGCAATGAATGATTTGGGCGTTACGGGCCCTTCGGAGCGGACGCTCACGATCATAGATGATGACGAGCCGTCAGGGATCCAGCTTGCGGTGACGCCTTCCTCCAATGTGAGTGAAGACGGTGGCACCACACAGATCACGGTGACGGCAACCTGGGAGGTGGCGCGAAGCGAAGACACGCAGGTGACGATTGCGCTGGAGTCCGGCACGGCGATCTTGGGGGTTGACTTTGCCCCGGTGGATCCCTTTCCGCTCACGATTCTTGCACATGCGACGAACGGGACGGCGCGCTTTGAATTTACACCGCTCCCCGATGATCTGCATGAGGCCGAGGAGACGATCCATGTGACGGGATCCAGTCCGCTGGTGGCGGTGGCGCCGGGCACGCTCACGCTCTTTGATTCCGATCTGACGCCGGAGGTGATCCTGGAACTGGATCCGAGCGTCATTGAAGAAGGCGGTGAGTCAAGGATCTCCGCTCGTTTGACAGGCAAGTCCAGCGAGGCAACGGTCATCACGGTCTCGGCAAGCCATGATCTGCCCGTTACGGAGGAAGACTACGCGTTGAGTCCTGTCCGTATGCTCACCATTGCGGCGGGGGAGTTTACCAGTACGGGAGCGGTCACGATCACCACCGCGGATAATGCCATTGATGCGCCGGACAAGAGGGTCACCGTAAGCGGAACGGCAGCGAATAAGAATGGTGTCACGGGGCCTGCGGATCAGACGCTCACGATCACGGATGACGACGAAGCGACGGGCATCACGCTTGCGGTGGATCCTGCCGAGGTTGATGAAGATGCAGAAAGCGTACCGATCACGGTGACGGCAACCCTGGAGGGTGCGCAGCGGAGCACGCCCACGGAGGTGACGATTATGGTAGACGCGGAAACCGCCACCGCGGGAGACGACTATGAAGCCGTAGAGTCCTTTGCGCTCAGGATTCCGGCCAATGCCTCCGAAGGGACGGGTACGTTTACGTTTATGCCAAAGAACGATGAGGTTCATGAGCCAGAGGAAACGGTGCAAGTGACGGGGCGGAGCAGTTTGGGCGCCGCAGTGCCAGCCCTGCTCACGATCACGGATACAAATGACATACCGGAGGTGACGCTAGTGCTGGATCCTGAAAGTATTCGGGAGAATGAGGAATCTTCAAGCGTGAGGGCGCGCCTGAATATGGCATCAAGCGAAGTGACGGTGGTGACGATCTCTGCCGCGGCCATCTCCCCGGCGCGGGAGTCGGACTATACGCTGAGTGGGAGCACGCTCACGATTGTAGCGGGCGAGGTGGAGAGTGCGGGGGCGGTCACGATCACGGCGGTGGATAATACGGTCTTCTCGTCGGAGCCCAAGAGGGTGACGGTGAGCGGCCAAGCGTCCAATCCATTGGGGGTAAAGGATCCAGAAGATAAAGTGCTAACGATCACCGATGATGAAGGGCCGACGGAGTTCACGCTTGAGGTGGATCCTTCTGTGGTGAATGAAGGCGATGAACCTCAGCCCGTCACGGTGACCGTAGAGCTCAACGCTCCGCGCGCTACCGAAACCATTGTGGGGATCACCGTAGCGGATGGCTCGGCTGTGGCGGGAGAGGACTATACAGCTGTGCCACCATCCATTGACGTGAGGGTTGCCCCGGGTGAGATCACTGGCGAAGAAATGTTTGCGTTGACGCTAAGGGAGGATGCGCTGTACGAGCCCGATGAAACGATCCTCCTTATCGGTACAAATGAAGCACTCGGAACGGTCGAGACCTCCCTCACCATCAAGGATGACGATGATGAGATTATTCTGGCGATTCAGGATACGACGGTCATGGAGGGGGTCGGGATGGCCCGGGTCCGAATCACGGTGACTCCGGCGGCCCCGGCCGATCTAACGGTGCACTACCAAACGGCGGACGGGAGTGCCACGGAGGGAGCGGATTATACAGGCGTGGAGGAGGTCCTGACGATCTTGGAGGGGAGCGAGGAGGCATTCATTCCGATTCCGATTACGAACGATGACTTATCGGAGGAAGACGAAACGTTCCGGATCCAACTCTCGGATCCTACGGGTGCCGTACTGGAACGAGATCATGCAACGGTGACCATTGAGGAGGATGATGTGTACCGTTTACGTGTGGAAGATGCTTTGGCGCAGGAGAGCGATCCAGAGATGATCTTCACGGTGATGCTGGACCCTCCGAACCCTGTGCAGAGGGTACAGGTCCGGTATGAGACGCTGGACGGGACCGCGATTGCGGGCGTAGATTATGTGTCCCAAAGTGGGGAGCTGGAATTTATGCCCAACCAGCCGAGCCGTGAGATCCGCGTACCTCTGGTGCCGGATGATGATCAAGAGGAAATGGACAAGCACTTTTTCCTGCAACTGTCCGAGCCCGAGTATGCGGTATTGGAAAGCGCTCAGGTAAGAGGTACGATTCAGGATGATGACGGGCTGCCGGTGGTCAATATCACGCCTGTGGTTTCCGTAGGCGAAGGGGACGGGATGGTCCGCGTTGAGGTCTCCTTAACGGGTCCGCTTCCCGAGCAGACGGTCAGTGTGGACTTTCGAGTCACTGAAGAAAGTGCCAAGCCCGCGCAGGATTATGAAGTACAGACTCGAAGCCCCCTGCGTTTTTCTTCGGGACAGAGGGTGCAGTCCATTGAGATTGAGATCATGGATGATGAACTCTTTGAAGGGGATGAAACGTTTCGGATTGTGCTCATGGATGCAATGCATGGGAGGCTGGGGGAGTCCACCCGTCGCGTCACCATTGAGGACAATGAACAGCCCGTCACCGTGCACATGGAGGGGGTGACGGTCGACGAGTCGGCCATGGAGGCCGTCCTCCCGGTAATCCTGAGCGGCCCGTACGGTCGCCCCCAGACGTTCAATTATAAGACCGAGGATGGATCTGCGGTAGCTGGGCAGGACTACACCGCCGGCATGAGCACTGTCACGGTCCCGGCGGGTGAATTGCGTGGAGAGATCCGGGTTCCGATCCTGGACGATGAAATCCCCGAATCGACCGAAACGTTTCGGGTGGTTCTATCGGGAGAGGGCATAGAAGACGTAACCGGGCAGGTCACGATTCTGGACAATGAGGAGGAACTCACGGTGAGCATTGGGGATCAAAGCGCGTCTGAGGACGCGGGGGCACTCCTGCTACCGATCCGCCTGAGCCGGCCAAGCCTGCAAGCGGTCATGGTGGAGTTTGCCTCGTCGGATGGGAGTGCAACCGAGGGATCCGATTATGTCTCTTCCAAGGGGATTGTCATCTTTGAGCCGGGGAGCACGAACGGGAAGATCCGTATCCAGATCCTGGAGGATGACGAGGAAGAACCCGAGGAGACGTTTCAAGTAACGCTTTCCAATGCACAACATGCAGCACTTGGCAAAGGGACCGGGATCGGAACGATTGTGGACAATGACGGGGGCTCCAATGTCTCGGTCCAAAGCGTCACGGTCTCGCGAAGCGAAGCCATCTTTGAAATGAACCTGTCCAACCCCTCCACTCTGCCCGTGCTGGTCAGCTATGCCACCGAAGACGGGACAGCGCTGGCGGGAGAGGATTATGAACCCATCGCCGATCAGGTGACCTTTGCACCGGGCGAGGTCTCCAAGACGATTGAAGTGAAGCTACTCGCGGGGGAGCGCATCTGGGAGGCAAAGACGTTTGCACTGGTCGTGCTCTCAGCCGTGAATGCAGAGGTACAGGAGGCCCGCACGGAAGTGGTAATGGAAGAGGAGAGCGAGGAGAGCATCCAGAATGCGTATGTGGCCCGCGTGCTTCGGATCTGGGCCTCCCAACTTGTGGATGCATTGTCCCGGCGGATGGAGGGGATGGCACAGTGCCAGATCCCGGATCTGACATGGCTGCGTGATGGGAGAGAGCGTTGGTCGCTCGGCGAAATCTTTCGCGGGTGTGGGGCCGAATTTACACAGGGAGGATGGAGCGTCTGGGGGCAGGCTGCCTATTCGCGTATGCGTGGACAAGATGGAGCGCTCTCGTTGCGTTCAGATGTCACGACCATGCTCCTGGGCGCTGACTATGCATGGCGTCAGGGATGGATGGCAGGACTCGTCGCCGCACAAAGCTGGGATCAAGGCACGTATGAGACATCAACCCGCTCTGGCACGGCATCCTCACGATTGACGGGGTTCTATCCGTATGTCAGTTATCAAACGGGAGCGGGCATGCGTGCATGGATGCTCTTGGGATTGGGACGAGGAGAGTCTGAACTGGAAACCCTGGAAACGGAACTGGATGCAGCACTGGTGGCGCTCGGACTGACAGGCACCCTGACGGGCAGCACCACAGGACGGTTGGGCTACGAAGTGGATGCTTTCTGGGCGACGGCGGACATGGAGACAGGAACGGATCTGGGGGTCCGACGGGTCCGGGCAGGTGTGGAAGGAAGTCTGCGATTGGGAGCGGGTATGGAGACCTATCTGGAAACTGCTCTTCGGCAGGATGGAGGCGATGCTGAGACAGGGCTGGGCATGGAACTCGGGGGAGGCATGCGCTGGTCAGCGAGCCGATTGCGCGCGGAGGTTGGGGGTCGGACCCTAGTGCTGCATACGGACGAGGGACTACGCGAATGGGGACTGATGGGATCCATTGAGTATGGAACGCCGGGCGGACTTGGCCCCTCAATGCGAGTACGTCCGCTCTGGGGGAATGTCTACGGGGGAAATCTATGGCGCGAAGCCCCACTGCATTCCATGGGCATGGGAAGCACGGATCAACGCGTAGAGATGGAACTGGGGTATGGGGCACCGATCCAGAAAAGTGTTGGGCAATCCATCGTGGGAATGACAGTGGATCCGAGTGGGCGCGCCTACCGGGTTGGATACAACCTGCGTATGAGACAAGGACTGCAAATCTCGGTCGCGACCACCGCACGCACGATGGAGGAAAATGAGGCCCCTCCCTCGTACGGACTCAGTGCACGCATGGATCTGAAGTGGTGATCCGGTAGATTGCCCGTCCCTGTTGGATCAAATATCCTGAATTGCTTTTCACTATTCCCCATGAAGAATTGAATTTGCATAGTGAATGCGAGGTATAGCACTTGATAAATGAAGTCCAATTTACGAGATCATAGAATTGAATTCAAAAAATTTGTCTCACGAGCCTCTTTCAAAACTCTTTATTTTCTCCTGTTGTCCCCGCTGAATTGCGGATTAAACTGGTTGGTTCTACCGCAATTTGTGTGGGATAAGAAGCATTTTATGAACCAGTGGAATCTGTACAAATGTACATGATTTCGTATTGGAAAGAGGGGCATCAAAACAGTTATCAAGGTTCCCGAGATGTGTCAGTCACATCTTTGTTCAACGACAATACAAATTACGGTCGACGACAAAACTTTTTACGGTTTCAGGAATGCACATGAAAACGTGGGCGCGCTCGGTACATCACACGACCGAGACCAACCACAGAGGGACCGAAGCAAAACATCCGATAGAAGCCGCTCTCGCAACCCCGAGGTCGTCGGAATATTTAATGCCATCTTGGCCAAAAACGACCGCGCAAGACAGACTCGGTGTGCAGGCGGGCGTCCTACCGAACGAAGCCGGGGACGAGGCAGATGATCCTCCACACACACCAACTCAAACAATAACAACAACTTCCGGAATCGTTTGGGCAACACCCCATAGTTCTGCTCCACAAAGGGAAACAACTCCTATTGGCAGGAAATATAGAAACCGCGTATCTTCTTGGTAAGGGACATGGGATCCTCCGGGATTTGTTGGATTTTTGGTATTCCAGACATACAAAATTCGGAGATCCCTGTTCCTTATGTTTGTGACTCAAAAAGACGATACAACCCAGAGCAGATCAGCTCCCTGATACCCTCAATTCAAAAATCCGCCAATCATGAAAATTCCTCAAAAAATCATCCAATTGGGGAATTTTGAAAGAGGCTCTAATTATAGCATTTTCCAACTTAACCATATACCAAGCCTGGGACAGAAACCCTCCGTGATAGATTTAACTTATTCCCCAAGTATCATCTCTCAGGTTTATCTGGCTCTAAGGAAGATTATCATACCAGAAGCGATGACGCTGGAACGGATAACTTGGCAAGGAAACCCGACGCCTGTGCTCACCAGCAAATAACCCTTCAAAATTAAGATCCCATCCACACTCATAAACACGGGCAATCGCAGCAAGCCTCTCCCCCTCGGCATCTTCAGGTGACGGCTGTATTCCATTTAGTAGAATGGGCTTTGATGGAATGTCCTCGTTATTCTGATGTTCTAGTGTCCCTGTTGATACAATCTCTGATACAGATTCTGCATGGGGGCCCATCTCAATCAAGATGAATATTCTCTGATTCGCAAGAATCGGTGCCATCGAGCTCAATGATTCAACCTTGTTTGAACGCCACGCCTCTATCTCAGGCAGTTCCCCAATACTAAAAATTTTGTTTAAATGACTGCTCAGTATGGGTGTTTTCAATGGGAAAAGGGATAAGTTGGTTATTGCTTCCTCCAACTCTTTACGAGTAGCCTCCCCATTCGGAGAATTGGATTCGCGGGAAACACCATACAATGCTGTAAGATGAATCCCATCTTCCAATTTCAAAGCACCCGCAGCATAGGCAGCTGCAATCTCTCCGATGCCCGAAGAGAACATCAGGGTCGGACGAATTCCCAAATTAGACCAGAGATCCGATAATGCGCATTGAAGTGCAAATATGGCCGAAAACATCCATGACGAATCCGCCCCATCCTGTGATGTGCTAAACATCAAATTCAACAATGAACTGCCATGCTCCGCCTGCCAAGCATTTTCACAGCGATCGAAAACTGAACGCACGATTGGTTCTCTCTGATAAAGCCCCTCAGCCAGCCCTACTGAATATTCATTGTATTCCGTGAATAGGAAGGATACTTGATGAGGGGACTCCTTAACTTCATTAGACTGATTGGATTCAACCAAAGAGTTGAGTTGACCGCGAAGACTTACAACATCATGGAAGACTAGACCAGCCCGATGAGAGAAATGACGACGACCTACCCCTGCGGTCCACGCCATATCTGCCAATAAGGATGCAGTAGCTGAGTCGTTTTCCAGTTGATCAATATGTTCGTCAAGCCATACCAGATATTGATTCGCCAATTCACGAAGGGCTTTGTCTGATTTTCCAGAGAGCGTGAGCAATCTCGCCGTGCGTGATTCAGGCATCTCCATATCAGTAGATAGATCATTACCGTCTGGAAGAGACACAGAAACGAATCGTTCAGGGCCAAAGGTCAGGTCTGGTACAGAATTCTCATCAGCCATGGGAGAGCCTTCAACCACAACGTGCGCATTCGTCCCCGAAACCGCAAAGGCACTAATTGCTGCCCGAGGTGGCCGACCATTCGTGTCAGGCCAAGATATAGCCTCAGATGCCACCCGCACGGGTAAACGATCCCATTCTATATGTGGATTTGGAGTCTTGAAATGTAAGTGACGCGGAATGCTCCTCTGTTTCATTGAAAGCATTACCTTGATCAAACCGACAATGCCCGCCGCCGCTTCAAGATGACCAATATTTGTTTTTGCCGTTCCCATGATTAAAGGGCGCGTTGCCTCACGCCCCTCTCCATATACCTCTGCAGCTGCATTCACCTCTATCGGATCACCCAAAGGCGATCCTGTACCATGAACTTCCAGATAATCAACCTCAGAAGGTGCGATCCCAGCCCGATCAAGAGCATCTCTCAAGACCCGCACCTGCGCCAGACCATTTGGTACCGTGAGACCGGCACTGACTCCGTTTTGATTCACCGCAGATCCACGTATCAACCCCCAAATAGAATCACCATCTGATTCTGCATCACTTTGTCGTTTCAAGACAACGATACCACACCCCTCGCCCCTGACAAAGCCGTCTGCATCTGCATCAAAGGTCTGACATTTTCCAATTTGAGACAACATACCATAGTCGGCCATGAACGTCGCCGTAGACTGAGAGAGAATAGCGTGCACACCTCCAACAAGTGCGAGATCCACTTCTCCACGTCGGAGAGCAGTTACAGCCTGATGGATTGCTACAAGTGAGGATGCACAGGTCATGTCTACTGGAATAGCAGGCCCCATGAGTCCCAACACAAAAGCAACCCGTCCCAGTGCAATACTTCCAGATGTACCGAAAAAGTGATTGCTCTGCTGATCATGATTAGTCATCAAATCACGGTACTCGCTACTGCCCAATCCAACATATACACCCGACTGACTACTCTTCAAAGTCTCGGGATCAATCCCAGCGCTCTCCAATGCATGCCAACTCGTCTCCAGCAAGAGTCTGTGACGTGGATCCATCTTGTGGGCATCAATGGGCCGGATTCCAAAAAAATCAGCATCAAACCAATCCAATTGGTCAACGAAGCCACCCCGAGTAAAGAAGCTACTCTCCAAGGCAGGATCTCCAACGGCACCATCCCAATGGCCTCCATCACTCCTTCCATCTGTCACAGCGTCAATGCCTCCCTCAAGCAAATCCCAAAATGTGGCAAGATTGGGGGCGCCAGGTAACTGACATGCCATACCTACCACGGCAATTTGCTCCAGCTGATTACTGGTATCTTTTGCTGGCTCATCCCTTTTCGGTACAACCTTGACCTCTGCGGGGGCAGCAGCGCTGATCTCTCCCAACTCCTCCACTAAATGCTGGGCAAGGAGCGTAATATTGGGATAGTCAAATACGGCCGTATTCGAAACAACATGTTCACCTTCCAGTGCACGATTCAGCCGATTCTGCAACTCTACGACCATGAGAGAATCCATGCCTAAATCAAAAAATCCTATAGAAGGCGAAGGTGTATCAGATAAATGGAGCACCGCTTGCAGTTCCCCTTGTAGGAATGAGATGAGCTCTCTTTCCCGCTCAGCAATTGATGTCTGCCGAAGCATTGCAATCAGATTGTCGGCCTGCGAAGGTGCCTTTTCTTCTTTTTCAGGAGTGTCCGCCAACAGATCCTCCAAAAAGGCTGGACGATCATCAATTGCGTCCTTGAATATCGCCCAATCCATGGCCATAACTACTGAATGCATTACATCTTGACGGACTGCTTTGTCAAGTGCACGGATCCCCTGTTGTGGAGTAAACCAGCGTCCTCCAAGGGCAGATCGACGCTCTTCAATTCGCTCCTTCTGCTCTGCTGCTTCACCGATCTCTGACCAAGCCCCCCATGCAATTGATTGTCCCGGGAGACCAATGGATTGACGATGGGCTGCTAGTTGGTCTAAAAATGCGTTGGCAGCCGCGTGATTGGATTGTCCGGGGTTCCCAAGGACCCCTACCCTACTTGAAAAGAGGATAAAGAAATCCACATCCTGGTCCATAGTCAAACGATGCAGATGCCATGCTCCAATTATCTTGGGCCAAAGTACTTGTTCAAACCGATCCCAGTTTTGGTTGCCAAGAGCCCCATCAGAGAGGACCCCAACACTGTGAATGATTCCTGCAATTGGAGGGGCTTCCTTCTCCAACGTATGCATCATACTGTCCAGAGCAGCCGTATCAGTTACATCGGCGATCTCCACTCGAACAGTTACACCGCGGCTACGAAGCTGATCAATCATTTCCTGTGCATCCGCATCTGGCGGGCGCCGACCATTCAGTGCAATTGTGCCTGCACCCAGATCGGCCAGCCAGTAAGCTACAGCACAGCCGATTCCTCCCAACCCCCCAGTAACCAAATAAGTGCCATCTGACCGTAACGGCCCGTGAGCCATTGGAGCACTAGACACGACAATCTTGCCAACATGACGCGCTAATTGCATGAACCGAAGAGCAGATCCTGCCTCAGCAAGTGGCCACCGACTGTGCGTTAGCGGTTGAATTTCTCCGGATGAGAGTTGACCTAACAGATCTCGCAGGACCCTGCCTACCCAGTCTGGATCCGTTTTTTTCAAAACATCCAATTCTAGAATTTCGTACTTCACATCAGCTCGTTGGAGGGCCATTTCCTCTTTGGTGAGGATGTCACGCCGAGCCATTTCTATGAATCGTCCTCCCTGAGAGAGACAGGAGAGACTTGCTTCAATAAAACCTTCACTCGTGAGACTGTTGAGTATAATGTCTACTCCGGCACCGCCCGTAACATCCAGGATTTGCTGTCCAAAATCAGTTTCGCGACTATTGAATACATGCTCCACTCCCAGTGACCGAAGGTAGTCCTGTTTCGGAGGGCTTGCCGTAGCAAATACTTCTGCACCAGAGGCCTGAGCTAGCTGAATAGCAGCAAGCCCTACTCCACCAGCACCTGCATGAATCAAGACCCGATCTCCCCGTTCAAGTCCAGAATACTCATACGATAATGCTGCTGATACGAACGCACTGGGAAGGGTAGCTAACTCTGTTGCAGAAAATCCTGATGGTACCTGAGCGGCCAACTCCTCCCGAGTGATCATCTCGGATGCAAATGCGCCAAACCCGAGCCCTACCACGCGATCCCCGACCTCAATTGTAGAGACCTCTTCCCCTACATCTAAAACGGTTCCAACCATTTCCCGACCAAGATCTCCCTCTTCTATAAACCCGAGAGAGCGAAATACATCCCAAAAATTCAGCCCTGACGCATGCACAGCCACTCGAATTTCTTTGGGTTCCAATGGCCGAGATGGCAGAGTTTTGATCGAAGGACTATCCAAGATCCCACTTGGGTTGGGCACAAGTCCCCAAGCCGAATCCTCTGGCAAGAGGAGTCGATGAGGCTCAGAGCTCGCTTTGACTAAACGAGCAGCTTGGCGAGAACCCCAACGAAACGCAATATGGTTTTCAAGATCAGGAGACAGTAATTCAAGCGATAATTCAGAGATAGGTACAGACTCACCACAATCGAGATCAATCATTCGGGGCTGCAAGTGTGTCACTTCTCGGGATAATGCTTTACCGAAGCCCCACAGTGTAGCGCCGGCTAATTGTGCGGTACGTTCTCTTTCTAATACTTGGACTCCTCGCGTGACATACCAAATACCGTTTTGCAAGGACAGATTTGAATCAAGTACTGCCTGCGTCAGCGCCAGAGCGCTAGCCGTTATGCGCTGCACATCTGCCGCCATTTCATTGGTCGTAGCATCAGCACCCTGTCCATCAAGTGCGAGTAGATGAACCACACCACAAAGGGGGATATTCTTGGGAATACTCTCAAATAGTGAGCACCAAGACGCTCGGACTTCCATGTCCACAGATGCTTGAATAATTCCCTCCGTGAGATCTCTTTCCTCAATCTCCACCTGATCGGAAGAGGCCAGAACAACGGTCTGCTGGTGATTGGCTAACTCGGTGGCCAGTAAGTCGGCAGTACCTCCGTTATCAGCAGCAATGATCCAGACACCTGGAGGTTCTGTGATTTCCGAAGTCCCCTGAACTACGATGATCCCCTTATCTGGGATTGCCGACCGATCAGATTCATCCAAACCCAAAATTTCCGTTTCACCGAATCCAGTGTCTGCCAGTGCCTGCCGCCATATCTCAGGACTTGCAAGAGCATGGTGAGGACGATAATCATCGGCAAACCTCCACCAACCATCTAACTGACCGAAGGTTAGATCCATCCAACCGTAACCGGTCATATTTTCCAACGCGACAATCTGGCCTAACGGCGTGAGAAGTTGCTGACAATGGGTGAGGGTTTCATTCAGGTACCGAGTTGCATGCAATACATTGGCAGCAATTAATAAATCATACCCTTGGGGATCAAATCCCTGCTCAATCGGATCCTTTTCTATATCCAGTGCACGGTAAATCAAGGATTTCTCAAAATCTTTGAATCGATTCTTAGCTTCCGCAAAGAAGCCTGCCGAGATATCCGTGTACGTATAGTCAAATTGTCCCTCTGGGAGTTCTGGAAGTATGGCTGCTGTGGCAGATCCTGTACCTGCTCCCACCTCAATAATCCGAAGATGCCTATCTGCAGGAAGATTTGCTATAAGGGATTGGATCGTCTCTTTCAGGATCCGGTTTGCCGCACGCGCGACAGGGGCCTTGAGATACAGATCTCCCGGAGTCGGATCTCCACTACTAAACAAGAGTGTGAGTGGATCGGCTTTACCATGAAGAACATCCACCAGTGCACCGCTGCATCGAGAAAAAAGTCCAATCTCTGTGGCCCCATGGGGATACTTCCTCGCCATTTCCGTGAGAAAGGAGTCTATATCGGTCGGTATTTCATCTGGTAGAGGATCTCCAGATGCAATCTTCACTTCAAAACGACCATTTTTTTCAAGAAGAATGCCAGCCTTGGCCAGCATTTCCAGCATCCGACGAAAGAGCCGTGTATGTTCCTTAATCACCCCCAATTGTTGCTGCAGATCTTCGGCAACAATCACATCTCCCACCCTGCGCTTCCACCCCAGTGCGTCCAAGGTTAGTAATGCTCTTAATCGTGAGCAGCTCTCTAAATCACTGAGCAGGGAAGTTCGTTCGTCAGGTTCAACGCCTTCCTCGGTAAGATATGTTGATAGGAGTCCTGATTGACCGGCGACCTCACTTGGGGAAGGTAAAAATTCAGCGGGGAGTACGCGCGGGGTCAGCGGTTTGGATCGCCAGACCACCTCATAGAGTAAATCATCAATGCCCTCTATGGCTGCGAGCATAGCAGCCTGGGTTGCACGCTTGACCATGTATCCACTCAACTCACCTACCGGCCCCCCCTCCATAGTATAGATACATATTTGGCTACGGATGACCTCTGGGGATCCATCCTTTTCTAACGAGCCGTCACTGACTTGAACATGACATAGAAGTTGCTCTGGCACGGGTCCAGATAGAGAGAATCGTTCCCAGCCGAAGGGTAGATAAGTGACTTCCCCCTCTTCAGAGGGATTACGGGCAGCAGCGACCACTTGAAAACACCCATCCAGTAGCAGGGGGTGAATTTCGTTTGAATCTTGGGGGAGTGTGAGCAATATTTCTCCGAGTGCTTCCCCAGGGCGAGACCAGAGTCGTTGAAGTGTGCGGAAGGATGCGCCCAAACTGATTTTGGTCCGTGCTCTGGCCTGATAGTAAGATGCTACATCAATCGGTGACAAATTGGCCTTGATCTGTTCGGAATCTATTCTCTCAGAGGATTCAAGGCGAGGTGCTGCTGGTCTGAGCGGAATATGACCTTGCACATGCAGGGTCCATTCTCCCTCATGTTCATCTTTGCTGAAAATTTGAACCTGACGTGAGTCCAGAGATTCAGCTGGATCAATAAGGATTTGTACTTTTCTACCCTTCTCATCATCAGACTCATTCTCAGAAAAAACGAGTGGGCTATGAAATTGCACTCGTTCAATCATCGCAGTTCCGAACTCTATTTGAGATGCCACCATTGCCATTGCTCCATAGAGAGCACCAGGCGCAATGACACGTCCAAATACTTGATGATCACTCATCCACACCGGATCCGACTTGAATAGCTCAGTCTCGTAGGTAATTTCACCACGAACAGATTCATGGCGAACCCCCAATAGAGGGTGTCCGGCGGTAGTGCGATGGTGCTTGGCAGTTTCAATCCAGTATCGTTTCTTCTGGAACGGGTAGTTCGGCAGAGAAATACGGCGGCGCTGTTCCGTGGTAAAGAGGCTGGGGAAGTGAACAGGGAATCCCATGCGATATACCTCTGCGACGGTTTGCATGATACCCAATCCAGAGCTATCATCTGGATATAAGCTGGGAAATATTTTCGGTGCGGCGACCGATGTCGGCCAAGCGGCCTGACACATATTGGTCAATACCGGCCGCGGACCAATCTCTATGATGACATCTATATCATGTTCTGCAACCGCTTTGATTCCATCGGCGAAATTCACGGGATGGCGTGCATGCTGTCTCCAATAACGACCATCCAACTTTTTGTCTGATTCCACAATCTGGCCTGTCAGGTTGCTCACCAGAGGGAGTGTAGGCGGATGAACATCAATTTTTTTTAACGAAGCCTCTAAGGAATCTAGAGCCGGTTCTATAAGAGCGCTGTGAAAGGCTTTGCTCGTATTCAATCGAACTGCTCGGACTCCCTCCGATGCAAAGTGTTCTGTAATCCGATTTATATCTTCCGATGGCCCACTCACTACTCGGTGCGTTCCATTATCCACCGAGATACATAGTCCAGCACCCTCGGAGGATTCATTCATTCTTTGGATCACAGATTCTACTTGGGACGTGGAAGAAAAAATCGCTACCATGCCTCCCGGTGCGGTATTAGAAAGTATATCACCGCGAGCGGTGGCGAATCGCATCCCGTCTTCCAAACTGAATACGCCCGCGGCTTGTGCAGCAGCAATTTCCCCTACGCTGTGACCAATCACGATATGGGGATTGATTCCTAAACTGGCCCAGAGGGAAGTTAATGAACACTCAAGTGCATAGAGTGCTGGTTGCTCCCATGCGGTATCACTCATGTCATCTGCAATACGGCCGAACATCACATCCAGTAGTGATTTCTTACGGATTTTTTGAAAAATCTGCTCACACTGATCCAATACAGCTTTTACTACCGGCTCAGATTCATAGAGCGACCGTCCCATACCTGTCCACTGACTTCCTTGCCCAGTGTAAAGAAACGCGATTCGAGTAGCCGTCACAGGTTTCTCAATTGAATCTCTATTTGATAGTCTACGAAGATTCTTTTCCAGCATATCCAGATTCTCAAAGAGAATACCTTCTCGCCAGTCAAAATGATTTCGTCCAATGCTGGCAGTCCATGCCATATCCGCGAGCGATGCATCATCTCTATCCGTGGCATGCTCGTCCATCCAGCGAAGATATTGTGCTGCCAAATCTTTTAATGCAAGTTCGGACTTGGCGGACAGTGGAAGCATACGCACCGTACGGGAAGACTGGATCCCTTCTAACATGCTCAGATGCTCCAGCCGGCTTGGCAGAGTGACCCTTACACTTGTAGGTGGCCGCCCTTTATCCTGCTCTTTGGTAAGGTATTCTTCAACAACGACATGAGCATTCGTCCCCGAGATCCCAAAGCAGTTTACACCTACACAACGCGGCTGATGATCAACAGATGGGAACTCCATCATAGAGGATGTTACCCGCAGAGATTGACGATCCCAGTCAAGGCTGGGGTTTGGGGTTTCAAAATGTAGGTGCTTCGGGATGGTACCGTGGTGCAGTACCAGAGCAGCCTTGATCAATCCTGCTATTCCGGCAGCGGACTCGAGATGTCCCATATTCGTCTTGACAGAGCCAATCAGCAAAGGATGTTCCTTTGGGCGCTCTTGACCGTAGACGGCAGTCACGGCGTCAAGTTCGATGGGATCTCCCACTGCCGTTCCAGTACCGTGCGCCTCTACATATCCAATCGCCGAGGGTTCAAGTCCTCCCCGTGCCAATGCTGTTTCCATCACACTTTCCAGAGCCGGAGTATGTGGGACGGTCAGCCCGCTACTGGTTCCACCGTGGTTCACGGCTGAACCACGAATGACAGCCCAGATTCGATCTCCATCTTTTTTGGCATCACTCAAGCGCTTAAGAATCACGACACCACAACCCTCCCCCCGCACATATCCGTTTGCATTCGCATCAAATGTCTTGCATTTTCCGTCTGGGGAAAGCATCATCGCCTCGGAGCGAAGTGCGAAAATATGTCCATTCAGAATCGCCTGAACCCCACCAACAATCGCCATATCGGTATGATGTTGCTGCAAATCAGATATCGCATCATGTACAGCAACCAAAGAAGATGCACATGCTGCATCTACAGCTTTGGACGGACCTACGAGGTCTAGGAAGAATGAGACGCGACCGCTGGTTCCATTCAAATTGGTACCGCTCAGGGAATAAAGACTCGCTGCTGCGCCAGACGGTTTCTGAGATCCCACCACGAGCATCCTGTATTCGTCATTGCTAATCCCTGTGTAGACTCCTGTGAGGCTTTGATTCAGAGAGAGGGGATTGATTCCAGCATCTTCCAAGGCATGCCAGCTGGTTTCCAGCATCATGCGGTGTTGGGGATCCAACCATTCGGCCTCTACGGGTGAAATGCGGAAGAACGAAGGATCAAACTGATCAATCTCATCCACATAAGCCCAAAATCGGCAGGCATCCCCAGGATTTGAAATCTGCGAAAACAGTTCATCAACTCGTCGGTTGCCCGAACCAGGTGATATCTCTTTCACGGCGTTCCTACCTGAAAGCAATAGATCCCAGAATGCCGTAATATTTGGAGCTTCGGGAAAGCGGCATGCCATCCCCACAATTGCAATACCTGTATGATCCATATTGAACCTCTAATTCAAATAATATCCTAGGAATTCAGGAAGTAAATCGCGAAACCGGATTTTGGAACTGCCTCACTTCGTACTACGCACAACTCTTTAGTGAAAATGAGAGTGAACAGCAACAGTGAAGTCGTATAAAAATGTACAAAAATCTTCTAACATAAATACGTCCTAATTGTAGGGGTTCCGACCAAAAAATCAATGATCCCCATTAAATAAACCGAATCAGAACTGAGAGACTCAAAGATGAATAAAGCATTTCTCAAATCTGGTCTCAGGACTGAGCAAGAGGCTGTCCAAGCGCTGAACGATCTGTCTCAAAAGTAAATCAAGACGATAGATGGCAAAATCGTCTCTTATAGTCGTTTCCACAAATGGTGAATGGTCATACTTTATCTATCATAGGGAAACCTATACAGAGTCTGGAATACAGAGACCGACAGCAAAGACTGTCACACTTGACAAACGAATCAGTATAGATCGGCTAGCATGAGTTCATGGAGGTTTATAGTTGGAGCTGCTAACTCTTGATAGAATTGTGCATTTCAAGATGATCCATATTACCATACTCCCCCTGTCATTCTGCTCCGTGAATACGTCATTTTGCTGCTGGTAGAATAAATCTGATACTGTATTCGCTGATATAGATCACAGACAAGTTTTTGTGAAAATGTACTCAATGGAGTTCTTGCCGAAGAACTTCACCAGTTCAGTTCATTAGTTTGTGCTCTTTCAGAAACTCTATAGCAACCTCAGCACATTTTTCCGGTTGTTCAAGTTGAAGTAAATGGGTTGATTCAGGAATAAAATCATAATCCACTTTTACCACATACCCCAGATCGTAGGTCGGTAAATAAGAGTACGGTAACGTAGGATCTGCGCCTAGAACTTTCACCGGACATTGAATGTGATCAAACTCCACGAGTACGGCGAAATTCCCAGAAAACTGCATGATCTGCGCCTCATATTGGGGTGGACAACACAACTCATACCCCTCATCATCCATGCATTCTCGAAGAGTCGTCTCTGCGAGGAGTTTGTAGACGCCTGGAACAACCCGCTGAAAACTTGGAAGATAGGGAAGGATCTCTGCCAAGCTATCCCTGGTTGGAAATTTGTTTGTGCGGATTCGGGTTAATTCTGAAAGCCGATTAGCTGCTGCTTCATATTCTGCATAGCTCCTGCCTCCCTTACATAAGGGGGGATCATAAAGAACAAGCGCCGAAAATATATCCGGTTTACAAAATGGCTGTAACGCCGCAAGGGCAGAAACCGAATGAAAGATCCCTATGCTTGGTTTGGGGCCATAATGACGATTGATTGCTTTTACGATCGGATCAAAATCCTGCACAAATGACGCCAGATTATGACTCTTTAAGTCTCCGACCGGATTCAATCCATGATTTCTGAGGTCAAATACGATGACATCAAAGTCATTCAAGAAACAAGACCAGAAGGGATAATAGAGGTCTATTGCCAGACCATTGCCATGACTCAAGACCAGACGGGGGCCCTCTGGATTTCCATGACGCCGAATGATTACTGAGGCACCGTCATTCATGGATACCTCTTGAACTGAATGAGGCTCGGGCACTAACCAAACTTTACGGTCAACGCATTCATCCGAATCCTGCTTTGACACCATTCCCAATGAATAATCAAGAAATGTAAACGGAGTTGCCGGAGCATACTCTATTCACGAGTCATCCCCCTCCACCATGTACAAATAATACTTCAAAAAAATACCGCGGCTCCATGCTCTCAATCAGGAGAAAGAGCAATCGTCTTAACCCAGCCAACGCTCACTAAAATCTGCAAAAAAGAACCCAGATCTAAAAAAGTCTGGGTTTACGACACCAGAAGGTATCTAAGCGGATGCTTCAATGTGATCAACAGCCGCTTGTAAATTCGCAAAATTCGCCACATCCTCGGGCTTAAAGTCCGTTCCAAACTCCTTGCACACTGCTTTCAGAAATGCAATGGCATCTACGGAGTTAACTCCAAGATCCGAGAGAGTGGAGTGCATTGCAGCAGAATCAGTTATACCAAGATGCCGCTGCAGGAGAGACTTGAAACGTTGTTCAACACTAGCCATTAGATTATTTATAATTTGGTTAAAGGAAATTAGCTAAAAATTCAACGTGATTAATATACAATATTTTTGGGAATCAAACGCATACTTTCCTGCGCATCCAAGTTTTTTTGAATTGATTCTGTGAGAAAAAATCATTCAGTAACTAAACTCTTGAATCACAGAACTGGGTGAGCCAAGAAAACAGGCGTTCCATCCATTTCATGTTGTCACACTGCCTCTTAAAAATTAGAAACTGGATATGTGTTAAGATTATGCTCGGTTGATATCATGGTTAGGCAACTCTATATTCTTGTACGACTGGAGCGCAGAAAAAGTATATGATCTTCCGCGGGGCTAGAGTGAGTATTACGACGTAAGTGAGCCACTGAATACGATTGATGTGAGCCACCCATTCCGTCATTGGATTGGACCTTTTGAGTTCATAGCTTGGGGATATACGCGTCGTATTATTCAAAACTCTCTCATCTTCGTATTCTTCGCATTTCATTTCACAAATTGCGAGGAATACCTATGCCTACGAAACGAATTAAGATGAGAGAGATCAAACGTATTTTGGCCCTTCATTTTGTGGACAAGCTGTCCAACCGAGGGATTGCTCGGTGTGTAGGGATCAGTCGTGCTTCGGTAGCGCGTCTTCTTGAGCGTGCAAAGCGTGCGCAGTTGACGTGGCCATTACCTGCGGACATAACCGATGCAAAGTTGGAGGCAATGCTCTACCCTCCAACGACAGGAGATGCGTCGGTAGCGCGTCCGGTCCCGAACTGGGTTGAAGTTCGGAGAGAATTGGCACAACACCGATCACTCCCCCTTCATCAAGTGTGGACGGAGTACATTGAGGAGCATCCAACGGGCTATCAGTATAGTCGGTTTGCAGAGTTATATCGTAACTGGCGCTCCACGCAGGTAGATCCTGTGATGCGCCTAACGCACAAAGCGGGCGAGCGATTATTTGTGGATTACTCGGGGAAGAAACCCACCATTACGGATCCAGACGGTGAGGTTCGGGAGGTGGAACTGTTTGTGGCCGTACTGGGGGCATCTGGGTATCTATATGCGGAAGCCACGGAGTCACAGAAGGTCGCGGATTTCTGCGGATCAATTCGTCGGACCTTTGAGTTTTTCGGAGGCGTTCCGAAAGTGATTGTTCCAGACAATCTAAAATCCGCGGTGATCAAATTCCGTACGGACGACACACCGATTCTGAACGAATCTTTTCATGATTTGGCAGAACATTACAACGTACAAGTATTTCCTGCACGTCCCAGAAAACCAAGAGATAAAGCGAAGGCAGAAGGCGGAGTTCTCTTGTTGCAGAGAAAAGTTTTGGGCGCGCTGCGAAACGTAACCTTTCACAGTCTTGCAGAGCTCAATGAAGCGATTTTGGAGCAGGTTCAGGAACTCAATCAAGCTCCGTTTCAGAAGCATAATACAACGCGTGCACGCCTGTTTGAAGAGATGGATCAACCGATGCTACGTCCATTACCCCAAGAGCCTTATGAATTTGCGGTCTGGATCCATAACCGGAAGGTCTCCTTTCATTACCATATTCAAATTGACAGACACCATTATAGCGTACCGTACACCTACCTGAATCAGCAGGTGAGTGCACGCGTGTCTGCAAAGACGGTGGAGATTTTTCATGGCGAGACCCGAATCGCATCTCACCTACGGGAGAGAGCGAAAGAGAAGTATACGACCGTTGAACAGCATATGCCGAAAAACCACCAAGACTATGAATCGTGGTCACCGTCGCGATTTGTGAATTGGGCCAAACAGGTCGGTCCTTCAACCACCGCACTGATTGAAGAAATCTTTGCGCGAGCTTTCGTTCCCGCACAGGTGTTTCGGCGCTGCATGGGAATTCTTAGACTGGGACGTGAATTTGGCAATTCCGTTCTGGAACAGGCCTGTGAACATGCCTTGAATCAGAACCGATTGACGACGGGGGCGGTGAAGAAACTGGCCAAACAAATCGCGGACGAATCTCAGCAATCCCCGTCTCCAATTGAACATAAAAATATTCGGGGTGCAGACTATTATTCATCTAACTAACCAAACTCTATGCTCTTACACCCAACCCTCTTGAAACTTGAACAGATGCGGCTCAACGGCATGGCCGCCGCCCTACGGGATCAACTGGATACCCCAGATATAGACACCATGCCGTTCATGGATCGTTTGGGACTCATGGTCGACCACGAAGAGGCGGTCCGGGGAGACCGACGATTAGCCCGTCGGTTACACACCGCAAAACTGCGTCTTCAGGCCAACATGGCGAATCTGGACTACAGCGCGTCTCGTGGACTGGATAAGCGTCTCATGCTCCATCTATCAAGCTGTCAGTGGATTCGCCGTCAGCAAAATGTCATCATTACGGGGCCGACTGGAGTTGGGAAAAGCTATGTTGCTTGTGCACTGGCACATAAGGCGTGTCTGGAAAACTTCAATACGCGCTACTACCGACTCTCCCGACTCTTAGAAACCCTGCAAACCGCGCGCAAGGAAGGCGTTTTCTTGAAAGAATTGAAACAGCTTGCGCGCATGGATGTATTGGTATTGGATGACTGGGGACTCCATCAGATTGCTGCGCATCCTCAACGAGACCTTATGGAACTACTTGATGATCGCTACACCGTACGGTCTACCATTGTGACGAGTCAGTATCCCTTGGAGAAATGGTATGAGACCATGGAAGACCCTACGCTGGCAGATGCAATCCTAGATCGACTGGTCAACAACGCACATAAAATTGAACTGACGGGAGAGTCCATGCGCAAAGTACAAGGTCAACAAGAATTGAAGAACGAATCCATCTCATAATGCAACCCGTCTTGCATACATACTGTGCACGACTTCGCCGACGGAATGGGTGGCTCACATCAATCGTATTTGGTGGCTCCCATCGTTCGTATTCAGTGGCTCCCATCGTTCGTATTCGGTGGCTCCCATCGCTCGTATTCGGTGGCTCCCATCGCTCGTATTCGGTGGCTCCCATCGCTCGTAATCGGTGGCTCTTTTGTTTGGAATACTCAGGCTAGAGTATTGCTCACCGCATTTCCGTCAATTGTGATTCTCTGAAAAAGATAGGCAAGAAACCAAAAAACATACAGGTACTCCAGAAAGGTAAATCAATTGAGAATCTGGGAGAAAGACGAACATTATAGTTCGCTGTGCCCCAAGTGATACGAATCATATTCATGGGGCAGGAAGAAGCATTATTCTTTCAGGGCTTGCTTCGGTGTGGTATGTAAAAGATAATATCGGACACCATCAGTCAATGCCTGCCAACTGGCATCAAGGATGTTGGGAGAGACTCCAACCGTATGCCAAATATCCTCTCCATTGGTATCATGATGCTCAATCAAAACACGCACCGAGGCTGCGGTAGCTTTTTCAGGGGTGAGAACGCGGACTTTATAGTCCGCTAGTCTAAGCGCCTCTAAACGGGGATAGAAGCGATAGAGAGCTTGATTTAGAGCACGGGATAGAGCATCCACAGGACCGACCCCCTCCCCTACGGCAAGCTCACGATGCTTTCCTACGAATACGGCTACCGTAGCCTCAGACCGCTCCAGTCCATGCTCATCCTGCTCACTATAGACCCTGAGGCGATCCAGTTTGAACATCTCGGTATCTTCACCCTGTATTGTCCTGAGGAGTAACTCAAAAGATGCCTCTGCTCCTTGAAATTCATAGCCTAGGTGCTCCAACTCTTTGATGCGCTGAACGGCACGTTGAGCTTCGTCATGTTCATTGAGAGGAATGCCTAATTCTTGTGCCTTATAGCGCACGTTTGACTGTCCTGATAAATCCGAAACTAATACCCGCCGTTTATTGCCCACAATCTCGGGGGGCATATGTTCATAGGCGCAGGGCTCCTTCATGACTGCGGATACATGAATCCCTCCTTTATGCGCAAATGCGCTTCGACCAACAAATGGGGCACGATCAATCGGGATCATATTGCAGATTTCATATACAAACTGACTAAGATCCGCAAGCGTAGCCAACTGCTCCTCAGAAACACATTGGTAACCCAATTTATGCTGCAGGCAGGCAATCACGGGACACAAGTCAGCATTCCCGGTGCGTTCACCTATGCCATTTATCGTACCCTGTACATGCCGTGCCCCCGATTCCACAGCAGCAATTGAATTTGCTGTCGCAACCCCACTGTCATTATGAGCATGAATACCAACCACATGATCACTCATCACAGAGCAGACATACTCCGTGATCCGTCCAATCTCGGATGGCATAGAGCCACCATTCGTATCACATAGTACCAGCACATCTGCACCCGATTCTGCGGCAGCGCGAAGAGTATCTAAAGCATATGCAGTATCATCTTTATACCCATCGAAAAAATGTTCTGCATCATAAATTACCCGGCGTCCATTTTGCACCAACCACTCAACGGATCCCCTGATCATATTCAGATTTTCCTCTGGTGCTACGTTCAAAGCCCGATCCACATGGAGGAGCCAACTTTTACCAAAAATTGAAACCGCGTTCGTTTCAGCTTTGATTAAAGCCAGCAAATTTGGGTCTTCGCCTGACGAATTCTGTGAACGACGAGTTGAACCAAATGCACAGATATTCGCATGATTCCAGACTTCTTTACAGGCACGCTCAAAAAATTCTTGATCTTTTGGATTGGATCCTGGCCATCCTCCTTCAATCAAACTCACACCAAAACTATCTAATCGCTTGGCAATTCTAATTTTGTCATTTACCGAGAGCGTTACATGCTCGCCTTGGGTACCATCTCGAAGGGTGGTATCAAATAGTTCAATCCGTTCCATCAAGTAGTAGTAATTAGGCCATTCCTCCGCGCATATTCAAAGACATTGCCTGCATTAAGAATATCAGCTACATCGCCCAATGGTTTTAGCAGATACTCTTGTCCACTCGTATGATTGGTTAACTGCCCAATTCGTGTATCTAGTTCTAACTTGTCTCCCGTACGGATTTGATGATTGATTTTCTCGTGAGACTCAAAGGGAATCACAAACCCACCATCAATCGTATTTCGATAAAAGATTCGTGCATAGCTCTGGGCAACAACCACCTTAGCACCTGCCTCAGTCAATGCAAATGGTGCATGCTCCCGGGAAGATCCGCATCCAAAATTGACACCACCAATAACGAAGGTAAACTTACTAGTGTACTTGTCTGGATCCGTGAATGGGATATGTCCCTGAGGAAGCCCTTGTTCGTGGACGGGAACACCGCTCATAGCATAACGACCATACAACCGGCGTTCGTCTGGTCTCTCCAAGCTATACACTAGATGTTCAGCAGGAATAATCTGATCGGTATCAATCGCATCTCCGACCACATATGCTGAACCTTGAATAATTGACTCCATAATTAAACCAGTACCTCCCGAGGATCAGTGATGACACCGTTCAAGGCGCTTGCAGCAACCGTCAGAGGAGATGCAAGGTAGACGGAAGCTTGCTTTGAGCCCATACGTCCGGGGAAATTCCGATTGGTTGTTGAGATTACCACTTCGCTTCCCTGCATACGTCCAAACGTATCCGGAGGCCCACCGAGACATGCAGCACAACTCGCCTGTCCCATTTTGCATCCTGCACTGGCAAAGACATCCCAGAGAGTTGTGCCATCAAGTGTAACCATCCGAAGAGAGTCACTGATCTCAGTTGTGGCAGGAACAATATATGTATCTATGACCACCTCTTGCCCCTTGATAATTTGAGCGGCTGCCTGAAAATCTTCCAGTTTTCCACCGGTACAGCTACCAACATATGCACGATCTAAACGCGTACCCTCAACTTCCAATACACTTGCACGATTATCTGGGCGATGAGGTTTTGCGACAACAGGCTCCAAAGTAGATACGTCATAGCGATATTCGGAATGATATCGTGCATTCTCATTACTGTAAATACATTCAAAGTCATGATCCGTACGGGCGCGCACATACTCAATCGTTGTCTCATCTGGAGCAATGATCCCATTCTTTCCTCCGGCCTCAATTGCCATATTGGTCAAGGTCATACGTTCTTGCATGGAAAGTGCGTAGACAGATTCTCCATCAAATTCCATGGCACGATAAGTTGCTCCGTCACAACCTATATCCCCAATCACTGCCAGAATAAGGTCCTTAGCCATAAGGTAAGGTGGCAGAACACCCTCAAAGATGAACCGCATTGTTTCTGGAACTCGTAGCCAAATTTTACCTGTTCCCATGATGAGTGCGGCATCCGTATTTCCAACCCCAGTGGAAAACATACCAAATGCTCCAGATGTACAGGTATGGCTATCCGTTCCTATCAATAATGATCCAGGGCGATTAAATCCTTCTTCGGCAAGGGCCATATGGCAGACCCCTTTATAACGAGGAGACCCTACATCATAATAGTGAGGTAGATCATGCTGTGCAGCGAATTCTCTGAGCAGGCGGACGTTTCGATTTGCATGATGATTTTGAGTAAAGATGTAATGATCTGGGAGGATGACCAGTTTTTCTGGATCCCATACCTTTGCATTTTCGCCAAATTCACGCTTGAAGATGTCAATCGTAGGTGGACCACAGACATCATGGGTCATCAGAATATCTACATCTACCCAGACACTTTCTCCGGGAGCGACTCTATCATAACCACAGTGGCTTGCAATTACCTTTTCTGTAATTGTCATCAGGCCTGACCTCCCTCACTTCCAAATGATTGCATAATTCCATCCGACACAAACTCTTCCCCACTACTGGCTCTAAATGCCTCTAACTGATTCAATGCCTGAATATAAGCATTTGCAGAGGCCTGGAGCACATCAGTATGGCGCGCAATTCCCCGGAAAAGAGTTCCATGTTCGCTAATTAGTACTGTGACTTCACCCATCGCATCTTTGCCTTCACCGACCGACCGAATCGCATAAGAGACTAATCCATGGTGGCTACCAGCCGCCATATCAATGGCCTTGTAGATTGCGGCGACAGGGCCATCTCCCTCTGCAGATTTACGGCAAGATGTATCGGAAGAGTTGTGATAAAGAAGGACTTCGGCCCGTGGCACTCTTCCAGTTCCGCAGTTTACGGATAGATGGTCTAACCGATAATGAACCGCGGCCGGCTCTCCTTTTTGCCCCTGAGCCAGGGCAACTAAATCTTCATCAAAAATTTCTTTCTTCTTATCGGCGAGCGAGACGAATTTCTCATAAACTTCTTCCTTCCGTTCAGAGCCGACAAGGATTCCCAACTTTTCAAGCCGACTAAATAATCCGTGTCTACCGGAATGTCGTCCTAGACGGATTGCTTCAGGGTCCTGCCCGACATCCTCCGCTCGCATGATTTCATAGGTCTCACGGCTTTTCAGCACACCATGTTGATGAATTCCAGCTTCATGGCTGAATGCATTTGCGCCGACCACAGCCTTGTTCGGGGGTACGGGAAATCCTGTAGCAATTGATACCATTTTGCTTGTGGCTGCCAAGAGTTTGGTATTGATACCGGTGTGGGTACCAAAGAGTTGGCCACGTACGTGTATGGCCATTACGATTTCTTCCAGAGATGCATTTCCAGCCCGTTCGCCGATCCCATTTATCGTACATTCCACCTGACGCGCCCCCGCTAAGACCCCCGCCAAGGAATTAGCAACCGCTAATCCCAGATCATCATGGCAGTGGACCGAAAAAGTCACATCATCGACATTTTTACATCGTTCTCGTACTTCCTTGAACAAGGCTGAGTATTCTCGAGGAACACAGTACCCAGTAGTATCAGGAATATTGATCGTAGATGCTCCTGCCTTAATCGCCACATTGATAACTTTAACCAAAAATTCAATACCCGTTCGTCCAGCATCCTCAGCGCTGAATTCTACGTCATCAGTGATTGAACGGGCTTGACGAACCGCTCGATCCACCATTTCCAAAATATAGTCTCGCTTACCCTCAAGGGTACGTCCGTAATGATCTGCGGAAAACTTTGCATTTAAGTGGATATCGCTTGTCCCCACGAATGTATGAATTCGTGTCTTGTTGCCCGTTCGCAGTGCTTCACCTGCGGCATCAATATCTGCCTCAACCGTCCGTGCGAGTGCGGCAACAACAGGGCCATCAAGTTCCTGAGCAATCCGCTGGACCGCTTCGAATTGGGCGGGTGAGGAGACAGGAAACCCAGCTTCAATAATGTCTACGTTCAATCTGGCAAGTTGGTGGGCAATTCGAATCTTTTCCCCGATATTCATCGATGCACCAGGGGCTTGCTCACCATCACGTAGAGTTGTCTCAAATATCAATACTTGATTATCAGCAGCCATTCAAAAATTACTCTGTAGTCTCTATTTACACTGCAGTTGGCACAATTTGGAATGCGTGCTTAAGAACTGAGTCACCGAACTCGGTTGTTGAAGCAGTTCCACCTAAGTCTCGGGTAAGCACACCCTCTTCCAGGCTGCTCACAACTCCGGCTTGTATCCGAGCACTTGCTTCAACTTCGCCCAACGTCTGAAGCAACATGGCAGCACTTAAAAGTGCTCCCGCAGGGTTTGCATATCCCAAACCAGCAATATCAGGGGCGCTCCCATGCACAGGTTCAAAGATTCCAACTTCCCCTCCAGTGCTTGCAGAAGGAAGGATCCCCAGCGATCCAGGCAATGTGCCTGCCAAATCGCTTAATATATCTCCAAACAGGTTCGCAGTTAGGATCACATCAAATTGAGATGGACGAAGAATGAGTTGAATGGCAGCATTGTCAATGTAGAGGTGTTCAAGTTCAACATCTGGATAGTCGGACATATGTATTTCGGTAACGACACGTCGCCAAAGTTGAGAAACTTCCAGAACATTCGCCTTGTCAACGGAGGTAAGGTGACCTCTTCGCTCTCGGGCAAGGTTGAATGCTAATCTTGCAATACGCTCAATTTCAGACCTGGTATACATCA
Source organism: Rhodothermales bacterium (assembly GCA_965209015.1). Classification (GTDB taxonomy): domain Bacteria; phylum Bacteroidota; class Rhodothermia; order Rhodothermales; family Bin80; genus Bin80. Next base: position 1,727,604 of record OZ242367.1, on the reverse strand, counting down.
TGGTATTCAGCCCAAGCTCTTCAGATCCAGTTCGGGGGGTACCGAAATAAATTCCCCCAGTGAGTTCGCGAACGATCAAGAGATCGGTTCCGGATACCCTTTCAGGTCTTAAGGGAGAACTATGGACTAAGCTTTCAGGCACAATAACAGGTCGCAAATTCGCATAGCCGCCCAATACACTTCGGAGGGACAATAGAGCAGCTTCACACCTACGAGCACCTGTCTCATGATCCCACTTTGGTCCACCAATGGCACCTAAAAATACTGCATCAGCATTGATGCAAGCATCGCGGGTGGCATCAGGAAAAGGGGTATCATATTGATCCAAGGCAGTACCGCCGATTGGCCAATGCTCTAAATTTACCTCAAAATCGAATGCAAATGCGGCCGCATGCAGAACTCGTTCGGCCTCATACGTGACCTCCGGTCCAATCCCGTCTCCTGGCAATAGGGCAATCTGATAAGCAGGCATTACGCAGCCTTTGAGGCGTCTGGTGCATCCTCGCTCTTTCTGAGCCAAGCCATCATCTTACGCAATCTCTGTCCAACTTTTTCAACCGGATGAGTAGCGGTCTTTTCACGATGGGCTTGAAAAGTTGGCTGACCACTTTCACATTCTGCAATCCATTCTCGCGCAAATTTGCCAGATTGAATTTCGTGAAGAACGCGTTTCATTTCTTCTTTCACCTGTGGACCAATTACGCGGGGGCCTCTGGAATAATTTCCATATTCAGCGGTATCGCTAATGGAATAATTCATATACGATAACCCTCCTTCATAATAGAGATCAACGATGAGTTTCAACTCATGAAGAACTTCAAAATATGCAAGCTCTTCTGGATATCCAGCCTCAATCAATGTTTCAAAACCTGCCTGAATCAATGACTGTGAACCACCGCATAGCACGGCTTGCTCTCCAAACAGATCCGTTTCGGTTTCATCTTTGAAATTCGTTTCAATCACTCCGGCACGAGTGCCACCGATCGCATCGGCATAGCTAAGTGCCAAATCCATTGCAGAGCCAGACGCATCTTGGGCTACGGCAACAAGGCAAGGAGTTCCTTTTCCTTCTTCAAAGGTGCGACGAACCAGATGGCCCGGTCCCTTGGGAGCAACCATAAATACATCAACTCCCCTGGGAGCTTGAATCTGACCATAGTGTACATTGAATCCGTGTCCAAAAGCCAAAGCTTTTCCAGGAATAATATGTTCAGAAATTTCTGCCTCATATACTCGTTTCTGATCTTGATCAGGAATCAGAATCATGACCACATCACCCCATGCCGAAGCTTCGGATATACTCATGACTTGGAATCCCTTGGCAGATGCAATGCTCGTAGAAGCAGACTCACTCCGCAAACCTACGGCGACGGTGGCCCCACTATCTTTCAGGTTCAGTGCATGGGCATGGCCTTGACTGCCATATCCAATTACTGCAACTTTCCGCCCTAAAATAATCGCAGGATCTGCGTTGTAATGTACTTTCATTAAATATGATATGATATAATAATTCCTTCGTTAAGAATCCCTTTGCATAGCAACACGTCCACTTCGGGCAACTTCAACGATCCTGCGTGCGTCCATCATGTCAATAAACGCATCAATCTTCTGTGAGGGACCACGAAGCTCAAAGGTCATGGTTTCAGATGTAATATCCACAACCTTGCCCCGAAAAACATCATTGATATCAAGAATTTCGGAACGAGAATCTTGAGAGTAGCGAACTTTGAGTAGACATAACTCACGCTCCACAAAATCAGTGCCGGATAGATCAGTCACTTCAATGGTATCCACGAGACGACTCAATTGCCGTAGGACCTGAGAAATGATCCGTCCGTTGCCGACGGTAACGATATTCATTCGACTAATATTAGGATCTTCGGTGACACCGACAGTTACACTGTCAAGATTGAACCCTCGCGCCGAAAACATATTGACTACTCGGATGAATGCACCAATCGAATTCTCAACGAGAATGACGATTGTGTGCGATTGGATCATTTCGCTATCATCCGGTTGGATCGGTTCACCCGCAGCCTTTTTTCGGATGATCTGCTGCGGGGTGAGTACCAGATTGTCTGTCATGGATTCAATCTTTTACCTTAATTAAACAAAAGAATTCGGGGTCATACGATCCGTGATCATATCTCCGGTTGCTGCACCTGCGGGTACCATTGGGAAGACCATTTCCTCTTTTGCAACCCTAAATTCCATAAGTACTGGACGATCAGTTACTTTCCATGCCTCATCAATGATCTTTTTCGCTTCTTCCGGTGTTTCTGCGTGAAGGCCAACACAATGATGGGCTTCAGCAAGCTTTACAAAATCGGGATTTGTATCGGAGAGGTCTGTATGACTATAGCGCTCATTATGGAAGAGTTCCTGCCATTGCCGAACCATCCCAAGAAATCGATTATTGATGACCGCCAATTTTAAGGGGAGCTTGTGGGCTGCCGCAACGCTCATTTCTTGGGCATTCATGACAAAGCCACCATCACCACTGATACAGATCACTGGACGAGAGGAGCCTGACTCACGCATACCGAAGGCAGCTCCCATGGCCGCAGGCATACCAAAGCCCATGGTCCCTAATCCACCACTGGTAATGTGTGTTCGCGAGTGCAAGAATCTGAAATACTGGGCCGACCACATTTGATGCTGTCCAACATCTGTAACTACTACGGCATCACCTCCAGTTTTGTCACGTAGTTGTTCAATCACACCTTGGGCATGTAATTGGCCATCCTTCTGATATTGTAATGGACACTCTTGACGCCAGGCATCAATCTGTTGAAGCCAGTCCGTTGTATCCTTTGGTTCAACTAATGGCGTGAGACGCTGCAGTACGGTTTCAACATTGCCTAAGATCGCACAATCAGCAAAGATATTCTTTGAAATACATGACTGATCAATCTCAATATGAATCACTTTGGCGTGAGGTGCCCAGGAATCAAGCTTACCCGTTACACGATCATCAAAGCGCGCACCAACCGCAATGAGAAGATCACAATGCTGGACGGCTTGATTGGCCCACCATGTTCCATGCATTCCCAGCATACGCAGTGCGAGTGGATCATCTTCAGGGAAAGCACCTAATCCATGAAGCGTAGTCGTAACGGGAATACCCGTATGTCTTGCAAGTTGGGTTAACCGTTCGGACGCATTCCCGCTGATGGCTCCACCACCTACATAAAACAGAGGACGCTCTGATTCGGCAATCATTCGTGCAGCGCGCTGCAACTTTTCAGGGCGAGGTCCCTCGGGTACAACATACCCTCTCATGTCAACAGACTTGGGATATTGAAAGGGAGCCTCGGCTAACAGAACGTCCTTGGGCAGATCAACGAGTACTGGACCGGGTCGGCCGGTTCCAGCAATGTGGTAAGCTTCTTTTACCGTTCGGGCCAGATCTTTCACATCACGAACCAAATAGCTGTGCTTTGTGATCGAGCGAGTCACTCCAATTGCGTCACATTCCTGAAACGCATCATTACCGATCAATGCAGTCGGAACCTGTCCAGTAAAGACGACAATTGGTACAGAGTCCATGTAAGCATCTGCAATGCCGGTCACCGTATTCGTTGCGCCTGGACCACTGGTTACCAACACCGTCCCAACCTTGCCAGTTGCTTTGGCATATCCTTCTGCCGCATGCGTTCCACCTTGTTCATGGCGAACGAGAATATGTTGGAACTTCGGTTTGATACGAGCCATCTCATCGTACACCTTGATAACGGCGCCTCCGGGATGTCCAAAGATTATCTTCACCCCTTCAGCCTCAAGAGAACGAAGGAGAATCTCAGCACCTGACATAATCTGAGAGGTACTCGTGATTTCTGGGCGCTCCTCAGGAAGCGAATCTCCGGTAGTAATGGGTTGAGTTTTTGTATGTGTGTCGTAAGTCATGATTCATAAGAAAAGTTACCTACAATCGTGATGATACCAATTAGTGAGCAGGATGTCCCATTGATATTCAGCAGACTCAAATGCGTTCTCATCTTTGATGGAAATCATTGATCTCCATCCCAATGATGGAGTTGATGAGGGTAAGGAATCTTGATAATTGTAGAACTATGTGAATAGCTTGGAGAGTCACCAACAGACTAAGTTCAATAGATAAGACTGTGGATAGATCGTCTGAATGGGTACGGATCGGAATGATTGTACACTTGAATCAGAATAAATGAGCACTTTATTTTGCTGCGAAGATCATTTTCTGAATATTCTGATGGGCCTGCTCTAACACGATCCCGCGTTCCTTAATTTCGGTAGAAAACCTCAGTCTCTTGACAGACCAATTTGCAAGTTCAACAGCAGACCCAAATTCTTTAAGCCCTACAGGGAAAGCATTTTTATGGTGTGAGAATCTATCGTCTGTAAGAATCCGACAATCAAGGATAACGAATACCCCCCTGTCCCTACTCTTCCGAATCAAACGACCAAATCCCTGACGCAGGGTACGCTGAGTATTTTGTAGGTACCACAAATTTTCGAATATTTCTTCTGACCACCGATCTTTACGTTCAGCAACTAGCGGATCTTTTAGAGGCTTATTGGGCAATCGTACGATAACGAGTTGACTAAGTGTTAACCCTGGGAAATCTACCCCTGTCCAAAATCGTCGTACACCAAAGAGAACACTTTCCTCAAATCCGCTGAACTCCCTAATGATAGCCTCACTACTCCCGAATTTATTCTGCAAGAGTAATGGAATTCTGTAGTATTGAAATACAGGATGACAAAGTTTATATGCTTCCAGCAAATCATACCAGCTTGTGAATAAGACCAAAGTTCGTCCGTCCAACGCCAGAGACTGAAGAGACAGAGTAGATGCGACCTGACGTATCCAATCCAAATTGCTTTTTTCATGACCATATTCATACTTAGGAATGAAATGGGCTATGGCACCACTGACCTGAGAATCATAGGGAAACGGGGATCGGATACTGGTTTCAGCAGTGAATGAATGTTTGAGATCAGGATCATCCAACAATTCCAGGGCAAACAATTCTGTTGAATTGTCAACATATAAAGTGGCCGAGGTAAATACCGTAGTGTCAAAGTTATCCAAAATAGCTTTAGCATGATTACCCATTTTAAACGGGAATCTATTCATGGTCCAGTTGAATGACTTCTGACCATAGGATATTATATATCCATCGTCATTGTCGGTATCCCGAAAATTGTTGACAACGGCCCCAAATTCTCGTGCGTCATTTACATATTTGTTCATCCGACTGGTATACTCTGTTTTTATTTTATTCCTCTTTACCTGTATTGTATTTTGAATCATTTTCAAGATCTCTTCAAACTCCGATTCAATAGTGTTAAAATGATTGATTAGTCCTTTTAGTGAATCTTGTATAGTTGCCTGTTTTTTAGGATCAAGCTCCTTCCATCGTAACTCAGATAGATCCTTATTAGGGAAAACCGTCATTCGCTTCACACAAGAGTATATCTTATCGCAAGCATTTTTGATATTTTTCAAGCTGTGGAAAAGGTCTTGAATTTGGGAATCCCTAAGTGTTCGTCCAAAAAACGCTTGAATAGAATCTAGGTCCAAAACTGAGAGTACATCCATGGGTTTGCACTCTTTAAAATTTGCTTTGTCTTTCTTTTTTAGAGAATTCCAAAAAACATCAACAAAGCCATTTTGCTCATTTGTCCCTCCTACTCTGCGAGTAAAATCCGATATGTCAGCCCCCACGAGACTTACAGTTAAAGAACTTCGGAGATTATCTGGAAACTGATCGGCCTCGTCAATGATACATACAGAGACACGGCTGGCGATTTCCGCATCAAGCTTGGACAATTTGTGATGATTCGTGATTACAACATGTGCATATTGAGCTCGCCTCAAAGCTTGAGGGAAGCAACAATTAGAATCAGTTGTACATAGTTTAGGTTTGCAGACCTTCTCTGCGTTTAAGTCATACTGAAATTGCCTCTCAAACTCATCAAATCTATCCCACCGTCCCCGTCTACGGTCAAGAATCTGATACAGATTTAACCATGCCAAACGGTCAGCAGCAAGAAGAGAGATTCCATCCTTCTGGCGTTCTTCTTGATACAGAAGCCTAAATAGTCTTTTCAGTGCGGAAATACACAAATAATTCTGCCGTCCCATCAGAATCTCAACTTTTTGACCACGGTACAGAGTATTTTGTGTAACTGTTTCCCATTCTTTTTTAACGATTTGGTCCATGAGATTAATTGTCGCAGTTGCCACCAAAACCTGCCGATCCTTGTTAATACTTATATGCTCACATACCGGAATAAGATATCCGAGAGTTTTTCCCGTTCCAGTTCCCGCTTCAAGGGTGTATTGACCTCCGATATTTATTGCCTCCATGACAAATTGAGCATACTTCTTCTGCTCCAACCTCTCCTCATATTGATTACCAGAGAACAATTTTTTTAATCCCCTTTGGAGGAATTCCTTTTGTTGTATGAGAGTGGAACTGGATAGATGTTCTTTAATCAGGTTACTTATTTCCAAAAACACACTGGAGACAATAGAATGAATTTTTACCTCAATTTGAATGGATTTAGAATTACTGAATTGATTGAGGGTTTTTGTTAGAGATCCACGCAGTTCCATTGATTGTGTATACGACTCTTGAATCCATTTTCGTATCAACCGGAGATCATTAAGAGGCGTTTCAGGAGTCGTAACTGTGAATATCCCCAGAATTCGTTGAGAGATGATGTGGTAGGCTATTTCTGTTAGCACAGAATTTAATCCGTTATTTGCATGTATCAGATCATCTTGATGCAAAGACAATTTCTCCCTAATTGGTTCAACGTCATCACTGTCAAGCCTATGCATGTGCATTGAGAGCCCATGAATATGGGAACGTAGTTCTTTGAGAAGTTGATCTAATTGGTCTTGTTTGTTAGAAGATGGATTCCTGTTCTCTTTTTTTAATCCAAGAACCTTTATAAGCTCTCTGGAAGTGCTATCCTTATCATAGCGATTCTGAATATCCGTGTCTAATGAGAATTCTAAATATGGTTTACGATCTTCCGTCAATAATTTTGGAAATTTCCAATCCTCCACAAATTGTTGCAATTCTGCCTCTTCAATTATTGATGGAAAGTCAAACATAGTTCCTTCTAACTGACTTTCTGCCCACTGGATTTTATAGGCAACCGAAGCAATTCCTAATAATGAAGAAAAGTCAGGTTGATCTCCATCTGCTGATAGAGCCCACTCTAAAATAGTATACACTGGATGATAGTCTTCATTCGCTATCTTTTTGGGTGATAAAATGACTCGTAAGATGCGGTTCAGTATTTGATCCAGTCCATTGAGTACTTGATGCAACCTACGATCTCCATCTCTCACCCGAATTGAATTACCCAATTGAATAAGATCTTCATCTGAATATGGCACAGATTTATCAGGTAAGAAAAATTCGTACATTTGTGTCAGATCTACCAAAGTAGGAGGAGTCATTCCATTGTAAATGACCGAGGGAAACCATTTATTCTTTATGCCAGAGTTACATACGAATAGCGTATCAACACCGTCAAGAAATGAGAGGATTTTACCTTGAATTTCCTTCCATACTGGCTGGTCTTTGGCATAGTTGGTACTAATTCCTGTTCGGCTCCAAGCACGTTTCCGAATTGTCCGTTTTGGGTTAACAACCCAATCCTTGGCGGTTGGAATTGCATTTTCCGCATATCGTCTGCATGCGAAATGAAGTATTGTATCCCGAGAAGGGTCTCGCCCAGTTGCGAAAAAGTGAGCAATCGCGAAACTGACTGGCTTACTTTCTTCTTGTGGCTTCACTGATGACATCTTAAATTCGGTTTAAGCTTCATTAGAACGTTGAGGGGAAAGTATCAAGGAGTGTGGGTACCAGAGATTTAAATTCGTTGGCTTGAATTCGTCTATATTATCTTAATTCCTTAGGTTATTGATGGGAATTAGAGAGAGTTCTATCGCATAGTTTTTTTTCGGTCCAATATAAACTAATGTATAGTGGTTCCCCTGCCTTGATGGGCCATGAAAAATGCATGCGAATCGGAGTGGTGTAATTAATCTTCCCATGCCATGTACATGAGAGCCTATAGATCTGAAGATTTTGATCACTGAATTTTAGCTCTTCTTGAAATTGACGCTTCTCAGACGCTGAGGACTCCGAGAACCACACCTCCTACATCCATCTATGAACTTTGTAATCATTATAGGGAGAAATCCCCTCTATTCGGCTTCCTCTTCGTCAGAGATGATACTGTATCTCCATTCCAGATCACCATTTCAGATCCATGCGTGCACTGAGTCCGTAGGAGGGTGGAGGCCCGTTCTCTTCAATGGTTCGCGCGGTGGTCGCGACCGAGACTTGTAGTCCTTGCTTCATGCGCAGGTTGTATCCGACCCGGTAGGCACGCCCGCTCGGATCCAGCGTCAGTCCCACGATGGAGCGTCCGAGACTTGCCCCGATCGGCGTCCCATAGCCCAGTTCCACCTCCACATTTTGGTCTGCATTCCCCCCTGCCATGGTATGTAGCGGTGCTTCGCGCCAGAGATCTCCCCCATATATATTCCCCCAGAGCGGGCGCACTCGCATCGAAGGTCCGAGTCCCCCCTGCGATCCATACTCAATGGATCCCATCAGCCCCCATTCGCGCAGTCCCTCATCGGTGTGCAGCACCAGGGTCCGACCTCCAAACTCCGCACGCAGTTGACTCGTGGACCAGCGCACGCCTCCCCCCAGTTCCACGCCGATCCCCGTTTCTGCATCCCCTCCATCCTGCCGAAGAGCAGCTTCCATGTAGGGCTCCATGCCCGCTCCCAATCGCAAACTCCCCTCCACACCTGCACGGATCCGTCGGACGCCCAGATCTGCTCCCGTCTCCAGGTCTGCCGTCGCCCAGAAGGCATCCACCTCGTAGCCCAGCCGTCCCGCACTGCCCCCGGTCAGCGTTCCCGTCAGTCCCAGTGCAACCAGTGCAGCCTCTAGTTCGGATTCCAGTGTCTCCACTTCGGTCTCACCCCGTCCCAGCCCCAAGAGTAGCCATGCACGCATCCCCGCTCCCGTTTGGTAACTGACATAGGGATAGATACCGGTCAAGCGTGAGGATGCTGTGCCAGAGCGCACTGGCGTCTCATACATGCCTTGATCCCAGCTCTGTGCGGCCAGAAGTCCTGCCATCCATCCCTGACTCCATGCATAGTCGGCTCCCAGGATCATACTTGTGACATCTGAACGCATGGACAGCGCTCCCTCCCGTCCCTGCATCCGCGTATAGGCACCTTGCCCCCAGACGCTCCATCCCCCCTGCGTATACTCGGCACCGCACCCGCGAAAGATCTCTCCCAGAGACCAACGCTCACGCCCGTAGCGGAGCCAAGATAGATCAGGGATGCGGCAGTGTGCCATCCCCTCCATGCGCCGCGTCAATGCCTCCACCACCTGCGATGCCCAGGTCCGTAGGACTCTCGACACATACGCATTCTGGATACCCTCTTCGCTTTCTTCTTCCATCACCGCCTCTGAACGGGCCTGCTCTACCTCTGCATTCACCGCCGAGAGCAAGACAAGCGAAAATGTCTTTGCCTCCCATACAGGCTCATTTGTAAGCAGGTTCACGTCCACAGTTTTGGAGAGCTCGCCCGGTGCAAACGTGACCTGCCCCGCCGCCGCCTCATAATCCTCTCCCGCAAGGGCACTCCCATCCTCGCTCATATAGCTGACCAGTACCGGGACAGCAGATGGAATGGATAAGCCCACCTCAAAGCTTGCCGTGTGGCGGGAGACCGTAACACTTTGGACCGAGACCGTGGGACTCCCGTCATCGTCCAGAATCGTTCCCGTCCCGATCCTTTGATCAATTTTTACATGGTTCGGATTGGAAAGCGTCACCTGGAACGTCTCGTCGGGTTCCACCTCCGAATCGTCTATTACCTCAATCCGGATCTTGCCCTCCATGCTCCCCCGTTCAAAGATGACGATCCCCTTCGACGCAACATAATCGGATCCCTCCGTTGCCGTGTCCTCCGAAGATGCAAACTGAACCGTCACCACCCGAGGACTGGGCTGATTCAAGTGGACGGGTAGCAGAAGAGCGCCCTCGCCCTCCATTGCACTCGCATCTCCAATACTCACGAACAGGTCTCCATCATCATCCTGAATCGTTCCTTCTGCCTCGCCTCTGGCGATACCCTCCCCAATGAGACGCACCTGAAACGTTTCGTCGTCTTCGGTTTCCTGATCATCGTTGATCGGAATTCGGATCTCCTGTTCCTGCTCGCCCGCCGCAAAGGTGATCGTTGATGAAGTCGCAACATAGTCCTCTCCCTCCGTGGCCGTCCCATCCTCCGTCGTATAGGCATACGTCCGCGACTGACTATCCTGTCCATCCAAGGTCACGCGGAACCGCGCCTCTGGTTCTGATTCATCAACCTCTGTATCCTCTATATGTACCCGCACCTCCCCGTCATTGTCCAGGATCGTGCCCCGTCCTATGCGCCCTGCAGGCTCCCCATTCCGGATCTCCGTCAACTCAATCCGAAAGGTCTCCTCGCCCTCGGAGAGACCGTCGTCCAGGATCTCTACCTCAATGGTCTGCATCCTTTCCCCCGAGGTGAAGCGGAGCGGGCTTGGCGTCTGCACCTCATAGTCCAGAGAGGCAACCGCGGTTTCGTTGATGGCTGTAAAGAAAACTTCGGTCTCCCGCCCCGGGAGCACATGACTGAGCGATACCATAAAGCGGGCCATCCCCTCCTCTTCCCTCACCCGGACCGATGGGGTGATCTCCACGCGGGGGAGCGCATCCTCATCCACGATCGTCCCCGTCCCTTCGGCATCCACCAGAACGGCATTCTCCGGCATAGACAGCTTCAAGAAGAATCGCTCCTCCATCTCTTCTGTGTCATCATTGAGCAGTCGCACAGGCACCGGACGACGGTCCACCCCCCTCGGAAAGACCAGTGTCCCACTTGTGGGCATATAGTCCAGATCGGCCTGCGCCGATCCATCCTGCGTCGCATAGTCCACGCGCACGATCTGTGCCGGGTTGGCTCGGTTCAGCATCACCATAAACTCTAGCGGGGACTCGCTCTCCGGCGCCGAAGCATCCCCTACGCGCAGTTCGTATCGATCATCATCCTCTATCGTGACCGTTGCCTCCCCTCGGGCCAGCTCGGCCCCGATTGGATCGGACAATTGGATCCGGAAGGTTTCGTTTTCTTCATAGGATTCATCGTCCAGAATCAGCACCGCAATGAATGCGCTCATTTCCCCCTCGGGGATGAGCAGCAGACTGGAGGGAGTTCTGTAGTCCTCCAGTTCGGTGGCCGTCTGATCAAAGGTTTGAACCCGTACACTCAGCCCCGGTGGGGCAGGAGACGTCAGTGTAACTTCAACCATAGCCATCTCGACCTCTTCCTGTACCGTCGTATCCTGAATCGCCAGGAACACCTCCACCTCGTTATCCTCAATGGTCAGGTAGGTTACAGTCTCTCCACCTCCCAGTGCAGCGCTTGTCCCCGTGATCAAGATCGTCTCCTGAGGGTCATAGACGGAATCATCCATGGGCATGAGGGTAAAGGTTGCCGTGCCAGAGGGCTGATTGGCCTCAACCCTCAGGGGAGTAGGCGGGGACACAATCGTATAATCCTGTCCTTCGGTTGCCGTGCCATCTGCCACGGTAAGCGTCACCGTCGCATCCGTACTCCGAACAGACTCCAGCGTAGCCGTCACCGTGAACTCCCTTGCCCCCGCGCCCTCCTCCACCTTGGGAGGTGCAACCTCAAGCATGAACCCCGTGGACGCTTCATCATCCTCGATCGTAAGTATCTGTTCAACCGGGCCGTTGAGATCAAGCGCATTGGTTGCCTGTCCGCGCACCACCACGATCTTGTCCTGGTTATCTGCATCATTATCCACCGCTGTGATCGTCACGCGTCCTGTACTGGTCATCATTCCAGGAAGGATCGTGAGCGTCGTATTCGGACTCAATTCGTAATCGTTGGTCGTTGCCGGAGATTCCGGGCGCGCAGATACCTGGAGGATCGTTTCTGCACTGGATGCAATATCCAACCGCGCGGTGATCGTCGCCATCCCTTCGTCTTCTTGAATTGTGCCGGGTTCCACGATCAACTCCACCTGCGGCACAGGGTCACGATCCACAATCGTGAGCGTGGCTGGCGCTGCAGCTCCCAGACTGCTTCGCCCGGTCACCTGCACCGTTTCGTCCGGCTCGTCAACCCCATCCGCAATCGGACGGAACGGAAAGCGCTCCGTCCCGACGGTTGCGCCTGCCGCAATCGTGAGTGTAACTGGCAGGACCGCAGCATAGTCCATTCCCTCCGCCGCCGTCCCCCCTTCCACCGTGAGCATGACCTGCGTCGGGACGCTCCGCGCACCATCTAGTGTCGCGGTCACCTGGATGTCTTCTTCGTCTGCCTCATTCACCCTTGAGGGCGAGACCGTAAGCGTGATGCCCCCCACCTCGTCATCATCCAGAATGATGAGCGTCTCCTCTGCCGGGCTCATCACATCGTTCACGTTCGTCGCACTGCCCCGGACCGTGATCCGCTTGTCGGGCGCATCAATCGCATTGTCCACCGCCGTGATCGTCACCACCCCCGTACTGGTCGTGACCTCCGGGGCAATCCTAAGCACACGATTGGAACTCACCTCGTAATCCTGCATGGTTGCGGGGGCTTGGGGGTCGGTTGCGATCGTAATCACCGTCTCTGCACTGGACGCCCCACTCAGGTTCGCCGTCACCTCGGCTTCCCCGCCATCTTCAAGCATTTCTCTCGGCGTCAACACCAACGTTACCTCCGGCGTCGGATCCGAATCAAAGATCGTCAGACGATCCTCCGATGCCGCGCCCAAACTGCTCGTCCCGCTCACGCGTACCGTCTCGTCCGGCTCATCCAGATGGTCCGGGATCGGCGTGAACGTAAATCCTCCGACCGCTTCCATTGCTTCGGCAGGAATCCGGATCGTAAATGGAGCCACCGGCTGAAAGTCAACCCCCAGGGTCGCCGTCTCTTCTTGCAACGAAATCTCTACCTCTGTGTCCGTCAGAAGGATCCCATCCATCGTCGCCGTGACCGTGATCTGCTTACTCCCCTCGTCTTCACGTACATCATCAGAAATGCTCACTGTGAGCCTCACCTCGGTCGCTTCGTCATCATCTAAAATTGTGAGGATCGCCTCCGGAAGAGACGCCCCCGAATGCGCATTCGTGGCACGCCCCTGCACGCGCACTTGCTTGTCCTCTACATCAATGACCCGATTATTGACCGAGGTGATCATCACCGTCTCCGTACTCTCCATGGCACCTGCTGCAATCGTCAGCCTTGGATCCGCGCTCAACCGGTAATCCCCCTCCGTCGCAGGCGAGATGGGATCTGCAGAGATCGTGATCACCGTCTCCGCACTCGATGGAGACGTGAGACGGGCCTTTATGGCGGAACGCTCCTCCGCCTCCGAAATCTCCGCCGGATCTAACACGAGCATCACCACCGGGTCCAGGTCATCATCCGTGATCGTGAGAAACGCCTGATCTACCCCGAGGGAGCTGGTTCCCGTGATGGTCACCGACTCGTCCGGCTCGTCCAGATTATCCGAGACCGGCGTGAACAAAAACGTCCCCATTCCCTCCCTCTCATTGGCTGAAATGGTCAACGCAAACGAGTCCACCGGATCAAAATCGTCGTCCATGGCCGTACCCGGCCCAACCGAAATGGTCACCGTGAGGGGCTCGGGGCGCGTCCCGTCCAGCCGGGCGGTCACCGCAATCGGTGTCTCCCCAGCTCCCTCATCTACTTGCGTTGGACGCACCTCCAGCGTGACCCCCGTCGCCTCATCCCCATCGGTGATCGTGAGGGGCTCGGGATCCGGAGGCGTCACCCCAATCGGATTCTCCACCATGCCCGTCACCTGCACCTCCTTACTCGGCGTACGCACATCATTGTCCACGGCCGTGATCGTGACCTGCTCTGTACTCTCGGTCGCCCCGGCCGTAATCGTCAGCGTTTGATTCCCACCGAACGCGTAATCCATCGTCGTTGCGGGCGGGATCGGAGTGGCCCCGATCGCAATTGTTGTCAGCGCGCCGGAGGGACGATTCAGCCTCGCCGCCACCGTTGTCATCCCACCCTCTTCCGGAATCTCTCCAGGCATCAACTCCAACTCCACCTGCGGCATGGGCGTCGCATCCAAAATCGTGAGCCTCGCAGCATCTACCTCCAGATCGCCTGCCGTGCCCGTCACCTGAACCATCTCCGGCCCCTCGTGCAAATCATCGGGCAGTGGCTCAAACGTAAACATCCCGGTTCCCTCCATCGAACCTGCCGCAATCGTCAACGGAAAGGACGAAGGCGTGGCAGTGTAGTCGGTGCCTGCTTCTGCCGTTCCCGCCTCTACCATGATCGTAAGCTGCGTGTCCGTGGACTGCGCCGCATTCAGCGCAGCGCTCACCGTGACCGGTTGGCTGTCTCCATTTTCATTGACCTCGGAGGGAGCCAACGCAAGCATGACCCGCGGCGGCTCATCATCATCAAGAATGGTCAGCCCCACATCACCTAATCCAATGAGGGAGAGATCCGTAAATCCCAAATCATTCATGGGGCTCCCGCGCACGGTCACCGTCTTATCCCCCTCGTAGTCCTCATTGTCCACGGCCGTGATCGTGATCCCATCCGAACTGATCCTGGATCCAGCGGGAATCGTGAGCATTGTGGATGGGAGCGTGTAATCGTCATCCGTTGCCGGCGCATCAGGAATCATCGTGATCGCAATCCTGGTCGGTTCGCTGGAGGCAGGCGTCTGACTCGCCGTGAGCCGCGTAGTGCCCCCGTTCTCCTGGATCTCTGACGCGGTTAAATTCAAGGTCACCACCGGAGGATCATCTGCATCCACGATGGTAAATTCGGTCGGACTGGCAGTCAAATCGAACCCCGTAACATCGTAAGTGCCAGCTCCCACGAGACGAATCGTCTCCGGAGGCTCATCTATCCCATCCTGCTTCGCCACAAAAAAAGCATACGTCTGCTCCTCTACGAGTTCATTCGCCTCCCACGCTAAAGTTATGCCTGCATTCCTATCGAGGTCCTCCACCACAGATGCCGTACCATCCTCCGAAGAAACGGTCATCCTCGCAAGGATATGTCCTGAACCCTCGGTTGCGCCGAAGGCAGGATTCAGCGTCGCTGTAATCGTAACCACCCTTTCCTCGCCTTCCCGAATCTCATTCGGATTGATCGCCAGCGTGGCCGTTGGAAAGGGTTCGTCGTCCTCAATCGTCAGCTCCACATCATCAGGATCCTTCGCGCCGCTCCGCAGATTCATTGCCACCCCTTGCACCTGAAACGTCTTGTTCCCCGTGTACACATCATTGTCCATCGCTGTGATCATCACCTCCCCCTCACTCTCGGTCTCCCCCTCCGCAATCGTGAGCATGGTGCCACGTTGCGTGTAATCGCCAGGCGAATCCGGAGCTACCGATACAACAATCGTCGTAACGGCGTTGGAGGGGGCGCTCAGCTGCGCTGTCACCATGGAGGGAACGTCAGAATTTTCCATGATCGACGAAGGAGACAGGGCCAGCGTAACCTGGGGTGGCGGATCCGCATTGGTGAGCGTGAGTGCTGCTGGCGTAGCCTCCCCCAGATCGGTGCGCCCCGTCACCAGGATCGTTTCGTCGGATTCATTCAGATCGTCCGGGATCGGAACCAGCGTAAACATCCCCGTTCCCATCATCTCATTCGCGGGAATCGTGAGGGAAAAGGAATTGACCTCCTCAAAGTCCTCTCCCACCATCGCGGAGCCGGACCCTACCGCAACGTCCACCTCGGTCGCACGGTCTCGCACCACATCCCATGACGCGGTCACCGTGATCTGTGTGGCGCCATGATCCTCAGCAACCGGGTTGGGCGCGGCCGCAAGCGTGAGGGCCGGTGCCATCTCATCCTCCGTAATCGTCAACGGCACACTCTCCGGGCCATTCACGCCATCGGGGTTCGTTGCCTCCCCTTCCACCTGAAACATCCGATCCCCTGAGTAGACAACGTTCTGCACTGCACGGATCACCACCTCCCCCGTACTCTCCGTCTCTCCCGCCGCGATCGTGAGCGTGGCATTGGTACTCAAACTATGATCCGTGGGGGACTCGGGCGAGACCGAAATGACGATCGTGGTCACCTCGGTGGACATCTCGCCCAGACGCGCGGTCACCGTCGTCATCCCGCCATCCTCCGAAATCGGGTTGTCAGAAAGATGCAAGGTCACCTCTGGATTTGGATCCTCGCAAGGGGCGTAGGGGCCACCTGATGAAAGGGTGATACCCCCGGCATTAATCCGATTAAGAATCTTTGGAGGTAGGCAGGAAATGTTGTTTCTACCAAGACCCACGCGGACTCCATCCGGAACATCATCAAAGAGATCCGCAGGGATGGCGGTGAGGTTATTACCAGTGAAGAAAATCACTTCCAGGCCGGCGAGACCATCAAAAAGGTCCTCAGGGAGCGCATCAATGGAATTCGCACTTAGATCAAGATGTCTCAATTTGTCCAGACCGTCAAAAAGATCTGATGGCAGAGTGCCATCAAGACGATTTCTTGTTAGATCCAAGAAATCCAAACGGGTATCTTGAAAGAGATCCTCCGGGAGCACGGTGAGGTTATTATACTGAAGCTCCAACCAATCCAATTTTTCAAGATCGTCAAAAAGGTCCTGATCCAGTTCTTCAAGATCATTCGAATCTAATCGTAAAAATGTTAAATTGGAGAGCCCCGCAAAAAGTCCAGACGGAAGAGAGGTGAGATCATTACTGTCTAATCGGAGGATATCTAGTTCAGAGAGACCTTCAAAATCACGAGATTGCAGTGAACGAATGTCCCGATAAGCAACATACATCCTTGGAATACGTGACAACTGAGCCGAGGTCACGTCTTCACATCCAAAGTCGGGGTTGGGATGATCAATCTCTGCAAGAATCGCCGCCTGTACTTCATCGGTTCGATCGCAAACAGTATCCTGTGCGAAGACTTCCGTCACAAACAAAAACAGAATACTACTGAGGATCATCCCCAGAAAAGCAGAAGATAATCTACGCATGATTCTGACTCACCTTGTATAATATAGTATCCATTTGAACGAAAGAGAGAGCACCTGAAGTAAGTTCAACCATCTACAAACCTTTATGTGTGGGGATTAGAGGGATCTCATGACAGAATGAACTGCTGAAAGTGCCCCCATCTTAGCTAACCCCATAATGATTGATCAATATCCCTATTCCAGTGAAGTTAAACCAAAGCGAATCATTTTAGTGGTTTCACGGTGCTCTGTGTTCAAATGAACAACTTTCCCCATAAGTTTAATGATTACTCTGGATTCGGATCTCCATAGTGACGCACAACAAAATCGGAGACTGGATCCACTAAAGAGTTCGTACAAATCGCCCGATCTCAATGAAACGCCCCGAAGACGAACTGGCAATCCTTCGGTAGAGATAAAATCCCACAGGCAATGCTCCCCCGCTCCAACTGACTGATTTTGCCCATCCGCCTGAATAGTACTTTTCTGAATGGTGAGAAAATGTGTCCCAATCAGCTCCATCACTCTAACTGAACGTTATTGCTGTGATAAATTAAACATGACTGCACCTCATCTTGAAAGGGATTGGGATAGTTCCTGATCACGTCGAATGTCTGGGATAAATCTCCAGACCTCTGAAAACAGGAGAGGACACTATTCTGAAATTTTAGGCTACCCCTTACACCACATAAGTCTGTTGCGAGGTCCGTATACTTCATCGGAGAATCGGTCAGGGCGCGGAGTTCCTTCATTACTTGAATTTGTTCAGGATTTTTTCCCGACTAGTTCCCCACGCAAGACTAACAGAGAAACGATGCATTGATTTTAACATACATCGTGTCTAACAGGAGAATCTGGTCATAAGTTGATGGTCTATCTGTTGCAAGTTTACAGCGAGATGCTGCGATATTTAGCCAATAATTTAGATTCGGGAGACAGATCACTGGAAGAATTAGTACCTGTGGATTCGCCACCGAGTTCCTATCTGGAAGCCTCGTTAACGGTAGCCCCTCAATTCCCCATTGTTTTCTCTGAATATAGGGATGAAGCGAATCTGCACAAGAATCGGCTACAATCTCTATATTTTGTACCAAAATATACGCAGTCGGACGGATAAAATGACCAAGAATCTACCAGAGAAGACCTTCTTGGGGATCTACACGCGGAACTATGACTGCGTGAGTCGGGAATTTGCACACAATTCTGGGTAGAGTGCTTCCACAGCCAGCCGTGCCTTTTGAGACTGGCGCCGAAAGGTTCTGAGAAAATTTGAAGAACGCGACCTAATCAGAGGAGGCGTACGTTGCATTGCTGTTTAATGTAACGAAATATTGAGGACAGACACATTCTCATCTGTACGGGGGTACCGAAGGGAGAGAGATGACCATTCTATACTTTATTGAACTTTCAACGGAAAATGCCTGAGATGACCAAGTTTTTCTGATGTAGTTATGGAAAAGGGGATTGGCTATGAACATGGAATCCTGTGTGATCGTTGGTGCAAAAGGGATCCAAAAGACGATGCAGGACATCTTTGGAGATGATTTACAGATTCAGCCATGTACTTGGCATAACGGGACAATGTGGCAGAATGGCTCCGTCGGATAGATGATCAGGTTGAGTTACGGAAGGAACTGAATCATGCGTTTAATCAAGAGAGCTTTACGGATGTAAAAAAGGGTCCATCCTCAACCATTAAGAGTATAGTCGGAAGGATAATAGGAAGTGGAGAATAGCTTCGCAAAGGGCATGGAGAGATGCCCATGTTCCACAGGTTGGGCGTAAAGAAACTAGGTCCGAAAGAGGTTATACCCTGGCGAATATCATGGAGAACATCAATCATCGGATCAGAGAGAAATTGCGGCGAATCCGATGGTGAAACAATTCAGATCAATCTCACCGCTGGATTGGATGGAATTGGTAGAGAAACGTCTCAAATAGCTTAAATCCAGAATGGGCTCAAAGACTTTTTAAGAGTCTCTCACAAAACGAGTCCCAGGATCCTAATCACCGACTTGGAAGCTTGGATTTCAGCTAATAAGCAAACACCTACTTCATTACAAGGAAAGATTGTTATTACTGGTTACCCTTTACTCGGAACTGCATTGATCACACATGAAATGCGGGGAGATAACAAATGAATCTAGGGGCTTCAACTCTTTATCTGAGCGTACTATACTGCTCGTGCTCTCAAGATAATTTCCTCTTATTTTCACACGGTTAATCCTTGAACATAGACAGGGGCTGTCAAAACTGTATACGCTATCTTGTGTACAGAGGAAGGATAGCATACCAGTTTTGGGAACCGTTGAATCTGACTCTAGTCAAATAGATGAGCAGGCAGGGAATCTGTGGTACCCTACCATGACTCAATCTCATTCCTCTCCAATTGCCCCTCTGACCGTAGCGCCCGACCGGGGACTCGCCCAATATTTTCGTGGTCGTAAACGGATATTGGAAATTTTTAATTGGTACTTAGTAGCGTGCAGCGCAAATTCAGTCTGGTGGTACTTCATTCCTGATAAAAGGAGTTCCCGGCGTTGGAAAAAGTGCTCTGCTTTATGAATGCAGAAAACAGGCCGAAGAGCGGCAGTGGAATGTGGCAAAAATTGGAGTGGAATCTTTTTGGGATCCTGATAAATTACTGGGTTCTCTTGGGCATGAGAGTAAGTATGAGGTTACGGAGAAATCCACACGGTTCGGAGTGAAGAATATTCTTGGAAGAGATTCTAAAAATACTAACTCTGAGCCTTCGGTTGAGAACATCCTAAGAGATGGGAAAGATCCATTGCTCTTAATTCTGGACGAAGCCCAAGCACTGGGGGATGAGGACATTCCTCCCTCCCAATACAAGGCTGCGGCAATCCAAGTTATAGAATTAATTCACAACGGCGAGTTGGGAAGACCTATCATCCTTCTGGCGACAGGGCTTGATGGGGCAAGGAGGGGATTTAGTAATCTGAAAGTTTCAAGGTTTGCACGGAACTGTTTTGTGGAATTAGGAGCATCAAGTAAAGAGTCAGAACGAGCGGTGATTCAAGACTGGCTTCAAAAGGAAGGCGGTGCAAAAGGAGATCCAACGGAATGGACAGATGCGATTACACAAGAAACACACGGCTGGCCCCATCACATCTTATCCTATGCTTACCTGCTGCAGAGTATCTGAAATCAAATGACGGAATCATGTCACCGGAGGGACTGAATGTGGTACTGGAATCGGGACGCAAAGGACGAAGGGAATATTACAAGGAACGAGTAGACGATTTTCGTGTAGACCAGATCCACTGTCTGGCAAAATCCATGGCAAATGTTCCCCATGGAGAGCCTGCTAAATATAAAAAGATCATATCTTCCCGCAAGCAGGACTACGGCGAAAAGTAAGGCAGAAAATCTGTTCAATAAACTCATAGGGAAAGAGTTGATTATGGAGCGCGGGATGGGGTTTGCCATCCCTATTCCCTCCATGCATAGCTGGATGGTGTCCAATTATACTTGAGAATAGATGAAATTTCTATGACATCCTGTATGCCCAACGAGTCAACCCATCACGATGAATCTTCGTTCTATTCGTCAGGTAGGTTAATTCTTAGTAGCTGATTAGTGGTCAATAAAACAAGATAATCAGAGACCGGAGCAGTTGCAATCAGAGACTCATCAAGCACTACGACAATCTGGTGAGATAATTTAGCTTCGTGGGTATAGATCCATATCTCCTTTGGATAGGTTACCCATAACTCGGTTTCGGTTGCGATAATACTCCGTAGATTTTGCTGAGCCTGGATATTTTTCAGGTGTCCTCCAAAATAATCAAACACCTTAATTGAGGCAAGATTACGGTCAGCGACATAAAGAGTAGTGGGAGTGGTCGCTAAACTCACTGGCTCTATCAATTGACCATATCCAGTGCCAAATTCACCAATCACACGCTCCAGTCTTCGACTCGCATCCCATTTTAGAACCCGCTGAGAAAATGCATCAATAGCAAAGAGCGCTCCGTTCGGGCCACCTGCCACTGCGATAGGTTGCCCCAGTGCAGTTGAAAACCCATCATCTAGATCAACATGTGGAGAACGTCCTAATTCAACTGCGGTATTTCTTGGTACTCGTATGGTTTCCAGATGAAGCAATTCTTTGGAAAACCGAAGAAGAGTACCGTTTTCTTCATCTGCGACGATCCAGATCAGACCATTTCCTGGATCAACATCTGATAGGTCCGCAAATCTTCCTGTGTTTGTGCCATCGAGTCGCAACTCCTCTACTCCCATAGGATCCAGTTTAACCACCTCCGATGGAGTAACCACATAGATCATGTCTTCTGGATCCACTGCAAGCGCTCGGGCACCGGGAAGGTGAGCAATTACCTCAAATCCGGTGTGGAGCGTGTCTTGTGCTGTTGCAGCGCTAGCAAGAATTGCAAACACGAAGAAAAGACATGGCTGGACTCGTTTCATTCACGTGAAAGCGCACGATGTCCAATATCTCGACGACAGTGCTTCTGTTCAAACTCAATCAAGTCTGCCGCTTGATATGCGGTACGAACTGCCTCCGCCAGAGTCGGACGGACTGCGGTAACACCCAGGACTCGTCCGCCCGCTGTGATAATCTGATCACCCTGAGACTTTGTACCTGCGTGAAAGATCACGACATCTGAAACCTCATTGGCCTCTGAAAGACCATGAATCGGATATCCCGTACGATAATCGCTTCCATAGCCCCCACTTGCTAAGACTACACATGCTGCGGTCTGGGATGATTTTGAAAGCCGCAAATTCCCTATTCCATGCGTTGCTGAGCACCAAAATATTTCTTCAGCATCCCCCCCGATCAAGGGTAGCACTACCTGCGCTTCTGGATCACCTAGCCTACAATTAAATTCAACTACCTTGGGCCCTTGATCTGTGATCATAAGCCCGACATAGAGACACCCTTTATAAAGCCGATTCTCGTGGGCCATTCCCTCAAGTGTAGGCTCAATGATCCTTGATCGCACCAACTCCATCAGATCCGGTGTAATGACAGGAGCAGGAGCATATGCCCCCATTCCACCCGTATTCGGGCCAAGATCCTGATCTAGAAGACGCTTATGATCCTGCGCAGGCTCTAATAACAGATAATCATCCCCATCCGTGAAAACAAACACACTCGCTTCTTCTCCTTGCATCCATTCTTCAATGACCACTTCTTTTCCCGCTTCCCCAAACTTTTCTGAAATAAATGCATCACGGAGAGCATGATCAGAGTGGAATCGATCCTCACACATGATGGCACCTTTTCCGGCAGCGAGACCTGAGGCTTTAACCACACACTTACCCAGTTGGTGGGCATAAGCTTTTGCTTCATGCATTTGAGTGGAATCAAAATATTGCCATGCTGCGGTAGGGATGCCATGACGCTGCATGAACCCTTTTGAAAATACCTTACTACTCTCTATTTCAGCCGCAGAAGCAGATGGACCAAAGCACGATATTCCAGCGTCTTGGAAAGCATCTGCAAGGCCGTTTGCCAAGGGAACTTCACTTCCTACCACGGCCAGATCAATGTTTTCTTTTTTCGCGAATGCTACCAATCCTTCAGTATCCTCAACTTTAATCGGAACATTCATACCTAACTGTTCTGTCCCTGGATTACCTGGTGCAATGAAGAGGGCATCGGCCTCTCGTAAAACCCAGGTAAGCGCATGTTCACGTCCACCATTTCCCACAATGAGTATTTGCATATTCAATCGCTGTCAGTTCAAAAGTTTTTTCAAATCATGTAAGAGTAATAATGCCTCCATCGGAGTCATCTGGTCAGGATCAACGTCTTCAAGTCTCTCCCGTAACTGGTCCGGTTTTGACTCTTCAAAAAGGGACATCTGCACGGTCTCAATCCTTAGCGGAATAGTTGGAGTCACTGATTCCTGAGACTCCAACTCTTTAAGGATTTCTTTTGCCCTCCTGAGCAGACTGGCGGGGAGCCCCGCCATTCGAGCCACTTCAATTCCATAGGAATGGTCCGCAGCGCCACGGACTAATTTTCGTAGAAAAATTATTTTACCCTCATGTTCTTGCACATGAATCCGATGATTCTCCACTCGTTCAAATTGCTCTTCTAAAGCATTTAATTCGTGATAATGAGTTGCGAAGAGGGTTCGTGCAGCAATTGAATGATTCTGATGAAGATGCTCCACCAATGCCCAAGCAATAGATAATCCGTCAAAGGTACTGGTGCCCCTCCCCACCTCATCCAATAGGATTAAAGAATCAGGAGTTGCATTGTTAAGAATATTGGCCGTTTCATTCATTTCCACCAGAAAAGTACTTTCACCGGCAGCTAAGTTATCCGATGCGCCAACACGAGTAAATATACGGTCTACAACTCCAATTTCGGCTTCTGAGGCTGGCACAAAACATCCTGTCTGTGCCATCAATACAATCAGACCAACCTGACGAAGTATGACACTCTTTCCCGCCATGTTCGGGCCTGTAATAATAAAAATCTGGTTTTTATTCGGGTCGATAAGTATTGAGTTGGGAACAAAGGTATCAGAGATTGACTGTTCCACTGTGGGATGTCTGCCGTCAATGATCCGTAAGGTTCTGGAATCCTTGATCTTTGGGCGGACATAGTTGTTGCGGACTGCGACTTCGGAAAATGCCGTGAGACAGTCCAGAACGGCGATTGCCGTTCCCAATTCTTGGAGTTTCTGGGAACTGACAGCAAGGGAAGCCCGAAGATCATGAAGTAATTTGGTTTCAAGCTCTGCAATCTGCTCCTTCGCTCCAAGGACACGTTCTTCATATTCTTTCAGCTCCGTGGTAATATATCGCTCAGCATTGACTAACGTTTGCTTACGAACATATTCAGGGGGTACCTTTTCGCGGTGGGCATTGGTGATTTCAAGGTAATATCCGAATACTTTATTGAAGCCTACCTTGAGCGATGGAATTCCTGTTCGCTCAATTTCACGACTTTTAAGCGATTCAATAAATTGCGTACCCGAACCAGAAATCTCGCGAAGCTCATCCAACTTTTCGTTGTATCCAGACCGAAAGATTTGATCGGAAGACTCGTCCAATGCCAGACGTATCGTCCGTTCAACATCAGTACACGGATCAAGTATCTGGGCTAATTTTTCCAAAACTGGGGATTGAGTTTGATTCAGTTTTGAAATAATCTCTGGGATCTGACGTAGCGCAAGTCCTAACCCCAACAGTTCCCTTGGGATTGCTCTTTGCGCACAAATTCGCGCAACGACTCGCTCAATATCACAAACATTTTTTAGATCTTCTTGCAACGTAGTTCGGATTTCTGATTGTTCAACCAATGTCTCAACTGAATCAAGTCTTCTCTTTATTCGTCCGACATTTCGTAAAGGTTGAAACAACCATTTCCTTAACATCCGTGCCCCCATAGGAGTGGAAGTATAATCTAAAAGTTTGACCAAGGTCGGAGCATTCGAATCTTCATGGAGGGGTGTGAGCAATTCCAAATTTCTACATGTCTGCGGATCAAGGAGCATGGTTTCCTGATCCGTTTGAGTCCGAATCTTATTAATGTGCTGTGGCTTGCCCTTTTGTGTTTCAATTAGATAGTGTAGAACTGCACCAGCAGCAACAATTCCTTCATGATAACTTGATACACCAAATCCCTTCAGAGAGTGAGTTCCGAAGTGTTCAAGTAACGTCAGGTTCGCAAAATCATACTGAAAAACCCAGTCCTCTCGGGGAGTAACTAGATAGCCTTGGTTCTTGAGGTCTCGGATGAATGCTTGATCCGATTTATCCACCAAGACCTCCGAGGGCTCAATACTCTGTAACAGATTATTAAGTTGGTATTCGTCTGCTTCGGTTAGTACAAACTCCCCTGTGGATATATCCGCATAGGAAAGTCCAACCTTCTTCTTGCCAATGTGTAATGCCGCGAGATAGTTGGCCTGTTTAGGAGAAAGTGTATGATCTCGGAGTGAAACCCCTGGGGTTACGACCTCAATGACCCCACGATTGACCAGAGATTTCGTTGATTTAGGATCTTCTAATTGCTCACAGATTGCGACTCTGAGACCGGCATCAACAAGTTTAGGGAGATGATTTTCAAGTGCATGATGAGGGAAGCCTGCAAGAGGGACGGAGTTCGCCGCACCATTGGCACGCTTTGTTAAGACAATCCCTAATACATCACTCGTTTTCAGAGCATCGTCTTCAAATGTTTCGTAGAAGTCCCCCATTCGAAACAACAATAAAGTACCAGGATGCTCTTCCTTGATCCTGTAGTATTGTTGCATCAGTGGGGTAGCCCCCTTGTTTGCTAGCGACATCTGTCTTCAATCAAATGGGATACTTTAGCCATGAGCTCAGCGCATCACCAAGCGAGCTAATGTATGCTCCCCGGTTACCACTCCACTGAATCATCCTCTCAAAATGTAGCCCCCATTCAGGATAGTCCATCTCTTCACCAATTACATTGTGCCACAAAACAACCCCTACTCCACCAAATTGCTGACATATTTTTAACAGTTGGATACTATGTGAGATTGCCTCAGGTGCCTTAAGGTTCTGCCGATTGAATAAAGTCCCATCCATAATGATTAATGGCATCTCCCAAAGATCAAGTATTTTATTTTTTGCACAATCAAATTTCAGAAATGGCATGCAAGTGCCATTTCGGAAGCCGGCGCACTCGGAAAATCCAAGCGTGGAATCAATACGAAAACCTGCCCTATTCTGCAACGCAGGAGTAATCCTTGGTTCGTAGCGTAAATAATGCTGTCGCACACTCATTGGTGGGATTCCGATCAAGTTCGTGAGCATACGGCGCTCCGAACTAAGATAATCAGGATGTGCATGCGCATGGTAGCTCGGATGCAGGCCAATTTCAAATTGATCCGACTGAAGATCACTAAGTGCATGATATAAAAACTGCTGATTCAACTTGTAACCTACGTCATTGGGGCCATGGGCATCCGTTTTCAAGAAGATGGTGGCTCGCCCGTGCATTCGGATCAATTGGTTCATTCTTCGCAGAGCTTTTTGGAATGCATCCCCAGGAGTCATAAAACTTACAATAAACTGAAATAATCGTTTCCATCGCGCACGAAATTCGCCCCCCCTTCTATTCAATAAAAAATACAGGATGAGTTCCCTGTAGATCATTCCGGGTCTCCAATGTTTTAGGTAATCTACATCAATGGTTGGGCAGAGGGCCCATCTATTTCCAGCCCAAGTCTTCGGTTGGAGGTGAACTCCCACTTTGGTAAGTTTATTCTGGAGAACTTCCCTATAGATGTCAACGACTGGAATACAGGTGGTTTCAAGGCTATGCTGGAGTGATGCCTTGTGTGGAAAACGCCCATGCTGATCCCTTTGTGAAGAAGTATACTCCTGCCAACCGGATAACCAATAGAACGCAGATGCCACGAGATCATCACCCTGCTCGGACGAAAATAGAATAGGATAATTCCAATCAGAATGATTGCGCCAGATAATTGAATCAGGATTTAGGGGTTCAAAATGATTGAAAAATTCCTCTGTATGATCAGATAGGGGTATTTTGACAATGTCTGAATGAAGCCTACTTGGAGAGGATCCGTAGTAAATTCCATGCCGAAGTAATTCATTGCGCAGTATAAATTGCGGACCCAAACCTAACGGTTCAAGTAGCATACGTATACTATACTCTGCTTTTGGTCTATAGTCCTGTCCAACTTCAAGGCACACGGCAATCTTTGAGTTCATCGGGTTGCCTTCAGTATTGTGTCTCCAAATTGTACGATCAATTTTACCATTTCTTATATTACGACCTGTCGAACTCTTCGTGAACAATGCCAGAAAACTCTATTGTACTCTCCGATCCAGTTCATGGGTTTATAAAGGTACCCAAAGATATAATTCAACCGCTATTAAAGTCGCGTGAAGTTCAACGACTTCGGCGAATCAGTCAGTTGGGCATGGGTTTTATGGTGTTCCCGTCCGCAGAGCACAGCCGATTTTCCCACGCTTTGGGTGCTATGGGCTTGCTATCTCAGGCACTGGAGAGTCTCGAGACCAAAGGGGTTCAAATTCGAGAAGATGAGAAGCTCTCAGCCTTGGCAGCCATCCTATTACATGATATTGGCCACGGCCCCCTTTCTCATACACTTGAGGGACAGTTAATTCCAAATATTTCTCATGAGGATCTTAGCATAGCATTAATTGAACGTATTATTGCACAAATTAAACGTATCGATCCACGTATTGAAAAGTCATTAAAGATGGCGATTCAAATGCTCAAGAAGGAATATAAACGTCGATTTTTTAGTGATCTGATTTCGAGCCAGCTGGATATGGACCGTTTGGATTATCTATGTAGGGATTCACATTTTACGGGTGTAGTTGAAGGGAACATTGGGGTGGGTCAAATTCTCCGAACCCTATGTGTCTATCCCGTTGATGGAGGTCCAGACTCCCGTCTCGCCATTGAAGCTAAAGGAGTGTATGCGGTTGAGAATATGCTCATCGCTAGGCGATTGATGTACTGGCAGGTATATCTGCACAAAACTGTACTTGCTGCCGATTTTTTATTGCATTCAGCTATTAAAAGAGCCCGTAAATTAATTCAAGAGGGAGACCGTACAACTATAAATGGGACGTCTCCTACTTTACGTTGGTTTCTAAGAGAGGAGGAAGATAAAACCTGGAAACTGGACGATAGCGTGCTGGATAAATTTTTGGATTTAGATGACTCAGATATCACATATAGCTTGAAGCAATGGTATTCAAGTTCAGATATAATCCTCTCTGATTTATCTCGCAGAATCCTCAACAGAAATTTACTGGGGTGCACGTTCCTAAAAAATAAACCGGATGAGGATGAGGAATCCGATCGGAAGAAAAAGGTTGATCTTGAACTACAAAAAAACAAAATCTCTGAGGAAGATGCGCATGAATATTACCTGAAAATCTCGAAATCCAGCCACAAGACATACAAACCCGGGGGGGAGGATATTCATGTGTTATGTCCAGACCATAATCTCATTCCACTTCAGGAGTTTTCAGACGCCGTTTCAATTCGTGCACTTCCCGAGCGCGATGCAAAATACTATGTGTGTTGTCCAAAGCCAGAAGAACAGAAACTATGAGCCAAGTGCTACCTTGCAATATTGTAAACACTTCTGCATTTCCTCCATCCTACTGGATCCCTCGGGGATAGGGTATTCCAATTCAATCAGTGCAGGAATGGGGTACCTCTCATCTCGCAGTAGTTGAAGCACTTCAATGATTGGGGTATCCCCCTCACCCCATGGAACACTTTCATTTCCACTTTCGGGGCCTGTGTAATCCTTGAGGTGTACATGGGAGATTCTGCCATGGTATTTTTCAATGACCGGAACTGGCGAAGCCCCAAATACCGCCACATAGTTACCAATATCGAGATTGAGCATATTGTTTGGCGAGTGATCCAGAAATTCATCAAAGCTAAACTCATGTGCTTTTATTTGTTGGAGATTATGCATTCCGTTTAGAAGATCATGTTCGGATGCAAACGGAGCCATCACTCTAGCGGAGTTGGACGAAAGATCAAAGGAAATGCCTTGTGCACCAATCGCTTTCGCAGCCTGGTAGGCATAGTCAATATCTTCGGAAAACCAATTCGGACTTCCCAACCTTAGCATGTTGATTTCTACACCTCCATCTCGGAACATCTCCCCAAGTTCTGTAAATTTTCCCATAGGAGCACTGCGCCGCCAGTTCAAGAGTTCCCTCTGAGCTATCATTCTGGAATTGACATACGACGTTCTCTCTTGAGGTGTCATTGATTCGGGGTGTCGTGGAGGCTGACCATCAGATGGAGCACCTGCATACCTTTCTGCTATTTCCCCGTCCAGTTCAATAATTCTCAGGCCGAGCAACTGCATATGGGAGAGGATATCCTCGGCAGTACTTGGAGTATCATGAAAGCTATATGAGATTGCCCCTAACTGTACTTCGGACTGAACAAATAATTGCTTCCTTGGAGCAAGGGAGATGCCAGTGACTATCCCCACTGTTTGGAGAAATTGACGACGATTCAGTTTTTGATCCATGTCCAATGATATTACACCTGACAGTGTAGCAGAAGTAAGAAGATTTTAATGCGTATAGAACGAAAAGATTCAACAAGAGGTACCATCCCTGCATGACTTGAAGACAGGAAATCGTTTTGGTAGATTAGCAATACTGCTTCGTTATAAATTCCCAACTCATCAGTTATATCACTGAACATGCGTGACATGTTGCTAATCCTATCTACATTAAATCGTTAGAGTCGTCTTTTGAGTTGCAGACGGATCAGTTGTTGGAGATTCAAAGAGCCTTCTCGCTGCGCATGTCCAGTTGCGCCGACAAACAGTTGGACATCACTGGGATGGTCTTGTATCCGTGCAATGTTCCATCCAATCTCATATCTCTGCTGCAATCCCCATCCACTAAATCTAACTTCTGGTCGCAGAGTTAGTGCGTTGAAGAATAGAGCGAACCCATAGCCTGGCTGCATACGCAGGTCTCCCGTTTGGTGTACTGTGGCTGCATGGTTTCGGCGCGTAACATCTGCTCTGTCCCTCCGAGAACATCCGTTCCAATGGTATGCGCCAGTCGGATCTCGAGTCCCTAGCCGGAATAGGGCAGTATATCCCAAGTGACCCCTACAAAGATATAGAGACGGAAATAGTTTAGCCTGCCTTAAATAAACGAATGGGCAAGCCGAACTTCCTGAGGAGATTGGCCTAAGTCTGAATAATATCGCACTGCCAGAAAGGCAGGAACCATGTAATTCGTTCCAGGAGGTGTTATTGTTCACATCTTAACTTAACAGGATACATCTGGCAGATTAGGATCAAGAGAGTTCACATACTCTCTCATGGTTGTTTGAGAAAGGAAAATAGATTCAGATGGCTAATTGTATCCTCATTTTTTCAGATAATACAAATCTGGTAATTCTCTGAACTTGTGCGCAATATCCAACCCATATCCGACAATAAATTCTCCATTCGAAACAAAGCCCGTATAATCTACTTCTACGGAACTGCCTTTTACTTTCACCAAAGAAATCGTCAAAACAGATTTAGGCTCATACTTGGCCAGTTCCTTACGGATATAACTCAGTGTAGCCCCTGAATCTGCGATGTCTTCAACTAAAATTATATGTCGGTCACGAAGGCATATCGTTGGCGGCATGACCTCTGTGATGGAATGATTACTCTCGATGTTGTCACCATAAGAGCTTATACGCCAGAAGTCTACGATACAGGGAAGTTGGATCGCTCGGACTAAATCTGCTGTAAAGACAAATGCACCATTCAGGATGCCAATCACGACTGG
The DNA here is from genome assembly GCA_965209015.1 of Rhodothermales bacterium. GTDB lineage: Bacteria > Bacteroidota > Rhodothermia > Rhodothermales > Bin80 > Bin80. Next base: position 1,697,225 of record OZ242367.1, on the reverse strand, counting down.
TTCATTGCCATCATGAACCCTTGTTAGAGTTGCTCCGATTTCCTCAACACGCTTCGCAATCGCTTTGGCATCCTTGAAAAGACGTAGGCGCTGGCCATGAATGATTTCAGTCTGATTTGAAGGATATTCTGGCATATCGGTCGGTAGATTTGGTTACTCGAAATTGGTGAGAGATTTGATAGCCAACGACCCATACAATGGTCTCATTGCTGCACACCACCGGAATTTTCGCTCGTTGCGAAGAAGGGGCTGCTTTGTCTGTAAGTAAATCACTCACTTTTTTGGTGCCCTGCATTCCCAGAGGATGAATCCGATCACCAGGTAGCCAGTTACGAACAATCAAAGGGAATTCCAGCAATTTAGCATCTAGCCAAGCCGTATTCGGGTCATTAAGCTGAGCGGGCTCATCCGAGATGAGGTCAAGTTGCAACTGCCCGCCTGGAATGAGTAATGGATCTGAGCTTGGATATAATTCGGAACCCTGGTATGATGACTTTATCATTGAATCCGAAAATGTGATTAGGTCGCGTTCCCTCCAGATATTCACACCACCAATCTCAATCCGTTTACCAGGGTGAGAATTGATCAGCTGGATGATTTGAGTAACGAGCATCTCAGTTACTGGCACTTGTGGAATGCATTTCTTTAACCACTCAATCACCATCTGTTGTGCAAGCACATCAGGTAGTGTTCTAAGGTATTTTATTTTCAGCGAGCGATCTAATGTCGCAGCCGTAAAATGTTCATCAATCAACGGTTTGATCACCTCATCAAACCATTGGCCAACCAGCGATGCACTTCTAGCAAGTGTGAGGGAATTTAGATGAGGAATCACTTGGGTACGGAGCCTAGAGCGTAGATATTTAGGATCTAAATTAGAAGAATCTTCTTGCCATTTCAGCTTACAGGCATCGGCATAAGCATGAATTGTGGATCTGGTTTCCATCAAGAGCGGACGAATGAGACGAATCTGTCCGCCAAGTACACGCTTTGGGCGGATCCCCCCTATCCCGTCCAGCCCAGTCCCACGGTTCAGATTGATCAGGAGCGTCTCTGACTGGTCATCACTATGATGTCCTACCGCGACCGTAGCAATCCGTTGTTGATCTGCTACTTTTGCAAACAAAGAATATCTGAGTTCACGGGCAGCCATTTGTATCGAACATTTATTCTCTGTAGCATAGGTTCGGGCAGGCGCCTGATGAGTATGTACAGGTAGTTTGCGCTGGATACAAAAGTCTCGGACAAATTTTTCGTCTTTGTCAGACTCGTTCCCTCTCAACTGAAAATTAATGTGAATTCCCTCACATTTGAATCCTAACCTATCCAGAACATCCAGAAGTACCACGGAATCAATTCCACCACTTATTCCTACCAAAATCCGCTGACCTGCTTTGGCCTGACAGGTTCTGTCCATATAGTCCGAGACCCGATCTTGGAAAGAGTTAATCAGGCTTGTCATGAACAGGCACTTGTTGATCAAACCGTCTTTTCAATTCTTCAAGAGTTATACGAGCGAATGTGGGCTTACCATTGGGACTGCAGTGAGGCTCTTGACACTCAAAGAGACAGTCAATCAACGTCCGCATTTCCTCTTCATTCATTTTCACACCTGGCTGCATCGCACCACTTGCTGCAATACTCCGCGCCATTTTTTCCTCCGATGGAAGTGGTTGAATCTCTCCGTCAGAATCATCTTTATATCCATCAAGGATTGACTGAAGTAGATCTTTCTCGGACCCCGTTCGAATATGTGATGGAACGCCATGAACCGTTACTGTGCGATTCTCAGAAATGGAATAATCAAACCCTAAAGCTCTGGCCAAATGGTCCAAACTGCGAAGGAGGTCACAATCTTGTTCAGTCAGACAGACGAGATGCGGAAATAATAGTTGCTGAGATAATCCAGCACCGGAGCGCATATCGTCCAGTGCACGCTCATATAGAATGCGCTGATGGGCAGCATTCTGATCAAGAACCATTATTCCACGATTCAACTGGGTAAGGATATAACGTCCATGAAGTTGCCACACAAATCCACCAGGCTCAGGTTCCGCTCCCTTGGGTAATCGACTGGGCTCAACCTCATATACAATTGTTGTCTGATGCCCCTGCACCGGTGGCAGTTCATCAGCACGCGGGGGTGGTCGCCACGATTCTGTGCCAGATGAACCACGTTCAGGCTGAAAGCTTAGAGAAGAAACAGCTCCAGGATGCTGAGGAATAAGATCGGCGATTCCTAATGCTCGTTTACATACGGACTGCATGAAATTATAGACACCCCGATCATCGTCAAACTGAACTTCAATTTTTGACGGATGAACATTCACATCAATATGGCGAGGCTCTACGGTTAGGAAAAGTGCATAGATCGGCTGCCGTCCCTCAGGAAGAACCATATCGTAAGCTGATCGGATTGCATGATTCAAACTAGGGTTCCTTATCGGCCGCCCATTTACAAAGAGGTACTGACTTTTTTTGGTTTTTCTGGCGTGCTCTGGATGGGCCAAATAACCAAGAATTGAGAGGTAGCTTGTTGATTCTTCTACCGGCACGAGATGTTGTGCCACATCAGAACCAAGAATAGCACGAAGACGCTCTCTTAACGCATTTTGAAAATTTTCGGCTTGGGAGTTGATTAATCGGTACACTTCCTGTTCTTCCTGTTCAAGTTTGAACATCGTCCATGGATTTGCAAGTGCAGAAGAAACGAAGACGTCCGAAATATGGCGAAATTCAGTTGAAGGGGATTTCAAAAAACTCCTGCGCGCAGGTACATTGAAGAAGAGATTCCGAACCTCAATCGTCGTTCCTGGAGCTGTGGCACATGGAGATGTTTCGACTACCTTTCCTCCCTCAATACGCACAAGTGTACCATGGGAATCCTCGTGTCTTTTTGTTTTGAGTGCCACCTGCGAAATTGCAGCAATGGAAGCAAGTGCTTCGCCCCGAAACCCTAGAGTTCGGATGTTCTCCAAATCCTCGGATGTACGAATCTTACTGGTTGCATGGCGTTCAAAGCACTCAACCGCATCTTGAGGACTCATACCAGTTCCATTATCTCTCACCTGAATCAAGTTGCTTCCCGATGCTTTGATCAAGACCGATATTTCAGTTGCACCTGCATCAATTGCATTCTCTAGGAGTTCCTTGACCGCTGATGCTGGGCGCTGAACTACCTCACCGGCTGCGATCTTATTCGCCAGCTCAATCGGCATTCGCTTGATTTGTGCTGCCTTCGTCATGGCAGCAGAGTTATCGTCCAATGGCATTATAGATATACAATGCAGTAAGAAGTAGTGCTGCTAGATAGTAGAGTGCAATGGGACTGCGGCGGCGGCGAACGCGGCTCTGAATTCGCATCCGACGCTTAAGACTATCATCTTTGCGAGAATCATAATACCTTGGTGTGTAATCAAACCGACGCGGTCGAGGCCTGCGCCCAAATAGAAGTCTCATGTTAGAACCTACTGGCTATGAAAACGATGTACATATAAGCCAATGGAGCTGCTACAATAATCCCGTCAAAGCGGTCAAGAATTCCTCCATGACCAGGAAGAATCACCCCTGAATCTTTGACATCCGCCTCCCGCTTGAATCGACTTTCTGCCAGATCTCCAATGGCTCCAGAAAGTGTACATACGATAGCAAGAACCATAAGATGGATCATTTTGAGTGGCATCTCAATCGTCAGGTTGAGTATCAGAGCTGCAAGAACAGCTCCCCCAACTCCACCAATAAACCCTTCCCATGTTTTTCCTGGAGAAATCGTTGGTGCCAGTGCATGTTTACCAAAAAATGACCCTGTAAAAAATGCGAATATATCACTAGCCCAAACAAGAATGAGTACCGTAATAGTAAGGATAAGCGCATCCTGCTCGGAGTATCCTGATATTGTACGCAAATCAGTCAAAAAAGCTAATAGTGCAGTGGGATAAACAGCTCCAGAAAGTGTTGCACCTAAGCGCTTCAATGACTGTTGACTATTCGTAAATGTGCACCAGAGGACCAAACCTGCTACGGGAATCGCCGTGAGCAAAAAAATATCTGGCACAAGTGCTCTGAGAGACAACCCACCACCAATGAACAGCCCTGTGATGATCCATGCCTTGACTCCACAGCGTTCGTAGAGTTGATAGAATTCAATCTGCCCTACAAGAGCAATGATTAGCACGGCAATTCCAAAGTACCATGATCCTAACCAGGCTGAACCTACCAGTAAAGATGCCCCAATCGTCGCTGTAAACAGACGTGTGAGTAGCTGGGTCATAGGCAATCCAACGATCTATTCGTCCTTCAATGCTTCGCGGGCTAATTCTTCGTCGGAGGGAGATTGTTCTGAGAGTAATTTCAATGCTTCCTCTTTCATAGATTTGGGAACCATCACCCTAACTTTTGCCAAGTATCCAAATGTGAGGTTAAAGGCATGGTCTCGTTGGTTCAGAATGACCGAACGAATATTTGCATCTTCTAAACGCGCGTGAACCAGAGCAGCTTCATAATCGGTACCTGAGCGAAAAATCTCTACCCAGTTATGTGTATCGTTTCCCATGCTTTCGATGAATTAAGATGAAACACACGAAAAATGCGATTCCGCTACCGATAATCAGTGGGAATGGTATCATTTCTGGATCAGCAACGGAAGAGGGTCCCCATTCAGATATAGCCAAGGTGAGCCCATTATTCAAGAAGTGAAGTATCACAGGAATGATTAAGCTTCCTGTTCGCCATGTAATATATGCAAAGTAGCACCCCAAAATTGTAAGCGGTAGGACTTGGGTTAAACGTAAATGAAATAAGCCAAATAGAATTCCCGTGAATAACATTGCACCAACCACGCCTATCCACCGTTCCGCACGCCTCTGTACAAAACCTCGAAAAAACATTTCTTCAAAAACAGCGGGTGTAGCGGCAACAAGAAGAAGATTCAAGGAAAAAACTCCCCCCCCTGATGAAAGCCAATCTATAATTTCCATTTGTTGATCTTCCAGATTTTGAAGAATTTCAGGCAATGGTAGCTGCTCATTCAATATCCCAGCACTTAAAACAATTGGAAGTAGACAAAGGAATCCAAGAGAAGAAAGCCCCAATTCTCTTACACTACATCGGGAAATACGCAGATAACTCAATGGACGGGAGGAGTCCAGCCAACTTGCAAGCAATGTAACTCCACCAAGACCGATCGCCAAGCCAATTGCATTCGCTCCCAGTAATGTGCTCCCATAGTCTTCAAGTACAATCTGTTGATTCTCTAAAAGATCTTCTACAGAAATACCCTGAAGTGCTAAGACGAGGACGGATGTGAGGTTACCAATTATAAGATAGGCAACCAGTCCAATAACTATCCAGATCGGTAAAACGGCAACTGAGGGCCAGTTCCCCGATAATCCATCAAACAATCCTGACTTAGTCCAATGCTCTTTGGGATTTCCTGTCTCAGCAACAGGAATAGTTGGGTTTGATTTGACAAAGGAATCCTTGTCCATTGAAACGTTTTGGGGCAATTATACATTAGAGTGGTTTGCGCCCGTAGCTCAGCTGGATAGAGCGTCTGCCTCCGGAGCAGAAGGTCAGAGGTTCGAATCCTCTCGGGCGTACTTTTTTCGATCTCATCAGGGTTTGATTTGCCCCTCCGAAGCTGCTACTACGGAGGCCACCGTTGCATCCCCTGTGACGTTACATACGGTCCTGCACATATCCAGGATTCGATCAACACCAAGAATTAGTGCAATCCCTGCGGCAGGAACTCCAACGGATTGAAGGATAATGATCAGCATGATGATTCCAGCACTCGGAACCGCCGCCGTGCCAATAGAGGCAAGGAGGGCTAAAAGAATGATCTCAAGTTGATCCATAAATCCGAGTGCAATCCCTAAGGTCTGAGCAATAAATACCGCAGCTACGGCCTGATAGAGAGCCGTCCCATCCATGTTGATCGTAGCTCCAAGTGGAAGTACAAAGGAAGATACTTCTTCACTCACCCCCAAATTATTTTCAACACGATCCATTGTCACGGGAAGTGTTGCACCACTTGATGATGTGCTAAATGCAACAAGCTGGGCTGGAGCAATGCCGGTGACAAATTTCTTGAGTGCCAAAGGGGTAAAGAATTTGATAATGGATCCATACGTAATCACCACATGGACGAGTAATCCGGCCAAGACGACCAGCATATAGAATCCGAGTGCTCCAAGTAAGCGCCATAACTCACTCAGATTGTCCTGAGAGATCAGATTAACGGTGTCAGCAAGCAGTGCGAATACCCCAAGGGGAGCGATCCACATAATGATTTCGACGAGTTTGATCACCACTGACGTCAGACTCTCAAAAATATTGAGTAGCGGCTTTGCTTTTTCTCTAGGAATCAAGAGTAGTGCAATTCCAAACAAGACTGAAATCATCACCACTTGCAACATATTGCGATTATTTGAGGCAGCGGCCACAATATTGACAGGAACCATATCCACAAATGCTTGCAATGGGCCGCGATCCTCTGCAGATGCTGCACTCTCCTGTCGCTGCTCCGCCATATCACTCCATTCGGCTTGTAATTCAGTTCGTACATCCTCTGGAACGGAATCACCTGGACGGACAATATTAACCAAAATCAGACCAATGATTAATGCAGCGATCGTGGTACCTACATAAATGGCAATCGTCTTCCCACCGATCCGTGCAAGTTTACGTGTATCGGACAGGGACGCGATTCCCGTAATGATGGATCCCAGAACCAGAGGTACTGCGATCATGAAGAGTGAATTCAAAAATATATCACCAAACGGGCTGATCCAATTTTGAGTAAACTGACCCCACCCCATCGCTGCAGAGAGGATACCGTAACCTAGCCCCAGAACCAGACCGAGGATAATCCAGATATGTAATTGCTTATGCCAATTCATTGATAAATAGTGTCTAATCCCACGAATATACGCAACGTAACTCCAAGTACCAGATTTCGACGAACAAAGTGGGAGATTGTCCGAGGTATCTATATGGAGAATGGGTTACCAAATGGAAGCCCTTGTTACGAATAACTTGGTTACCTGCTCCCGAATATGGGAGTTTACGGGATAAAATCAGGATAGATCAGGGACTTCACCACGAGCCAGTTGATCATAGGCCCGAAGGACATAGCGTTTCGTTCGATACTCACCGAACTCTTTCATTTCTTTTAATTTGAGGACAGGAAAGGATGAACTGGGTTCTGGTGCATCAAGTATCCATTCAAGATCGGATCTGTCTAAATTATACACGTGAAAAAAAATACCATCTAATTCGGACTTTGATCGATATCGCCTTTCTTCATTGAAATGGCTCGCACTCGTACACTATATCATTCAAAAAGCTAGCCAAGTCTGACGATATGTATCATTAACTCAAGTACCGTAGGAAGACCGTGTGAGCATATGGATACCCACATGCACTTCCGTGAAATACCAGCATAAAGCTTTTGGATGAATACATGATTGGTCTATCAGAACTTCAATAAGTTGGATCTTTTCTCCGTTGGGTTAATATAAAAAATATATATTCGTTACCACATAATATAATGACAAAAGTCACCCAAACTACATCTGAAGCCAAGGATAAAAAAACCTCACAGGTTGCGAACAATGGTCCATCAAAATCTATGGGGCCAAAAATTGCTAAACCTGGGCCAAATGTTGATCCAAATTCCGAAAGAATCTTTGCACAGACTTGGGTAAAATGGCGTAAAGCGCTGGAGATGCTGGCAGATCTGTAAGTCACACTATCAAATCACTTGGGACGATGTGCTTCGAGCTCATGATTGGGCGCTATCGGACGGAGGCGCATCTGGAATTCTGAACGAGCATGCTATTCGCTCAGCCATTGCACGTCCGTATCATGGCTATTATGAGACTCTCCATGAAAAAGTTGCTACACTGATTCATGGAATAGTTTCTAACCATGGGTTTGTAGATGGTAACAAGCGAACATCTCTTTATTTAGCGGCTCTCCTCATCCACAATAGTGGTTATGAATTGTTGGTGGACTTTGATACTATGGTAGAAACTATTCTTGCTGTTGCTCGGAGTGAGATGTCGCTTGAAGAATTGTCGCGGTGGCTTCGCCAACAAATTGTACTACCAGATGGCCATCATCTATAGAGCATTAGGAAATTCTGAATCCGATATGAATCAGCCGTTTAATCTCTACAACTTGATGATCTACGAACTAACTGTGGGCCCTTCGTGATATTCAGGATTTTCCACTGACCGAATAGTGACTTGACGGGCAGAGATTGGGCCGGATTTTTATCTGAGAAATCGGACCTTGCATCGCTTAGGATAGAGAATGAATAAACTCACGCAATCCAATAAATCTACTTTCTCCAGACATATTTCGGGTCATAATACCTTATGGTAACGGTTAACCAATACTCCTTGGAGCCCCAGATGGAATCTGATAAACATCGTATCTTTGGTGAGCTGCCCAAGATATGATTTTGGCCAGTTTGTGCTTCAATCTTTTTGACTTTACTAAACTGTGTGCGAATACTATACCCCAGATCAGATACAACGTCACCGAAGAACGTTGTGAACTTGAATACGAAAGGAGAAGTAGCGATGATTAGATTAAATCTATGCAAAAGTGAACTACCTCCGCTACTATTTACAATGTGCACATCCCCTCTCCTTTATTTTGGATTCTCTTGAAATCCATACAGCTACTTAGGCAAGCTTTAATTTATTTAGTTCCCCCACCCTATCCGCAGGGTATAGTTGGAGAGATAAATTTCTTGAAACGATGAGGAGATATACTCGTCCCTAGGTTTGGGGAGTATGTCAGTGACGATCACGATATTTCGGGTTTTCAGCGAAATTATGTTTGGTCAAAGCCAAAAGCTGATCGATTTATTGAATCCCTTCTTCTTGGGTTGCCTGTACCCAGTATTTTTTTGGTTCAGGATGAAGGAAAGCGTTTACTAGTCTTAGACGGTCAGCAACGGCTACTTACCTTACTTAAATACTACGGATCAGGAGAGACACAAAGCAAGATTCGATTAGGTATGAATGTGCATCTATATTATCGGGGGAAAGGTTATCATGATCTATATGATTCAGACCGCAGAAGGCTTGATGATAGCCTCATCCACGCAATAGTGGTCAAACAGTTAAAACCAAAGGGTGACCAAAGTAGTGTATATGATATCTTTGAACGCCTGAATACCGGAGGCACGAATTTATATCCCCAGGAAATCAGGAGCGCCCTTTATCATGGTAAACTGGCAGATTTACTCCCAAAACTCAACAATGATACTAACTGGCGCTCCCTTTACGGTAATAAATCAACTCGACTTAAGGATTTAGAAATGATCCTTAGATTCTTTGCCTTCTACTACGATGGGAGTAGCTATAACAAGCCAATGAAGGACTTTTTGAACAAGTACATGAGCAAAAATCGGAATCTCGAGTGTCAAAGTGAGGAGGAGCTCAAAAATCTATTTGAGAAGACCACACGCTTTGTAAATCAAAACTTGGGGCGCAAAGCATTCCGGCCCTTTGGCGTCTTGAATGCTTCTGTCCTTGATTCCGTAATGACTAGTATCGCCAAAAGAATTGAAGAACATCATGTAAGTGATCCATCCTTGGTTAAAAATAAGCTGAATGATTTGCTCAGTGACCATGACTTTCTTGAAGCAGTAAAGGCGGGAACTTCAGATGAGAGTAAGGTCCAAACTCGTATGCAACTCGCTTCAAAAATGTTTGAAACTATATGATGATTCATCATCAACAGCTTACGACCATGAAGCAGCAGCTAGATGCCGCCTTTGAGCGAATTGATACAATTAGCCCAGACAATCTTGAATTGAGGGCGGATTATGCCAGATATCTTTGTGTTCTGGTGTCTGGGTATATCGAAACTTCCATCTCTTATATTATTCGTGAACATGCTAGTCGAAACGGATCCCTTACACTCCAGAAATACATAGGGAAGAGAATGGAGAAATTCACGAATGCAAATCCTCAAAAAATCATAGACTTATTGGGTAGCTTCAATGATGAGTGGCAGATGGAGATAACAAAGTACTTTCATAATAATGATCGGAAGGCCGCAATTAATACTATCATCTCAAATCGTCACAGTATTGCTCACGGTCGAAGCTCACACATAACTATTCACGAGATCCGTAGTTACTATGAAGAGGCTCAAAACGTTGTGAAAAAAACACAGAATCTCTGTTTGAATGGTGGATAGGTTCATCCCGTAGCTGTTCATCCCAATTTTGCTACCTTAATCCACCTAAAAAGCTGAGGACCCAATAAAATAAACATGGAAATTGAGACTGAATCTAATCCATCTCACGACCATATATCCTGATTCTGACACTTAGCCCACTTGCTAAGTTGTAAATCCACAATTACATCTGTTCAAGCTTGCTCTAAATTTTAAATATTGGATGAATATTACTCCCTGAGTATTCATCATTAGTCAATAGTATGTATCCACTTCCCATTTCATTCCATCCTATTTTGAAGCGACAATGGTCCGTGTACCTGTAAAGCCTGTACTTCTACGCTGGGCTCGCGAACGTGCAGGGGTATCGCTGGATGATCTTAAAAATAAGTTTAAGCGATTGCCCGATTGGGAAAGTAACCGTGAAATTTTTCCAACCTTCAAACAGCTCCAAAAATTTGCTAAGTCAGTCCACGTTCCGCTTGGCTATTTACTTCTTGACGAGCCTCCCGAAGAACGTCTCCCAATTGAAGACTTTCGTACGATTCGAGATATACAATTGGCTAAACCAAGTCCAAATCTCATTGATACGATCTATGCGATGCAGGATAGGCAAGATTGGATGCATGATTACATGATTGAATGTCAAGCGAGCCCATTGCCGTTTGCAGGAAGTGCTAGTCTTGATGATGACTCTAACAGACTTGGGCTTGAGATGAGAGGTGTGTTGGGATTAAACCAAGGTTGGGCTGGAACAGCCCGAACATGGCAAGAAGCGATAACTAAGTTGTGCATGGAAATAGAAAACCTCGGAGTGATGGTGGTGATCAACGGTATCGTTGGGAATAATACACATCGTAGTTTGAATGTGAAGGAATTTCGTGGCTTTGCCCTCACCGATCGGTATGCTCCTTTGATTTTCGTTAATGGCAAAGATTCAAAGGCTGCCCAGATGTTCACTCTTGCCCACGAACTGGCACATATCTGGCTTGGGAAAAGTGGGCTATCTGGTTTTGAGAGGTTGGTTCCTGCTGGAACCGAAGTAGAAGAATGGTGCAACCGCACTGCGGCCGAATTTCTGCTACCATCTCAGGAATTGATGAAATGCTGGCACCATGTCAAAGAACAAGAATATCCCTTTAAAATCCTTGCAAGAGAATATAAAGTTAGTCCAATAGTTGCTGCACGTAGAGCCCTGGATCTTCAACTAATTGAACAAGATGAGTATTTTGAATTCTACGAGAACTATATCGCCCAACAAACTCTACAAAGAACATCTTCTTCTGGAGGTGATTTTTTTAAGACTCAGAATGTACGCGTCGGAAAACTTTTCGCAACCCATGTGATTGGGGCGGCCATGGGAGGCAAAATCGGATTCAAACAAGCCTATGAGTTGACAGGACTTTGGGGAGGAACCTTTCAGAAGTATGCCAACAAATTAGGAATAGAACTCACTTGATGCAAGAGGATCTCTTACTCGTTGACTCCGACGCATTGATTACTGCTCATAGACGATATTACTCGTTTGATATATGTCCTGGCTTCTGGAATACTCTGCTTAAATATCATGAGAAAGAGAGAATATTTAGTGTCCAATCTGTCAGAAAAGAAATTCTTCAAGGTCATGATACAGATGATCTATCCCAGTGGGTAAAAAATGAGCTTCCGCCCAGCTTCTTTTTAGAAGAGAGTTCCAATGAAGTAGTTAATGCTTACAAAATGATCATGATGTGGGCGCAAAGTCATTCAACCTACATAGAAAAGGCTAAAGCAAAATTCGCAAAGTCTGCAGATGCCCGGCTCATTGCATTCGCCCTTGTTAAGGGTGCAATCATTGTGACGAATGAAAAGTCAGAACCTTTATCCAAAAAATCATAAAAATTCCCGATGCCTGTCAAGAATTCAGTGTTCGACATATGGATACATTTGCAATGCTGAGGTCACTGAATGTGGTTTTCGTTGATCAATAGGGTAATAACCGATGTGCTACTGAGGGATTCAGAGAGACCTGATCATCAATTATCAATGAATGTTCATCAGTCAGTCAGTATTACATACTGACTAGCATAGCAGGGAATCTCTGAAGGTTTAATCTGTTGTTGAATTAAATATATCAGATAGCCCAGGAGAATTTCACCCTATGGCCCTTATTCAATTGCAGAGTGTGAGTTCAGAGAAAAACGCATATGGGGCGCAATATGTGCTCTCCCTTGGTGATCTGACATCAATCCTAAACCAAATTGGATCCGCCGGTTGTGAATTCGGGAGAAAACAGCCGCATCAACAGCAGCGAGCATGTGGTTCACAATCAGTAGCGTCGTGATCCGTGAAGCCCTTCGTAGGTAGGTATTGGCATTCCCATGATCATCTGCATACTGATAAAATCTGGCTGATACATGAGGTTTAACTGATCCTACCCCACCCGCCTCTGGTTCAATGGATGCAATATAATTTCCGTTCTCGTCAATCCATGTAACCCGCCCATCTTGCGTCAAGGCAGTATAATCATCCCAACCAGGTGCATATTGGAAATACTTGCCAATCAACTCATAGTACTGCTGCTCACCAAAAAACGGTAATACATGCGAAAACGCAGCCCCAGTTTCGGCATGGTAAATTGAACCCTCTACCCGCCGAATCTCCAAAATGAGCGATCGGACGGCCAACTGCTCGGATTGTGTCCAAGTGTCAGGCTGATTCAAATTGATCCCGAATAGCAACTCTGGAATCTCCACTGGCGAAACTGTAATCGGCCTTCCATCCGGCAATTGATTCAGATAACCCGTATACTCGTTGAGCCAGTGGGCATAGCGCACTGGACTCCAATGGGAATGTGCGTCAATCTGATAAGCATCACGCCCATCAATGCCCCGTTGTCGCCAAGAACTGTAAAGCAAGAGTACGGCGGCTTCGCTGGCGAGAGCAATTCCCGCCTTAATCCAGTCTCGGTTGTAGGCCTGCCCTGCCCCCGGAAGGATTGCTGAAATCCCAAACGCCAAGGGAACACTCCGCTTGGAACTCATGAATACTTCAGCTAAGCTGTCCGCACTTGGCTGAGCCTGTACATTTATACTGACGGCAAAACCAATGACTACGAGGATGTACCTCATATGTTATGACTCCAACGCCGCAAGCCAGGGTGTGACAAGACCCTCAAAATACTCGAAATTTCCTGCTCCACGAATACGCTCACGAATAGTCCCTTCACCGTCAATGACATATGTAACAGGCCGTCCAAATGCCAATTCATCAAGATAATATTGTGGTAGATCATCAGGCTCTACATAGCCGGAAACCGTTTCCTGAGGTAGCAAATCCGTATACAATTGAAGAGCATCTAGATCCTCATCCGAGACAGTCAAAACAGCCAGCCCCCGATCCCTATAGACGACTTGAAGCTCATCAAGTTCGGGTAGCTCCGTAATGCAAGGTTGACACCATGTAGCCCAGAAATTCAATAGAATTACTTGACCACTAAAATCACTCATACTCATCGTTTCACCCGTGGAAACTAACTGAAATTCAAACGGCTCCGCTTGGGTAACGATCTGTTCAAGATGAGAATGTTCATCAAAACTCCAAGTCAAAGCTATGACCAAGCCCGAAAGACACACAACCAGTATACACATAACTGAGACCATCCACTGTAATGGCCCGCGAGGGATTGGGTAAGAATTTTTGCGTAGAACCAAATAAAGCAGCCCAACGCTAATCGCAATAAAGAAAAGACAAACTATCGATTCAAGTGTCATGAGAATCAGACTTATCTCTATGGATCAAACCCAAAAAGTATTCCAAAGTGCCATTGAAGTTGCCTGCCGTAATTTACCGTCGGCTGTGTTGAAATAAACGCATCATCTAACTCAATCTCAAATGAATCCATTCCATAGGTCGCACTGACAAAGAGAGCAGTTGGCAATAGATAATAGCTGCCCATCATGAGGCGTAACTCTCCTCCGAAATCTTTGCGCAGTGCACTACTTTGTGGTAGTACTCTGGCACCATCAGCGTAGAGCCGCATGAATGCCTTGTCAAAATAAATCGGACCAATTTGGCGCCTAATGTTTGGCAGGATGGGAAAGGTCCAAGAGGTTTGAAGCCATAAGGTCTCAGTTCCTCCGAGGCTATAAAATGGATAGCCTCTTGCTCCGGAGAGCCCTCCAACATAGTCGAAATAGAATGAATCGGTCTCCTTTCCAAATAAAGTGGAGGCCGCTACCCTGAAGCTCAATGCGTGCGACGTACCTAATAATTGACCCGGTAATCGGAACCCTCCACCCAGATCAACTCTAAGCCGATGAAGAATACTGGTATTGTAGACCGGAACCAACTGGCCATCCCGAAGATCGAATTGATCAAGCAATCTGCCCGTTTCCCGAATATATGATGCAGTCAGTCGAAGACCTGTGCGCTGAATATCCGTTTCGCGATGAGGCGGCTGCAACTCAAAATAGGCGTTTGCCAAATAGCTACGACCAATGTAATAACGTGATGAAGAACTTGGAATCCAATCCGCCAACTCCCTTGAATAAAACCGATTGGTCGTCACACGGTAAGGACTGTATCGATAGCCAACTTCCAGTACCATACTACGATTGATCTTGCTACGCAGATAGATATTACCCTCCCATAATCCATAGGTCAGGTCTGCATAAGTCAACTCCGGCAAACAGGCGGTGCAAGGATGTTCCTCAATAGACAACCCTCGTTCAACCATTCGTTGGATATTGAACAGATGAATCGAAATTTGAGGGGACCATTTTTTGGGAATAAGCCGAAAGCCCTTTGAGTAATCGAATTGAAGAAATATATCACGCTCCAATGCCAATAAATTGGCCGGCGCAAAAATTTGACCATCATCATGGGAGCCTGGACCAAGTAGAAGCCCACCAAAGAAGCTCATTCCCTCCAAGATTTCTCTTGAAGACAGGTATGTACCAAATTTCAGATTCCGCCAGAAGGTCTCTGCACGACCTCGAACTCGTCCTTCCAGTCGTCTCTCAACATAGTGATCCAAACGGACTACCGGTGAAACGGTAAAGCGTGTGAAGTCTGCTTCATAAGATGAAATTGCTAATGAGTCAATCCCTAATAGCTGATCTTCAACAAGAACGTTGGAAAGACTTTCTGGGCTCAATGGTCGTACATCCGAGTCATTCGTTGAGCGATCTTCATGAATGGACTTGGTGAGAAATTCTGGGGGTGTATACGAAATTACAGATTCCAGATCCTCTGGTTGTTCAAGTAACACAATTTTGTATCCATCCCACCTGTATGTTGAATAAGTAATTGCCCCATCTGATCTAACATCTGGCATGAAAGCACCGCCGATTACCTGAGTCAGTTGTAGGGGCATCTCATCGGTCATCTGATAGATATTGTAAATTCCGCTTGCATCTGAGGAATAATACAATACTCCATCTGCAACCATAGGAGACCGTTCATCGGATGGGGTCTGCAAAACAGGAGTTGGATCTGAGCCGTCTGCTCTGATACGCCATAGATCGTTTCCATGGCTTCCTGGATCAAGCTGAGCAAAGTAGATCCAATCACCATGCCATGCAGGACCTGTAACCTGTGTTCCATTCTGGAATTGTGTTACAGGACTGGTCTTACCAGTCTTCACATCAAGAAGCCATAGATTACTGGTACCGTCCTCAGATGTAACATAGGCAATTTGAGTTCCCGTTGAATCCCAAGCGGGCTGCGATGCCCGGGCATCATAGGTGAATTGGGTTGACTCTTGGGTATCAAGTTCAAAGAGGTAGAGATCCGTATAGAGAAATCCCTCGGGAGTGGTTCGTTGTTTTGCATATACCAATGCGTTCCCATCTGGTCTCCATGCAGCTCCGCCAGTCACCCCCGATTTGATCCGATGACCGAGAGAGCAGATATACTCACCCGCCACGGCTCCGAGGTCATGAGCGATCAGTGTATCATCGGCTAAATCTCGAATGTACAGACTGACCCGACCATAGTACTCTCCTCTATTAGAGATGTAAGCTAATCTTGAATTATCAGGAGAAAATCTTGGGAAATAATTCGCATATCCATCTGGTTCAATTAACACCTCTTCAGTGAATGACTCTGTAATTGGCAAAGTAGACTCTTGGTACGAATACTTGAGTTCAGTGAGCCACTGATTGAAAATATCGTCTGCATTTTCTCCGGTAGCAGATTGAATGGCTTTCTCTACACGCCAAGTATCCCATTCCCCCAAATGATCGCTAATTTGAGATAAGATATCCGTCCCATATTTGTTCGCCAAGTAGAGTGTGAATGCATAACCATGGTTATAGACTCCCTCGCGCATCAGGCTATTTTTGGAGTAAAAACTTCCCAATTCTCTGAGGCTTAGCACCTTGTTTTCCAGAACTTGAGTCCGTAGCAACATATCCCGATGCGAATCCCACTGATCATAATGCATATGATCATGCTGAAACTGAGCAGTCCCTTCGGCAAACCATGCCGGATTGCTTAGACCTACAATGGGAAAACTAACAAGAACATTGGGGTAGCCATATAGAACATCTGGACGGCGGACATTTTCATAGTCCAGTATCTGGAGATAGCCGAAAGGAACAGACCGGGGAAATTTCATAGCCGACTGAATCTGTACAATGTGCGTAAATTCGTGCGTAATTACGTTACGCATCCAATCATGGGCTCCTCTCAATGGCGAATTAAGTGCAGGTGCCCAAATTTCGATTTTATTGTCAAAAAAGAATGCTGCCCCATTTGAATAATCTTCATAGTCTTTGAGCACAATATGCACTTTACTGTTAGGTTCATATCCATACAACTCAGTGATTGGACCATAAATCTCCTCTGCGACGCGTGCTGCAACCTGAGCAGATCGACTGGATCCGTGACCATCTTCATCCGCATGAAACAGGACGATAAAGTGCTCTGTCTCAATCTGGTACCAGTCCAAGGTTGGACGGCTGAAGTTGAGTTGACCGGGCGAAATCTGAGCCTGCGTACTTGCAACGAGTCCAGCAGCCAGTAATGTGCAAGCGAACCATTTCATCGAATAATCGCAATCTTGAGCAAATGAGAATCCATTACCCCAGAATCAGAGGTGGCTTTCACTCTTGCGTAATAAACTCCACTGACTGCATCCGTTTGCCATTGGATCTCGTAGGGGACGCCGGCAGATGTGCTAAAATTAAATGAATCTATCAGTGATCCCGCCACATCTACTATCGTAATGGATACCTCTGAATGTTCATTGGTCATGCACCGAAAAAATGTGGATCCCTCTCGAATTGGATTCGGCCAATTGTAAGTTTCCGCCGAACTGAGTAGAGAGGTTGCCTGTTCTGTATCTGAGGTTAAAGCCACAAAACTGCTGTTTTGTGCCCCACCATACTGTTCCGACCACAGTAGACGGGAGACATTACTTAATGAATAACTTTGAAGAGTCCCCGATTGTGTGATAACACTCAAACGATCACTTGACAAAAGTGGGGAAGCTTCCAAAGAATGCCCTGCGGATAAAGGAAAGCCAGAAAGCATTCTCCCATTTTGTCCGAGATCTGAGGCATATATATTGCCATCGGTGGCCGCCACAACAACTACAATGGACTGATCAGATTCAAATACGAGTGGTGTACTAAGAATTGGTGCACCAACTTCAATGGGAAATGGAGGAAGGAGTGCACCCCCTTGAGAAAAGGCGACAACTTGATTTCCCGCAGTGGTAAGCAGATCCAGTATTCCATCCTGATTCAGATCTACAATTGTTATTACTTTTGAAAAATCAGATTCTCCAAGATATGCTGACGCAGAAACCTCAAGAACAGATCCATCTGGATGAAAAATGACTAATTCGTCAGCACCAGAAATTGCTCCCCAGAGCCCGGTTCGATCTTTACCCATGACTGGATAGCCCATGTCGCCATGAAGTTGGTATGTCCAGATGGACTCTCCCCCAAGTACCCTTACATGAGACTTTCCAAATACATAAATGCCGGCATCGGTTGCGACAATCCCCAGCCCTGCATCATTCATATCCCAGGTATCAACCTGGTTGGAATGGATTCGGATGACCTGGGATTGTTCAGCGTTTGAAAAGAGAGCATAATGTGCCTGATCAGAATAGATGACAGGGCTTTGGGGTGAAAGTTGTGTCGGGAGCGTAATGGAGTTGATCAGTTCCAGGGCATTATCCCGAATCCTGTAACTTTGAAAAAGAGCGTCCGCCCCAGATGAGACATTAATTGTTGTAAGTTCATCCGAACTGAAAGCAGGACGCACCTGAGCAGGGATACGTCCGATACTGGGAATCAGAACCTCTGTCCCCGTAAATACTGCGGTGTGATTCTCCAATGAACTAATACTTCCCTCCGAGTTCGTGACAACTCCAAGCGAAACGGATCCAAGATCCGAGACAGGACCATCCTGATCCTTTTGAAATGAAAAAGACATGACCGATCCAGTCCCTGAAAAATTATCCAGTGTCACAAAACTACTTCCTCCCCCATTAGCACGACTATTTGGGGTTGTATTAGGACCAAACTGATTAATATAGAGAGGGACTGTTCGTCCAGACGGCAATGTCACACTGGAGGGATTGTCTTCAAAGTAGAAGTCAAATGGCGAACCAATATTTCCATCAAATCCGATGTCCTGTGCTCCATCCGCCTCTTCAATATCCACCGCCAATCTGGTCGGATCATTATTTCCTGTCCGTGCAAACTGGCGCTCATCAATGTGCCAGATCAAAATCCCTCCATTATACTGCTTTTGATCTGAATCTCGTCCTGGAAGTGCAAAGTCGTAAGAGTTAACCTGCGTAACAACCCCACCTTGAAATCCTTCAATATTGAACGGATTAAAATCATCGCTCACCTTCGGAATAGTCTGGACACTTGTGGATCCACGATTCCATATTTGCATCGAGAGCCCAGAATTCTCGAGATCACGCACTCGATTTTCCAGCAGGAAATATTCGGCCTGCGAAATCTCAAGCTTAGCAACCTCTCCGACCGGTAAGTCATACGTGCCAGAGGTCTCGATTTTCATCGGCTCCACCCACCCGAGAACAACACGCGTCCAGGCACTGGGAAGTGGTGGAAACAAGCCGCCATATGCAAAAATCCCTAGTGGATCCATTAATCCATAAGGACCGATGACAGACTCCCCAGTCTCCGTATTGAATAGGTCAGGCACTCCTAAGTAGCTCATAAAACTGGCTGCCAAGAGTCCATTAATTGATAATTCAAGTAAATAAGGCTGATCCGTAATTGAATTTATTCCTGAACGGGTTTCTGTCCGAGGAAGAATCATAGAATGATCCACAGGGATGCCCTTGAATTGTAATCCATTGAAGCCTCCACGAGATAGTGCACCAGAATTAATAAACACCGAGGGTAAATCTTGGGGAGTTTTGGTGAGCGTGGTACCAATCAGCTCCACATCACGTCCTACTCCGGCATGAAACAGAAGAAAAGCAGTTTTCCCATGCGACAATCGCGCGGGATCAAACATGCTGACCTGATTGGCTTCACTCCATGAGTCATGCACCAATGTAACCAACTTGGAAAGCTCTTCCTCACCCCCAGAATCCAATCCGGTCGGGCTATAGTTCGCCATCGGCTGATCCAATTGGATTATTTCAGGAATCAGGAATGTAGAGAGAGTGGTTTTGCCTGCACTGGCAGTTGCTATATAATGCTCAAGAAAATCAAGATGAGCCTGAAAATAAGGAGCATCATGAGGGAGCGGATCTACCCTATTCTTCAGAGGAAAGGTTAATCCATTAAACGTGCCATCGCCAGTTGTAAACCGAGTCGTATCAGGAGCAAACTCTATGCGGAGGGCTACAATATTGTAGTGGGCATCCGCCGGTTCAACAGACTGAGCACTTGAACTGTACAACCATAGCAGGCACGACAGTGCGACAATGAATTCCCTCATCCAGCACTGAAGACCCCCATCCGAACTATCGTGCCAAGTTCAACAGGAGTGAGAAACGCATCGTATCCGAAAGTGGATGATTTTCCTTGAGAGCAACCAAATACGAAAAATCAACTCCAACAATATTATATCGGATCCCGGCTCCGAATGTCATGAATTGCCTATTCCCATTTTGCGGATGTTCGTAAAAATATCCTCCCCTAATGGCAAATAAGTCGTTGTACCAGTATTCAAAACCAGTTGACAAGAGAAGTTGGTTAATAACCGATAGATTCTGGAATTCCTGTTCCTCACTGTTCACCGCTGAACTAAGAACTTCAATCGGACTCCATGCGCTAAAGATTGCCCGATAAAAGGGATCAGAGGAAAATTCGGTAGTACAGGTTGCAGGATCATTTTCATCAATACAGGTCTCATTTATGCGCTGACGGACCAGCATTTTTGAAACATCCGTAGCAATTGTAATCTTGTTATAACTGTCAAAATCAAGTGTTAGGGCTTGACCGAAACGTATCACTGTGGGAATGGGATCTGCCTGTTCACTATCTGAGTACTGAATTTTCGGTCCCATATTCGCGAGGTTAAGCCCCAGGTTATAACTTCCAATTACGCTGCCCAACAGGAAAGAGGGGAATTTGTACAGCGCAGCAATATCTACTCCGACAGAAACTCCAGGCTGAGATTCTTGAGCGCCAACATCTACACTTGCAAGGTTGGATCGGATCCAACGCACGCCCGTACCAAGAGAGAGGTGCTTGGTTGCCTTAAATCCATAAGAGACTCCCACGGAAAGATCATACGATCGGAAGGTTCCCAACGGATTATTCAGTTCGTCTCTATGTTCGTGCTCGCCGAGGTTGAGAAAAGTAATGTGCCCACCCAGCGTTCCCCAATTTTCTATATGATACTTTCCGACGAGATACTCAAAAAAGAGATCGGAGGTTAATTCAGAAAGCCAGTTGCTGTGTGTCAACGCTATTTCAGTCCCTACTTGATCTGCGAGACCCGCAGGATTCCAAAATATAGCATTTGCATTATCCGCGACCGCAACGCCAGCATTCCCCATACCAGCAGCTCTACTATCTGGCTCAATCATAAGAAATACCACCGCTGCAGCGCCTGTTTGTGCGGATGTATACTGAACCAAACCGCCGCTGGCAATCAGGATAAAAAGTGTGAGGATCGTTCTAAATTTGAATATGAAGTCCTTCATTCCGTGAATTATAAATTTAGTGAAGTATTTATAGATTAATATGCCTAACGAACTACAGCCAATTTTTCTATTATCTCGGCTATATGCTGTGCCTCAGCCCCCATGACTTCTGCCCTCAACTTATATAAATACACTCCAGGGGAGAGTCTTGCATAATCATCGTCTAACCCATCCCATAAAATTTGTATAGGACCAGCGGGTAAAAGTTCTTCTGTATCCAGTGTTCGTATCGGAGTACCTGCAAGAGTATACACACGAACACGCACTTTAACCGGCGTGCCTGGAAGCTGATTGTGTTCAAACACAAATCGTGTTGGACCAGATGTCGGATTTGGGTAATTGAATACGTTCCTAATGACTAGTTCTTCCGTATCTGTTACGACAAAATCAAGTGAAGCCTCACCCGAATTATTGACCACATCCCATGCCCGAAGACTAAGTGTATGTGGTCCAGGTGAAAGTGCTTCATCAAATGAATAGGCTACGGATCCTTGTTGATAAGAATCTTTATCACTTTCATAGAGGTTGCCGATATTGATTGCTTCCAGTTCGTTACCATCAATGACGAGCAGCATTTCATGCCCTACGCCTGCTCCAACGGTATTGATCCCACTCTCATCATAGATTCTGGCGAATACTTCGGGCTGCGAAGGTGCCAGACCTCCGCTGGTGAAGCTTTCATCTCCGAGATACAGTTCAATCTCAGGCCCTGTAATATCATTGGCTACATCACCAGATGTACCACCAACAATGAACCGGTCTGTATAGCCATTCAGATGTGCTGAGGCACTTTGTGCATACAAGGCAATCTTTCCAGGACGGTTCGCATAGGAGATGTCCTTGGGAACCACGAACCGAGCGGTAAACTCACCATTCGTAATCTGAGTACTACCCCGCCAAATTAGATCTTCCCGTACCTCATAGTACGGCTGAGGCATGTAGCGAAGTTTGTCTAGGGGAATTGGTACCTGCCTCAACGCATCAAAAACTATTAAGGAGACCGTGCCCTCAAAGGATGGGTCAATTGAACCATCGGGTTTACGAATTTCGCCCTTCAACTCCATCCGTTCCAGAGCCCGCATGTTCCCCGTAGTGTTCTGAATTTCTACTTGGTTGATCGTAGAGATAGCAGCGTAATTTGAAGGAAGTCCTAGACGCAGAGTTGGATCTCCCAAGAGGTTGAACTTGCGGTTATTTCCCTCATAGCCAACCCTTTGATTCTTTGTTCTTCGTAAAGCATCTCCAAGGCGTGGGAGCAGGCCATTGGGTTCACGCTTGAATAGCTGCTGGTTCAGTGCTACATTCAATCCAACATTAAGTCTTGTTTCATCCCCAGATGTGTACACGGTGCGTACGGTAGTCAGAAGAGCGATGGCTCCACCTCCTGAATTGAGAAGGAGCTCCTCTGCCCCTGTTTGCATATTTCCCAGATCCCATCTTCCAAATGAACAGGTTGCGGTAATGAAAACAGGGAGTGCATCATAATTCTGTAGCGTACGGGAATCCTCAACGTTAAATAAATTTTCCTGCGCTAATGCTTGCTCGCCTCCATGACCACTGTAGTTCACTACTAACGTACCCTCATCAATCGCAGACAACAAATCCTGACGTGCTTTGGGAATTCGCCAAGTATTCAAAAACTGCCGTGTATAGGAGAGAGCATAGATTTTCTGCTGGTTGATTTCAGGAGCAAGTTTCTCTACAGCAACCGCGACCACATCTGTATTCTGGGTGTGTAAGTCCCGATCATCTTGTGATCCGGTGGTTCCCGTCGGTCCATCATCTGCCAAAAACAGATATCGGTTCCGCCATTGACCATATGTGGCTGGGCTCTCGTAGTGTTCAATTTTATCAATCATCAACTGTGCCTCCTCAACTGTATGTACCGTAAAACGACCAATACCCACATCCACACGCTCATTGAGGTCGGTACTCAGACCAGAGAAGGTACCTTGTATATAAGGCCAAAGCCCCTCGTTATCATCCAGTAATCCGAAATAATCATCTGTTGTGTAAGACGTTTCAGGGTTCCAGGACTCTTCTGTCTGGAACGGAGGGATCAGATTCGGAAATGTAGCCGACGCGTCCAAGTTCCGGTAGTCAAAGTGACCATCTCCGAATAAGAGAACATATTTCAATAACCTGTCTGCATCAGGACTTCGATCATAGATAAACTTCAAATAATCTCGTATGCCTCGAATATCCTGTTGCCCACCCGAAAATTCGTTGTAGATCTGAGACACATCAACTACCTCTACACTCAGTCCTTCGGATTGCCTGCGGTCTGCCAGAACTCGAGCGTAAGGTACAAATTGACTGGGCGCGATAATCACGAAATCAGGCCATGACTGAATCCCATGCAGATTTTGTGACGAAAGAGCGCAGTTCGATCCACATGCGGTCGCTGCATTCAGGGACTTAATCTGTTCTGGGAAGAATGCAATAAATTCGCGAGGTTGATCCAAGGAGGTCACGGTGGTCTGAATCAGATAATCACTACCTTGGACTTGGGTACCAAGCCAGCGGTAAGACCCTGGCTCTGTAATGTCAAGGATGATGGGTTCAGAATTGAATCCTTGTAGGACGAATGTAAACGTACCAATCTGAGCGAGTGGTGTACTAAATTGAAGAGGAGTCTCCCCTGCCTGTAATACTTTTGGGTAAAACACGCGGACCCAGTCAAGGGCAGCTTGAGGGCCTCCTACTTGATCTTCAAGATCTGCAACAAGACTGATCGTCTGCCCCGAAACAACCGTCTGCTCAAATTCTGCGATCCCTGAACGTGCAATCGATGAAGTGACAGAGTTGAATGTTGTTCCGTAGTTCACACTGTGAAGTGTAGTGGTTCCATCTCGATAATGTAGCGTTGTGGCAGGATTACTTTGTATGGCTGCCCGAATTTGGTATTTGATCGTACCACCACTGAATCCCGGCAAGAATAATTCTTCAAAGACCGAGCGCCCAGGCCCTGCACCTGGAATCAATGTACTAACCCAAGTATGTCCAGAGTGTCCCCCTTCCCGACCCCATAAATATTCATCAAGATCTACAAAATAGCGTCCCTCAACTTCGGAAAGGGTGACCGATGGAGAAATATCTGGATAGGTCTCCTGAACATATGCTTGACTTGGGGAGGTTCCTATGTCCAGAAAGTAGTAATTCGTTGAATCAAATGGATGTACATAGTGAGACCATTCGCGAATGAGTTCTCCACTGGCGTCTCTGAGAGGTCGTCCTCTTGAATCAGTGAGTTGTTTACTCTTCCACCCGCTTGGGCCTTTACCAAAGAACCATAATGCATCTCCTTCATCAAAGCTACCATCCCCGCCTCCTTGTACAAATACCTGATTCTCTGCTAAATCTGCAATTCGAGGAGCACTATTATGGGCGGGAACAGGGACTCCTCCATTCCCGAAAATTCTTATCTGTTCTGGATCTATATTATTAGCGGATAATTCTAACCCAGGCAGTGACTCAAGAAAAGTGCGATCAATCCGATACACTCCAGTTTCATCTATTGCAATCTTAATAAAATTCCCATCTGCGAGAACGCTACGGCTCACATCTAAATGTGGATTGTCTGAGGTAGCGTAGTCCTTATTGGCAAATTGCGAGACAGGATATGTCACCTCAATACGCATATGTCTATATCGCCTTAACTTAAAAGAGGTTGAATCGTAAGTGATTAGACGAGCGACGAGCGTTCCAGTTGGTCGCTTTCGAGATAGGCCCAGTCCAACTACGGAAGCAGCCTCAGTACCGATTCCCTCTACCAGATCGAATGGATATTCATCATATTCTGCGGCAAGTACACGAACACTGGGTTGAACTAGAGACGGAAGATCCAACACAGTGGTCACCTCCAAAAGCCCCCCTACACTTGGCTCTGTATCCCCCCACTCTACGTTCAATTCAAAGAGACTACGACCGAGGTCAGATTCTATGAGATCCAAAGAGGCATCTTGTGCATTGACCGACAGGCTGAAACCCATCGAAAACACAAACAAAAGATGTAGTAAAGATGTCTTTACTCGATAAACCAGTTTGATAAACGCCAAGAGCGCACTTGATTGTGGTGTTGACTCGCTACGACTAAATATCGCACTCTATGCACACTAGGTAACGTTCAGGCAATCGAATAACGGTTAAATTTGATAGATAAACTCCCGCCTTCCTCTCTGGTTCCAGAACTAAAACAATTCATTTATCGGTCTGGGAGAGCATGTAGAGATCCCTTTCTGAGTTTCACACACGCCTGCTACGGCAACTTCGGGATCATGCTCAAAAAATAGCTGCCACTGATGTAACAGTGCCTCACGAAGAAAAAGATCTTTTTCTTTGACGGTAATCAATGGTCTTATATCATAGGCCATTACCCATGGCCCTCGCAGGTGATGGATGGTTGGGAGTAGATCTGCACAGAACACAAGGGTTCCCTCTTTTCCGCTAATCTTGATTAGTTGTTGCGAAGTCGTATGTCCATTCATCACCAACAACTCTATCCCTGGAAAAATATTACCCCCTTTCTTGTGAGTTTTTAGCTGACCTGAGGCTACGAGTGGTTCAAAGTTATCTGAGAAAAAGGAGGCGCTCTCTCGGATATTTGGATTTCTGGCAGATTCAAGATGCTCCTGTTGAAGATGGTAGGTCGCATTTTTGAATTTGGGTACAATTGCTGAACCTTTGTAATGCGTGCTCCCACCTGCGTGATCAAAGTGAAGATGTGTCAGAATTACATCGGTCACATCATCAGCACAGTATCCAGCATTCTTTAAGGATGAATCAATCGTATTTTCTTCCATCGCATAGATATCTCGGAAACGGTCCGAATACTTGTTGCCTGCTCCGGTATCGATCAATATTACACGTTCCTCTCCTTCCAGAAGTAGTGATCTCATACACAGGTGGATGCGATTCCTGTCATCTGGCATCATCCGTCGTGCCCATAAGACACGTGGAATAATTCCAAACATTGCACCTCCATCCAACCTAAACCTACCGCACTGAATCTCGTATAGTGAATATAAACCTATTCGCGGCATATCCACTTAGTCTTCCCCATCCGGGAAGTCCTTGAAATGCCCATTTGACATGATCCGAGAACGAATTTCCCATTTTTCGACGACTTTTGGGATTAACTCTGAGAGGTAATCTACCAAGAACTGAATACGTTCATTCTCACTTTGTATCTCAAGCAAGTTCTGTCGTTGATCCAGTGAGAGGCCGCAGTTACGTCCGATCAACCATGAAACGCATTGGTTAGAGTTATAGTATTGAGGATCTACGGTTCGACCAGCAATTTCTAAAAGTTTGATGTGCTTCGCAATCAACTGCTCTCTGGCGAAAACAGACACTAATTCAGTCGTATCACTGTATTTCTCTAAGCTTCCCCGTTGATATAACTTGGACCGATCTATTTGAATTATTTGAACCCGCTGAACTCCTTCAACAGCAATATCTACTCGTCCATCTGCATATTGTGCAAGTACTCGTTCAATCTGAGCAACACAACCAATCTCTCTTATGTGTCTTTCATTCCCGCGCACGATCACAAACGGAATCTGGTCGGCAAGGCAAGTAGCTACCATTTCCTTGTATCTTGGCTCAAAGACATGTAGATTCTTCTGCTCACCAGGATACAGTACTGTCTCCAAGAGAAAGAGTCCGAGCCTATTTGGAAAATTCTCGCTCATTGTAGGTTCGTATGAGAGTACAGCATCTGTGTTTCCTAGGTTCCTTATTGTTCAATTCAATTATGTTTAGGTTTCTTAGTGTTAGTTTCATTTTTCTATGGATCTCGTTCACGGAATGTGCGGCACAGAGCGGCTTTGGATCCATGAACCAGCTGTCAGAAATACTTGTGAGGCAGCGGTGGCAGACGCATAGACAGATTAGCGGGATGGCAGGATTTTCCCTAATTGGTCCACAATGGAGAGGCATAGCATTACTAAACCTTGAGGTTGCCCGTCATCCATTTGGAATACAGTTGAGAGGAGATATGAGACAGGGACCTCTCGGACGATACAATCCAGATTGGGACGAAGCCTACGATATATTGCGTCTAATTCGATATGCACGCATCCAAACCGACCAGCTGTATGTACGTATCGGCCACATTCGTGATCTACGACTTGGAATAGGACATGTCGTTAATCATTACCGCTCTTCAACCTCTTGGGATGCTCGAACCATAGGACTTGAACTGGCCTGGACCAATGGAAGAGTTGGGTTCAGTGGGTTTACCGCCGATTTATTTTTGGACAACTTAGTTGGTGGCAGAGTAAGTTTGGATCTCCCATATGCCAGCCAGCTTGGAATCAATTATGCGAGCCATTCCCCCACCAAACTTGCTGCTTGGAGTATTGATCTTGAGAGCGAGATATTTGAAACAGCTCGCGTAGTATTCGCTCCTTATGCCAGCTATGCATGGTATACAACATATGGGGACGGCCTAGCTTTGGGTGCAGATATACGTAGTTCCGGTTTTCTGGATGTCCTGAGCTTCAGACTAAGAGTCGGAGCCTTCTACAGCAGTCGTCATTTTATTCCCGGCTACATTGGGACATTATTCAGTGTAAGTAACCCCCGGAACCGTATTATTCGTGGCGATTCGGATCTGGAACACATTAAACCAAGTGATTTCACCGGCTTAACTTTGGAGGAAGCTCGTGGCGTGAATGATCTGTTAACAGAACTGGAACTTCAGCTTGGGGAGTCATTTTGGATTGCATACAGCTGGCGCAGACACTTTGGTTCACAGCCATTGAGTGAATTTTATTTCCGTCTTTTCATGAGAAACAGCACCTTTAATCATCTTGAAGTTGGTGTGGATCGTTTAGGGGAGCGGAGATTCTCGGATATATTCACCGCTTTCTCGGAACAGAGTGCATTACTTTTTGCAACCGTAATTCAGATCCGGGGATCCATTTTTCTCCGAGCGGAGGCCAGATATACTTTTGAACCTATTGGATCCGGCCTCCATTACTTGGTTCAACGAAGGTTTGAGCCTACACTGGGATTTCAAACGAATTTTTAATCCTCATTGATTCTTAAATCAAAATTTTCTATCACCTTCACTGCCTTACTCTGCCTGTTCCCGTGGCAGGATCGTGGTTGACATGGGATGTAGGAACACAACCTTTTCTGACTGAGCAGGTTGTAAACTTGCCGGTCCTATCTCGGTTTGTTTGGAATGAGTTACTCTGTTTGAGCTAAAATTACTCGTTACTCATGTTAAGTAGCCTCATAGATTCAATGTTGAGATATATTTGGGGGGGGGCGGTACTGATCGGTAGGCTGACTAGGTAACCATGGATATATGGGAGTATAGATTGGTATTTTTTCCTCACAAGAGAGGGTATCTTGTCTGCCCAGAGACCAATAGAACAGGGATGTTGTGTGGTCATTGCGAGGAACAGTTCTGGCCTCATCTGGGCTGGTTTCAATATCAGGTGTTTTGTTCGCGGTCTGATTCCGCTGATTGAGTCTTCTTCAGGGATCAAGATAGTTACGATTTTACCAAGATATTGTGGCTATATTTTGATTGAGTCTATGATGGCTTACCACAGAGAGCAAACATCAAAGCCGACCAATGTGAACGGAAAAACCCAAAAAGTCAAGATGATCGGAACAGATCATAGAATATCTGAAAATTCAGAAGTGCACTTCTATTCTTCTGTGGAGGCCACAACTTCTATCCACAAAGTTCGTGGTGGAATCCCATCTCACCGTGAAAGGTTAGGCTCTTGCCTGCAATAAACATTCCTCATAAAACCCATCTCATTCGTGCTCCCACTTGTAAATAATAGATTATCTTGCATTATCCTCTGACGTATCAAAATCATGCAAAGATTACCCTCTAAATGTCTGGGAGTGATCGTCAGTTTTTTTCTGATGTTCTTTGTGCTGGATAGCACGGCGCAAACAGTAGATATTTGCGGTCGAACTCCGCAAGTCAGGGACAAAATTCTCAGTGCAATTCCAAATCAAAGCGAATGTGCAACCGTTACCGCCGACCAGTTATCAGTAATCAAAAGTTTGGATATACAGAATACTGGGATCGAATCAATAGAGAAAGATGACTTTGCCGGACTCTCCGGATTGAACGTGTTGCAACTAGAAGGTCATCCCAGCATAGATCTACCCGAAGATATTTTTTATCATCTCTCCAGCCTGAAAAGGTTGGGGCTGGCAGGCAATGGTCTCAATGAGTTGCCCAAAAATCTATTTGTAGGTCCCTCCAGTTTGGAAAGTATTGATCTCAGTAAAAACTCTCTCGACGAACTGCCTGAGGGTATCTTTGCAGGCCCCTCTTCTAGTCTGAAACAACTGTATTTAGATAGGAATTCTCTCAACGAACTGCGTGAGGATGTCTTTATAGGTCTCTACGGTTTGGAGCGCCTTGATTTATTTGATAATTCTCTTGAAACCCTCCATGAGAATATCTTTGCAGATCTTCGCAGTTTGAAAGAACTGTTCTTACACAGGAATTCTCTCACCACTCTGCCTGAGAATATCTTTGATGTTGATGGTATCCAAACAGAGTCACCACTGACCGTTAGTGTTAATGGTAATCCCATTAAGTGCCTGCCTCAAAAGATTCTAGATCTGTCAAGTATAGGGAAGATTAGGCTTAATACTTATCCTGACCCTTATCCTGTCTCCTGTGAGGATCTGAAACCGATCGTGACTCTAAATTTAGATCCGTCCACCATTATGGAATCAGGGGGAATCACGACAGTTAGGGCATCCCTAAACGATGTATTGAGCGAGGACACGATGATCGATATATTGGTTGCTCCGGTGTCTCCCGCAGATTACACATTGAGTTCTAACGTCACGCTTACGATTGAGGCGGGAGAAACCAAGAGTACAGGGCTGGTTACGATCATGGCCCTGGATAATCGAATAGATGGTCCAGATAAGAGGGTGATCGTGAGGGGCCAGATGATGAATGCGCAAGGAGTGGAGGATCCAGAGTATGTGTTCTTGACGATTCTGGATGATGACACGGCCCAGGAAGTTACTCTCTCAGTGGCACCCCCCGAGGTAAATGAAGGTGCTGGAAGTGAGCAGGTTACGGTGACGGCAACGTTAGATATTGCGCGAGGTACTAATACGAGGGTAGCTATTTCGGTGGAAGATGAAACGGCCATTGCAGGGACGGACTATTTCGCCGTACCCTCGTTTACCTTGACGATTCCGGCAAACGAAATAGAGGGAACGGAGACGTTTACGTTCACTCCAATCCCTGATGACCTGGGTGAGCCAGACGAAACAGTTCTGGTTACGGGGACGATACGGGTGGGCCGCCTACAGGTGAGCCCAGCCACACTTACACTCTCTGATGTAGACACCACCCCAGAAGTGATGCTGATATTAACTCCGACTGCGATTTCCGAAGCTGATGGGCACACGCTAATTACCGCGAGTCTGAGCTCCGCATCAACTGTGGAGACGGTGGTTGAAGTGTCTGCGGTCCCAGATTCACCTGCTACGACAGGGGATTACACGTTGAGTTCCAACCAGACGCTCAGGATTGAATCAGGAGAAATGACCAGTACAGGAACAGTCACGATCACGGCGGCGGACAATGATGTAGATGCCCCGAATAAGACGGTGACCGTGCGCGGTCAGGTGACAAATAGGCAAGATGTAACCGGCCCCTCGGATATGACGTTGACGATTCTGAATGATGACGAGGCCGCCGGTGTCACGCTTGACTTGGATCCTTTTGAGTTGAATGAAGACGCAGGAAGTACGGAGGTCACGGTGACGGCGATGCTGGATACTCCGAGCAGTGAAGACACTGAGGTGACCGTTTCGGTAAGTGATGGCTCTGCCGTGGCAGGAACCGACTATGAAGCCGTATCCCCGATTGACCTGACGATTCCGGCGAATGGGACTGTAGGTATTGCAACCTTTGACTTGATGCCATTAGATGATTTGATTCATGAACCAGCGGAGACGATCTTGATTACCGGCGAAAGCCCGGCACTTGGATCGGGCAAGATCGGGACCTACCTTACGATTCTAGATAACGATGACTTGATTACATTGGCGATTCAGAATCTGACGGTTTCCGAAGATGCGGGGACAGCTTCGGTGCCAATTGAGATCACCCCGGCAGCGCCATTTGACCTGAATCTGCAAGTTCAAACGATTGGATTGACTGCCACAGAACAGATAGACTATACGCTACCTCAGAATCCTTTACAAATCCCT
Source organism: Rhodothermales bacterium (assembly GCA_965209015.1). Lineage (GTDB taxonomy): Bacteria > Bacteroidota > Rhodothermia > Rhodothermales > Bin80 > Bin80. Next base: position 1,665,667 of record OZ242367.1, on the reverse strand, counting down.
GCGGGGAATAGGACGGCAATCCTTGAAATGGAGATCATAGACGATCAATTATTTGAAGGAGAAGAAACCTTTCAGATCCGATTGATGGAGACGGCGGGGGTGATGCTGGATCCGGGTGAGGCAACGGTGACGATTGAAGATAATGATGTGTACCGGTTGCGGGTTGAGGATGCTTCGGCATTGGAAAGTGAACAAGAATTGACGTTTGTGGTGACGCTGGATCCGCCGAACCCGGTGCAGACCGTGCATGTCGCGTTTGAGACTGTTGCTGAGACGGCAATGGAGTCTCTGGACTATATGTACCAACGCGGTGTATTGGAATTCCCACCGGACACGCCCCGCCGCGAGGTTTCTGTACCGATCATAGATGACACGGAAGAGGAAATAGAGGAGACCTTTTTCTTACAGTTGTCCGCCCCCAAGCATGCGGAGTTGGTGGATGCCAAGGCCACGGGAACGATTCGTGATGATGATGCGCTACCGATCGTCAACATAGAGGGTTTGGTGACCGTGAGCGAAGATGCAGGAGAAGCCCGCTTTGCCGTGACCCTCAGTCGTACCCTGCCCGGACGCGATACCGAGGTTGAGTTTTCGGTCACCGACGAGACGGCGAACGCTTCCCTGGACTATCAGGTGCAGACGCAAAGTCCGCTGCGCTTTATTTCTGGGGAGACCAGAAAATATATTGAGATACAGATTCTGGACGATGAGATTCATGAAGAAGAGGAAACGTTCAGGGTGCAGTTGAGGGGTGCGCAGAATGGGGTGCTGGGGGAATTTGAGGCTCAGGGCGTCATTGTAGACAATGAGGATCCCGTGATGGTGAGGATCCGAGATGTGGAAGTCACCGAGTCGGCACCGGAGGCAGTATTCGCGGTAGAGTTGAGTGGTCAGGATAGCAAGCCTATGACCTTTACCTATACGACGGAGGATGGATCGGCCGTGGCGGGGGATGACTATGAAGCCGTTACGGGAGAGATTACATTTGAACCGGGCGAGTTACTGCAGGAAATCCGAGTTCCGATCATAGACGACTTGGAAACCGAACCGACCGAAACCTTTCGAGTTCGTCTGTCGGGGGATGGCCTATCCGATGGGGAGGCACAGGGAACGATTCAGGATGATGATGCACCACTCACAGTGAGTATCCATGATGAGAGTGCATCGGAGGGAGCAGGTTCGCTTCTGCTTCCGGTTCGACTGAATCGGGTCAGTTCCCAGTTAGTGACCGTCCAGTTTGCATCCTCGGATGAGACGGCAAATGCAGAATCTGATTACGTTGCCTCTCGGGGGATCGTCATCTTTGAGCGGGGAAGCACCGAGGGCAAGATTCGCATCCAAGTATTGGAGGATTCAGAGGTGGAATCCGAGGAAACCTTTCATGTGATGCTTTCCAATGCAAGACATGCGACCATTGCACAGGGCACAGGGACCGGAACGATTTTGGATAATGACGGGAATCCCGGTGTTTCGGTACAGGGCGTCACGGTATCTAGCCGTGCGGCAACGTTTGATGTGCGCTTATCCATACCCTCCACCCTGCCGGTGCTGGTGAGCTATGCCAGTGAGGACGGGAGTGCTCAGGCGGGAAAGGACTATGAACCAGTGGCAGGGCAGGTTATATTTGTACCGGGCGAACTGTCAAAAACCATTGAAGTTAAGCTGCTCTCCGACGAACCCGTGTGGGAGGCGAAGACCTTTTCGCTTGTCTTGCTCTCGGCCATGAATGCGGAGATACACGAAGCCCGTACCGAGGCGGTGATGGAAGAGGAAAGTGAAGAGAGCATCCAGAATGCGTATGTGTCCAGAGTCCTTCGCACATGGGCTTCTCAGGTCGTGGAAGCATTATCTAGGCGAATGGAAGGACTGGCACAGTGCCGAGTCCCTGATCCATCCTGGCTCCGGTATGGGACCGAACGCCGGTCTTTGGGGCAGATCTTTAGCGGATGTGGTGCAGAGTACACGCAGGGAGGATGGAGTGTCTGGGGGCAGGGTGCCTTTACACGGATGCGTGGAAGCGATGGAGCACTATCGTTGCGTTCAGATGTCACGACCCTGCTCGTGGGAGCGGATTATGCGTGGAGTCAGGGATGGATGGCGGGGCTACTGGCGGCACAAAGCTGGGATCAAGGCGAGTATGAGACACCGACGCGGTCCGGGACGGCATCGTCTCAATTGATGGGGCTCTATCCGTATGTTAGCTATCAAACGGGGACTGGGATGCGTACATGGGTACTCTTGGGGCTTGGACGCGGCGAGACCGAAGTAGACATGTTGGAGTCAGAGGTGGATGCTGCACTGGTTGCATTGGGATTGACTGGAACTCTGACGGAGGGTACGACGGGACGACTAAGCTACGAGGTGGATGCGTTTTGGGCTACGGCGGATGTAGAGAATAGATCGAATCTGGGGGTACGCCGGGTCCGTGCAGGCGTGGAGGGAAGTCTACGATTCGGACCGGGCCTGCAGCCCTACATGGAGGCTGCACTTCGTCAAGATGGAGGAGATGCAGAAACGGGGGTGGGGATTGAACTGGGCGGCGGAGTACGCTGGTCAACCAGCCGATTGCGTGCAGAATTAGGAGGACGTACGTTGATGCTGCATACAGATGAGGGGATGCGAGAATGGGGATTGATGGGGGCCATTGAGTATGGATCGCCGGGTGGACTAGGCCCCTCCATGCGAGTACGTCCCCTGTGGGGAAATGTATATGGCGGAAATCTTTGGCGCGAAACACCACTGCATTCCATGGGACAGGGGCGTACCGATCAACGCGTAGAGATGGAACTGGGATATGGAACACCGATCAAGAAAAGCCTCGGACGATCAATTGTAGGAATGACAGTGGATCCGAGCGGGCGCGCTTATCGGGTTGGATACAACCTGCATATGAAGAAAGGATTGCAATTCTCCGTAGCCACCACTGCACGAACCATAGAGGCAAATGAGCCCCTGCTCTCGTACGGCATCAGTGCACGCATGGACTTGAAATGGTGATCCAGCAGGGGTATCCCGTCCATACATGTATCAAAAATTCATTAGGGACCCACAGCTATCCAGCAAGGGATTATTGCACCCTTAAGCATAATTTTACGCCCAGCTTGCCCACTCTCCATGGCATATGACCTATCAGTTTGGACATTTGATATTAAAACGATCGGCTGGTAGGGTTATCCAGTATGTAAGTCAAATGATGAGGGAATGCCAGATTTGTACGTCTACAACTGTGGATAGGCAGACCATATTGTGGGCATGTCTGTTGACAGGGTTTTTGAGTTTGATAGACGACCATCCTGATCAAATAACTCGAAATCATGCCAAGACATGCATCCCCCCACCTCTCAGAGGAATCGGTTGTTGTGAATTATGAGACTCCCTCACTCATTTCAATCATTCGCTCGATTGGACGAAGCGCTCGTTTACGTATGGTTTCATCCATGCGGATCTCCGGTAATTCATGATACATACAGGAGTAGAGCTTTTCTATCGTATTGAGTCGCATGTGAGGACACTGACTACAGTTACATCCGCTTTCTGGAGGGGCAGGAATGAAATGTTTATGTGGGGAATCTTTTTTCATCTGATGCAAAATCCCCTCCTCAGTTGCAATAATGAAGGAATTACCCTCATCCTCTCGTGCAAATCGACGAATACCACTAGTTGAACCAATAAAATCGGCATGTCGGAGAACCGCCTCCTCACATTCAGGATGCGCAAGAACTTTTGCGGCAGGAAACTCCATCTTTAAGGCGATCAACTTCCGTTCACTAAAGGTTTCATGAACGATGCAGACACCGTCCCAGATTTTCAAACTTCGCCCAGTCGTACGTTCAAGCCAACGACCTAAATTGCGATCTGGTGCAAAGATGACCGGCTGAGATTCTGGAATCATCCGTAATAAATGCTCTGCATTGGTAGAGGTACAGATGATGTCACTCCTTGCTTTTACCGCAGCTGAGCAGTTGATGTATGACATGACCAAATGGTCAGTATGCTGGTCACAAAATGCTTGAAATTCGTCTGCCGGACATGTGTCCGCCAAAGAACAGCCAGCATTCAAATCTGGGAGTAAAACTTTTTTGTCTGGGCAGAGGATTTTCGCAGTTTCTGCCATGAAGTGAACCCCTGCGAATACAATGATGTCAGCAGAGGTTTCGGCCGCCTGTCGAGAGAGTCCTAATGAATCTCCTATAAAATCAGCCACATCCTGAATTGCAGGCTCTTGGTAATAATGTGCAAGCAGGATGGCATTCTTTTTCTTCTTGAGGGCTTCAATCTCTTCATAAAGATCCAAGGTGGGATCCAGAGGGTCATCAATGAAGCCTACTTGCTCTAGTCTGATGTTCAGAATATCTTGTGGTACAGGCATGACTTTCAAGTTTACATGCGGCTACCTGCACTTTTTCTCCCCCCACAAACGAATCAACGATCAAGAAATACTTTTGTGGCAAATATAAATACTCGGAAGATGCAACTAAGTCATTCTTCGTGTAAGCTGGCCTCCCTTTAAGACAAAAATACGATCGCATAGTTGACTCAAGGCAGGGTTATGAGTCGCAATCACGAATGCCTGATTATGAGTCCGACTCAGATTAAGCATTTCCTTATGCAATGCTCCGGCTGTTTTTGTATCTAAACTACCAGATGGCTCATCCGCAAGAACTAATGCAGGTTGATTCATTAGTGCGCGGGCAACAGCAACGCGTTGTTGTTCTCCACCAGAGAGCTCAGAGGGACGATGAGTAAGACGGGAGCGAAGCCCTAATTGGTTAAGAAGCATACCTGCCCTGCTCTGTGCTCTACGAAGTGTCTCTCCACCAATTAGTGCCGGCATTGCCACATTCTCTAACGCATTAAACTCTGGCAGTAAATGGTGGAACTGAAATACAAATCCAACTGATCTATTTCTCCAGCGGCTGAGAGAGTCGTCATTCTGCTCAAAAATATTTTCCCCATCATAGGAAACGATCCCACGATCAGGTCGATCAAGAGCACCTAATAAGTGGAGGAGCGTCGTTTTTCCAGTTCCGCTGTCCCCCATGATCGCCACCACCTCACCGGGATTGACCGTTAGAGATACTCCCCGCAATACTTCCAACCTTCCCCCTGCCCCTGTAACAAATCCTTTATATAGATTATGTGCAATTAATCGCGCCTGCATTAAAATCTTGTATTCACTACATTGGCATACTTTGAACCAAATGTGTACGAGAAAGCAATGCTCGTACTGGCATAGTAGTCGGTCGCGAGTTCTCGTTGCTGAAGGAGAATTTCCTCAAGTAATAGCTCGCCACCTGGTAGTGAGAGTTGGTCTCGAATCATTTCAAAACTTCCCTGGAATTCTAGGGAGAATCCTTCAAACAGACGCACGGAGAGGCTAGCAAAAAGTTCCGCTCGTTGTTTTGATAGATCGTGCAAATACTGTGACCCCTCTAATCCGCTAAATATATCTCCCCATGGACGCCGGATCGCAACCGTAGCATCTAACTCGTGACGGGGTAACCACTCTTGTATTTCACCGAAAATTGTTGTCTCAAAATAGTCTGCATATTGAATCCCAATTCTGTAGACAAATGTGATCGCCTGACGGGTTGCAGCTTGATATGGGAATAGACTGTACTCAACTCCTGGAACGATCGAAACCCAGTGTTTTAGATTCCGATCATTGCGCGTCACATAGTCAACAAACAAGCCTGCGGACCAGTGCGACCCCAAACTCCGAATCATATAGCTATCCAACCCATGCCGCGTAATACTGCTACGAATATCGGGACGATTATCCCGCTGAATTTGTACGAGGTCATAATTGAAATACGGTCGGATCCGAACCTTCCAGTCCTCGCTTCGATGGTCTGCATAGAACCCCCAACGAGAATCAAACACTATGCGATTTGATTCTAAATCTAGTTCAAAATCACCACCGTACAGATTAAAAACCCAGTGCCTCCAGGGATCGCGGGTCAATAATTGTTCAGCTTCGGCTGATTCTCTCTCTAAGTAAGATAGAGAGTATACATCCGAAACATCGTCATATCCAATGAATGGGGCAAATCCTAGACGAAGAGCTTCATTGATCGTGGCCCTCCTATCTTCGGCCGATGCATCGGAGGAAAGAATTCGTGTGAGGTTTAGTTCGGATCCCTCGTAAGGACCACGTCCAATGAATGATAGCTCATACTGCCTCCCACTCAGCACCGTAAAGCTAGTCGTGACAAATACATGTACATCAGCCTGACCAGGATCTCGGACATAATTGACAAAATCTAATTCTGATCGGATATGTGATTCATCGCAATAATCACAGTCAAGAAATACACTGAGTCTTATCCCCACATCAGCCTGCGCAATCACCTCAATGGGAATCAACAGCAGCAAACCAATGAGTGTAGCTAGAAACAATCTATCCATTATATCCTAGTTTATGAACTGGTTCGGTTGGTTCACAGACAAACAAATTATACGCATCAAATTCCCCCCTAAAATTTTATCATCCATCTGATTAGATCACAGCAGCCCAACTGGCTATCATGTTTCAGATTCTCTCATACAGATGACGGTTCAGACTCCATTTTTTAGAATGCGGGCAGTACTAGACGTTCAATATCTGTTAGAGTTACAGTATCGTTCTCACTAAGGATCATCAATCGTTCTACTACATTGCTAATTTCCCGAACATTTCCCCGCCATGGCAAAGATGAAAGCTTAGTTATGGCCTGACTTGAAAAAGTCTTGGGTTGAAGACCATTACGTTTTGAGAGTTGAGAGGCAAAATGTTCAAGTAAGATTGGAACATCACCTGTACGTTCCCTAACCGGGGGCATGCACAGCAAAATCACACTAAGTCTGTGATATAAATCCTCCCGAAAATCACCCTCAGAGATTGCAACGCGCAGATCCTTATTTGAAGCAGCGATCACGCGCACATCCACCTTGATGCTGCGCTCCCCGCCGACTCGGGTAAGTTTATTTTCCTGTAGCACTCTGAGTACCTTGGCTTGAGCAGGCATGCTCATGTCACCGATCTCATCAAGAAAAAGTGTTCCTCCATGCGCCTGTTCAAATTTGCCAATTCTCTGTCGATTGGCTCCGGTGAACGAACCTTTTTCATGGCCAAAGAGCTCACTCTCAATCAGCTCAGCAGGAATTGCGGCACAATTCACTTCAACCATTGGCCCCTCTGTACGAAGACTATGCGAATGGATCCAGCGTGCAGCTAATTCTTTACCCGTTCCAGGTTCCCCACTGATCAATACACGGGCTTCGGTAGGGCCAACACGCTCAATAAGTTGCTTGACCGATCGCATCGTAGGGCTCTCACCATGCATGGGCAACAGTACACTTCCTTGGTGTTGTTTCAAAGTCTGCCGTAAACGGCGATTCTCGGTGACAATTTTTCCACGCTCCAGTGCAGAGCGAACCGTGACCAATAAATGTTGTAGGTCTGGTGGCTTCTCAATAAAATGAAACGCACCAGACTTAGTAGCTTCAACCGCAGTCTTGATATCTGCGTGACCACTGATCATGATGACAGGTAGCTCAGGCCATATTTCTACACAGTTAGCCAGAACTTGTAATCCATCCTGTTTGGGCATCTTGATGTCCAAAAGAACCACATCAAAGGTGCGTTTCCGAAGTTTGGCAAGTGCTGAATCTCCATCTGTTGCTTCGTCAACCTCCAGATCCTCATACTCAAGAATTTCACGAAGCGTCCTCCGTATACTTACTTCATCGTCAACAATGAGCACGCGAGGGGTAGACATGTCAATTATTGACGAGCCAGAACGAGACCAAGCATGAAATCGAATTCGTCCATAAGATCAGTTTCTGGATAATTTTCCTTAGCACCAAGGATCACCCCCTCGGCTTCGTCTAATTTTTCGGCTTCCACATAAGCTCGCACGGCTGAGCGCAGATAGTATGGAGCACGAGTTGGATTCTCATCCATATCAGCAGCACGTACGAAGAGATCAGCAGCAAGTGTAAAGTCACCCTGTAATTCATGAATTGCAGCACGACCAGCAGTGGCACTGGCACCGATAAAATCATCGCTTGCATCATAATTTTCAAACTGTTCCAGAGCTAAATCATACTCCTGTAGTTCAAAGTAGGCGTTCCCTGCGTAAAATCGAGCCGTATTCCCGGCAAGAGTCCCTCCATAGCGATCAATAATATCAATGATGCCAATAATGTCTCCACTTCCGTCCAGTGCAATACGGTATTCGCCTCTTTCAAACTCAAGAATAATCTCTCCCAAGAGTTCCTGTGCCTGAGCATCACGCTCCCCCTGGATATAGTTATATCCGAAGATGCCTCCAATTATCACAATGATGCCAATTGCAAGTGCAGTTACAATACGTCGATTTTCATAATAAAGGGCTAAGATTGGAGTATACCAACCGGTCGTTGATTCACTCTTTTGATTAGTAGTTTGCCCTAAACTCCTCTTCGGAGCTTTTATTTTTGCCATTTACTTAGATTTAATTAGTTCAATCCTGATAGAGACACCGGACCTCTATTGTAATCATTTTTAATCCTTGTTCGTTTTACCCTTCTCCGTAAGGAATGCTCAAATGGGAAACTAAGCTACCCCTTCGTCTTCAACTCAGAACGGCAGACCATAGTTTTCCGATCAACTCAATCTAATCACAAATTAGAAATTCAGAATGGCTCATAAGCTTGCAATCAATGGATTCGGTCGCATAGGCCGTCTTGCACTTCGTTCAATTCTTGAGCGAAATCTCACCGCATTTAATGTTGTTGCTGTCAATGATCTTACCGACGCAAAAACGCTTGCACATTTATTCAAATACGACTCCGTGCATGGCAAATGGTCAGGAGATGTATCCGTGGACGGTGACTATCTTTGTATTGATCATCATAAGATCCCTGTGCTCAGTGAACGTGATCCAGCGAATTTACCTTGGTCATCTTTGGGCTGTGATGTCGTCATTGAGTCCACAGGTCTCTTTCGAAGCCGTGCCGCGGCTGCAAAACATTTGGAAGCTGGCGCAAGTAAAGTTGTTATTTCGGCACCAGCCAAAGATGAAGTTGATGCCACAGTAGTTCTCGGCGTGAACGAGGATATCCTCACTGGTAGAGAGAAAATTATTTCAAATGCCAGTTGTACGACCAACTGCATCGCACCCATGATCAAAATCATTGATGAAGCATTTGGAATTCAGAGTGGCCTGATGACAACTGTTCATGCATATACAAGTGGACAGAGGATTCAGGACGCTCCCCACGCAGATTTGAGACGGGCACGTGCAGCTGCTTACTCCATCGTACCAACCACGACAGGAGCTGCAAAAGCAGTAGGGCTTGTTTTACCACACATGAAGGGAAAACTTGATGGAATGGCTCTTCGAGTCCCAATCCCCAATGGTTCGCTTACCGACCTGACTGTCCAAGTGAATGCCACTCCCCCCAAAGAAGATGTCAATTCCGTCTTTAAGGCAGCTGCTCATGGAGCACTCCAAGGAGTCCTGGAATTCTGTGAGGATCCAATTGTGTCAATTGATATTATTCACAATTCTCATTCGGTGATTTTTGATAGCCTTGCAACGATGGTTCAGGGCAACACTGTTAAGGTTCTGGGCTGGTATGATAATGAATGGGGATATGCCAATCGGGCAGTTGATATTGCCGCATTGCTTGCTCACAAAGCTGGTTGAAATCAGCATGACAGTTGATGCAAAAATTAACACTTAGAGACTTGGATTTGCATGGTCAGTGTGTGCTTGTCCGTGTTGACTTCAATGTCCCCTTGCGATTATCCCCTGATTCAAATCGTTATGAAGTAGTGGATGACACTCGAATTCTTGCTGCCCTTCCAACCATTCAGTGGATCATGGAAGCAGGAGGAAAAGCCGTACTCTTGAGTCACCTAGGACGTCCAAAAGGTCAACCTGATCAGAAGTTCAGTCTTGCTCCTGTTGCCGATCGCTTCAGTGAACTCTCGGATTCTAGTCTGCGCTTTTCAAGTGAAACTGTGGGAAACGTGGTCCAGAAAACTATCCGTACAATGCCAAATGGCAGCGTAATCCTGCTTGAGAATACTCGTTTCTTTCCTGGGGAAACTGAAAATGATCCTACATTTGCTGCCGAACTTGCAAAACTTGGAGATTTATTTGTGAATGATGCCTTTGGTACAGCACATCGGGCTCATGCTTCAAATGTTGGAGTGGCCGGTCTTTTTTCTCAGTCTGCCGCAGGTTTTCTACTGGAAAGAGAGTTAACACAATTAGGCCATGCTCTCGAGTCCCCCACCCGACCAACGGTTGCATTGTTGGGAGGTGCAAAGGTGTCTGACAAGATGGGAGTGATTACGAATCTATTGGGAATCATGGATCATATTCTCATAGGTGGTGCCATGGCATATACCTTTCTGAAAGCAAAGGGAATCGCCGTGGGTACATCATTAGTGGAAGACAATCGCTTAAATGATGCCCGAGAAATGTTAGACCAAGCAGAAGGCAAGCTTCTCCTTCCGAGCGATCATATTGTCAGCAGTTCCCTATCCGAGTCTCACCCATCTCAAATTGTATCTGGATCGATTGACGATGGGCTGTCTGGATTTGATATTGGCCCCCAAACGGTTGCCCATTATTCCGAATTGGTGAATAATGCCCAGACCTGTATCTGGAATGGTCCAATGGGGGTCTTTGAAGTCCCTGGTTTTTCATCTGGTACGATGGCGATGGCGCAAGCTATGGCCTCTGCCACTGAAAAAGGTGCAGTGACCATCGTAGGTGGAGGAGATTCTGTTTCGGCAATCAAACAGGCGAACTTAGAACGGGAAGTCTCTCATGTATCAACTGGAGGAGGAGCTATGCTCAAGTTCTTGGAAGGGGAAGTGCTACCTGCTCTGGATGTTCTAACGGATCAGTAGATTCAGTTACACTCCCGTGACCTTCTCGGTTGTGATTCCTACGTACAATGAGGCAGCTTACCTTCAAGCTGCACTTGATTCTGTTGAGGTTCAGCAAGCACCGTGGGAAATCGTTGTTGTTGACGGGAACTCAACCGATCAAACCCGTGAAATTGCCTCTTCCAGTGCCCAACTGGTGGTGTCTCCTCGCGGACGAGCCAGACAGATGAATGCAGGTGCGATTGCCACAGAAGGAGATGTGCTCATTTTTCTACATGCGGACTCCGCTCTGCCTGTGGGGGCATTCAGATATTTGAGAGACCTACTGAAGCAACAGTCCATTGAAGCAGGTACCTTTAGCCTCAAGTTTGATCAGGACGGTTTTTGGCCCAGTCTCTACGCTACATGTGCCTGTATTCAATGGCATCGTCTGTGTTTTGGGGATAGAGGATTGTTTGTACGACGTAAGACATTTGATGCTGTTGGAGGTTTTCCCAACGTACCAATTTTTGAAGATCTGGAGATCGTGAGACAGCTACATCGTCGAGGAACCTTTCACTATATTGATGTCCCCGTGACAACAGCGTTTCGAAGATTCAATCAGTCTGGAACTGTAAGTCAGCAATGGCTAAATCTCAAATTATGGCTACGCTACCAAATGGGAACGTCACCAGACCAATTGGCATGCCATTATCCATATTTGCCTACAAAGTGATATTTCTTGATCTCCTCACACCGTCTAAGTTCCCATATGATATATGCTCCAGCACAGTACACGCCAACTGATATCCCCATTTTTTGATTCAAACAGTCAAGTACAATAGCTCCTCTGATCCCTATTTCTGAGAATATTAGAGTAATCGGACTTCAACCATGGGGTGGTTGGCCAGAGATAGCGTCAAGGACATGAAATAGACAATTAGTCAGCCTTCTTATACTCTGATAGTTGGTCAGACTTCAATCTTGGACCAAGTTCTCAGAGAATATGGCGAACTTGGATCACATAGAATGGGCGGCTTTGAGGATTGGGATGAAGAGACCATAGAATGGCTATCATTTTCAAGTGCTCAAGACTAGAGAAAGAAATAAGTGACTCAACGCTGAGGCTTTGAGGACATGATATTCATGTCTGTGTATAAGCCTGCTTCCAAATATTAACGAGAAGGATATACAATTAGCTCAATAAATAAAACCAAGGCCCTTCTGAGTGAACTGTACTGGTAAATTTGGCTTTTCAATACGACTTTATACTTCCAGCCTAATCTATTGGATAAAATGATCAAGAAGCTGTCCGCTCAAAGAGCCAACCTGTATAGAGTAACCCACTCCAGAAGGGATGTATCAATCGCAGGCCTGCATCGCTACAGATCTGGACAATTCGATTCTGATCAACGTAAGCGATTCCGGTTTCAAGCCTTTGAAGGAGGCGTTCCTTCTTTTTGCCGGTATATCCTCGCAGATCCATATAGTGCATCCACGCATTGTAAAATAATTTAAAATAGGGTTGATTAGGATCTCCATGTAAATCAAAAAGGATTACCGTGCCGCCGGGTTTTACCCGCTGTGCAACACTTTGCATCAATGCATCCTTTGATCCATCATCAAGGAGAAAGTGCATCACATTGATCACCGTTGCAGCATCAAATAAATAATCAAGCTTGAGTTCATGGGTATAAGCATGGTGGAAGTTTACGCTTGAAGACACACCGATACGCTTGGCAACTTGGCGAGAATATTCAACCATTGATTGGGATGGATCTACGCAATCAAATTTCCATCCATTGGTCTGGGGAGCGAACACTTCAATTTCTCGGCCAGTTCCGCACCCTACGATCAGTACTTGTGCGTTGGGGCCTAAACGCTGATGTAGTAGAGCAAATGTAGCAACGAACAACTCATCATATCCTGGTATGACACGACTGGCAAGCTCATTGTACTCTTCCCCATACTGACCATCAAAATTAAATGCTTTGGGATCTTTCACTTATCTTTTGAATATGTAGAGGTTAAAACTATTTCATTCTTCAATCAATGGCAAACGTGATCCTTTCGCCGGGCTGGGCGCTCAAAGAAAATATATGTACTTCAAAATCTGCTTACAAGAATCGCCGCAAATTTATTAAATCACTTGGGCTAGGAGCCATTGGCTTTGCGGCTTTAGCAGGCTGCTCAGTCCAAAGCCGGAATGTAATTGGTGGCCCACTAGATAAGATTCCCGATAATGCCCCTCGGGATGGATTTCCAGCAGCACGGAATGAAACTTTTCAGGTTCCGGAGCGGGAAATGACGGAGCGTATTCTCGCTTCATCCTATAATAATTTCTATGAATTCATAAACCAAGGTGATCTAAAGAATGTGTGGCCTCTTGTGGATGACTACAAACCCTTTCCATGGACTATACAGGTTCGGGGAGAAGTAGATAAGAGACAAACGTGGGATCTCGTAGAACTCATTCAATCAATGCCACTGGAGGAACGTGTCTATCGATTCAGATGTGTTGAGGCTTGGTCAATGACAATTCCATGGACGGGTTTCCCACTTTCCAGTCTGATAAATAGATGCAACCCCAAATCTTCCGCAACCCATGTTAAGTTTACCTGTGTGTCACGTCCAGATCAGCTACCGGGACAAAAGAAAGCAACATGGTACCCTTGGCCATATTTTGAAGCATTACGCATGGATGAGGCGATGAATGAACTGGCCTTCGTAGCTGTTGGAATGTATGGAGAGCCTCTCCCAAAGCAGAACGGTTCTCCTCTTCGATTAGTCCTTCCGTGGAAATATGGATACAAAGGTCCCAAGTCTGTGACTCGCATTGAATTCACGCGTAAACAACCGGGGACATTTTGGAATGAATTGCAGCCCAAAGAATATGGATTTCTTTCTAATGTGAACCCAAATATTCCTCATCCTCGATGGACACAAGCCTCTGAGCGATTCCTCCAGAGTGAGGATGTTGAACGAAGAATCCGCACTCAACTCTTCAATGGGTACGATGAATGGGTTGGAGATCTGTATCCAGACGAACCTCGCTCTCCCGCAGGTCCTATCATTCGGTAGATGTTCATCCCCGATCTTGACGAAGGGATCTATTCCAGAAAAACGCTAATACTCCTGACAATACTGCCCCAATGAGGCTAATACCCATCTGTGAGGTAGCAATGAGCCAGTGAGCAGGCATTAATTCATCAATAACAATTTCCTGCGAAGCTCCCGGCTGTATGTGTACACGTAGAGAGTCTTGTCCCTTGACACGAGGCAAAAGCGATTGAGGAAGAGACAATTTTTTCCGCTCAATTATTTGTCCATCTGACAATGCGACACGGAGATTAATATATCCGTAGGTTACATCTGCTCGATTAGTGATCTCAAACTTTTCTACTTTCGCAATAGCAGGTTGCCCATTATTCCATGTATTTCGCAACTGTCCTGCAACCATACCTTGATTGATAGACAGGAAGATGAGTATTAGAGGAATACCCCAAAAAATTGATGCAATGATACGAACCATTGAGCTATATCTCTCAGGTTAAGAATAAATATGGTTTCCAGGTCTCTTCAATGGAGCCTACATAATCCCGAATAAACATGACATGGCTGGGTCTGAAAGGTTTACGCCGAAGCGGCATATTCGCCTCTTCAGGAGTCCGATCTCCTTTTCGGTTATTGCATGAAATACATGCAGCAACCAAGTTAGTCCAGTGATCTTTTCCGCCTCTGGACTTCGGTAATACATGATCAATGGTCAGTGACTCACGGCAGTCACAGTATTGACACAGATGTCCATCTCTGCGGAGGACATTCTTACGAGATATCATGATGTTCCTATAAGGAACACGTACATAGCCTCGAAGGCGCACAATACTGGGGCAGGGAAATTTGGTTGAAGGCGACCGAAGAAAAAAATCGGGAACGCTCTCAACTAAATCAGCTTTATTCAGATGAACAAGGATAACCGCCCGGCGCACCGTACATACTGTAAGGGCACTGTAGTCGTGATTCAACACAAGCACATGCGCTTTCATGCTACCCGTTCACTGGACGCGGAAAAGCACATGTTCCAGACTTGTAAAATAGAGTAACGAAAGTTATCAGCTACGGATTGTACAATCAGTTTATATCAGTTTATCGCTAGATTGCTCCAATGCTATAAACTGTTCACTCATAGATCTAAATTCCAATATCTCTACGGAATCTCCCTTATGAAGGGTACCTGTATTTTCAGGCACCAAGTTTTCTCCAAAATACACTTTGCCATTTTTTTTTCGGAACTTACTCAGGGTACGCAGCGGCTCTTTACCCTGATCCGCTGTGTCTTGGTCAATTGTGGTGATTACACATCTAGTGCATGGCTTTACAACAGAAAAAATAACATCTCCGATTCGTATTCGTTTCCATGAATCTTCACCAAACGGTTGATCTCCTGTCACGACCACATTAGGCCGAAATCGTTCCATGGGAATCGGTTCTGTTAGTCTTTGATTAAGATCCATTAGCGATGCATTCGTCGTGCATAATAAGGGATAGCCGTCCGCAAATGAGACCACGCTACCAGGTTTGGTATAAGTCGTATCAGTCAATCGTGCTCTTGGATCGTGCATGTATACAAGATAAACAGGACGTTCCAAGAACCGAGTAAGCCATGAGTTGATCTCATTGGATGCAATCCGGGCAGGCACTGTATCTTTCCATACAGAGGCTTGAAGTGGGGGTGCATGATCGTCTGGGACCTGAACGATGATCTGTTCTTGCCCCACCGCGGAAAGAAGTAAGTTACCTCCTGCTTGCGATACTGCTTGAATCAATGATAAGCGAGGAATTTCACGTTGAGTAAGGAATTGAGCTTTTTGGTCCACGATCATCCATCGCCGATCTCCTTCCAAACCCCAAGGCTCTACTCGCGCACATAATTGAACTGAGCGACGAGTGGACTTTATTGGGTATGTATAGAGTTCCTCAAGAATCATTGCATACTTGCAGATACTATTTCGAAGTCTGATCCTCAGAATTGGAAAAATAAGGTTCTACCACGATTTGTGTGAAATCAGGAACATTAGGTGAATCAGAAAAATCTGTATACTTTTGCCTAACCAGCAGTGAAGAGGTGAGTGGCAAAGATATCATCAAGATTGTCAGGAGGCCCAGCAATATTTTGACAATGACTGTAATGCGCCTTACCGTAAATGCACAACCTGTACAAATAAGATCAGTCATTGACCTGCCCAAAGATGCTGGTTGTTGACCCCCAGTTTACGCATGCTAGTTCGGCAAAATCTATACATCGTGAAATAGAATGCCTCTATAAGTCGCATTCACCTTATCTTTACAGATAATAATATCAACACATTTAGATAGCTGATACAAAGTAGAGCCCTAAGTAATTGCTCCGACCTAAATACTGCTACAATGAAAATTAATACAACTGTAACAGATATTCGATACGAACCAGATGAAACTCCTCCCCTACCCCTTACGATTGGTCTGGGATTTCAGATGGCTCTTCTCAGCATTGGAGGTATCGTCCTAACTCCGGCAATCATAATTAGAGCCGGTGGTGGAAGCGACGAATATCTTGCCTGGGCTGTCTTTGCTGCTGTTATCGTAAGCGGAGTCTCTACAATCTTGCAAGCAATCGCAAAATACAGAATTGGATCTGGCTATATCTTGCTGATGGGAACCTCAGGGGCCTTTATTGGCGTGTGTATTGGCGCACTGAATAAGAGTAGCCCTGCAACTATGGCAGCGTTAGTAATCGTTTCTGCACTCTTACAATTACTCTTTGCTGCTAAACTGTCAACTTTCAGACGAATTTTGACTCCTACAGTGACCGGTACCGTCATTATGCTCATCGCGGTTACGGTCATGCCTATTCTGTTTGATATGTTGACACAAATTCCCGAAGGTGCCTCTTCATTAGGGGGAGCACTCAGTGGGGTAGTTACACTCGCCGCAACGCTCCTGTTAGCTTTCAAAGCAAGAGGGATTCTGCGTTTGTGGGCACCGATGATCGGAGTTCTTGCTGGGACCATCACATCCGTCTTCTTTGGAATCTATGATACACAACCCATTCAAGAAGCAAGTTGGATTGGATTCCCATCCTTTTCAGGATGGCCTGGAATCAGCTTTGAGTTTGGACCAACCTTCTGGGCATTTCTGCCTGCATTCATCTTTGTGACAATGATTGGCGCAATTGAAACCGTGGGTGATGCAATAGCTGTTCAGAAAATTTCCTGGCGGAATCCACGCGCATCAGATTTCCGTACGGTTCAGGGAGCACTCACAGCCGATGGAGTTGGCAACTTTCTATCTGGAATTACCGGTACAATTCCAAACACTACGTATTCCAGTTCTGTCTCCATCGTTGAGCTCACGGGAGTTGCATCCAGAGCATGTGGAGTGGCTATAGGAGCGATTTTTATCTTCTTAGCCATGAACCCCAAATTTTTAGCGGCAATCTTAGCCATCCCATCTCCGGTTGTCGGAACCTTTATCACCGTATTAATCGCGATGTTGTTCGTTTTGGGGATGAAAATTGTTATTCAGGATGGCATTAATTATCGGAGCGGATTAATTTGCGGAATATCCTTCTGGATTGGCACTGGACTACAAAATGGCACAATTTTCCCGGATTTTTTCAGCGGTTTGGCCGCCGGAACCTTTGAGAATGGAATGGTGAGTGGAGGACTCGTTGCAATCCTTCTAACTATTGTCTCAGAATTTACATTAAAAGGCAAAAGACGTATCCGAACACGTTTAGATGTTCAGGCACTCCCAGAGCTACAATCCTTTATTCAAAAATTTTCCAAGAACCATTCATGGTCTTCAAATTTCACTCTTCAGGTTGAGGCTGCCGCCGAAGAAGCACTTCTAGTTCTGACAAATTATGCTGACAGTACTGAAGAAGAAGGTGTTCTTCAATTGATCATCAAAAATGAATCAGGACTGGCTACATTAGAGTTTGTGGCTGCCGATTCTACTGAAAATCTGGAGGATAAAATTGCACTAATGGGATCCGATGTCTCTGCTCCCGATGATCTGGAACGAGACGTATCACTAAAAATGCTAAAACATCTAAGTGCTTCCATCAGACATGAGCGTTATCATGGTACAGAGATCATAGTCTTGAAAGTGCGTGACTCTGCTGCCGGTATGCCACAGAGAGTGACTGCCTGATTTCACATCATAACATCAGGATTTCCATAGGTTCAGAACCAACTAAACCTTCAATTCAAGCGCCGGCTTGATCCTCTTGATTGGAGGCTGACTGGTCGTTGCGCCATCGCCTGTGGTGGACTGATCAATCTCAGTTCCAATCGTAGCCTGTAGTTCTTCCAGTTCTGACTTGGACCCAACTACGATATCCCGGAATTTCCGTTGACCTGTTCCAGCAGGGATGAGATGACCAACAATCACATTCTCCTTGAGTCCGTAGAGAGGATCCACTTTGGCTGCAATTGCAGCTTCGGTGAGAACCTTGGTCGTTTCCTGGAATGATGCAGCCGATACGAATGAATCAGTCGCGAGTGCCGCCTGAGTAATTCCTAAGAGAATTGGCTCACCGACCGCCGGCTGTGCTTCGCGAACCGTCACCTCGCTGAGGTCACGACGTTTCATTTCTGAGTTCACCTCACGTAACTGCCGACGATCAACCAAAGAACCAATACGAAGTCCCGATTCTCCAGCATCTGTGACAACAAACTTATCATACAACGCATCGTTGAGTTCTTCAAGTTGGAACCCAGCAATAGCCTCCTCTTCCAGGAGTACTGTGTCTCCTGGATCCGTGACACGTATTTTTTGCATCATCTGACGCACAATTACCTCAATGTGCTTGTCATTGATTGCCACACCTTGCAACCGATAAACCTCTTGAATTTCATTAACGAGATACTCCTGCACGGCTCGTGCACCTTTGATCCGTAAAATATCTCGTGGAGAAATCTGTCCGTCAGATAGTGGATCGCCAGCACGGACAAAGTCATTTTCATGAACCAGAATATGTTTCTGGAGAGACACGAGATAAGTATGGGTGTCGTGTCCATCTCGACTGGTAACAACGACTTCCATGGCACCACGCTTTCTTCCACCAAAACTAACTACCCCATCAATCTCACTAACGACCGCAGCATCTGTGGGGGTTCGGGCTTCAAAGAGTTCAGTAACGCGGGGAAGACCACCCGTGATATCGCGTGTCCTCGCAGATTGTCTAGGAATTTTTGCAAGAACCTCACCGGCCTGTATATGATCGCCTTCACTCACTTGCAATCGAGCACGAACCGGCAATGGATACTCTCGATGTTTATCGTCATCCGTAAATACCCGAATTGCTGGCGTGAGTGAACGCTCTCTGCTCTCAATAATGACTTTCTCCTTGCGACCAATGAACTTATCTGACTCTTCTCGTAAGGTTGTTCCTTCGATAATATCTTGGAATCGGATTGAGCCAGACACCTCAGATAAGATTACACTGTTGTAGGGATCCCAACTAGCCAGAACAGCCTCCTTGTCGACCATGTCCCCGTCCGACACAAGTACCTCGGCACCGAATGGAATGACGGAGGAGAACAACTGTCGATTTTCTTCATCAACAATTCGAATCTCGCCCTGTCGGGTAAGAACGATATCCACAGATCCATTTGCACCTTCATAGGTGACAGTTCTGAGATTTTCAAAAACAACTTGACCTGCAAATTTGCTTCGGATAGCACTATCCGCTTCAATTCGACTAGCTGTTCCACCGACATGAAATGTTCGGAGAGTTAGCTGCGTACCTGGTTCACCAATGGATTGAGCGGCTACAATACCCACTGCTTCACCCGACTCAACCAATCGTCCAGTACCTAAATTTCGTCCATAGCAGAGTGAACATGTCCCCCTCTTCGCCTCACAGGTGAGGACTGAACGAATTTCAACCTGCTCAATACTGGTTTCCGCAATATGCTTCGCTTTTTGCTCGTCAATCACCTCATTGGCTAACACAATCATATCATCTGTGAGGGGATCACGAACATCGTGAAGGGAAACGCGACCAAGAATTCGATCTGCTAATGGTTCAACCACAGTTTCATTATCCTTGAGCGAACTAATTCTGATCCCTCGTAAGGTACCACAGTCAAACTGGGTAACTGTTACATCCTGTGCCACATCTACAAGACGGCGCGTCAGGTAACCGGCATCCGCCGTTTTGAGGGCCGTGTCCGCAAGTCCCTTTCGTGCTCCATGAGTTGAAATAAAATATTCTAGCACAGATAATCCTTCCTTGAAATTCGAAACGATTGGGTTTTCAATGATCTCTCCGGCGGATCCGACCAAGCTTTTCTGGGGCTTTGCCATCAGACCGCGCATGCCACCCAATTGGCGAATCTGTTCCTTGGAACCACGCGCGCCCGAATCAGCCATCATGTAAATAGCATTAAAGCCCTCTTCATGTTCTTTCAGCGTATCAAAAAGAACTTCGGACACACTATTATTCGTCCGTGTCCAGATATCAATGACCTTATTGTAGCGCTCATTGTCTGTAATATAACCTTCCTCATAGTTGTTATGAGCGGTGCCCACCTCTGTTTTTGCCGAGTCAATCAAGTCCATCTTCTTGTTGGGAACGACAATATCTGCCAAGGAGAAAGTTAATCCAGCAGTCGTAGCACGTTCAAAACCAGAGCGCTTGATCTCGTCCAGGAAACGAACAGTTTGTGGGAAATCTGTCGCAGTAAGTACCTGACCAATAATGCGTCTCAGGTTCTTTTTGGTTAATACATCATTGATATAAGGCACTCCATCGGGCACTACTTCGTTGAAGAGAACGCGTCCGACAGTTGTATCAATAACGTCTCCCGTTTTTACCCGAACCTTTATTTTAGCATGTACATCAACCCTCTGTTGATCAAAGGCTTGGCGAACCTCCGATGTAGAAGAAAATCGCATCCCTTCCCCCTTACGGCCGGAACGTGATTTGGTCAAATAGTAGAGGCCGAGGACCATATCCTGAGTCGGTACCGTGATGGGCCCACCATGAGCTGGTGACAGAATATTATGACTTGATAACATCAATATCATTGCCTCCATACATGCATCATGTCCCAAAGGAACATGAACCGCCATCTGGTCTCCGTCAAAATCAGCGTTAAATGCTGTACAAACAAGCGGATGGAGTTGGATCGCTTTCCCTTCGGTCAGTACCGGCTGGAATGCTTGGAACCCCAGACGGTGCAATGTGGGAGCTCGATTTAGCATCACAGGCCGTCCTTGAATAACCTTTTCCAGAATATCCCATACCTCAGACGTTCGCTTATCAACAACTTTTTTCGCACTTTTTACAGTCTTAACAATGCCCCGCTCAATCAATTTTCGAATGACAAATGGCTTGAATAGCTCCACGGCCATTTCTTTTGGAAGACCACACTGGTGGAGATCAAGTTCAGGGCCAACCACGATGACCGAACGTCCCGAATAATCAACTCGTTTACCCAGGAGGTTCTGACGGAACCGTCCCTGCTTACCCTTGAGCATGTCCGAGAGACTCTTCAGTGCACGATTGGAATCACTGCGAACGGCATTCACTTTTCGAGAATTATCAAATAGGCTGTCAACGGCTTCCTGAAGCATACGCTTTTCATTCCGTAGTATAACCTCTGGTGCCTTAATGTCAATGAGACGCTGCAATCGATTATTTCGAATGATGACGCGGCGATACAAGTCATTCAGGTCGCTCGTAGCAAATCTACCCCCTTCAAGAGGTACCAAGGGACGGAGTTCAGGGGGAATCACAGGGACGACCCGCAGAACCATCCACTCTGGATAATTATCCAGACGTCGGTTTGCATCTCGAAAGGCTTCTACTACGGTCAGACGCTTAATCGCATCAGCTTTTCGCTGTTGACTACTTTCAGTTTTAATCTGAAATCTCAATTCATGAGAGAGTTCGTCTAACCGGAGGCGCTTGAGCATAAACTCAATCGCCTCTCCACCGATCATAGCAATGAACTTCTCTGGATCATCATCAGAAAGACGGTTGTTATCCTCTCTGATTTTGTACAAAATTTCGTAATACTCCTCTTCCTTTAGAAGCTGATTATCTTCAATTCCATGCTCGGAAGCACATCCGGCCTGAACGACCACATATTCCTCATAATAGATAACCTTCTCAAGCTTCTTCGTACGAATATTCAGTAAATGCCCAATCTTATTCGGCATCGTACGAAAGTACCATATATGTACTACCGGTACAGATAAGGCAATATGTCCCATTCGTTCGCGACGCACACTCTTCTGCGTAACCTCTACTCCGCAGCGATCACAGATAATTCCCTTGTAGCGAATCCGCTTGTACTTATTACAATAGCACTCCCAATCTTTGACAGGGCCAAAAATTCGCTCGCAGAATAGACCGTCTTTCTCGGGTTTGAAACTACGATAATTAATTGTCTCTGGCTTGAGAACTTCACCGTGACTTCTATCAAGGATTGTCTCTGGAGAGGCAAGATTTATTGTAATGGATGAAAATGTCTTGCTTGGTGTTGTGGTATTTCCGTACGGCATATGCGGTTAGCCTGGATTTTTAGAGTTGAATGCGAAACTATCCATCCCGTTAGTCAAGCGAAACTTCGAGACCGAGTCCCTGAAGCTCCCTGACGAGCACATTAAAGCTCTCGGGAATGCCAGCTGCGGGCATATTCTCGCCCTTGACGATACACTCATATGCCTTGGAGCGTCCATGAACATCATCACTCTTGTAGGTGAGCATCTCTTGAAGGACGTTTGAAGCTCCATATGCATACATTGCCCAGACCTCCATTTCACCAAGTCGCTGGCCTCCAAATTGAGCCTTACCGCCCAGGGGTTGTTGAGTAATGAGGCTGTATGGTCCAATAGACCGTGCGTGAATTTTATCGTCAACCAGATGGCTTAACTTCAACATGTAAATTTGGCCAACAGTCGTTTTTTGATCAAACGGTTCTCCTGTTAAGCCATCATACAACTGGGTTCTACCGTCTACGGGCAGACCTGCTGCTTCCATATTTTCAATTAAGTCGTCCATGGTGGGACCATCAAAACTTGGGGTAGCGAACCGCTTACCCAGTTTTTCTCCGGCCCAGCCCAAGAGTGTCTCATAAATTTGTCCCAAATTCATTCGTGAGGGAACTCCTAGGGGGTTGAGAATAATATCAACCGGAGTACCGTCTTCAAGGAACGGCATATCTTCAACGGGAACGATTCGTGCAACGACACCCTTATTCCCATGGCGACCAGCCATCTTGTCTCCGACCTGAATCTTGCGTTTCCTTGCGATATAGACCTTGGCAAGTTGGACAATTCCAGGAGAGAGTTCATCCCCCATTTGGGCACGATGCCGTTCGCGCTTAAACTTGGCATCCATCCGACCAAACGATTGATTGAAGTTTTTGAACAATTTTTTAAGATTTTGAGCGGCGGCACGCTTTCCTTTGACCGTGAAGTGAGGATTCAACTCATAAGGTTGAACATCTTTGAAATTTGATTCCAGAATTTTTGCACCTTCCAGTACTACAATCTCACCGCCTTGAGATTCAATATCAGACGCGGCAGTGCAACCTTCAGCCAGCTCAAAGAATTTTTTCGTGAACTCTGTGTGTAAGTGATTCAGCTCCCGTTCGTAATTTTTCTCAATCTCACCAAGCTGCTGATGCTCTCGCTTTTTGGACTCAGGGTCAGAACTACGACGACTATATAGCTGGGTATCAATTACGACACCTTCCATCCCGGGAGGTGCTTTCAGTGAAGCATCCTTTACATCACCCGCTTTATCACCAAAAATTGCTCGGAGCAATTTTTCTTCTGGTGTCGGGTCAGTTTCACCCTTAGGTGTAATTTTACCAACAATAATATCTCCTGCTTTTACCTCAGCACCAACACGAATAATTCCACGCTCGTCTAGATCTTTGGTGGCTTCAACGGACACATTGGGGATCTCACGTGTCAGTTCTTCCTGTCCACGCTTGGTCTCTCTTACCTGTAGATCAAATGCCTCAATATGAACGGACGTGAAGACATCCTCAGAAACAAGTCGCTCAGAGAGAACGATTGCATCTTCAAAATTATAACCGCGCCAGGGCATAAAGGCAACCAATATATTCTTGCCAAGTGCCAACTCTCCTTTTTCGGTAGCAAACCCATCGGTGAGAACTGTACCTTTGTCCACCTTTTGTCCTGTCTTTACAATAGGCTTCTGATTGATACAAGTATCCTGATTCGTACGTCGAAATTTGGTGAGTTCATATTCTTTTTCCGGCTCTTCAAATGCCACTTTTCGCTCCTGAGCAGACCGATTGTAGCGAACCACTATCCGTTTCGCATCCACATACTCTACAACCCCATCTCCTTCGGCAACAATAGCGGCACGTGAATCTCTGGCGACACGTCCTTCCATACCTGTTCCTACAATCGGTGCCTCCGCACGAAGTAGTGGGACTGCTTGGCGTTGCATGTTGGAACCCATCAGGGCGCGATTCGCATCATCATGCTCAAGAAATGGAATGATTGAAGCACTAGGCGAAACAATTTGATTCGGAGCAATATCCATAAATTGAATCCGTTCCGGCTTTTCCGAGGGGAACTCTCCGCGGTGACGACAACGCACTAGATTGTCCATAAAACGTCCCTCCTCGTCAATGAGGGCATTCGCCTGTGCGATGATTGCGTCATCTTCCTCTTCGGCAGAAAGGTAGGAGATCGAATCGGTCACCTTACCATTCTCTACCTTTCGATAGGGCGTTTCGATAAACCCAAAATGATTGATTCGTCCATGTACACAAAGCGAGGAAATCAAACCAATATTCGGTCCCTCGGGAGTTTCAATCGGACATAGCCGTCCGTAATGCGTATAATGAACATCACGTACTTCAAATCCTGCACGCTCCCTCGTTAGCCCTCCGGGTCCCAGCGCCGACATTCGTCGCTTATGTGTCAACTCAGCCAATGGATTCGTCTGATCCATGTACTGACTCAGTTGATTGGTGCCGAAGAACGTATTAATCACGCTTGAGATGGTTTTCGCGTTCACCAGATCTTGAGGAGTCAGAGAATCAGCATCCCGCGCGTTCATTCGTTCACGAATCGTACGAGCCATGCGAGCCAATCCAAGGGAGAACTGAGCTCCCAACTGCTCACCGACCGTACGTACACGTCGATTACTCAAATGGTCAATATCATCTAATCCACTTTGTCCCGATCGAAGTTCCAGCAATTTGCGAACAATCGTGACAAAATCTTCTTTCGTTGGGATGATAGTTTCAGGGGGTACATTCAACCCTAAGCGCTTATTAATTCGATACCTCCCGACAGCACCAAGATCGTAGCGCTTTTCGTTGAAAATGAGTCGATCAAGGATGTTTTTAGCAGCATCTGAGTCTGGAGGTTCACTATCACGTAACACCCGATAGATCTCGTGTTGCGCTTCCGAATAATTGCTTGATGGATCACGCCGAAGGGTTTTGATCAGAGGGCTTGTGTCAAGCTGTTCAGACTCTTCTTCATGGAGAATATAAATCTGATCCACTTTATAGTCCTTTAACGCTTTCCAGTCATCTGCATCAAGAACATGGTCAGCAGGAAGGATGATTCGATTGATGGTTTCTTCAACGATCTCACCTGTTTCTTGATTGATGTATTCAACAACATCGCCGGTCTCCTTGTCGATGTGCTCAATCATCTCACCCGTCTGTTTATCGAAAACTTCAATATACTCACCTAGGTCATGAGTCTGGTACTCAATGCTGAATCCAGTTTCACGCTCCTGATATCCGAGTAACTCACCCGAGGATTTATCCATTACACGGATGGGAGTTACTTGTTTGATGACACTGAATGCAAGTGCGGATCCGGTAGATTTTAGAAAATTTTTCTTAGTACTGAGACTCTCTCCTTTTGCTAAATCAAATAGTCGAATAATCTCATCGGTTTCTCCAAATCCCATACCCCGCAAAAGTGTAGTGACGGGTAACTTCCTCTTTCGATCAATGTAGGCCCACATCACATTATGCACATCCGTGGAAAATTCAATCCATGACCCGCGGAATGGGATGATGCGTGCGGAGTACAGTTGCGTCCCATTTGGATGGATCGCCTGACCAAAGAATACCCCTGGACTTCGATGTAACTGCGAAACCACAACACGCTCAGCACCATTGATGACAAATGACCCGCGAGAGGTCATTGCGGGCAAATCTCCAAGGTAGACTTCCTGCTCTACAGCCTCTTCAGCCTCATCTTCATCTTCGTCTTCTTTCGCGGAGAGCCGCAGGGTAGCTTTTAGCGGAATCGCATAATTCAGGCCCTGTGCAAGACACTCCTCAATAGAATGCTTTGGAGCTCCTAAGGAGTAATCTATGAACTCCAAAGTATAGCGTCCTTTGGTATCCTCAATCGGAAAATGACTCAAAAAAATCTGTTGCAGTCCTCTCTCGTCAGAGCGCTGATCAGGAGACGGTCTCGCTTGTACGAAATCTTCGTAGGATTCAAGCTGTACGCCCAGAAAATCTGGATAATCCAAAACTGGACGCGAGCGGGCAAAGTTAACTCGCGTCACATGTTGACCATTCTTGTTGGACATGTACGCCTTAGGCTTGTTAGTGGATGAAATCACTGATGCGATGCGTCAGAGATAAAATTTTCGGCTAGATTCCGAAACGACTATTTGACTTCAATCTCTGCACCTGCGGATTCGAGACGTGATTTGATGTCGTTTGCTTCTTCTTTGGAAGCACCTTCCTTGATTGGAGCAGGAATACTGTCAACAAGTGCTTTGGCTTCTTTCAGTCCCAGTCCAGTGATTGCTCGAACCTCTTTGATCACACCTATTTTACTGCTCCCAAAGCTATTGAGGATGACATTAAACTCCGTCTGCTCTTGGTCTACTTCTCCCTGACCACCAGCTGCACCTGGGGCAGCGACGGCGACCGCAGAAGCAGCAGGCTTGATACCATATTCGGTTTCAAGAAGTGATGCTAAATCACTAGCCTCTTTAATTGTAAGTGACACCAGCTCTTCAGCCAGTTTCTTTAAGTCTGCCATGATAATGTATATTAAGTTTGCCGGCGACGGTCTCAGCTATCTCAGCTGCGCCGCAGATTAAGGGTTATGGAGGTTAAACCTCTTTACGATTTTGTAATGATTCCAAGATTGCGAGTATGCTGCTTCCCTGTGACACTACCGAAGAAGCAATGGTTTGAATAGGTGACAGAAACAATGTAACGACATCAGCTAACAATTCATCTTTTGACCTCAGAGATGCTAAGGTATCAATTTGATCTCCTTTGAACAGCACACCATCCACGATGGCAGCTTTGAGTTCAGGAAGGGACTGATCCAGTTGTTTTCTGAATGCCTTAATCGCGCGAGCAGCCGCACTCGGTTCAATGCTAATAGCAATTGCAGTTGGGCCATTCAAATATTCAAATGCTGGTTCATATCCCCCCGTACTCTGCATAGCACGCTTCAGCAGCGTATTTTTAACCACACGATACTCTACACCAGCTTCACGTAAAATTTGTCGTAGTTGACTGACTTCTTCTACATTGAGACCCTTATAATCAGTCACGTAAACCGAAGGTTTATTCTCCAGTTTTTCGGTCAAATTTGAAACGACTTCCTCTTTTTGGGCTCGGGTCACGGACATCAATTCATCGAGAAATATTTAGGACTTCCGAAGATGAAATTTCTACGGGAGGGCCCATGCTAGTGGATAACGTAACTGAGCGTATGTAAGTACCTTTTGCAGATGCTGGACGAAGGCGTAGGATTTCTGAGAGAAAAACATGCGCATTTTCTTCCAATTGCGATGCAGTAAAAGATGCACGCCCGATCCCAGAGTGTAAATTCCCCTGCTTATCAACCCGAAAATCTATTTTTCCAGCCTTGACTGCCTTTACGGCATCTGTAATATCCATCGTCACAGTCCCACTCTTGGGGTTGGGCATAAGCCCTCTCGGTCCAAGCACCCGACCAAGTCGGCCTACCTTAGACATTACATTCGGAGTAGCAATGATTACGTCAATATCTGTCC
Source organism: Rhodothermales bacterium (assembly GCA_965209015.1). GTDB lineage: Bacteria > Bacteroidota > Rhodothermia > Rhodothermales > Bin80 > Bin80. The sequence continues at coordinate 1,637,759 of OZ242367.1, read as the reverse complement.
ACCCTTCTTGGATTTTCTGAACATAGTCATCTAACCCCACATGATCCGCACCGGCGGATTTAGCTTCCTCCTGCTTATCAGGACTAGCAAGAACAAGAACTTGAACTTCTTTTCCTGTACCGTGAGGCAATTCCACACTTCCCCGGACCATCTGATCAGCATGTCGTGGATCTACTCCTAATCGTAGATTAACATCTACAGATTCATCAAAACCAGCAGGCTTCATCTCTTTCAGCACATTTGCGGCTTCCTGTAATGTGAACGGACCGCCACCTGCTTCTTGAATCACTTTCAGAGCGTATTTATAACGTTTCCCTTTTCTTGACATCAATCAGTGAATTACAATTAACACGAGATCGTGTTGATCAAAGATAATGGGATACTTAATCCCTATGCTGGACTACCCGTTACAATGATTCCCATTGATCTCGCCGTGCCAGCAATCATCCTTGCTCCTTTGTCTAAATCGAACGCGTTGAGATCCTCCATTTTTTTCTGTGCGATGTCACGACATGTTTCCCAAGTAACGGAACCAACTTTGTTACGGATTGAATCGTCTGCACCTTTGGCGGCATCAATTGCTTGGAGGAGAAGAACCGAAGCGGGAGGACTTTTGACAATGAATGAGAAAGACTTATCAGCATAGACACTAATGACCACCGGAAGTACTAGTCCTGACCGATCTTTAGTTGCCGCATTAAACTGATTGCAAAACTCCATGATATTCAAGCCATACTGCCCAAGCGCAGGACCGATAGGTGGAGCAGGATTCGCTTGCCCAGCCTTCACTTGAAGCTTGATAAGGTTTTCTGCAGGTTTTCCTGTAGCCATAGTTTGACCTAAGTGGATTGAACAAAAAATCTAGGATAGCCTGATATTACGAGTGCCCAATGGAATAGTTCCAGAGTACAAACTGAGGATCTAATCTTCGGGAATAATCTGCAAATAGTCTAATTCTACCGGTGTTTTCCGACCAAATATGGATACCATGACTCGAACTTTCATCTTATCTGGGTACACATCGTCTACAACCCCTGAAAAATTATTAAATGGACCGTCAATCACCCGAATTGCATCACCAGTCGCAAAGGGAATTTCAGGCTTGTCGCCTGTTTCTCTCGCTTCATCAATCCGGCCAAGAATCCGATTTATATCTTCGTCTAAGAGGGGTTCTGGGCGATCCCGTGAGGGCAACCATTTGATCGCTTCTCTCTTTAATTTGAATACCTGTTCTTTGAACACATACGCCAACTGCTTATCAAGCACCGCATTCACCAACATATATCCAGGGAAATCGGTTTTTTCACGGGTACGTTTTTTCCCGCCCCGCATTACGAAGATATTCTGGGTAGGAATCAAAATGTCCCCGAGTTGGTCTGCTAGACCTTCGCGTTCAATCGTCTCAATAATGAATTCTTTAACTTTTTTCTCATGCCCAGAAAACGTTTGCAGGGCATACCACTTGAATTCAGTTTTCTGTGGCTGACTCATTCTGTTTTACGACAATTAACCTGGATAAATCACATCTAGAACGTAACTAATCACTCGATCGGCACCAAATATGAATAATGCAAGTACGAAGCTTGCCACAAGTGTGATCACCGTATGATTAATTAGTTCCTTGCGCTGGGGCCAACTGGCCTTACGCATTTCAGTAGCTACCTCTTCAAGGTAGTTTCGAATTTTATTTATAAACTTTTTCATTTCTGGATTAATTTGCACGGGTGGTAGGACTTGAACCCACAACCTGCGGTTTTGGAGACCGCTGCTCTGCCAGTTGAGCTACACCCGTTAATTCGCGAGGATTCAGTCAAGAATTTCAGTGACAACTCCCGCGCCGACCGTCCGGCCTCCTTCACGGATCGCAAAACGCAATCCTTTCTCCATGGCCACCGGCTGAATCAATTTTACGCGGAACTGCGTGTTGTCCCCCGGCATCACCATCTCCGTCCCCGAGGGTAACTCAATATCTCCCGTCACATCCGTCGTCCGAAAATAAAATTGAGGCCGATATCCTGGAAAAAACGGCGTATGACGACCTCCCTCATCCTTGCTCAATACATACACCTCACAACGAAACTCCTGATGCGGCTCAATCGAATTCGGATGCACAATCACCTGACCACGCTCAACTCCATCCTTTGAAATCCCGCGCAAAAGTAACCCCACATTATCGCCTGCCTGCCCCTCATCCAAAATCTTTCGAAACATCTCTACCCCCGTTACCGTCGTCATTGTCGTCTCAGGTCGAATCCCCACAATCTCCACCTTCTCTCCTGTACGCACAATCCCCCGCTCTACGCGACCGGTAGCCACCGTGCCACGACCTGTGATCGAAAAAACATCCTCCACTGGCATCAAAAATGGCTTGTCCTTATCCCGATCCGGAGTCGGAACATACGAATCCACCGCACTCATCAAATTCACCACCGTCTCCTCCCAATCCGACTCCCCATTCAATGCTCCTAGTGCGGAGCCCTGAACGACCGGAACATCATCCCCCGGAAACTCATAGGCACTCAAGAGCTCCCGAATTTCCATCTCCACTAACTCCAATAATTCCGCATCATCCACCAAATCTACCTTATTCATAAAGACCACAATGTAGGGAACCCCTACCTGACGGGCCAACAAAATATGCTCCCGGGTCTGGGGCATCGGGCCATCTGATGCATCTACCACCAAGATCGCTCCGTCCATCTGCGCCGCACCCGTCACCATGTTCTTCACATAGTCTGCATGCCCGGGACAGTCCACATGCGCGTAATGACGCTCCGATGTCTCATACTCCACATGGGCCGTCGCTATCGTGATCCCACGCTCGCGCTCCTCCGGAGCATTATCAATCGAATCGAATGAACGGATCTCCGTCCCGCCATATCGATCATTCAATACCCGCGTGATTGCCGCGGTCAAAGTTGTCTTGCCATGATCCACATGTCCGATCGTTCCAACATTCACATGTGGCTTCGTACGTTGAAATACTTCCTTTGCCATTAGGGAAAATTTATGTATGTTTGATTGGAGCCGCCTCTCGGGTTTGAACCGAGGCCCCCTTCCTTACCATGGAAGTGCTCTACCACTGAGCTAAGGCGGCATCAGATTACTGAGCGGGAGACGAGGTTCGAACTCGCGACATTTAGCTTGGAAGGCTAATGCTCTACCAACTGAGCTACTCCCGCAGATGTGGGCAGGGAAGGATTCGAACCTCCGAAGGCTGAGCCAGCAGATTTACAGTCTGCCCCCGTTGGCCACTTGGGTACCTGCCCGACTTTCCAACCGTTGTATGAGATTGTCTGGTTCTTGTGCCACTGTTTGATAAGATCACGAAGAGCTGGCGAAGGGACTTGAACCCCCGACCTGCTGATTACAAATCAGCTGCTCTACCAGCTGAGCTACGCCAGCAAAGAGATTTTCAATTACACCAAAGCATAGTAATATACGTAAAATATTGTGATTTATTGCTTTTCTGAACGATTCCGCCGGATCGCCTTGATTAATTGCCAACCAAGAAAGAGGATAATTAGCACAGAGATCAATTTGCCGTACTGGGATAGGTAATCTACAACGCGTTCCCACTCATCACCTACTAAATAGCCCAACGTTGCAATCAAGCTAACCCACACTGCTGCACTCAACAAGGCAAGAAGTCCTACGGGCCAGGCTGGCATTCGGCTGATTCCGACCGTGAAGGAAATCACAGTCCGAGCCCCGCTCAAAAACCTATTTGCTGCTACTACGGTGTACCCCCAAGAAGAAATCCAATTTTGAACTCTGGAAACTGAATCTACGGGTAGCCAGCGCAAAGCTTTTGACTCAAGGATTTTCGGTCCTCCGTAGCGTCCGATATAGTACATGCACATAAATCCAATCGTGCCTCCTAATGTACTATATAGGATTATAGGAAAGAGAGCCATCGGACCAATGGCAGCTAGATACCCCCCAAACACTACAAGTACATCCCCTGGGATAGGAGGAAAAACATTTTCTAACCATGCAATCAGAAAAACCAACATGTATCCCCAGATTACCGGGACTTCAGTGGTTCTTTCAAGGAGTTGAGAAAAAAACTCTTCCATAAGGATCCTAAGGAATGATTCCTTCAGAGAGTAGACAAATGGCCCAAGCAGCCGCCCCTTCTTCACGTCCCACCATGCCTAATCCCTCAGAGGTTGTCGCTTTAACTGAAACCTGATTAATTTGAATTCCTAAGTCTTTGGCAATCAGTCGCCTCATTGAATCAATATAGGGGCGAATCTTTGGTAATTCAAGTGCAACAGTAGCATCAACATTGATTACCTGATATCCTCTTTTCGATAGGAGGGTACTTACATTACGGAGTAATTCCCGACTATTTACTCCCTTCCAGCGTTCATCAGAATCTGGGAAATGCACCCCAATATCTCCCATGGCTGCTGCACCCAAAAGAGCATCACAAATGGCATGCAACAATACGTCTGCATCAGAATGACCCGCTAATCCCAATGAATGAGGGATCGTAATTCCACCTATTATAAGGGGACGTCCTTCAATAAGTTGATGAACGTCATATCCAATCCCTACTCTGAAATTCATTCGGCTGAATTCATATTTTCCCACATTTTCTTTGCCCATTCCCAGTCCGATTGGGTAGTTATTTTGAAATTCATTTGATCTCCCTGAACAATCTTAACTTTTTTGCCAACATGATACATGAGTGCAACGTCATCCGTAGCCACCAGGATATTATTGTCTTCTATCCGCCTGAATGCATCCGTCAGCACATCGTATTTAAACCCTTGAGGTGTCTGCATAGCATAAAGCCCCTCCCGGGAGATTGATTCGGTAAAAAAACCACTTTCTCCGTAACGTACGGTGTCGGCGACTGGCATCGCTACCGCTGCTGCTCCATGAGTCTCTGTTGATTCAACTACCTTCGTAATAAGTCGCTCTGAGACAAAGGGACGAGCGGCATCATGAATCAATACGATATGGACTGGTTCATTGAGAGCATTCACTCCCGCTCGTACGGACTCCTGCCGGGTTGCCCCTCCTGGAACCACTTGGCAGGGTTTTCTCAGAGGCATGAGAATCTCTTCGGTGATATCTAATGTATCGCGAGATGCTACGACAACGGTTTGAGTTACGGCGGGGTGCTGATCAAAAGTCCGCGCGGCCTGAAAAAGTACAGAGTCACTGCCCAAGATTCGCAATTGCTTGGGTACTCCCCCCAAACGCGAACCTACTCCTGCCGCTGGAATCACAACAGCAACCATTGGTCAGATGATCAACATTGCATCACCAAAAGAGTAGAGGCGGTACTTCTCTTCAATTGCCATTGCATAAGCTTCTTTGAGAAGTTCATACCCAGTAAATGCAGCAGTGAGCATCATGAGTGTACTGGCAGGCATGTGAAAATTAGTAATGAGTCGCTCGGTTACGGCGAATTCATATGGAGGGTAAATAAACTTATCTGTCCAGCCAGATTTGGCTTTCAGGTGACGCGAAATCGTAAGGCTGGTTTCCACCGCACGCACCACTGTCGTTCCACAAATTGTCACTTTGTTGATACTTGAATCAAGGGCTTGGTTTACCGAATTTGCAGTCAACTCCGGCACTGAGTAGTATTCGGAATTCATGCGATGCTTCGTCAGGTCCTCAACCCCTACATTGCTGAAAGTCCCCAATCCCACATGCAGGGTGATTGGAACGAACTGAACTCCTTTCTCAGTCAACTCATTCACTAACCTGGGTGTAAAATGGAGTCCAGCCGTCGGTGCTGCCACTGCTCCACGATGCTCTGCAAAAATCGTCTGATACCGGGCGTCATCTGCTGCTTCTACCTCTCTTTTGATGTAAGGTGGTAAGGGAGTAGTTCCTTCTTGGTCAATCAGGCGATACAGTGTTTCATTATCACCATCACAGTCGAACCGAATCGTACGACCACGCGAGGTAGTATTATCAATGACTTCAGCTGCAAGACCGTTGTTAAAAAAGAGTTTGTTCCCAATTCGAATTTTCCGTGCGGGATCAACGATTACATCCCAGAGTCTACTCTGAGAATTAAGCTCTCTTAATAAGAACACTTCAATTTCTGCACCTGTTTTCTCTTTTTTTCCATACAATCGAGCTGGAAAAACCTTGGTATCATTCACAACTAATACATCGCCGTTGGAAAAGTACTCACTGATATCATAGAAATGACGATGCTCTATGGTCTCATCCGCCCGATTCACAACCATCAATCGGGATGAATCTCTGGGATCAGCAGGATACTTGGCAATCAGCTCTTTGGGAACCTCATACTGAAAATGTGTTAGTTTGAGACGCTCAATTCCCGTACTCAGCATTCACTTTAGTTTAACTTTACTTAGAAATTACAGACAGACAATACCGGTTCTGGTTGAATCAATGAGTCACAGACTCCATAATGCAAACGGATTATTGGAACCACCAATATTACTTAGCTGAATCAGAATGGATTCATACCTTATTTCCCATTTTCTGAATCCAATCATTGGTATTCTCAAATTTCGCAATGTAAAATTCGGTTGAAGAGACTATCCTCGGGAGGAATGCTGAATCGTATCCGTATGATCAAAATCAAACGACCAACTCTTGAAAAGCGACGGGCCAGCTTTTCCATTCTGTTGAGTCCGGTGTGAGAGTCCTGCCACAACGCTCTTATGCTCAAGAATCCGCAAATGCGAGTCTTTGGTTGAGGCTCACGGTAAAAAGATAATAGGAGACCTTGAATTCTACCCCGTAAAAAAGTGAAGCCGGGCTATGATTCATGTGGGGAGGGTTTCGCCTCAGAAAATGGGGGTAACTTCCGTACATAACGAATTATTGAACGAAAGAATAATCCAATTCGCCGCGGAAAAAAGGAAACACGTTAGAAGACTGTAAAGACACAGACAGAAGTGCAGCCACCAGACCGGAAAATCTTAGCAAGACGAAGTACCCTGAATCAAAGAAAAGACAGGACGCGTACCTCATTCAGTTTAACTACAGAGCTACTTCTCGCCTGCTCCATTACACCTAACGAATGTATCCAAGAACAATCACGATTACCTATTGATCTTGAAGGATATGTACAATCCTATGGGACAGTCCGCTGAATGGTACAGGAATGTAGAGCCAGTACTTTATTTAAGCAAGAGCGAAACGGAGAGTCGGTTTGCAGCGCCAAAGAAATCGCCAAAAGCTGAATAGGAATAATCTACACGGAGACCATATCCTCCGGTATTTAGATTCACCCCTAATCCAGCTGTCACACTTTCCTCATCATAGTTGAACTTGTAGCCTCCACGGAGAAAGAACGTATTAATAAAACCAAATTCAAGGCCAACATGTAGACGTTCGGTATAATCTCGAGGATGAACCCAATCAGCAGCAAAAGTTAACTGACTGTTGCTTGAACCTGATGAATTTTGAAACAATTTGAGTAGATCCATTGCAATCCCAAAGTCAAGGGTGAGAGGTAGTTCAAACCGCTGATCGTAATAGTCACTCTGATTTGAGAAATTTCGTAACGACGCTCCAAAACGTAAATCATGAAACCCAGGATAGTAAATCGTTCCAAAATCAAAGACGAAATTAGTAACCACATTTTCACTATTGTCAATGATTTCTCCCGTGATTGCATCAATAATTGCAACATTAATGTCTGGACTTAAGTCTTGACGGGCGTAACGTAAATTTGCTCCCACAAAGAACTGCGAGGTGATGGCACGGCCGTATGCGATACCCAATGCGAGATCATTTACAGAAAAGCTACCTAAATCAATAAAACCTTGATCTCGCAAACCGGGGTCATCTCCAGCTTGCCAGGGACGGGTACCTTTCAAGGTTCCATAATCCATAGATATAAGACTTAGACCAAATACACCAACATTTTCAACCTCGAGTGCAGCTACCATACTATACATTGCTATGTCTGCGATCCAGGCGACATACCCTGCCGATACATCTATCCCCTCAACCGAGGCAAGTCCAGCAGGATTTGAAAAAATTGAAGTAGATTTTCCAGTGACGCCAACATAAGTACCACCGAGCGCCGCAACATCAGCTGATGGGGCAATTTGAAGAAAGCCTAATCCAGCTTGTGCATATTTCACAGCCTGGGATAAAACCGGTGTAGCATTCAAGAGGCAAAGCAGAATTGCACACAATAAGGAAGTCTTTAGATTTCTCATGGTATTCTCTTTATTTGATGACCACAAACTTTTCGACGACTTGGTTGCCAGTTGGACTTCCAGATTCGTCTAGCTCTTCTACAACGTAGATATATATCCCACTCACAATCTGCGTGGTACTAAATGTTTGCTGTCGTTCCCAATCTGCATCACCGGTGCCGGAACGATGTTCTATAGTTTGAACTCGATCTCCAGTGACGGTGTATATATGAATATTCGCATATGCAGGCAAGTTCAGGAAAGTGAGACGTCTTGCTTCTTCATAATTGAAAGCCCCACGAGAGTGATAGGGGTTAGGAACCACCACCACATTCTCTTGCCAGTTATCGTCAGGAGTACGAGTGGGGGTAAGGGCTTCAAGGAATTTATCACTTGTTACACCCGTTCGATTCAAGAATCGACTACCCTCTATTCCATCGCTATTGACGGCTACGATGTAATAGTAATAATCTTCACCACGTGTCACGCGTGTATCTACATACTCGCGTGTGCCAGCGGGTAACTCTTCATGAAGCAAAAACGTTGTGTCCGTAGGAGATGCAAGAGCGGCAGGTCTGGTTGCCTCCCGATAAATACGATAGCTTGCCACAGGAGAGGAACGCATGTCTTCATTTGCTTCATTTCCCCAGTTTAGACGCACCTGATCACCCTCAGAAAATCCGGTGATCGATGGAGATGCAGGTGCAAATGGGACATTAAATGATCCCTGCCCATATTTGACGTTACCACTCTTCCAGGTACGAACCGCTTTACTGGCATTTAGAAACATCAGTGGACGACTTAAGTCAATTACGGCATTTTTGGTGGCTTTATCCAGAGTTGAGCCTTGGGGGGCAACAACCTGACCGTTTACATAAGTACGAATCGCATTAAGTTCATCTGGATTCAGAGGATTCAAATACCTACCGTCGTAATTCGGTATGTCATAGGGAAGAGGAACTAGAGGCAACTGCTGAGGATTGCCATTCAAGTACGCTGCACCAGCATCAATTGCCCACCGATAAGGAATACTGCCCCCAACATATGCAGTGACAATACGGATATCTTCGCCTGGATTGAGCGTATAGGGTCCAAAACTAAATAGAGCAGTCTTCTCTTGTTCTGTCAAGGGATCGAACTGAGTTGTATTATTGATATCTACGCTTGGATCACCCGAGGGACCTAGGTTAGGATCAAGTATACGATAAGGACCCTGTGGGATAACTGTTCCCGTTTCGTCTACGGTAACCCCGTAAGCACCGGGATTTGCAGAATCCCATCCATCTTTCAGGTAGGCATAAATATCTTCATGCCCAGCGACATTTAGATCAGGGGCTAACTCGCGTTGTGACCAACCAGCTTTTCGTGGCTGTGAGGGATCGTCGGTTTCATCGGACGGTGAGGTGTCGGCATGGAGTACCACATGACCAAAGAATTGAGGTTCTTGGAGTTGTCCCCAAAGGCCCCCAGGTTTCGCTCTGGTATCAACTGACGTATTACTGGTCTGATCGGCATCCCATGAATACCATAGGCGCAAAGAGTCGGCCGAAGGATCACCGGCAGCGTATTTGGCATACGTGGCTCCGTAATAGTTACCCCAGATGTCGGCTGGATAATAGGTATTCGCATGAGTTTGAGCCTGCAAACCAAAGTAAACATTGTTTCGTACTTCACCAGAAACATTCGTAAACCGATACTCCAAGATGATATAATCATCATGATCATCATTCGTAAATCCATAGATTCGGCGCTCTATGTCAATACCTGTCCAAGTATTCAAATGGCTGTAGATTACGATATCTGAGGGTAGATTTGAATCTACAGGATCATCCTTCGCCAACTGAGGAGTCCATTCATTTCCATCCAAAATTTTTGCCGGATATGGTGTTCGGAATGTTCGCCTAAATGCGTCAGGGACTGCGGGAGTCACCAATTCAATATCGGAAAATTTCCGACGACCGATCTGAGCCACTTGAATGTCACGTGTTACATTGCTTGCATCTGTCCAGGTACGCTCTACACCAATTATGACAGCATTCACATCTAGCATGGCCCTTCTGGCCCCGCTTACGGGACGATCGCGAGGCCAACTTAAACCGTCATCTGTCATTGCCTCATTTGTGGAGTAGAATATGGGACCTACAACCAAACTACGAGCCTCCTGAGCACTCACTGGTTCCGCAATACCCACCAACAACAAGCATATGAGGAGGGTGCATAGGTTAGGTTTGCTATATCTCATAATAGAATACCTGAAGAATTTAATCAGATGAAAATTTAGAGTCCAGCAGCGGAGGCTACCGACTATCCAATTTTCATCAAGTTAGTAACTGACCCGAATTCCAAAGAAAACATCTCGTCGCTCCAGGAACGTCCATGGCGAAAAGGCAGGCAAATCAATCTGGTCATTGTTCCAATCTCCTGGCGTACCAATGGTGTTATTGAAGTTTCCGTCTGGATCCGCCGGTACCTGATTTTCGGCGGTGTATCCAAGCGACTCCATGTAATCCCTCCTCTCACTTTTCCACCATTTGTGGCTATCCCAAGCCCAACCTACATGATTGTCTAAATCACTCCCCGAGAAAGAAGACATATTTCGCATGTTAAACAGATTCGTCACATCAATATAAAATGATGTCTCATAACTGCCGGCCCGAAAGAGAGACTTTGTCAGACGCATATCCCATCTCTGGTAGGGATTCCAACGAAGGTTATCCTCTACCAAAGGAACTTGTGCTGGATTCCAAGTAAACTGTCGACCTCTGCGCCATGTATAGGTCAGGGACACATTCAATCCTCCCAGTAAGGAAACTTCACCCAAACGGGGACCACGGAAATTTTCTGGCAACTGAAAACTCAAACTGCCTTTGATGATCGGACGCACGTCGGGGTTTGACACCTGTGTATTTGACAAACGAGGCTGGCGGATTGGATCCTCAAAAAAGCGATCGAATCCATAATTCGCGCCACTTGACACAAGATAATTAAAGCTAAACCATCCACTAAAATACGATAGGATTCCGCGTCGTAATTCAAGAAAAGCCTCAATTCCACGCACATCACGATAATGCCGATTCACCGGTATATTGTAAGCCCCTCCTCCATAACTCAGTGGGTAGAAATTTATATTGCTGATTTCCCCATTAATATTCTTATAGTAGCCCGTCATCCGTAAGTTCATGCTGTTAAACAAGTTCTGTTCATACCCCACCTCATACTGGATCGTCCGCTCTGGCTTCAATGCGGGATTACCAAATTCTCTGACACGGAAACCACGGCGAGTATCCAGCCGGGTTCGGTACATCTGGATGGCATTCGGCCATTGGTAAAAGTGACCGTAATTCACAAATATTTTGGCAACGCTTCCAATCGGGTGCGAGAGACCAATTCGGGGAGATACGCGAGCATGTGTGACGCGGCTGGAGCCCAGCGACTCATGGACAACTGTTTCTCTGTTATCTAGCAGTCGCCCATTTTCTGCCTCTACGGTCGTATTTCCAGCGGCTAATCCATCGGAGTACGGACCCGATTCCCCATCCATGGAGCACTGGGATATATCGCCAGTCTCAAACAGATTACATCCATCTAAAACGGCAGGATAATCACCTGCGCTGAGCACGTCTAAACGGGCACCAACCGTAGCCACAAATCCCTGAAACTCTAATTTGTTTTGAAGATATGCTGCTCCGACATAATGCGCAGCTTGCGCATCCCAAACACTACCAGAATTAACAGATGGGTCTATGGCTTCGTAATACGTATCAAAATCTTCTGATCGAAACTGCACGCCCAAGCGAATCTGGTTGGATTCATTCACTTGACTCGTAAAATTAGCGACGGCATCCCAGCCGCGAGAGTCGGATGCATCTTCACGAAGATTACAGGACTCCATTCGATACTCGCCTGTCACGTCTCGCCAGTTGACGGGACCATATCCTTTTGGTGCCTCGTCATACCAGTGCTGACCAATCCGAATAAGCGCCCACTGACGCCAGTTTTCCCAACCCTCCTGACCGGAAGCCATACGTTCCATTGCCTCCTGCTCCGTCCCTATACGTCCCCCATCAATCCCTGAACCACTCGTTTTAGAGGAACTAGTAACCCCACCGGATCCAGGGATGGGAGCCGTGTTGCGAAAGGTAAGGTCCATCGCATAGTCAACTCGATCATGCGTCAGCTTTAATTCATAAAAGGTGTCAGCAGATAACGCATGTGTCCACTGCCCCCCATAGATCTGCCGCGTACGATCCGCAGGAACAGCACAGTGGGGATACCAGTACTTATTAGTAGACCCCGTGGAGGTGAAAGGATTGCTCGCAATAAATCCGCCAATTCCAGCCCCCTGTCCCCCATCTCCTCCACTCTCAATGCTGTAATTCCCATGTAAATTGAGTTTCTTTCCACCACCAAAATAGGTTGTTAGCTTGCCACGAAAATTATTTGACTGGAAGCTTGCTTCTGGGAAACGATATGCATATTCAGACTCTCGCCTGTCATAACTGAAGAAGAACTTCATTGGACGATAAAATGGAACGGGACCACCGAGCGTGGCACTCAGACGGTAGTCAGGATTTACACCGGTTTGATGAAACACCAAATCATCAGGGTTCAGCCCCTCAGCAAACTGGACAATACCTTGCTCTTCCAGCCGCTTTAACTCATTAATGGAATCCTGTGAGCGGTGTCTCCATAAGTAACGTGCATACAATTCCATCGGAGCACCAGCATGCGCTTCACTCTCTGGTAAAGAGGCAGCGACCTCATTCCATCCGTCAAAGAATGAGTTCCCTCCTTCAAAAGCTCCTAATCCAGAATCCACGAAGGGCTCTACAATTGGAGAATTGAAGTCAAAGGGGCCAGGACCGAAATGCTTATAGCCCGCGGGGCTGAGTTGAGCATTGACCGTTCCAGAAATACGGTCTCCACCCTCCCGCGTCACAACGTTAATGACGCCCGAACGGACATCTCCATATTCTGCACTGAAGCCACCCGTTTGAATCTTAATCTCTTCAATAGCATCCAAATTGGTCTGATAGTGCGGAGTATTGGTGAGTGGATCGTTTTGATTCACACCATCAACAATATAGAGGCTCTGATCAAAGAAAGAACCCCGAATCTGTGGCCTGTCCTCTACACTGGAAATGTCGCTAAACGCAACCTGAGATGTGAGGACTTGAGCAATTGACTGGTACTTGAGGTTTTTGAGCTCTTCGGAATCAATATTGCGCTGTGAAGCAGCGATATCACGCTGAATGATTGGCTGCTCTGCAACGACAACAATCTCGTCTAATTCCGCCGTGTCCTCTGACATGGTAATATCAACCTCGGTTGTCAGTTCAATTGCCACTCGGATCCCTTCCACTGTAACAGGGGTAAATCCGACAAAAGTGGCACGAAGCGTGTGAGTACCTGGACGAACGTTCAGAATTGAAAAGATGCCATCTACATTGGTGACTGCCCCGATAGCGCTTCCATCAATGATCACATTAACACCAGGCAGCGGCTCGTCATTCTCATCTATCACCGTGCCTGAAATCTTTCCAGTCTGTGCGACCGCAACAGCACCGGACCAAAAAAGCATCATCAAGAAGAAAGTCGTGAAACGATAATTCATTTATCTCAGACGGTAAGTTGAAGTTGAAAAAGTATGAATGCTAGAGACAATATAACAAAACAATTTCAAAATTTGCAAATTATTCAACAATTCCTTGCTCAATTGTGTGAATCGCAGCTAAATTGATCAGAAAACTCTGAATCAAAGGGAAAGAGGCAAAAAGTATTTTTAGAAATCTATCTTCATACCAATGAGTAACATATTGAAGTATGTTATGCAGCTTTATCACAATTTAATGTGGAGAAAATGGAGAAATTTCCTCCACAAAAAAAATTCACAATTTTCGTGCGTCTAGATTTGAGATTGCAAACTTAACTCGCTATATCGTTGAGAGACATTGTCACGATGCGATAACCTGATATCCTTGCCTTAATAAGAAATTTCAGGACCTAAAAATGACCAAAATTGACACAATCACTCTGTCCAACATTAAGTGCTTTGAGTCCGAGCACTCAACCGCGTTACCACGAATCACTGTGGTAATCGGGGAAAATAACTCTGGGAAAACCACACTTCTGAGCTGTTTCAGCGCTCTGGCGAGATTGGTAGCCAACCAAAATGCTCTGGAGTACAATCCATTCAATATTACCCCATTTCGGATGGGTTCTTTTGAAAATATCGCTCGAGTGGAGCACACACACTTCTCGCTAGGAGGAAGGGCAAATGATATTGAATTTAGATTTCATTTTGGCAAAAACAGTACTGAGGGTATCTTTGAACAGAAGGTTGAAATTCAACCGAATGGGTCTGAAAAGCTTACCATTTCTCGGGATGACTCTGTGGGAAAATTGAATATGTCTACCCCCTCTTTCGATGTCTCCTTGGACCTAGATCATGTCCTGTACAGCCAAATATCTCAATGGCTCGCATTCGCGGTAAGGCACGGAGATCTTCCCTACAGAGAGGATGCCGATAGATTTCACGAAAATGGATCCTCATCGGTTAATATTCCCCCCAAGATTAAGCTAAATAAATTTCTTAAAGACCTCTCCCCTAAGCTTCCTTGGAGCCCAATAATTCTTGAAGGTGTAGGCCCTTTCTTAGAGCCTCAGCGACGACGATACGGATTTCAAACTGCCCTCCCAATGGAAACATGGGAATCCGAAGAACTCTCTGAAATGGGAAAACAATTATCACTATTTGATGAAATTCGAATTTACAGGGAAAACGCTACATCCTATGAACTGGAGGTTGGGTTTAACAACCAGTTCTTCAATATTTCCGATGTAGGGCTGGGTATTCACGCGATTTTGCCTGTCCTAAGAGCAATGCGCAATGGCCCCCAAAAGACGTTATTACTTCAGCAACCAGAAGCTCACCTACACCCAAAAGCACAGGCACATTTGGCTGAACTCATTGCCGGTTCACCACATCAATTCCTCATCGAAACCCACTCCGAATTCATCATTAACCGCCTGTCCATCTGTGTACGTAAAGAAATTTTGAACTGCAAGGATATTGGAATATTATGGGTTGAGAAAATCGAACATGCCTCTAAAATTCACTGTCTCGGATTTGATGAAGATGGCAATCTATTGGATGCGCCGACAAAGTATCGGAAGTTCTTTAACAAAGAGACGAATGATTTTTTAGGAATTGAACAACATGTGTACGCCAACAATCATTGATACAAATCTAGCGAGTTTGGTTGAACAAGAAAGATCTACTACCGAAAAGTTAGACCCCATTGTATTGATGACCATAATTCACTATGAAGAGCTCTGGTTTGCAGGAGTCACGCGATAATTCCGCATCCTGATTGCTCCTATGGAACGACCATCGTCAAAAGGGATCCAAAATAGGCCTTCTACATCTCCAGTTTTCATTTCCATCGGTTTCAAAGATCCTTCAACATCCTTGGATGCTGTACCCTCCCAAGACTCAAATATGACCGTGAAAGTATAGTTGACACCGTAGTCATTCTGGTTCTGTAGCATCATGACGACTCCATCATTAATCGTGTCTGCTCTAGGGTAGAAAACATACAGAAATCGTACTCCCTCGTACACGAATAGCTCGTTCCATGACTCCTCCCCTGCAAACTGGCCAAATGCGTTGGCATGGAGAAAAAAGATGGAAAGTAAGCCGAAGGCAGATCGCCGCATGTTAGCCTCTCAGAACCGCGCTGCGAGCTATGTCCACAATATGCTGGACACTGAAACCAAACTGCTCAAAAAGTACATTTCCCGGAGCGGAAGCACCGAAATGATCAATGCTGACCATGTGACTGGCATACCGTTCCCAGCCAAGTGATATAGCGGCTTCAATCGAAATGCGTACCGGAATGGATTGTGGCAAAATCTCTTCCCTGTATGATTCCGACTGCGAAGCAAAGAACTCCCAAGATGGCATACTTACGACACGCGTGGCAATCCCCTCAGACTCCAATACAGGCGCAGCCGCAACGGCAAGCTGTAATTCACTTCCCGTCCCAATCAATATAACATCTGGTTCAGGCTTATCCTCCTTGATCACGATATATGCTCCACGCGCAACCTGATTCAAATCTCGAGTTACCGGAGGGACAGTCTGCCGGGTGAGGATCAGAGCCGTGGGACCATCTCGTCTTTGAATCGCCTCACACCATGCAAATCGAGTTTCATTTGCATCCGCAGGCCGAAAAACGACAAGATTCGGGATTGCCCGAAGGGACATGACTTGCTCTACGCCCTGATGCGTTGGACCATCCTCCCCTGCTCCAATCGAATCATGGGTAAAAATATAAATGACCGGAAGTCCCATCAATGCACTGAGGCGTATAGATGGCCTCAGATAATCACTGAACACCAAGAAAGTGGCACAATACGGACGTATTCCTCCATGGAGAGCCAGGCCGCTGCTGATCGCAGCCATGGCATGCTCTCGAACACCATAATAAATGTACGTGCCTAATAAATCCTGTTTTGTAAATGGAATCTGATGTTCCCCCTTTGTCTTGTTTGAACCCGTAAGATCCGCCGAACCTCCTATCAACCAGGGCACTTTCCTGAGAAGTGTATTTAGGGCAAGTCCACTGGCGGCTCGGGTAGCCATGGGTTGATCCATACGTAGCGATTTCAACTCATCAGACCAGTCTTTTGGAAGAACGTGACCCCGATAGGAATCTAATTTATCCGAATCCGCCGGGTACATCCGAGCATACTCGGATCTACAAGAATCCCACTCATTCTGATATTCTGCTCCCGAGGAAGTGCAGTCCATCACAGCAAGTACCTCTTTTGGCACATGAAACTGAGATTCTACCTGCCATCCAAGGGCCTCTTTGGTTAGAATTACTTCCTCTGCACCCAGCGGAGCACCATGTGCGGCAGCAGTACCCGCCTTATTGGGGCTCCCGTGTCCAATCGTTGTGCGAACACAGATGAGCGATGGTTGCCCTGTACATTCCTGAGCTTTTGTGACCGCCCCCCGAATTGCCTCGGGATCTCTCCCGTCAATATCTGGAACTACCTGCCATCCATAAGCTATGAAGCGATCAGGTATATTTTCTGAAGAGGAAAGGTGCGTGTCCCCGTCAATCGTAATGTGGTTGTCATCCCACAGATAAATCAGTTTACCCAAACCTAAGTGCCCTGCCAACGAAGCCGCTTCATGCGAAATCCCCTCCATCAAATCTCCATCAGAGACAATCCCATAGGTATAGTGATCTACAATTTTTGCTCCTTCACGATTAAAGAGTGCGGAGAGATGCGCTTCCGCAATCGCCATTCCAACACCATTCCCAAACCCCTGGCCAAGTGGTCCAGTAGTTGTCTCAACTCCGGGAGTTAATCGATATTCAGGATGGCCGGGAGTTTTACTTCCCCATTGCCGAAAATTCTTAATCTCATCTAGTGGGAGGTCATAGCCAGTAAGATGAAGAATGGCATAAAGAAGCATAGACCCATGCCCAGCGGAAAGAACGAATCGGTCGCGATTAAACCAGTCCGGGTCCGCAGGATTATGGCGCATAAATTCAGTCCAAAGCACATATGCCATGGGAGCGGCTCCCATGGGCATACCAGGGTGACCACTGCGTGCACACTGCACTGCATCAACCGCCAATATCCGTATGGTATCAATGCAGAGGTTCTCAAGCTCTCTGGAAATCATTAAACTATAATTGAAGTTTGGCCTGTTCAACAAAGTGCCGAAGACATCCAATATTACGACTGGAGCTACTGATCTCTCGATCATTGACAATAATTACGGGTACTCCCGTGAATCCCATTCCCTCAAAAATTCGTCGCGTCTGCACCGTCATGGACGAATATCTACGCTCACTCAAAGCCCTACGAAAATCTGATTCATCCAAGCCAAGATCATCTGCAAATTCAGCGAGACGATCAATAGACAATCCCGTTGCAGGGGATTGATACCGAAATATTAGATCAAGCATTTCTTCAAACATTCCCTGTTCATTCGCGAAGTAGAGGGCAGTAATCTCATCAAGTGAATGAGTGGGTCCCCCAACGATCGGCACCGGTTTGTAAACTACACGAACCAAGTCTGAATATTCATCCGCAACTGCTTTTATATTTGGATGAACTGCCTTGCAATGATTACAGTTGGGATCCAGAAATTCTAAGACCAGAATCGGTGCATCTACCGAACCCTTAATGGGATCATATTCCGTCACGAGCAGATCCACATTATCAAAGGGGGGCGACTCGGGATCATAGGTACACATTGCCGGATCAATGTTCTCCTCGCCAGCCATAGTTGGCTCAACTGAATCTCCTGTTCCAGAAACATTTACGATATCCCAAACCAGAAAAACAAGCAGAAGCATAGCGACCGCACCGTGAAAGAGCCCCCTATTCGTTGGTGCACGAGATGAGATGTTCGGACTAGACCTCATGAATAAACCCGTGAACGTGAATATTGCAATTAATGTCGCAATGGAGAATGAAAAGATACAGAGTTGGCACCATCCATCAATCGCAACAACCTGCAGGATTGTAAGAAAAAGGGAATACAACCAGCCCAAACCAACAAGGATTGCCCGTCCCAGCATTAGCTTTTTTTTCCAACCATCAATATTTTGGGCAATCAGCAGAGTCCCCACTCCAAGGATAGCGTAAAATAGAACTCCCCACCATGCACTGGGAATTCCAAAGGGAGCAGGGTCATTGGCAATGATACCAGCACAGTTTGAGTCAATCCCGCAGAATGGATCTCCACTACCAAGATTCGATACTTCATACCAAAGTATAATATGGATTGTCAAGCCGACACCTGCGAGTGAAAGTACGTAAAGAAATCGTTCAATAGTTTTCCGGTAGACGAGATTTGCCATGTCTTCTGATTTTTATTTACGCAAATTTATGAATTCTATTCATCAATCCACCAAAGAATTTGTTACACCGAGAATCAATAATTTCTCAAGTAGGATGGTATGGAATTGTTTGATCATGCGTATAAGTTCAGTATGACGCGTCAAGAATTCCATTTAGTCGTTAATCAAGAACGAGCGAAAGGGGCGCAACACTTTGTTGTTCCCACTAACCGACGTTTAAGTGCCGATTTGCTGACACCCGTAGGTGCTCTGTTAGCACTCAGAAAACATAAAAATCATCGTGCATTCCTTCTTGAAAGTGTAGAGGGAGGCGAGAATATGGCGCGTTACTCCTTTCTCGGACACAATCCCTATCAAATTGTACGAGCGAATGGACGTGAAGTCACCATTGAGTACACGCGAACCGGCGAAATTAAAACTAAATCTGATACCGATATATTTGATGTCCTTCATAACTCAATGGAAGAGTTTGTTGAAGTAGAGTTACCTGGATTACCAAGATTCCGGTGCGGAGGAGTGGGATATATGGGATATGACAACGTGCGACTCATAGAACGTTTACCTAACCCACCGACAGATGACCTTCATCTTCCTGATGCAATTTGGTGTTTTTATGATACCCTAGCCGCCTTTGACCGCGTAAAGCATCAGATTGTGCTGATTGCCAGTGTATTTATTACGCCGGACTCAAATCTAGATCAAGCATACACACAAGCGACAGAGCGATTGGATAATCTTGAAAACAATCTCCGGTCTCCGATTGAAAGCCCTGATCCAGTGCGCCTTGGATCCGACAGCTTTAAATCAAATTTTGAGCGTGACGATTTTGAAGCTGTAGTCAGCCAGGCAAAGCAGAGTATCTATGAAGGGGATATTTTTCAAGTTGTTCTCTCTCAACGATTTTCGCTTTCTTTCCATGGAGATCCGTTCAATCTGTACAGAGCTCTTCGCCAAGTCAATCCCTCTCCCTATCTTTTCTACCTTGATTTAGGCGAGGTTTCCCTTATTGGTAGTTCGCCCGAAGTTCTTGTGCGTGTTGAGGGAGGGCATGCGGAACTCCTTCCCATTGCAGGAACCCGACCTCGGGGGAAAACGATAGAGGAGGATGAATTGCTTGCACAGGATTTACTATCCGACTCAAAAGAGCGGGCCGAGCACCTAATGTTAGTTGATCTGGGAAGAAATGATCTCGGACGAATTAGTCAACTCGGCTCCGTAGCTGTTGATCGATTCGCCTACATTGAACGATATTCTCATGTCATGCATATCGTGAGCGCAGTTTCAGGTCAGTTACGTGAAGATGTGTCTGCTATGGATGTTCTCCGGGCCTGCTTTCCAGCCGGTACTGTGAGCGGCGCTCCAAAAGTCCGGGCAATGGAGATCATTGATGAGCTTGAACCAACACGCCGAGGTATCTACGCCGGTGCAGTCGGGTATATTGATTTTTCAGGGAACATGGATTTGTGTATTGCCATTCGAACGATGATCGTTTTAGATGGTCAAATCTTTATTCAGGCAGGCGCAGGGATCGTAGCAGATAGCGACCCTGCTCTTGAATATGAAGAGACAAAAAATAAGGCCCAAGCGCTCTGGCAAGCATTGCTCATTGCCTCACAAGGTCTCCATTAGCTTACGATATTTCACATAACCTACTCCGATTTCATGACCCTTAAGGAAATAAAATCAGCTCTGCTTCGGAAGGGCTGGGCAGGAAAGACAATCAGTCGCAAAGAAACTGCACAAAGGTTGAATCTATTGATTGAAGAAAGTGTGAAACTGAAGCATGGATACTCCAACTTCTTATCTCACTTGAAATCTGAACCAAATCGGCAGGAACTTGAATCTATTCTTAGAACATTACGGCTTGATATTGGAAAACTCAAAGAACTAGTCTTCAGCTGTGGCGAAACAGCATTCAATGGCACTTCACTGGAAGCCGAATTATTTAAGCTGACTGGTGAAAATGCCCTTTTAAGTTTAAGGAGACGTGAGGCGGCATTTCGTGAGCTACTAGATGCAGAACAACCTATTGAGCACCAACTTCGCACTGAGGCTGTACTTACACGTCTCCACAAGAGTAGCGATTCAAGGCTCTCTTTTATCCGAATGAGTGAACGACGCACCTTAGCTGGTACACCTATTTCTTGATGGCTGAGTATCCCTTTACATCTGATCAAACGGTTGTGGTATCTGGAATTCAATCTTCCGGCACATTGCATCTCGGAAATTACTTTGGTGCAATGAGGCAACATATAGCTCTCCACAAAAATCATCCATCGTATTACTTTATTGTCAATTACCATGCGATGACATCGGTGCGTGATGCTGATTTACTGAGGGCCTACACCCTCGATGCTGCCATCACCTACCTCGCACTTGGTTTTGATCCATCAAAAGGCAATTTATTTGTACAGAGTGATGTTCCGCATCTGAATGAACTGACATGGATTTTCTTCTGTCTTACCCCCGCTTCGCAATTAGAGAAGGCCACCTCCTACAAGGACAAAGTGGCTCAGGGGCTGTCAGCTAACTGTGGCTTACTCAATTATCCGATTTTACAAGCTTCGGATATTCTTATCTATGGGGGGACCTTAGTTCCTGTGGGTGCTGACCAAAAACAGCATATTGAGATCGCGCGAGATACAGCACAGCGATTCAATCATATCTGGTCCCCCGACCGTCCTCTATTTCCACTCCCCGATGCCCACATCATGAAAGATGTTGCAATCGTTCCTGGAATTGATGGACGCAAAATGTCCAAAAGCTATGCAAACACAATTGGTATTTTTGATGAGGGGAAACAGCTGAAAGATCGTATCATGCGCATTGTAACCGATTCAACCCCGCTTCAAGATCCCAAAGATCCAGATCAGGATAATGTATTTGCTCTAATTCGATTGTTTGCATCAGAAGAACAACAATCAGAAATCAGAGAAGCGTATCAACGCGGAGGATATGGGTATGGACAGGCGAAGAAAGTGCTTATTGAACTTGTGACAGATTATTTTGCAGAGGCTCGCGAAAAAAGAAGAGAATTGCTCAAAGATCCAGATTACATTCAGGACGTATTATATCAGGGTGGTATCAACGCACGCGAACGGGCTGAGAGTTGTATGGAAAAGGTTCGAGAAATCACAGGCCTCATAACTACCTACAAGGTTTGATATTTATTCTTGACAATTACGATTCCTTCACCTACAATCTAGCTCAGTTGATTGGTTGTTCAACACCGTCCATCCGTGTGGAGCGTAATGATACACTCTCTCCCGAACAAATTGCCGCAATCAAGCCTCATGGAATCGTGATTTCTCCCGGGCCCGGACGTCCCAAGGATGCGGGCGTCTGTAATTCAGTGGTAGAAGAATTGGGTAGCCGGATCCCGATTCTGGGAATTTGTCTCGGACACCAAGTGATTGGAGAAGTGTATGGAGCAGAAGTGACCCATGCCCCTACCCTTATGCACGGAAAAACCAGTATGGTTCATCATACCGGTCAGCAGTTGTTTCAGGACGTTCCCGATCTATTTGAAGCTACCCGCTATCATTCGTTGGTATTAAACCCAGAATCCATTCCTGATTGTCTTGAGGTGACCGCAACAACAGTTGATGGAGTGATCATGGGAGTTCAACATACTTCCCATCCTGTTGAGGGGGTACAATTCCATCCAGAAAGTATTATGACCCGGGATGGCCCTCAACTGATCATAAATTGGCTGAAACGCTTGGGGATTCAATCATGACCAACTACCTGCAAATTCTGGCTCAAGGGGATATTCTCACCAGAGATCAGGCGGCAGATGCCATGCATCTTATCATGCAGGGGAAAGTGGATCCGATTCAGATTAGTGGTCTGCTCATGGGGATGCGGTCCCGTGGGGAAACCATTGAGGAATTGACTGCCTTTGTTCAAGTCATGCGGTCTTACTTCGTATCTGTTCGCTGTGATGACCAAGATGCAATTGACGTATGTGGGACCGGTGGAGATGGTAGCAATACATTTAATATATCAACAGCAGCAGCATTGGTCTGTGCCGGAGCTGGCATCACCGTTGCAAAGCACGGAAACCAAAGTATATCCTCTAAATCGGGGAGCGCTGATGTGCTTAGAGCTCTCGGCGTAAATGTTGACCTCGGAGCCGATAAGGTCGCCGATTGCCTTGATAAAATAGGAATTGGATTTATTTTCGCCCGTCACTACCACCCCGCTATGCGGCATGTAATGCCGGTTCGGACGACATTACGCGCTCGGACAGCTTTCAATATCTTAGGACCTTTGTGCAACCCCGCAAGTGTCAGGCGACAAGTGATTGGAGCCTTTGACTATGAGACCGCCGAAATGATCGCTGCAGTCCTGCAAAATCTGGGGGCCAAACATTTTCTGACCCTGTATTCCACGGACGGCCTTGATGAGGCTTCCATTGCGGCCCCGACACAAGTGATTGAGTATCTTGAGGGAGATCAAAAACCACGGAAGTATCAGATTGAACCCGAATCCTATGGCATCAAAAAATCAGATCTTGCACATATTGCGGGGGGAGATGCACATGAAAATGCGGCCATCATTCGCTCGGTCCTGAAGGGAGAAAAAGGACCCTGTCGGGACATAGTGGTGCTCAATAGTGCATTGGGCTTATGGGTATCTGATCGCTATCCAGATACTGACTGCATCAAGATCGCACAAGAGAGCATTGATTCGGGGGCAGCCCTTGAACGCCTTGAAATGCTATGCGAATATAGTAATCGCCCATGACGGTGCTTGACCGGATCGTAACAGATGTTCGAGCAAACCTGCGTGTACGTAAGCACACCGTTCCGCTCGGTGATCTGGAAAAAATTATTGATACCATACCACCCCCCAAGGATTTTCTGGCGGCACTGAACGCACCAGAGCTTGGAATTATCGCGGAAATCAAACAACGCTCCCCCTCAAAGGGCCTACTCAGGCAACCATTTGATGTACGTTCATTGACCAGGAGTTATTCAAATGCTTCATCCAATGCAATCAGTGTCCTCACCGAACCGGACCACTTTGGTGGATCCCTTTCCGACCTTAGAACTGTAGCGACGCATACCCATCTCCCTATTTTGAGGAAAGATTTCATTGTTGATCCTTATCAGCTTTACGAAGCCAGAGCTCATGGAGCAGACGCAGTACTCCTTATAGCAGCTATCTTAGATAAACCGCAACTTCGTGACTTACTTCACCTTGCCGAAGAGTTGAACTTGGATTGTCTAGTTGAGGTCTATGATCCAATGGAACTGGATAAAATTGAGTTTGATCAGGTTTCCATCCTTGGCGTGAATAACAGAAACCTTCATACTTTTGAAGTAGATATTGAACATTCTCTCCGCGTATTTGAACTGGTAGAACCGTCCCTCATTAAAGTATCTGAGAGCGGACTGCGGTCACCAAAAGATATCGCCTACCTGTATCAGCACAATATAGATGCAGTATTGATCGGAGAAACATTTATGCGTTCGGATGAACCAGGAATAGCCCTACAATTGCTCCGCGAGGAAATAGATTCACTTCTACGAACCAGCATGGACCAATGTCTTTCAAAGTAAAAATATGTGGACTCACTAATTTACCTGATGCACGATTTTGTGCCGGCGCAGGTGCAGATTATCTTGGATTTATACAGTATCCACCCAGCCCACGATACATCGCACCAGAGAACGTCAGACAGATCAACGACTGGCTCTACGGCCCTCAGACCGTTGGTGTTTTCGTAAATACAGATGCTGCAACCGTCAACCAGAGTTGTGATATCGCTGGTTTTGATGTGATCCAATTGCACGGTGATGAGTCCCCTGCTTATTGCAGGCGAATAGTGCGACCAGTAATTAAAGCGGTGTCAGTCCGCCCCGGTGATACAGTTCAAAAACTATCTCGCCTACTTTCTGCTTATAAAGATGACGTCACGGCTTTTCTCTTAGATACTTGGCATCCCGAGTTATCAGGTGGAACTGGTACATGTTTTGATTGGAGAATTTGTAAGGACTTGGCCAAGAGCTATCCCATAATTTTGGCTGGTGGCCTAGATCCAGAAAATGTGAAAGAAGCTATTGAGATAGTATCTCCTTGGGGGGTTGATCTGTCGAGTGGGCTTGAACACTCTCCTGGAAACAAGAATTATGATTTAGTGACCAACTTCTTTGAATCAATTGCAGCAGATGTCCCTGAGCTATAACGCACCAGATATAAATGGACACTTTGGACCTTACGGAGGTACATTCGTTCCCGAGATTCTGATCCCAGAGTTAGATGCAGTTCAGTCAGCTTTTGAGGAATCTTGGTCCGATCAGAAGTTTCGTGACCAGTATCTGAACTTACTCAGAACATATGTCGGCCGTCCGACTGCTTTGACCTTTGCAGACCGATTAAGCACGGCCTTAGGGAAAGGACAGATCTTCTTGAAACGTGAAGATTTGTGTCACACAGGCGCACATAAAATTAATAACACCATTGGCCAGATCTTACTTGCTCGTCAGATGGGCAAGACGCGGATCATTGCCGAAACTGGTGCAGGCCAACACGGAGTCGCTACGGCCACGGTAGCTGCCCGATTCGGGCTACAGTGTGTTGTATACATGGGAGCCGAGGACATGAAACGCCAAGCATTGAATGTAGCCCGGATGCAACTTCTGGGGGCCGAAGTTCGACCAGCAACCAGCGGAAGTCAGACGCTCAAAGATGCAACCAATGAAGCAATCCGGGACTGGGTTTCAAATCCAATTGACACATTCTACATCATTGGTTCTGTGGTCGGTCCCCACCCATACCCCATGATGGTTCGTACCTTTCATAGCGTGATTGGAGAAGAAGTACAACATCAGCTAGAAGAAAAGACGGAGCGAAAGACCCCGGACGTACTCGTCGCCTGTATTGGTGGAGGATCCAATGCACTAGGATTATTTTATCCGTTTATCAATGATCCTAATGTTCAGATGTATGGTATTGAGGCGGCCGGAGAGGGACTTGATGGTCGCCACGCCGCAACGCTTACCGAGGGATCGGTCGGAATCCTGCACGGAGCTATGAGCTATCTACTACAAGATCATGATGGCCAAATTCAACTTGCCCACTCTATCTCTGCAGGCTTAGATTATCCTGGTGTAGGCCCCGAGCATTCATGGTTGAAGGACTTAGGTCGGGTTCAGTACCGTACCGAAACCGATGAGGCGGCACTGAGAGGTGTAACTCTCCTCTCACAAACCGAAGGTATTATCCCCGCTCTTGAAACTGCTCATGCGATTGCCGCACTTGAAAAGATCGTCTCCGAGGTTCAACCCGAATCCATAATTGTTGTGAATTGCTCTGGTCGAGGAGACAAGGATATGCAAACCATCATGGAGCATATATGAGTTCCCGATTGTCAACGCGTCTTCGTGTGCTCAAGTCAAACGGGGAAAAAGCTATGGGCATTTTTCTTACTAGCGGATACCCTCATCCCTCTGTAACCAATCATTTATTGGAAGCTGCAGATGAGGGAGGAGCAGA
This sequence comes from Rhodothermales bacterium, assembly GCA_965209015.1. Classification (GTDB taxonomy): domain Bacteria; phylum Bacteroidota; class Rhodothermia; order Rhodothermales; family Bin80; genus Bin80. Next base: position 1,611,208 of record OZ242367.1, on the reverse strand, counting down.
CTTCATTGAGTTAGGAATGCCACACAGTGATCCACTGGCAGAAGGGCTTCCCATTCAACATTCCAGTACCTGTTCCCTCAAAGCTGGAACCACAATGCAGAACACATTGGAGGCAGTTATTCAATTTCGAAAGCGTAGTGAAACACCTCTTTTGCTCATGGGCTATGTCAATCCCATTTTACGATTTGGTATTAAATGTTTTTGCGAACAAGCTGCCTCCGCCGGAGTGGATGGGTTGATCATTCCTGACCTCCCCCCACAAGAATCCTCTCTACTCCGTGAGCATGCTCAAAAATGTGGCTTAGACATGGTATTTCTGGTCGCTCCGAACACCTCCACGAATCGCATATTGGAAATTGATCGTCTTTCTGATGGATTTGTTTACTGTGTTTCTATTACTGGACTCACGGGTACTGGACTTCAAGGGCAGGTGAGTGAGATCAATGCTTACCTGAAGCGTGCATGTGAAGTGATCACAAAAAATCCTCTTCTTGTGGGCTTTGGAATTCAGACGCAGGAAGATGCCCAACGACTGTCAAAGCATACGGATGGTTTTATTGTGGGGTCGGCAGTGATTAAAGAGATTGAGAATCTCTGGACGAATGAATCTCTTTCCTTAACCGAGCGGCAGCGGCTTTTGGCACAATTTGTGCGATCGCTTAAATTACCCCTAACATCCAGATGATCATGCGACATATCGTTCTCTTATTGACCATTGTACTCACCTCGGTGGGCTGTGGTGATGCTGGATTGTTCGGAAGTGATTTCCGCCCCGATGCCACAGGAATTGAAGGTCAGATCACCGTCGTGATTGATTCTGCTCTATGGGGTGGATCGGTAGGACAGGCACTACAGGATCATGTAGGGGGAGTGATTGAAACCCTTCCCTCAATAGAACCCGAATTTGATCTAGAGCCAATTGGCCTTACGTCACGAGCAGCACTTGACATGGCGAAGGATCGTAAAAATGTTCTGTTTGTTGGCTTAATTACAGATTCAACACGCGAGACGAATAGCCCTGAGAGTGAATATCTTAACACTATCTTCAGTAATGACTCGCTTCGTCAGATCATTGCCAATGGATCTCCCGCTTTGGTAGCACGGCCCAATCACTGGCGTAGAAATCAGTTGGTCTACTATCTTGCGGCGGCCACATCAAGCGAACTCATTGCTTCCATTGAACAATATTCTGACCAACTCAAGTACCATTTTAATGCTATCTCACGGGCGCGACTTCATCGCGATATGTTTGATATCGGTCGTCAACATGACCTTGAACAAATTTTGATGAATGGACACGGGTTTGCGGTCCATGGCCAGCATGACTACTTCGTTGCAATTGATACTAGCCAGTTCGTATGGCTTCGCCGTACTTTGTCAGATACGTGGAGAAGCGTCTTCATCTACTATGAAGAAAATGGCGATCCTTCAAAACTTACAGCAGACTGGATCGCTCGTGCCCGTGATACTCTAACGCAATATTACATTGGAGGCACATCTGGAGGATGGATTGAGATTGATCGTCGTCGTCCAATGACCGCCGAAGAAATCAACTTCAAAGATCGTTTCGCAATTGAATTTCGCGGACTATGGCATATGGTTGGTGAAGAGAATGGGCGTAAATTTCCTTTTGGAATGGGTGGGCCTTTTGTGACGTATGCTTTTTATGATGAACCTAGCCAACGACTTTATTTGATAGATGGAATGGTTTTCGCACCCAATTTTTCTAAGCGAGAATTCATGCGACAAATGGAAGTGATTGCTTATACGTTCCGCACTCTTGAAGAGGAGCAAAGTGAGAGCGTATAGCCATTTCCTTGCGTTAATCATTCTTGCTCTTTGTCCATCCTGCTCTTCCACTCCAGAGGAACTTGGGACTGAACCGGTTGATAGCATGATGATTGAGATTTTTGTCGACATCCATCTGACCAATGCACGCCAAGAGCTCGGATTGGGGGGAGATGTGACTCCACTCGATTCAATCATTGCACGCCACGGTTTTTCCATGAAAGGGTATGATGAACAGTTGAGATTCTATTCTGAGCATCCTGACACCTATTTATTGGTACTTAACAAAGTGATGGAGCGTATTGGAGAAGAGGCACGTTTGATTTCCGACTCTTAGGCATTATCCTGCCGAACTCCCCATGACGACTCCATCCGTCGCAGTAATCATCGTCTCCTACAATGGACTCCCGATTCTCCAGAAGTGTTTTCCGTCGGTAGCACAAACAACGTGGGATAATTTGCGGATCATATTCGTGGATAATCACTCCACCGATGGTTCAGCAGGATGGGTAAAGGACCAGTTTCCAGAAGTTCAGATTTTATCCCATCCAGATAACTGGTTATATAGCCGCGCGAACAACGAAGCAATCCGTAATCTCCAACATGATTATGTAGTGCTTCTCAATAATGATATTGCCGTTCCTGAGGACTGGTTGCGACCGCTGGTTGAGTGTGCAGAAAAATCATCACAGATCGCTGCACTTCAGCCAAAAATTTTACAATTTGATCGTCGAGATCATTTTGAATATGCGGGGGCTTGCGGCGGGTATCTTGATTGCCTCGGATATCCTTTAGCCCGTGGACGTATTTTTGAAACTACTGAGGAAGACGTTGGGCAATATGACCAACCCGTGAAAATTGACTGGGCCAGTGGAGCAGCCATTCTGCTCCGCCGCACCGCACTTGAAGATGTGGGACTTCTGGATGAAACATTTGGGCTCCACATGGAAGAGATTGACCTCTGCTGGAGACTCCGCCACGCGGGTTACGAGATTGAAGTGGTCCCCGAAGCCCAGGTCTACCATATCGGTGGAGCTACTTTATCAAGACAGAGCAGTACCAAGCTCTACCTTAACATCCGAAACAGCATCCTGATGCTGTATAAAAATCTGCCTCCCGATCAATTTAGGCGAATTTTTTTCCAGAGAGTAATTCTTGACCATATAATTGGACTTGCTTGGCTCCTATCAGGTAAATGGGAAAAGGCAGCCGCAGTGATCCGTGGCTACCTTAATGCACACAAAATGCGATATCTATATTCACCTCCAACCAGCACAAATGTTGTGCCCTTGTACCGAGGTCGAATTCTGCTTGATTACTTGCTGATGAGACGTCGACGCTTTTCTGATCTCCCTCAGGATAAATTTAGAGACCTCTCACCTAGTTGAATATTTTGGTTCTACCAAGAATATTGTGGTACCAGTCCAGCCCTCCTCAGAATATGCAAAATTACGACACTGAAATATTCAACCTTTTGAAGTCTCTTCCGACGGTTTTTGATTTCTTAGATCCTGTCGCCAATTCGAACTGCTCTGGTGTTCATGTGATTATGACAGGTACATAGGAGACTTGATTAAAATGTCGCTAAACTTCCCAGCAATGTTGAAACTTTCTATACACCTACCTCTTAACACTGATCGGACAGAGTTCTATCTATTTCAATTTACGCAACTCGTTACGGACAAATTCTGGTGGAACCGTTTTTTCTACTCTACCTGAGCAACGAGATTGCTTTTTGATTCTGACCATGCACGGACGGTTCGTTACACCAGAGCCATCGCAGTGTGTTGATCATTTTGGGGATTTCATTCCGGTCAAGGGCCAGCATCTCAAGGACTGCATCATCGATATCCTTTCGCACTTTATCTGCATGTGCTTGACATGCCGGGAGTAATTCCATCTTCGCAAGCTCGTCAAACCTGTTCACCGCTTGTTCCAAGCGGATCTCGGGGATTTGATCCAGCCGTGGACAAGGGATATTTGCCAGTGCCCTGATTTGGGTGGTAGCGCGTCCACTGTGAGTTCTCTGTCCTTGTGTCCAATGAACCATGAAGCCCAGCGTAGAATTCGCCCAGAGTGCGAAGGCCTTGTATACTCGTTCGTCTTTGTGTTGGAAAGAAGTCCAGGCTCGCCCTCCCATCCCTGGGTGGGATGTGGTTGCGGCCAGCAAGGCCTGAGAGGTCCATCGCATGTTTCGCGCATAGAACAGCGTGCTTCGGAACTGGCGCATCTGCTCTCGCTTTTCGTCTGATCCGACTCCCGCAGGTGTGATCCCCTTATGTGTGAGCGGAATGATCAACTGCTTCTGAGTCCCCGCATCCGCTCTCCAAAGTGCACGGTCCGGCCCAAGTGCATCCACTTGATCGTATACCGGATGGAGCTCAAAAGCCCCAATCTTCTCTTGCCCAGAGAGATGCCCAATCAAGTGATGTGTGGGTCCCAGTTCAAATAGATCCTGAATCGTACACATCTCTATACCAAGGGACACCTCATATCCATTAAACTGCAAGCTCCCTTCCAACAGCCTATAAGCCGTCAGTGCAAGATCTGCATGCAATACCCCCAGTGAACTCCATGGATCTCCAGCTTTCCTGACCGGCAGCACACACAACTGTCCAATCTCATCCTCACCGACATGAACCGGCGAACTCTTGCGGCTTGCAGTCTTGACCTGCCGGATCATACCTTGAATCGCACGCGCCACCTCTCCTGCCTCGCCAACACGCAGCACCGGCTTCCGAAGTGTGATGCAATAGATTGGACAGGTCTTTGACTCCGTCTCCTGATTCCCCCCATGGTTGTCCATTCGTTTGGTGGCAACTAACAGCATCTCTTCCATCCCGGTGTCAGCAGACAGTGCCTCTTTGCCCAGTGCCTGCCCACTTGCAATCACAATCGCAAGTACATCCTCAAAGTCCTGTTCAATCATTTGCCGTGTGATTGCCCAAGACTCGGCAAACGCCGCCGAGAGAGGCAAGACAAAGCCAATCCGTCCCCCCGGTTTGCACTTTAGCCGGGCCAAAGCAAGAAAGGAGGCCGCCAAACCCGCCTGATTATTCACCGGCTCGGATTTCACCAGCGCTTTCCACCGTCGCTGACAATCTCTGCGCTCGGACTCCGAAAGTCCTGCAACATCAAATACACTCTGACCACCCCGAGTTCTGGAATAAGGTGGATTCATCAGAATCCAGTCAATGGATCCATCCAATACCTCAACAGAATTCTCTTCCTGATCACCATTCCCGCGAGAGGTGCCACCTCCAACATTGAATAAATCCACCACCTTCGGCGTGGCAAAGTATTCCAGCGCACCTGTCTGTCCCTTTCCTCCCCCTACATCAACCCACCCGATCTGTGTATCTCCATAGGGATCCCCATACCCCAATGCTGCCAGTGATGAGGTCGTCAGATGGGCAGCAATGGGACTGATGTCCGTGCCAATCAAGCCCCCTTCCATTGCCGAGGCGTGGAGACGCTGAAGGCTTGCCTGACTCCCCCCCGCATGTTCATGAAGCTGGATGATCCGTAAATAGCCTGCACGAAGAAGCGTGCCCGTTCCGCAAGCTAAATCACTCAATCGGCGCGTATGGAACAGATCCGGATCCCGCCATTCATCGGCCGTGAGATGGGATGGATCAATCGTCAAACTCGACAGAAGCTCTGCCGTGGCAGGTTGCGTATAAAACGCCGCCGCCGCTTTGCGGTCCTCACTCAGTTTAGGAAAAAGCTCTGCCCCCACGCTGATGTGTAACCCTAACTGAGCCGTCTCAATTTGCTGAACTGCACCGATCAGTTTGAAGAGCATCCGGGAAGTCTCCAACGGATTGAATTTGGCAGAGAGTTGAAGCATCTCAATCGCAGGCGCAAAAACCGAATTCCAGTTCCGCCGATTGATCGTACGCCACGATTCAATCTGAATACGCAAATCGGGAAGTGAGTCCTGTAATAAGTCAATATGTGATACATCTTTGACCCCCTGCATGGCAAGTCGTTGCTGTGTGAGTAGGGCATTGAGCCACAGCACCATCATGGTACGCAATCCCTTGAGGGGCGAACGCTGATGTAGATGACGGGCAACCTCCTCTTGCTCCTTGGCAGACAGACCAAGTTCTAAGCCGCTCGCGGCTTCCTTCACCAGTACCGCAATTCGATTCCCAATCTCCTCCACCGTCTCCTGCGGGACTCCAATGGATGGCAGTAGTGCGGCAAGGTCAAAGACGGTACCCGACAGGAAGCCCCGGTGGGGCCAGCGCCTGCGGAACGTTTCCCCAAGCGAGGTCTGCCCCTGACGCTCAGTCAATTGGTGCACCGCATAGGAAAACGATGCTCCGTGCAGTAATGCATCTTCAATCTTGAATTCCGGCATCTCTCGAAAGCTTGACGGGATCCGAAGGGCTACGGTGGTCCCAATACGATAACGGCCCTGACGGATCTCTACCCCAAGGCGCTGAATTGCATCTCGATCGGCGTCTCGCCCATCAAAAGAAGATTCAAGAATCACGGGCGGAACGACACCATCATGAATGAGGAGGTCAGGCTTCAGCCCAGAGTGGGCATGCAAAAGGTTCGTCTCTTCTACCTTGATGCATTCCGGCCGGAGAAACCAACCCGCTCGTGCACGACGTAACGAACGTCCAAGTGCGCCATTAAAAGATTCCTCTGTAGTTCGTCCTATGCCCATCCGAATCGGAGTGAAAATTATACTAAATTTTCTTCATAGGTTGCACCAGCAACTTGTCCAGTAACATTCATGATCAGCACACTCACCTGAATTGACTTGCGTTCATTAGGATAATTTTAATCACGCAAACGATCAACCTGACGCAAAACTCTCAGTTTGCGAGTTAATACACGTACAGATAAAGAGAGAAAGATGTAGCCTAAGATTGGTGGAAATCCGACCATGATGAAGTCCCTCCGTAACTCTCGTGTTTGAGACCATTGCGAAAATACACCCATATCCCAGTAGAAGTAATAGTAGAGAATTGAAAGAATAATCACAACAATCTGAGTGATTATGAGTGCTCGGACCTGTAGTTCTGGTCTTTTATATAGGAAGAGAAAACTCCATAAGAAAATTGCAATCAATATCATACAAATCTTTAAAGTATGAACTGTACCTGCTGAAAATGTGCCTGTGGAAAAGAGTAGCGAAGAATAAGCCAGCCCAGACAATACCATAAAAAATGAGTGGAGATGTCCCATTCAAGTGCGATAATGCAGAGAAATTAATCAGAGATCAACTGGATAATCCGGTCTGTCATGGATTCAGTAGATGCAGTTCCGCCTACATCTGGGGTTAAAATACTCCCCTCTTCATAGATACGACTTACAGCATGCTCAATTCGCGTTGCAGCTTCTGTCTCTCCTATGTGTTGCAAAAGAAGAGCAGATGTACGAATGAGTGCAGTAGGGTTGGCTTTGGACTGTCCAGCAATATCTGGTGCGCTCCCGTGAACCGCCTCAAAGACTGCAACATCATCTCCGATATTTGCTCCCGGAACTAATCCTAACCCTCCTACAAGTCCCGCACAAAGATCACTCAAAATATCTCCGAATAGATTTGTAGTTACAATACAATCAAATAGTTCTGGGCGAAGGACCAATTGCATTGCCATATTATCAACGATATATTGGTCAAACAAGACATCTGGGTAGTCTTGGGAGAGTAAACGAGCTTCCTCCAAGAAAAGACCGGTGGACAGTTTGAGAACATTTGCCTTATGTACGGCAGTTAGCCGCTTTCGGTGATGATCGATGACCCACTCAAATGCATAACGTAGGATCCGTCTTGATCCTTTACGTGTAATTCGAGCGATGGAATCTGCAATTTCAAGGCGTTCGTCATAGCTCTCAATTCCAGAATATAACCCCTCGGTATTTTCCCGAAATATTACCAGATCCACTTCTGGGAATGGGGTTTGGATACCAGGCAGTCGTTTACATGGACGCAGATTAACGAATAAATCCAATTTCTGACGCAGAGAAACATTCACGCTACGAAATCCTCCACCCACAGGTGTCGTGATGGGCCCCTTTAGGGCAATTCGATTCCTCTGGATTGAATTGAGAAGGTCACTGGGTAGAGGATATCCAAATTTCTCAAGTGCAGCGTGCCCTACCGTCTCGAAACGCTCCCAACGTACACGTACACCAACCGCAGCAATCACCTTACAGGCCGACTCAGCAACTTCTGGACCGATCCCATCCCCGGGCACTAAGGTAATTGTGTACATAATAGAGTCAACGAGAACTCTGGCAGGAACTCCGCCTAACCATCAGTGCTCAGGAATTAAGAAACCAGTACATGTCCGTACACAGAACCATCGGTCTCAACCGGAGCTCCAACAACTGGTATAAGGGCCGCGAAGTAAAATCAGATATTAGAGATATCCCGTCTGGATGAGTAGCTGATACGCAGGGTGCCAGCTTTTCGGAGCTCCCCTTGAACATCAGTTACAACCCCCATCTCCGATTCTTCATCAACACGAAGCGATATAATCAATCTCGGCTGTTCACTAAGCTTACGATACATGATTGAGCGAACATTAACCATATCTTCAATGACCGCGTCATCTATCTGAACTTTGGTCTCACCAACTCGATTGCCCGGAAGTTTCTCGGGGCCCATCCAGACATAGGAAACATACCGCTTTTGTTCAATCTTTGTCAGCGCCTCAGCCTCAGGCAAAATGGTTCGGACTTGTACTTCCTGCTCACGCAACACGGTCGTAACCATGAAGAAGATGAGGAGCATGAAGATAATGTCCGGTAGAGATGCCGTAGATATCTCGGGCTTAGCTTTGGATTTTTTTGTGAAGTGAGCAGCCATGGCAATCTGAAATTATTCCAAGGATTTATTCTCCGGGATCGGGTTCAGCCAAAGAGACCTGAGCAGGCCACTTCTCGCGAATCTCATTCTCACCCCCAGATTCAAGATCTGACCGGTACTCAACGTAGTTGGCAAAGCCCATTGAGCGTGCTTCAGTGTCCCAGATCTCAAAGTAAGCCATCCAAACCTCATCCAGTGTCTGGATATAAAGGTTGTATGGCGTCTGGCGATCCGTTTTAATTGAGACAACCGCTTTGGAGGGAGAATCAGAATAACGGGCATTTAGACCATTATTCTGGACATGAGTTAAGACTTCATTCCGAATCTGTCCAACGGACGAGGGAAGATCCTCCAAGAGCACCTGTCCCTGAGCATTAATTAGAATCTTTAACATATTGCGATCGCTGACCGGAGGAGGAGGTGTTGTTTCATCCGGCTCTGGAGGCAATGTCATACCGATCCCGGTATCTACATCAATTGTGGTCGTAACCAAGAAAAAGATTAGAAGCAAAAAAGCAATGTCCGCCATAGAGGATGTCGGAATCTCAGCACCCTGACGTTTCTTTTTCTTTGCAAGTATACTCATTTGATTGAACGAAAATCAGAGGTCAAGAAACAAGGTTTTTTACACCTGACACCAAAAGTGCGACCAAGGTCAGTACCAAGGAAATGACGATCGTCATAATTCCAGCATCGGTCCATGTAGGCAATGCTAATCCCAGGATCAAAAATAATACTGGCGGAATAGCCATGAATGCAAGCGAGATCGTCTTCACTTTGCCGAACATAAGACTACGAACACCGGATGCAAGCATGACCAACAACGCAATACCTATCAAGGCAAAAACAATATATAAAGCAATGTTCAACATGATATCTTATCTATATAGGGGTTATCTCGCTCATCAACTGCCCCTATGAAGAGGAGGTTGACTCCTTCATCACCAAAGAATCAATGAGTTCAATTGAGGCCTCTTCCATTTCCACAACAATCCTGTCAATTTTGGATACGGCATAATTATAAAAGAATTGTAAAATAATGGCAACGATCAAGCCGAATACCGTTGTGAGCAGAGCAATTTTGATGCCCCGAGCAACCAAACTTGGAGAAATATCTCCGGCTGCCTCAATTGCATCAAAAGCAGCAACCATACCAATGACGGTCCCCAAAAAACCGAACATAGGAGCCAGAGCAATAAAGAGCGACAACCAGACGAGTCCTCGTTCCAAAAAACTCATTTCAATGGAACCATAAGCAACAACAGCTTTTTCCACTGCTTCAATCCCTTCGTCAGAGCGCATCAAACCAGCTTGAAATACCGAAGCGACTGGCCCACGTGTAGCAGCACACACCCCTTCGGCGGCAGTTACCCCACCCTCGTGTAGCGCCTCTTTGACTTGAACAATAAATTTACGCGTATTCACATCAGCCAAAATCAACTGAATCACACGCTCAAATGCTATGGCTAAACCAACGATCAGAATGATCAGCACAGGCCACATAAACTCACCACCCTGATTAAAATAATTGACCAATACGTTGATCATACCCTCGTCTGCAACTGGTGCATCTTGCGATTGCATGATGATTCCGAAAAGCTTCATGGACAAATCCTCCAGAAATTGTTTAGAATAAAGATACTACTTAATATACTATCTAATTGTAATCCTTACCAAATAAGTTTGTTAGATAGATGAACGGTTGTACAAATTTAGTGTTTTCAAATGAGAATGCAACAAAAAAGCCACATATCTTTGTCAACCAGTCAATTTTTTTGCCTCAGGCCAGAGCTTAAGGGCCTCCTGCAATGTTCGGTCTTCTGGGTGCATCACGGGATAAAATGCCTCAAGGTCAAAGAGTCGCACAGCTAACCTTGCTTTAATTCGAGCCTCGAGATAAGACCTATCCGCTTCAATATCCTCTTCATTAAAAGCATCTAATTCAGAACCAATACGAATTCCTCTGACACGTGCGTAATCTAAGAAGCGGCGAAATTCAGACTCCTCAACCTCAAATGAATCAAAAAAATCATCCCGCTGGTCCCCCCATTGAGCAACAAGTTCCTCGCCCTCCCGATCATACCACATTCGAGCATAAGTATTGGTAAGGTCGCGGGTTAAAACTTCACGAATAAATTGGGATGCGGTATCAACTTCCACGATAAAGTCAGGAAGAATTCCTCCACCACCAATGACAGCCCGCCCACCGGAAGTTTCATAGAGAAGAGAGTCTGGAACACTATTGATTATTTCCTGCACACTCAGTAATGCCGCGTTTGATTGCAGTTCTCGTTTTGACTTCAAATAGTCTTCACGATCGCCATTTATGTAAGGAGTTTGGATCAACCTTCCGGAGGGGGTATAATAACGGGCAATTGTCACCCGCATGGCGCTTCCATCTGGGAGGCGATGCTGTTGCTGTACAAGCCCTTTCCCAAAGGTTCTCCGACCTACAATGAGTCCACGATCATGATCTTGAAGTGCTCCGGCAACAATCTCACTGGCTGATGCAGAAGCCTCGTTCACCAGCACAATGATCGGTTCATCTTCAAGAAGCCCCCGTGCTGTACCGTAGAAAGAATGATTGGCATCCCGAATTCGACCCTTTTGAGATACAATCAGTGCATCCTCAGGAAGAAATTCGTCTGAGAGTTGAACGGCCATTTCCATGTACCCTCCAGAATTTCCTCGCAAATCCAACATCAGGCGCTTCATCCCTTGAGATTGTAGTCGATCAACTGCGCTCCGGAACTCGCTGTGTGTTGTTCCCGAAAAGCGATTCACTTTGATGAAGCCAGTCTCATCATCAATCATATAAGCCACATCAACAGCATACAATGGAATACGATCTCGTACAATTGAGAAATTGATTGGATCTGAATAGCCTGGACGAACAACAACAATCTCTACAGAGGTGCCGCGAGGTCCCTTCAATGTGCGTTGAACATCTGCGGTTTCAAAGCCAATCGTGCTCTGCCCATCTACCTCTATGATCCGATCACCTGAGTGAAGACCTGATTTTTCACTTGGTCCTTCTGGGATTACACTCAGAACCGTGAGGGTATCGCGACCTTCAAATCCTTCAATGAACTCAAATGAAATCCCAATTCCTTCAAAACCACCGCTAAAATCCTCTTCCACTCGACGCATGGCCTCTTCATCAATGTATACGGAGTGAGGATCCAACTCTTCCAGCATTCCTTCCAGAGCATGTTCTGCAAGAATTCCTGAATCTACATCTTCAACATAGCGTTCATTAATCACAAGAAAAGCATGCTCAAGTTTTTTCAGAGCGGCTCTTGTATCGTCGGATAGAACAGACTCCAGTTGCATGCCCAGCAGGATGCCGGCCGCAAGAAATAAGACTCCAAATGCTACTTTTGAGTGCCTGAACATTAGCAAATCTATTTTTCGTAAGGTAAATAACACAAGTTATTGATGCAACAATTGCACCAAGTAATGGATCCAACTTTTCAGCAATAAGAACTATTTCCATGAAAATAAGCGGTTTTGTTCTATTGATCATCGTCATTTGCTTTCTTGCCATCAGCGGAATTTGGAAAATCGCATATGACTGGCAATCGCGCCTCCCTGAACGCCTGAGTGTGAATACAATTGAGTCTCCAGTAAAAATTAATTGGGGAGAATTCAATACCGCTGAAATTCAAGCAAATTCTTTCTCTGATGCTTTGTTTGGACTCGGCTATGTGCAGGGACAGCTCAATGGCTGGACAATCGCACTATGGAGGCAGGCTGCCTTGGGTAAATTATCTGAGTGGTACGGCAGAGAAGTTGTTGAGGCAGACCGACTGATCCATCAGTTGGGCCTACCAGAGGTTGCTCATCAGATTTATGAACGTTTAGATGAACAAAATGCGAATCTGATAATGTCTTATGGTGTTGGGGTTCAGCTCGCATGGGAGGAGGTTGAATATATGCATGAATTTTTTCTGCAAAAAATTGAACCAGTACCCTGGGAGCCCTGGCATACTCTTGCGATTGAACGCCTGATTGGCTGGATGAGCGTTGCTCCTGATTCTGTATGTAGCCTTGGAGAGTCTATTTGCACAGGTTCCAAAATACTTCAATCCGTACTCCTCCTGAACGGAATTGAGCATAGTAGTGCTTTGGTCGCCTCTACCTCGAGCGGCCCATTACTCTACCAACGTCATGTACAGGGTAAGGGGCTTTCTCCCATGTTTCAAGACGTTAGCTTAAATATTTCAAATGAACTTGTGATACGCGGTGCATCACTCATTGGAACACCCTTTTTCCCGGCAGGCAAAACGAATACGCATGCATGGGCAGTTCTCCTGTTCTCCCCCAGAACGACAAGGCCTGTTCGCCCAAGTCCTCAACTTACCAAACGCCTCACGTTTACAGGTCGCGAAGAAATCGTGTCTTTTCAGCGGACAGATAGCACATTCAGCACTCTTGACTCACCAATTGAATTGTCATGGGTTGGGCTGAGTCCCAGAACAGATGTCACTGCATGGTTTTCCTTGCTAGATAATTTCCCCTCTACATTTCACCTTTGGCGTGGAGACGGGATCCTGATTTCATCGGACGGTTCCTGGACCGTACTTGGTACTCCAAACTTTCAGTTTCCGATAGATAGTTTGGGGGTAGTGATCAGTAATGATCCATTGATTGAACATACTGCATTGTATCTCAACAACACTGAACAAAATACAGATAATCCTTCGGAATGGAGCACGGATACGCACAGCTTATGGGCCGAAAATGTATTGCCAGAATGGCTGGATTCAATGCAAGTAACAACTGACGCTCCCCCTCTGGTACAGTCAGCACTCACTTATTTAAGAAACTGGGATTATGACTTTGAAGCCCAAAGTGTTAGTGCCACCATTTTTCATGAATTGATGGTCTCCGATGGAGAAACCAAGGATCAAGCACTGCACAATGCAGTTGAGGAATTGGTCAGAAAATTTGGCACTGACCAAAGCCAGTGGCTCTGGGAACATGTATACACTGATACAAGTCTTTTCACGTTTTATGGGCCAATCCATCAAAGAAAATATGCACCCCTGATCACGCCCATCGTCGGCCATGAATCCACAATGATGTGGGGAGGGGCAAGAGCAGAAATGGCACCGAATACATGGGAATTTTGGACCTGGGTTGAACCAAGTAGCGAGTATTTCATACGCAGGCGTGATTTGAACCTTCGTCAACCGCTGGGTAGATACATTTCCGATATAGGTGGCACTTCTGTATTTTCACTTCCAGCCAAGTATCTGAGAACTACACTTCTTGTACCGCATGATTTCGAGTGATTGGTATTTTGGAATAGATGCCGGTGCGACCCAGACGCGGCTCTATGCATGTACAAGATCGGTAGAGCCAGATTTCGAACTTTTCGGCGACCCTGCAAATGTGGTTCGTCAGGGCAGGAAACAGACGGGACGCGTTCTATCCTGTCTGATCAATGATGCTCTGAAAAAAATACCTTCGGAATCCTTACGGGCTGTCCATGCTGGTATTGCTGGCGCCAGTCCTCCCATAGTACAAGAAGCCCTCGTCAACGATATTCGTCTTCGTGTAAACATTGATCACCCTTATCACTTGAGTATTTCTCATGATGGTGTAATTGCACTCCAAGGTGCATTCACAGGCGAAACGGGGCTCCTCTTTATTGCTGGCACAGGAAGTGGTGTAATGGCACGAACTGGGATCAATTTCTCAGAGACAGATCATGTAGGAGGTTGGGGATATTTAATCGGAGATGAGGGAAGTGGATACTCAATGGGTAGACGAGCCCTCACGGCCGTTGCTAATGCACTGGATGGAGGCCCCGAAACCAGCTTGACCGAACTCGTCCGTACCAGTTTCGGCATACATGACCGACACTCTCTGATCTCTACATTAGCAAAGCCAGACTGGAAATTTTCAAAGGCTGCTCCATTGATTCTGAACGCTGCGGAACATGGTGATCCTGTTGCAATCTCTCTGGTACATCAGGAAACTGAGTTGCTTGCCCATCAATCGGAATGGCTACTAGTCAAGCATCCAGAACTCACACCCAGATTTACGATTATTGGGGGATTGAGTAACAACGAGTATTACGTGAATAGCTTATGCAGAGCCATGAAGAGAATCTGGCCAGTCGCAGAATTCACTTCTCCCCATGCACCTCCCGTTGAAGGAGCAGTTCAGATTGCCATGCAGCAATCTACCGATTCTGTCGTTCCTCTATCAGTGAATCAATAACGGATGGGTCGGCGAGCGTGGAAGTATCGCCAAGTTGATCATAGTTGTTTTCAGCAATCTTACGGAGGATCCGGCGCATAATTTTCCCGCTCCTGGTCTTCGGTAGTGAGGGAGCAAACTGTACAAAGTCAGGCTTAGCAATCGGCCCAATCTGTTCTCTGACATGAGAAACTAACTCACTACAAAGTGAGTCTGAGGAAGACTCGCTTGCATTCAGCGTCACATACGCATAGATCCCCTGCCCTTTGATTGCATGAGGAAACCCAACCACGGCTGCTTCAGCTACACTCCGGTGGGAAACCAAAGCGCTTTCAATTTCAGCAGTTCCCATGCGATGCCCACTTACATTGAGTACATCGTCAATGCGACCTGTAATCCAATAATACCCATCCGAATCACGGCGGCATCCATCTCCCGTGAAATACTTTCCTTCAAATGTGGCAAAGTAGGTATTCACGAATCTATCATGATCCTTGTACACAGTGCGTGCCTGACTAGGCCAGGAGTTACGAATTACAAGAACGCCCTCCGCTTCACCGCTCATCAGATTTCCAGAATTATCCAAAATCTCTGGTTGAATACCGAAAAAGGGTAAGGTCGCGGAGCCTGATTTGGTAGGTATTGCCCCTGGAAGGGGAGCAATTAAGATTCCTCCCGTCTCAGTTTGCCACCAGGTGTCTACAATCGGACACTGCCCATTACCCACGACTTCGTGATACCAGCGCCATGCCTCGGGATTGATCGGCTCTCCAACGGTTCCCAAAACTTTCAGCGACGATCGGTCCGTTTCTTGAACATATGAGTCACCCTGGCTCATGAGTGCTCGGATAGCTGTGGGAGCGGTATAAAACTGGTTTACTTGATACTTGTCAACCACTTTCCAGAATCTAGACGCATCTGGAAACGTCGGAATACCTTCAAAAAACACCTGAGTAGCTCCATTAAGAAGAGGCCCATAAATAATGTAAGAATGACCAGTAATCCATCCAACATCTGCAGTACACCAAAAAATGTCTCCAGGGTGATAGTCAAATATGATTTCGTGGGTCATGGATGTATACACTAGGTATCCACCCGTCGTATGTAAGAGTCCTTTGGGCTTTCCCGTTGAACCCGACGTATACAGAATAAATAATGGATCTTCCGCATTCATTGACTGAGGCTCATACTCGGTGCTTGCAGATGGGACATACTCATGATACCAAAAATCTCGACCAGCATCCCATGGAATCTTCGCACCTGTGCGTCGAACTACCAGTACTGATTCTACATCGGGACAGCGTTTGAGTGCGTCATCTACATTTTTTTTGAGCGGGACCCGTTTTCCACCTCGAAAACCCTCATCCGCCGTAATCACGAACGTCGAATCACAGTCCACGATGCGATTCGCCAGAGATTCAGGTGAAAACCCTGCAAAGACGACGGAATGGACAGCCCCAACTCTACTACATGCCAACATAGCCACAGCAGCCTCAGGAATCATAGGCAGATAAATTGTAACCCGATCCCCTCTCTTAACTCCCATTGAAGTGAGTACATTACTGAGTTGGCATACCTCTGCGTGAAGCTCGTGATAGGAAATATGACGTGAAGACTCCTCAGTGTCATCGGGCTCCCAAATCAGTGCAGTCTGATCTCCCCGTACGGCAAGATGGCGATCCAAACAATTATAGGATGCGTTTAGCTCTCCATCCTCAAACCAACGGATATAAACATCTGAAGACTTGAAGGACACAGACCGAGCATGGCCAAAAGGTTTGAACCAATCAATCCGCTGATTAGCTTCTGTACTCCAAAACTTATCAGGATCAGCGATTGACGCCCTATATTTTGCCTGATAAGCCTCCATAGAAGAACAATGTGCTTTTGCACTGAATTCAGCCGAAGGATAGTAAAGTGCAGGGGAGTGCGTAGGTTCAGAATTAGAATCAGACATGATTGTAAGTATCTATGAGGGGAAGAAGATAGGTCAAATTAAGGTTGTATTCAAACGGAGCCTACAATTCTCATCAGATCCATTGAGAATTGGTTGCAATCTTTGGTCGCGAGTAAAATGATGGCATAATCAATCAAGAACTACCATGGGGGCAAATTTAATGAAGAGACGCTTCATACCGTGCTCCATGAATTGAACGGTAACCACGACGGAATCTCCCTGCTTATCCACATGGGTGACCGTGCCATCTCCATAGTTCTTGTGGTAAACTTTGGCACCTTTCCTGAAGCCAGACAAATTCTTGGGTTTAGATTTTCCATAGGAATTTCCTGTTGATGCATGACTTGGAGCTTGGGTACGCTTGGTGCTTTTTTTTGCGTACCCAGATTTTTTCAATTCTACTGGAACACCTTTGGACACATGATTCAATTGATCTGATCGGTTGAGTCTTTTCTGTGTCTCGGGCGGAAGAATTAGGACTCTGGGATCCATTTCTGCCAAGAAACGGCTTGGCTCTGGATACTTTGGTGCGCCTCCAAACCTTGAACGTGACCGTGCCCATCCGAGGAATAATAATGATTTTGCCCGGGTTATCCCAACGTACAGCAGTCGACGTTCCTCTTCAAGTTCAACCCGACTAATTTGTTCTCCACGAATCAGGGGCAATAATTCATCTTCAAGTCCACCAATGAATACAACATGGAATTCTAGCCCCTTTGAAGCATGCAGTGTCATCAGCGTAACACGATCTAGTTTTGACTGGTCTGTATCCGCATCGGTCATGAGAGCAAGCCGTTGTAAATAGCGGCTCAGGGTATGGGATTCATCCTCAGAGGCGTAGTCCTGAATTGCAACCAGAAGATTCTGCACATTGTCCAACCTGTATTGACCGCTGTGTAGGTCATCCGACTCCATTTCCTTCATGAGGCCGGACTTTCGAAAGAGAGAGGCTGCAATCTCACTAGGATCCATGCCTGAATGCATATCCGCCGTGTGGGTTCTGATCAGATCAGTAAAACTTCTTAGTGCGTTCCTTGCACGTTTAGAGATCGGTAAATTATGAATCTCTTTCATCGTCTGGCTCAGGTTGAATCCTGGCTGACGGGCATACTCCAGAATAATCTGCTGAGACTTGATCCCGATCCCGCGAGTTGGAAAATTAACAATGCGCTGAAAACTTGACACATCGTCGGGGTTGACGAGGAGTCGCAAATATGCCACTGCATCCTTAATTTCTTTCCGCTGATAAAATGATATTCCACCAATGATTCGATAGGGCATTCCTGCTTTACGTAGGGCATCTTCGAATGTACGACTCTGAACATTCGTCCGGTAAAGAATTGCAAAATCCTCATACCTGAGATCGCTTCTGGCTTTTTTATCTCTAATGAGCTTAACCGCCTCAGCAGCCTCATTCCGACCCTCCAAAGCCTCAATTACTTTGACTTTTTCCCCAATCTCATTCTTAGTCCAGAGCTTCTTTTTAATCTGCTCTTTATTGTTCAGGATTACCGAATCTGCGGCATCCAGAATCGTACTTGTGGATCGGTAATTCTGCTCCAAACGAATAACCTTCGCCTCTTTGAAGTCTCGCTCAAATGAGAAAATATTTTGAATGTCTGCACCTCTGAACGAGTATATACTTTGAGCATCATCACCTACGACACATAAGTTGCGATGGGCTTCGGAGAGAGCATAGGCTAAACGGTATTGAACATGGTTCGTATCCTGATATTCATCTATCAGTACATGGGACCACTTGGATTGATACTTTTTGAGAATCTCTGGAAATTCTTTGAAGAGTTCTATTGGTTTTAGGAGAAGATCATCAAAGTCAAAAGCATTCGCAGCCTTGAGTGCATTATTATAGAGCTGATAAAGTTTTACAGCTGCTTTCGCTGGTTTGGATTTGGCAGCTGACTCCATTTCATCAATCGTACGCAACGCATTTTTGGCCTCAGAGATATAGCCGTGAACTGTGCGGGGCTTAATCTTTTTGGAATCATAATCATTCTCGTCAATGAGTTGCTTGAGAAGTCGTTCTGTATCATCTGTATCGTAGATGGTAAAATCTGATGTGAACCCTAGGTGCTCTGCCTCTACTCGAAGAAGTCGAACCATTTGCGAATGAAACGTACCTACCCACATTCCTTTCGTCGTACCTTTGGGCAAAAGTTTCTGAACTCGTTCACGCATTTCGCGCGCCGCTTTATTTGTAAATGTGAGCGCGAGGACCTGATGCGGCTTAGCCGTTTCAGTCGCTAAGAGCCATGCAATCCTACAAGTCAGGACACGTGTCTTACCAGATCCCGGACCCGCCACGACCAATACTGGCCCCTCGGTGGTCTGAACAGCCTCTTGTTGTCGTGGATTAAGCCCTGTCAAGACATGCTCTGCGTCAAATTTGACCATATTTTAATTGAATTGATAGATTCGGTGGGGAGCAAATTTATGCAAAATAGTGACGATGTCTATAATGATCCTTCGGAGACATATATTCAAATACCCCACTCTTAGTTTGGAGATTTTCGTTCGGACTGAATTGCTCAGTGTAACGTATTTGACTTACTCATTCTATGCGTCACATTGAATTCTCTGAAAACTAATAGTATGTGACATCAAACTGTTTGCCCCGTGGACTCCGAGATGTTAAAGATGACCTCCGGTGATCTTAACCAGTTTTCATTCAAGTTGCAAACTTACGCAAGAATCTCTCTCTTTCCCAGCACAAAGAGCAACTTTCCTATATGGAGTTCTGGTGTGAAAATTTAAGTTGTCTGTGGGACCTATGTAACTTGTTTCAGTCCCCACAGCATAGATTCTTTATAGAATCACATTCTCTCCATTGAATGGCAAGATTTTGGGACTGTGCGAGTTACTTCAATGTACTTAAAGTAAAACATTAGCTATCCAGATCTCAATGATCCTGTACCGGCTTCACTTGTTAAAATATATTCTGGTGTCATTTCTCTTGATGGAAACGTCCCAAGACATGAAGCGGATATCCCCATTTAGGTGTGGCACTGAGTTCCCAACTTAGCCTATGATCTAGAGCGTACTTCGGAGCGGATACTCTTCCATCCATCTAACTCAGTTTACCTCATGGAATTTGCTGTTACTGCTGCCCGAGGCATGATCGGGCTCTCTATGTTAATTGGCCTGGCGCTACTCTTCTCAGAAGACCGTCGTTTAGTGAGTTGGCGTCTGATTGTGATAGGGATCCTGTCCCAGATTCTTATTGCTCTACTGATTCTGAAAGGAGATGCAATGGGAGCCTTCTTTGCGCCGCTTGGTTGGCCCAAGCTCTTCTTTTCGGGAATCGGTTCTATCTTCGTAAAGATGTTGCAGTTCACAACTGAGGGGGCGCAGTTCGTGCTTGGAGATATCGCCCTTCCACCAAGTGGAAGCATGGAGCCTGGCACACCTCTAGTCATTGGCCAAAGCTGGGGAGCTGCGATTGCATTTCAGGTGCTACCGACAATCATTTTCTTCGCATCGTTAATGGCCATCTTATATCATGTGGGCCTGATGCAGCGGATCGTTCAATTGATGGCGAGAGTGGTATCTAAGCTTCTAAAATCTAGTGGGGCAGAGTCTTTGTGTGTCGCTGCCAATATCTTCGTCGGTCAAACAGAAGCACCTCTGGTCATTCGCCCCTATCTGGAAAATCTGACACGCTCGGAAATGATGACCTTGATGAGTGCAGGAATGTCTACCATGGCTGGGGGGGTGATGGCGGCATACATTGCTTTTTTGGCTGTTCCATTTGCCGCAGCCCAAGGCATGCCTCTGGATATGGCACAGTTAAGATTCGCGGAGCATCTTCTAGGTGCAAGCATCATGTCCGCTCCCGCCGCAATTATATTGAGTAAAATCCTCGTTCCAGAAACCAACCTACCAAGTACTCTAGGTAAGGTTGAACTTCCAGAGATCACTGAATCAAAGAATGTGATTGATGCTGCTGCAGGCGGAGCGCGCGACGGGCTAAAACTCGTACTGAACATTTCTGCAATATTATTAGCATTCATCGCTCTGTTAGCGATGATGGACTACATTCTGGGGCTGGGCGGAGGTTTATTCGGGATTGAGTTAACGATGGGAAAAATCTTGGGATGGGGATTCTCACCTATTGCGTGGATGATCGGGATCCCCGCAGAGGATGTTCTATCGGTTGGATCTATGCTTGGCTATAAGATCGTAGCCAATGAATTTGTCGCTTATTTGCAATTAGCTGATACAATGCAAGCGGGGATGATTTCACAGAAGGCAATTACTATGGCAACATTCGCACTATGCGGTTTTGCAAACTTTTCCTCAATTGCTATTCAAATTGGGGGGATTGCACCGCTTGCACCGAACCAGCGTTCTCTCATTGCTGAACTGGGGATTAAGGCCGTCTTGGCAGGATTTTTGGCGAATCTCATGACTGCCACACTCTCCGGGGTAATGATTTAACTATCAGCCAAATAGCTCTGAAACGTTGTATGTTAATGTATTACTTCAACTATGAAATCTAATGATCGTCAGAAAATTTGGCATTCATGCAGTTTTGCAGGTTCTCTGTTCGTCATTCAAGCGTGAACGTGTGTAGATGAATAAACATGTTAAGCCAAAACTTGAACTGAGTGATAAAAAAGTGTCGGTAAATTCTCGGTCCGCTAAGCTTTCCGACCTGAGTAGGCGCTTAGCTGATTCGGATCGGGATGCTTTCCGGGAGTTATTTGAAGAGTTGCATGTAACTCTGATTCGGTTCTGCTGGCGATATACAAAGGATGAGGATGCGTCACGAGATATTGTGCAAGATGTGTTTGTCAAAATTTGGGAGAAAAGAGCCACACTTGACCCAAGCAAGTCGCTGCTTGCGCTCATGTATACAATGGTTCGCAATCGAGCATTCAACCTATTGCGTGACTCGCACTACTCCGATGGTATAGAAGCTGATGAAGTTGCCCTTGAAAATACGCCAGCTCCCGATGAACAGCTTGATTTTGATATTCTGGAAGAGAATGTTCGGCAATGGATTGACAGCTTACCCCCCCGTCGCCGTCAGGCTTTCATGCTTAGCCGCTTTGAGGGACTCACCCACGCAGAAATTGCTTCCGTCATGAATCTTACGCCTAGAACTGTAAATACACATGTGATGCTCGCCCTGCGCGATCTTCGCCAGAAGCTACAGGCATTGCATAAAGACCGTCAATTGCATGCACATAGATCCTAGTACACCTCTGCCGGACGAGATCCTGGATGATCTGGATTTTTCGGAAATCCCTGACACCTTGAGGGTCTGGAATATCTCGGCTGCCTACTATACAGATGAGCCCTCCACGGAAGAGTTTGAGTATGTGGGTAGGGAAATGTGGCTGCTCATTGACCAAAGCACCCAATTCCGACTAAAAAGATTTATTACATGGCAGAATGTCGCTGCTATGGCTGCATGCATTGCCCTTATCTTATCTGTTGGCATCCTGCTCATGCAGCAACCAACCTCTGTAACTGCCCCACTTGGAGAGCAGCTTTCGTATCAACTGCCCGACGGAAGTACATTACTTCTGAATAGTGGTACACGTTTTGAGTACAGTAAAAAATTTGGGGATACATCCCGTAAACTCACACTGAATCAAGGAGAGATCTTCCTGAATGTAAAGCCAAGTTCCATTCCATTTGTGGTAGAATCTTTTGACGCAGAAACGCGGGTCCTTGGAACTTCATTCAATGTTCGCTCTTGGCCTGACGAAATTAATGCTGCCACAAATGTGAGCGTTGAGTCCGGTAAAGTTCGTGTTATTCCCAGTGCAGCCCCAGATATTTCTGTAACTCTGGAGGCTGGCGAGTCTGCTCGTATTCAGCCAGATGGTCAGGTGCCCTTGGTCTCCCAGATTTCTGAAACATCCAACGAGACCTCCAATTGGACCAATGGTGAGTTCAAGTTTTCCTCTTACCCTCTTGGAAATGTCGCCAAAGAGATTGAACGGCGTTATGATGTAAAAATTTCGATTCAGCCACCTGATCTTGAATCTCTGACTATTGGAATCCTAAAAGAAGCTCCCGAAAGTGCTGAAGAAATCATTCGTGACATTTGCGCGTTGAATTGCGAGTACCGTGTGATTCCCGGTGGATTTGTGCTAACCCCACGTTAGCCGGCCCCAGCGCACGATACATCGTTCCAAAAAAGTTGGCTTTACCTTTTTTTCGTGCGCGTTCTAATTTGTTGCTTGGCCGTTCTGTCAGCTGCACTATTTGGAAGTGTGCCGACCTCGGTTGCCCAAGCTACCCGTCCCCTGCTTGATGCTGTCCAGCACTTCCAATCTGTTTGGAGTGTTGACCTTTCCTATGCTTCTAACACCCTCCGTGATCGATATACCATCTGGACTGAGCCCGTTGCCACCACCGCGGATGCTGATATCAAGTATTTACTGAACGGAACCGGTGTTACTTTTTTTCGCCAATCAAGCGGTACGTTTTTTCTTCAACCTCTTGACACACAAGTTTCTACAATTACCGGATCGATTCATTCCGCTGAAAGCGGTCGGCCACTTCGGGGGGCACACATTGTAATTGTGGGAACATCCGAGGGTACCATCTCTAATTTAGACGGTCAATTCATCCTATCTACCTCACCTCGAAATTCGGTGAGAATTCGATTTAGCCATGTGGGGTACCTGTCTGAGGATCGGGAGATCAAATTACCTGCCGACTCGGTTCAGTCGCTTGGTATTCACCTGAACGAATGGGTTCTTGAGGGGCTACCATTACAGGTAACTGCTACCCCCCTACCCAGTCAATTACCATTTATGATTAGTGATCGTCCATTTGAGATGGACACTCGAAGACCGGATGATCTCAGACAGATCACCGGGGTTGGTACGCCGGATGTGGTTCGCAGTCTACGCGATGTGGCTGGACTCTATATTGATCTGACTACAAGTGATATTCACATACAGGGGAGTGGGATTGGTGAGCATCAATTCAGACTGGATGGAAATGTCGTGTTTGAACCCGTTCACTTAGGACTCTTTGGAATCTTTAACCCTTTTGCCATTGAACAAATTACCGTTCGAAAAGCTGGCTTTAATGTTGAGTACGGAAGCTACTTAGCGGGCATCATTAATGCTGAACATTCTTTGAATTCAGAACGTGCGGTTGAAGTGCAAGTGGATCCAATCTCATTCAATGCGCGCATCACCACGGAGATGGATCTGCAAGAGGTCAACTTATCCTTGATGGGGGCATTCAGAACCAGTATATGGAATAACTGGTGGAGTAACTTTCGCAGTGCAAGTGTAGATGAAGTACTTCTGGACTGGAATCGTCCAGATGAATTCCTCATTCGGGCCAGCATCTACCCACTCAAACGTGCATTTGAACGAGGATATTATACTCTTGTAGATCGGCTTCAGAAAGCACCTGTCCCTTCGTTACCGAACATCAATTTTAATGATGTCCATACCGCAACAAAGATAAGCCTCAACAACGGGAATGAATTGGGTGGCTCTCTGTACACGGGAAATAGCAAATTTGAGGGACGCCTTCTGTCCGCGCCAAGAGATACTTCCAGAAGATCTATCCCTCCCGATCGACACATATGGGAAAATCACAACTTACGTTTATACTGGCAGCAGAATATTTCAGATTCTTTTATTTGGCGGATTTCTTGGCATAAGGGAGAATATTCATTCTCTCATAACTATGGAGGACTTGACCGCCAGAACAGTGTGCATGCGGCGTTCAACTTGTTCAGATATAATTCTGTTGAGACCAGCGATCAAAACGGAATTTCACACGATGATGTTGGCATTTCAATTACCAAGAACCATGCGCAGGGTATTCTCCAAGCGGGAGTAGACTTCTCTTGGATTGATCACAATTTTAGTATCCAGCATATTTTCCCCCGACGGCTTGAACACGAGAGAACTTCTTTCCTCTTGTCTGGATACCTACAACACGAATGGATTCCACGTCCCTGGGTTGAATTGACGTCTGGATTTCTGGTTACACGACTTCGCATGCAAGATCGGTGGCATATAGAACCCCGTACAGCATTGCTTTTTAAGTCACCTTACAGAGGGGGGTATGGTATTTCTCTCCGACTCGCAACAGGTGTTTATTATCAATTTTTGAATCAGTTTGAGATTGCTACGATCAGTCCTAGCTCTATTGTCCCTTCAACCCGTTTCTGGATTCCAGTAGACGAAACTCTCCAAGCACCCCTTTCCAACCATTACAGCATTGATCTTTCAGCACAGCTTTGGACCAACTGGCAGTTAGGAGTTGAATATTATTACAAGGATCAGAGACGTCTCTACAGGGTGGATTACCCCATGCTATGGAGTCAAGAAAGAGATTCTACTATCATCAACACGATTGATCAGTTTGTGAGTGAAACCAGCGGTTTAGTCTATGGGACCTCTCTGGAATTACGCCGCAATGGTGAAAAACTCAATTTTGCACTGCGCTATGAGCGTAGTGAGTCAAAACGAGAATTTACCTTCCGCAATAATGAACCAACCATTATTGCTGTACCCTGGAATGTACCTCAACAGTTTCAGGTCAAACTCACGTTGAAGCCAATCCCTGCATTGGAGGGGATCCTGCGGTGGCATGGGGCCTGGGGCCGTAAATGGGCTTTCAAACAGGCCTACTATGACTTGTTAGGGTCTGATATTGAGTATGCCGCCTCTTTTGACGATTATTCATTTGAAAATCCAACCGCTGACGACCATACACTCGCTCCATTCAGTCAGTTGGATTTGGGAATCATAATGAGGCTTAGCGACCGATCCAACCGAACTTTTCAGCTTCGGCTTGATCTATTGAGTTTTGGCTGCCTCTTTGATGCCGCCTCTTTTGACGATTATTCATTTGAAAATCCAACCGCTGACGACCATACACTCGCTCCATTCAGTCAGTTGGATTTGGGAATCATAATGAGGCTTAGCGACCGATCCAACCGAACTTTTCAGCTTCGGCTTGATCTACTGAATGCCTATGACCGAAAGAATCCTGCTTACCATTACTTGCAAGAACGAAATCAGTTTGGAACTGATGACCAAATCCTTGTTGACAAGACGAGTTACCTAATTGGACGCACACTCACCGTCTCTGCCCAACTCCAATGGTAGTTAAACTATTAAATAGTTTCTAAACGTGCAAAAAATCTGCGGCGATCCATAGCAACGATCCGAATATTACTTCCCGCAGCAATAAATTCGCCCTCGGTTGAAACTTCTACCCGTTCTCCATCAATCTCTGCGATCCCGGTGGGACGAAGAGGCGTCATTGCCACGCCTGTTCTTCCGAGATAACGTGCCCTTTCATCACTTTCGCGGCTTGCAGCATCTGACTCCGTTTTGAGTGTGGTGGAAAGTATGAAACGATCCCAAGCGCCTGAGCGCCAGAGCACAACGAAAAGAACAATACCGCTACCCAGAGTACCCGATAGTGCAATCGTTCCGCCAAGCAAACCAGATTCGCTATATGTGTATCCCACCGCGAAGACCATCAGTAAAGCCCCTAAGATTCCAATCACATTGAAGCCCGGAATCAGGTAGACTTCCACTGTGATCAGGAGGAGGCCTGCCAAAATACATACAATGGGAACGAGAATTTCCACCTCTACACCTCGTGAGTTCTAACTTCAACTCGATTGCCACTGACTTGAACGACTCGAACCTGGACTCCTTGATCAATATATTCACCCGCGGTGATGACATCAACCCGCTCTTGATTAATTAACATGGCTCCAGAGGGCCGAAGGTCTGTGAGAGCTGGCCCTACTTCTCCAAGATACTCCGAGTGAGTGGACGCGGTAGTATATCCTTCTCTACTACTGAGTTCAGGGGTTAATACGAGCACATTTGAAGCTGAAGATCCAGGAAACATACGAGCGATCATGACCGCACTGACCGCCAATAGTATCATGGTCACCGCCAACGTGTATACACTTGGCATCATCGCACCAATCGGAGGAAAAGAGAACCCCACATTACCAACCAACGCAGCAATCAAGGAGAAAAATACTAAGACAACCCCCGAAATTCCTGCAATCCCAAACCCTGGAAATAAAAATAACTCCACTATGATTAACCCAATACCAAGTACAAATAGAAGGATCTCCCACACCTCAACGAGCCCTAACAGGTAATGGGGAGCGAAAAATAGTGCAATCCCAAGTAGTGCGACAGCACCTGGAAACCCAACACCTGGAGTTTGCAGTTCAAAATATAAACCTCCTAACATCATGAGCATCAGGATTGACTGTACCACAGGAGAGCCGAGAAACCGCAATACTCGCTCGGCGCCAGTTTCCCGGTGTGCTACTAGCTCGGGGGTATCTAGTCCATAAGCGGCAATCACTGCATCGGTGGTTTCTAGAATCTTATCTGCGACTCCTAGCTCAAGAGCCTCCGTCGCACTGAGCGTTAAAACTTTCCCCTTCTCAGATACACCTTCAACCTCTAAGGACGGATCTACCATTGATTCGGCAATTTGAGGATCTCGGCCGTTTGCTTCCGCAGTTGAACGCATCAGCCCACGCATGTAGCTTTGATACTTATCGGGTGCCTCTTCCCCACCCATCCCTTCAACAACAGTGGCTGCTCCAATGGAAGCACCTGGCACCATAATAATGCGATCCGCCGCATAAGAGATCAGTGCACCCGCCGAAGCTGCATTCTTATCAATGAATGCAACGGTAGGCATTTCTGCATCCAACAGGGTCTTTCGAATTTTATCAGCAGCATCCACAAGCCCTCCAAACGTATCAATCTGGAAGACCGTCAAGACTGAATTTTCACTGGTGGCATCACGCACAGCACGCTCAATGTACCGAGCTAACCCATTATCAATCATACCACTGACCGGAACGACAAAAACAGGCCCCTCGGCGATATCTGAATTTAATTCCAGCGGCTTGGGTGCACGTTCCTGTGCAATTGAGGTAGATGCAACAAGAGAAAACAGCAAGAGAATAAGTGACCTATTCATTTTTTCCATTTCATACCTTGTTTACTGTACGCCTCACCTGTTCGTTAAGATTCAACTGTGGCGAGAGTGGACAGATTAATTAAGTGTCTCTAAAAAAATTTGACTTTCCTCAATGTGCCTATATGAAAGCATTGAAAAAGAATTGGCCCAATAGTTAACATGACCTTGGATGTGGCTGAATCGAATCTTCTGGGCAAAATCATTGGTCTACTTGAAATAACTCATAAGGAACAGAAATGAGTATGACCGCACCGCAATATATATGAGTTCACTACGACCTCCTCAACATCTTCCAATTGCTCATGAATCTGACTACATTATACGATGTCGAATAAGATGTCCCCAAACGACAAAGAGCATGGATCATCAACGTTTGCAATCGCAGCGAAGCCGACAAGTATTCTCTTGTTGTATCCCAAAGATCTACTCTTTTAACTCTTGGGCGCCAGTCACGTTTTACGAAACAGGTTATCGCATCTCGATCCCTGCATCTTGTATCCGATACCGATAAAGGCTTAGCCCTAGCAACGAGTTCAAAGATTGTTTTCATTATAGACCGAAGGTACCAACGAAAGATTGGCTTTAAGTATAGGTGCTATCTTGATGCGCACAACTTTAACCGACCATACAACTATTTCTCAATTACAACCGGGGTTCCCTCCTGAACGTAAGCCCACATGTGGTCCATGTCCTTGTCATGAACAGCCACGCATCCCTGTGTCCAATTTGATGCTCGACCTGTGCCATGACCATGAATCTCGATCATCCCACCAAGAAGGGTTTCCATTGGTGGAGCCGTTCCTGTCCGTTCAGCTCTCATGATTGCTTTGAACTGTCGCTGATTGATCAGCCCTTCCTGTATACCTCGTTCAGCATCTTCACTATTCGGATAATTCAAAAGGAAAGCTTTGTAAAACTCACTCTGAGGGTTTTTTCTAACCACATAAAAGACTCCCTCGGGGGTACGCCAATGATCAGGTTGCTCATTAGATCCGCGAAGCACTTTATCGGAGTATGCATTGTATCCAAAGTCAGCGCTGAACGTCGAAATAATCCGCATTCCACGGTGAAGTGTGACTTGCTTACGGCGTTTGGAAACGAGAATCCATATATTTGAGAGATCACTCGCACGAATGTACCCCTCTTCACCACTCATAGTGCGAATCTTCTTTACCAATCTTTCGCTTTCAATAACCCTCACCGGCTCTCTGAATGGGAGTTTCATATAAGGGCGAGTCTGGTCTTGGTCGTGGTACAGATTCGCCATCCGACCGACCACATAGTATAAATTATCTACCTGGTCAACATGTGGCTGCCGTGCATACACACTAGCTGATGTGCGGCCAAATGTAACGATGGCGCAAACACCGATGAGCCACAGAATTGATTTTCTTGAATCGGGCGTACAGATAATCACTCTTTCTTGTTATTCATCATCTTCATCATAGGTTCAACCATCGCGCCAGCGATTCCCATACTACTGAAGCCTCCGTCATGATAAAGTGTCTGCATCGTAACCATTCGCGTAAGGTCACTCAGCAGTGTGACGGCATAATCTCCACAGCTATCCGCATCGGCATTCCCCAAAGGAGACATCTGATCTCCAAATTCAAACATGGCATCAAATCCAGAAATGCCCTGTCCAGCAGTCGTACGCGTTGGGCTCTGGGAGATTGAGTTAATACGGATTTGGTGTTGTCCGAGCCGTGCACCCCAAGTACGAACAATGCTTTCCAGTAATGCTTTAGCATCCCCCATTTCTGAATAATGGGAGAATGAACGCTGAGCACCGATATATGAAATAGTTAGAATTGAACTCCCTTTATTCAGGGCTTCACTCTCCATAGCATGCTGCACAATCCGGTGGAGGCTAACCGCAGAAATATCTAACGTCTTGGCATACCAGTCATAGTTCAACTTTTCGTATGGACGGCGTTTCCGAACATTGACACCCATCCCAATCGCGTGAACAATAAAATCTATTTTCCCATACCGTTCTTTCAACTCGTCAAACAGTTTAAATATATCGTCATTTTTTGTCGCATCTGCCCAGATTAGAGGACTGCTCACTTTTTTAGACAGATCCTCCAAGGTACCAAGCCGCCTTGCAACTGGAGCGTTTGAGAGTGCAAATTCTGCTCCTTCTCGGTGAGCTGCCTTTGCGATTGCCCAAGCAAGACTAGTCTCATTCAGAGCTCCAAAGATGACTCCCTTCTTGCCCTTTAAGAGTCCCGATTGTTCCATTGCTATCAAATCTTCGCTTCGGAATTAGAAATTAGGTCCACCTCCGGTCATGATCTTCAAGTACTTCAGTCAAAGAATTTATTAAAGTGATTTTAGTCCAAACTACCCATTAGGTTCGCTTTATCATTTCCGTACTCCGTCCGAGGGAGTTTCTCATAAATTCTGTGTCTATTCTCCAGAATTTCAGCATATGATCTCGGGGGGGGGGGCTGGCAATGATCATTTCATTTGCCAGTTCAATTGAGGTAGAATTTTGAACGTTGGAATGGATCGCATCAAAACATCTCCATTCACGTTTTATTCTTAGCTGTTAGGGTTTCATGGAGCGGCAACTCCCTGAATTCGTTTATCATCGCCTGAGTTTCATACATTCTCAGGAATACGGGGCTATTAGGTAGTCAAATTGGAGATTTGTTTTACGAAGTACTCTTGCATGAATTCGGTTGTATTCTTCTGATGCGTCGCATACCGTCTTTCATTCAGTTCTTTTCTTTGTTGGGAGCATTCATATTTATTTCCTACTTCATGGCCTGCTCTTCTCCCTTTCCCCCGCCAAGTGAAACCGAACAGGCGACGGCTGATTCCGCTCTTAAACTATTATCTCAAATTCGTATGGATGATATTTCTGAAGCTTTTCAGGAGATCTCTAACTGGTCTTATACCAGGCATGACCGGACAGAGAAAAGGAGTGTCGACGAATACAGTTCGTTCACTCATTTAGTGAAAGTTCCCCCCTCTGGTTCACCGATCGTAATCCTTGGTTCAGATTCTATTCTGGTAACTAACTTATCCAGTACCATCAAGGCGATTGTGCCAGATGATGCTCCCTATCTCATACATCGATTTAAAGACCAATATCAATACGGGATAGGTAAGGATACCATTTATTGGTCCCAGCCAGTCAACGAAATTACTATTAATACCAGATTAGGAAGTACTGAGGAAATTCTGGATGCCTCCTATCTCTATGATCCTCGTTCTTGGAAATTGGTCTCTACCACTTTTCACCGTCACAGTGAATCAATTTTACTTGAAGAATCATCTCGTTACCGTCTTCAGCTTCGTCCTGTTGACAATGAATGGGTTCCCTATCGCTTAAGTATGCACCTTAGCATACGACTCCCTTTCGGACGACTACAAACTTATGCACATGATATCACCTTCTATGACTACAGCACTAGGTGATCAAGTTAGTTCAATGTTGAGCACTAGATCATTGGGACGGCCGTTGTACTTCATGGAAAAAGTAACTTCCACAAACTCTGTTGCGATGGATGCGGCATTATCTGGGGCAGAACATGGAACTGTTTTTGTAGCAGATTATCAGACGCACGGATTTGGTCGGCAGGGACGGAGTTGGTCCTCAAGTCGAGGCTTGAACCTAACATTCAGTGTCATATTAGATCTCCCCATTCCTAAGAAAAAAATGGGGGTTGTATCCCTTGCCGCGTGTCTGGGTGTTGCCGATGCCATTGCTGACGCTACAGCGCCAACTAAACCTCAACTCAAGTGGCCGAATGATATATTATTGAATGATCAGAAAGTGTCTGGAATGATCCTACAAACCACTGACGCATCTTTAACTGGAATCATTCTAGGCATTGGGATCAATGTGAACCAGACGGTCTTTCCCGAAGAATTAGAGACATGTGCTACCTCCCTCATTCTCGTGACTGGACAGCCAACTGACAGAGCATCTTTGCTAGCATATGTTCTCCTTCAAATAGAGCAAAAATTGGAGTTGATGTTGGTGAATCCATCCTACATTCTTCAGAATTATTCTGAGAATCTTGCGTGGGTTGGTCATAGCTGCCGGGTATTGGGGAAAAATACAGATGTGGCTGGTACCTTAGTTGGGATTGATGAATCTGGAGGATTGGTTTTAGATACAGAAGATTCTGGGACTCGTATAATTTTTGCAGGAGATGTTTCACTCCGTATGTCTGACGATTGACATTGGCAACAGTGCGATCAAAGCTGGGCTGTTCCATGGAGAACTAATCCAGAATTCGATCGTCACTCATTCCGTAGAGGAAGCTTCTGCGAGGATCGCTGCTTGGAACGCACAAACATCTTTTCATCAAATTGGGCTATGTAGTGTAGTTCCCAAAAAATCCGAACAGATCATCTCGAGGATACGAAGTTTTACGGATGTGTCAATCTTTGAGGTTAATATCAATGCCACTCTTCCTTTCAAAATCAAATATACTCCAGCGGAGAGCCTCGGACCCGACAGACTGGCCGCTGCATGTGCAGCTTGGCATTCTGGTGATGGTTCTCAAATAATTATTGATGCTGGAAGTGCAATCACGATTGATGTTTTAAGTGCAGAGGGAATATTTCTTGGAGGGATCATTATGCCAGGACCAACTCTGGCGAACCGTGCACTTGCGGATTATACTGCAAGATTATCCGATGTACCGCTGGTATTTCCAGAGGGAGTACTCGGGAATTCTACGATTGAAGCACTTCAGCATGGTCTCCTCTATGGTATGACCGATGGAATTATCGGTGCGATCAACCGCATAGAACGGACTCTTGCCAGTACCCCAGTGATCACACTCACAGGTGGCTGGCACCAACTATTGGCCGATAAGATTCCTAATGTTCGCGTCAATAAGAATCTTGTACTTGATGGCATAAGATTGCTGATGCAATTCAATGGAGGCCTTAGTTAACCCGTACTATCTCCCCAAGATCGGCCAGAAAAGATGGGGTACAAGAGAAGATCGCATTTGGACCGCCAGCCGCTGCCCATACTTTTTCGTATTTCAATAGATCTTCGTCTATGTAGGTGGGAATTGGGCTGGGATGCCCAACCGGGGCAACTCCACCAATGGTGTAGCCTGTGTGCTGCCGAACAAAAGCTGCATCTGCAAGCTTGCAGGGTTTCCCGATCAGGCGGTACAAAATCTGCTCATCTACCTGATTAACTCCGCTGACTAAGACCAGGATAGAGCCATCTCCCGCCTGAAAGACAAGAGACTTAACGATCTGACCAAGAGTGCAGTTGAGAGCAGCCGCTGCCTCGTCAGAAGTTCTAGTAGATAGGGCTAGTTGCTTTACCTGAAAGTCCAACCCCATCGACCGTAGAACGCCTTGAACATGATGTACTTTCTTTGGTAAGGTGATGCTGATTTTATTCATTAAGATTGACCTTTTCTTTTCAACTGAACAGTTTTGGGGCTACACCATATTCAACTTAAGGGATGAGAATCATGGGAGGTAGAGAGTTATGGAAAATAATGATACACTCCCACCTTTCTTTTCAGCATAAATTAATGTGTCCAGGGGTGGCATACTCGTTGCATGCTCTGACGAGGTATTACCACGCAACATCCGCATTATTCAGCGAATATAATTGTATAATTAAATTTTTAGGTTATTTCCTGCGCGAATATTTCTGGAATATAAATAGCGTTCATTTCGTTGGAATAAGCCTGAGATTTTTTCCTCTATTCAGATCTCTGAACTTACTACAATCAATCTAATCTAAATCCAATGAGTCAGCTTTCACTCTCTGTAATTGCCAAAGGTGTTGATTCTTTACTTGATGAACAGATGACCGGGCAGGCTCGAATTGCGGCTCACCTGGTAGCTGCCGCAGAAGAACATGGGCTTTCTCCCTCAGAAATCATCTCCATTTTTGATACCATCCGAAAAAAGACTGTTCTGGACGAGTTGTGGGTTACGGACTCGGAGGGCGTTGTGTACCTTACAACTGTTCGAGATGACCATGGCAAACCGATTCAATTCAGATTTACCACAGACTCTGATGCTCAACCTCAAGCATCTGCATTTTACCCGTTGCTTTCTGCCAGCATTGATAGTGATGAATGTATTACTCAAGCCGCTCAGACTCGCGAGATTGACTGGGATATATTCAAGTATGTTGGAGTGAGTGGTATTGATAAGCCTCGCATCGTTCAGGTTGGTAATGCACTTGCATTTGAGGAACAGGGACTGCTAAACAATAGTTATGCTTCACCTGTGATGACCGCGGCTCTTGCCGCATTCGGTGAAATTGAATTACTTTCATCCCGATTCACCTCTCGTGTAGCGGAAGTCCGTTCTGTCTTTGATGCCATCCTTACTAAGCAGATGGTTGTGCAGGCTGGACTAATTGATTCCCTCTTAACTGTCACCGAATCCGCAGGATGGTCCGTTGAAAGAACAAATCATCATCTGCTGCGAATTGCCCAAACCACTCCAATTGAAGAAATCGTGATTGCAACGACGGGGGGACAAGTGGTATTATCCAGTTCTGTACCCTACGGTCAACTTCGCTATCCTGAGTCTCTGGAAGCAATCAATGTGGATGTCATGGACGTCGTGGACCATCCAACGATCGTTCCTAAGAAGTGTAAGTATGCAGAAAAGACTGTCACAGTTTACAGTCCTGATCTTTCACGAATTGTGCAGATTACATCTACCTTTGAAGACGATTCGCTTGTTTCACCTCGATTCAAGATCCCTCAAGAGTAACATCAAGAAGCCTCTTCGTCTACGGGACCAGTCAACAAGGTCGTCCGGATCATCGTTTTGGTCTTTCCTTCGGATCCCTTGTAGAGCGGTCACTTTCGGAAGTTGACATACTGTGAGAGATTTCTGAACCAATTTCTGACGGAGAGTTTTCGAAAATTTGCCAGAAGTCTCAAGCATTGGGGCTCTGATGCAAACGGCTATGCTCTATCTTGATGCATAGATTCATGATTACATTCAATCCCGAATCATGAGCAATTGTAGCTGCTTCTTCACTGAATAGATTGAGTTGTAACCAGAGTGTTTTGGCACCGATTTGTACGGCCTGTTTCGCGTACTCAGGACCTTCATGAGATGGCCGAAAAACATTTACAATATCAACTGGCTCCCTGATATCCGTCACCTTTTTGTATACTTTCTCACCTAATAGCCAATCAGCCTTTGGATGAACCGGAATGATTTTGAATCCTTTTTTTTGTAAAAATCTTGCCACTATATGACTGGCTTTCTGATGATTCGTGGACAGGCCAACAATTGCTATTGTTCTGGAAGAATTGAGGATATGCTGAACTACTTTCGGATCCTGATATTTTGTCATCTACTTAGAAGGGGATTTCTGTGACAGATTCAGACAGTTGATAACACTGTTTATTATGAAACCCCGAAATCCAGTTGATGATCGTTTCATTAGTAGGCCTTGCCTCTCTGGTGTCCACCCTTGTATCGCAATGCACAGTGTCAAGAGATATTTGAGAGATAGATTGATATTACCGAATTACTGAAGAACCTTAACTTATGGAATTCCCCGCGAAAACTCAGACTTCTTGGCCTTAGTAGTAATGAGGTTGTTCTGCCTCACTCAATAAACTGGATCTTTTTCATTCACTAAATACCAACATGAAGTACCTCTTCCCCTCGGATCATATAGATATAACTAATCAATTTCCTTCAAATTCAAGAATAGAAGTTGGGGAATTTGCAAACATCTTAACGGTCTAACATAGAATCATGCAGATGCTACGTCCAGATGGGAAACTATCACGAAAGTTTTACGAAGCTGAACTGGCAAGGCTACATATTCGGCTCGCCCGATTACAGCGCTATATTCGAATCCAGAAGAAGCGTATTGTTGTGCTCTTTGAGGGAAGAGATGCAGCTGGCAAAGGTGGAACCATCAAACGGATCTTGGAACCACTTAATCCACGGATCTGCCGCGTAATTGCATTATCAAAGCCAACCGAACGTGAATCAA
Source organism: Rhodothermales bacterium (assembly GCA_965209015.1). Lineage (GTDB taxonomy): Bacteria > Bacteroidota > Rhodothermia > Rhodothermales > Bin80 > Bin80. The sequence continues at coordinate 1,575,460 of OZ242367.1, read as the reverse complement.
CACAGTGGTATTTCCAAAGATATGTAGCTCACTTACCCACCGGCGGTGAAATGGTACTTTTTGACCGTAGTTGGTACAATCGCGCCGGCGTTGAACGCGTTATGGGGTACTGTTCCGAAGAAGAATACTGGGAGTTTCTTCGGCAATGCCCAATGTTTGAACGTATGCTGATTCATAGCGGGACGACACTCATAAAATACTGGTTTTCTGTGAGCGCCGAGGAACAGGAGCGAAGATTTCGTCGCCGAATTGAAGATCCTACACGAAGGTGGAAGATCAGCCCTATGGATCTTGAATCAAGAGCTCGGTGGGTGGATTACTCCAGAGCAAAAGATCAGATGTTTTTGAATACAGATCTTCCAGATTCTCCATGGTGGGTGATTGAGGCAAATGATAAACGCCGCGCACGACTAAACTGTATTCACCATCTCCTCTCTCAGATTTCTTATGAACGGATCGAACCTGCAGAAGTAACGCTACCTCCGTTGCAAATAAGACAAGATTATGTCCGCCCTGCCAAAGACACACAACGGATCGTGCCAGATCAGTTCAATGAGACGGATAGATGCTGAGATATCCGTCTTGAAGATTTCCTTACGTAAAAAACGGGAGTATAGAAATTATGTTTGCTGATCTTCATAATGATCTAAGTACAAAAGAGACACTATTATTTTATGAACTCAGTGAATAAGGTTGTGCACTATTCTGAATACATATTCCGACTAACTGAGCCACCCAAATAGACGACGTAGTAGTACACCGTTGCAAAATAACCCGTGACAATTCCCAACAGAGTTCTCCAGAATTTTATCATCATGATTAGTTGCGGTTAAGAAAGCACCACGATACCTATTTTGAGTTAAATATGTATCTAATAATCTTACTGATTGCCTCTGCATGGAGGAGCAAAGTTTGATCCGTATAACCCGTTTTTTAGAATCAAAGGGACCTCATCTTTAAAAAATGATCCTCTGAATTTGATTTCGTCCATACACTAACTGTCAGAATACATGAGTCCTCCCAAACAAAATACTACCCAAGAATTGCCCGGTGCATCTCCCGATCGGGACCCAATCGTTCAGTTTGAGGAGTGGTTTACCTTTGCACGAGATGCGAAAATTTGCCTGCCCGAAGCTATGACACTCGCTACCGCCTCAACCGATGGAGTACCGAGTGCAAGAATTGTACTTCTCAAGGAAATTAGTCAAGAGGGTTTTGTATTCTTCACAAATTATCAGAGCCGGAAAGGAGGCGAATTAGAATTGAATCCTAGAGCAGCTTTAGTTCTTCACTGGGCTACTCTTGAACGACAAATTAGAGTTGAGGGGCAGGTTGAGCGAATCAGTAGCGAGGAAAGCAAAGCCTATTATAATTCTCGCCCACGAGGGAGCCGAATCGGGGCATGGGCTTCTCATCAAAGTCAAAGATTAGAGAATCGTTCGGTGCTTGAAAAGAGAGTCTCTCACTACGAACAAATTAATTCAGGTGAGGAAATCCCACTCCCCCCGCACTGGGGAGGGTTTCGGGTAATTCCAGAGAGAATAGAATTCTGGCAGGGTAGAGAGAGTCGTTTGCATGAACGACTCGTTTTTACAAGGCAACCTTCTGGAGATTGGGACACGCACCTACTTTTCCCTTAAACAGTTATTCCTTCTTAATCTTTGGCTGAATTGCGTGAGCTAAATGGCAGTTGTCAAAACAACTCCCATGGGTGTTCTTTTTCTTCCTCAACCCATTCTGTGCGCACGCTAAGCAGTTTTTCTTGTACCGACAGATTCCCCTCTACTGGTTCCGGTCTAACATATGTCCCATCTGCGCCGAGATATCTTGCTTTGACTGAATCACACAAATATGATTCCAACACAATGTCTCGGAGATAACGCAAATACTGTTTATCTTGAATTGGAAATAGTACCTCAACCCGACGATTCAGATTTCGAGGCATTAGATCAGCACTTCCCAAATAGATTTCCTCCTTTCCTCCATTAGCAAAGTAGTAGATTCTGCTATGTTCAAGGAACCTACTCACAACACTGATCACACGAATATTATCGCTTACCCCCGGGACTCCAGGTTTGAGGCAACAAATCCCACGCACCAACAGATCAACGCGGACTCCTTGCTGAGATGCCTGATAAAGTAGACGGATCATGTTCTCATCAACCAGAGCATTGGTCTTGAGGATTAGATGGGTTTCCCGACCGGCCTTCTGATGATCAATCTCACGATTAATTAATTCGGTAAATCGCTTTCTTAGATTGATAGGCGCCACCAGTAGCTTCCGATAATCTCGCTTTTCAGAGTAACCTGTCAAGAAGTTGAAAAGATCGGATGCATCTGCTCCGATTTTAGGGTCTACCGTAAAAAATCCTATGTCCTCATAAACATGTGCGGTGATACTATTATAGTTTCCTGTGGAAAGATGCACATACCTGCGTATGTGTCCTCCTTCTCTTCGAATGACTAAGGCAATCTTGGAATGTGTCTTCAGTCCGATCAAACCGTAAATAACATGGACACCTTCTCTCTCGAGCATACGTGCCCAGCCAATATTGCTCGCCTCATCAAAACGAGCCTTCAATTCAACCAATACCGCAACCTGTTTACCATTCTCTCTTGCTTTCATGAGAGCATTGACAATCGGAGACTGGTTTCCCACACGGTAGAGTGTCATTTTGATTGCAAGTACACCAGGATCGGATGCCGCAGCTTCCAAAAATTCAACCACAGGAGAGAATGAATCATATGGGTGATGAACTAAGTGATTCTGAGATCGCACCGCCTTAAAAAAATCTCCATCACGCGTTTCGGATTTCAATCTCAAAGGCGTGAATGGTCTAAATGGCGAATACTTCAGATCAAACCGATCAATTCTTGATACAACATACATCAGGCTTTCAAGACCCAAGGGGCCATCAACCACCACGACATCTTCCTCTTCAGCACCCATATTTTCAAGTAGGAGCCGGAGTACCTGATCTGGCATATCTGCATTAACAGTTAATCTTAGGACAGACCCTAGGCGGCGTTGACGCACCCCCTGCTCCATCGTTTCCAAAAGATCATCTGCCTCTAGCTCTTGAATAGTCATGTCGGCATTGCGGGTAACCCTGAATGGGTATACCGCTTCCACTTCCATGCCCGGAAATAAGGATTGTAAATTCGCTGCAATTACCTCTTCCATCCAAACAAATGAATAAACTTTTCTAGTACTTCCACCTATCTTGATCGTCCAGGGCTTTGAAATCACGGACATGAGACGATCAATCGGCCTGGGAACCTTGACTCGTGCAAAACGCTCGCCCCCAAGCTCATCCTTTACTGTGACAGCTAGATTCAGACTCAAATTTGAAATGTGTGGGAAAGGGTGGGACGGATCAACTGCAAGTGGAGTCAAGACAGGGAAAAACGTCTCTTTATAATTTTTTGTAGCCTCTTCCTTTTGATTCTCCGTTAATTGCGAGTAGTGAAAGATATTGATGCCTTTTTCTGCTAATTCAGGAATTATAGTTGAAAGAAGATACTGATGAGCCTTCTGCATTAGTGAGTGAGCACCCTCTCTGACAGCGAGAAGTAGCTCGGTTGGAGTTTGCCCATCAATTGAGAGGTCTGTGACACTGCTTGCAACCTGCTTCTTAAGCCCACCAATACGAACCATGTAGAATTCATCCAAATTTGAACCGACAATAGAGAGAAATTTTAAGCGCTCCAGCAGTGGATTGTCTTCATCTTGCGCTTCCTCAAATACCCGGTACTGAAAATCCAACATGCTTAATTCCCTGTTATTATACAGCGAATAATCCCTCAGATCGATCCCATCAACTGAAGAAGAATTGGTGGGAAGTTTATTACTCATACCTATAACCTATCTGACTTTTCAAAGGGGAAAATACTCTATGTATGGATGTTTCTATACAGTGAATTGAACGACAGTATTGATCACACAAATTTATACTATGATTAACATACAGTTAACATCCACTTGCGTTTCATGAGTTAAAAGTTAAACTAATTTCAGCACTCTATGCCCCCGAAAACTGTAATGCTCCTTCGCGGTTACTTTCGTCTGATTAGCTTCCTTCTCTTCCTTCTTTTATTCTCTTCTCAGGCTAGTGCTCAAATGGGTACGATCTCTGGGTTAATCGTTGATAGTGAAAATGGTGAAACACTTATTGGTGCAACTGCCTCAATTGACGGATCAACAATTGGAGATGCCACAGATCTGAACGGAAGATATGAATTTGAGGCTGAACCTGGAACGTACTCACTCAAGTTTGCTTACTTAGGTTTCTCAACCGTTACCGTAGAGAATGTGGTCGTAGTCGCCGGAGAAATCACTCGGTTGGAGATAGAACTTCTTTCTGAAGCACTCTCTTATGGTGAAGTGGTGATTTCTGCGGAGGCAATTAAAGGCTCAGAAGCTGGACTCCTGCGTGAACGTGCGAGGTCCATTGCTGTCAGTGATGCTATCAGTTCGGAGTCTATTAATCGATCTGGCTCGGGTGATGCTGCTGCTGCAATGAGCAAAGTTACCGGAGCCTCTGTCTTGGGAGGTCGATATGTTTATATTCGCGGACTGGGAGATCGCTATGCAAGCACGACCCTGAACGGATCTACATTACCTAGTGCTGATCCAGATCGTAAAGCATTTCAACTGGATCTTTTTCCCGCAGCACTCCTAGACAATATTGTCACCCTTAAAACCTTTACCCCAGACAAGCCGGGGGATTTTAGTGGTGGACTGGTAGATGTGGCAACGAAATCTTTTCCAGAGTCATTCACTCTTCAACTGTCTGCATCTATAACGTATGACGACCAATCCAGCGGGATTGATCACTTCCTGTCTTACAAAGGGAGTAGTACGGATTGGCTCGGTTATGATAATGGATTTCGTGCGCTACACCATACCCTTGATAGCAAAGATCCTGAAGAGCAACTCCCCAGAGAATCAGACCTACGTGATCTACGAAGAGGTGTTACGAACGAAATCCGCACAAATCGTGCTGATTCGTTGAATGCTTTTGCTCAAGCATTCAATAGTATCATGACTCCCTCTCAGATTTCTACGCCCGTAAATCACAGTTTTTCTGCTGCCTCAGGTACAAAACTTGATCTATTTGGAAGGCCCCTTGGAATCACTGGGAGTCTTACCTATGGTAGGAGTTACAGCTATTACGATGATGGCGTATTCAGTCAGTGGAGACTCGTCGGAGGAGATGTAGCTTCAACTGAGAATCTGTTTAGCACGACCTACTTCGGCCCGAATCCCGATCTTGATATAATTACCAAGGCAGATCCTAAGGAAGTCCCCTCTTTTGCCAACGTTAGAGGTAGTGATGAAATTAATTGGGGAGCATCAGCCACCCTCGCCTTCCAGCCCTTTGACAATCATGAGATTGTCGCTACTGCTCTTCGGACTCAAAGCGGTACGAGCCAATCTACCATGTTGGGAGGCTTTCGTGACCAGACCAGAGGCACAACATTTGTGACTAGCACCCTGGGCTATCAAGAGCGTGCGCTAGCTAGCCTTCAGTTAAGAGGTGAGCACGCACTCCGACCTGCTCTAATTGAGTGGAAGGCATCATTAGCCAGTAACTCTCAGGAGGAACCAGATCTTCGGTTTTTTTCAGGTACTCAAAATATTCGAGAAGGATCTGCAGGTATTGATACCACCTATTCTCTGGGAGGTGGCAATGCCCCTCCCCCACAGCGCTACTTCCGTAATCTTGTTGAAGATAGCCGCGGTGCAGTTCTGGATATCACGGTTCCATTTCGACAATGGGCAGGCTTAGCTGCCCGAGTGAAGTTTGGAGGACGTTATGATTTTTCTGAACGAGAGTTTCGTCAACGGCGGTTTGAATATCATGAAGGTAGGGAGATTGATTATCGAAATTTTGAAGGGGATATTGAGCACTATTTCTCCAATGAGAACTTAGGCGTGCTAGACACGCTTCAGCGGGGAGATATTATCGCCTATAACGCCGGCCTCTACATCCAAGAGAATTCTCCGCCTCGATCCAACTACGATGCGACCCGAGACATCTCAGCCGGATACCTGATGGTTGAACTACCTCTCACACGTAAGTTGAAAGTTATTGGAGGTGCCAGACTTGAATCAACTAATATACTTACTGAAAGCTTTGATCAGTCGCTACCTGATTCTATACGGTTGGGGGTATTGGATACGCAAGACTGGCTTCCATCTGTGAACGTCATTTATGCGGTTACTGAGGACATGAACCTTCGGATCGCGACCACAAGAACTCTTGCACGCCCCACCTATCGAGAACTGGCCCCCTTTCAAAGCTTTAATTTTGTTGGAGGAGATATTCAAGAAGGTAACCCCCTACTGAACCGTACCCTGATCACTAACTATGATTTTCGATGGGAAATGTTTGCCCGAGCAGGCGAGATTCTGGCCGTTAGTGCATTTTATAAAGATTTTAAAAATCCGATTGAACGCGTCTTACGTACTGTTGGCGAGGGTCGCTTCGTTTCGTTCCAGAATGTAGGCCATGCCCGCGTATTCGGTGCCGAGTTTGAAACTCGGCACCGGCTGAATTCTTGGACTGAACTGCCAATCCTTAAGCACTTATCCATTGGTGGAAATTTCTCTTTGGTACGTTCCCAAGTTGATATTCCCGAAAAAGAAATGGTCATCATTCGTGCCTCCGACCCGAATGCAAGTACCGCTCGTTCTCTTGAAGGACAGTCTCCTTTCTTGCTAAATCTCAGTACTAGCTACGAAAACTACAATCAGGGAACTGTAATTGGAATTTACTACACTGTTTTCGGGGATCGTCTCCTCTCTGTTACCGAGGGAGCGACACCGGATGTTTTTGAGAAGGCCAGAAATGATTTGGACGTAACGATCTCGCAAGATTTACCCATGAATTTACGATTGAAGATTACGGCGAAAAATTTGCTGAAATCTGATGTACGTCAAATTCAGACCTTCAAAGACCGGATCTACGACTATATCTCTTATTCAAGATCCCGAACCATTGGAATAGGGATCAGCTATGTAATTGACTGATTCTGCCACTCTACGGATGTGGATTTTCCACAAGCTTTTCTATCAGACTTGATACATTGCAAGACTCTGTTTGCATTTCGTCTGGAAAATTACAGCGCCTATTGAAAGCGCCCACCTAACTAAAACAATTCTACTATACTAACCATGCGAATACTTTTTACCTCTTACATTATAATACTTCTGGTACTTTTTCCTTCACTAAATGCTGTGGCACAAAATGATGATGTTGAATCTCGTCCTGAGGTAGCAGTAATGGATGAAGACATCACATCTGGGGATATGGTTCGTTGGACTGCGGATAATGTCTACGTATTAAATGGTCTTGTTATTGTTGAAGATGGTGCCGAATTGCACATTGAAGCAGGAACCGTTGTCAAAGCAAAAGAGGGTACAGGTGCAGAGGCGTCTGCCCTTGTGATCGCCCGAGGTGGTCAAATATTTGCAGAAGGAACTTCGACTCAACCCATCATCTTTACCTCCGTTTTGGATAATCTCTCCAGCGATGACCTACTCACCTATGAAGACCGCGGGCTTTGGGGAGGCCTCGTGATCCTTGGCCATGCAGGTACAAATAACCCTGGAGATGCCGCGGGGGATTATCAAGAGATTGAGGGAGTAAATGAACTCCTGCCCGATGATGATACTCGTGCACAGTATGGAGGAAACGACAACAATGATAACTCCGGGATCATTCGTTATGCATCTATTCGCCATACTGGGATTAATATTGGGGAGTCTGATGGAAATGAAATCCAGGGCTTAACCCTTGGCGGAGTCGGGTCGGGTACCGTACTTGAATATATTGAAGTCTATGCAAGTGGGGATGATGGTGTAGAGTTCTTCGGTGGTACGGTGAACCTGAAGTATTTTGCGAGTGTTTTCAACTCGGATGATGCCGTGGACTGGGATCAAGGTTGGCGTGGAAAAGGCCAGTTTTGGTTTGTGCTTCAAGCGCCGGATAAAGCTGGTGCTGCTGCCGAGCAAGATGGAGCAGGTGGAGATGAATTCTTTGAGCCTTATGCCATTCCCACGGTCTATAACGTGACTTACGTCGGTGCAGGCTCCGACGCTTCACCCGAATCAGATCGTGGTGAAATGCTTATGTTCCGAGATAATTCTGGCGGCTTCTATCATAATTCAATCTTTACTCAGTTCAACACTGATCAAGGTGGGCATGCCCTCCAGATTGAAGATATTGATAATACAGGATCGAAAACTGAGGATAGCCGTCGACGCTTTGAGGCTGGAGACCTGGGGCTAACACATAATATTTGGTGGGACTTTGGGGCAGGAGATGAACTTACTGACTGGATTGATGCGGATGATCTGGCATTTGCAACTAACGTGATTACCTATCTTGCTGCCAATGGCAACGTCGTCGCAGATCCAATGTTGAGAGGGATTGAGCGAGGAACCGAAGGAATGGGGATGCTGGATCCAAGACCCCACAATGATAGCCCCGCATTGAATCCTGAAAGTGCTGCAACGCCAAGTGATGCGTTTTTTGTTAAAACGGACTACATTGGCGCATTTGGGCAGACCAACTGGTTGCTGGGATGGACTGCATTGGATGAACTGGAATACCTTGATAAGCCCTCCGACGACATAGAATCACGTCCAGAAATAGCAGTGACGGACGATGACATCTCAGTTGGCGATATGGTTCGTTGGACTGCGGATAATGTCTATGTACTGAATGGTTTGGTCATTGTTGAAGATGGCGCCGAACTGCATATTGAACCCGGGACTGTAGTGAAAGCTGAGGAAGGCACCGGTTTAGAGGCTTCTGCTCTTGTGATCGCCCGAGGCGGTCAAATATTTGCAGAAGGAACTCCGACTCAGCCTATCATCTTTACCTCCATTTTGGATAATCTCTCCAGCGATGACCTACTCACCTATGAAGACCGTGGACTTTGGGGAGGCCTCGTGATCCTTGGCCATGCAGGTACAAATAACCCCGGCGATGCCTCGGGAGATTATCAAGAGATTGAGGGAGTAAATGAACTCCTTGAAGATGATACTCGTGCACAGTATGGGGGAAACAATAACAATGATAGCTCTGGGATCATTCGTTATGCATCTATCCGCCATACTGGGATCAATATTGGAGAGTCTGATGGAAATGAAATCCAGGGCTTAACCCTTGGCGGAGTCGGGTCGGGTACCGTACTTGAATATATTGAAGTCTATGCAAGTGGGGATGATGGTGTAGAGTTCTTCGGTGGTACAGTGAACCTGAAATATTTTGTGAGTGTTTTCAACTCGGATGATGCCGTAGACTGGGATCAGGGTTGGCGTGGAAAAGGCCAGTTTTGGTTTGTGCTTCAAGCGCCGGATAAAGCTGGTGCTGCTGCCGAACAAGATGGAGCAGGTGGAGATGAATTCTTTGAGCCTTATGCCATTCCGACGGTCTATAACGTGACTTATGTTGGTGCAGGCTCCGACGCTTCACCCGAATCAGATCGTGGTGAAATGCTTATGTTCCGAGATAATTCTGGCGGCTTCTATCATAATTCAATCTTTACTCAGTTCAACACCGATCAAGGTGGGCATGCCCTCCAGATTGAAGATATTGATAATACAGGATCGAAAATTGAGGATAGCCGTCGACGCTTTGAGGCTGGAGACCTGGGGCTAACACATAATATTTGGTGGGACTTTGGGGCAGGAGATGAACTTACTGACTGGATTGATGCGGATGATCAGGCATTTGCAACTAACGTGATTACCTATCTTGCTGCCAATGGCAACGTCGTCGCGGATCCAATGTTGAGAGGGATTGAGCGAGGGACCGAAGGAATGGGGATGTTGGATCCAAGACCCCACAATGTTAGCCCCGCATTAAATCTTGAAGGTGCTGCAATTCCAAGTGATCCGTTCTTTGTTGCTACAAACCATATCGGTGCATTTGGCCGGGACAATTGGATGCTTGGATGGACTGCTCTGGATCATCTTGGATATATCGGGAACATTCCAACTTCCATTGAGCAGATCATCACACAAGAAGTGCCTTCTGAGATTTCTCTGAGTCAGAACTACCCGAACCCATTCAACCCTGCTACTATGATTGAATTTGATATAGATCAAGCTCAGAATGTAACTCTTGGTGTATATGATCTTTCAGGGCGTCGAGTAGCACTCTTGCTCAACGGGCCAAAAACCGCAGGCACCTATCGCGTCATGTTTGACGGAAGCCGACTTTCCAGTGGTATGTATCTTTATAGACTGCAGACCCAAAGTCATGTAATCACTCGCAAAATGATGCTTGTGAAGTAAGAATAATTGTATCTTTATCGTAAGAATGCCGGGTTCTCCCGCGTGGAGAGCTCGGCATTTTTATATTTATTCTATTATGCCAGAAGCAAGCCAACAAAAAATTTCAGGTGCTCAACGCCTCGTTCCGCTCCTTCCCATCCTCGGATTATTGGGCGTACTGTTCTGCTTTTTTGTCAGCTTGGAGCTCATGGGAGTATCCATGAAACTTTTGGGTAAAGGATTTGCAGAGCAATTGATTGAAACGACCAGCAATCCCTTCGTTGCTTTGTTTATAGGAATTCTTGCTACGTCCTTAGTTCAGAGCTCTTCCACAGTGACATCCCTAGCTGTGTCAGCTGTTGCAGGGGGTGGCTTAACGATTGCAGGGGCCATTCCAATCGTCTTGGGAGCAAATGTAGGTACCAGCGTCACGAATACTATTGTCTCTCTTGGCCATGTCGCGAGAAAAGATGAATTTGGAAGAGCCATGGGAGCCGCTACGGTTCACGATTTTTTCAACCTGTTGGCCGTTGTAATTTTTTTTCCTCTAGAATTGGCATTCGGATTTCTATCCAAGTCATCTGCTGCCCTCACCAAAGGAGTTACCGGCGTAGGAGGGGCCGAATTATTTGACTTTATTGGTCAATTGACCGAGCCGGTTGTTAACCTACTGGTTCAATTGATGCTGGATTCGGGCGTGCTGGTGCTGATACTCGGTGTACTTATTCTATTTTTGTCTCTACGCTATCTGGTTAAACTCCTTCGATCTTTATTTCTTGGACGCTCTGAGCGCCTAATTAATAAGTACTTGTTCGGACCGGTCCCCATTGCTCTGGCTTTTGGTACACTCGTAACCATCATGGTGCAGAGTTCATCTATCACAACCTCAATTACCGTTCCCCTTGTTGGTGCTGGAATCGTCACCGTCTCGCAAATTTTTCCCTTTGTATTAGGTGCAAACATTGGAACCACGATTACTGCATTACTTGCTGCACTAGTTCTGGCGAGCGGAGAGGATGCTCTAGGAATTGCTGCCTTACAAGTAGCACTGGCACATCTGATTTTTAATTGTTGTGGCGTACTCACTTTTCTTCCACTCAAACGACTACGTGAGATCCCAATCAGGATGGCTGAATTTCTAGGGACACTGGTATTAAAGAATCGTGTCTGGGCGGCGGTATATCTTGGGTGTATCTTCTTTGTAATTCCACTCCTAGTGATTATCCTCACACGTTACCTGAGCTTTTAGCCTTTACTCCCAACACAAGCAACTGCATTCAGTGAGAATATCTGCCTGCGGACTACAGCAATGAAATGATTCAGGAGTGAATCTTTGCTGGATATTTGTCGCAAGGGTTACGCTCCATCCGCTTTTACTTCCACCCTTCTCGAACTTGAAGATTCGTAATATGTGCAATATGATGAGCTCCATGCCATGCATAAATTATCAAAAAATCTTGACAGGTTCGATCTCCATCCTCGGGATGAATGACTTTTCGTTTCCACTCTTCGGCATCTAGTGACCGCAATAGTCTACACCAACGGGAGTGCAAAGCATCCAATAGTAAGAGTGAGTCTTCAACTGGACCGTCAATCGCATCAGATAATGAGGCCCAACTATCCTGATCATAAGCCTTGATTACAGGAGTATTCTCCGTCAGGGCCCATCGAAAACGGATGTAAGCATTGAGGTGACTGTCCGCCACATGGTGTACCAACTGTCTAACCGACCAACCTCCTGGTCGATAGGGAGTTGCCAGTTGTGTCTCACCTAATCCACTAACCGCTTGACGCAGGAGTCGCGGAGTAGATTCAATTTGATTAATTAACTCAGTCCGTTCCACTTCGGACAGTTCTATCCTCATCTGTGGAAGACCAATGGGATAGCGTAATTGATCTGACATGATATTCTGATATCTGGCAAGATTTTATCCTTCACTAAATATCACCCTCTCTTGGTCTCACCAGCAACTCTTCAATTACCGTTCGGGAGTTTAGGCGCCAGGCATCCATCACACAACGAGCGATATCCTCGGGAGGCATAAATCGTTCCTCTGGTAATGAAGAGCCATCCCAACTTGGTGTCAGCGTAGCCCCCGGTAGAATTGTTGTAATTCGAACACCTGAATTTAGTGTCTCGGCCCGAATAGCTCTCGCGAGGCCGAGTACTCCATGTTTTGAAGCACAATAGGCAGAAGCACCCGCATAGCCCTTGATTGATGCAACTGATCCCATAAAAAATACATGGCCCGATCCAGCTCTAATCATGGGAGGCAACAAATTTTTCGTGATAAGAAAGCAAACCGTGAGATTTGAATCAATCTGGTGCCTAAAAATTTGAGGAGTGGTGCCAAGAAATGGCTTGGGCGCAAATATACCAGCATTATTAATAAGCACATCAGGTGGAGACCCAAAACGAGACAGAATTGTTGTGCATGTCGCTGCAACCTGTTCCTCGTTAGTTAGGTCGCATATGAGAGGTTCAGCGTTTGTTGACTGAGCTACCGCTTCCAGACGGCTTTTTGATCGACCAATTAGAATCAGTTCATGAGCGGCATCTTGATAAAAAGTCTGAGCAATTGCAGTGCCAATTCCGCTGCTCGCACCAGTAATAACAACTTTTGCCATGAAATCAGTGGTTAATTTGAGGAAGGTTGAAGAGTGAATGGATTATACAACCATGAGTCAGTTTCGGTGAAATCCTGGAAAAATGTTGAGGATCAACAGTCTTTTCATGATAATAGAATAGCATTAGAAAAATCTCTAACCTGAAATAGTAGACTTCCCGGGATTATTCGTAATAATTTTAATGCATGTCAGTGCGGAGTTGAACTTGAAACTTTACCTAAAATGGAACAACATCTCGTTGAGAGGGATCCGTATTTAAGTTTTAGGGTAAATCTATGGAAACAGCACTTAATTCCGTGACAACCGAAGTTCATATTCCCTCAATCGCTTTTGAAACGATAGGAGAAACGCTCCGCAATACAAAACTGCCTCTCATGGATCTGGTGGTTGGAATCGGTTCTGGGGGAGTTGTACTGGCTGCCATGGTAGCATATAAGCTGAGAACTCCCATGATCACCATGTGGTTGAACTATCGAGATATAAACAATATTCCCGTTCACACCACGCCGCAACTATCCCACACTTTTTCTTTCCCTTCATCTGCAAAGAGCGTCCTTATCGTTGATGACGTAGCAGTCTCTGGGAAAACTCTCACTGCTGCAAAGCGATTGATTCCCTGTCCTAACATTACAACCCTTGTACTGAAAGGGGATGCCGATATTGTGTTATTTCCAGAAGTCAAATCTTGTATTCAGTGGCCCTGGAATCCAAGCAAATCAACCTCTACATCATGAATCGAAGAAACTTCATGCAATGGGTGCTCGCTGCCGGATCCGCCGGCCTGCTCCAGCAAAAGTCAACCCATGATTTTGCTGAAATACCCCTGCGCCCCTTTGGCCGAACGAATGAAGATGTGACAATGCTCGGCTTAGGAGGCTGGCATATTGGGGAGATGAATGAACGGGATGCTCAGGCAGCGATCGAAGCTGCAATAGATGGAGGGATCCGGTTTTTTGATTCGGCAGAATCTTACCAACGAGGTGGGAGTGAACGCTATCTCGGGAGATTTCTCGTTCCAAAATACCGGGAAGATGTTTACCTGATGTCAAAAACGACAGCAAGGACCGGTAGTGGAGCTCGTAAACATCTGGAGCAAACATTAAAGCGACTGCAGACCGACTACCTTGATCTGTGGCAGGTGCATGCAATCATCAGCCCCAAAGATGTTGACCAGCGAATTGATGCCGGTGTACTGGATGTCATGGAACAAGCTCTTGCCGAGGGGAAGACACGGCATATCGGATTTACCGGACACACAGATCCCACTGCTCATCTTCATCTGCTCAATATTACCGACATCTTTCATGCCGTTCAGTGTCCAGTAAATGTTGTAGATGTAGGGTATAAGAGCTTTATACAGACCGTTCTGCCGGTAGCTGTAGAACGGAACATGGGCGTGATTGCCATGAAAACACTTGCAAATGGGGGATTCTTTGGAGGCTCATCCCATGGACAACATGGTAATAGACCGAAAATCGTCCCCCACCGTCTATCAATTCAGGAAGCTCTTCACTTTGTATGGTCTCTCCCAGTCAGTGTACTTGTTACTGGAACCGATAATATGGAGCAACTGACCGAGAAAATTTTCTTAGCACAATCTTTCACTGCGCTTTCAGAAGAAGAACGAGTGGAACTTATTGCACGCGTTGCTGATATGGCTGGACGAGGTGTAGAGTTTTATAAGGCGTGACAGCGTTTAATTCTCAAAAAGTCTCCATGAAACTATTTGTATTTTTCTTGCTGCTAACTTCCTTCGTCCCCCTCGTGGAAGCACAGGTTTCTGCCACGATTACTGGAACCGTTACTGACAGCACTGGCACTCCCGTCCCCGAGGTAAATGTGTTTATTGCATCTTCAATGGTTGGGACAACCACGAATGACGATGGACAATATACATTGATCGGAATTCCATTGGGAACCCTGCGACTGGTCGCATCTCGAATTGGCTATGAATCAAGTCATTTAGATCTTTTCGTGCGTGAGGCAAAGGTCTACACTCATGATTTTCAAATTTCTGAAAAAGTATATGAATTAGGTGAAGTGACGGTTGCAGGAGATAATAAAAGATGGCAACGTCAGTTGGAGCGATTTACGACAATATTTATCGGTGAGAGCCCCAATGCTGGGCAAACCGTGATCACCAACCCGTACGTTCTGGATTTTTCGACACGAGGGGGAGACTTAAGAGCGCAGGCCAGTGAACCACTCATCATTGAAAATAGAGGTCTCGGCTACAAGTTAACCTACTTCTTGAACGAATTTATTGCAGAGCCGAACAGTTGGCGCTGGGACGGAGAACCGCTGTTTGAATCACTGGAGCCATCTAGTCCCGAGGAAGCAGCACTTTGGAATGCTCGGCGAGACTCAGCTTTCTATGGATCGTTTAGACACTTTCTTCTATCTGTCATTAATGATCAGGTTGAAAGCCAAGGGTTCAAAATTTATTCCCGGCCGGGCTCCAATCAAAGGATTCCAGATCCTCGCGGGGGAGCATCTGGAATGCAAAATAATCGCTTTCCTATCAAAGCGGCAGATATTATTCAATCTGGCGAAAGCGAGGATGAACGGATTCTGAATTTTGAGGGATATATTGATGTCGTGTACACAAATGAACTTGAAAGTGCATCATTTCTCCGGTTGCAACGCCGTACAGGCCGGAACCGTGCACGTTATCAAACCTCAACGATCCGTTTGGATCGAGGGCCAACCATTGTGGATCTCAAAGGTGATACATTAGATCCATACGGGGTTACATTCTATGGTGGTTATTTTGCCTATGAACGTACAGCAGATCAAATTCCCAAAGAATTTCGTCCGTGGATCCAGAGTGAAAGCTTCTAGTGGACTGATTTACCTGCTACTGGCTTTGCTGTATCACACTGCGTACAGTCAGGAGGCTATACTTGTCGGCACAATTACAGACGCATCCACGGATCAGCCATTGCGAGATGCCCATGTGTTTATCGCCTCATCTATGATTGGAACCGCAACTGATGGTGAGGGGAGCTTTGTGCTCGGTGATATTCCACCGGGAGCACATAGAATTGTAGTTAGCATGCTGGGCTATAAATCTGCAACTATGGATACCCTTCTTCGGGCGAACACAACTTATGTAGCCAACTTTGACCTAACCTCCAGCACAGTTGAGTTAGAAGAAGTGGTGGTGAATGCTCAGTTAGCTCGCAGGTGGCAGAGACGTCTCAGCAAGTTTACCCGACTCTTCCTAGGTGAAACCGAGAATAGTTCTATGACTACGATCTTGAATCCAGAGGTGTTGAGTTTCACTAGCCGTCTCGGAAAATTGACAGCTACGGCTAGTGAGCCTCTGATCATTGAGAATCATGCATTGGGATATCGGCTCAAGTACTACCTGAAAGAATTCTTTTACTACGGCAGCACAATCAAGTATGACGGTGAACCATCTTTTTCGGAGCTTACCCCCTCAGACAGTAGCGAGTGGCTGCGTTGGCAAACCAACAGAGAGAGGGCTTTCTTTGGATCGCAGCGACATTTTCTGCTTTCTCTCAAGTCCGGCCAAACCGAAATGGAAGGTTTTGAAATACACAGACGGTTCTCCATTGAATCAGACCATGCTCGATTTATTGTTGATCCAAGTCAATTACTGGAGCCCGGCCCTACCCCACTTGAACAATTCCTAACCTTCACAGGCGTTTTGGAACTTACTTATTTCAATGAGTCCGAAGACGAAAGCTTCAAGAGATGGCAACGGCAACCTGGCTGGAGGCGCCAAGGACCTCAGCGCTCATTTATGGAACTGAATTCTGGTCCAACACTCATTGATGAATCGGGCGAAGTTATTGATCCTTATGGAGTAGTTGTCTACGGTTATTTTGCTTTTGAACGAATAGCTGATAAAGTTCCAAAAGAGTATCGTCCGCCAAGCTGGCTGGCTAATTGACCGTTCTCAGTTCGGCAGTATAATAGTTTCTCCAGACTTGGCAGATCGAACCGCCGCATCAAGAATCTCCATTGCAATCATATTGATGGACAGTGAGGACAGGCTTCCCTCTGGATCAATATCTCCCCGCACCACCCCTGCAAAGTACGCAAATGGATCATGGTGTGGGCTATCCATTTGGGGTGGAAGTTGAAATTGAACTGGATCTTCGTCGGATAGACGAACAGTGCCGTCTGTTTGATTCTTGGCATAGATTGCTCCCCTTGTCCCATATACATCCATATCTTTTCGATTAAATGGCCAATTCCAGGATGCCTGAATAATCCCTGTCATTGACGGATAGGTAACAATAATTGTTGCCTCATCATCTACCTGACCATAGGGTGGATCAGGCTTAAATATTTGCGTGACAGCTGTGATACTTGTTGGTTGCTGGCCACCTGTGAACCAAGTAATCAGGTTCGCGCCATAACACCCGAAATCAGTGATTGCCCCTCCTCCATTCTTTTCCTCTGTCAGTAGCCAAGAAGAGAATTCTTCTCCTACACCAATTTCAATCGGGCCAGAATGCCCATCTCTAACAACGATTTTTCGCAAATCTCCGATAGACGGGAGGGTCTCTTTTGCATAATGAACACTTGGATACCAAGTCGTTTCATAATTGGTCAATAGATATATTCCTGCAGAATCCGCAACGGCTTTCATCTGCTCTGCATGGTCTAAGGAGATGGCCAGTGGCTTTTCAACCATGACATGTATCCCCCGTGCAGCAGCAGCTTTGGTGATGGCTAAATGATCATATGTATTAGAAAAAACTGTGATGGCCTCGGGTTTGGTTTCATCAAGCATTTGGGGAATTGATCCGTAAACCAGTTCCATATCATATCCAAACCGGTCTGACAAACGTAAGGCCAGATCCTGATCTGATTCTGTAATTCCAACAATTTGTACATCTCCCATCGGTTCACGCCCAAGAATCCAACCTACATGTCCATGTACGAGCCCTACAACTCCAATGCGCACTGGCTTAGGGATATCAGGAGCACTTACCCCATTGGATGAAACCTGAAATAGTAACGCCAAGATTAAAGCGGGGAACCACATAAGAGTATTGAATTGTGGTAAGTTAGATGGAAATTAAACCACGCGCTTGGTAAACCTCAATACACGGAAGCTGGATAGTCACCAACTCCTATGGGCGATAGGAGTTATCCCGAGCCAGCGTCTACACTCCGATATGCCTCAATAAGAGCTTGCTCTCCCTCTGGACCGGGCTTCATATTCCCATGTTCCATGCCTAAAATCCCCTTAAATCCTTTATCCCGAATATGAGAAAAGATGTTGGCATAGTTGATCTCGCCAGTCGTTGGCTCTTTGCGTCCTGGATTATCACCAATCTGGAAATAGGCAGTTTCATCCCATGCAGCATCAATATTTGGAATCAAATTCCCCTCTGTGATTTGTTGGTGATATAGGTCATTCAGAATTTTACATGAGGGACTATCAACCGCGCGACAAATCTGATAAGCCTGAGGGATTTTTTTCAAAAACAGTCCAGGGTGATTATGAGGGTTGAGTGGCTCCAAAACCATTACAAGCCCATGCGGCTCGAGAATATCACAGGCTTGACGTAAACTCTCAACGACATGAGCAGTCTGATATCCCATGTCTTGACGGAGGTCTACAAATCCTGGGACGACCGTCATCCATGTGGCATTGACACGTTTAGCTACTTCAACCGAAGATTGAATCTCGTCAAGGAACTGTTGCCGTAGTTCTGGATCTCCGCTGGCTAAGTTTGGCTCACGCCAGAAGATCGTATGAGCCACAAATACCCCCATCTGCATATCTCTCTGGACCATAGCCGTAGCGATCCGCTCTTGGGTTTCAATATCTCGTCCCCTCATTCCATTGTCCTCCCATGCAGTAAATCCCTGATCCGCAGCGAAATTGATCTGATCAATGAGATCATCACCAGCACTGTGCTTGAACATACCAAAATGGGGAGCATAGTGAAGCGAAAAATCATTTGAGTTCCCGGCAATCGGAATACACCCGAGGGCAGCAGTCGCGGCGGGAATTAGCGGGGCAGTAGGTAGAAATTGACGTCGTGTCATGTTTTTAAGAATCAATTTATGGCGAGTTAAGGGCTAGACATCACAAAGTCTGACGGCTTCACGCAACGAGATGAGCGGAGTTCGAATTGGAATGAATTCTTGTCCTATAAACCCATCATACCCTGTTTCCACAATCGCTCTGATGATTGCAGGATAGTTCAACTCTTGGGAATCATCAATTTCATTTCGACCCGGATTCCCACCAGTGTGATAATGACCTATGAATTGGTGATTATCTCTAATAGTTTGAATGACATCTCCCTCCATGATCTGCATATGATAGATATCATAGAGCAACTTGAAATTCTCTGACCCAACCTGTTTACAAAGTTCAACACCCCAGTGTGTATGATCACACATATAATCAGGATGGTTCACTTTGCTGTTGAGCAGTTCCATACACAAGGTGATCCCATGGTCCCGAGCAGCGGGGATGATATTTTTGAGTCCTTGAACGCAGTTTTCAAGTCCAGTCACATCGTCCAGACCACGACGGTTTCCAGAAAAGCAGATTAAGCGCTTGTAGCCGGCCTCGGCAACATCACGAATCCGTTCAATAAACATGGGGATAAGCCATTCGTGATTCGTGGGATCGTTAAATCCGTCCGTTAATCGATTCTTCCCATCTACCACTGGCCCCATAGGCATGGCACATACGAGATCATATTTTTCTAAAATTGGCCACTCATCAGGCTCCAGAAGTTCTACTGATGTAAGCCCCATACCTGCGGCGGCTTGTGCCAATTCGTCAACGGAGTAATCTGGATAACACCACTTACAAACGCTATGGTTTACGCGTCCTTTTAGGTGATACTTTGGAAAGGTAGTACCGAGCAAACTGGTACCTGCAAGTCCAACTAAACCGGTTTCAATAAATGACCGACGTTCCATGTACAACGAGTGAAAAACTACCTAAACAGGCAAAATATTATCCATGCGCTGAGCAAGTTCCTGTAAACGAGTACGATCGCCACCAGGAACTTCGGCAGTAGCCCATCCAGCAAAACCAATTTCAGACAGGGCCTGATTAACTGTGGGCCAATCACAATCACCTTCCCCCAATGGAACATTAAAACCGGCAAAGGGACCCTCTGAATCACCTTTTGATCGACTGTATTCTTTGATGTCTAATTTCAGAATACGGGGGCCCAAGATTTGAATCCAATGTTCTGGCCAGCCAAAGGTGACTACGTTACCGACATCAAAATACCAACCTACCGACTCGCTTTCAAACTCATCCACATACCGGGCACACTCCAAAGGGCTCAGCAAGAATTTATTCCATACATTTTCAAATGCAATTTTTATCCCAAGATCAGCAGCCATCGGAAGAGCTTTGCGGACTTCGGTTTGAGAGCGACTATAGGCATCTGCGTAGGAGACATTTTTGCCAACTACCGCTGGGACAAGAAGGACGGTCGATGCCCCATAGTCATGCGCATCCTGAATTGCCTGCTTCAATCCATTCAGTCCAGCTTCCCGAACATTGGGATCAGGATCTGAAAGAGTTTGCCTCCAGTGTACTGAATCAACCACACCATGAATTGGTAATCCAACAGAATCACGGGCAGCGACGACTTCATCAGTCTCTAAATTGTTCGGACTTGACATCTCTACCCCATCAAATCCCAAGTCTTTCAATAACTGAAACTTTTCAGCAATGGAAAGTGTGGGTTCTTGAACCATACCAAACTTCACTGCTTTGCGCACGGATATTTTCCCGAACTGACGAAATCCAAGAGTACTGCTTGAAGCAATACCAACTGCTCCGATTGCCCCTGTGAGTAAGAATTCTCTTCTTTTCATGGTGTACTATTATTTTAGGAAGATGCGAGACTAGACCGGGATAGTTTGGTGATGCCAGGGACAGGAACTTGGGGAATCAGATGCTGTCCAAATGTAATGGATTTAGGATACAAATCCAGACCGGATTCCATGAGCTCATCCCAGTTCAGTTGCTGGCCTGTGTAAGCGCTTTCACGTCCGAGGACTGCAGTGAGCGTACTGGTTGCAATCTGAGCCGATTCATTAAGTGGATTACCATCTCGAATAGATTGGATCAGATCAGTATGTTCCTGTACATAACCATTGCCTCCTCGCTCGGGCATCTCATACAAGACCCTCCCATCGTGGGAGCGAATCATTGAGTTATCTGGATTCAAATCAGCTACGGCGTTGGTTCCAACTACTCGGTTGGATATTCTGCGAGTCGCTCCCTGAAATTGCCTGCACTTCGCTTCAACAACGATGTCATTTGGATAAGCATATTCAACGCTGAAGTGATCGTAGATGTGACCATACTCTGGGCTGGTTCTCGCGATTCGTCCACCCATAGCAATCGCACTCTCAGGATGACCTTGGAGAACCCAATTAATGACGTCAATGTTGTGTACAAATTGTTCAACGATATGGTCACCGCTCAACCATGTAAAATAATACCAGTTACGACACTGCCATTCCATATCACTCATCCCAGGCTCACGCTTGCGTAGCCAAATGGGGCCAGTCAAGTAATATTCTTGTGCAGAAAGTATATCTCCGATCATTCCGTCATGAATACGCTTGATCGCTTCAACAAAGCTCGGTTGACGTCGATAGAGCGTCCCTGCAACCACCGATAATCCTTTTTGGGTAGCAACATCTCCAGCCGCCATGATTTCCATTGCTCCCGCTACATCAACACTTACGGGTTTTTCCATAAATACATGTTTCCCCGCATTCACGGCCGCTGTAAAGTGGGCTGGACGAAAGCCAGGAGGCGCTGCAAGAATCACAAGATCCACATCACTATCAATGACATGTTGGTAGGCGTCAAAGCCCACAAATTTATGGTTATCGTCCACTTGGAATGCGTCGCCGATCTCTTCCTTCAAGGAGTTAAATGACGAATTTAGTCGATCCTGAAATAGGTCTCCCATGGCTACGATCTCTACTTGATCACTGGAGATCACTGCATCCCTCGCCGCACCCGTACCTCGACCACCACAACCAATCACACCTACCCGCATCACATCGCGACCGCTTGGATACGCAAAATTGCTGGATGTCATAAGGCCAAGAGTACCGGCGGTTGTGACCTTTACGAAGTTTCGTCTGGTTATTTCGCTCTGTTTCATGTTCAGGGAATATTTGGTTGGGTGTAATATAATGTTTGCTACTTAAAATTGGAAATATTTTTGAATTTCCCGGTACTCATTTCTTTTGTTTTCAGATCAGAGAACTCGCTCAGCCGAACGCTTAAATCATCACGATCTACTGCATCCTCTACTGCGGCTTCCCAGTCCATCACGCTATATACAGATGCCCATGCATCGGCAATCATTGCGCTAGACGCAATGATTGCTACTTTTCTCTGATGCGTCACACCATAGCCAGTCCGCGGATCAATCAAATGCGAATATCTGACTCCTTCATATTCAACAAAGCGATAGGTATCTCCGGAGACTGCAATTCCGCAATTCGCAAGAATCATATTTTCAGGTTCTCCGTCACCATTAAATACTTCAACACTCCATCCATCTTGATCAATTGGTGGATCTCCCAGAGCAATATCTCCCCCCACATCAACAGCAGCCGTTTTTAAGCCGGACTGTATTATAAATTTTAACACTTGGTCGGCGATATACCCCTTGGCTATCCCTCCGAGATCAAGCCGCATATTTTCCTTCTTCAGCATAACGGACCTGTCGTCTGGATTCAATTGTAAATGATCAAATCCCACCGAGGTAATCGCTTTAAGCACATCGGATGAGTCGGGGAGTGTTCCCCGGCGCCTTGCTTGGCGCCACAGGCGTGTAAGTGGTCCACTCGTCACATCAAATTTCCCTCCTGACAAACGAGCAACAATTTGAGCGTTGAAGAGAACAGTCCACAAATCCTGAGAGACCTTCAACGTATCTTCCATGCGTAGCTGAAAGCCTGCTCAACTCACTTTCAATCAGGTAATCACTTAGTAAGCTATTGAGTTCTTGAATTTTAGAGAAAGCCGAATCGGCTGTATTTGAGGCTTTCAGTGAATCAGCCGTGAAAAATACGATCTTAACCTGAGTACCTAGCATTGGCCTTGAGAAGACAAATGGCCCAGAAACTTGGCCATATGTGGGCACATCCAGGCTACACAAAAGAAATGGAGCTAAAACTGCTGTAATAATGGATATTTTACGGATGCTCTCTGTCATACATAAAGATTTATACATCACAGAAAACGAATGCGTGTAGTCATCAGTGGGGATGTGGTCTAACGATAAACCATTCATAGTAGCGCAAGCCTTTCAGAGGTAACAGCATGAACCACAGTTTACTTGACACCAATATTCAAGTGTACTTATCATTTCCCCATTTTTTTGAAGAGTCAGGTCATGACAATAAGCCTATTGCGAACCTTGAATCATCTGGCTATTAAGATGACTTCTATAGTCATATGCATAGGCCAAGGATAACAAGAATTGAAGAACGAATCCATCTCGTAATGCAACCCGTCTTGTATACATACTGTGCACGACTTTGCCGACAGAATGGGTGGCTCACATCGTTCGGATTCAGTGGCACAGTTCCCTCGTATTCAGTGGCTCCCATCGCTCGTAATCGGTGGCTCTTTTGTTCGGAATACTAAGTGCGCATTTAATTTCTCACTAGTGAGCAAATTAAATCTGAATATACAAAAGTAACCTCTCTACATTCAAAATAACCGAATCCAACCCTCTCATGTAGGACCAAAAGACCACTTCGGAGGACAATCTGCAAATAAATTTAAAATCCTTTGATTTTCAACGTTTTTTATTTGGATAAATGGTAGAGAGTCCCCCTTAGTTTTGCTTAGTATAACGCTCGTTGCAAAATATTCTTATCTTCATATACTGAATGGAGCCGTTGAATAGTAAAATTTGTTTGAAACATTAAATTTGCCTTCATATGCGGAATACATTAATACTTACTTGGTACAATCTTTCGTAGATATTTGTGAATAATCTTACTTCGGCAATGTTGAATCCGCACTCATCTGGGCTGCATCTCCCAAACTTTGAAATCAATAATTTTCGAGGTATCCCCCATATCTCCATTGGAGAATTTGGGCGGGTCACTTTACTTGCTGGAAGAAATGGAGTGGGTAAGTCTTCAATTCTTGAAGCACTTCGCGTATATGCAATGCGAGGACATCAAGATATTTTTCGGGAAATACTCCTGAAAAGAGAAGAATATGTGAGAATTCAAGACGAAGAATTACGTCCTAATTTAGTTCCTGACTATAATGCTCTCTTTTTTGGTCGCTCTTATTCTCCTCATAACACTATCTCTATTGGACCAACTTCAGGAGAGGACACACTTTATATTGATGTAAAGGAGGGAAAAGATTTGACTCCTGATCAACTTGAAATATTCAGTGAAATAGCCCCAGAGTCTAATCAGAGGGCGCTGAGAATAAAGTACAACGATTCGCAATCACTACTTCCATGGTTATCAGGAGTACCTGATAAATCTGGAGTTAAACCAGTAACTCGAATATCCCGCGCAGTAAGGCGGATCAGTGGACTTACTTCATCGGTCATGCCCACCCCAATTAACTTTGAGTTGATTGGCCCTGGTCTTCCCAGCAATGAGATGATTGCCCGTTTATTTGATGAAGTTGTTCTTACTGAAAAAGAACAAATCTTACTTGAAGCACTGCAACTCACCGGAGAATCTATTGAAGGTGTTGCAGTGGTCGGGGATGATCGTGGACGATATAGGTTTACGGATCGGCGAATCGTTGTTAAGCTGAAAAATCAAATCGGGCGTGTTCCTTTGAAAAGCCTTGGTGACGGAATTACACGCCTATTCACCACTGCACTCGCTCTGATAGAGAGTGGTGGTGGTTTTCTGCTAATTGATGAAGTTGAAAATGGAATTCATTATTCTGTCCTGGAGAATTTCTGGAGTATGGTTTTAAGAGCTTCCCGTGATTACAATGTACAAGTATTTGCCACAACACATAGCTTTGATTGCGTAAAATCATTTGCTCGAGCTGCAGCAGAAAATCAACACGCCAGTGGTGTGCTTATTCGTTTAGATCGACAGGGTACAAACCTACGGGCGGTTGAGTATCCAGAACGAGAACTCGTTATTGCTGGCAAACAGGATATTGAGGTCCGGTAGTTAAATGGCTTTGAGAACCAAGACCAATACACTACTTCTCGTAGAGGGCTCTGATGATAAACATGTAGTCCGACATGTGTGGAAACACTACCATGAGGGTGAATGTCCTCCCTTTGAGATTAAGGCCAAGGGTGGTTTGAATCGTCTAATTGACTCTATTCAACCCGAATCCAAAGTAGACCGCAGGAAAGCATTGGGCATTATTGTAGACGGGAATGACGATCCCAATCGGCGGTGGAAACAGATAATCAATCGGTTGCCTGCCAATCTCAGGCCTCTACTCCCCCAACAGCCAGAGCGGTCTGGCACCATAGTTGACGGTATGCCTCGATTAGGAATCTGGCTGATGCCCGATAATTATTCCCCTGGTGAACTTGAAGATTTCGTTCATAAGCTAATCCCGGCTGAAGATCCAACTTGGCCTCGGGCCTGCTCCTACATAAATCAGATCCCTGAAGATGAAAGAAAATTCAAGCCGAAGAAAGAAACAAGAGCACAGGTTCATGCGTGGTTGGCAACCCTCAAGAAACCTCGTCCCATGGGACAGGCCATAGGAACCCGTGACTTAGATGCAGAAACCCTGTTGGGTAAAGCATTTCATACATGGCTAATGAGACTTTTTTCTATCGATCAAGAACTACCCATGAAATAATAGAATCTAGTCCGATATGATTTCAGTATTGGGATGGTCAGAGCTCTACTTTTTCATACTGAATTGATTTTAAAAATGGGACGGTTACTAATTTTAATCCGTCTATCCATTGTTTTGATGATCTATTTTGCAGTTGCGTACCTGCGGAGTCTTTAACTTGATTAGTTAGAACATTCTTGGTTGCCAGTTGTCCCACTTGAGCTAATCAATATGCATTTACCTCGTTTGAGCAGAATAAATAGTCAGTAAGAGTTCTGCATCATCAATGAGGTAATATTCAGGCTTTTTCCCCGAAAGTGATTCGCTTTCATCCATAATAATACGAACCCCATCTCCCCTCTTTTCCATATAGTATTCACACCCGACATCCCCAATCGTATCAGCCACAGGTGTTTCTGCAAGCAGACTGGTGATCAACTCATTACGAGTTGATTGACGGAGGTGAATATTGTCAACATTTACGTTGTTGGGGAGAGAACCAGGTGAATAGATTTCCAGCCTGTCATCAAACATAAAAAAACGAATCTTTGATCCGTATACTGAATAGTCGCGATGAGCAACCGCATTGACCACCGCTTCAAATACAGCTCGTTCGCTGAATTGAGGTTTCTCAACACGGTGAGGTACCTTAATTGCGCCTACAGTTTGATTCTTCTTCATGAACGTCACGGTTTCTTTAATCTGCTGAGGAAGTGGTCCGCGAATTCTTTTGGCATCAATCTGATAATTAGAATCCTGCCTCGTTCCCCAATAGCGTACGGCTTCAACGTATGCGTTTGGCAAAAAATGTTCTGGTTGCCCACAACAAAATAAGATGCCCGCTACCGAAGCAGCCACTTGTCCGCTTTCCTCTTTGGCTAACAAGGAACGTTTTAGGAGAGTAATCTCTTCCAATTCATTAGACTGCGATGTATACCTTTTCCAAAGTTCCTCACGTAGATCACCAATTCCTGATCTCGGAACTGGCTGTTTTACAAATCTTATCAGCCCAACTTGACTACGTTGCTGAAACATACGGGCAAGAAGTTCTTGGGACATTTTTCTCACCGAGCTTCCTTGGCGATATAAGTAGCCACTTGGACTTTGGTGTACAAATAGACTCTTGGAAATATCCACTTTGAGGATATTGCGTAAAGTTCTTGTCCTATCAGGGAGTGACATTCTGGTTAATTTAAAAATCGCAGGCGGTGTAATGCTGTCGTTGCATATTTCTGAAACATAGTGGTCAACGGCTTCTAAGTGTTCAATCGGTACACCAAGTATTTCGCGAGTATTTTCATCTACTCCCAGAACTAGGACACAGTCGGCCGAGTTAGCCATAGCAGCAATTTCGTCAGATAGTTTGTCATGTGAGGGATTACAAACCTTTTCGCCTTTGAATTCAACTGCCTTAAACTCAAGTGAATTGTCTCGTCCAAGATTTATTTTTCGCAGTAATTCAACTGGACTGTCAAACATTTTGGGGCTAAGCACTTAAGTGTGGGTCGATAGAATTCCTCACAATAGATCTCCTTAATATATGACTTCATGTCGGCTCATTGGAGATTTCCGAAAATACCATCTCTTTCCTCATGAGGAACTAATGGGTTTATGTGTTCGAAATCCCTTCTGTCTATGGAATAGAGCATATGGTCAAAATGTAAAGTAAAAGCAAATTCATTTACAACTCCACGCACCTCAATTCACATTCCGTAACCTCATAACGCCCCCATGTACCAAAAGCGGATAGATTCGTCTATTGATATATAAAACTGTCTCAATATACTCACAGCTTGGTGACAATACAAAAGAACTATCACAGTTCTCATGTCCTTCAAAACATCTAATTTTCTCAACGGTCGTGGCATTCCACGATTAAACGGTATCGTACATTATACAGAGACAATGAGCTTCCAATTAAGGGAGAATATAATGGAATTAACGTCATCCCAATCCCACAGAAATCATCTGATCACTTCAACAGCATTAGGGTTCCACAATTGGATACTCCGTCTTCGGATCCCAAAACCCAAATTTGCCACTTTGTAGTGCTCCCAAGGCAAGTTCGCCATTTTTTAGTGCCATAAAGTTACGAATTTCCATTCAGTCCCATGTTTGGGATTGGTTTCAATTTGGTCCATGAGCACAAAGATTCTCTGAATCATCTCCGCTTCATTTGGGGCGATTCCACGGCGCTTTTCTTGCACTTTTGAAGCAGGTTTCGTCAAATTCGGTCCTCCATTTTTCCCTTTGGACACACCTCGGGCTGCTCCGTCCGGAGTTCAAGTGATCAATGTCTTCGGTGCGTGCTGACTGGTTAGAGATCCGGTGGCTTGGTCGGTTCGGCTTCCTCTACATGCTCCTCCACCACACGCGTTTCATTGGGATTGTACCGGAGTCCCAGAATCTTGAATAGCTGCTCTAAAAACGGAGATAGATCCTGATCGATCTTCGTAATCAGATATCTGGTCTTGGTCTTGACCATCCGGGTCGTAATCCGGTGGACCTGATTGAGTTCCGTTCGCATGGTTGCCCAACTTGAATGAATGCCTTCCGCCTTACATTTGGTGCGGACAAAATGCGCCAGATGATACGCCAGCACGGTAATGAATAAATGCCCCTCAATCCGCTCGTCTTTGCTATGATAGATCGGACGAAGTCCAAGATCCGATTTCATCATTCGGAAGGTCGCCTCAATCTCGGTCAATCGCCAATACGTCCGCACGATCGCTTCAAGATCCCGATCCCCAAGACTGGTTCGCAGAACGTAGCCTCCACTGGAAGAGACCCGATCCTCATGCGCTGGAAGCCGCATCACCGTAATGGACTCGGCATTCTCCGTCCCATCCTTCTTCGTGACCTGAATATCATATAAGTGAGAGACTTGCTTGTACGCTTCCTTCTTCCGACCAATCCGAACCAGCAACGGATCATGCTTCTTCATCCTCCTCGGAATCGAGAGCCCTTCATGGAGATAGGTGATCTCCTCCAAAAACTTCTTCGACTTTGTTTCCAGAATCTGATCCTCTGTCACTTGACGATCGGAACTGTGGACATAGATGCAGACTTCATTCCATGCCTCATCGGGCGTTCCGTCCTCCGAGAACGTTTCCTCGTCTGAATCGTCCTTCTCTTCCAAAACTTCTTGATTCGCATTCACCTCCGTGGATCCATCCGCTTCCAGAACCTCTTCGTTCTCCGCTTCCTCTACGGGCAACTTCCATACCCTGATGTTACTTCCCGACTCGCTCGTAAACGCTGCATCAGGATCCTTCTCTGGAAGCGGAGGCGCCTTTGCACGCTCTACCGTGATCCAGTTCAATCCCTGCGATTGCAGGTAGGCCAAGTTCTTTTTTGTGGCAATCCCTGCATCCATGATGATCGTGGGCTTCGCTCCGCCCAGATCCTCAATTGCACGTTGCATCGTGCTTGGTTCGCTAATATTTCCCGATAAGAGTTGTACACTACGCGGGAATCCTGACGCATCCAAGACCAACGCCAGCGTGACCAGTGGACAATCATTCCGCCGGTCCTTACTCCGTCCCCGACGGAGGAGTTCTTCTTTTTCTTTCCCATGATAGAACGTGTTGGTCAGATCATAAAACACGATCGTTTCGCTAAAATCCAAGAGTTTCTGCGTGTTCCCATAGAGCCCGTTCATGATTTGCTGCTGTTGGTCTTGTACTCCGTCCGTGACTCGGTAGAGCGTGTTCAAGCTTGGCAGATCAACGTCCAGCAGTTCCAGAATCGTAGACCGGTTCATCATCCATTCATGGGTGGCTCGCTCACTCGCGGGATGGAGCATACGTCCAACCACCAGCGCACAGGCAAGCTTCGCATGTTTGACCGAGAAGCCAAGAGAGACGAACAGATCGGGAACCCCCAGTTGCTGCAACGCCTCCAACGCCATGCGCTCTCCCGCAAAGGTACGAGAATCCGGATGTGTGGTTTTCTCTGGAATGATGAAGTGCTTTTGATTGGGACGTTTATGAATGTCATAGCCTTTGTCCAGCAATCGTTGGACGATGTCGTCCACCGCCGCCTGATATGCTTCATCGTCTTCGTAGAAAGGGAGGGGGTTCTGTCCTTTCAGTCGGGTTTCGACCTCTTCGGTGAGGTGCGCCCACTGGTCTTCAGGAATGGCAAAGTCTTGTCCGAGATTAAGGAGGGAAATATGTTTGGTGACACCGTCAACAGATCGGGATTCAACGAGGCCAAAGCCCTGTCGTTTTTCGCCATTTTTGCGGGTATAGGGCCGTGTACGAATAAACATAAAAAAAGGTAGAAGAAAGTAGGAAAGGAGTTGGAACGCGGGCGGGTTGGGGAGGTTCCAGGGACACCAAAATAACACCAGAACGGGGGGGTTTGCGGAATGAATCAGACAGAATGGCCGTAAAACGGTGAGGAATCAGGGGCAAATGCACGGTTTTGGGGCAAAAATCGGTCAGAATGACCGAAATGTTTGAATGAAATTCGGAGGCTCAACGAGAAAATGGCGAACTTGGGTTGGGTCAGGTTTGCTAAATTTACGCACGGATGCCTATTCCGCTTTCACTAAATTTGTTGAAGACCCAACTTCTTAATAACAGGCTATTTGAGCCTCTTTCAAAATGATTGAACAGTAATGGATTACATCTCATTAAACTTTTCGCCAGTTCCCAACTCTCTTACAGCCAAGACCTGAGCCACAGATTTGATTTTAATCATTTGGCTACACTCTCTCCATCCATTATTTGGAATTATTAGAGAAGGACATTTCAGGTACCAGACATCCAGCCGGCCTTGCGGCTGTTTTTTTCGTTTGAGAACCATTGCTTTGCCGTGAATAGGACAGCGGTAGGCATCAAACGGCTTAGACTCAAGATCATTAAGATCTTGGCCAATAACCCTCTCATGTTGCTTATCAAAGGCGAAACAAGTTATCTCCTCTCGACTCATTGCAAAGGCTTCATTGTCTCTACGAATGAATGCACCCATATCTGAGTTCGTGACTGGTAGAGTGTACTTACACTGTGTTGGAAGGAAAAATCCCGTACAACCCCAAAAGAATACGGGGAAACTGTCACAGCGCGTGTCTGTTTTTGTACGTAAAATCATCGGCATCATACACTTTGGACAAATCTTGTTGGTGGACTGACCAATATGCCATTCAAGAATGTGCATCTTGGTGGGATCAATTTTGACAACCTCATAGTCATCTGGATTTATTGATCCGGGATCACGCGCGCCGTACTCTTTTGCAATATTTTGTGATTCTTGTTCCAATTCACGGAATCGTTCTATTAACGAATTTGTCCATCCATCACGATTGGCCTGATTGTGGATAGCAACCATCTCTTCATCAATTTCGGATTGGCGTCTTTCTGCCTCCCCGTGTTCTCTTTCGCGTTGTTTTTGAGCCATGGGATCCAGTACGAGTTCTCTGGCGTACTTCTCCACTACACTCCTAATAGTTCTAAGTGAACGAACGGCGATATTCAAAAAAGCTTTACCGACTGCTATACACTCTTTCCTTAAATCCGACATAATCTCATTTATTTACTTCAATTTCCGTTTCGTAGCCTCATAAGCCGCCCGGGCCTGGGCTACCCTGTCAGGTTCTGGCTCTCTGGAAACAACATTCTTTTTTGCTTCAGACTGTGACTCCCTATAAAGCCGCTTAACCCATTTATATATGCGTTTAACGCGCCAGATCGTGATGCCAAAACCCACAATAGGGATTCCAGCCATAACTAGTTCAAAGAGCCAACGAGCGATCTCGTCATATACACTATCTAGAGCTTCAGTGGACAGATCCGTCAAGTCAACGATCTCAGTAGCCGATCCAATCGGTGCTATATTGTTTGCTTCGGCAAGATCTGCAACCTGCATAGGATCAATATATCCTTTTTCAATAAGATCTCTGAAGGATAATTGCATGGCTCGTGCAATATCTTCATCAAGATTCGAACTGCTAAATAGTTCTGTTGCGCCGGTAGCATGCGGGTCTATGCCGGCTCCAAGATGCTCCATCATTGCAGCTTCAAATGCTTGCATATGCTCTGCACTTTCTAATTCAACTTGTTGGTGTAATTCCCAATTTTCGTTGTTGGTAGTAGGGTAATTTGAATCTCCGTCATTCAGCGCAGAAATTCGGTCTTTGACATTAGTCTCGGTTGTTCTGCCAACCTTATACACCTCAGGTGGATAACCTCCACCTGAGGGAGGCTTAGCAATGTATACAATGTATGCCATGCGATAGTATTGGTTGTGTCTGTTTATGAGCAAATATTGTTGTTGGAGCCTCTTTCAAAATTCTCCAATTGAATGATTTTTTGAGGGATTTTTATGATTGGCGGATCTTTGTATTGAGGATATCAGGGAACTGATCTGCTCTGGGATGTATCGTTTTTTTTGGTTCTACCACAAACCTTGTGGATAAAAGTCTACTCATCCGCGGATGAGTAGAATAATGCGTTCCATGTGTTCAAACCTACACTATATCTGGCAACCATTTTGAGTTCTTTGATTTTGCCGTTAAGTTCTGTTATGGTGTTCAATCGTATGGGCTATGGCGCATTACAGGCTCCGTCAAGATGTCGCTGATACATTTCAGCAACCATGAGACAATCTTGATGCACCTCTATTCAACACGTATCATCTAAATTTCTACAGATCCCTCTGGTTCATAAATGGTTCTCATTCCACACAAATTGTGATAGAACCTTTTTTTTGATCACAAACGAAGGAGCAGGGATCTCCGAATTTTGCATGTATGGAATACCAAAGATCCAACAAATCCCGGAGAATCCCATGTCCCTTTCAAAGAAGATACGCGGTTTTTATATTTCCTGCCAACAGGAGTTGTTTCCATGTGTGGAGCAGAACTATGGAGTGTTGCCCAAACGATTCCGAAAGTAGTTGTTATTGTTTGAGTTAGTGTATGTGGAGGATCATCTGCCTCGTCCACGGCTTCATTCGGTGGGACATCCGCTCGCCCACCGGGTCTGTCTTGTGCGGTCATTTTTGGCCAAGATGGCGATAAATATTCCGATAATCTCCGGGTTGCGGGAGCGCCTTCTATCGGATGTTTTGCTCCGGTCTCTCTGTGGTTAGTCCCGGTCGTGTAATGTACTGAGCGCGCCCACGTTTTCTTGTACATTTCAGGAGTTTGCGGCGACAAAGTTACTGACTCGGATTCACGAAGCCATGATCTAACAGGGGTACGCGGGGGAGTTGATGGGGCCTATTTCACGGGATTCAACGGCGATGAAATGGAGGAGATGCCGGTTACGAAGGCTCACCCATCCAACCCCGTGAAGCGACGCAAGCGAGGGTGTCCGAAAGGGGAGAGGAGAGTCCCAAGACACCTCGTCGCTTGGAGCAGCAGTTGAAGATGGAGTTAGGGGAGATGTTGGACGCGTTACAGATCGTCCATTAAGTACAAGATTGCAAATACGCTGATTAAAACTATAGTAAAAAAACTATATATTACCCAGTCTGGTATTGTATACTCATCATTCATTCCATTATGTTCATCTGGACCCTCCTGTCCCACTATTTCCACCAGTTCGGATTGTTTGTTACCAGACTGTCTAAATTCTATCTTTTCATTTAGGTTTTCATGTTTAACCATAATGTTGTCATTGGCTTGAATGGATGGCGAAGATTCAGAATAATTTTTCACAGGATACTGTGAGACATACCTTTCAGCCCCTCCACCCGCGGAGGCAAAACTCTTGGAGAGATCATTTGTGTTTTGCACTCGCTGATTGACGTTAATAACTAAGCAACTATCAATCGTGTGCAGAATGGTTTTTGGGAAGCGCTCTTCGCCAATTCCTATAGCAGAGGGCAATGGATCTTTTCGCCCTTGCATCAACTCAAAAGCTCTTTTTTGGCTACTGATCGGATTTGGTGGCGAAAATGGCGGTGCGCCGCCAGCTACCATGCGCCACATCACGGCTCCAATACCATACATGTCTGTCCAAGTCCCAATTTCGCCTTCTCCGACCTGCTCTAAGGCAGCATAGCCATCTGAGTAAGGTGCAAATGATTTGGTGTACCTACTCATTTCGTGTTTCGCCGCACCAAAATCAATCAAGATGGGAGTACGATCTGAGCGGCGAATCAGAATATTGGAAGGTTTTATATCACGGTGACATACTCCCGATTCATGGACGATTTTCAGCCCCATCAATAATGGGAGAATCACTTGAAGCAGATCTTCCTCCGTAAAGGGTTTACCCTGCGCCTCCCGTTGATCAAGAAGAGACGACAATGATAGCCCATGAATATAATCCATAACAATGTATGCCGTGCCATTGGCGCGAAAGAGATCCCTGCAGTTCACGATGTTTGAACAATCTCGAAAATTCTCTAGTTGCCTTGCCTCCTTGATAAACCGGTTTAGACTCTCTTCATATGAAGTTTGAAATTCTGGTTTACTGGGTTGAACAGTATTATTATGGCGGACACACAACTCTGATGGGAAGTACTCCTTAATGGCAACCTCTATTCCCAACTCCCTGTGTTTTGCCTTGTATACCACACCAAATCCACCTCGCCCGATTATGGAGTGTATTTCATAATCTCTCAAAACACTTCCAGAAGTTAACTCAATCTTGTCCATCTACATTCAAATTAAATATGATGCAGGAGCACCAGTTATGAATTGGATTATTGAGTACGGACAAGCATTCACAATTGAAAGATGCACTATATCTCAATACCAAATCATGTGTGGCATTCATCTCTACGTTGTAGAAAGTGATCCTAGTTCACAATTGATTCAGGCGCAATTCATCAGGTTCCAAGAATAGCTAACAGGACACTACTTAATATTGATTCTCCCCCCGCAGCGTCAACGAAGTTCCCCTCCCCTGCCTGAGCGAGCGCTCTCAAAAATCGAAAGGCTGCAATTCGATCAGGGGCGGAGTAGCCAAGATTTGCTCGTACCGCTGAAACGAATTGATGGTTCTGCGATGCAAAATGCCGTGCGGCCGTGAGTGCGTCTGATTCCCTTTCAGGATACGCTGCATTATCCGTTATAACAATAATATATCGCCGTTCGCTTTGTGATCGCCAAGACATGGCAATTGCACGTTGCAAAGCGGTGGTAACTGCCTCTGGACTATCATCATTCAGATTTGCCCCCGGGTCTTGCATGTTTGGCGTCAATCGATTCACAAAACTCTGAATTCTACCCATACTTGTTGTCTTGATAATGTCCATCTCGTACATCGGACGTTGCCATTTTCGGTCACCGAAAGCGACAATCCCAATTCCAACCGACGGTGAAATCCTGTCAAGTAACTCTGCCAAAGATGATATTTCTCTCTTGAGGCCGTCAATCTGATATAGCATGCTACCCGTTACATCCAGACAGATTACAATATCCAAATGAGGGATAAGAAGTTCAGATTGAGTTGTCTGTAATGTCTGCACTTGGGTTTCTGCATCTTGAAGTGCTTTTAGAGCGGAAGCAAGCTGCTGTTCAAGTTCTTGTTCACGACTGGCACTTACAGATTGAGCTAACTGGTTCTCCAAATCCTGAATATTATTTTTCATATCCTCAATCTGACGAAGCGTCTCGGTAAGTTCTTCGGATAGAGCCTCTTCGATGCTATTGGATTCATGCAATTTCGCGACGAGATTCTCCAAATCCTCAGAGCGTGATTCTGCAGATTCAAGTTGTCCTTTCAAGTCTTCTACTCGTTCTTTTGAGTCTCCTGTATTCGGGAAAAATGGCATTGCGGTAATGGCCAGCAAAACAAAAGCCCCCATTCCCGACGCAAATAGATCAAGCGCCGACATCGAAAACACATTCAGTTCCCTGCGTTGAAGCTTCATCAATGGATAATCATGGTAAGTGCCACATCCCCAAGTTGAATTCGTGAACCCTGCGCTAAAGGTTGTTTCTGGCCAGGTGTTAATTTCACACCATCCACTACCGTCCCATTGAGGCTTTTCAGATCGTGAATCATTATGGTTTGATGCAACAAGCTCATACAAGCATGCCGTCTAGACACACTGCTTTCAACAATTACAAGGTCTGCCTTGGAAGAGCGTCCAAGGATGAGGCCTTGTTCACTCTGGGCCAGAGCATTTCCACTTATCTTGATTCTAACCTCTTCCTTATGAGGACCTAATCCGTATAGAATGATATCTGAAAAGGATAATGATTTCCTCTCAATGACTTCTTCCGCTTTCCGCAGTTCGTCATCTTTGTCAAGCAACTCTTCCTCAGCATCATGTTTTCGTTTCCAGAATACAAACAGAAGTATTGATCCAATCAGAATCAGTGCACCAGCAATCCCTCCAAGAAGAAGCAATCGCTCACGATTTCGTGATTCTTGCTCCATGAGTTGATCTTGAGATTCAGCATTTCGTTCTCTGAGGCTATCAAGCGTAGCCCTGAGTCGTTCGCTTTCATTGAGAACAGAATCCTGCTTTGCCAACATGGCTTCGGTATCAGCTATCCTTCTCTGAAGGATTGATTTTTGGGCTGTAAGTCTGGTAAGTTGTTCTGCACTCTGGTCAAGACTCGCAGCACTGGAGTCCTCTAAGCTTTTTAGTTCATTCTGTAGAGAGTCAAGGTCTTCCAGAAGTGATGCACTACGCAGTTGTTCTATGGAGAGTTGATCTTCCACGGTAGGACATGGAATAGGCGCTAATGTGAATGCCACGCTATCTGATCTGAGGAATGAGACGAGTGCCTCATAACTCTCGCTGACTCCTACGAGTAGCCCATCAGAGTCAAGCTGACCCGAAACAACGGAAATCACTTGATCACACCGATTCATAAGAGGAGCTCCTAATGTGGTAGAATCCACATCCATGGTGAAGCGATAACGGTGGGTAAACAAACTATCTGAGGTGTCCTCAAAGCTCAACAATCCGCTCTGTTTTGTCCCATCCAAAAGAGGAAAATGAGTGGTGGTATTCGGTTGTGGGGGCTCCGCCGAAAGAGATACAAGCGTGCTAATGGATAAGCCTTGTACGGACAAGAAGGCCATAGAGCCTGAACTAGATCTTCGCGTAGCAAGATAGCGAGTTCCTGTATTTGGATCTTCAACGAAAAACTGATCTCCCCAATCCAGAATTGCCGAGGAGGTAAGTATGATATCTTCTGCAACCCAGAATCCGAGTGCTTGGGCTGTTTCCTCTCCGTCATTGTAGACGATGACTTTATAAATCGCACCTTCAGCGTGATGGTCTACAAAGCTAAGTGAAATAAGGCAGATCAGTAAACTGCCAATGAAGCGTTTGAGCATTACTATTTTAACGGTATCTGAAAACAATTAATGAAGCATTATCCTGCCTAGGCTGATCTGTGTCAATGACAAACTCAATCACAGCATCTACGATGTCTGGAGCAGAAGGCCGTCCCGCAGTGACAATTTGAACTAACTCATCTTGGGAACAGGTTTCAATCCCATCGCTAGCAGCAATCAGGATATCGCCTGGATTTAGTTGACGGGGCTCCGGTGGGGCGTCAACATGCTGAATTTCTTCACCCTGAACTGCGGAAAGTAATACATTACGTTGACCGGAGTTTCTGGCTTCCTCCCACGAAATTTCTCCCGAACGAGCACGCATGTCGAGCAAACCTCCGATAGAGTGATCTTCATTCAATCGAATAATCTCATTGCCACTGATTAGCCATAGAGGACTATCCCCAACGCTAACCCAATGAAATTGGTGACTCACAACGGCCACGCCAATCAAGGTTGTCCCCATATCAGAGAGATTTGGATCCTGTTCCTTCTTATTGCACAGGGCATCATTTGCATGTGTAAGTGCCCCGATTAATCTTTCCCGAGTATGATCAGTATTCCCATCAGAGATAAAAGCGCTTTGAAATTCCTTGACGGTTAGGTCGGCGGCTAATTTCCCTCCAGAGGCTCCACCGATACCATCCGCCAAGATTAGTAAGTAGTGCCCTTTATCCCACTCAATGTATGAATAGGCATCTTGTTGCGATTCCCGGCGCCCTTGAATCTGTCCTGCGGCCAGCCACTTATCCATCCAGTAAACTTGTTATTCTGACCAAGTAAACGTTTCGTCACACAGAGCGATAAAACGTAATGTAGTTGAACCAATCACGAATTGACTACCCGATGTCAGTTGAGTTGGAGATAAAACTGGCTCATTCTTAAGGTAAGTCAGGTTAGTCCCCATTCCTGGCTGGATGTAATACTTATTATGCCTGGGATCGTAAGTGATAATTGTGTGAGACTCTCGTGAAATCTCTTGATCTCCAAAATCTATTCGTACGCGTGCTCGCTCGCCGCGAGCCACCGTATTCTGTCCTGACCCTAATTGAAGCCCCGTGCCTTTCCCAGGCCCATCAATGATAACTATCCATCCCACGACGGGGTCCGATACGATATCCTGTGATGTTTTGGCAGGTGAAGACGTCTCTTCCCGTTTAACTGACTTCTTCGGGCTGATGATAACTTTTGTATGGGGTTCTCCAGTTGAAAATGGAAAATCAGATGGTGCATTCTGGGAGACCTCTCCCCCTGATGCAATTCTGGTTGGAGGCTCCTCAGGTAGATTTAAAGATTCTTTATCCTTTTCGGGATCAAAGTTCAAGTCACGAAACAGATCGGTTTCCTTATTCGGCGTTACAGATGGAACGTCTTCTGGTAGCCCATCTGGGTTTAGTTTTTTTGCCATGTGTCTATGATTTTTCCTCGTATAAGCGATTCATGAGATGATCCAGAACATACTGTCCAATTCCATTCAAACCTGATTCCTCCCGACCTTGGGCAATATGTTGTAAAAATACTAAAATTGCTGCCATAACCAAAGCTAGAAAGGTCGTATTAAATGCCAAACCCAGTTTTGTTGTCATAGCGCCAAACCACATCTGTACTGCCTCAGAGTCATCTAAGCTCGGCATATCATTTGCAGCGGAGAGTGCCAGAGCAATTCCAATGACCGTTCCGATAAACCCAAGCGTAGGGATGAGCCAAACCACATAACGAAGCATATTGTACTTCAGATCAACTTCATGTTGCATCAACTCTAAACTAGAATTGACTAAGCTATTTGTCTGATTTACAGACTGGCTAATTTGAAATTGCTGGATTGCCCGAAGTATGAGGCGCTGAAGTCGGTGGTCTTGATGCCGTTTGGATTTCTTAATCCTACGATAAATGGGGATTAGATCTTTGGATCGGAGGATGCTTACATCGTCATCTGGAAGCAGGCGTGCGTTCAGTTGTTTGATTTCAGAGTTGGCTCGGTTGAAACGCAACAGAACTTCGGCAATTCCCGCAGAAAACATCAACCACATCAGATTTTGAATGGTGAACGGATAATGAGTACTTGCACGGTCAAACAGTATAGCTGACAGGTAAATACGATCACTTCCAATCTCTGGTGCAGGGAGTAGGAGGGAGAAGGCGGTGATGATTCCTGCACCGATGAGGATTGCAGCTAAGACACTAACTACTCGGCGATTGGATTCTTTTAGGTCAAGAAGATTGATTGTACTCATGAACCAGAGTTGAAGAAACAAACAGAAAGTCTCTGTGACGACAAAGTCCAAATTTATGAAATGAAATAGGAATTCCAACAACTAATCTTTGGCATAGAGAAATCTCGGATCAATCTAATGCGCAGATCCAATAGCAGAACAATCTCTATGGGTTGCAGAAACAACGCTATTCTACTTTTGAGGATTGAATACGATTATAGATTTCAGCAGATAATTTTTGTGCTTCTTCAAGTTGAGCTGGTGTCAGACGGGATTGGATTTCATCTCTCAACTCCTCTGCGGTGGTAGACAGTGAAACTCCATTAGCAATTGAAACATTAACCCACGCATATGCTTTTACATCATTCCGCGTAACCCCCATACCGTTGAGGTACATGTTGCCAAGATTATACTGCGCCTCGGCAATTCCCTGTTCAGCGGAAAGGCGGTACCATTTCACGGCTTCTTGATAGTTTTGGGGGACCCCCTCACCATTGTAGTACATGTTGCCAAGATTGACCTGTGCTATGGCATCTCCCTGTTCAGCGGAAAGGCGGTAC
Source organism: Rhodothermales bacterium (assembly GCA_965209015.1). GTDB lineage: Bacteria > Bacteroidota > Rhodothermia > Rhodothermales > Bin80 > Bin80. The sequence continues at coordinate 1,535,714 of OZ242367.1, read as the reverse complement.
CATTTCACGGCTTCTTGATCGCTTTGGGGAACCCCCGCACCATTGTAGTACATGTTGCCAAGATTCCTCTGTGCTATGGCCTTTCCCTGTTCAGCGGAAAGGCGGTACCATTTCACGGCTTCTTGATCGCTTTGGGGGACCCCCTCACCCTTGCGGTACATGTTGCCAAGATTATTCTGTGCCCAAGCATCTCCCTGTTCAGCGGAAAGGCGGTACCATTTCACGGCTTCTTGATCGCTTTGGGGGACCCCCTCACCGTTGAGGTACATGTTGCCAAGATTATACTGTGCTCTGGCATCTCCCTGTTCAGCGGAAAGGCGGTACCATTTCACGGCTTCTTGATAGTTTTGGGGGACCCCCTCACCATTGTCGTACATGTTGCCAAGATTATACTGTGCTATGGCATCTCCCTGTTCAGCGGAAAGGCGGTACCATTTCACGGCTTCTTGATCGCTTTGGGGAACCCCCGCACCATTGTAGTACATGTTGCCAAGATTCCTCTGTGCTATGGCATTTCCCTGTTCAGCGGAAAGGCGGTACCATTTCACGGCTTCTTGATCGCTTTGGAGAACCCCCTCACCATTGTAGTACATGTAGCCAAGACTGAACTGTGCCCAAGGCAAATCCCTGTTCAGCGGAAAGGCGGTACCATTTCACGGCTTCTTGATTGCTTTGGGGGACCCCCGCACCCTCGGCGTACATGCTGCCAAGATTATACTGTGCCTCGGCAATTCCCTGTTCAGCGGAAAGGCGGTACCATTTCACGGCTTCTTGATAGCTTTGGGGAACCCCCTCACCCTTGCGGTACATGTTGCCAAGATTATACTGTGCCCAAGCAATTCCCTGTTCAGCGGAAAGGCGGTACCATTTCACGGCTTCTTGATCGCTTTGGGGAACCCCCTCACCATTGGCGTACATGACGCCAAGATTGAACTGTGCCTCGGCATCTCCCTGTTCAGCGGAAAGGCGGTACCATTTCACGGCTTCTTGATCGCTTTGGGGAACCCCCTCACCACTGTCGTACGCTATGGCATCTCCCTGTTCAGCGGAAAGGCGGTACCATTTCACGGCTTCTTGATCGCTTTGGGGGACCCCCTCACCCTTGCGGTACATGTTGCCAAGATTGAACTGTGCCTCGGCATCTCCCTGTTCAGCGGCATAGATTAGATCTTGAGTAGATTGAGAAAAGGATTCCACAGAATCAGGAGAGCTTGATCCAGAAGTATATTCACCGTCATCAGGAGATCCTGTAGACTGGTATATTATGGTCTCACTGATCAATGCATCATCTGAGTGAGCACCAATTCTACCTGTTGTCTGTTGTTTATGACTAGTATTTATGGGTTCTTCTGCTGCGAGTGCGGTAGTGTCTAATACTTCAGAGGTTGCCGTTGAATCTAATGTTGAATCACTTATTGCCCCCCCTCCTTGTGGCTGACTGGAATTGATTATAGGTTTTGTTTGTGTGATGATACCCGTGATAATTATTAGGATTCCCATCAATCCGAGTGCTCCAAAAACTGCTGGTTTAGTTTTTCTTGATGATTGGTCTTTTTTCAGGGTTTTAAGTCGTTCCTCGGTAGGGACATGGATAGGTGAAACACTAGTCTGTTTCAGTTCGGGGGATTGAACCTCATGATCAGACTCGGAATTCCGATTACCCACTTGAGTATTTGAAATAATTCTTTCATGAAGTTCAGTGCAACTTTGAATGCGATCATTGTAATTGATTTTCAGACAATTATCAACGGCCTGCAATACATTATCAGAGAAACGATTTTGACCAATATCCAGTGCAGGGGGGAGTGGATCCAGAGATTCCTGTATTAACCCATAAGCTCTTCGTTGCACGGCGATTGGGCTTGGTGAGGAAATTAAGGAAGCACCGCCAGCCACAATCCGCCACATGACTGCACCCATTCCATATATGTCCGTCCAAGGTCCGATCTCACCCTCGCCAACCTGCTCCATGGCAGCATAGCCATCGGAGTAGGGCGCCAACGATTTAGTATACCTGCTGAGCGAGTGTTTTGCTGCACCAAAGTCTATCAAGATGGGAGCCTGATCCGAAGAGCGTATCAAAATATTTGAAGGCTTAATATCTCGGTGATAGACCTTCAATTCATGAATAATTTGCAGTCCCTTTAACAAAGGGATTATGACTTGGATTAACTCCTTTTCCGTAAAAGGGTTACCCTTTGACTCACGTTGTTCTAGGAGCACAGATAATGGTAATCCATGGACATAATCCATGACAATGTATGCGGTACCATTCGCTCGAAAGAGATCTCGGCAACTCACTATATTTGAGTGCTCCCGAAATTTCTCAAGTTGTTTCGCTTCTTTGATGAATCGCTCCAAGCTGTCCTCAAAAGGAGTCTGGAACTCGGGTTTACTTGGCACAACAGTTTGGTCCTGTCGAACACATAACTCGGTGGGAAAGTGCTCTTTGATAGCAACTTCAATCCCCAGTTCATTGTGCGTTCCTTTATATACGATCCCGAATCCTCCACGCCCAATCACCGATTGGATTTCATAGGCATTGAGAAATGATCCCAGACTTAACATATCAATTTCTGGCTATTCTATTTTGAACATTAACAGCACCATGCAATATCCCAGTACTCAGCGAATATTGTCAAGAATCACTGATAAATAGCTGCTGACTGTGAGGAGATGTATGAAAATCTCCCCAACGTACTATTAAAATATACCCCTCAAGATTGGGGAATAAATTGAAGTACCTCAAAGGACTACACTTACTCCAGGGGTAGGGATTTGGTAGTGCCCATCAGAATCGGGAAGTACAGGCGGTTCAGCATCCCATCCATAACTCTCAGGCATAAGGTCTAGTTCACTCGCCATCGCCTCATCCCAAGTGATCACTTTGCCAGAATAAGTGGACATCCGTCCCAAAATTGCACTCATTGTTGCTGTGGCTCCTACTTCAGCATCCGAATATTTGAACTCGCCTGCATTAATTGCCGCAAATAACTCATCATGCTCCACTTGGTACGCATTCGGATCACCTTTGCCATCATGCTTGTAGATCGTATCACCAGATGCTTGATAAAGTTCACCCGGTGTAGGGGCAGTACCCAATGTACCATGAAATGCCTCTGAAACTCTGTTCATACAGTCTGGCATATGCCTGCACTGACTCAATATTCGACTTCCATCCTCATACTCAAACTCCACAAAGTGGTGATCATAAATTTCTCCATGATCCAATCCTGTACGAACCTGTCGCCCCCCCTGCCCTTGGGCCTTTACAGGATGTCCCTGCTTCACCCAGTTTCCAACGTCAATATTGTGAATATGCTGTTCTACAATATGGTCACCACAGAGCCAATTGAAGTAATACCAGTTCCGCATTTGATATTCCATCTCGGTGAGTGGACGTCCAGCTTTCTCTTCATACTCAGCGCGGGTACGGACCCACACCCCACCACTGTTCCAGTATACACGTCCCAAAATGATATCTCCGATAGCACCCTCATGTATTTGCCTGATCCACTCACGATACCCTGTCTGATAACGACGCTGCAAGCCAACCACAACATTTAATTGTTTCTCTTTCGCTTTTTCGGCTGCTGCGAGTACCCTGCGAATTCCAGGGGCATCCGTAGCAACAGGCTTTTCCATGAAGACCTGCTTTCCAGCATCCACAGCCGCTTCAAAATGCAAAGGACGAAATCCAGGAGGTGTCGTCAAAATGACTACATCAGAGGCGGCAATCACCTCTTTATACCCGTCAAACCCATCAAAACGCATTTCCTCAGGGACATCAATTCGACTAATCGCATCCAGTGTTGCTTCGTCTGCTTCTTCGGGTTCCATCATATTCTCATAACTACTCTGAATACGGTCACTAAATGCATCCGCCATAGCTACGAGTTTTGTGTTTGAAGCGGCTTTCAGAGCCTGTAATGTTGCACCGGTGCCTCTTCCCCCACATCCGATAAGGCCCACTCGGATCGTATCATCTACTCCATAGAAAGCATTGGCACTCATTGGGAATTGACCGGCGAGAGCACCACCTACAACAGCGGCGACGCCACTTTTGACGAAATCACGACGATTAACAGGCATTTTTGTCTTTTTCATAGTGTTAGATGATCCTCCTAAGTTAATAAATATGCCGCAATATTACCCTCCGAGCGCTGTTGCCCAGAATTGCTGCTGTTCCTCCGCGGTTGGTTGGATGAACGGACGAACAATTCTAAATCCAACAAATGGCGAATCGGTGTTCCACCACATAGATCGCGGGATTTGAGGATCACGACGTTTCCAATCAAGATCAGATCTGAGTCTTGCACCACACCGTAGTGCTTTCGGAGTGTCATCATAGGCTCCCCCTCTGACGGTGCGAGGATGCAATCTGCTGGGTAAATTCCATGGATCATATGATAATGAGTCTTCCAAACCCTCATAATAATTGATACTGTACTCATCTAATGTCCATTCGGCAACATTACCATGCATATCAAAAATCCCCCACTGGTTCGGTAATTTTTGTCCAACAGGCTGATGAGCCTCATTACTGTTACCATAGTACCAAGCGTACATGTCAAGCGAATCAGCAGTTTCGCCAAAGCTGAAATCAGATGATGTACCGGCTCGACATGCATATTCCCATTCTGCTTCGGTAGGTAATCTATAAAAAACACCCGTCTTTAACGAAAGCCAGTGCGCATATTGGAGAGCACTCCATTGTGTCATTCCTACGGCAGGATGTCCGTTGGTCCCCATACCATGAGCAGGATCTTCATACGGTGGACTTGGACGGGCGATCAAATTAGCATCAAATTCGGTTCCTGGAGCACTTTCATCATTATCATGATCCTGGCTTGAAAAGAGAAGAAATTCATCATAGGTAACCTCGTTTATCCCAATGTAGAAGGGGGAAAGTGTTACCTGACGTTGCGGTCCCTCATCTTCATCACGCCCCTCTTCTTCACTATCCGTTCCAATCATAAATGTGCCGCCCTCCAAACCGATCATGGTAAAATAAACATCAGTTCCAGGGATGGTATCTGTGATCATCCCCAAACTAGGTTGTGATGCTCCTGTTTTGGCACTAAAACAGAAAAGCAAAAACAGAATGGGAAAAGAATTAATTTGCAAATGCTGCATCAAATGCGGCTGCTGATGGCTTAAAGTCTACCCTCTTGATAAAGTCACAGGCCTCAGAGGCGCCTGCCTCACGATCCATCCCAATATCCTCCCATTCGATTGATAGAGGCCCAGAATAATTGGCACGGTTCAAAGCTCGAATGATCTCCTCAAAATTAATACATCCACGACCGATTGAGCGAAAATCCCAAAATCGCCCAGGAGTACCGAAATCCGTGTGACCTCCAAACACACCGATCGTGGTTAAACGATCTGACCACCAAACATCTTTCATGTGGGCATGGTAAATCCGATCTGCGAAACGGTCAATGAATGCTATATAATCAACTCCTTGATAGCCAAGGTGGCTGGGATCATAATTGAAGCCAAACGCCTCTCTATGACCGATTGCATCCAAGGCTCGTTCGCTACTGACGATGTCAAAAGCAATTTCTGTTGGATGAACTTCAAGAGCAAATCGAACACCCACTTCGTCAAATATATCCAAGATCGGATTCCAGCGATCTGCAAAGTCCTGAAACCCCGCATCAATCATCGCGGGGTCATTCGGTGGAAAAGAGTATAAGATCGGCCAGATACTACTTCCAGTAAAGCCGTTGACAACCTTGACACCAAGGAGTGCAGCAGCTCGTGCCGTATCCTGCATTTCTTTGGCAGCACGCTGTTGAACATCTTCAGCCTGTCCATCGCCCCACACATGTGAGGGAATAATCGCTTTGTGACGGTCATCTATACGATCACATACCGCTTGACCGACAAGATGATTGCTAATGGCATAGATCTTTAGACCATGACGGGAGAGAAGATCATGTCTTCCTTGACAGTAATCATGTTGTGACAATGCACGCTGAACATCAAAATGATCTCCCCAGCATGCCAACTCTAAGCCATCATATCCCCAAGAAGCGGCTTTCTCCGCGAGTGTATCAAGCGGTAGATCGGCCCACTGGCCGGTAAACAAGGTAACAGGGCGTGCCATATGTTTGGTTTATTCAAAATTTATAATTACCGTCATTACTGCGGACAGTTAACAAGTCTATTCAATTAGAAATTCATAATAAATGATTAGATCGGTGGGGAATACCCTGCGTCAACCCAAGCTCTCTTCCTCCCACTTTCCAGTGCAGTAAGAATGAAATGGACTCCCCGAGCACCGTCCTGCACCGTTGGAAAATCAAAGTCTTTGGGATTCGGCGGTTCACCAGCCTGACGGGCCGCAATGACTCTGCCAACATTCAAATAGATGTTCGCAAACGCTTCAATGAAAGCCTCTGGGTGGCCGAAAGGAAGCCGTGAATTGCGATTTGCAGACTCGGATAGATAACGATTTCCTCGCTTATATATTTGCTCTGGTTTATCATGCTCACGGTAGTGAAGCCAGTTCGGGTGTTCCTGAAACCACTGGAGCGAACCAGTCTCACCGTACACCCGAATATTCAGATTATTTTCATCCCCCGCACAAACCTGAGAAGCATGTAAAACACCCCGAGCACCTCCCTGATAATGTAGTAGCATATTGACGTCATCGTCTATCTTACGCCCTTCCACGATTGAATTCACGTCTGCACAGATTTCTTCAAGTTCTAACCCTGTCACATATCTGGTAAGATTTTCTGCATGGGACCCAATATCTCCAAGCGCACCGGCGCCCGCTCGTTTGGGATCAGTCCGCCAGTCTGCCTGCTTATTTCCAGAAAGCTCAAGTGGAGTTGTAAGCCAACCCTGTGGGTATTCAACAATCACCTTCCTAACCATTCCAATCTTACCCTCTTGAACCATTGTGCGTGCCTGTTTAACCATTGGGTATCCTGTATAGTTGTGCGTAAGTGCAAATACTCGATCATACTTACGTACAAGATTGCAGAGCTCTTCTGCATTTTCCAGTGTATTGGTTACGGGCTTATCACATACAATATGAAATCCCGCTTCAAGAAAGGCTTTCGCTACGGGATAATGCATATGATTTGGGGTCACAATGGTCACGAAATCTATTTGATCCTCTCGTTCGGCCTCAGCTTCAACCATAGATGAAAAACTATCATATGAACGATCGGGAGCCAGTCCTAATTCCTTACCATGTTCTTGGGACTTTGTCGCATCGGATGAAAATGCCCCAGCAACCAATTCCATTGTTCCATCTAATGCAGCAGCCATCCGATGAACGTTGCCGATAAAGGCGCCTGGGCCTCCGCCAACCATTCCATAGCGCAGTTTACGACCTAACCCCATATCAGAAGTTGAGCGACTTCAAGTGAGCAATGCTGGTTTGGATACTGGCGAATGGGTCTTCAGGATTATCATGTTCCACAATATAGTGTTTCAAACCAGCGGTTTCACTTTCCGTAAAAATTCTGATAAAATCAATTTGACCCTTTCCAACGTCAGTGATAGACCGATCTTCCCCCATATCCTTAACATGACAGAGCGGGAATCGCCCAGGATAACGACGAAAGTACTCTAATGGATCTCGATCAGCATAGGCAATCCAGTACAAATCCAACTCCATTTTGACCAATTCTGGATCCGTCTCTTCTAGGATAAAGTCATAGGGAATGACACCGTCTTTCTGTTGGTTCAAATTCAAATTCATGATTATGGTATGCAAACTGAATACCCTCTTCTTTACAGGCAGCTCCCACTTCATTGAATAGAACTAACATGCTCTCCGTACTTTTCTATGGTTCGTTGGTCTGCCGCCAGCCAAGGACACACAATATAGGAGTGACCGATTCGCTTTGCGGCATCGATGATACCCGAAAGTCTGTCTTGAAGGTCATTAATTGACGCATGAGTAGCAGGGGCAACTAACCCTACTTCATCAAATAGCGCACGAATATCATCTGGATTGCGCTCGGGGTCCCATACTGTTTCCACTTCGTCAAATCCAGCATCAGCAACCATACGGATTGTCCCCTCATAGTCATTTGACAACAGATTCCTGACCGTAAACAACTGTACCCCAATACGTTCAAGTGAAGACATAGGGGTTGGTTTTCCAGAGCTAGCCGATTCTATTATTTCTTCGGCAGCAAAACGATTCACCAGACCGAGCGCTGCGGGAGCAGCGACCGCAGATTTGAGAAAGGTTCTTCGCTTCATGACTACTCTGAGTAGCAGCATACATGATCAAGTTCATGCATGACGATTCCAGAAAAAAAGATCAAACGTCTACCTCCATTATTTTATGAATATATGATTTTTAAGGCAATCTGATACAATGACTGAGGTGAATGTGCACCCTACGAAGGCTACCCTTGCTGTCTCCTCCTTCATTCATGTTTTATTAGTCTGCGGCGCTGCTGCCATCGTTAGAATTCTGTCAGTATCATTCAGATGTTAGCAGTGTATTTTCCCATCAAAGATTATACATATTCTGTGAATTCTGTTTGATCCTTAGCACTATTCCACACTATACAGGTTTCAGTTTCATTATCTATCCCTCTTTAAATGAGCCAAAAGAACAAGCCTCGTATCCCCGCAGACAACGATCTTGTATTTACAGCCCGTCAGTGGTTGCCACTCCCTCTTGAAGAAACCTTCGCCTTCTTTTCTGAGGCAGATAATCTTGAACGGATTACCCCTCCCTTTCTTCGGTTTCGGATTGTTACCCCGACACCAATTACAATGGAGCCTGGTGCCCTGATTGATTACCAATTACGCGTCCGAGGATTTCCAATCCGCTGGCGAACCGAGATCACTGAATGGGATCCTCCGCATAGCTTCACGGATGTCCAACTAAGAGGCCCCTATCAGAAATGGGTACACCGACATGACTTTCGGTCTGAAAATGATGGAACTCTTGTTGTAGATACCGTCAACTATCTGGTACCAGGGGGAGCACTTATTAATCGATTGATGGTGGGGCCAGAAGTGAAAAGAATTTTTGATTTTCGCCGCGTGAAGATTGACGAGTTACTGATTCAGTCGGAATCCTAGCCTATTGATGAATACCCACCAATAGTTGGCATGAATGATCAGTGTGGTCACAACACAATAATGATCTTGATCCTACTGGAATCACAGGTATATGCAGAATCATTCCCTTTCATACAAGGCCGTAGAAATTCAAGAGATGATTGCTAAGAGATAGACACATCCATCTCACCACCTTAGACCCTGCGGCATGAACGATTTCTTCTATCTTTGGCATGAACAATGAAATTTCATTCCCCAAGCCCAAGCCTCCCCTTCTCTGTCTTGACTTTCTGTAATTCGATTTCAAGTTGCTCACGTAACTCCCTGATTCCTTGACTTACTTCTTTATTCAGTTCTTGGATTGTATCTGATAGATATTTCATACACTGATACCGACGTAGAGCGAGTTGATTCTTTTGCTCTGTAATGTATTTTCCCCAGTTCTCTTCAAGCTCTTCTCGTTGCTCTTCAAAAGATTGGAGAATTCGTTTCACTTGAATAATCCCTTCTTCTGTTTGAAGCATGATCTGGAGAAACCGTATTAGCCTTTCTCCGCTTAAATCTATCTCGGGAGATGCCTCAATGATATTTACTGCTTCGGATTCTACATGCCGAACATACTGATCGAGTTGAGTGATTTGTGCGCGCAGTCTATGCCTTAGATCTCTGCCCAGAATCATCCCATTCCATCGCAGAATTCTTTTGAGAACCAAAAGCCTGTTAGTTAACTCGGCGAGTGATGAATTCAAAAGATCTAACGCCTGATCCGTACTGATTCGGTAAGTATTCCTACGCTGGTGAACAACATCCGAACACCTACTTTCCAACTCGCGCTTGCATCTTTCTGCAAAGAGCGCAAGTTCGTCTGTTTGAATTTGAACCGAAGACTGGAATCGCTTATGAGAATCTTCCTGCAATAACCGTATTTTTTCTGTGTTTTCTTCATACTTTTTACCATAGTTCTCAAGGGCTTTTTTCAATTTGCGACTCTTGAATTTATTTGAAATGACCCTTCCTGCGGAACCACATAAAACAGCGCCGACCACCGTGCCAACCCCAGGAAATATAGCCGTTCCAATTATCGCACCACCTGCCCCGCCAAGAGCAGTACCCGTAACATCCAGCCCCAAATTCTTGGCCGCATGAACTAGATCCGTTTTGTGTGTGTGAAGCAACTTAAGTTCTCTCCAACCAGACAAAGCCAATGTGATGACAGGAATACCACCAGCGGCTAGATCCACATTCCCCAGCAGCCCATCACTGACCGCTTCGGTATGCTCTACCATGTCTGCGTGGGAATAATTGGGATCTACCAGCACGATCCTTTCACTTCCCTCATGAACAGCCATCTCCAACTGATCAATTGAATTTTCGGCATTGAGATAGATCGCGCCCTCTGGAATCCCCGTCATGTCCTCGGGTACAATCACGGGGATTTGAGGATATTGATTGAAGTGGCTTGATAGGGAACCTGCATCCGCAACTGTCTTGACATTCACGAAGTAATCGCCGTTCAAAATCAGGTCATACCCTTCAATATTTGAGATATCTGGCAGTTCAACCTGATATCCCAATTCTCTCAAATTCTCAGCAACGATGGGCTCACTCAAATGCCCCATGAGTTTGGACACAGCCGCTGGTGGGAGTGCCTCCCCTATTTCGGCAGATTCCCAACTCGCTAGATTACTGCTCAGATCACCGATCGTCGTCAGCTGCTCACCTGCAAGTGTGCTCATCGCTATATAAGTATGTTCATCTATTACCATCAGATTCTGGATGGCACTCGTGCTAAATAAAGCGCCTTGTGCTGCACCTTCTACCGCAGCTTTTACGTCATCACTAAGATACCCTGATCCTGTGGATGAAGTATTTACATTTGAGGCAGAGGATGGCTTTGAAGGTTCATCTTGATTAACAGGCTTGGCCGGAAGTTCAATGGAGTCCTTTTGATGTTTTTGGTCCTCTGCAATTGAAATCGTTTCCTGAACAGGCTCCCCAAAACGTTCAATCAAGTGCATTGCACCCAGATCTGGCACATAGTGAACAAAGTTCGCACCATCAACAAGGCTTGCAACGTTTTTTCTCGTTCGGGATATCCAAACAGGGATGCCGATTGCAGCCAATACTCCAATCAATAACGCAATCAACATTGGCTTTCAATAACTTGGTTGCGGTGGGAATAACTTAATAGATGCCAAGTAGCCAGATATCAAGATTTACAGCACTGCCCAAATGAAACCACAATAACATCTCAACTCACGTAAACTTGGTAATAAAACCATTTGGAATTGATCAATAGTCAACCAGTAGTTCATCTACCCCAAAATACACACTTTTTGAAAACCAGAGTGTGTCACCAGTCGCATACTACCGCAGCGCTCACGTACGAATAGGTACTTCCACTATTCTGACATTGATCGGTGTACGCAATCTCAGCTCGCCCGTGATTGGAAGAACTATCAATGATTGCGAATCCGTTAGAGAACAATCTGATTGCTCACTGATAGTAGTTGGAATAAGATCTGTTTTTCCACTTGGATTGTTTCTTCTATCTGCATTTTCCTATGGAATCAAGGAGTACTCTGGAACCAACTAAGTAGACTCCCTCAATTCGGAGCCAAACAGAATGGGGAAAAGTCATCCATTACGCCAGAACCCTATCCCTCTGGATACTTGGATAACGTAGAAGAATCTATCTGCTCAAGCCCATGCACGACCCACTTCGGAGAAAGGAATATCCGCTTTATATACTCCCATTGGATTGACACGCAGTTCCTGCGTAGCCCCAACCTCGGAGGTATAATAGCCGAAGAGTGTCATTGATTTAATTGTCTGAAAGAATGGTACTTCTTCTGCCTCCATTTCCGACAGAATTTCGATCTGCCGTTCATTCGTAAGACTGACGAACGATCTAGCACCAGATCTCCTTGCACGAAGCTCAACATCTTCCAATCCAGACAAAAATTCAACTACCTCGGGCTCATCGTACCAATCGGTAAGCATATAATCGGTAAATTCGTGAACCCTAGCTGCACGGGCACCAGGAGTATCAGTCTCTGGAATAATTAATTCCGAAAGCGTGGCACATAGTTCGTCTTTCCCCTGAGTGAGGGTTCGCGGCTCAAAATCTACCCCTTCTTTTCCTGCGCTGCATCCACCGAGAACTCCGGCAATCATAGATGCCGAGAGTGTCCCCCCCATCAGAGCACCAATGCGTTGAATTGCGGTTCTTCGATCCATGAGAGACTTAAATATTTTTGTCCATCCAATAAATAACTCGCCACTAAGAAATCAATGCTATGTACGAATCAAGATTCTAATAGGTCAAAGATTCATGCATGCACCATAAGTAAAAAGCATTTTAAATCAAGTTGTACCAGATCAATACGTTCACATGCTGTGGCTGGATAGGATCCTAAACATAGAACTCTGTGTGATGAATTACCACTAAATTGATAACCCATAGCAGTTCGCATGATCACGGGTATGATTAAACTGGTTTAACCACGATATGAATAGAATGATTATTTGGTTTAACGTGTATTCTGGTAAGGCACTCTCTATTACGAGTAGGGATTCCGCTGATAACTATCCCATCCGTTGAAAGCGGACTTAGCGTGTTCATGAAGGTAATGAAATAGTATGAGATGCAGAAGCTTAATGTGCAGCATAGCTGCCATGTGTGTAATCTCCCTCCATGGTTGATTCATTCTCCTATCATTGTACGTTGAATACGAAGGTGGGAATTCCGTGTGCAATAACCCAATTCGTAGCGAGGTATACGGCTGTCAAACCTCGGAGCACTTCACAAATTTCTTTCTGATTCTCTTATCGGTTGATTATTCTCAGAAATCGCACAAATTAAGCTCATACCCCTTGATTGGAGGATTTCATGTTGGAAGGTCTGTACATGCAGGATAACCAAATCTGAACGGAAAGTTGTTGCACCAAGTATATGGAGAGATTATGGAAATACTCCCAAGCTCCTCTCTGTTTCCAAATAGATTCATGGGTAATTAGCTAATCGGGTGTAAGTCCACTTCTCCCGTTTCTATCATCATAGACAATTACGAACCATACAATGCATTATCTCGCAACTATATTCCTATCACTCATGTTATTCATCGCATCCACCGCCTTCGGACAGCTACCTTCTCTTGATGAGTGGGATATTCATGATCCTGACCGTCCCCCACCTCGGATTGTGACTCCCGGAGACTTTAGCCCCTCTCCTCCCCCCTCCGATGCAATCATTCTATTTGATGGTACAGATTTTAGCGAATGGAGCCATTCAAACGGAGATCCAGTCCAATGGAACTTAAAAGATGGTTATATGGAGGTAAAGCCCCTCTCAGGAAAAATCAAGACCAAACGTTTGTTTGGTGATGTACAACTTCATATTGAATGGGCTACTCCAGATAGCGGAATGGGACAGGATAGCGGAAACAGTGGTGTATTTCTGATGGACATCTATGAAATTCAAGTACTCAACTCGTATGGCAACCAGACCTATCCTGACGGCCAAGCTGCCTCCGTATATGGACAATATCCCCCACTTGTAAACGCTAGCCGTCCGCCGCTTGAATGGCAATCATACGATATCGTATTTCGTCGGCCTCATTTTGAAGAAGATGGACGCTTAAAGATACCCGCAAGGGTAACTGTTTTTCATAATGGAGTGCTCGTCCAAGATAATTCTATCCTGACTGGACCCACAGGGCATAAATCTCGTCCCCCTTACAGAGCGCATGAAGATGCATTGCCTCTAATTCTTCAAGACCACCGTGAACCTACACGTTTTCGTAATATCTGGATTCGTGATCTTGAATCCGATAATTAGTCTCTTTTGATGACATTAATTGCGGGGATTGATATTGGCGGTACACAGACTCGCTGCGCGATTGCGGAGAAGAACCGACCTCAAGAAATCAGCTTTAGGACCTCCTTCCCTACTCCTCAACAGGGGCCCGACTCTGTATTGGATATAGCAGTTGACCTAATTCTGAGTGAGCTTGAGAATAAAGACACTCTTTGTGCTGTTGGCTGCGTAGCGCCCGGAATGGTGAATACTCAAAATGGCGTCGTACTTCGGGCAGCCAATCTGAAGGGTTGGATAGATACTCCCTTACAATATATGCTGGAAACGAAGACGGGGACCCCAACTGCAATTGAAAATGATGTGAACGCCGCCGTCATCGCCGAGGGTGCCCAGAGCAACGCTCCCTACCAAGCACCCATCGTCTATCTGACGATTAGTACCGGAATCGCCGCTGGAATACTAATTAACGGTGAGGTTTTGCGTGGAGAAAATTTTTCTGCCGGAGAGATTGGGGGCATGATTCCATCACCAAAGTTTCTGGGACAGCAGTGGCAACCCGGAGGATGCACAGAGCTTCATGCCAGTGGAGTAGGTATAGCCACCCAATGGGCACGAATGGAGGGTGGGCCACATAACTCTGTCCATACAGCGGAGGTGTTTGAAGCAGCTGACAAGGGAAATGCCAAAGCCAAAGAACTAATACATGATGCTATGGACTATATTGCTCAAGCGGCTGTAGGACTTACCTGTGTCTTGGATCCGGCAGTTATCATCATTGGCGGAAGTATTGGACTCGCGAGACCTGAGATCTTACGTCATATATGTCAGGAACTGAGGAACTGTGTACCAGCAGTACCAGAGGTGAAGATTTCTCAACTTGGTGATGATGCCCCACTATTGGGTTCACTCATATTAGCTGATTCCATATCCTCGGGGAATGCTCGTGAAAGTTGGTGATTAAGTCTGCCAGTAATGATGGTCTCCTCCAATTACCATCTATCAGTTGAAGTCCCTTCGCGGAACTGATGCAAGTTTTTTCGCTTAACTCGGAGGGATCACTTTCTCCTCTGAAGATTCAGAAGGCTGCTCTTTAAGTTTGTAACTAGGATCTAGCCTACCGTCGTAGGTTCCATCCAGTGCCATGTCTAATGCTTCTAAAATCGGATCGGGATCCATATCAAGAACACTGACATACGCACGAGTCAAAGAGCGTAAATAGATTCTGTGGAACTGAGGTTGATGAAAGAGGCAATTAGTTTCATAATCCTGGAGTACGATCTTGATTACGCGGGTATGATGATGGATGGTTTCCAGTGAGATTCCTTTTCTTTCGCGAATATTTCGCAGATCCTCTGCAAAGCTACACATAGAATTTTCAACTTTATTCATTGAGACATCTGCGAACACTTAGTGATACCATAGAACGAGTGATACAAATTCAGGGCCATAGGCAAACGGCATTAGCGACTAAGAGCCTCATAAACTAAAGACACCGTAAGACACCACCCAACCAAATGAAACTTGGAACAGGGCCGAGTTCTATAGACATGGCGAAAAGTCAAAAGTTTGTCTCTACGAAGTCGGAATCCCCAAAGCCTACATAGATCCTTGATCACTACCAGCCTAATCTACTACAAGATCAGTAGATTTCAAAATATTCCAATCTGTCGGGACGGCGAGATTCGAACTCACGACCCCTTCAACCCCATTGAAGTGCGCTACCTGGCTGCGCCACGTCCCGTATAGATCATTACGCCAGTTGACGACTGATGTTCTCCAAGAAGTGCCGCAGGTTCAGCAGTTTCCCCCGCCTGGTGTTCTGATGTTGAGATTTTTTATCGTCACGTTCTAGAACCTGTCGAGCACCTTCAAGTGTATATTTTTCAACACGGAGTAAGTCAAAGATCCTCCGAGCAAAAAAGAGATCTTTCTCCGTATAAATGCGACGACCTGCACTGTTTTTTCGAGGTGCAAATCGTGGAAACTCATTCTCCCAATAACGGAGCACATGCGTCTCTACACCTAGTAATTCGGCCACCTCTCCGATTGAGTAATACAACTTAGATGTATTTTCCATTTAGAATTTACAGCGCAAGTTTAGATCCGCGAAACTCAAGATACAACACTTACACATTATTTCCCGATATTCGGGAATCCCACTCAGAAGTGAGTTAGAATTCAAAGACCTGGAAAACCTGAATCAAGTTTGGTGATGTAACCAAGTATTGCAATTACGACTCGGACGCTTCGTCAAAGGAGGCAATTAATTCATTAGCTATTCGTTCAATCCAAGTAGTGATCTCTGGATTAGGCAATAATCCTATACCCTCTGACTTATAAGAAAGTCCGTCTAAAACTTCTGCATAGGGTCCAAAGCCATACAACCGAAAGGGAAGTACAATCACGCGTCCTCCATTCTCAGAATTCATCTCCACGAACCTACGAATTTCTGCTTCCGCATTGACACGTTTTTCTTCCCAGTCTTCTCTTAAACTGTGGACAGCTACATTTCGGAATAAACCGGTCTTTCGAACGGTATCCGACAAATGATCCAATTTTCGCATCCACTCATCGTTGACAGCATCGTCACCCGCTCCGTGTGCAATAATGAGAACCGATTCCATTCTGGAACTATCAGTCAATGCGATTGCATTCTGCACAAGAATTTCCCCCATTTCGGGGGCATCCAATAATGCAGTATCACTAATTTTAAGTCTGGCTCTATACTCAATGGGAACTGGGGGGGTATGATCATGAGAGTGGCCATGGTGAGAAATAAAGAAAGGAGGTGGATCCTCGCGCAACGCCAAGAGGTACTGTGTCTGATGCAAAAAAGAGTGAGCAGACATGAAAAGTCGTACGACGGCAATACAATTCACATTTTGTTTTTCTAACTCTTTAATTGCATCCTTTAATGTACTTGGATTTGCCATCCCAAATGCGATGGTTGTGGGCATCTGTTCATGCAGAGGCTCAATAGCATCACGAACCGCCGTATCCCATTCTTCACTGCCACCATGCGCCATTACCATTAGCCCACAAGAATTAGAAATTGTTTGGGCTCCGCTTATCGTTGCGGTACTCAGTACAAGTACCCCACATGTGAGTAGTAATCTCATGTAAGTTTCCGTTTGATTAAGTAGTAAGTTTGAGGATGAGCCTTAATTTATTAAGACCAATACATATTTAGACTAAGTCTAAATATAAGTAATTTTGATTTCACAGCAATAACAACATGGAAATGCCGTTGATTGCAGAAGGCTTATCGAACTCTGGATGAGTGATTTTGGGGAGAGCGAACTCCCAGAGGAGTATCTCCTAAAACCAGTTGGGGAATTGTTCGCTCAGTGCCGTAAGTTGGGGGAACCTTTGAGTCGCTAGATCCCACACTTGGGGAAAGAATTGATAGACTACCTCATACAGTACCGAAGAAGACCGTAACTCATCTGACGGGATATTCATGACCGCAGCAAGGAAATAAAGAACCAAACTCCCGATCAAGCCTGCTGTAATGAGTCCTAAGGCGGCGCCAAACAATCGGTTCACTGTACCAATGAGAAAAATATTTCTAACGACGCGATCAAATACGTGGGATAGAATGATTGCACACAATTGTACGATCAGAAATATTGCTGCAAAACCAGCAATCGCAGCATATTCCACCGAAAGGCCTGCCTGACTCTCAAACCATGCCCCAGCACGATCCATATTATAATATCCAATCAGAAAAGCGGCAATTAATCCAAGCAGCCCAAAAAATTGGCGCACAAAACCACGACGAACTCCTGAAAACACTCCTATACCCAATACAACTAAGATCAGTATATCAAACCAGTTCATCAATCTTCAATATCTTGGACTATTTGAATACGGATGAATATCTTAAATGTTAGCATCCACGCCATTTCATTTTAGTGCAAAGCGCACAGCCAGGGTAATGAACCCTGCCTGCATCACTCCAAGCGCAATACCGGAGTAATCGTCCAGCCTTGCAACTCGAGGTCGTAAAGATGGATCACCGGTTGCAAGATATTCATCGTTAATCCTATCGGCACGAAATTTATAATGTACGGCTATCACACCCGCCGCAACTGCGACTACTGCTGCACTCCAATCAATCCATTTTCTCTGATGCCTCCTCACAGAACCAGATTCTCCTGACCATTTGGTCTGCTGAGTAAGTGCTGAGAGCGTTACATCATATTGATTCCACAACTGCGTTTTCGGAGTCAATACAGCCGATGAGTACCCCTCCATCTCAACATGAAAAAAGCCAAACGATGTCTCAGATGAAGTGGTAAATACGATTGGTGTCAATCCAAGAAGTTGACGCTCTTCACCCTTTTGGATCCAAGCTTCGGCACCATAAGGATGAGACTCTATCCTGTGATACATTGGAAAATTCAACGTAACGATTACGCTATCTCCTGGTTTAGACGAAAATGAGGTTTGAATCGGGAGAATGCTCCACGCCGCAGAGCCAGATGTTACGAGACTGATCTTACTTGTAGTGTGATCTACCCAGTAAGGACTGCCGCGAACTAGTCCCAAGTACAGAGAATCAGCATATACCGCGGCGTCCAGATTATTGCTTCTGATATCAACATAAGTCAGGGACTGTGCCGTACCAATCAGTGGATGCATGGAGAGTAAAGCTCCCACAAGTAACCAAAGATATTCTCGTTTAGGTGTCATCATCTGCCTTTGATGGAGCAAGTTGAATTACATAACGGGGCTCCGTTAAGATGATTAAGCTATTTTCTGCAACCGCAATTGCACTTTTCACTCGGCCCTGTAATTCAATCTTTTGAAGGAGTTCGCCACTGGAACGATCGAATGCATAGAACCAGTTTCCCATACTCCCCGTGAATACCAGATTTGATGTGATTACTGGAGGTGCAACCAATGCATCAGAACATTGAACACTCCATTCTGTTTCTCCAGATGAAAGACGAATCAGGCGTAATACTCCATCCGATCCCCCGACCACCACATTTCCCTGATGGATCGCAGGAGTGGATAATCTTACCATCTCATCTCCGAGCACTGTATCCCAGAGTATAGTTCTATTTTGGGCATCTATAGCCAATAGATGCCCTCGAGTGGTTGATACGACTAAAGTATCACCGTAGACCGATGGAGCCATATAAATGGGATATCCAATATCTATATCCCATTCCTGTTGTCCGGTGGCAAGTGAAAGTGCTTGAACTATTCCGCTATCTGTCGCAATGATCACCGTATTACGATGAATGAGAGGACGCGCATGTACCCCTACCCTTTCCGGTAGCTGGTGGGTCCACACCACCGATCCACCAGAAACTTCAAATCGCTTGACCTCACCAGATGTATCAATAATAATACCGCCGGAATTCACAGGAGTAATTCCAACTTGAACTGATGCACCTTTACGTCGCCAAAGGATGTCCGCTTGCTCAAGGTCGTATGCTGCTAGGGCTCTGCGCCCTTGTGCCAGAGAGACAATCAGAGTAGTTCCTATAACGATAGGAGCTCCATTGATGGCATCGCCGAATCGTTTGGATCCGCTACGTTTTCCGGTGGCTAAGTCAATCGAATGAAGTTCTCCCTGTCTGGTGGCGACAAGTACAACATTGCCAAAAACTAATGGGGCATCTGGACCGAATCCTGCTCGGGCATTATAAGTCCAAGCAACTTCAAGGGGAAGAGTTGGCTCGGCTGGGTTGTTTGAGGTCGGCTCAATGCTCACTACCAGTCCACCACACCCAGTCGCGAATACCAAAATAAGTAATCGAAGATATCTAAAAATCAAACCCAAAAAAGAATTGGCGGAAGAGGTCTTTCTCGCGTGAAGTAAAAGCTTCTCGGAACCGATATCCCAAATCGTATCGAAGAACTAATCCTCCAAATAGATTGACGCGAAGTCCAAATCCAGCGGATCCAAGAGTCTCCCCGGAATAAATCTGAGGAATCCGCTGGTGATATCGCTCATTCCAAGTATGTGCAGCATCCAGAAAAAGGGCCCCTCTCAGGTTAACAACCCCAAGAACTGCCAAAAGCGGAACATATATTGACGGGTTCTCCACCAAGGGAAAACGTAGTTCGTGTGAGGTAAACCAGGCTTTCTTTCCGCGTACATCAAAGAAGGGGTATCCCCGTAAATCCCAACTTCCTCCCATAAACCATAGGCGAGCCTCCCGTCCATGATTCATACGCCCCAACAAACGTGACGCAAACGTAACCTCTCGGGAAATTCGAAAGTAATTCCTGAAGTCTGCCTCCAATGTGATATAGTTCACGTTGGAGTACAATATATCGGTGGTATACGCCGCAGATAGCCGCCCCCTCCAGCCAACCATGGGGCCATTAGAACCAGAGAGCGTATTGTCATGAACAAGACTAATCTGATTGGTCAACAGCAGAGCCTGACGGTCGATCCGCCGTATTGGTATTTGTTTACTATCCCAACTCAAAGAGGTGGCCACCTCAATGCGTCGGAACATTGAGAGCGGGTAACTGATCGCTCCAAATCCTCCCCAAACTTTCTCCCAAAAGCGTGGAAAATCTGTCGGTGCATCCGGCTCCGTCAGATCATATCGCAATCCACCATACCGATACACACCATACCCGATATTCGCCCTTCGATTCAAATGAAGTCTGGATATATTCACATTCAAGCTTTTGATAAAATCCCCTGTATACTGACTGGTATTGAATATGGTGAGAAATAATCGATCATTCCCCATAAGATCTGAGAAGGCAAGCACCGCAGTGCCGCCTGTACCCCAGACTGCACTACTGGAAATTTGTCCCTGAGCAATATCCAAACCATATCTTCGCCGATATCGAAGAATATCTGCTTCGGGATCAGCCTTGATCCGCGGAAATGACCACAGATCTGTGGATTCCAAAGTCTGAGGTTCAGGCTCCAAAGACACAGGTCTATGCAACAGCGTATCTAAACCACCCATCGTCCGAACAGTGAATCGATAATTTTCAAATGCGGAAAAAATGATTTGATCATCACGCGTCCAGACCGGATCATATATCGCAGTCGTTAAGTCTGTTAATCGCCTTTTCCAGCGCACTCCTGGGGTTGGGTACCGTTCATAGGTAGATGTACCTGTCTGAGTAAATACGGGCACTTTGGGCTTTGCATCAATAACATACAGATCCTGACCACCAAAGCGCCCGGTTGAATCTCTTTTTGTGCTTGTATAAATGATGAAGTTTCCATCAGGGCTCCATCGGGGAGAAAAATCCTGCTGCTCCCCATAGGTCACATAATCAATGGTATTGGTCTCCCACTCGTATGTAAATAAATTGTAAAAATTCTCAATACCCCTCGGAGTTCGATCGGAGGAAAACACGATATAGCTACCATCTGGACTCCACGATGGATCACGCTCATCATAACTATCGCGGGTGAGTCGGCGAAGCCGATCATGAGAAACCTCGTATGCATATAGATCAATTAAACCACTCCCATCAATCCCGACAAAAGCAATTTGCTTTCCATTTGGGCTCCATGACGGCGAATAAAGAGCAACCACATCATCAAAGCTATACATTTCCCCAGCTGAGCCAGATTCCAGATCATACGTGTGAATCACATCTGTCTCTCCACTCTTGGTTACAAAGGCAAGCCAGCCATTCTCTGACACGCTCATTCGGCTATCCAAAAGGTGGAATGACTCAAACTTACTGTTTCGCTCTCCGCGGATCAAAATTCGTGGCCGCCCTAATGGTGTGTAGGTTGAATCAACGGATACATGAAAAACGTTGCCATAACCACCATGATTCCCCGTAAACAAAACCTTGCGCTGCCCATTCTTCATCTGATAAAAGACCGGC
Source organism: Rhodothermales bacterium (assembly GCA_965209015.1). Taxonomy (GTDB): domain Bacteria; phylum Bacteroidota; class Rhodothermia; order Rhodothermales; family Bin80; genus Bin80. The sequence continues at coordinate 1,514,011 of OZ242367.1, read as the reverse complement.
TTTGAGTTGAATCCTTTGACAGAAAGTCCCCTGGTCAATAAAGCCGGACTCTCCGCTGTATCAAGTTTTGGATAGTATGTTTTTTGAAGCCACTCTTGCCATTGCACACTGATCTCTGTAAGAGTTTCTTGTAACGTGTACTCGATTACACTTCGAAAATCTCGATCAATCCAGGAATTCTCAATGAGCGAGAGAAGTTTTTCCTCTCCATAGTTTTCCGAAATAAACCGACAGAGCGCCTCTCCTTCCTTGTACATCAAGTAGGATCCGCGAATCCTGTACATATTTTCCAATGGAACGAGGTAATTCGCATAGATTGCGTCCCGCATGATCATCTCATGTTGATGATCCTGAGGCCCTGACCAATACTCTGCAAGCCCCTCGGTAAACCATAATGGAGGTAAACGATCAAAAGGAATGCGATAATCCCGATATACTCTTGCAAGCTTATGCATTGTGAAGACATGCACCATTTCATGGCGGACCACATGTCGGAATCGGTGTAGATTCCCGTTTGCAGGAATCACGACCCGGCCCTTCAGAAACTCATAAAACCCTCCCACACCATCGGGGATGAACCCATCGGTAATATTGGTTTGCTTGAAATGAAGTTGTGAGGAATAAAATACAAGAGGGACTCGGCGCGTAACAGAGAAGTTGAATCGGTTCTGAAGCTCGGCATAAGCTTCTTCCGCAAAAGCAGCACCATGCTCAGCTAGTGCCTGCATTTCAGGGTAGAAGTACACGTCAAAGTGCTCTGTCCTTAGCACATTCCAATCAAAATCTTCATACTGGATCTTGTTACGCCCAAAGTGGAAATTATATTGTGCCGAAACTGGCAGCACTGCAAATAAACAAATAGCATACAAGATCCATGTAGTATGATTCATGACTCATTGGGCAGTTCATGTGCGCAACGCATCCAGGGGGACACCGTTCCGTTATTTCCCCTGGACCAGGGCCGCTTTCAGCTCAGAAATCAGTCCGACCGGAGAGGGATCTGTTTTATTCAAGATTGCCAAGTATAAACTCACCCAATCACCAATATACATGATAGATAGCATGCGTGCCAGTCTACTGTTGCCCTGACTCTGAATATCATGCCAGCTGTGTGCATGAGGCTCCAGTAGGGCCCGTGTCACATCAAGCCTCCGTTGTGTACGATGATGATCCTCTTCGTCACGGAGGGAAATTACAGCTAGACGTTTTAATTCCGCTTGGAATCGTGCCCATCCCATCACTTCATTGTGATTCATTTCTGGGAGTACATTTCCGACTGCAAAGCTCTTTGAATTTTCATGGATCTGATTTCTCCAGCGAGTATTGGCCGGTGCTAACTGTTCACTACTATAGATCACAGGAAATTGCCCATGAAGAATGGCAGCTAGTTTCATAGCTTGGTTGTCAGGATCAGACAGATCCGACATCACCTTAGATTGCTGCGCAGTGACTGCTACAGCTTCTTCCCAATCTCCCGACTTCACTGCTGTGAGGCCGAGTGGTTCTGTTACGGTAAGCAAAGCGGAAAGCGAATAGGGTAACGCTGCGCGTGGCTGAATTCCCGGTGGAAGTTGCACAATGGGAATATTTTGAGTTTGAGCCCGATCGGTAAGCTCTCCTCCCGTCGAAATTACCAGGACTCTGGCACCCCGAGCGCATGCATCATCAAATGCAGCCAATGTTTCTTCGGTATTCCCTGAGTAACTGGAAGTCACAATCGCCGTATTGGTGCCCACCCAAGCAGGAAGGGAATAGCTGCGTGACACTACGATTGGAATAGATGCATGGTCTGTCGCAAGCGCAGATAATACATCCCCCCCGATCGCACTTCCTCCCATACCGGCAATCATGACTGCTGTTACACCATTTCCATGCCATCCCTGAACATTCGATTCCAACGCGCGTGCGCGTCCCTGTTTGAGTTGTTCAGGGAAGTTTTGAACCGCTTCGTACATCCCCTCCACGTCAATTTGGTTCAACAATTCTTTTGTCATCGTAGAAATACTATTCAATCAATAATTTATCTTACTCAAAATATGTAATGAACTCCCCCATCAAGAAGGTATGACTCATTCAGCAATCATTAATGCTTAATATATCCGGCTCCCCATCTGGTTAATGAGCCCATGAAGTTCTTCTTTATTACCTGGAAGGGAATTAATCTGGTTTAACGCATCTGATGTATAGCTATGGATAAGACTTCGAGCCTCATCCAGAACTCCTAGAGCCTCCATTCGAGCATATGCTTTGGGAATTTCCTCAACGGCAAGCCCCGATCCGGGTCGTATTCTGGAAAAAAATTCTGCATCCTCACCTCTGGCACGCTGACGTGCTTCAATAAGTAAATAGGTCCCTTTTCCCTCAATCAAATCTCCTCCCTGAACTTTTCCCCAACGCTGATCATCGGCAATCAAATCCAAGAGATCATCCAGAATCTGGAATGCCCGTCCGATGGACTTCCCTGCCTCTCTGAGTGCTGCGCATGCCTCTGGACCTGCTCCACCCGCAATCCCTCCCATTTCAAGCGAAGCAGAGAGCAACCCTCCAGTTTTTCCGTCCACCATATGCAGATAGTCATCCGTTGAAAGATCCTCCTTGGTGCCAATAACCATATCCAGTGCTTGTCCTTCACACAACTCCCGTACCGTCCGCCCAAACACCTGCATCAATTGGATTGGATCACCAGAGGTGTTCAGACTAACACACTCAGATGCGATAGCGAGCAGGACATCTCCGCACAAAATTGCTGTATCAGCATCCCAAACTACATGAACTGTCTCTCGGCCTCTACGACTATTCGCATGATCCATGATGTCATCATGGACAAGCGAAAAATTGTGAATCAATTCTACCGCTAAAGCCAATGACATTGCATTTGGACTTTTGACACCAAAAACCTTAGCAGATAGAAGTAGCAAAGTAGGTCGAATCCGTTTGCCTCCCCCTGAAATTACATAACGCACAGAATCGTAGAGTTCTCCGGGATGATGATCTGTGACCAAAGATGAAAGACTCGTTTCAATTTCGGTATGGAGTCTCTCAAGCGTGTTCTTCAGATTTGTACTCATTTGCATACTGTACAGCAATGTCCCTCCAAACTAGGATTATACCACAGGTAATAATGGAAAAATACTGAATAAGCGAGTAAATCTGATACTTGAGATAAGATTATGCAAAATAGATTACCCTACCTGAATTATACTTACGTATTGCTCTATGCCACTCAGCTGAATGACGAAACCCCGCTCCACAGTGAAAATAGTCATCAAAGATTTGTACATGTCATAGGTTTGATAGGGATCGTCTGCTTATTGACAGATTTGTCCGTTTGTGAATTTCACGATGGTATCTCCTGTCCAACCTTCAAATGCGCCGTCAGTTTTCACAAACTCTTTGGAGTGAGAACTATTCTAATCCCAAGAGTCCACAAATCTGAGAATGGACTTCAGAGAATGAACCAACTGCGGGGATAGAAAGCAGAATATTTTGTGAAGTATAGTATTCAATCAACGGATGGGTAAGCTGATTATAAACTCGCAACCGCTGTCGAATTGCATCTGGCTGATCATCTTGGCGTGTAACAATGAACTTAGACTCTTCTTTCGGCGGCGGTTTATTCAATAAATGATAATTCTCGCCCGTTAGCAAATGAATCCGCCTTTGGGAGAGCCGAAGGATCACATCTTCATCGTCAATCACCAAATTGATGACTGAGGTTAAGGATGTATTGTGAGCCCCTAAGAATTCCCCCAGCCAGTGAGCCTGCTGAATCGTACGTGGATACCCATCAAGAATAAAGCCTTGAAAATTTTCATCTTTGATCGCCTGTTCAGCTAGTTGACGAACAATATGATCAGGGGCGAGCCGACCATCTTCAATATATTTCTCGGCTTCATTGCCATGGTGTGTTTGTGCTCTTATCTCTCTTCTAAGAAGAACCCCAGTAGAGATGTGCGCAAAACCATATTTCTTGGCCAAGAGTCTTGCTTGCGTCCCTTTACCTGATCCTGGTGGACCAAGGAAGACTAGTCGATGATCACCTCTGATAGGATCAGGTCTCGTTCTCTCTCCCATTTTTATCAAGTGCCTTCAAACCCATCTCAATGCCGATCGGCACAAGTAATTTAACCAACTCATTGAGAGAACTTGTCCTCTGCGGTAGATCTAAATGAGACTTGAGTGCCCCACGCACGGCTTCCTCTGAGGATTCCCCATTGTTTAAGCGCTCTCTAATCAATTCAACCATGGGGCCCAGTGCAGCATCAAGAAGTTGATTATCACCAAGGCCTCCCTTACGTTTACCACCAGCGATCAAGTACCCAACCACTACCCCTGCACCCAGAGTTATAGAGGCAGTGCTAATCGGATATTTCACAATGATCTCCTTGACAGGAGGAATCATATTCGTCAATTCGCTACGTAGAGCACTCATGTGCTTCTCCATTTTGCGTGCGCGATCGTCTAAAGCCTCGCGAACACCGTCACTGGGTCGATTTTGTTTCTGCTTGTTTTCGTCCATTGTTAGAAACCATTAAATGGTCTGTTTTATCATCTTTGTTTTCTATAATTTGAGCCAACACACGGTAGAGGATCCAAGTACATATACCCATGATCGTGCCGATAGACAGAAATCCCCAAGCTACATTCCCAAATAAACTACCTAATCCATAAGCTGCAGCAATCAAGAAAAAGAGAACAGAAAGTGCTAATGTAAGACCGGCGATGATCGCAACATATATCACCTTCTGGTTTTGCTGAAGTGCATCCACATAATGCAACACCGCGAGCCGCAGTCTTAAATCCAGCCAATCTTGGAAATTCCTGATTAGTTCTTTGCTGTGAAGCGAAATACGATCCGCCTTACTATTTGCCTCACGTTCCTTGACCATTAGTTGCAATTATAACCAGTTGGTTGCAAACGTAAATTTAACGATGTATGTTCCTATAGATCACACAGAAAGTCAATGGTGTCTATTCCATCTGGTTGCCAATCAATCGTCGGCCTCTGAGTGGTTCCAAGTTTCTGGGAATTCCAACGTCTCGGCAGCTCTTTACGTACTTTCTCCCGTGCAACAATGCACTGAACTTCATTCCGCCTACCTTCAACAATGAAAGTCAGTTCATCCAAGTCATTGTATTCTACCCATCGTACGTGACCAGGGACTTGGACTTCAGGAAGACCCTTACTCATCAGAAATTCTAGACCAGATCCATAAGCATGTGGACAATTGATTGCGGCAAGATAAGCCCGGTGCATTGCCAATCTTCCCGATGTGGAGGAGTGTGCCGGAAACATGCCTCGCATCTGCGCTAGATGTTTGAGACAATGATCCGGCTTGAGTCCAACAGGTGCAAAGATCAATGCCACATTACGACACCCCATCCCCTCGTGCAGTAGGATATCCAGTGCTAAGTTATCCCAGTCATCTTCAGTCTCATTGCCATCTAAGATCGCGACTCCATATCGGTTGCCTCGAAGTAAACATTTCTCTGGAGGGATTCCCTTGGCCTTGACGAGGCTACGGATCTGCATAATGGATACATCAGTACCCGTAGCTATGATTGCCTGGGCCTTAGTCCAGACCGCCTCACGATCCACAAAACTGACCTCTACGTTCCCTCCTTGTATTTGAACCGTATGAACGAATGCCGGCAAGAGATAAGGTGACTTTTTTGAGAGTACGCCAACATAGGAGTGACCACACAGAAGAACCGCTAAAAGGTCTTGTAATCCAACGAGTGGAACATTTCCTGCATGAATTACGGCAACCTGATGAACCTTTTTAGGCGATCGTTCTCCGATCCAGCTACTGAGTGCAGATTCTGTGATCTCTCTCATTTGCTGATCAATCGCAAACTCTAAGGCCTCGGGGGTAAACTGGTTTGGAGCCGTGAGCGTTGCCTGTACAGCATCTATTTTGTACGGGTGATCCTCTGAATTACACCACAAACGTGCCGCCTCTGATATGACGGTACTCAATGGCTTCATCAGTTATTCAACAGAAAATTGCATCCCCTGAGCGCACTCCCGGGAAAACGTCCCAATACCTCAAACCCATCTCCATGACTGACGCCCATATCTTCTGTCAAAATATTGGATACGGAATACATGTTCGCCAGATCGGTGATTGCTAAGAGACCAGGCTCTCCCTCTGGCAGTGCACTCTCTGGGACATGCGGATCCACAACTTGAACGCGCATCCATGGAGGTGGTGTATAGACCGGACCTCCCTGAGCATAGGCCTGACTCAAGAGCTCACACATCCCATACTCGCTCCAGACCAATTGCTCGTCTACTCCGAATCCGTCTGCAAGGCGATGATGTAATTCGCGACGGGAGATTTCGCGGCGATGAGTCTTCATTCCACCAGTCTCCACAATTCGTGTATCAGAGGGGAGTTGCCATGAGCCGGTCTCTGCAAGATCTAGAAGCCCAAATGCTGCACCAAAGAGGATAAGACGTGAACCTATATTTGCCGTAGAGGGTCGTTCATCAGCCAGAAAGAATTGACTTCTCGCATCTCCATAGCGCCGAATAAGAATCTTCATCATACAGACGAGAGACGACTCCGAGACATATCCTGGTAAATGAACCCAAATGGTGAAAGGCCCTGCACCGAAAACAGACTCAAATGTCGAACATACCGAGGCCTCATATACAGCCTTTCGGAAAACATAATGGCGACTCCGAGGCCCCTCCCCTGTGGAGCTACTCAGGAACACACATTCAGCTTCTGACACAGGAAAAGTGGCGATCTCTGCATACTTAAATGCTGAGATCGGTAGGTACTTCTGTCCAAAACGTTGATATACCTCACAGGCATTTCTTTGATATATCTCCAATGCCTGCTCAATCTCAGTAAATGAAGCGCTCCCTGTATGATCAACGCTCGTAAATTGGGATTCTATATCCGCAATTGTCACGGCAGTTTTATCCGGCAACCGAAAGATTTAGTTGAAGAAACACTTATTTCTTGTCCACCGGAGAGTTGATCCATGGTATCGTGAAGCCACTGTGATTGCACAAGCTGTGCATCGGCTGGCGAGTCATCAATACCTCCAGAATAGACCAATCTTCTTGAGCTATCAAAAACAAATACATGTGGTGTCCTCTCCGCTCCCAAAGCACGGGCTAACGCTCCACCAGAATCACGCACATAAGCAGTCTCATATTGTGCGCCAGCCTCAGCTTCCTTGGGAAAAACAGAGGCGTTATTGCTATTCACCAAAATAATTGGAATCTCTGGGGTATTCAATACCTCTACCCTATCTTCATATTGAAGAGTCCAATTACAATCATTACTCCAGAAAACAAAAGCAGCACCTTGCTCTCCGAAGAGTGCATGGGTTGAAGTCGTTCCCCCCTGCATATACTGCAGGGGTAAGTCTTCTAGCATCCCACCAGTTGGCAGTTGTGCAACCGCAACTCCTGGAAACAAACATATCGTAAAAAGAACTAACCGAATCATCAAAATAAAAAATCGTTAGAAACAACCTACTAGCACATGTTATGCCAAACCATTACTCAAGCGGATACGAACTGCCATTGTGCGATTGAGCAAAAGCAGTATGCTGATCACAACTCCCCACTGTACGATACAGGTCATCAAGCTGAATGGATCGGTTGGGTTGTACCAAGTGTCGGGGGCATAGACCGTAACAGAAAGCCATAACCACCAGGCCAGTAGCGCACATGCCAGTAATGGGACGATATAATTCAATAGAAGATCCCATGGTCGACCGGATTTCCAATCGCCGACCATATGATCAATTTCATTCTCGCGAAATGACCGAACTCCCTGCCGAATCACGAGAATAGCCATGAACGCCCCTGAAATGATCAATGCCAATCCCCAAACAAAATCCTGATTTTCAAAAAAGCCTAAGTTCATTGCAGATGGAATTCCAAGCACCAGAGCAGCAATGGAAACACCGATGATTGCGTGTGATCGGTTAATCCCAAAATCAGTTACGGAGCGCACAACCATTTCGACCATGGAAATCAGAGAACTGAGGGCCGCACAGGAGAGTCCAAGGAAAAACAAAATGGCCAAAATATTTCCAGCCGGCATTTTGGCAAACAGTTGAGGCATCCAAATAAAGGTAAGCCCGGTGGCAGCGGGCCCACTGGTGCGCATGATTTGCAGTACCTCTGGGCGAGACATCTCTTGTCCCAAGATCGCAAATACGGTTCCAAAAACGATGATTGCTGCAAGGATTGAGACGGTATTGTTTCCAACACCGGTAATGATTGCATTTTGCACGACACCATGTCGGCTCTGCATATAAGCTCCATACGTGAGAACTAGTCCCCACCCTGCACCTGTATCCCAGGCATTCTGGGTAAGCGCCTCCAGCCAGATTCGAGGCTCTGTTAGTGTCGACCAATCAGGTGTGAATAGAAATTGAATTCCTTGTCCGGCACCATTGAGTAGTAGAGTTTGAACCAATGCAACCAAGACAATCACCAATAATGCCGGAACGAGTACTTTATTTACACGCTCAATTCTTCCAACCCCTTTCCATACCGCCCAGGCTCCCAGTCCTATTGCACACGCATGGAAGAGTACAGGAAAGTAACTGCTCTGAAAACCATCCCATGCCCCCTGAGCAGCTTCGTAGGTGAGATCTGGCCCAAGAATTGCCATCCTCCCCAGATAATAGAAGCACCAACCGGCAACCACCGTGTAATAAAATAATATGGCTGCCGCAACAAAAACACAGAAGGCCCCCATCCAGGTGAAGCGATCCCCAGCGAGTTTCGTAAAGGTCCCAATTACGCCTAACCGACCTTTTCGGCCCAGCGCATACTCTGCAATGATCAAGGGAATGCTCCACGCAAAGAGAAAAATAATCCAGGCCACTAAAAATGCTCCTGCACCATCATCGCCGCTATTCGTTGCGGCAATCCGAGGAAATCGCCAGATATTCCCTGTACCAACCGCCATGCCCAAAACGGTTAGAAGCATTCCCCAACGGGAGGTAAAACGTTGCTGACTACTGTTCATGATCTGGAGCACATATAATATTTACGGAGACGAAGGTTGAGGATGCAAAAAGATAACGAATCCGTCTTGTACCGCAACTCTACCATCTAAGCTACCATTTTTAATCCACTATATCATCCTCACAGATTCTGTAGGACGAGAAGAGATGAAGTAGAGTCTAGATCTCCAGGCCTCCTTGGTTTATGTAGGGAGTAATATTCAAAATTCAAATAGTCCTGAATATGAAGGTCATAGTATCGGCTGAGAGGATTACCGCTCTGACCTCCTGGATAAATCCCGACTCCTGTGGGCGGATGCTCATTGAAATCTACGACTACACGCCAACTCGCGCCATGCGTGACCTCCACGCCATCCCCTGGCGCTAGAGTCTCATCATACCCAGGATAACTGAAGGGCCCACGCCATAACATATCCAGTGCAGGCGTTTGAGTCAGATGCCGAAAAACAATGTGATGATTTGAATCCCAACTCCAATCTTCTCCATACTGACTTTCAAGTGTAATGGCGGCTTCCTCAAGCGCTAATGCCATCAGTGCAGTTGCATCCTCAATCTCAGGGGTGGATTGGACATCAAGCCATATAGATCCATGATCAAGAAATTCAGCAAGTACTGTTTCGCTGGGCTCTGGAAGGTCATTGAATATGTCTTCATCCCATGTGAGGTACTTCAAGGCTATTAGGTACTCATGGAGCGCAAGAGGACCATCCGTTTCTCCCCCTGCATATCCATCCCATGTGGTTAAGGCATCTCTAACCTTTTCTCCATGCTCCGTCAATGCATTTACCGAATTCAAATGTGTCACAAATGCATCATATTGGCCTACATATAAATCTTCTTGATACTCCCGCAGATCCTCAAAGGTGTGCTGTTCCTTACTCAAAAGCAAAGTGTCTATACGTAAGGACCGATAGGAAGGACGCCAATCATGATTCAGATAGTAAGGATACTCCGAAGTGGTTGGCTGCTGATTGGTTGAGGTTAAAAATCCACGGGAGGAATTTACTGCGTGAGGCATCTCTTCAAAGGGAATCATACCGATCCAATCTGTCGCACTGGAGCTACCATCAAGAAGTCCAATTCCGTTTCCAGACGCCCGAATGGGGACAACACCACCTACCCGAATCCCAATTGTCCCTTTCGTATCCGCATAGAGTATGTTCATGGCGGGTGAATGCCAGTGTATCAGTGCGCTGTCCAACTGTGCTGCATTCTGAGCAAGCTTCATCTGCCAGAGTCCAGATATCATAGAATTTTTCTCATGTGCCACCCACTTAATAGCCACCGCTGTGCTGGAATCCTTCAGGACGGGCCCGAAACGCGAGATCGTAAGGGTATCAATCAACGCGTCTGCACCCTTGATACGAATTGTATCTGGCTGGAATTCAAGTGGAACCCAATTTCCGTCAATCTCATAGCTTTGTTCATCCTTACTTAACTTTAACAGATAATGATCAATCCCATCCAAGCCTGAATTTGTATACGTCCAGCCTACATGATCATTAAATGCCTCAATCAGCACGGGTGTACCTGGTGAGAGCACTCCATATATATTCATGGAAGGGGTGACTAAGTGTGCTTCATACCAAATAGATGGAAGTGAAAGGGAGAGGTGCATATCTCCGGCCATGATTGCAGAACCAGTAGCAGATCGCTTATTCGTGACGGCCCAACTATTCGATCCCTTTGAAGGTCTAAATCCCTCAATTCCTTGATTCATCAGTGTAGTATGCATATTCCTGAGCAGTGCTACACTTTCAGATGAGCCTAAGGTAGAGATAGCTGTGGAGGGCATAGACTCATCCACAAATCCAAGCGGCTCTGGGATAATTGGCTTGTAGCGCGTAGAGTGAAGAGGATATAGTTCGGCATACTCTTCAGAGGTAAACCGATCCCTAGCGAGACCGTAAGCTGCCTCATCCGATCCAAAGGATAAGTCAAAATTGAAGTACATCATCAATAGTACCATATGAAGAGGGGTATAGAGCTCAGGACTATATCCGAACAATTTAAATTCAAATGGCCACTCTGGGTAAGAGATATTGTTGATATACGCATTGACTCCCTCTGCAAACCATGTCATTAGCTCATAGTCAAAGCTCTGTTCTTGGCGATGAGCATCCGTAATCTTCTTTGCCGCCCAACTCATTCCGGTTGTGCGCAAATACTGATCTGTCTCTATTGAGCCTGAGCCAAAGATCTCAGACATGCGCCCCGAAGCAACCCGGCTAACAAAGTCCATCTGAAATAGCCGATCCTGTGCAGTAACGTATCCTAAGGCATGGATGGCATCTCTATCACTGACAGCAAATATATGTGGAACTCCTCTCTCATCCCGCTCAATTGTAACCGAACTAGATAATCCAGAGATCACAACCTCCTGCCGGGCATCATGCTCGGCGATGCGTGCATTATGATATAATCCTCGTGCTGGATCAAAGAGATCCCCAATTGGAGCGATCCCGCTTAAACCAAAATTCAATCCCCACAGCAAGATACCAATCCAAATCAAATGGATCAGCTTTATCATGATTGATTGTTACTGCCCAAATTCATCGGCACCAGTACATGTTGAATCAACTCATCCACAACCCCAGCATAATCAACTGCACCGCGCGAACTCAAATGGGTCTCGAAAATTGTTTTCCCATGTTCACATCCGAGAGTGAGATAGGAGGACGTACGAATGAGTGTGTCCATAACCAGACTTCCATATTTACTTCGGAGATATTTTGAATAATGCAAATGAATTTTTTTTCTCCCATGCACATTGGTAAGCAGGAACATTGCAGCTTTCAAATTGGGGTTCCATTTTCCCCGCACCTCCGTCGCAGTAGCGTAGGTCTGCTCTGCACCGGCTACAGGTTGAGGTTCAGGTGTTACAGGAATCATAAGAATATCTGCTGCAACTAACGCATTCAGGGAAAAAACCGAGAGAGCTGCTGCTGTATCTAAAATGATTGCGCCATAGGTGTTCTGGTTCGTGAGGGCCTGTCGAATCCAGAATATATCGGTAGCTCCGGTGAGTTTTCGAGCAAAGTAATTCATACCTTCACCGGACGGTAATAAGTCAAATGATGGAAGTTGCAGGACATCTAGGTCAGAAATTTGTTTTCCAGATTCAAACAAATTAAGTGAGGAATGAGTCACACCTGATGGTTCAACATCCATATTGCGTGTCAGAAACGCCTGAGGATCTAGATCGATAACAAGTGTCTTATATCCTACCAGACTCAGAGCAGCTGCAACATTTACCGATGTGGTGGTTTTTCCAGTTCCACCTTTATGATTACAAATTGCTATTATTGCCATTAATTCCAGTGAGTAGCTTGATCTCCGAAAGACTTAAACGAAGGATCTTAATCTGTGATGAACCTCCGCACTGACTTCATTCTTGCTTCCCAGTCCCCACGGAGACAAAAGCTTCTCCGACAGATAGGTATTCCCTTTATTCATATTCCAGCCAATATTGATGAAACGATTAATAAACAGTACACTCCTGCCCAAGTAGCCGAAAACTTGGCTCTGGAAAAAGCAAGAGTTATCGCAGCCCGTAAACCAGATGCGCTGATCCTTGGGGCAGACACCATTGTTGTCTCCCAAGGATTGATTTTGGGTAAACCCTCTGGGATATCCGAGGCTACAGAGATGCTCAGACAGTTGAGCGGTTCTAGCCATCATGTGCATACCGGGATTGCTATAATCCATGGGACATCTAAGAGAATGGTGGCTTCTGTGGAAACTACTGAAGTTACGTTTGGCAAGCTCGCCGAGAATGAAATTATAAACTACGTAAATTCAGGCTCACCGATGGATAAAGCCGGCGCCTATGGAATACAAGATGATATGGGAGCATTATTTGTTGAGAGAATAAATGGAGATTACTACAATGTGGTAGGCCTGCCACTTCGCAGAATGTACGTACTTCTGAGAAAACATTTCAGTGATCTCATCACATTTTAGGTTTTCTCCCTACGATAGAGTACTTCGGCAGAGTCAACGGTTCCTCTGACCGGTGGATTCCGTTTACGTACTGTAACCTCTATGTATTCGATTTGTGCTGATAATTTAATGATCTGATCTGCAATCAGATATGCAATGCGTTCTATCAAATCAAATGTCCTATCCTTAACTACACTTCTGATCACATGATACATCGTCTCGTAGCATAACGTTTGGTTGAGATCATCCTCTTTTGCAGCAGTCTCAAAATCAAACTGAACCTCCACATCAACTTCATATCTCCCCCCTGTTTTCTGCTCCGAGGCGGTTACGCCATGGTGAGCATAAAAGACTGCATTGATCAACCTAATTTTATGCATAACTTACAGTCCCAAGTAACCAAGGAGTGCTACCGATGAAGAATCTAATGTACCCAATCTACGCTGCATTCGAAGATCGGATACATAGGTCGTTGCATAGAGCCCCATGACCAAATCGCTTCTGAGGTCGTGCTCCCTAAAAAAATCTGCAACCTCTTTGTCAGATGTTTCTGTGTACCATTTTCGGATCCCTTCGGGGACGGGTGGAGCATCTAACGGCCAGCTACGCTCAGGTTCAAAGGATTTTTTTCCAAAATGGCATCCAACGCATTGAGTCGGTGTGGCTAATGCACGTGGATTCGGTCGTGTTTTTGATGTTAACATTCCAGCACTGTCATAGGTAGCAAAGTCCCAGAACCCATCAAATCGCTTAATCATTGCAGTCGTCTCCATGACTTGATCATTGGAAATATGCTCGGCCTTTATGACCGTACCAGTTTCATAGTACAGCCTTGAATCATTCTGATGATAATTTAATATTGCATCCTGTAATGCTTTCTCGCTTACTGTTATTCGGCGCAAATAATGCGTGACTGGGCCATGCACTTCAAATGACTTGGGTGAGCTAATGGGCCATTTGGACTCAAAGTCTGCAAGGTTTTTGGAAAGATTGCGTGCTTCGTAATATGACGATTCAATCACTGTTTGCAGGCTATCTGGATCTAATGTATTCCGCGATACTCTGGCATCAAGTGCTACTGCTAGTTCAGAATCAAATTCTCGGAGCATTGATAAGTCCAGAAAAAATCGATCTCCCTTTTTCTCCAACACATTAGATTTGAACGGGTCCTGTTGTATATAACTTCCAAAGTAGAACTGCAGATTTTTTTCGGCACTCTTCCCTGTCAGCAACACTTCAACTTGATCATTTGTGGTACAGCCAATCCACAGCAGCATCAGCATCATGATCCGTATTGAGTGAACTAATTCCAAGGAGGCCATTCTGTGAATCCTCTAAAATTTTTGGCACGCTCCTCGATCACGGTTCCCGATAATCGAACTAAGTTGAACGGTCCCAGAACTTCAACACAAAATGATGCAACGGTACAACCATAAACCATGGCTCTCTTGAGCGCATTCAACCCGATCGTGGACTCATTAGCCAAGCTACCAGCAAAAGCTCCAAGGAATGCATCCCCTGCCCCAGTGGGATCCCGTACGTCTTCAAGGGGAAAGCCTGGAACAGTGAACACCTGCTCTTCAACAAATAATATTGCTCCATGCTCTCCTTTTTTGATAATCAAGATGCTTGGCCCCATTGACAAAATCTGATTTGCGGCAGTGAAAAGGTTGGTCTCACCAGTGAGTTGATATGCCTCCTCATCGTTAATCAAAAGACAATCTATTCGTCCCAGAACCTCTCTCAACTCATCCGGTGTGTGGTTAATCCAGTAATTCATCGTATCACACATCGCAAATGAGTTCCCATTCACTTGACTGAGCGTTTGAAGTTGGGTTTGCGGAGATAGATTCCCAAGACAAAGAACCTTGCAATTTTTATACTTTGTGGGAACAATCGGATTAAATTTAGCTAATGCATTCAAGTGGGTAAAGGTTGTCGTTCGTACGTTCAGGTTCTCATGATAAGCACCTCCCCAAGCAAATGTGTCATGATCCTCCAAAATTTCAACTCCAGTTAGATCTAAATCACTTGTATGAAATAGCTGTCTGTAATCCTCTGGAAAATCTTTGCCAGCAACAGCTATCATTGCTACGGGATGAGCCAAAGGCCGAGCGGCGAGCGAAATATAGGTTGCACTCCCTCCAAGAATACGATCTTTCTTTTCCCTTGGGGTTTCAATGTTGTCAAGCCCCAGCGTTCCTACCGCAACTATACTCATTCAATCATTAACTTGTATTTTTCAATATATTTGGACAGAACAAAGCCCGTATGGGGGCTTCAGGTCAGTTAATTTCAAGAATAAGCTTGTAAATTAGTCTGCTTTACCTAACTTTGCGTACACTCTTAAAGTATATCAACGTTCATTTTTAGCTATGACCAGCGAAGTAGCTCTCAGAGAGTTCACAACCATCATACGAGAAAGGTTGCTGAAATACGGTCAGTTATCTGTTTCTGGTTTAGGCACGCTGAAGATTGAATCTATTCCCAGCATGTCTGAAAGACCAAACGATAACCAATTCATTCTACATCCTCCAAAACGATATATCAGTCTTGATGAATCTTCCTCTGTTACTACGGATTTATCCTTGGTTTCTGAGTTTGCTTCAAATCAGGGCATCTCTCACGAGGATGCATCATCAATCATAGATCTTCTCGTGAGTGAGATCATAGCTCAGGCACCCATTGAGATTCCTACACTTGGGGTGATCTCGCGAACTGAGGACAAACTCCATATCTCTGCTGATCCTGAACTTGCTACACTGATTTCTGGAACATTCGCGGATATGGACTCCTTAGAGATTCTCCCAGATTCCTCTGGGTCGCCTGCAAAAGGCCAGCGACGAGTAGCTCAGGTCGCCATGGTCGTGCTCATTGTCGGTGCCTTGGCGGTTGGTGGGTATTTTTTGACGAATTGGGTCATGGAGTCAAATCAACAAATTTCTGAGCCCCTCTCTGCCGTCCTACCGGCTAACCCTGATCCAGTCACGTCAGACTCTATGGAGAATAATGTCATTCCAGATCCATCAGATTCTCCAGCAAATATGGAGGTTGCCAATGGCATTGTCGCGAACCCTGTGGAACCGTCAACGGATGCTATTCCCTCTGAACAACCTGATACGAATAATGGATCTGTATTACTTGACCGTGAGGCCGGGGGGTATACGATCATTGTTGGCTCGTTCAACACCCCTGAACAGGCACAGGCTGTTGTAGAACGATATCGTACATCTCTTCCCGGAATGGCGGTGGACACGCTTGTGAGTGATGATAGCCAGTATCGTGTAGCTTTGGGACAGTTCCCCTCTATTCCAGATGCTGTGGCAGCAATAAGTCAATTGGATGAGATTCCATCGGATGCGTGGGTAAAAAATGTGCGGAACGTAGGTCTCTGATTGCCTTTGATGAGTTGATCTTGGTTACTCCAAAACTGCGAATATACAACCTCTTCCATCTCATCTTCAGATGGTGGCAAACCACCCTATGGTAGGAAAAATATCCTTCAACTCACTATAAGCAGGTCAAAATCGAAGATAGCCCCCCAACTGGAATAGGGTAATTGGATCGGCAGATACATCTCCAAAATGAACGGAGAGGCGCGCTCCATAACGACCACCAAGTAACAGACCCGCCCCGAAAATCCAAGAAACATCTCCTCCATCATATTCAAGCCCGCTCCTCAATTCCGGTCGTATAGTCCAATTAGAAGGGCCTAGTCGAACGGAAACTCCGATTCGATTTGCTGAGCCTGTAAAGTTTTGGCATCGGTAATTTTCCACCATTCCATAAAGTGATATAGGGCCTGTGATCTCCCCGTCAACGCGTATATATTGTCCAGGGCAGGCAGCCCCAGTCCCACCAACAAGCCCTGCTTCGATCGTGAATCGTCCGGGCGATTCCTGAGCCAATAGCTGTATGGGAGTAACCAGAAAACAAATCAGCAGCAATTTCGAAATTTTCACTCTCATTCAAATGTAAGTTTATAGTAATTAGGCTCTTCAGCCATTATTGTGAGCAGATGAAGCCGATCTCTCTAATACAATCAGCCCAAAGGCTATTCTACACTGGGTCTACGCTATCTTCCATAGTACTGGCTACCGTCAAAGATATGGTGAATTGCTTAAACAAGACTTTCCCCATATCCCTTTTCCCAAGAACAAGATTCTTTTTCGAGAGCTTATCATGATGGGCTCTAAATTAACATCTCTCCATCTGCTCAAATCTGATAAGCTAAATAATGCTTCCACTACATACATCGGTAGCCCAAACCCTACAATTGGAAGGACGGGTTGGTCAGGTGGAACGATTTGGATTAACGCCAAGAAAGTAGTTGCCCATCAGGGATACCGTGCTACAAAGCGTGGGAGTTGTGGTCTCACTAATGTTTCAGAGTCTGTCTGGGATTTTCACGTAGGTAGCTATCAGGTTTGTCATAAATGGCTTAAAGACAGGCAGGGCCAAGCGCTCTGCGAGAAGGATATCGCCCATTACCTAAAGATCATTTGCGCGATTAATCATACTATTCCTATCATGTCTACAATTGAGTCAACCATTGAGGAACATGGTGGTTGGCCTCATGCCTTCTATACACGTCAAGAGTCTAAACATTCTAACCCCCACAGCAATCACCCTCATTAAATTTATGTTCTGCGGTGATTTTCCAATTACGGCTGAAACACCAATAATCAATTATCTTTGTCCTGAATCAAAGGAATCTAATTGAAATTAACTCCAAGATGATGTCCAATTATGACTTCAAGGCATTAATAGTTCCCGAACACGATTCTGCCATTTAACAAGATTTTGAACCTTTAATTCGTCTAACTTCCCCCATGGAACGGAACTGTCTCGGAGTTCATAACTGAATATCTGGTCGGCATTCACTTCACGTTTTTCTATGTGCTCTAGTTGTCGAGATCGACAGTAAGCAAGCCAGCGCTCTTTACCATAACCATCCCGAATCTCAGGGAAATTGCGCGCAAGATATCTGAATATCAAAGGCTCTACCCGCGAATCATCTGACTGAACTGATTCCAAATTAAATTCTGCACCTTGGCGTAGAACTTCATTCATCAATTTCCGGTCCGGATCAGAAATAAACCCATCATAAATCGCTTCATCTGGATCCGCCTGAAAGGAAGAGAATTGATTTTTTTTGTGGACTTCTTTACTTTGGATATACTGGACAAATGGATTTGAGGAATTAGAGGTGCGATACTCATTAAGAACCGCGTGTCGCTCTTGTACCTGAGATTCTTTCAGGTGCATTCGCTCCAAGATTTTGCTCTGCGATAAGTCAGTGGAAAGTAGGTGTGTGAGCTCTGACCACCGAGCCACAAAGGGAGATTTATTGATCTTCACCGATAAAAGTGCTCGGGCCGCCAGAGACTTATCATCCTGTGTCCATTGGGAGTATGGCTTTAGCAGAGGGGTAGGGTCATAAAATAGATCGAAAGCATGGATTTCCTTTTCGTACTGTCCCAATGCTCCTAAACTGCTCAGAAGTGTGGAGCATGACCGATCCGTAGGAATCCTCCAGACTACATGGAGAATGGTCTCACCTGAATCCATGATACTCTTGACATTCTCCTTTTTGCGCAAGCTAAGCGCATGATCCCATAATGGCCGTGCTCCTTGGTGAATTCGCTTGGACAACTTCCATGTATAGATTGAATCTCCAATCGCGCTGTGATGGTCTAATATTTCTCCCGGTTCAAGGTTTGCAATGGATAAATCCTCCAACTTAAATGAAACCCGGCCATTTTCTCTTTTCGGCCAATGTTTCAGGGCCTCTGGGAACAGAAGAAAAGCAGC
Organism: Rhodothermales bacterium; assembly: GCA_965209015.1. Lineage (GTDB taxonomy): Bacteria > Bacteroidota > Rhodothermia > Rhodothermales > Bin80 > Bin80. Next base: position 1,495,249 of record OZ242367.1, on the reverse strand, counting down.
TCGCACCAAATCAATGGTGTCCCAAGAAGAATTCCCATTGTCCCAAGACCACCTATAAGGATCACGGAGGTTACGATAAAACAATACCCTAGTTAGTTCATGATCGAAACTCATACCATTGTAAGCAACGCTACAAGTACCTGCACGACTGAGTTCGTCATGTATTCGTTTAGCAAACTCTCCCTCCGCAAACCCATATTTATGGGCATCCATTGGCAAAATTCCATGTACATTCACAGCGCCCGGCCCTATGGGACAGTCCAATTGCGGCTTGCACTTCAGCTCTATTTCATCCCCGATCAACTCAAGATTCTCATCCGTACGGACTCCTCCAAACTGTACAATCCGATCACGATGAGGGTTCTTCCCCCATGTTTCATAGTCATACCAAAAAAACTCCATTCTATTGAGTAAATATTTTGTGTGTTATATCACAATTTTGTGATCTCCTTCACCTACAAGATGAGTTTATTCCTGTCAGTCCAAAGAAAAAACATTCTCTTGATAAGTCCCATACTCTTGCAGCCCATTTCGTAGGAAGACTTCAAATTCGTCAGCAGATACTACACCGCTCAACTGTACCAAAGGTTCATCTGTTGCAGTGCCATTCATGATTGCATAAGTAGGAAGTGCTAAGGTTCCAGTTAGTTTTTCCTGAAATACCTGAAACTGACGGCCTTCTGGCCCATCCGTATATAGACGGCTAAGCACAAAACGCTCAGATAGCAGCCCGCTCACATCTCCACGTTCAAATACATTGACCTCCATCTCTCTACAATTCGTACATGTATAACCGGAAAAGTCAATAAAAAGAGGAAGATCAAGAAGTACCGCCTGTGAAAATGCACTCGGCAAATCATCCTTAATCCATTCCTGCTGAATCCCTGTGGTGTGCATTCCTATCATATCTGACCCTCGCGGTGGCAGGTAAGCATCAAGCTGACCAAGGCGTCCTCCAAAAAGTCCGGGGAGCATATAGAAGGCAAGCCCGAAAAATAATATCCCAAATATTAGCCTTCCAGCACTTACACGAACAATTTTGGGATTCACCGAGAGTCGTAAATGACCAATGAGGTATAGCCCGGCAAAAAAACACAACACAATCCAAAGTGCAATTGCCAACGTACGATCAATTATGCCAAGTCCCCAGACCAGATCTACATTAGAGAAAAATTTGATTGCAGCAGCAATTTCAATAAAACCAAATATGACGGCAATCTCCCGCATCCAGCCCCCACTTCCAGGCAGAGACTTAAGCGCTTTCGGAAAACAAGCAAACGCGACAAAGGGAAGTGCAAACGTAAAACTGAACATTGCCATCCCCAAAATCCCATAAAACCATGCACCCGAGGCAATGCTCGGAAGCAATAATCCAACGAAAGGAACAGTACATGTGAATGAGACGAGTGTGAGCGCCAATCCCATAAATAGGACGCCAATGTAGTCCTGTCTTTCTGTCCCTTTTTGATCAAACCAGTTTACAAGTGATGACGGAAGCCTGAGATTAATCACTCCGAGCAATGATAACCCGAAAACAAGGAATGCAATCGCAATCATGAGATTCACCCATGGGTTTGCGGCAACAATTTGAGTACCTGCGCTTCCTACAACAAGGGAGAGACCAACCCCAAGTCCAGTGAAAGTTAGTACGATTGCCAACCCGTACAGCAATGCCATACGTATGGGGGCACCCTGCGCATGTCGGGTAAAGTAGGAGACTGTCAGCGGAATCATCGGGTAGATGCACGGCATGAGCAGTGCTCCAAGTCCTGCCCCAATCGCCAAGAGAAGAAATCCCCAGAGCCCTGATGATGCACTCGTCTCCATATCTGATTCGGGGAGATCTTGCAGACCAAGAGATGAAGGCGTGTTTGATAGCTCAATTGGTGGAGAGGAAGCACTCGGAATACCCGAAAGTGGAATCGTGCCCTCAATGAATGAAGCAGTGAAGAATTCCGATTTAGGAGGAAGACAGATGAGATCATTACAGATCATGAATTCAACACTGCCCTCTACCCTACCTCCGGAGAAATTCTGCTCAACGGAATAATCCGCCCACACAACCGCTTTTTCTTCAAAATAGGATACCACTTTATCGAAGTAGGGATCGAAGCCAGATTGTACATCAAGTTGATGCAACGTGTCAAGTAGAACAAGCCCTGACGGAAGAGAATTGAACTGAATGGTTAGTGCTCTACTGGGGGGAGGTGAATTCAATGCGTACATGCGCCACACACCGCTCTCTGGATCATCTGGAGGTAAAACTCCCTCAAGAAATATTCTCGCGGAGGTAGCGTGGTATTCTGCGGTAGCATCCCATGATACCGTAGACTGAGCAGCAGCAGCACTAGTCGTTACTAGTGCTGTCAGAATTGCAGGCAAGAAGGATACTGACCGGCTAAGCCAGACTGTCGGCCGGAACCACATGCACATTAAGCTGAGCATGCACATCCGCGTGCAGCTTAACCGTTGCGGTATACTCGCCAAGGACTTTAATGTCCTCATTAATGGAAATGACGCGGCGATCAATATTAAAACCTTGTAGTGCCAATCCGAGGGCAATTTGCTGTGCCGTAATTGTGCCAAAAATTCGATTTTCTGCACCTACCTTCGCTTCAACCTTAACGACTGCACTCTCCAGTTGATTCTTGATTTCTTCAGCGTTATTACGTTCCTGTGCGTGACGTCTTGCCTGCTGTTGCAACTGATCCTCAAATGCTCGAACGACACCAGGGACTGCTATCTGGGCAAGCCCCTGTGGGATCAACCAATTACGACCATAACCATTTTTAACGCTGACGACATCTCCCATATTTCCGAGATTTTGGACATCAGCTAAAAGAATCACCTTCATCGCACCAATCTACTTTCTGAATGAACAATAGTTCTGTTAACGTACCGAATCAGCAACGTACGGCAGCAAGGCAAGATGCCGTGCACGTTTAATGGCACGTGCAATGGCCCGCTGTTTTTTCGCGGGAATATCCAATACCCTTCTGGGATACATCTTCCCTTGCTCGTTGAGAAATTGCTTCAGGTAGTCAATATCTTTGTAGTCTATATATCTTTGAGACATCTTACTCCTCCTCACTTTCTGGATTAGCAACCGACTGTCTACTTAATTTAGTTGCCTGATAGTGGGCAACCATAGATTTATCCATTGCCAAAATTAATGATCGGAGCACGTTATCATCAATGGTCAGCGCTCGCTCAATTCGGGGAATAATTGTACCTGGACCCTCAAAGTACAAATTAACATAATAGCCATTCCTTTTCTTATCAATCGGATATGCTAGCTTGCGGGTTCCCCACTCATCAACTTCAATAACTGAACCACCTGCGCCCTCTATAATTTCGTTGACCCTTGCGACGACCTCGGCTGTCTGTTCGCTAGATAACACTGTGGTGAGGATGTACGTTAGCTCGTACATCTTACGATTCATGGCCATATTTATCCCTTTGGAATGACTAAGTTAATGATCAGGTCATGCCCCCGTGTCTCGCAGGAGCAGGGTAAAAGATCTACTACACCGAATAGATTAGTATGTTCCAGTGTCATGCGCTGATCGTCATACGATCAGCGTAATGTGCTGTCTGCAATGCAGTAAGAAGATCGTCCAGTTCGCCTTCAATGATTCTTCGTAAAGGATAGTTTTTGTGTTCACCCTCTAATCGATGATCTGTGACGCGGTCTTGAGGGAAGTTGTAGGTTCTGATCTTAACAGAACGATCACCAGATCCGACTGCCTGTCTACGGACGGCGTCCCTCTCTGCATTGACCTCACTCATTTTCTTTTCATAAAGCCGGGACCGAAGTACACGTAGAGCTTTATCTTTGTTTTTATGCTGACTCTTTTCATCCTGACACGTAACAACCAGTCCAGTAGGAAGATGGGTAATCCGAACTGCGGAATCGGTGGTATTCACACTTTGACCTCCCGGTCCACTGGACCGATACACATCAATTTTTAGATCATTTGCTTCGATTTCAACTTCTACATCCGTTGCCTCGGGTAGAACAGCAACACTAGCAGCAGAGGTGTGCAATCTTCCACTAGACTCCGTTTGGGGTACTCTCTGAACCCGATGCACCCCATTTTCATACTTGAGACTACCAAAAACCTTGGATCCACGAATGCCGAAGACGATTTCCTTGAAGCCTCCGACGCTTCCAGGAGAACTATTCATAACCGTCAACTTCCATCCTTTTCTTGATACGTAGCGTTCATATAGACGGTAGAGATCTGCGGCAAATAATGCTGCTTCGTTCCCCCCGGTTCCCGCACGGATTTCTACAATTGCATCTCGGGCATCTTCAGGATCTTTGGGGATGAGCGCCCTTCTGAGCGATTCCTCCATTCCTGGCAACTTGGCAGTTAATGTCTCCAACTCTTCACGAGCCAATTCTATCATGTCTGCATCCTCATCGGATCGGATCATCTCTTGCATTTCTTTGGCCTCTGACAGAGCAGACTCATACAGATTAATTGCTCCGATTACTTCGGACAGCTCACGATGCTCGGGGCCCAGAGCCGCCATACGACTAGAATCCATAGCCGTTGCTGGATCCGACATGAGTTCATTTAACTCATGGAACCGTTCTTTCACTTCGTTAAGTTTCTCCAAATCAATCATCACTCAAAACCTTAAAAGACAATCCAGATTGAGTCAAGTGTATAAATCACCTAATCTGTTGTACCATGGGGAGTATACTCCCTATCATAGTTTCTGATTTGACGGGATAATTCAATTCTGCACATAATACCAACTACACCCGCAGGATACAGCCCCGAAGAGTAGTTACACGGTAACCACAAAAAAACAGTAATTCAAGACTCAAGGCTGGCTTATACCCAGGTCAACGATGCTGCACGCTGCGTGAGGCATCCTCAATAAATTGATGAAACGAACTCCCGGAATTTCCAATCAACTTATCTATCTCAGATAATGGAATCATTAGACGCCATTTGCTGATAGATGTGCCTGTGTTCTTAACAAGCTGAGCCGTTTCAAGTTGTGGAAGAATTGAGTTGAAAAATTTACCAGATTCTCTGCCAATTCTCTGACCAATAACGTTTTCTGGTATCGCAGTAGCTCGACTGAACATTCGCATGAATCGCATCGCAATTTTCATATCCTTGTCCATTTCAGCAGGAATAGGCATTTCGCCAACCTGCTCTTGTTCGGAATCCAACTGTAATTGAAATCCATTGGTACGAAGGATTGAATTGATCATCTGGGGATCAAAGAAGGAGCGCGTCCCTTCCTCTGAATTGCTTCCCACAACAATTGAGTCAAAAGTGCACTTTCTGAAGATCGTTCCCTGTAAGCTGTCAAAATGATCAATCGCCAACTCCGCAAAGTGACATTCGGTAAACTTGCAATCAATAAGTTCAGAATTACTGATGCTGGTGACATTGAAAAAAGAGTTGGATATATCAAGATTCCGAAGCTTACGATCAGAAAGCATATTTACTGGAAAATTTGTATCCGTCAATGGTAGTTGGATATCTTGGGATGACTCCAATAATTCGAGCATGAGAGCAGCAGAATTTTCATGAGAATAGGATATGTGCCATTTACCACTGAGTAATTCTTTAAGGTGACGAAGTATCGTATCAAAAGATACTGACATTTTGCTCTGAGACATAAGGTACCGAGTTGCTTCTTTTATAACAATAGATGTAACCGAACCTGCACCCAAAATCATGCTAGCATCAAATTTATCCTTCTCACAGAGTGCTCGGCCTAAGGCTTGCCCCAAATAAAATGCCTGAAAGTCTTCGTGATCAAATCGCACTCGACCATCGCGTTGACGACCAGGCGATACATCGTGTCGGAGAAGAGCATGATCCGTGATCCGTTTATCAATCTGACGGAAAATGTCTGGCCTCATATTATTCGCCTCAACAAATATCTCAATAATCACTTGAACCACATCCAAATTCAGAGCATCTACTGAACAAATCCACATTTCAGAGGCTATTTCGGCGAGTAACTCGTGATGCTCGTCAAGTGTAAGTAGTCGGGACTGATCCGTTCCTGACCGATCAATCCATTTATGTTCGGACTCCCTATGAATGATTCCATCTACAAAATCAAAAAAATAATCTGTCTGTGATTGTCCGAGCCGATCTAAAAATATATCTATCTGTCTGTCCTCTTTAGCTACATCCATCAGCCTTCGGACAAGGACTGCCCTCGTCAATACCGGGTGATCTTCTCTTCCAAGACGTTGTTTGACATTTTCGTATAATTCATCGGGGCAAGGTATTTCTCGCTTACGGGCGTATTCAAGAAATACCTCTCGATTCCACCTGTCTAATGCGTAATGGTGGATCTCAATATCTTCCTGGATACGCACAGAGTCCACCACTCTTGACTGAGCACGAAGAGACGAATTAAAATACCCTCTATGGGCAGTAACCAGTAGAGTACCAGAGGATGATAATTGCTCCACCAAGTTACTGATTGCCAAAATTGCCTCGCCGGTTTCTGAATCAACCAGCATCTCCTCGTAGCCATCAAAAGCAGGAATGATTGCCCCCATTTTCACTAACTCTAAAAACGAGTCATAATAAAGAAATTGGAAGCGAAGCTTGTTTGAAAGAAGGGCGATGACAGCATCATCAAATTGCTGAAATGAACGACCTCCCAATGGTACAGGAAGAATCAGCGTGCTCGCTTGTTTCTCTTTAAATGCCAATGCCTGATCAACAGAGATTTTTTCAATAAGTGACGTTTTTCCTTCCCCTGCATCCGAAGTTAAAAAATATATGGAGGTCATGCCTGCAGGTTGTTGCCCAAGCCTCTGCCTGAGCTCACTTGTTGAATCATTAAAGTTTAGATCACCTGCCGAATGATCAAAGTTATCAGATAACTTCCCACTCGGAGAAACGAAGTGCTCGGGGGGAGAAACATACTTGATGATTCTATCCGCAAGCATATCAAGCCGAGCAAGTACAGAGCGAATCCACTTTTCAGCTCTCCACTCTGAACCATCATCATGAATAACCAAGACCCCATTGGGAGCCTCTTGTATCTGGGCCTCAAGATCTTGACCGCGGATAGACATGAGTAATTTGCCCCCCTCAAAGAGGAGTTCTCCATCTTCGTCAGCAAATGTTGTAACGATACGCTTAAAATTCTCAAATTGCATCTTCCCGATAACTATAAGTCAGCAAAGGAATAACCTTTCATGATTAACGATTTATACGGAATCCCAGGTCTAGTTGTCACTTTTGGAACAAGATGGATGATTGAGGCATCTTGAAGTAGCGCATACCGAATACCTGGCCACATATCGTCATCACCAGATACCAGAACCAATGATTCTGACTTGTTCATAGCAAAATGAATTAAGTCCACAGTGATCATGCTGTCAACTAGCTTCTGCTCACTGCGGTAAAACACCATTTCGGGGGTTACATCACAAGATGGATGAGTACAGGTCTCATTGTAGACAAGCAAATTAACAACTGATAATGGACAACTTGCAGGTAGTTTACATTGTTGAAATGGAGGTCTTCCCACATTTAAGTTGCTGAGGTTTGATCGTACGCGAAATGTATGAGGAAAGATAGTTTTCGGATCGGATGCAAGTGCTGTGACTAATTCGACATGAATGATCAATTCCTTTTTCCCACGAACAGAATAGCGTTGAGGAAAATCATTTTAAATTTGCGCAGACAGTTTTTGAGCCTTTCTTGATAGATTTGTTCTGTGCATCCATCCTCCGTACAAACGACAAGAAACCCTTTCTCCCAAGACCATCTGACTAAAATTGAGCTTGCTTAAAATTGTTTTGATGGTTCGCTGTAACGATACATGTTTCAGTGAGTTAGATAAATTATCGTAGTCAATAAGTATGATCATGGAGATCAAATAAATAAGTAATCTTGGACACTCAAACTGCACGCAAGTCTTCTGCGGATAACTTCAATGACCATATCAGTCATCCCGCTCAGTCATATGACTCTGATGACGAAGTACAAAACAAAATAAAGCTACTAGTTCAAACCACGGCCAACTGCATTGGCAATATTTCCAACCTGCTGGATCAGATCTTTAAACTGTTCAAAATTCAAGGCCTGCAAGCCATTGGCAGACGCGTCAGAAGGATGATGATGGACATCAACAACCAAACCGTCTGCCCCAGCTGCAACAGCCGCACGAGCAAGGGGAATAACATGATCCCGAATGCCTGCCCCTTGGGAGGGATCAACAAAAATGGGAAGGTGACTTTTTGCCTTTACCACAGAAACACCGGATAAATCCAGGGTTAAGCGGGTGGCTCTCTCAAATGTACGGATTCCTGACTCACACAAAATGATCTGGGTATTCCCGGATCTCATGATGTACTCGGCTGCCATGAGCCACTCCTCTATCGTTGCAGCGACTCCCCGCTCAAGCATAACCGGTTGACCTGATTCGCCGACTGCACGGAGTAACTCAAAGTTCTGCATATTTCGAGCTCCAATCAGAAGAAGATCAGCATACTGGGCAATCGTGTCAAATAATCCAGTGCTACTCACCTCCATAACCAATTTTAATTTCCTACCGTCTACCGCCTTGCGGATCATGTTTAATCCGTTTGAATCCAATAACTTATGGTCGTAGAGAGATGTACGGGGATGGTGTACATTTCCTTGAAGGAGTGAAGCACCCAAAGTTTCGGCTAGATTCGCCGCTGCTTTGATTTCTTTTTCACTTTCTGTACTGCGAAGACCTGCCATAATGGTAATCAAACCACCACCAACCTCTACACCATCAATATTGACCACCGTTGATTCTTCACGTCCAGCACGACTGGCAAGTTTGTAAGGCTCAGTAACACGCTGCACATTCGCAACACCTGAAAGTCCTCGAATAATGGTATGATCAAATCCTGGTTGAACACCAATTGCACCCAGGACAACTTGATTGACCCCACTGGATCGGTGCACATCAAAGCCAAAAGCATTGAGGTTGGTAATTACTGCCTCGACTTGTTCTTCCGAAGCATTTTTCTTCATGATGACGACCATAGCAACCAACTGGCTGGAATAATGAATTCAACTTAGGCTGTGAAAAGCCGTTCAGCGATAGCGCTCAAGTGCAAATTTTTTACCAAGATAATACTGACGTACTTTGGGATCAGATGCTAATTGTTCAGCTGTTCCTGACCTCATGATCTTACCATCAAAGAGTAAATAGGCCCGGTCAGTAATCGCTAAGGTCTCGTGAACATTGTGATCCGTGATTAAAACACCTATACCTAAATCCGAAAGTTGACAAATGATCTCCTGAATATATTCAACCGTGATTGGGTCCACCCCAGCGAACGGCTCATCCAATAGGAAAAAGTTGGGTTCCAGCACCATTGAGCGAGCGATCTCAGTTCGTCGACGCTCTCCACCAGAAAGTGTGTACGCTTTGGCCGTCCTGACAGTCTCCAAACCAAATTGCATAATCAGCTTCTCAACTCGTTCCTCACGTTCCTGCGCCGATAGTTTTTGAAACTCCAGAACTGCGTGAAGATTCTGTTCTACGGTTAGCTGCTGAAATATGCTCGTTTCTTGTGCAAGATACCCCAATCCCTCACGAGCTCTCTTGTACATGGGGAGTGCGGTAATATCTCTTTCCCCTAAATAGATTCGTCCTTGATTCGGACGTTCAAGCCCTACGATCATGTGGAACGAAGTGGTCTTTCCCGCTCCATTAGGCCCGAGTAATCCAACGACCTCTCCACACTGCACTTCTAGAGACACATTATCAACGACCGTTCGCTTACTGAAACGTTTCGTCAATCCCTCTGCCCGCAATTTTAACGTTCCCATTTCTGTACCCAAGGTAATGACATACCAAGAAGGCTATCCTTGGTTGGTTTTAGTGCAGGATCCCAATTGAGTCCTTCAAGATCCAGTTCTGGGGGGAGCGCAGATTCTGGATAACGCACTCCCTGCACATCTGTGCTGAATACCATACTTTGGAGTGAGTCTCCTTCAAATTGAATACGAATTTCGTCACCAGAGACCATGAAGGCACCATCGGGGATGTCATTTTCGTCCTTATAGAAATATACAGCTTCTGCGTTGGGACCAATCGTATATGTACGGATCGAATCTTTCTGAATCGTGCTATATAGATTGCGGCCTTTGACCTGATTAATTCGCTGTGTCATGCTGTCTTCCTGGGAAATGAATGAATTCCCCCAGATAAATAAAGAATCCATCTTCCCATCTCTAATTACAACTTTCACCGTATCACCCGTTAGCTGGGACTCATTCATCCAGATATAAGGATTCCCATAAAGCCAGATGGATTCATGCCCATGATCACCTGACCGATCATATACCATTGAATCTGCACTAGCCGCCATAGAAAGATTCCAAATTCGAACCCGCCCACTGGCTTGCATGTGAGATGTTGCTCCCCGATCCTGCATGCGAAGAATTTCTCCACGAACAATAAGGGTGTCAACTGAAAGTGAATCCCGCTCAAGATGGATGAATAGAGGGTTTCCTCGCACTACACTTAATGAGTCATCAGCATTGTATTCAACCCTTTGACCAGCCACCCATATGGAATCTCCCTCGAAAGTTGTTAAATAGCGAACTGATCCTCGAGCAAGGGATATTGAAAACTTCCTGTGATGAGTGAGTGAGTCGGATATAAGCTTGACTTTATCAGATTCCATTTTAACATTTCCAGTCAGATCGGCAATCTCATCTTCAGTCCAATAGAGACCCGCCTCTCCACTCAAAGTTGTTGTAGAGTCCATAAGAATGAGCCCCTCTGGAAACTCTATGCGTTGCTCATCAACATAATGAACCCCAACTGAGGAGGATGTGACCACCTTTCCATCTGAGAGCCTAACATTCCCAACCGCCCGTCCAATTTCTAATTCCTCATCATAGAATAACGAATCCGCCTGAAGTGTATCGCCCTCATCAACCAAAACTGCATTTTGAATGAAGGATGTTCTTCGGCGTGTGACATTACGAATTGCTTCATCAGCTGTGACCTGAGTCGTACCATAGGTTACGCGAACATTTTGGTTGATGAATTGAAGAAATCCCTTTTCGTTTTGGAGACCGATCAGTGAGTCACCCTCTACAAATACTGAATCCGTATCCGCGTGGACAAAAAATCTTGATTCTGGATGGTACTTGTTCCCCTGCTGCATGAACAGCACCACAAGTAACCATAAAGCGAGTGATCTCATGGATCAACCGTGACTTGAGCTCTGAATTGACCAATCTGATAGGATCTCAAATCTTCTGTGGCCTCCAATCCCATCCCCATTACAACTTCCTCAGGCGTCGTAATGTGCACATAGCGATCAGTTTGCAACAATTGATCCCGTTCCCTCCATTCGATTTGTTCGGTAACTAAGGTTCGAGCATCATTTGTTTCTATTACAACACCTCCCTCCGCGATAAAAAATTCTTCCTCTTCATAATAGGAAACGCGATCTGCTTCCAATAATGCCGAAAACGTTCCAGAGGAATCATAAATTATAACCTCCACTTTTTTCTGCAGACCCCGAAGACGTTGAATCGTAGAATCTCCTTCACTAAACCACTGTACATGATCTGCAAAAATCCTGAGTCTAGTGAGGCTTTCATCAAATTCAGAATCTGCCTGAGATAATACAATCTCTACATTCCAACTTTCTTTGGAAGGTCCAGAAGGAGATGATTCTGGAATAGATTCCAAATCCCGTCGAGTGCAGGAAGAAGAAAGGAATACTAGAAGGAATAAAAACCAAGGAAGTGCCGACGAAGAATCAACACAATGACGTATGTAAGTGAAGTGAACTGGCGAAATAAGAACTGGATAAGAAAAGACGCCGGAAATAACCGTGAGCGGGAAACGAGATTCGAACTCGCGACCTTCTGCATGGCAAGCAGACGCTCTACCAACTGAGCTATTCCCGCAAAATTTATCAGTTCATACACCCACTTTGCTCAGACTGTTCCGTGACAGAACTATGTATTTCTGGGTGTCAATATTCCTTGTTTTATAAGTAATTCTGCATTTAGTATCGCACCACCAGCTGCACCTCGTGCAGTGTTATGAGACAGAACAACAAACTTGTAATCCAAAACCTCACAGGGGCGAATCCGTCCGATACTCACTATCATTCCTCCTCCAAGATCCGAATGTCGTCTTGGCTGAGGAAAACGCTCATCATCAAAAACATGAAATAACTTATCGGGCTCGGTAGGTAAATCTAACTCTGCAATTGGACTCTCAAATGAGTCAAATACATCACGTATCTGATCAAGACTGGCGTCAGAGTCCAATTTTACTGAGACGCATTCTAGATGCCCATCAAGAACTGGTACCCGATTACATTGTGCACTAATCATAATAGATGTGGGATGTACCTCCCCCCCTACCAAGGTCCCCAATATTTTATTCGGCTCATGGACCAGTTTGTCTTCTTCTCCCCCAATGAAGGGGACCACATTTGCCAACGCATCCAGCGAGGATACTCCAGGATATCCTGCCCCCGAGAGCGCCTGCATAGTGGTAACTTGGACTGCACTAACGCCAAACTGGTCATGGATAGGTTTTAGAGCACAGGTTAAACCTACCGTAGAGCAATTTGGATTGGTTACAATGTAACCCGAATGATTCCAGTCTTGAGATTGAATGAGTCTGGTGTGATCTGGGTTAATCTCTGGAATCAATAGAGGGATGTTTGCATGCATCCGATAACTCTTCGCATTCGATATCACAGGATATCCTGCCTTAGCCAACATCGGCTCGGCATGATCTGCTACGGAGGCATGTAGTCCCGAAAAGACAAAATCACATGGCAGATCATCAGTCAGAGGTAAGACCTTCATTGAGGCAACCGATGTCGGGATGTCGGTTGAACCAATCCAGTTGACCGCTTCGCTATATCGGCTTCCTGCTGATCTGTCCGATGCAACAAGAGCAGTAATTGTAAACCAGGGATGCCCCTCTAATAATTCGATAAACTTCTGGCCGACAGCACCTGTTGCCCCAACAATCCCTGTCCTAAAAACACGCATCAAACCGAGCCTATGGATAATTCAGAACGACCGTGCTACGGAGGTAGAAAGAATTTGTGCCGCACGGGGTAGACTACTATCTACTCAAAGTGACCAACTCTAATCACTCTGATGAAGGATTTAATTGACTTTGGGTGTGACCTACTGCATCATCTGTAAAGGATTCAACAAGTGGATCAATTTCTGACTGGCGCCAGCGCAATACAATCTCGTTCAGGTCATCCTGATCAATCAGGAAGGTATCATGGCCGTGAATTCCTTCCAAAACTGCAAGTTCAGCACGAGGGATATATTGAGAGAGTTCTTCTGACTCTTCCAATCGGTACAAGACGTCCGAACGGATGCCTATGGCCAGCGTTGGTTGAGCGATCAATGCCAGCGTGGATGAATATTCTCCTCGATCCCGGGCAACGTCATGTGTATCCATAGAGCGCGTTAGATATACGTAACAGGCTGGATCAAAACGATTCACAATTTTATCCCCATGGTGATGAAGCCATGTTTCTATTCTGTAGGATCCGGTTCGATTCTGACCTCGCCCGAATCGAGATTCAAAAGAGCCCAGCGATCGATAGGATACCATTGCCATCATGCGGGCAGCTGCTAATCCATTGTGCGGGGGAGTATGTGGCTTGTAGTTTCCATTGTTCCAGTTCGGATCCGCAAAAATTGCCTGTCGCTGTGCTTCACTCCATGCAATGCACCAGGAAGAGTGGCGTCCTCCGACCGCAATTGGTACGATTCCAGATACATATTCAGGGCCATAGTAGGCCCATTCCAGTGCTTGCATCCCTCCCATGCTCCCGCCAATTACAAATGCAATCTTCTGAACCCCAAGGTCGTCCAGTAATAATTTATGTAGCCGAACCGAATCCCGAACACTTGCCTGAGGGAGGTCATTCCCGTAAGCTGTACCTGTTTCTGGATTCACTGAAATAGGAGATATGGTACCATATGGTGATCCAATCACATTGGCACAAATGACAAAAAATTTATCCGTATCCAATGCTTTACCTGGACCGATACATCCAGCCCACCATGACTGTGCATTAGGGGTACTTGTAAGGGAGTGCCCCACGATGATCACGTTATCTCCCGTTTCATTCAAACGGCCCCAACGTTCATATCCCACCGGAAGATCGTGAAGCACATCCCCGCTCTCAAATTCAAAAGTCGGTATGTTAACCACTCTTGGCATCCAGCCCAAGGCGGCGTATCCAATACGGATACGCCGCCAGATTAGGAAATGAATTATGCTGGTACTCCTTCGCTGATTGAACTCAGTGCATGGGCAAAATCAGATTTGATATCTTCAATGTGTTCAATGCCCACGGACACCCGAATTAAATCCTCAGTAACACCCGCAGAGACCTGTTCCTCACGAGCCAACTGCTGGTGGGTAGTTGAAGCAGGATGAATCACCAGTGTTTTTGCATCACCTACGTTGGCAAGATGACTAGCAAGGTTCGTGTTGTTCACAAATGCCTGGCCAGCTTCTAGACCACCCTCAACACCGAATGTGAGTACAGGACCAAAGCCATTTTTCAAATACTTCTGAGCATTGTTGTGATACGGGTGTGACACCAAACCTGGATAACTGACCCAAGAAACTTCTGGACGGGTTAAGAGCCACTTAGAGAGCTCCAAAGCATTATCACAACTGCGTTGTACACGAAGTGACAGAGTTTCAAGTCCCTGGAGAAGCAGAAATGATCCGAATGGATTCTGGCATGGACCAAAATCACGCAAGCCCTCCACCCGAGCACGAATGATGAAGGCTAAATTAGCACCAAGAACTCCGCGAGGACCAAAAACATCCCAAAAACTTAGTCCATGATAAGCAGGTGAGGGTTCAGTGAATGTTGGAAACCGCCCATTATCCCAAGGGAATGTACCAGCATCCACAATAACACCACCAATCGTATTTCCATGTCCTCCAATCCATTTGGTGGCACTGGCAACCACAATATCAGCACCATATTCAATGGGGCGGGAGAGATATCCCGCCGCACCAAATGTGTTGTCAACTACGAGTGGGACACCATTTTTTTGTGCGACCTCCGCTATCGCCTCAAAATCCGGCACATTAAATTTCGGGTTACCAATAGTTTCCAAGTAGATCGCCTTGGTGCGATCATCAATGAGTGCCTCAATGGAGCGGGGATTGTCCCCGTTAGCAAACCGAACACTGATTCCAAGTCTAGGTAAAGAGACCTTGAATTGATTATAGGTTCCACCATAGAGGTAACTGGATGAAACGACATTATCACCAGCTTCTGCCAATGTGGCCAAAGCCAGAAATTGAGCCGCCTGCCCACTGGAAGTGGCCAAAGCCGCTAAACCACCCTCAAGTGCTGCAATACGTTTTTCAAAGACATCATTGGTCGGATTCATGATCCGAGTATAGATGTTCCCAAATTCCTTGAGTGCAAATAAATTTGCTCCATGATCCGTATCGTCAAACACATAGGATGTAGTCGCATAAATAGGTACTGCACGAGCATTCGTTGCTGGATCAGGATCCTGCCCTGCGTGTACCTGAAGAGTTTCGAAGTGAAGAGATTGACCGTTCTGTGACATAGAAGTAGCCTCGCATAAATTAGTTAAAGGTTACGCATAATCCCGGCCCTTATCAAGAAGTTCTGACTTAACCCTTAGAGGCCTCTTCCAGGTAGGATGAAGGGAAGAGGTTGGACTGGAACCGTTAGGTGGTTCACGCCCTTCCGCTCATCTATCCTCGCAAATGCGAGGCAGGAAGTGGCACCCTTCCACATGAGGCGTCCAAACCTCAGGGGGGGTTGCCAGGGTTTCACAGGGCCTGAACCCTCCACCCTTCTCGATGAACTGCACGGACATCATGCAACTGTTCACAATATACACATTAATTAGTATAAATGTTCAATTATTTGAATAATTTTGAATAATTTCTTTCAATTTTTACAAATATTGGCCTATCGTCGTGGTAAATCGCCTTCTCCTTTGGTAGGGAGAGCAATAAATCCCGACAGATATGCATCTGCATAAAGGGCCGCTTCGCGCCCTTCACTGATTGCCCAGACCACTAATGACTGGCCACGGCGTGCATCACCGGCGGCAAAAATACCCTGCACATTTGTCTGATAATCGTGATCTGTCTTAAAAAATTTCCTGTGATCCAACTTTAACCCCAAGGGACCTGCGATTTTCTCTGTCTCTGGACCAGTATATCCAATTGCAAGAAGAACGAGATCGGCCGGCCAGTTTTTTTGTGTCTCCGAATGTTCAATAAGATTTTGGTCTTGGAGTTCTACATTGACGGTTTGGAGTATTTTCACCTTACCAGCTTCACCCTCAAACGCTCTGGTCATCACACTCCAGTGACGGTCTGCCCCTTCTTCATGTGAAGAACTAGTCCGTAATACCATCGGATAATAGGGCCACGGTTGATGGGATGGTCGTTCATCTGGGGGAGTAGGTAGCAATTCAAACTGCGTAACAGAATTTGCCCCTTGCCGATTGGCCGTCCCAACACAGTCACTTCCCGTATCTCCACCACCAATGACAATCACGTCTTTCCCCTCGGCACTGATAGTCTGAATATTTTCGCGCAACAAGTCATCTCCCTGGTTTCGTTTATTTTGCTGCCGCAAGTAATCAAAGGCGTAGTGGATTCCCTCTAATTTGCGACCACGAACGGGTAAGTTTCGGGGTTTCGTAGCTCCGGTGCATATCACCACTGCATCAAAATCAAGTAAGCGCGAGCATGCATAGGCCCCACCTACGTCCGCACGCGTAACAAACTGAATCCCGCTCTCCTCCATAATTTCTATACGGCGATCAAGAACCCACTTTTCCAATTTAAAGTCTGGAATTCCGTATCGCAACAGACCTCCAATCCGATCATCCCGTTCCAATACGACCACGCGGTGGCCGGCACGATTCAACTGATCTGCGGCAGCCAATCCCGCAGGCCCCGATCCAATGACTGCCACCTTTTTTCCAGTTCGCCGTGCCGGCTGCTGTGGTTGTACCCATCCTTCACGAAAGGCATACTCAATAATCTCTTTCTCAATCTGTTCAATCGTGACCGGATCATCGGTAATTCCCAAGACACAGGCCGTCTCACAGGGTGCGGGACAGATTCGCCCGGTAAATTCAGGAAAGTTATTTGTAGCCGTGAGCCGCTCATAAGCCGCCTTCCAATCCCTCCGATACACAAGATCATTCCAATCGGGAATTACATTTCCCAGTGGGCATCCTGATTGGCAAAATGGAATCCCACAATCCATACAGCGAGCAGCCTGCTGACGGAGACGACGCTCGCTAAATGGGGCATAGACCTCACGCCAATCTTTAATTCTCTCTTCAACAGGCCGATGGGAGGGTAACTCACGCCGGTACTCAATAAATCCAGTAGTTTTTCCCATTGGATCAGGCTGCAATCGCCAAAGGAGTAGACTCTTTTGCTAGTCGCTCCAGTGCATTCCGGTACTCGATCGGCATGACTTGTACGAAATCAGACAAGGCAACCTCCCAATTTTTCAGGATCCAGCCCGCGGCATGGCTTTCTGTATACCGATAATGATTTTCAATCATGGTTCGCAATTCTTGAATATTCTCCTCTTGGTCTACCGGTAACAATTCAACCGATTCCATATTCACTCGACCATGTCTGAATTCTTGGGTTGCATCAATTACATAGGCAATTCCCCCACTCATTCCAGCGGCAAAATTTCGACCTGTTTGTCCCAGCACCACGACACGACCTCCGGTCATGTATTCACAGCCATGATCTCCTACCGCCTCAACCACAGCCATAACCCCACTATTCCGCACACAAAAACGTTCACCTGCACCTCCATGAATGTAAGCTTCTCCACTGGTAGCACCATAAAAGGCAACATTCCCAACCGTAATGTTTTCGTGCGGTATATAGGTCGCATCGTCTGGTGGAGAGATGATCAATTTTGCTCCAGATAGACCTTTCCCGAAATAGTCATTCGTATCCCCCTGAATATTAAACGTTATTCCTCTACACGCAAAAGCTGCGAAACTTTGGCCTCCTGAACCACTGCAATTGAAGGTAATCGTGTCATCCTCTAATGGATTTTCTTGGTATCGCTGAATAATTGCATGACTCAGCATAGTACCCACGGTACGATTGGTGTTTCTGATTTGAATATCAGCAACGACAGGCTTTCGGTGTTCAAGTGCAGGTTTGGCCAACTCAATTAATGTATGGTCAAGTGCATCTTCAAGACCATGATCCTGCTCAGTTCTCGCGAACTCTTTGAACTGCTCGGGGATTTCAGGCCGAACCAGAATGTTTGATAGATTCAAATGACGGGCTTTCCAGTGAGTCAGATTACGTCGAGGTTTAAGCAAATCAACCCGGCCACACATCTCTTTCAATGTCTGGAATCCCAGCTTTGCCATGATGGTACGAAGCTCTTCCGCTACGAAATGCAAGTAGTTCACAACATGCTCCGGTTGGCCAACGAATTTCTTGCGTAATTCTGGATCTTGGGTAGCGATCCCCACTGGACAGGTGTTCAGGTGGCATTTTCGCATCATAATGCATCCTAGTGCAACCAGAGGAGCGGTTGCAAATCCAAACTCATCTGCACCCAGAAGTGCAGCAACTGCCACATCTCTACCAGTCTTCATCTGTCCATCACACTCAACGATGATACGGGAGCGCAACCCATGATTGACAAGAGTTTGGTGGGTTTCTGAGAGTCCAAGCTCCCAAGGTAGTCCGGCATGCATGATGGATGTCTTGGGGGATGCCCCGGTCCCTCCATCGGTTCCACTGATGAGAACGACATCTGCCTTCCCTTTGGCCACACCTGCTGCGACAGTCCCAACACCAACTTCGGAAACCAGCTTCACGCTAATCCTTGCATCCCTATTCGCATTCTTCAGATCATAGATCAACTGCGCCAGATCTTCTATAGAGTAGATGTCATGATGTGGCGGTGGCGAAATCAGACCTACATAGGGAGTTGAGTATCGTAGTTTAGCAATCCAAGGATAGACTTTCGTTCCTGGAAGCTGACCTCCTTCACCAGGTTTTGCCCCTTGGGCGATTTTAATCTGAATCTCATCCGCGCTTTCCAGATAATCAATCGTTACCCCGAACCGACCGGAAGCAACCTGCTTGATTCGACTCCTTCGGGGATTATCACGACCATATCTGTCAGATCCTTCGCCCCCCTCACCCGTATTGCTCTTACCACCAATGGTATTCATGGCAATTGCCAGTGCTTCGTGTGTTTCTCCACTGATTGATCCGTTAGACATTGCCCCTGTCTTGAACAGCTTGACAATTTCGGTCCACGGCATCACTTCGTCCACATCTATGGGTTCTACCTTTGAATAATCAAAGGTTAGGAGACCTCGGAGCGTATTTGCCGCTCCTTTGTTGATTTCATTGGAAAATGCCTGATAGGATGCGTGAGACTTTGTACGGGCAGCCTCTTGCATGTTTACAATTGCGGTAGGACTGAACGCATGTCGTTCACCTCCACGACGCCACTGATACTGTCCTCCAACATCCAGGGGATAGACTCCAGAAATCTCCTTAGCCGGATACGCCCGTTCATGACGTATCATGACTTCCTTGGCAATAATATCAAGACCAATCCCCCCAATTCGTGACGGAACCCCACAAAAGTATTGATCCACAACGTCTGAATTGATCCCAAGGGCCTCAAAGATTTGCGCTCCACGATAACTCTGGAGCGTGGATATACCCATCTTTGACATCACTTTCAGTAAACCATACCCGATTGATTTGATGTATCTGGTTTCCGCTTCCAACTCGGAAACCTCGGTGATCATTTCCTTGTGAACCATCTGACGCACGCTCGATAAGGCAACATAGGGGCAGATGGCTTCGGCGCCAAAACCGATCAGCATGGCATAGTGATGAATCTCTCGGGGTTCACCGCTATCGATAATCAACCCGCAACGAAGTCGCAAACCCTTCCTAATCAGGTAGTGATGTACTGCCCCAGTAGCCAATAGAGCTGGAACCGGCAGTTGATTTTTTCCTGCCTCACGATCAGACAGTACAATCAGACTACATCCTTGACTGATCGCTTGGGCAGCTTCTTCTTGAAGGCGCTCCAGTGCCATAGAAAGCTCACCGGGTTGGAAACACATTTGCAGGGTTGCAAGACCTGAAACTCCCGCTTCAATGGATGCCAAGTCTGCATCCGTGAGAATTGGCTGTTCTAGCCGTAATTTCGCGCAATGCCGGGCACTCTCCCCAAAGAGGTTTTCGCTACTACCAAGGTTCAGGGCTAGCGAGGTGACCATGAATTCCCGAATCGCATCCAGCGGAGGATTGGTTACCTGAGCGAAGAGCTGTTTGAAATAATCGTAGAGAAGTCTAGGACGATCTGACAGAACAGCAAGCGGTGTATCGTTCCCCATTGCACCCAAGGGCTCTTTTGCAAGCTGCCCCATCGGCGCCATAAGCAGACGCAGATCCTCCAGTGTGTATCCGAACATCTTCTGTCTGCTGAGTAAGGAACCTTCTATCGCCCTGGGTTCAGAGGGTGGAAGGGATTCAAGCCTACGTTGGTGGTCATTCAACCAGACACGGTATGGTGCACGTGAAAAGATTTTTGATTTAATTTCTTCATCATCAATGATGCGTTTCTCGTCCAGATCCACAAGGAACATCCGTCCCGGTTTTAGCCTCCCTTTCTGAAGTACATTCGATTCAGGAATCTCCCCGACTCCGGTCTCGGATGCAAGAGCAACATAGCCATCTTTTGTGATGGTATAACGAGACGGACGCAATCCATTGCGGTCCAGAAGTGCACCTGCATATCGCCCATCCGTAAATGGTACATCGGCTGGGCCATCCCATGGATCCATGAGATTACCGTGGTACTGATAAAACGCACGCTTTTCATCTGCCATATCTTCAGCTCGCTCCCATGCTTCTGGGACAAGCATCATCATTGCATGGGGAAGAGAACGACCACTGTGATAGAGCAATTCGAGAGCATTGTCCAGTGCCATCGAATCGCTTCCTCCTTCACGAATGACAGGCACAAGCTTTTGGGTATCCTTACCAAAATGGTTACTCCGAAACATCGCCTCACTCGCTCGCATATGGTTGATGTTGCCACGAAGCGTATTGATCTCTCCATTATGGCACAAGAAACGAAAGGGTTGAGCCAATGCCCACTCTGGAAATGTATTCGTGCTAAACCGAGAATGAACCATTGCCAGGGCACTCTTAAAGCGCGTAGAGCTCAGATCTGGATAGTATGAAGTGAGTTGATCCGGCATCAGCATCCCTTTATACACCATAGTTCTAGCTGAAAGGCTTGCAAAATAACCTCCAGCAAGATTGTGCTGATCAGCATGTCGCTGAAAAATTTTCCGGATCACATAGAGTTGACGCTCAAATGCATCAACTGAAATATCCTTGGTCCGACCTATAAAACACTGCCAAATTGCAGGTTCGGTTGCCCTTGCACCATGTCCAAGCACCTCTGACCGAACGGGTACGCGTCGCCAACTGATCAGCCGAGCACCTTTTGATTCGGCGATATCCTCAAGGATGGACTTGCATTCGGTTTCATATTTGGGGGAAATAAAAAGGACTCCAACTCCGTAATCACCTGGTTCTGGTAAGGAGGAAATCTCCTGTTCAAAAAAATCATGCGGTAACTGTACCAAGATCCCTGCCCCATCTCCTGTTGTTTCATCACAGCCGCAAGCTCCTCTGTGATTCAATTCCTCAAGAATTTGGAGCCCTTTGCGGACAATTTTATGGGACGGAGTTCCATCTACCCTACAATAAAGTCCTACCCCACAAGCGTCATGTTCAAACGCTGGGTCATATAATCCTTGCTGCTTCATGTGCCGAAAAAAACTTAATTCAAAACTCTCAATCAGTAGAATGAGTTATGTTTTTGATACAATATTACAGACTGATTGATCTATAAATAAACAATTCTCAGTCGAATTATGCAAAATTTTTTGATGCACCTGAAACCAGTTTACAGACATTTAGTATACAGGCCGGATTTATTTTTTGTTATTTTATTTAATTCCTTATTTTCTTCGGAAAATTGTTGTTATTAGTTTATTTTTTAATATTTTATTTTACAGCAATAAATCAGCTTCACACCGAATTCATGAATTATTTCTGGCAATTCTCTGGAGACAGAGAGTTCGGGACCTAATTTTTCGTGCCTGACCTATGAGAATATATACGGGTAATCAATATGATCTATCATGGGAATCAGGTTTTTCTCATCTCAACTTCAAACCAATTATTAACTTTAATGACTAAACGATTCTATCTACCACTAAGTGCTCTACTTGCACTATTCGTAATAACTCCGGTCTTGGCGCACGCCCAATCAATAAGTTTCGGCGCAGATTTTTACAACCGTTACATCTGGCGCGGTTATGATTTTGGAGATTCCTTCAGTATTCAACCCGGTCTTGCATTGAGTGCAGGGAACTTTGAACTTGGAACTTGGGGCGCGTACTCGATCAGTGAGGACGGTGCAAGTGCTAATGAGCATGACCTTTACGCCGCTTATAGTATTGAACTCGGAACCTCTGCAACATTAGATTTGGCTGTAACAGACTATTATTTCCCGAACTCTGATGGGAATGCCGGCGATTGGTTAAATTTTGATGGAGACGGGGATGGTGCGCACTTCATTGAGTTGATGGCATCGATTACTTTCCCTGAGTCTTTTCCCTTGACCTTAACGGCTGCATTCATGGCTCATAATGATCCAGACAACTCTCTTTATATTGAGGGAGCAGTTCCCTTTACGATCTCTGATATTGAGTTGGGCTTCACGCTAGGCTTGGTTGGTGGAGAAAGCGGCTTCTATGGAACGGATGAGGTAGCTTTGGTAAATCTCGGACTTTCTGCGAGCAAAGATCTACAAATTACAGATAATTTCGCGCTACCTTTGAGTGCTGCTTATGTTATGAATCCTGACACAGAGAAGACGTACCTCGTCTTCGGATTCTCTCTTAGCCCATAAAGGCACTCCTACTTTGGTTATCCAAAATATGCGGTCTTGCCAATTGATAGGGTGCGCGGAGCAGACAATGCTCCGCGCACTCTATTTCATTAGAGATTTTTTTTGATATACCTACGGAATAGATTACGTTATCTGTAATTGCCACTGGGGGGAGTAATCCAAGAGGATTGAAGTCTCTGTGGGGAGGACAACCCCTTCAAAAGTTCCAGAAAGCTTTTATTTCTATATGTTGCAGATCATTGAGGATGAATTCTTCTATTTATTCCTTCATTCCAATTCAGCAGGAAGAATTCATTAAGTCTCCACTGTTTAATGATACGAATGAGTATCATTTTGATGAATATCCCGTGACTCAGCGTTTAATACGTTATCGAATTCGGTATACTCAATCAATTCGGTGTATAGATGCCCGTTTGAGTCTGTACTAATGATTGAAACAATTGACACTCCAATATCCGACGTAGTGATTCCTCTGGCCAATCATTTATCTGGCCGAAAAATTTTTGATCACTATCGCCATACCAAAGGCGCAGTTGAGCGTACACATTGGCAAGTTATCTACCTGAAAAGTCAGGGAAAGGTTGTCCGTGATATTGTTGAAGTAACCGGTTATGACGAAGATCTGGTCAGGGATATCATTCACCGATATAACAATGAGGGACCAAATGGATTCATTGATAATGAGGGGTTTCCTGATCATATCAAATTAGATTACATCCGGAAGTCAAGTGAATTAGATACCGCACGTCAGGCTCAACAGGAAATGCTTGCCACAAGAATTCCAGCCCACCCTGAATTAGAAATTGATGTGTTTCTTAAGACGGCAACTGAACTCAGTGGAGACTATTACGACTTCTCTCTTTCCCATCAAGGAATTCTGACCATGGCAATCGGTGATGCGACGGGCCATGGTACAACCGCGGGGATGATGGTAATTGCTACCAAAGCACTCTTTAAGGACTCAGCGGATAACAGCGACCTATTGAGTCTGATTCGAAGAATGTCAAAAACAATTAAGAGCATCAATCTTCCAAGTACCTTTATGCATATCACTCTTGCTCGTTATCATCGGGGAGTGTTGAGACTGGTTGGTGCTGGTATGCCCCCACTTTTAATGTATCGGGCAGCCACACAGACTATTCAGGATTTTGTGCTTAAAGGGATGCCACTTGGCAGTTATACTGAGTTCCCTTACGAAGAATTAGATGTGGCTCTTTCCCCCGGAGATACTGTGTTTTTCATGAGCGATGGACTCCTTGATCTGCTAAGCCCATCTGGTGAGATGCTTCAACTGGATCGAGTCAGAAAGATATTCTCAGAAGTAGGTGCATCTTCCCCCAGTGAAATTATTGCACATATCCGAAAAGGTGGCATTGCATGGCGAGCAGGACGACCACTAAAAGATGATGTTACGATGTTAGTTTTGCGTCGCCGGGCGGTCAACAGATAGAAAATTTTATTGCTTTTGCAGCAGACTTGAAGTCCTGTTGGTTAAGGTGTGACAGAGCCAACACTCAATAAACCGAATCTATTTCTCCTGTGAACCACGCTGTGACTTATACACATAGACGCGTGTATCGTGACCTTTATGAAATGGGTTTTATTTAAGGCATCACCATAACTTCAAGCCTTCCATGTGGGCCTTCTTGTTTGATCTTCATTTGCTTTACCTATCTTGTTGACTTAACCCTCATATGATACTCGGTGAGCAGCTTCCAAACCATTTTTTTCTGACGCTAAAACCAATCCTTAATTGCCTCTATCTCATCATACACCTTGTTCTTTCAGCTTTGAATGGGAAGTGAACAATTTGGTTGAAAAAAGTGAGAGATGCCCTAATTTTCGGTTAATGACGACAAATTATATTCGCAAGGTATATCGGGCTATATGGAAAAGAGTTCGGGGAAATGTTCTGCGACATTGGTTCAGAACTCGAGGGATTCGATTCGTATATCCAAACTTTTTGTATCTCGCCCCCTCCCATTTTGAAAATAACCAATGTTTAACGGTTATTGATGTGGGATGTGGATCTTTGGCTGAATTATCGATCTACATGATTAACCGGTATGGAGCAAAGTGTTATGGAGTAGATCCAACAGAAAAACATCAGACTGCACTTTCAAAGCTTGCCCACAATCATCCAGGTCATTTTATTCATGTTCCTTATGCTGTCGGCGCATATAATGGAGAAATTAAGTTCTTTGAATCAAATGTGAATGAAAGCGGATCACTAATGACAGATCATGTGAATGCCGTTCGTGACGAAGGAATATCTTACCAAGTCAAATGCCTCACACCAAAATCTCTCATAGATCATCTTGGGATTGATTCAGCGGATATTTTGAAGCTCGATATTGAAGGAGCGGAGTATGAACTATTGCAGTCACTCTCCCATGAAGAATTACTTCAATTCAAACAGATATTTATCGAATTTCATCATCACGCAGTTGAACGTTACACGTACTCGGATACAATCAAGGCGGTAGAAAGCATAAACAAGCTGGGATATATCAGTTACTCTCTGGACAATCATAATTTCTTGTTCCTTCGTTTAGATTAACTCTTTCTACCATTGATTGGGACAGGCAAAAGGGTATAATTCAGATCATCCTTATTCTGTGATCAATTCCAGAAGCCTATCGGTGATGTTGAACATCGCTTATGGCGAAGATGTTACGGATGACATATTGGTAATTTTCGTCACCATGTTGTCAGCGATAGGTCTCCATAGGTTAAGACGGACTGCCCTGCCACCTAATTATAGCCCGAAAGCTAAATCGCTACTCGCCTCAACGTCTTTTTGTGAATCAATTGGTTATCGCCGGCCAGTACAAAGGACGATTGCTGAGGCGATTAGGTTAACCTCCACTGGTAATTCGTCTCTCATAAATCATGGCAAAATGGAATAAATTCACCGCAGTTCCCGATTCCGCTACAACTGGGACAGTCAATCCGCTCAATTGGGTATCCCAATAAAGCGGATTGGGTGTCTCAATACGCCGGAATAGGCAGGTACTGTGATTCGGCATAGAGCATATGAATATCGTCTCTCCATGCGGAAAAATTCCTACTACCCACCAAGAATTTGCTTATCTACCTGAGAAGCAAATAGATCCTGCATTGAAAAATTTGGTGACCATTTTTTGTCATGGATGTCAGTCCATTGGATCAGTGAGGAGCAACGGACAGATCATGGAATTGAGATGTCCTTCAGATTGTTACAAGCTCCGTGGAAATTACTATGTGAAATATGATTTTTTTAGAATTACCTCAGAACGATAAGTGGCTTTGATTCCTTATAGACCGTAGACGAAAATCCAGCTACCAATATTCTGTAGAGATAAACCCCAACCGGTAGAGAAGATGTATCAAGAGTAGTCACATACCACTCCCCTGACTCTCTGTATTGGCGTTCACCTGTGAGCACCATTTTCCCTGTAAGATCAAAGAGATTCACAGATACCAGACCGGGAGCGCTTTCCAAAAAGTATCGAATCGTGGTCTGAGATGAAGTTGGATTTGGGAAGGATTGTGCCAGAATATTTGTTGTCCCCGGCTCTATGGAGATTTCGGCAGTAGATAGACGCTGCTGTACCCCACTTTTATTCTGTGCAATGAGTTCATAGATATGAAGTCCGACGCTGGGAGCATCGGAAAAATTTCCATCCACCGCACCCTCTCCCCTTGTAATTTCAAAAAGTTTATCCTCTCCAGTCCGTCGCTGTACGAAAAACTCATCAATCCCATTATCCACCGTGAATGCCCATTTCAGTCGTACAACTCCCGACGGATCTAGACGCGCCATAATGCTACCCTCTCCTAAACGTATATTCCCCCTAAGGAGTAATTCTTCTACTCTAAGCATAAAGTCGGGTAGATTCTGATAATTATAATCTCCTGGACATGCGGTATTATTAAAATCCCGATGCCCTCGCATATCTTCGGGAGATACTTCATAGCGCTCCGACAGGAATCCGAAAGTTGCAATCAGTGAATCAGTGGCAAAGGGGGTCAACTCATTCCGGCAACCTGTCCCCTCGGGAGGATGAAAACAACCCATCAGAGATACCCCTATATTTCCCCGATTCGCACCTCCCACATGAGCACCTTGAACCAACCGAGGTCCTTGGTCAAAAGGATCGCTCTCTCTTAGAAAGGGACGCCCCTGATATAGACGTCCTTCCTGATCCATCAAAAACTGATATCCGATATCACTCCATCCTCTGCCATTCTGGTGAAACAACTGGATCCGTCGAACCTGCTCTAATCCCTCTGCAAGGGTAGTTGCAGCAAACCCCGCCGTATGATGTAGAGTCATATAATCATAGCTTGGACGATTCAAGGGAATCGGAGAACCTCGAAATGGCTGTGCTCCCCACTCCGTACGCCTACGAACATTCGGTGCTTGAATCAAAAAATCATTTTTCTTTTCAGCATTCTGAGACAACTGCTTCATCGCTTCTTCCTGATCCAGACGCTGATCAAAGGTGCCAGCATTCAATATCAGCAGTGAATCGTCTGCATCCAACTGAAAGCGTAGTTCAAACTTTGATGCGTTGATAACAAGATCCGTGCGATAGGCTGCAAGAAACGCTTCATCCGTAGCACTGCGCACAATATAAAGCGGATGCCAGTCTTCCCAACCACTATTTTCATAAAATCGAATGAAACCTGATAAAGAATCACTTCCCGTAAATCCCTGAAGAGCAATCCCAGTGAAATCATTGGAAAGAGTCTGACTATGAACACTGACGGATGCGTGCTTACCTGTCAAGGTAACGTTGGGAGCCGTTAATACAACTTCTTCATGAATCATATCATGCAGAAGCTGTGCATAAGCTGTAATTGGCGTACCAATCAATAAAATAAAGCCCAGAAGCTTCAGCCTCATGACCTTAAAAGGATAGATTAACGGTGAACCAATGGGTCTGGGTTAAGCGCCCGAAATGTGCATATGCATAATCGAATTTTGTTGCTAAATCTCGGTTGATACGAATCATAAGGCTCCCACCAGCGGTCAGGCCCTGCTCTGAATCGGGCTCAAATAAGTTCCGATATCCGGCCCGAAATGCAATCAGATCCCTAAAAATATATTCGACACCCGCATTGACATACTCTGCATTATCGTTCGGATGTGCAGCATCGGACGTAAGAACGACACGGTGAGTTCCTGTATCCATAGCGTCCCATGCTAAACCCACCCGAAAAATGAGTGGCATCGAAAATCCATCCGTACGATATTGGGCATTGACAATCTCCGCCGTACCAGCTGTATTCGGGCTTGGATCTTCGCTGAAAAGAATATCTCGTCCATCTATTCGCATCTTGGGACCCAGATTAGACATACTAGCCCCTAAACGTAAACTTCGAAATGGAGTTGTGAAAAGAGTACCAATATCAAATGCGATGGAGGAAGCCGTGCTATGCCAGATGCGCTCCTGAACCAACTTGATACTACCACCAATGGAAAACTGCTCACTGAGGTTTCGAGCATAGGTGAGTTGCAATGCAAAACTGAGCGTATTGAACTGTTCACCTGTTCCCTCTGGTTGCAATTCGGTGCGAACTGGCATATCTCCACTGTCAACCATCAGAAGTGATAGACCTATAGATCCAAATTGATCTATGGAAGTCCCAAATGCAGCAAAATTATAGTTAATATCTGCGAGATATCGTGTATTGCTGAGTTGTAAATGACGTCCCGTTAGACGAGCAAACCCCGCAGGGTTCCAGTAGACAGAACTCATATCACTTGCTTCGGCTACATATGCACCACCAAGAGCAATCGCCCGAGCACCTGCCCCGAGTTTTAGAAATTGAGCTGCGGTAGTTCCAACTCGTGTAATTGTTGCTCCATCAAGTGAACTCGAGTCCTCCTGAGCTACCACCGGATCATGGGTAAATACCCCCAGAAGTATGATCACTACACCAATGTGACGAATTCTCATGGATTCTACTTAATTACCGCGAATTTCCCAATAAAGGATCCTGCCGGACTATCCACATGAAAAATGTATAGTCCGTAGGCTAAGTTCATATTATCTCTGGTGCGCATATCCCAGAAGACTTTCCCATTATTTAGCGTACTATCGTGATAAAGAGTCTCAACTAGTTCACCTGCAAGTGTGTAAATACGAATCGTACACTGTTGGGGTACATTCGCAAAATAAAGTCTGCGCTCACCACGCTCAGTACGAGAAATGGGATTGCGGGGCTCAAATACCGTAGTGGCTACATAGGGATTTGGAACCACATATATATCCTGCAATTCTTGAGTAGCCAACGTTTCATCTGTAGCCGCAGAGACAGTGCGAAAATTAAAAAGGTCTCCTTGAGCAAATGGTTTATGCGTCGCAAGAAATAGTATATCTCCACCTTGTGGAGTGATCCCAGTGTCATCAAATCGAACTTCCCAAGTTGCTGTTAGTCCATCATTTATCTGCTCCAGAAATACGATTCGTTCCGTTACTTCCCATGATCCATTGCGGTTAACATCGGGGACGAATACTTCAATTGGACGATTCGCTTGGGTAACATTAAAAACCTCAAAGGGGATTGGAATATTATTGCTGAAGCCAGTCGCAATTGGAGAGTCTGAAAATCTGATTTCATAATCAAATGGTTGCGTCATTCGTCCGGGACCTGTACTTGCTCGTTGGAATCGAAACGGAATATTCGCACTTCCTCCTGTCCATCCAGAAGATGCGACATCAAATTCCAGCGGATCATCCTGCACAAATATATGAAGCCCTTCAAATACGATATTTCCTTCCTCACCCTGAAGAAGCGTACTCTTGAACAATGGAGCATACTGAAACGTAGCCCTGAGTTCTTCACCAGCATCCACAGTAGCACTCTCAAATACATTGATGGCACCAGTACTACCATCCATAAAATAATCTATGCCCTGAGTGAGTAGCCTGCCTTCCGAAGTTTGAAGCTCAAGAGAACTCTCTATAATATTCTGGTAACGAATATTCTGACTTTTTCCGGGAGCAACTTGAAGCGTTACGCTGACCGGACCTTCATTGATTACGGAATATGCAACCCCCTCATCCGTATCATCAAATTCAATTCTATAGGTTTGTTGATCCCGGACTGCTAAATCATCCACTACATTAATGATAATGGAGCCCGTTGCATGCCCCCTACTGTGAGTCAACCCAGAGGGATCAAGTGCAGATGCAGGTACATATCCAGCCACTCTTGGCCCGGGCACAACGGAAATTGTGTTCACATCGAAAATATATTGATCTGTGGTCGGGTCATAGGTGATCGTCTTGCTTGTTTCGCTCGGTGGAATTCCATTTGCAAATGCATCTCCGGCTGCGCCTGCAAACCCATGGTCGTAGGCGGCTAAGGCATAATAATATGTCTGTCCGTTGACCACATTGTTTGAATCAACGAAGGTATGAAATAGTCCAGTATCCTCCCCAAGATCGTAGGTAACACCTCGCCCTGGAAATGGAATGAGACTTGGACCATTCAGGCCATTATCCAGATCAAACCTCGCATCCACGCCCAGAGAAGTCTTCAGCGGAGTAAACAAAAATTTACTTCCATTGATATCTGTGATGGTCTGTTGGTCGGAAAATTCGTGATCTGTTGAACGATAGATTACATAGCCCTCAAAGTCTTCTTCTCTGGTTAATGGATCTACGGAGTGCTCGGCCTCATCATCCCAATACAATGTGACCCGCTTATCTCCTGGAACTGCCCGTAAATTCGGCTTCTGCGGAGGCCTAGCAAACACATATCCAACATCATAGATTTGCTGGGCTGTGTTTGCATTCAGACGTAGATCCTCTCGATTCTGTCCAACGATCAGGGCAATAGAAAACCGTTTGGTAGCGCCAGCACGAAGGCGGAATGAACCTGATCCATACAAAAACACATAGTCTCCAGGAGAAGTCGGTACAACATCAAATCGTCCAGGTTGGACAAAACTCCAAACACGTTCATCATTGTCAACGCGATTTCCTGCAAAAGGAGGAGAAGCGAACGAGGTGAGCCCGAACTGATCACTCTCATCAATATCGGTGAATTCGAAGTTGGGTTCGCCCGGCTTGGTAATGTCAAACTGATCCCCTGAAGTGGGGATACCATCTCCCTCACCAAAATCTCCAGTTCCTGGAATGCCATCTATACCTACATCATCAAACTCTGGATTCCAGTCTCCATCATTATCGATCCCATCTGTCCATGACTCATCCACTAAGCCGTCGTCATCATTGTCAATCCCGTCGTCATCAACTCCTGGACTCTCCAAGAATTTATATCCAAAATATCCAGGAACCCGACCTGCAATATCGCTGCGACCGTCATCATCCCATGCGAAAACCATATTGAGATTTTCATCATAGAATGCCCAGTCATCGGGCCAGTCATTCGGGCCTCCGACATGGGGATCCCCCCACATTCCAAAGATTACTTTATCCAAATCTTTTTCACTTTTATTCGTGATCTTGTAGATCAGAAAAATCACATCCTCCGCAAGAGGGTTTGCCCATTGATAAAGTCGGACCTCTACTTCCAGCCCAAGCCCCCGCTTCGTACTGTCACTGGGAAACGGCCAATAGCTGAACTCACTATTGTTGTAATCATTCATAAAGTAGATTGTCTCCTTATCCGCATTGGATGCACCCTGCCGTAGAGCGCCAGGCCAAAGGTATTGCTCCAACGTTTCATTGTACCAAGCTTCCGGCCATGAGTCCGGTTTCCCATCCAAATCGCCATCCGAATCATCATTCGTAGGAATCCTGATTGACTGGGGATTGACGACTTGTAATCCTCCAAAGCTACCAACCGGTTCCGCACAAGAAATAGGTTGCCAGCCCCAAAAAGTGGACCCATCTGGCGAGATTTCCCCTCCATTAGAAACTAGACCATCGGAAACAATCCGCATGACATACACTTGATTCCCCGCTTCATCAAGAACCGGAATACCATTCTCATCTTCCAAAGGAACACTCTGGGGATCACGGGCACGGCCGTCCTCACGATACGTGTCCACGACTTCGGCGGCGACGAAAGGACCAAATTCATACCCATACCCGAGTCCATTCCAGACAATATCTGTAATCGTGTTCCCCGGTGCCGAGATGGACCCAAAGTTGAAGATTTGAGTCGTAATCCTATTCCCATTCAAAATAACATCCCGGCGATTCGTAATCCCTTCTTCACAATCCTGATTTGCACCTTTACGAAAGGGAATCTTCCCCAGACTGGTAAGCCATGCATTGACTTCATGTTGATCCCAGCCTCTTAAACGTTCAAGTTTACTTTGCTGCGCCTTTACCTGAAAAGAGACCAGAAAAAAGACCAAAACCAAAGAAACCCTGAATCTGAGAACCATTAAAAAGAAACAGTTAAGCCAACACGGACCTGGCGTGGTGAGGAATACCAGTGCGGTCGAGTATCATATTCTTCAAGGGTGTGAACACCAGGAAGATGATAATTTGGCTCCCAAGTGGCATGCAAATTCCGCTGAGCTGAGAGCGAATAGGTTGCTCGACCGGTATCGTTAAACACAAAGTTTTCGTTCAAACGGTCCAATATATTGAATACTTTTACAAAGGCACGGATCGGCACATTTATCACCTTAAATTCTCTGAACAGGTGAACATCCAAGTTCAACTTGGCAGGCTTCCGTCCACTGCGCGTCGGTAGGTCAACATTTTGATCCAGAATTAGAGGAGAATACGGATAGCCCGTAGAGAACTGACCATTGAACGAAAGTCCCATTCGCCGAGAACGCGACAGTGTGACTGTAGAGGAAATCACATGGCGCTGATCAAACGTGAGTGGGACTATCTCGAGTTCATTTTCTCGCCCTGACAACCGATTGAAGAAAAATCTGTTTGCATCGTCATCGCTCCCTTCCGCGATCTGGAAAGTATAATCCAGTGTAGCAGACAAAAATCCATCTCGCGCCCTGCGCTTGGTAAATGAAACCGTGAGCCCAGTAACATTGGCATACGCCTTGTTGAGATAAATATTGTAAAGATCCTCACCAGCGATAGTTGAATGACGTACCAGCTGAAGCGCCATGTAATCCCGAATATTTTTAAAGTATCCCGTTACGTGAACAGCCAGTAACTCTCCGAGTTGTTGCTGTACGCCAAATTCATACTGCACGGTTCTCTCTGGTCGTAAGTTAGTATTCCCAAAGGTTGGAGCACTTCCCTTGGGAAATTCAAATTCTGGATTGATGAATAAATTGCGTAATGAAGGCATTTGTGCAAAATGCCCATAGGAAAAATGGATAATCCCACGTTCGGTGATAGGGAATGATACCCCAAGTCGGGGCAAGAACAGGTTCTTGGTGGATGCATCAGCTAACTCCCCTAGGGGGTTAAATAGGTCTGGGATATACGTACCATTAGGCTGAAATCGCTCAAACCGTAATCCTGCATTTATGATGAAGTTGTCAAACTCCAACTTGTCTTGAGCATATGCACTCAATTCAAGTACGTTCTGATCCTCGTAACGGTCATGAGACGGGTTATCAACTGGCTCAACGGTTGGTTCTGGATATTGGTTACCATCATAAAGAACAATGAAATTCTGGCGGCTCAGACTATGCTGCTGAACTTCAACCCCGACTTTTACCTCGTGTGTGATCCCAAATTGGCGGGTAAAGTCTGCCTTGCCTCGAAGTGATTCAGAGTTCTCATAAATATGCGATTTTTGATTTCCGCCAAAGAGGTAATTATTCCCCGGAAAACCCGTAACATTCCCACCACCAATCCCCCCAATATCCTTAACATAGCGTGGATCAGAAGGATCTTCATACAGGAAATACTGATAGGATGCCTTGGCCCAAGAAAGCTTGACGGTATAAAATGTGCGCGGATTCAGTGTATGGGTATAATGAAGACTGTGATTCTGATTCCGACGCCGATTACTTGCGACTCCATCTGGATTATACCTGTATCCAAAACTGAACCCTTTTGCCTCGCTGTTATCAATTAAAAAGGAGTACTCTAGTTGAGTATTGTTGGTGAGTCTGGCCGTAAGTTTTGAAAGCACATTAAATCGATCACTCGGATTCATTGCAACGCGCTCATTGGGTAGCGTAAGCCCCTGCCCCCCAACCTCTGATCCGTCTGGAAGTGTGATGGTGCTGTCTACGTACTCCCACCATGGATTCCCCTGGATTTCATAGTACCAGGGATTGCTATTGAAATTTGCCGAGTCACTGGGTAAGTGTTGTCGAATTCCATACAGATGACCACTATGATTGTCATATCTACCCGAAACCAAAAACCTGACTCTTGGGCCGATTGGAATCGGGCCACTCAAGGAAGCTTCTAAGATTGTGGAGTTGAGGCTGAGACCCTCAGGCAAAAGAAACAGTTCATGGTTGCGCGTTAGGTAATCGCCTCCGTAAGCAGTGATGGATCCTTCCAACTGCTCGCTTCCTTCCTTCGTCACGAGATTAACCACCGCGGACATGGCTTTGCCATATTCTGCATTGAAAGCCCCCGAAATCACGGAAAGTTCTTCAATCGCGTCAATTGCCACACGGGTGTTAATTCCGTTGGTATTGAACGGGTTGCTTACGGCGAGACCATCAACCAAATAGGATATCTCATTACTGCGTCCTCCGCGAACATGTAATTCTCCACCGGCTCCGGTGGTAACACCCGCAGTCGTTGCAAGGACACCAAAGAGAGTTTCGACAGGAAGAGCCTCAATCTCTTCTGCAATAATGGTTTTTTTAGATGCGGTTAGATCCTTTTGAACGAGAGGACGCTCCGCCTGAACGATTAATTCATCACCCTCAATGACGGTCTGACTCAACTCAATATCTATTCGTGTCGTTTGACCACTAGTGACCTGAATATCTGTGACGCGCTGTCCCTGATAGCCGATATAAGAATAGACTAATGAGTACGAGCCTGGGCGCAGATTGAGAAGAACGTAATTCCCTTCCAGATCGGTCGTGGTACCACGCCCAGTGCCTTCAATGAGTACAGCAACGCCAATGAGTTCTTCCCCCGTATCAGCATCATCTATATGTCCAGCAATCTTCCCCTGTCCATAAACAGATCCACTCCATAGGCAACTTACGACAAGAAGCAATAGAAGATGACGCATTTATGACCCTATCCTTCCAAGGATGCTCTTCTTTGGACAGATCTGGAGTGACGATCAAGTGATACAGCCAAACTATTTTTCATGGGAAGGGAACTTACTTCAAGAGCACCATACGTCGTGCATGTCTGAACTGTCCCCACTCCAAGGTATACAGGTACTGTCCACTTGCAACAGACATTCCACTCTCTGTAAGCCCATTCCAATTGACTGTATGAGTACCCTTGGCAAATTGTTCATCATTGATGAGGGTTCTGATTAAGCGCCCTGTCATGTCATACACCTTAACACTGACGCGCTTGTCCAGTGGCAAGGTAAATGAGAATGTCGTTGAGGGGTTAAATGGGTTCGGATAATTCGGATGTAGTTCAAAATCTTGCGGAACGATGATACGATCTTCGGAAATGCGTGTTGAGATTCCATCCCCAGAAAGCACTCGCAAAAATGCTCGTCGTGGATTGGGAACGGCGGCGGTGGTGTCCCGACTGAAGGTTGAATCTGCGGGGTTAAACAACTCATTGATCATATATACGCTATCCGGGACGGCCTGGAAGCTCATGGCTACTTCGTTTGCACCATCTCCATCTACATCACCGAGGTAGGCAAATTGATGTGCCGCCCCACCATCTCCTTCATAATAGGTCGTCATTACGCCAGCACTGTCGCGATTAACTGTATTGAAGAGAGTTTCGGTAGGAGTAGGGAACTCAATGTACCTTACTTTATAACTACTCGGATCTTCAACTCCACCATCATTCGCGTTATTGTAATCCACGATTGTCACCCATTTTGGTGGGGATCCTGTCTCAAAATCATCTACAGAATAACCTGGCCCCGTTCCAATCAGTTCTGGAGTTCCATCCCCATCAATATCGCCTGACGTAATTCCCCAACCAATTGCGTCTTCAACGATTGGAGAGACTATGTTGTTGAGGCTAAAATCGTCGGAGGTTCTATCTCTGGTGAATCGAATCTCTAATGGATTTTCTCCAGCCTCATAATTTAGGAGAGCTATGCTGCCAGTATTATGGATTGGACAATAAACTTCATCATCATTGTTACCATCCATATCTACGGCAGTGCATCCAAACAATGCGACAAGGTCGGATTCGGTTGCCCGTGCAAATGCGTGCTCACCAGAAGGGCTCATATACGTATCGGCCCCGGAAATATCAATATTTGAAAAATTATGCATATTCCAAGACGTCAGTACAAGCTCATGACTACCATCCCCATCCAAGTCAGCCGGAAGAATTCCATACGGACTGCCACCTCCACGATCAATGGGATCAAACTCTTCAGAGGATCGACTACTCCATCTCGCTTCTATATTCCAAGTTACAAGATCGGTACCTATATCCTGAGCAGTAACAACGTACCAACTGTCATACTCGTTGAGACTCCCATTATTTGCGAAGAGAAGCTCGTCAATATCTCGCCATCCACATCTTGAATAATCATCCGCTCAGTACGAAACCTATCAGGAAGGTCACCCTCAAAATCCCATAATGCTATTCTAGTTAAGCTGAAGCTATTATCCCCATCCGCTTCAAGAGCCCCAAGGCGTGGGTCTGGAATAAGGCTAATTCCAGGGCTACTCTCTGGTAAATCGTTACCAATAAAGAGGTAAATTTCTCCAAAACCATCCCCGTCCAAGTCACCAGCTCCAATACCTCGGGCATTATTTGCACTTCCTACATTAGCGGCTAATGTGGGGGAGGAGTAAATCAATTCCCAGGTGTCAACGCCTACATTTTCTATTACATGTGCACGTCCTCCCCCAGAATAATCAGATAGAACGACTTCCATCTTTCCATCATTATCTAAGTCAACTGGACCTGCAATACTTCTCGCACCAGAATTGAGCCCAGGTGCATAAGCGGGAGAGCCAGGGAATACGAGGAACGCACCAACATCTTCTTCCTGACTTGGCTCCCATGCGAAGTCCACAGTGCCCATTTCAGGTTCGCCAACCGTCTGAGCGACGACGGAGGGGACCAAGAAGAGGAGTAAAGACAGGTGTAACGTAATTTTTTGCATTTCAATGAGAGATTTATTTGGTAGTTGACCGCTGGAAGGGATATCTACTGGAAATCCGATTCATAAGTTACGAAAAACTGAAACAGTATCTGCTAGAAGTAAGACAACTTAATTGATACGACCCCAATACAATTCAGGCTTTCTATCATTCGGGATTAATTGGGGCTGAAGAGCTCTGCAAGTAGCAGAATCAGTCAATCTATTAGGTTGAGGTTGACTGATGATGTGGTTGGTGGTTGTCTCGAGTCGCACTGAGTCAATAGATTCACTGCAGCATCAACCACAATCCTTTGAATCACAGCTTCACTCATGTTGACATGATCCAATATTGAAGATTAATACTGGTCTATTGCATTCAGCAACTTGTTAATTTCCCCTTTCTCTTTGGATTTTTCAAGATAGTTACGATAGCTGATCTCTGCATCATTAATTAACTGGCTGTAAGTTACTACTCGGATATTTTTTGGCTTGAGAGTCAACTCTGATTCCTTTTTACGTGCGGGAGTATCCCAGTCTTTCAACTCATGTCCTACCAAACAAATTGTCTCAACCACATCATTGTCTCCCGCTTTATTGGCCTCCTGCTGAACTGCATTTCTATATTTGTCAACTTGCCCAAGTAAGGTATGTGTATCCGTTCTTACGCTAGCTCGTTTTAACTCAATAATTATATGTTTACCGGAAGACTTTTTGTAAATAATGTCTATTCGTCCCTCTCTCTCCTCTCTTAATTCTCTATTTTCAGGAAATTGATTAAATGCTGCCTTTACCCTCTTTTCCATATGCGGGGCCTCGGTTGCTCTATCCCAGGATGGGTCAAGTAACCAAAGATGTGAACTAATGTGTTCTTGAATGACTCTTTCAAAGGCATCCTCTTCAATATGATTGATCAGCTTCCGAACAACATCTAAGCGACCTTGGGTAATTTGGTAATACCACGAGGCCTCTATATCATCCAATTCGGAGAAAAGACGAACGATTAAATCAAGCTGGTGAATATCAAGTTTATCCAACTGGTTTAACTTTTCCTTGTGACGGAGATGCTCAAAGGCCAAAACACCGTATTGATAGAGCGTCTTCCGATGTTCGTCATCAATTACTATTGTGTTGATTTTTGAGAAGAGCTTCGTAGCTGACTCGCGAGTATCTCCTTTCAATTTTCTGAACCACGCTTTAATTTCAGGAATTTCCTCTGCCCTCTGAACTCCTTCATCACGCTTGTATTTAGCACGCTCTGCTTCCAGAAACTTCAATTCTTGCCCCACAAATTTACGCAGAGCCACAAATCGCCCTTCTTCTTCAATAAAACCTTGCCTACTGGAAAGAGCAATATCCTCTCTGTCACTTAGATCCAAAAAATTCGCTTCAAGTTCGCCAATCAGAAATTTGGTGTAAAGTCCTCCCAATCTGAAGGTTTCAAGAATATCCTCTAATGCAATTTTCCCGCGAGTTAGAATTGCGAGCTTGTTGAGATTTTCATCACTTTCTTGTAATAGACTAGACTTCTTGACCAAACCTATCCATCCCTTTACTTTATAGCCCATTCCACTATCAACCGTATGATCACGCTTCGTTAAACGATTCTCCGCATTGAGATCATCAAAATATGATAGCTCATAATTACCGTAAATTATTGCATATTCAAGCCTACCAAAATAATCTCTATCTGTAATTCCTACCTCTTTTCCATCTATGAATACTTGAAAATTGTCTGACCATACATTGAACCTTCGGGCGATGCGCTTCCGTAGGTTTTGGAAAATTGTTGATTGGATCCGCTTTTTGAGTTTTGATAAAACAATGATGGTTCCCGTTTGGGATTTGACTATGTATTTTTCAGGGATAGAATGAATCGGCTTCGGATGATGTGGTTTGGCATTTTCAATATCTCGCTTGATATCCGCAAGGACAAGTTCTATTCCTATCGTTTGACCATTTTTCTGAGTATAGATTTGAACATGTTCGGAGATAGAGAAAGCGGAAAGCTTACCGATTCCTTTTCTCCCCATAACTTTTCGACTCAGACTAGAAGTGCGGTCATTCTCCTGAGTCTTTCGCCTTTGATAGCCAACAGTCAAAAAATTATCATTTAGATCATTTTCATCCATGCCACATCCGTCGTCCCTCACGATAATGTGAGTATTGTCAACATCTCGGTGAATATCAAGATGTACCTTGTTAGCATCGGCATCCCACGCATTCGCAATAAGTTCGGACAGCACCGCAGGAACGTTGCTGTATAAATTGATTCCAAGATGATTTAAGGCATTTAAATCAATTTTTAATTCATACTGCATCCTCATATCTCTCTATATGGCTAATAATGGATTTGCCAATGGCATTACCTAATAATGGGGGGACAGCATTACCGATATGACGTCCGACAACCGAAACGGCGAGGGGCTTTTCAACAGGAGATAATTTATAATCTTCTGGAAATGATTGCAGTATGGCACCCTCCCGAATACTGAGTGCGCGATCCTGCTCGGGGTGACCAAAACGACCTGTTCCGTAAGAGTAAAACTGAGTGGTCAATGTTGGTGCGGGCTTATCCCAACTCATTCGCCCGTAAACGCTTGAGTATGATTTGCCACTACTTTTTTTATAGCACTCTGGCAATAGTTTTTCTGGCCAATCTTCCCATGTCCCCCCCGGCACAGAGGCTCTAATTCGACTGAGATTTAAGGGAGATAGTTTACTGCAAATATGAACTGGGTCATCTGAGCTAGCCGTACCACTAACGAGATATTTCAGGTGTCCAATGGACTCTTTAACCGTAATCGGCTTATCTAGCAATCGCTCGGGTAAGGATATATCATCCAACAATGAGGCGAGCATGACTAAGCGACGGCGCCTTTGTGGTACACCGAAGTATTCACAATGAACGATCCCATCGCTTACGTGATAGCCAAGCTTTCGCAGAGTATCTTTGAAAGAGTAATAAATCTCCTTTTTTCTTAGGGCAGGGACATTCTCCATTGAAGCGACCTCCGGCTTTCCATCAACAATGAACTTCAAAAATTCATTAATTAAATTCCACCTAGAGTCGCTTCTTCGATGATTACCAATCTTGGTCGTATGGGTAGAAAATGGCTGACACGGGGCACATCCAACAAGAATTCGATATTTGGCACCCGCAAGACAAGAGAAAATATCTGAATAAATTGAATCTCTGATATCAGTATGGATAAATTTTGCCCTACTATTCTCCTCGTATGCATACCGACAGGTTGAATCATGATCAAGCCCTGCTACAACCGGAATTCCGGCCATCCGTAACCCGTGGGAGAGACCTCCTATCCCACAAAACATATCAAAGGCCTTCACCGAAACCCTAGAGGTATTCATCAATT
Source organism: Rhodothermales bacterium (assembly GCA_965209015.1). GTDB lineage: Bacteria > Bacteroidota > Rhodothermia > Rhodothermales > Bin80 > Bin80. The sequence goes on along the minus strand of OZ242367.1, from coordinate 1,454,713 downwards.
GTCTTCGTAAAGATTTCATGTAAGAGAGAGAGAGGAGCCCATAGAATCAATAGACCCGGATCAGGAATCAAGAACACTACTTTGATTCTGGGGTGACGGATGAAAAAAGATGTCAAAATGGTGGCTGTAATTGGGAAGAATATCTAATCAGAGTAAAATCATTCTCCCAAGATCAATCTGGGGCTCTCGGGGAAAGCTATTTTCATGGAGCCCACTCGGGAGTAATGTCTTGAACATCATGAGGCAATCTCGATTACGCAAGTCACGAAATTTAGTTTAATCGCTCCCTGCAACAAACCCAAACAAAAACTGACAATATCTCTACTCCACTCTTTCTAATTGCACCTACCCGAGTGGGCTTGTATTTGATTTTCAGGGATAGCTAATCTTGAATGCACTCGCAGACCACATATAGGTGATACCAAGATATTAAAGCAGTGCACACTCGTGTTTGAATTCGTTGGTATTGCAGCAGGATCTGTGAGTTTGGGAGAACAGATAAAATTTATTAGGAATACTTTACTACCAGCAATTGATTAGCCTGAGATCGGATGATATCTCTGTGATATTTCCTCGCACCCGCTTCACCGAAGTGTGCCAACAGGATAAGAGAACATAGTTGCCGAGGAACGTCAGCACACCCAATAACCTAAACGAGATCAATTACGAGTACCCAACAAGAGTATGTGGCTTACAGTTAATCGGCCATTGGTGTTGTCCTGTACATCTCCTTAAAAAAAAGTTAGACCAGAATTCTGATAAACCTATCTCAGATCAGAGGAAGGAAGGTTTTCCTTCCTTCCTCTGATGGTCTTTACTTGACCAACACCATTGGACGGGAATGTCTGAATTGCCCCCATTCCAAGGTGTAGACATATTGACCGCTAGAAACTGCCGTTCCGGTATCAGAGAGTCCATCCCACGTAACTGAGTGTGTACCTTGTACGAACTGCTCATCACTAATCAGAGTGCGGATAAGACGTCCGGTAATATCATAAACCCTAACGCTTACACGCCTGTCCAATGGCAGTGTGAAAGAAAATGTAGTGGCAGGATTAAATGGGTTGGGATAATTAGAATGCAACTCAAAATCTGTGGGAACAATTACCTTGTCCCCAGTAATGAAGGTCGGCGTGAGTCCCTCACCTGAAAGTACCAACATAAAGCTACGGAAAGGGTGGGGGACCGCAGACTCAGTAGTACGGGTATAAGAACTATCAGCAGGGTTAAAGACCTCGTTGTAAACATAAACGCTGTCTGGAACCCCAGAGACAGAGGCTGCAACCTCATTGTGTCCATCTTCATCTGTATCACCCAAATATGCGAACTTCCCGAAACGTAATCCTGGTTCACCTAATAGATCATCTAAGTAGGTCGTCGTGAAATACGTTGATTGGATACCCGCACTATCTCGATTCACTGTGTCAAAAATCATTCCCTCTGGCATTTCAAATTCAATGTGGCGTACTTTGTAACTGCTCGGATCTTCAACATTGCCCGTGCCATCATAGTCAACGATCGTAACAGGTCTTGGAGGATTTCCAGCAGCAAACTCCTCAGGAGTATAGGGGCGACCAGTTCCGATTAGTTCTGGAATACCATCTTTATCAATGTCTCCATGCGTAAGCCCCCAATCAGAAACATCATTCACCAAAGGAAAGACCACATTCTCTTCGGTGATCACAAGTGGGTCTTCCCCAGACTCGTAGTTGATGATCACAAGACCTCGGGTTAAATAGGAGGGACAGTAGATCTCATCATCTCCGTTCTCATCCATATCCACAACAGTACAACCAAAAAATGGAACATCATCATCTACCGAAGCTTGATAGTAAGCATTCTCACCCTCAGGATTAACATATGTGTCAGGCCCTGTCACATCAAGGTTGGTAAAATTCATGGAATTCCAACTGGACAGAGCAATCTCGTAGGTGCCATCTCCATCCAAATCCGCAGGAACAATTCCAAAAGCTCCTCCTCCTCCGCGATCTACAGGATCATAATCTTCTGTGGCTCTGGTACTAAACCTAGCCTCCAGTGTAAAGGTGGATAAAGACGTTCCAAGGTCATTTGCCGTCAGAATGTACCAACTATCATATTGATTTTCAGCACTGCTATTTCCGAAAAGTAGTTCATTTATCTCATCTCCATCTACATCAGCAACCGTAATCTGTTCAGTGTGTAACCGTTCTGGTACATCCGTATCAAAATTCCAAAAGTCTGGTAAAAAACTGAATGTATTGTCACCTGTTGCCTCAAGGATCCCAAGGCTGGGGCCCTTTAAGAATGTTGTGATAGCTGCGCCATCTGGACTATTTAGTGCCAGTGAGTCTTCCCCTACGAAAACATAAATTTCCCCGAAACCATCGCCATCCAAGTCTCCGACTCCGACACCTCTGGCTTGATCAATAGAGTTAGATTTGAGATTTATTGAAAGGGAGGAGTAAGTGAGCTCCCAATTGCCATCTCCCAAACTTTCAAGAACATGCGCTCGACCACCTCCTGAATAATCAGTAAGAACAACCTCAACTTTTCCATCACCATCTAGATCTATTGGCCCGGCAATACTTGGGGCGCCGCGCTGAAAACCGGGAGCATAAGGGGGAAGATCGGAGACTTGAAAAAGAGGATGAGGCGGGCCAACATCCGATTGGCCTGGTACCCACTCAAAGATTTGTTCCTGAGCTATCGCAGGCGAAATGAAAAAGAGCAGAACAGGAATTGAAAGCAGTACAAATCTATGCATCTGACGATTAATCTGGTTAGAAAGTGAAATCATTTTATACCATGAATATAAAGAAATCTACCATTATAATCTTCAGCACATTACCACTGGTGTGTTCCAGAAGAAGGGGGATTTTGTTTTCTGTTCTCTCCCCCACTTGATGCGAATCAGTGTCCCTCCCCTGTATTTCCTTTATCTTCAGCACTCTTAAAAATCGCCCCGCCAAACGCTCTATATTCTCATTGACCACACTCTCGTTAAATTACTCTAATCAGTTCACACTCCTATGGTTTTCTATCAAACCGAATTATCTTTATCATCCGAGCCTCTTTCAAAATTCCTCAATTGGATGATTTTTTGAAGGATTTCGAAAGAGGTTCCCATACTGAAGATTTCGCGTGGTCCGACTAAACTGAGACAGTTTAAGCCACAATTCAGTGGGACAACAGGTGAAAATAAAGAATTTTGAAAGAGGCTCGAACGCAACTCCCTTTCTCGAGCGACTCTTCGAGGGAGACTTTGGAATGAGTCAAACCGAGCCCCTGAGAAGAAACCTTGCAGAGCAAATCGTAGCTGGTGGCTATCCTCCTGCGCTGGCTATCCCCATAGGTAACATACGCTCTGCTTGGTACAACAGCTATGTCGTCAGCTTAGTTCAGAATGACATTTTTGGGCAGGAAAGTATCCATTCTCTTGAATCACTTCTCAGTTTACTCACCGCCACAGCTAATTTATCTTCACAGTTGTTCAACGTCTCTTCAATCGCAGCCACACTGCAAATGAATCGTAATACAGCACGGAACTATCTGACATTATTAGAGCGCCAATTCTTGATTGAGAGGCTTCTACCTTGGCATAGTAACTGGATGAAAAGGATGATTAAAACAACTAAAATTCATCTTGGCGATACTGGTCTCGCATGTTCACTTTTGAATATTGATGAAGATGATTTGCTCAGTGATCGTAACCTTATGGGCCAACTCGTAAAATCATTTGTGTTTCAGGAATTAAGGCGACAAGTAAACACGCCTGGTAAGCCTTACAGGTTCTACCATTACCGGGATCGTGACGGGATTGAAGCAGATCTGCTTATTGAGTTCGGAGGCTCCAAATTAGCAGGTATTGAAATCAAGGCAGGCGCATCAATCACTCGTTCCGATTTCAGGGCATTACGAAAGATCAAGGTAGCTCATGAAGATAGATTCACATTTGGTGCCCTGCTGTACGATGGAGAACTTTGTGCCAGTTATGGGGATGGGATGTTTGCAGTTCCCATCCGCATGCTCTGGAAAACCGACTCAAACCCGTAAAGCAACTGAAATGAAAAGAATTCATATCAACTTATGGTAGCTATTGCACAATCTATACGAAGTCTATTGTGGGGGACGTGCCATTCTTAGTAGAGGTTCATTAAGTATAAGGGTTTGAGGGTTAAGGTTGCCCCCTAAACTCCACCAATAATGACACATCCCCGCGTAGAAGTAAGGAATCCAATCAGCAAGAGAATCCGTCATGTTATTTATGCACATTTTGGAGTCTCATGTGGCTGTTAGCAAATTTTCGTGTGGAGACAGTTAATTCGTTCGCACTAGCGTTCCAGTGGCTATCTGCCCATCAATTATCAGCCGGCTAAAATAAGTCCCCGCCGGCAACCGGTCTGCTTCCCATACCACGCGATGCTCACCAGCCGACCTCAAACCCGACACTGGATGGGCAACCTCACGACCTAATGCATCATAGATGATCAAAGATACCTGCTGAGCCTGTTCTAGTACATACGTGAGTGTGGTAGAATGAGTAAAGGGATTCGGATAAGCTGGTGACAAACTTACGATCTGAGGCACGCCAATCTCTTCCACGGCTGTGTTTTGAGGGGACTTATGCAGGACTACATGTGCTGGACCAATACCTGCGGGAAATCGACCAACCTCTGACAAATCATCTCGATTTGCAATCTGAACAAACCCCGGCTCTGTAAAGGCTATGGTAAAGTCACTGTCAAATCGACCAATGTAGAATAGGCGCTCCGTCGCATCGTACGCCAAACCACCTACCCTCTCGGTACCCGAGAAGGTAATGGACTCCTTGTACATGTTTGTATTAGTATCAAAAACTAAAACCATTGAGCTGTCGCTACGAATCAGAAAAATTTCTTCGCTCTCGGGACTATGGTAAGAATCTTGACCTGAGGCACTGGCACCGACTTGATGGCTTAACTCAATGCGATTCAGGATTTCACTGGTCTGAGGATTCAGCACAACAGCTACTCCATTGGTGGTTTCAATAATCTCGGTGAAATCCGAGTTATAGACTGTGTCGCCCGTACAAAACGCCCAGAGATCACCCTGCTGATCAACTTCAAGGTGCCGGGGACCATCACATCCCAAATTAATCGTTTCAATTACCGTATCGGTCTGGGTATCGATCACAGTAAGCGTGGAATCTTTACCCCATCCAGAGTTAGCCACGAACGCACGGTTGCCCACCACGGCAATATCTTCAGGCCTGGCGCCTGTGTCCACAGAGTCGGACACAGTCCCCGTCTGCAGATTCAGTACTTTTACTTTGCCTGGGTCCAGCAACTCAGATACGTAGGCTTTGTCCTGATCAACCACGCCGATATATCGCGGACTGGCCACCTTGGGAATCTGACCGACACGCATGTTGGTGGATAAGTCCAGAATATCTACATTGTTTGATGTGTTTGACGCGATATAGCCAAAATTACCGTGTAGGGTAATGCTTTGGGCAAGCGTACCAAAGTTCGATAGAACCTGCTCTGCCTGTCCAGTTGCTAAATCATACCATGTAATTGAACCATTCCGATCGGAAAAATTTCCCTGATTAGCGACATACACGCCCAAAATTTCCTGAGCGGAAACAGGTGCGGAGATAAACACCATTAAGATGCAAAACTGAAAAAACTTTGTCATTTTTGAATAATATCTATTGAAATTTTAGAGTTAGAACCAGCCGGACCTGCCTCGGAGGCATCGGATTGGCTGGCAAATATTCGTAGCGAACATCCAGAAGGTTTTCACCATGGACACCCAAGGAAATAGGACCCGTGTACATCTTCAATTGGCCATGTACCAGTAAAAAGGGATTTGACTCAGTGGCCGACGTTATCGCGAGCGCACCAGTGTAGCTTGCGGAGATACCGGCTGCCAAAAATCTCCAACGAAGATGCATGTGACCTTTGATTGCGTTTCGCGGGGTAAGCCGCAGGAACGAATCGCTCTTCTGTGCCACATGTGTCCACACTAGACCCGCTCGAGCTTTCGTTCTTGCAGTCAGAGCATTTTGAAAATCAATGGAGGTCTCCAAGCCATAATTCGTCACACGGTTAACGTTGCGCGGTGACCAGTATCCGGCAGGTGTTGGCTGCCACACAATTTGATCACGCAGTCGGATCATGAAAGTGGTAATTTCAACCTGTAAACCACTATATAACCATACCAGACCAGCATCATAAGACTCTCCATGTTCAGGACTCAGATCTGGATTTCCCCCCGGTAACCAAAACCGGTCATTAAAGGTGGGCATCCTGAATGCAGAAGCTGCCGTTCCCTTTAGATGGAGATTATTCTTTAGATAGATATTTACTCCGAGACTGGGAATGGCTGGGCTGACCCTTTTTGGCCGAGCATAATGATCTAAGCGCAGAGCTGGGTATATGGTTATTGGTCCCCAATTCCCTATGGCGTGGACATACATAGCATAACGACTTTCCAGATTTCCCTGTTGCAGACTCGGGTGGTCTGCTTGACCAAATCCTGCTTCTACTCCTCCGCCCAATTGCCAAGCATGGATTGGCGTTAGTTCAATATTGGCTTGGATAGATGATAAAATCGTACGGCCAGTATTATCAATGTGACTACTTGGATTGATGTAACGGAGTGCCCCTGCTTGAACGAGACCACCGGCCTTCAATGTACCCCATGCCCATTTCCGCCTTGCATGCGTCCAGACACGCAAATGCTCGTCCCACTGGCGTTCACCTGAGGGCAGTGAAGAATTAATGTTCGGCAGCCCACGTTCAGCGTCATTGTACCAGAAACTTATCCGCCATTCATCATCGGGGCGTGTCCATGTCATTGACCCGAAAATCGAATGTTTTTGTTGGTCGCCTCCCTCACGAGGCGATTCTTGCGGGGGAAATAGTGCACGATTCAAGTAAGGATAATCACCCTTATACCGATCTATCTCACCCGCCACAGTGCCTGATAGGCGTCCCCTACGTAGGGAGCCGTATACGGCACCATGGAGTTTCCCCCATGCCCCCGTTTCAGCCTGTGCTATGACGAGGTTTTCGGAAGATGCTGTTTGAAGGTTTACCACACCGCCGATGGCATCGGTACCATACAGAACTCCACCTGCACCAGAGGTAACCTCTACCGAATTTAAAAGTATCGTTGGTAGCAAAGACAGATCCAGTTGCCCAGCCTGGGGGCTTGCAATTCGGTGGCCATCAAGTAGAACAAGAGTTTGTGAGGCTGTGCCACCACGCTGAGATAATGTTGATAGCCCTCCTACGTAATGTCGCACATACAACGCAGAACGTTGGCGCAGTAGATCGGCCACAGTCCGAGAACCAGATTCAAAGATGGCACTCCGATCAAGTACCTGCGTCCGTATGGGTGCATATACAACAGAAACGGGCATCCGCAATGCGGTAACCGTAATCGGGGGAAGCTTTACAGTACTATCGGCTACTTGTGTAGCTAAGACCGGAAGCGGCTGGAGTGCACAAAAAAGAAATAGGATACGCAGCATGTTGGTACCTTAACCCCAATCAAGAGATCTCGGCCGCTGCGTCTGGCTAGTTATCCCAGCAGATGCCGACCATAGACCTCAAAGCCCGGAGGTTGGTGGCGCGTTTTTCCCTCGGCAGGTTTCCTGACTCGCCGTACGCACACTCGGTGTGCCCGAAGAAGCGGTGTCCATAGCCTTCCCATCAACTCAGACAGTGACTATGTACTCCCTCTCTCCTCTTCTCTGGAAGCATCTCTGCTTCCGTACGGCCTACAGTTGCGGGTACAGTTCCGGCTTAATTCTTGTAAATAAAGAAGGGACCGGATTCCCTATTACCTGAGCAAAGTGCCCAGACCGAAGGCGCAATGGACGCAATATACGAATAAAATCTTATCCCGTATTAATCAGCAATAAATAATTCACCTACATCACCTAATTTTTGTGCGTCGAAATGATGTTCAGGAAGCCCTTAACATGACGACATGTCGCTGGCTCCCAAATTCACCATCTGTTCTTGACTTCGCAGAATTACATCTGAATAACTATCATCACATCATAGGAATTCTAGAATTTACGGTCTTTCGCTGATCCTCAGGATACCTGTGTCTGCCTTTTGACGAATTCATGAATCAACAAAACGCTTTACCACTTATTGTTCGTGAGCCGATTGTACTGACCATCATCTGCATCAATGGATTGACTCTATTTCTGGATGCATTCCCAGAGGTGCATGCACAGGCGGGCCCTGTGATCCAATGGATTGACTTCGGATTTCTCCTTTACTTTCTTTCAGAAATCATCATCAAAGTCCGTCACTCGGGATCTTTTAAGCAGTACGCTGCGGATCCATGGAACATCTTTGATTTTGTCATCGTGATCTCGAGTACTCCTGCTACATTTAGCCTTTTATTTCATATAGGGAGCGAAGACTTAGGAATCATTACTATTCTGAGACTCGCACGGATCCTGCGCCTTATCCGACCGCTCCGCCTTGTTCCCGATGGGGATAAAATTTTGCGGGGAGTCATTCGAGCTTTGAAAGCATCGGTTGGAGTACTGTTGATGTTAATCTTCCTGAACCTGATCCTTTCCATGGCCGCGACCCTGCTATTTGGAGGAATCCCCGAAGCAAGAGAATTCTTCGGCAATCCCTTCTACTCAATGTATTCAATGATTAAAATTTTCACCGTGGAGGGTTGGTACGAAATCCCTGAAATCCTTGCAGCACGGGGAGTATCGGATGGCTATGTCCTTGGTCTCAGAATTTACGTTGCCTTCGCCGTTCTCATCTGTGGCATTTTTGGTCTGTCCATCGCAAATGCCGTGTTCGTAGATACACTGGTCTCTGATAATTCCGATGATTTAGAGGAAAAAGTGGCTCAACTGCACAAGGAATTGCAAGAATTTCGTGCAGAGGTAGCACAGTCAAGAACAAGGGAATGAATCAGGGGGAAATATAAGCCAAATTGCTGAATGGCTTTAGCTTAATTGATTCAAAATTGGAGATGATTAAATTGAAAAGTGTGGCTTTCAAGAAAAAGATCGGAGTTCTCTACATCATTACATTATTCATAGCAAAAGGGGTACCTCAATCATGAAGTACCCCTTTGTGCGGTCCGGACGGGACTCGAACCCGCGACCTCTGGCGTGACAGGCCAGCATTCTAACCAAACTGAACTACCGGACCAGCATACGTTAAACTTGGAAAAACCAAATTGTTATACCAAATTTAGGTTATAATTGTTTACGGTGGTCAGGGAGGGATTTGAACCCCCGACACACGGATTTTCAGTCCGTTGCTCTACCACCTGAGCTACCTGACCAATAAAGCGCATAAACCCATCATCAAGGAAACTGGTTTCAGTTCCTATAATGTCTGCGTCCCTAAATACACATTTTACGAAAGATCCAATTAACGCCGCAAGCTTTTTGTTCAATGGCGGCCTAGTTGTATTTCCAACCGAAACTGTGTATGGGCTCGGCGCAAACGCTCTGGACGAGGAGGCAGTCAAGCGAATCTATCTAGCAAAGGGACGTCCCTCATCAAACCCATTGATCGTTCATATTGGGTCATTTGCTGATACTTCGCGTGTGGCCGATGAGATCAATCCACTTGCACAGCGGCTCATGAAAGCATTCTTCCCAGGTCCACTCACGCTTATTCTTCCTCGCCATCCATCTCTTCCAAAAATTGTCTCAGGAGGACTGGATACTGTGGCTATCCGCATGCCGGCCTTTCCGCTGGCGATGAAATTTTTGAAAGCGGCTGGTATTCCAGTCGCTGCTCCCTCCGCAAATATTAGTGGCCGCCCAAGTGCTACAACTTGGCAATCCGCGGCTGAAGATTTGAATCATCGGGTTCACTGCATCCTCTGTGGGCCACCGGCGACCGTAGGACTTGAGTCTACCGTCGTAGATTGTACTGGAGTACATCCATCTCTACTCCGACCAGGTGCAATCGGTATAGAATCACTCAGAAATGTTGTATCAGAATTTTCTTCTGCCCCCCCAGACACTCGGCGTAGTCCAGGCATGCGCTACAATCACTACGCACCCACGGCACAAATCCGAATTGTTGAGACTCCACGAGATGCAACTCCTGGGCAGAGAAAAGGATATATCGGTCTTCTTCCACCTTCCACAAACACGAAATTCCAAGCATGTTTGATTCCTTCTGACATCAATGAGTATGCCCATAAACTTTTTGAATTTTTCCGTGAGTGTGACCGCTCTGGAATCAGGATCATCTATTGCCAAAGGGTAGCAGAAACGGACTTGGGACGTGCCCTAATGGATCGACTCAGGCATGCCGCTAAATCTTCCATGTAAGTGAAATCCCCTGATGATTTATTCCTAAATTTACCCCACTTGCAAGACGCTGGTGTCTTCGTGAGAGAAAGTATCCCGTTCCAAATCCAATGAGAGCTCCCGCGACGACATCACTGAACCAGTGATAGTCATCAGCCATCCTCGCCATTGCGGTTCCAATTCCTAAGGTAAATAATGCCCCAGATGCAATACCAGGATAGTAGAGGACCCAGGGCGTCGCAAGAGCAAAGATGGTCGTTGCATGCCCCGAAGGAAAAGACCGATTCCCACCGAATGGCTGAATTGAGCCAGGTCCCAAATCAAGGTTTGGTCTTGCTCGCCCAACGATCGTTTTGAGAGCACTGGTCAAGAGATTCGCCAGAACAATTGACTCCAAAGATGTGAAGGCAGCATCTTGGAAGTGGGTATTGCTACCAGTTAGCGCACCCACAAACAGGATGGCTGCCATAGGTCGAAGGATCTGTACATTCCCTGCTTCGTGGAAAACATTCCGTAAGCGACTAGGGCTAGAATCTGCGAGGCCCTTGGCGCTCTCCGAAAGTCTACGATCAAAGTGTGAAACTAACAAGACTCCACCTGTTGCAATCCCAATTTTTAAACCTGAATGCAACGTCAATGAAGACTGAGGAATCGCAAGTACGTCTCCAGCAGTCCAGCGGATAAATCTCAAAGGATCCGCTGATTGTGCTTCAACAGCAGAAACTGTGATCAGAAAGAGAAATCCATTGAGGATTCCCCATCTCCATAGTTGCTTCATGAACGAAGTGATTTAACCGTCTGTTTGCAAATCTCCATAAGAAACCAGTCTGCCTTGGGGATCTACGATGAACACCCTGATCAACCCTGTGAGTCCCAACACTCGTGGCATAAATCGAAAAACATACGCTCCCGGATCCCCAGCATCCGAAATCCTGTCTAACCTACGTGGGAGTCCATTCGCATCAAAACTTGTGATCTCCAAACCTCCCAGAACCGAATCCGAAATCCGAATTCGAACCGGCACTGAAACAGAGGCCCCTGATGGAACTGGATTAGGGAAAGCAGGATCAATCACGATGCGACCCAAATATGCGGGCGAGATCCTCCAATCATCTTCGTCCGTAGATTGAACTGTACCATTCTCACTGGTTCGTGTAATTCCATCTGGCTCCGAAAATGCACGGTTCTCAAATTCCTCCTGTCCTATACCAGAATCGCAGGCACCGAGTCCAATCATCAACGTTAATACAAGTAGGATTCGATAATTCATCTTGACAGCTCCTGACCTGTGGACCCTACGCAAGCGTATAACAATGTTCCTCACTCGGAACCTTCGTTGCTTGAAGCAAGCGACTTGAGTGTCCAAATACTGGATTCTAGAATTATTCATTCAATCCGGTTGAGTCTCCGTCCGAATAGAATTACAGGACTGATTGGACCAAATGGCTGTGGGAAAACTACGTTACTTCGAGCAATTTGTGGTTATTTAACTTATTCAGGATCTGTCCTGCTTGAAGGGAAAGAGATTCGGGACTGGCCCAGAAAAGAATTGGCACGAAAAGTATCCTTCCTGCGACAAGCCCCCTCGCTATCGTTTGATTTTACGGTTGAGGAACTGGTGCTACTTGGCTTGTTACCCCGAAAATCACTTTTGGAAGGACTCTCCCATGAAGATCAGATCTCAATGAATACCGTACTTGAAAAAGTTGGTCTTTCAGGATTTGCTAAACGGGCAATTCAGTCACTTAGTGGAGGAGAGCGTCAGCGTGCATACCTTGCCCAAGCGCTCCTTCAAGATTCTGGCTTGCTTTTGCTCGACGAGCCAACAAGCCATTTGGATGTGTGTCATCAATATCAGTTTCTGGAGTTAATGAAAGAACTGGCGGAGAGTGGCAAAACGATTTTTGCCGTTTTTCACGATCTTGAACTTGCTGCAAAATTTTCTGACCAACTTCTGGTTCTCCATCATGGACAGATTGTTGATACCGGTATACCCGGAGATGTCTTAAAAAAAGAGTTGCTGGCTGAAGTATTTCATATGCATGCCAGAGTTGACCGGATGCCTCAAGGGGAATGTAAAATTCACTATGAATACCCACTTTCCTGATTGAACTTCTGAGTGTGCATCAAGTCCATCCTTCGGTACATATACCAACCTCAGTGGAGCAAAAGTAAGGGGCATTAGTTAGCGGAGAACTATGGATGACATTTTGATGATATTGTACACTTGCTTTGCTGAATCCTGCTCAGATTCATCATGAAAATTTATACTCGTACAGGCGATGATGGAACGACGGGGCTCTTTGGAGGAAGCCGGGTGCCTAAGTATCATCCGCGGATTCAAGCCATGGGGGCCGTAGACGAAACGAATGCCGCCCTCGGTATCGCATGTGCAGTATTATCGCCCAATTCTGAGGACCTGCGCTCTCTTTTGGTGCGCCTGCAACATGAACTCTTTATCCTTGGCGCTGATCTTGCCACCCCATCCGACTCACGCGCAACTGTACCACGTATTCAGGATGAGCATATCAAAGCTTTGGAACAAGCAATTGACGAATGGGAAACCGAACTGGAACGCCTCCAGCACTTTATCCTACCTGGTGGGACCCAAGTTGCGTCAATGCTACATCTGGCACGAGGCGTGTGTCGGCGTGCAGAACGTTCCCTTGCTGAGAACCTAGATACTATATCATCAGATACATGCGTTCTCCAGTATCTTAATCGACTTTCTGATTTACTCTTTGTGCTAGCTCGACGGGCAAACCATGATTCAGGAGTCTCAGACGTACGGTGGGTTCAATGAGTGATTCGGTCAGAACACAACTGTATCTGTGCAAACCATAATCCAAGAACTGGGGCGAAATAAACATGGCGCGATTCTATGTATTTATCTGTCTATTGGCCGCAGCCCATCTGCCAACCAATCCCCAAATTGAACAGCAATCCCCCCTTGCCTTGATCATTGAACGTAATCAGTTTGACCTGCCCGTTACTGGATTAGTTGAGCACGCATTCAATGTAAAAAGAGGAGAGACTTTAGGTTCAATTATGAGCAATTGGGGGGTATCTCAAAATGTCATTCACACCGCCTCTGAAAAAGCAGCCTCATTTGTGGATCTCCAAAAGATTCGTAGAGGTGATCCCTTGTATGCTTACACGGACTCCATCAGTGGTGCGATCTCATTCCTTGTATATCAACCCAGCGTAGAGCACTTTCTTCTCTTTGATTTACGAGATTCCGTACTGGTACACGAAGATTATTTTCAGAGAACTACCTTTACACATAAGGGATTTGGCACTATTGAGACCTCACTGTATCAAGCGGTAATGGATGCGAACCTTGCCCCTGAACTAGCCATGAAACTGAGTGAAATTTTTGCCTGGCAAATCAGTTTTTTTCACCTTCAACCTGGCGATGATTTCTCAATCTTGTTTGAAGATCAGGTAGCGAACGGACAATCTGTCGCCACCGAAGTCAAGGGTGCCCGCATGCGTCATGGAGGAAAAGAATTCTACGCATTTTTCTTTCCTGATGATGAGAGTTCAGGATTCTATGATGAAACCGGACGAGCTCTGAAGCGACCGTTTCTTCAAGCCCCTTTAGATTATTCTCGCATATCTTCCCGATATAGCCTGAGCCGGTTCCATCCCGTACAAAAGCGTCATATACCTCACCTTGGTACTGATTTTGCCGCACCCAGAGGAACCCCTATCGTTGCGACCGCTGACGGTTCAGTGACCAATGCTGCATACACACATGGAAATGGTAACTATGTTAAAATCCGGCACAATGATGTGTACTCCACTGGCTACTTACATATGTCCCGTATTGCCAAGGGAATTCGTCCTGGGGTTCGCATCAAACAAGGCCAGTTAATTGGATATGTCGGGAGTACGGGGTTGGCTACCGGGCCGCATGTTTGTTATCGCTTCTGGAAAAACGGACGGCAGATTGATGCGCTAAAAGTGAAAATGCCCCCCTCGGAACCGCTTCCCGAAGCTCTCATGCCACAATTTACCCAACTTGTTAGCCGACTAAGTCCCCAATTAGAAGGTACCCCTTCACTTGTCCCTTGAATCGTTGATTCGGAACGTCACGGACTCTTCTGCATTTCCAAGCTTGAAGAGGATCTGGTACTCTCCTGGAATCAGGTAGTATGTCCCATTTTCAGCTGCCTCAAGGGGCTCTTCACTCTCTTTATTCAATGCGGTTACCGTTGCTTCATCAATTGAAAGATCGTAAGTTAGGAAATTAATCCCTCGCTCTGCATTATCGGTCAGTAGTCTAAGTGTGAGTCCTTCCAGATCTCTGACCTCTACCGTCACCTCTCCCGTCTGGCCCGCCCAATAGGTGAGTTGAAGTTCCGGCGCCACAATCTCATCTGCCCACCAAGTCAACTGAGCTCCCCAATTGGAGTTGTGGATCTGCTCATCAGGCTTAAACACCATAAGGGGCAACTGAATCACCTCTGGAGTCAAATCTTGAAGAGGTGCAATATTGGCACGGTAAATGGACCTGCCATGAGTTCCAATGAGTAAGTGCTTTTTTCGGTGCTGCAGTTTGAGATCGTGTACAGGTACATGGGGTAATCCTTTCTGCATTGACATGAATGACCTCCCTTGATCTAGGGATACATATAAACCGTGATCCGTACCCAAATAAAGTAAGTTTGGATTGACCGGATCCTCAAGAATCACATTGACAGGCTCCATCGGGAGGTCACTGTGTAGTGCCTTCCAGGTCTGTCCAAAATCATCTGATCGGTACACATATGGTGCAAAGTGATCCCATCTGTACCCATTGAGTGTCACGTATACCCGCCCGAGCTTATGGTTGGATGCCTCCACGCGACTGATCCAGAGCTCGCCCCAGTCTGCGCTCGTAATATCCTCCCAAGTATAGCCTCCATCTCGTGACATATGAACCAAGCCATCATCTGAGCCCACATATACTAGCCCAAACCTAAGTGGCGATTCATCAATACTCGTGAGCGTACCATAGGGTACATCGCCTGACCGTCCCCCACGAGTCAGATCACCCGAAAGCGTTTCCCAGTCGTCTCCACGGTTGAATGAACGGTGGAGTTTATTTGAGCCATAGTACAAAATATCTTGATTATGCCAAGACAAATGAATGGGAGTCTGCCAGTTGTAACGAAGGGGGCGCTCTCCTAAAGAATGATGTGGCCGAATGGATGTGCGCGATTGATCATTCGTATCTATTCGATAATATGCACCAAACTGCGAGCCAGTATAGATAATGTCATTGGTTCGGGTATCCACCTCTACTTGCATACCATCTCCGCCAAGGAACCTCGTATATGAATAGTTCCCGCTCGCATGCCAAGATGTTGATTCTGTGTGAGTATGAGGGCCACCCCATACCCCATTATCCTGAAGTCCACCATACACATGATAGGGAGTTTTATCATCTACACCAATCGCGTAGAACTGTCCAACCGACGGGGTATTTCCTTTGAACCAGGATGTACCATTGTCGTATGTGATATTCAATCCACCATCGTTGCCATTTATCAAATGTCCCGATTTAGAGGGATTAATCCAAAGAGCATGATGATCCACATGCACGCTTGGCCCACCGATAGATTCCCAAGAGGTACCCCCATCGCCAGAGAATAGGAGTGGGACGCCTAAAATATAGACTCTATCGGCATCCAACGGATCAACACGAATTTCTCCAAAATAGTAACCATACGAGTAATACACGCGGTCCAAATCATCTTCATGAGTCCGCGACCAAGTTGCTCCACCATCCTCGGAACGGTAGACTTCAGCGCCAATCACAGGAGTATCAAACAATTCACGGTTCGCATCCTCCACATACCAAACCAAGTGTATGGGCTCCAGCGTCCCTTCCTCTACTCTGGATCGAATATCTTCAGCACTGTACCTCTCTTCCATATTATTCTCCTCTAAATACTCAGTTATCACCGTATTATCTAAGGCTAAAAACTCAGAAACACTCATGGAACGGAGATCCTCTCTGGTTAAGGTGGGTACCTCCTCCTCTTCCTCAACCGCATGGCGCTCTTGATTATCAACGAGAGCATAGAGAATCTGAGGATTGCCAGGAAAAATCGCAAGCCCAATGCGTC
This sequence comes from Rhodothermales bacterium, assembly GCA_965209015.1. Lineage (GTDB taxonomy): Bacteria > Bacteroidota > Rhodothermia > Rhodothermales > Bin80 > Bin80. The sequence goes on along the minus strand of OZ242367.1, from coordinate 1,438,309 downwards.
CGACGGTATCTCCATTTGGAAATCCTTCAGCCGAGATTCTCTCCCAAGAGGATCCTCCATTTACTGATTTCCAAATTCCCGATCCACTTCCACTCTCAATAAAGTTCCACGCATGACGCGCACGATGCCAACTGGCGGCATACAGGATATCAGGATTCATGGGATCAATGACCATGTCAATGATCCCAGCTTGATCGGAAATAAATAATATCTTCGTCCAAGTATTTCCACCATCTATGGTCTTATAGACTCCACGGTGTGAGTTTGGAGAATATAATGCGCCAACTGCAGCAACCCATATGATTTGGGGGTCTGTAGGATGAAGAATAATTCGACCAATCCGGTGGGTATCCTCAAGTCCCATATGTTGCCAGGATTCTCCACGATCCGAGGAGCGGTACACACCCGTCCCGGCATAGGAAGATCGACTTGAGTTGTTTTCCCCCGTCCCTATCCAGATCACATTATGCGCCCAATCAACTGCAATATCCCCTATGACCATAGAGGCTTCCTCATCAAATAACGGTTCAAATGAATACCCGTTTGTCTCACTGCGCCACAGCCCTCCTGACGCGTATGCGACATACATCTGAACAGGATCTTTTGGATTCACATCAATATCAACGATCCTGCCACTCATCACGGTTGGCCCAATATTCTCAATCTGTATATTGGATAACAGTGACTGTTGAGCTTTCTGGATGCGTCGATTGAAACTCGTCAATCGTTCCGAATTGAGTGTTGGAGTCTGGGCAGACGGTACCTCTGGTATTTGAGCTTGAGAGAGCGGAACCAGAAAATACAGAGAAAGAAGTCCTACGAGATAAATCCGCATGTAGAATGAGTGATTGATTCCCAAATTTAAGGCAATCACCACTATGATTTAATCCCTGCGATGTGATTCAGCTAATCGTTCCAAGTACTTGAAGGAGATCTCGTCTCGCACAGACTCGCAAATGGACATGGGTACTCCCTCTCCAGCGATTGCAACAAGAAATCGTTCATGCACCCAAGAATGTAGATCACAGGACTCATTACCGTGTTCATTCAAATACCGCTCATAGGTCGGGTGCTCGTTGGCATGATCCTGAAAGATGTAAGTCCGCTCAAAGCCCCGATCACTCTCTCGATCAATCTCTACGTCCAACCAATCCGTTAACATATAGGCAGCAAGTTTCCCAAATCCTGCCAGATCAAGCAGAGTAACCGTGATCACTTCATTCCCGTTGTCATACTTTCCCTGTATTTTAGAAAAAGCACTTTTGATCGAAAAGGTCTGTCTCTCCGTGATAGTCCGTGGGATATCACGGATCTGTTTTGGAAGAAATCCCTCTAACTCCTGGTAATCAATGACGGGGACTAACTCCTCCGATCTTTCCTCAAGATTTTTTTCTAACTCCAAAGCAATAGCTCTGAGAATCTCTTCATCAGATTTCTCAATAGATAGCACAACGTCCTGATCAATCCCATTCTTGGTCGCCACAATTTCGGGTGTATCCACTTCTTCCTCAGGAGCCCTCTGACAACTTGTGAGAAGGAAAAGGTTAACAGAAACGAAGAAGAGCCAAAAAGAATTGATTGAATGATGATTCATCTAGAACCCTCGGGAGTATACTCTCGCTCTTTACACTATCATTACGTAATACCTCTGGTTGAGGTTCATTCAAGCCTTGAATTCCTTGCCCAGTTGGATGTGCAGGTTTGTCTACACCGAGGGATCAGTTTATCGAACCGGTCGCCACACCATTGTCTAAGTGCTGAACCACTAAATCATAGACCTCTTGTCCAATGTTCTCTAAATCTCGTAGAACTCCATTGGGATCCATACAGTTGACTACAAGACATGGATCCAAATATCGCGAACCGATCAACCAATGATAGATCTGCCTCACATTGGAGAGATAGTCTGAGTCGCGTTCATGCAGATCGTAAGCATCTTCTGTGTAGCTTCGAGTTTCTTTTCTGGCAATTAGTTCCTTAGATATTTGAGAGGGAATATCAAGGAACAAGGTTAGATCGGGCTTTGGCAGATCAAATACCTCATATTCAAGGTTTAAGAGCCACTGTGTGAATTCGATGCGTTCTGGCATTGTAATGCGGGCACTCTGATAGGCCAGATTCGAGGCAACATACCGATCTACAATGATGAGTTCATGTTGCTCGCACAACTGCTCAATGTGGAGGCGGCTTTCCATTCGATCAAGCGCGAAGAGGGTTGCTGCAAATGCCGGGGGGACCCGCTCTAACCGCCCAAATTCTCCGTTCAAGTAGGCGGCAACCATTTTTGAGCAATGAGTATAGGTATAACGTGGAAAGGAAATAAGTTCAGCGGTATATCCTGAACTTCGGGCATGATCCAGAAGTTGTCTAGCCTGTGTCCCTTTTCCAGCACCATCAATTCCCTCAATCGAAATCAGCATTTTTGTATCTGCTCAGTAAAATGGATCAAATCTGGATACCTATCAGCCTAAAACCGAGGACAATCATTATTGATGATTTCTGGCTCTATCAAGTTAAAACGCAGTAAATAGAACTACCATTTACCCTGAGCAGGACAATTCGTTTGATTTGATGATACCACCGATGATTTATAGCTGATGGATCTTAGTCGTGAGGATGAATCGATGTCTGCAAGATTGTCTCTGAACGTAGAAATTCCTTGGATACTACTGAAACTCGTTGTCCCATTCAAATGAATTACCGCGGTATAGTGATTTTATTCTACTTTGGACTTTTGCTGGCTCCCTGTTTCGCACAGGACTCCACGGTCGTCTCTCTGCCACCCGTCACAGTTGAAGCCACCCGCCGTTTCGAGACTTACACCACGGCGGCCCGAAGCATTTTCATTCGACAACATGAAGTAGTTGATTCCGAGCCTGGATTATCTCTACAGCGTGTACTTCGGGGATTACCGGGGATTCAGATTAGCGAACGCGGCCATTATGCTCTTGGAGAGCGCCTTCTAGTCCGGGGGATGGGTTACCGTGCTGCATTTGGAGTTCGCGGATTACAGGCATTTCTGAATGGTGTTCCGCTTACCATGCCGGATGGTCAAAGTATGTTGGATATTGTTGATCCGGTATTCATTGGGCATTCCGAACTGCTCCGAGGTCCCAGTTCTCTATTTTGGGGGAATGCCAGTGGAGGCGTTCTTCATCTTGCCAGCATAAAGTCCGCCTCTGCACTGCGACTCAGGTACATGGTTGGGAGTTATGGATTAAACCATCTACTAGGAAGCTCCAATTTTCGTATCGGATCGCATAAGGTGCAAATTTATGCTTCACGGGTTTCCAAAGATGGGTATCGCGTCCATAGTAAGGGTAGTTTTCTCCGTGCAGGACTAACGACTCAAACCATATCTAGCCCCAGGACAGTGTGGCTGCTCACCGTCAATTTAGCGATTCAGGACGTCTTATCTCCTGGCTCTCTATCGCTTGACCAATTGTCTATCAACCGAAAACAAGCTGATCCCCGCTCCGTCCGTATGGTTGCCGGGAAAGCCAGTACGCATCTACAGGGTGGAGTGACATTACACACCCAGACAAGCCTAGGGAATCTAAGCACCACTATTTATGGAGTTCGCCGATCTCTCGAGAACCCACTCACCTTCGCCTGGAGTGAGCTGGAGCGGGTTGCAGGAGGCCTATACGCGCAACTCCAGACTGAGATGGGAAGCTCTATCAGACTCACGACCGGCTTAGATCTTCGGAAAATGAGAGATGATCGCCTACGATTCAATAATAATGCTGGACGTCAGGGAGATAGAACTCTCCTTGATCAGCAGGAAAATGTTGGTAGCATTGCTGTGTTTTCTGGACTGAGTACTCAAATCTCATCACGGTTTGGCCTATCCGCTGGATTTCGACTTGATCAAATACGCTTTGCTTTAACTGACCAATTCCTAACCAATGGCGACCAGAGTGGCAGTCGAAACTTCACTGCATTCAGCCCATCCATAGGACTATTTTTCCGAGCAACCCCGTTGACTTGGTACACAAATCTGGGCACTGCGTTTGAGACCCCAACGACCACCGAACTAATTAATAGCCCCTCAAATAACCCTGGATTTAATTCTGACCTCAACCCACAGCATACCTTCGGAGTGGAAGCGGGTGTCCGAGGACGTGTTGACGATCTTGAGTTAGATTTAGCAATCTTTTCTTTGCGAATAAATGATCGACTCCTCCCCCAACAGGGAGAGGATGGACGGACTTGGTATACCAATGGTGGGAAAAATCGCCATAGCGGTGCAGAGATTGCAATTGAATGGCCCGTAGATTCTCCTGTTGGTGCCCGAATTGTATACAACTATGGATCATTCATTTTTCTCAATAATCCAGGGGAGGGGCTCAGAATTCCTGGCGTACCAACTCATCAACTGCACGCGACACTTCATGGCTCCACTTCAAATGGATGGAACGCACAATTCGTCCTTGAATCCGTATCAAAGATGTGGGTCAATAATGGTAACTCTACATACTCTGATGGCTTTACGGTCTTGGATATTTACCTGACACGATCGGATATTCGTATTGGCCGTTTAACCTTACAACCATTTGTGCGTATCCAAAACGTTTTGAATAGTCATTATGTGCGCTCTCTGATCGTGAACGCTTTCGGAGGCCGTTACTTTGAGCCAGCCGAAGGCCGTTCCTTTCAGGCAGGTATTGGAATCCATCTTTAACACTCTCTTTTCGGATGGAGCGAATGAACCCAATTATTACCTTAACGACTGATTTTGGTATTAGCGAAGGATACGTTGGGGCAATGAAGGGCGTCATGCTCAGCGAGAACCCGAACTTAACCCTTATTGACATTACTCATGAGATTCAAGCTTACGATGTAATGGCTGCTGCATTTGTACTGAAACAATCGCTGCAATACTTCACGGCAGGTACTGTGCATCTGGTCGTTGTTGATCCAGGAGTTGGATCCCAGCGGCGTGGCATTGCTATCGCTCATGATGACCATTATTTCGTCGGGCCAGATAACGGATTATTTTCCCTATTTTTTGAACCAGAGACACCAAAACAGATCGTAGAATTAGAACCCGATCCAAATTATCCCTTATCCTCTACATTTCATGGGAGAGACCTCTTTGCTCCCGCCGCTGCTAAGTTAGCCAGTGGAGTGCCACTTGATCAACTGGGCTCGCCTATTTCAAGGTTAAAACCTCTTCATTGGGCTTTACCGATTGACAATGAGGAAATGATTCAAGGCTGGGTAATGTACATTGATCACTTTGGGAACTGTATCACAAATATTTCGCGCGCACTCTGTGATAATCGTTTAGAGGGAAGACAGGTGACTGGCTACGTAGGAAGTGGAATCATTCGCGACATCCATACTACATATAGCGATGTCTCCGTTGGAGATACATTGATGCTATTTGGAAGTAGTGATTTGCTTGAGGTCGCAACGAATCAGGGGGACGCAGCAACTCTTTTGCATATTCAGAAAGGGACACCAATCAATCTGGTATTTGGCAGTCGCGTCACCTCGCCCCTGTTTGACTGATCATGCTTGAAATTTTCCTGTCCTGTCATTTTCGGGACGTTGGGAGCAAGATTCTAAACGTTGAACCTTGACCAATTGCGGATTGCAATATGGTTAATTGACCGCCATGATAATCTTCAATAATACGCTTGGCTAAACTGAGGCCCAGCCCCCATCCTCGTGTTTTTGTGGTGAAACCTGGTTTGAAAATACTTGACCAATCTCGACGATCCACTCCCTTACCATTATCAATGACGTCAACATACACACGGTTCCTTTCAGTACCTACCTTTACAGTGATCCGTCCCTGATCATTTTCTATAGCATCCATTGCATTCTTGAGGAGATTTTCAATCACCCAAGCAAATAGTTCTGTGTTCACAGGTGCTTCCAGTTCTTCCTGAACATCCACCGTGAGTGTCATACCACTGCGTGGCATGCGGCGACGTACATAATTAGCAGTTGAAGTAAGTACAGGACCCAAGATTCGATTTTCGAGCTTGGGTATGGAGCCAATGTCATTGAAACGATTTGCCACTAACCCCAGTCGCTTAATATCTGCATCTACCTCTTTAAGGAGTTCATGGTCAGCTTTCGGACTCGTTCGCATTACTTCAACCCACCCCATCAAACTGGAGATTGGAGTTCCCAACTGATGTGCTGCTTCGCGGGCCATTCCAACCCAAAGATTACTTTGCTCACTCCGCCGAGCATAGGAAAAACCAAGGTATCCAATTCCAATGAAAATGGCTACAAAGGTCAGCTGCAGATAAGGGAAGATTCGTAAATCTCGAATTATCGAACTTTCATCATAATGAACCCGCTGAATCAGGGTTGATGTTAGGGAATCTTGTTGAACTTCAATAATAATTGGATCAAAATTGCGATCCATCTGGGCGATACGCTCAGCGATATAAAGTGAATCCTGAGAGCTCAGGTTGCCGTCTTCCGGTATATCAAGATGTTGCCACTTGATTGGGACACCTGCATTGTTCACAATAGCAGCAGGTACATCAGGAGAGTACTCTGAAATGATATCAAAAATAAAATCAATATGATCCCCCAGCGGCAATCTACCTGCCCAGGCCAATGCAGCCCGATGTCGCTGGGCCATGGGATCTCTTGGATCAAGCTGATCCGCTATGACGCGAAAGTCTGATTCATAAGGATTCTGCTTAGCTGCCAGTGCGACTTGTTCAATTGCACCGGCCCAAATCGTCACACTCGTTCGCTCTCGCTCTTGAAGATGTCGTACTAGATTACTCGTGTATAATAGGGATGCCAGTGCAATAGACATTGCAAATACACTGAGCAGGAATTTGAGCCGAAGCTTCGCGAAGAATGATCGCATGGAACAGTGAGGTCAGCAGGTGAAAAGGACGGATCAAGGATCTATCTGGATAGTGTGCGAGCGATTGGGCCCTGTTGAAACCATCTTCACAGGCACACCCGTAAAGGACTGAATCCGATCAATCAAATTCATAGCAGCGTTGGGAAGTTCACGCTGATCCGTACATCCTTGAATATCATCCTTCCATCCCTTCAACACTTCGTATTTGGGGATAGCTTCCCCGAGAGCGAGTGTATCATTTATGAAGGAGGTTGTGGTCTCTCCCTCTCGCTCGTATTCAACACATACATTGATGGTCTCAAGGCCAGACAATACATCCATTTTAGTAACTGCCAGTTCCGAAAATCCATTCAGCCTGCAACTGTATCGGAGAGCCACCAAATCCAACCACCCACACCTGCGCGGTCTGCCGGTCGTGGCACCAAATTCTCCCCCTACCCTACGAAGGTGTTCCCCGGTAGCATCCTTGAGTTCAGTGGGGAAGGGTCCGTAACCTACCCGCGTGCAGTACGCTTTGGTGACACCGATAATACGATGAATTGAAGTAGGAGGAACACCAAGACCAGTGCAGACTCCACCTGCCGTAGGAGAACTTGAGGTGACATATGGATACGTACCAAAGTCAATGTCCAAGAGAGCGCCTTGGGCACCTTCAGCAAGGATCTGCTTCCCAGTCTCGAGTGCTTCATGTAGCAAATAAGTGGTGTCCGTTACATACTCAGCAAGCCAACGTCCGGTATACTCATATTCGGCGAGAATCTCCTTGTGATTCAGGCCTTTTTCACCAAATGCGCCGATGAGTACTGCATTCTGACGCTCCACTTCATCGTGCAGGCGTTCGGAAAATCTTTCCTTGTTTATGAATTCTACAACTCGAATTCCAGTGCGAGCAACCTTATCCGTATAGGCTGGTCCGATTCCCCGCTTGGTGGTCCCAATGCGCTCAGCAGACCGAACGCCCTCTAACGCCTGATGATATGGTAGAATGCAGTGCGCGTTGGTAGAAACCCAGAGACGTCCCGTCAGACCATATCCAAGTTTCTGGACATTCTGAATTTCACTCACCAGCGCAATGGGATCAATCACAACCCCATTCCCAATCACACAGTGTACTTTTGGTGCAAAAACTCCACTAGGCAATAAATGGAGAACTTGGGTTTTGTCTCCCCACTTAATGGTGTGCCCAGCATTTGCACCACCTTGATAACGCGCAACAATATCAAACTGAGAGGCTAATAGATCTACCACCTTCCCCTTTCCTTCATCCCCCCACTGACTACCTACCACTACGGTTACCGCCATATGATATCATTTCAGAGGCATCGCTGCTCAGGTAGTGGTTCGCTACCCATTCAGCGGTGTTGACTTGAGAAGTTACTCAGGAGGCCTTGAAACTCTCGGCTGCTTCCTCAACTGAATCAAAATGCTCGAAAACCGTGACCAACTTGGTTACTACGAGGAGGGAGCGAATTTTCGCGGCAGGATTTGCGAGACGAAGATCACCTCCAGCATTCCTCATGGTTGTCATCGCACTGATCAACATTCCCAAACCACTGGAATTCATGAATTTGACTTTGGCCAAATCCACGATCACATTCAACTTTCCCTCATCTTTAAGTCCATTGAGTGTATCATGAAGTTTTGCGCCAGTAGGTCCTCCCATCACATTTCCTTTCAGCGTGATTACTGCTGCATTGTAGACTTCAGAAACCGAAAAATTCATTCTTTCCTAAGTTATCGGCGGGCGGCACCAGAAGCCGAACCAGACCGGTTATGCAATTCAACCACTACGGGAGTGGCCACGAAAACGGACGAATATGTCCCAATAATAATTCCAATAATTAGTGCAAATGAGAAGCCCCGAAGGACCTCTCCACCAAATGTAAACAATGTAGCAACAACTAGCAATGTAGTTCCCGAAGTAACAAAAGTACGACTCAATGTTGTATTCACGGAACGGTTGACAACAACTGGATAAGGTTCAGTCTTGAACAAGTTCGTGTATTCACGAATTCGATCAAATATAACCACAGTATCATTTAAAGAGTAGCCCACAATAGTAAGGAAGGCTGCAATAATGGCTTGATCAATCTGTAACGAAAATGGCATTAAACCTTGGAGTAAAGAAAAGATACCCAAAGTAATTAATACATCATGAAAGAGAGCAGCAACAGCTCCAAGCCCAAATCTCCACTCAAAGCGAAGCATCACATAGAGAAATATGACCAGTAGGGAACCCAGTACAGCATACAATGAGCCTCTCTTGAGATCTTCTGCGAATCGAGGACCGACGACATCGGTCTTGATGATCCTGGGATTACTGTTAGGGAAAGCATCTGTGATGCCTTGAATGATGGATGACTGGACTTCCGTTGTTTCGCCCTCAGAGACAGTCCGAATGAGTAATGCATCTTGTCCTCCTATCCCCGTATCGCTATAGGTTTTCACCTCGGGAGAGGTCGTAAGCGCAGGAGTCAAGGCGGTTCGAACTCTGGTGGGTTCCAAGGCTTGATCGCTTTCAACAACAAATTCCATCCCACCCCTAAAATCAATCCCAAGCTCTAATCCACGAGTGATGATTGCACCAATACTGAGGAAAAGAAGTACCCCACTTACGATATAAGCGGTTTGCCGTCTACCAACTAAATTAAATTCCGTACTCTCAAAAATGCGCATAGATGAATTCAGGTTCGTTGTATTGCGCTTGCTCAACCGAAGCTGACAGCTCCGCGACGACCAATCACAACATAATCAAAAATAATGCGGGTAAACACTATTGCACTAAAGAGGGATGCAAGGATTCCAGCCATTAATGTGACAGCAAATCCTTGAATCGGGCCAACGCCAAATGAATAGAGGATGATGCCAACAAAAAAGGTTGTGATGTTGGCATCCACAATGGCACTGAGCGCTTTATTATATCCACCGTCAATTGATGCTTTGAGGGTCTTTCCAGTAGATTGCTCTTCACGAACCCGTTCAAAGATCAGAACATTTGCATCCACTGCCATACCGATTGTTAGTACGATCCCTGCGATACCGGGTAAAGTCAATGTTGCATTGAACCCCGCTAAGATGCCCAAAATAAAAATGATATTAATAATTAATGCCAAGTCAGCAACCATCCCCCCTGCCCGATAATAGACGATCATGAAGAGAGCCACAATCGTGAGACCAACCAGAAGTGATGTGAAGCCAGATCTTCGAGCAGCGATCCCGAGACTCGGACCGACCGTACGTTCTTCAACGATTTCTACGGGTGCGGGCAATGCTCCACTCTTGAGAACCGTTACAATATCATCAGATTCTTCTTGAGAAGCTAACCCTGTAATCTGAGACCGTCCACCACTGATTTGATTTATGACTGTTGGGTAGGAGTAAACGACCTCATCCAGAACGATAGCAATATTCTTTCCAACATTGGCACCAGTTAGACGTGACCATACCCGAGCACCCTCCGAATTCATTTCCATATCAACGAGCGGCTGGTTGGTTGTCTGATCGAAATCAGACCTCGCATCCGTGATCACATCTCCAGTCAATTCAGAATTAGTATTCACAGCCAGTACAGGGTAGAATTCTCCACCTTCGGGACTACTGGGATTCGCATCATAAAGTAGCTCTATATCACGCGGAAGCATAGCTTGAACTTCGGGATCTGCCATGAGCGCATTGAAGATGGCCGTGTCTTGTACAGCTACCTCCCCAAACACCACGGACCCCTGGCCAGCAGGAATCAGAACATCTAAAAGGGGATTCCCTCCATCATCCAGAGCCTCCGTCTCGGCAAGCAACTGGCTCACATCAAATAATGAATCCACGGCCTCAGCAGTGCTGTCTGCCTCTGTCCCTGCGAGCGAATCTACGGGAGCGATGTCCACTTCATAATAACTAATTATGCGCTGTAAAGAAGAGTTCAACTCTCCTGGATCTGCCATTAGCCGAAATTCCAGTCTAGCGGTACCTTTGAGTAAACGGCGTACCCGCTCAGGGTCATCAATACCGGGCAACTCGACAATTATCCTCCGATTACCCTGCGTCTGAATTGAGGGTTCCGTCACTCCGTATCGGTCTACCCGATTACGGATCACCTCAATCGCCCGCTCAATCGCATCGCCACCTTGGGTACGCAGATAATTAGTTACTTCTGTATTATTTGATCGGCGGGTGATTTCCTCGCTACGAAAGTAGCGAGATAAGTTAGCCTCAGAATCCCGGTTCTCAAACTCTTCAACAAATGCATCAATCAGCGAAATACCCTCTTCTTGACTGCGAAGATCTGCGGCATTGAGTACTTCCTCAAATAAATCATCTCTTCGATCCCCGGCTAATTGAAAAAGTAGATCCCGCAGACCGACTTCCATCGTCGTATGCATCCCCCCTTGGAGATCCAACCCGAGATTAAGTGATTTTTCCTTGATCGATTCAATTTTTGAATAATTCTCGCGCTCGTAATTATCCCTTTCCTCAAGGTTCATGGCCTCGAGTTGGTTGTTTAAAGAAATTCCCTGAAGGGAAGGAAATAAATACCAGGCAGAAAGTGACAGAAAAAAAACAACTGCCCCTACTTTGAATCCGTTACCTTGCATGTATGCTTCTGAATTGGTTGAACACTGCGGAGAATCTGAAGCAGTGCTGATTTCACAGCCCTGTAGAACGCTGTTACAAGGAAAAAGGTGCCCCAATCCGGTTGATCTTCTTGTATCATAGTTTTCCTGAACTCGAAACTAAATAAGTAATAGTCAAGGTCTGTGTATGGAATGATCGAACCATGGTACAGTCCAAAAGTAACATGAAAGAGATTTTTTCGTCAAATGTCAATGCAAAAACTCAAAGTACTTGTAGCAGGATGTGGTCACATGGGAGTTTCTCATGCCCGCGCTTACCATTCCATGGAAGCTTTTGAAATTGTCGGTCTCGTGAGCCGAACGCCTACTTCTCGTAATCAACTCAGTGACGAATTAGGTGGACTCCCCACCTACTCTTCTTACGAGCACGCCTTAGCTACCACGGAACCAGATATTGTATCTATTAACACATACCCTGACACCCATGCCAAATATGTACGGATGGGACTTAGGGCCAATTGCCATGTATTTGTGGAAAAACCACTCGCCGAAACCGTGGAAGATGCCCAGGCACTCATCAATCTTGCCAAAGAGCGTGATCTAAAAATTGTGATTGGATATATCCTGCGTGTTCATCCTGCTTGGACGAAGTTTATTTCACTGGCGCGAGAACTTGGCAAACCGTTGGTTATGCGTATGAATCTAAATCAGCAAAGTAGCGGAGATCAGTGGGATACCCACAAGAAATTGATGGATTCCATGTCTCCAATCGTTGATTGTGGTGTTCATTATGTTGATGTCATGTGCCAAATGACCCGTGCCCGTCCGGTAACCGTTAGTGCCATTGGTGCACGGCTATCCGATGAAATCGCCTCTGACATGTATAACTATGGGCAGCTTCAGGTCACATTTGACGATGGTTCCGTCGGTTGGTATGAGGCGGGTTGGGGGCCTATGATGAGCGAAACTGCTTCATTTGTAAAAGATGTAATTGGTCCTCTTGGTTCCGTCAGTATTAGCGATGAGGTGAAAGAGCAAACAGATGATATTGAAGGACATACACAGACCGGAGGGCTCAAAGTTCATCATAGTAGCTTAGATGCTACTGAACATTTTGATCAACCGGATAATTTGATTGATACCTCTGATGAACCTTCTCACGATGAATTATGTGCGCTGGAACAGGAATTCCTACTTCGTGCCATTGTGGAAAACCTTGATCTGACTGACCATATGGAGGACGCAGTCAGCAGTTTGAAGGTTGTGCTGGCGGCGGACCGAGCAGCGCGTGAACGGCGTACGATTAGGCTTGATGTTTAGCATCATATAGTTCTTATTCTATCTCACACACTTGAAGTGAGTTAGTTATCTGGTACCTACCGAATTTTGAGTCTTCCTCATACACAGTGACATTCAGTGGATACTGTCTTTATTACCTTCTCTTGGTTGAACATTATCTTTATTAGATTGACTCCAATGTGTTAATGTCTATAATGCCTTAGATATATAAAATCGGTTCTACCATGAACCTTGTGGATAGAGGTCTAATTCTCCACAGAAGAATAGAATCGTACTTCTGAATTTTTCAAAGGAGTATCGTCAATGGACTGGTAAGAAATTACCATATCCTAATTTCCATATCAAAAGAGCATCGAAAACCTATTCTCGATCTATCTCCCGCAGATAGAGCAACCCACAGCATCGCTGCCGGTGTTCAACAGGCAAGACAAGAATTCAAGGGTATGGTAATCAAGCTTGTATCACGAATGGGCATCAACATGGAAGACAGTGTTCTTGAACTGCCGGAAAACTATCAACTGACTCTCTAATCGACCATTTGTGAGACCGATTACATTCCTTATCCCTGATCTTGACTAAGAAGTCCCGAGATTATCGGCGGTAACTATAGTTAGGTGCTTCTTTCGTGATATGAACACTGTGCGGATGACTTTCGCGAAGACCACTAGCGGTAATTCGGACAAATTCTGATTTCTTGCGGAATGCTTGAAGGTCTTTACATCCACAATATCCCATTGCAGCTCTTAAACCACCAACCATGTGATAGATCACCTCATGGAGGTATCCGCTGTATGGAACTCGACCCTCAATCCCCTCGGGAACCAGCTTGCTAATCTCGTCTTCTGCGTCCTGAAAGTATCTGTCCTTGCTTCCATCTTTCATAGCTCCAAGAGAACCCATCCCCCGATAGGATTTGAACTTCCTACCCTCAAAAATTATGGTTTCTCCGGGACTCTCCTCCACGGCAGCGAAAAGACTTCCAACCATAACACTGAACGCTCCTGCGGCTAAGGCTTTTGGAATATCACCGGTTTGTTTTATACCTCCATCCGCCACAATTGGAATCCCATGTGGCTTCGCAGCCGCTGCACACTCTAGCACAGCAGAGAACTGTGGCACTCCTACCCCAGCAACTACTCTAGTAGTGCAGATAGATCCAGGTCCGATTCCAACCTTGACTCCATCAGCACCCGCAGAGATCAAATCTTCCGTCCCTTTGGCAGTAGCTACATTGCCTGCGAGAATTTGAAGAGAAGTGTATTGAGATTTCAACTCATGTACGGCATTTAGGACTCCCTCAGAGTGTCCATGCGCAGTATCAACAACAACAAAGTCAACGTCTGCCTCATTCAGTGCTGCCACCCGTTCAGACATATCCCCAAACACGCCCACTGCAGCACCGACACGGAGTCGACCGTGGCTATCCTTACATGCGAAAGGATGTCTTCGTTTTTTCTCTATATCTTTGAACGTGATCAGACCTTTAAGGCACCCATCCTCATCAACCACCGGCAACTTCTCAATCTTATGTTTTTGGAGCATTGCCTCAGCCTGTTCCAACGTTGTTCCCACAGGTGCAGTATGAAGTGGTGTAGAGGTCATGACATTTCGAACGGGTTGCTGGCTCTCTTCCTGAAACCTCAAATCCCGATTCGTAATGATTCCTACCAAATGTTTTTCTTGATCTACAACAGGGATCCCTCCGATTGAGTAACGTGCCATCAGAGCACGCGCATCGCCGACCGTGCTCTCAACTTTGAGAGTAATTGGATCCAAAATCATACCACTTTCAGATCTCTTGACTCTCCGCACTTGGGTGGCCTGATCCTCCACGGACATATTTTTGTGTAAGACACCAATCCCCCCCTCTCTTGCCATGGCGATTGCAAGCCGTGCTTCGGTAACAGTATCCATCGCCGCAGATAATAATGGAATATTTAGTTTTATATTCCGCGTCACTCGAGAGTCAATCTTGACTTCTCGGGGCATTACATCAGATCTTCCTGGAACAAGAAGTACATCATCATAGGTCAACCCTTCACGCTTTATCTTAGCTGTGAAGATATGATCTGGACTAGACGAACCTTTCATTGGAATTGTTTTATGGTCGATTGGGTTGACCTACCATTCGGTATAATCTGCGGGTTTCGCTTTCCTTGAGCTCACGCCAATTTCCGCGTCGTAAACTATGCGTGGTCAATCCGGCATAGGAGACACGCTCCAGAGCAATAATCTTATGGTTGAGAGCATCTAGCATGCGTCGAATCTGACGATTCTTTCCCTCGTGCAACTCAATCCCAATTTCATGCGGATCGTCAGAATTTAGATAAACAACCCGGTCGCAGGATGCCAATCCATCCTCTAAAACTACACCCCGACGAAGCTGGTCAACTTGATCTGGACGAACTGGGACTTTAGTACGCACTCGGTACTGTTTGGTTACTTGGGAACTTGGATGCATTAACCGGTGCCCCAGATCTCCATCAGAAGTGAGTAGCAGTGCCCCAGTCGTATTGCGATCAAGTCGTCCAACAGGAAAGAGTCCACTCGTCTCTGTCTCAATATTGATCAGGTCCATCACTGTTTTACGTCCTCTTTGATCTCGGACGGTCGTGATTGTATCCTTTGGCTTGTTCAATAATATGTATACGAACCGTTGAGGTGAAATAATTTTTCCGTTCAGACTCACTTGATCTTCCTTCTTTACTTGATACCAATATTCCCGAATGATCTTCCCATTCACTCGCACCTGATCATTCGCAATAAGATCATCCGCGTTCCGACGTGAACAAATACCAGCCCTAGCAATGTATCGATTCAATCTACCTGATTCTAGTTTTCTATTTGGTGGCATAGTTTGTAATCTTACGAGGAGTGAACAGAGGCCATCGTTAGCTGATTATCTGATCTCCAGACGCACTGATGGTAGAATTTTGGTCATCTGGCGTAAGTCCATTGGACATAAAGCGGCGTATGCGCTCTTGATCAAATTCGGCATCTTCCAGTAACTCCTCCACTTGACGCAGGTTCGGTAATCCATCCAGATCATTTAATCCAAATTCTTCTAAGAATCGATTCGTAGTCGCATAAAGAATCGGGCGTCCAGGTGCGTCTGCCCTTCCCGTGATTGCAATGAGGTCCAGAGAAAGTAATTTTCGAATGGAGTACCCAGAATCTACCCCCCGAACAACATCTACCTCTGCTCTGGTTGATGGCTGCCTATAGGCAATGATCGCAAGAGTTTCCATTATTGGTTTGGTCAAACGACGCGTTTGCTCACGTTGAAAATAGCTCTCAAGGAATGGGGAAACTGATTCCGTAGTAGCCATACGCAGCCCCCCGGCCCAGCTTTGAATACGTAGCGGATGGCCTCCCTTCTCAAAGGAAACATTGAGCAAATTTAAGGCGTCTTGTACATCGCTCACACTTGGGGGGGCATCACTTCCAGTTACATCTGCATAAATAGTGCGGATTTGCTGTATGCTCACCGGTGTTTCCGCCGCAAATGCCAGCGCTCCTACAACTTCACCCAGTGAAGCTAACTCAATTGGAATTTCTTGCTCTGTACGATTCATTTTTTGACTCTACTATTTCAATTGCAAAACCGTTCTCATCATACGTATTTGATAGTAATACTTCTTGGGCAAAAGCCATCTCTAACACAGCCAAGAACATAGCCACAATGAATGCACGGCCCTTTCCACTCACTAGGTCACCGAAACCTGCCCGTTTCTTGACCGATAATATTTTTCGCAGGCTCGCAGTTTGCTCTTCTACCGAATACTCTTGACGAGCAATTGTAATCAACTGTTCATCAGGATCTTTCTCCAAAATGTCACGAAGTGCACTGACTAAGTCAAATAGTGTTGTCTGGACAAGAACTTCTTTCTCAGATATTTCTGCTTCAACCGGGGTCGATGCCTTTCCCCTATTGTAAAGCAGTGAGCGATGTTCTCTCTGATGATTCAGTGATTCTGACGCCTCTTTGTATCGGATGTACTCCAGAAGTTGATCTACGATTTGCTGACGGGGATCCCCCTGCTCTTCCTCCGAATCGGTTTCTGGCTGGGGAAGTAACATTCGCGCTTTGATGCTAATCAGCAGGGCCGCAAAGTAGATATAATCTCCAACGCCATCCAGATTGATTGATTGCATTAGTCCGATATAGGATAAGTACTCATTCGTGATCTGAGCAATCGGGATATCAAAAATATCAATCTCTCTCCTATTGATCAGCAGAAGCAATAGATCTAACGGCCCCTCAAAATCCTGTAGCTGCACTCTATACATTACGGTCCAAGTATTTGGGAGCGAAACCAGTCCGCCGTTCGGCTAAGACCTTCATCAAGACTGACCTGCGGTTTCCAAGAAAGTTTCTCCCCTGCCTTTGTACAATCAAGTAGGCTTCGGCGCTGCTCTCCGGGCTTTTTTGGACCATGGGTAGCTGCACGGTTGATACCGGTAGCTTGCTGAAGCTTTTGATGAAGCATGACGACATCTGTTTCAATGCCGGTTCCAATATTGAATGCTGTTGGAGGCGCCGTAAAGTTGAGTGCTGCAAGGTTTGCACGCGCAACATCATCTACAAAAATATAGTCTCGGGTTTGAAGGCCATCCCCATGAATAGTTGTAGGCTTACCCAACAGCAATCTCTCAGTAAATATCGCTACAACTCCCGCTTCTCCATGAGAATTCTGACGTGGACCATATACATTTCCATACCTTAATGCAACATATGGAATCCCGTATTCATGGAAGTAAAAATGAAGTAGTTTTTCGGACGTCAATTTACTGATCCCATATGGAGAAACTGGCCGTTGCTCATGTAATTCGCTCTGTGATCCTGCGATTGGTTCTCCATAAATAGCACCGCCAGTTGATGCAAATATTACTTTGCGCAGTCCGCAATCTTTTGCAGCCTCCATTAGATTGATTAGCCCAAGAATATTTACCTGAACATCAAACTTAGGGTCTGAAACGCTACGACGCACATCCATCTGAGCTGCATGATGAATAAGAGCAGAATACTTATTACGCCGTATCAATTCAAACGCGGCAGAGGATCGGATATCCATTACATGGAGCGTCACAGATTCAGGAAGGTTCTGTCGAATTCCACTTGAAAGATCGTCCAGCACCTCAACTGAATGACCATTATGAATCAGCAAGTCTGTGACATGTGAACCAATAAATCCGGCACCACCTGTGATAAGAATTTTCATTGAACAATATTAGAAGTCAATCCGTTGGTAAACCAGTGCGTATATATCCCTAATGTACGTATCAGCACTCCACAAAAAATGGAGTAGCTTCCAAGCCAAATATCAGCCTTTATTAAGGAATGACTATATCGTCCTGTTTGTCTTCGTATCATCATTTTCTATGCTTTATGACGACAACTTGATGAAATTTAAGAGATTTGTTCACATCTCTGCTGTGTTCTTCTTCGTACTCGCCCATTCCACCAGTGCACAGAACTCATCAGAGTTGCATCAGATTTTTGGTGAGCAGGATGTCTTACGCTACGAAGATGGTGCATCTCTCTACCTTGACCTGCTGATGCAGGCAGCGACACCTCCACATACGGACGAGTTAACGATACACCTGCAGTTAATGGGCCTCATTATTCCAGAGGCCGATCTGGTACGTTCATCTTTGGATGCTCTGGAGCAGGAAGTTGGAACAGATAGTGATGTTTTCACACTTATACAATGGTGGAATCAACAAGACCCCATACCGGCGACCCTCACAAATGAGCGGCTGATAGAACATTTATCTCGCGTCTATTTTGCTCTGAAACATTATAACAATTCACGCTCTTCACTTGGAATTGATGATCGGGGTAAGATACTGATTCGCCTTGGATGGCCAGATACGCAGACCGAAGTGAAACTCAAAAATTCGGGGCTGTATCTGCGGCCGATTGAGTATACATTGCCCCGGAATGAATTTTGGGTCTACAGGAGGGTTCATGAAGATGCACACTACTTATTTGTTTATCAATCTCGGCGTCGCGGGTATCGGCTTGGAGCTGTGGAAGATCTAATTCCGAACAAGTTTCGCACTCGTAAGGAAGATGCTCCTGTACTTTTAAGTTGGCTTGACGACATTTTTCAGCAGCTTTCAATCCAACATTCTCACTATGGCACTCTGTTTGATACTATCAGCAACTATGTCTCAATTGCTTCCTCCGATGAGACGCAACCATACTATTTTACGAAACAGATTTTGCGTGATTCCCGAATCCTTGATGATTTCCATCATAGATCCCGAAACGAGCAAGTCCCATTATCTGCGACCGAGATGGATAGGTCACCCGTACCATTGAACCCATGTGTACGTTGGACACGCTTCCTAGAACCAGACGGAAGTACTCGCCTAAATATTGCGTGGGGATTGAATCCAAAATCTCTGAAACCCAGTCGCAGAGTGATTCGACGTCTGCGTAAGAATAATGTTGAACCATCCGATGACTTTCTGGTGACTTCCTATTTAGTTTCTTTGGACTCTTCATTTGCACCTACAAACCTCAGACTTCGGCAGTATCACCTCACAGAAGGTGTAGATTCATCTTTCCCGGCACGCTCATGGGTCATCAGAGGAGTCCAAGATCCTCTCAGCCTCGCTCTTCAATGGGAATATGCATGGACTCAATTGGATACTCAAGAAAAGCTGCTACCCAGCGTCAAGCTTGGTTTCCATGTACAAAGAATCCACTCAATTCATCCACTCAATGCCGCAGGCTCTTCCCCTGAAATGAGTGATATCCTCTTGTCTAATATCAATGAGGAGGGAATTCCAGAAAAAAATTCTCCAGTCGTAACAACACACTGGGATCCAAACCAACCACTTGGTGTCTATTTTGAAGTATACTTCCTGAATTTCAATGATGAGGATCAAACGGATTATACCGTGACGTATGAAATTGAGAGCACTGATGGTATCATGAGTCCAAAAACATCTGCATCTACTACACATAGTTCGCCTTCAAGTACCGTCCAAGAACATATCGTGCTGGATCTGTCCAAGTGGCAGGAAGCACCCGTAGCGATCACAATCAGAATCACCGATAATGTGTCAGGGAAGATCCTTGAGCGCTCTTCCATTTTGCAGTTAACGAAGCAAAATCTCACTTGTGAGCCAGTTCAAGCAATTTAACTCTCTCAAAGATCAAAGATACAGTGGACCAATCCAGTAGCTGACTGACATGAGATTCCGAACTGTCGTCTAGAATTATTGACGGAGACGATTCACGCATCCAGTAAGTTGATGGTCTAAGTATAACCGATTCGTAGAATCAAGCGAGAGATCTCTGCCTGTTGAGTTTTCACAATACCTACGAATCAAATTGAGTAGACCTAAAAATTTGAAGATTCCCACCACTGAATGCCACCACAATGAGACGCCCTCCATTGGTGCGAACGACTTCAATCGCTCGTACTTCTCCATCTGTTTGGAATCCGCTGCTGACCGCAGGCATATCAATCAGGCGATTGATGGAATCCTGTCGTATTACGACTCCATACCCGGCATCGTAGCGGCCTGCCTGAGGTGCTGCGGCAAATAGGTTACCACCTGTAAGAATTTCTGAAATTCCGTCTGAATCAATATCCTCAATCAAAATAGAATGCATGGGAGTCCATTGGGCACGAAATGGCAATGGTTCAACCCGAAAAGAGCCATCATGCTGGTTCCACGCAATGACGGACGCAAGTTGCTCCACCGAGAAATGTGTAGATCTTCTCAGTTCAGTACCAAATAAATCATGAACAGTCTTGTTCGCATAGGACTCAAAAGGATCCATTAATGGGGCGAGATGGGGTAGCCGCTGAAAAATCTGCTGAAGCTCTCCCTGGCCCATCCCCATATAGTGGCGAACAATGAATGGTGAGAGTCCAAAATATAATAGTAGTTGCTCTCGAAGTGCAAATGGCCACGGCCCTCCCTCTGAATCGTAACCAGTGATGATTTGATCAATCTGTCCATTTTGATCAAAATCATGGACCCACATTTCTACGGGATGTTCTCTACCTGCCTTGAAACGTGAGTTGAGTCCATGATTCCCAGCGATGATGTCAATGGCTCCATCGAGATTCACATCGGCAAGTTGAACGGACTGCCACCACCCAGATAAGCCTCTTAAACCTGACTGAGTTGGATCCGAGCGCTTGAAGATTCCATCTTGACTCATGTAAATCGTGATTGGCATCCATTCACCAACCACAACCAAATCTGGGTATCCATCTCGGTTCAAGTCTCCCCACTGAGCATCCGTGATGCCAGCAGCGTTCAACTCAGAGTCTATGACTTCTGGAATCAGACGATCGGTCACATCTTGAAACTCCCCTGCCCCATTATTCTCTAAGAGCATACCTCCAACTAATTCTCCATAGGTTGCTCCATGACGAATTCCGATAAATAGATCCTGATCACCATCCACATCCATATCAGCTGAGCGAATCACTCCCGTATGGAAGTTCATATCCCTTGATGTGGTTACTTGGTACTCAAAAGGGACTAATTCTCCGAGTGCATCAAGAGAATAGATGCGGTCTGCAAGTAATGGATTTCCTGAGGGAATCTCACTGCTACCACTTGCAACATATAATTCTGGAATCTGATCTCCATCGAGATCCGTCCATACACAATCAACATCCTCTGACTCTCTGTTCTGTTCAAGAATCGGTTGATACGTTTGAACAAAGCGCATTCCATCCTCAGCTCTGAACAGAGCCCCTGATTGCCCTTTCCCCCCGCCAACATACAATTCGTCTTGACCATCCCCATTTAAGTCTGTGCTGCAGAGCGGTGGGCCCTCAGTGGATCTCATATGGTACAGAAGTGGGGAACTCCGAAAATCATCATATAGAAGTTCTTTATGTGTCCAATCCAAATCAATTTCGCTGGAAATATCCTGCAACAAGGGTAGAGTCTGCAAATCAAGCGGATTCTGAGTTGAAATGAGATGTGAGGAGGGTTGAATCGCAGCAGGATCCCTGAGGGTAAATATTCTCTCCTGGGGCAACGATTCATTCTCTCTTATTTCAATGTATTGGCGCGCCTTCACCTGGGTCTGGATCGTCAATTGACCACCAGGCCAACGGACGATCACCGTGTCCAATACCTCAACTCCGGTTCCAAGGCTGAGCAGAAGTACAGGATCAATAGAGGACTGAAATCCTCGTTGGGGCATCTGCTCAATGTACCAGTTTTGATCATGGTGGGAGACCTCTACTTGGGCTCCCACTCCTTGAGGGTTTGGGTATTCCCCCCGCAACCGGATTCCAAGCCAACTACGCTCTGGAAACTGCTCTGCGGCCCTGTTACGATATACGAAGGGTTCCATGTTGACATTGTTCACGACAAGGTCAAGATCCCCATCCCGATCTAGGTCGCCATAGGCCGCGCCGCTTGAAAAGCCGGGGGTATCTAACCCCCAGTCAGCTGCCTGATCAATAAATCGCATTGCACCCACATTCTCAAACATATGATTAGAGGTCGGAGTGCTGGGCATCATTTCGACGAGTTTCCGAACATAATCTGTACCTCCGGGCCCTTGACTGGCGATACGTCTTGAAGCCATCAAGAGATCTTTGTCGCTAACATCCTTGAAAAATCCGTTCGGTACAAAAATATCTCGATATCCATCCAAATTAAAATCTGCAAGGAGTGCACTCCAACTCCAATCGGTTGCCTCTACACCTGCATAGCGTCCAATCTCGCTGAAGGTGCCATCAGCATTATTGTAGTGAAGTGTATTTCGAAGAAATTTTCGGTGATATCCTAACTGAATTTCTTCTTGCATTTTTCGCCATTCAATATAATTGGAGACGCGCTTGATTCGGCTCTCCACAGCTGGAAGCATGTCTGATATAAATATCTCTGGAGCTCCATCATTATCAAGGTCGGCAATATCCCCACCCATTGATGTGGTACTGATGCTTGGAAGCATGGTCTCTAAGGACTCCACAAAGGTTCCATCACATTGATTGATGTATAGATAATCCCGTTCAAAGAAATCATTTGAAATATACAGATCCATGCACCCATCGCGGTTCAGATCCCCTGCTGTGGCTCCTAAACCAAAACCCACTTCCGAACTATAGATACCCGCAGCCTGTGTCACATCTACAAATGATTCCCCTTCGTTACGATATAGCCGATCGCCTCCCTCAAGTGACAGACGTTTACGGTCTATCTGGTCAGGGTCATAGGCACTGATTGGTTGAGAGTGGAAATTGTTCACTACATAGACATCTAGTAATCCATCCAGGTCGTAGTCAAAAAATACTGCATGGATTGAATGGCCAAGATCCGCTAGTCCGTAGTCTTGGGATCGCTCTGTAAAGGTTCCGTCTCCATTGTTGATAAACAACTCATTCGCCCGAAACTCTGCCTGAATCGCACCAGAATTCGTAACATAAAGGTCTAGGTGACCATCCGCGTTAATATCTACAACACTGACTCCTGTGGACCAGGGGTAGGATCCTTGTATTCCAGCAGTACTTGCGACTTCTTCAAAAACGAAATCGCCTCGGTTCAAATACAATTGATTCCGATGCTGATTACTGACGAAATAGATATCAAGCCTGCCATCTTGATCAAAATCTGCCAGTGCTACACCTCCACCGGCATAGAAATTATTATAGGAATAGATATTCAGCGAATCTGTAAAGGTGAGATCATTGGAAAACATAATTTCCGAATGTTCGGAGGGGATCTTCTCAAAAAGAGTCTGCTGTGA
This sequence comes from Rhodothermales bacterium, assembly GCA_965209015.1. GTDB lineage: Bacteria > Bacteroidota > Rhodothermia > Rhodothermales > Bin80 > Bin80. The sequence continues at coordinate 1,414,851 of OZ242367.1, read as the reverse complement.
GTCCGATCCTCCACATCCGAAAAGACTGGTTAAGCCTATCGTCCCAATCATTAAATGGACTACCAACCAAGTTGCCTTCATGGAATAATGATCCATTCTCCTAAACAGATCCAAAGATATCATGAGTATACCCGAACGCGTGCCGTGATTATTTATGTGCCGCCATGCCGAACCAAATGAGGCAGAGGTCTATTGGCCTTAACGAAATTTGCCCCTACCCAAGTGGATCACCACAAGGATAGAGGCAAACTTCAAAGTTAGCAAAGTAAGATGTCCCGAAGCCTTTTTCTCACGTAGGGAGAATACATTCAGAGGTTAAGGGCCACAGGAGGCTATATCTTACTTATTTTGCATCCCACCAAAGTCTGGTATCGTTCTCATCAGGACCTCCTAATAGAGATATGGCAGCTTGTGTTGCTTCCCCATTGTCATCGTACTCGCTGCTGACGAAGGTTATCCGACGCATGACTCCATCTTCGGGTATCCTGGGGTTTTCAGACTTAATAATGGGGTACAATTTCGGATAGCCCGTGCGACGATACTCGGTATATGCCTCCCATCCATCAGGATAAATGGCCAACCATTTCTGGGTAATGATCTGCTCAAGCTGGCGTTCAACCGAACCACCTGTATCAAAAGCAACGGGAATATCACTTAGAGGCGGAGATGACCAGTCATCATTTGGAGCTGAGGGAGGACTGGTTCCAGCGATATAAGCATCTACTGCGGCCATTTCGGCGTCCACACGGCTCTCGGTGAGAGACATCCGAATTCCTTCCTCGTATAGATCCTTAGCCGATCCACCCATATTCCAGCCCAGTATAGCACCCTCCGCACGAAGCAGATAAACTTCGGCTGCACACATGATGCGAATGGCAGGATTCGTTCCCCCTTTATTCAGAGGGAGCCAATCTTCGCCCATATCTGAAAATTTACTGTTAAGCACAGCACCTTTTTCAATTCGGGGTAGCCCATTCCTCATCCCCTCGTACGGACTTCCATCCCCGTCGGAATCTCCGTCAACTGAGGGGCTAAAATACACTCCAGTCCTTGGATCGTCGTATCCTTCCAGAAGACTTTCCATGGCAGAACTCATACGAAATTCTCCCCAATTCGTAATGGTATTGTAGGGGTTGGTGGAGTTGTCGGTCGTCATCAGCATTGCATTATCGGAGTTATCCATCATGACTCCTGCAGCAACCGCCTTCTCTGCTTCAGCTCTGGCCGTGCTAGGATCTACATAACGGATACGAACTGCGAGGCGCAGACGTAGAGAGTTCGCGAAGGTAATCCACTGATCGGCATCTCCATCAAATACTTGGTCATGCCCCCCAAAAACAGTGGCTCCGCGATTCTGACTGAGCAAGGCGACCGCTTCGTCCAGTGTTTGAAAGAAGTCCATATAAATATCCTGCTGCGAATCGTAGGGAACCGTGGTTTCTCCATTCCCAACCTGAGAATAAAGGATAGGTCCCCAATAGTCCGACATCCTGTGATAGATTTGAACTCTCCATATCTTCGCAACGGCATTCGGTAGTTCAAGTCCCTCGTTCTCAGAAGAAAAAGCCTCTACAAAGGCAAGGGAACGAGCAGCACTGCCATACCAATTTCGCCAAGCACCATTAACCCATCTTCCCACTTCTACAAACTGATCTGAATCGAAATTTTCGGCCGTTGTGGCGAAGTACTGAGTATATAGATCGGCAAATAATGATTGACTGAGCTGGAAGCCACCTCGGTCACCATACATGCCCCGGAATTGTGCATGCGCAAAAGACTGCCCCAAAAGTCCAATATCAATGTTGCCCTCCGAAATTTGATGAGGCGGTGTGTTGAGACTCACAAAATCATCTGTACAACTGGAAACAGTGATCGTGAGCATGGTCGTTAATACAAGAAGTACGACCCAATTCTTCGTGACGCGTGTAAATGTTTTCATAATAATATCCTTTTGATTCGGATGATTTTGTCGATGTGGAGTGCTTAGTAGTCAATGGAAAGATTGAAACCAATAGAGCGAGATGAAGGAGGCGCAAACGAATCAAATCCTTCAGCCGTCTTTCCGGTGCTAATCAGCACATCAGGATCAATATTCTCAGATGCCCTGTGGATATAGAAGAGATTTCTACCTACAAGTGATAGTCTCATACCCGAAATCGGTATATTCCCGAAAAGCGATGGGGAAAAATTGTATCCCAGCGTAAACTCACGAATACGTGTGTTGGTGGCATCTACTACAAATGCCTCACCCACAGGAGCATTACGACCACCAACGGCCCTCCAATAAGTTTCTGCATCTATTGGAATATTGTTCGGCGTACCATCTTCAAGGATGGCTGTTTCATGCGACCAGAAGTTGTCGCCGAAAATCAAGCCTCCTTCGCGACCTTGAAGAGTCTCTGCGGTTACACCGTCTGCATAGAGGATCGCATTCGTAAGCGATGCGATTGTTCCACCTTGACGATGATCGATCAGGATACTTGCATCCCAACTCTTGTATGAAAAAGAAAGAGCAACGCTGCCAAGCCAATCTGGATTATAGTTGGCAACCAACACATCATTCCCAGAAGTGACCCGAGGGACTCCATTGGAACCAACGATGATGCGTCCTTCGGGGTTCATGGGATTGTCCTCATCGATGGGCTTGCTAGGATCCATGGCCTCACGAAGAAAGCCACGAGAGTACACAGTCCCGAACTCTTCTCCTTCCTCAATAAAATACTGGCGCAAGAAATCGCCTCCTACACGCAATCGTGGCCGCTGCTCCGAAATACTGACAACTTCATTGGTGTTCTGTGAGAAATTCACATCCAAATTTAATGTGAAATCATCGGTACGCACGGGAATAGCATTCACCATCAATTCAAAACCTGTGTTACGAACATCACCGCCGTTGGTAAACAGATTCGCAGCGCCAGATCCGAGGGGAAGAGCCACCGTAAAGAGTTGATTTTGTGTCTGTGTGTTGTAGTATGTGGCATCAAATCCAAGTCGGCTTTGGAGGAAGCGCATGTCAAGGCCAATCTCAGTTGATTGGGTTTCTTCGGGAACCAGTTCTTCATTGGGAAGCGTACCGCTCAGACTTAGGAACCCATTAAGTCCACCACTGTTAATCGAGCCAGTCCGTAGCAGGCGGAAGGGGGAAGTACTGTTCCCGACCTGAGCATAGGAGGCTCGGATCCGCCAAAAACTGATTGCATCGGGAACGGGTAAGAGTTCAGACAGGACAGCAGATACACCAATCGAAGGATAGAAATATGACCAGTTATCCTCTGGAAGGGTTGAACTCCAGTCATTTCGACCCGTCAGATCAATGTACAGAGCATCGTTCCATCCTATTTTTGCAAATGCATATACCGAATGAATATTAACCGGAGACCCTACCCCTTGAGAGGCACTTACCAACTGCGTATTTGAGAGGGTGAAAAAGTTTTCTACTGTAAGTGATCTTCCGGTATTGGCATTCAACGAAGTATTACGTCTTTGCTGAATATTTCCTCCTATGTTCACATCAAAATCAATCCCAACGTCCGGTAAAGATTGACGGTAGGAGAGGAGGGCATCTCCATTAAATACATGTGTATTACCCTTGCTAAGGAAGTATCTCCCATCATCTGCAATAATATAGCTGTCTGCATAGAGGGTTCTCGTACCGCTCCCCGCGTTCCCGTCAAAAGAGCCACGAACCATGAGCGATAGTCCATCAATGACTTCCAAGCTGGCAGAACCTAACAGAATGATTCGGTCATTCGTACCCGTGCGTAGATTCCGGTTCAAGGTCCAGTAGGGGTTAGCACCTCCGTTGGAACCAGGGACCCAGTAATTCTGTCTGCGTCGTCCGGTCTCTGTAAAGTATTCAAATTCCTCAGCATCCTCCGTCCGAATATTACGAGGCAACCGATAGGCATGACGCATCGGATTCGCAAAACCCTCTCCGGTATCCAATCGATTCGCAAGATCTGTACGGATATAGTTTAGCTTTCCGTCAATAGAGAGACGGGAACCCGGCTGGGCAGTTACACGAACCTGAGCATTGTGACGTTGTAATGTATTGCCTGGCACAATCCCGCGGGCATCGGTGTATCCATAAGAGAAATAACCCTGAACAGATTCAGATCCGACATTGATGGAGAGGTTGGATGCCGATTGGTAGCCAGTCTGGAATACATCAGCAACATTGTTAGGTTGGGGACTAAGATTGTAAGTTCCAGCCTCGGACTCAGGAACACCGGGCGACCAGAGTGCTACAGCCTGATTACTCATTCTTGGGCCCCAGGAGAACTCAGAATTTCTTTGATAGACACCGCCACTTCCCTGAGCATATTCATTCTGAAATTCGGTTAGTATCAGAGGTTGCTGGGTGGTCAGATTGGTGCTGAAACGAGCCCGAACCGTACCCGTGCTACCAGTATTTGTGGTAATAATAATGGCCCCGTTCTGCGCAGCGCTTCCATAAAGTGCCGCAGCGTTCGCACCTTTGAGAACCGAAATACTTGATATATCGTTCTGATTCAGATTACTAATGTCTCCGCGAATCGGAACTCCATCGATAACATACAGCGGCTGGCTACTTCCGCTTATGGAACGATTACCGCGAAGAATCAATCGGGTCTGCCCCCCGAGTCCGTTACCTTGTTGATTGACAGAAAGGCCAGCAACCCGCCCTGCAAGCGAAAATGCTACATTTAATTCGCGTGCTTGGGCCAATTCGGTAGGGCTGATCGTTTGTGTGCCTGTGGTGATAGATCTTTCTGCTCGTTCCACACCAAGAGCCGTCACTACAAGGCCCCCTAACTCAAGTGTATCCTCAATAAGCACAATATCAACCTCAGTCGTTTGATTAGCCGTAACCGCCACACTCAAAATTTCTTGGCTGGCAAAACCAACAAAGGAGGCAATGATTGTATACTCTCCTGGCTCAACATTAGAAATTATATAGTCTCCATCCATATCGGTAGTGGCCCCGATGGATGTTCCCGCAATGATCACATTTACACCAGCAAGCGGTACATCGTCTTCATCGACTACGGTACCGCTAATTTGCCCAGTTTGAGCAAATGCGTGAGTTGAAGGCAATAACAGTATGCCGAGAGTTACCGTTACAACCCAAAAATGGAAGCGTTTTCGCATGATCTACCTCATATAAAGTTTACGTTAATAAAATGCAATAATAAGGAAAAATGTTCGGAATTTCACGCCTCAAAAAATAAATTTTCCTTGAACTACGAGTCTGCATTCAACTTTTGCACTTTATTGATCGAAATCAGCGCGTCTTATTAGACTGTAACTGATGGCCGCATATTTCGGAGGCCCCCATGGATATGGACTTATCTCATGAACCAAACTTTTAACTCTACCTTGCTCTGCCTCCAAACCTCGGCTTCAACAGCATCACATTTCCTTGGTAGCCACATAGATTCAACCCTCATTCTGTTGCCAGTTCCCCACATTAAAGTATGGGGTTTTACGACGCGTTGGATAATACAACTTGGAGTGCAAAGATCCACCTACCATGAAACCTGATTGTTCAACTGGCAGGTTCCTCGTTGGGATGCGTGCTCATGTATCTGAATGTAAGGACTCAAATCAATAGAATCCAAGTCTCATTCAACGGACGGAGTCAGAAAAATTCTGGAGAAGAAATCCTGAGCGAGAAACTCTCCTGCGATGGTTTGAATGTCATTAGCAGTAACCCTTTCCAGTTCTTCAATCGTCTCGTCCATAGGGATCACTCTACCAAAGTATAATTCCTGTTTTCCCAGACGTGTCATCCGATTCGACAAACTCTCGAGTCCGAGTACAATCCCTCCACGGGCCTGACATTTTGCACGCGTGAGGACTTGCTTACTAACTGGTTTCTGAGCTAAACTATCAAACTCCCGGAAAATAAGATGAGTAGCATGATCAATCTTTGAAGGATCAAGACCTAAATATATTCCGAAATCTCCGCAATCGGAGTACATGTTTAAGAATGAGTATATGTTGTAGCAAAACCCATAACGCTCTCTGATCCTTTGATTTAATCGACTTGAACTCCCTCCTCCCAAAATAATGTTGAGCAGTTCTAATGCAGCCCGATGTTTTGAGTGAATCGAGACGCTTGATCGTCCCAAAATCAGATGTCCCTGATGTATCGGTCGGGTAAGAGATAATTCAGTTGCCTGATAAGGGGAGTTGGCGAGCTCAATGTCAGACTCGCGCCTAGTTGATCGAAGATTGGTGAATGCTTTTTCGACACCCTTTACCAACTTCTCATGGAGCAGATTCCCGGAGGCAGCAACGACGATCTGGTCTGGGGTATACTGACTTGAAACGTACTGGAAGAGGTCTTCCCGTCTTAAGCTTGAAACCGTTTCTGGGTAGCCAATAATTGGGCGACCAATTGCCTGAGCTGGATAAACGATCGATTCAAAACGATCCGCAATGTATTCTTCTGGAGCATCATCATACATTTTGATCTCTTCCAGAACAACTTTTTTCTCTTTTTCTATCTCCTGTTCAGGGAACACAGGCGAAGCAACCAGATCACATGTAGAGTCAATCCCTCGATCAAGATGCGAATCCAATGCGCGTGCGAAATAGCATGTATGCTCCTTGGATGTAAATGCATTCAAGTATCCGCCAACTGATTCCATCCGACTGGCGATTTGATGCATCCGACGTTTCGCTGTCCCCTTGAAGACAGCATGCTCAACAAAGTGACTGATCCCAGCTAATCGCTCTGGATCATTTCGGCTTCCAGAGTCAATCCATACACCTACCGCAATTGATCGTGACGAGGATACAGATTCACTAAGGATGCGGACACCACCGGAGAGTGTCGTTTTGGAAATCACGACTCTTCAACTCAACTATGAGCGACGGGGGGCCCGTGAACGTCTTCCTCTACCTCGATGACCACCACCATTACCTCGACCTTCACGAGAAGATTGATCACCTCGCTTAATATGTGCTGGACGGGGAAGCGTTACTTTATGGCTGAGACGAAGGCGCCCTCGGTCACGAATTTCCATCAGTCTCACCTTAAGCTTGTCTCCCACCTGTACAGCATCACGAGGATGGTCTACCCAGTCCCAGGACAACTCACTCTTATGCACTAATCCTTCTTTGCCGGGAAGAATTTCTACGACAGCACCAACATCAAGAATACTGCGCACAATGCCGTCATATTCCTCTCCCACTTCTGGAGTAGTAACCAGCGATCGAATGATCTCGATCGCTTCGTTGACCGAGGTTTCATCCGAACCAGCAATCGTTACATATCCTAGGTTATCTTTCTCTTCAACTTCAATTACTACACCAGTATCTGCCTGAATTCCCCGGACTACCTTACCTCCTGGGCCAATCACAGCCCCAATCAATTCGCTATCAATCGTGATTTGTGTCAATCTGGGAGCATGGGGAGACATATTTTCGCGGGGCTTGTCAAGCGTTTCATCCATGATGTCAAGGATGTGCAACCGAGCCTCCCGAGCTTGTTGTAATGCCTGAAGCATGAGATCTCTGGACAGACCACTGATCTTAATATCCATCTGGCATGCCGTAATTCCGTCACATGTCCCCGTGACTTTGAAATCCATGTCACCCAAATGATCTTCGGTCCCTAAAATATCCGTAAGAACAACATGACGAGTTTCATCGGCAATCATTCCCATTGCAACACCTGCCACAGCCTTTCGGATAGGTACACCGGCATCCATGAGAGCAAGGCTACCAGAGCAAACACTGGCCATGGAGGAAGATCCATTTGATTCTAACACATCCGCATTGACACGTATCGTGTAGGGAAACTCCTCTTCATCAGGGATCATGGACTGTAAAGCTCGTTCAGCAAGATAACCGTGTCCAATTTCCCGGCGACTTGCGCCACGGAGAAACTTGACCTCTCCAGTAGAGAACGGAGGAAACTCGTAATGAAGGAAGAAATGCTTGTCCTGTTGGTCAAAAACTTGATCCACCGCCTGCTGATCACGTGTGGTTCCGAGCGTAACGGAGGCCATTACCTGAGTCTCTCCACGAGTAAAGATTGAAGATCCATGCACCCGAGGCAAGTAACCCGCCTGACACCAGATCGGACGTACAGAAGTTGGATCCCGTCCATCAATTCGCCTATGATCGGCCAAGACCATTTCACGCATTACTTCACGGGAAACAACATCTGCGGCCGAGTGAATCTGTGTATTGATCTGATCTCCTGCTTCGGGGAAGTCTGCCGCAATGAGTTCAACAGCTTCCCCAACCATATCTCGAATCCCACCATAAAATTTCTTCTTATCGTAAGGAGCCCGAATATGGGATTCCAGTTTGCTCTGAAGTAGTTCACGCACTCGGCGAACTATTTCAGGATCAGGGGAGTCCACCTCATAGGTCATTGACTCAATCGGTGCTCTGTCCACTTCAAACTGGTTGCGTAGGTCCAGTTGTGCCTGACAAAGCTTTTTGATTGCTGTATGGGCAATGGATAGAGCTTCAACTACATCCTCCTCAGAAGACTCTTCCATCTCACCTTCAACCATCATGATCGCATCCATCTTGCCGGCCACCACAAGATTGAAGTCACTGGAGTCCAATTCATCTTTCGTTGGATTCACGACAAAATTTTGGTCAATGCGCCCCACGCGAACCTCAGCGACCGGTCCATCAAAGGGAGATCCAGATAATAAGAGTGCAGCAGAAGCCCCGACACCGAATAGCATGTCTCCATCATTTTCAGTGTCTGCAGAAATCACCGATCCAATCAACTGGACTTCATTCCGGAATCCATCGGGAAAAAGTGGACGAATTGCTCGATCAACTAAGCGGGAAGTCAGAATCTCTTTATCATTCAATCGTCCCTCACGTTTAATGAATCCACCAGGGATCTTACCACCGGAGGAAAATTTTTCTCGGTAATCCACTGTGAGCGGAAAAAAGCTTTGCCCTGAACGGGCCGTGTCAGAGACAACGGCGGTAGCCATGACCATTGTGTCTCCCGTACGCACGACAACCGCACCTCCGGCCTGTTTGGCCAGTCGACCGGTTTCTAACGATATTATTTTCCTGGGCGCATACTCTACTTGCGCTGTTATTGCTTTAGGGGTCATTTAACCTCATTATATTTGCGTTTCCAGGGCATCTCAATCATGATGCCCAAAGAGAGTGCTGCTTACTTGCGCAACTCTAACGCTTTGGTGATATTCCGATAACGCTCAATATCCTTATCCATTAAATAGTTGAGCATTCTACGACGCTTGCCAACCAGCTTCAGGAGTCCGCGACGCGTTGCATGATCTTTACGGTTGCTCTTCAGATGTTGTGTCAGGTGGCGGATCCGTTCAGAAAAAATTGCAATCTGTACCTCTGCGGCCCCCGTATCCGAGGAGCTACTGCCATACTTTTCGGCAAGATATTGTGTTTGTTCCTTCGTTATCATTCAATAGTAAAATAGACTTGACCTAATGAGATCGCGTTCCTGCCAAGTGCCCACCGCCTAGGTCAGTTGCGGTGCAAGTTTTTCGGGAGGCCAGAACGAATCAACCCTTGATACCCTGTGTCATTGATCGTGTTCCAACATTTTCCTGCAATCAAGTTCGTCCTGCCGCATAGCAGCTTGGAGTTGTTGCATTGAATCAAAGTTTTGCTCATCTCGAATCCTATCATGAAAATGGACTGTCAAATTTTTCCCATAAATGTTATCATCAAAATCTAGTATATGCACTTCCAAATGTATACCTTGACTATCCTTGATTGCTGGACGCGTTCCAATGCTCATTATCCCACCGTGAACAGTATCCGCTAACTGAACGCTCACAGCATAAATTCCATTTAATGGGACGACCTTGTTGGGATCTGCCAGAGCTAAATTTGCAGTTGGATAACCTAATTCCCGCCCTCGTGAATCCCCATGAATCACTTCACCTGTGATAGAGTACGGACGCGAGAGTAGTTCGGAAGCAAGTGATACATTGCCATCTTCCTGCAAAATAGTGCGAACTTTTCGAGAAGAAACTACCTGATTACCTACTAAATACGGCTGAACAACTCTCACATCAAAGTTATATTGCTCACCCATAGATATCAGCAGATTAACATCACCTTTTCGATCCTTACCGAACTGATGGTCATGCCCCACAACAACTGTCTGAATTCCTATGGATCGTACAAGCAACTCAGTCACAAAGTGTTCAGCACTCAGTTTGGAGAAGTCATCTGAAAATGGCAGTATGACCATCCTCCCCAGCCCAAGAGAGGACAAAATCGCCGCCCGCTCTTCAATCGTAGTCAATTTAGAAAGAGACTGATTCTGGAGAACTTCACGCGGATGTGGATCAAATGTAATCAGAGTGCTTAATCCATTTGAATTTTTCGCTCGGTGAATAAGATCCGAGATGATCACTTGATGGCCCAGATGGACTCCGTCAAACGTACCAACAGTTACAATACTATCTGTTCGCCTGATTACGGCACCTAGCCCATGCTCAAGGATCATAGGCTTCTCAGAATAGCAATCAATGCTTCAATTTTAAGGGCCCGGTCAACCTGATAATCCCCAATGGCGGTTCGGCGTAACCGAGTCAGATGTCCACCCACACCTAAACGCTGGCCAACATCATGTGCTAAAACCCTAACGTATGTACCCTTACTACATTGGACGCGAAAGTTGACGTCTGCATCCTTAATGCATAACACTTCAAAGCTGTGAATAGTGACAGTATTCGGGCGGCACTGAATTGATTCTCCCCTCCTTGCCTTTTTATATAGGCGTTCCCCATTTACCTTGATAGCGGAATACATCGGGGGAATCTGTTCAATGACTCCTTTATATGCTGTACATGCCGCTTCAATTTGTTCTTCGGATAGCTGATCAGTTTTTTTTCGTTTGAGAACCTCGGTTTCTGAATCCATGGAAGCAGTGGTTTCCCCAAGACGTATCGTGCCGAGATATGTCTTCGGAAGACTAAGAAATCGTAACTGAGCCTTGGTTGCCTTACCGAAGAGCAAGATCAACAATCCCGTTGCCAGTGGATCCAGCGTTCCAGTATGTCCTATCTTGGTTGACCTAGGAAAGTACCTCTTGACTCTCCTGATGATATCGTAGGATGTGCATCCACTCGGCTTATCCACCAAGAATGCTGATCCAAGAATATCCTCTATACACCTCACATTCTCATGAATTGACTGATCCAGAACTGTTACTCGCTTTTCTTGATCAACTTGGCCCAACATTCCAGTCATCCCTTACGTAGGCGATTTGATGGTTTTCTTTTTGATGCATGCATCGTTGATCTGCACAGTGATGCTGTGTTCATTCCTCAACTCTTAGGTACCTATGTCCTCTATCCAGTTTCCTGTGAGATGGTCATACATGACGATCCTGATTGTTGATTTGATCAAACAGTGCATCAATCCGTCGGATATGCTCTTGAGAGTTATCCAGAAAAAATCTTAGATCTGGAATCGCCTTCACTTGATGACGGATTCTTTGGGCGAGATTTTTTCGGACGTTTGGAGCCTGAGCCACAAGTGTGTCGAACATTTTTTGACGCTCCTCAGCTGAATCGAGCATAATGCTCAGATCTACATAAACGATGGAAAGATCGCAGGTTACTCGAGTTCCTGTCACGGTTACCATGGATCCGTCAGGGAATTCGCGTGCTAGTACATCCGCAATCTCGCGGTGCATCAACTTGGCAACGCGTTGCGTTCGTACATTCATTGATTCTATGAAACCTCAAGCGTGCGCTTGGTTTGCACCATTTCAAAGGCCTCAATTTGGTCCCCGACCTTTATATCATTATAGTTCTCAACTCCAATCCCACATTCATAACCTGAGAGGACCTCCCGTACATCGTTTTTGAATCGTCGGAGAGATGCCAGATTCCCTTTGTATATTACAATTCCCTCACGCAGAAGATGAATAGTATCGCTCCGGCGGATCCGACCCTCAGATACATAACAGCCCCCAACGGATCCAATTTTGGGAACCTTGAAGACTTCGCGAACCTCTGCGACACCGGTGATCTTTTCGGTCTCTTCGGGAGTAAGTAATCCTTCCAATGCATCGCGAACATCTTCAATCGCATCATAGATAATTGAATATGTCCGAATATCAATTTCTTCGCGTTCAGAGGCAGCACGAGCTCCGGCAGTGGGACGAACTTGGAATCCAATGATTACCGCATCTGATGCGGAAGCGAGCATTACATCACTTTCGGTGATTGCACCCACACCTGCATGGATAATATTGACTGCTACCTCTTCCGTAGAGATTTTGTGTAGCGAGTCATTGATCGCTTCCACAGAACCGCCTACATCCGCTTTAATGATGAGGTTTAATTCATTGAAGTCACCCAATGCCATTCTACGTCCGATATCTTCAAGTCGCACATGTTTGTACTGCCTCATCTTCTGTTCCCGCCATATCTGTTGGCGCCGCTGGGCGATCTCTCGTGCTTCTGATTCATCTTCTAGCCCAGACAGCTGATCTCCAACCGTTGGTTGGCCAGGAAGCCCAAGCACTAGGGCAGGCTCACTTGGTCCAACAGATTTAATTCGATTATCTCCTTCGTCAAACATTGCTCGAACCCGCCCCCCATAGATCCCAGCTACAAATGCATCACCAACTTTAAGGGTTCCGTTTTGAATGAGAACCGTGGCGACATTTCCTCGCCCGCGATCCAGCCGACTTTCAATCACAATTCCCTGTGCATGGCGTTTCGGGTTCCCCTTCAACTCTAACAGATCGGCTTCCAAAAGAACTTTTTCCAGAAGGTCATCAATTCCCTCCCCCGTCTTTGCAGAAACGAATGCACACTGTACCTTTCCACCATATTGTTCAACTAAGACCCCATGATCGGAGAGCTCATTCATGACGCGCTGTACATCAGCCTGCTCCAGGTCAATCTTGTTGATTGCAATGATCAGGGCAACATCTGCTGCCTTAGCATGATTGATGGCTTCAATCGTCTGCGGCATAACAGAATCGTTCGCAGCAACAACCAAAATCACGACATCGGTGACTTTTGCACCACGAGCTCGCATCGCCGTAAAGGCTTCATGGCCTGGAGTATCAAGGAATGTAACAATGCGATTATCTTCCAATGCGACCTTGTAGGCACCTATATGCTGCGTAATGCCTCCCGATTCCCCGGCCGCAACACTTGCACTGCGCACATAATCAAGAAGGGAAGTTTTCCCATGATCTACATGTCCCATGACCGTCACGACGGGCGCTCTGGAGATCAGTTGTTGGGGATCATCCTCAATCTCCTCAATGTCATCGGACCCGAACTCGGTAATGAACTCTACCTTGAAGTCAAATTCATCTGCCACGTACGCGATCGTATCGGCATCCAGTCGCTGATTGATTGAAACCATCATCCCCGAACTCAAGAGCATACTAATGACTTCCGTGACAGGCGTCCCCATCAAGTCTGCCAATTCCCCAGTGGAAACAAACTCAGTTACCCGTAACAGACGTTCTTTCTCTTCTTGCTCAATCTGTACATTCAGCCTCTCTTCCGCCCGTTGCTGACGACGTGCTCTACGCCGACGCTGCCGTACCCGCATCGTACTCTGATCAATGGAGAGCAACGTCTCCTGTACAGACTGGCTGATCTCTTCAGATTCTACTTGGGCCTTGCGTTTACGCTTGCGCTTTGGTGGAGAAGGTTTGTCGACTGACTTCTCAGGTACTTTGGGGGCGGGCTTTGAAGCGGAGACCTTCTTTCGTTTTCGCTTTCTTCTACGTTTAATACCTGGCTCTCCTTTTCCCTCCACAGTATCTAGATCAATCTTTCCAAGTATCTTTGTCCCTTGCAACTTGTATCTATCGGCAGATATCACCTCATCAGAGGCATCTTCAGGTTCAAGATCAACATCTTCAGCCGACAGATCATCCTCAGGGACAGCGAGCTCAACCTCTTGCTCATTCTCTTCTATGGGCAAACCCTCTGGTTCATGAACGGGCTCTATCTCTGGTTCTTCTGTATCTGGTATCGTATTGGTATCTTCGGTAACCAATAACGATTCTTCCTCAGGCAGGACCTCTTCTTTGGCTTTCAACTTAATCGCCGCAGCTTCTTGAGTCTCAGAATCTGCAGATTCTGGATCGGGCGAGACTACGTCCCCCGATTCGGAACTTGGAGAAATCTCCTCATGCTCGAGCTCTGGGCTTTCAGGGCTGGGAACTGGGCCTGAGGTCGTATCAAGTTCCTCGGTCGGCTCGGTCTCTTCCCGAGTTGAGTCATCAGACTCAGGTACAGGGGAGGAATCCGGCTCTGAAGCTACCTCTGTCTCTTGGACCACTTCTGGGGTGGGATCAATCTCCGTACCTTCAACCGTTTTGCTATCATCACGATCGAAGGTCGGTTGGATCACCTCGGGGAATGCATTCGCAGGGGCAGAATCTCCTCCAGACTCAGATAACTGTGACTCACGGATTGCACGGAGCTCTTGCACTCGCTCACGTCCCTCTCGGTCTTCAGCAAAATGCTCAATGAGATCAAGGTAGACTTCTTCGTCTGCGATGGCAGCATTAATTCCACTCCCTGTCAACGCATCGGAACGCCCGAACTCATTGAGGTGAGCGACTATGGTATCAATCGTCAGGTTAAGTTCTTTGGCTACCTTATGCAACCGAACTTTTTTGAATTTTTTTCCTGTGGCGGTCGTCGCCATCTGCGCTACCTTGCTTCGTTAATCGTTCTAGGACTAAAACTGGAACTCTTCTTCCAGTTCTTCATCTTCTTCATCATCAAACTCCGCCCGGATGGATTCCATAATCTGACTAGCCACCTCAGTCTCAAGATCACTTCTGCGAACCAGTTCATCAACGGAAAGCTGAAGAACTGCCTTGGCCGAATCGCAGCCAATTTCACGAAGCTTCGCAATGATTTCTGCACTAAATTCATCGGAAAATTCGCCAATCTCAACATCTTCCTCATCAGCAGGAATTTCTCGAAAAATGTCTAACTCAACACCCGTCATTCGAGATGCAAGCCGAATATTAATCCCTCCTTTGCCAATGGCCTGACTGACTTCGTCAGCTCTAACAACTACCTTAGCCTTGGGGGGAATTAAGTTGTCATTGATATTGACGGATACGGGATTGGACGGAGAGAGTGCACGCTTAATCAACACAAACAAGTCTTCCGTCCATTCCATAACATCAATATTTTCATTACTGAGTTCACGGACGACTGCATGGATTCGGTTCCCCTTGAGTCCGACACAGGCCCCAACGGGGTCAATGCGATCATCATGACTGATGACCGCCACTTTGGCCCGATCTCCAGGCTCACGTTCAATGGCCTTAATCTCAACAATTCCCTCATCAATCTCAGGGACCTCCAACTCAAAAAGACGCTCCATGAGTTGAGGAGATGCCCGACTGATAATGATCTGAGGATTACTCCCTGCATCCCGACGAACTTCTTTTACGATCGCACGCAACATATCCCCTTTACGATAACGGTCGCGAGGGATCTGTTCTTCACGGGGCATGATCAATTCAACCCGATTATGCAAGACAAGAATTTCTCGACGACGAATCTGATAAATTTCCCCAACCACTAATTCTCCGACTAGATCCGTGTATTCTGCATAGACATTTTCTTTTTCAATATCTCGGATACGATTCCGAAATGTGTACCGGGCGGTCTGTACCGCACGCCGACCAAATTCAGAGATAGAGATCTCTTCGGCGACTTCATCTTCAACCTCAAAATCTTCGTCAATTTTGATGGCACCTCGCAGTTCTATCTGGGTTACTGGGTCAGACAAGTTATAATCTTCAACCACTTCCCGGATGTGCAGAACTTGAATGTCTCCATGATCGGGATTAAGAATAATTTCAAATGACTCATCCGATCCGAACCGAGTACGGATCATCGCTCGGATCACATCCTCAACAATTAATTGGAGTGTATCCCGGTCTATATCTTTTTCCCGGGCGATCTCAGCGAATGACGAGACAAGATCTCTACTGTGCATTGTGAAAAATTAGACTATTCTTACCAGGGTAGCTGCACCTTAGCCCACTGGATGTCCTTGTATTGAATTTCCAAAGATCCTTTTCCATTGTGAATCTGAATCGATGAATCTTTTGCAGCAATCAGTTCACCACAGACCTCGGTAGATACATCTTCTTTCTTCCGATAGTGAACCCGTAGATTCCGTCCCAAATGTTTGTGGTACTGTCGAAGCAAGCGCAATGGACGATCTGCACCAGGAGTAGACACGTTCAGCGTATAGTGTCCGGGCATTACCTCACCAGTGTTCAAGGAGAACTCAATCTCCCGGCTCAGTTCTGCGAGTTGGTTGACTCCGAGAGCTTCATCACTTTCAACGAAGACGTCAACAGCATGCGAACCTTGACTGCCACGCACAGAAAAGTCGACCAAAAAAATCGGGCCTTTTTCCATGAGCCCCTCAACGAGGGCACGTACACGTTCTTCAAGCCTTACTTTATCCATCCGTTCTTAATGTCAAAAACGCCCAGTCTTAACATAATATGACGGGCGAATTTCAAACTATTCAAACAAAAAAGGGACTCGCAACCGAATCCCATCAGCCGTCAAGCCACCCAATCACATAGGACAATAGTCTTACGCGATTAGGCATCCCCACAAGTCATGCTACCCCTAGTTGGGGCCAATGTTCCGGTCACACCAAGCTGGGACGCCTCTCAACCAATACTTTCTCGGGATAATCCAGCGTATAGTGTAGGCCACGGCTCTCACGCCGCATCTGTGCACTGCGGATGATCAAGTATGCAACCGCAATGAGGTTGCGCAACTCACAAAGCCTGCTTGAGATGCGAGTCCGGTGATAAAATTCTTCCACCTCTTCGTAAAGTAGCCGAGTTCGACGGAGCGCACGAGCAAGCCTCAAATCTGAACGTACGATTCCGACGTAATTCCACATAGTCCGGCGCAATTCTTCTCGGTTGTGTGATATCAGAATCCACTCTCGTTGCCGTTCGGTGCCAGAAGAATCCCAATTGGGTACTTCCATGTTCATGTTTCGATTTTTCGCAATTTGTGGCGCAATCTCAACGGCCCTGCGACTAAATACCAACGCTTCCAGAAGGGAATTACTGGCAAGTCGGTTCGCACCATGTAACCCAGTATGTGCAACCTCCCCAACCGCAAGGAGCCCATTTATACTTGTTCTTGCCATCCGATCAGTCTGTACTCCACCACATTGATAATGAGCTGCTGGAACTACAGGAATGGGTTCAGAGGTTGGATCAATACCCCTCTTCCTGCAGGTCTGTACAATATGAGGGAATGCTTCCTCGGTCTTCAATGCATCAAGATGCGAGACATCTAATAAGACATGATCTTCGCCTTGATGCTTGAGCTGATCATCAATTGCCCGGGCCACGATATCCCGAGGCGCCAACTCTACCCTTGAATCATACCGCTCCATGAATGCATCTCCCTTTTTGTTGAGCAGTATTCCGCCATATCCCCTGACCGCCTCAGAGATCAGAAATGAGCGCCCTCCATGTACTTTTTCCTGATAGAGTGCGGTTGGGTGAAATTGGACAAATTCCATGTTGGCGACGCGCGCCTTTGCACGGTATGCCATGGCAACCCCATCTCCGGTTGCGATGGAAGGGTTCGTCGTGTGTTGATAGACAGCACCTGATCCGCCCGTCGCTAATAATGTGACGCGTGCCAGAAATGTATGGACGATCTCATCCTTTTCATTGAGAACATAGGCACCATAACAACTCACATCTGGACGTAATCGTGTAACGTACTGACCAAGATGGTGCTCCGTAATCAGGTCTACCGCGTAATGATAGTTGAGGACCGTAATGTTGGGATGTGCTTGTATTTTCTCCAGTAACGCCCGCTCAATCTCCTGACCGGTCGTGTCTCTCGCATGTACAATTCTTGGGTGACCGTGTCCAGCCTCACGTCCAAGATGCAACTGCCCATTTGCCTGGGTAAATGATGCCCCCAGGTCAATCAATGCCTGAATTTGATGTGGGCCTTCGGTCACCACATCTCTGACTATGCTCTCATCACAGAGCTCTGCACCGGCAACGAGCGTATCATTGATATGACTTTCAATCGAATCCTCCTTATCCCAAACTCCCGCAATTCCTCCCTGAGCATAATTCGTATTGGATTCGGCCGTCTCTTTTTTTGTAATGATCGCGACTTGACCATGATCCGCAACTCCAAGTGCAAACCACAATCCGGCTATGCCGCTTCCCAATACCAGATAATCGTAGCAATATCGTTCAGGCATAGATCAGTGTAGAAGGTATGCTCTAATAAAAGCATGAAGGTCTCCGTCCATTACCGATTGAACATCGGTGACTTTAAGTTCCGTCCGGTGATCATTTACCATCGTATATGGCTGAAATACATACGAGCGAATCTGGCTCCCGAAGTCAATTCGTTTCTTTTGCGCTTCGCGCTTATTTTTTTCGGCTTCCTGAATTTCCTGCTCTAGGCGATAAACTCGACTTTTTAGCATTGTCATGGCCCGTTCCCGATTCTGAAGCTGGCTTCGTTCCTCCGTACATTCTGCCGCTACGCGAACCTGCTCTCCATTGGATAGAGTTCCCTTCCAGATCAGTCGAACACCCGTATCAAGCTTATTCACGTTCTGTCCTCCCTTCCCTCCCGATCGGAATGTTTGGAGTTCAATGTCTGCGGTCCGCAGATCTACTTCAATCGTTTCGTCAATTTCGGGATAAACAAAGACACTTGCAAACGAAGTGTGACGCCGCGAGTTAGAATCAAATGGAGAGATTCGCACTAGTCGATGGACACCGGACTCGGCTTTAAGATATCCATAAGCGAATTCCCCTTGTACACTGAGCGAAGCGCCCTTGATACCTGCGCCCTCTCCGACCTGACGTCCTAGTAGTTCAACCTTGAACCCTTGTCGTTCTGCATAGCGAGTATACATGCGAAGAAGTATTTCGGCCCAGTCCTGACTCTCAGTGCCACCCGCACCTGGATTAATCGATAGAATCGCATTCCGCTGGTCATCAACCCCCGAGAGCATACTACGTAGCTCAAGGGATTCAATGGATGAATGCAGGGCTTTGCAACTGGCTGCGATCTCCTCATCAAGGTTTTCTGGCTCTTCCTCAGAGAGTTCTAAGAGAACCTGAACATCATCTGCATACTCACGAACCTCTTTGTACGCGTCCAGCCATACATTTTCGGATGCAATTGCACGCTCATTCGCCTGTGCCACCTCTGGGTCATCCCAGTAATTAGGTTGGAGGCGTTTTTCACTTAGGGCTTGAACCATCTCTGATCGCTTTTCAACGTCAAAGATAGCCTCCGAGCGCTTGAGCACGCTCTAGTAAGCTCTCAATTTCTGGTCCAGACATCATATCAGACAGTCAAATGGCAGTGATTGGAGAGACGTTATACTCAGATGATCTTCAATCGTACCCACAGGACTCGTATTCTACAGATCTGAGTCTCCACCAATAAACCTCAGATCGCGAAGATGTATAAAACTATAATTCCTTAAATTTAGTTTTTTCATCCCGAATGAGGGACAAAGATTATCCTTTCTTAAAATATAGCGCAGAACGAAGAAGTAGCATATGGAGTCAACTGAAACAACTTTCGGCTCTCTGGCGATCGTACCCTACAGCATACTGTCTGCGGATCTGATTGTCCTCTTCCTCTATGAAACTCAAGACTTTTCCTGCGTATTCCGTTGGACCTGAGACAGTCAATTGATGCCGCCATGAATCACTACATCACCTTGCATGAAGAACAAGCAGATTTTTAGTACCTTTGAAAGAAATGGCCATTGCAAGGTATTTTCGGGAGAAGCAAGGGCCGTTGGATGAGAAAGTCGTCCCAGAGGGCTTCCTTGTTTTCGGACGTACCTGCCTGCCGCGCACACAACGTGCACTACACCATGAATCACTACAATCAGACATATCTACTCCTTGCCCTGACGCTTGCGACCCTAGGTGAAGCCCACTCTGCCCATGCTCAGGGTCAATACATCTACTGGATCGGAGCAATCCAGGCAGAAGAGACCCGAGGCAATACGATTTTTCGCTATGCCCCGGATACCGGTATGTTGGATATCCTATTGCAAGCCAAGGATCTGGAGCCGGAGGAGAAGAGATCTTTTCAACATTTGACCGTTGACACTCTCCACCGACACATCTATTGGACAGGTTCGCCTGGGACATCTCCAGATGGGGACCATTATCCCAATGCCATTATGCGTGCGTCTCTGGATGGCAACAACCCTGAGTTATTCTTGGGACCGGCCGCATGTGGTACTTTTTCGTCGGCGACCGATATTGAGCTTGACCTGACAGAAGGGGCGGTATACTGGGGTGAAAGTTCCAATTGTCCGGATGCTGCCCTGAATCGCACAGAATTAGACAACCCCAATCGAATAACCTATCTTCCAGTAGACGGCGATTATTCAGTGTCAAGTATTGCGCTTGATATACGTAATCAGATGATCTACTGGACGAACAACGACTACCTTGAACAAAAACCCCACGGGATTCTGCGTGCGCCTCTTGGCGATACGGTATCTGATGAATATATTGTAACGGGGAGTATTTACGATATCGCTCTGGCACACACGCTGTCGAAAATATATTGGATTGTCTGTAACCGCTCCCATTGCATTATCCGACGTGCCAATCTGGATGGCACTGACGTTGAGGATGTGATTGTACGTGAGGTACCAGGAGCCAATTCGGACATAAACTTCAAAAGCACGCTAGCAATAGACAACCAGAGACGGAAGATCTATTGGACGCAACCCAGCGAAGGCATGATCAGGCGTGCGAATCTGGATGGCACCGAGGAGGAACTGCTCTTGTCGGGGCTTGTCGTACCTGGTAGCATCGCACTTTCTTTCGGGGGAGTTAGTACAGCTGTAGAATCGGTAGGGGAGGTCCCCGATCCTGTTGAGTTGCATGGTTTCTACCCCAACCCCATACAAGACAGCGCCACCTTTGAGTTTGCCCTGACAGTGCCGACTTACGTGACGGTGGAAATCTTGGATCAGCTTGGTCGCAGGGTTGAGGTTCTCGCCTCCCGTACGTATCCATATGGTCACTCTAGCGTAACTTGGTATCCGACAGGTCACTCTGATGGAGTGTACTTTTTCAGGCTGATATCATCCGATAGCGGACCGAAGACCATTCCGTTCGTAGTGCGACGATAGGACAAGTAGGCGCATTGATCAAAAAGATCGTTTTGGCAGAAACTTGAAAGATGTAGGAACCGCTGCACGACGCCTTGGAATATGAGGTCTTTACGCAAGTTTGTCATTGTAGTGGATTTTTTCACAAAGGCCAGCGGTTCCTTCTGTTCGGAGGGATTCTCAGAAGGCCCTTTTTGACTTGAAAGTCACCCCATATCTGACTTCACTTTTGGAGGTCTCTTTGTCTTTTTTCGTTCGGTGTGATTACCCAGTTTCAGTCCCCCATGGCTTGGTAAACTTTCCGCAGGAACGGCTTTAGATTCATGTCTTTATTGAGCAGGACACAGTGGGTAGCACTCTGAGGAAGGGCCGTCGTAACCCGTGTCCTGTGATTGAGTCGGACCTTCAAGGTTCCCCAGCTACTGTGCAGTCCCTTCTCTCGCAATTTACTTCGGATCAGATGTGCCATATGGAAGGCTAGAATTGAAATAAACCAATGCGCTTCAATTCGCTCATCTCGACTATGGTAGATTGGGCGCAGGCCAAGGTCTGATTTCATAGATCGGAACGTTCGTTCAATCTCCCCCAACCTGCCAGTGCCAGTATGGGAGATCATGTAGCAACGCCAAGTCTGATGATGGGAAAACCCAACCGATTACAGAAAAACCATTTACGCAGGTAAGCGTCCGTGCCATCAATCCAATCTTGGCGAGGAGGACAGAACACATCTACATCAAGCGTATCCTTAAGTGCAACAGTCTTATGAGGAAGACGGGATGGAATCACAAGTACCTCGCCCCCATAGACCATGACCTCCTGCTCTCCATTGGATCCAAGCCAAAGCTTAAGCGCACCCGCCAATACATAGGTGAGTTGCTCATTATCGTGTGAGTGCCATGGCACCACACTATCTTTTTCCAGATAGACATGCGTAATCATCATCCGGTTACCCGAAATGATCCGACGACCAAGGCCTGGCTTTACTTTTTCAACCGGTATGTCATCCCACCGGTGGAGAGTTGCCTACTTATTCATGATCTTTATTATTAATCTTTATATTCTGGTTATAAAGTTAAATCATTCAATCCCAATCATCACGTCTTTAATTGTTCAATTCATCTCATTACACACTCGAATTACATCGGGTAAACCCGTATATGCAGATAATTCACTAAACTAAGAGTCGACTAATGACTGACTCAGCAGAACTCTGCACCCGATTTCCATCTACCAACCAATGGAGCGATAGCCGGATGTAAGAGTGTACCCAGTACTCCGCCTGCAATGCCAAGGAGGCCTCCAATGAGAACAGTTATGGCAGGGATGAATACTGCCGGAATTTCTCCAAACATGGCCCCAAGGATGACCATTAACCGACTCGTAGGCTCGGGGGCAACGATGAATGCGTGTACGACAAACAGGGCCCATCCCATTGCTACTGAAATCCCACCAACAAGCCAAGCCCTTCTTGGAGTATAGAACCCCACTGCAACCCCACCACCTATACTCCATACCCATCCCAGAAGTAAGTGTAGTACAATCGCAACTGCAAATCCAACTAACACTCTAATCATATAGAATTTTCACATCTCTCAACAAAGTGGCAGATACGGCGGCCTGCTTCAATCACCTTTTCATCCGCTGTGGCATAAGAGCAGCGCACATACCCGGCTCCGCTGGGACCGAATGCATCCCCTGGAACGACCGCCACAGACTCTTCATGAATTAATCGCTCTGCAAACTCTTCCGAGCTTAGGCCAGTAGATCGAATATCTGGAAAACAATAAAATGCTCCTTCCGGTTCAAATGTTGGAAGCCCGGCTTCCCGAAGTGCCTTTACCAGAATACGCCTACGACAATCATATGCCTGACGCATATGCCCTACCTCTGGGGCACACGATTGAATGGCAGCCAGAGCCCCATACTGCGCCATAGTTGGAGCACTCATTACCATATACTGATGAATTTTATACATCCCCTCGTAGATAGATGGAGGAGCGATTGCATAGCCCAAACGCCAACCGGTCATAGCATAGGCTTTTGAGAATCCACCGAGAATTATACTCCGATGGCGCAATGACTCATTTGACCATGCGCTGGGATGCCCCTCCTGTTGGGCATTTCCATAGATTAGCTGATCATAAATTTCGTCAGAAACCAGGATCAAGTTATGCGCTTCGGCAACCGCAGCGATCTCATCCAGTCTTTCTCTCCTCAAAACGGCCCCAGTAGGATTATTTGGATATCCGATGAAGATCATCCGGGTCCGTGGGGTAATTCTACTTAAAATATCTTCGGCGGTTACTTCAAAATTTTGTTTCGCACTGGTGGGGACATAAACCACTTTGCCATGAGCAAACTGTGCCACCGGACCATAGGATACAAAGCAAGGCTCTGGAATTAAGATCTCATCCCCTGGATTCAAGAGAGACAGCATTGCCAACTGCATTGCCTCACTGACACCAACTGTAATGAGTATTTGATCCGGTTGCACCTGATATCCGTACAGATTGTACTGATGAGAGGCTATCGCCTCACGTAACTCTACTAAGCCAGCATTTGAGGTATACCCTGTCTTCCCTGCGGCCAACGATGCGACCGCTGCATCAATAACTGGGCGGGGCGTGCTAAAGTCCGGCTCACCTATTCCGAGTGAAATTACATCCTCCATGGAAGCGGCGATATCAAAAAAACGGCGAATCCCGCTTGCTGGGATGGATTGAATATGTTCTGCGAGTGCGGGCATTCTACACAAATTCAACTCCTTGGGCTAAGGGGAGATCTTTACCGTAATTTACGGTATTGGTCGTGCGGCGCATATATCGTTTCCAGGCATCAGAGCCACTTTCACGCCCACCACCCGTTTCTTTTTCTCCTCCAAATGCACCACCAATTTCCGCACCACTCGTCCCAATATTTACGTTTGCGATCCCACAATCACTTCCAATTGGACTACAGAAAATTTCAGCCTCTTGAACATTGTCGGTAAAGATTGCACTTGAAAGTCCTTGTGGAACACCATTCTGGATTTTGACTGCCTCGTTAAGCTGATCATATTCATGCACATAGCAGATAGGAGCAAACGTTTCGGTTTGCACGATGGGAGCATCGGCAGAAATTTCCACAAGTGCAGGTCGCATATAGGCCCCTCCCTCCGGGACGCCGTTTGTAACACGCTCCCCACCATGAATGATTCCACCCTGATCTGATGCTAATACTAAGGTGTGCTCCATTGTATCAGCTGCCGCGGTATCAATGAGCGGCCCAACTAATACATCGTTCTCCCGAGGATCACCGATACGGATTGATTCCCATGTACTGAGCAGTCTGGATACTAGCACATCCTTTACACTTTCGTGAACAATAAGACGCCGTAGCGTCGTGCATCGCTGACCAGCTGTTCCGACCGCGGCAAATGTGATTGATTTGACAGCAAGATCAAGATCTGCACTAGGGGCAACGATAAGAGAATTATTTCCGCCGAGCTCCAGTAATGATTGCCCGAGTCGTGCAGCAACCCGTTGCCCTACAGAACGCCCCATAGCCACGGATCCTGTGGCTGAAATAAGCGGTAGCTTGGGGGAGTCAACCAGTGTCTCTCCTACGGACCGCCCCCCATTGACAACCACACTCAGTGCATCGGGGGCATCTTCGAAATCTCGAACTACTCTCATGAGTAGGTTGTGGCATGCTAGAGCGCAAAGCGGAGTTTTTTCGGAGGGCTTCCATACCACTGGATCACCACAGACCAAAGCCAAGGCAACATTCCATGACCATACGGCTACTGGAAAATTAAAAGCTGAAATCACACCAATGGCTCCCAGAGGATGCCACTGTTCCATGAGGCGGTGTTGAGTACGCTCACTCTGAATAGTTCGACCATAGAGTTGCCGACTCAGTCCCGTAGCAAAATCGCATACGTCAATCATCTCCTGCACCTCTCCTTCCGCCTCCGATCGAATCTTTCCCGCTTCCAGAGTCACCAGAGAACCAAGAGTTTCTTTGTTCTCTCGCAGTAACAAACCAAACTGGCGTACCAGCTCTCCACGACGGGGTGCAGGGACAACTCTCCATGACAGAAAAGCATGATGCGCAGCTTGGCACCCTTGTTCAATATCTGAGGTTGCCGAAGAACCTACATACTGAATTAGGCTTCCATCAATTGGGGTATGAACCTCTATACGAGGCCCTTTTCCAGAGTGCAACAATGAACCAATGGCCAACCCCGGTCCAGAATCAGAGATTCCAAGTTGGCTAAGAATAGACTTGTGCTGCATCAATAGAGGGTTAATTTATGCGAACAACAAGAATGTTTCTATGGGACTGTTTCTTCACCACCTAATATCATTAGGCTAATCAACCCATTTTGACTAAAACTTAACCAATATTTGGTTACCGAAGTACAGTGGAACTGCTATCCCAAATCAAGCCAAATTATTCCTCTGTTTTTTTGGAGGCTTTACTCTTGGTGGTTTTTGCCTTTTTCTTCTGTTTCTTTTTATCAGAAACTTTTGCACTTCCAGCTTTCGAAGACTTCGTCTTCTTTGCACCAGAGGCATCAGCCACATCTGCGGTAGCAGTATTCTCTGCATCTGATGTTTCGGTAGCATCCGAATCAGCAGAATTCACTACCTCTGCATCAGCAGCTTTGGCCGTCTCTACATCTGGGGCTTCGGTGGCTTCTGCATCTGGAGAATCTTCCGCATCAACAGCTTTGGCCGTCTTTGCGTCCGGGGTTTCGGTGGCATCCAAATCAACTGAATCCACTACCTCTGCATCAACAGCTTTGGCCGTCTTTGCATCCGGGGTTTCGGTGGCATCCGAATCAGCTGAATCCACTACCTCTGCATCAACAGCTTTGGCCGTCTTTGCGTCCGGGGTTTCGGTAGCATCCGAATCAGCAGAATCCACTACCTCTGCATCAGCAGCTTTGGCCGTCTTTGCATCTGGGGTTTCATCTGCACCTGCCTTGGAGGCATCCGTAGCCTCCGGCGGTTCATCGGCCTCTACTTCGGAAGTTTCTATGGTTTCAGCTTCAGGGACTTCCACGGTCTCAGATTTAGCATCCTCCATAGCTTCTACCTCTTGCATTTCGGCAACTTCTTCCTGCGAAGCATCTAAAGTATCAACCGTAGGGGCTTCCTTCTGCAATGTAGAGTCAGCAGGAGATTGATCATCCTCGTTCTCCATCGTCTCTTTGATTGATTCAAGCCCACTCAACTCACCAATTGTAGTAGGACCACTTGCGATCTGCTCACGCTGAGCATGCTGACGAACTGCTTTTTCCTGCTCTTTACGCTCAGCCCGCTTCGCTTTCTGCTCTTTCTGACGAACTTGGTCTTGCTCCTGTCGCTGCCGGGCTGTTTCACTGAGCACAATCTCTTTCTTGCTCACATCAAGTCGAATCACACGGAGATCAAGCTCTTCTCCTTCCTGATAGGGCGGGAAGCCACTGTCGTACTTGTTCTTTAGCTCTCCTCCAGGTACAAAGCCCTCAACTTCAAGAGGCAACTCAACCGTTAGTCCATTACGTTCAATTCGTATGACCTTGGCTTTATGATCCGATCCCGTCTCAAAGACTGATGCTAAGTTTGTCCACGGATTCGTTTCAATTTGCTTATGTCCCAGAGCAATACGCTGACGCTTCTCATCTACATCAAGGACTACAACGGAAAGCTCCTGTCTCTTCTTGATGATCTCGCTGGGATGCCGTATCGTTTTTGTCCAAGATAAATCGGACACATGGACCAGGCCATCAATTCCTGGCTCAATTTCAACAAAGGCACCAAAGTGAGTGATATTGCGCACATGCCCACGTAGAACGGTTCCAGGGGGATAGCGAGTCGCAATACCCTCCCAAGGGTTAACCTCAAACTCCTTCATACCGAGCGAGATCTTTTTCGTATCGTGGTCAATGCTTAGTACGGAGACCTTTACCATCTGACCGAGTGAGACGCGCTGCGATGGATGGCGTATATGTCCAGTCCAACTCATTTCGGAAACATGCACCAGCCCCTCAATCCCCTGTTCAAGTTCCAGGAATGCTCCATAATCAGTAATTGAGACAACTTTCCCCTCAACAACATCCCCCGATTTATAACGCTCATCAATATTTTCCCACGGGTGAGTCTGCAACTGTTTAAGTCCCAGAGAAATACGTTGGCGCTCCTTATCGTACTCGAGAACAACAACCTTCAGCTCTTGGTCAAGGGACACAATCTCAGTAGGATGAGATACACGTCCCCAGGTGAGATCTGTGATATGCAGTAATCCATCTACGCCACCCAAATCAACGAATACTCCAAAGTCCGTGATATTCTTCGCAATACCTTCCAATACTTGACCAACCTCCATCGTGGAAAGTATACTTTCGCGTTGGGATGCAAGCTGACGCTCAATCAACGCTTTATGAGAAACGACTACATTTTCATTTTCAGCATTGATTTTTACGATCTTAAATTGCATCTTGCGATCGAGGTACGAATCAAAATCACGCACGGGTCTCATATCAATTTGTGACCCTGGCAGGAATGCCTCTAATCCATCAATCAAATTTACCAGCATACCTCCTTTGATCCGTCGAATGATCGTTCCCTCTAAGATGGTTCCATTCGCAAAGGCCTGCTCTACTTGCTCCCAGCGTCGAACTTGTTCAGCTCGCCCCTTGCTAAGGACAAGCTGGCCGTGATAGTTTTCCATCCGCTCGAGATACACCTCCACTTCATCCCCCGGATTGACCTCTCCCGAAAATTCGCTCTTAGAAATTACGCCGTCACTCTTGAAACCAATATCAATCACGACATCCTTATCTCCGACAGAAATGACTCGCCCGATGACGATCTCATCATTCGAAACCTTTTTGAGAGAGCTATCAATCAGTTTGATCAACTCTTCAGTTTCGGCTTTCTCTTCATCTGTTGCCTCGGACTGCTCTTCCAGACTGGAAAGGGCAATAACATCACCTATGATCTCACCTGTATAGCCAACTTGAAGAGGTTCATCGCCCACTTCTTCGGAACGTAAAGAGCTGGCAGATGAATCCTCAGATGGACTCTCATCCGCCGAATCAGTCGTTGGTTTCACCTCCGTAGCCTCAGGAGTAGGATCCAAATCTTCAGAGGCTGTATCCGAACTTTTAGACGATTTAACTGCACGATCAGACGCTTCTGACTCCTCTTCGCTATCCTCAACAGGATCATCAGGAATATCCGTAGACACGGCAACCGGCTCAGGATCCTGAACTGGCTCTATGGAGACATCCGATGTATCTGCATTAGCTTCGGTATCATCGGCAGACTTGTCTTGAACCTCGGATGGCGTAGCGGGCGGCCCAACATCAGTAGTAGATTCTGAGGTAGTTTGCTTTTTTGGATCGGTTGAGTCAAGGTCACTCTGAGGATCTACATTCGACTCACCATTTCCATCAGTGGTTAACTCATCGTTTGCCTCCTTAACCGAGGCTTCTAGGGTTGATTGATTTTCTTCTGACATATAATTTAACCTGATGCTGAGAAGGATGCACTTCCTTTGCACCGACACCAAGCGAAAGTTTGAATTTTAGGTAGACACACATGTTAGGAAGAATAGGCCAATAGGCCACATATGAGCCAAACGAACCGACTTAAACTGCTCTAGACAATTTATCGTTCCTGAATTTGTTTAAGTATAATTTCTGCTTGAAGGTCAGGGGTTAGTTGGTCCGTATTAATTAAAATTGCATCGCTTGCTGGTCTTAGTGGAGCAATCCTGCGATGAGAATCTCGCTGATCTCGCTTGGCGATGGCATCGCATACTTCCTGAAAAGATACGTTTGCTCCTGAGAGACGAAGATCTTCAAAACGGCGGTGGGCACGAACATTAAGCGAGGCTGTAATGAAAAATTTCAGATCAGCCTCCGGGAAAACGATCGTTCCCATATCGCGACCGATGACCACGATTCCTGGATCCTTTCCGAACCGGTCTGCAAACCCACGTTGAACTCCAAAGAGCCAACCACGAACACTCTCGAGCATAGCAATATGGCTTGACATAGCGGAGATCTTGGTTGTATGAAGCTGGGACGTAACATCAACTCCATCAACATAAATCCTCATCTCAGATTTGACGCAACTGACCTGAAACTGTATTTGTGACAAATAGGCAGCCGCAGACTCCTCCGTACATTCAACTTCATGCTTCAAGAATCCGAATGCTACCGCTCTGTATATCATTCCAGAGTCCATAAAGATGAATCCCGATTTTTCAGCCACCCGATGCGCTGTGGTACTCTTTCCAGACGCGGCAGGACCGTCAATTGCTACTATCACTTGGAGTAAGAAGAGATCTGATTACAGGGGAAAAGAATTTGTCGGAGGATGATAAAAAATGTACTCTGTTCAGATGCTCCCACTAACCCATTTCAAATCACCAGATTTGATTTGGCGGAGTAGTTTTCTGTAACGTGATTGCATTTCCCTTTTTCTCAAATAGATTTTTCTTCAATTGAAGGTTCAAGTTCCCCCTTGTTTCGCCCATCTGCTCACGCGTGGAGACAGCTATCCCATGGCACCTAAAATCACCTTTGCTGCCCTCAGGGCTGATTTGGCTACGATGAATCAATTTGTACGGTAATCTTGAATCCCTCTGCAATCCCTTTGTACAAAAATTCCCAACTCTCTACCACAAACTCCCGAAGTATTCCCCGTACTCTCTCTCGGAAGTACAGGAGTCGCATCACCTTCGCCAGAGCGCTCCTGGAGTACCCATCGCACCGCATTTCAATCTGATCCACAAAAAAATGCAAGGAGCATTAGGGATCCGAGCACGCTGGACAGATACTGATGACCATGTCCAAAGTTATGCTCAAAGTGATACCCTTGGTTCTTTAGTGTGTTAAACGTCTCGTTCTCAATCCTCCATCTGGCCCGTTCTGCTCGCATTATCTTCATGAGCGTGTCTTTGGTTAGCGTTAAATCCGTCACCCATGAAAACCGTTTGATCTTGGGATTTGGACGCTTCTTAGTTCCAGGTTTGATCTCATGATACTCAAGCAGATTCACCTTTACATCTGGATTGGATGCGTTCAGCGGAACATGGTTGAGATAGCTGAATTGGTGAACGGTGCCGTCGTCGTCCTTCGTCTCCCATGTCTGGGCCTTACTCTCCAGTTCCTGAAACAAAAACTTATGATCGCCCGGCTTTGCCCCCAAGATATACCGAAGATTCTTTGCCTCTAACTCTCTGATATGCGGGGCATTCGATGCAATCCCATCTTCAAGAAAGATCACCTTCAAGTGCGGGTGCTCCCGCCTGAAATCCTCAATAAACCGCTTGGATGCGTTTCGCTCACAATCGTTTTTCTTGGCCCCATCCGTGTTCAAGATCGGCTCCGGTGCCAATGGAATCACTTCCTTTTGATCTGGACTCACAATCGCTCCACAGAGCATCTGACGATAATACGTCGTGCTCCCATCCCGATGATGCTTCTCGCAACAATGTACACAATGGACCGTCTTGGAAGAAAAATAACCCGTTCCGTCCAAGGATAGAAGAAGATGCCCGTCCATATACTTGTAGTCCTCAAGAACTTTCCCCCGTTGCACCAAGGAAAACAGTCTCTTGAACGCATCCCGCAAACTTCGTGGATCCAACCCATCCAGACGCTTCCGCAATCCAGAGTCCGAAGGAACCCGCGCGACACCGAACAGAGTTTGTAGATTACGATGGACAGGGAGGGCTTCATCCCTCACCGCTTGATCAAATTGAAGCAACGAAGAATACTTGAGCGAAAAGATGGCAAGCCCCGACATGAGGTAATCCGTAAGCACGAAGCCCCGCCCCGCAATCGGGTCCGCAATGGAGGCAAAACACTCCCAGACAGCTTCAAGCAGAAACGGTTTTCTCAAACGCTTGTGGGCTTGATGAAGTGACTTCTTTTTCATGGTTGATCAGCAAGTTTTATGGAAAAACACAGACAAATCTCTGGGCAGGAAGAAGATGGACGCTCCAATCAGGAGAAGTTCTCAGCAAAACAAGGCTAAAGCAAAACAGTCTGACCGAAAAATAAGCCAAACGTTTGCGAAAACAAAAAAGAAATTCCCCAATTTTAAGAAATTAATTGCTTAGTAGGAATTACTGGGAAAACCCCAGAATTCTTACTTCAAAACTAATTAGATCATATGGCCAGATAAGGATGGACATAGTGACAAGTGCAGGGATTTAGCACAAAAAGTCGTTCGGAATGACCAAAAAATGTGAAAAATATGGATGTTTATTGAGTATTCCAAACAAAAGAGCCACCGATTACGAGCGATGGGAGCCACCGAATACGAGCGATGGGAGCCACCGAATACGAGCGATGGGAGCCACCGAATACGAACGATGGGAGCCACTGAATACGAACGATGGGAGCCACCAAATACGATTGATGTGAGCCACCCATTCCGTCGGCGAAGTCGTGCACAGTATGTATGCAAGACGGGTTGCATTATGAGATGGATTCGTTCTTCAATTCTTGTTGACCTTGTACTTTGCGCATGGACTCTCCCGTCAGTTCAATTTTATGTGCGTTGTTGACCAGTCGATCTAGGATTGCATCTGCCAGCGTAGGGTCTTCCATGGTCTCATACCATTTCTCCAAGGGATACTGACTCGTCACAATGGTAGACCGTACGGTGTAGCGATCATCAAGTAGTTCCATAAGGTCTCGTTGAGGATGCGCAGCAATCTGATGGAGTCCCCAGTCATCCAATACCAATACATCCATGCGCGCAAGCTGTTTCAATTCTTTCAAGAAAACGCCTTCCTTGCGCGCGGTTTGCAGGGTTTCTAAGAGTCGGGAGAGTCGGTAGTAGCGCGTATTGAAGTTTTCCAGACACGCCTTATGTGCCAGTGCACAAGCAACATAGCTTTTCCCAACTCCAGTCGGCCCCGTAATGATGACATTTTGCTGACGGCGAATCCACTGACAGCTTGATAGATGGAGCATGAGACGCTTATCCAGTCCACGAGACGCGCTGTAGTCCAGATTCGCCATGTTGGCCTGAAGACGCAGTTTTGCGGTGTGTAACCGACGGGCTAATCGTCGGTCTCCCCGGACCGCCTCTTCGTGGTCGACCATGAGTCCCAAACGATCCATGAACGGCATGGTGTCTATATCTGGGGTATCCAGTTGATCCCGTAGGGCGGCGGCCATGCCGTTGAGCCGCATCTGTTCAAGTTTCAAGAGGGTTGGGTGTAAGAGCATAGAGTTTGGTTAGTTAGATGAATAATAGTCTGCACCCCGAATATTTTTATGTTCAATTGGAGACGGGGATTGCTGAGATTCGTCCGCGATTTGTTTGGCCAGTTTCTTCACCGCCCCCGTCGTCAATCGGTTCTGATTCAAGGCATGTTCACAGGCCTGTTCCAGAACGGAATTGCCAAATTCACGTCCCAGTCTAAGAATTCCCATGCAGCGCCGAAACACCTGTGCGGGAACGAAAGCTCGCGCAAAGATTTCTTCAATCAGTGCGGTGGTTGAAGGACCGACCTGTTTGGCCCAATTCACAAATCGCGACGGTGACCACGATTCATAAGTCTTGGTGGTTTTTCGGCATATGCTGTTCAACGGTCGTATACTTCTCTTTCGCTCTCTCCCGTAGGTGAGATGCGATTCGGGTCTCGCCATGAAAAATCTCCACCGTCTTTGCAGACACGCGTGCACTCACCTGCTGATTCAGGTAGGTGTACGGTACGCTATAATGGTGTCTGTCAATTTGAATATGGTAATGAAAGGAGACCTTCCGGTTATGGATCCAGACCGCAAATTCATAAGGCTCTTGGGGTAATGGACGTAGCATCGGTTGATCCATCTCTTCAAACAGGCGTGCACGCGTTGTATTATGCTTCTGAAACGGAGCTTGATTGAGTTCCTGAACCTGCTCCAAAATCGCTTCATTGAGCTCTGCAAGACTGTGAAAGGTTACGTTTCGCAGCGCGCCCAAAACTTTTCTCTGCAACAAGAGAACTCCGCCTTCTGCCTTCGCTTTATCTCTTGGTTTTCTGGGACGTGCAGGAAATACTTGTACGTTGTAATGTTCTGCCAAATCATGAAAAGATTCGTTCAGAATCGGTGTGTCGTCCGTACGGAATTTGATCACCGCGGATTTTAGATTGTCTGGAACAATCACTTTCGGAACGCCTCCGAAAAACTCAAAGGTCCGACGAATTGATCCGCAGAAATCCGCGACCTTCTGTGACTCCGTGGCTTCCGCATATAGATACCCAGATGCCCCCAGTACGGCCACAAACAGTTCCACCTCCCGAACCCCACCGTCTGGATCCGTAATGGTGGGTTTCTTCCCCGAGTAATCCACAAATAATCGCTCGCCCGCTTTGTGCGTTAGGCGCATCACAGGATCTACCTGCGTGGAGCGCCAGTTACGATATAACTCTGCAAACCGACTATACTGATAGCCCGTTGGATGCTCCTCAATGTACTCCGTCCAC
Organism: Rhodothermales bacterium; assembly: GCA_965209015.1. GTDB lineage: Bacteria > Bacteroidota > Rhodothermia > Rhodothermales > Bin80 > Bin80. Next base: position 1,381,230 of record OZ242367.1, on the reverse strand, counting down.
ACTTGATGAAGGGTGAGTGATCGGTGTTGTGCCAATTCTCTCCGAACTTCAACCCAGTTCGGGACCGGACGCGCTACCGACGCATCTCCTGTCGTTGGAGGGTAGAGCATTGCCTCCAACTTTGCATCGGTTATGTCCGCAGGTAATGGCCACGTCAACTGCGCACGCTTTGCACGCTCAAGAAGACGCGCTACCGAAGCACGACTGATCCCTACACACCGAGCAATCCCTCGGTTGGACAGCTTGTCCACAAAATGAAGGGCCAAAATACGTTTGATCTCTCTCATCTTAATTCGTTTCGTAGGCATAGGTATTCCTCGCAATTTGTGAAATGAAATGCGAAGAATACGAAGATGAGAGAGTTTTGAATAATACGACGCGTATATCCCCAAGCTATGAACTCAAAAGGTCCAATCCAATGACGGAATGGGTGGCTCACATCAATCGTATTCAGTGGCTCACTTGCGCGGAATAAGTGGCTCACATCAATCGTATTCAGTGGCTCACTTACGTCGTAATACTCATGTTTATCAAGTAAATGGTGAATTTAAGGTAAAGAAATAGCGATTGTTGAATTAAGCAGCGTTTTCACGACGACAATTTAAGCAGAATATGCAAATATGACTCCTTAGAAATCTGTCAATCGTAACTCTAATTACCTAATATATAATCACATAAGAGGTACTCTGACCTACTTGGTAGCAATCTTCTACGGGTAGTTTGAATGACAGGGAACTTTACGGAATAGTCTCGGATTCATCGCGAAAATTTCATAAACAACTATGAGAATCCTTCAATCACAATTCCGACAGTCACTATTGCTGATATTGGTCATTCATCTTTTTGGCGGCGTAGTACATGCTCAGCATTCAACAGACCATGTACCCAACGTTGTAGTAGTACAATTTGAGACAGGAACTGACTTTCATGGAAAGACCGTCACGACGGGTTTACAGGTTTTTGATCGTAGGGCGGCTACTTATGGAGTGCACTCAATAGAGCGGGTATATCCATTTCTGGATTATGTAGAGCCAACTCCCAAAACTAGGGGTAATCTGCTGTCTCTGCGCCGTACCTACTATGTCCGATACAGTGCCAATAAAACTCCTCAAGAAGTTTCTGGTGACCTATCCTTTGCCCCTGGAATCGTCTACGCCGAACCCATTCCAGTGAATCGCACCTTTGAATCTGTCAATTGGAAACGAATAGATCCGAATGATCCCGGGTTTCGTGAACAGAAAGAGTTGAATGCTCTAAACCTTCCCGCAGCATGGGATCGGGTAAAATCCTCCGATCAGAATCCCCGAGTAGTGATTGCGATCGTAGACGGCGGGGGCGAATGGAGGCATGAGGATCTTCGTGCCAATGTCTGGACAAACGAAGACGAAATCCCAAATAACGGCTTGGATGATGATGAGAATGGATTTATAGATGATGTGAATGGCGCTAACTTTGCCAACATGGATCATTCTGATCCCACTGGGTTGGTAGAGACTCCATCCAGTGCAAATCATGGCACTGCGGCTGCAGGCGCGGCGGGAGCTGTGACTGACAACAATATAGGAGTAGCTGGTGCTGCCTGGAATGCAGAACTTATGCACATCAACGTGTCATGCCCTAATTCTGACGGGTTTATGTGCTCCGGATATGAAGGTATTTTATATGGCGCTGCGAACGGTGCAAATATTATCAATGCAAGTTGGGGAGGGGGTGGTGCCTTATCAATTTTTATTAATCAAACAATTAACTTAGCTACTGACATGGGGGCCTTGGTTATTGCCGCAGCAGGGAATGACAATTCAAGCATAGATGAATACCCTGTTTATCCAGCCTTACATCCGCGTGTTCTTTCGGTAGGGGCTACTAACAAGGATACGCGTGTCAGAGCAAATTTTTCCAACTGGGGGACACTGGTTAATGTGTTTGCTCCTGGATTTGGTATTTATACCACGGGGTCAAATAACGATTACATCTACATCGACGGTACATCATTTTCTTCGCCCCTAACCGCTGGTATTGCTGCCTTAGTTAAAACGATGTTTCCAGATGCATCCCCCGATGCACTTCGGGAGCAAATACGGTTGTCTGCTGAAAACATTGACGCAGAGAATCCTGAATTTGAAGGTCTAATGGGGAGAGGGTTTGTCAATGCTCTATCAGCAGTCCAAGAGCCAACGCTTCCGGCGATACGTCTCCAAGATTGGACATGGGAAGATGATGATGGGAATCGCATCATTGAGTTAAACGATCAAGTGACCATCACAATCAACCTCATGAACCATCTCGCCGATGGGAATCAACTCCAAGTGGAGCTTGTGGGAGCCGAGTCTTATCCATTCGTCCAATGGAGGAGATCTGAATCTGAGATTGGCTCTCTAACTGGAGGTGATTCAACCGAAGTAAGCTTTGAGTTCACAGTCGGGGCGAATGCTCCTCCCGACCAGATAGTACGATTCTACTTACATATTCGTGACGGAGCCTTTGAAGATGTAGCTGACAGGATTTCACTAGTGATTAACCGACAGTTGGAATTGGTTCATCAAGGTTTGAGATCATTTTACCTCTCAACGGGCGGTGAGAACTGGACCCAGAATGATAACTGGAATATTTTGAGGGTTCCTAATGATGAAGAACTCGCAAATTGGTTTGGTATATCACTTAATGAGGGATTATTAGCTTCATTGTCCATGGAGAATAACAATCTCGTTGGAGTATTACCGCCCGAATTAGAGATGTTAAGAAACTTACGCTTCCTCAATCTAACTGGAAATGAGGGGCTTACAGGATCAATTCCTCATGAACTCGGAAATCTTGAAAAACTGCTGAGACTAAACCTTTCCAGCAACTCCCTCTCAGGGCCGATACCATCCGAACTCGAGAATCTTTCACAACTATTTTGGCTTGATCTAGGAGATAATTCCCTCACTGGAGTAATCCCCTCTGAACTCGGAAATTTTGAAGAACTTGAATTTCTATCCCTGTCTGCCAATTCTCTTACTGGATCAATCCCATCCGAACTCGAGAATCTTTCACAACTATTTTGGCTTGCTCTAGGAGATAATTCCCTCACTGGAGTAATCCCCTCTGAACTCGGAAATCTTGAAGGACTTGAAGTTCTATCCCTGTCTGCCAATTCTCTTACTGGACCAATCCCATCCGAACTCGGAAATCTTGAACAATTGAGAGGAATATATCTTAGTCGTAATTCTCTTACTGGATCAATCCCATCCGAACTCGGAAATCTTGAACAATTGAAAGGAATGTATCTTAGTCGTAATTCTCTTTCTGGGCCAATTCCCTCTGAACTGAGTAACCTCCAAAATCTTAATGATTTATATCTGCATAATAATTTACTCACTGGGCAGATCCCCGCGAAAATCGGGAATTTGGAGCAACTGCAGAATTTATACTTGTATGAAAATTCCCTTTCGGGATCAATTCCAACTGAACTTAGGAATCTTGAACGCCTTAGGACTCTCTTTCTTGATCAAAATTCCCTCACGGGTTCAATCCCTCCTGAACTTGGAAGCCTTCAGCAACTGGAGTGGCTTAATTTAGGATACAATTCTCTCTCAGGAGAAATTCCATCCGAACTTGGAAATCTTACACAACTTCGGTACCTCTATCTTCATGACAATTCTCTGTCTGGAGAAATTCCAGTCGAACTCGGGAACCTTGAACATCTACGCGCGATTGGGGCCAGATTCAATTCCCTTTCTGGGCCGATTCCACCCGAACTTGGGAACCTCAAACAATTAGAGGGGCTATATCTTGATGGCAATTCACTCACTGGAGTAATCCCCTCTGAACTCGGAAACCTTGAACATCTGAGGGATTTATCTTTGGCTACAAATTCTTTTTCTGGCCCAATTCCGTCTGAACTTGGCAATCTTTCCAGTCTTAAGTCCTTAAGACTAGATGAGAATGAGTTCACAGGATCAATCCCCAGAAGTTTTATGCAGTTGGATAGTTTGGAAATATTTCTTTTCGGCGGACAAAATCTTTGTGCTCCTGCCGATGATGAGTTCCAAATGTGGCTGAGCAGCATTCCAAGGCGCTCTGGACCTACATGTAGAGCACTGCAATTTGTTGAGGATATCCGAGATCAATCGTTCCCTCGCACGCTACCCATTTCTCCGTTGACTCTTCCAGAGGCGCGTGGAGGAGTGCAACCAATTACTTACACTCTTACTCCCTCTCTTCCCAGTGGGCTGGAATATGATTCATCCAACCGCACGATTTATGGAATACCATTGGAGATTACCTCGAGTCCAATTCCCTTCACCTTCAAGGCTACCGATGCCACGGGGGTAGCAGATAGCGTAATATTTAATATTGAAGTCTTCAGCCCCGTTGCCTTAGAGCAGGATGGACTTCCTGAATCGTTCACGGTGTATGAAAACTATCCCAATCCTTTCTCAGAATCTACGCTACTGGTTGTAGATCTTCCCTGGTCTGTCACTCTGGATATAGAAGTATTTGACTTGATCGGACGGAGTGTCTTAGTTCAACCGTCGGTAGATCTTACGGCCGGTTGGCATCAGACTATTCGTCTGGAAGGTACATCCCTACCTTCGGGCGTATATTTCTATACGATTCATGCAAACTCGGAGGTGGGAACTCAAACGCAATCAGGAAGCTTCGTGCGGACGCGATGATGAATTATTCAGGAGGAATTGGTTGATATCAACCAACGTTTCTACTGTGAACCCTATGGATAACCATTCACATCTGATTCGCAATGGCTTCCTGATCGGGGTAACTACAAAATCCATTCTCCCCCTGTGACACCCACCATAGATTCTAGTTGGTGGGTTTTCATATTAAATCATTGATACAGTATCGTGATGAATAATCACCTGAAGGTGCACAATCTTCCCAAGTTAGTCATCAAATCCTCACGAAATGAACCACCCATTCCCTAGCCCAAGTGAATATCCCCCCTTAATATTCACCTCAACTTGATTTAGGCTAAAACTGGTGGATTTGGACGGGGTTCTCCGGGATTACATGTGACAGGAGAGCCGTAGGGTGTAAATTTGGTAATTTGGGGCAAAAAAAGATGCATCCTCTCCCTAGCCTGAATTCCCAACTGGGATTCAGGCTAGAGTAGTAGGTGTCGTGAACACTGATAACAGAACTGGAGTCAATGAGATACAGCAACCGAACCCTCGCTCTTTTTTATTGAAGGATCGAGTAGTTTAAAGATCTGCCCGGGTTTGACTGACAAAATTGTCGCCGCCTTAGAGACCGTCAGGTTCTCTGACTGGATCATTCGCTTGGTGAATTGAAGAAGCGCATTGCCCAGTTCACTGCGACGAACATGGTAATAATTGGGCCCCCTTCTTTCTTTGATTTTTTGTCTTTTTCGCTTCCTTTGCTGAGACTTCTCCCACTCCTGTGCATAATAAACTTCAAGTTGTGAGAAAGACACCTGTGAAATTACTTGTTCCTGCAAAAGTCTTAGTGCTACCATGGTGTGACTGAGATTTCGTTGCTGAGAGACCTGATCTATAACTTCCTTAAGTTTTGAGACATCCTGCTGTGAACCGATTTCCTCTTCCATGATCAACTCCATAGGTAGTAGCCATTCTCCAACTACATAATTACAGAATTTTTCAATTGGGTTTACCTTCTTAATATTACTGACTCCGGTTTGATCAAGGAGCAAATGGATGATTTCGTGTAACACAGAAAACGCTCTGGCAGGTATGGAATCCTCTTTGTTGATTACCATAAAGGGAGCAATGTCGTCCGAAATCACAAACGCCCTAAATAGATTGGGGGATAGTCGACTTTGACCGCTTCCTAGATTGCCTTTGAGAACGACGAATATACCGGAGTGCTCACATGAGGACCGAAGCAATTTGAAAGCGGATAATGGATCGGTTTGTTCATGGTACTTTTCGCGGGTACACCGATCGCCCAGCACCATATTTAGTCCACATAATGCATCTTGGACGAGGAGTTCATATTGGTCCCGCGTCATTTGTTGAAGTTCGTGCTCCAAAGATTCCGTCTCTGTCGACAAATTCCATTTCCGCCTCAACCAACCTACAAACGGAAGGGAAACACACTCCTCTTCCAGTTCTAAAGTAGCCCCGATCATTTGCTGACTAGCCTTCGCATACCGCAATAATGCCGCAATCAGAGCCTTATCTTTGGGCGTAATTTGTTCAGAGAATCCACGGAAGTCTGCACCATAGTTTGATTCAATTGGGATATTTTCCAAATAGAACGTTAGGAGGGGGCGCCTATATTTGTCAGCCATTCTGAGAAGCATTGAATGCGATGGTGCCTTCTCCCCTCTCTCAATCCTCTCTAAGCTGTGCTCCACAACATTTATTTTAGTTGCTGCCTCTTTTAACGTTAACCCTGCGGTCTCATGTGCCCAGACCAGAATATTGGGATTCACAGGTATCATTATTTCGTAAACCACAGTTTTATTGCTTGTTCTAACGGATATACTTGGGCGAGGATCTGCGAAAATAGTAACATGTTGTGGTCCCAACGATATTGAGGTTTTGCAAGATCGTTACAGTTAGGTGCCTATTCCGACGTACTGGGACACCTACCCCAATTGAACTGAGCACCCCAAGCGGATGCAGTTGAGCCGCACAATTCGTCGGAGGTAAGCCACCTATTTTTCTTGTAGGTGAACGTCTTGATGGGTAGGGTTCACGTTCAAATTCTTGCTGTCCCTGTACCGTCCGCATCAACTCCCCAGACTATTTAATTTTATGTGCATTGTTGACCAGTCGGTCCATGATTGCGTTCGCCAACGTTGTATCCTTCACGATTTCGTGCCATTTGTCCAACGGAGTTTGACTGGTCACAATTGTAGAGCGTACGGTGTAGCGATCATCAGGTAGTTCCATCAAGCCCCGCTGTTGCATCGGATTGATTCGGTGAAGTCCCTAATCATCCAGCACCAGTACATCCATGTGCGCAAGCTGTTTCAATTCTTTGTTAAGTATGTTCCTTCTTCCCGGGTAATCTGGATTGTCTCTAAGAACCTAGAGAGTCGCGTATAGCGGTTTTTGAAGTTTTCTAAACAGGCTTTATGCGCCAGTGCATATGCAACGTAACCTTTTTCGATTCCCGTCGGTCCGGTGATGATTACATTTTGCTGCCGCCGGATCCACTGGCAACTGGCCAAGTGAAATATCAACCGCTTATCCAGACCACGCGCCGTATTATAGTCCAGATTCGCCATGCTGTCTTGCAGCCGTAACTGTGCGGTCTGCAACCGACGGGCTAATCTACGATCTCCACGGACCGCTTCTTCATGATCAACCATCAATCCCATCGTTCTTAAGGTCAGCAATGGGCCGGCGGAAAATATCAATAGTAGGATCAAAAGCGTCAAGATCCGTGTGCCCGGGGATACCGAAATAAACAGCGGTTCACTACTGCGATTTACTTCTATCTCGGAGGGTTAGATATGTATCCAGAAGGCTACCGAAATCAATTAACCCACTCTTAAGTGCGAAGAGCCATAATTGATAATTGGCGTCGCCTTCTTGGCCGAAGTAAGGTTTCCGAAAACAAAGTGGACAGAGGATTAGAACGGGTTTATCTTCCAGAGAGTTACGCATGAATACTGAAACGCGGGTAAAAGGGCACGAATGGTCAAAAGAAGCTCTCTTCTGTAAGGCCATGTTGTATTTTGAGTAAATGGAATCCTATGGCATTAATGACTGGCGATACGATTTCTGGTCTGCTTTTAGTTTGGATTTTCTTACTTGCTCGCTCGAATTTTGCCCACTTAAAAAGCTGTAAACCCAAAAAATAAAATGGCTGGGTGTGCAGAAATTTTAGGGTTCTTTCAACGTATGTCGCCGAACAATAAAGATGAACTTTTTGTTCAATCCACAATGCTATTTATGATTATTCCTATCCTATGAGAATCCATCAGTTATTTCCACTACTTGTGCTGGGCTTCACTCTGGTAATCCACCTCTGTGCTACCCGTGTATTTGCCCAGATCGTCCCAGAGGTAGTGCCTCAGGTCGTTGTGGTTCAGTTTGAAGAAGGAGTTGATTTTCATGGGAAATCAGCCATAACAGGTTTGCAGATTTTTGATCGCAAAGCAGCCGCCTATGGGGTACATACCATTGAGCAGATGTACCCATTTCTGGATCATGTAGAACCGACTCCCAAGACGCGGAATAATCTGATGGCATTGCGCCGCACGTATTATGTAAGATATCGTGCGGATGACACACCTGAACAAGTTTCCAGAGACCTATCTCTTGCGCCCGGCATTGTCTACGCCGAACCCGTGCCCATGAATCGTACTTGGGGGCCATATGACTGGGAGCGTACTGATCCAAATGATCCTAAATTTTCTGAACAGACATATTTGAATGCTCTAAACCTTCCAGAGGCATGGGATGAGGTAAAAGCTTCTGATGGTACTCCGAAAGTGGTGATCGCAATTGTGGACGGAGGAGGAGAATGGAGACATGAGGATCTTCATGCCAATGTGTGGACAAATGAAGATGAAATACCTGACAATGGGATAGATGACGACAATAATGAATTCATTGATGATGTACATGGGGTCAACTTTGCCAACGAAGATCATAGTGATCCAACTGGATTGCCGGAGACTCCATCCAATGCTGAACATGGAACAGCAGTTGCCGGGGCCGCCAGTGCCGTGACGGACAACAATGTGGGGGTATCCGGTGCAGCCTGGAATGCAGAACTTATGCACATTAATGTGGGATGCCCTCCGTCCTCTGATATGCCAATCTGCGAAGGATACGAAGGCATTCTTTATGCTGCGATCAATGGTGCAGATATCATCAATGCCAGCTGGGGGGGAGTACAGCGAAATGAAGCAGAGGTGAGGCATCTAGATGAGACGCTTGACCTCGTTACCGACATGGGTTCTTTGGTTGTCACCGCGGCGGGGAACAGCAATTCCTCCATAGATGAATCTCTCTTCTATCCAGCCCGGCATCCGCGTGTTCTCTCGGTAGGAGCCACGGAAAAGGATACGCGTGTCAGATGGGAGTTTTCTAACTGGGGGAAACTAGTCAACGTATTTGCCCCGGGTGTCAATATCGCTACTACTGGATCAAATAACGAATATGTAAACGTTGAAGGCACATCATTTGCTTCTCCTCTGACCGCAGGGGTAGCTGCCCTGGTGAAGACGCGGTTCCCAGACCTATCTCCAGATGCACTGCGGGAGCATGTGCGGTTAACCAGTGAGAACATTGACGCCGAAAACCCTGAGTTCAGGGGGCAAATGGGGCGGGGATTTGTCAATGCGCTGGCAGCCGTTCAAGAACCCACTCTGCCCGCTATACGTCTCCAGAACTGGTCATGGGAGGATCAGGATGGTAATCGCATTATTGAACCTAGTAATGTGGTGACTATCACCTTGGATGTTATCAACCATCTTAACGATGCCAATCAACTCCAGATAGAGCTTGTGGGAGAGGAGCCCTATTCATTCCTTGAGTGGTCCACCTCTGAAGTTGAGGTCGGCCCACTCGCTGGTGGTGCTTCCACCGAAGTTACTTTTGAGTTCACGGTTGCATCAAATGCCCCTCCCGACCAGTTGGTAAGATTCTTCCTACATATTCGTGATGGAGACTTTGAAGATGTAGCGGATCGGATTTCGCTTCGCATCAACCAACAACTGGAATTAGTCTATCAGGGTTTGAAAGCACTCTACCTCGCGACGGACGGCGATAACTGGACCAGAAATGATAACTGGGATATTACGAAAATTCCGACCGAGGAAGAACTCGCTAATTGGGCTGGTGTCTCACTCAGTGAAGGATTCTTGGCTCAATTGAATATGATAAACAACAATCTTAATGGGATATTACCACCAGAGCTTGAGAACTTGGAGACCTTACAATCCCTCCAGTTATCAGAGAATGAAGGGCTAACTGGACGGATTCCCTCCGAGCTTGGAAACCTTCCAAAACTGCAGAACCTCTCTCTCAGAAATAATTCCCTTTCCGGCTCAATCCCTTCCGAACTCGGGAACCTTGAACAACTGTCGGTACTGTTCTTGTCTGGCAATTCCCTTTCTGGCTCAATCCCTTCCGAACTCGGGAACCTTGCACAACTGGGGGGCCTCTACCTTGAACTTAATCTTCTCACTGGGTCCATCCCCTCCGAACTCGGGAACCTTGAACAACTAAGTGATCTCCACCTGTATAGCAATTCTCTCTCTGGACCGATCCCATCCGAGCTTGGGAATCTAAAACAACTGAGGGATCTACTCCTGTATAACAATTCCCTCTCAGGTCCCATCTCAGCTGAATTCGGAAACCTTCAACAACTTAGAGGGCTGCGTTTGGATAGTAATTCTCTTACAGGTTCAATTCCATCCGAACTTGGAAACCTTCAACAACTTCAGAATCTAAGGCTTGATACTAATACCCTTACCGGTTCTATTCCCTCCGAACTTGGGAATCTTCAACAACTGAAGGATCTGTTCCTGAATAACAATTCTCTCACTGAGTCAATCCCATCTGAACTCGGCAATCTTCAACAACTTAGAGGGCTGCGCTTGGATAGCAATTCTCTTTCCGGACAAATCCCCCCCGAACTCGGAAACCTTCAAGAGCTTGATTTTCTCGGACTGTCAGACAATTCTCTTTCTGGGCCGATTCCATCTGAACTTGGCAACCTTTCCAGTCTGGGAAGTCTACTCCTAAGTGGAAATGATTTCACTGGACAGATTCCCCGAAGCTTTATGCAATTGGATAACTTGATAGTATTTCATTATGAGGGGCAAAGTCTTTGTGCTCCCGCCGACGATGAGTTTCAAATGTGGCTGAGAAGTATTCCGAATCACCGCGGACCTACATGTGGAGGATTACAGTTCGTTGTTGATATCGCAGATCAATCGTTCCCACGTTCGCTGCCTATTACTCCATTGATTTTACCAGAGGCCCAAGGAGGTATTCCACCGATCACCTATGCACTTACCCCCTCTCTCCCCAACGGGCTTGTGTATGATTCATCAACACGCACGATCAGTGGAACGCCGTTGGTCGTTACTTCAAGCCCGATTCCATATACGTTCACGGCGACCGATGCGGTTGATGCATTAGTCAGCGTGGTATTCAATATTGAAGTATTCAGTCCCGTCGCTTCGGAGCAGGATGGACTTCCTGAGTCATTTACAGTTCATGAAAACTATCCCAATCCCTTCTGGGAATCCACTCTTCTGGTTGTTGACCTTCCATGGTCTGCCACTTTGAATGTGGAGGTTTTTGATCTAACGGGACGGAATGTGCTTTCCCTACCTTCGGTGGATTTGACATCTGGCTGGAACCAGAATATTCGTCTTGAGGGTGCAACCCTACCCTCTGGCCTATATTTGTACAAAATTCATGTAAAGTCAGAGGTGGAAACTCATACACATGCCGGTCAATTTGTGCGGATGCGGTAGTGAGTAATCGTGGCTAAAATTGTTTTGTGAGAGTCCAATGGGATAAATCTGGAAACTTCATAGTCAACACATACCTTTCGTGTTCATGAATCTCACAGCCTGAGCATCTCCACTGATGCGTTCAGCCTTGGTGACAACTACCCGCCCCAAAGTACGGGACTTTCTGATTCTTAGACAACTGCTCATGATTTCACGAGTCTCGTTTGGAAAACTAAGTTTCACACACCTCTCCTATGCAACAAAATTTACAGGGTGCATCATACTGTTGACTTTATTGGGATGAACTACGATTCACTTGGGCATGAAAGTGGTCTTCCGAGAATCGGACATCTAGATGATAAGGGTCTATGCGGAGTTGTACAACCTGCCTAACCTCACTGATTTCCCCTCGGGAATCTTAACGGTGGTACCGAAAAGCGGCTAACGGAATCGCAAACACGCTCCCCCGCCGTGGACCGATTGGTGCATCATTGTGTGGTCTTAGAGCTTCATCTGCCGAGTTATCGGTTAGAAGTAGCCCAACGGCGACAAGAAAACGCGAGCGAAGGACCTGAATCTCCCACTTCCTAACCAATCAGCACATGAACCCTTGGAACACAATTAGAAGTGAATCTGCCTGCTGTTGTCCGTGTCCAGCAGGCCAACAGAGAGCTCAGACATGGACCAAATCGTGGGAATTACCCTCTTCATTGAGGCGTCGCAGCTCACTGCTCCGCCTCAATGAAATGTGCTCCTCCATGGTTAAACTTTGGATTTCTGGAACCGTAAAAAGTTTTGTCGTTGACCGTAATTTATATTGTCGTTGAACAATGCGACGCTAATCCATGATCGCTTTCACCTGATCCAGTATCTCAACAAAGCGATCGATCAAGTTCGCAGACGCGAGGTCAAGCAGCACGATGAACTCAAACATAGGCGGTACGCGCTCCTGAAAAACGAAGCGAACCGCACCGCAAAGCAAGAGGATACGTTCCAGGCGATCCAGAAATTGAACTTGCAGGTTAGCATTGCCTGGAGACGGAGAGAGGAATTTAAGGCGATCTTTCGATGCCATGCTTTCGGCGATGCAAAAAAGTACTTCAAGTTATGGCTTAAAAGCTTAAACGAAGAAGCCGTAAAGGAGGTCATCCGGATCGCCGAGATGTTTGAACGATACCAAGAAGGCGTTTGTAATGCGCTGTGCCACGAGCAGTCTAATGCCAGAGCAGAACGAATCAACGGCAGGATTCAAGAAGTCAAAACCGTCGGAAGAGGATATAGAAAATTCAAAAACTTCCGGAGTGCGGTCCTCTTTTTCCATGGAGGCTTAGACCTCCAGCCACAATATTCGCGGTAGAACCATTCAAATTATTCATCTTCTGTTATATTGAGTTTATGGAAGCTATGAATCACATTAATTTGGGCTTATATGTGAATTTTAACATTAGATATCGTCCCAGAGATTCAGTTCGTATTTGCTGGGTATATGTAGCTCCATTGGTCCGTAAAACTCTCTGGTTCTGGTTTAACATATCATTGATTTCGAGGCGTATATTTCCTCTTCCTCCTAACATAAATCTTGACATAGACACGTTCAAGACACCGACGTTTTGACTATTGCAAAACGTGCCTTGATCCACTATTTCATATTGAAAACTAACCTCCATCTTCCAACTCTTGCGAAGATATCCACTTATACCAGTCGTAAATCTACCCGTGATATAGTTTTGGTTTAGCTCTTCATTGAGCGAGTATTTAACCTGATCCCAAAAAAACCTCCCGCTGGTGGTAACCTCAAGGAGATCTCCGCGGTAATAGTTTAAGTCCAACCCTAAACTATTGCGCCAAATACGAGCGGTATTTTCTGATCCATTAATTGATTCAATTCTCCGATCAAGATTCATCCTCCCACGGATTGTCCAATCCATACTAATGCTTGAAATGAACCTGCCGATCCGAAGTCCTGTATCCCCAGACCAAATACCCTTACCATTGATCTCAGAGATATGTTGGCGTAACTGTGTGTCAATAGTCCGTACTCGTACAATGCTATTGTATACGTAAGAGAGTCCCGTATCTACACTCAGATTCAGGCCGGAATAGCTTTGGTAGAGACTGTACTTAAGGTTCAAATCATGGTGATATTCAGGTGTAAGTGCAGGATTTCCTCGGTAGATTCGGAGTGAGTTACTATTATCCACAAAGGGCTGTAACTGTCGGGTTGTAGGTTCAAATGTGCGGGTTCGATAAACAAAGTTCAATGTACCAATCCGTCCGAGTTCTCTCTTCGCTAACACGAATGGAAGGATATGAGTGGATTTACGTTTAATCGTATAGTGAGGTGCCAAGATCGTGTTTCCCTTACGGATATAGTGTTGAGCTTTTAGATCTATACTAACGAACCAAGACGGATCTTCACCATCCCACTGATAGCTTATCCCAGAACTCAAATTGGTATGGTTTTCAGAGAGACCATCGTTAAGAGATGAAATACCTTGAGGCAAAGTACTTGTAAGATCAAAGAACAACTTTTCATTATCCCGTCTTTGCGCGGTATGCTGCAGATATGTAGTTAACCTCCGTCCAGAATGGAGGGGATAAAGCAGTTGCAAGCGCTGAGAATGCCGGAACGAAGTGTTCATTTGTTCTTGCAATTGATGAAGGCTTTCTTGAGATAGCACTCGTTCGGACATATACTGGAGCCTGTCCACTGATAAATTGTCACTATCACTGCGATCCTGTGCAGATGCTGAGGTCTCAAAAATGAGGCTTTGACCACGATCTGATATCCGTTTTCGCCAGATAATTCCGAGGTTTCCCCTCAACTGGTCTGATGAACGGTCCGACAGTGAATTTGCAGAACTCCGCAGCATAGCCGAAGGGTTTGTCAGTTGTTGCATCCCGATTTTGATCACGGAGGACGTTGATTTTTCAAGATTTCCACGAAAAGTCACATCATGCCCTTCCCCCAGATTCACCTCAAGCTTAAGTCCGATTTCATGTAACAGATCATCATGGCTCTTTTGATTGGAACCATCACGAATCGCGGTCTGAAAGGTATCCACTAACTCACGCCGAGAAACAATATCTACGTTACGGTTCCCAACGTCGCCAACAATATAGTTCATGTTGGCTGTCGTATGATCGGTAGCTTTATACATAATATTGAGACCTGCACCAATTGACTCAGAATAACCATGCTCTCCACGCTCCCATGCCGCGGAGGAACCGGCTCCTAGAAGCCCTTCAAGTTTGCGAACATTGAATCCTGGCTGATTGATGTTTTCTCCGCTTCCAATCAATGCAAATTGTGTCTGGGGTGAAAACCTAAAGAGCGTTCCTTGACTGAAATAGCGTCTTGATTCTTCTTGTTCAGATCCAAGCCCACCAGTTACCTGTCCCAAGAATCCCCGGGTTGCCTCTTGAGTCAGTTCAAGGTTGATGGTTTTCTCTTCCTGTCCATCGGGAACCCCTGTTAATTCTGCAAGATCCGATGGTCGATTATAAACCTGAACCTTATCTATTGCATCCGCAGGAAGGTTCTTAGTCGCAACCGTTGTATTCTTACCAAAAAACTCTCTCCCTTCAACCAGCACATTTTCTACGGTTTCTCCCTGTGCGGTAATCATCCCATATTGATCTACATCTATTCCGGGCAGACGGCGTAGGAGATCTTCTACCATGTCTAGGGGACGTACCACAAATGCCAAAGCGTTATACTCAACCGTATCTCCACGAATCATGAAGGGTAACCGTTCAGCGAGAACCGTAAACTCTTCCAGTTCTTCGGTCTGACCAGAGAGCTGCAGAATTTTAAAATCCACATCTTTGTCCACGATGCTAAAATCCAGCTCAAGCGTCTTATATCCCAAAAACGAAACCTTTAGGATGTAAGAATCAGGTTTTAGTTGACCAATCCTGAATTGACCTTTACGATGAGAAGTAGTAAATCCTATGAGACTGGAATCGGCCTGTGTGACCACGACGACACTTGCATTGACCAGTACACCGCCAGTGGAATCTACGACGGATCCTGTCACAGAAAAAAGCTGGCCGTAGGCTATTTCACTTAGGAACAGCGTGAGTATCAGGGAAACCCACCTCATTAAATGATTGTAAGCAGGCACTTGTGTGAAACATCACAGCGGAGGATAAGCACCATGAGTAATGGCCGGAAAACAAATGTTTTCTTCACATGAAAAGAGTTTCTTCTTCATGGAATTCGTCAACATCCACAGATCCATCAGGACAGCTAAGCGGAACAGAAGCTCAGCGAAAATCAGAAGAACCTTTACCGTTGTTCTCGCATTAGCATGTCATATATACGTTTGCTACGTGCTAATTGTGAGGCTTTAATTTCGTTATACCTTTCAGTTGATACTTCGCGACCTGTTGACGGCGCTGTAAGGGAGGTTGGCTCGCCTAAATCTATAGACTCAGCGGCATATACTTCCCCCCGATCAGCATGAGTTACCATGAGAATAAGCCCTGGCAGGCCGTTATACAATCCTGGACCAGCTGGAACAGGAATGTCAGGGGAAAACCACGCCTCTACAATGGAGGAATCAAAAAGAACAGTAGCTTTTAAAACTCGATAGTCCAAATATTTGCGAGCCTCGTCAGTCAAACGCCAAGATATTTCTGGAAGATGATCCTTGATCAGATATGCGTCGGCATAAAAATCAACCCATTGCGAGTAGGAGCGTTTCTCAAGATCCACGAATGTCGTATCCACATACTCTATGTGAGGGCGGTTACCAACTCCAGACGAGTCGAACTCAGATGGGTACATCAGAGATTGTTCTGGATTAAAACGTAGAGTTCTCGGAACCGTTGTGTACCCTGGACCCTCGGTATAATCCTCCCCTTCTTGTTGTGAAACGATCTCCATCACTGCACTGGCTGCATCCTGTGGATAGAGAATCTTGAAAGTATGGGAATATCGCACCTCCCCCCCCTGTCCCAACGCTATAACCGGAGACAAAAAGAATGGAAAAAGTAATAAAATTAGCCTCATGAAGAACCTCTAACTCATCCGCACTCAACCAAATAATCCCCGCGCTCATTTCTATAGAAACTTTTATCACAATCTCCAAGTTCCACGATACATTCATCAAAATCTCTTCTCTGTCTCCCTCTAGCCCCCGATTGCAAAACACAGAAATCACGATGTGTTGGGGCTGAGGATAGACTTTTTGACGGGTTTAGCGCTATCCCATTGATCCCAAGTGGGAAATCGGAGCACAAAGAAGCAGGTGGAGAGAGAGAGTTATCCACAGAGTTTTCAGAAGTCTGAAATCTCTCAGAAGTGGGAACCGGTGATGTATCAAACCCAACGATAACAGCAGTGAAAAGTAAAGCAGTCAGAAGTCTAATGGTACAAGGTCGTAGTAATGTTAAAGTAGTTGTTAAAGGATTTTCTCAGTAGAGCAACATAATACTTTTTCCCCAAGGTATACAAACATTCATAAATAATTCATAAATTTTGCAGTTCGGATGGCATTCCTCATTGAGATGTTGGCTCGCAGTGTATTCTGACCATTCTCATTAGCCTGAATTCCCATTGAAAAAATGGCTGTGACTTTTCACATGAACTGAATTTTCAGAATTTTGTTATCAAGCCAAGGAATCGGTTGCTCTGTTTTATGATAGTTGGCGCCCATGAGTAACGGGTTGTGGGATCGACGGGGATACTTGACGATGATCTCATCGTTCGTTATTCGGATACTCGCCCGTTTAGGAACCAATGTATTCAAAGAGGGTGCGATTTTCAGTTACGCTCCACTGCTCATTCGCTCGGAGGCCAAGGATTCGGTAGAGCAGACTGGCGATCACCGTCAGTTGTACATCCACATGAATATTCATCGGAATAGCCGCGCTGAGGGCATCCATATGAAAGAAGTCAATCGTATCGCTGATGACATTCTCAATGACCATCCGCCGTGCATAGCGATCAATCAATTGGGAAGCGGACCGTTCCATTTGATTGGTGATCAAGAGAATCATGCGGTCGTGTCCAAGCCCTTGAATGGCAATTTGTCGTAATTTACCGGGGTACCCTTTCAGCTTCACAGTCTGCTCCAGGACACTTGGGGTCCGATAGTTGCGTCCTATGTTGGTCAGCTTGATGGCACGCCATTGGCTTTGGGGAAGATTCTGGATCTCATCCATGACCGATTTGTGACGACGGCGCAATGCAATGAATTGAATCTTTTGCTGCGTTAAGCGTCCCAACTGCTCATAGGTGGTCACACCACTACCAAATACTAACTCAGAGGGTTTCATTCCCGTGCGCTGCGCATAGTCATCCACAAAGTTCTGGATTGCAAGGGAATGATCCTCTTTGTGCACCGTCGTATCGGCATAGGAAAAGACGCGATGGTTGGCATCCCGCGTCAGAAAGGTCAAGACCCCTAATTGCCGCCGACTCCGCTTACTGATATAATGTTTTTCCAACCGTGTTCTGTCTCCATGATAGGGGATGGTGTGAAAATCCAGATCAAACGAAGTGCCACGGCCCAGACCTGCGTCAAGACGCGCAGTGGCATCCAGCCATCAATGGGTAAACGATTGCTTGAAGTGGGGATCACATCGGGAGCTGTATTCGCTTAATGTGGACCGTTTGGGAATGACATTGAGTCCGGCAAAGAGTGCGAATCCTTTGTCCATGGTGTTTGCCATCACATGAGTATGCCGTCCAATCCCCCAGATCTTGAGAGCTAACAAGGAACGGATCATACAGGGAGCAGGAATTAACTTGGATCCTGACAAATGTTGGACTAAGGACTCCATCTTAACCAAATCTGGCAGGAAGAGAAAAAGTCCGCCAAAACTAGTAGAGAACTTATATGGTGATAAGTTGAGAGCGCGACAATCAGCACGCGGAGCCTGTGCGGGTTTGGGCGAAGGGGGCCGAGTGGGCAGGCGTGGAAGCCCTGCCGCACGGATCACCTTGCTGATATAAGACGGGGTAGCATCAAGCTCCTCTTTCTGTAGCAGAGAGGGAATATGTACGAAATCTCACCCTGTGGATTACTTCTACACAGAGATCTTCCCGCGTATGCAGGATTGACTGTACGATGATTGAGCCGAGATCTGTTCCTCAGCGCAGCGGAGATCCAATGACAAACGACCAACGAGGTGGACGGATGCTTGTTGAGTACTTTGCTTCGGGGCTATTGACCGAGTGTTTCTTTCCAGACTAAGAATCTGAATCGGAGGTGGTATGCAGACGAACGGGGTTGATTTAGATGAATCATCAAACGAAAATGTAACTGTTGAATTTGTTGACTGTCTACATCAACGACAAGAGTGAGCAGATGCACGCACAAATTGATTTTCTTGAAAGTCTCCCCTCCGAACTTTGGATTACCGGGAACATAAGTGATGAACTCTGGATTCATTGTGCGAAATCATGATCCCCGGTTATATTAGAATCTTCCTACCATTTCCCCTACTAACGCTAGGCTTCGCATCGGTCATAAACCTCTGTAGCATCAGAGTATTTGCCCAGAATGTTTCTGAGGTAGTACCCCAAGTCGTAGTGGTACAGTTTGAAGCGGGAACTAATATTCTCGGAAAAACAGCCACAACAGGTTTGCAGGTCTTTGATCGTAAGGCAACCGCCTATGGTGTGCACACCATAGAGCGAATATACCCATTTCTGGATCATGTTGAGCCGACTCCTGCAACCCGGGACGATCTGATGTCTCTGCGCCACACCTATTATGTGCGATACAGCGCCGATGAGATTCCTCAACAAGTCTCTGGTGACCTATCTCTTTCTCCCGGTATCGTCTACGCCGAACCCCTGTCAGTCAACCGTACCTTAGGATCCGTTGACTGGAAGCGCGTAGATCCGAATGATCCCAGGTTTGGTGAACAGACAGAACTGAATGCTCTAAATCTTCCAGATGCATGGGATGAAGTGAAAGCTTCCGATAATAGCTCTAAGGTGGTAATCGCGATCGTAGACGGAGGGAACGAATGGAGGCATGAGGATCTTCGTGCCAATGCTTGGACAAACGAGGACGAAATCCCAGACAACGGCATGGATGACGACGATAATGGATTCGTTGATGATGTGCATGGTGCTAATTTTGCCAACATGGATCATGCTGATCCAACCGGATTGGCAGAGACTCCGTGCAATGCTCGTCATGGTATGCCGGTTGCGGGCGCGGCGGGAGCTGTGACTGACAACAATATAGGGATAGCTGGTGCAGCCTGGAATGCAGAACTTATGTACATCAACGCGGGATGTTCTAATTCTGAGCTCATATGCCACGGATATCCAGGCATTTTATATGCTGCTGCGAATGGCGCAGACATTATCAACGCAAGCTGGGGTGGAGGTGGACTATTATCAGGTTTTGTTGATCAGACGCTCAACTTAGTTACCAACATGGGAGCCTTGGTTGTTGCTGCAGCAGGGAATGATAATTCAAACGTGGATGAATACCCTCACTATCCAGCCTCGCATCCATGTGTTCTCTCGGTTGGGGCCACATACAAGAATACACATGTCAGAGCAGATTTTTCCAACTGGGGAAAACTGGTCAACGTATTTGCCCCGGGAGTTGAGATCCATACCACTGGACCAAATAACGATTACATTTACATCGACGGCACATCATTTTCGTCGCCTCTGACCGCTGGTGTTGCTGCCCTGGTGAAGGCAAGGTTCCCCGACCTATCTCCTCCCGATATACTTCGGGAGTATGTGCGGTTGACTAGCGAGAACATTGATGCCGCGAATCCTGAGTATGCTGATCTGATGGGGCGAGGATTTGTCAATGCACTGGCAGCCGTTCAAGAACCCACTCTGCCCGCCATACGTCTCCAGAACTGGTCGTGGGAAGATCAGGATGGTAATCGTATCATTGAGTCAAATGACCGAGTGACCATTACAATTGACGTCATCAACCATCTCGCCGATGCCAATCAACTCCAGGTGGAGCTTGTGGAAGAAGAGCCGTATCCATTCATTGATTGGTCAACCCGTGAAGTTGAGACCGGCTCACTCGCTGATGGTAATTCCACCGAAGTTATTTTTGAGTTCACGATAGCATCAAGTGCTCCTCCTGACCAGTTCGTACGATTCTTCCTACATATTCGTGACGGGGCTTTTGAAGATACAGCCGACCACATTTCGTTTCAAGTCAACGGGCAACGAGAATTTGTTTTCAGGGTCTGAGATCATTTTACAACTCAACGGACGGTGATAACTGGACACGGAATGATATCTGGGATGTTTCAAAGATTCCTACCGATCAGGAACTCGCTAATTGAGCTGGTATCTCACTTCTTGGGGGATTCTTGGCCCAATTGTCCATGGAAAATAATAATCTCAATGGAATATTGCCTCCCGAGCTCGAGAAGTTGAAGAATTTACAATTCCTACAACTGTCTGGGAATGGGAAACTGACTGGATCGGTTCCCCCCGAATTGGGAAATCTTGAACAGCTGAGGGGACTATATCTTGTTCGTAACTCCTTATCTGGGCCAATTCCGCCTGAACTTAGAAATCTTGAACAGTTGGTGAGTCTTAACCTTGGACACAATTCTCTCTCGGGACCGATCCCCTCTGAACTCGGGAATCTTCAACAACTTCAGTACCTGTACCTGCCTGACAATTCTCTCTCGGGATTAATTCCTTCCGAACTCGGGAATCTTGAAGAACTGCAAGGTTTGGGAATGAGGTTCAATTCTCTTTCTGGATTGATTCCGCCTGAACTCGGGAACCTTGAAAAACTAAGGGGGCTATATTTTGATAGCAATTCCCTTTCGGGGCCGATTCCGCCTGAGCTCAGGAACCTTGGAAAACTAAGGGATTTATCCCTCTCAGACAACTTTCTTTCTGGACCGATTCCATCTGAAATTGGCAACCTCTCCAGCTTGAAGTTCCTATTCTTGGATGGGAATGAGCTAATTGGACAAATCCCAAGAAGCTTTATGCAGTTGGATAGCTTGGAGCAATTTTATTTCGGAGGCCAAAATCTTTGTGCTCCTTCCGATGATGAGTTCCAAATGTGGCTAAGAAACATTCCGCGTAAATTTGGACCTACATGTAGAGCACTACAATTTGTTGATAATATCAGAGATCAATCGTTCCCTCGCACGTTACCCATTACTCCGTTAACTTTGCCAGAGGCCCAAGGAGGGATTGCACCGATTACATACAGTCTCGCTCCCTCTCTTCCCACCGGGCTAGAATATGATTCATTCACACGCATGATTCATGGAACACCGTTGGTGGTTACCTCAAGCCCGATTACTTACATATTTAAGGCCACCGATGCTACTGCTCCGGCAGATAGCGTACTGTTCAATCTTGAAATCTTTAGTCCGGTCGCGTCCGAGCAGGATGGACTTCCTGAATCATTCAAGGTGTATGAAAACTATCCCAATCCCTTCTTAGAATCCACACGACTAGTCATAGACCTTCCTTGGTCTGCCACTTTGAGTGTGGAGGTTTTTGATCTAACGGAATGTACTTTCTCTAAATCCGATGGATCTGACAGCTGGCTGGAGCCAGAATATTCGTCTGGAAGGTGCAACCCTACCCTCCGGCCTATATTTGTACAAAATTCATGCAAAGTCGAAGGTAGGAACTCATACACACGCCGGTCAATTCGTGCGGATACGGTAATGAATTATCAGTGGCTGAAACTGGTTTATATGAGTCCAACTGATACAATTATCAACTCCATGGCTAACCATGGACTTCTATTTCATGAATCTTCCTGATGGCTATCACTACAAAATTCATTCTGTACGCAGTTTCGCCGGTGATCTTATTTGAACGCATTTTCATGAGCGATTCATTGATACGAGAGAAATCTGAATAATGAACTTGCGAGCTTGCAGAGATGCGAAAACTCCGTCATGAGGAAATTAACCGCACCCCGTTAGATGTAGTCAAATTCCTGCCTCGTCATCCCATTACTGTACTTCTGGACAATGTCCGCTCAGTCCATAATGTGGGATCCATCTTTCGTACTTCGGATGGTGCTCTCGTTGAACGGATCATCCTCACTGGGATTACACCAACCCCTGACAATCCCCAGATGCATAAAACTGCACTTGGTGCTCAGGATGTTGTACCTTGGCAATACGAACCAAAAGCATCCGTTGCAATCAATCATCTGCGAAACCTTGGCTATGTGATCACTGTTCTGGAGCTTACAGATTTACCTACCTCAATTTCCTCGCTCACTCGTGATCATTTTCCGATATGCTTAGTGATAGGAAATGAACTCTCTGGTGTTGACCAACAATTGATCGTAAAAGCCGACCATGCGCTGGAGATTCCACAATATGGTGCGAAACAGTCTTTAAATGTGGCTGTAGCGTATGGAATCGCAGTCTTTGACCTAGTTAAAATCCTACGTAGTCAACCATAGTTGTCTCAATGGATGAACATCTTGACTTACGGAACCACTTCCCTCCCACCGCCGATGAAGATTGGGCAAATCTGATTCGTGAAGATCTTTCTTGGGAGCCAATTGAGGGAATCCATATCCAACCCTATTATCGTCAAAACTCATCCTTACACTCACATCTATTTGACCATAGGAAATGGTTAATCCAAGCAGATATTGATATGTGCGAAGCTGCTGCTGCACAGCAGGCTGGAGCTGAAGCACTTGGATTTGTTTTGCAGTCCCCCACTTCTCTATCAGATGATTTGCCGGTTGGCGAACTTCCTCTTTTTTTTCGTGGCGAAGGGATGACTCCTGAGTTAGTGCAAGATCTTGTTGCTCTGGCAGCAAAGAAGGGACATAAGCCAAAACATCTTTTCGGTGCGGTTGTTCTTTCAGAGCGATACTCCCCCCAAATCACCCTTCTGGCTGCTAAGGGAACAAGTTTATGGACGCATTCCATTGACCTTGAAGTCTGGCATAATCAAGGAGCAACTCATGTTCAAGAATTAGCCTGCGGGTTGGCTGAGTTATCTGATCTATTAAATGACCTTGGCTCAGACCGCACGACCCAGCATCTTTTCTTGAGAGTTCCGTTGGGGGAACGTATTCTTCTGGATATTGCGCGCTTGCGTTCACTGAGATTGGTTGCTACTGAGGTATTGCGAGCGTATAAGATCCCATCCCATAAGATTCAGATTGTTGGTGTTCCAAGCCAGCGCTACGAGTCATCCCTTGATCCAGATACCCACTTGATTCGCCGAACAATTCAATACATAGCTGCTATCATTGGAGGCTGCAATGTGATCACCTCCTCAGGAATCGGAGTGAATCTCAGGATGCAACAGCTACTACGACATGAAGGGAAACTAGGGTATGCTGCAGATGCTGCTGCGGGATCTTGGATGATTGAGTACCTCACGGATGCACTTGGACGAGCCGCATGGAAACTTTTTCAAAGAATTGAATCACGCGGAGGACTGCGAAACGCCCGATCTTGGATTGAAAAAGAGATCCAAGAGGCAGATGTACAACGAACCCGATCGGTTCTATCTGGTGATGGCATTGTGGTCGGAGCGAATGCATATCTCTCTGATTGGTTTGAGGAAGAGAATCCAAAAGAAAAAAGCATGATTGCACCATTGGAAGAAATTCGATTGCGTGCAAAAGCGATTGGATCACCGATTCACATCAGGTTTCAGGGCACCTCCGATCTATGGCTTGAACATCTGTTTGATTTGTGTGGGTGTACCATTGATCCCGAAGCGGATAAACTTCTGGTAACCGAAACTTCTCAGGGGTTCGTAGCCCAAAATCACCAAAATAAACAAGTAGTTCTTCGTTCTGGAAGCCCACTTGATATGGCTGCTGAGAGTCTATTCACTTTACTGGAACTTGATGCGGCCTGACTTCACTTCTATCTCGCTGAGGAGATCTGGGATCTCTGTTTCAATCCAACGTATGGACGAGGAAACTCTTCGCACCTGCGATGTTAGTGACCTAGAGGCGTGTGAACACCTTGACTACGCGGCAGGGCTCCCCCCCTTTCTACGAGGACCTTATGCGTCTATGTACGCATCCCGTCCATGGACCATCCGACAGTATGGAGGATTTTCTACCGCAGAGGAATCAAACGCCTTTTACAAGGGTGCCTTAGCGGCAGGGCAGCGAGGTCTTTCGGTTGCATTTGATCTTCCTACCCACCGAGGGTACGATTCAGATCATTCATTAGTTCATGGAGATGTTGGACAGGCTGGTGTTGCAATAGACAGTGTGGAAGACATGCTCATCCTTTTCAAGGATATTCCTCTCGAAAACATGAGCGTATCCATGACTATGAATGGTGCAGTCTTACCAATCATGGCATTTTTTATCGTGGCTGCGCAGGAATCTGGAGTCCAACCTAAGGAACTCAGTGGTACCATACAGAATGATATTCTGAAGGAGTTCATGGTGCGAAATACTTATATCTATCCCCCTATTCCATCCATGCGGATCAGTGGTGACGTCATTGAATGGTGTGCTCAGAATATGCCACGTTTCAATCCTGTATCGGTCAGCGGTTACCATATGCACGAAGCAGGCGCACCCGCTGAATTAGAGTTGGCCTATACACTTGCTAATGGACTTGAATATGTCCGCACCGGTCTCTCCCGAGGCCTAGATATTGATGTCTTCGCGCCAAGGCTCTCCTTTTTCTTTGGTATCGGAATGGATCACTTCACGGAGATTGCAAAACTTCGTGCTGCTAGATTACTTTGGGCTAGACTAATGAAACCGTTTGATCCAAAAAATATAAAGTCCATGGCCCTCCGTATGCACTGCCAGACATCCGGCTACAGCCTTACAGCGCAGGATCCCTACAATAATGTAGCCCGAACTACACTTGAAGCACTCTCCGCCGTTTGTGGCCAGACACAGTCTTTGCACACGAATGCGCTGGACGAAGCATTAGCTCTCCCTTCAGCACATGCCGCTCGAATCGCTCGAAATACCCAGATCATCCTTCAGGAAGAGTCAAAGTTGACGCATGCTATTGATCCTTGGGGAGGTTCATATCTGGTTGAACATCTAACGCATAGACTAACTCACAAAGCATGGAAACACATCCATGAAATTGAATCTATGGGTGGGATGACAAGCGCCATTGCATCTGGGATCCCAAAAATGAGGATTGAAGAAGCGGCAGCCACCAAACAGGCCCGAATTGATCAGAAGAAAGATGTCATTGTCGGTGTTAATGCCTTCCGCTCCGAGGATACCAGCGAAATTCCTCTTTTACGTATTAATAACTCAGATGTACTTTCAAATCAGTCGAAACGGTTGCAAAAACTCAAACAGTCCCGGAATACACAAGACGTACAATCCTCTCTCTCCGATCTGAAACTTGCTGCATCCAGAGAAGGTGTAAATTTATTAGAGGCGACGATTCAAGCAGCCCGCGTCCGAGCTACATTGGGAGAGATTTCCAATGCTCTGGAGTCCGTATTCGGGCGCTACACCGCTCAAAGCGAAACAATTACTGGAATTTACTCTGCTGCGATGCAAACCGATGAAGCTACGGAGAGTGCACGCGCTCTCTCAAATCAGTTCGCGTCCCAGAGGGGACGCCGTCCCCGTATCCTTGTCGCAAAACTTGGTCTAGATGGCCATGATCGTGGTGCGCGTGTGATTGCGACCGCTTTTGCCGATTTAGGGTTTGATGTAGATGTGGGACCATTATTTCAGACTCCTGAAGAAGTAGCTCGTCAGGCAATTGATAACGATGTACACATCGTTGGTATTTCCAGCCTTGCGGGAGCACATCGAACACTGGTGCCCGAATTGATGAAAATCTTACGAAGCGATCAGAGGACGGACATATTCGTCGTAGTGGGTGGGATTATTCCAAGTGAGGATTATCCCTTACTGCATCAATCGGGAATCCATGCCATTTTTGGACCTGGAACGGTCATTACAGAAGCTGCCACCTCCATACTCCAATCCTTGCTGGAACCTAATGTCAATAACACCTGATGTCAAATCTCTGGTTGATGGAATTCTCCAGGGGGATCGCTCTAGCCTAAGTCAAGGAATTACTCTGGTTGAAAGCACGCTGATCACACACCATGAGGCTGCTGAGCAGTTACTTCAAGCCACTCTTCCCAAAGCGGGCAGTTCACTGCGAGTTGCAATTACCGGTGCTCCTGGGGTTGGGAAAAGCACTCTAATTGAATCGCTTGGCATACAGTTAGTTGAAGCAGGAAAACGGATTGCAGTACTATCCGTTGATCCTTCAAGCCCTCAAACCGGTGGGAGTATTTTGGGAGACAAAACACGTATGTCACAGCTTGTTAAACATCCAAATGCTTTCATTCGTCCATCTCCCTCTGGAACCTCAACCGGTGGGATTACTCCGGCGACTCGATCTGCAATGCTACTATGTGAAGCTGCAGGATACGATCCAATTCTTATTGAAACCGTTGGCACAGGGCAGGCAGAATATGCCGTGCGTCAAATTGTTGATTTGGTTTTGCTTCTGGTGCTGGCTCATGCTGGTGATGAGTTGCAGGGAATCAAGAGGGGCATTCTGGAATCTGCTGATCTGATTGCAGTTACTAAGGCAGACGGGGAGACAAAAGAGAGGGCAGACTCAGCTGCCAAAACCTACCGCCGAGCCCTATCATTGTATTCCAACCGAAGCGGAATTCCCCAAGTACATGTATGTAGTGCACTTGAAAATACAGGGATTGCCCAACTGTGGGCTGCCCTCAGCAACCTTGAGTCCATAGCAAGAGAGAATGGCCTCTTTGATCAGCAGCGCCAGGAACAGCTGAGGGATGCCCTCTTGGAAACTTCTAAAATGCTGCTATTCAGAAACTTCAGTCAGTCAGACCTCATTTGCGCCTCAATTGAGAAAATACAACAGCAGGTCTTGGACGGCGAGTGTACAATCCATCAGGGAGCACGTCAATTGGTTGGTATTTTTAGGGACACACAACCTCCTAACCAGAATGAGGCTGGAGTACCCAATTTGCTTATTTGATCAAACCCATTCAATCAGAGTTATCCCGCTGCCCATACCATGAGCCAATAACAAGAATGTTATGTTCGCATTGGATAATTCAATGAAAATAGATGTCACACTGGACTGTTCCTGTACAACCCCCATTTGTTGTGTGAGACAAAGTAATATATCACTCTTTTTGTCCCAACTATGTCATTGATGAATCATACCAATTCTGGAAGATCCCCTTGTAAGTGATGTGCCTAATTGCCTTGAGCGATGCCCCTCCCCTTAATTAATCAGAAATTACTTTTATCAAATTCAGAGTATAATCGCTTTGAATTCTGTAATTGAGCCCATGCCACCTCTCGTCAACTCTCCAAATGATTTTATTCGGACGATCATTAATGAAGATCTTGCAGCGGGAAAGCATCAGCACATAATCGTTCGATTCCCCCCAGAGCCAAATGGGTTTCCACACATTGGACACGCCAAAAGCAGTACTCTGAATTTCGGATTAGCAGCAGAATACGGCGGTCGCTGTCACTTACGTTTTGATGATACAAATCCCGAAACCGAAGACCAAAAGTATGTGGATGCCATCAAGAAAGACTTAAAATGGCTCGGTTTCGATTGGGGTGAGCATGAATACTATGCCTCCGATTATTTTGAAATTTTGTTTGAGTGGGCATGTAAGCTCATTCGTAAAGGACTGGCCTATGTGGATGATGCTCCCGAGGATGTTATTCGAGCAATGCGAGGGACGGTGACGACCCCCGGAGAGCCCAGTGCTTATCGCAACCGGTCACCCGAAGAGAATCTGAATCTATTCCATGCGATGCGCTCAGGTCAATTTGAGGATGGGACCCGTGTACTTCGTGCAAAGATTGACATGGCACATTCCAATATGAAGATGCGCGACCCCCTGATGTACCGAATTCGTCATGCCACCCATTATCGTAGAGGAGATGAATGGTGTATCTATCCGTTTTATGATTGGGCACATGGTCAATCGGATGCAATTGAAGGAATCACACATTCAATCTGTACTCTTGAGTTCTCTACAAATCGAGTCCTTTATGACTGGTATCTGGATGCCCTTGAAATAGACCCACGTCCACATCAATATGAATTTGCAAGACTTAATCTTGAGTACTCTGTGACATCAAAGCGAAAACTACTCACTCTTGTAGAAGAAAATGTTGTAGATGGCTGGAATGATCCCCGCATGCCAACCCTTGCCGGATTCCGGCGGCGTGGTGTACGCCCGAAAGCAATCCGCACATTTTGTGATTCAATCGGAACAACTCGGGTAGATAGCACACATGATCCTGCCCTCTTGGAACACTGGATCCGAGATGATCTGAATCATCATGCTCCACGTGTTCATTGTGTTCAGGACCCTTTACCGATTACCCTTACCAATTGGTCAGAAGATCATGAAGAAATCCTCTCTGCACCATATTGGCCCCATGATATTCCGCGGGATGGAGTCCGGGATCTCCCCTTTTCCAGAGAGCTACTAATTGAGCAGAGCGATTTTTCTGAAAATCCGACGAAAGGATTTCGCCGGTTAAGCCCTGGAAACATTGTC
Source organism: Rhodothermales bacterium (assembly GCA_965209015.1). Taxonomy (GTDB): domain Bacteria; phylum Bacteroidota; class Rhodothermia; order Rhodothermales; family Bin80; genus Bin80. The sequence continues at coordinate 1,352,317 of OZ242367.1, read as the reverse complement.
CGTCTGCGGCACGCGTACATTATCCGCTGCACCGATGTAGAGAAGGACGCGCAAGGACATATCGTACGACTATACTGCGAATGTCTCCAGGGAACGCGAAGTGGATCAGACACTTCGCAGTTCAAACCTCGCGGAACCATTCACTGGGTTGATGCACAGCGCTCACTCCCCATTACCGTCCGCATCTATAACCGATTATTTCTTAATCCTACGGTTGAGGGAGATCTATGGGATGATCTTGCTCCATCCTCACTGGTGGAACACAGGTATGCTCGGATTGAGCCAAGTGTGGCAAACGACAGACCGGATCAAAGATATCAGTTCGCTCGACTTGGATATTACTGGCGGGATCCCGAATCCCTTGACCAATCCCCATCAGTATTCATTTGCATTGTTCCACTTCGAGACTCGTCCACCAGAGTTAAGGAAAAACCTAAGGGAGAGCTTAAGAAAAAAAGTGGATCAAATACTCCTCCCCGCTCTCTTACTCCTGCCGAAGAAGAGTGGCTTCACCAGAGTGGACTCAATCCTGCAATTGGACTCGCGATTCACTCCGAATCTGGCGGATCCGCTTTTTTTGAAGCCGCATCCGTATCCGCCGCTTCTTCTGTATCGATTGGGAATTGGATGGCCAATCAATTGCTCCCAGCTCTGAAAAATCGCTCTCTTTCCGATCTTCCCTTTGGACCCGAAGAGTTTTCTCAACTGGTTCAGCTTGTTGATCAGCGCCGTGCGTCAACCCATGAGGCCAGAGAGGTTCTAAAGCTCATGTTTGATCATGATGCCCCCCCAGACCAGCTACTTGCCCGCATACAGGCTTCTGTTGTGAGTGACTCAGATATCTTAGGAGAGGTGATCTCTAATGTGCTGGAAGAATACCAGGATCGCGTTGCTGCTTACGCGGGGGGAAAGGTGGGTTTGCTTGGATTTTTTGTGGGACAGGTCATGAAACGAACCCAAGGAAAAGTAAATCCACAACAGGTTCAGGCACTTATCTCCGAAGAGCTTGCCAAACGAATCTCGTAACCTGCCGCTTGTAGTACCTCACGAGTAGCCTTGGGGTTGCGCGTCAATAGATAATCCGTATCATGAGTGGCAACTGCAAGGACGGCAATCCTCGCAGCCGCCAATACAGCAGTGAGTTGAGCCAAAATTCCTATCTGGGAAAGATTCAATGGACCGAGACAGCCGATCAAATACCATCCTCGTTCAGCATGCAGAGCAAGTGGAACCAGAGACTCCTGACAAATCACCGAGAGTTCTTCGGATGTCCGCGTGATTGAAGAGAATTGACCGTGCTCTGCCCAAGAAGGGACTGCGCTGGTAGCTGGAAACCGAATCACCGCATAAGGCTCTGGATATTCCGTAAGCACCATCTTACGTCCCAATTGTATCTACCGCATAGCGCAACCGCCGGACACATGTCTGGCGACCTAATACATGAAGTAAGGCAAAAAGCCCTGGACCTGAGGTAGTACCGCTCACCGCAAGTCGTACCGGATGAATGATTCGCCCTGCTCCAATACTGTATTTTTCGGCCAAGCTGCGCAACTCAACTTCTAAAACTTCTTCATTGAATGATTGGATAGATTCCAAGCGATCCGCATATTCACTGACTAACTGTGGTGCGTCAGACTTCCATCGCTTTCTTACCCCTACTTCATCAAAGGTTTTGGGATCTGAAAAACAGTATTCGAATCGATGTGACAGATCCTTGGCATGCTCCAATCGGTCACGGATTAGATCACATACATCCCTGAGATAATGCTCACTTGAAATTTCAATTTGACGCTCCTCCAAAAACGGCCGTACCCGATTCACTAAGTCGTTAGTCTCCAAATGTCGCAGATGCTGTGCATTAAACCAGTTCAGCTTTTTGAGATCAAATTTTGCAGATGCAGAACCAACCCGTTCGATACTAAATTTCTGCTCTAATTCTCCGAGATTAAATACTTCCTCTTCCGAGCCAGGATTCCAGCCCAGAAGGGCAAGAAAGTTTATGACTGCCTGCGGTTCAAATCCATTCATGCGATAGTCCCGCACGTTGATTGGAATTCCCTGCCTCTCTGCACTCCTCTTGGAGAGCTTGCCTCCGGTGGGGCTCATAATGAGTGGCAAGTGCGCCATAGCAGGAGGCTTCCAACGAAGCGCTTCATACAATAAAATGTGCTTCGGGGTAGATGGAACCCACTCATCACCCCGTATGACATGGGAAATCTGCATATGATGATCATCTACTACATTCGCCAAGTGATAGGTGGGCATCCCATCCGACTTGACCAGCACCTGATCATCAAGTGTATCGGAAGCAACCTCAACGGTGCCTTTGATTAGATCCTGGAAACGAACAACTTCTTGGTCTGGGATCCGCAACCGTATGACATGGTCTTCGTTATTCTCTATGCGCCTAAGAACGTCCTCCGAGGGTTGAGTCAGACTATTATCCATCAGACTTCGTGTATTCATCCCATATGCTGTATTGTGTTTCCGAAGCTGGTCAATTGATGCTGGGGGATCAAATGCATAATATGCATGGCCAGAATCCACCAGTGACTTGGCATACTTCATGTACAGAGACCGTCGTTCTGACTGACGATAGGGAGCAAAGCTCCCTCCCCGCTCTGGCCCCTCATCTACCTCCAATCCACACCAACGCAGAGATTGAACGATATCCTCCTCTGCATCCTGAACAAATCGTGAACGATCGGTATCTTCAATACGGAGAACCATACTTCCCCCTTGACTGCGGGCAAACAAGTAGCAGTACAGAGCAGTCCTTAATCCTCCAATGTGCAGGTAGCCCGTAGGGCTTGGGGCAAATCTAACTCGAACAGAAATTGTACTATGGATAAATGATGGGCATGCAACCCATATCTGCATGCAATAGATTCATTTTCGGAACTGTTATCCTTAATCGCGGTGCAATGCCGCTGTTTTCAAATCTGATATTATCTATGAAGTCCATTTGGTGTATCACTCTATTCACGGTGTTGTTCGCAGGTTCAGCTATCCATGCACAGGAAATCATTCTTGCAGAAATTGATGGAGAAGACCTCACACTGGAAAAATTTGAGCAGGAGTATGCGAAAACAATTGGAGACCGTGCCACTGCCAGCAATGATTCGCTGGAAGAGTATGTTGATTTTCTGAGACGCTATGTGAATTTTCAGATTAAATTGAAAGAAGCCGAAATTGCAGGATACTTCACAGACGATGACCTACTATCCGAGATTAATCAATACCGCGTATCCTTCGCGAAACCTTATCTCATTGACAATGAGGTGATTGAACCCATTGTTGAGGATCTCTATCAGAAGCGCCAAGAGTATATTCGTGCGAGCCATATCATGGTCGCTCTACCTCGAGAAAACCTCCTCCCTCAGGATACACTCTCAGCCTGGGAAAAGATCGTCGCGTTGAGAGATTCTCTTGAGAAGGGAGTTCGGTTTGAAGATATCGCCGTTCGGTATTCTGAGGATCCATCCGCCAGCAGTTCATCATCCGGCCGTGGATACCAAGGCAATCTTGGTTACTTCACCGGAGGTCAAATGATCGAATCCTTTGAGAATGCGGCCTACGGAACCCCAGTGGGAAGATTATCGGAAATTGTTCGTAGTTCCTACGGCTATCATATCCTCAAAGTCCATGATCGTGAGGATATAAAACCTGATTATGTCGCCTCGCATATTATGGTTCGAATCCAAGATTCCCTTCAAGTTGATTCAGTCGGTGCATTTGCAAAGATTGATAGCCTAAAAGCACTCATCAATCAGGGAATGTCTTTTGCGGAAGTTGCTATGATGCACTCCGAAGACGAATCCACCGCCAGAGTTGGGGGCTCACTCCAAGGTGCGATTCAATTCCGAAATCCGAACATAGATGAGACTTTTCATGATGCTCTTTTTGCTCTGGATTCGCCGGGAGATGTGTCGGATGTAGTGGTAACTCCGTTCGGACTTCACCTGATCAAGTTAGATGAAATTTTGCCCTTACAAACGAGAGATCAGCAGTATGATAAACTGGCGCGAATGGCCCAGTCACTCCCTCGAATGAAAGCTGCCGAGGCCGCTCTGGCTGAATCATCGCGTAAACTGTATGCCAGTATGGTGGACACCTTACTGTTGAATCGTTTGATTGGGGGTGTAGAGCCTGACTCGATCCAGAAATACCTTCAACAACTCGCAGAAATTGACTCCGTGGGTGCGATGCCACTTATTACGTTAGAAGATTCCGTTTATACACTCAGAGAGTTTTCTAATTTTGTATCGCGCCAGATTATGCCCATGGGTTCCCAATTATCATCCACTGAACAAACCTTATTATTTGCTGATCAATTTCTTGATGATCGCGTCCTCTTCTACCGTTCGTATGAACTTGAAGATTCTGACTCGGAATTCCAAGACATCATGCAAAACTTCAAGAATGGTCTGGCGATCTTCAAAATCATGGAAGATTCAGTCTGGAATGCTTCCTCCAGTGATACGCTACGCTTACAGCAGCATTATGAAGCCACTCTATTGCAATATCAATGGCCCGATCGACACCGACTGATTGAGATTTCTGGACCTTCCGATTCGCTTCTGACCGAGGCAATGAACTTGATTGATCTCGGTGGTACATGGTCTGACCTTGAGCTTAGGATTGCATCTGATTCAACGTTTAATTTACAGTTGGATACCGTACGGGTTGCTGAGAATACCGACAGTATTTATGATGAAGCTACTGGACTTGAGGTTGGTGACCGAACAGGTATACTTACCGTTCGTGCTCAAAAAATGGTGCTCTACAAGGATGGTGTTGAACTTGCCCGTCCAAAAACATTTGAGGAAGCCCTTACCGATGTAATGGCAGATGTCCAGGTGCTTCTTGAACAAGAACTTCACCAGAGACTGCGTGAAAAATATCAAGTGACAACTTTCCCTGATCGTCTTGTCAATGCATTTCAACCACAATGAGGTCTACCTCTGGATCAGTTTCGTGCTATTGATTAGTATAGTAGCCTGTGAAACACGAGATTCTCCTGACGAATTTGTTGCCAGAGTAGGAGATTCTTATCTGCTGAATTCTGATGTTGAAGCTAGCCTCGTAAATCTGACCGCAAATATCGATAGTAGCGAGGCACGTAAGCAGATCATTGACCAATGGGTGGATAATGAGCTCCTGTATCAGGAAGCCCGGCGACTACGTCTCGCAAGTAAGGACCATATTAAGCGTCGTTTAGACGAGAGCGCACGTGCAGTTCTGATTGAGGGATTGATCTCCGAGTATCATGATAAGGCAGATAGCGAAATTACTTCTGTTGATATTACGACCTATTATGAAAATAACAAAGAGTATCTACGATTTTTTGAACCTTTCATCCGTATTCGCTATCTAAATCACTCAAATCGGGATTCACTTGAACTGGCAGTACAACTGCTGACACGATCAGCAGACTCTGATTCCGTATTTGTTTTGCTCGCCGAGCGCTTTAGTCATTCACCCGAAGAACATATCAAAATGTCTCAGCGTTTTTTACCCGAAACGAGTCTCTTCCACAATCAACCTAAACTGAATGATCTACTCATTAATTCTGAACCGGGTAGTCCACCCAAACTGATTCAAGTGGATTCCCTGTTTCATCTTCTCCAAGTAATGGACCGCAGTCCTACCGGTGCAATTCCAGAATTAACTTGGATTGAGGACTTCATTCGAGAACAACTGATGATTCGCTCTAGGAAACAGAATTATATCCGTAGCGTTCAGGTCTTACGCGTGGAAGCCGAATTTGAAGAAGAGATTGAGATTAAGTGAGTGGTTCTTAAGGATCGACAGCATCCACTAATTGTTTCCTACAATCCGTTCTAGCTGAGTCCTTAGTCTGCTTCCATTAGATCCCCGAATGTATATAAATCTTCAGATTTTTCGACTGCCTTCCCTCATAATTCTCTTGTTGCTCCCTCTTTCACAGGTGATGGCACAGGAAGAGGTCGTGGATGAAATTGTTGCCATCATTGGCGAAAGCAAGATTATCCTCCGCTCAGAGATCGATGGGATCATGCAAGGTGTCGCACAGCAACAACAGATCGAATTGAGCGATGAGCTGTGGTATCAGACTCTTCAGCAACTCATTGACCAAGAGGTTCTAGCTGAACATGCCCGAAGAGATACAAATATCGTAGTTACCGATGATCAAGTTGATCAAGCTTTGACTCAGCGCATTAGCCTGATGACCCAACAATTGGGAAGTGAACGTCAACTTGAAGAGATTTATGGCAAGAGCATTGTTCAGATTCGGGCAGACCTTCGGGATGAAATTCGAGATCGAATTCTCGCCGAACAATTCCAGAATACAAAACTCCGAACCCTGAAGGTGACTCCCTCTGAGGTACGAGAATGGTTCGCTCAGTTTCCAACGGATTCACTCCCGGTCCTCCCCCCTATCGTTCGCGTCTCCCACATCGTTAAGTATCCCGAAATTCTTCCCGAAGCCAGAGAGGAAGCTCTCGAAATTATCAGCGCAATCCGAGACTCAATTACCGCAGGGGCCAGTACCCTTGAAGAATTGGCCGGTCGCTACTCCGAAGACGCCGGATCTGCCCAGAATGGTGGAAGGTATCAAAGTATGGTTCTCGGCGATCTGGTCCCAGAATTTGCAGTCATTGCATCTCGCATTGATCCAGATGAATTATCTCAACCATTCCAGAGCCCGTTTGGCTATCATATCCTTCGCGTGAATGAGCGTGTTGGAGATGTGATTGATTTTAGCCATATTCTCATCAATATTGACCGCTCACGATCCGATCCCACCGACGCCATTGCCGAACTTCATGTACTAAGAGATTCCATCCTCACCTATAATATCCCTTTTGAGTTGATGGCTAGGCGGCATTCCGAAGAAGAAGTCTCCTCGGAAATTGGTGGCCGTGTGGTTGATCCCTCATCTGGAGAGCGAGATCTTTTTGTAGATGCCTTAGGGCCAGACTGGAAGGCAATCACCGATACCCTTGAAGTTGGGCAGATTAGTCAACCCGCAGAGGTTACGCTACTGGATGGAAATCAAGCATGGCACCTCGTCCTTCTCCAGCGCAAACTACCTACCCACCGGGTGAATATTGAGACGGATTATTCTCGAATTGAAGCCCTTGCACTTGAAAATAAGCGTACCACCGAAATCCGCCGATGGCTAAATTTGCTTCGAGAGGATGTCTTCGTTGAGTTGCGTGGACAAGCTTCTCGGATTCAGTCAGCTATCCTTGGGACCACAGCCGATAACTAAGGCATGTTACAAGCAGTCAGCCATCCTGAATCTGAAATTGACGATGTATCCCCCGCTCTTGCCGAAAGCTTACCAATTGCCTGCCAACGCTTGGAGTCGGAGATATCCAAGATCATTGTCGGCCAGGAAGAGATTATTCGTAATATACTCGTGTGTCTTCTCGCCCAGGGCCATGTGCTGCTCATTGGAGTTCCTGGCTTGGCAAAAACGCTCCTCATCCGTACGTTAGCTGACGCATTGGCACTGAATTTTACTCGGATCCAGTTCACTCCCGATCTGATGCCAGGAGATATCACAGGGACCGAAATCATTGAAGAAGATAAACGAACGGGTGGTCGTGCTTTCCGGTTCGTCAGAGGACCGATCTTTGCTAATGTTGTATTGGCAGATGAGGTGAACCGGACTCCCCCAAAAACACAGGCTGCCCTCCTTGAGGCCATGCAGGAGCATCGCGTGACTGCCGGCGGAAACACCTTTGCACTGGAAGAGCCATTTTTCGTGCTGGCAACTCAAAACCCAATTGAACAAGAGGGCACTTATCCCCTTCCTGAAGCGCAGTTGGATCGATTTATGTTAAATCTGTGGTTGGATTATCCATCCTTTGATCAGGAGGTAAAAGTCGTACGCTCTACTACGGCAGGCAGTACCTCAACGGTTGAACCGGCCATGTCTCAAGATGAATTGCTGGCATTCCAGAAACTTGTTCGTCATTTACCGGTAGCGAATAACGTGATTGAATATGCGGTTCGCCTTACTGCCAATACTCGTCCGAATCGCGACGGGACACCAGATTTCGTCAACGAGTACATTGCCTATGGAGCCGGACCTCGCGCATCGCAATTTTTGATCTTAGGTGCGAAAGCCCTTGCAGCGATTGATGGTAGATTCACCCCCGTGATCACAGATGTGCAGGCACTCGCGACTGCGGTCCTGCGCCACCGGGTGATCGCTAATTTTAATGCTGAGGCCGACGGGGTATCGGTTCCAGATCTAATTGAACGGATCATTCAATCGGTAGAAATATAACCTGAATTCCCACCCGAGATAGGCCGTGATATCTTAGTAGATTTCAAATCTGTAATGGTCTGGTTTCGGAGGATCCAATCTCCTCTGACTAAGGCATCAATCCATGCCTAGTGGTATGAAACGGAAATGGCAACCACATTTACTACCCCAGTCCTGAAGATCTAAATCTGCATAGATCATCTACACTCTTGGAGTGCCTCCTGACTTCATTAAATATTAAAGAAAGTCAGTAAAACATCGAAAACATGTAATCCCTCTGGACGGTACTAGTACGCCGTTTTTCTCCACCCTGGAGACATAGAGATTTTCATCATACTGATTGAATTCCTGAGAAACCCAGAGTGGGATGAATACAGCTATGCAAACCGCACTGCGTCAACTTCACTTCCTGCCTGATCGAGGCAATCCAATTTTTTCATGGTTTTCGATTGGACTAGGATATATGATCTTGGCAGTCTTTTTCTTCAGTCTAATGGCTTTATTGGTCAAGCTGATCTCACAGACAATTCCAACCGGACAGATTGTAATGATTCGAGGCATTGTCGGAAGTATCCTTGCCTACTGGGGGGTTCGTTCGGCGAGTCTCCATCCATGGGGCATAAATAAAAAGCTGCTCATTTTTCGTGGACTCACCGGGTTCGGGGCGCTCATGTGTTTTTTCTGGACGCTCATTACTCTCCCCATAGCAGACGCAACAATCCTATTTTATATGTCTCCCTGCCTTGCGGCAGTCATTGCTACCATTCTACTTCGAGAGCACCTGTCAGTTGGAATAATAATCGGTTTTGCTGTCTGTATTGTTGGAGTCATTTGCGTCATCCAGCCCGAGTTCATTTTCAATGTTCAGCAATTACCTCTTCCCGCCGTCACAGTTGGAATTCTTGGTGCAGTATTGGCTGCACTTGCATTCGTTTCTGTGCGTAAACTACATGAGACAGATCACACTCTGGTAATCATTTTCTACTTCTCCTTGGTTACTGCCCTTGCAGGCATCCCCTTTGTTGCTGTTCAATACACACTCCCATCGCCAATTGAGTGGCTGGCTCTGATCGGAATAGGAATCTTTACGCATGTTGCACAGATTTTTCTAACCCGTAGTCTGCAACGCGAACAAACATCCCGAGCCATGGGCGTGAGTTATATCCAAATCGTATTTGCTGTGGTTTGGGGAATTTTAATCTTTGGTGATTTCCCCAACACCCTATCCCTCATTGGGATGCTTCTGGTCACAGGAGGGAGTATCCTAACCGCCCAACGAAGATCATCTACACATCCAAGTCCTCAGCCTTCCGCGCATTCTGCATGATGAAGTGGTAGCGTATAGACGCATCACGCCCCATTAGCCCTGCGATCGTATTTTCGGCTCGAGTTTTTTCGGGAATTGTAACCTTCAGAATCCGGCGCCGTGCAGGATCAAGTGTCGTTTCTTTCAATGTCTGCGGCATCATCTCCCCAAGTCCCTTAAAACGTTGGACATCTATCTTGACACGAGAGTTTTTGCTCCGCAGACGGCGTTCAATCTTACCTTTTTCTTCATCATCCAAGGCCCAGAAGATTTGTTTTCCTGTATCCAATCGGTATAGTGGGGGTTCAGCGACAAAAATGTGTCCTCGATCAATGAGGGGTCGCATATAACGGTAAAAAAATGTGAGCAATAATGTGGCAATGTGATGCCCGTCCGAGTCTGCATCCATCAGCAGGATGACCTTATGGTACCGTAGTTTGTCTGGATCCAGACTGGCACCCATGCCACACCCAAGAGCCTGAACCACATTAGATAATTCTTTATTCTCCTGCAACTTCTTGGCAGTTGCCTGTTCCGCATTTAATACCTTCCCGCGCAGAGGAAGTACCGCTTGCGTTTTTCGATCTCTGCCTTGCTTCGCCGAACCACCTGCTGAATCTCCTTCAACAATGAAGAGTTCTCCTTCAATTGGATCCATAGAAGAACAATCTGCCAATTTCCCTGGAAGGGTAAGACGTCTGCGCTGATGTGCCTTGGAACGGACAGATCGTGCAGCCGAACGACTGGCCTGACGTGCCCGAGCGGACTGCAATACCCGAGCGCCGATGGCATCACTGGCGGACGGGTGCGAATTTAGGAACTGCTCAAGCGAGACTCGAACTGTACTACTGACCAAGGAGCGGGTAGAAGGATTATTCAACTTATCCTTTGTTTGTCCCTGGAACTGCGGATCTGACATGAATATATTGATGATACCAAAGAGCCCCTCTCGAATATCATCTGGAGTGACTTCAACCCCACGGGGGATCACGTTGTGGGTATCCATCCATGCCCTCACTGCCTCTCTCACCGCATCTTTGAACCCCTGTTCATGTGTCCCACCGTCCTGTGTGGGGATTCCATTGACATACGACCGCAGACACTCGCGCGTTGACTCTGTCCATTGGAGCACAATTTCCATGCGGACAGAATTCTCAAGTGAATCCTGTAGGATAGAAAATACATCTTGATGCACTGGGGTTGCTTGATCCTCTTGGATGAGATGCCCAAGATACTCCACTATGCCCCCTTCATGAAAAAACTCAACTTTCTCCCCTCTCCCTTCATCACGAAAAATGATGCGTAGCCCACGATGTAAGTATGTTTTGATCTCAAGTTCCTTACGAATACGTGCAGCATCAAACTTGATTGAGTCAAAGATTTTGGGGTCCGGAGCGAAATAAATCTTGGTCCCTGTCTTGTTGGTTTTTTTCCCCAAATCCACCAATTTGCTCACCGGTCGTCCGCGCCGAAATCGTTGTTCATGGGATTTCCCATCACGATAGACCCGGGCAACCATTTCTCTGGAAAGGGCATTGACGACCGAAGCCCCTACCCCGTGTAATCCGCCTGAGGTTACGTACTGGTCCCCCTCAAATTTTCCGCCCGAATGCAGCGTAGTTAGAATTACCTCCAGTGCAGGGATTTTTTTCTTTGGGTGAAGATCTACTGGGATTCCGCGTCCATTATCTTCAACGGTCACAGATGCTTGATCTTTGTGAAGTTGCACCTTGATACAATCTGCATATCCATTGACTGCTTCATCAACTCCATTATCTACGATCTCCCATAAGAGGTGATGAAGTCCTGGTTTACCGGTCCCCCCGATATACATGCCTGGACGCTTACGTACGGCCTCCAAGCCTTCCAGAATCATAATATCCGCTCCGGTATAGGTACTCATGGCAAATGATATTCATAAGTTTCAAGGGCGGTAGAACTCAGTTCTCCCCGCCGAATGATTTTGTGTCCTTTTCCACCTCTACGGGTGACCTCATACTTAGTCCGGCGAACAATCTCTTGGAGTCCGCTGGGTTTTTCTACGGTGACTCCATCTCGTGCATTTATGCTCAGGGTTGCCCCAACCAATATATCCTCCGGTCTCATTTTCATCCCAATGACTCCCTTACCGGGCCCGCTAATCAGGGGAATATCTTCAACTGAAAAGATTAATGCGTGACCTTTGCGGGATGCCATACAAACAAAATCAGTTCCGTCAGACGGCCATACACCAAAGACTTCATCTGATTCATTCAAGCGTGCATACACTCTCCCCCTACGTGTGGATACATCTGCATACAGTTTGAGTGGTTGACGAATCACCAATCCCTTTGCAGTAATCGCTACCAAGTGTCCTAATGGATCATCTTCCTCATTCTGCGAAGATTCCACTACTCCTACGATTCTGGGATCACAGGGGATCGCACCAACTACATGTTCCTTATCTCTAAAATCAAAAATCTTTTGTAAGGGGATCCCATGCCCGGTCGTACTCTGGATATCGTTTGCCCGTATCGTATAGGCACGTCCAAAATTCGTCCATAGAACCACTGTACAACGTGTTCCAGTTCCCAAAGCCCATCCGACTTCGTCTCCTTCCCGAACTCGTATAGATTGTACCTCCATGTACGAGCGTTGTCTTTTAATCCAGCCTGCTCGTGTAATGATCACCACCGTGTCCTCATCTACGATGAAATCCTCTTCGGAATATTCATAGCGTCCTTCATCCTCTGAGGCGATCATTGTACGCCGCTCAGTTGAAAACTTCTTTTCCACCTCACTCAACTCATTTCGAATCAATTTCCAGCGAGCCAACTCGTCCCCCAAGAGTTCTTGAATCTCTTGTACTCGTGCCCGTTTTTGCTTAAGCTCCTCACGGACAGCATCAATCTCCAATTGGGACAGCTTGTAGAGCATGGTTTCTAGGATCGCATTTGCCTGGATATCCGACAGTGAAAATCGGTGTCGTAATCGCTGCGAGCCATCCGCTTTGTTTCGTGAGGCACGAATTATCTGAATGGCTTCATCTAATGCATCAAAGATGGTATCAAACCCTTCAAGAATATGAATTCGCTCTTCCAATTTCTCTAATTCATATCGGAGCCTCCGGGTGATGACCTCCATTCGGAAGAGTAGAAAGTGCTCCAGCGCTTCCTGTAGACTCACCCGCTTAGGCTCACAGACCTGCGGATTCATCGTGGGTAGTAGACACGTCAAATTCACATGGAATCGGGATTGGAGGGGGGTATATTTGAATAGGTAGCCCATGGCTGCCTCCACCTTCGCTCCCCGCTTGAGATCTAATACAATTCGAACATCATCGGTGGACTCATCTCGGATATCCAGAAGCTGGGGGACCTTCCCATCTGCAATATGAATTGCAATCTTTTCAACCAGATCACTTTTATTGATTGCGTACGGGATAGAGGTGATAATTACTTTGGATTTACGCTCCACCTTATAAGTTCCTCGCAGAATAATCGTCCCTTCTCCCTTCTTATAAATCTGCTGCAATTCCTCTTGGGAATTCATCATTCTACCACCGGTCGGAAAATCTGGCCCCAAGATATAGCGCTTGAGCAAGTGCTTAAGTGAGTTGGATGGCCAAGTGTGATTGGATCGTCGAAGTAAAGAATCCACCATGTAGATGGCTCCGCGAATCACTTCGCCAAGGTTATGGGGAGGAATACTGGTTGCCATGCCAACAGCAATCCCGGTTGCACCGTTGACCAACAAGTTCGGGATCTGTGCAGGCAATACAACTGGCTCCGATAATGTTGCGTCAAAATTAGGCCTGTATGGGACTGTATTTTGACGCAACTCCTCCAGCAATGTCATTGCAAGGGGGAGCAGTTTCGCCTCCGTGTATCGCATCGCAGCAGGTCGATCCCCGTCAATGGACCCAAAATTCCCATGACCATCCACCAGAGGATTACGTAAGGCGAACGGTTGTGCCATACGTGCCATTGCATCATAGATCGCACTGTCTCCATGAGGATGATATTTGCCCATGGTATCCCCAACGATCGTTGCGCTTTTGCGATACCTTGCATCGGGGTATAGACGAAGCCCTGTAAACATTGAATACAAGATCCTTCGCTGAACCGGTTTCAATCCATCTCGGATATCTGGAAGTGCTCTGCTGGTAATTACCGACAGAGCATAGTTCAGATACCTCGTATTTGCAAGTTCATGAAGCGGGGCAGACACAACTTGGTCCATTGATCAACTCAGATATCGTTAATTCAGGAAAAATACTGCCAAATGCATCATTATTTGTTCAAAGCCTTAACGACTGTGACAATAAATTTAAGCGTATAAACCCGACAAACCACATAGAGATTGATTCCATCCACGAGCAACATGATTTTGATTTTTTCTTCATCACAAAGATTTATATTATTATTGAATCTTCCCAAGATACACATGCAATTAATTAGTGAAGAACGAATTGGATTCCGCTCGCTCGCTTTGTCTATGATTTTGACTGGCACGTGAAAAACACCTAACTTGCACTGTACGCAACCCAATAAAAAATGACACCACTTGATTGGATCATTATCGGAATCTACTTCCTGATTGTCGCCGGAATTGCCTTGTTCTATTCCAGACGTGCTGGACAGAATACCTCTGAGTTCTTCCTGAGCGGACGTCGAATGGCATGGTGGTTGGCGGGCATCAGCATGGTGGCAACTACGTTTGCGGCGGATACCCCGATGGCAGTAACCGAGCTGGTTGCGGAAAATGGAATTGCCGGCAACTGGTTGTGGTGGAATTTTGCCTTTGGAGGTATGCTGACCGTATTCTTCTTTGCACGATTATGGCGAAGATGTGGGATTCAAACGGATGTCGAATTCGTTGAGCTCCGCTATACCGGTCAAGTTGCTGCATGGCTTCGTGGAATTAAGGCGGTCTATTTTGGACTGCTCTTAAACATAATTATCATTGGATGGGTCTCCTTGGCAATGGAGACGGCAATCAACGTGCTGTGGCCAGGTATTACCTTATTCGGTCAAGCCTCGTTCTCGGTGGGTGGGCTCTCAATGAGTGCAGCACTGGTGATTGTCAGTGGGCTCGTCGTATTGGTTTCCATTTTTGCATTGCTTTCAGGACTTTGGGGTGTAGCGGTAACTGATGTAATGCAATTCATACTGGCAATGGCAGGCTCAATCCTGATGGCAGTCTTCGTCCTTCAACTCCCTGAAGTCGGGGGAATTGCCGGCCTGAAAGCCAGTTTGCCCCCCGAAACATTCGACTTTTTCCCCAGGATCGGTGATGTCCCCAGTGCGGCCGCTGCATTTGCATTGTCCGTCCCGGCGTTCATGGCTTTCATTGGAATTCAGTGGTGGAGTAGCTGGTATCCGGGTTCTGAGCCTGGTGGAGGTGGATACAGCGCGCAGCGTATGATGGGAACGACAAGTGAACGAGACGCTGTATTCTCGGCGCTTTTTTTCACGATTGCGCACTACTGTATCCGTCCATGGCCATGGATCATCATTGCGCTGTCATCTCTGGTTCTATACCCCGAACTTGATCAATCAAGGGAAGGGTTCATTATGGTTATGCGAGATGTTCTGCCAGTCGGGATCTTGGGGTTAGTCTTTGCTGCTTTCTTGGCCGCATTCATGAGTACGATTTCTACACAACTGAACTGGGGGGTGTCTTATTTGGTGAATGATTTCTGGCGACGATTTATTCGTCCAAATAAAAGTGAACGCCATTATGTCATAATCTCCCGAACCCTCACCTTCATTGTGGGTCTACTAAGTATTCTTGTGGCCACGCAACTGGAGTCTATCAGCCAAGCGTGGAGCTTGATTCTTACTGCCTCGGGAGGCTTAGGTACAGTCTTGATTCTCCGGTGGTACTGGTGGCGGATCAACGCATGGAGTGAACTGGTCGCGACCTTGGCTCCAATCCTTCTCGTGCTATTGACGCTCTTTGGCATTCCAATCCCTGGAATCAATGAACCATTTCCATCTAACCTATTTATTGTCGTGGGAATTACGACCGCTCTGTGGATTACGGTTACCTTTCTCACCAAACCAACAGACCAAGCCACCCTTGAGAAATTTTATAGACTCGTTCGACCCGCAGGGCCAGGTTGGAAGCCTATTGCTGGAATGCACCCGGACATCCAGTCAGACTCCACCATACGTGCAATGGCACGTCAATGGGGTGCTGGAATCGTGCTTGTGTATACATGTTTATTTTCGGCTGGATATTTAATTCTGGGAAATTATCTACCCGGCTTTTTGATGCTGACCTTAGCAATTGGATCGACCCTCTACCTAAGAGGGACGTTGAAGTAGGTGAACTTTATTTGTCTAAATCAGATTACTCTTTCCTGATTCTATGTCAGAGTTAATCATCGTTGGTGACCGGGTATTAATTAAGCCCGACAGCGGAGAACAGCAGACTGAATCTGGGTTGGTTCTTCCTGCATCTGTCGCCGAGCGTGACCGGATCGGATCAGGACGCATAGAGATCGTTGGACCTGGCCACTTGATTCCCAATCCTGAGTACTCCGAAAGTGAACCCTGGGCAGAGCCGAAAAGGATTGGACGGTATCTGCCTCTCGAGGCGAATGTTGGAGACTTAGCCTTCTTTCAGCGTAAGGAGGCAATTGAGTTCACGTATAAGCAAGAGAAATTTTATATCGTCCCCCATCATGCGATCCTTGCTCTAATCCGACCAGATCATGAAGATATAATTTCCGAACTCCTGGACTCAGATCGGCTTTAAGATGACTGAGATCATGATCTCTTCGGAGATAACCGTTGCGGCGGTTTTGTATGGAGGTGGAGCGAACGGTTCCCTTCGGGTGATCAAATGGATCAATTGTAGGAGTGGCGTGGGAGAGACTCGAACTCTCGACCTTGCGATTATGAGTCGCACGCTCTAACCAACTGAGCCACCACGCCAGAAATTCCTTGAACGGGGATAATCCAAAACAGGTTGCAATGCCCAAAATAAAGATGCCGAATACTTCTTCCAGTCCGTATTGGGATCATGTTATTGGACAAGCAAATGTAGTTGAGCTCTTGAAGCGCTCGCTCGAGTCTGGTCATATTGCTCATGCATATCTGTTTCATGGGATTGAGGGCGCCGGGAAACGTGCGGTTGCATTAGCATTTGCCCGTGCCTTACAATGTGAAGGCTGCTCTGATGATCCACCCTGTCCATCTTGTAAGCGTGCGATTCGGCTGCAGCATCCAGATATAGAAATTCTGATCCCCGAACCAAGCGATGCAAAGCCACACGAAGTTTCCGATCGCATCGCCCTACTAGCCGAAGAACCCTACGCTGCGGTAGACTTCGTCCGTGCTCCCACCCTTGGATCGCAGAAAACCGAATCGAAACGATTTAAGCAAGCGCTCTATTCAGTTGATCGAATCAACTTACAGTTGCGTGAAAAAATTATGATGCGCCCCTCACAGGGGAAGTATCGTATTGCCATCATTACGGATGTAGATGTGATTCGTGAACGTGCAGCAAATGCATTTTTGAAAGTTCTTGAAGAACCTAATTCTGGTACCATATTTATCCTAACTACCTGCAGGAAGAATGCTCTCCTGCCTACGATCACATCACGCTGCCAACATGTAGCATTTGAAAGTTTATCTCCTGACACCATCGTGCGGGCATTACTTGATCGTACGGATGTTGACGAAGATCTTGCAAATGTTGCAGCCAATATGTCTCAGGGCTCCTATATGCGTGCACTGGAGCTGATTCGGAACGAAGAACTGCGGCGTGACCGTGAACGAGTGATTTCTTTTCTTCGTCTTGCGTTTTTGGGAAAAATTGTACAGCAGACAGATCTGATCGCAGAGGTGAACCAGTCCAGTCGGGATGGAATCAGAAATTTGCTCAGGCTACTTCTGAGCTGGATCCGTGACGTTGCATTATACCGGGAGATTGGAGAAGAAGCGGCCATCACAAATCATGATCAAATCGTAGAAATCTCAAAGTTCAGCAAGAACCTTCAAAATGCCGACTTGGATGCAATGTCTCGACTTATTGAAGAGGCACTACTCCTAACAGAATCAAATGTGAATACCAACTTACTATTGATCAATCTTTCCATGCGATTAGGTGAAGCTATGCGAACCGCCGATTATATTTCCACGCCGATTCCGATCACAATCTTTGATAGCTTGGGGAAAGCTCGGCGAACCACACACAGCGGCAAGTTATTCAAGCCACTCGCAAGCTTCAAGACAAGCTGAAACCTTTACTTTTGATCTATTCGCTCTGCCCACAGTCGGGGCTTTGTAGTTCACGGATATCTTGGGGACCACTGATTGGCTCCTTGAACGTTATTGGGCTCACCGCGTAATTCATCTTTCATTGAAAACGCTTTCTAAATTAATCATTGATTCATTATGTCTTGTGGCACAAACGGTGCCTGTGGCTGCAGTGGGAGTTCCCTTAGTGGTTATGGCGGTTGTAGTGATAGTTGCCCATCCGTTCAGATTTTTGATTGGCTTCCCGAGTCTTCCAAGGTTGAAGGTCGGGATCACTGTGATTTGGTTGAGGTTGCCTTCAAAGGAAGACGTAGGAAGGTTTACCAGAATAAACGAAACATTCCCGTCTCTGCAGGTGACGATATTATCGTTTCTGCGCAGCGAGGGCTGGACTATGGTCAGGTGGTGCTAACCGGTGAACTTGTACATATCCGTGCACGAAGCCACCCGAACTACGATCAAGTCGTTCGTTTGGCTTCATCCAACGATCGGAGCATCCAACAGAAGAATCGAGAAGCAGAAAAGGAGGCATTACTCGCTGCAAAAACTGCAATTAGACGGCAGAAGATGCCTGTCAAACTGGTAGATGCAGAATGGCAGTTTGATCGGAAACGGCTGTCCATTTTCTATACTTCCCAGAAAAAGGTTTCCCTGCGTTCGGTGATCAGTGAACTTTGTCGACGGTTTTCGACGCGCGTTGAGTTTCTTCGCTTGAGTCTTAGAGAGGAAGCCGCTCGAATTGGAGGACTTGGTGTGTGTGGCAGGGAGCTTTGCTGT
This sequence comes from Rhodothermales bacterium, assembly GCA_965209015.1. Lineage (GTDB taxonomy): Bacteria > Bacteroidota > Rhodothermia > Rhodothermales > Bin80 > Bin80. The sequence continues at coordinate 1,333,722 of OZ242367.1, read as the reverse complement.
TCTTCTTGGATGCGTCAGATCCCCCCCGTATCTGCCTCAGCTGCAAAAAAAATGCATTTTCCTCTCTCAAATGAACGAATGATGGGACGCTGTGGTCGGCTCAAGTGCTGTCTGAATTATGAGTTGGAACAGTACATGAAGATTCTGGAAGAGTTTCCTCCCAAGAATACCAGAGTAGATACGGACAATGGCCAAGGACATGTCTTAAGTATGAATATTTTCTCTCGTACGGTTCGAGTTAAACTGGCTGGAAATTTGATTGAAGAATTTGAACTTGAACAAATCATACCACTCACGAAAAAGTCTCCACAGAGCCGAGGAAAAAAGTCGGGGCCAAAGTCAAAGAAATCAAAATAAACTTTCTGCATCAACCTCGACCCGACTTGATTTTTTTGCTGCTCTGATCGGGTTCTTTACTAATTGATTTTGGGAGGAACCCGGTCCTCATTTCATTTCTACCCACCTTTGATGATTAACCCTTCAATCCTGACAATTTGAGACTTCGTCTTGGATCATTCCCTGAAAGCTGTTGAATCCCTCACCGATCTATTGCTGGACACTTAGACTTGATCACTATGATATCGTACCGAATTGGTTATATGCCAGGACCATAATTCCATCTACTCATGACAATACAAATATTTCCAGAGTTGAAACGTGGATTGTTATCTTTGAGAATCTATTTAACTTGTCATATGAATCAGGGACTCATGTTTAGTAATTCTATCTTGTACCCGTAACTCAACTCATGACTAACGTATAAAATGAACGAACCAACAACAGCCATTGACTTGGAAACTCTCAAAAGTGTATCTCTCCGAGAAATCTGGAAGTATGAAGACCGCAATTTTACTCCCTGGCTAGCCGCGAATATTGATCTCCTATTTGAAGAAATAGGGGTGACCGCCGAAAATATAAAGACTGAGCAAGGCGCGGGACGATACTTTGTAGATATTACCGCGGAGGAAAGTCAGACTGAAAAGAAAATTATTGTTGAAAATCAATTGGGCCAAACGAATCATGACCATCTTGGAAAGCTCCTAACCTACGCTTCCAGTTTTGATGCAAGCATCATCGTATGGATCGTTGGGGATATTACCGATGAGCATCAGAGGGCAATTGAGTGGTTCAATGATCATATGGACGATGAAATATCTTTTTTTCTTGTAAGAATTGAAGCCTATAAGATTGGAGACTCTAAGCCTGCCCCCAAATTTAATGTAGTTGTCCAACCGAACTCATGGATCAAAGTTATTCTTAGCGAGACAAAACTGGCTCACTTGAGCTTTTGGGAGGGTCTGAAAGAGTATGCATCAAACTCAAAAATAGGCCTCACAGTTAGTCGAAAACCGTGGCCACGTGCCTGGTATGATGTTTCCATCGGAAGCAGAGAAGCACACCTTCGCTTAAGTTTGAACTCAGTGAAAGGCTTTATTCAAGTGGCGATATATATTTCCAGTAACAAAGATTTGTATGAACACCTTTTTGAAAGAAAAAGCGTCTTTCAAGAAATAGTCAAAACTGATATAGAATGGCTCCCTCTTAAGGATAAGAAGGCCTTTCTGATTTCTTGCACATATGAAGGTAATCCTCATGATGAGAATCGCCAAGATGAATATTACAAGTGGATACTGGAAACATCCGAAGAACTGTTCAAGGCCTTTACAAAAAGCAACCGCTCCATTGGTGGAAGAGATAATTCACCAACCAATTAGGAGCAGGTAGATCCGTAACTAAATATTTATTCCTGTTGAGCTTTGGCCGCAGCGGATACAACATCGTCCTGCACACTTCTGGGCATCGCTTGGTAGTGGCTAAATCGGGCGCTGTGGATTCCCCGTCCCTGCGTCATGGAACGAACGCGGGTGGAGTACTGATACAGCTCTGCCTCTGGAACCTGAACAAGAATTTTCTGCATCTTCCCCTCAGCCTCCATTCCCCTGATGGTCGCCCGACGTCCATTCAAGTCCCCCATCACATCCCCTGTGTATGTATCTGGAACAGTGACCTCAACATCGTGAATCGGCTCCAAGATCACAGGCTTCGCCTTACGGAACGATTCACGAAAAACCATTCGAGCCGCGGTTCTGAAAGCATTCTCATTTGAATCAACGGAGTGCATTCCACCATCAAAAATCACAAACCGAACATTTCCAACTGGATATCCAGCCACTGGTCCTTTTTGCATTGCTTCAAGAACACCTTTTTGAATAGCACCAAAGAAGCGCCGCATATCAATCACGCCCCCAACAATGGCATCAATAAACTCAATAGTTGAGCCCCACGCAGTTTCAGCCTGTACGACATTTCGGACATTAATGTCGGGTCGCTTTTGGAATTCGCCTTCAAGTGGTTCAATTAAAACAGAAATATCTGCAAACTGCCCTGCCCCCCCGGTCTGTTTCTTGTGCCGATAGGAATCACGGGCCTCGGTGGTAACCGTTTCGCGATAAGCTACACGCGGGCGAGAGTATTCAACCTCAACATTTACCTTGGATTTTAGACGATACTGAGCGACCTTGAGGTGCATTGCTCCCTGCCCCCCCAACGTGATCTGACTCAAGTCTGGTTCATGAACCACGACGAGAGACGGGTCTTCCGATGTGATTTGATGTAATCCCTGCGCCAGCTTATCCTCTTCTCCCTCGGTCTTTGCGTGAATTGCTTCACGGTATCGCGGCTCTGGAAAAGGAATCGGAGCTACAATGACCTTCTCTCCTTTCCTACGAAGCGTGTTGTTGGTGTGCGTATCCCTTAACTTGACCAGAGCTCCCAAGTCTCCTGCATTCATCGTCGCAACCGTTTCACGATCTCGCCCGCAGAGTGCATACAGTTGCCCCAACCGCTCAATCGTACCGGACTGGGCATTTTCTAAGTCCATTCCTGACTCAATTGAACCATTGCATACGCGAAAAAATGAATAATCCCCGACATGATGTTCTGCCATTGTTCGGTAGATGAATACAACGGGACTCCCATCAACACTCGGCTTGATCAAATCTCCCTCTGCTAACGGAAGTGGAGCAACTTCCAGCGGAGATGGCACGACATTATTGATAAAACTCATGAGGCGAGCGGCCCCCACATTTGTCGCTGCTATGGTGCAAAATACTGGATAAAGCGACCGCGCCAACATTGCATCTCGGAGTCCTTCTCGCATCTCATGCTCCGAGAGTCGTTCGGTTTCCAGATATTTCTCCATTAATTTTTCATCACTTACGGCAATATCCTCAACCAACGCATTGTGAAGTTCATCTGCGCGTTCGCGAAACTTTTCTGGGATTTCAGTAAATGTCGGTGGATCCTGTGAGCCGGGTTTAAAGCTAACCTGTTTCATCACCAAAACATCTATCAGATCATTGGGAGTGGCGCCTGGAAATTGTACGATGGTTAATCCAGAGCCAAAGCGCTCTCGCATCTGTGCAATGGTGGATTCAACATCGGCCTGAGGACGATCAATCTGGTTAATGACAAACATTACTGGCTTCTGACTCTCGGAAGCAGCACTCCAAGCAAGCTCTGCACCAACCTCAACCCCCTCTTGAGCGTTCATCACAAAAAGAGATGTATCTGCTACACGAATAGCAGACACCACCTCGCCTACAAAATCTGGATATCCAGGGGTATCAATGATATTGATCTTATGCTCGTCCCACTCCGCATGAAGCAAAGATGAAAAGATGGACATTTGTCGCTCTTTCTCGCTTGGCTGATAGTCACTGACCGTAGATCCCTCTGTAACTGTACCGAGGCGATGAATTTTTTTGCTCACAAAAAGCAATGACTCCCCCAGAGAGGTTTTTCCACTGCCTTGATGACCAACCAAAACAATATTTCGGATCCGATCAGGACTATAAACTTTCATTGTCTCTTAATCTTTTTATCTTTACAAGTTAGTTTGCGCCGAAATATACAGCGAGAAGAAGAATCTATCTGCTTTTTGTCTCAATTTTGCCCACTGAGAACACCTTCATTCAAAATCGTTTAAGTACGTTCGCTGTACATCTAGACAATGACTTGGTTCAAAAGAACAAAAAAGGGGATTCTTACTAGTCGGAGTGGTCAACATGAAATGCCCGCCGGCCAGTGGCAAAAATGTTCTGGTTGTAAGGCGATTAATCATGTGAGGGAGTTAGATACGAACGTAGATGTTTGTCCAAAATGTGACTACCATAGTCGCCTAGGTTCCGAAAAATATTTTGCATTATTGCTGGACGAGGGATCCTATCAACTTCAAGATCAGGAGGTTACTGCGATTGATCCATTGGAATTCACGGATCGAAAGAACTACTCTGATCGGCTTCAAAGTGCCCGCAAAAAAACTGGTCTACCTGATGCAGTGCAAGCCGCTGTCGGGAAGATGGAACGCCATGAAGTGTCCATGGCTGTGATGGACTTCAGTTTTATCGGTGGATCTATGGGGTCTGTGGTCGGCGAAGTGATTGCCCGGGCGATCCGCAGAGGTATTGATCACGAGATTCCCGTGATTGTCATCGCACAAAGCGGTGGCGCTCGGATGATGGAAGGTGCTCTCAGTCTCATGCAGATGGCTAAAACTAGTGCACACCTCGCACGGCTTCATGAAAAAGGAATCCCCTATATCTCAGTGTTGACTAACCCGACGACAGGTGGAGTCACCGCCTCCTTTGCAATGTTAGGAGACATCAATATAGCAGAACCGGGAGCACTCATTGGTTTCGCTGGTCCTCGGGTCATCCGTGAAACAATTGGACAAGATCTCCCGAAAGGATTCCAAAGCTCCGAGTTTCTAAAAGATCATGGGTTCGTGGATATGGTTGTTGATCGCAGAGAGCTTCGGAACAGCGTTATTCATCTTCTAAACCTCCTGTGTGAAGAAGAGTCATAGAATGGGGCGCCCGTGCTGCAAGTCACGAACTGAATTTTGTATTGAGAAATCTCATGAATGAACCGTTTAAGTTCTACAACGGATATCGCGGTCACGTACAACTCCCGCGTGAGCATTCTAACCGATGAACTAGTTGACAGAGATGGTAGAGTCGTCTTCCCTAACCGACCTAGCTGATCCATTCATTCATGAACACATAAAATCGCACGAATGAGAATTGAGATCTTCACAGACCATGAAGGGGTTAGCGTACGCGCAGCCAATATTCTCTCAGATGCCATTACTAAAATACCTAATGGCGTATTTGGGTTTGCTACCGGAAGTACTCCAGAGAGGCTTTACGAATTACTCGTGGACCGCTACAAGCGTGGAGAAATCACCTTTGGTGAAATGACCACGGTTAATCTGGATGAATACATCGGCCTGCCCGCAAATCATGAACAGTCCTATTCAGCCTTTATGCAGCACCACCTATTTGGACATGTCAATGTACGACCAAGTTCGGTTCATTTCCCAGGCGCTGATTCAAATCCGGCTAAGTTTGATCAACTTATTCAAACCATTGGAGGCATTGATCTGCAGATTCTTGGTTTAGGAGCAAACGGCCATATTGGGTTTAATGAACCTGGTTCGGCATTTGACTCCCGCACACGAATTGTTAATCTTGCACCTTCAACAATTCGGGATAATGCTCGTTTTTTCAACCACTCAGAAGATGTGCCTCGTCAAGCCGTGACGATGGGAATCAAAACGATTATGGAAGCACGCAAAATTTTACTATTAGCCTCTGGCTCTGGTAAATCAGAAGCTGTTGCTCTCTGCTTAGAATCACCCCAAACCGAGGAAGTCCCAGGTAGCTGCCTCCAGTCGCATTCCGATGTAACGATTTTATTGGACGAAGCGGCAGCTTCTAGCCTCAAAACTCAATAACCATATACTTCTACTGTTACTGTGATCCTCATACTAAAATCTGATACGGATCAGGAGTCTCCCGAATATAAACTCCTGTTACGCTACCTTGACTCTCTCGTCAATATCACCTATCAAGTTCGTCATATTCAGGGAGCGGGCCAACTCTTGACCGAGATCTACCTTTTGGGAGATACAAAATCTCTCTCGGACACATTTATGAAAAGCCTGCCATGTGTGGAGCGGGTGGTTCGTGTTCAGGAAGCCTACCGCGTACTTGGACGGCATGGCCAAGAAGACTTCCCGCATCAGTTTGAATATAATGGGATTACATTCGATCAGAAGAGTCTTCACATTTTTGCTGGACTATGCGCAGTAGATACTCCTGAGCATGTAGAACTCATGCTGCAGACACTGAAAGAGAATGAATTAGTCTGTACTCGCATGGGCGCTTATAAACCACGGACAAGCCCGTATTCTTTTCAGGGGCATGGGAAAGAATGTCTCCCCTATGTCTTTGAATTGGCAGGAAAATATGACATCCGAGTTATCTCTATGGAGGTTACTCATGAGTCTCATATTGAAGAGATTAACGAAGCACTAGAAGCAGCAGGTCATCCTACTGGGGTGATGTTACAAATTGGGACTCGCAATACTCAGAACTTCGAACTGCTCAAGTGTGCTGGTCGCCAAGATGATTATCCTGTCCTGATCAAGAGGGGGTTTGGAATTACCCTAAATGAATCCTTGAACGCAGCGGAGTATTTGGCAAGTGAAGGGAATCGGCGCGTAATATTTGCACTTCGTGGAATGAAAACGAATCTTGGAGATCCTCATCGAAATTTTGTTGACTTCTCCCATGTACCTGTTGTTCATCGCCTGACTCGAATGCCTGTTTGCATTGATCCGTCCCACTCGGTAGGTACTCGACATCGAAGTCCAGATGGATTAATGGATGTAATGCATGCAACGGCTCAGGGCATCATTGCTGGGGCGAATATGGTACTCGTAGATTTTCACCCAAAACCATCCAAGGCATTGGTGGACGGTCCTCAGGCACTGCTACCAGACGAATTGCCAATGTACCTTGAAGACATCCAGGTTACACGAGATGCTTATCTCAAACGTGTAGCATTAGTTCAATCTGATTCACAGGCGGCATAGCTTGTCTCCGCCTGTTCAATTAGATCTTCAATTGCATTCAATCCCTGCTGCCAGAATGAAGGATCCTGCAGGTTGACTTCCAAACGACCGACTAGAATGTGGGGCCAATCCGAACCACCAGCCCGCATAAGTTCAATATACTGAGCAGGGAATTCTTCTGGAGATTCAAGGTAGCGAGCATACAGTGCTAAGACGAGTAATTCGCCGAAGGCGTACGCATACACATAGCCCGGTGTGTGTAAGAAATGCGGGATATAACTCCACCAATGCCGATACTGATCCGTCAAACTTACACTGTTGCCGTACATTGCTGACTGGGTTGCGATCCAGTACTCTGCAAATTTATCCGCCGACAATTCTCCCTGTTCACGTCTTGCAGTATGGATTGCATCTTCAAACCGATTCATCGAAACCTGACGGAATACGGTCGCCATGGTATCATCAATCTTACTAACCAGAAGAGTTAAGACATTGCGAGAATTGGATTCCTTAGATAACAATCGCTGGAACGTAAGCATTTCTCCAAATACAGATGCGGTCTCAGCTGTAGTTAATGGAGTTGAAGCTTGTAAATATCCTTGTTCTCTTGATAGGAATTGATGCACTCCATGCCCCAACTCATGTGCTAGAGTTTGTACATCCCGAGCGCGTCCGGTGTAGTTCAGCAGGATATAGGGATGAACGCTGGGAACTGCGCCATGACTGAATGCCCCGCCCTGCTTGCCCTCTTGAACTGGTGCATCAATCCATTTTTCGTTAAAAAAGCGTGTAGCAATTTCAGCAAGAAGTGGATGAAATTCTTGGTAGCTTGCTAATACGATCTCTCGAGCTTCATCCCACGAATAATGGGTATCGCTCTCTCCTACGGGTGCATAGCGATCATAGTCGTAGAGAGGACTGAATCCAAGAATTTTGCTTTTTAGATTAAAAAAGCGTGCCACCAAATCATAGCGATTGACCACGGCTTCTACTAACGCATCTGCGGTTTCATCTGCAATTTCATTACTCAGATTGCGGGATTTAATCCAGTGAGGTAGGCCTCTCATGCGGTCACTAGATGCCTTATCAGCGAGGAGTGTATTGAAAATGAAGGTGAGCGTATGTTCCTTTGAAACAAGCCCTCGCGTAAAACTATCTGCCGCCTCTTTGCGCAGTTCACGATCACGGACATGCAACTTTGTGAGAAGGTGTTCTTGGGGAAGTTCTTCGCCGCGGAGTGAAAAGCGCATTCCACTCATTGTCTCGGTGAAGTAACGCATCCATGCACTTCTCCCCGTTACCAGTGTTTCTGCCAATATTTTCTCCTCGGGTTCGGATAAGGTATAATCTTTCAGAAGCCGTTCGCATTCAAGAAAATGACGATATTTCGCGAGTTCATCACTTTTCATCAAAGACTTGGCCTGATCATTTTCCACCTTCATCCATTCTAATCCAAAGAATATCAGGCTCTTGCTGATCTGTGTAAATAATTCGCGTGCATATTGAAGCAAAGCCCCTCGCTCAGGGTTATGCGTCTCAGTCGCCCAAGAGAGATACGCATACGTCATTGCCTTGCCAGTACGCTCCTGAAGTGACTCAAATTCTGTGAGCACTTGGTAAAGCTGAGAGGCGGATAAATCGGCGATCCTGCCCCTCCATGATTGATTGAATTTGACTCCTTCCTCTACCATATCCGCCAGATCGTTTTTCATAGCAGACTCATTAAGGTAAAGATGAGTCAGATCCCAGTGTATGTTCTCGGCACCTGTTGTACGGATGGCCATAGCTTCTAAAAAATTAGGTGCGCCATAGAACCTTGATACTCGCTAATTGTTGTATCCAAGACTCAATCAACCACGCACTATGTCCTATCAGACGATAGATTCAATTGACGATTTTGCAGCACTTCTCAGGCAATCTGAATCACAGATTATTGCAGTGTTCAAGCACAGTTCTACCTGTGATCTCTCCGCTACTGCGAAGCGTGAGATGGGAAATGTTAAGCTTCCCGTCTTTGAACTGATTGTTCAGACTGCTCGCTCCCTATCTAACCATATTGAAGATCACTTTGGGATTCAACATGAATCGCCTCAGGTTATTCTAATCTCTCAAGGCAAGGCGATTTATAATGCATCTCATCGGGATGTAACGGCGAATAGTATCCATGCAGCGGCAGAGACGGAGGGGAATTCGTAATCATTCTGAGTTCCTGCTCCATGATGTTTGTCTGCAAGAACTACGTAACCCTTACTATCCATTCTCAAAGCTTTTGCCAAGAGAAAGAGAGTATCTGAGGATATCAGAGAGATGCTACTTGCTGGTTACGGGCTAGACCTCTCAGTCCGAGACTAACCGAATCCCAAGACGGTGTCTGCTCTTAAATTGGATCAGACCTCCTTATATTATCCCCGTCACTTAATATCAAAATGAGAGTAACGATCAATAATTATAATTGCTGCTCTCACTACGAGCCTACCCTTGGAGTGGCTGATCATGATGCCATTTCATAGATGTGAAAAATGAGATGACAGCAACCATTGATGTTCCCGCATTAGTCAGCCGACTATGCTCCCAGCCTCGGGAAAAGGAATGGTTTGAATTTAAGTCAAGCAATGCCCAACCTGAGAAACTTGGTCAGAATATTAGTGCGATTGCCAACTCTACTGTGATCGCGGAAAAACCCTACGGCTATATCATATGGGAAATTCACGACGATGATCATCGGGTGATTGGGACAAGATTCAATCCTGACGCAAAAAAAGTAAATAAAGACGATCTGAATCACTGGCTTTCACACCGACTAAAACCCTCGGTTGATTTTCGCTTCCTAAAAGATCAAGTAGATGGTAAGCCCGTTGTTGTGCTGGTGATTCCCGCTGCGGATCATCTACCTGTCAGATTTGATAATGAGTCATATATTCGTGTTGGATCCCATACCAGAAGACTCAATGACTTTCCTGATAAGGAAAAATTGCTCTGGCGATTATTAGATACCAGAATTTTTGAAAAAGAAATTGCCATTGAGTCTATTGATGGTAGTAGAGTTCTTCATTACTTGGATTACAAATCCTATTTTGCTTTGGCCAAGACTCCGGTCCCTCCAAACATGTCAGGACAACTACTGGCTCTGCAGAGTGAGGACTTAATTCAACAACGCGATGATGGAGCTTGGGATATCCTGAATCTCGGATGTCTTGCATTTGCTCAAAGTCTTGGAGACGCAAACTCATTACGTCGTAAACCCATCAGAATTGTCAGATATTCTGGGCCGGGTAGATGGTCTCCAAGCATAGAGGAAGAACTCACAGCGGGATATGCTTCGGGATTTTATAAAATAATAGATTGTGTAAATAGACTAGCTCCCATCGACGAACGCTTTGACGGTGGAATTAGAAAACAGGAACCGCGTTTCCCGCTTGCTCCTATCCGTGAGTTGATTGCAAATGCGCTGATTCATCAAGATTTGACGGTACGAGGGGCTGGGCCGCTGGTTGAGATATTTGAGGATCGGATTGAGGTCCTCAACCCAGGTGTACCCCTGATTGATTCCAAATTTTTTGTCACTGCTCCCCCGAAGTCACGCAACGAAGCATTATCTAGGCTCCTCCGTAGATTTGGAATTTGTGAGGAACGTGGAATTGGATGGGACAAAATTGTCCACCAAGTTGAACTACATCATTTGCCTGCCCCACGAATTGAAGTGATTAGTGACAGCACCCGTATTACACTTTATGGGCCAAGACCCTTAGCTACTATGAGTCCTGCAGATCGTATTGAGGCAATCTACCAGCACGCCTGCCTCCAGTATGTCAAAGGTGCTCATGTGACGAATAGCACCGTACGAAAAAGGTTTGGCCTAGATCATAAAAATACATCTAAGGCTTCTCGTTTCTTGGCCGAAGCCTTAGACGCGAGAGCGATTTCGCCAGTAAATCCAAATGCTGGACGTAAATTCATGAAATATCTTCCTTATTGGGTGCAGGATGATAGGATACGTAATGGTATGTAATTCGGTGACACCTTAATGTGCATCAATCTTATTTGCTGGTCATTTTCTAAAACCACCAATTTAGATTGCAAATAAAACTTTTTTTTCGCCAGATAGATGTTCTAAGGAGCGGTTTTTTATTTGCTGGTCATTTGCTAGAACTGTTATTTTAGATTGCAAATAAAATTTGCCTCTGCCAAAAGAAAGTTAAAAATATGTGATAGACGTATAATAATTTTATCTTTTTGAAAATTATACGTCTGTTTTCCGTAGATAAAAAGCTCCCGAAGTTGATGTTTTTATTTGTCGGTTATTTTCAAGAGGTACCATCATAGATTGAAACCAAGTGGTTCTCTGACCAATCTGGACTTCCGGGGCCTGTGATTTTTATTTGCTGGTTATTTGCAGAAACCAGGTTTTGAGTGGTCAAACTCAGTCTCCTTTGCCTGGATTTGGGCTAAAGAATTCCGCGAGCTTATTCGTTTTTTGGACAAAATCTTGGTGATCCGGTGGTGGCTCCTTCATTCGCGTAATATTCGGCCAAACTTCAGCATATTTGGTGTTGAGCTTAAGCCATTTGCCGTCCAATTCATCCTCGGTTTCCGGTTTGATTGCTTCGACCGGACATTCAGGTTCGCAAACTCCACAGTCAATGCACTCATCTGGATGGATGACAAGCATATTTTCTCCTTCATAGAAGCAGTCAACAGGGCAAACTTCCACACAATCCATGTATTTACACCGGATACATGGATCCATTACGATGTATGTCATTGTAGGTCTCGCTGGAATAAATGCTCCATCAGATTAACCTGATGCTGCTCCCAAATTTTAGCCATCCGAATTGATTTGAAAATAGTTCACGCACCAGTGAATCTTCCCTTACTCAGGTCCACTACTTGGTTTGAAATAAACCAATTTCTCAGATTGTTCACTGGCGTAGCAAATCACAGTCTCCAATGTAAAAGAATTCTATACATCTTCTATAATCAAATTCGTATGAACGAAATGGTTCGGCGTGTAAATTACGCCACAACCATTTCAGTATCTGTCGGGTCATAGTTCAAAATTGGGCCTAACCAGCGTTCAACTGTACGTATCTCCATGCCTTTGCGACGGGCATAATCCTCAACTTGATCACGCTCAATCCGACCCACAGAAAAATATACACTCTCGGAATGGGCAAGATAAAGACCAGAAACCGAAGCAGCAGGAATCATAGCAAAGCTTGAGGTCAGTGACATACCAATACGATCCGCATTCAAAAGGCGAAATAATGTTTCTTTCTCTGTGTGATCTGGCTGACAAGGATAACCTGGTGCTGGACGAATTCCAGAATAAGCTTCTTTGATTAACGCCTCATTACTAAGATTTTCATCCGGCACATATCCCCAATACTCTCTTCGCACGCACTGATGCATGTACTCGGCCATGGCTTCTGCGAATCGATTGGCAAGAGCTTTGACCATGATTGCGGAATAGTCATCTCTCCTATTCTCAAACATTTTTGAAATCTCTTCCGCCTCTGGTCCTGCGGTGACAGCAAACCCACCAACATGATCACAGGCCTCGGCAACAAAATCAGAAAGGGCAAAATTTGCCCGTCCATTGTCCTTTACCATTTGCTGACGCAGCGTATGCAGTGTATCACCCGTTTCCAGCTTGATATCATCACCATCTCGGGAGGCACCCCAAAAACCAATAACCGCCCGTGGATTAAACCATCTTTCGGTGATGATTTGTTGGATCATCACCTGTGTATCTCGCCAGAGCTCTTGTGCAGCCTTCCCCACTTTCTCATCTTCCAAAATCTGCGGGTAGTGGCCAGCCAGATTCCAATTTACGAAATAAGGCGTCCAATCAATATAACGAGCGAGCTCCGAGAGACTAAAATCGTTGAATATTCTCGTGCCGATAAAGCTTGGAGCCTGAGGTGCAGAACCATTCAATTGGTATGCATAGCTCCTAGCCATATCAATATTATGGCGGGGCTTCGGTGATCCTCCAACACGGCGATCCCGCATCCGCTGATACCTAGTCTGAGTCGTCTCAATGAAAAGGGTACGATCACCTTCAGATAATAATGAGGATACAACGCCTATGGCGCGACTTGCATCGGTCACATGGATGGTCGGACCATTACTTCTGGCTGGATCAATTTTTACTGCTGTATGAGCCGGGGATGTCGTCGCTCCACCAATCAGTAGTGGCTGTTTCATGTCTAAGCGCTGCATTTCGCGCGCTACATAGACCATTTCGTCAAGGCTGGGAGTGATCAGGCCAGAAAGCCCAATAATATCAACCTGCTGTTCCTTGGCTTCCATGAGAATATTCTCACAGGGTACCATTACTCCCATATCCACAATCTCATAACCGTTACAGGCAAGGACCACCCCAACAATATTCTTGCCAATGTCGTGTACATCGCCTTTAACCGTAGCCATAAGTACTTTACCATTTGAAATACCTATGGTGCCCAGTTCTTCTTTTTCGGCTTGCATGAATGGATCTAGATAAGCAACAGCTGCCTTCATTACACGGGCAGATTTGACCACTTGTGGTAAGAACATTTTGCCTGATCCGAACAAGTCACCAACTACATTCATGCCGTCCATGAGGGGGCCCTCAATCACATGTAACGGACGATCCACGGCAACACGCGCCTCTTCCGTGTCCTCTTCAATAAATTCAGTTATGCCGTTGACTAGCGCATGTTCAAGTCTTTTTCCAACGGAAAGTTTTCGCCAAGATAGATCCTTTTCTGTCGATTTTCCCTTCTGTCCACGAAACTGTTCTGCATATACAACAAGTGCTTCGGTCGCATCCTCTTTCCGATTGAGGATCACATCTTCAACCAACTCTCGAAGCCCAGGCTCAATCTCATCATAGATGTCAAGCTGACCAGCGTTTACAATCCCCATATCCATCCCCGCAGGAATAGCATAGTATAGGAAAACGGAGTGCATTGCGCGGCGTACCGGCTCATTGCCACGGAAGCTGAAAGAGACATTCGATAACCCACCAGAAATATGGCATCCTGGACAAATTTCTCGAATAACCTTGGTTGCCTCAAGGTAGTCCACCGCATAATTATTATGTTCATCAATTCCAGTGGCTACTGCAAAAATATTTGGATCGAAAATAATATCTTCCGCGGGAAAATCAACTTCTTCAGTCAGGATATTGAATGCACGTTGGCAAATCTCAATTTTGCGTGTAGCAGTATCCGCCTGTCCAATCTCGTCAAATGCCATCACCACAGAAGCAGCTCCGTACGATAAGCATTTTTGTGCTTGCTCAATAAACTGAGCTTCTCCCTCCTTGAGTGAAATTGAGTTGACGATTGCTTTACCCTGAACACATTTAAGACCTGCTTCTATCACCTCCCACTTCGAACTATCGATCATGATAGGGACACGGGCAATATCGGGTTCGGCGGCAATCAAATTGAGAAAAGTTTGCATAGCCTCTGCTCCATCTAACATACCCTCATCCATGTTCACATCAATGATCTGAGCCCCATTTTCGACTTGTTGCCGAGCAACTTCAATCGCCGTAGCATAATCACCATTTACGATGAGTTTGCGGAATTTAGCAGAACCCGTTACATTGGTTCGCTCACCAATATTTACGAAATTCTGGGATGCAGTGGTCATTTATTTCCTTATCCTTACCTGTCCAAAATGGTTTCTTCTGTATCCCCATAGATCATATGTTTGGCGTCCAATGGGAGATCATACTCTTTTGCAGAGCATAGATTTTCTATTAATTTTTGTATGCCTTCTGCACAAAATCTCTGAACGGCCATTCGATCTATCTAACTTGACGATCTAAAATTTACTCACTCTAACTCTCAACCCCATGCATTGCCACATACTTCTTTAAAATGGGCTCCCACTTGGATACACTTTCCAGATGATATTCCTTGTTAAGTTAACCTAGGAAATATGAAACCCTACATGTAGGTCATGTGCCCTTATTCAGATTTAGTCTACCAGTTCAAAAGGTTCTAAACCCGCAAGACGAAGTGAGTTACTACTCTCAACTGGAATGCGAGGCTGTATGCCTTTGACTGCCTCTGCAATGGCTTGAATATGTTCGGGGGTAGTTCCACAACATCCCCCGAGTATGTTTACGATTCCATCTTTAGCCCATGTGACAACTTTGGATGCGGTCTGGTGTGATTTCTCGGTATACATTCCCATTTCATCCGGTAATCCGGCGTTCGGATATGCAGCAACCAGTGTATCCGCGGTGCGTGATAAAGTAGCGATATGCGGACGCATGAGATCGGCGCCAAGCGCACAATTCACACCAATGGCAAAAGGTTTGGCATGGCGTACAGAATACCAGAATGCTTCAATCGTTTGACCGGATAAGGTACGTCCTGACCGGTCAGTAATTGTACCCGAAATCCAGAGTGGAAGTCTTTCCATGCCTTCTGACTCAAGATCTATAATGGCTTTAAGTGCTGCCTTACAATTGAGCGTATCCGTGATCGTTTCAACCAAGTAAAGGTGAATTCCCCCCTGATTCAGTGCGATGATTTGCTCACGATACGCCTGATAGACCTGATCAAAGGTGACCTCCCGAGCACCAGGATCATTGACATCTGAACTCATTGAAAGCATCTTGTTCAAGGGTCCAATTGAGCCAGCCGCAAAGCGCGGTTTATGTGGCTCTTTGTCTGTCCACTTATCCGCCGACGAGCGGGCCAGCTTTGCACTTTCGAAGTTAATATCAATCACAGATTGACGGTCTAACGCGTAATCACTCTGTGCAATTGTGGTCGCTGTGAAGGTATTCGTCTCTGAGATATCCGCCCCGGCCGCAAAGTAAGCGTCATGAAGTTTGGTGACATACTCCGGTCTTGTAAGTGATAAGATATCATTGTTCCCCTTCATTTGTCCTGGATACTTATCTCCGGAAAAACGTGTGCCTCGATAATCTTCTTCTTCAAGCTCCATACGTTGGAACATGACTCCCCAAGACCCGTCAAGAATTAAAATTCGCTGTTTGACTGCCTCGTGGAGCTGAATGATTCGATCCTGACGATTGTCCATAGTTTGATTCAGATCGTTGGGCTAAGCGGTCTGGACTTGGGCTTGAGTCCGAGTAATCGACAAGTTGACAGTGCCAAACTGGCTTGGTTGAGCGTGTAAAAGTGAAAGTCATTCACTCCCTGCTCGGATAGTTTATGGCAAAGTTCAGCAGCCACATTCGCTGTCATACATTCACATGTTTTGGCATCTTCCTCGCTTCCAACATAGAGCTCATACAGCCAGCCCGGCAGACTGACTTTACAGAGGCTTGCAATCCGTTCCAAATGTTTAAAGTTTGGTTGCAGCATAATTCCGGGGATAATCGGCATGGTCACTCCTCCAGCGCGAACACGATCAAGAAATGCAAAATAGGTCTCTGGTTCAAAGAAAAATTGGGTTATGGCTCGATCTGCACCGGCATCCTGTTTAGCTCTCAAAAAAGCGATGTCCTCATCCCATCCCCTACTATCTGGATGTCGCTCTGGATAACAGGAAACGCTTATTTCAAACCTCTCACTTGGGATGACTTCATAGGATCGTATTCCCTGAATTAGGTCTACACTGTCACGAAATCCTCCAGGATGTTTTTCGAATTTCGCACCTATGCCCTCGGGTGGATCCCCTCGCAGAGTGACCAAATGACGTACTCCCGCCTGCCAAAAATCAGTAGCAATTTGAAGTATTTCTTCCTTTGTTGCACCAACACAAGTTAGATGTGCTGCGGGCTGTAGGGGGGTATCTTGTGCAATTTGAGCAACAATTTTCTGTGTTCGATCCCTTGTAGAACCTCCAGCCCCGTACGTTACAGACACGAAACGAGGAGCCATAGGCGTAAGTTTTGCTACCGACTCCCAGAGCTTCGCTTTCATTTTGTCCGTTTTTGGTGGAAAGAATTCAAACGAAACGCTTGGCGCCGGAGTAGACTGCTGTTCTGCTACGGATAACTTGTTGGTATAAAAGCCGCCAAATTGATGGGCAGGTAATGTTGCAGTCCAGATATGAACATTCAGTCCCTGATCAAGTGAAGCAGGTGGGGCAAATGTTTTTGGTGCCTTCAAGGCGAGACCCGCCGCATGCGCCCAATCAATCATATCGGCTTCAGAAATGCCAAGCCGACGATGTCCCTGTACTTCACGTAAAAACTCGAAATCATGTGGAGCAAAATCAACAATGATCAACTGCCCCCCAGGAACCAAAATTCGTGCTGCTTCGGCTAATACATCCTCCGGTTGTTCAAGATAATGTAAGACTTGGTGTATGATAACTAGATCTGCACTGTCATCTTCAAATGGAGGCTTCGTGACGTCGCCATGTCGTACTCGTGCATTTTTAATTCCAGCGCGATTGAGATTTGCTCGAGCAACGTTCAACATGGAGTGAGACAGATCTAGCCCCTCGGCTTCATGAACATGCGGAGCAAGAAGCGTAAGCATCCGACCCGTCCCAGTCCCAAAATCAATCATCCGCTCAAACCGGCGGGATCCGATACAATCATGGATTGCACACTCAATTGCAGCCTCTGGATAGTGCAGTGCTCGAAGGCGATCCCAGTCTCTGGCGATCTCTGAAAAGTATGCCTCTGCTGCTTTCGCTCTGTCTTGGCGTACGTACTGCAATGCCTGAAAATCAGATTCAATCAATTCGCTATTGACTTTCAACTCAAAAAAGAGTGTCTGCAATAGTTGGGCAACCCAACCTTTTCTCTGAATACGATAAAACATCCAGGATCCCTCTGGAAGCCGTTCAAGAAGACCCGCGTTGGTCAGTGTTTTGAGATGGTGGGATAGGCGCGGCTGGCTTTGTCCCAAAATTTGTGCAAGTTCCCCGACGGCAAGATCTGCATGCCGCAATAGTGCAAGAATGCGTAGCCTAGTCAACTCACCTGCGGCTTTCAGGGCATCCGTTAGTACTTTTGGAGGTATCATGGTCAAACATGTAATAAAGACTTACTTAAATAAACAAATCTTTATATGTTCCATAGATTGATTTTTTATGATCATACCAACCAGGTATCCGTGCTGACGAAAGAAAGTTGGGTTTCTGTAATCAATAATGTTCGTACACCCTAATGGCGATTCTGTATTTCAGATATGATGGCTCAGGGAGATATGCGAACATTTTTTAGATCAGTACCTGCGAGCCCAATTTGATGACTGAGTAGACATTTACCCACCAAACGGAGCGATATACAAGTACCCTTTTGATCTGTAGAGCCCCCTATCGCATCAACAAAATTTCAGACATTCGGGGGATAGAATTCAGGCAAGTACCTGAACGTGGAGATAGTTGAGATTTACTGATGAAGTATCTTCTCTGTATCCAGAAATTATCGTCAACGGGTTGATAGATCTGAAGGAGAAAATCGATCTACGCAGAACTTCGGCAAATGAAGCCAAGTAAGCGAAACAGGACTAAATCATATCCTCTTTCATCTCTTCTTGTGGGGAAATATCCAGTGTAAGATGCTGTCAGGCAAGGAGATAGGATACTCGTAAAAAACTATATCATACAACCTGCTCCCTTACCGTACCCAGAATAGAAATCCTCTCAAAAATTATGCATGAGAGCCTTCCCGACTCAACTTCTATCGGAGTTCAGCACGATCTACGGTAAAAGTTTGTATCTCATATTTCCCGAGACCTATGTACTAAATGCAATGCAGTTTTTTGAGTTACGCTAAGGTCATGGTGTAATGTTCGTATTCTCAGTTTCAGCGGGGACGAGCTTGGATGAAGCGTTTAAGCCCAAGTGTTCACGGACTGCAATCTTGATTGATTCATACTCTTTGGGGTTCTCCCTCAACCACTCCTTCGCGTTATCCCTTCCCTGACCAATACGCATTTCTCCATAACTATACCATGAACCACTTTTCGTAATAAGACCAATATTCACAGCTAAGTCAACTAACTCTCCAACAGACGAAATTCCCTCTCCATAGATGATATCGAATTCTGCATTGCGAAAAGGGGGGGCCACTTTATTTTTAATCACCTTGACGCGCGTTCGATTCCCAATCACATCTGTTGCATTTTTGATTGCACCAATACGACGAATATCTAACCGGACGGAACTGTAAAACTTTAAGGCTTTCCCGCCTGGTGTTGTCTCAGGATTTCCAAACATAACCCCAATTTTTTCGCGTAACTGGTTAATGAAGATGACCACCACATTAGATTGATTGATGATTCCTGCCAATTTTCTCAATGCTTGGCTCATGAGTCGAGCCTGTAGTCCAACGTGACTGTCTCCCATATCCCCCTGTATCTCGGCAGCGGGAACTAAGGCAGCCACCGAATCCACAATAATCAGATCAAGTGCACTACTCCGAACAAGGGTTTCACAGATATTTAAGGCCTGTTCCCCGGTATCAGGCTGCGACATCAGCAATTGATCAATGTCTACCCCTAGTTGCTCTGCATAGGACGGATCAAATGCATGTTCAGCATCAATAAAAGCACATTGTCCTCCGAGCTTCTGAGCTTCGGCAAGGCAGTGGGTAGCAAGTGTCGTCTTGCCTGAGGACTCTGGGCCAAAGATTTCTATGATACGACCGCGTGGAATTCCACCTACTCCCAATGCCGCATCTAAGGCAATCGATCCAGTCGAAATCGCTTCAACTTGAACTCGGGGAGCATCCCCCATTCGCATAATTGCGCCCTTTCCATGTTGCTTCTCAATCTCTTTGATTGCAAGACCGAGCGCCCGTATCTGTTGATTTTCTTTTGTACTCATGATCTATTTATATTTATCAGTAGGATGCTGCGTTTGAAGTTAGGTCTAAGTATTTGATTTATCACGTTTCAGTAACTCCTGACGTACTAAATTCATCGCAGCGAGTGCACTTTTCTGCTTATTTCGATCGCGATCCCGTCCAAATTGATGCCGGACCGCCCAAGCATTTTTTTCGTCCGCATATCCTATCCAAACCAACCCAACCGGTTTTTCTTCGGTTCCTCCCGTGGGGCCTGCAACTCCGGTGACAGATAATCCTAAATCACTGTTGAGCCGCACCCGCACTCCCTCTGCCATTTGCATAGCAACCAATTTACTTACAGCACCAAAATCTTGAAGAATATTCGCGGAAACACCCAACTGGTGCTGCTTAGAGAAATTGCAATAAGAAACAACCCCTCCCAATACGTAGGACGAGGCACCTGGTACATTCGTCAACTGATGGAGCAAGAGACCGCCTGTACAGCTTTCAGCTACTGCTATCGTTAATCCATGACGTAACAGTAGCTCCCCCAATACACTTTCCATCATGTCATTATCACAACCAAAAGCAGCTGATCCCAGTTTTTGTCGGATCTGTTGTTCCGAAGATTTGAGACGTTTCTCGGCATCACTCCCAAGAATGGTTAATCTGATCCGAACGCCATAAACTCCGGGGAGATAAGCAATCTTAAGTTCTGGGTCTAATAAATGAGAGATTTCCTCAATCTGACCGTGCAAAACGGTCTCGCCGATGCCTGCAATTTTAAGCGTATGTTGAGCAATCAGTGCACGCCCCTCCATCTGATTGATTCGGGGAATCACATGATCAGAGAATATGGCCTTCATCTCATATGGGACACCTGGAAGGAGAATCACAATATTTCCGCTACATTCTTGATACCACAAACCTGGTGCAGTGCCTTTTGAGTTTGAGAGAATATCAAAACTACTAGGAACCCGAGCGACGCGCTCGGATCCATTGGGTACAGTGCGGCCGAGAGATTCAAAATGTCGTTTGACGTGTGCTAAAGTTTCCGGGTCAATTTCAAGGGCCGTACCAGCAAACTCTGCTGCAGCCTCACGGGTGAGGTCATCAGGTGTGGGACCGAGTCCTCCGGTGACTAACGTCAGTTGAGAACTGCGCACTCCATGCTCAATCGCAGATTTGATTGACTCCTTGTTGTCACCAACAGTTAATGAGGATGAAACCGTAACACCTATCTTGGTCAACTCCGCAGCAAGGTAGGTAGCATTCGTATCCACTACCTGCCCCACAAGCAGTTCGTCTCCAACTGTTATAATGCTCGCAGTGAGCTCCTGCACACTAGCCTCCTAATGTTTTAATGTCCACGCCTGATGATCATGACGCCACTCCTGAAGAATGTTATACAACTCTATGTCTAGATGCCCCGATCCAAGTGCTGTATTCACAAATGTATCAAAATCGCATAAAGTTTCGAGCCGAGTCCCCTTCTGTTCAAATAATTCAGCAACTCCATCAAGTCCATAGGTAAAGATTGCTAAAATGCACACAGGCATCAAGCCAGTTGCTTTTTGCACTGCTTCAGCGGCCTGAAGTGCTGAAAGTCCAGAAGCAACCAAATCTTCTACCATTAACACCCGACTATTTTCGGGTAAATGACCTTCAATTTGGTTTTGATGTCCATGTCCTTTTGCCTCCGGCCGTACATAAATCAGAGGTAGGGACATGCGATCTGCTAACCATGCTGCATGTGCGATCCCTGCCGTTGCGACACCTGCAACACAATCAAATTCATACTTTGAAGCTCGCTCGTGAAATGCATCTGTCAGTATTTTTCGAACTTTTGGATAAGACAGGGTACGTCGATTATCACAATAAAACGGGGATAACATTCCAGATGACCATACAAAAGGCTTCCCCTTTGTAACTGCCATGACGCCAATTTCAAGCAACTCATGGGCAATCTGAATAGCACTGGGTTTCGCTGAATGATTCATTAATACCAGATCAGTTCCTCATATTTTTTGGAAATATCCGAATATAAGATAGTCCCGTTAAACAGGTGACGATAACGACCATGATCATCCCCGTGTAAATAAGATTTCCCTCAAGCAGTTCACGGGCGAAAATCTCAAATTTTGGTATGTACTGTAACATTAGTACCAACAAAAATAAACCGAGAAAGATCATTTGTAGGACGGTCTTGATTTTAGCAAATTGAATTGTCGGCAGCGAGTATCCAGTTGATTCCGCACACATGCGCAGTCCGGTGACGACTGCATCTCGTAAACCAATCACCAGCACCGCCCACCATGGGATATGCTGCGGATACAACCAAGCTAATGAAATGAAAGTCCCAAGAACTAAAATTTTGTCAGCCGCAGGGTCAAGGTGACGTCCCAATCGACTTGGATGCTTGATGACACGAGCCACATATCCATCCGCAAAATCCGAAATTGCTCCAAGCGTGAACAGTATACAGGACAGTGTCGCAAACCAGAGGGTTTGCTGGAAAACACAATATATGAGAATAGGCGTGGCCAAGATGCGGAATGCCGTAATGGAATTAGGAAGAAACGTCATGGCACGATAACATAAGAGGCCTGTTCTACCTTAACTGTTCTGGTGCGTTCATGGTCAAACTGTTCCATTAATGACTCAAATTCTGCCATTCTGTCCGATGGTAGTTAGGCGGCAGGATTATTGCCTAAACCATAATTGTTTTCGTATTAATTAACTAAATATTCGGAGCACATGAGTAAAATAATTGGAATTGACTTAGGAACTACCAATTCGGTTGTTTCCGTGTTGGAAGGGGGCGAACCGAAAGTGATCGAAAATTCAGAGGGTGGCCGCACAACTCCCTCTGTCGTTGCATTCAAGAAAGACGGTGAGCGGCTCGCGGGCGGACCTGCCAAGAGACAGGCAGTCACAAACGCTGAAAACACTGTTTTCTCAATCAAGCGCTTCATGGGCCGTGCCTACGATGAAGTACCTAGCGAACTCAAAACCGTTCCGTACAAAGTTGAGAAGGGAGAAAATGGGACTGCACGTGTTCGGATTGGTGACAAGATGTACTCGCCTCAGGAAATCTCAGCGATGATTCTGCAGAAGCTCAAGAGTACTGCTGAGGATTATCTGGGAGAAAAAGTCATGGAGGCCGTGATCACGGTCCCGGCATACTATAACGATGCCCAGCGAAAAGCGACCAAAGAAGCAGGTAAAATTGCTGGTCTGGAAGTTCGACGGATCATTAATGAGCCAACTGCCGCTGCACTTGCCTATGGTTTAGGAAAACAGGATAAAGATCGTATAATTGCAGTCTATGACCTTGGAGGAGGAACCTACGATATCTCCATCTTAGAACTGGGCGATGGCGTATTTGAAGTTAAGTCAACCAATGGGGATACGCATCTTGGAGGCGATGATTTTGATCATAAGTTGATCGACTACCTTGCCGACTCCTTCCAAAAAGAGGAAGGAGTCGATCTGCGTGCTGATAAAATGTCGCTTCAGAGGCTGAAAGAGGCGGCTGAGAAAGCCAAAACAGAGCTTTCTAGTAGTAGTGAAACTTCCATCAATCTGCCATTCATCACGGCGACCGCCGAAGGGCCCAAACACTTGACCACGACCTTGTCTCGTTCAAAGTTTGAGCAATTGATTGGCAGTCTGGTACAGCGGACAGTTGCTCCGATGGAGCAGGCACTAAAAGATGCCAAGCTCACACGAGATCAAATTGATGAGGTGATCTTAGTCGGTGGCTCCACGAGAATTCCACTTGTACAGAAGACTGTTGAAGAATTCTTTGGGAAAGCACCTAACCGGTCCGTCAACCCCGATGAGGTCGTTGCCATGGGTGCTGCGATCCAAGGTGGCGTACTGTCCCAGGATATTGATGATGTCCTTCTACTTGATGTGACTCCTCTCAATCTAGGTATTGAAACTCTCGGTGGTGTTATGACAACCCTGATTGAGTCGAATACCACGATTCCTACACGTAAACATGAAGTGTTTTCTACTGCATCGGACAACCAACCCTCCGTAGAGATTCATGTGCTTCAGGGAAACCGAGACATGGCTGTTCACAACCGTACCATTGGGAAATTTCACTTGGATGGAATCCCACCTGCAAGACGTGGAACCCCACAGATTGAGGTTGCCTTTGATATTGATGCAGACGGTATTCTGAATGTTACTGCAAAGGATAAAAATACCGGTCGAGAGCAATCAATTCGTATTGAAGCTTCCAGTGGACTCTCCGAGAGCGAGATTGAGGCGATGCGCCAGCAGGCCAAGGAACATGCAGATGAGGACCAGAAGCGGCGAAAAGAGACTGAGTTGCTCAATCAGGCAGATAGCTTGATCTATACTTCCAAGAATAACCTCTCGGAATTTGGAGAAAGCCTATCAGAGGACAAGAAAGCAAAGATTACTGGTGCCTTAGAGCGACTCGAGAACTTGCACGAATCAAAGAGCTTTGACGAACTAGAGAGCGGGATCGAGCAGTTGAGCGAAGCATGGACCGATGCGAGCGAGGAGATCGCGGCAGCGCAACAGGCTAAGGCTCAGAGTGAAGCCGCTTCTTCTGAACCATCTGAAAACGGGCAGACATCTTCGGATGAGGTCATTGATGACGCTGACTTTGAAGTCGTTGACGAAGACACAGAGAGTAAGTAACCCCTGCTAACCAAGCTTGAACAGTTGCCGAGCATTCGCAGATGTAATTTCTGCTACCTCGGCAATTGTTCTTTTTTTTAGCTCAGCAACCTTCTGAGCAATCAGTGCGATCCGTGCAGGTTCGTTACGTTTCCCTCGGTGAGGCACGGGTGACATATAGGGGGCGTCTGTTTCCAAGACGATCTGACTCAGTGAGACACTATTTAGCATCTCCGCAACACCGGAATTCTTAAAGGTCACCGCTCCCCCTACTCCTAAATGAAATCCAAGCCTAGCTGCGGCTCTTGGCAACCAGTCTGGTCCCGTGAAACAGTGAAAAATTCCACCAGGATGGCCCTCGGAGTGGGCAAGTAATTCTCGCTCAAGTATCTCTATTGCATCGCGATGAGCTCGGTCACAGTGCTTCTTGTCTCTTAGATGAATGACTAGCGGTAGTTGTGTTTCAACAGACAATTGGATGTGCCTTGCAAAAAATTCGGGTTGTCGCTCACTGTAGTACTTGTCCCAAAAATAATCCAATCCTGACTCACCAACCGCGATCACCTTTGGTTCGTTACACAGAGATTCAAGTTCATCAAAGTCCTGATCAGTGGCATCTAGAACATAAGTCGGATGGATGCCCACCATTGCATAGACCCCTTCATACTTGATACACAAGTTCAGGGCTTGGTGGACGGATGCCACATCCACTGCGGGCAAGATTATTCTCTCTACTCCTGCCCTGTTTGCCCTAAGGAATACATCATCCAGATCGTGTACAAATTGATCATCATAGAGATGTGCATGTGTATCAATCAACATTTCCCCATGGAGCATGAGTATGGCAAAGTATCATTCTTATCTGAAATTTGTTCGTCTCAATTGATTAGAAATAGAATTACCCCCCCCCCTTTTTCTTTGGTTATTCCTGAAAAGCAGTCTAGATATCTATTTGTTAGTCTTTGTGTCTGATCGGTTTCATTTGTTACGACCTCTCTTTCAGGTTCGTTGCGCTCCACCAAGGACACGAATCAAAGAGCTTCCATCACTTGATTCTCCATTACGCATTTTGATTCTGCTATTGAAATGTTTTATAATTTCAACGGTCTCCTGCTTTACTTTTGTCTTGCTAATCTACAATCATTGTAGTGCCAGCATCTCTTCCATGCCCTCAGTAAGCTCACAACCGTTTTGTTTGCATATTTCTCTTGAAAATTGATCTTGATTCTGTACTAAATTGTAGTGAATGGAAGTGCCCCTTACCGGTCTCAATCAGACCGTGTACAATTTCAGTTAGAAATGCTACTTTACCAATCACCACGAATACACTAGATTCGGTGTTGAATCATTGGTAATTTGAAAACTAACTTCCTCAGAATATTAATCAACTCCAACGAGTGAAAAATCTGGGATGATAGATGATTTTTTGGGGAACCCTATACATTCAAGGGAAGGACATTCCACAGCATTTACGATAATGCACTCTTTGCTACGGGCTGTAATCATTATTTATGCCCTGTGTCAATTGACAGTACCCGACACTTTGGCACAGTCTCCTAATATAAATCCCCCACTGGTTCTACCCAGATTAACGGGGCCAATTCAGGTAGATGGGTCTTTGAATGACTTAGCCTGGGAGAAGGTGGACTCATTACCATTGGTCATGTATAGTCCAGTCTTTATGGATCGTATGACCGAACGGACAGATATTCGAGTGGCCTACGATGATCAGTACCTATACCTTGGAGGAAAATTGTTTGATCGCAATCCCGAGGGAATTCGTGCAAATTCGATGTATAGGGACCGGTATAGTGGAGATGATACAGTTGGTCTTATTCTTGATACGTTCAATGACCGCCAGAATGCTTTGTGGTTCTCCATTACCCCAAATAATGTTCGGATTGATAGGGCCATTTCTAATGATCTAGAATCAGGTGGGCGAGATCCCTTTGCCACAGTGATTAATT
Source organism: Rhodothermales bacterium (assembly GCA_965209015.1). Lineage (GTDB taxonomy): Bacteria > Bacteroidota > Rhodothermia > Rhodothermales > Bin80 > Bin80. The sequence goes on along the minus strand of OZ242367.1, from coordinate 1,307,453 downwards.
CAAGCTGGAACACCTTTTGGGACTCAGCCACTCAGCGAACAGACTTCGGTTGGTCTGTTGAAATCCGAATACCTTTCACAAGCCTGGGTTTCCAGTCTGTAAATGGTCTGGTGGAAATGGGCATGTCCGTGATACGCCGTATTTCCAGAAAAAACGAAGTTCATGAATTCCCCGCGATTCCCCCCAATTGGGATATGAGCTATGCGAAACCAAGTAGGTTACGCCGGATCTACTTGCGCGATGTACGTGTAGGGCGACCTTTTTATATCACTCCCTATGTGGCCAGCGGAATGGAGCAGCTTTCGGTACTCTCTGATGATGAGTCTCAATATGATCAACAATCGAGTTGGTCAGGAGATATCGGTGGAGATGTGAAATATAACCTTACCAATAACCTGACGCTTGACCTCACTGTGAATACAGACTTTGCCCAGGTTGAAGCGGATGATCAGCAGGTTAACCTTACTCGCTTCTCTCTTTTTTTCCCTGAAAAACGCAGATTTTTTCAAGAACGATCTGGTATTTTTGAATTCCGGACCGTAGGACTATCCGATCGAATATTTGATACTCGCCAGATTGGACTCTATGAGAGTGAAACGGTCCCCATCTATGGAGGTGCGCGTCTGGTCGGACGAGTTGGCGACTGGGATATCGGATTCATCAATATGCAAACGGCAGCAGCCCATGGGAACCCCTCTGAAAATTTTGGTGTCTATCGCCTTCGGCGACAGGCAGTTAACCCCAACTCTTTCATAGGTGCTCTAGCAACCACACGACTCGGTTCGACGGGAAATCGAAATATAGTGTATGGACTTGATTCCCAGATCAAAATTACACCTAATGAATACCTTGAATTAAAGTGGGCACAAACATTTGATGAACGATCATCGCGCCACGACCCAAGAGCCAATGGCTTTGCTCGGTTACAGATCCAAAGGCGTACGGAAATTGGGTTTTCCTATCGATTCGCATCCGTCTGGGGAGGAAAAGAATTTGAACCTGGCATTGGTTTTGTATCTCGAACTGGCTTTTTTCAATCACTCTTTCTAGTTGGATATGGCTGGTTTGCAGGCGAACACTCAAAAATTCAATCTATCCGACCACAATTGTTATTCGCACAATTCCTGCATGACTCAGATGGTAGTCTCGAGACACAGATTATCTGGGCTGATTGGTTCATTAATATGAAGTCAGGCGATTCTCATACTTTTCGGTTTGAGTCTCGGATTGATAGCCTGAATGAACCAGTTGAGCTCCCTGAAGAATCTGAAATCCCTGTCGGCAGATATAATTTTTATAGCTTCAATTGGGACTATGAGATGCGCTATGGACGTCTATGGCGTATAGATGGATCTATCGAATTGGGACAGTTCTATGATGGCTCAAATATCCAAATCGAATTAGAACCTACCTGGAATCCATCCCGGTATTTGGAGTTCGGAGGAACATACCAATTCAATCGTGTACGATTTCCAGACCGCGAGCAGGAGTTTTTTGTCCACCTTGCCCGAATTCGGACTCAAATTAGTTTTTCAACTGCGGCCAGCGTGAGTACCTTCCTGCAATACAGCACCTCAGCAGATGTGGTGTCTGCAAATGTACGCTTCCGTTACAATTTTAAGGAAGGAAATGATTTCTGGCTTGTGTACAATGAAGGACGCAACACCGATCGGATGAATGAACTTCCTCTCCTTTCAACTCTAGATTCCAGAACGCTATTTTTGAAATACACGTATACATTCATCCGCTGAAAGAGCCAAGATGGTTGAAAATACATACGCTCGCCAGCTTAATTCCAGCGCTGGTTCTACTGAGGCTCAAGAAAATCTAAAGCTTCACCAAACCGTTCTATTGATCAGTCAGGGAGCACCTCTCACCAAATCCGCAAATCTGAGACTATTTGGTTGCAGTTGAAAGATTGTTCGCCACCTGATCCCAATTCACGAGGTTCCAGAATGCAGACACATAATCAGGTCGGCGGTTCTGGTAATTGAGATAATAAGCATGCTCCCACACATCTAATCCAAGGAGTGGGGTATGGCCCTGCATATATGGACTGTCCTGATTTGGCGTAGAATAGACATGTATGGCACCAGAGGAGTCTGAAACAAGCCATGCCCAACCACTACCGAACCGTGTGGCAGCGGCAGCTGAGAACTTGGACTTAAAATCCTCAAATGACCCAAATGCTCCATTGATTGCCATGGCTAACTCTCCCGTTGGAGAACCACCACCCGTCGGACTCAGGATAGTCCAAAAAAGATTATGGTTCGCAAATCCTCCACCATTATTACGTACCGCCGGCTGAACACTTTCGGGCAGTTCGGCAAACCCATGCAGCAATTCCTCAATAGATTTTGCCTGCAGATCAGCGTGAGATTCCAGAGCCTTGTTTAGATTCGTGGTATAAGCCTGATGATGCTTGCCATGGTGAATCTCCATGGTTCGTGCATCAATGTAGGGCTCAAGTGCAGCATATGCATATGGAAGGTCAGGAAGTTGAAAAGCCATTGTAGTATATGATGAGTGTAAGGAAGCTTACCGAATTTACTGCTAATTGTTCAAATATAACTAATGATGATTGAGTTGAATCATGGGCGAAAACTGATCAATCTCTGATAGTCAGACTCGGTTAAATGTCCCTCAGAAAGAAGACGGTTGAGTGCCTTTGAAACCACTGTCCAGTTCGTTTCCTGTACAACGGATGGTTCCGGAGCTACCATAAGCTTACGAAGTAGTTTTTCGATATACTCGAGGCTTCGGGGGTGCTTAGAAAGATCAAGTTTGACCGGAAATGTTGCCTTCCCTCGGTTGATCTCCATTTTAATTGATGCTCCACGCAATCTTGATCGGCTAGACTCAACAAATACAATGTCACGGTAGTGCAGTGTCTGTGAAGGCTCCAGATCCGAATTTTGAAAAATCAACCGATCCTCAAGGAAAACTGCTCCATCCTTTCCATTGCCCAAAAACGTGCCATCGTAGAGGGCAATAATGTCTTCTGGATGCACATCCTTTGCATAATCACGCGTTGCACCCCTGAGGCGTTTGTGAGGAATTTCAGGAGCAACATAGAGTCCGATCTCTGGAGCATGGGGGATCAGGTCCTCAATCAATGTACGCATTATGACGTCCTACGGTAGGGCAGCAAATACTCCCTGGGAGAAGAATGACAAGGTCAGGTCCCGAATCCCCGGAACCAAACCAATCCCCAACAGCAGGATTGAACAGGTGATGAGCACGATAGATGATGAACGTGGCACAGGAAATGAAGCAGATTGAACCGCAGGATCCGCCTCGCTGAATGGTTTCATCCAGAACACGTATAGCACCCGCAAATAATAATACCCCGAAAAGACACTTGCCAGTACACCCACGATTGCCAACCAAGTGAGACCTGCATTTACAGCAGGCGCAAAGACCGCAAGCTTACCAAAAAATCCGCCCAATGGGGGAAATCCGGTGAGGCTGAACATGAATATACCCATCGTAACGCCGACCACAGGCTTTTTGAAACCAATCCCGGCAAGGGAGTCAAGTGTCTGACGCCGCCCTTCCTTACCATCCCACTCCAGTAACGCAATCGCACCGAATGCCCCAATATTCATGATAGCATAGATCAAGAGATAGTACACCGCCCCCGCATATGCCTCAGAAGTTCCGGCAGCAAGAGCAATCAATATATACCCGGCGTGTGCAATAGAGGAATATGCGAGCATCCGCTTTACATTATCCTGTGTGAGAGCCAGTAAATTCCCGATCACGACCGTAACTAGCGCAACCAGAGCCAATACCCGTTGCCACTCCGCCCCTCCAGGTTCCAGCGTTCCAATTCCATGATAGAGTACAAGGATAAGAGCTGCAAATGCAGCTGCCTTGGATGCCGTGGCCATAAAACCGGTCAATGGCGTAGGAGCCCCTTGATAGACATCCGGTGTCCACATGTGAAAAGGAACTGCACCCACCTTAAACATAAACCCAACCAAGAAAAGCGCAACTCCAACCCAGAATAGAGGGCGCAATTCACTGACCGAATACCCGAAGGTCATCTCGTTGAAATACATGGTTTCGGTAGCACCGTATATAAGCGCGATCCCGTAAAGGAAAAAACCGGTTGAGAAAGCACCTAATAAAAAATATTTCAGAGCGCTCTCCAATGCCCCCTCATCGCTGCGTACAATACCAGTCAGAATATAGAGGGCAATGGACATGGTTTCGAGTCCTACAAAAACGGTCACCATATTATTAGCCGTCCCCAAAAGGATCATCCCGCTGGTTGCAAACAACATGAGAGCATAAATCTCACCATAACTGCGCCGAATTCCTTTTAGGTAAGGGATAGCAAGAATGATGGAAAATAGTGAGCTGATCAGAATGATCACACTAATGAACGAAGCAGGACCTCCGGTCTGAATGAGCGAAAAAAAGACAGTAGAGGCCGGATCCCCGATCTTAGTTAACTCAAAAAATAGAGCAATGACAACTGAGAGGCCAGCAATCCAAGGGAGTGATGGAGCATCGTTACGGAATATATCCCATACAATAACGACGATGCCGACCAGAGAGAGCCAGAGAATTGAAGCCCCTCCAGCTAGATCAGATAGAATGGTATCAAACGCGGAAGAAAGCTCCATCAGGCTAATTTTGGCCACCCATCACCTTATCAATGGCTCGTGCTAATAGCACATCCATCTGAGTAACCTTGTTGCCCGCGCTATGTGTTGTGAGTTCAACTCGGACCTGATTATAGACATTATACAGTATAGGATGGTGATCTAACTCATCCGCATGGAATGCAATCCGCACAATGAATGCTACGGATTCATGAAAATCCGAAAACTTGAATGTCTTCGAAAGCCGATCGTTTTGGTACTCCCAATCTTGGAGTGAGTCCAGAGCCTGCTTGAGAGCGCTCTGATCAAGTGGTTCGCGATTCATTGATTACTCGGAATAATATTAAAAAATCCATCCACTGTAAAAGACCAGCCAAACCAACGCATAGACAGGTAGCAGAATGGTCAGTCCATACTTGACTAAATAGCCAACAAAGGATGGAGCATCCACATTGTTGGAATCGGCAATAGCCTTGACCATAAAGTTAGGTGCATTTCCAATGTAGGTCATGGCGCCAAAGAATACCGCAGCAATTGAAATTGCAGATAAATAGAGTGTATCCGTACTAGCGAATTCCTTCACATCAAGTGCGTTGTTTACATCTAAACCAAACTTACCCATGGCGGCAGCCAGAAAATTGAGATATGTAGGAGCATTATCCAGAATGCCCGATAGGACCCCGGTTCCCCAGTAAAACGTTGTCGCATTAAGTCCTTCCGCATTCTCGGCCGCATAATTTGAAATCAATGCTAATGCCGGTACCATACATGCAAAGATACCTAAGAACAGCCAACCTACCTCTCGAATCGGTTCAAAGGTGAACTCATTCTTTTTCAATGCTCCCTTGTCACAGAACATAAATGCGAGTACACACATCGAAAACATAATGATCTCTCGGATTCCAAATGGAAGGTGATAGGTTCCTACTAAATCCCATGTTGTGCCCTTGAGTGAGCTAATCACATTGGGGTCAATAAACACGGAGAGAACAATTATTACCACAAAAAGGAAGCTTCGGACACCCTGAATCTCAATGGTCTTTCCTGAGGTAATTTCTGTCGTTGATTCAGCTTTGTTGCGACTGTCAATCACATAAAAAATGGCCAGCAATACAATGATCGTAGGTACCCAGATATACCATAAATTGATGGCAGTCCAGAAAAATGGAACACCACGCAGAAATCCCAAAAAGAGTGGAGGATCACCAATCGGAGTCATTGCTCCACCAACATTCGCAATAATGAAGATGAAAAACACAATGTGGTACGCCTTCAGGCGTCCCTTATTCAGTCGCATATACGGACGTATGAACAACATCGCTGCACCGGTGGTGGCAATTAGATTGGCTACAACAGCTCCCACAGAGAGGAGTGAAATATTTGCCAGTGGAGTCCCTCTTGCGTTCACCTTTAAAAATATTCCGCTCGCTGCAATAAACAGTGAAGCCACCAGTGCAATAAACGAAAGATATTCCTGGAGTGCATGGAGCATTGAGTAGCTGTCCTGGAGAACGAACAAGTAGTATATCGTTACAAACAGTCCTAATCCAACGGCATACTTGGGATAATGACTATGCCAATGATGACCATAAAAGAGTGGACCGGTCGCAATCATTAGAAGAAGAACCACAAAAGGAGCAACGAGCCACAAAGGGGGAAGCGTTTTTGCGTGTCCATCATCATGTGCTTCCTCATATCCTCCCTCATCCGTGTGCATCTCACCCTCGCCAGTCGCCTCCTGAGTATCATTCATCATTGCACGGGTCGTGTCCTCAACCTCCTGAACTGTACTCGAAGATACCTCGGTCTCCTGGGCCAAAGTTTCTGGAGCATAAGTCAGAATAATCAGCACGAAAAAAAAGTAAAGTAATCGCAAATAAGTCATGAAATATTGAGGATTACGGTTGGGGGGTAGAAGGAGTGTCAACAGGCGAAGAGGACGGTGTTGACGATCTTTGGTTAAGCTCAAAAATGCGCTGTAGGTTAGGATCATCAATCTCGGCTAGTGCACGTTTTTCTTCAATAACTTGAATCAAGCGCGCTGCAGCAGGTTCACTTACCTTCAAAAATGGCTTGGGAATTAAGCCAAGTACAATCATCAACAACGCCATTGGAATGAGTATAGCCAACTCTCTACCATTCAAATCAGACATAGTCCGATTCGCTTCAATCGTTAACGGACCAAAGAACATACGGCTTAGCATCCAGAGAAGGTAAACCGCCGCAAGAATTACACCCGTGGTGGCGATGATGGTCAGAACTGGAATCCCAGGCGCTTCGCTGCTAAATGCACCCACGAGAATCAGGAACTCTCCAACGAAACCATTCAGGCCTGGAAGGCCTGCACTGGCTAATGCTGTAAGTACCATAAAGAATGTCAGAATGGGTACAGATCTGGCGATGCCGCCATAGTCAGCCATCAGACGAGTATGCCGTCTCTCGTACAACATTCCAACAATCAAGAATAAAGCTCCTGTAGAGATGCCATGATTGATCATCTGGATCATCGCACCTTGAACACTCTCAAGCGTCAATGCAAAAATTCCCAATACAACAAACCCGAGATGACTCACGCTTGAATAGGCAACCAGCTTTTTTGCATCACTCTGGGCACGAGAAACCAGTGCTCCATACACAATACCAATCACAGCAAAGATACCAATCAGAAGCGTATGCGCTGCCGCTGCACTAGGAAAGAAGGGAAGACAGAAACGAACTAAGCCATAGGTCCCCATTTTGAGCAAGACGCCAGCGAGAACTACCGATCCACCTGTTGGAGCTTGAACGTGCGCATCTGGTAGCCAAGTATGAAAAGGGAAAATTGGAACCTTGATCGCAAAGGCAAACGCGAATAGAATAAACAGCCAAGACTGCATTCCAAGAGGAACATCAAATGATAACAATTTGAAATAATTTGTGGTGAATACGCCATCATTGACCGCATTCCCTGCTGCGTATCCCAGATAGAGGATCGCAATCAGCATCAGGAGAGAACCTGCCATCGTGTAAATCACAAACTTGATGGCAGCGTAAATACGTCGCTCTCCACCCCAAATACCAATGAGGAAATACATCGGGATCAGGGTTAGCTCAAAGAAAATGTAGAAAAGGAGCACATCAAAGGCACAAAAGACACCGGTCATCCCTGTCTGAAGAATGAGTAGGAGAGCATAGTAGCCTTTAGCACTCTCTTTGATATAAGTCCAAGAACATAGGACAATAATTGGCCCCAAAAATGTAGTCAGTAGCACAAGAAGCAAACTGAATCCATCAATTCCAATCAGATAGCTTACATCTAAACTCTCGGAGATCAAAGGAAATTCTGCAGTGCGGAATTGCAGTTCGGCGGCATTTGCTACATCAAAGCCAAACCACAGGGGGAGGGAAAGGAGAAAGGTCCCCAACGTCACCAATAGAGAGAACCATCGGACGGACCGATCGCTCGGTGCAAACAACAAAAGGAGTGATCCCACCAAAGGTAGGAAGATGATGATTGTCAAAAGGTTAGCAAACTCCATCGTAGCGGTTCACGAGTTAGAACAGAAAAAAAGCAATCATCAAAACGGACCCTAATACAATAGCAAGTGCATAATTCTGTACGACCCCAGTCTGTATACGAGCGAACAGCCAACTAAACGCCATAGAGACCCGAGCAGTCGCATTCACTAACCCATCCACAACATGTTGATCAAAAGGAGAAAATGCCTTTTGTGCCCCCCCAATCACCGGGCGCACGATCGTACGATCATAGAGTTTATCCCAATAATAACTTGACTGCCACCACCGGTAAAGAGCGCCAACCCGATCCCGGATCAATTGATCTCCGCTGAGTTCATATTTAGAAAAGTATCGCCATGCCCAGAAGACACCAATAACAGCGATCATTGCGCCAAGTCCAATCAAGGCAAGTTCAAGTGGAACACTGAGATACGTAAGCCCCCCTGGCTCTGCAACGGGGCCTAAATGATCTCCATGCCCGACCAGATAGTCATGAATCCAGTTCGATAAGCCAATCTTTTCGGCAACTTTGGGGAATCCGATTACACCTCCTACCATTGAGAGCCCAGCGAGAATCACCAGTGGAAAAGTCATGGATCTCGATGATTCGTGCGGATGTAGTTGATCCTGCATCGGCCACCTGGACTTGCCCTCAAAGGTCAACATGTACGAGCGCGTCATATAAAATGCCGTCAAGAGCGCAGTAATGATTCCAATCCCCCAGACAAACCATGCATATCCATATCCGTCATATCCGTACTGGAATGCTTTGAATAGGATTTCGTCTTTGGAGAAAAATCCGGCAGTCAATGGAATACCCGCAATCGCTAACGTTGAAAGTAAATAGGTCCATCGAGTTATCGGCATATATTTTTTCAGGCCTCCCATGTGATGCATATCCTGTGCATCAAAGGGGCCATTATAGCCTTTATCTCTCAGATCATGCTCAACATGATGCATCGCGTGGATCACACTCCCAGAACCCAAAAACAAGCAAGCCTTAAAGAAAGCATGCGTAATTACATGAAAAATTGCCACAAAAAATGCTCCCACTCCCGCTGCCATGAACATGTATCCTAATTGGGAGACAGTAGAATAAGCCAAGACCCTTTTTATATCTCGCTGCGTCAGGGCAACGGTCGCAGCTATGATTGCCGTGGCAGCGCCAACCAGAGCAATTACCACCATAACATCGGGCGCCATCAGTACCAGTGGAGAGAGTCTAGCTAACAGGTAAAGCCCACTCGTGACCATAGTGGCTGCATGGATCAAAGCAGAGACGGGTGTAGGGCCTGCCATTGCATCCGGCAACCAGACAAACAAGGGGATCTGTGCACTCTTTCCAGTAGCTCCGAGAAATAAGAGGAATACAGCCGCAGTAAGTGCTCCCTCTGACATGGTTTCTGCACCCGACAGGATACTTCCAAAGTCAAGCCCGCCGACTTCCCGAACCAGAATGAACATGGCAAGGAGAAAAGCAAAATCCCCCACCCTATTCACAATAAACGCTTTACTTGCCGCGGCACTGTTCTTGCGATCTTCATACCAGAAGCCAATCAACAAGTAGGAGCAGAGTCCAACTCCCTCCCAACCTAGAAACATGACCAATAAATTATCAGCCAGAACCAGATTAAGCATCATGAAGATGAACAGATTCAGGTAGGCAAAGAACTTCCAAAAAGATCGATCCTCCGCCATATAACCTGTTGCATACAAGTGAATAAGAGCACCTACCCCCGTGACTACCAGAGTCATGATCAGAGAAAGCTGATCAACTCGATAAGCAAAATCAATCGTAAAGTCCCCAACTCCCATCCATGTGTAGAGGGAGGTAATCAAAGGAGTATCAACTTCCTGGGCAAAGAGCATGACCGCAAGCCCAAAAGGAATCGCGACCATCAGCGTACCTATCGTACCCAGCAATCCCTTGTATTGGCGCAATCTGGGCATGAACAAGGGAACCAGCCCCAGGAATGCTGCCCCAATCAGTGGAAATAGGATAATGAATAGAACGGAGAGATCAGTAGACATTGATTGGCTCAGTGCCTAAACAATTTGATATTGTTGACATCCACAGTTAGCTTATTACGGAAGATTGCGATGACGATTGCAAGACCAATCGCAGCCTCGGCGGCGGCGACCGAAATTACAAAAAATACTAAAATCTGACCCGATACATCTCCCATAAATTGTGCGAATGCGATCAATGTAATATTTACCGCATTCAGCATAAGTTCAACCGACATCAAGATGATGATCAGATTGCTTCGGAAAAGTACTCCCATCACTCCGATTGAGAAGAGTACCGCAGTGAGAGTCAAGTACCATGTAAGAGGGATTCCCATTTGAATTACTCAAAAGTGCGCTTTGCTAGGATTACAGCCCCAACAGTTGCAACCAGAAGGAGAACTCCAACCATCTCAAATGGAAGCAAATAGCGGGTGAACAATTCCTCAGCAATTTTCAAGGCCGATCCAGTTTCCGTAGCGACAGTGATTCCAGAGGATAAGGATTCTGAGGTCGTCGCCGTAATATATACCAATTGAGCAAGGATCGCAGTAAACAAAATTACTCCAATCACTTTTTTTGCATCCATTCGATCCGCTCTGTGGACCTCTCCAAGATTGAGTAGCATGATGACAAAAAGAAACAGAACCATGATCGCGCCTGCATAAACAAGAACCTGAACGACTGCAATGAATTCAGCGCTCAGTGTCACATACAAGCCGGCTACACAAAGCATGACCAGAATTAGCCATAATGCACTCTGCACTGGACTTCGCGAAATGAGCATTGCTAGTGAAGCGAATACAGCAATGAGACTCGTAGCGATAAAAAATATTTCAGTAAACATACATTAGACTCAAATCCTAATAGACAAATTTAGGCAATTAATCGCAGGTAGCAATAAAGAAAACTCCAAAGAATGAGTGAATTATAATTTTCCGTGCTTAGGATCAGTTTGCATACTAAAACATAAATCTGAGTGCCCAGTCACCCTCTTGATGGGAATACATAGGCGAGAGCCTGCGGAGTAAAATAATGCATATCGCTTCAACGATAACCAACCGACGTTCTATTCCCAAGGAGGAAGAATGAGTGCCAGTACTCAGAATTTCGCCTCTAGATTCATGATTGTCCCAAATCTGACCTGTCTGTGTCAAATCGCTTAGGCTATTCCCAGTCATTCCAGATAGGTTAAGAATACATATATTTCCTGCTCAGGTAAATACTCTTTCAGCATCCAAGTATATACAGAGGGAATGTCAACAGCACATCCCACTTCTCTCTATGCGGTATCTCCATCCATAACAATAACGTTGAACGAATTGTTTTCTCTCATGCTCACCATACTCTCTCCTTACTTCAGGGTATGATATCAATACGAAAACAGGTTTTCCTGGCGGGCAACACAGAAGAGTCTCTGATTATACATTGAATCTCATTCCCCTTGAAAACTACTTATTCGATGCTTATACAATAATAGTCCGAAACGCTTTCCCCGCTGGCAGAATTGCATTTGACCTCTATTGAGCACGACTCTGGTTCTTGCATGCATTTGTTCCACCGCTGGCATAGTGTAGGATCCGATGCTTATATGGATCCATGTTCAATCAGGATAGATACCTCATGCGAAATAGATTTAAGGAAGTAAAGCTTCCAATGTAGCATCAAATTCGGATGGGAGATCATCTGGTCTCATCGGTAACACAGATATGTATTTGAGTTCCTTGAACATCCACATTCCGAGCAGACTGATTGCATCTACTTGTTGCACACTCAAACGTTCTGGTGAATGCTTCGCTCGAGCATGAAATTCCGCCTTTGACGAATGAAATAGGTCATCATCGCAGGGCCATACCACATGCGCAACTGGGCAACCGTACGCCATGAAGTGTATCTCTGTTTTATCCTCCATTGTGTACAGGACTGCCCCGGTCCTGTCCAACAATGCAGTCCGCATAAAGGACGGGCGAGCATAAATTAACTCCATAACCTTTAACCATTTATGTCTCTGAGCAGCTAACTCATACTCCTGCGCCATGGATGCCTCTTGTATCTGATGAGCCAATGCTTTAAGCACATTGGGATCTCTTCCCTCTAAGAATGCAATGGCCTGTGAAAATCCCTCATTGGTCAGAGGGCCACCAATTTGAGCTGTCTCCAATCCAACTCCTACCCGCTCAGGAGTGCGGAATGAATCAGGAGAGTCACCATAAAGGGCCACGATTGCCTGAGCTAAGAGAATGGCTTCGTTACGGCTTGCGAATGGTCCATAATGTCGTGCCCCATCAGCACGAATGTGCTTAATAAGCGTGACCCAACCGGCATTCGCAATGCTTCCCAGACGAAGGAATGATCGGTGGTGATAGGCTCGTCCAACTTTATTGAATGGTGGGGTATACTCTTTGATGAGTTGCGACTCTAATAAGATAGCCTCCACTTCGGTGCTGGTTGTCTTCCACTTAACATCATGAACTTTCCGAACCATTTCACGAATATGGGATGCATGACCTTCGGTACCAGAAAAATAACTGCGAACTCTTTCGCTGAGTACCTTGGCTTTGCCGATATAAAGTAATTTACCCTCTCTACTCTTCATCTGATAGATACCAGGAGAGGCTGGTAATTCGTCTTTGAGGCATTCCAGAACACGAGCCTGACGCATCTGATTCGCTGTAGTCCTCTTATAGCGTCTATTCTGAAAGTGTAGTAGGTCTTCCAAGTCGGTTATTTCATATTGGATTTCCAATTTTTTGAGAAGCCGGGTAAGTACCTGTTGCGTTGCAATTGCGTCACTGAGCGCACGATGGCGGTCACTCGGGTCAAGTTCAAAAAATTTAATTAAACTCCCCAAACTCCTCGAGGGAAGTCCAGGAAGGAGTCGGCGGGCCAATCGCACTGTACAAAGTCTCTTATTGGGTAGTGCAGGGAGTCTTGCTCGATTCAGTTCCGCCGCAATGAACTTTGAATCAAAGGAGCAATTATGAGCTACAAAAATGGCATCTTCCATAAATTCTACAAAATCAGGCAGAACCTGAAAGGCTTGGGGTGCACCAATCACATCTGATGGCTTGATTCCTGTGATTCTGGTAATCTGTCTCGGAATTCTGCAATCTGGATCCACTAGAGTGGCAAATGTGGCCTCAACAACTTCTGCCTGCATCCGTACGGCTCCAATCTCAATGATCCGATCCTGCTGCGCCTGCATACCTGTAGTTTCAACATCTACGATTACAAATTTCGCATCTTTTATCTTCATTTTCGTCTCTACTTCTTGAATAAATTTGATTGCGTATGCGTATCAATCATCCCCGTAAACAGACAATTGCTATGAATAAGGTCACAGTCATCGGTGCAGGAAATGTCGGCGCCACGGTTGCAGAATGTATTGCTCGTAAAGATATGGTCAAAGAGGTCATACTGATTGATATCAAGGAAGGCCTGTCTGAAGGAAAATCTCTTGATATTGCTCAATCTGCCCCTATTCATTTATTTGATACTGATGTCAAAGGAGTAACGGACGATTATGATGCGACATCCGATTCAGACGTTTGTGTAATCACCAGTGGTGTACCTCGAAGGCCCGGGATGAGCCGAGATGATCTGCTGAGCATTAATGCAAATATTGTTCAGACGGTCACAGAGTCGTTTGTAGCGAGGAGTCCTAATGCTATCATCATTGTGATTTCCAATCCACTCGATGTGATGACCTACGTCGCTCACCAAGCCAGTGGTTTTTCCTCCAGCCGGGTGTTTGGTATGGCGGGTGTACTGGATACTGCACGATATAGGGCATTCATCTCGAAAGAACTTCATGTGTCCGTAAAAGATATTCAGGCACTTCTGATGGGTGGACATGGCGATACAATGGTTCCACTCCCCCGCTATACCAGCGTGGGTGGCATTCCACTCACAGAACTTCTTCCCGAAGAACAGATTGATGCCATTGTCGAACGTACAAAAGGAGGTGGAGGTGAGATCGTCCAACTCATGGGAACTTCGGCTTGGTATGCACCAGGTGCGGCGGCGGCGGAGATGGTGGAAGCAATCGTCAAGGATTCTGGTAGAGTCCTCCCCTGTGCTACCTGCCCCTCTGGCGAATATGGGCTGACTGATTTATTTATCGGGTTACCCGTTCGTATAGGTCGGGATGGAATTGAAGAAATCATCACGGTTGACCTGAACGAGTCTGAACAGGCTCTTCTGGATATTTCTGCTAACCACATCCGTAGTAATTTTGAAGCCCTTAAACGTGTCCTGAGTCAATCTGCGGCTTGAGAATAGCGATCGTGGCGCCCCAGCTACTCGAGTCAGCTGCAAGTTTCCATGACTCAACGATTGCAGATTTTTTCAAAAGAGCGTGGACGGTTGCCCGAAGAGAACCCTTGCCTTTACCGTGAATGATTCGCACACGATAGATCCCTTTCTTTTGACATGCCAATAAATACTCATGCGTTACATCAGCAGCGTCACGGGGATGAAAGGTATGTAGATCTATGATTCCATCCATCGGATACCGGGAAACTTGATCATCCATAAGAAATGGGACTATATGACATCAGTATCATAGTGGAGCTTCTTGAGTAGCTTTGGCGGGTTCAAGGATCAGGTGAAATTATTTGAAGACGAATCACTTAACGAAGAGTCTAATACTTAAGACATTAGTGGTGAAGGAGAAAGCCATTTAACTTGGGTAGTTGGTAGTTGGATTCGGTATACTTACGTGCTTATTCACGTATACGATAATCGCGTTGGGGGTGGAGTGGCACTGTGAAGCATGAAACCACAACTGGCTGCCATGAGCAAAGAACTTTTCTTAACGGCCACGCCGGAGTGTCTAAGACTGCTGGAATGTTTTGCTGTGGTTACTGTATTGCATGTGATTACCGATAGATTTGTTCCTGTCTTGAGAGAGACAATCAGGTCATCGGAACTGGCATAGATGCACCAGTGATTCACCGTACTTTTGGAAGCGAGACCCGTCCCAGAAACATCACTCAACAGACTTGAGAACTCTTTTAATCAGAATCGTGGATATACCGTCTGCTTTCCACATCCTCTGATTAAAACATTGTCTGTCATATCTCCTCTGGGGTGAAAGATATTTTGTCCTGGCTTGGGTTTTTGCCCCACCTCATTTTCCCGTGACTTGTGTCTGTTTTGCAGTTTTTTTCTGGATTTTTTTACATTACTTTAGATTTACTTCAAAATAGCCCTTAAACCTCTCTGAAAAGACGTAGTAGCTGTTTTGAGTTCACCGGAGGATTGGAGCTTGCTTGATTCGGCCAACATCTTGATCACGGGCTAGGAAACATGTCAATTGTTTGTTTCCAACGATTCAATAGTACTCCCGCGCACAATTCCAACTAATGGGGTGAATTCAGCATCCCCATTGTCGTCAAAAGAAAATGGACCGTAGATCGTGTCCACATTACGCATTTGAGATAGTCTTTCCCGAACGGCTTCATTAGAAATGTTTCCAGGGTTAACTTCAAGAACTGCTCTCAAAAGAAGGTTCGTTGCAGCGTACATCCGTGCATGAACATCATTCGGAATTTCATCAGTAAGTGTCTGATGTGCTCTTATGTATGCCTGGCTCGTAAGGTGACTACTACCTGCGATCCACACATGAAGTACAAGAATCCCTTCGGTTGAAGATGGTGCCGATTCGCGGGCCAGACGAATATCAGAGGTGCTCAGCAGTGTGATCACGAATGGAAGATCCGTAACCCCCAATTCGTGGGCTTTCAGAATAAAATTATGACGGTCAGGGGCAAGTCCGAAAAAGAAAAGTACATCTAGCTGCGGAGTTGCATTGGCGAGTGCAGTAATCTGGGGGGTTAGATCAAATGAGGAATCACCACCTGGTCGGTCAAATGACTGCTTCGCCCCGATGGACACGCCGCTAAGTTTACCAATCTCTTCAATAAGTACATCCTCAGCACTTTGAGAAAACCGATCGGCTGCATTGGTCAGGATCCCCACATTCTTGAAGTCAAGGTATTCGTGGACTGTGCTTACCCCTTCCGGCATTAGAATATCCACAGTGAGCGAAGATCGGAATAGCCAATCAGACTTGGCAGATAACCCCTGTGCGGCAGAGGCAGGAGCAATAGTGACGACACGAGCTTCATCAATGATTGGAATAATATGATTTGTATTCGTGGAGGTGTAGGGCCCCAAGATAAATGCAACTTCATTTGAGATAAGACTGCGGAACGCTTCCTCAGTACCCTCAGGGGTACTTTTAGATCTTCAATCAAGAGTCGGAAAGATGGAAGGCCCTCGGGAATCTCTTCATTTGTGAGAAAGACAGCCATTTCTGCCGCAGCGCCCATATCCCGTCCAGTACGAGCTAACGTACCCGTCAAGGGAGCTGCAAGACCAATCGTGATTTCTGAAGCCTGATCATTACTTGTGCTGTCACAAGCATTCAAAGTTAGAAAACACAAGACGGAAAGGCTGACAAATAAAATTCTCATGATAAAAAGAATCGTTTGATCGTAAGCGAAAATTTTAGAACAGAATGTTTCTAATACTCTATTAATATTGGTACAGTGCAATGGCAAATCGGTTCGGAATGAATTTGTCTGCTTAGGCAACCATAAGACATTATGTAAGCCCAAAGAAGATAGATTGCAAAAAGATCAATCATGAAAGTCATACAGGCAAGCGATCGTGCGACCGCCACAATTCTGAACCATCTCCTACGATTTGTAAGACTGTTCTACAAATCCGAGACCTGTCCCCGAGTCAATACCCTGGAAGATGCTTGTGCATCGTCTTATCGGGATATCTTTCCTAAGGACCAGTCCAAGAAAATATTTGATATCTTCATTTTCTTATGGTCAAACATGAATCTCTTTCGACATGCTGATCTCTGTCAGCGAACGAATGAATCTGCCAACATGCCCACTTCCATGTGTGGATTTTCCTGCAAAATCAATAATCATATGAATATTATACTTTCGTGCTACTTCAGATTGCCTAAATTGTGTAGCAATTCGGTATCTTTCCAAGTGTGTGGTGCCAATGGCAATGATGTGCAGTTTAGTAGCCTTCCGGTTCGTAGCTGGTCGGTAGACCTCTTGGTAACCCCTCACCAAAATGATTTTTTTGATTAATCAAGTGACACTTTGCCAAAAATATCTCGCATAGTACGTAGAAACCAGCACCGCCGTGCGACAGCTCTCAGCCGCTTTGATACGCTGGATAAAATGGTGGATGAAGACCTTATGGAGCTTTTTCAGGCTGGCACTGTGGAGGCGTACAATATTTTGGTGGATCGGTACAGCAATCGCTTGATGCATTACTTGTACGGATTCATGGGAGATAAAAAACGCTGCGAAGACCTACTCCAAGAAACATTCCTACGCGTGCACCGAAATCGGCATTCCTATCAACGGATCGCAAAATTTTCCACTTGGCTCTACACGATTGCGGGCAACCTCGCCCGGAGTGAGTACCGCAAACTGAAACGTAGGCATATGTATTCTATCCAATCGGTGAGTAGAGATAGCGAAGAGTATGAGATGCCTCTACCAGATGAAACCTTTCTCCCCGATAAACATGCCGAGAGTTCTCTACAAGGGCAATACATTTTGGATGCTCTTCAGGGATTATCATCTAGCTTCAGAGAGGTAATTATTCTCCGAGATATTCAGCAACTTGCCTATGGCGAGATCGCTGAGATCACTGGACTTCCTATGGGTACTGTAAAAAGCAGGATTAATCGCGGACGTAATAAGCTCCAGCATTTATTGAAAGATATTTATCCATTTGATGAAGAATCTGATCCTATCTCTATGAGCGTACATAGTAATCCCGGCCAATACAGAGTTTTGAAATGAATGAGCTTCCTGCTGAACTCTTCTGTCAGCGCGTTACGATTAAGAAAGATTCTCAGATTCTTAGAATCCAATGGTCTGATGGGCATCATTGTACCTTTCCCTTAGATGGTTTGCGGCGTGCCTGTCCGTGTGCTGGGTGTCAAGGACACGAAAAGATGCATGAGCTTCCCGATCCCGAAATATTTCGCCTCCCCGCCTTGATGCGTTGGGATAATGTTAAGGCGGAAGTGGCTGGTAGTGTAGGGTTGCGACTGCACTGGGATGATGGACACAATAGCGGCATATTCACTTGGGCGCGCTTGCGAGCAATGTGTCCGTGTGATTGATCAATCCTAAGAAATCATGCTGATCATCAAGAACATGCATCTCCCCAATTGTGACCACTCCCACCTCCCTCCACAGCAGCCGTATTTAAGGGGTAGAATGTGCAGTTAGGTAAATTATTTCGTATCTTAAGGCAAATTCGTGTCCTTTGAATTAATATTCAATACCCCCGCTGATTCCTGAAAAATAGAAGAGACATCTTGAGACTACACAATGTTGTGTGGTTCTCGTTCGTTATGTCTGCTGCTGTAACCAAGTGTATATCGGATACGTATAGTGTCGTGGGTTGGACTGTATACAAAATAAACTAGATCATTATTGTTGTGAAGCAAATTACACGCATCATTCGAAAGGATTCCAGACGGCGTACTGTCTTGAGTCGCTTTGACGCTCTGCAAGATATGTCTGATGAAGACCTGATGGAGCATTTCCAGGCAGGTGTGGTAGAGGCTTATAATATCCTATGGGAGCGTTGGACAGGGCCGTTAGTGAATTTCCTTTACCGGTTCACCGGTGACAAAAAAGCCTGTGAAGATCTCATTCAGGAAACATTCCTACGTGTGTATCGCAACCGACATTCCTACAAACGGATTGCTAAGTTCTCCACTTGGCTCTACACGATTGCGGGAAACTTGGCAAAAACAGAGTATCGTAAGCGTAGCAGGCGGCGCATGGACTCTATTCAATCGTTCAACCGCGATGGAGAGGAATTCGAAATGCCCCTGCCCGATGAGACATTCTCTCCCGACAAACATGCGGAAAGTTCGATTCAGGATCACTATATCCAAATGGGACTTCTCGCACTGCCAGACCATTTTCGCGAAGTTGTGATTCTACGTGATATCCAGCAGCTCAGCTACGAGGAAATTGCGATCATCACCGGCTTACCCATGGGAACAGTTAAAAGTCGGATCAATCGTGGACGTACTAAACTTCAAGATCTTCTGAAAGGCATCTATCCCTTCTTAGATGATGACGAGGATGAGGATCAGTTTCCTGAGTTTGTCTTAAAATCCTCCCTATAAGTGTGTTGAATCAGCTACTGAGCTGAATCAGGAGGGTTAGAGCAGCTACCACACTCGCAAGTATTGTGAGTGCGATGATAATGTTCTTTCGTTGTTTGCGGTTCATGTTGAATAGGACTTAACCCTAATAAAGGCAATAGTGTCAAATTTTGCAAATTTTCCTACAATTTGATCATGCCGTGGTGCTACTTTCCCTGTGATGTAGTCCCTCGTTAAAGGGAATCTTTGTGACTATCATTTGCATAGGATATCATGAATCCTGTTCATTCAACTTTATGAATTCCAGAAGCTGATGAGCAAATTTGGTCCAACTGCAAAGCTTGAGATTCTGGGTCTACAGTTTTAAGAATGGGTTGAGTGTTTTTGGTAGCCTACTCTGGATACAAATCCAATCCCCCGAGATAGAAGTAAATCGCATTGGCAAACCGTATCTTATTCCGGTATCCTCTCGCACGGACTTTGACGTTTTTGATCCGACTATTGAGACTTTCCGCTGGCCCATTGCTGACCCGAAGAAGGATAGCATTGACGATCCCCCATAGATGTTGATCCACGGTTTCGGCCACCTTAGTCATGGGAGCAAGGTTGCATCGCCTGGCCCAATTGATCCATCGCTTCCAACCTTTGCGTGCCCACGTTCGACTTTTATAGGTCCAGAGCTTCTGGGATAGGTCTTTGATTGCCCATGCACGAGCGGTTTTCGGCGAACTATTCTTTAACTCTTTGAACAGGATCTTTTGTTTGTCCGACATATTCATCAGATTCGTTAGCCAGACATACTTGATTCCTGTGAGGTCCAGAACCCCTCGTTTCCGCAATTCTCGGTTCTCCTGTTTCCGAACTTTATCCACCGCGTCTCCAATCTTTTTGGCGACATGAAAGCGATCAAATGCGATCTTTGAGAATGGTCCAGGAACCCAGTCAATCATGGCGTGGATGTATGCAGGCCACATGTCCATACTCACGCTTTTCAGGTCGGACAACTGCGTAGAAGAACACTGAGCATAATAGCTTTCAAGACTCCCTTTCTTATTCTCATCAAAAACATACAGCACAGTCCCTTTCATCGGATTCCCCACCACCATAAAGTAATTGTGTCCTTTTCTAACGGAAATTTCATCTACACAGATAGGTTCAATCTTTTCTATGGACAAGCCCACGTTTTACCGCACGCTCCAAGATGTTGGAGATCATCCTCCAACTCGCACCTGTCCGAGTAGCTACTGTTGAGATACTGTTGGTATCCTTTAACCAGTCAATTACGCGCGCCTCAAACCCGAACGTATACTGCATTCGTGCTTCTGCCCATGGCACCGATACCGTCTTGATCCCATGTTCCGAACACTTCACACGGGGAACATTCGCAACCACTTCGGTCTGATAAGCACAGATCCGGGTGTGACGCCACTTCCGACGACGATGGTCATACTCTGGACAGGCTTTCCCACACTCAGGACAACGTAGGACCAAATCCTTTGGATAGGTAACATGGATCTCGGCCCGCATCAACTCGCGATCTTGGGTGACCTCCGTGACCTCCCAGTTCGTGTCAATCCCAATTAAATGACTAAGCCCTTGAATACGCAGAGACATGAGTAGATAGATTGATTGTGGTTAAAGTGTACCCGCAAAACAGACTAAATTTAACATGAAAATTGATTCCGAACCTAATTCTTCCCATAGACGTTCATCCCAATTTTGGCACCTTAGCCACCTAAAAAGCTGAAGACCCGAGATTCTCATTGTAGTCCTCATATATACCCCTTCACTATAATTTACGTCTGAAACTTTTGCCCGCCGTCTTGCCTCCCCGATAAATGTATCCAAAGATTACATTTATGGTCTGGGCCACCTAAGGAGATAAGTCTACCGGTGGAGCCATAGTATCATTGATCAGCTTTCATTTATTCGATGTTGAGGAATGTGAAACATAGCATTCCACCAGAAGCCAGATGAATATGTTAGTCCACATAACCGCGCTTCGGTAGTTGAACTTTGAGACTCTGTAAAATGAACGAAAATACAAGCCCCATCCAACCAATCTGACTTATGCCCCATTCCATTGATACACAACTGATCCATGCAGGAGAAGGTGACCGAGTTGAGGGATCCATCCGAATGCCAATTTTTCAAACGACCATGTTTGAGCATGACGATGCACCCATGAGATATCTCCGCTACAATAACACTCCAAACCAAACCGTCCTCAATCGGAAACTTGCAATCTTGGAAGGTGCAGATGAGGCTCTGGTAACTTCCAGCGGAATGGGTGCAATTAGTGCAGCCATCCTATCCGTACTGAAACCGGGTGAGCACCTCCTCATCCAAAATAGTCTCTATGGAGGAACTCATAAATTCATTCATACCTTGCTGGCTGAGCTTGGAATCAGTATCTCTTTCATTGAGGCAGATGCCCCGAACTCTTGGGATTCTCTCTTACAGGCGAATACACGTGCGATCTATGTTGAATCTATCGCGAACCCACTGCTCCAAGTAGCTGATCTTGAGGGGATTGTCGAATTTGCCCAAGCGAATCAGTTGGTATCATTGATTGATAATACATTTGCTACCCCATTCAACTATCGGGCCGCAAATGCTGGATTTGATCTTTCATTGCACAGCGCCAGTAAATATCTGAATGGACATTCTGATCTCTTAGCTGGCGTGATCATAGGGAACGGAGACTGGGTCCGTAAGGCAGGAAAGAATTTATCCTCTCTCGGAAGTTCTCTGGATCCTCACGCCTGTTTTTTATTACACCGTGGAATTCAAACACTCGCTTTGCGGATGCGGCAGCATAATGCCAATGGACTTGCTCTGGCTAAATTTCTTGATGCTCACCATGCAGTCGCACATGTTTATTATCCCGGACTTACATCCCATCCACAACATCAACGGGCTACCCAACTCTTCAAAGGCTATAGTGGAATGTTGAGTCTAGAACTGAAAGGAGGCCTCGAGGCTACCGAGAACTTGATTGAGCACCTCGAGATCCCAGTTTATGCGCCAAGTTTGGGTGGAATTGAGTCGCTCATGACCCGCCCAGCAATTAGTTCACATATTGGGCTCTCTGCTGATGAGCGAAAGAAGGCAGGCATTCGTGATGACCTTCTTCGTATTTCTGTTGGGATAGAAGATCGGATGGATTTGATTCATGACTTTGAACAGTCTCTGAATCAATGTTAGCTCACTGAGGAATTCAATATTCAACACAGTGAACCAGTGTATCCATGATATGGCGTACGGTCACATCCCGATTTCCTCTGATCAAAATCCAAGTGCCGAAGAGAAAGCACTTTTAATACATCATTACCCAAAAGACTTACCCTCATCATTCGCTCCGAACGAAGAGACGAGAGCATCAATTTTCTTGAATCAAGACCAACCGGCAGACTCAATTCCTTGACCAACCAGGAACCGCCTCATCATCTATAACTTCAATATCCTGAATGGCAAACCATCCTTCATGATCCTCTCCACTGCTATTGGTATAGATGGATGATTCCCCTTCCACTATCTCTATGTCCACCACCAATGCAAGATCCTTTTTCATTCCTGGCGCCACCTCTACCTTGGCAGCGACATCCGCAACCCGTCCGGTGATGGCTCCCAGTACAATTCCATCATGCGTATAAAGATGCACACGAACCTGTTTACCAACTAGACCATACATGCATATGACCTATTGACCTGTACGTGTTGCGGTCAATGGAGCATCAACACCAAACTGGACAGAATGTAATATCCCATTCATTCCTCCCTCATGAAGAGTAAGAGAAACTTCCATCCGACCATAGTCCTGATTATCGAATTCAAATGTGAGCATTTGGGTCTCTGAATCAAACTGGACGGCTTCTGCCTGAATAGGTTCAGTATCCTCTTCATCCGAGGTAAATACTAACTTATGACCATACTCTCCCTCCGAGATCAAAAATTTACCCGTAAAAATACCGTCGGGACTTTCAACGGTATAATCCCAACTACCCATGACAGGGCTGGCGGTCTCCGTAGATGTAAGCCCACCATATGATGCACAAGCACCAAGAAAACAACTGAAAAGAAAAATCGGGAAATAATTTACTCTAAGCATGATTCGCGATGAGTTAAGTCTGACAGTTATGGCCTTATGGCACGGGGCTTTAGTGAAGTGAGTGACTCAATTCGGACCGGCTCCCCCGTTTTGACACTTTCCCTTGCCGCAACCCCGATCAGAACTGACATTGCACCGTCTCTTGATCCCGCTGCTTGACGATAGGGATCAGGAGCGTTTTCATCTCTGAAAATACGGTCTTTTAGTCTTGTGTCTCCTCCCCCATGACCACCGTCACCGTGTGGAATTTCAATGATCTCGGTCTGTCCAAAATTATCTGTGATACGAATCGTATCGAATGGTTCCTTCGGCCATGGTTGACGTTCCTGAATCCATGATTCAAGTCTACCCTCCGTTCCATTAAATGCAATCCGATATCCTTCATAAGGAGAATAAGTTGTGCATGAATAATTTACATGAGTCCCATTCGCGTATTTAATTTGCGCACTCATCTTGTCGTAGATGTCTATGTCCTCACGCCATACGCATCCATCCCGCAGATAGCCGTCATATTGCTCATTCGCAACATACAGATCCATATTCCGCTGACTCTTTGTGATATCCCAATAATGAACGCATTCATTGCTATGAGGACAATTTCTGCAGTTGGTATGGCGAAATGGATTATTATGTCCATAGCGTTCCAGAGCACCCAAGGCAAATACCTCCTCAGGCTCAGACTCTAACCACCAATTTAAGAGATCAAAATGATGGGTTGCCTTATGTACGAACAGTGTCCCTCCAAAGCGCTCCCTACCATGCCAGCGCCGAAAATAGTCTGCACCATGATAGACATCCAGGTACCAATGAAAATCAACTGACGTGATCTTGCCAATTCGATTATTCATCAGCAAGTCTTTCATCCGCTGACGGTTAGGGGAATACCGGTAGTTAAATGTGACCGTCACGTTCTTACGCGTGATAGATTGAGTGTCAAGAATTGCCTGAACCTTCTCTGCATCTGTGGTCATGGGCTTCTCCGTCACAACATCACACCCCATCTCCATCGCCCGAACAATGAACTTATGATGGGTAGAGTCCATGGTTGTTACGATGACCTTATCGGGCTGAGTCTTAAGAATCATCTCGTCAAAATTTGCAAAGGTTGGACAATTGACTCCAATATATTCTTTGGCATATTCCAGCCGACCTGGATTATGATCACATAAGCCCACAAACTCAACTTCGTCTGCATAATCATTTACGATCGCTCGTCCCCACATTCCAGTACCACGCGATCCAGTTCCAACAAGCGCAACCTTCATTTTCTGAGTCGGTGCTGTTCTGGAACGAACGAAGAGTCCTCCTGCTGCAGCGGCACCCCCTGTTCTGATAAAATTTCGCCGATTCATTTTCCTTTTGGTGAGTCAGTGATTATACCTTTGGTTCCCAACCTGGCTCATACTCGCGTCCCCAATGAGCCATTGCATTTTCGTCGTTCAAAATTCGACCATTCATAGGATTGCAATGAAGTACGCTCCCCGTAGTCTGAGCAATATTACCAAGGTGGCAAAGTAACGTGCTTTTCTGAGCATCATCAATGGGGGAATTCTGAGGGACGCCATCACGAATGGACTGAAGCATATTCATGATGTGCCGATCGGTCAACCCTCCTCCTCCTCGAACGTCCATGGCAGATTCACCAGAGGAGATACGAGAGCGCTTCCAAACCTCTTTCTTGTCCTGATCATAGACAATATATCCATTGCGATCAAGGATCACCGTTCCATGCTCGCCGTGAATGGATGCCCCTCTACCACGGTCATGTAAAGGGTATGAATTGCAACTGCGACCATCCCAGATAATGGTCTTATCCCCTTCAAAATCAAACGAGGCAATTTGTGTATCAAAAAATTCCCAATCGTCATCAAAATGATACCTGCCACCGGAGGAAGTAACACGGACGGGGTGATCTACTCCGAGGGCCCATCTGCAAATATCAATCTCATGCGTACCATTATTGCATATCTCGCCGGTACCCCAATGCCTGAACCAGTGCCAGTTATAATGAATCATGTTGTCCTTATAGGGCATCCTGGGGGCGGGCCCCTGCCATAAATCATAATTTAGCCAGCCAGGTACTTCGGCAGGTTGACCACGACCTATGGACCCGCGGCTGTTTGCGTACCATGCCCGTGCAAAGTATGCCCGCCCAATGATTCCTTCCTTAATCGCTTCAATGATCTGTGCTGACTCAAGAGATGAACGCTGCTGATTTCCCATTTGTACCACCCGGTCATACCGAACTTGTGCTGCTACCAGCATTTCTGCTTCATGAGGATTGTGGCTAGCCGGTTTTTCGACGTAGACATGCTTCCCGGCCTCCATGGCCATGATCGCTGCCGGAGTCTGCCAGTGATCGGGCGCAGCAATGACGAGAATATCTACATCAGGATTTTCCAACACGTTGCGGACATCCACTACCCCGACAGGGGAACTTCCGATCTGAGCGACCTCCTGGATTGAATTGGCGACTGCACGCTCATCCACATCACAAATATGGGTAACTTCACAGCCCTCTGCCCGGGCAAAAGATGTGGCTAATACGCCCCCTCGACCGTTGACCCCCATCACCGCCGCGGTCAACCGATTGGAAGGAGCAGCGATCCCACGAGAGGCCCCAAGCAACGATACACCAGCCACCCCAGCTGAAGCCGTCTTGATAAATGTTCTACGATTTGTGAGTCTTTTCATTGCATCATAAATTTGGTTTCTGAAATTTACGACGCAAATTTCGATAAAACAATTATCTGCGAAAAAGATATTGGACTTTAAAGAATAGTTGGCGACTGCTCTGTCGAAAATACTTTCTCTCTCCTTCTATACGTGTGAACTGATCTAGATCATGTGTTGAACCGACATGAAGAGCTGTAAATGCATTGACCTTGTAGGTCAAGAGGGGATCAATCTCAAGAGATTCTGAAAAATCACTGTATTGCACCACTGTGCGCAAGAAAAAGCGCCGGCTAAACTGGTACTTCATTCGTACACGTGCAATGTATCCACTGAAATGTTCTTCGCCTGTTTCCTTTTCAGAAAGTCGTGAATATGCAAGTCTGGGCTGAATAGACATTCGTTGCGTTGGCCGTAGGGTCCCCCACGCATAAATTTCAAAGCTATCTCCAATTTCTGGCTCGTCCAAGAAACGTGCAATCGACTCGCCCACTTCCACTTGTGCTCCAAGATTTATCTTCTTGCTGAAATTACTGGAAACCCAAATATTTAGGCTGGTGATTCCATCAAACTGCATACCTGCAAAATTCTCATTCCGATACCACCAGTTGACTTGGAAATTAGTCTGTCGCTTTAGTTGAACAAATACGGAGGAACGGAAGAAAAAACTTTTTTGCAGACCATCGAAATTCCAACTGCTTCCGATCAACATATTTGGACGGATCCGATCTGCGAACCCGAGGACTTTTTGAGGATAGATAGTTCCCCCCTGCCAGAGATAGGCCGTCTGATCATTGTTCTGACGTACAAATCCGTTATCCGCTCGAAACGTGGGGCTCACCGCTTCGTAAGCACCCTCAAACGACCAATAGGGTCCATCCCTGTCCAATTCAACTCTTGTGGCATAGCCGCTGAATGATTCACCATCCAACGCACCTGTATACCCTTTCTTACCGAACGTAATGTCGACAATATCCTCACTCATCTGTTCATCATCAAGCTCTACATTCTTGCTATATACGACTTGAGCGTTAAGAATATATTTCTTCAGAAATCTTGTCGCTGCATCAAGACTCACTGTCGAGCCCGATCCCCCCTCATCCAGTCTACGATCCGTGAGTAAGGCCCCAATGAATGAATCATTGTTGAAATTGTGTCGCAACCGCAGAATATTTGAAACACTCCGACCACCTTCTAACAAATGGCTTTCCTCTTCAAAGGGTAAGAGAAGGGGAGAATTATTATCCCGTGCGCCGATGTATGCTACATCCACAGTCCCAAAACGTCCAGTCACCTTGGCTGCCCCAATTGGATCATTAATTGACCGGGTATAGACGGTCTGAATCTCGGAATCAAATAACCCTGATCCTTCTTGAAAAAAGGGACGCCGCTCAGGAAAGAACAATGCAAAGGTAGAATTTACATCAATCTGGGCCTCATCTGATTCAATTTGGCTGAAGTCAGGATTTACGGTGACATCTGTTGTGAGCTCGGAAGTAATGCCATACTTCAGATTCAGCGATGGTTCAAACGTTATGCGCTCATTCTTGAACCCTGACGAAGGCACTTCACTCTCCCGGAGTGCTCCGGCACCTGCTCCGGTCAGTGAGGGGAGAATTTCCAGGTTGCGGCCTGATCTGACACCTTGAATCCCGCTGATCTCCCCAAGTTGACAACTCATGCAAGGGTCATCTCGGTCAACTGCCGCCCACGAATATTGACTACGGCTCTCACGAGGTCGCGTAATCCAGAAGGTAGCTCCCCAAGTCTGAACATCAACATTCGGAAACCGCAGACTCTTGAAGGGGATGGCAAATTCGACCTGATAGCCTGTTTCTGTAATCTGACCACTGGATCGAAAGAGGATATTGAAGCCCTCATCCTCATTGTTGGGTGAAATAAATGAGTCGCCTTGGATTCCAAGTGGATTTGAGGCAATGAAATACATTCCTTGCCCATCACGATTCGGATCAAGTATGACGCCAGCGTAATCATCCTGCCAAATCTCATCGCGATCGCTTAGGTTCGCGCGGATCGTCATGGGATCATCCTTCATCTCAATTGCAACATAAAGATGATCATCATCATAGGTGATCATTGCCATCAACTCTACGGGGGGCTGCCCCAGTTCATTGGGAAAAGCTTCAGAAAAATTGCGTATTGGAATCAGATCATTCCACCCGTCATCGTCCAATTGACCATCAACTCGGATGCTACCCGTCGCTCGGGTGAGCGTTACAGACGGTTTGAAGCTGGGCTGGAACTTGTCCGAGGAGTCAGATTCATAATTGTTTGCCTCTGGTTGTGATACGCCGTTAAGGGATTGCGCCTGAGGTACTGAAACTAAACTGCCATACAGGACGGCACCAAGTAAATACTTTAGCATGGATCAGGAATTGAGAATGAAATTTTGCTATTGTATTCCCAGGCTACAAGAGCACTTTCTATCCCTACGAGAGCATTCGTTAGATTGTTACGCGATCTCTAGATTCACTATCTTTCAACCCTTAGAATCGATCTAAAAAATCATGTTTGAGAATCAAGTCGTCCTCATCACGGGTTCTGCAAATGGAATCGGATATGCTGCTGCCCAACAGTTTGCCGCCGGAGGTGCAAGTGTATTCATCAATGACTTAGATGCAGATGCCTGTGTTACTGCTGTTCACTCAATTCGGGAAACTGGCAAGACTGCATGGGCTCTACCCGGTGATGTCACAGAGCCAAATATCCCCGAACTGTTGATTGAAAAGATCATTGATCAATGTGGGCACCTCAATATCTTGGTTAATAACGCAGGCTACACCTGGGATGGAATGTTGCATAAGATGACAGATGAGCAGTGGCTACAAATACAAAATGTCCACACACTGGCTCCTTTTCGCCTCTGCAGGGCAATCACACAATTGTGGCGCCCTTTGGCAAAGGAAGAGATGGAAAAGGGGATCCCCCACCCTCATCGTTGTATCATCAATGTATCCTCCACATCTGGACTCCATGGGAATATCGGACAGATAAATTATGCTACCGCGAAGATGGGAGTGATTGGAATGACCAAAACGATTGCTCGAGAACTGGGTGTTTTTGGCATCCGGTGTAATGCGGTAGCGTTTGGATTTATTGACACGCGACTTACACGTCCGGCGGAGGAAGGACAATCGTTTACGATTCAAGACCACTCCATAGCTCTTGGCATCCCTCAAAAGATACGGGAGGCTTCTTTTGCAGGGATTCCCATGAAGAGGCCCGGCACGCCAGAGGAGGCAGCTGCCGGAATTCTGCTCATGGCATCACCGCTCGCTAGCTACATCACAGGTCATACACTGGAAGTTACTGGCGGACTTGGAATCTGATTCAAGCACACAAGGGGGAATGACTTAATCGCACCTTGGTGGCTCCGAGGGCTTTGGTGACGAATAATCACAATCTCCTATATCCTAACTCCTTAGATCCTTTTCAGAGGCGATTAAGGATGATGAAAAAAACGAAGTTCTGCCCTAAAAACAAGCTTATTGCTGTTCAGGATAGAGGGTTACCTGAACATACCGATCAGTTAACCACTTCGTTGCAGCCTGTTGTATATCTTCAGATGTTAAACCATCAACAAGTTCATTGTACCTAAGGATATCCAAAGGCTCAGACACTGCATCCGCATAGTAGACATTACGTAACGCGTTCACCCAGAATCCATTCTCCTCAAGAAGAACCGTACGAGCCTGTCGCTGTTGCTCTTGTACCCGAGCGATATAATCTTCGGATACACCATCCTGCTTAATTTCTTCAATCGTCTCAAAAACAGCATCCGTTAATTCTGTTGCACGCTCAGGATCACATCCGAAGTTAATGGCGAACGTAAATCTCTCCAGAGGACGTCGCACAAGCGTGCCACTTACGCCAGCACCATAGACACCTCCCCTCTCCTCACGCAACTCCTCAAACAATAAGATATCCAGGAGCATTTCCAAGGACTCCATGTGATGTAGAGACTCACGAGAAACTTCAGAGGATCCATTAAACGTAATATTCACTCGACTCTGGGGCTCTTGACCTACATAGACTGTTTTGATCACTGCCCCGTTGGGAGTACTCATGTTAACATTCTTCCATGTCTCATTCCGATCTGTGGCAGGAAGAGTCCCAAGATAAGTTTGGGCAAGTGCAGTTAACGTATCAACGTCAAATGCACCTACGAAGATAAAGACGAAATCATCCATATCTTTGAATCGATCCTGATAAATTTCCAATGACCGCATCATATCAACTTGGTCAAGTTCATCTGTAGTGACTGGCCTGTACCGAGGATGGTTCATGTACAGCGTGGTGCGGAGCGTATCACTGAACGCTGCATCTGGAGAATTTTTGCGATTTTCCTGATATGTTTGATACAGGTTGATCTCAGACAAAAATGCAGACGAGTCAAGGCGTGCTTGTGTCGCCCGCAAATGAATCAATTGGAATAATAATTCTAGGTCTTCCGGTGAGGCATTTCCCCTGAAGCCCTCATATAAACCTGTAATGTAGGCCGATACGAATGCTCGCTTTCCAGAAAGCTTTTTACGTAATGCCGTCTGATCAAATACCCCAACCCCACTAGTGGTCACTGCACCTGCTCCATATACAGCGGTGGGGTACTCACGATCGTTGTAAAGAGATGTACCCCCTTCACTAAAGGACGTAAACCGAACCTCATCTGCGCGGAAATCGGTAGGTTTCATTACGACACGAATCCCATTTGCCAAGGTAACTTCAGTGACTCCAAGTTCCGATATGGACCTCTCGCTGATGACCTCTACCGGGACCAAGTCCTTTTCAAACAGAGGCACATCCAACTCAACATCCATATAAGGCTCTATCGTAGCGCCATCATATTTTTCAAGCGTACCAGCCAGAAGATCTTCGGTTACCCATTCAAGAGAGGGCTTTTCTGGAAGGTATACCGTAACCATTCGATCCTTACTACTCAGTGCGTTAGGTAAATAGGCACTCACCTCCTCCAGAGTGACCGTAGGTACCAGCTGTTTAGCAAGTTGATATTCATTCACGATACTTGGGATGGGAGAATCTTCCAGAAAATGACTTACATAAGAGGATGCCAGTTGAGCCGAGGGAGTATTCTCTCGCTCGTTGTAGGCTTCCTCACGCGAGCGCAGGAAAGACTCCTTATATCTTGAGAGTTCGCCCGGTGTGAAGCTGTGCTGCTTGACTCGCTCCGCCTCTAAGATCAGCGTACGAAAGGCAGCAATGAGACTATCTTCATTTGCATATGCTGTCAAACTAAATTGCGGAACCGCGCGCACAATATCTCCACTTCTGGCACTTGCGATGAGAAAAGGAGTACGCGTGCCATCTTGCGCGATCTCAGAAAGACGTTGGGAAAGCATCCCTCTGGAAATGGCCCCCACCATAGATCGGCGATAGTCACCGATCGTATGCATGTCCATGTTTGGCCGGCGATAAGAGACCGTCAAGCTCGGAAGAAAATCATACTCCGGATCGCTTACCACTTTATAGCGAGTCTCCATCAGCGGTACTTCAAAAGTTGGACGGGGCACCGGATTCTCAGTAGCAGGAATTGAGGCAAAGTGTTCCTCTACAAGGGATTGCATGGTAGGCACATCCAATGCCCCTACCACTACAACCGCCATCAGATCGGGCCGATACCAAGTCTCATAAAAGCGGCGGACGGTTTCGTAGGAACTCTGCTGGATCACAAGCGTGTCGCCGATGGGGAGTCTCTCTGCATAGCGGGACTCACCGAGAATTGTTGGGAGAACTTGGTCAAGCATACGTCCATAGGCCCCCCGCCCACTTCTCCATTCTTCCAAAACTACCCCGCGCTCATTATCAATTTCTTCATCGCTCATCGTTGCATATGCTGCCCAGTCTTCTAATATTTGGAAGGCCTTCCGAACCAACTCCATGCTATCGGTAGGCACCTGAAGTTGATAAACCGTTTCGTCGAAACTTGTGTAGGCATTGATATCAGGCCCGATCTGCATTCCAATACGTTGCAAGAATGCCATAAGTGTCTGCTTCGGAAACCGTTGTGTGCCATTAAACAGCATGTGCTCAACAAAATGGGCCAATCCTTGCTGATCCTCATCTTCAAGGATGCTACCTGCATTAACGACCAGACGAAGTTCAAGGCGAGATTCCGGTTCATAGTTCTCTCGCAAATAGTAGGTAAGGCCGCTCTCCAACTGACCAACTGTTACCGCGCTGTCAACGGGAATTGGCTCGTCTAAGTTGTTCTGAGCCAGCACATTAGCAGCCACCAACGTCATGCCCACAGTGAGAATACACACAAATTTTATGAAATAGGAAGAGTGTCGTTGGATACGCATTAGAGATCGAAAAGAAAGGTTATTTCTTGACAGATTAGGCTTCACTGGATATGAATGAAGATTTTTTGAACAATGCTCATAAACAAATTTCAGCGTCTACAATCTGTTCACAGTTGACAGTAACTGATCAATTATCGGTCTGAATCCTAGAAATTATACTTTCGAATGCTTGGATGGGACGGGATCCATTCAGGAGAAACCCATTCACATAGAAAGCAGGTGTTCCGGTGAGACCAAAACGCTGTGCGGTGGCAATCGAAATATCAACGTCAAGTGAGACACCTTGATTTGCAGCAGTGGATTCGTCGCTCGCACAGGCTTGCCATAAATCAAGATCAATGGGAGTCTCCTCTAGCCAAAACCGAACGGTTTCAAGCATCGAATCGATCGAAATTGTACTTTGTAATTCAAAAAATTTATCATGTAGAACCCAAAAAGCGGAGTCGCTCTGCCTTGCAGCACACTCCGCAGCAATCGCGGCAGGTTTAGCCCAGTCATGCATATCCAGTGGGAAGTGCAAATAAACGAACCGAACCAATTCTGGATACTTATCTATGAGTTGCTCTACGACTTTGCTTGCCCGTGCACAATAGGGGCACTGAAAATCACTGAATTCAAAAATTGTGATCGGTGCATCAATAGGACCTCGACTCGGTCTCCCCTCTGCAAACCGACTTAGTGCCCGATGAGACTCCGCAGCAACCTGAGTTTCCTGTGCCAGTTGCTCATTAATCTTCTGATCAATTTCAGCTTGACTAAGATTGACGTCTATCGGGGATGAGGTGAGAAGAATGAGATGTCCCAGTTCCTCAGAAAGCAGAAATTGAATCGTCTGTTGTTCATTGATCGTAAGCGAGCCCTGCTTGAGATTTCCATATGGACTAGATTCCAAATCCCCAATGGATAGCTCAGCTCCTACCAACTCTGGAACCTGAAATCGCAGGTTTGCAAGGAGTTGCTCTTGGTCAAATTCCTGAGCGGTTACAGACATTGTAACCAGTAAATTGATCAAGAGTAGAGTCCGGCGCATAGGAATTCCGAATGAACCACAGCAAACGTCCTATTCACTCAAATGTTGCTATGACTTTACCCGAAGAGTATAGCAGAAAATTCTGGCCCAAAGTAATCAAGTTTTTGTGATCATCGTATAAATGGGTATAATTTGGGGCTATGTCTGTGATTCAATTAATTTGTTTATGCGCCGTGCTTGCCATCCCCTGTAAAGCTCAGGAATTTGCTTTTTCAATCGCACGCATAAAATATGGAGGTGGTGGAGATTGGTACAGTGATGAACAGTCGCTTCCTGAACTGTTGACGTATGTACGCTCAAAAACACTGGTACATGTTGCCCCAACTGCTGAGGTCGTGGAACTCTCTAATGATCGGTTATTCACTTTTCCCTACTTGTATCTCACTGGGCATGGCAACGTTGTTTTTACAGATCATGATGCCACTCAACTCCGCCAATATCTGGAACAAGGCGGATTTTTGCATATTGACGATAATTATGGTCTTGATGAAGCAATTCGGCGAGAAATGGCCAAGGTATTCCCCGAGCAGGAATTTATCGAGCTCCCCTTTGATCATGCTATCTTTGGTATTCACTATCCGTTTCCGAACGGTCTCCCTAAAATCCATGAGCATGATGGCAAACCACCTCAGGGCTTGGGTTTGTTTGACCGTTACGGGCGCCTCTGTGTCTTCTACAGTTATGAGAGTGATTTAGGCGATGGATGGGAACCCGAATCAGTTCATGACCTACCGCTGGAAACTCGACAACTTGCCCTGCAAATGGGAACCAACATTCTTGTTTATGCCTTGATGGGGGCAAATTGATCTAATCTTATTCAACATTAACTATGAGTCATCTTGCATTACAAGATCCAGAAATCTACTCCGCTATTGAACAGGAAGTAGATCGGCAGAATTTTGGGCTGGAGTTGATTGCTTCGGAGAACTTTGTCTCTAGAGCTGTCATGGAAGCACAAGGATCTGTTTTCACGAATAAATATGCTGAGGGACTTCCCGGACGGCGCTACTATGCCGGATGTGAACTAGCAGATATTGCGGAGGATTTGGCTCGATCTCGTGCAAAGGAGTTGTTTCAATGCGACTGGGTAAATGTCCAACCACATTCAGGTGCATCGGCGAATGCAGCGGTCTACCTAAGTTGCCTTGAACCAGGCGACACATTCCTGGGGCTTAATCTTGCGCATGGAGGACACCTGACTCATGGGAGCCCTGTGAACTTCTCTGGGATCTGGTTCCAGGCAATGTATTACGGCGTGGAAAAAGATGGGCGCATTGACATGGATCGTGTCCGTGAGAAAGCAAAATCCGTCCATCCTAAATTGATTTCTATCGGTGCTAGTGCATACTCAAGAGATTTTGACTATGAAGCATTTCGCTCAATCGCCGATGAAGTCGGTGCTTTACTATGGATGGATATGGCTCACCCCGCTGGATTGATTGCAGCAGGAATCCTCAATGATCCCCTCCCCCATGCCCACATTGTATCAACAACTACCCACAAGACCCTTCGGGGCCCTAGAGGAGGGATGCTACTCATCGGACAGGACTTTGAGAATCCTTTTGGGAAAGTTGCTCCTAAGAGTGGACGAGTTCGAAATATGGGCGAATTACTTGATTCTGCTGTATTCCCAGGCATGCAAGGCGGCCCGCTTATCCATGTCATAGCCGCCAAGGCGGTGGCCTTCATGGAAGCCATGCAGCCTGAGTTTGCCAACTATGCGAAACAGGTACAACAGAATGCAACTGTGATGGCGCAAGCGTTTATGTCACAAGGATATGATGTGGTCAGCGGAGGAACAGATAACCACCTTGTATTGGTGGATCTTCGTTGTAAGAATATTACTGGACGAGATGCGGAACGGGCTTTACAATCTGCACACATCACCGTCAATAAAAATATGGTACCCTTTGACGATCAAAGTCCCTTCGTGACGAGTGGCATCCGTTTGGGGACAGCCGCCGTTACAACAAGAGGGTTCAAGGAAACAGATATTGAAGAGGTGATCCTCTTAATTGATCGCGTCTTGAGTGCACCAACCGATGAATCTGTACAGCAGCAGGTGAAAGGAGAAATCCATGCACTGTGTGAGGCACACCCTCTCTACGATTTTGTGATTGCATAACGCGATGATGTTTATGGAAATATATCTGCTCTGTGCATGTGAGCTGCGGAGGATCACACAGGGAGGTGGCTTGTTGTGTCCCGTCTCTCTGTCCAGTGCAATGACTTTTTCCTGAACCGTCCCATCTAGGTTTGGTATACATATGTCGCCCTTACGCTAACATCAATGGAAGTCGGGAAAATAGAACAATCGTCCGATTTACACTGTTCACGACTTTCCGAAGAGATTTATGATATGGCTTTGGTGTGCGGGGAACACGAACATATCATTGATCCTCATGGTGAAGAGGTAGATTGGCTTTTAGACTTGCGGATTCCCCTTCTTGACGGGAATATTTCTGCTAAACTCGGCAGTCTGATCGCTGATCAGTTGCGACAGGCCGGCTGTAAGCAGGTCGCTGGATATGGATTTGGGGGGCATGCAATGGTCTGTGCAGCGATTCATGCAGATGGGTATCCCCCTCTCATGGGTGGCTTCGTCAGGCCTGAACGCAAGTCCCATGGACGTCAGCGACTCATTGAGGGACCTCTTGACTGTAACCTGCCCGTGGTAATTTTGGATGATCTGCTCAACAGCGGTGCGTCTGCACTTTACGCGCTGAATCAACTCAGAGATGAGGGGTTTGAGGTTGCAGGGTATTTTAGCATCTTTGAATTTACTTGGGGACAGGGACGCGTAAGACTTGAAGGAGAGGGTTTATGGGTAGACACACTGATGGAGTTAGCCCTCAATCGTAATAATACGGGAAGTTCTGACTCGGCAGTACGAGTACGCATATAAAAACCATGGGCTTTAGTTGGCGAAGACTATTCCAGCGGGAGAAGACCACTGAATCTACCCTTGCCATTCAATCCGTCCAGACGGAAGCACTTGCCGAGCCACGGGAGAATGTATTGCCAGAAGGCGGTGAAATGTCGTTTCTGGATCACCTTGAAGATCTGCGATGGACCATCATCAAGGGAGTGGGAGGGGTAGTCATCATGACCATTGTTGCAGCCATCTTCCACGATTGGGTTGTGGATGTGGTTCTCATGGGGCCAGCCAGATCGGATTTCGTTACCTACCAGCTCCTGGGGCTTGATTTTACGGATCTGCATCTGCAAAATCGTACGGTAACGGGGCAGTTCTTCGCACTTGTAGGAATTGTGATGGCAGTAGGGTTAGTCGCTGGATCTCCGATCCTGATCTATTATATCTGGAAATTTATTGAGCCGGGACTCTATCCCCGAGAAAAAGTCGGCATGAAATTTATTGCTGCATTTGCAACGATCTTTTTCGTGGTGGGAATACTATTTGGATACCTTGTCATCACACCACTCGCACTCAATTTTTTTAGTAATTTCAACATCTCTGATCTCATCCGAAATGAATTTGACATTACGCGCTATTTCAGCAGTGTCACATGGTGGGCGTTTGGAGCGGGAATTCTTTTTGAACTTCCCGTTGTAATTTACTTCCTTACCAAATTGGGGATTGCCACCCCCGAACGCTTACGTACATTTCGCAAGTACGCCCTTTTGAGCGTTTTTATTATTGGAGCAATCGTAACCCCTGCGGATCCTTTCTCTATGTTTGCGGCCGCAATCCCTCTATATCTACTTTACGAAGGATCTATCATCGTGGCGGTATGGACTGAAAGGAAGAGGGTTCAGGAACTCAACAAAGTACTTGGAGATACCCCTTAACTCAATTGTCCCCAAACCCATATTAAGGTTCGAATCCCCAACCCTCCACAGATCAGAGTCACAATGATTCCGAGCCCCATGTACCAGCGTGGCAGTCCTGAGGCCTTTTGTCTTGTTGACAAAAACAGCACAAACCAGGCAATAACAGGTAGGAGTAATCCATTCGCAGCCTGAGCAGCGATGATTATTTCCAGCGGATTGCGACCATATATAGCAAACCCGACTCCCGTCAATAAGACGGAAATCCAGACAATCCGAAACCCTGGATGTCTTGTATCATCCGGCCACCCGAAAATTTCACGAACTCCATAAGCCGCTGCCAGAGGAGCCGTGACGGCAGAGGTAATTCCTGCAGCAAAAAGTCCAACGCCAAAAAGTAGTTCCGTAAATGGGCCTGCTACCGGTCGAATGACCGGTGCAATCGCTGCGACTGACGTGACGGAATCAACCCCGAGCGTTGCCCCTGCAATCAATATTGCAACCGATACAACGCCACCCAGGGGGAGAAAAATCGCCATTCCTGTAATCTCACGCCGCCATGCAAACTGCGAATCAGTACCAGACCAATACTTTTTTGCCGCGCTCCCATGCAAGAAAAGATTGTAGGTAACAACGGTCGTACCAACCAGTGCAACTGTACGTACAAGACCTCCTTCCGGGATATTCGGAATCACAAGTCCTGTGAACGCCTGTTGCCAATCCACCGGTACAAGCAGCACGGTCAACAAAAACATCACACTCATGAATGTGACTAACCCGGCCAATACCTGAGTAATCATGCGCATCTGCAACAGGAGTGCTGCTGCTGCGAGTCCACCAACCAGGATCACCAGAATACTATGAGGTAGTCCGATGAGACTACTGATACCTGCTGCCGCTCCCACGATATTCCCTGTCTCAAATGCCGCGGTACCTGCCCATAGCCCTAAGACAACCAGTGAGATTACAATCCAACGTATTGACGAATTCTGGGTATAGATTCGCAATGCCTCCCCCATACCAAGACCAGACAGGATCCCAGCTCTTGCGGTAAATGATTGAAGGACGAAGGTGGCTCCCACAGAAAATAATAACACCCATCCTAAGGAATAGCCAAAATCAATCCCTGCCGTGGCACAAGTCAGTACGGTTCCAGGTCCCACAAAAGCTGCTACGACCAATGACGATGTTCCAAATTGTAACCGAGGTTGCTTCATGTGACAACTCCCAGTAGATAAATTCTATCTAGTTCCTAATAATGTATGTATGATAATCTGTGACTACCCTGAGAGAGGATAAACTGAGTGTAAAAGAGGTCGCAGCATCATACAGACCTTTGTCAGTCAAAACAACAAAATTGATCTCCTACACAAAAGAGCACGATAACAATTCAGGACGTTTAGTCTATGGGCTGAAAAAAACTCTTACACACGCGGATTTGTCATTGCAGAAATTTTTTGAAGATTTGTACGCCTCTCTGCTCAGAGTGATTGTCCGATACCGAAGGTTTTTATATTCTTCATTGATCACTGAAAGGTGAACCTCTCATTCCAGTCGGAAGTGACGTCTTCAAATGATTATGTGCTGTGGAATGACTCGTTGGGGTTGCACTTTTTACTTCTCTCTCGAAAGCAATGAATCTTTTGAAGTTTTTAAATACACCCTCGTGTACAACTGACCCTGCTGGATCACCATTTCAAATCCATGCGTGCGCTGATGCCGTACGAGAGCAGGGGCTCATTTGCCTCTACGGTTCGCGCGGTGGTGGCTACGGAGAATTGCAATCCTTTCTTCATATGCAGGTTGTATCCAATCCGATAAGCGCGTCCCCTCGGATCCATTGTCATTCCTACAATTGATCGTCCGAGGCTTTTCTTGATCGGTGTTCCATACCCCAGTTCCATCTCTACGCGTTGATCGGTACGCCCCTGTCCCATGGAATGCAGTGGTGTTTCGCGCCAAAGATTTCCGCCATATACATTTCCCCACAGGGGACGTACTCGCATGGAGGGGCCCAGTCCGCCCGGCGATCCATACTCAATGGCCCCCATCAATCCCCATTCTCGCATCCCCTCATCTGTATGCAGCATCAACGTACGTCCTCCTAATTCTGCACGCAATCGGCTGGTTGACCAGCGTACTCCGCCGCCCAGTTCAATCCCCACCCCCGTCTCTGCATCGCCTCCATCCTGACGAAGTGCAGCCTCCATGTAGGGCTGCAGGCCCGGTCCGAATCGTAGACTTCCCTCCACGCCTGCACGGACCCGGCGTACCCCCAGATCCGATCTATTCTCTACATCCGCCGTAGCCCAAAACGCATCCACCTCGTAGCTTAGTCGTCCCGTCGTACCCTCCGTCAGAGTTCCAGTCAATCCCAATGCAACCAGTGCAGCATCCACCTCTGACTCCAACATGTCTACTTCGGTCTCGCCGCGTCCAAGCCCCAAGAGTACCCATGTACGCATCCCAGTCCCCGTTTGATAGCTAACATACGGATAGAGCCCCGTCAATTGAGACGATGC
This sequence comes from Rhodothermales bacterium, assembly GCA_965209015.1. GTDB lineage: Bacteria > Bacteroidota > Rhodothermia > Rhodothermales > Bin80 > Bin80. The sequence continues at coordinate 1,267,694 of OZ242367.1, read as the reverse complement.
AGTCCCGGACCGTGTCGGCGTCTCATACGTGCCTTGATCCCAGTTTTGTGCTGCCAAGAGCCCCGCCATCCATCCCTGACTCCACGCATAGTCTGCTCCCACCAGCATGGTCGTGACATCCGAGTGCAAGGACAGCGCGCCCTCCCTGCCACTCATCCGTGTGAATGCGCCTTGTCCCCAGACACTCCATCCTCCCTCGGTATACTGCGCACCACATCCGCTGAAGATCTGCCCCAAAGACCGACGCTCCGTCCCATACCGGAGCCAGGATAGATCGGGAACACGACACTGCGCCATCCCTTCCATTCGCCGGGATAATCCCTCCACCACCTGTGAGGCCCAGGTCCGAAGGACTCGCGAAACATACGCATCCTGGATGTTCTCTTCGCTCTCCTCTTCCATCACTACCTCGGTACGGGCTTCGTGCACCTCTGCGTTTACGGCCGAGAGCAGGACAAGCGAAAATGTCTTCATTTCCCACACCGACTGCTTCGCCAGAAGCTTGACCTCCATAGTTTTGGATACTTCGCCCGGTGCAAACGTGATCTGGCCTGCCACCGGTTCGTAGTCTTCTCCCGCTTGGGCACTCCCATCCTCACTGGCATAGCTGACCAGCACGGGCAAGGGAGACGGCTTGGATAAGTTCACCTCAAACGTTGCCGCACGGTTGGATACCGTTACGCTCTGTACCGAGACACCGGGGCTCCCATCATTATCCAGAATCGTCACGGTCCCTATGCTCCTCGCAATGGCCGCATTTCTTGCACCCGAAAGCGTTACCCGAAAGGTCTCCTCGGACTCCACCTCCGAATCCTCCAAGACTTGAATACGGACATTGCCTTCGGTACTCCCCCGACCGAAGATGACGATTCCCTGAGAGGTTACATAATCAGATTCTGCCTGTGCGGTCTCGTCCGAGGATGTAAAACGGACGGTTACCAACTGGGAACTTGGTCGACTGAGTCGGACCGGCAAGAGAAGTGAACCCGCTCCCTCGGATACCCGCTCATCATAGATACTTACCGTGAGCGGTCCATCATCATCTTGAATCGTCCCTTGCGCCTCTCCATCGGATAGACCATCCCCCGATAGACGCACCTGAAAGGTTTCGGTGTTTTCGGTTTCCAGATTATCCAGAATTGGAACACGGATGTCCTGGCGAACCGTCCCCGGTGGAAAAATGATCGTTCCCGTTCTCGCTTCATAGTCTTGTCCTGTCTCTGCTGTCTCATCTTCGGTCGTATAGGTGAAGGTTCGTTCCCGGCTATCTTGACCACTCAGGATGACTGGAAATACCGCCTCCGCTTCTGACTCAACGACTGTCACATCTTGAATGCTTCCCGTCACCGGGTCCTCATTATCCACAATGATGCCTTGTCCCTCGGATTGCCCCAACTCCCCATTTTGTATGTTCGTCAACTGCACTTGAAAGGTTTCCTGGCCTTCAAATAGCTCATCGTCCAGAATCTGTACTTCAATGAACTGCGTGGTCTGCCCTGAGGGAAAGCGCAGCGGGCTTTGTGTTTGCATCTGGTAGTCCAGAGATGCTTGAGCGGTCTGGTCGGTGACGATAAAATCTACTTCAGTCTCGCGCCCTGGCAGCGAATGAGTTAAGGTCACTTCAAAGCGAGCCAATCCCGCATCTTCCTGCACCGTGAGCGAAGGCGCAAGATTCGCAATGGGCGGCGCATCATCATCCAGAATCGTCCCCGTGGCTTGGTCATCCGCTAATTCCGCATGCTCGGGTGTGGACAACTCCAAGAGAAAGGTCTCCACCATTTCTGCTTCAAAATCATCCACAAGAGGAACGGACAACTCGCGGCGATCTATGTTCGGTGGAAAGTCTAGTATACCACGCTGGAACACATAGTCGGTGGTGGCTATCGCCGTTCCATCACGAGTCTCATACCCGACACGTACCGTCTGGGACGGATGGGGTGGGTCCAGAATCACCGTAAATGTCAATGAACCTGAACTCTCCAATTCCGAAGCATCCTCAACCCGCAACAAGTACACATCATCATCTTCTATTGTCACCGTTGCCTCGCCCGGATCCAGTGCTGTACCCTCCACCTCCGACAATCGAACCTGAAAGGTCTCTGCGGACTCCATGATCGGATCGTCCATGATTTGAATGTCAAGGAATGCCTCCGTATTTCCCGCAGGGATCTCAAAGAAATATTGAGGGACTTGATAGTCCTCTCCCTCTTTGGCGTCCACTTCAAATGTTTGAAATGGTATAATCAGGTCAGTCGGTGGTGCTGGACTCACCTCAACGAGTATTTGGGCCATCCCTACATCTTCGGAAACCATCTGATCCTGAATTGTCAGCGTAATCAATTCATCGTCATCCAGAATGGTGAGGTAGTTTCCCGTCTCGCCCGGTCCAAGTGCCGAGCTTTCGCCAATAATTGTGATCGTCTCAGGCTGCTCGTAGATTAAATCATCCACGAGGGTCAAGTCAAACGTTTCGGTAACTGTGAATTCCTCCGCTGGAATCGTCATATCGAATGAGGGTACGTCCTCGTAGTCGGTTCCTACCAGAGCAGAGCCCTCCCTGATCGAAACCAGTACTTCGGTATCTTCACTGCGCTGGGTATCGAGCGTAGCCGTCACCGTGATTACGGTATTCCCATCGTCTTCATTCACTTCAGGAGGTTCTACATTAAGCGTGACTCCGGTGGCCTCGTCATCATCCAGAATCGTCAGCGTTACCTCCGGGGGGCCGATCACGCCTTGCGTATTTTCCGCTAATCCACTCACCGTTACGGTCTTATCTGGAGCATCCACCAGATTGTTCACCGCTGTGATTGTAACCTCTCCCGTACTGGTCGTTACCCCAGAGGGAATCATTAGTATCAGGTTGCTACTTGGAATATAATCGGAATCTATGGTCGGTAAGATTGCAACCATGGAGATCGTGATCATGGTCTCCACGCTTGAAGCAACACTCAGACTCGCCGTGACCGTCGCCTGCCCGCCATTTTCCATAATCTCTTCTGGATCTAAATTAAGGATCACTTCCGGCGTCGGATCCGAATCAAAGAGAATAAGCGTAGTTCTACCTATGTCCAGACCTTCCACCGGTGTCGTCCCAGCAATTTGAACCTCTTCGTCTGGTTCATCCACACCATCCATGATTGGCGCGAACGTAAACGTCTCCGTTCCCTTTATTGCCTCTGCCGGAATCGTCAAGGCGAACGGGGTCACATCGGCGAAGTCTATCCCTGAAGTGGCCGTACCCGATTCTACCGAAATGGTCAATTCCGTGTCGGTACTCCGCGGAGTATCTAGCGTTGCCGTCACGGTAACCGACGTGTTTTCTGTGTCCTCATTCACCCCGATTGGTGCCACTGTAAGCGTGATCTTGGTGGCATGATCATCATCTTGAATCGTCAGCGTCACATCTTCAGGATTCGTCACCCCCGGCGTATTAACTTGGCCACTCACCGTCACTATCTTATCTGGCTCATCTATGTCATTATCCACGGGCGTGATCGTCACTTCTTCCGTGCTCTCCGTTTCCCCCGCCGCGATCGTGAGTACATTTCCACTTAATGTATAATCCGAATCTGTGGCGGGATTGATTGCAGATGCGGAGATCATGATTGTTGTTTCCGAACTTGACTTGCCGTTTAGGCTTGCCGTGACCATTGCCTGTCCTCCATCTTCTGGAAGCGCTTCCATAGATAGTCCCAGGGTTAATTCGGGCGTGGGGTCTGAATCAATAAGCATGAGTGTGGCTTCGCTCACTTCCAGACCATCCACCGGCGTAGTTCCCGTAACCTGAACCGTTTCATCCGGCTCATCCACGTTATCTAGAATCGGCGTAAACGTAAATGTCGCCGCTCCCGAAATCTGTCTCGCCAAAATCGTGAGTTCAAGGGGATCATCTACAATAGTATAATCGGTTTCTGCCACGGCCGTAACATCCTCGACCGAAATGGTCACCGGTGTATCTGCAATTCGTGCAACATCAAGTGTCGCCGTCACCGTTACTTCCTTACTTCCAGCGTCTTCTTTCACCTCAGTAGGATTCACCGTAAGCGTGATTCTGGTCGGTGCCTCGTCATTGTCAGTAATCGTGAGAGTCTGATCCTCAGGATTTAGGACATTTGACTCAGTCGTTACGATCCCGCTAACCGTCACGATCTTGTCTGGACTATCTATCTGATCATCATCTGTCATGATCGTGACTGACTCCGTACTGGTAATTTCGCCAGAGGGAATGGTGAGGACTCTGTCCTCACTTAGTGTATAGTCTGAATCCAGAGCCGGGGCAATCGCTTTAGCACTCACCTCAACCTCTATGTCCGTACTCATGGGGGCACTCAGATTTGCTATCACCGTTGTGGACTCCCCTTCCGTAATCACATTTCGGTTAAGCTCCAGCGTCACTTCTGAAGGTGCTTCCGCACAGGGGTTAATTTCACGGTCAGCTGAGATTTCGATCGTACCTGCCTCTTCCAAATCAAGAATCTTTTGAGGTAAGCAGTCAATACGTTGATATCCTAAATCTACCAAAAATCCTTCTTGAATATCATCAAAGATATTCGCAGGTAGGGTGGTCAGTAAATTAGAGTATAAGTCCAAATTTTTGAGACTGGTGAGACCAACGAGGACATTTCGCGGAAGCTCGGCGATAAAATTGTAGGGAATGTAGATCGTTTGCAAATTAGAGAGACCAGCAAAAATATTTGCGGGCAAAGTTTCAAATAAATTATAAGATAAACCAATATATTCAAGGCTAGAAAGACCAGCAAAAATATTTGACGGCAATACACTGGTACTGAGAGAACTATTGTCCAGATACAGGTTTTTCAGGTTGGAAAGACCAGCAAAGGTACCCGCAGGTAGAGACTTGAAAGGAATACCGGTCAACCCCAAAGATTCCAAACTGGAGAGATCAGCAAAGATGTTCGCAGGCAGCGTAGTGAAATCATTTCCATTCAACCTCAATTCTATCAAGCCAGTAAGGCCTTCAAAAAAATTTGCAGGCAGACTTGTGAGGGATTGGTTTTGTAGGTTAAGAAGTGTCAAGCTTGATAGATCAGCATAAAGACCAGCAGGTAGAGTGTTGATCGGATTATCAAATATATGCAACCGATTCAAGTTTGAGAGACCTGCAAAAATATTCGCAGGTAAAGTGGTAAGAGAATTTTCTTGCAAGTCCAGAAATTGGAGTTCAGAGAGACCAGCAAATAGATCCGGGGGCAATTCTGTAAGATCATTATCGTACAAAGCCAGCGATGTAAGGGGGAGACCCGAAAACAGATCTGGAGGGAGAGATTCAAGAGCATTTCCGTCCAGAGACAACTCTTTCAGGCTGGAGAGACCAGCAAAAAGATCCGCATGTAGGGTAGAGGCGAGAGAATTATTTTCAAGGCTCAGATAATCTAAGTTGGAGAGGCCAGCAAAGATCTCTTCCGGTAGTTCAGTGATAGAATTGTTTTCTAACTCCAACCTAGTCAGTTCGCTAAGATCGGCAAAATCATTTTCCTTCAATGATGTGATTCCCTTCCCACCTAGACGTAGTGTCCTGATACTTAACAACTGTTCTTCGGTAACGGTTGCACAGTTTTGTTGTATGATATAGCTGACCTCGCTAAGAATTTCATCCCTGACTTCAGGAGTTCGATCGCAAATATCTACAATGAGTTGCGCCTTAGCATTCGGTGCAACTAAAATTATAATGAATAGACTTACTACTACACACACCAAAGAAGAAATTCTCAGCATGATCAAGATGGATTATTTGTAACGAAACAAATCCTAAACAATAAAGCAGTACTGACTATATTAACATGATCGGTGGGAAGTTGATCCTATTTCAACTGAAGTTACCCCCTATTTTTCAGGATTGAGTCGTAGTTCACCAAGATCTTACCTTTACGGGCAGCATTGCGTCAGGTTCACGTGCTTAATTTGAACCAATTTCGCCAAATTTCTCCTGAGCCTCTTTCAGAATTCCTCAATTGGATGATTTTTTGAGGGATTTTCATGATTGGCGGATTTTTGTATTGAAGATATCAGGGAGCTGATCTGCTCAGGGATGTATCTTTTTTTGGTCCCAAACAAAGGGACAGGGATCTCCGAATTTTGTATGTTTGGAATGCTGAAAATCCAATAAATCCCGGAGGATCTTATGTCCCTTACGAAGAAGATACGCGGTTTTTATATTTCCTGCCAACAGGAGTTGTTTCCATGTGTAGAGCAGAACTATGGAGGGGGCCTAAACGATTCAGGAAGTTGTTGTTGTTATTTGAGATTGGTATGTGTGGAGGATCATCTGCCTCGTCCACGGCCTCGTGCGGTAGGACGCCCGCTTGCACACCGGGTTATGTCCTGCGTGGTCGTTCTTGGCCAAGATGGCGTTAACTATTCCTGACGACCTCCGGGTTGTGGGAGCAGCTTCTATCGGATGTTTTGCTTCGGTCCCTATATGGTTGGTCCCGCTCGTGTGATGTGCCGAGTGCGCCCACGTTTTCTCGTGCGTTTCGGAATTTGCGACGTCGAAATTGTCAACTCGGATTCATGAAGCCTTGATCAAACAGGGAGATGCGGGGGAGTTCGTGGGTCATATTTCACGGGATTCAATGGCGATTGAAGCGCGGGAGCGTCCGGTTCCGAAGGCTGACATGTCCACCCCCGTAAAGCAACGCAAGCGGGGGCGTCCGAAGAAGGGGGAGGAGCGTCCCAAGGTGCCTCGTCGCTTGGAGCAGCAGTTGAAGATGGAGTTAGGCGAGATGTTGGACGCATTACCGAAGGATTGTACGGTGGGCTGCAAGCGGAACGCGAAGGGGCATACGCAACGATGGACGGGCTATAAGCTACACATGGATAAGGCGGACGAAGGGGTTCCGATCAGCTGTTTGGTGACCTCTGCCTCGTTGCATGATAGTCAGGCCGCGCTTCCCTTGGCGCACTTGACGCAGCAGCGGGTAGACAACTATTACGATCTCATGGACAGCGCCTATGACGCGAAGGAGATTGTCGCACATCGGAGCGCCTCGGGGCGTGTACCGATCATTGATCCGAATCCGCGCAAGAAAAAAGCGGCGGATCGTCGCGAGCAAAAGGCGCAACGTACGGCCGGATTCATTCCTGCGGAGCGGGTTCGCTACCGGGAGCGTTCCACCGTGGAGCGGGCCTTTGGGCGGCTCAAAGATGAGTTCGGTGGACGCAATATCCGAGTCCGTGGGCACGAGAAAGTCCTCTGTCATTTGATGTTCAGCGTGGTGGTGCTCACGGTGGATCAAATGCTGCGGATGGTGCAGTAAACCGGCCATCCACCCCTGCATAACAAAATTTGGGCGCTCTGAACCGCAGATGCCGTGGGAGGGGGTGAAATCTACACGGATCGTGGACGAAATTCACCAAACAGAGACCTCCTTGCAGGCAAAGCACCGGTCGATTCCACAAAACGGCGAACCCATACCAATGATTCGCGTAATCCGACGAAATTGAACCAGCTTCAGCCACAATTCAGCGGGGACAAAAGGTGAAAATAAAGAATTTCGAAAGAGGCTCAAACGTTGGCGCCAGATGATAGTCCAAATTGTATCCTCGTATCATTCACCAGTGCTTCCGCCTCCTCTCGTGTAGGCGCCTCCCCATAAATACGGAGCACCGGCTCTGTGCCCGAAGGACGAACGAGCAGCCATCCATCCTCCATTAAGTGCTTGAAACCGTCTAACGTGTCCATGTCCTTGACCTTTCGACCGGCAATTTCGCGTAGTCCACCCATTTGACGAAGCCTCGAAATAATCTCTGGTTGTTTTTCCGTATGTACATCCAATCGGTAGTAGGCATGTGGCCCAAATTCGTCAAACAACTCCTGAACCAAAGCGGTGAGAGATTTACCGCGCTGCATCAGCATCTCCAATAGAAGTAGTGCCACATATATTCCATCTCGCTCTGGGATATGCCCAGTAACTGCAATCCCACCAGACTCTTCCCCACCAACTAAAACTTGTGTTTCCAAAAATCTAGGAGCCACATATTTAAACCCGATAGGAAGAGTCTCTACTGGTAGGCCCCATGCATTCCCCATCTTCTCAAGAATTGCGGATGTCGCAAATGTGCGGACAATTGTGCCACGCAGTTGATTCTGCCTATGAAGATGCGAAACTAATAGGGCCATCACCAGATGTGAGGTTACTATATTTCCCTGTTCATCCACTACCCCGATCCGATCCGCATCTCCATCATGTGCGATACCGATCGCCGCCCCTTCACGTACAACACTATGCATGAGCTCTCCCAGATTTCGTTCAATCGGCTCCGGCGAGCGACCGCCAAACGTAGGATTGATCTCGTTATGAATCTCGGTGATCAACTGGTTACCAAGAATCTTAGATAGGACCCCCTGTCCTGCCCCATACATGGGGTCATGTACAAGATTCAGGTTCATAGAGTCAACATCAAAGCGTTCCTGCATATGCATGATATACTCAGACGTGATATCTCTTTCCCTGATGGCCCCCTTCCCTCTTTCTCTCACCCCTCCGGTATATGGCTGTATATATCCCTCCACTACATGAATCATTTCTGACGTTGCTGGGCCGCCAAAATGAGCTTTAATCTTGTATCCACTGTACTGTGGGGGATTATGACTGGCCGTAATAACGATGCCTGCATCTGCCCCCTCTAAACTCGTAGCCCAACTGATGGCAGGAGTCGGGGTAGGGCCAATAGTAAGGGTCACCGCTGCACCCTCGTCTGCCAGCACCTGTGCGACATGCCGGGCAAACAGGTGTCCCATGAATCGTGTGTCATATCCGACGATCACCTTCGGAGCGACAATGCTGGACTCCCTCAGCCATGCAACGGTTGCCTTTGCTAACCTAGTTAGGTTATTAAACGTAAATTCTCGTCCAATAACTGCCCGCCAGCCATCGGTTCCAAAACGTAAGATTTCATTCATCTCCCACTGAGGATAGCGCCTGATCTACGATTGACTTTGCCTCGTCAATGATCTCAGACAAATGTGTTTTTCCCAGAAAACTCTCTGCATAAATCTTGTACAGATCTTCCGTTCCAGAAGGCCTCGCGGCAAACCAACCGTTCTCCGTCGTCACTTTCAGGCCTCCAACGGGTTGATCATTTCCAGGTGCATTCGTGAGTTTAGCAGTAATCGTCTCACCTGCCAGCATCTTGGCCGTTACATGGCATGGAGATAATCCCGCCAGAGCAACTTTCTGATCAGGAGTTGCAGGAGCGTCAATCCGCGAATAGGCCGGCTCTCCAAAACGCTCCGTCAATCCTTGATAGTGCTCTCCTGGATCTAGTCCCGTAGATGCGAGAATTTCCGCGGAGAGGAGCGCCAGAATGATCCCATCCTTATCCGTAGTCCAAACCCTACCATCCCTTCGCAGAAACGAAGCACCTGCACTCTCCTCACCAGCAAAACCGCAAGTCCCACCAAATAATCCATCTACAAACCACTTGAATCCCACCGGCACCTCAAAAAGTGTTCGCCCCAGATCCAATGCAACCCGATCAATCATTGAACTAGAAACAAGTGTCTTTGCGAAGCAGGCCTCTTGGGGCCAGTCGGTACGATGCTCAAATAAATACTTGCCGGCTACAGCCAGATAATGATTTGGATTCAACAACCCATGACTCCGCGTAACAATTCCATGCCGATCTACATCTGGATCGTTCCCAAAAGCAATGTCATAACGATCTCCAAGTCCAACGATCTGTTGCATTGCATATCTAGACGAACAATCCATGCGAACTTTACCATCATGATCCAGCGGCATGAATCCAAATGCCGGATCAACTACTCTATTGATCACATCCATCGAAATCTGGTAGTGATCCGCAATCGCCCCCCAGTAATGCACCGCAGCGCCACCCATTGGATCAACCCCAATCGTTAGTCCAGCATCGCGAATCAAGTCCATATCAATGACGGCAGATAGATCATCAACATACGGAGTCATAAAGTTTGTGACCACGGTTTCAGTCCGGTTAAGGGCCTGTTTTAACTGCATACGTTTCACCCCCCTGAGCCCCATGGCCATCAGTTCACGAGCCCGCTCTTGAATCGCAGTGGTGAGGCTGCTGGATGCTGGCCCACCATGTGGTGGATTATATTTAAACCCGCCATCTTCGGGTGGGTTATGAGATGGAGTGAGGATCACTGCGTCCGCTAAGTGCTCTGGATGGGTACGATTCCACCTCAAAACAGCATGAGAAATCACCGGAGTCGGAACATACCCCTCACCCAATAGGATATCAAGGTTATTTGCTGCAAAGACCTCCAAAGCCGTGATGCACGCGGGCTCAGATAATGCGTGGGTATCCTTTCCAATAAGAATTGGGCCCAATGCAGGACGAAGTTCGCAGATCGCCTGACTAATTGCCAAGATGTGCGCCTCATTAAATGTGCCCCTCAAAGAAGATCCTCGATGCCCAGACGTCCCAAAAGTTACCCTACCATCGGGAACTTCTGAGTAATAGGCACTGATCAGGAGGGGAATCTCTTCGGATGTGATTCGTGCAGGGTTAGCCTTCATTGTCAAAATTCATTAACTCTCTGGCACTCTGGCGCATTGCATCGGTCACCTCGGCGCCGGTAATAAGCATGGCAACCTGCTCCAGGGGCTCCTCATCCCGCAACTGTCTGATCTGGGTCGTGGTTCTCCCATCCGAGACTCGTTTCTCCACTACATAATGTGCATTAGCCAATGCAGCAATCTGCGGCAGATGTGTGATGGCAATGATCTGGTGGGACTGGGCCAAGTCTGCCATGCGATTGCCAACCTTACGTGCAATAGATCCACTGATCCCAACATCTATTTCATCAAATACTAGTATGGGAAGTCGGTTATGTCTTGCCAGAACTCGTTTGATTGCCAGCATGATCCTACTGATTTCTCCACCCGATGCCACCTGTACGAGAGGACGAGGTGATTCACCTACATTCGTTGTAATCAAAAATTCTACATCATCTATGCCATGGCGGAATGCGTGATACCGACCTTCTTTATGACTGGACGAATTAAAGGTAACCCACCCATCGGGATCAACGTGATTTTGAACCTGAACAAAGAGTTGACCAGCCGGCATCCCAAGTCCTACAAACTCCTTAGTTATCAAGGCTTCAATCTGGGTTGCGATCTCGCTGCGCCGAATGGATAAGCGTAGTGCAATATCCGAAAGAGTCTCCCTTGCCTCTTTCATCCGCTGTGCATTTGTTTCCAATGCTACATCGTAGTTTGCCACAATCTCATATTCACTTGCAATCTGTTCCCGATAATCCAGCACTGCGGCGATGCTGGCACCATACTTTCTCTTGAGCACATCTAGTTGCCCCAAACGATCGCGAAGTTCTTCTAGTTGAGTGGGATTGAATTCCACATTGGCGTGGTACTCTTGAAGTACAGAAGCAATCTCTGTTACCGATATATAAGCTTGTTCAATCTCTTGTCGGGCTTCGTCCAGCGTAGAATCTATTTGGACCAGACCATGGAGTTCATTCTTCGCAATCGCCAACTGCTCAGCAGTTGAATCTTCTCGGGCATAGAGCATTGAGTGAAGGTTTGCTGTCGCACTGCAAAGCTGTTCCGCATGTTCAAGCCGGTTGATCTTACTCCTGATCTCATCCTCTTCTTCTTCCTTAGGTGCGACCGAGTCAATCTCTTCCATCTCATAGGCTAACCTCTCACGGGAGGCTTCCAAAGTGTTCTGACGGGTCTTGAGATCCTCAAATTCCATCATCAGATGCTCCACTTGCTCATACGCTTGAACATACTTCAACCGAAGGTCCGTGAGTCTCCCAAAATTGTCCAACAGATTGAGGTGAGTATTCACCCTGAGTAAAGATTGGTGTTCATGCTGTCCGTGAAGATCTATCATTTGTGCTACCACTTCACGCATGAGCACAAGCGTTGCAGGCGAGTCGTTAATGAAGCCCCGGCTGTAGGTCTGTGTAACTTCTCTTCGCAGAATGAGTGCTGATTGCGAAGGGAGTTCATGCTTCTGTAGAAATTTGTCCAAGTCTGGCAGGTCTGCACCATCAAATATACCCTCTATGACGGCCTTATTGGCACCCGAACGGATCACATCTCCAGATGCTCGCTCCCCAAGAATCAACTTGAGAGCTCCAATAATAATGGACTTCCCAGCGCCGGTTTCCCCTGTCAAAATATTGAGACCCGGTTGAAATTCAACCTCAAGCTCATCAATGATGGCGTAGTCCCGAATGTGGAGGGTACGCAGCATCAGGTTCTCCTCACTAACTATATTCGTCCGTGACAGACTTTATATTTTTTGCCACTCCCGCATGGGCAGGGTTCGTTTCTGCCCACATGTTCACCGGCTAAGACGGGCTGCCGCTTGGCACTCGGATCCCGACTTGCGCCATTCGTACTTGGAGGTATGACACCAAAGGAAGGTGCAGCAGATCGATGGCTGGTCTGGGCCCGCTGCCGATCCATTCGACTCCTCTGAGCCGTATTCCCTGCACGTTTTTCAACGATAGGGCCTGCTCTAAATACAAAGGTCACCACACTTTCGCCAATCTGTTCAATCACTTCCGAGAAAAGCCGGAATGCCTCCATCTTGTATTCTACAAGTGGATCTCGCTGACCATAGGCCCGGAGACCAATCCCCTCCTTCACCTCATCCAGAGAGCGCAAGTGTTCCGTCCAGTACTCGTCAATCAGCGAGAGCATTGCAGTCCGCTCAAGGCTATCATTGATTTCTTGTCCTTCGGATTCAACTACATCTTCAATTCGGAGAACCGTGCGCAATCTACGATGTCCATCCGAGAAGTCCACAAATGCACGCTCAGGTTTATTCTCTGCATCACTCTCCCAGACTGCCTTCATGGTTTCCAAGAATGGCCCTGCCAGAGCATGGCGCTTGCGCTCATAAAACTCAACGGCCTTATTGTAAGCATCCTCTGTGACTCCTTCATCCCCCAGATCGAAAAAGCGCTGTCGATCAATTTCATAGTCAAAGGACAAGAGTCGACGGAGTTCATCCCGAAACTCGTCCATCTCCCCTGCCCCATGATGACGCTGGACGAGACGTTCGTTCAATTTATAGAGCATATCTAAAATCTCGCCTCGAAAACGTTCTCCCTTGAGCGCATGCATTCGGCGATCATAGATGACTTCACGCTGTGAATTCAATACATCATCATATTCCAGTTGACGTTTTCGAATGGCGAAGTTATTCTGCTCCACTTTTTTCTGTGCTCGCTCAATACTCTTGGTCACCCATGGGTGGGTGATTACTGCCCCTGATTCAATCTTCATCCGATCCATCACTCCTGCGACCCGATCAGGTCCAAAGAGACGCATCAGATCGTCTTCTAGAGACACATAAAACTGACTCTCTCCGGGATCTCCCTGACGCCCTGACCGCCCTCTGAGTTGTAAATCAATTCGCCGACTTTCATGGCGTTCGGTTCCAATGATCGCAAGCCCCCCTAATTTGACGGTCCCAGCGCCTAATTTAATGTCCGTGCCGCGTCCTGCCATATTGGTTGCGATCGTTACGGCTCCTCGCCTTCCGGCCTCGGCTATAATCAAAGACTCTTGCTTTGCACGGTCACGCTTTGCATTTAGTACATTATGCTGAATGCGCGCACGCTTCAACATTCGACTCAGCGTTTCTGATACCTCAACAGAGGTTGTCCCAACGAGCACGGGTTGTCCCTTATCGTGGTATTCTTCAATTTTATCGATGACCGCACTATATTTCTCCCGTTTTGATCGGAACACAAGATCATCTAAATCTTTTCTTGCGATGGGTTGGTTGGTTGGAACGACCACTACATCCATCTTGTAGATTTTGTGAAACTCTTCGGCCTCAGTTTCTGCAGTTCCGGTCATCCCAGCAAGTTTGCTGTACATACGGAAGTAGTTCTGTAGCGTGATCGTTGCATAGGTCTGCGTGGCAGCCTGGACTTTCACTCCTTCTTTTGCCTCGATAGCCTGATGCAATCCATCCGAATATCGCCGGCCGGAAAGTACTCGCCCGGTATGGGTGTCAACGATCTGCACCTTACCATCTTGAACAATATATTCTGTATCTCGCTCGTAAAGTGTGTAGGCTTTTAGGAGTTGTTCAATCGCGTGCAACCTCTCCGCACGATCTGAATAAGTGGTGTACAGCTTACGGGTCTGTTCGTCAAGGGTATTCTTTAGGACACGGATATCATTCTGTAGCTTGTGTTCTCGCTTTTCCTCCGATAGATCCTCTCGATTCCTGATTGATTCATAGAGTTTTTCTTTATGGGCCTCATACTCCCGTTTCAAGCGTGCAGTCTCTTCCCCGACATCGGGGAGAATAAATAAATTAACATCTTCACCTGCTGCCTTTGCAATAAACTCGCGACCCTGATCTGTGGGCTCTAGTGCATGCTGTTTTTCGTCAAGGGCATAATGCATTTCATCGTCAACGATCGGCATTCGTTTTGCATTATCCTGCAGGTAGAAATATTCTGTTTTCCGTTTCAGTTGCTCTACTCCGGGCTCCTGTAATATCTTTGTGAGTCGCTTATTGCGGGGAAAGCCGCGGGATGCACGCAACAGGGCGAGGCCTGCCTCCGATTCATGCTCTTTGGCTTCCTTTTCTTCGCCTCGTTCAAGTGCAAGATCGCGTGCTTTCAAACTTTTTTCTGCTTCAGATACAAAGCCGGCAACCAAGCGCTTCTGGGCCTGAACCAGTCGGTCAACGGAAGGCTTCAGCTCATCAAACCGACTCTTATTTGCCTGAGGAACCGGTCCACTGATGATCAAAGGCGTACGGGCTTCATCCACCAAGACCGAGTCAACTTCATCAACAATTGCGAAGTGATGCCCTCGCTGTACCAGTTGGTTGGGATCAATCACAAAAGAATTGTCCCGCAAATAATCAAATCCAAATTCATTGTTCGTGCCATAGGTAATATCCGCGCGATACGCCGTCCTTCGCCCTTCGGAGTGAGGCTCATGCCCATCAATCACATCAACCGTCAAGCCTAAAAACTCAAAGATAGGGCCCATCCATTCCGCATCTCGCTGTGCCAGATAAGGGTTAACTGTAATCAGATGTACCCCCCGTCCCAGAAGCGCATTCAAATAGACTGGGGCCACAGCGACGAGCGTTTTTCCCTCGCCAGTTTTCATCTCGGCAATATTGCCGTTATGGAGTACAACTCCACCGATGAGTTGAACATCATAAGGAATCATCTCCCATTTGATCTTCGCACCTCCGGCCTCCCATTCATTTGACCATATGGCCCATGAGCCCTCTATTTCAGGATAAGCGCGGTGACTGCGGATCCGATGATCATGTTCGGTCGCACGTACCTTTAGTGAGCCATGTTCGGAGAGACGGCGGCAAACTTCTTTGACCACAGCAAAGGCTTCTGGCAGAATTTCATTCAGGGTTTCTCCTGCCACTTCCTGCCACTCGTCTTCTAGCTCGTCCAATTCCTCAAAATAATCCTGTCGTTCCTCAAGCGTGAGGGGAGTATCCCCCTCATCTGAATATCCATTTTGAAGTGTGGTCTGAATCTCAAGCCGTCGCTCCTCAATTTCAGTAACGGCAGACTGAATACGCCCTTGAAATTTTTGGGTAGAAGTGCGCAAATTCTCATCCGATAGAGACATTACCGTAGGGGTTGCTTCGTGGATCTGAGCAACTACCGGTTCATAATCACGATGAATCACGCGTTGATTTTTATCCCCAAAAAGCTGGTTGATGAAGTTCAACATAGTGCTAAAGAGTGATCAACTCGGCTTGGATTTCCATGATAAAGGTCAGAATTGAATGACAGTGAGTGCTCTATGGTACGCACCGAAGCAGTCGGCGTTTGACACGCATATACCTTGGATCCGTTCCCCTCCCCTACAAGTACACGCCATTCCATGTGTATCTCTTTCATGATTACGAAAAGTTCTTCTCTTTGTCTTGGTGTACTACTGATTTTTTTCGGAGTAGTGAATGCACAAGCCCAGACACTGTCCAGTTTCGATTTTTTGCGACTTGAACCTTCTGCACAAGCATCTGCCTTGGGTGGAGCGCTTTTAGGTGGCGGCGCCTCCCAGCATAGCTGGGCATTCTATAATCCTGCCTTACTGAGCAAGGAGGCACATGAAAGTTTATCTGTATCATGGTTGAATCACCTGAGCGATCTCCAGGCAGGTACGGTCACCTATGCTCAGAATCTTGGTATCCTCGGAACGGCGGCTGCAGGAGTCCGATATTTTCATTGGGGCACTGCCGCTCGGACAGATGAGGATGGTGAGCAAAATGGCACATTTTCTTCCAGCAATGTAGCTCTTTCTACAGGATTTTCTCGCCCGTGGCAGTCTAGATTCCGGTACGGGGCAAATCTACATGTGGCTTACTCTTCTATCGCTGAGTACAGTGCGGTCGCAGTTGCCCTGGATGCGGGAGTTGTTTACCATGTTCCTGAGGAAGAGTTTACTGCTATGATGAGTGCTACAAACATAGGACTTACTCTATCAAGCCTTGGCCAATTACGAGATCATATTCCAACGGATCTTCGCATTTCCATATCTAAACGACTACGATATATTCCGGTACTCGTTGGCCTTACGCTTCATGATCTGCTACATCTCAATCAGATTACTACGAGTAGAAATGGATTCCGGCATGCAATCTTCAGCCTTGAATTCCAGGCAATTCCTGTCTTTCATATACGGATAGGTTATAACCATCGCAAACGAAATTTGAAATCCGAACGGAGACTAGATCTCGCGGGGACATCGGTTGGATTCGGCCTACGGATCCGACGATTTCATCTTGATTACGCCTTCAGCTCGTGGTCTTTTTCTGGACTACACCAATTTACCCTAACTACGAAGTTCAGAACGAGGAATCAATGAGCCCTCTCGCTTTTAGGTCAAGTAGCCGATGATAGAGCCTCCATGGGCGTGTACGCTCTCGAAGTTGTTGTCTGGTAATTCCCTTTTGAATCAACAGGTACATGGACGTATGTACCAAACTGAGAGGGGAGACACTTACGCGGGTAATATTCGCACGGTCAAGCAACGCACGCATGCGAAATCGGATAGTTCGAACCTTTAACCGATCATTCCTTCCCCGTGGACCGTGCGAAACAAAAAGTGGCTCATCCGGCCGAATTGGTCGCTCTCGAGTCCTAAGATAATCTCGTAAACTTTGATATGTTTGCGAGTCTAGCCGTATACGCATTGGGACACCTTTCCCACGAACCAACAACTCCTCACCCATGAGAGTATGTTCTAAATCTTTGTAGTTAGTCCGGCTCACATCCGACTCTGATAGTCCCTCATTCAACATACAGCATAAAATCGCACGATCCCGAAGTTCAATGGGCTCATCGCCAATTGACACCCGAAATAAACTCTTGATCTCATCCTTAGTCAAGATATCCCAACTTTTCGGCGACTTGCTGATGTTGACCTTGATGTTCCTGAGCGGATCATGGTTCAAAAGTCCCTCTTTAGAGAGAAAGATAAAAAATTGGCGGAGTGCAGCTATATACGTTCGGATCGTATTCGTGCTGACTCTTCGGCGCTGACTCAAATAAAGCGGATATTCCTCCAGTTTCTGCTGGAAAAGTTCTATACTTCCTCCCTGCTCGTCTATCCAGCGAGCAAATACTCCGAGGGACCGCCTATAGGTATTGACGGTTGCCTTAGACTTTTCTTTTGCCAGCGTTTTTAGGAAGAAAGTGGTGCGCTCAGTGACTGCTTCCGTCGTCAATGTCTTGACTAAGTCTCGTTCGTTAAGCATGTTGCAATTCAGCCAGCGTCAACTTACGATCCTCATAGTTCCATTTGCGGATCAAGGTTTTCGATTACCTCGGTATAGCGGCGTAGAAATGCAATTCCCATAGCACCATCAATTATTCGATGGTCATACGAAAGGGACAAGACCATCATGTGCCGAATTGCAATCGTATCTCCATGATCTGGATGCTCAACAACAACTGGACGTTTCGCAATAGAGCCAGTAGCCAAGATTGCTACTTGGGGCTGCAAGATGATGGGAGTGCCCATCAAAGATCCTAGTGAGCCTACATTGGTCAGCGTAAATGTTCCCCCTTGCAAGTCATCTGGAAGTAACTCCGAAGCGCGAGCACGATATGCTAAATCACTGGTCGCATGTGCCAATCCGGGAATACTTAATCGTCCGGCATGACGAATCACAGGTACAATCAGCCCCGACTCTTGCAGTGCCACGGCCATCCCGATGTGATAATCTTTGTGAACGAGAATCTTATTTCCATCTACCGAACTGTTCAAGAGCGGAAAGTCACGTAGAGCTTCAACGGCAGCATGGATCAGGAAGGGAGCATAGGTTAACTTCACACGATCACGGTTATAGAATGTTTTTTTGTTTGCTTCCCTGATTTGAACTAACCTAGTTACATCTGCTTCGGCAAACGAAGTAACGTGCGCAGCTGTTCGCCTTGACTCAATCATATGCTCAGCAATGAGTTGACGCATACGATCCATCTGGATTATTTCAACGCGTTCCGATTGATTTCCAGAGGGCTGCGAAACTGGTTCAGTAGATGTGCGATGTGAAGGGGGTGTGAACGTCTTTTGCGGGGTAGCAGGTGTCGGGGAGGTTCGGGACTCCAAATGATGCACCATGTCTTTCTTCGTGATCCGACCATCTCGTCCAGACCCCTTTATCAGTGTGAGCTCATCTTGCGATATATTTTCTGTCTGCGCAATACTGCGAACCAGAGGGCTCAGAAAACGACCATCTTCCAGATGACGTCTCGTTCCAGTCCCAGCACCATTCGTTAAGACCAGATCATCCACCACTGGGATGGGAGCAGTCTCGTCCACAGGATTCAGGTCCGGCGTTGAAGAAGTAGCGGGCATGGAGACTGAATCCAATTCACTCCCCTCTGGTCCAATGAGCGCAATGGTCGTTCCCACATCAACGGTATCGCCCTCAGGTACCATGATGGCCCGAAGGATCCCCGCTGTCGGGGCAGGAACATCGGTATCTACCTTATCCGTCCCAATCTCAAGGAGTATCTCATCCAACTCAACCGGGTCACCGACCTCTTTATGCCATGTAACTACGGTACCCTCTGTTATGCTCTCTCCCATTTTGGGCATCACAACGGGAGTATCCTGATGATTTACACCATTGGAGGATGGCTGGTTCGGTATTGTATCAGTAATTGGGGGGACTTCTTCTGAGACCTCCTCTTCCTCTGCTTCCGTCTTGATGAGTGCAATGATATTGCCAACCGGGACGGTTTCTCCCTCAGGGGTTAAGATTTTTGAGACTACACCAGAAACAGGTGATGGAACATCGGTATCCACCTTATCCGTTCCAATCTCAAGGAGTGTCTCGTCCAGTTCTACGGAATCTCCCTCTTGTTTATGCCAGACAATGACGGTTCCTTCCGTAATACTCTCGCCCATTTTAGGCATAGGGATTTCAATATTAGCCATGGCATTAAATAGTCAGATTCGTCTTAGGTACCAATAAACAGATAAGTTGTTTACTCAGGGATATACTCAACCATTAGAAATTAAACATCTATCCACGAATTACTTCATTTCTTGCCTAGAAAGAATAAGCTAATGAATGCGCACAACAATTGACATGTTCAATCGCCAGATGAGGTCTTGCACATTAGCAGGGTAATCGAATGGACTACTTAATTTTTCTGAACTGTTCCCATGAGTATTCCACTTCCTTAGATGTGCATATAGCCACATGAAAATCAAACGATGGTAATCCTGTAAGGGGTTGAGAGTCTGGTAATTAGAGTCAATAATTCATCAAAATGGGGGCAAATACGGTTTAGTCTTGCACCTCCTCCTTACCTGACGACAGGATGAGAGTTTGGGAACCACTAAATTGAGATCCTGTCCAGCTATGACCTTAGACATAATCACACCTCAGTACTGCATCATCTTGGATGAGGTGATGCACCAAAATATTTGCATCAAGACCTGTCGCGTCCTTGACGATCGCTTGATCCATTTCCGCAAGTGATGCCTTTTTTTTTGATCTGATCTCTGAAAAACAATGCCCGTGGGTCGTGGCAACCGCCTACAAAACCGAACGTGTCAACACCCCTTCAACTGAAACCACCCGATAGTATAATACGGGCTAAGTCGAAACAAAAATGTATGATCAATCTGGCATCTGGCGAACAATCATAATAAGGGGGCAATCACCAAGGCAACCACTGCAATCAGCTTAATGAGAATATTTAAGCTTGGACCAGATGTATCTTTGAAGGGATCACCAACCGTATCGCCAACAATCGCTGCTTTATGGGCCTCGGAGCCTTTCTCCAGGACGATCCCATTAATATTCATTCCTCCCTCAATCCTTTTTTTTGCATTATCCCATGCGCCGCCAGCATTGGACTGAAATATTGCAAACAAAACCCCCGAAATAGTAACGCCAACCAACAACCCTCCCAACATGTCTATACTGATGAAACCAATAATCACCGGCAGTAGAATCGCCAATAAACCAGGGGCTATCATCTCTCGTATTGCAGCGGCTGTCGAAATATCCACACACTTGGCATACTCCGCCGTTGCCGTTCCATCCCGAAGTCCAGGGATCTCATTGAACTGCCGCCCCACTTCTACAATCATATCAGCAGATGCTCGTCCAACCGCAGCCATTGCCATCGCACTAAAGATATAGGGTAAAGTCGCTCCAATCAGGAGACCGGCAAGGATATTTGGCTGCGCAACGTTGATCGTTTCCAGTTCTGTTTGCTGCATGAATGCCGCAAAGAGAGCCAATGCAGTTAGAGCAGCTGATCCAATCGCAAATCCCTTTCCAATAGCAGCTGTTGTATTCCCGACGGCATCCAATTTATCGGTTCGCTCTCGTACTTCGGGAGGGAGATGAGTCATTTCTGCAATCCCCCCCGCGTTGTCACTAATTGGACCGTAGGCGTCTACGGCTAACTGGATCCCAGTTACCGATAGCATTCCCACAGCAGCAATCGCAATCCCGTAGAGACCCGCAGTACTGAACGCACCAATGATGGCTAAGGCCAACACTAAGGCAGGAATGCCCGTGGAATACATCCCGGTTCCTAACCCAGAAATAATATTCGTTGCCGCACCGGTAATACTCTGCTTTGCAATTCGAAAGGTTGGTTGAGTTGTTGTCGCAGTAAAGTACTCGGTGGCTAAACCGATGAGAACCCCAGCCGTCAAGCCAATCACCATTGCCCAGAAAACTCCCAAGGCTGTATAGGTACGTTCGCCTACAATACTGGTCGTGGCGACCCACTCACTTGGTAGCATCCAAGAAATTACAAAGAATGCGATCCCTGCCATGACCGCACTGGAACCAAATTCGCCGAGGTTCAGTCCTCTCTGTGGATTTCCATCTTCTTTGACTCGGACAAAGAACGATCCTAGAACGGAAACCAAAATCCCCACAGCACCGAGTACCAACGGCAATAAGACGGCACTCAGACTTCCTAGCGCCGCACCAGATCCCTCAAAGACCGCCAGAAACCCAGTCCCGAGGACCATTGCACCAATGATTGAGCCAACATAGCTCTCGAAAAGATCTGCACCCATACCGGCAACATCCCCTACATTATCCCCAACATTGTCAGCAATCGTCGCTGGGTTGCGGGGATCGTCTTCTGGAATTCCCTCATAAACCTTGCCCGCAAGGTCTGCTCCTACATCCGCTGCCTTGGTGTAGATCCCCCCTCCAACACGTGCAAAAAGTGCGATAGAGGATGCGCCAAGTGAAAACCCAGAAATGACCTCAATCACACGAATAGTTGACCAGTCCGTGAACTCATTGTAGACCAGAAATAGTGCCCCAAGTCCCAAAATCCCGAGACCTACGACACATAGCCCCATAACCAGCCCCCCCGAAAAGGCAATATCCAGTGCAGGCGCAAGCCCTGTCCTGGCTGCATTCGTCGTTCGGACATTAGCCTTTGTAGCGACACGCATGCCGATAAATCCCGCTGCACCACTACAGAATGCACCCACAAAAAAGGACACAGCAACCAGAGGAGATTGGCCTGAATCAGACATGAACCCCGAGATTGCCAAAATCACGGCAACACAGGCAACAAAGATTGCGATGACGCGATACTCCCGTTTCAGGAACGCCTGTGCACCACGAGCAATATAGCCTCCGATGGCGACCATCTGCTCCGTACCAGGATCCTGCTTAGAAATCCAGCGAGCCCGTATCCAGGCAAATAAGAGGGCGATCACCCCGCAGGTACACACCAATAGAGTAAGGGGAACAACTTGCATATTTGTTATTTTTCAAATAAGTTTTTAGGGTAGGAAATGTTGATTTCAGGATTTCCTGCCAAAAGACCAGAATTAAGGTTAATTTGAGTCGTGAGGATAAGGGAGAGTAGGAGCATCTCCTGGAGTCTTAGACCGTCGGTTGAACCGATTCATCGCCGACACAATCCCCTCTGCCACAAACATCAGCACCGCATCCCGCGCATTCGTGAAGGTCGTATTCATCAAGATGGTCTCTTCCGAGGAGAATTGTGAAAGAACATAATCTGACTGATGACCGCGATCAAACTCCTCTCCAATTCCGATACGCAGTCGGGGAATGTTTTCGTCTCCCAAGGCATCAATAATGTTCTGCATCCCATTATGACCCGCAGCACTCCCTCGCTGACGTAGTCGAAATGTCCCAATTGGTAAATAGATGTCATCTAAGACAACCAGAAATTCCGATCCTCTTAACTTCAGTCGACGCTGAAAGCTGCGAGCGGACTCTCCACTAAGATTCATCCATGTCTGAGGTTTTGCCACTGTGAAGGCATATCCCCGCCAACGCCCACTTCCAGCGAGCGAATTGGTCCGAGAATCTACCTTCAATGGAATATTGCACTTGTGTGCAATCTGGTCAATCACCTTGTAACCAACATTATGACGTGTGTCTTCATACGCCGCTCCTGGGTTGCCCAATCCAAGGATTAAGCGATGTTTCATTGCCATCACGAGATGGGAGCCAGATAACCAAGCACTTATTCCTCAATCTCTTCTTCGTCAACCTCTTCCTCAATTTCAGCATCGGTCTCTTCCACTTCTTCAACACGTGGACGAACCACAGACATCAAGATCTGATCTTGCGGTGCCAAAAATTCTAGGGTCTCCTCTTGCAGGTCACGCACAAAAATCGAATCGCCAATTTCTACATCACGAACATCAACATCAATCTGGGTAGGAATATTCCGGGGAAAGCAAGAAACGGTCAATTCATTGAGTACAAATATGGGGGATCCACCCTTTGATTGGCCCGCAGACACTCCAGAAAAATTCAAGGGAACCGAAAGGGTTACTTTCTCACCTTTCTGAAGCGCCTGAAAATCAACATGCATGGGGCGGTCCGTGACCGGATGGAACGCCACATTCTTCACAATACAGTCCCAGTTTTTGTCTCCCAAACTAACGTTCACAATATGTGTCCGGTTGGTAAAAATTAGTGGGTGAAGGCTCCGCTCACTTGTAACAAATGGATGTGCATCCACATGGCGTCCATAGAGGATACAGGGAACATCTCCCTGCCTCCTTGCCGCTCTTGCAGAAGACTTACCTGGAGTGCGGACCTTCGCTGAAATCGAAATTACGTTCATGAACTATTCTATCACGGGTTAAACAATGTTGAGACTGAGTCATCTGTTGAAATCCGCTGGATTGCATCCGCAAACATCTCCGCGACACTGACAACCTCAATACGATCCGATTTACGCGTAAGGGGGATACTGTCAGTCACCAGAAGCTTACTCAGGACGGAAGACTCAATCCGTTCATAAGCTTGACCTGATAGCAGTGGATGTGTACATGCCGCCATAATTTCATGTGCCCCAGCCTCTCGGAGAGAGTTCGCCGCATTCGTAAGTGTCCCAGCGGTATCAATGATATCGTCAATCAAGAGGACATTTCGCCCTTCAACCTCACCAATAATATTCATGATCTCGGCTTCATTCGGATGGGGTCTGCGCTTATCAATGACCGCAAGTTCAGCATTCAATTTATTGGCATAAGCCCGGGCCATCTTAATCGCTCCGACATCGGGAGCGACGACCACTAGGTTCGTCAGGCGAAATTTTTGAAAATAACCCGCAAATACTGCCGAAGCATATAAATGATCCACCGGAACGTTAAAAAATCCCTGAATCTGGGATGCATGTAAATCCATGGTCAGGAGCCGATCAATCCCCGCCGTCTGGAGGAGATCTGCCATGAGCTTGGCCGCGATAGGAACCCGTGGTTGATCTTTGCGCTCTTGACGCGCATAGCCGAAATAGGGGATCACCGCATTGATTCGGTCCGCCGATGCACGTTTAGCCGCATCAATCAAGAGAAGAAGCTCTATCCAATTGTCAGCATTCGGGTACGTACTCTGAACAATAAACAGATCTCTACCCCGAATGGACTCCTGATACTTCGCATATAATTCTCCATCTGAGAAAACCACACGATCCAACCTACCCAATGGTTGACCGTAAGCATTAGCAATTCGCTCCGCAAGGGCTGGGTTACTACTCCCTGTGAATATACCGATGGGTAATTCCCGTAAAGACATTCTAATCAATCTTTATTTTCTGCTGGCAAGGTTGCCCGGGGAGGACTCGAACCTCCACCGACGGCTCCAAAGGCCGCTGTCCTGCCATTAGACGACCGGGCAATACGCTTGGGACTTTAATTTATACTACGAAACGATAAAGATAAATATTATCTTTCACTCTCTGACGTAGCATTAATCAAATTTTCATGAAAATCCCTGTAATTGGCATAATTGGTGGCATGGGGCCCCATGCAGGATTAGATCTTGCCACAAAAGTAATCGCTGAAACAAAGGCCACGACCGACCAAGACCATCTTCCAATGGCCCTTCTCTCGTATAGTCATCTCATCGGCGATCGCAGTGCCTATCTATTTGGTGACCCAGGACCGAATCCTGGACGTGCCATCGCTTCGGTTGCTCGTGAACTCGAAAAACTGGGGGTTCAAGTTGCAGGAATTCCCTGTAACTCTGCCCATGCTCCGCAAATTTTCGATGAACTTGAACGATCATTGCAAAGTGCCAAGATTCGAATTCTGCACTTGATCCATGAGACAATTCGCTACCTTCGGGAATTGCTCCCTGGAATTACGCGGATCGGATGCCTCTCTACTCTGAGCGTTCATAGGTTGGGGATCTATCGGTCCGCGTTGGAGGATAGCGAATTCTCGCCAGTGATGCCTACGGACGATATCGCAGAGAACATCGTTCACCGAGCAATTTTTGATCGCAAATTCGGTATTAAAGCCAAATCTTCCCCGACCACTGCACAGGCGCGTGATATGGTTCTATCTGCGGTACATCACTGCTGTGAACTAGGCGCAGAAGCGGTGATCTTGGGATGTACCGAACTCCCTCTTGCACTTCCAGAGTTAACAGATGTCCCACTCATTGACCCCGCCCGTGCTCTGGCAAGGGCACTCATCCGAGAAAGCTCCCCCCAAAAACTTGCTCCACTTCGCACAGTTACGTAATCTGTCTGATTTGATCGTAACTTTATGCGGACTTACATAGAATAATGAATCGCTTGGGACTGGGATCTCATCATTCATGCTACGAACTTTGATTACGGGTGGTGCTGGTTTCCTTGGATCTCATCTATGTGACCGGCTACTTCAAGACGGACACGAGATCGTCTGTATGGATAACTTCCTTACAGGTTCTCGTGATAATATTTCCCATTTGGCAGATCACCCATGCTTCAGCTTCCTGGATCACGATGTGACCGAGTATATCACAGTGGAGGGGCATCTGGATTATGTGCTCCATTTCGCAAGTCCGGCCTCCCCAATTGATTACCTCCGACTTCCGATCCAAACGCTTAAGGTTGGAGCTCTTGGCACCCATAATGCTCTTGGCCTGACTAAAGCAAAAAATGCCTGCTTTTTGCTGGCTTCAACCAGTGAAGTCTACGGAGATCCCATAGAACATCCGCAAAAAGAAAGCTACCGGGGAAACGTGAATCCGGTCGGGTTACGGGGTGTCTACGATGAAGCCAAACGATTTGCAGAAGCGATTACTATGGCATACCACCGCTATCATGGTGTACAGACGCGGATTGTTCGCATCTTTAATACCTACGGACCTCGGATGCGCCTCAATGATGGGCGGGCACTTCCAACATTCATGCGCCAAGCACTCTCCGAAGAACCCCTTACCATTCATGGAACAGGAGAACAAACCCGCTCATTTACCTATGTAGACGACACGATTGAAGGAATTGTTCGGTTGCTCAACAGTAATGTTACCTGCCCGATCAATATTGGGTGCTGTAATGAGATTTCTATTCTTGATTTTGCCAAGGAAATCCTCGCTCTGTCTGGAAGCACAAGTCCTATCACCTATGATCAACTAAATGAGGATGATCCCAAAAATCGTCAACCAGATATTTCCTTAGCCAATAACCTTCTTGACTGGTCTCCACAGGTAGACCGAGAGGAAGGCCTTCGACGAACTCTGGAATATGTTCTCTATAAACTTGACCAAACTACCGATTGATGCACCTCAGTAAACCAGACGCATCGATCTATATCGCTGGGCATCGCGGACTCTTGGGGCGGGCATTGGTAACGAAACTCCGCGCGAATGGGTTCACCAACCTTCTGCTTCGCACCAGTAAGGAATTAGATCTACGAAGTCAACATGCTGTCAACTGCTTTTTTGAGCAGCACCGTCCCAGATTTGTCATTCTGACAGCTGCACGAGTTGGGGGTATACTTGCGAATGATCACTTTCCAGCGGATTTCTTGGGTGATAACCTTTCGATCCAGAATCATGTCCTGCAGGCCGCAAAGGATACAAATGTAGAGCGATTAATTTTTCTGGGAAGTACTTGTATTTACCCACGTGAGGCCGAACAGCCTCTAAAAGAAACCTCTCTACTCAGTGGGCCACTTGAAGTGACCAATCAGTGGTATGCCGTTGCGAAGATTGCGGGAGTCCTACAGTGTCAGGCACTCCGACGACAGCATGGCTGCGATTTCCTTACCCTCATGGCTACGAATCTCTATGGGCCAGGAGATAATTTTGACCTATCGTCCAGTCATGTCCTGCCTGCACTCATGAGGAAATTTCATGAAGCACATGTATCTGGACAGAAGCAGGTTGCTGTATGGGGCTCCGGCAATCCTCGCCGTGAATTTCTGTATAGTGAGGACATGGCAGATGCCTGTTTGTTTGTGTTAAAAACCCCAGAGACACAACTTCAAAACACTGCTCCCGACTCTATGTTGAACGTCGGGTATGGAGACGATCTCAGCATCCGAGATCTTTGCACTCTTCTACAACAAGTGATGGGAACCGATTGCGAGCTTAATTTTGACCGATCCATGCCAGACGGTACTCCCCGTAAGCTGGTTGATATTTCTCGCCTTACTCGGCTGGGCTGGAAAGCCCCCACCTCCCTGCGCGAAGGAATTCGGAAAACCTATACCTGGTATACGTCGAATTACTCATGAAGAATAAAACTGCCTTGATTACTGGCGTCACCGGACAGGATGGCGCATATCTCTCCGAGCTACTTCTGGAGAAGGGATATACGGTGCACGGAGTGAAACGTCGAGCCAGTCTGTTCAATACCCAACGGATTGATCACCTTTATATGGATCCTCACATTGATCAAGCAAAATTCCGATTGCACTACGGAGACCTGACCGACTCAACCAATCTGATCCGTATCGTACAGGAAGTCCAACCGGATGAGATCTATAATCTTGGGGCACAAAGTCATGTACAGGTCAGCTTTGACACGCCAGAGTATACCGCTAATGCCGATGCAGTGGGCGTTTTGAGGCTGCTGGAAGCGATCAGAATTCTTGGGATCACAAATCAGGTTCGATTTTATCAGGCCTCTACCAGTGAACTCTTTGGCAACGCCACTGAGTCCCCACAATCCGAGAATACCCCGTTTCGTCCTCGTAGTCCTTATGGTGTCGCCAAACTCTATGCCTATTGGGTAACCGTCAATTACCGAGAGGCCTACGGAATGTATGCCTGTAATGGGATTCTTTTCAACCATGAAAGCCCATTGCGTGGTGAGACCTTCGTCACACGCAAGATTACCAGAGCTGCTGCACGAATCAAGCTCGGGATTGATCAAACACTGTACCTTGGGAATTTAGATGCCAAACGAGACTGGGGACATGCCCGTGATTATGTAAAAGGAATGTGGATGATGCTGCAACAGGAATCTCCTCGTGACTACGTGTTAGCTACCGGACAGGCTTCCTCGGTACGAACTCTCTGTTCGTTAGCGTTTGAAGAAGCCGGACTGCCCTTAGAGTGGGAAGGGACTGGAAAAGAGGAACAAGGTCGTTCAATCAAGAGTGGGAAGGTTTTAGTTAAGGTAGACCCTCGATATTATCGTCCAGCTGAAGTGGACCACCTATTGGGAGATGCTTCGTTGGCACATAAAGAACTGGGCTGGAAGCCGACGACCACATTTGAAGAATTAGTCCGCGAAATGGTACAGCAGGATCTAAAACGGGAACAGGATCTTCCTTAGCTGGATCAAAGATGCTCACTCGATTCTTATTCCTACCGTACTTTCCGTATGTATGAGCCCCTGAATGGGATTGTCCTTGCCGGTGGAACGGGCAGTAGGCTGTTTCCCCTCACGAAGGTGACGAACAAGCACTTACTTCCCGTGGGGCGATACCCTATGATTTATCATCCCCTTATGCGACTACGTGAAGCAGGCATTGAACGGGTTGCGGTCGTAACAAGTCCAGAGCATATGGGAGATGTGGTCAATCTTCTTGGTAGCGGAAGAGACTTAGGCATAGATCTTACCTACCGCGTTCAGGATCAACCTGGCGGTATTGCTCAGGCACTTGGCCTATGTGAGAATTTTGCTAACGAAAAACCATTTCTGGTTGTGCTCGGCGATAATATTCTTGAGGATGGTCTCGCGGATGAGGTGAAGACCTTTCAATCCCAGCGAGGTGGTGCCCGAATCCTTCTGAAAGAAGTGCCAGACCCCGAACGCTATGGCGTTCCCAGATTTAACGGAGATCAGATTATCGAAATCATTGAAAAGCCCAAAGCCCCACCAAGCAAATATGCTGTAACAGGGCTATATTTCTATGACGCACAGGTATTTGACTTTATCCGAACACTCTCTCCCAGTCGACGTGGCGAATACGAGGTCAGTGACCTGAATTCTGCCTACGTAAAGCAGAGTAAACTATCCTACGGCATCCTCAAGGGCTGGTGGGGAGATGCCGGGACGCTTAAAGGCTGGCATGAGGCAAACCGACTTGCGCGGGATCTGGAGTACCCCAATCTAGATTCGCATGGATCCTAACTGATGATCTGGAAAAAGGGCATTGTGCATGACTGCATTGTGCGAGAGCTTCCTCGTTACGAAGATGCTCGGGGTTGGCTGTCAGAAATTTTCCGGCATGATGAACTGCCAAAAGACATCCATCCAGAGATGGCTTATGTTTCACTGACTCGTGCAGGCGTTACCCGTGGCCCTCATGAACACCGATACCAGACAGACATTTTTGCATTCGTGAATGGATCATTCCGTCTTTACTTGTGGGATGATCGCCGTACATCCCCCTCCTACGGAATCCGTCAGATCCTGACTACAGGAGTAGACTCCCCTACTACTGTCATCGTTCCCCCTGGTGTTATTCATGCTTATCGTAATATCGGCACTTCTGATGCCCTTGTGATCAATTGTCCAAACCAGTTGTATGCAGGACAAAATAAATCAGAATCAGTAGATGAAATCCGATGGGAAGATCGTACCGAACACAACTTAATTCTAGATTGACACCGTGAAACTTATCATTCCAATGGCCGGGCGTGGAAAACGATTACGCCCTCAGTCATCCATTACGCCTAAACCCCTGATGACCGTGCGGGGGCAATGCATGGTAGAACGTATCATTGAAAAATTTACGCATACGCTACCTCGGTCCCTGACAGACGGCATATTTATTTTGGGACCCGGCTTTGATCGCAAGGCCTATGAAATCCTTGACTCAATCTGTTCACGTCATAGTATCCAGCCACATTATGTCATTCAGGAAGAGGCAAAAGGGACGGCCCATGCTGTCCACTGTGCAGCGTCCTTTCTGGATGGGGAGGGGATCGTGGTTTATGCAGATACAGTATTCGACATGGATTCATTAGGTGATCTTCATGGCAGTGATGTTGTGGCATGGGTCAAGGAAGTGGACGATCCCAGTCGATTTGGCGTTGCAGTCTGGGAGGGAGATCGTGTAACCGCCTTTGTGGAGAAACCCCAAGAGTTAATCTCTAATGAGGCACTCATTGGGATCTACTACATCAAAAATCTTGAGAATCTCCGTGTAGCCATTCAAGCCCTCTTTGATCATAATATTTGTGATAAAGGCGGCGAATATTATCTGACGGACGCATTTGACCGGATGTTGAAACAGGGATTCATTTTTCGGACTGCGGCAGTAAGCGCGTGGCTGGACTGCGGAACATTGGCTGCTTTCATGGACACGACCCGATATTTGCTTGATCATGAGCCACAGGAGGAGATGCGTCCCGTCTGCCCTAATTCACTGTTAATTGAGCCTCTCTACATCGCAGAAAATGCAGTCATTGAAAATTCTATCCTAGGCCCCTATGTGTCTGTTGAATCCGATACATACATTGCGAATTCCATCATCCGAGACAGTATCATCTTTGAGTCCGCCAATGTGCAGAACACTATCCTCCAAGATTCAATGATTGGTGCCAACAGTATCATAACTGGAAAGGCTTCAAAGCTAAACATTGGTGACTACTCAGACTTGTCCTAATGTCTACACATGTATTGCAGATCCACTCCGATGATAATGTTGCGGTCGCGTTAGCTTCACTTTCCTCGGGAGTTGAGGTTTTACCCCGCTGCGTTACCCGTTCGTCAGTGCCTGCGAAGCACAAAGTTATAACCAGAGCTATCCCCGAAGGAGATCCGGTCATTATGTATGGTGTGACCGTTGGCCGTGCAACAAGCAATTTACGTGCAGGGGATTGTCTGAATCTCAAGAACGTAGTCCATGACTCTCCCAGCTACAATGTAGAATCTACATCCACCCCCCTAAATTGGAAAGCGCCAGATGTCTCCAGATGGGCCGAGTGTACGTTTAATGGATATCATCGCAGTGATGGACAGGTTGGTACCACAAATCACTGGATCGTGGTGCCGATGGTATTTTGTGAGAATCGAAATATTGACGTCCTTCGTCGTGCCTTTGAAGATGAGTTAGGCTATGGTACGATCTCTCCGTATCGACAACAGGTCTCTGATTTAGTCCATGCCCATCGTACGGGCTCCGAACCCATAAGAGTAGAATCAACAACCGTATCGGCCAAGCGCGTTTTTGAGAATGTGGACGGTATTCAATTTCTTTCGCACCCGTTGGGATGCGGCGGTACCCGTCAGGATGCGCGTTCGCTATGTGGTCTATTGGCAGGGTACCTGAATCACCCGAATGTGTGTGGTGCGACCGTACTGAGTTTAGGATGTGAGAACGCCGAGTTGAAAATCTTGAAGGAAGAGCTCCACCGTCGGAATCCATCTTTTGATAAACCTCTTCACTTATTCAGGCAACAATCATTTCCCAGTACTGACCGTCTAATTACCCAGGCCATTCATGACACATTCACTGGACTACAGAAAGCAGATCATCTGCGCCGTGCCCCGGCACCACTGAGCAAACTCATTCTGGGGCTTGAATGCGGTGGATCAGATGGGTTCAGTGGAATTTCTGCAAATCCTGCCATTGGATATACAACAGATTTACTGATTGCTCTTGGTGGCAGTGCAATTCTTGGAGAGTTTCCTGAACTCTGCGGACAAGAGCAAGCACTCATTAACCGCTGTACAAATCAATCAACCGCAGTACATTTCACTCACCTGATGGAATCGTATGCTCTACTGGCAGAGGCCGTTGGCTCTGGATTTGATATGAATCCATCCTCTGGGAATATTCGAGATGGGCTCCTGACCGATGCAATGAAGAGTG
This sequence comes from Rhodothermales bacterium, assembly GCA_965209015.1. Lineage (GTDB taxonomy): Bacteria > Bacteroidota > Rhodothermia > Rhodothermales > Bin80 > Bin80. The sequence continues at coordinate 1,235,667 of OZ242367.1, read as the reverse complement.
CAGGGGCCGCACGTAAAGGAGGTACCTCACCAATCACTGCTGTGTTGGATTACCCCGAATATGTTACACGGTCTGGATTAAACCTATTGTGTACACCCGGGGGCGATGTGGAATCTACTACTGCAATTGCAGGAGCAGGTGCACAGATCATCCTCTTTTCAACAGGAATGGGGACGCCAACGGGTAACCCGGTTGCCCAAGTGATTAAGGTCAGTAGCAATTCAACGCTCGCGAATCGACTTCCTGACCTAATTGATCTGGATGCTGGTGGGATCATTGACGGGAGTGAGACGATTGAGTCCATCGGCTCCCAACTCCTTGACCTCGTCGTGAAAGTAGCAAGTGGAGAATTTACTCCGGCAGCAGTGTGTCGTAATCAGCATGACTTTATTCCTTGGAAACGAGGGGTGTCTTTATAGTTTAACCATGAAGGATCTATGATGGACTCCCTTATTTCTAACCCGTTAATCTTATGGTCTGTCTATATTGTGTAGCGTAAGCATTGTCTCCCCAAAGCTTTTCGGCTTCCAATCTATCCAATGACCAATCATATGCATGATGTGAATGGAGACTACAATAGATATTTACTCCTCTCTTGAATATTGCATGCTATTTTGATCATATGATTTGTTTCAGTAATTGAATTGATTCAATAACCACTGTGATTATCTGAACTATGAAGTATTTTGGAATTGTTTTTCTTACCTGCTTTTTCTTATTCCATAGCATTGTGCAAGCGCAATCCAGTGCAGAGCTAATTACTCAGGGATTAAATGTTTTAGATGCAGCAGCAAATGCTCGAGACTATGATCAGTCAATAGAAGCCCGAACTATTTTTGAGTCAGTCCCCGAGGATGATAGCCTCGTAGTTTGGGCTCATTACTATGCAGGAACCGCATCCAGTGATCTTGCCTACATGCTTGGCGAGAGTGGAACCGGTGGAAGGGGGGATGTGGCAAATCACATCAATAATGCCATCAAACATTTAGAGACTGCCGTTGAACTGGACCCGCAATTTGCAGATGCCTGGGGATTACTCGCCATCTCCTATGTGTATAAAATTTCTGTTCGACCTCTTAAAGCACTTGCGCTCAGCCGTAGGTATAAGCGCGCAATGGATAGAGCCTTTGAATTGAGCCCCAATAACCCCAGAACCAAGCTTATCAAGGGGATCATTGACTATGAACTTCCAGGAATTGTGGGAGGCGATAAATCACAGGCGGAAAAAATAATCAACGAGGCAATTTTGATCTTTGAAACTGAAAGGATTGAGCATCCCTTCCTTCCCAAGTGGGGCCATGATCAGGCATATTTGCGATTGGGAATTATTTATATGGATCGCGGAGACCTCTCGGAAGCCCGTGGTGCTTTTGAACGAGCACTTGAATTGAATCCAGATTTTGGGCGAGTTAAGATGGAGTTCATGCCTCAGCTTGAAGAACTGGAGTCAAAAGTAAGCGAAAGCTGACATCCATCTCAAAAAAACATTTCTGATTGGCATTGAATCCAAAAACTAAAATGGAAGAGAGATTGGATTCTCAAATGATAGTTCAGGATCTGTATGATGGATTGAGTGTCCCAATAAAGCGGATTGGGTATCCCAATACGTCGGAATAGGTAGTTTTAATCTCTGGGCTTCTGACTTATTGAAAATCTCTTGCCTCTTGATCAGCAAAAGGAACCCATCATTATTCCATCAATAACTATAACAGATTCAGGGGAAGGTTTGAAAGATCATGTGTCCAGAAATTCATAGTGCGAAACAATCTACTTTCGTTTCCCTTACTCACATTCGTCTATTTTCTTGATCGCAACAACGATATTGAAGATCATGAATTATGGAACCTGTATAGCTTCCTCACCGTTATCGCGGAATAGAATCACAAATTCAGGCTTGTCCTCAGGTTATTCCAACCACATACGTACTGCCGGAGTCTAAATTGAAGGTGAAAACGGCAATTGAGTTTGTAGAATGTCGGGCTCACATGTTCTCTAACGGGCTTATTTTGAATTGAACTCAGGATCTCCAGTTAGTCAAGTCATATTGGAATCCATAGATTGAAGCTGATCAATCCGAACGCGAATGATCCTCTGTTGCTTTGACTCATTGGTATAGTGTCCGACTGAGCGTTACTTCCTGAATTTATCCAACCAAACTAATATGGGAATTGACAGTCCTCACATTGAAGAAGACTTGCTATATCAAAAAGATATCCTGCAGGATGTCTCCCGTACTTTCGCGTTAACTATCCCACAATTACCTGCTCCATTAAGGGACGTCGTTGGGAATGCATACCTCTTATGTAGAATTGCGGATACCATTGAAGATGAAGAGGCACTCAACCCTCAGCAGAAACGCGAATTCTCAAATCGATGGCTCGATGTTCTTAGGGGGAAAGACGAGGCCGAGAATTTTTCCCGTGATCTTGCGAAGCTTCTTACTTTATCTGCGACGGAGCGAGAAAGTGATCTCATCGTGAATGTATACCGCGTCATTCGAATCACAAACAGCTTCCCACCCGTTCAGAAACGGGCACTATTACGCTGCGTTAGTATTATGGCTGAAGGTATGGCAGAATTTCAGCAAGCTGCCAGCCTCAGAGGACTAGAAAATCTTGATCATTTTAATCGCTACTGCTATCATGTTGCAGGAGTCGTTGGCGAGATGTTGGCCGAACTGTTCTGTGATTACTCTGATGAGATTGGCACTCATAAAGATAAACTCATTACTCTGTCCTCTTCCTTCGGACAAGGTCTCCAAATGACGAATATCCTCAAGGATATGTGGGAGGATCATACCCGAGGGGCCTGTTGGTTGCCTCGAAGTATATTTCTAGCCGAGGGCTATGATCTAATCTCTATGTCACCCGAGCAAACGGATGCGAGATTTGTCAAAGGTCTCCATACCTTAATCGGAATTGCACGACAGCACCTCAATAATGCACTCCAATATACCCTTCTGATTCCCGCTCATGAAACGGGCATCCGTCGCTTTTGTCTTTGGGCACTTGGAATGGCCGTTCTAACCCTACGGCGAATTCACAATAAACCAACGTTTAAGAGTGGCCAAGAAGTCAAAATATCAAGACGCGCTGTGAGGTCGGTTGTTTTATCCACCAGCTTATTTGCTCGCTCTGATCACGTACTGAAATCTTTGTATTTCAGCCTAAGTCACGGTCTCCCTCAGGCCAAACCGACTCCTTGATACCTGATTGTAAAATCAACTTCAATGCCGGTAGTATTAGCCTCAGAGCAATTATCTCTATTCGGAAAGGCATCCTGAGTGAGATAAGTAAGCCCATCTGTGCACACTTCATAGAACCCAGGTTAGATTACTTTTCTCGAGGAAGCATTGAATTGGTATCAATCCTGAAAGTTAAAACGGAAGAAATCTCGAGCATTATTGTAGCAGATATTTTGCACGATTTGCCCCAACCAATCCAAATCATTCGGGAGTTCTCCCCGATCGATCTGATCCCCCATCATGTTACAGAGAATTCTACGGAAGTACTCATGCCTTGGGAATGACAAAAAGCTTCTGGAATCAGTCAGCATACCAACAAAATGGCTGAGAAGTCCCATGTTGGCAAACGCAGTAAGTTGACGCTCTATCCCATCAATCTGATCCATGAACCACCATGCAGATCCTAGCTGGATTTTTGCCGGGATCGGATGCTCACAATAGTTGCCACACATTGAGGCAAGTACCTCGTTATGACTGGGATTCACGGAATATAAAATTGTCCTTGCCAATTGTCCAGTGTAATTGAGTTGATCTAAAAATCGGGCAACACCTCTGGCAATAATGAAATCTCCTATTGAGTCGTAGCCACTATCTGGCATTGGTGCGCGCGAGTTATTGTTACGCATTGCACAAAGATGAAATTGCTGTGTCCATTCGGCCGCGTGATCCATTTTCGCGAGTTCATATAACAACCAACTTTTGAAGACCGTTACATCCATGACTCTTGGTATTTTTCCCGCGAGAGTATTATCAAATATTCGTTGGATCTCTTCGGATGTGTAGCTTCCAGAGTACAGAGACGTCTCGCCATGATCGCTGACCATGCATCCATTCTCGGCAAAAAAATCATGCCTAATTTGTAACGCTTCCAGTAAATGGTCTGGAGATTCAATAGTTAGATTCGCGGCTTCTTCAAGTGATGATATATACTCGATCCATGCCTTTGGATCGTGAATCTGAGACACCTTATCTGCCCGAAATCCCGGAACAACCAAGAACCCATTCTGCTGCTTGGCGATTGCAATGTGAGCAGCAAGATCATCTATCGGGTCATCCGTTGTACATATGACATGCACCTTCATCCGATTTAGTAATTCTTTACAACTGAACTCAGGAGTTTGCAGCTGCTCTGTACATTGATCAAAAATTCTCTCTGATGTGGATGCATCCAGAAGATCTTGGACTCCAAAGTACCTTCTTAATTCTAAATGAGTCCAATGATACAGCGGATTCATGATGGTATGCGGAACTGTTTCTGCCCATGCGTTGAACTTCTCCCGGTCTGAAGCGGAGCCGGTGCAGTACTCCTCCGCGATACCATTCATGCGCATAGCTCGCCATTTGTAATGATCTCCTTCAAGCCAGGCATGTGTGATGGATTCAAATCCGCGATCATTCGCTATATCATGGGGGAGCAAATGGCAGTGATAATCAATAATGGGCATCTCAGCAGCATAGGTGTGGTATAGCTCTTGCGCGGCGGAGGTTCTAAGAAGAAAATTATCGTCAATAAATTCTCGCATATTTCAATTATTTTTTATTGATCAATGAAGTGAGTATGGTACTATTATGCGTCCAATTTGAAGGAGTTAAGCTAGCACATATTACAGACATACAAATTATAAATTCCCACAAAGCGAGTCACACTTTACGTACGCAGCGCGCCAGTCTGTGCGATTCAAGTAGTCCATTTCGTTCGTCTTCTCGTCAAAAGCAATTCGTCCACTTCTACTCCTACAGATTGATCGGTTCGCGAACGATAGGAATAATCAAGGCCAGTTGTGTTTCACAACAATATGATAGTTAGACAAGTGCAAATTAAATGTTCCTCTTGTTTGGAGAAGCGGATGGAATGCTGGATTCAAACTATTTTGATGTATCCGTACGAGAAAAGTATCCTCATTGCTTGTTAAATGAACATTGAGATATGTTATATATTACATCTCGCTTGTTAACACAGATCCTCTACATCCATGGAATTGCGAAAGCTTGGGGTGAAGCACTACAAGTGCTTCAGTGGAGACACTACAATTGAGATCGCACCATTAACAATATTAGTTGGAGCAAATAATTCCGGTAAGACAGCTTTGGTTCAAGCAGTCCATCTATTGGCAAGCAGCATAAGTCATCCAATTGAGGACTCTCGTGAGCCACTGAAACTAAATTCAGATGGTATCTTCCATGGCCGAGAGTTTGTAGATTTGGTGAGCGGACGCTCTGCACATGGGAGTTTGTCTTTATTCGCCGAACTGGTGCATGATGAAGTTGAGACCTCTCTGGCTGTCAACATTCAAAATATTGAACGAGCGCATGGGCCCTCCGAACGTCAGATTTCACGTTGGAGTTATAGTATTGGAAATAATCAGATTGAGATAAATAGAGTTAGTCTTGACGCTCAATCACCTTATCAGATCAGCCATTCTGGTAGGATAGAGCAAGAACAGGAAATTCACTGGGTCGGCATATTGCCCTACGACTCCAACAAACTTCTGGGCGAGCATGGCAACCAGATCAACCAATTAAAGAAATGGGCCAACGGCGTCCGTTATCTGAAGTCTCCTCGGAGTTATCCTTCCTCCGGTTTATTTATGGATAATGTTAATCCAAGCAAACACGATGTTACGGGAAGCTCATCCCCTAAGATGTTAGCAGAAGATGATAATCTGCGAGATTCCGTTAAAGAATGGTACCGTATAGCATTTAATGTGAGCCTTGACATCAAGGATGAGGGGAAATACTTTGATCTAGCAATCAGATCACCTGCAAGTGGCGCAAGTATCCTACTTGATCAAACAGGAAGTGGGCTATCTCAGGTGTTGCCAGTTGTAGTAATAGCACTCACAGCTGGTAGGGTTGGGCCAGGCATTGATATTATTGAACATCCAGAGGCAGAACTTCATCCCGCATCTCATGGAGATATTGCAGAACTACTCCTCTCCAGTCTTACGGGAAACGATAGGCCGATGATTATTGAAACTCACTCAGAGATGATTCTTCTTCGTGCCCGCCGGTGGATCGTAGAAGGAAGGTTGTCGGCAGATGATGTACTGGTATATTGGGTTGATTCAGAGCCCGGGAATGGATCTGTTCTGAAAAAAATCACGATTAACGATCATGGAGAAATGAGTGGTTGGCCAGAAGGTGTGTTCACGGAAGACTATGAAGAAGTGCTCGCGATTCGACGCGCTGTTCGCCAAATGGAGGACTGAATATAGATGCGTATTGAGATTGATTTGAGTCTTACAGAGGATTTGAATGCTCATAAATGGTTAGATCGTATCATTTATAAGATTGATGACGGATGGCATCTCTGGCACATTGGACCTGAGTTGGATCTCTCTACGATTAAGACATCATCTTGGGTAAGGGGGCGAAAACATATCAAGGAATTGCTCCGAAAGTCCATTGAGCGAAATGCGTGGGACTCAAACTTGCATCGAAAACGAATACGAGTTACCTCTGTTGTGAACCATAAGGATGAATTTACTCCCGAGGATGCCGCCAAATTTGCTGAGTTACCACTCTGGATTATAGTTGAGAATCGAATCAGTGATGGTAAATTCGTCGAGCGGATATTGAAAGAATTATCTAAGCCTCTCCATTATCTATTGTCTAAGTCTGGCCCTCCAATCGTCTTTGACAGTATGGGCGGTTTGGGGCAAATGCTCCAGTTGGTTGAGAGTAGAATAAATGAGGCCCATTCGCGAAGGCCTAGAATGGTAGTCATTGCTGATAGTGACAAAAAAAACCTTCCGATTCAGTGGGCAATGTAGTTGAAAAATTGAGTCAAGCCTGCGCCGATCATGAAATTCCCTGTTGGATTTTGGCCAAGCGGGAAGCAGAGAATTATCTTACCCTTGGTCTACTTAAAGCCTGGAAAGCAAACAACTCAAGACACTCTGCAACTGTTAATGCATGGAATCGTCTTAGTGATGATCAGAAAGATTACTACAACATGAAAAAGGGATTCAAAAATTCCCATCAATCTTTTGATCATTTAATGGGTTCTCTGTTTCAAGGTATATCAGAGGCTGATTACAAAAATCTCAAAAAGGGATTTGGGAGAGATGTCTATCTGTGTTGGGATTGTTCTTCTTCGCAGATAAAAACTGAGATACTCGCTCGTTCAAGAGGGGACCTAGAGCGGGGGATTGATATGATTCACCAGGAGATATAGCCATCACCGATCTTGGTCAAATTCGAGCTGAGGTTGTCCCAGAGGTAGTCTATCTGGGAAAGCTCATAGAACGTATAATTTCTGGAAAAATTCGCGTTCCTAATTTTCAGCGAGCTTTCGTGTGGAAGCAAGGTGATATTTTTTCGTTGCTTGATAGTGTTTATAAAGGCCTTCCGATCGGATCTATTCTTATTTGGGAAGCTGATGATCAAATTGAAAGCGCTAAACGAATTGGTCCGATTACCTTACAAAATCCTCCTTCTGGGCCTATCGGGTATCTCTTGGATGGACAGCAACGTATTACTTCCTTATTTGGGACTTTACAGTTCCCGATTGATCATAATGAGTCAGTTATAGATCAAATTGACTGGCGCGTATACTTTGATTTAGAGAGTTCTGAATTCATTCGGAAACCTGGGCGGAGGGAGTTACCAAAATATTTCCCGGTAGCAAACCTATTTGACACCGCAAGCTATCTTTCGGTAGCACGAAAATTTGAAGATTTTGCTGATCAAACCCAAGTCCAATATCTGCTCAGTGCCGCGGATCGCCTTGCGAATGCGTTTCGAAATTATCAACTTCCAATCATCCACATTCGAGAAGCAAGTATTGATAGTGCCGTAACAGTGTTTGCTCGCCTCAATCGGACCGGACGGAAGATCTCAGCTGATGAAATGGTTTCTGCCTTGACCTATCGCAGAGGAGAATTCCATCTTGGTGAAAAGTTTGATGTCTACATAGAAGAACTGGTCAAGAAAGGATTTGGAAAGCTCAAACGTGTTTTCTTACTTCGTGGGGTATTGGCGGCCCTTGGACGAGATATATATGCCCAAGATTGGGCTGATCTGGTGGTTAAAGAATCTATTCGCGAACGACTTCCGGAAGCATATGAGTCAGCAACTCAGGGGATTAATCTTGCACTTGAGTTTCTTGGTAGGTTAGGTGTTACCTCCGATCGGATATTGCCCTATGGACTTCAACTTGTACTACTTGGTGAGTTTTTTCGACTATGTTCTGATCCGTCCTCCGAAAAAATCAATCTTCTGAGGCGTTGGTTTTGGGTTACATCTTTCAGTGGTTGGTTCGGTACAGCTAGTACTACAACAATTGTTCGGGCATTACATGAAATTCGAGACCTTGCAGAGGATAAGAGAAGAAATTTTAGGATAGTAAATCTTGAAGAGCAAGCACTACCTTTTCCAGATCGTTTTGATGGTCGGAGTGCCAGAGCTCGTGCTTTTTTGTTATATCTTGCGACACTTCAACCTCTTTCAATCACTTCTGAGCAGGAAACTCTCAAACCAGGCGAATTACTTTCTTCCTTGGGAGTAGCTGCACTTGGCTATATTATCCATCAGCCTCATTCAGCAGATGAATTCGGCAGCATTCCAGGGAATCGAATGTTTATAGACCGTAACCTATCGGGTGACGTATTTGATCATCTTGCTCAGTTAGATGACGAAACTTTGACGAGAGTTTTACCCAGCCACGGATTTTCTGAAGAATCAATTCAAGCAATTCGTCGAAATAATCCAAAAGAATTGATTCGTTCCAGACAAGACTGCTTGATTGAAGGAGAACAAAATTTTATGAAGGAGCGGGGTGTAGCATTGCCAGAAAGTAAAATCGGAATGATTGTCGCTGACAGTGACACATCAGATACTGACGATTAAGTAGCCGTGATTGAATAGATGTATCGATATAAGTACACCCTCGGATCTATCTTTTTTGTACAAGGAAGTTCGTTAGGTGCATCCTTTATTTCAGTGTTCATCTCTGGAGTTGTTTCTTTTTAGTTGAAATTTATGCTTCTAAATAGGCGGTTATGAGATCGGGATCTCTTTCGTGAGAGATTTTTTAAGTCTTTACGTCAGGCCACGCATTTAAGCCAGTTGAGGATTTTCTGGCTATAGCCCTTGAGAGGTGAGACTGACCGTAAAGAAGATCAATCCAAACCTTTCCGCAAATTCTCAACTCATTGGATCATAATCCGCATTTAGATCCCAAAGAAGGTGTTCAATGACAATCAATCTGAACCGTTTATACTCATGATAGCCTCTTTTAAAATTCTTTATTTTCACCTGTTGTCCCCACTGAATTGTGGCTTAAACTGTCTCAGTTTAGTCGGACCACGCGAAATCTTCAGTATGGGAACCTCTTTCGAAATCCTTCAAAAAATCATCCAATTGAGGAATTTTGAAAGAGACTCCTGAGTATTTGATATTTTGAATGTACGAGATGTATGTATAAACACACCATATTCTTCAGCTCTATTTATTAACCACTTTATTGCCAGTGGAGGCCCTCAATATTTCCCAATTAACGGAGTAGTATGCTCCAGTCTGAATGTTAATTAGTATTTTGGGCAAATAATTATAGTGTCTCGTCCATGAATGCCGATTGTACTTTTGAACCTCTCATCTCCATATTCTTTCTCGTTTAATTGATTCGATTTATTTTTCTCTCTGTTGCCTTGTCAATACCACAAGATGGAACGGTTTTCTCTGCACTTCTTCGTTCATTAATTCATGAGTATGAATTTGAATAGATCTTATTCACTTTATGACCACTTATCCTTTATGCACCTCAGAATGATCGTCCGAATCACACTTTTATTCTCTCTTGTTCTTTTAATTGGATGTGATCAAACTGGCACCGTAGACACAATTAAGCTTGGTCATGGACTTGATACCAACCACCCTGTCCACCGGGCTATGGTCTTTATGCAGGAAAAAGTTGATAGTTTATCAAACGGTACCCTACAAATTCAAATCTATCCAAGCCAGCAACTGGGGACTGAACGTCAACTCCTGGAATTATTGCAACTAGGAAGTTTAGGTATGACTAAGGTAGCCTCTGCCGTACTTGAAGGCTTTGCACCAGAGTATAAAGTGCTCAGCTTACCCTATATTTTCCGTACTGAAGCTCACCGGTTTGACGTTTTGGGTGGTGCAATCGGACGGAAAATTTTATTGTCAAGTGAACAGTATTGGCTTCGTGGTCTAACCTATTATGATGCTGGAAGTCGGAGCTTCTACACGAAGGAACGCCCAATCTACTCACCTACCGATCTGGAAGGACTCAAGATTCGTACTCTCGAGAGCGCAACCCAAGTTAAAATGGTAAATAGTCTTGGAGGTTCTGCGACGCCAATTGCATGGGGTGAACTCTATACGGCTCTCCAACAGGGTGTCGTGGATGGCGCAGAAAATAATCCTCCGTCATTCTATACATCCAGACATTATGAAGTGTGTCAGTACTATACACTTGATGAGCATACCGGACTTCCAGATGTTCTACTGATCAGTACCATTATATGGGATCAACTTACACCGGAACAACAATCTTGGCTCCAGGAGGCAGCAGATGAATCTGCTAAATATCAAAAAGATTTATGGCGTGTTGCCACCGAGGAAGCAATTCAACAAGTAGAAGCGGCAGGTGTGGAGATTATCTATCCTGATAAGGCCCCCTTCGTAGAGAAAGTTGCACATCTCTATGATGAGTTTCGGGATTCACCTGCAATCTACTCTCTAATTGAGGATATTCGCTCCGTTGTACCTTGTGATTCACTGAGCGATTGCTCATCACATGAATTCCCGTCCGAGTATTGAATCCTGCTTATATGATTTCTTTTACCCGAAAAATCTTGGATCGCTCTTTATCAATACTTGTGGCCATACTCATGTCCGTGTTGGTTCTGGATGTATTGTGGCAAGTATTTACACGATTTATCTTGGAGAACCCCAGTTCTTGGACAGAAGAACTGGCACGATACCTGATGATCTGGGTAGGTCTCATCGGGGCTGCCTATGCAGCTGGACGTGGAATGCACCTTAGTGTGGATATTTTGCCCAGCTCCCTCACTGGGAGGCGAGCTCATATCCTAAGGATTATCATTGAATCACTGATTCTTGTATTTGCACTTGTAGCTCTTTTTGCAGGTGGAATCCGGTTGGTATGGGTAATGCTTACTCTGGGGCAAACATCTGCCAGCCTCCAACTTCCGCTGGGTTATGTGTATCTGGCAGTTCCACTAAGTGGATTATTCATCGCATGGTATGCAATTCTTGATCTACTTGACGAGGTAAAAGTACTCCGTAATGGAAACAGTTGAGATTATTGTATTTGTAGCATCCTTTGCGGTGATGCTCCTGATTGGGGTTCCTATTGCTTTCAGCATTGGACTTGCCACCTTAGCCACAATGTTGGTCACGATGGGAACTTGGCCTGCACTAACTACACAAGCACAGCGAATCGCAACCGGATTGGACAGCTTCGCCCTTCTTGCAATCCCCTTCTTTATTCTCGCTGGGCAGATTATGAATCAGGGTGGAATGGCTAGGCGATTGATTGACTTTGCTCGCTCCCTACTTGGTCTACTACCTGGTGCACTTGCACATGTGAATATTCTGGCATCCATGCTGTTCGGAGCTATATCTGGATCTGCTGTGGCCGCTGCATCTGCTGTCGGGGGGATCATGGCTCCTGAAATGAAAAAAGATGGGTATGATCGGAATTATTCTGCAGCCGTGAATATCACCTCGGCCACAACCGGGCTGTTAATTCCTCCAAGTAATATTCTGATTGTTTATTCTCTTGCCAGTGGTGGTGCCTCAATTGCAGCATTATTTTTGGCCGGATATCTTCCTGGAATTCTTGTTGGACTCTCGCTCATGGCTGTTGCCGCGGTCGTTGCACTTCGCCGGAATTATGGTGCTTCGCGCGTCATCGAAATCAAACAGGTTTTCTGGCGATTTTTGGATGCCCTTCCAAGTCTAACCTTGTTAGTAGTCGTCATGGGAGGCATTGTCGCCGGGTTTTTTACCGCCACAGAAGCTGCTGCGGTTGCAGTCCTGTATGCTCTAATTCTAGCATTGATCTATCGGGAAATCTCATTCCGAGATCTCCCCCAGATATTGATTGATGCCAGTGGAACAACTGCAGTGGTTTTACTTCTCGTTGCCTCTTCTGTAGGAATGTCGTGGATCATGGCCTATGTCAATATTCCACAGCAAATTACAGAATCATTATTAGCGTTCACCGATAATGGGATCGTCATTCTTCTCCTCATTAATGTAATCCTCTTGTGCATTGGTATATTTATGGATATCACGCCTGCTGTCCTTATTTTCACCCCTATCTTTTTACCGATTGCAATCACATTAGGGATTGATCCGATTCATTTTGGGATCATCATCGTCCTTAACCTATGCATTGGGCTCTGTACCCCCCCAGTTGGGAGTGTCCTTTTCGTGGGTGTAGGAGTTGCTGGGACAAGAATTTCAAGTGTCACGCGCCCCCTCCTGCCCTTCTTCATTGCCATGATCATATCCCTAATGGTGGTTACCTATGTTCCAGGCTTAAGTCTGTGGCTACCCAATCTTTTCATCAAATAATCAGGGAGATCTACGAAGGTGACCGAGAAAATATTACAGTTTGGAACCGGACGGTTTCTGAGAGCTTTTGCAGATTTTTTTATTGACGAAGCCCGAACCTCCGGCCGTTATGATGGCACAATTGTGATGGTCGCTTCCACTCCGAGTGGGCGGTTAGAGTTGTTCAACAACCAGAAAGGACAGTACACTCTCTGGACCAGAGGGCATGGACTCAGTGGTTCAACTAATGAATTTCATACAGTCAATTCCGTTAGCCGAGTCCTCTCAGCCAATCAGAACTGGAACGATGTACTCCGCATCGCGCTGAGCGAAAATCTTGAGGTCATTCTATCAAATACCACAGAAATTGGTCTCTCTCTTCAGGAAAACGACTCACAGGCCTTGCCTCAATCTTTCCCGGGTCGACTTTGCGCTCTGTTGCATGCCCGCGCGGAATATTTTAATTATGCGATCTCCAAAGGACTCACAATTCTACCCTGTGAGTTGGTTGACCATAATGGAGACCTACTTCATGAGTTGGTCTTGGAGCAGGCGCGTGAGTGGAAGTTAGCTCCTCGCTTTACTGATTGGCTTGATCAATCAACTCTGTTTTGCAATACGTTAGTTGATCGTATCGTGCCAGGCCTCCCTGGGAAAGCTGAATTGGAGGAAGCTTATACCCGCATTGGGTTTGTGGATGAGCTTCTTACCGTTTGTGAACCCTATCGACTTTGGGCTATTCAAGGAGATCCGAGTCTAAAGGAGCGGCTTGGATTTCTCGAAAATTCGGAGGGAATTGTCCTTACATCGGACATTGCTCCTTATCGAACACGAAAAATTAGACTTCTTAACGGAGGACATACGCTCTCTGTACCTATTGCACTCTTGACAGGATGCGAGACTGTTCTAGAGTGTATGAACCATCCCTTAGTCAGTAAATTTATTGAATCACTTCTGCGTGATGAGATTGGACCGGTCTTGCCGGTCGATCCTGATTCGGTCACTCCCTATGTTGATGAAGTACTCCAACGTTGGCGTAACCCTTATATGCATCACCGTCTCCTGGATATCACGTTGCAATCCACAACAAAACTTCAACATAGAGTGGTGCCAACTCTGTCTGATTATTACAAGAAGCACCCCAATGGCCCTGCCCCTCGATTGATCGCATCAGGTTTTGCCGCATGGCTCCGTTTTATGCGAGGAAGTTCAAAATCCAAAGACATTGTATATGGGAGTATGCGTGGTAAGAAGTATCCAATTTATGACGATCATGCAGAAAAATTTCTGCATTGGTGGCCCACAGAAGACCAACTGATCCCCGACTTTGTTGAAGACGTCCTATCCGATCAGGATTTATGGGGAATTTCTTTGAACGGTTTGCCAGGGTTTACCGAGGCGGTTAAGATTAGTCTCCGATTGATCCTTCAGGATAGGATTACTTCCGTGCTGAGTGGCACAGAGGGGGTATCCTAACGTTAGACGCGTGCCTGATCTCCGCCATATGAACCGAGAGTTTCATCTTTACAATACCCTAAGTGGAAAGGTAGAACCCTTATCACTGATAAAACCCGACCACCTACGATTTTACAGCTGTGGGCCAACCGTATACTCTTACGCCCACATTGGCAATTTTCGGTCTTTCTTGACCGCAGATTTGATTTTGCGCACTGCGCGGGCAATCGGCTGGAAAACCACCTATGTCACCAATATCACTGATGTGGGGCATCTGACGAATGACGATACGATGGATGCTTCTGGCGAAGATCGGATGGCGCGAGCTCTACGCTCATCCGAGGGAAAACGCTTTGCCAATGTATGGGACCTCAGCCGGTACTACTCATCTGCTCTCCAATCTGACTGGCAAACTCTGAACTTATTGAATCCAGATGTCCAGCCCCGAGCAACCGAACACATACGGGAACAGATTCAAGCCATTGAACAGCTTCTATCTCGTGGAGCAGCCTATCAAACCTCATCTGGTGTATACTTCTCGGTTGAAAGCTTTGCCGACTATGGCAAATTATCTGGAAATAAGGCTGCAGAAACACTGGAGCTTGCAGTACGTGATGTGGTTTTGGATCCAGAAAAAAAAGATCCGCGCGATTTTGCATTATGGAAAAAAGATGAAGAACATTTAATGCAGTGGTATAGCCCCTGGGGATGGGGATTCCCAGGATGGCATATTGAATGTTCGGTCATGGCTCAGGCTTATCTTGGGAATGAAATTGATCTTCACGCGGGCGGAGAAGATCTCATCTTCCCCCACCATGAGTGTGAAATTGCCCAAGCGGAAGCACTAACTGGAAAGCAATTTGCTAGCCACTGGGTTCATACCCGCTTCCTCCAGGTGGAAGGACAAAAAATGTCTAAACGGTTGGGGAATTTTCATACCGTAAGAAACTTAGTTCATGAACGGGGTGTTTCTCCGCTTGCGGTGCGCTTAACGCTGATCAGTGGGCAGTATCGAAAACCGTTTAATTTTACTTTTTCAACACTCCGGGATAGCGAGCGACATGTAAAACGGTTTCAGAAGGCCTTTCAAGTTACAAAAGACGCCTATGACCGCGGTGCACAGGGAGACGGAACCCTTGAGGATACACTGGAAGAGAGGCGCCAAGCAGTCTTGAATGCATTACTGGACGATCTGAATACACCTGCTGCAATTGCACAAGCCCTGAACGGCGCGCGCATGATTCTGGGGCAGAAGGATGCACTCGGAACCCGATCCTATGACTTTATGAAAGGAGTCTCGGATCTATTGGGAATTGTTCCCTATACCATAGATCCAGACACAAGTATCAAAAGATCCGCTGTGAATTTAGCTACTGAAAGTGCAACGGACTCATTACCTAACGCGGAGACGGATACGATTGAAGCATTGATCCAAGAGCGAACGATTGCACGTCAGTCGAAAGATTTCTCCACAGCTGATCGGATCCGCGACGAATTGTTGGCGATGAATATTGAAATCAAGGATACTCCCAACGGTACCTCTT
Source organism: Rhodothermales bacterium (assembly GCA_965209015.1). Classification (GTDB taxonomy): domain Bacteria; phylum Bacteroidota; class Rhodothermia; order Rhodothermales; family Bin80; genus Bin80. The sequence goes on along the minus strand of OZ242367.1, from coordinate 1,219,869 downwards.
GGCATAAAAAAAGCCAGATCTAGTCTGTAATTCAATTGGATGCTGCCGATGGGATGTACTCCAGATCCCGATCAACCGCATGAGTCCGATTTATCCCTTTCAGACTTAGTCAAGCCTTGTTCAGCCCTCCATGCTTTGGACAATGAGATCATCAAATCACGCTGTATCTCATTAACTTTATCCACAGTGACGTTCTGGCACTTTGTGGTGAAATGGTTCAATTTGAATTCGGGCCCTTTGAGCTTTTCGCATAAATACAGGACTGGAGACCAGTTGGGATTGCACCATAGTCCATCTAAACTTTTGGTTCTCCCACCATTGAGGATTCTGGCTGACTAGTGTTGAAAAGGTGAACGTTAAGGAATTCATCAAGGCAGGCAAGAAATTTAGACGACAGGTTGACAGTATCCATGATGCACTTTGCTGTAAACAATCAAACGCCAGAGCAGAACGAATGAACGGTAATATCCTAGAAATCAGAATGATCGGAAGAGGTTACAGGATATTTGAAACCCTTGGGATTGCGATTCTATTCCTCTGTGGAGGTTTAGACCTCTATCTACAAGGTTCGTAGTAGAACCAAATTTTCTGATTAACTGAACTTACCTTCCTCATCAACTCTGAATTATCCTGATCAGGAAAATACCAATTTATGACCAATGTGCATGTCCGAAAAAACTTGTAGTTTTCAGCTTCACATTTATCAAAATTATGCATTTTCAACCGATTGATTTTAGTTCAGTAGGTGGTGGACTCGGACGGATGATGGAACGATTCATGAGTTCAGGAACGCTCACCGGAGACAAGGACGAAGATAACTTTATCTCTGCAAGCCCCACTGCTGCCTTATTGGGATTACTATATGATCAGCGTGTTCGCGCTGAAGTTGCATTTACCGGCGCCAAACGTCTACATGACCGGCTGGGGCATCTTGATCTATCTATCATTGCAGATATGGATGAAGAATCACTACGTATCACTTTTGCTGAATCACCTGCGGTACACCGATTTTCAAACAAGATGGCCGATACGACACGAAAGGTCGCACGCTTTATCGTGGATGAATATGATGGCAAACCAGAAAAGATGTGGAATGATGGCGCTTCAATTGACGAAGTTGAGCGGCGCATCAAAGCTCTTCCTGGCTTCGGACCGGGCAAAGCTGCAAAAATCAGATATGTGCTCCACTACTTTGGCTTCCGTGACTTTTCCGGCGAAGAAGCACCCTGATTCCTTCTTTCATTTCTCTTCCTGACTTAAAGGTAGAGTAATCTGCATTGTAGTCCCCTCTTCGGGCTGGGTAGTAAAACTAATGCGGCCCCCTGAAAGCTCTACGGCCTGCCTTGCAATTGCCAGACCAAGCCCTGCCCCGCTTGTTTTTGTTGAAAAACTTGGCTCAAAGATCTGGTCCCTCACTTCCTCTGGAATCCCCCTCCCATTATCCGTTACCTCGGTGATAATTTGATTCTCATCTTGACGAGCTGAAACCATGATCGTCATTGTATCTTGATCACTAACCGCTTCAAACGCATTCTTGATTATATTGATGTATGTTCGACGTAGTTCATTAGGATCTCCTCGGACTAAAAGTGGAGTATCTGGAAGCCGCAATTCAAGCATTACTTCCTCAGAGGCTTCGGCTTTCATCAGAGTATAGGCCTCACTGAGGACTGTTCGTAGATCAAGATGGACTACTTTCCGTCGAGGAAGCTGTGCAAAGGAAGAAAATTCATTTGCTATGTGTGCCAATGAATCAATCTGTTCTACAAGCGTAGCGGTTGTACGCATAAACAACTTCTTAAACCGGGAATCATCCTTGTTTTGGAGGGAGCGCTGAAGGTGTTGGATGGACAGCTTCATCGGCGTGAGAGGGTTCTTGATTTCATGCGCAATCTGACGAGCCATCTCTCGCCAGGCTAACTGCCTCTGTTGCTTCGCAAGCTTCTTGCGGCTCTCGGAGAGCTGTCCCTGCATGGTGTTGAATGTGGTGACTAATGCTCCAATTTCGTCACGTGATTCGACGGGGAGCACTCGCTCAAACTTTCCCTGAGCTGCTTCTTCCATCCCCTGCTGCAATCGAGCAATCGGTCGAGCTAGAGCGCGGGCGAGGACTGAACCAGTAAACATCACAAGAATCCCCAGTCCCAACAGCGCTCCAAACAGATAAGCGAGTGTTCTGGCACGCTCTTCCGCAATCCGCTCGGCTTCTGGTAAATTAGGTACGGATATGATGTAGGCAGGATCTCCATTTGCATCCAGAATAGCACGATACCCTGCTGTATATTCAAAATCACCCAACTTATGATCTACGAAAGTGAACCGTTCTGCATTTCCATAAATGGCTCTGAACACTTCGGCAGGGAGTCGTACGTCCACAATGCGATCATCTACCAACTGACGGCGACTTGCCGCAATCAATTGGGTATCACGATACAAGTTTAGATCTAGTCCGACCCGTGCGGCAAGGGAATCTATATTACTTCGCTCCAGGGCATCAATGCTATTTTCTCCCATCCGTCCGTTAGGAGCAAGTGTTGATTCAACACGCTCCAGATGTTGACGCAACCAGCTTTGAACTGCCTTTTCATTCTCTTCGGTTACCACGCTATAACCAGCAATTCCTACTGGAATAACTGCAACTACCCCAACGAGTAAAAATGCAGTTAATACTTTGTCTTGATACCTATAACGTTTCGGGGGAATGAGTCCTGCCCTCCATCTCAAAACATATCCCACCAAACAGAAAGGGATGCACAGCAACAATCCACCAACTACCAGTCGGAGCAGATAGTACAAATGATCAAATGGCCCATCAATCCTGATCCGAGCAGCCACCACATGGCTGTCCCTCTGTAAATAATATGTGAGGTAACTTCTACCCTCCCCTACTGACTCTTGGCGCCAGACGGATTGCTGGCGTACCAACTCTGACTCAACATCTGGATCTAATCGATATTTTGCAAACCGATCGCCAAATGTTCGCATCAGGAGACCATCGCTATAAGAGGCCAGAGACAAATCCTCGTATAGATCAAGATATCCTGAGGACAAGAGGATGCGCAAAAGTGGAGTATTTGCTTCTTCGGAGACTATATGTGGCTGCGCTCTGACCAGAACCCATCCATCCCCCATAGCTGCCAGTCCCGCATATTGATATCTCGCTGCCCCAGATGATTGAGGTTCAATAAATGTATAACTGGTTTCCTGTAACTGAATTTCTGCACTTAATTCCTCTACAAGATCTCGAATATCCTCAGATGACTGAGCGAAACTGCCGTAGCTGTGAATTTCCTCCCTATCTGAGGACAAATAAGTCATGCTTGCATCGTAGGTTCCTAAGGAGGAGAGAAGAGAACCACTCAGTAGCTTTTCGGCTTCGGACTCAAACATATCTGCCGAAAGTGGTAACTCCCTGAGTTGAGGGTTCAGTCGCGCTTCTTCCACGACTTCACGAACCGCAAGGGATACACTTGGTAGGCCCGTTTGATCAAAGGTTGATACTGCATACGCAACTCGCTCCTGCTTGCGTTGATTCAGCGCATCATAATATACAGGGTATACCAACAGACAAAGTACCAATGTGGCGGGCACTGCACGCCGAACCGTAAGCCAAGTGAATAAACCCTCTCTTGTTGTCCACAATGCAGCACACAAACTTACAATCATCAAACTCAGGCTGAGGATCCATGAACACCATCCGAGTTGATCCAACAGGATGATCCCCAGCACAAAAGCCAAGCCAATGACCCCAAGACATACAAGGTCAGACTCCCTCTTGAACGCTGTTTTCAGACCACTGGATACGATCAATAGAACCCCAAGAGTAAACAGAATCAGAGATGCATACACAACTAGTTCTAGAGAACTGGGAATCAGCACACTTCGTCCTGTATAGCTAAGCGTCGAGTCCAGTACCGCGGCATGTATGACAGACATGAGAACGGTTGCAAGCAATAGACTCGTTGCAACAGAAAATCCTAGACGAGCCCATGTTCCACCTTGGTGGGGCATGAATGGCTTTGAGTAGGCATTAGCATATCGGATTGCTGCTACTCCAAGAATAAAGATGCATACCGCACTGATGAGTAGATCGCCGGTTGTTTGCATGAATCCACCACCGATTGTAGATGCCAAGTGGACAGGATCAAAGAGTGGGCTTAGTGGAGCCTTTCCAATCTGATACCTTGCGGGGACATCCAGATAGAGTAGAGCAAAACGTCCACCAATCAGTGCGGATGTAAATGCAACAAGGCGAAGCAAACTTAAATGTGAATGCATCCACCGCCAAGTCCCCCATAGGAACCACAAAGTAAGCAGAACTGCACAGAGGGCAATTAGATTGCCATAGAATGTGGAAGTTGCTGTGATTAATTTTGCTTGGGAGGGAGGAGTCACTGTATAAGTTCCAAGTGGCTGCCCATCAAGAGAGCGAAGTGCTTGATCACCAAGTGTATCTCCAAATGCTACTTGGATATCCAATCCTGTACGCTGTTGCCAAGTATCAACAATGTTATAATCCCTCAACATTGCATTCCGAACGGGAGCTCTGGAATACAGGTTCTGGGTTACACAGACACTTCCGATTACCGCATCCTCTCTGATCAGGGGCTCCCAGAGCACCAGTGCAATTCGCCACTCTTCATCCCTCGCAATTCCCCATTGGGGACGGTCAAGCGTTGGCTGGATGGCTAGCGGAATACTCTCCCCTTGCCATGCAATAAGTCGCATATCTCCATCATATACCGATACGGACCAGTGTTCAGAGAGTTGAATGGCACCTAAACTCTGAATCATTGAAGCAGAGGGTGCATGATCAAAGGGAAGTATCTGATTTGAAGCTATATCAATCACCTCGGAGGCAATAACCTGCATGGCAATCTGAGTATTTTCAAACTCGGATCGTATCAGTTCTCTTGCAGTAACGATCTGCTGCTGCTGTCGCTTTTCTACCCCTCGGGATAAGAGCCGGACATGAATCTGCTGACCAAACCACACTATACCCAAAGCCAAAAGAAGAACCCCAACAACTCCAACGAATAACCTATGTCTAGGAGTACTCCACATCAGGTTGGGATCACCTGGATTGCTATGAGCCGATACATTGGGAAAGATCCACCAAATCGAAGGTAGATGCGAAGGGGCTCTCGTTCATTCCGAACTGTATAGTGGCCAATGAGCCACCATTCTTCACCCTGCGTCATACTGTGGTCAAGCTCAAATCTTTCTGGCGAATATTGGCGAAAAAAATCTTGTAAAACATAGAGTGCCTGTGAACGGGTATATCGGCGAGGCTGCTCCAGTAAAGCAAGTTCCAGATAATCACCGGCCTGGTTCACCAGCGCCCGTTCATCTCCATCTGATAAATATTTCAGGATATCCATGACATCCAGCGTATCTGTTTGCCCCAGACTTATTTCTGGCATCATGCCAAGAAAGATCAGGGTACTGATCAATACTTTATATCTTGCGATGTGGGATCCTATCATTTTTGGCTAAGCATGCCATGATTGAGTCCACAACCATTTGGGACATTGCATTGCGTGTTTCCACCGTTGCAGTACCAGAATGAGGGGACAGTATCACTCTTGGATGGTGACGAACGATCTCAGGTAGATCTGAACTAAATACATCCAGACCAGCGCCCCAGAGTTTCCCTGATGCCAAGGCATGAGCTAAAGCAGTTTCATCAATTACATTGGCACGGGATGTATTGATAATGATCGCAGAGTTTTTCATTCTCTGCAAGACATCCGCATTGATCAGATGATGGCTGTCCACATTGAGATCACAGTGTATCGTAAGTATGTCACTGATGGCGAAGAGTTCATCATGGGTACAATAGGAGGCGGTAGTTTCTCGCTCAATCGTCGGATTGGCTCGCTTCCGATTTGCATAATAGATTTTCATCCCGAATGCATGGGCACGGCGAGCCACTGCTGCGCCAATTTTTCCCAATCCAATGATTCCAAGAGATTTATCGGCTAAGCCAACACCGAGGGGCATAGCCTCCGGACCTTGTCCAAGTAGCTGCTCTACCTCCTTCAGCCGACGAGTCACTGATAGGATCAGGGCAAGTGTTTGATCGGCAGTCGCTAATGTAACAATATTCGGCGTGTGTGTCACCACTACTCCGCGCGCCTTAGCGAAGTCAAGATCAATATTGTCGATCCCTGCTCCAAACTGTGCAATGATTTTCAGCTTCGGAGCACGGCGTAAGAATTCATTATCTACTTGATCGTAGGGGGTCGTAACAATTGCAACTGCTTCACGAATCTTTTCGTTTGGAATCATCGCTCCCAAAGGTCGTACCGTTACTCTGTACCGATTACGAAGGCGCACCAGTGCCTCCTTCGGTAGCATGCAGGCGATGACTCGCTTAGGGACCATTACAGTAATCCCTCTTTCAATTGCTGAACCGCATAATCACAGGCACGTGCTGTGAGGGCCATGTAGGTAAGGGATGGATTTTGGCAGGCTGATGAGGTCATGCAAGCACCGTCCGTAACGAACAGGTTCCGCACATCATGGCACTGATTGAAGCCATTCAATACGCTGGTTTGTGGGTCACGCCCCATTCGGGCGGCACCCATTTCATGATTCCCGAGCCCGGGAGCACTTTCTATTCTATCATATGTTGAGACCTCCTTAGCGCCACTGGCTTCAAACATTTCTGCGGCAGTCTCCATGATATCTTCCCGCATGGCTCGGTCATTATCATCTCGGGTTACATGAAAGCGGAGCACTGGTAGTCCCCATTGATCTTGTTTTGAATCATCTAGAACACAATAATTATCGTAGCGTGGCAGGGTTTCCCCGAAGCCACCGATCCCCATGGTCCATCGACCTGGTCTGCGTAGGCTATGCTTCAGTTCTGCTCCAAACCCAACCATGCTGCTCCCCCGACCCCATCCTTCACGGCCAGCACCACCTTGGAATCCATACCCTCTCAAAAAATCTGGATGGTACGTCTCGGGGCTAAGATTTCGGAACCGAGGAATATAAATTCCATTGGGACGATTTCCTTGGAAGTACCGATCCTCATATCCATCAAATACGGCTCTTGCTCCTACATGATAATGATGATCCATGAGATAGTGCCCCAGAACTCCGCTTGAGTTGGCAATCCCATCTGGAAAACTCCGACTTTTGGACAGGAGCATAATGCGTGCAGTATTCATAGAGGAAGCGCATAAGAATACCATCTTCGCATTGATCGTGCTTCGCTCACCGGTTTTTGTATCAATGACATCTACTCCCGTGGCTCGACCAGTAGTTTCATCATAATTCACTTGACAAACCAGACGATCGGTCTGCAAAGTGAGATTCCCGGTTGCTTCTGCCTTAGGTATTGCAACGCTCACCGTGCTGTAGTAGGACCGAGTGGAGCATCCGCGTTGACATGGACCGCAATAATGACAGGGAGCACGGTTCTCAAGGGGTTCGGTAATGGTAGCGACTCGCCCAATCGTGACCGTCCGTTCTGGAAATGTTGCTTCAACCTTGGACTTCACCAGCTTTTCAATGACATTCATGTCCATGGGCTTTTGAAAGATCCCATCAGGTAATTGGGGAAGCCCTTCGGCTTGCCCACTAATGCCAATAGTTCGCTCTACATGATCATACCATGGAGCGATATCTTCGTATCGGATCGGCCAATCTACTCCGTTCCCATCCTCACGATTGGCCAAAAAGTCCATTGGGCTGAACCGATAGCTCTGACGTGCCCACAGTAGGGAGCGCCCCCCTAATACATTAGCCTGGATCCACGTGTAGGGCTCTTCCTCAACATACGGATGATCCGAATCTCGCATCATAAAATGACGTGTCGCTTCGGAAAATATATACGTCTTGCTTTGCACCGGATAATGCTCTCTCTCCAAAGCTGGTGGAACTCTACCTCGATTGGGTAACTCCCAGATATCTTTATGCTCAGTGATATAATCTATCCCATGTCGAACCATTCGCCCACGCTCTATGACCAAGGTTTTGAGACCAAGGCGACAGAGCTCCATCATCGCCCATCCGCCAGACATTCCGGACCCTACGACAATGGCATCAAACTGCTGTGTTTTGTGGTAATTCATGATGAGATCTGATCACTAGATTTAATTGATAGATTGTGTCTGAGTGCTTGATTTTTCTCCAAACTATTGGTTGGGATACAAGGGATGAGAAGTTGTTGTTAGGTTTCGGGGTGGAACTCGATTTCATCCAGTGTTTTCAGAATCTTGATGGTTTCCAGGCTCACTGTGATCACTCTTGCCAATAACTTGAGCGGATACGCTGGATCGTTCATGGTTTCGATTGCGAAACGATTGGCATCATTCATGATCTGGCTGGCTTTATCCGTTTTCACGCATTGCCGATCCATGACCCAAGCAATGGCTGATTTCCCATTGACCATATAATCATAGGCTTCCAGAGGGATCTCTTTTACTGTAATGTGATCATTGTAGATGACTCGGGATTTATCCAGCTGTTTTTCTATTCGGGGATGTTTCATCTTCATAACTCGGAACCATACCTCTGGTGTACAACCCTCTTTGGGTTCCCATCCTCCGGCTTCAAAACTGATGGGGTACTGATCAACTTCGTCGTACTCCATGTGTAATTTCCCCAATTTCTTTCCAGCTTCGGTAAGCATCCTGAACTCATCTGCGTCTTTCGGGAATGGGATTCGAGGGAGTTCTTTACGCAGGTTTGTAGCATATTTTTTCCTGTAGAAAGGAACATGAAGAACCCCATAACTGTAATAGTACAAGTCAGTTGCATTGACTAACTGCCCCCCCCAATTTTGTTAGAGAAGGAGGTAATAGCATAGTCTGTGAGTGCGCTCTCCCGTATGAATCCATGGGCATCAGTCTGATGCTCTTCTGGAAACAAGGGATCCTCTTGATCACTGGGCTTTGAGTATAACCAACGGGGAAAACATTGACCCGCGGAGATACACCCCAAATCAGGGATCTTTTTCACCATCAGGCATGAGAAATCATCGAGACTCCCTTTACCCGTCACACAGATCAGTTGGTTCTCGGCCTCTGCATGAGGGAAGATTTGAGGGATCTGATAAACCATCTCATTCAGCCGACGACTGAAATACATGTGTTGCCGTGTAAAGGGTCTGTATTGTGATGTAGTGATTCGTCCCTCATCATTGCTTAGATCTTTTTGATTACGAAGATCATTTTTCAAGGCTCTGGTCCAACTGATCTTTGTCGGATCATTATTCACAAACTGTGTGATTTCGGACTGAGTCCACTTCCGCCCTCTGGCGCTCTGGCTCGCAAGCCGATGTCTCTCTGTATTATAGAACCGAACCATTTGATGGATATTCTCCCTAAGAGCTAGCTCCGAATAATTGTAGCACCATGCATCACGATTGGTCTTAATTCCTTGTGAATACCCCTTGAAGATCATATCCGGCGTACCCCCCTTCTTATCCCCCATCACCATGAATCTCTCAAACTCTGCATCTCGCTGATTCAACCAATCATTGTATGTATCCGGCTTAAGATCAGTCCACTTACCTGCTATCCCATCAATTCCTTTGAATTCCTTTACTCTGTTGAGCTTTTCCTCACGGGTGAGATAATCACCTATATCATGATAGAAAATTTTGCACCCTGTACGACTGTCCGCTGAATAGCCAGAAGGATTCTTTACAAAGAGTGTAATTGCAACTGCTGCCCGTGAACCGGATCCGAATACTTTCCCTCCTTCTTTGCGTGATCTCTCCCCCTGGGTCCGCTGATTTCCCCGCAGATTCAATACATAAATAGACGTAAACTCTTCAGCTAAACACTTCCGCATACCATCCATCGCAATCCCTTCCAGCCAGCCGGCATTTGTGACAACCCCAATGACACCACTTTCCCCAATACGATCCGAAGCCCAGCGGATTGCCAATACATAGCTATCGTACAGACTATTCTTGTTTGTAGTTGTTGAATATCTTGCATAAGAAGTGCTTATTCCCAAGTTTAGAAGAGGATACGATTGATTTTTCGTTTCATCATTTTCACTCTTTTGTCCTGTACTCCACGGTGGATTACCCACAATGACACGAATCTGTGCTTCTTTCTGCTTCTTGCGCTGCTCTGAGTTTTCGGGTAGAATTCCAGCGATCAAATCCTCACCATCCTGCATTTCAAACGTATCGGTCAATACAATATTTGGGAATCGTTCGTATTTATCTGATCCAACCACTGAATGATATGCTTCCTCAATATTGACCGCAGCAATGTAGTACGCCAAGAGCATGATCTCATTCGCATGGATTTCAGTCCTATACTTCTGCCGCAGGGATTCTGGATCAATCAGTCCACTCTGGATCATGCGAGTGACGAAGGTACCCGTTCCAGTAAATGGATCAAGAATCTGTACCCCCTCGGAAGAGAGAGATTCTCCAAATTCCTCCCGCAATAACTGATCTACTGAATGTAGAATAAAGTCAACAATCTCAATCGGGGTATAGACGATTCCTAATCGCGATGCTGTCTTTGGGAATGCATTCCGAAAGAACTTGTCATACAACTCCGTGATGATCTTCTGCCGAGCCAATGGCGTGTTTGCAGCCTTGGCACGCCGAGCGACGCTGGCATAGAATTCATCCAAGCTCTCCGCTTCTACCTCAATATTTGCAGGTTTCAGAACATCCAAGACCATCTCCATCCCCTTACTGATCGGGTTTTGATCTACAAACTTGGCGTCTCCGTGTAATGCTTCAAATACCGGCCGCGTCACCATGTGCTGGGCAAGCATTTCAATGGCATCTGATTCAGAAACTCCTTCATTCAGATCATCTCTAAGCTCTGCCAAGAACTCTTGAAAAACATCCTGTGCGGCTTCATGACGACTCACCATTTCCCTGATCCGTACGATATGCTTCTGAGCGATCTCAGCAACATCAACCGCCCACTCATCCCAGTACCTGCGATTCCCACACTTCTCCACAATTTTTGCCCTGATCGCAGCTGGTAGATCATACTCAAATGGAATCTCAGGCACATTCCTTGTCCCAATCTTGCCGTCCTTAGAAGCCTTTCCATTGGTGCCAATACCCACACTTTCAGATCGTTTAGATTGCTGCTTCCAATCAGAGAGAGCAATGATGCCGAGATGCTTTCCTGATTTGCCTCCTTCCATGAGGTTAAGCATAGCCTCAAATCGCTCATCATGGGATCGGATGGCATTGAGGACCTGCCAAACGACTTTGAATGTATCATTTTGGTCCAACTCATGGGATGGATCTGTTCCCGATGGAATGACCACCGGTAAGACGACATACCCCATTTGCTTTGCCGAAGACTTGCGCATTACACGGCCAACCGCCTGAACAACTTCAATCTGACTTTTTCGGGGATGCATGAACAAAATTGCGTCAAGCGCAGGAACATCAACCCCCTCAGACAGACAGCGAACATTCGACAGAACGTGAGAGGTACGATCTTGTGGCTGGACCGAGTCTAACCACTCCAGCCGCTCGGCTCGGGCAAGTGCATGGAACGTTCCGTCCACATGTTTGGAGCTAATCCCATGTTGAATAAAATGATCCGAATTCTTACTTCCTCGCTGGAATTCATGATAAGCCTTGGTAATCTCTTCAAATGAATTCGCCAAGAGTTTGGAGGTCTTGATATCCCTGCAATAGGCAATTGCTCTCCGCATGGAGAGGCGATCATCTCCAAATTCCTCTGCATCCTCCTTTGCCAACGCTCTCCAACATCCGATGAGTTTCCCTGCATCGTCAATTTTTAGTTCATACCTTGACATTGCTTCACCCACTACACGAGCAACATCTTCAGCCGGAACCGTGAGAACAATCACTTTGTAATCCGAGAGAAGTCCGCGCTCCACCGCAGCACCAAAACCAATTTCGTAGAGTACGGGGCCATAGATATCCTCGTCTTCCATGGAGCATAGTTCCGCATTCAGCTTGCCGGCCCTATTGCGAGCCGAAGGTGCATAGACTTTGGGAGTAGCGGTCATATACAGGCGCCGATCAGACTTGATAGAGTCCTGATCATGAATCTGTACGAAATGACTATCCTCTTCTCCTTTGATCCGCGCGCCTGCCGTACGATGTGCTTCATCGCAAATCACTAAATCAAAATCTGGCAGTCCATACGTCCGCTGAGCTTCTCCAACCACTGGTAAGGAATGGTAGGTAGCAAATACGACAGTGAGCTTATCTGGCGTCACATTAGCTGTTTGTTTTGCTAAGAGCTCTGCATTCGTCGTAGAGGGGAAGGCTAAATCCAGCACATCCATGTCAATGCGATCGTCACTGCGCCGTTTCCTGCGGCCCACTTGTGAATCGCTACAGACAGCATAGGAGCGAAGATCTACCCTCGTATCCGTAGCCCATTCCCGAACGGTTTGCGACATGAGCGCCAGACTCGGAACTAAGTATAAAACGCGACCACCCACTCCGACAAGATCTTCGGCGATTCGCAGAGAGGTGAACGTCTTTCCGGTCCCGCAAGCCATAAGAAGTTTACCTCGGCTTCCCGGTTCCTTGAGTCCAGCTAGTACTTTGGCTATCGCTTTCTTCTGGTGGGGGTACGGTGATTTCGGATCGGACTTACTCTCTACATTTTCATTTGAGATGTACGAGTCCCAATCAATTGAGCTTTGATAGAGATCTTCAAGCCCAATTCGGGTGACGGGAGGGTCCTGATCGCGAAGGCTCTTCAATGCATTCGCACTCCAGTCTTTACCCGTAGTATCTATGATTAAACGATGAGAAAAAAATCTCTTGCTGGAATCAGCAAGGAATGAGTCAATATCCTTCTTCTCAAGTGACTTACCTTCTGCCCAAAACTTGCATTGGATCGCACATAAACCATCAGAATTCCGAAGCTTTGCGACTAAATCAATCCCAGTATCATCCTTCGGTAACCCTTTGGTTGATGCCCAGTCCCCATAGGGAAGCGGGGGTTCAAAATGGGTTTTCTGCACTGGATCGTGTGTCAGAAATGCTATACACAATTTCTCAAATGCCGTCCCTTTGATACGTTCTTGACTATAACCCGCCGTAGCAGCCTGCTTTCGCCAGCCATCAAGGACATGTTTAAGTTCTGAATTAGGCATTAATTATGAGCGGTGAGTCGTGTTAATCTCGCAATTGAAAATGAGCCAATGAGAGTGGTTTCATGGTAATGCATATTGCAATAATACGAGCCAAATGATCATCATTAAGCCTATTCATTTGAAAAAATGATGACAGAGTTGAGATGTACGGATTAGATCCTCATTACATACAGTACCTTCCATCACTGATCACACAATATATCCGTTAAAATAGGATCAATTGATGATTTGAACATCAAGCGGGTTCGCATAGTCTTCCCAAAGTGCATCCAACAACTCCCGATCATGGTTCCCGTCATACGTGACAAACCTGTACTTCCACTCAATAGGCATATCTGGAGTAATCTCAAACGTACCCGCCTGCGTGGGAGCAAAGTTGAAGAACGGCTCCGTTGGATGAATTCGCATCGACTGGGGAGATTCATGATTATCGGGATGACTCAATACAGCAATCCCTGCTGATTCGTCATCAATCAAGCCCCCAATATGACACCATCGCGCCCGCGTTGCATGTCCATCTTCTCTGGTCAGACCCTCCGATGTGAAAAATTCCGTCTCGTTTTTTCCTTTCCAATTGCGATAGCCCCGAACTCCTACTCCTCCATACCGATGCTCAACAAGTACCAAAGCACTGTCCGTGGCGGTGGTTTGAATGAGTTCTAAATCCAATATATTCAGATCTATAGGAACGTTATACACATTCAGGCGCCACGATTCATTCAATACAACCGCTTCGTCATCAGTCATGTCAATATAATCGTGGCGGGCATGGAGTCCTCCGTATACCGAACCGCTCCATAGACTATCTAGTCCATTAACCTCAACGCGCCCAGTCCCCTGCCCCATATTCCAGAAGTCAGGCCTACGACCCTGAAAAATCGTGTTGGTCCAGGCAGCCCAGATCCCATGATGATGAATATGATCGGGTGGATAATCATCGGTAACGATCTGACCGCTAGGCGTCCAGACAGGGTGTAGGTATCCATTTCGGAGAAAAACCTCCGGGATATCGTCCCGAGGCACCTCCCCATTTGAAATCTGGTAAGCGACAATTGCTCGGTCATCAACCTTGAACTTGATCTGTTCTCCAACTTGCTCAGCAGTCACATGGCTTGGCGCGATTGCAGAGCGACTCACTGTCCATCGAGTCACAGCTCGCGGAAGTGCACGGTAGATGAAAAACGTTGCGCTTCCATCCTCATCTACCTGAAGAGAGGCCGTTTCGCCTGTATGATCGCGGGCTAAATAATTCCCAGACTCAAGGTCTGTCGGGAATGAAACGATAGCGAACGGTCGTAACCGATCGGCGCCTGTGGTTTCAAAGGTCAAGATGGAAGAATTGTCACATGCTGAGCAGGCAAAGACAACTGTCAGTATTGCCACCCTCAAAAATTTTAGTCTATAAATCTTCATGCAAGAAGATAAACTCTATTGAGTGCTGTACAATGAACTTCAAAGCATGTTTATTTTGGGGATTACAGTATGTGAATAACCCCTAATTTTACGGATCTCTATGTTCCTACATCATTCCCAGTCTGATACTCTGTGGCACATCCTCTCTATCAAGTGTTCATCACGGGACTGCCCGATGCACATCTCCCCACCAAGGGGGCAAGACGTAGGGGGTTGTTGTTACTACTGAGGAGTTGATATAGGGAAGATCAATGTGGGACACAAATACAGATGCGCTTGTGATTCTGGACGGTTCAGCTATTCGATATTCAAAATTCCTTGCTCTTCACTTTATTCTTCAATTTAATGAATCATGCATGAGTTCTTAGACGATCAGCCCAAGACTGAGACTCACTCTTTCCTACACGCCAAAATCAAATATCAAGCTACTTATATTGATAATTTTTCTCTTCATGGATCACTTCAACACTCTACTCAGTCAAGTCCTCTCAAAGGTATAGAACAGGAATGAAGGCAGAGATTATGAATGATTTGAGACATCGTTTTTAGAGAACAAGCTGTAAGATGTTCTTAAAAAGGGGAGGTACACACGAAAAACAAAAATCTGGAACTGGTGTACAAATCGTTCTTTCATCAATGGGAAAACCAAATCAACAGCCAGTCTCATCCACATATCTATCGAAAATAGAGGTTTGAGTTGTAAAGTCAGCCCCCTTGAACATAAGTTTGCATTTCTGACAGGTATGACATTTTCACGGTCGTGTCTTCAACTGTGCGTCGGTGGTTGCACACCATCCATGCAAATGCTATGATATTTTTATTGTATTTTGGGACTGTTGTGAAATAATTAATCATTCTGATCACAAATGATGTTACCAATTATCAGAAAATTTAAAGTTTACGCTCTCTCAATCATCTTATTGGGAGCAGGAATCCAGTTATCAAACTCAGTTCAGGCGCAGGACGTGCCAAAGGTCACCGCCAGTGCTGTTGTGGGTGAGGATGGGACGGTGAATGAAGATTCACTCAAAGCCTTTGTCACCTGGGCCACAGCAGTATCCGCAGCAATCACGAATTTTGAGGAAGGTAACCTTCTGCGAGAAGCAATTTATGACAACACCAGTGATTACTGGTCTGGGAATATCTACCTCGTATACTTCGCAGTTGGTGATCCCAATGGTGATGATGGCAACATTATATTCCATCCCGAATACCGGAATGTTGAAGGGAAGATAGCATTGGAAGTGGAAGATGATCGGGGCACCGAAGTTGTAAAGCAGATGTTGGAAGCTGGCAACGAAGAGGCAATGAAGGTAGAATACTGCTGGAATGATCCCGACGATGATTCAGATAATGCTCCTGGAGATGCTATTTGCAAACCTAGTTATGCCATGCGCTACTTCGCACCTTCAATTGGGAGTGATCTAGTGGTTGTAGGTGGATATCATCAGGACCTGAGTACTCTGGAGATTGAACTCCCCGATATCCCATTGCCTGAAATTTCTGCTTCTGATGTAGTAGACAGGGAATCCCTGAAGCAGTTCGTAGACGGCGCAGCAGAGTGGTCTCTTCAACTCTTTGAAGAGATAGGCTTTACAGCGATTGGACTTTGGAAATCTGAGTTTAGGAAAGATATAAAAGATGGGGGATTTTTCAAAGACGGTCAGATTCTTCTTTATAGTATGACTCCCGATGGATACGTCATTTTCCATGCACTGGATCCCTGGCGCGAGGGACGAGTCGTCCTTGGAAACCCCGATCTTAGAGGTAATACTACTTTCGTAGGAGAGATCATTGAAGCAGGTTTAGATGGTGGAGGGTTTGTAGATTATTATTGGGATAATCTTAGTGATCCGAACGATGACGAAGAAGGAAGCCTTAGGACTACTTATGCGACATCCATTGCACTCGAGGGTATTGAAGGAACTTTTATCCTCGCTGGGTCATATTTCCCAGATGTCACGACCTCCGTAGAAGGCGGAATCACCGAACTACCAACCGTGTTTCATCTCCACGGAAACTACCCGAACCCATTCAATCCGTCAACACGGATCCAGTTTGATCTTCCTGAAAGAGCACAGGTAACGGTACAGGTTATGGATGTGCTGGGACGTAACGTGGTTGAGTTACCCGCACAGGCATTTGATGCAGGTGCAAACCACACCATTGAACTGAATGCAATTCACCTTTCATCAGGGACCTACCTGTATCGAATGATTGCAGTAGGATTAGAGACCAGATATCAGAAGACGGGACTCATGACGCTGATGAAGTAGTTTATACATAGAATCTCTGTTGCTCAAAATCCAAAGAAAGCACCCCGATGCCAAGTGATATCGGGGTGCTTTCCTGTTAAATATCGGAGGTGGTTTCCCGCGTCCGTGAGAGTTCCTCTGTTTCTGTGCCGGATGAGAAATCTTGGCCTCAACCACCACATATGAGAGTTGGTATTTGAAATTATCTGTTCAGCCTCGCCACAGGTTGAAGGGGTTTGGCGTCATTCATCACCAACTACTCTGATTTAGTCAGATCAAATCAACTAAGAATCTCCCGGGTGCCATACCCTTCAGCTTCGCATGGCATACACTCTCAATTTCTTCCAAAGTAACGGTTCCCATAGACAATTGATCAACCTCATCCTCGGGAATCAGAGTAGTTAGTCGTTGCCAAGCGATCTGTCGATCCTCCACCGACGCGGTATTTGAATCAATACCTACGAGCGTAATCCCGCGGAGAATGAATGGATATACTGTGGTGGATAGTTTTGCTCCTGCTGCATTTCCAGATGCCGCAACACATCCATGAGGCCTAACCTTTGCCAATGCAGCCGATAAGACCTCACCCCCGGCTGCATCCACCACACCGTCATACTTTGCATGTTCAAGCGGTCGTTCTGTTTTTATCCGATCAATGGTCTCGGCTGCTCCCAAACCAGAAATTTTATGCCATAAATGTGAACTCCCACAGGACGCAATCACTGAATACCCCAGAGTAGAGAGTAGCTTAGTGGCTATCATCCCGACTCCCCCTGATGCACCGGTGACCAGTATTTCTCCCGACTTGATGTCATGCGCTTCCAGTGCCATGATACTCAACATAGCCGTAAGACCAGCGGTGCCCAGGATCATAGAGGTACGTGGTGTCATCCCCTTCGGGAGCTTTATCAGGTAATCAGATGGAACTGCCTGCAATTGTGTATACCCTCCGCTGAACAACTCACCGAGACCACCCCCGGTTAATACAACCGGATCACCGGATTTGAAGATATCAAGCTTAGAATCAATGACTGTTCCCGCAAGATCAATCCCAGGGATAAAGGGAAAGGGCGCCCGAATTATTTTAGTTCTTCCCGTTATCGCCAAGGCATCCTTATAATTGACGCCCGAATACTCCACCGCAACCGTAATTGGGCCCGTGCCAATCCGATCCGGGGCTCGCCACTCAATCGTGCACTCCCCCGGAGCTGTTAAAACCAGCGATTTAACTCCATCTGACATTTGTGCAACTTATTTTAGGAGTAAAGTTAACAACCTTATCTGAGTTGTCGCTCTGATCCAATGCGAATTCGACAGATTTGGAATAGATTCTATCATTTACGCATGATGGTAACCCTTGCCGTGAGTCTCACGGTTGTTACACTGTTGTTTAATCTCCCACTACAATTTCGTCCTCATCCCAGACCTTGGCCTCCAAAACTGAGTCCATATGGTACCAATACCGGGATAGACCGATCGGTGTTTCCATCTCATGCGACCCATCCAACATCATTCGGATCTTCCTTTGGATCCGATTCAGCTATCCCCATGAACGGTGAAACAGAGATCGAAGAGGAAGAGGTACCTGATGAATCTGAAGAATCATGGAAATTTGAATCGAATACAATTCCCGTGCTAGATCATGCGGAAATCATGCCCCAAATGCGAGGTGGATTAGGGGCTTACTACATCCTCATTGAGTACCCGAAAGAAGCAATCAATTTAGGGATTCAAGGTCGGCTCACCCTCACCTTCACGGTGAACCAAGACGGTACAACGAGCGATATTATCGTTTCTCAACCGTTACATTCTCTACTTGACTCCGCAGCTGTACAGGCTTTACGGAAAACTCGTTTTGTACCCGGCCAGCATCTCGGAGAATCCGCTCGGATTCGAATGCGTCTGCCCGTTCGTTTTGAACTCGTTAATTCTGTGGACTCAACAAATGTAGGATAGTTATCGCCGGAATAAGCTTCGGAGCAGTGCACGCATGAATCCCCGGAGCATCCCTCTGACAATACGTCCAAATGCAGATCCAAGTGACATTAGACAGGAGGATAAGCATACGAAGCCCCTAAGCCCAGAGGGATCCCTAATACCCAGTACAAAATTAGAAATGCAGTCCACGCCACTATAAACGCAATGGAATAAGGAATCATGATGGAAGTCAGTGTGCCAATTCCAGTTTGCTTAAAATATTTCTGACAGTACACAACCACCAAAGGGAAGTATGGCATGAGGGGAGTAATGATATTTGATGAGGAGTCTCCGACCCGATAAGCCGCTTGAGTTAAATCCGGCGAGATCCCCACCTGCATCAACATCGGCACAAATATTGGGGCTAAAAGAGCCCACTTAGCTGATGCCGATCCCACAAAGATGTTCACGAATGCAGACAGAAAAATAATTCCAACGATCGTCACTGAACCAGGTAATGCCAAGGTCTGAAGTACCGAAGCTCCTTGGAGTGCTAATAAGGCGCCGATATTTGACGAACCAAATGCGTGGACAAACAGTGCACAAAAGAACGCCATTACGATGTAATATGCCATCCCTCTCATCGCCTTCGTCATCGCATCCACCATATCCTTTGATGACCTGAATGCTCCTGCAACATATCCATAGATTACCCCAGGGATCAAAAACAGAAGAAAGATGAGCGGAACGATGGACTGCATGATCGGCGCCTGAAATGAATTCAATGATCCATTTAAATCCCTGAAGGGAGAATCAGCTGGGATCAAGGTTAGAGTCAAGATTAAAATTCCAAATAGCATTACTGTGGTAGCCCACCAGAATGCTCTTGACTCTTTCTGACCAATCGTATCCATCCCTTCGGAACCCTTGACATCCTCATCCAAAAGTGTGTTCTTCCGCAGACGAGGTTCTACCAAACGATCTGTAATATACCACCCCAAAGAGATAATCAGTCCGCTGGAAGCAAACGTAAAGAAATAATTACATAGCGGATTGACCAGTATCGCTGCATCAAGAATTTGTGCTGCCGGCTGAGTAAACCCCTGTAACAGTGGATCCAGTGCCGAAGGAAGTGGATTCGCACTGAATCCCCCCGAAACCCCAGCGAATGCGGCGGCAATCCCAGCTAGAGGGTGACGCCCCGCAGCATGAAAAATGACACCTCCCAAAGGAATCACAAGCACATACCCCGCATCTACCGCACTATGACTCAGTAGCCCAACCAGAATTACAACTGGTGTCAGAAGCCGTACAGATGTTTTTGATAGGAGCAGTTTAATACCCGTGTTGAAGTATCCTGCCTCATCAGCAACCCCAACACCGAGCATCGCGACTAATACTACACCCAAAGGGGCAAACCCTGTAAAGATGGAAACCATCTGACTCATGAATGCAGCGATCGCACTGCCAGTCAGAAGATTATTGATCACAAGCGGAGCTTGTGTTCGTGGATCAATCACTGAGGAGAAAGAAACCGTGGACAGGAGTGCACTTAGGATCCAAACCACGATCAGTAGAAAAAGAAAGAGCATGGAAGGATCGGGTAACTTATTCCCGACGACTTCAATGCCCCGAAGACATCGGTCTATGAATCCCCTGGCCGGTTCAGCACTTATCTGTTGGTTCATGAAGTCAAAGGTGGTGATAATAAGTGAAATTGGTAACGATCCGATTCATCGGAAGGTGGTGTGATGAGAATCAAAAAGTAGACTTCGTGTGGGTTTTATGGTGAAAAGAGTATTGAACTATCGAAACAGGTTTGTACCAGAAGTATGGTCTCCGTTAATCAATATATTTACCGTAAACTACGGGTAATTTATCAGATTGCCCAGAACATTCAAAAAATGGCCACTTAGTGATTCCATCTAACCGGTCATGAAAAACCGTCGTTGCATCAAAATGCCGCTATGAACCAAAGAAGAAATGAAGAAATCATTGACTATCACTCCTCTTCCAATTATTTTGACAGTCAGAATCTAATCGCAAATCCAGATCGGTTAACACCACCGGCTACTATTGACTGTGTTCAATAGAAACGTGTTTCGCAGGCCCCACTAACTTCGGTTTCTGGATCATGTAAATTGTATTTATTTGAACAAAGGAACCATATTTGGTAACAATATTTATTCTCCAACCCCTTTCTGAGGAACCAAGTTTTTGAAAAAAACTCGTCCCCTAATCATGTGTCAAGCCACCATAACAACTGACGAAATACGTCAATCTTTTCCCGCACTCCAACGGATACATAAGGGAAACCGTGTGGCCTATTTTGATGGGCCGGGTGGTACGCAGGTACCAACAGATGTGACCGATGCAATGGTGGACTACTTACTCCACCACAATGCGAATACGCACTGGGCTTATCCTACGAGCATTGAGACGGACGAGATATTAGATCATGCACGAGCAGTCTTTGCAGATTTCCTCAACTGCCGGACAACCGAAGTTGTATTTGGTCAGAATATGACTACTCTCACGTTTCACATAGCCCGATCACTCGGACGAGGATGGCAATCCGGAGACGAGATCATTGTCACCGATCTAGACCACCATGCAAACATTGATCCCTGGAAGGA
Source organism: Rhodothermales bacterium (assembly GCA_965209015.1). Taxonomy (GTDB): domain Bacteria; phylum Bacteroidota; class Rhodothermia; order Rhodothermales; family Bin80; genus Bin80. The sequence continues at coordinate 1,198,556 of OZ242367.1, read as the reverse complement.
TCTAGCTCAACATCATGGCTTTGTCATACGCTCGGCCAGCTTTGATCCAGATACTGGACAGTTGAATCTTGAACATCTCGAAAATCTGGTCACCTCTCGAACTCGGCTGATTGCCGTTGGTGGAGCCTCCAATGCACTTGGCACTGTGAACAAAATAAAGACGATCACCAGGCTTGCTCAAGAATGTGGCAGCATTTCTTATGTAGATGGGGTACACTATGCTCCACATGTTCTATGTGACGTACAAAATTTGGGCTGCGATTTCTTTGCATGCTCCCCATACAAGTTCTACGGCCCGCATGCTGGCGTGCTCTATGGACGTCAAAAGCTCCTTGAACGTTTAGATGTTCCTCGTCTGGCACCGGCAGGCACCAGAGCACCGGAGCGTCTCGAAACCGGTACGCTCAGTCATGAGGCGATCGCTGGATCAGCAGCCGCGGTTGAATTTCTTGCTGCTCTAACCCCAAACCAACCACGACGTCTATCTCTTGAATCCACCTATCGTACGCTTCATGAGCGTAGCCATCAACTCTTTGAGCATCTATGGCATGAACTGAATCAAATCGAGGGGATCATATGTTACGGACCTTCACCTTCAGAGTCCCGCACGCCGACGATGAGCTTCTCAGTTGATGGATTCACCTCTGAGGAAGCCTGTGAACTTCTGAGTAATGAGGGACTTTTTCTCTCGCATGGAGACTTCTATGCTTCCACGACCGTAGAAAAACTTGGGGTTGAGGGGCTAATTCGTGCAGGCATTGCCTGCTATACAACCCGTGAGGAAATCAATCGACTGATCTTGGGTGTTAGACACTTATTCAGATCCCCCAACTACCCACCGCGCAGCAACGAGAAAAATCCTGTGACGACCATGACATCATAGATCGCGTGTGTCCACGCAACAATTGCAAATCCTCGGATCAAAAAGACCACATTAAATACCAAACCAAAGATTGTCCGATAAAGAAATACATCTAATGTCCACGGATCTCCCATATTTCCAATATGGTGGACAAAGCTGAAACTCAATGCCCCAATCACCGCTGCAACAATATACATCAGCTTCGTTCGATCGGGGAATATTTTCTTGAGTAGCCAAAACAGCCCCCCAACAAGAATGACTCGGAATAATAATTCTTCATAGATACCCGCACCTAAGGACAGTACCAAATTCATCGCTAGCCCCAGACTTTGCTCTTCCTGCAATATCATGAGCGGAGACAGCATTAGTGCGGTTAATCCTGATACAAAAAAAGCCAAGAGAACCGCATATACGGAGCTCTCAAGAATCATCAGTCCAGGGTAACGGATACTGAAGGCAACCTTCTTTTTCCGTTCCCAGATCATAATTGCGATCCCAAGAATCAGAGTGACTCCCAGAAGCAATAGTTCATGGGTGAGTCCAAAGGTAGAAAAAAGACTTTTTAGTACACTTTCTGATGAGATCCGAATGACCCCAGATCGGCCGCTATTCACCCATACGATCCCCACTTCATAGAGAATCAGAAGTGGTAGTGCCATCAAAAAACCCCAGGTTGCTGTTCTCGTGGCTCGAAAATAGCTTTGGATCTCATTGGGGTTCCCCGAATCTGTGGATTGAAAAGCTACATCAGCCATCTTCCAATTCTATCAATGCCTGCTGCAATTCAGCGCGGTCCTTTACCTCCTTTAGCTGACTACACATCTGAATTCCATTCCGGTAGGCCTGTGCAGCATTGTCTGACCGACCCAATTCCTGATAGACCTTGCCTATATGATAGTATACCCCGGTATATTCAGGAGCAGAGGACAGTATGATCTCGTACCACCGGAGTGCGTCATGCAATTTACCCTGCTTGTGATATTCAAATCCAAGTGCAAACAGAGTGAAGGTGTCTGTTGGATCATCCTCGTGAAGTTGTAACAACAGTGCAATCCGATCCATCAGATTCAGAGAAGTCAAAGAATCAAATACTCACAAAGAATTACCAATATCTGGAAACGGGTACTTACCAGCCTCCTCCGGCTCCCCCACCACCAAAGCCTCCTCCTCCAAAACCTCCACCAAAGCCTCCTCCGAAGCCTCCTCCGCTTCCAAAGCCACCGCCAAAACCACCACCCCCACGACCACTGATGTTCCCAAGTAAGAACATTAGGGGAATAATACCGTCATGATTACATCTTCTCCCCGGCCCCCTTCCCCCTCCACGGCTTCGAACAATCATTGTGATTGCAAATACCGTAACCATTAAAAACAAGATGATCCCCCCAAGATCACCTCTTTTTTCTGCGGACCGACTCGGAGACAAGTACTCCGCGGTGTACTCGCCCGCTGCTGCCAACATGATTGCATCAACAGCGCGAGCCAAGCCAGAATAGTATCTCTCTTCACGGAAGTCGGGGACAATAATCTCACGTACAATTCGGCCAGCCAGTACATCTGGGATAGCTCCTTCCAAGCCGTAACCTACGGCGATAAATACCGATCGATCACCTGTACTAACGACAATCAATACACCGTTATCATTTTCCGCCTGACCTACACCAAGAGATTGTCCGAGCTCTGTTGCATATTCAGCAATTTCTTGGCCCTCCAGGGATTGGATGGTGTGGATCGCGATCTGATTGGAAGTAGAATCCGCATACAACCGGAGCGTAAGCGAGAGTCTCTGTTCTTCCTGAGAAGTCAGAATCCCCGCGTCGTCAACGATAATTTGTTGGCTCTGTGACTGAGCTTGCTGGAGTGCAAGCACAGGAATCAAGAATACATACACAGCGAGTATGCGCAGAAGACGGCTACTAAGAATCAAAATTTACCTCTGGTGCATTCTGTGCCGCAGCATCAGCTTCGAACGGAGACCTACGACTATGTCCAAACATACCCGCGAAAATGGCGGCTGGAAATCTACGGATTGCAGTATTGTACTCCCTCACAGAACCATTATATCTTGTTCGTGCGGTATTAATACGGTTTTCAGTACCTTCTAATTGCACTTGGAGATCACGGAACCCAGCAGTGGCTTGCAATTGTGGATAATTCTCACTAACAACGAGTAACCTACCCAGCGCGCCGGATAATTGAGACTGGGCCTGTTGAAATTGTGCTAAACTCTCAGGATCACGCAGATCGTCAGCCGATACGTTGATTGAGGTTGCGCGTGCACGTGCCTCGGTTACTGCCTGAAGAGTCTCCTGTTCAAAATCTCCCGCAGCCTGTACAGTATTCACAAGATTTGGTACCAGATCTGCTCTACGCTGATATGCGGTCTGAACGTTCCCCCACGCCTCCTCAACTGCCTCTTCTTGTCCAACAAGGTTGTTGTAGGTCCCACAACCAGCACAACCCGCAAAGCCGAGGAGTAAGATTGCTACAATAATTAACAATGTGCCTGTATTACGCATACTTTAAAATCGGTAAGTTTCATACAGCGTACGTTAGTCAAGGCTAGTGGTTTCGGAAATCGAATTGAGGTACTCTTCCAAGATAATTGCAGCTGCTACCTGATCAACCTTATGCCCCCCCCCCTTGCTACGCCATCCGGCTAATCGTGATTTTGCTTCTTCGGATGTATACCGCTCATCCCAACGGGTGATCTTAACACCCGGCAACCTTGGACGCAATCGACGGATAAACTGATCTACACGATGAGTGGCCTCTCCCTCCGATCCATCTTCATTTAGAGGCCAACCAATTACAATGACTCCTATCGTTTCTTTTTCATGAAAAGAGACTAACTTTCTGATCACTAACTTAGGAGTACACGTATCAAGGGGTTGTGCGAATAATCGGAGCGGATCAGCCATAGATAACCCAACCCGTCGAGTACCGTAATCAATTGCTACGATACGTGGAAGAATTTTACTTGTCTTATCCTTCAAACCGATGAACACCCTGAACACTTTCAACCCGTTTGACTCGCTCAATGAGGCGCTTAAGATGTGGTAGATCGCTTACTTGTAGGATGATCGTCCCCTCAAAAAATCCATCCTCAGTTTTTACGGTCACAGATTGTATGTTTGTTTTAAGGTTACGGGAGATCACTGTCGTCAAATCATGAAGGATCCCTACACGATCCTCCCCGATCACACGGAGTCCCACAATAAATCGAACGTCTTTCTGACGACTCCATGCACATGATTGAATTCGGTCAGGATGATTGACAAGAAGATGTGCAGCATTGCGACAGCCTGTACGGTGGATATTAATGGTACCCGCTCTACTGGTATATCCAAAGACCGCATCTCCAGGAATGGGATTGCAACACGAAGCATATACGGTTGCCAATCCCGTGATTCTCTCTCCATTGATTAGCAGTGTCTCAGCACCTTGGTATTGAGCACGCTCAAGAAAAGATGTTGATGCCTCTTCTGCGGTCTCCATCTCCTCAGATTCAGGAGAGTCACCGGTACGCAGATATTGGATCAAATCCTGTATTTCAACAAGACCAGAGGAAATCTCATAGAACATCTGCGATGGAGTCGCATAATTAAAGTGAGAGGACAGTCGAATCAACTCATCCTCCGACAGCGAAATTTTTGCACGCTTAGCTTTTCTCTCCCACAATTGACGCCCGTATCGTACCGCTTCTCTACGCTCCTCGTTGATTCGGTGACGAATTCGGCTGCGAGCTTTATGGGTAACAACAAATTTGATCCATCCTGGATTGGCCGTGACTTTCTTTGATGTAATCACCTCAACCTGATCACCACTTCGAAGCTTATAAGAGAGTGGCACCATCTTCCCATTCACCTTTGCCCCAATACAGTGAAACCCAACATCTGTGTGAATCTGGAAAGCAAAATCCACAGGTGTAGCCCCTTTAGGAAGCGTCTTTAAATCTCCTCTGGGAGTAAACACATAAATTTCATCCGTGTACAGATCTAAGCTAAATTCCTGAACAAATTCTGTAGCTTGTTCGGCATCAGGATTTTCCATCAGATCATGAACCCAAGTTAAGAATTGATCCATTTTGGTATCCATCTGATCCACTCCCTCTTTGTATTTCCAATGGGCTGCCACTCCCCGCTCCGCAATCTCATGCATTTCCCGAGTTCGAATCTGGACCTCCATTCGGTGTCCATCCGAATCAAGTACGGTGGTATGTAAACTTTGGTACCCATTCGACTTGGGTACAGAAATGAAATCTCTGAATCGCTCCGGTATCGGCTTATATAGATCAGTTACAATGGAATATACTCGCCAACAGTCTTCCTTCCCCTTAGCACCTTCAGTTTTAAGTATGATCCGAATAGCGAATACATCATAGATTTCTTGCAAGGGTTTATTCTGCGCCTCCATTTTTCGAAAAATCGAATACAGATTCTTTGACCTACCTTTGATCTCAAAATCAAACCCTTGCTGAAGTAGGCCGTCTTGAAGTGGGATAATGAACCGACGTATATGTGCATCCCGCTCCTGCCGACTCCCTTTCAATCCAGAGATGATTGCTGCGTGCGCCTCTGGCTCAAGAACCTTTAAAGACAGATCTTCTAGTTCACTCTTGATGCGCTGTAATCCGAAGCGATGGGCCAGAGGAGCAAAAAGGTTCAAGGTTTCAGTAGCAATTTTCAACTGCTTAGCCCGAGAGATAGACTCGATTGTCTTCATATTATGCAGACGATCGGCGAATTTCACGAAGATTACCCTTACATCCTGCGCCATAGAAAGGATGAGCTTTCGGACATTTTCAGCCTGCCCAAGTGCACGGTTGGTGTAGATCCCGCGAATTTTGGTGAGCCCATCAATGAGTAGGGCCATCTGGTCACCAAATTCCGCTCGGATAATTTGAATGGTCAGATCCGTATCTTCTACAACATCATGCAGGAGTGCAGCACCAACACTCGTATCATCCAATCGAATTTCCCTTGCAACGATACGTGCAACCGCAAGTGGATGCGTGATGTACAGTTCGCCAGATGCACGCCGATCATTTCTATGTGCCCAGTAGCTCAGCTTAAATGCTCGTCGAATCATCGCCTCGTCAACAACTGGTAGATAGTGATGACAGTCCGCAATCAACTCGTCTAGCTGCCGCCCATAGGGCTCTGCAATTCTTATATCACGTTCTTGAAGAATTCCTGATGCTTCCAACATTCGTAATACAATTTTCCACCTTAATTATTGAATGTACATACGCAATAAGTAATGCGGGGATCATTCTCAAGGGTTGGTACGATTTTTTGCTCAGGTACTTGAAGGGAAGAACTATTCGTCTAAGGCGTCATTGAGTAGATATCCTTGTAGAGTTGGGGGACTGATGCGGTTCCATTAAGATTGAGAGCCGTTCTGTTTTTTCTCCTTTTGTTCCTCGTTCAGTACAAGATCGGTTGCTTCCGTGCTTATGCAACCGGGCAGGCATATTGTAGTCTTTTCCGCACTTGCCCCCAGACGGATCATTACGTCTAGTACTCGGATCGCCATTCTCCCAATCCACCTATCCTGTTCGCATATCAGCCTCCTGTATGAGTTTGGTCTACGGTCATCTGGTATGTAGATCTTCCAGTTGATGCTTCCTCTATTCTGCCTCTTCCAACAGCCCCTTTTCAGCTAAATGTGTAGATGCTGATCGCTCAGAAAATATAATTTAGGTATTCGCCTTGCCAATTTGCGTAGCCCCAGATCCTTAGGATCTGCTCTCCATCTGGCGGCATCTTCCTAAACAAGGTGGCTTGGATTAGGAATCTGATTTAAGGGAATCAGGAAGGTTCATGCTATGAGTGCGTGAACTACCTCGTGCTCACGAGCCAATACGGGTTCTGTATGCCGAACCGCCTGAATACAAAGGGAATCAAGGGACTCTATGAGGTATATGGATGAGGATTATATGCCCTGTATCCGGCGGTAGAAGACCTCAGTAAACCGCAATCCATGCGGCAACCCCAGAATTTACATTCGGTTACTCGGTGGAACCAATTGGGAAAATCAAAGACTTTCAACTATGATGAGGGTTTAATCTTATCATTCTCAGATTCATCTGATTCCGATGCAGTATCATCAGATTCAAGGGCATCTTCGACAGGAGGGGGATCGTCCTCTTGGGGAGAAGGAGTAATAGCATCAGATGCAGGTTCTCCTGTGCTCGTAGAATCAGACTCAGCGAGATCCGTTACAGTTTCCTCCATCACAACTTCTTCGGTCACAGTTTCCTCCGTCACAACTTCCTCCGTCACAGCTTCCTCCGTCACAGCTTCCTCGGTTACAGCTTCTTCGGTCACAGCTTCTTCGGTCACAGCTTCTTCGGTCACAGCTTCTTCGGTCACAGCTTCTTCGGTCACAGCTTCTTCGGTCACAGCTTCCTCGGTCACAGCTTCCTCGGTCACAGCTTCCTCGGTCACAGCTTCCTCGGTCACAGCTTCCTCGGTTACAATTTTTTCTGTCACAGCTTCCTCCGTCACAGCTTTTTCTGGTTCAGGAAGATCATCCGACTTTGCCTCATCAACTTCCTGTACAGCGGGCTCAGCACCTGCATCAATCACCTGATCAGGTTGAGAATCGGAACTCCTGCTGCGACGCCCACGACGTGTACGACGGCGCCGGGACTGGCGCTCTTCGGGGACTGATTCGTTAAAGTCCACAAGTTCAATGATCGCCATTTCTGCTGCATCCCCCGAGCGCTGTCCAAGCCGTAGGACTCGTGTATACCCACCTGGACGATCTCCTACTCTCTCGGAAATTTCGCCAAACAGTTCCGTCACAGCATGTTTATCCATCAAATGACGAAAGACCTCCCGTCGATTTTGGGTTGTATCCACACGAGCGCGCGTAATTAGAGGCTCAACATAGCTCCGCAATGCTTTCGCTTTGGTGAGGGTGGTCAAGATTTGTTTATGCTGAATCAAGGCAACCGAAAGCGCAGCTAAAGTCGCCTTGCGATGTGAGGCAGTTCGGCCTAGCTTGTATCCCTTCTTGGCATGTCTCATTTCGGTAACCCCTCAAGAGGCTGGTGCTCCAATATCAATCCGTGAGAGATCCATATTAAAACTCAGTCCACGCTCATCAAGCACCTCTGAAAGTTCTTCCAACGATTTCTTGCCAAAGTTTCGGAATTTCAACATCGTGGCCTCATCACGTGTGACCAAATCTCTAATCGTTTTAATATTTGCAGCTTTCAGGCAGTTCTTTGCACGAACGGAAAGCTGTAGCGTCTCAACCGAAAGGTCAAGTTGCTCGCGAATTTGCAAGATGTCGAAATCTACTTCCGTCGGCTCAAATACATGGCTCTCTACACGTTCCAATTCTATGAATGGATTGATATGATCATTGAGAATACTAGCCGCTTCTTTCAAGGCATTCTGGGGAACAATAGATCCATCGGTAGCGACCTCCAACTCCAATCGCTCATAATCCACACGCTGCCCAACACGAGTAGGTTTGACAGTAACACGGACACTCTTGATCGGAGTATAGACCGCATCAAGAGCAATCAATCCGATAGGATCTCCATCGCGCTTATTCTCGCTGGCAGGCACATACCGGCGACCGGTCTCCACTCGCAACTCCACACCAAAGTCTACGCCTCCCGAGAGAGTCGCAATATGGTGATCTGGATTCAACACAATATAATCGTTGGTCGCCGCGCCAATATCCCGAGCCGTCCATGTGCCTGGCCCTTTGACTTCCACATGGATGAAACCACTCGCATAATCTCTGGGGCGGAACCGAACACCCTTCAGATTTAGAATGATATCAGAAACATCTTCCGTGACTCCTTCAATCATAGAAAATTCGTGCTGTACCCCGTCAATCTTGACCGAGGTAATCACAGTACCCTGAAGAGAAGAGAGCAGAACTCGTCGAAGAGAGTTCCCAATGGTCTGTCCAAAACCGCGTTCAAGTGGTTGGATAATAAACCGAGTAAATGTAGGGGTTACCTCTTGTGCCAAAACCCCGGATGGCATTTGAATTCCGTGTTTGCTCATATCAGCAATTGAGTTCAATAGTAGGACGGATGACGACTACTTCGAATAAAGTTCCACAATCAACTGTTCGCGAATATTCTCCGGTATATCGGAGCGCTCGGGAAAATCAAGAAATTTTCCGCTCAGTGCTCGTTGATCCGTTTCCAGCCACGAATAAACGCGGCGGTTTTTCTTCATATTTTCGATAAAGACAGGATTATGTCGGCTTCGCGGTCGTACCGCAACAATGTCTCCCGGTCGTAATTGATACGAGGGAATATCAACAACCTGACCATTGATCAGAATGTGTCCATGCGTAACCATTTGCCGCGCCTGTCGTCTTGTGGAGCCTAATCCTAACCTGAAAACAGTATTATCCAAGCGTGCCTCCAAAAATCGTAATAAGTTCTCACCTGTAACCCCTTTCCTCCGAGAGGCCTTCACAAACAGATTTTTAAACTGCCGCTCCAGCACCCCATAAATATATTTTGCCTTTTGCTTTTCTTTTAACTGTGTCGCATACTCGCTTTCGCGGCGACGCCGTTTCTGACCGTGCTGCCCCGGCGGATTGGGCTTGCGTTCAAGTGATTTGCTGGGACCGAAAAGCGGTTCATTGAACCGCCGGGCAATTTTTTGCTTAGGGCCTCTATAACGAGCCATGATCGTTAGGTTTTCCAATCAGTAGTGATAATAGACTCAGACACGCCGACGCTTTGGTGGACGACAGCCATTATGTGGGACCGGAGTCACATCGCGAATCGTGGTGATATCTAAACCTGAAGTGTTCAATGCACGAATAGCAGATTCTCGTCCCGAGCCAGGTCCCTTAACGAACACATCCACACGCCTTAATCCTAGATTGACTGCTTCGGTTGCCGCAGTCGTAGAGGCAACCTGTGCAGCATAGGGCGTACTTTTACGACTGCCTTTGAACCCTTCTTTTCCTGATGAAGACCAAGAAATACAGTTCCCATACTGATCCGTAATGGTGATAATTACATTGTTGAAGGTCGCACGAATGAAAACCAAGCCATTCGATTCAACGACGACCTTCTTTTTTCCTGAACGCCCCGGCCCTCTACGGCCTTGCTTTTGTGCCATGAATGTTATAAACTATTTGCGTGGTGCTTTTTTCTTACCTGCCACGGTTTTCTTACGTCCCTTACGGGTTCTGGCGTTTGTTTGTGTCCTCTGTCCACGAACAGGTAGCCCGCGTCGATGACGCAGACCTCGATAGCAGCCAATATCCATGAGCCGCTTCACATTCATCTGAACTTCGGAGCGTAACTGCCCTTCTACCACATAATGATCCTCAATTAATCGACGAACCTTCTTGGTTTGTTCTTCGGTCCAAGCCTCTGGACGAACGTTTGGATCTAGACCCAACCGTTCCAGTATTTCCTGCGCACGAGAACGTCCCACCCCATAAATGGACGAAAGTGCAATTTCACCGCGCTTATTCGGCGGCACGTCAACTCCAGCTATTCGAGGCATACAATTCTATCCCTGCCGTTGCTTGTGCTTCGGATTCTTTTTGTTGATAATATAAAGACGTCCCTTCCTGCGGACAATCTTGTCATCCGCACTCCGTTTTTTGATACTAGCTCGAACTTTCATGTCTCTGATGCTAAATCATTAGCAAATATTCAAAGCAAAGTCGGGTGGTACGCTTTAACGAATGTGATGGTTCCTACTTGTAGCGGTACACAATCCGACCCTTTGTGAGATCAAAAGGAGAGAGTTCAACCTTTACCCGATCACCTGGAAGAATCTTGATGTGATACATTCGCATCTTGCCCGCAAGGAGCCCCAAGATGGAGTGCCCATTTTCAAGACGGACTCTGAATTGCGTATTTGGCAAAGCATCTGTGACTTCGCCATCGAGTTCAATTGGTTTCTGTTTAGCCATACGATAAGGTTTGAATCTTCTGATACGGAGGGGTTATATGTTCTTCAATATATTCATAAGTGGTCAATAACTCTGAACCACCCGAGTGAATGTAAATCATATGCTCATAATGAGCCGAAGCTGTGCAATCGGCTGACCGAACGGTCCAGCCATCCGAATCAATGACGACCTCGGACGTTCCAAGATTGATCATCGGCTCTACACATAGCGTCATTCCTGTTCGGAGACGACGCCCTTGACGCGGTCGGCCAAAATTGGGGACTTGGGGAGACTCATGCAGTTTACTCCCGATTCCATGCCCAACCAGTTCCCGGACAACACCAAGTCCCTGAGACTCACAATGGTGCTGAACCGCATACCCAATATCTCCCACAGTCGCATGAGGAGAGGCCGCAGAGATACCTAAATGTAGCGCCTCGTAGGTGGCGGTACAAAGCCGACTCTTTTCCGAGTCTATCTCTCCCACTCCAAAAGTGTAGGCACTGTCACCAAAATAACCGTTCAGCAGTACCCCACAATCAATAGAAACTAGATCTCCCTCTTGAAGGATATACTTACCTGGAAATCCATGCACAACTGCGTCATTCACAGAGATGCAAAGGGTATAAGGAAATGGGGAAAGTGATGCCGTACAATATCCCTTGAATGCTGGCTCCGCACCGTGGCTTCGGATAAAATCTTCGGCAGTCCGATCAAGCTCCAGGGTTTCCTGGCCAGGGAAAATATGCTTTGAAACTTCGGCTAAAGTTCTTGCAACCAGATCTGCACTCTCACGAAGGAGCACAATTTCATGAGGAGTCTTTAACATACCCATCTATTAAGTTCGACCTCGCATGCGACCACTCTTCATAAATCCATCATAGTGGCGCATTAATAGATGACTCTCAACCTGCTTTAATGTATCCAACGTAACACCAACCATGATCAATAAGCTAGTCCCTCCAAAAAATTGAGCAAACTGCTGTGTTTCGGTCAAACCAAGCTGAACCGCGAATGCGGGGAGAATGGCCGCAAACCCAATAAACAATGATCCAGGCAAAGTGACACGAGTCAAGATTGTATCAATGAATTCACTTGTCTGCTTTCCCGGTCGAATGCCTGGAATAAATCCTCCCTGACGTTTCATGGTATCTGCCATCTCCTTCGGATTGACGGCGATCGCAGTGTAAAAGTACGTAAAGAATACACACACGAAAAAGAAAATAATGGAATACCCCCAACTTGTAAAGTCCAAAAACAAGGCGCCAAAGCGCTGCATAAACTCATTGTTCGGAGCAAACTGAGCAATCGTGCCAGGTACAAACATGATGGACTGAGCAAAAATAATCGGCATCACTCCCGCAGCATTGACCCGCACAGGCAAATACTGTGTCGTTCCTCCATAAACTTTACGCCCCACCACACGCTTCGCATACTGTACCGGAATCCTCCGGGTACCCTGCGTCATCAAAACAACAAATGCAGTCACAACTACCAAGACACCTATCTCAAAAATCACAAGAAATATGTTTGCAGACTGACGTACCTCATTGATAAATGCCTGAGGTAAAAATGCAATGATCCCAACCGTGATGATGAGTGAGATTCCATTGCCAATCCCACTTTCAGTGATTCGTTCCCCAAGCCACATGACGAACATCGTACCGGCGGTTAACACGATCACAGTTGAGACCATAAAGAACCCCTGAGAAATCACGATCGCAGTTGGAACCGTTCCCCACAAAAAAAGGCTGTAACCAATTGACTGTAGCATGGTAATTCCCGCAGTACCATAACGAGTCAATTGAGTGATTTTGCGACGCCCCTCCTCACCTTCACGCTGAAGTTTTTGGAAATAAGGAACCGCCGCACCCAACAACTGGATAATGATTGAAGCCGTAATGTAGGGCATAATTCCCAGCGCAAATACACCTGCCTGTAAGAAGGCCCCCCCAACAAAGAGATTGAAAAAGCCAAAGAGATTATTGGGGTCTCCCTGAGCAAACGCATTTGTGAGCGCCGCCGCATCAATACCAGGTAGAGATACATAGGCACCCACACGATAAACAATCAGGATACCAAGGGTGTAGAGGATGCGCTTCCGCAACTCTTCAATCTTCCAGATACTGCGTAAACTATCGGCAAATCCTGCCATTCGGGTTCACTCGGCTCGTTTAGTTGGCGGACAGGCGCTGGATTGATCCGCCTGCTGCCTGAATTTTTTGTTCGGCGGATTTACTATAAGCATGAACCTCCAGGTTCAAGGCAATACTCAAATCCCCATCTCCAAGAATTTTGACTCGATCATTTTTGCGAATTAACCCCACCATAATCAGGACCTCAGGAGTAATGGAGACATCTGCACTCAGCTTCCCAGACTCAATATGCGAATTTAATTGATGAAGATTGATCGTATTGTAGGTGATGCGGTTGGGGTTCTTGAAGCCAAATTTGGGTACCCGGCGCTGGAGGGGCATCTGGCCGCCCTCAAACCAAGAAGGCATCCGATGATTCCCCGTACGACTTTTCTGCCCCTTATTTCCTCGCGTTGAGCTATGTCCTCCCCTACCAGACCCTACCCCACGGCCAAGCCGCTTATTCCGCTTAGTCGATCCCTTTGCGGGTTTCAGTGTTCCTAAATTCATTCGTCTGAATTCGTTTTCTGCTCCTGAGAAGCAATTTCCTTGATCTCTACCAAGTGGGATACTGTACCCAGCATACCCCGAATAATTGGCGTATCATTGTGCATCACAGTATGATGGATTCGACGCAGTCCCAATGCTTTCATAGTTCGACGTTGCCGAATAGAGGTACCAATCAGGCTTCGCGATTGAGTAATTTCGAGTGACATAATTTCTATCCCTCAAATACACGGCGCAGGGGAATACCCCGCCGACGCGCCACTTCCAGAGGATGTTCCAGACTGCGAAGAGCATTCATTGTGGCTGCAACCTGATTGTGCGGATTACTGGTACCAAGTGACTTGGAGAGCACATTGGTGATCCCTACACATTCAAGAACTGCACGCACCCCGCCACCAGCAATCACACCCGTCCCAGGAGATGCTGGTTTCAATAGCACACGCCCAGCATCTTTCTTTCCGATCACACGATGGGGGATACTGCCATCCTTGGTAACTGGAACAGAGATTAAGCGCTTCTTTGCATCTTCCGTCCCTTTTTTGATCGCATCCGCAACTTCGTTTGCTTTTCCTAATCCAGCACCCACATGGCCTTGACCATCTCCAACAACAACAACCGCATTAAAGGAAAATCGGCGTCCACCTTTGACCACTTTCGCAACACGTTTTACCTTCACTAAGCGATCAATCCATTCGGTTTGTTCGCCGGACTCGTTGCGGTTACGCTGTTGATTCTGCGTCGTTTGCATTCAGACTGTTGATCTATGTTTCGGTTAAAATTCTAACCCACCCTTGCGTGCCCCTTCAGCCAGAGATCGGATGCGTCCATGATAACGGTAACCATTACGGTCAAAGACAGCCTTCTTGATTCCATGTCCTGTAGCACGCGAAGCGAGTCGTTCCCCTACAACGGATCCCGCATTCACCGGAGAATCCGCCTCATGTCCTTCGTCTAAGGAAGATGCGGCAACCAGCGTCTTGCTTTCGTCGTCATTAATCAATTGCGCATAGATATTCCGATTGCTCCGAAATACAGTCAACCGGGGACGCTCAGCCGTACCATGAACTTTTCGACGAATACTTCGCTTCGCACGAAATCTTCGTACAGCTCTGGCTGATTTAAATTTACGAGTAGCCATATCCACTATCTCCTAACTATTTCGATGCCGTTTTACCGGCTTTTCTTCGTACATACTCATTCACGTAACGAATTCCCTTCCCTTTATAGGGTTCTGGTGGACGTAAAGATCGAATTTTGGCAGCCACCTGTCCGACCGCCTGCTTATCAATCCCTGAAATGGTCACCTTTGGGGTTCGTCCTCGCCCACCACTATCAGCCGTAATATTTACGCCTTCGGGAGGGACAAAAAAGATAGGATGAGAATATCCCACAGACAACTCCAGAACACCGTTCTTGACATCAGCACGAGTACCAACTCCTATGATTTCCAATTCCTTCTGATACCCCTCATGTACACCGATCACCATGTTTGCCAGAAGTGAACGATAGAGGCCATGCATAGCGCGATGACGCTTCTGATCCGTTGGTCTGGAAACCTTGAGTTCATCCGCATCGTGAGAGAGAGTTAACTCAGGAGATACTTGGAGTTGCAGGCTGCCCTTCGGACCCGTCACGGTCACTTTATTTCCTTTTGAGATGTCAACCTGGACTCCCTCTTGAATCGCAATACTTTGTTTTCCAATCCTAGACATATTAAAATACATGTGCCAGCACTTCACCACCAACATGAATGCGCTTGGCTTCTTTATCCGTCATGACGCCCTGAGATGTAGACAGGATTGCGACCCCAAGCCCATTCTCTACACGGGGCAAATTATCGGCTTTTACGTAGACCCTCAAACCCGGTTTGGAGATCCGTTTCATCGATCGAATAGCACCCTTCCCGTGACGGTCATACTTGAGAAAAATTCGTAAGCGTCCCTGCCCCTCATCATCAACATTCAAATATCGAGTGATATACCCCTTGTCTTTCAAGATCTGGGTCATGGCTCGCTTGATTCGTGATGCTGGAACATCGGTATATCTGTGCCCTGCCATCTGCGCATTCCGCAATCTGGCAAGATAATCTGCAACCGGATCTGTGATTACTCCCATTCTGATTACCAACTTGATTTACGAATTCCTGGGATTTTACCTGCTCGAGCCATGTCACGAAAAGCAATTCTTGAAAGACCATAGACTCGAATATACCCCCGTGCGCGACCAGTGAGTTGACACCGATTGCGGAGCCTGGATGGGCTCCCATCCCGCGGAAGGGCCTGCAGTGCCGCATAATCTCCTTTGGCGCGTAACTCTGCTCTGCGTTCAGCATACTGCGCAACCATTCGTTCACGTTTCTTTTGTCGGGCTATTACACTTTTTTTTGCCATATACCTGTTTTCTCTCTTGATCAAGCAACTTCACGTTGTCGGCGCACAAACGGCATTCCTAATTCTTTCAGTAACGCAAATGCCTCTTCATCAGATGAGGCGCTGGTCACAAATGTGAGTCCCAAACCCGAAATGCGATCAATCTGATCAACACTAATTTCGGGAAAAATTATTTGCTCCTTGATCCCAAGGGAATAATTCCCCCGACCATCAAAGCTCCCATCAGGAACCCCACGAAAGTCTCGTACACGCGGTAGAGCAAGCGTAATCAACCGATCAAGAAATTCCCACATCCGATCTCCACGGAGTGTGACGCTAGCTCCGATCGGCATTCCCTCGCGAAGCTTAAAGTTTGAAACACTTTTGCGTGCACGCCGAACAGCTGGCTGCTGCCCCGTGATCCGACGTAACTCGTCCACCGCACCATCAATCAGCTTTTGATTCTGCGTGGCCTCACCTACTCCTTTATTCACAGTAATCTTTACAAGGCGAGGAACCTGCATTCGGTTTCCATAAGAAAACTGCTTGATCAACTGATCCGTGATCTCTGATTTGTAGCGCGTCTTTAAGCGCGGCTCATAGTTTGCCATGACCTAACTCAACTCTTCCTCCGTCGTTTTTGCATAGCGGATCCATTCTCCCCGACCAGTTTCGGGGTCCTCAATTCGTTTGCGACCAATGCGGGTTGCATCGCCGTTACTATCAATGGGTTGTACATTGGAAATATGGATCGCGATTTCACGCTGCACCCGTCCTCCTTGAGGGTATACCTGATTGGGTCGGGTATGACGAATCCGTAAATTGACTCCCTCCACGATCACACGTTCCCGGTCTGGAAATACGCGAAGAACTTTTCCCACATATCCCCGATCTCGGTCAGGACTTCCCTTAGAAGCCGTAATTGACTTGGTCAGCATGACCATGTCTCCTTTTTTGACATGAGTCTTTCTTGTTTTTCGTCGGGACTGAGACATCATCTTTTATTTTCTATATGACCTCAGGGGCCAAGGAAACGATACGCATGTATTGTTTTTCACGCAACTCTCGTGCCACCGGCCCAAAGATCCTCGTCCCTCTGGGCTCACCCTGGGCATTTAGGAGAACGGCTGCATTCTCATCAAACCGAATATACGATCCATCTGTACGGCGTAACTCCTTCCGCGTGCGAACGACAACCGCCCTGGACACATCTCCTTTCTTTACATTTCCACCCGGGATTGCCGACTTTACGGACACAACGATACTATCTCCAATTCGGGCATAGCGGCGACCACTCCCACCAAGTACGCGAATACACAGTACTTCTTTGGCACCGCTATTGTCTGCTACGGCTAATCTAGACTCTTGCTGTATCATTGGAATAACTTATTTCGCACGCTCTACAATTTCCAAAACACGCCATCGCTTTTTCTTACTTAGCGGTCTGACTTCGGCAATTCGTACGGTGTCTCCTTCTCTGGCCTGCTCTGACTCGTCATGTGCAAAGAGGCGGCTACTTTTTTTAATGAACTTGCCGTAAATCGGATGCCGTACCTGACGCTGAATTCCTACCACGATGGTCTTATTCATCTTGTTGCTAACAACAACACCTATGCGTTCTTTACGGGAAGATCGTTTTATCTCACTCATTTGATCCTACGCAGCTTGCTCCTTGAGAATGGTTTTCAGACGCGCTAAAAAGCGACGCTTTTCTCTGAGTAGCATTGGGTTTTCTAATCGCGCAATTGCGTGTCTAAATTTAAGTTCAGACAACTGTTCTTCTTCTTCACGAATACGCTCCTGCACCTCTTGGAGGCTTAACGCTCGTACATCGGACACTTTCATCATGGTCTAGTTCTCCACATAATCTGGCCGAACAACAAATTTTGTCTTGATCGGTAATTTTTGCTGCGCTAGCCGCATGGACTCCTTGGCAAGATCCATCGGGACTCCTCCTCCAATTTCAAACAGGATACGTCCAGGATGAACCTGAGCAGCCCAATGATCAATCGCACCTTTTCCTTTCCCCATCCGAACTTCCGCCGGCTTACTTGTAATTGGTTTATCGGGAAAGACTCGGATATACACTTTACCTATACGTTTCATTCGGCGAGTCATGGCGATCCTTGCCGCCTCAATCTGCCGGCTGGATACTCGACCCGGTTCGACTGCTTTGATTGCAAAATCTCCAAAATCCACCCGTGCACCACGAGTGGCATTCCCTTTGATTCGACCTTTTTGTTGTTTGCGGTACTTTGTCCGCTTAGGCATCAACATGATTCCATATTTCCTTTACCCCTAATTACTTCGACGATTTCCACCTCTGCGAGCACCCCCTTGTGTACCTCCGCGTCCTCCACGGCCACCCCGTTTTCCACGACGGCGGTCCCGAGCTTTACTACTTTCACTGCCACGGCCTCCCGTCTGCATTTGACGCAACTGCTGGCGCTGTGCCTGAACATTCGGACTTAAATCTGGGCGTCCAAGAATTTCACCGCGATAAACCCAAACTTTTACCCCCGTGGTTCCATAAATTGAGTAGGCAGTTGCTTCTGCATAATCAATATCGGCTCGGATCGTGTGCAAAGGCACACGCCCCTCTAAGTACTGTTCAACACGCCCCATCTCAGCCCCTCCAAGTCTTCCACTCACTTTGATCCGAATTCCTTGAGCCCCCATGCGCATTGCTCCCTGAAGTGCCTGTTTCATCGCACGTCGGAAGGAAACACGGCCTTCTAGTTGCTGAGCCACATTCTGGGCAACTAAGCTAGCATCCAGTTCTGGGCGCTTGATTTCATTAATATTGATCTGGATCTCCTTCGTCGTGATCCGCTTAAGCTCTTCACGAAGCTTCTCAACTTCCTGCCCCCCACGGCCAATGACTACACCGGGACGACTGGTATGTAATGTTAAAATAATTCGCTTAGGGGTACGTTCAATCACGACACGGCTGAGCCCAGCACGCTTCAATCGAGCGGTAAGGTAGCGACGAAGTTCCTCATCCTCAAAGAGCTTCGCAGAAATATCTTTCTTTCTGGCGTACCAGTTTGAATCCCAGCCCCGAATCGTGCCAAGGCGAAAACCAACTGGATGTGTTTTTTGACCCATTTCTTATGCTACAAAGCTACTATATTTCAGCGTGAACGATTACAGTTAGATGGCTCATACGCTTCTGGATGGGGTGTGCCCGTCCGCGAGCGGCAGGTTGCATCCGTTTAAGCACCGGACCTTCATCTACCTTAATCTCCTTGATAAAAAGATCGTTTTCGTCAAATCTTTCTCCACTATTTTGGTCCATCAAATTATAGACTGCCGACCTGATCGCCAACATCACGGGCCTAGTAGCGGCCTGAGGCAGAAAATGTAGAATGTTCAGTGCATTTGCAACTGATTGGCCTCTAACCACATTCACCACTCGCCGCATTTTACGTGGCGAACTGGGAATATATTTACGAATTGCACGTGCCTCCATGACGAATTAGTTACCCCCGTCTATCTTTTTTAAGTCCTGCATGTCCGCGAAAATTTCTTGTTGGCGAAAATTCACCCAGACGATGTCCAACCATATTTTCGGTAACATAAACTGGAATGAACTGCCTCCCGTTATGTACGGCGAAGGTGTGTCCCACAAAATCGGGCGTGATCATGGATGCACGGCTCCATGTCTTCAGCACCTTCTTCTTGTCCAACTGATTGAGTTGATCTACCTTCCGTTGAAGTTTATGATGAACAAAGGGTCCTTTTTTGAGTGATCGTGCCATGATTATCTACGTTTGGCGTCACGTCGACGCACGATATACTTATTTGAGGTTGCATTTCGCTTGCGAGTCTTGTATCCCTTGGCTGGGATTCCAGAAGGAGAACGTGGATGTCCACCACTTGCCTTCCCCTCTCCACCACCCATCGGATGGTCCACAGGGTTCATGGCGACCCCCCTAACCTTCGGTCGAACACCCATCCAACGCCGACGGCCTGCTTTCCCCAGATCAATGTTCATATGATCTGGATTGCTGGTGGTGCCAATCGTAGCCCTGCAATCAGAAAGAATTCGCCGAATCTCACCACTGGGGAGTCTCAGAGTAACATATCTACCCTCACGAGCAGTTAATTGAGCAAATGTACCAGCGGAGCGGGCAAGCTGGGCCCCCTTACCG
Source organism: Rhodothermales bacterium (assembly GCA_965209015.1). GTDB lineage: Bacteria > Bacteroidota > Rhodothermia > Rhodothermales > Bin80 > Bin80. The sequence continues at coordinate 1,178,626 of OZ242367.1, read as the reverse complement.
GGTTTCATCTCAATTGCATGAACGAAGGTCCCAAGGGGAATCTGGCCTAATGGCAGACAATTACCTACCTCAGGCGGTGCATCCGGTCCATTTTCAACCTGCTGATCTACAACAAGCTTATCTGGAGCAATCACATATCGTTTTTCTCCATCTGCATAGACCAGCAATGCAATTCTGGCGGACCGGTTCGGATCATACTGAATACTTGCAACACGGGCGGGGATCCCATCCTTGTTACGTCGAAAATCAATCACTCGATAACGTCGCTTATGGCGACCTCCCTGATGACGCACCATAATACGCCCCGTAGAGTTACGACCTCCACGGCGTTTGACCGGACGTAAAAGATTCTTCTCTGGCGCTTCATGAGTGATCTGATCAAAAGCAGATACAGAGCGCTGACGTTGGCCCGGCGTAACAGGATTGAGTTTACGAATCGCCATAGTTCCTATATGCTCTCAAAGAAATCAATTGGTTCACTTTCAGGAAAGAGGGTCACGATCGCTTTCTTGTAGCTAGATGTTCGCCCAAAGCGAACTCCCTGACGCGTCAGCTGGCGGCGATGCTTCCCGCGAACATGCATCGTACGCACCTCCTTGATTTTTACCATCGGAAACCGGTGCTGGATGGCCTGCTTTATTTCGATTTTATTGGCCTTAGGATCTACAATAAATGCGTAGTGCCCCTCATCCATTTGTGCAGAGAGTTTCTCAGTAACCAACGGACGGATTAATACACGTCGACTCATTAGGATCCGTTACTTTGGTTCGTGGTTGAGGCCCAGAGGTGACTCCAAACCGAAAGCGCATCTTCTTCACATACTAATATTTTAGCTCGAAGTATATCCTCTGTACTTACATTGCGTGCTTCGCGTACTACGACACGGTTAAGATTTTTTCCCGAACGAAATACTTCTGGGCTGTGGGCTGCGGTCACGATCAACACGGAGTGCCCTCCAATCTCCAAGTTCCCGAGAAGAGTACGCAGTTCTCGTGAACTGGGTGCTTCATACGTCAGAGGATCTATTACGCGGATTGCTTCTTCATGGGCTTTATAACTGAGGGCAGAACGTCGAGCATTGCGTTGCACCTTCTTGTTGATCCGTACAGAATAGCGATGGGGACGGGGGCCAAAAATTCTTCCACCGCCTCTACGCAACGGAGAGGCCGCATTCCCAGCACGGGCCATACCCGTACCTTTCTGGCGGTATAGCTTTCGGTTGGATCCCTTCACCTCGCCCCTCTCTTTTGTTTTATGCGTGCCTTGGCGAGCAGCCGTCTGAGTCCGGCGAACATCTAACCAGAGAACATGATCGTTCGGATCAACACGGAAGATTGCCGGATCAAGGACAACCTCACGACCTGCCAGAGAGCCATTATGCTGATATACGTCCAATTTCATCTTTCCGATCAGCTTTGTTTGAAGAGTTCAACTACCCCGTTGATTGGACCTGGAACAGCTCCCCGAACTAGCAATAGATTATGTTCAGGGATCACACGAGTAACGTCTAGATTTTTAACTTTCACGCGTGTATTTCCCATTTGCCCCGCCATCCGCATGCCTTTCATGACCCTTGAAGGATCACTAGATGCCCCAATAGAGCCAGGTGCACGCTCACGATTATGCTGCCCGTGGGTTCGATCGTTTACTCCATGGAACCCATGGCGCCGTACAACCCCCTGAAACCCTCGCCCCTTACTGGTTCCAGCAACATCAATCATCTCCCCTTCCACAAAAACATTCTCTACACGCACTTCGTCTCCAACCTCCAGCGAATCGCCATTCCACTTAAACTCCTTCAGTACACGCTGAGCAGGAACACCTGCCGCCTGGAAATGACCGCTCAGTGCCTTCGTGGTCCGGCGCTCTTTCCGTGTACCAAATCCGAGTTGTACGGCCTCGTATCCATCCTGTCCATCGTGTCGTTTGATCTGCACAACACGATTGGGGCCCACTTCAATGACCGTACAGGGTACATTGTTGCCCCCGGCATCAAAGATGCTGGTCATACCAACTTTTTTTCCAATCATTCCACTCATGGCCACACCAGAAAATGTTCTGCGTCCAGTTATACTTTTATTTCAACATCCACACCACTAGGAAGCTCAAGTTTGAGCAATGCATCCACTGTTTTGGTGCTGGTTGAGAGAATATCAATCAGTCGGTTATGGCTTCGACTTTCAAATTGTTCTCGACTCTTCTTATTCACATGCGGACTCCGCAGCACGGTGTACACCGCTTTCTGCGTCGGAAGCGGAATGGGGCCACTCACCAGTGCACCAGTCGCTTTTACCGTCTTAATAATTTTTTCCGCGCTCTTGTCGATCAACGAGTGATCGTAAGATTTGAGCTTAATGCGGATTTTCTGCCCTGTCATGATCCGTCAAACGGGATTTCAGTCAAGAATTTCGGTGACAACTCCCGCGCCGACCGTCCGGCCTCCTTCACGGATCGCAAAACGCAATCCTTTCTCCATGGCCACCGGCTGAATCAATTTTACGCGGAACTGCGTGTTGTCCCCCGGCATCACCATCTCCGTCCCCGAGGGTAACTCAATATCTCCCGTCACATCCGTCGTCCGAAAATAAAACTGAGGCCGATATCCTGGGAAAAACGGCGTATGACGACCTCCCTCATCCTTGCTCAATACATACACCTCACAACGAAACTCCTGATGCGGCTCAATCGAATTCGGATGCACAATCACCTGACCACGCTCAACTTCATCCTTTGAAATCCCGCGCAAAAGTAACCCCACATTATCGCCTGCCTGCCCCTCATCCAAAATCTTTCGAAACATCTCTACCCCCGTCACCGTCGTCATTGTCGTCTCAGGTCGAATCCCCACAATCTCCACCTTCTCTCCTGTACGCACAATCCCCCGCTCTACACGACCGGTAGCCACCGTGCCACGACCTGTGATCGAAAAAACATCCTCCACTGGCATCAAAAATGGCTTGTCCTTATCCCGATCCGGAGTCGGAACATACGAATCCACCGCACTCATCAAATTCACCACCGTCTCTTCCCAATCCGACTCCCCATTCAATGCTCCTAGTGCGGAGCCCTGAACGACCGGAACATCATCCCCCGGAAACTCATAGGCACTCAAAAGCTCCCGAATTTCCATCTCCACTAACTCCAATAATTCCGCATCATCCACCAAATCTACCTTATTCATAAAGACCACAATGTAGGGAACCCCTACCTGACGGGCCAACAAAATATGCTCCCGGGTCTGGGGCATCGGGCCATCTGATGCATCTACCACCAAGATCGCTCCGTCCATCTGCGCCGCACCCGTCACCATGTTCTTCACATAGTCCGCATGCCCGGGACAGTCCACATGCGCGTAATGACGCTCCGATGTCTCATACTCCACATGGGCCGTCGCTATCGTGATCCCACGCTCGCGCTCCTCCGGAGCATTATCAATCGAATCGAATGAACGAATCTCCGTCCCGCCATATCGATCATTCAATACCCGCGTGATCGCCGCGGTCAAAGTTGTCTTGCCATGATCCACATGTCCGATCGTTCCAACATTCACATGCGGCTTCGTACGTTGAAATACTTCCTTTGCCATTGTCCGTCTTAACTGTAATACGTTTGGTTTATCTTTTAACTTGCTTTACCGTAACTGGAAAGAATCACTTTCTCTGCAACTGATTTGGGGGCGGGTTCATAAGATTCAAACTGCATCGTGTAGATCGCCCGGCCTTGGGTCAATGAGCGCATATCGGTTGAGTAGCCGAACATTTCTGAAAGGGGAACCAATGCCTTAACCACACGGGCATCTTGCCGCTGATCCATTGACATAATCCGGCCTCGACGGCTATTCAGATCGCCAATCACATCGCCCATATACTCCTCTGGAGTAACTACTTCAACTTTCATGACCGGCTCTTTGAGTACCGGATTCGCTCTTCGTGCCGCACTACGAAATGCCATCTGACCAGCAATTTCGAACGCATTCTGATCGGAGTCTACATCGTGATGCTTACCATCCAGAAGACGTACCTGAATCCCCTCAACAGGATATCCTGCAAGAGGGCCATGGCTAACTGCACTCTTAATGCCCTTTTGAACACTTGGAATAAACTCTTTGGGGATGGCTCCACCAACGACCTCACTTACAAATTCAAATCCAACGCCACTTTCATTTGGTCCGATTTCCATCTCAACGACGGCAAATTGTCCACGACCACCGGTCTGCTTCTTGTGAGTATACCGTTCAAGTACTGATTTTCGGAAAGCCTCTCGGTAGGCAACCTGCGGCTTCCCTACATTGGCCTCAACCTTAAACTCCCTTCGAAGCCGATCAACAATGATTTCAAGATACAATTCCCCCATTCCGGCAATGATGGTCTGACCAGTCTCGGCGTCAATGGACACCTGAAATGTCGGATCTTCTTCTGCAAGTTTCTGTAAACCAGTTGAGAGCTTATCACTGTCTGCCTTGGTCTTAGGCTCAATTGCAATACGAATCACTGGATCAGGGAAATTCATCTGCTCCAAGATTGCGGGATGATCGGGATCCGAGAGAGTATCTCCTGTCCGCACATTTTTAAGCCCGACGGCAGCAGCAATATCGCCAGCTTCAACCCGGGTAACATCCTCACGGTCTTTGGCATGCATGAAGAGTAATCGTCCAACACGTTCCTTGCGCTCAGTTGTGGAGTTATAGACCTGCGCACCCTTATCTAGCGTGCCGCTATAGACACGGAAGAACGTGAGCTTCCCAACATAGGGATCCGTTGCAATCTTGAACGCCACAGCAGAGAACGGTGCGTCTGCCTGAGCGGCACGAACAACTTCTTGGGCGGTACGAGGTGTAATTCCAGTGACTGGAGGAATATCTGTGGGGCTGGGCAAATAATCAATGATCCCATCCAACAGACGCTGAACCCCTTTATTTTTGAAGGCAGAGCCACAGAAAACGGGGGTAATATCCAGATTGAGTGTAGCAGATCGAACCGTAGAACGAATCTCATCGGCAGTAATCTCTTCGCCCTCCAGATACTTCATGAGCAGATTGTCATTATGCTCTGCTACGGATTCTAGAAGCTGGATTCTCCAATGCCGAGCTTCTTTGACGAGATCCTTTGGGATATCAATCTGATCCCAGGTAGCTCCCTGTGTCTTATCGTGCCAGATGATCGCCTTGTACGTGATCAAATCAATGACTCCACGAAACATTGCACCCGATCCGATCGGAATCTGTACGGGGACAGGATTCGCCCGAAGTCGATCCTTCATGGAATTGAGCGCACTGACAAAATCAGCACCCGTACGGTCCATCTTATTGACGAATGCAATCCGGGGAACCCGATACCGGTTTGCTTGCCTCCACACGGTCTCTGATTGGGGCTCAACACCTCCAACCGCACAGAAAAGTGCAACCGCACCATCGAGAATTCTCAGCGAACGCTCAACCTCAGCCGTGAAGTCAACATGACCTGGGGTATCAATGATATTGATCCGGTACTTACTGTCATTTTTCTTCCAGAAACAGGTCGTTGCGGCACTCGTAATCGTAATTCCCCGCTCTTTTTCCTGCTCCATCCAGTCCATAGTTGCTCCTCCCTCATGGACCTCTCCCATCCGATGCAAACGTCCAGTATAAAATAGTATCCGCTCGGTCGTTGTAGTCTTACCGGCGTCAATATGGGCCATAATCCCAATATTGCGCATTCTGCGAAGTTTCGAATCCTTGATTGAACTCATTGGAATTACTGTCATTACAATCTAAAATGGGCAAATGCTTTATTCGACTCAGCCATTCTGTGAGTATCATCTTTTTTCTTGACTGCAGCCCCTTCCCCACGTGAGGCAGCATACAACTCCCCAGCTAGCCTCTCGGCCATGGAGCGATCTGACCTCTTGGATGCATGTTGGATGATCCAGCGGAACGCTAGTGCAGTACGGCGTTCTGCCCGTACCTCAATCGGCACCTGATAGGTCGCACCACCTACCCGGCGGCTACGCACTTCTACCAAAGGAGCAACATTCTCAACAGCCCGCTGAAAAATCTCAAGGCCCGGCTCTCCCGAACGCTCTTCCGCCATTGAAAGGGCATCATACACGATTTTTCGAGCAACAGTTTTCTTGCCGTGGAGCATAACATAATTCACGAACTGCGCCACGAGTTGATCGCTGTATTTTGGGTCGGGCGTGATGGAACGCCGCTCTGCTGATTTTCTACGCATAATTCATGGACGACTACACTGGGTAGTCAACTTAATCCTCTAACTATTTTGGCCGCTTGGCACCATACTTTGAGCGTGACTGCGTTCGATCTTCCACACCGGAGGTATCCAATGCACCACGCACAATGTGGTACTTGACACCCGGAAGATCCTTTACACGACCACCCCGCACTAGTACAATAGAGTGCTCTTGCAAATTATGACCTTCACCCGGGATATATGCAATCACTTCAATCTGATTGGTCAGGCGCACCTTAGCCACTTTTCGCAATGCAGAGTTCGGCTTCTTCGGCGTGGTTGTATACACACGTGTACAGACACCCCGACGCTGAGGATTCCCCTGTAATGCAGCCGCCTTTGTCTTTTTCACCTTGGGATGGCGACCTGTTCGAACCAGTTGTTGTATAGTTGGCACTGAGTTATTGATTTTTTAGGCGAGGCTGTGCTGCAAGACAATGATCGCAGAACATCTGGGCCCAATTATTGTACAGCCTGCTAATTTACGAAATTTTTTGTTAAAGTTGCACACTTCACAAGCAATTTTAATGATTTTTCTCAAATCTTGTTCGTCAACCGGAAACTTCTGCCGTATCCTCCTTCTCAGCGGATTCTTTTTCTGCGCTTTTGATTTCCGAGCTTCCATTGAGAGACACGTACTCACCAAACGGACGTTCGCCCAAAACTTCAACTAGATCCCGCGGACCAAGAACTTCTTTATCTAAGAGCAACTGTGCAAGTGCCTCCAACCGATCTATTTTTTCACTGAGTATATTCAGTGCACGCTGACGTACATCTTCAATCAATTGACGCACCTCCTCATCAATGGTGGATGCCATAGTTTCGGAGTATGGCTTTTCAAATAACGGGGTCCCATCCCGGCGACGGGACATGTTGAAGCTGATATGACCAACTTTTTCGCTCATGCCGAAGTCAACCACCATAGCGTAGGCCGTCTTGGTGATCCGCTCAAGGTCATTCTGAGCTCCCGTAGAGAGTTGTCCGAATTTGATTTCTTCTGCAACCCGTCCTCCCATCATCATGGTCATCTGATCTAAGAAGGCTTGTCGTGTTGTGATGTATCGTTCGTCCGGCAACGACTGTGCATAACCTAGCGCAGCAAGTCCACGCGGCACAATCGAGACTTTGATCACAGGATCGGTATTTGGTAGGTACCATCCTGCAATTGCATGTCCAGCTTCATGATAGGCAACGATCCGCTTCTCTTCGGGCTTAATCAACTTGTTTTTCTTTTCCAACCCCCCAATGACCCGATCAATCGCCTGCTCAAAATCTTTCATCTCGATCGCATCCTTGTCAAAGCGCGCAGCTAAGAGTGCCGCTTCATTGCAGACATTGGCAATTTCGGCACCAGCAAAACCAGGAGTCTGAGAGGCTAAAACTTCGGAATCCACATTGTCTGCCAGAACCAAATTGCGTGTATGCACGCGGAAAATCATAGCCCGCTCCAATCGATCCGGTCGATCAATCAAAATTTGTCGATCGAAACGCCCGGGCCGGAGCAATGCTGCATCAAGCACATCTGGCCGGTTGGTGGCAGCCATGATGATTACCCCCTTATCGGTATTAAACCCATCCATTTCAACCAGGAGTTGGTTCAGCGTATTCTCACGCTCATCGTTTCCGCCCATCATCATACTGCGTCCGCGACTACGCCCAATTGCATCAATCTCATCAATGAACACAATGCACGGGGCTTTTTCTTTAGCTTTTTTGAACAGATCACGGACGCGTGCAGCACCAACTCCTACAAACATTTCAACAAAATCACTGCCACTAATCGAAAAGAATGGGACCCCAGCCTCGCCAGCAACTGCCTTCCCCATGAGAGTTTTACCGGTTCCTGGTGGCCCAACAAGCAAGACACCTTTGGGCAGCACTCCTCCCAGCTTCGTAAACTTCTTTGGATTCTTAAGAAATTCGACGACCTCCGCAACTTCTTCTTTCGCCTCCGCAAGACCTGCCACATCTTCAAATGTAACGGTTGGCTTTCCCAGGGATTCAAAGAGTACCGCTCTGTTTTTGCCAATATTAAGGACTTGGGAGCCAGGAGCCGCACGCCGAAGAATAAAGATCCATAACGCTAGAATGATAGCCAGCGGAAGAAGCCACGCGAGTGCTCCCCCAAACCAATTCTCCTGATAACGAACTTCATAGCGAAGTGTCTCCCCTCCCTCATTGTTCGTCTTCTGCTCTTCCAGAAAGGCAACCAAATCATGATTTGCCGTCTTCGTGGTAACAAACGATGCCGCATCTTTATTCCCTCTTAGTATTCCCTGATCGGTCTCGGAAGTGATTCCGAGTGCCTCAATACCTGAACTGTTCAACTGCCCGCTAACCTGACGATCATTCTGGATCGTGACTGACTCCACATAATTCTGTTCAATATAACCCAGAAACGTACTATAGGCAATCACATTGCCATCCCGCCGCCCGAGTGAGAAGATGATATTGATGAGAAGAAATACGAGTAATACCACATAAATCCACATATAGCGCCCCCGACGACCCGGGAGACGGCGATCCTCCTGCTCAGATCGGTTTACCTCGGGATTCTGATTTTCGTTTGAACTTTCCTGCCTCATGGAGGACACTCAGAGAGATTGATGTGGGAATAGAACACTGGCAATTGAATTATACGGCAAGAACCCGGCAACTGTTTCTTGAGAGCACTTATGGGGCCCGGTCTGAAATCTGGAAAATCTGTGCGTCCACAGAAATTTGTCCAGATAGCTGCTGGATCACGGATTCTGCTTCCTGAGCCGTCCCAAATAATCCAAGTCCAACCCTGAACTCAAGACCCTGATTCACTTGTACACCGTAAATGTCAAGCGGGTGCAAAACATCTGGATGTGAGCGCTCAAAATTGACTATAAATTCATTGGCCATTTCATGATCGGAATACGAAACCAGATGAATCGTATAATCACCCTGAGACCAGTCAATATTCCCGAGGCTTGGGCCGGTCACGATCTCACCAACAGCAAGGGAATCAGGTGAATCCTTTTCGAATCCATCTACTGACTTTGGAATGAAGTTGACCTCAGACTCTCCATTTTTTTTCATGAGAGTATCAGCATTCATCTCCATGATTGGCTCAGGTCGTAATTCTGGAAAAATAGGTGCCCGTCCAGGGACTGGAAGAGAGTCCACGGACCCTGCCTGATTTAAAGAGTCAGAGGCAACCTCTATAGGTCGTTGCAATGAATCTGTTATTTCTCCATCGATTGTGACCAGGGAATCGGCCACTGTCTGCTGTACCAATGAGTCTCTGGTAAGCTTCGGGAGCGAGTCTGTAATTGCGAACTGCCTTGCAGCAAGGGAATCGGCAATCTGCTGAAGTGAATCAGCCACAGCTCGGCGCTTTCTCTTCTCCTCTTGGAGTGCACCCAATATGCGGCTTGCAAGAGGTGCTTGAGGCGAATCTCTATACCTGGTCTGAATATATTCAAGTACCATCGGTAGACTTAATAGGCTGTCCGAAGCAGTAGATGTAGAATCCATGCCCGAATAGAATCCCGCCGATTCCATTTGTACCGGATCCGAGGGGATAGGGAAAGGCCCAAGCACATCCATACTATCTTTGGCGGCCCATTCCAGATAGGCACGTCCGGCGGCATACAATGCCCTTGGAGCCACGGCAGTCGTAGACCATTCCATCCCAAGTTTATACAACCCTGCGATGACCTCTTCATTCACCTCTTCCTGCCATTTTGACTGATAAGCTGCATATTCTTGTTCCGCCAGTGCTAATGAGTCCATCTCCGTACGGACTGGAGCGGGACGAGCTAACCGTGCATAAGCCTGATCCACGAGGTCCGACTCCGAGTAGTTGGAGATCATGAGTTCATACAGTCGGTTGGCAGCTAACGTATCCCCCAAAGTCCGTTGGACTTCCGCCAGAGCATAATATGCTCGCTCAGCGACCTCCTCATCTTTATCCTGTTCTATCACCATTCGATACCATACGGAGGCGGAGTCCGGACGGTTCATGGATAAAAAGAGTACATTCGCCAATTCATATCTCGCATTGGCGCGTCTGGTCAGCATCGCATTGAATTTTTTCTGAGTTCTTGGAACATCCGAAACGTCCACCACCGGCATGATTGTACTCTGCGTAGTTTGATCCCTTGAATTATCTCGACCTTCCTCTCTCTCCCCGCCCTGTGCGGACTCAATCGCTGCAATGCGACGCCAATTGGGTGCTAGGGGTCGACCGCCCCAGATAAGTACAAAATCTTGGCGTGCTTGAAGCATCCGAACCTCATCCTTATGGTACAGGAATCCTGCCTCTCCTTCGGTCCCAGCCACGACGGCCGCTCCCCCCAATCCATCCTCATCCTCTACTGCTCCTGTGTTACCCCGAAAAGCAGCCTCCGACCGACGTTGAAGCACGGCTCGCTGGATCTCTTCTATCTCTTTTGCCCGTCGCCTACGAAGTTCCAGAACAACTTCTGCAAAGCTGCTGTCATCAAGCGTCCCAAGGTACAAGAGCGAGTCCATCAATACAATCTTGTCAAGCACTTCGGAGAAGCTCCCGAACTTTTCTGCCTGATCTTCACTATCTGTAATAGCCCCGGGGGAGGGCCTCGGTTCAGCAGTCGCCATTCGGCTGGACGATCGCTGTCTACCTCTGGAGGTTTTAATCGTTTGCGTAGCCGTATCAAAATGGGCTGCCGCATAGGGAAAATCTAAAAATACATCTCGGTAAAACGTACCAAGAGCATAATGAACCCGACCACGTACGGTCGCGCCCCCCGTAGTTGGATCATAAAGCAACTCATCGTACTGATCAAGGGCCTCACTGTAATAGCCAAGTGCAATCAATACGCGTCCCCGCAGGTAGGCTAATTCTGCCCTATGGTCATAATTCTTATCGTCTCGTTCCATGCGTCGCAATTTCTTCATCGCCTGTTCGGCGTCAAGATGTTGGGCAAGGATGCGCACTGCGCTGAACTGTGCAGCATAAGAAAGTTCGTAAAATGGTTTATGCTCCAGTACCCGCTCGTAGGCAGCAACGGCGCGGGAATAGTGTCCCAATTGCTCGAGTACCTGTCCCTCAAGAAATTGGGCTCTGGCCGCCAGATTTCGGTCACGAATTGCTTCTAACCCTGCCTCCAATTCGATTGCAGCCTGTTCCCAGTTTTCACTTTGAACATAGAGTTCCGCAAGAGCGAGTCGATAGCGAGGTCCCCAGCGGCTGGATAAGTCCTCGGCACTCACGAGTGCCTGTAAATGAGTGGATGCCTCCTCATGAGCGCCACTGGCAATCAAAGTGCGTGCAAGCCAGAAATTTGCCTCCTCGCTCAGAGGAGAGTCAAGCTCCAGAATATCATTGAATTTTTCTTCTGCTCCGACAAAATTGAGGGTAAAGAACCATGCCTTCCCAATGATCATGATTGCATCATCAACCCACTTGGACTTGGGATGCTCTCGAAGGATATCGGCACTTTTTGTAATCGCATCCTCAAATGGCTTCCGCTGAGTAGACGCCTGTTCACTGCGACCAAACAGAGACAAGAAAATATCCTGATTGATCGGCTGCTGCTCGAGTCTTTCTTCAAATTCTTGAATCCCCTCCGCAAGGGAGCGCTCGGCATTATAATACTTGTTGTAGTATGCAGAAAAATTATCAAATCGTGACCCAAGGAATGAGTTACTGCTACACCCCGCTAAAAACAGTAGCAGGAAGAGTAGGTAGGCAGATGTATATTTCATCAATCAATCTACATAGCTCACGTGAATGAGATTGGTACGCCCCTTCCGGGGTAATGGCATCCCGGCACAAATCACAATCGTGTCTCCACTTCGAATATACCCCTTACTAACTAGGGTTTGCTGAACCAACCGAACGCCAGCATCTGTATCACTCTGGAAGGGGATGTGGAATGCTTTTGTTCCCCATAATAACCCCACCTGTCCAATTACGTTCGGCGAGTCCGTGAATGCATAGACAGGCATACGCGGGCGGTGTCTCGCAAGTGTACGAGCAGTTGTCCCTGAAGCCGTAAGACACACAAGTGCGCGTGCGCCAACATTTTCTGCCAACTCACATGCGGTTAAGCTCACCGCATCAGTGACATCGCCGAAGTCCTCAACCGAATGCAACTCCTCTGGAAGCCCACGACTCTTTTCCGGTAACGCATACCAATGTTCTTCGGCGGACCGAACGATCTGATCCATCGACTCAACAACGCGTGCAGGATGATGACCTACTGCCGTTTCTCCACTGAGCATCACAGCATCTGTGCCGTCAAGAACTGCGTTGGCGACATCGCTTGCTTCTGCGCGGGTAGGAAAATGATCTTCAATCATACTCTCCAGCATTTGAGTTGCAGTGATGACGGGTTTACCTGCGACGAGGCACTTATGAATAATCGTTTTTTGTGCATGAGGGATGGAGGACATCGGCATTTCAATCCCCAAATCTCCCCGTGCAACCATGATGCCATCACTAACCGCCAAGATATTGTCAATGGATTCAAATGCTTCAGGTTTTTCGATCTTCGCAATGACTCCTGCGCGATGACCTGCAGCCTTTAGATGTTTACGCAGATGTACTACATCCGTCTCATTTCGTACAAAAGACAATGCGATCCAGTCCACATTTAGATCCACCCCAACCTCTAGGTCTGAAAGATCTTTTTCGGTTAGTGCAGGACCGCTAGTGCGTACATGGGGAAGATTGACTCCTTTACGTGATTTTAGGATACCACCTACGTCTACTCGTGCATGGACGTCATTCCCATTAATGGAAGTAACCGTGAGTGCGATCCGTCCATCATCAATCAAGATCTGCCCTCCTGTCGCAAGATCTGTGGCGAGTGCATCGTAACTAATATATATTCGCTGCTCTGAGGACACGCTTTCTTTTGAAGTGGATGAAGAGATGGTGATCTCAGCCCCCTCTTCCAACATGATTGACCCTCCTTGGACGGGGCCTACTCGGATCCGTGGTCCCTGAAGATCCTGTATGACGGTGACCTGTCTCTCTTGCTTTTCGGCCTCCTCACGAACCAGTGCGACCACTTTTCGATGGTCCTCATGATTGCCATGGGAGAAATTCAAGCGAACCACATCGGTACCTGCCTGGATTAGGGCGGCAATCGTATCTGGATCACTTGAAGCAGGCCCCAAAGTCGAAATGATTTTTGTATGACGGGGCATAGAGGAAGAAAACATCAGTTTTAGTGTTTAATTTTTATTTATAATACATTCTGCGTATTTTCTTCAACCCCTCTGGTCCAACTCTGCTTCCTGATTTTCAAATTTTATGTATCGTAATTTGATATTTATCGCACTATTGTTGGTCTCTCTTCAAACTCAAGCTCAGGAACACCGAGCCATTGAGTTTCCCGATGTGCCCGGATATTTCACATTGGTGTGCGATTTACATATGCATACTGTATTCTCTGATGGTAGTGTCTGGCCAAGTATACGGGTGGAAGAAGCCCACCGGGATGGATTGGACGCCATTGCGATCACTGATCATCTGGAATATCAACCCCATCGACATGATATTCCGCACCCCGACCGGAATCGGGCATTTGAAGTCGCCCAGCGTGCGAATTCAGATGATCCACTGATTGTCATCGCAGGTTCAGAAATTACACGTGCTATGCCACCTGGACACATTAATGCCATCTTTATCTCCGATGCTAACGCATTGGTTTCCCCCCATGGGCAAGAAGCTATGGATGTCTTGGAACTGTTCAAAGAAGTGAAACGGCAGGGTGGATATGCATTTTGGAATCATCCTGCATGGACTGCTCAGAACTCCGATGGGATGGCAAAGCTTGAGGATATCCACCGCACCCTCATTGCCGAGGACTTGCTGCATGGAATTGAAGTCTCAAACCAATTCACCTATTCGGATGAAGCGTTGCAGATTGCCCTTGACTATGACTTGGCTATTCTTGGTACAAGTGATATTCATGGGCTGGTGGATTGGGATTTTGAGATTGCAGAAGGTGGACATCGTCCCGTCACTCTGGTATTTGCAGAGGAGAGAACGGAAGAGAGTATTCACGAGGGTTTACGGGCACGACGAACAGTTGCATGGCATCGGAACACGCTGGTAGGGCGTGAATCTGAAATCCTACCCCTTCTCTACTCGTCAATCACGATCGCAAATGCTACATTCCGGCCTCGAACTTCGGTGTTGATGGTTGAACTTAGAAATCATTCGGATGCCCGTTTCTTACTGCGCAACACCTCAAACTTCACATTCCATGAAGATGCGGATATAGTTGAGGTTAAGCCACACACCACGACCGAACTGGCCCTGAAAACATCAGGACAAGAATCTCCATATCTCGTTACCTTTGAAGTCCTAAACACGATCACTGCCCCCAATACTCATCCCGAAATCACATTAACCATTGAGCCGAATCCATAGGACTTGCTTTCCCTCAAACCTGAGACTTGATCATGTCTCGAAAAATCAAGTTTTGCCTGTTAAGAACAGAGAATGATAAAATATTTACCGGTATTATTATTTCTCATAGCAGGCTGTGTTAAGTACACTGGATCTACCTGCGGAAGATCGTACTCGTACCTACGATCTTAACCACAGTTTCGTTTTTGATGCGACCATTCGGATGTTGGCGGAGCAAGGGTTTTCAATCAAAAATGTCGACAAGAGCAAGGGGGTCATTATCACAGATTTCCGTTATCGAGAGGCAATCTCCCTTGCACGCACATCTGACAGCCCCACGCGCGTCAGAGTATATGCACTGATCCAGATTGCGCCGGATGGGACACAGGTTTTCCTTAGCCTTGACCTTCAAGAGTTATCCGGGGAGTCACCTCAAGTTTACGAACCCATCAATCTGATATCAAGTGAGGCAAGGAGATACTATCGTGATTTTTTGAATCACTGGAGTACTACTTGAACTAGACGAACATCCCAATTAAACCCATGGACCTGTGATGGCTAAGGTTAGGCCATCATGCTGAATATTGACAAAGAGTGTTGTTCCATCAGGAGAAAATGTCGCCCCGGCCAGTTCTGAGTCACTCATGGCATTACGAGCGAACTTATATATCTCTCCTTCGGGGGTGACACCTACCAAGAACTGCTCATTCGATCCGTCTTCACACACAATCAGATCCCCCCATGGGGTTACGGTGAGGTTGTCTGCATTCTCAATCAGACCAGGATCATTCGGTTCAATAAATAACTCAAGATGTTTCTCGTCAGGGTTTAAGCGCCAGATCTGACCACATTTTGCACTGCCTCCATTGGTGCATGCAAAATAGATTGACTGATTCCCGTACCACATCCCTTCCCCACGAGCAAACCTTGCAGCACCCTGGTCAAATCCTCTTAGTCGCAAGTCATCCATTGGAGACTCAATCTCATCTAAATCAATCCAACGAATATTTAAGATCGCTCCGACGGTCACCGATTGTGAATCCCAATTGCGGGTATCCAAACTTGGCATTCCGTCTACTATGAGTGCTTGCAATCGGCCTCCAGCCTCCAAATTCGTACGGTCCTTAGGAATAAATCGATAGATCAGGCTGTCATGCGCATCTTCTGTTTGATAAATGATGTTGGTCGCTGGATCAACCGCCACGGCCTCATGATTGAAGCGTCCCATCGCCCGAATCGGAATGGGGCGGGCCATCTGGGGAGTGATACTCGCAGGAACCTGAAAAACATAGCCGTGATCTTTCGCAAACCCATCTCCCGCCAGAGTAGTGATCTCTTCGCAGGTGATCCAAGTATTCCAAGGCGTGGGCCCTCCAGCACAGTTACGAAGAGTACCAGCTAAACTCAGATATTGAGATTTCAGTTGCTGAGATGCGGTGTCAAAGACAAATGTCGTCGTCCCCCCAAGTGCAGGGCTTCCATCCGTTCCAGCATCGTAGAGTAAATCAGAAGAGATCCTGTCTAAGAGTTCATTTCTCGGTCCAAATGGGCCCATACTCAGATCCGCATTGGGGTTGACTTCATGATTCCGAATCACGATGGTTTCGGCAGACGGACCGGCAAACGTGGCCATTCCATCTGCCGCACCCGGTACGTAGAATCCATCATCCATCCGATCTCCCCTTTGGGAAACAATTTGGTAGCTAAAATTCTTTGGTAAATCCATAATTCCATCTGGATCTGGTACGATTGGGCCAAATCTATCTTGCACTTGTTCGGCAAAACTTCGGCATCCAATTAGAGAATGGAGCCCCATGAATCCCAGTGCAAATGCACCAGAGGTTTCAAGAAATTGTCGCCGAGAAGAAACTGAAGTCTGATCTTTGGAAGATTGCATTACAGTGAGTTAGAGTAACAAGTTGTGAATGAAATATGTGAGATTAGAGCGAATTCAAGCACTTTATAGTTGATCTTTTCCTGCGTATAAGTGACGTGATGCAATTGTCAAGGTCAAAGAACGGTAAGATAGAACATGAATGATCCCTTCCATTGATCAAGGTAAATAACCTCTGAACGGAAGAGCCCCTACTATGGTCTGATGGGGGCAAGTCTTGCAATCCAGAGACCACTATTCAAGTCTGAAGTATAGATATGTCCCTTAAAGATCTGAGCTCCCCAAGTCATGGGCCATCCCGGAACCATGGACTTTTCATCCGTGGTCAGAATATGAGCGACTTCCCTGCCCTGTCGATACAGATCACCTCTTAGTTCCCCACTGATATCTACTACGCGTAATCCGCCTTGGTAATATCCTACATATAAACGATCTTCCTCTACCCATACATTATGTGCACCGGCGTCAGGTACCTCATATTTGGCAACTTCTACGGGAGCATTTATATCTGACATATCTAGAACATGGATGTAGCCTCTTGCATCTAAGGGCTTGCTTACGTTATAATTATCCGGCCAAATTTCGTCGCCTACAAACAGATAACGACCATGTCTCCACGCGACATGGGTATTGCCCTCAGGATAGGAGAGCCGGCTGACCACCACTGGATTTATGGCAGTGCCGCCATGAGATCCTGCTCCGACATCCAAAACAACAACCCCGTCATCCCAATAGGATAGATATGCGTACCCCTCCTGAATGATCACATCATGGAGCGTTTTTTCTTCCCTATCCAGTTCCCATCGACCGACTTCCTTGGGATGAATGGGATCAGAAATGTCAATAATATGTAGCGCGTTCGTTCCGTTGTGGCACGCATAGATGAGGTCCCCTTCAATCCATACATTATGAACGCCTCCGGTGACAGTTTGCGTGTACTCCGAAAAAATCTCGGGGTGCGCTGGATCTGAAAGATCTAGAATGACGATGCCGTTTCGCCGATTGGATGCCCCTTCGCGGGTGATCACCGCAAGGCGGTTGCCCTCGTGAATCTTCACATCATTGATCCGCCGTGCATCCACCTGGAGCGAATCTGTCAAAAGCGGACGTTCGGGGGCTGTCACGTCAAAAACCTTCATCCAGTCATGCATGAAGGTGCCAACATACGCATAATTTTGGCCATCTACACCTTCAAACGCCCACATGTCTCCGGAGTGATGATGCGAGATCGCCCCCCGACCTACAGCGACCAGTGTCTCTTTATGGATTCGTGGTTCTACTGGAAGAATGATCGAACGCTGAATGGTTTCGCCGATGTGGGCGGTGATTGAATAATCAAGCGGTTCCTCAGCCACAAATACTCCCTCGGCACCTTCGCTACTCATGTACAGTCCACCACCGGAAGCTTCCCACACTGGATAAACCTCCTTGACTTCATTTCCATCCTCATCCACGGCCTGAATACGAAAACGTACCACATCGCCCTGCCGAACGATATAACGGTTCTGCGCAATCTGATAGGACACCGCCGGATTCTCAATCACCTTCACATCCAACGAGTCTGTGATTCCATTCGCACGAACAGTTACCGTCGTAGAACCTGGATTTTTCGCGTGTACATAACCATTGCGATCAACAGTTGCCACGTTAATATTGTTACTCTTATATCGAATTCGGCGCTCTGGATTCAAACCGTTCATCGTAACTTTAATGGGAACGCTTGTACCGGAGAGTAGGGGAGAAACGGGCAGGTCGGCAACAAGACGTGCATCGTCCCCCTGCTCTACTGTGATCTCTGCATACCCAGGTTTTCCACTCATGACCGCAACCACAATTGCACGACCCGGTCCAACGGCCCGTACCACTCCAGTTTGGTCAACCGTCGCGATAGCATAGTCAGTAATATGCCACCTTGGACTCAAATTGGGAATCATCCTGCCCTCGTCAGTATAAGCCTCCGCCGAAAAACTGATGGTCTCACCCACCTGTAAAGATGTGGATGATGGTAAAATTTTAACGTGCTCGGGAGATTCAACCGAAAGGTTGACCTGGAAAAGTAACCCAATAAACAGTAACAGCATCATTCAATGATAAGTTAAGTCGCTGAAACCTGTCCCAGCAGATGCATGATCCATACCGAATGAATTTAGATACTACGAGCCCCCGTCAGTACTACCGAATCTGGAATGAAGCCAGACGAGTTATGATCCTTTCGGCTCCGATCGTCGCTACTCAACTCGGGCAAATCAGTAATGGGTTTATTGATGTCATGATGGTTGGACGACTGGGGCCACAGGAACTTGCAGGTGTTGCACTCGGGAATGCTACCTATTTTTTGTTTGCATTGATCGGAATCGGAACTCTTCTGGCGGTGGGGCCCATGGTGTCTCAGGCATACGGTGCAGGTGAGCATGATCCCATTGGTCGAACTGTGCGCCAAGCCCTATGGCTAGCCTTGATCTTTTCCTTACCGGTATTGGTCATTTTATGGAATGCATATCTACCCTGGCAACTCATGGAGCAAGATGCAACGACAATAGAATATGCACAGGGATACCTGCGCGCCTCCATGTGGGGGTTCCTTCCTTTCATGTGGTTCAACGCTCTGCGTAACTTTGTCGAAGCTATTGCGCGCCCACTGCCGGTTACGGTAATCATTGTGATGGGAATCATTCTCAATATCGTTGCTAATTATGGCTTGATGTTTGGAAACTTCGGCCTTCCAAAACTTGGTCTTGTTGGTACTGGATGGGCAACGACGATTGTCTACTGGTTTATGTTTGCCTGTATTGCCCTCTACGTGATTTTCAAAGATCCGTATCGAGTCTATGGCGTGTTCCGTAAACTCCGAACGCCTGACTTCCGTTATTTTCGTGAGCTTCTTTACGTAGGGCTCCCCATTGGGGGATCTATCGGTCTTGAAGTAACCCTCTTCAGCTCAACCGCCTTCCTGGTTGGTACATTTGGTGCGATCCAAATTGCGGCACATCAGATTGCAATCCAATCCGCCGCGATTACTTACATGGTTCCACTCGGAATTGGAATTGCGACGTCCGTTCGAGTTGGCCAAAATATTGGAGCGAGGGACCCCTCGTCCGCTGCGATTTCTGGATATGCAGGGTTAACTTTATCCTTTCTGTTTATGTCCTGTACAGCGCTTCTATTCCTTTTTGCCCCACATATAGTTACGGGCATTTACCTTGATTTGGAAGATCCAATAAATACCCCGACTGCCCTACAAGTGATCAGTTTGCTGGGTATTGCAGCTATCTTTCAGCTTTTTGATGGACTACAGGCCACTGCACTTGGAGCACTAAGAGGGCTAAAAGATACTCGAATCCCTCTGGTTCTGGGCTTTATTGCATACTGGTTGATCGGCATGCCGACCGGACTCGGGCTTGGATATGGATTAGGCATGGGCCCCGAGGGGTTCTGGTGGGGACTGGTGGTTGGTTTATTGGTTGCCTCAATCATGTTTACTCTTCGTTTTTTTCAGATGACCAACAAATTGATTTCGACTTCGTCGGGGATCAACCAGGAAAATCTTGATCATGGCTGATTATTGTCTTTACCAATCTGATTACATGAAGGAGAATCGAAATCTCAGGAAAACGATCATAAATATTTTGAAACTATGTAAGGAGGCACTAGGGTTAAGAATTGTTGAATATTCAATATTTTTGCGAACTTATACAGTCGTGTCAGTTTATGTAGTAAATTTGCCGTACCTGAGAGAGAAATCGGCTAAATCATGCCTCAAATTTTCCCCAAGAAGTCTAACACACTCCCACACCTTTCCGTGGTGGCTCTTCTTGGAAGTGGCGTTCTCGTAGTATTTTTAGTTTGGTACTATTTTTCGCCTGAATACACGGACGTTGGCTATGCACCCGAACAACCTGTAGCCTACAGTCACCGGTTACATGTCGATCAATTAGGCCTAGACTGTCGCTATTGTCACAATTTTGTAGAAGTTGCTGACGTATCAAACGTACCAGCAACTGAAACTTGTATGAACTGTCATGAAGTCGTTCTTCCACAAAGTACTGAGCTATTGCCAGTGCGTGCAAGTTGGTCCGAGGGGTCCTCTATCCCATGGGTTAAGATTCACCATTTGCCTGATTATGCTCACTTTAGCCATGCGGCGCATGTTAACAATGGAGTCGGTTGCGAGACCTGTCATGGACGAATAGACCAAATGGATGTTGTTCGACTCGTTGAACCACTATCTATGGGATGGTGTCTTGAATGCCATCGAGAACCGGAAAAATATCTTCGACCTAATGAAGACATTACCACCATGGGCTATGTTCACAGTGCAGGATTTTTGGAAGATAATTTGACCCGGATCAAGCAGGATGGTATTCGTCCACCTACGAATTGTAGTGCCTGCCACTATTGATACCTAGAGCCCATGATCCCCCTTCCTATAGTCAACGATACCTATTCGGTTTCGGAGCGAAAAATGTGGCGTAGTCGCCCGCACCTTGAGCAGAATCCAGGCCTTATCGAAATGGCCTCGGAGGAATTGATTCCCGGTGCAAGTGATACCCCCTCTGGGAGTAATCGGCGACACTTCATGCAGTTGTTGGGAGCTTCAATGGCAATTGCCGGCTTAGCTGCCTGCCGACGTCCAGTTGAGTACATCATGCCATTCTCTGACCGCCCAGAAGAGCTCATTCCCGGTGTCGCATTGCATTACGCAAGCGCCATAAATTTTCGTGGGGTACTTCGTCCACTCCTTGTGAAAAGTTATGACGGTCGTCCTGTCAAAGTTGAAGGAAATCTTGAGCATCCTGATGCATCTGGATCTTCTGGTGTGTTTGAACAAGCTTCTCTGCTTCAGCTTTATGACCCCGACCGATCTCAAAAAATTCTTCGTGCAGGAACCCCTGCACGATGGGAAGAATTTGTATCCGTATGTGAGGGGTTGCCGAATGCTTCCCGCCGCGTTGCCGTTCTTGCAGCCCCAGATAGCTCCCCCACGCGTGCGCGCCTTCGTGCACAACTTGAAAATCAGTTTCCCAATACTCAGTGGATTGATTATCGTAGTGAGGGCGACGATTTTGAAACTCTCGGACTCCAGATTGCCTATGGTCAACCATTGCGTCCCGTCTATGACTTTGGGAATGCAGATGTGATCGTAAGCTTAGATGCAGATTTTCTCGGCCCTCACGCCAAGAATGGTGGCCGGAACACGTTTTCGTTTGCTCAAGGGCGCAAGTTAACCGGTACAGAAGACCGGATGAGCCGGTTGTATGTGATTGAAAGCACCTATACTACCACAGGCACAATGGCAGATCATCGCATGCGAATGCGGTCCGATCTGATTACGCAATTAGCCGGCGACCTCGCCTCAGCCCTTGGAATTAATTCTGGTGGCACCCCCGAATCGTTTGTGTCCGAGCTCGCAAGTGACTTGCAAAGCACCAACGGACGTTGCATCATCGTTGCGGGTGAAACGCAACCACCCGAAGTTCATGCACTTTGTGCCGTTATGAATGAGGCAATTGGGGCGGTCGGTACTACCATTACACTCTTGGATGCTGGTGAAGCTATATACACCCCCCAGTCTCAGGAACTTCCCGCACTTGTGGAAGATATGCGGTCAGGGCAGATTGATCTACTGCTTATCCTCGGTGTCAATCCCGTGTATGATGCCCCTGTCGCTCTGGATTTTCAGGGTGCAATGGGATATGTTACAAACACGGTGCATCTAGGATTGCACGTTGACGAAACGGCACAGGCTAGTACATGGCATATCCCCCAATCTCATTATCTGGAATCTTGGGGAGATGGTCGTTCATGGAATGGAACCCTCACTCCTATTCAGCCCTTAATAGCTCCGCTGTACGATGATGCCAGAAGTGAAACAGAAATTCTCGGCACAGTTGCCAGTGGAGAATATCGCAAAGGCTACGATCTAGTGCGTGATACCTGGAGACCTGTTTTGGGCGAACAGGATTTTGAAGCGACATGGCGCCAAGTACTACATAATGGCTATTTGGAAGATACCGAATTCTCCCCAGCGACCGCCGAAGTCTCTTTTACTGGACAACTCCCCGACAAAGAAGATGGTCTAGAGCTCGTGATTCGTCTAGATTCAACCGTTCTGGATGGTAGTTATGCGAATAATGCTTGGTGTCAAGAACTTCCAGACCCCATCACGAAGATTGTGTGGGACAACGTCGCAGTCCTCAGCCCCCAAACCGCCGAGAGACTGGGACTCGTCTGCAAATATTCCAAAGGTCGATACGAATCTGACCTCGTGACCTTAGCAATCAATGGACAAGAGGTTGAACTGCCGATCTGGATTCTTCCCGGACACGCTGACGACACCATATCTGTCACGCTGGGGTATGGTCGCGATATTTCTACGACTCGCCCTGAACGGGACACTCCCTTTTGGGACAAAGATGACGAAACAGATATCTATTCCCGAGGCACTCTTGCTACTGGCGTAGGTTCAAATGTTGCGCAACTCCGAGACCTGCAGGCGAAACCTGTATCTGCCGGAGTGGAGATTACTGCTACCGGGCGTAAGTGGGTTGTTGTAACTACGCAGGACCATGGTATCCTTGATACGGAAGCTCGTCCGCTGATTCGAATGGCGACCTTAGATGAGTACCGTACAGATCCGGCATTCCCCCTGCAGGATGAAGTCCCTACACCTAGTTCGGACGTGAAAACTGATTTTCAGAATTATCCCGAGCTGTGGAAGGATCAGCACCCCACCAAGTCGGCGGCATATCGTGATAGTGATTACTGGCAGAACCAGTGGGGAATGGTGATTGACCTGAATACCTGTACCGGTTGCAATGTTTGCATTATTGCCTGTCAGGCAGAGAATAATATTCAAGTTGTCGGTAAAGATGAGATTGGACATGGACGAGAACTACATTGGCTTCGAGTTGACCGCTACTTTGTGACTGACGGGGACGAAGGACTGGATGCTGATCCACAAATCGTCATGCAGCCCATGCCATGCCAGCACTGTGAAAATGCTCCCTGTGAATCTGTTTGCCCGGTTGCCGCAACCGTACACTCTCCCGACGGCACGAATCAGATGATCTACAACCGATGCATTGGAACCCGTTACTGTGCCAATAACTGCCCTTATAAGGTTCGCAGATATAATTTTTACAATTGGTCCAAGACGATCCCAGAAACTGTGCAGATGGCGCAGAATCCGAATGTGTCCATTCGTTTCCGGGGGGTGATGGAAAAATGTTCGTTCTGTGTGCAACGAATTCGTGAGACGCAGAAACGTGCTGGACTGGAGGATCGTCCCTTGCACCGTGATGAAGTTACTACGGCTTGTCAACAGGCCTGCCCGGCTGAAGCCATCACGTTCGGGGACCTCAATGATGAGCAGAGCCAAGTTAGCCAGTCTATGCGAAATCCTCGAGCTTACAAGTTGCTGGCTGAGTTGAATATAAAACCACGGGTCTCATATCTGGCACGCGTGCGTAACCCAAATCAGGACCTAGAGCCTGCAGGATCACTATAACCCTCAGAATTATCTATCTCCGAAGTGTCTGCATCCACTGACAAGACCGTTACGCTCCCCGCAGAGCCTCCGCTAGTCACGGGAAACCTGGGGCTTCACGATATCACCCAGTTGGTCTCTTATCATACAGAAAAACGTCCTCCTTCCGTGTGGTACATGGCTATAGCCTTGTCCTCCACTCTGTTATGTGTTCTCTTACTGATGATTGCCTATCTGGTATGGAATGGAGTCGGCGTCTGGGGAAATAATAATCCGGTTGGGTGGGGATGGCCCATTGTCAACTTCGTGTTCTGGGTTGGGATTGGACATGCCGGCACACTGATCTCTGCAATCCTGTTTCTCTTTCGGCAGCAGTGGCGCACTGCTATTAATCGAAGTGCTGAGGCGATGACCATTTTCGCAGTCATTTGTGCGTTATTGTTTCCCACGATCCATGTTGGACGGGTCTGGGTCATTTACTGGACACTCCCCCTCCCGAATCAAATGGAAATGTGGCCTCAGTTTAAGAGCCCACTCCTGTGGGATGTCTTTGCCGTCAGTGTCTACTTTACCGTGTCTCTTGTATTCTGGTATATTGGTTTAGTACCTGATCTGGCGACTCTTCGGGATCGGGCTCGTAACCTACTACGCCGTCGTATTTTCGGCTTCTTCTCTCTCGGCTGGAGCGGCGCGAATCGTCACTGGCGTAATTATGAAAAGACCTACTTACTCTTGGCGGCCTTGGCCACACCATTGGTTTTGAGTGTGCATTCCGTGGTTTCGTTTGACTTTGCTATCAGTATTATCCCTGGCTGGCATACCACTATATTTCCCCCTTACTTTGTTGCGGGGGCCATTTTTTCTGGATTCGCGATGGTGATGACGCTACTCATCCTTGCACGAAAGATCTACGGAATTCAGAACATCATTACCATGGACCACTTAGAGAAGATGGCTATCATCATTCTTCTCACCGGATCGATAGTTGGCTTTGCCTACATCACAGAGTTCTTTATTGCTTGGTACTCACAAGTTGAATACGAGCAGTATGCATTCCTGAACCGTGCGACGGGCCCCTACGCGTGGGCCTACTGGATCATGATGTCCTGTAATTTGCTCTTCCCACAATTCTTCTGGATCAAACGTCTCCGGCGGAGTATTCCTTTCCTTTTCGTGACCTCAATCATCGTGAATATTGGAATGTGGTTTGAGCGGTTTGTGATTACGGTGACCAGTCTTCATCGCGACTATCTACCGAGTAGCTGGGATTACTTCAATCCTACAATGATTGATGTTCTTACCTTTGTGGGATCATTTGGACTTTTTCTCACGCTGTTTCTGATCTTCCTCCGTTTTCTGCCTATGGTTGCAATGGCAGAGGTGAAAATGTTACTCCCAGAAAGTGATCCCCATTACTATGATGACCATGATGCTGAGAATAAATCGTCCCAAGCTTAGATCTAGATGTTAAAAAACATTGTTCAGAGCATAAAGACGTCTATGGGGATCTACAAAGCCCGTAAAGATGGTGTCTATGGGCTTTTGGCCGAATTCCCGAACCCAGGCGTATTAGTTTCTGCCGCCCGTAAGATCCATTCGTCTGGCTATCGTCACTTTGATACGCACTCCCCCTTTCCAATTCATGGTATGGATCGTTCAATGGGGCTTGGGCAGTCCAAAATTGGATACATTGCTCTCTCTGGCGGTATAGCTGGATTAGCACTGGCAACGTGGTTGCAATGGTGGACATCCGCAATTGATTACCCGATGAATATCAGCGGAAAACCTTTCTTTGCGATTGAGCCGTCAATTCCGATTATGTTTGAACTCACGGTTCTACTTTCTGCGCTGTCTGCGGTGGGTGGGATGCTTGTTTTGAATGGCCTTCCACGCCCGTATAACCCACTTTTTTACTCCCGTGATTTTTCACGTGTGACCGATGATGCATTTTTTCTGCATATCGCCGCCAGCGACCCTAGTTTTGATTTAGAGCAAACAGAATTACTCCTCAACGAAGCAGGCGCAAAATCAGTTGAAGTCATTCATGATCATGGATATTCAGAATTGCGTACGGCCTAGAATGAACAAGATCTTCTTCTTCCTAGGATTTGTGGTTATCCTTAGTGGTTGTCGTGGCAGCTTGAAGGAAGATACCCCCATCCATATCAATCCAAATATGGATGCCATGGAGCGATTTGA
Organism: Rhodothermales bacterium; assembly: GCA_965209015.1. Taxonomy (GTDB): domain Bacteria; phylum Bacteroidota; class Rhodothermia; order Rhodothermales; family Bin80; genus Bin80. The sequence continues at coordinate 1,152,443 of OZ242367.1, read as the reverse complement.
AGCTCAGGAAGCGAATCCCTTTTTTGCTGATGGCCGTGCCATGCGACCTCCCGTCTCTGGTACCGTCGCTCGGGGGATGCTCCGTGAAGATGTTGGTTTTCATACAGGACGTAATTCGGATGGTAGCTATGTGCCCATCATGCCGGTTGACTATACCGTTGATTTCGCAAATCGCGGACGAGAGCGCTACGCAATTTACTGTAATGTCTGCCATGGCGAAGCCGGAGATGGACAGGGCATTGTGATGACTGGTGGCTATGGGTTCGTTCCTATCGGTTTCCATACGGACCGGTTGCGTACCATAGAAGATGGATACCTTTATGAGGTCATTACCCAGGGAGTGCGTAGCATGCCCAGCTATGCACAGCAAATTCCTGTTGCAGACCGATGGGCCATTGTCGCATATGTGCGGGCATTGCAGAGGAGTCAGAATGCGAGCCTTGATGACCTCCCGTCCGACGAGCGCATTAACTTTCAGAACACGCCTTGAAACCTTGGATCCATGCGTGACGCACTGCGCGGAAGCTCACTCTTCATGAAGATTTTAGACCCCTTGGCACCGACCAAGAGTGAGCTGTATCCATTTACTGGCGCATCTCGCGGCTTTGTGATTCCTGGGCTCATCGGTCTGGTGATTATCGCCGTAAGTATTTTCGTGGGGATGAGTGAAATATTTCTGGAGCAGTTCTATTTCTCCTATCTGATCGGATGGGTTTTCTGCCTCTCCATTGCTTTGGGCTGCTTGTTTATTGTCTTGATTAAGCATCTAGTACGTGCAGAATGGATTGTTGCTCTTCGAAGAATTCCAGAGGCGGCCTCTGTCTCGTTCCCTCTTCTGGCAATCCTATTTATTCCCATTCTCATCAGCTTGTTTGACGCTCATGGTCCGTACCATCACTGGACAACTGAGGGGCTTGATGATCCAAGTAGTCCATATTTTGATGAAATCCTTGCTGGAAAGGTTGCCTATCTCAATATTCCGTTTTTCTTGTCCCGAATTGCCTTTTATTTCATTGCATGGACATTTGTCTCTTCACGCTTATGGAGATTGTCTATCCTTCAAGATGTGACTCGTGATCCTGCAATCTCGGCAAGACTCCGTCATCTAAGTGCTTGGGGTCTTCCAGTATGTGCTATTACCACTGCATTTGCAGGGTTTGATCTGCTTATGACTCTTGATCCCCACTGGTTCTCTACTATTTTTGGTGTGTATTTTTTTGCAGGTGCTTTTCTGGCAGCATTTTGTTTCACAACCATGAGTATTGCTGGGCTACAAAAGGCGGGAATGTTACGTAAAGAGATCACACCTGAACATTATCATGATCTCGGAAAGTTAATCTTTGGATTTGTGGTATTTTGGGCCTACATTGCCTTCAGTCAGTACATGCTCATTTGGTATGGGGGCATTCCAGAGGAAACTGCTTGGTTCAAGTACCGATTGCAGCATGGATGGGAAATTCACAGTGGTGTTCTACTCTTTGGCCACTTTATTCTACCTTTTCTGATTCTGCTGCCTCGTGCAATTAAGCGCTTTGCTGCTCCCCTCGCGATCGTTGCAGTGTCTCTGTTGGTGATGCAGTGGTTTGATATTCATTGGCAGGCGATGCCTGTCCTTCACAAGGAACAGGCACAGTTTCACTGGTTGGACCTGAGTTGTTGGATCGGGTTGCTTAGTCTCTTCGTTGGTGCTTTTTTGTGGAGGTTCAGCCGACACGCAGTCGTCTGCGAAGGTGATCCTTACCTGCGTAAGTCATTCAATTTTGAGAATATTTGACCGGAGTTCATTATGCCTGTTGATTCCGAACCCCTATCTTCCGAAACACCTCAGGTACAACACGAAGCCATCGCCGCCCCCTCTATTATATTCTTTGTGATTTTTCTGTTAATTGGGCTGGGTTCGCTAACCTTATTGGCTACTTATTGGTTCAACCGTGAAGCGGATCAGGTAGGCATTGAGCACGCAGCAGATGCCACCTATCCCAATTTAGAGCGGCTGAGGATTGCTGGTTTAGACAAACTCAATCATCGCTACGAACGATTGGATAATGGAGCATTTCGGATCCCGATTGAACAGGCCATCATAAATCTTACGGAAGAATTCCCCAAAGACGTACGTGTCTCTGAGGAAATGCAACCCTAAATGTACAAACTATGTATCGCCATATTTGCTCTCTGTGTTCATATAAGTCCCCTCTATGCACAGTTGACCGAACAGGCCAGTATCGCTTATGAGGGGGTTGGCCTCACCCCACGTTTGGGTGAAACGATCCCATTGGATCTTGTTTTCACTAATTCCCGTGGTATTCAAGGCTCATTGAAAGATTACTTTCATCAGGACCGTCCCGTTGTCCTCACGTTTGTCTACCATACTTGCCCTATGTTATGTAGTGCATTATTGGATGGAGTTACACGTACCTTGGATGATGTATCTTGGTCGCCTGGCAGTACTTATGAAATGATCACCGTTTCTTTCAGCCCCGAGGACACGCCTGAGCGCGCTGCTGAACAACGCGCTCGCTATCTGAGGCGCCTTGAACATGAAAATGCTGAGTGGCATTTCCTCACGGGAGATGAGGCTGCTATTTCTGCACTGACCGAGGCAACTGGTTTTATGTACAAATGGGTTGAGGATCAGGGAGAATATGCACATCCAGCCGCGGTTATCGTCCTCAGTGAAAAAGGAGTGATTACTCGTTATCTGCCCGATCTCGCACCAAAGGGTCGAGATCTGCGTGCTGCAATCGTAGAAGCATCTGATGGTCGGGTTGGCAATCTACTTGACCGTGCATTTCTCTATTGCTTCCAGTTTGATCCAACATCCAATTCCTATGTACTCGTCGCACAGCGCGCCATGCAGGTTGGAGGGGGAATTACTGCGTTGCTTCTCATTGCATCTTTGAGTCTCTTGTGGATGAAGGAAACAAAAAAACCTGACCACGCATGAATCAACAGAGTTCAATTTGGCTTCCAGAGGCTGCATCCACCATTGCGGGGGACGTTGACTCTCTATTTTATTTTATACTCGTGACCAGCATCATCCTGTTCGTGGGAGTTGTGTCAACGATGGTATTCTTTGCTTGGCGTTATCGTCGGAGAAGTCCAGACGATCGGCCAAAGCCAGTCCGTGAAAACAAAGTGATTGAAGCCTCTTGGGTTATTGTCCCCACTATTCTTGTTGCTGTCGTGTTCGTCTGGGGATTTAAATTGTTTTTGGAACTTGGTATTGCGCCCCCAAATTCTTATGAGATCAATGTCACTGCACGTAAATGGAGTTGGACATTCACATATCCAAATGGAGTCATATCTGCTGATCTCCATGTTCCAGTAAACCAGCCCATTCGGCTCCGAATGAGCAGTGAGGATGTCATTCATAGCTTTTTTGTCCCTGCTTTTCGGGTGAAAGCTGATGTGTTGCATGGAAGATATTCTTACGTATGGTTTGAAGCAACCCGTAGAGATACATTTAACGTTGCTTGCACTGAATACTGTGGCACCTCTCATTCGGATATGTATTCTCGTGTCATTGTTCAATCTCAGGATGAATTTGATGATTGGCTTGTTGAGAATATGGATGATGGCACTTTGACTCCTGTAGAGCAAGGAGAACGCCTCTATACACAACAAGGGTGTTTTGCCTGTCATTCCTTGGATGGATCAGCAGCCGCCGGACCAAGCTTTCTTGGTCTGGCAGGTAGCACTCGCAACTTCACTGATGGAACGAGCGCAGTCGCTGATGATAATTACCTCCGAACCTCTATCGTAAATCCCATATTGCAGATCGTTGAGGGTTATGCCCCATTAATGCCCGCACAATATGCTGTAACGATGACAGCTGATGAAATTGACGCACTCGTAGCATTCATAAAAGATCAATAATAGGCCATGAGCGACGAATCACACAATTATTTGAATGCCAAGAAAGGTCTCTGGTCTTGGCTGTCTACGACGGATCATAAGCGTATTGGGATCTTGTATGCGATTGCCTGTGGAGCATTCTTCCTTTTAGGAGGCATTCTTGCGACATTTGTTCGGACCGAACTTAGCGCTCCTGGTGAGACGATCCTTGGTCAGGATGAATATAACCAAGTATTCACACTCCATGGCATTGTAATGGTCTTTCTGGTCATTATTCCTGCGATCCCTGGTATTCTCGGTAACTTCGTACTTCCGATACAGATCGGAGCCAAAGATGTCGCCTTCCCACGCCTTAATCTAGCTAGTTGGTATCTCTTTATGGCGGGAGCTATCATGGCCGTTTGTGGTTGGCTATTTGTTGGGAAAGTGGATACCGGGTGGACGTTTTACACCCCTTACTCCAGCGGTGCTTCCAATGCAGTACTCTGGCTAACTTCAGCTGTTTTTGTTGCTGGTTTTGCGTCTATTTTCACCGGTTTGAATTTCATTGTAACGGTGCATAAAATGCGTGCACCAGGAATGACATGGAATCGTCTCCCATTATTTACATGGGCCATCTATGCCACTGGAATTGTGCAAGTACTCGCAACCCCTGTCATTGGAATTACGATGGTTCTTCTCTTTTTGGAGAAGTTGTTGAGCATTGGAATCTTTGATCCAGCATTAGGGGGAGATCCAGTTCTCTTCCAGCATTTTTTCTGGTTCTACAGCCACCCTGCCGTCTACATTATGATTCTCCCTGCGATGGGGATCATTAGTGACCTCATGGGTACATTCTCAAGGCAGCATGTATCTGGGTACACGTTTATTGCTCTCTCGTCGGTTGCGATTGCATTCTTGGGGTTCCTTGTTTGGGGGCATCACATGTTTGTCTCGGGACAGAGTGCCATTTCATCCATTATTTTCTCTATGCTCACGTTCTTGATTGGAATACCGACGGGCATTAAAGTATTTAACTGGGTAGCTACGATGTATAAGGGATCCGTATGGTTAAAAACTCCTATGCTCTATGCCTTGATGTTCCTATTCCTTTTCACGATCGGTGGTCTGACTGGAATCATGGTTGGGGTTTTAGCAGTGGATGTCCACTTGCATGACACCTATTTCGTTGTCGCTCATTTTCATTATGTGATGATGGGTGGGGCACTCATCGGACTGATTGGCGGGTTGCACTATTGGTGGCCGAAGATAACGGGACGAATGTATAGTGAAAAAGCCGGCGTCGTGGCTGCTTCCTTGGTGTTCATTGGCTTTAATCTGACTTTCTTTACGCAGTTCTTTTTGGGTACTAGGGGAATGCCTCGTCGCTACCATGACTACTCAGAACTTCTGGAGACATTTCCAGAGTTTGCAGTACTAAATATGACCTCAACGATTGGTTCCTATATTTTGGGCATTGGGTTAATCATGATTCTTGTTTATGCACTGTATTCCTTGTTCAGAGGGCCAAAGGCTACTGCAAATCCGTGGGGTGCATGCACGCTTGAGTGGACGCATACTGGTCCGATTCCAGATGAGCATAATTTTCATGACACTCCTACAGTGACGCGTGGTCCATATGATTTTCATCTCGCCGATGATGTCTTCGGCCCCAAAAACACCTCATAGCCATGAGTGTTGCAGACTCAACACTTAAGCACTATTTCGTTAGCCATGATCAACAGTTTGATGCTGCGAAGCTTGGCATGTGGCTTTTCTTGGTCACGGAAATTCTTCTTTTTGCGGGGATGTTCGTTGCCTATGCAGTATATCGGTCTTGGCACCCTGAAATTTTTCTTCAGGCCAGCGAACTGCTTGATTGGCGTTTAGGTGCGCTGAATACGGTTGTACTCTTGGCTTCCAGCTTTACGGTCGCGCTCTCCATCCACTTTGTACAAAAAGGCGAGAATGACAAAGTGGTTGTACTCCTCCTACTGACTCTGCTCTGCGCAGCTATATTTATGGTTGTTAAATACTTTGAGTATTCAGACAAATTCTCCCATGGTGTGTTTCCTGGCGCTGGATTTGATCCACATGGAATTGTTGATGGTAAGGATTATTCTAAGTATGACATTCCCTTTGCTCCCCAATTCTTCAGTATTTATTTTGTCATGACAGGAATCCATGGAGTCCATGTACTGGTAGGGATGGGGCTGTTCGGTTGGCTCACTACTCGTGTAGCACGCGGACATTTCTCGCCTCAATGGTACACGCCTGTCGAACTGACCGGTCTATATTGGCACATAGTTGACATCATCTGGATCTTCCTTTTTCCATTACTCTATCTTATCTAAGAGCTTCCATGGCACAGGGACATCACATTATCCCTTTACGAACGCTCAGTTTTGTATTTGGTACACTTCTGTTTCTCACTTTAGTCACGGTCATCACCGCTCAGATTGATCTTGGGTTTCTGAATGTCCCTCTGGCATTGGCAATTGCCGGTAGTAAAGCCATCTTGGTAGCCCTAATCTTTATGGCTCTGAGGTATGACAACAAGGTTAATCTTCTTACAATGACCCTTGGAGTCGTATTTGTTGTCGTATTTCTTGTACTCACGCTTGCCGACACAGAATTTCGTGGCAGCTTAGGGATCACTGAACCAGTGGGAATTGAGTCATCAGAGAACCCCACTGCCCCCGAAACTTCCACGCCTTAATTCTACGATTCTCCTTTTTGATTACGTCCCTCTCGAGATTTCTTCTGTCCTGTCCTTTGGATTCTAATCTGTCCCAACCGGATCTCTGTTGAGTGTCCAGCGACAGGTGGACAGTTCACTCATTGGTTGGTAGTTGTCTCTGACCATTATTTAAGACCCGAGGACCTCTGATCCGTAGTTCGCGACTTGGAACTGAGTTAAATTAGAAAAAGGGAACCGTCAAAGTCAACGTTCCCAATGGTAAACTTGACTGTCTCATGCTTAAATCAAACAATCACGAATTTGCTGATAGATGATCACATCTTTTGAGGGCAAGGTGAAAATTTTGCATCTCTCAAGTAAACGTTGGATCACCTGAAAACTTAGATCTAATTTATACCAGAAAAATTTCACCTCGGGCAACAAGGCATCGCAATTCCACCTTGTTGCCCGAGTCCATCTAACCTAAAATTACATTCACAAGAACTTAAAGGTTGGAATACCCTGAAGATACAGGATCAACTGGAAAGATATGATTATGCACAGGATTCAATGCCATCCAAACCTTTTTACTCATGTCATGGATTGCAATATTTCACATCCGCTCTTGGCTCGAATTAAAGGATATTCAAATCAATTTCCCCCAGTTGGGGGTTGGTTGTTTGATACGCTCTACACATTTTTGATTATCATTCTTATCCATCCCACTATCTGAGGATACTGAACTGGGTAGTCATTTGACTCGTTCGGAAAATATACTCACGAATTATATTCAAGTATCTCCTTAGAATTGGACTGAATACACCAGACGAATATCTCGGCCCGGCAGAGGAACATTGTTTTTCAGCAGTGACGTATGCGCTATCGCCAGTGTATTGGTTAAGTTCCTGCCTTGCAGGGAGATCCTCTGAACTGTCGAACCAATTAGCATACGATAACCAACTCTGGCATTCAACGTTGTATAGCCGTCGGTTTCATCCTCCGCGACCACAAATACTTTATCTTGATTAGCCGTATACTTCACAGATAGGTTGGCAACAAAATTGTTCAGATCATATTGCAGAGAAGTTCTTAGTCGCATCGGGGGAATACGCGGCAAATAAGCTCCTTCGCCGGTCAAACGACCGTTCACATAATCACCGATCAGCCCCAGCGAGAGCGAAGAAGATCCACTATTGAATAGTTCAACGTCTGCATCAACTTCTACTCCAGTGATCGTGGCCCCTGATTGATCCGTTTTTAGAACAGGTCTCTCATCTTCAACTTCACCTGTTGGAGCAAGATAGATGAAATTGTCGGATTGGTTTACATATCCGGTTAAAGACATGCGTAGAGAGGCGAAACGAATGAAGCCCGAGATCGAGGCATTATTAGTGACTTCAACTTCAAGGTCCTCATTGCCTATCTCCACAGCCCGTATACCAGCATGTACTCCATCAAAATATAGTTCAGAAGAACTTGGAATCTTAGCAGCACGTGCAAGACTAATAGATAATGATAAATTTTTACTTGCTTGGTAGTTTACTCCCCCACCTAAACTAAAAGCCGAAAATGATCTCATCATTTTTTGTTCGGGTTCATGAGACTGCCATTGCATACGTCCACTCAACTCAACCTTCAGTAAACCAAGGTCAATGCGTTCCATGGCAAAAATACCTAAGCTATTCGTCAATGTGGTGGGAAGGTTTGATCCATGACTACCAACAGAATTGAGCGCAAGGTTGCGTCTTTGAGCCTGTACCCCGACTACTCCTTTAGTTTTTTGAGAGAGTGAGTGATCCAGTTCAAGTCGTCCTACCCACTGATTGTTATCATACACAATACCGACCTCAGACTCACCAGAGTCAAAAGATTCAAGTTCAGTATGCGTATAGTCAGAAATCCCTAATCTAAAACGTAACCCCTGAACTGTTGGACTATCAAAGCGATATGCCCCTTCAATATCGTAGTTGACGGAGTTCAAATCAATTAACACATTTGCATTACCTTCTCCATGATCATCATGGTCTCCATGATCATCATGGTCTTCGTGGTCTCCGTGATCATCATGGTCTTCGTGGTCTCCATGATCATCATGATCATCGTGGTCTCCGTGATCATCATGGTCATCATGACCGTGCTCATCTCCGTGGGATCCATGCATATGGCCAGGACCGGGAACCCCATAGTCAGTGTTATGAAAACTTACGGCCGCTCCTATGTACCCGCGGCTACTGAGCCATGAAAGGCCTACAGCCCCCCTTGAAAGTGACGTTTCGGAATTCTCAATATGATCAACTAACTCAAGCGCTCCTTCATCATGCTCTTCATGGTCATGCTCATCATGGTCTTCATGCTCATCATGGTCTTCATGCTCATCATGCTCATCATGCTCATCATGGTCTTCATGCTCATCATGGTCATGCTCATCATGATCTTCATGCTCTTCATGCTCATGGTTTTCGAAAATACCTTCTGGATTAAACAGCGGTGTAGAGACATCTGCAGTTTCGCGTAACATACCACTCGCACGCCATACAACATTCCCAAGTGAACCTGTCAAGCTTCCACTCCCGCTCCGTTCACGTGCACCCAATCCACCTATCCCATTGATCGTTCCCTCAATACGATTAACCGGCCGCTCATTAGGGACTCGTCCGTCAATAACATTCACCACTCCGCCTGTAATCTCACTTCCATATAAAAGCGCGACAGGTCCTCGAATAATCTCAATCCGTTTAGCATCTAGGGCATCAGCTCCCACAGCATGATCTTCACTTTGATCACTTACATCTCCGATCTCTAATCCATGTTGGAGAATTTTTACTCTGCTGCCCCCAACTCCACCAATAATTGGACGACTTGCGCCGGGACCAAAATATGTTGAAGCTACACCCGCCTGATTTTTCAATGACTCTCCAAGGTTAAACCCTCCCGTTTCAAGGAGATCACTCCCTGTCAAAACATTCACCGGATTTACCAACTCGGATCGGGGTAGAGCTATGGGACCTGCCGAAACCACTAATTCCTCAAGTCGAATATGCATGAAAACCTCAATGTCTACATTGACAGTCTCCCCAGAAATAACGTTGACTGCTTCCGAATTTCGACCCCACTCTGGGCTATCTACTCGGATTAGTACGGAGCCAGCGGGGATATCTTCAAATAGAAACTGTCCCAACTCGTTAACCCGCTGAGAGTAGTTCAGGCCAACCAGCGTGACTGAGGCATCAGTTACAATTGTCTCACCATCGGTCACATAAATGGTGCCCTGAATATGACCTCCATCCTGTGACCATGCCGGTTGAACTCCGGCTATTAACGGTAATATTCCAAAGAGAAAAAAGAGAAAAACGTATAGCTGTTTCATAAATGATTATTGTATTGTGAATTTTGATAAAAATCTTTCTTTCGATTTTCTTGTACTGTCATGGGTTCCCACACGCCAAAGGAACCAAGATTTTTCTAATCCTGTCCATCCTGAGAAACACTGAAAATCCCTTAATATCATGGTATAGGAGTATCCTCAACTTCACCCCTCCACGATCCGATCATCGAAATGAATACATACAAGAACGCCCACGAGTTTGAACGAAGATCAAACTCGTGAGGCATCTCAGGCGCACAACTTTCAGTCTCGCAATTGGCCGCCTATCTGAAAGACCGTCTCGAATTAGAAATGAATTGTATATGTGAGGCGAATGTCACGCCCGGGCAGAGGCACTGTATCTTTCAGAAGTGATGTATGTGATCTTGCCAGCGTATTCGTCAGATTCAGTCCCTGCAAAGCAATGCTCTGAGCAACAGATCCAAAAATGAAACGATATCCTAATTTTAAACTGAGCATTGTGTAACCGTCCGTTTCGTCTTCAGTAATCGAAAATACTTGATCCTGCTTGCCAACCCGTTTGACAGCTAGGTTGGCAACAAAATTGTCCAAAGAATACTGAAGTGAAGCCCCTACACGAAATGGTGGGATTCGTGGTAGATAGCCATCATCTGACGTTAGTTGACCACTGATATAGTCTCCGGTCAATCCCAGTTTAATGTGGGTATTATCCGAATGGAATAACTCCACATCTGCATCTAACTCTACTCCCGCAATCAGTACCTCAGATTGTGCTGCCTGCAAGATGGGATTCTCTTCCTCAAACTCACCGGTTGGAGCGAGATAAATGAAATTGTCAGATTGATTTAGATACCCAGTAAGTGTCACTTGAACACGGTTGGAATGAACATAACTGGAGAATGTAGCATTGTTCGTAGTCTCAACCTCCAGGTTCTCATTTCCTCGTTCAACAGAACGTACCGCTGTGTGTAATCCGTCCGAGTATAATTCAGTTACACTTGGAAGTTTAGCCGCACGAGCGAGACTCAATGAAAATGCCAGTTGTTCGCTTGCCTGATAGTTTATCCCCGCACCCAGACTTACTGCCGAAAACGACCGGTCAAGTTTTTCATCGGGATCATGGGACTGCCATTGCATTCGTCCACTAAATTCTAAATTGAATTCGCCTAAATCTACACGTTCCATCGCAAAGATTCCGATGTCATTCGTCAGTGTAGTAGGAAGACTTGAATGATCGCTGACAGAACTTAAATCACGTCTTTTGATCTGGACTCCGACCACCCCTCGCGTCATTTTATGAAGCGAATGGTCTAGCTCAATACGACCTTCCAGCTGATTATTTTCATACACAATACCGATCTCAGTCAGGCCGGACTCAAAATTCTCTAGTTCGGAGTGCTTGTAATCAACTAATCCAAATCTGAATCGAAGTCCATGAATAGCCTCGTTGGTAAAGCGATACTCGCCTCCAACACCGTAAGAAATAGAGTTTAGATCAATAGATATTTCTTCTCCCGCTTCTCCGTGGCCATGCTCATCATGATCTTCGTGGTCGTCCTCATCATGATCTTCGTGGTCGTCCTCATCATGATCTTCGTGGTCATGCTCATCATGATCATCGTGGCCGTGCTCATCATGTTCGTCCCCATGTCCATGCATATGTCCTCCAGGAACACCGTAGTCCGAATTATGAAAAGAGATAGCTGCACCGATAAATCCGCGTCTGCCAACATAAGACATGCCGAAAGATCCTCGGGAAAGAGATGTTCCTGAGTTTTCGATGTGGTCTACAAGAACCTCATCTCCGTGGTCTTCATCATGCTCATCCTCGCCATGCTCATCATGCTCATCCTCATCATGATCATCATGCTCGCCCTCATCATGATCATCATGCTCGCTCTCACCATGATCATCATGCTCGCCCTCATGTTCTTCGTGGATTCCCTCGGGATTAAACATTGGTGTGGATACATCTCCAGTTTCGCGGAACAAGCCATTAGCATTCCAGACTACATTTCCAAATGCACCGGTCAGCCGTCCTCCGCCGCCTCTTTCACTTGAACCCAATCCACCTCTTGCCATCAAGACTCCTTCAATACGACTCACCGGTCGCTCATTGGGAATTTGACCTCCCAGAATATTCACAACCCCACCAGTAATCTCACTCCCATAAAGGAGTGCAGCCGGTCCTCTAATGATTTCGACTCGCTTGACATCCAGGGCATCCGCAACAACTGCATGATCCTCACTTTGATCACTAACATCTCCGACATCCAGACCATGCTGAAGAATTTTTACCCTGCTCCCTCCAACTCCACCAATAATGGGCCGACTTGCCCCAGGGCCATAATACGTAGACGCCATACCCGGTTGATTCTTTAAGGCTTCTCCCAGACTGACTCCGTCCGTTTCAAGTAGATCACTGCCACTCAGGACATTAATCGGATTCACAAGTTCAGAACGGGTAAGAGTTGTTGGCCCAGCTGTGATAATTAACTCTTCAAGTTGTAAGTGCATGATTACCTCAATGTCAACTTCAACCGTTTCCCCGGCAACAACTAAAATAGTTTCTGAATTTCGACCCCAGAGTGGACTTTCAACACGTAAGAGTACTGAACCAGCAGGAACTTCATCAAATATGTACTGGCCCGATTCATCAACTCGCGTGGAATAGTTTAAGCCAACAAGAGTAACCGTAGCATCTGTTGCAACCTCAGTGCGGGCGCTGACATAGACCGTACCTTGGATGCGGCCCCAATCTTGTGCGCTTGCTGGCTGGAAGGTTGAGATGACAGAGAGAATTCCCAATAGAAATATGGTTAGCTGTTTCATTAGAGTATAAATAGATTTTTACCTTATGGTGCAAGATCCTTTTTCCGCGATCACCGATAGAATCTAACTGAACCCGGCGAGATCATGAAATTAATTCTGGCCCAGAAAAGAAGTCTGTAGCACTTGAATGCTTTCTTACAAATCATCAAATTTTTGGTTGCCCTCACAATTGATGTGTTTTTCAGCACGACATTGCTACAAAACAAAGAGCGATACGGCTTCTTTTCCACCAACCGCTTCCTCACAATTGATGTGTTTTTCAGCATGACATTGCTACTTGAATAATTCTCGCTCATAGAATTTGAAGAATGTTCGCTTCAAATTGGGTGTAACAATCAACCAAATACCCAATTCCATCAAGTACCGAACCCCATTTCTGAAATAAAGCGAAATAACTCTTATCTCAAGGCTGTCAATAGGATACTCATGTTGATGGACACGGATCAAACTTAACCCTATTATATCTGCACAATTCATCCATTAGTAACGAATCATAGCTTGTTTTGAATCTTTTCAACAACTTCGCTACACAATCTCCCTTCCATTTCCTAAGCATGTGAAAGACGTAGATTCATCTGAAGAATTCTGGTCCTACCACGAATGATCAGGTTTTGTGCCTCTTCCATGAGAGTAGCATACACCACTTGATAACGTGTTGAAGAATTTCTAAGCATTTTCACCGAAAAGAGATCACATCGGGGACCAACTCATTTACATCCAAGCAACAGTATCAATATGCTGAAATAAATACCTCCCGCCGAGCGAGCCGATTTGAGGCGTATTGACTTCTAATTATAAGCGAGTCTGCGGATACGCTCTGCCGTCGGGGGATGGGTGCTGAACAAGGACATGATCCCTTTCTGGGAGAAAGGCATCATAATGAACATATGGGCCGTCGCAGGATTGGCATCCATGGGAACATTCTCCTGAATATTCTCAATCTTTGCAAGGGCGTTGGCCAGACCTCTAGGGGTTCCAGCGATATCAGCTCCTGTCCTGTCTGCCTCAAATTCTCTTGAACGAGAAATTGCTGACTGTATTAGAATTGCGGCGATTGGAGCGAGGATCAGGGTAGCCAAGAAACTGATAACATTGCCTCGTCTATCTCCGCTCCCAAAAATCATCGCATACTCTGCTATGCGTGCAATCATGATAACGGTTGCAGCGAGCGTCGCTGCAATTGAACTGATCAAAATATCACGGTTTCTGACATGTGCCAATTCATGAGCCATAACTCCGGCCAATTCCTCCGTGCTCAGGCTACGAATTAATCCCTCAGTGGCTGCAACCGCAGCATTTCTGGGATTGCGACCTGTAGCAAACGCATTCGGAGAATCATTCGGGATAATGTATACCCCAGGCATTGGTATCCCTGCATTTTGGGCTAAACGTTCCGTAAGGCGATATAGCTGGTGATCTTTCCCAACCTCTCTGGCACGATACATTCTCAGAACAATCTTGTCGGAGTACCAATAGGAACCAAAATTCATAGCAATCGCAAACAAAAATGCCACAAACAGGCCTGCCTCCCCCCCAAGGTAAGCCCCGATTACTATTATTAGACCGCTAAGTCCCCCCAAGAGAAGTACTGTCTTAATGCCACTCATCATTTATAGTAATAAAAACATAATTGTTGGCAACGATCGGAATAACGTAGATGTTTCGTGAAATATGTTCGGTCATGGGTAGGATTATACTTATAACATGTCAGATCTCTCATTCAATTGGTAGACATGCCTACACATCAACTATGAGGCCAGGCTAGAACCCGGAAAAAATAACGAACTGCTGAACTTTAACTCCATTATTCAACCAAAATATGACGAACTCATGTGCTTTCAAGGAGATTCCCTTAAAAGCAAGATAGTGGTTTGATCATCACCAAAGCGTGCACCGGCCCTAACGATTGTATTGTCTCCTCATGATGGATCACCAAATCACCGAGTATGTTTTGTGACAATACAGCAGGAGACCCCAGACTTAATTAGTTTCCATCGCAGATTAATTCTCTGAAAACCTTCTGGTTCAAAAAGATGTCACATCTCCAGTTCGTAGTCTGTGGGATGTGGCTTGGAACGACTCTTTGGCCATGAAAACATCTCATTCAATATCATCTACTTCCCGGATCCAAAATCCAGCTACCAAACTTGGACGAAGTTCAAAAAGCCCCGATATATATTCTGGGAAATGCCGTCAAAATATACTCAAATTCCATCCCTGGTTGGGTGTTATCCTCCTCCATCTTGAAGAATTTCGATTCTATCAGCACCTCGTTATATGTATTCATTGACTCAAGTAATTTCTTGGATGATATCACACCTGCTCCTGAGTCATCGATCGAATGTACAAAAAAAATCACTCAAATTGTAACCGCTCAAATGACTCATTGCATGATAGATTCGAGCCTGGCTCACTCCTTTGAAATAATAGTGTGCCTATAAGGTTGAGCATCAGACCAATAAAGAGATGCAAATGCAGTAAGAGTTTACCCCAGCCGTAATTGTATGCGTACGGGAAAAGGCTCTTAGAAAAGAGAGTGATACGGCAAAAACGTCCAACTGAAAATTTTCACCAAATACTGAGTCAGGGCTGGATAAAAACCAGCAGTCCGAACGTGGGGAGTGCTCCCAGGGTTGCCGTGAATGAAAATGAGACAGACAAGAGTTTCGTGAAGTCATAGGCTAACTAGTTATAACGTTGATCACCAGTCTTATACCCAATGAATTCAATCACCAACGCGAACATACGAACAACCAAAACGAAAGCCGCAAACATTAAATGCAGTTCTGCCACTGCCCACATGAGGACACGACTACTGATGAACGGCAGTGCCCTGTACTCGGGACTGCTTCTTGAGGTGCCGCCCATGCGGGCAGAGCGATCAGAGCAATGAACACCAAGACGATCAAAACTATTAGAAAACTACCCCAAGAGATCTTTCGGTCAGTTATGTTGACTGCTGAAATTTGAGAAACCATCACAGATTTACCCTTTCTGTGAAAAAACCTTTAATTTTCGTAAAATATACAACGAATTTAAGGTTTGAACGAATTTGGTCATATTCGCAGGGAAAATTTTGTAGTTCAATTAAACTAGGCTGTTATTCACAAAAATTTCACATTTTGCTGATAGGATGTTACAAAAATTCAACGCTTGGTTAGACGGATACCGTGAGGTTGCCTTTGATTTAATTCGGATTTATTTGGGCATAGGTTTATTCGTTCGAGGCATATTCTTCCTGATAAATGCATCCACATTTGTTGCGCTCTTACCTGAAAATGCTCCGGCATGGCTAGGCGCTAGTTGGGCTCATCTTGGCGTGGCAGGATTCCACATCGTTGGAGGATTTACAATCACAATCGGATTGTGGACACGAGTTGCTGCTCTTTCTCAGGTACCGATCCTGTTTGGTGCGGTTTTTCTGAGTCTGGGAAGCCTCTTTTCGGCAAGCCAATCTCTGGAACTCTCTTCTCTGGTGCTCTTTATGCTCATTCTGGTAGTGATTTGCGGATCTGGAAGCTGGAGCATAGACCAGAAATTCCGGCCTACTAAGAGCGAACTGCGACACACTTTGGCGAAACTGTATCCCTTCCGATCTCATGCCTTTGACCTATTGCGTATGTACATCGGTTTTGGGCTACTGGTACGTGGAATGCTCTTCATTGCAGATGCAAACAATTTCCTGAACCTAATCGGTGCAAACTCTTCTGCCATGCTCCGCTCTACGATCCTTCTACACTACGTTGCACTCTCGCATTTACTGGGCGGGTTCATGCTACTAACCGGCCTGCTATCCCGTGTGGGAGCACTGATTCAGATTCCAATCTTGGTCGGAGCTGTTTTTGTTGAAGAGATATCTGGAGGGCTTACCGCAGGAACACAGGGGTTTGAGATTGCCATGTTGACACTGTTTCTACTCATCTTGATTTTTCTCTATGGATCTGGTGACATCTCAGGCGATCACTACTTCTTCCAACAGGGAAGCGGGGCCACTCCGACACGCACCACCGTGAGTGCACATGCGGCGAAAATTCTCGATCAGGATGTCCCAGAAGATCATCCGTTTGCCAATCCTGTAGAAATTCTCGCTGTTCCCGAATCACTAACCTCAGAAGAATCAATTAAAGAGATTCTTGCCAACCCCAATATCGTTGCTCAGGCACACTACAGTTTTTGGGGCTGGGCAATGTTTCTCATTGATGTGACCCCATATCCCAGAGAAATTGTGTTTAAGGATGTGCATAATGGAAAAATCCTGCGTCGCAGTAAAGATCCGCGGGTACTGAAACAGTTCAGATATCGTTAAGACGGGTAATAATCCGTTGGTGTTGGCAAATTTTGTTTTTTTCTCAAAGATTGTTGGATCTTGATAGGTCATGAATACGTATCTAAATGGAATATCCTACCCAAATCGCTATTTCAGATCCGCGTGCGCACTGAGTCCGACGGGTATAGAAGTCAGTTGAATTTTGTGAGCATTGTCTCCGAGTCGGCGCAGGATAGCATATGCAAGGTGGGATCTTTAATGGTTTCATATTCTTTTTCCCAGAGAATATTGACTCGTAGTAATGGCAGATTGTACAATAAAGTGATAATCCAATAGTTCTGTAGAGGTCATGCTGTTGGCGGGGATCAATATGATATAGCCTCCGATCATTCAACGCCTGCATATCCAAGAATCCAAGCTGCTTCAATGCCCTCAGGACAGAAGGTTTGAAAACTTCAAAGTTTCAATTCTATTTTTCTGCGAATGGATAGACCTACTCCTATATCCATGATTTTCCTATGGTTCTACCGCGAATATTGTGGCTGGAGGTTGAATTCTCCGAAGAAGAATAGAATCGCATTGCTGAAAATTACAAAGATTCTTTATCCTCTCCCAATCGTTTTGAGTTCTTGGATTTTGCCGTAAGTAGCTCTGTGATGGTATTCAATCGTATCGAATAGAACACATTACAGGCTATGGTAAGATGTGACTGACACATCTCGGGAACCTTGATAACTGTTTTGATGTCCCTCTTTCCAACATGAAAGCATGTACATTTGTACAGATTCTCCTAGTTCAGCGGAATGCGCAGGTAGAACCAAAAGTTTCAATTTTCCAAAAAAGTTGGCAAATCTACCTATTTGTTGCAACCATTAGCAGACGGTGTCGTGCATTTGGGTACACAGCGACAAATAAATACAATGGACAAACAACGAACAGGACCAGATAAATCATTTCGCAAGGGAATCTCATGGGTGAAGCTGATGCAGAAGTTTCCCGATGATGCTACTGCTGAAAAGTGGTTTGCTCAGCAGCGTTAGGGGAACGAACCTTGTTGCCCACACTAAGGATCAGCAAATGTACAGACTGGTGCCAAACATCACATGCCCTATCGGTGCAGAGAAAAGGGCTGTCGTAAGCGGTTCAGCGTGTGCGTAGGAATGGTCATGCAAGATTCCAAGTTGAGTTACCAAGTATGGGCATTAGCCATCTACATCATTGATACAGGAATCAAAGGCTTATCCAGTATGAAGTTACACTGTGATCTGGATGTGACTCAGAAAACCGCTTGGCACTTGGCGCATCGGATCCGTGAATCATGGAATAATGATCTTGAAGAATTTTCGGGACATATTGAAGTAGATGAGACGTGCGTAGGTGGTAAGGAAAAGAACAAACACGAATCCAAGAAACTGAACGCAGGACGGGGAACCGTTGGTAAAACGGCTGTCGTAGGAGCCAAAGACCGTGAGACCAAGAGGCTTCAAGCAAAGGTCGTTACAGACATGACTGCATAGACGTTCACAGGCTTCGTTTACAGTACTTCTGACAAAGAGACATATACACCGATGACGCGAAAGCCTATTAGGCGTTAAATAGAACTGCTCACGCGACGGTTAAACACTCGGTCAAGGAATACGTGAACGGGGAAGCCCACATTAACGGCATGGAGTCGTTCTGGTCACTCTTGAAGCATGGCTACTATGGCACCTATCACAGGATGCCTCCAAAACACTTACAACGTTATGTGGATGAGTTTGTGGGACGACATAGTATTCGTGAACTGGATACAACCTCTCAAATGGAGTCCACGGTAAAAGGGATGTTTGGTAAACTGCTCACCCAAAGAAGGCTTACCCGTAAAACTGGACTGGATTCAACGGCGATCTGATTGCCAACAATGGACTTTGGTCATTAGTGTTCACCCACTTTCACCCATTTCTTCGGAGGATGAGCGCCCCACTGAGCAAATATTCTCCGAAACCAGCCTATATCGTATGGACGCTCTTCGCTTCCAACAGCTTGGAGGAGTTCATTATGTGTTAGAGCGCTAAGCACAGTCGCGGAAGGGGGCTCATCCAGCTCAATTTCTTGGCGTTGTGCCTGAAACATCTCTGCCAAATCTTCGGTCTTTTCAGATGTGACCATTTTCATATCTAACCGATTAAACCGATCAGCCAACGTCTTATGAATTGCAGCCTTCGTAGTTGGCTTGGAAATTAGATCAAATGTAAAAATCAGAAGTAGAACAACTGGTGCAATTAACCAGTACGATTTAGATTCCTGCACAATGGCAAAGCCTGAACATCCAATCAAAAAAATACTGATAAAGGAACACAGTTTTGATTGGAATTCATAATGCTTTTGACGTGCGACATGGTATCGATATGATCTCTGGACACCAAACTGCACATCGCCGAATTTCGTCCCTAAATTGTACTGGAGCAAGGTCATTTTTTTGGTGGAGGAAAGGTATCAGGATCACTATTTCTCAACTCTCTTGTTTTATTGGGGTTCCTTGTATCAAAAGATCCCCGCCTGTCTACTCCACCCTTATTCTTGGGTTTGGTATCTTTCAGCTTAGATTGCTTGTTTTTCGATTGACCTTTTTTACTCATTGATTTGCCCCTCCGGGTAGTTGATGGTGGCGTGTACTCTACAATCCATTTCTACTCCAACATTATAAATTTAGATCTCAGGAGGTTGAGCAACTCCCTCAATAAATCAGTTACCAGAGATTCTTGCCAACAATGATTGATGGGTTTGTTGCTGTATCGACCCTTCCTGACTTCGACAGGTAGGTGTTGACCTGGAGAGCAAAATAGTCGTTTTCGAGTGATTTTGGGGCTTTTTTTGGATATTTAGGGCCATTTTAGTCCTGATTTCCGAGTTCCCAATATGTTGTAGTGTTCAGTCGGTTTTGGGATTTGGGTATTTGAACTGTGTGCCGCATCTTATCTGTATCATGTTCGTCCGCAAACTCAAACGAAAGACTACCTATATATTCAGATATATAATCCCCCTTCTTTGAGAGAGGTAGCTTTGAGAGTGCAAGGATGGTGTATGTCTTGACAAAGAAATGTTGTTTGCACTCCCCGGTAATGGTATAGCATGCGGTTTCATTCTCCATCTCCGGGTATTGCTACCTTCGTAACGGGGGTATTTACGACCATCCATTATTATATTTGGTTCTACCGCGAATATTGTGGCTGGAGGTTGAATTCTCCGAAGAAGAATAGAATCGCATTTCTGAAAATTGCAAAGATTCTTTATCCTCTCCCAATCATTTTGAGTTCTTGGATTTTGCCGTAAGTAGCTCCGTGATGGTATTCAATCGTATCGAATAGAACGCATTACAGGCTATGGTAAGATGTGACTGACACATCTCGGGAACCTTGATAACTGTTTTGATGTCCCTCTTTCCAACATGAAAGCATGTACATTTGTACAGATTCCCCTAGTTCATAAAATGCTTCTTATCCCACACAAATTACGATAGAACCTTTCCTATTAAAAACTTCTGCAATCTTCGGGCATGTGCAGAGACCAAACTGGCTCGTAGAGTCACTGTAATCCTACACATCGAAGATAGTGATCTTCTTTTTGTCGGATCAATTGGATTGCTTCTTCGGTGTCGTCATCGTATCCGCAGAGGTGTAACAATCCATGCGTAACGTAGCGGCATACCTCCTGATGAAATGAGGCCTTGAAATCTTGGCAATGCCGTTGTGCAAAATCAAGGCTAACGTAAACGACTCCGTCAATTTCAGAAGAGTCATCTAAGGAGAAACTCAGCACATCGGTTTCATAATCCACATTTTTCCAGGTTAAATTTAGGCTTCGGAGTTGCTCCGCGGTCGTAAGAATGACCTCTAACCCAGAAATCCTCTGACACTCTCCTTTCATTACCTGATGAATCAAACTTCTTATCAGGTCTGAATCAAACTCAAGGCGAGGATGATCTACGGAGACCGCAATATCTCCCCCAGAAAGAGATCCTTTCACATGAGGCCATTCAGGGAGAGTGTCCGCCTCTGATTCAGTCCCCAGAGGACGTCTCTTCGTCTTCATCAAACTTAAAACCTTCAAGGCTTCCCTCCGCCATCAGAAATGAAATCACACTGTTTGAAATTTGACGGGGCATCTTGGTATAGTCCATATTCAATAAACGCCGGTCATAATTGGAAAAAATCTGACACCATGCTTTGGCCTGTACGACAAGCGCATTCACAACGTTATGCCCCTTTGCATAGAAGATCACTTCGCGAAACACCTCCTCAGCAACTAGACCCGTACAGCCAACTAAATGGAGTTGACAACTAGTTGTTTCTGCTGTAATAATATGACCAGGAATCTCATCTTTCAGATCACCGGGAAACTCAACGTCCACAGAAATCTCCAGCTTAACGATCTGTTCAACTTCCCGATTCTTGATTTCATAACAGACAACGCGGTCTTTCCATACAGGCTCTGCACCCAATGTACGACCAATTCGCTCAAAATCATGTTCCTGAAACTGAAAACTCATGTTCACCTAATCTAATGGCTCTTAAGGGACCTGAACCCCGTTCTCAACCTCTGGGTCCTGCACCATGGAATCTAACATTATTGACGATTCCGTCTCCTGAATGTTATTCATGGTATCCTCTTCAAATAGCCTCCTCGCTGAAATGCGCATCTCTTCAGCTGTGACCTCCCCTTCCTCACCGAAGAATGTTAGAATTTTATTTTCAAATACTGCTGCACCTTCAAAATTTGCGGCCTGCAGGTAGGCAGCACGGACGGACTGCAGAAACGTAAATGCACCATCATCAAAACCTTGAGAGTTCTCGGGATTCAAACGATGCATCAGTAAAGGCTCTGCGGCACGAAAAATCTCCAAAGCTCTTTCGTGGTCTCCGGCCAACTGATACACGCGAGCGGTATAGATGAATGAAATATAATCCCCTGGTATCGTGGTGAAAGGAACCTTTTCCATCAATTCATCCATTAGTTTAGTTCCTTCCTCCACCTGCCCAGCTTCAATCATTGCCGTTGCAGTCTGCGCATAAATATTCCGATAGTTATCTACCATCCGACGGATGTTGGCATCAAAGTATACCTTCGGATTGTCAAGGTTTCTGAGTCTGAAGGTATTCAGACGCTCGGGAGTGACCCCAAGTTCAACTCTACCCAGTGGATTGTCATGGCGTATCGGGACAACCCGTAATGCCTTTCCCTCAAGCTGAAAGTAATTCTGTAGATCAAGCCGCCCATCGCTTGAAACAGTCACAGCAAAATATACTGGACGCTTCCATCCTCCCTGAGCTACACCCGAAACAATATTCAATGCCGCAATATCAGCCCCATACAAAATATTCAATGGTTGACCGGTCTCTGGATTCGTTCGGAAGGGACGACCGTTGAGAACCCAGGCCATTGAGCTATCTATCAGACTCCGATCCGTCTGTCCCAAAAAGACTTCAGAATCATCAGACCGCAGAGACGAATCAACGGGCAGCCCCATCGTGCTAGGTTCCCATAAGCGAGCCCCCAGATCATTAATCTGAGATTCAGGCAAATTAATCGGTAAGGGTGCTGAGTCTCTTGAATCCTGATTTTTTAGCTGACGGACATACCATGGCGTGTTCAACAAAGACAGATTTGCTACTCGAACGTCCCTTCGAATGCCCTCCACCTCCTGCGCATACCAAAGTGGAAATGTGTCATTATCCCCATTTGTAAAGAGAATTGCGTTCGGGGCAACACTCATGAGCATATTGTGTGCATAATCAGGGGCAATATAACGACCTGAACGATCATGATCGTTGTAGTTCTCAATTACCATCCAGCCGGGAATAGCAAGAAAAATGATCGGAGCGGCAACCCAAGCTATACTGCGCACGCGATTGCCGTAGCTATGTGATGCATCACGGATCAGCTGCATAAGCCCCGTCGCTCCAATTCCAATCCACAGACTGAATGCAAAGAAGCTTGCCACATACGAATAGTCACGCTCCCTAGGTTGTAAAGGGGCCTGATTAAGGTAGAGAATAATCCCAAAACCAGTTACAATGAATAGTACAAGGACACTGAATGCACGCCGCCAGTCCTGACGAAAATGATAGAACATCCCAAATAAGCCGAGAAGCAATGGAAAAGCAAAATAGCGATTACGACTTGCCTTCTCGCTGGGGGTCTGATATAAGGTTTCGCTTGGACCTTCAATCCATGAAAGGCCAGTGATCGCGCGAGCACCCTCTACATCACTCTCTCGTCCAGAAAAATTCCATAAGAAGTAACGAAGGTACATGTGTCCAATTTGATATCGCCAGAAAAAATCAAAATCGGATTTATACTGGCGGTAGATATTCACATGCTGAGGACTCGGCGAGTGCCGTCGTGGAAACAACTTCACATTATTCTCATCAAAATTACCTGTATTGTTGTTGAAACTTGCTCCACTGAGAATTGGAGTCTCGCCGTACTGCTCCCGCTCCAGATAGGAAACGATTGCATCTGGAGTTTCTGGATCATTCTCATCAATAGGAGGATCTGCCGCACTGCGAATAAAGATGACCGCATAACTGGAGTACCCAATCATCACCATTAGCACACATACCGAAATTAGATTCGCCGTTTGGAGTCCTCTCGTATGAGTATACCATACTGCAATCACAATTGCACTCACGAGAAATGTCAGAGCCAATAATGGCTGCCCCGTCTCTCCTGCGATTCCAGGTAATTTTTGAATGATTCCAGGATAAATCACCAGAAATACTATTGCTGCAATTACGAGCGACCAGAAAATTGCCCTCCACCGCTTCCCAGATTTCCAGTCGGGCTGCCCATTGGTTGTAGCCTTTTTCTCGTCATACTCCTCAAAAAAGAAGATCAGAGCGATGAAGAAGAGTGCAAGGAGGCTTAAAAGATGTACACCAATTGCAAGCCCAAACAGATACGCTACGAGTACAAGGATACGATTTGCTCCGAGTCCTAAACGATCTTGGGTGCTGACCAGCTCCTCCCGCGCCATCTCACTCCACTTCATGATTAGCCATACGACAAGTGCCGTAAAGAGCATTGACATGGCGTAAACCTCTGCTTCCACCGCATTGAACCAAAAGGAATCCGTTACCGCAAACGTACATGCCCCAATCACTCCGCCGAAGTGAACCAGAAATGTAGGTTGATCCCTGTCTTTAGAGGAGATAAATTCTCGGAGTAGGCGAACAATGATCCAATAGGTAAGAAGGATCGTAAATGAACTGCAGAAGACGGAAACCAAATTCACGGACAGAGAAACCAGATGATCCGGAACAAACATGGAGAAAAGACGCCCAACCAACATATAAAATGGCGCACCCGGCGGATGGGATACTTGCAACCCATGTGCAATTGCAATAAACTCCCCTGCATCCCAGAAACTTGCAGTTGGTGCAACCGTCAATAGGTACAGGATAGTCGCATAGGCAAATACCCCAATAGACACAAATAGTCCCCCGCGCTTGGAATTCATGTTGATCGCGTCCTTCTTAAATACGATGATAATCAACCCATGTAACTACGGGCAGGAATACGTGTTGCCAATTCTACCTGACACCAAGAGGATCAAAGTCGCAAGTAACTGATTATTTGTACTATTGACATCAAATATTCAGCATTCGTTTCACTATGACAAGGAGATGAATTTCTAATTCAGAGTTCAAATCCGAGAGATCAAATGACGATTCTTCACCGAATGATATTGAAGCAGCTTCCTGGGCCCTTTATGGGCTGGCTCCTGCTTTTGATGTTCATTTTACTTATGCAGTTTTTGATCAAGTTTTTGCCTGACCTGATCGGAAGGGACCTGCCGCTTGGACTCATTTTGGAATTGATCGCCTATAACCTTGCCTATATGATCGTGTTAGCGATACCAATGTCTTCACTTCTGGCTACGCTAATGGTTTTTGGTTCACTGGCGGAATCCCGTACATGGGTGGTGATCCGTAACTGTGGCATAACGCTCTGGAGCTTAACTTGGCCCGTCCTCGCCGCTGCTGCCCTTCTTTCTGGTGGGATGACCTATTTCAATAATGTATTACTTCCAGAATCTAATTTCAGGGCCTTAAACATGTGGCAAACCATCCGAGATGCGCGACCCGGATTTGAGTTGGAGCCAGGTGTATTCTACCAAGAGATTAGCGAATACAGTATTCTAGTTGGCCGACGAGAGAGTAATCTTCTCTATGATATTCTGATTTATGACTATACCTATGGAATCGCGAATGGGGCAATGATCCGAGCGGACCGAGGTGAATTGGTTCCTAGGGGGAAGTTTTTGGATCTCATCCTCCTTGGAGGTGAGATGCATCGACTTTTTCGACCTCCAAGAGATCAATCAAACGAGCGATATGAAAAACTGACCTTTGAGCGATTTCAGTTGCGTTTAGATTTGAGCGAGCTTGGGTTTCAGATCAGAGCAGAGCGGGATGGATACCGGTCGGATCGATCCACTCCAACGGATCAAATGTTTGTGATTGTTGATTCTCTTAAGCGACGATACACAGATCAGATATCCAAGCTTCATGGCAATGTCCCAACCCTATTGACGCATGACACGCTGATGAGTGTTACGGCGATGGACCTTCCTGCTACGAACTCAATGAGTTGGAATCATGACGAGTCAATATCAACCTTTGCACTCAGTGGAAATCCAAAATCTGACGCAGCAGCGCAACGGGTTACTTTGAATGGATTAACGCAGGATGAGATGCGCCGCACATACCAGCGTGCACGAAGCTATGCCCAAGATGTTCGCAGCTCTGTAACAACCATGGGCAGAAACATTCAACATACCCAAACGACAATCAACCGCTATCAGGTAGAGATACACAAAAAATATTCCATCTCCATTGCTTGTTTTATCTTTGTGCTCATTGGGATACCTCTTGGTCTAAGTATCCAGCGAGGTGGACTTGGCATCGCATGTCTCGTGGCAGTTGGTATCTTTATCTTTTACTGGGTCACCCTTGTTCAGGGAGAGAAACTTGCAGATCGAGAATTGCTTAGCCCGTGGATCGGAATGTGGTGTGCGAATATATTGATCAGCGTAGCCAGCATTTGGCTCTTCATTCGAGTTGCCCTTGATATGCGAGCACGACCACGATATGTTTCCAGAGTACGGAATTAATAACGACCTTTTCAGGGCATTCCATTCATTGCTATAGTCATCCTTTTATATCTGATCCTTATGAATCAAACGAGATAGCGTTGTGATTGCTTTAATGTGTGAGTCTGATTTCAAAGTGGGAGATTACTTTCCCAGAGTATAAACATTATACAGATACCTGATGCTGTATCTCATCCCAACTCCCATTGGAAATTTAGCAGACATTACATTTCGTGCAGTCGAAACCTTAGGGTCCGTTGATCTCATCGCCTGTGAAGATACCCGATCTTCGGGAATCCTCCTATCCCATTATGGGATCGGTACTCCAACGATCAGCTATCATAACCACAATGAACGTTCGCGGGCTCCACAACTGATTGAGCGAATGAAAGCAGGACAGCGAATCGCTCTGATCAGTGATGCTGGCTCACCTGGTCTCAGTGATCCCAGTTTTTATCTGGTGCGTCAATGTTGGGAAGAGTCAATTCCAGTACAGGCCCTGCCCGGCCCCACCGCACTGATCCCAGCACTCACTGCCAGCGGACTCCCCTCCGATCGATTTGTATTTGAAGGGTTCCTGCCAGCACGAAAAGGCCGAAAACAACGTCTAGAAGCCATCCAGTCCGAAATTCGTACAGTCGTGCTCTATGAAAGCCCACATAGATTGATTCGTACGCTGAACGATCTCTTGGATGCAGTAGGGAAACATCGAATGGGAACTGTCGCTCGAGAGATCTCGAAAAAGTTTGAAGAAATCCACCGTGGAGATCTAGACCACCTGCTACAATTCTATCAGAAAAAATCTACCATCAAGGGGGAGTTTGTGATCATTCTCTCTCCCCCTTCCTTCAAATAAAATCTATGTCTGTCACCCAAGTCAAATCTTTTACTCTAAACCCATTTCCTACGAATAGCTATGTCTGTCACAATAACTCAGAAGCTGTGATCGTGGATGCGAGTTGCTCTAATGAAGAAGAGGAATTGGAAATGGCCGAATATATCCGTTCCAATGGGCTTACCGTGCGGCACTTATTGCTCACGCACGCACATGTTGATCATATTTTGGGATGTCGTGCACTGTCCAAACGATTTGATCTCACATGGCAAGCCCACCGAGATACTGCCATATGGCTCAGAGAAGCTCCTGCACAGGCTCAATTGTATGGTTTCCAACTAAAGCCCATCCCTCAACCTACTCATTGGCTCAGTGAGCAAGATCGGATTACGTTTGGAGATGCCGAATGGAAAATTCTCCACACACCGGGACACGCTCCTGGATCCATTAGTTTTGTAGATGATGACAGCGAGTTTGTGATTGTGGGAGACGTTTTATTTCAGCAATCCATTGGTCGAACCGATCTTCCTGGTGGAAATATGGGCACGTTAATGGAATCTATTTTTCAAAAATTATTCACGCTCCCCGATAATATGACAGTTTATTCTGGGCATGGCCCACCTACTCAGATTGGGTTGGAGCGTCGTCAGAATCCATTTCTTCAGTTATAACTCTACTACTGAGGATGTAAGTTACGGTTACTTGATATTGTCTTCTTACTCTGGTGCATCATCTACCAGAATGCGCACTTCCTGACTTGTTGGTTGTTCCTCCACTCGTATAATTGAGCGGTAGACAAGTTCGCCCATGTGGGTACATGTACTAAATTGATCATCGTCATGAAATGAGCTCAGACTGGCTGCCAGTTGACGAACATGATCTGGATCTGCAATATGATCTTTTTGCATCACTCGAAGCAGAGCATGTACACGGCCATCACTTACACTGACTCGATGATTCATTAGTGCGCGCTCCTCCCTACGATACTGCCGGATTGAAGCGGCGGGAAGTACCTCCTTCACTGCTTCAACAAAGGGGGCGTTGGCCTCATATGCCTGAGGACGGTAAACTTCTATATTTCGGTGGTGACTTTGCTGGTCAAAATCAATCGGACGGAATCGATAATGGTGCTTTTCAAAATCACGGGTAACATCAATCACAAAATTCCCAGAATGCATATCTCCCAAGAGTCGTAGGAGACAGCGAGTATCAAATTTGACAAAATATTTTGCCAATCGAACCAAGTCAAATCGATTCGTTGGCATAGCAGCAGACAGGAATACATCGCCCGGTACCCCCACGATATGTTCCTCTATGGTTGTATTCCCTCGCACAAAATATTGAATCCGGCTAGGGGAAAGAAGGTGTTCAAGTTCCAATCCAAAGATTCGATTCGCATCGGTGCGCTTCACATAGAAATAGTCAAAGTTTTCATTGAGTGCATTGACAATTCTGACTCTATAGGGAAGCGTATTTCCATATAAGCAGATATCTACGCGGTCTACATATAAATGTTGAATCACGGAAAGATCTCCGTGGGCCCGCAGATCTGCATAGGTAACAACTAAGTCATGGTCAATCTCGCGTTGTTCATTCGGCTGATAAATGACACTTGCCCAGAGCGTATCATTGCCATCCTCATCGTAAAGAGGAACTGACTCTGCGTACCGAGCGAGATCTTGATAACGAACGCCTCGGGTCTTGAGTCTTTCATAACGCCTTAGATATTCTATGAGATCTTCATTTAGCGAATAGAATGCCTTTTTTCGACTTACCAGATGTCGGTTGAGTCGGGATGGAGATGAATCAGGATACTCCATAGGTTTTTAGCTGAACCAGATTAGAAATTTTAATTGATTGCATCCAATGCGAACGAAAATGAGGGGAGCTTCGTTCATTCTCGGCTTTAATGAACCATTGGCACTGCCTAATCTGGCGCTTACGACCCATGTCTCCGCGTCAATATTCGTGCCGTAGCAGGCGAAAGTGAATATAAGCCTGCTCCCCTCTTTGTACATGCAGCACACGATAATCAAGTACCTGATATTTTATCTCGGAACAAAGATCTAAACTCTGAAATATGCCATAGGTACAGATAGCAATGGGGGGATCTCGAACTTAAATGAGAGAAACGTCATATGACACGTTTTATCTGTAACCTACGAAGCCTGTGGAATGAGTTCTCCAAATCCCCCGATCAGTATTTCCCTTCCCCATATCCATGCCCTCGCGGAAGTAGCGAAGTTTGTTTCACATGAAAAGAGTCAACCGAATATGCATGAACTTCGACTTAGAGCTGATGGCAAAGACCGTAGAATTGAAGCTACTAACGGAAGTATAATTGCCATGTATAGGTGGGAAACCAGCGAAGATATCTCCATTGATGCCTGGATTCCGGTAGATCTAATTCTGAATTCTGCACAGAATATCCCAAAAAAACGTAAGCCAGAAGAGGTTTTTTTAACGCAGGGGGGAAGTGTTTGGTATGCGTCTGGCACCGGTACTGAGGGCGCATTTAAGTATAGAAAGTTATCTGATGCAACGTGGAAAGATCTTACGTTCCCTAATCTTCATCAAAGGCTGAAAGATTCCGCACGAAAACATTCATCTGGAAAATCGGCCCAATTATATCGAAATCGGTTGCGAAGTCTATGCAGATCTCTGAATGAAATCAAGACAGTCCAACAATCTTGGTCATCATCTGAACTACAAAACTTTTCAAGTGTGCTTCTCAATAGCGTAGATGGACGGATGTCTTTTTTGTATAAGCGAAATCCGTACAAGCGGTGGGCCGAGGCCTCGCTAACGAAAAGAGTGCCATGCGTTGCAACCGGTCAGCGTGTTCATGTTGGAGTCCATCCGCTGGAGTTTGGGAAAATCTTATTGTCTCTAGAGCGGATCAATGAGGCAGGGGCCATAATGAAGTTCCCCGATGGGGGATTCGAGAATTTGCTCATGGAATCTGGCTCAGGCCGAGCTGTCTTCTTATGGATGCCTGCGTACGTTCCATCCATGATGGGAAACAGAGCCACTGGTATATATGATCTTATCTATGCCCAAGAGAGACAACGAATGATTGATGAAGTGAATTCAATGTAACTGGCCTCGCATTATTATAATGGGAAGGAATCTGGGACCATGAACCCGAGGAAGATCTTCATCAAGCCTCAACATAAATTGAAAAGGCGAACCGTAGATCGTTGCCCCCGTCTCTTCCCCAGTTTCCATCTGCAGAAGTCCAAGAGTATGGATGTGATATTGCAGCTGCGAATCCATAATAATGCTATCTTACTGATTCTTATGGGATCTCTCCAAATACTTTCATGAATGAATCAAGTAGAGTCCAATCCGATACAAATATCAACCGAATTAAGAAGGGATCTCAATCCTCTCGGTGAATTTCAGAATGGCAACCCAGATTCAGTATATTCTCAAAAATGGATGGAGCTGCTGCGTGAGCATACATATTTTAGAACAAGATCGCTTCAGGATTCTCGGTCTGGTGTAATGATCCTAAGTTACACGGATACAACCCGTGGATATTTTATAGACTACTTTCTTATCAGAAATCCCTTATACAGACGAGTGACAAATTGATTATGAACTCCTTAGGTCCATGGTGGCAGTGAACGGAATTGAGAGATGAAACCTCCCCATCCGACACCTATCAAGGTATCCGCCGATGAATCAAATGATTCTATCAGGGTATCTGTGATCATTGTGAATTATAACGTACGCGATCTGCTTCGTCAAGCTCTTTGCAGTATCCAGCGATCACTGACAAATATCCAATCTGAGGTGATTGTGGTAGATAATAATTCGGTGGACGGATCCGTGAGTATGTTAGCCCAGGAGTTTCCAATGGTGATCATAATTGCAAATCACTCAAATGTGGGATTTTCGGCGGCGAACAATCAAGGGATACGAATTGCAAAAGGAGAATATCTATTTATCCTGAACCCAGATACGCTTGTTGAAGAAGACACGGTCGGAGTGTTAGTTGATTTTATGGAGTCTCACGAGGATGCGGGAGCAGTAGGATGTCGCATACTGAATCCTGACGGTACATTTGCTTTGGAGAGTCGGAGATCATTCCCAACTCCTGCCATTGCATTCTACCGGATGACAGGAATGAGTCGGCTATTTCCCCGAAGTAAGATATTTGGTCGCTATAATCTTACGTTTCTTCCCGAGGATCAAGTCACAACTGTTGATGCTTTGAGTGGCTCATGTATGTTTTTACGAAAGGCAGCACTCATTAAATCCAAGGAGTCTCATACTGGTAAAGAGGTTGCGGGACTTTTTGATGAGGACTTCTTCATGTATGGTGAGGATCTTGATCTTTGTTGCCGAATCCAGACTGCTGGCTGGTCAATTTATTATGTCCCAACAACTCAAATCATTCATTATAAGGGAGAGAGTACCAAGAAGGGAGACCTGAGATATGTACGTTTCTTTTATGGAGCTATGGCCCATTTCGCAGAAAAACATCTCAGTGAAGCGTACCCGAAAGCCTTTCTTTGGATGTTGCGTTTCGCCGTGATTGCGCGTGGCTCCATCACTGCACTGGGAAATATTTTCCGACATGCAGCCACCCGTGACTTGATCATCTGCTTCGGGGTCATGACCACATTGGGGCTCATTCGATCCTTTCAGACTGGACTGCTATTCCCACCGGTATTCTACTGGGGACTATCCCCTCTATTTGCATTGATCATTATCGGAGTAATTGCTTCCTGGGGAGGGTACAGGGGGAAGCGTCCGAGGCTCGGACTGATCGTTCTGGCGTCCGTAGTCGCCGTGACCTCGCTCGCAGCACTTTCATTTTTCGTCAAACAGATTGCCTTTTCGCGCATGGTCGTTCTGGCATGCCTGCCTGCATGTTTACTCCTTCTTTCTGCCGTACGTTTGATTCCCAGAACCCACCAACGACTTGAACGAAGGACGCTGGTCGTAGGGAACTCTTATGATCTAGAAATTCCTGCTGCTCAACAGATATCACAGCATATCCTCGTGGGGATCGCAACCCAAGACCACGAAAATGATACCCCCTCTACCCTAACCCGCTTGGGGAATTATGATCAACTAAGGGAGATTGTACGGATCCATGACATAGGTGCAGTAATTTTCTCATCTGCGAGTCTAACCAATAAAGAAATTTTTGGGCTCATGCAGCAACTCTCAGGAGTTCCTGTCCGAACCTACATCCTGGCTGCTCAACAGAATCATCTCATTGGAACATCGTCTATTGAACACCTGAACAATCGCACCCTTCTGGCGGCTGAGGAGGCCATCGGGTCCCTGCGTTCACATGCTGCCCGACGCATCTCTGATGTCATTGCAGCCTTAGTGGGTGCCCTGATTCATCCTGGTATCTCCCTATTGTCAAACATCGCAGGATCACATTCTAGATGGGCTCGGATTCATGAACGAACACGACAGTGGAGTGCTGTCCTACTTGGAAAACGATCGCTGGTCGGCTTCAATGAGAGAGACGAATTTGTGCCTGCCTCTGAATGGCAACTGCAACCTGGAGTATTCGCAGTCAGTGAAATGCTGGGACCACAGCTCAGACGTCCTCCCGAAGAAATTGAGCAGGCATACTGGTACTATGTTCGCAATCAGTCTGCCGTGATGGACTGGCTGATCGCTGCACGTGCACTACGGGGATCGGTTTAAAACTGTCTCCCTACGTCTTTCTAGACCTATATCCACAATATTCGTGGTAGAACCCCGCATTCAGATGTACCATCAATCAAAAGAGTAATACTCTACCCCCGAAATCTTTAGTTTGTCAAACAGGAAATGTAGACAGATTCTCCGAAAGGTAGATGGTCGTTGTCATGGTTTTCACATCCAACCATCAAGAGATCCTTACTGAAAGATCAGGCGTCATTAAAAATATCATTTGAAGGTAAACATGTGGATCTTCAGGTGTGAAGTGAATCAAAAGCCGTTTCGATTGAAAATTCTCAGACAGAGAGCTTTGTTTGAGTCCATTAGATTTGATAAGGTCGCCTTTCGCTTATTCTTATTCTTACACGTTGAATCAACCTAACGAACATCAAGAATTGAATTTCATGTACTCGTCGTATGCTAATCAGATATGGATATTCGGAAATACGTTATTTCATCACATTCTCCTCGGCGTATATCACCTCCTGAGATCAGTGGCAATACGGGTATACATGAGACTTAGAGGTATCATTTAGCAGACCTTCCTATCTTATAGGCAAATTCACCATGCCCGCTATTTGAATGAATGCGGTTGCACAAACACTGGAATATCAAGACTCGCTCTGAATTATCACCGAATTTTAATGAGTTGAATTGAACATGATAAAACCGAATAGACCTAGGTATCTACAACTTGCAATGCTAATTGGGGTAGCTATTTTGCTCATCCTTCCACCGGAGAGTGTCTCAATCCCAGCGAATACGCCTCTGGGGTTTGATCTTTCTCCTGATCATGAGCTAGTCGAATCAACTGATCCAAATCTGATTCCCCTTCGTGAACGAAATCTATTCTCTGAGAGTATTCCGCTCCGACCTACTCGGCGAAGTTTTCTGCAGGAGCACTCAACGACCACTGGTCAGGCCTGTGATAATATCAATACAGCTAGTGCCCCAGTTCTACAGAGGGTCAGTGGAATTGGTGCTGTCAAGGCACAAGCCATCATTGACTACCGAAACCAGCATGGGCCATTTACATCTCTGGACGAACTAGCTCGCGTAAAAGGTATCGGATCAGCAACAATTGAAAACTTCCGTAGAGCAGGCTTTTGTGTCCCGGAATCAAATAGCGATGGAGAGAATACTGCCGCCACAACCGAGGCCACATCTAACGAGCCCGATACCTCCAATAACCAATGTGACAACTTGAATGCTGCAAGTACGTTGGATCTTCAACGCGTCCGTGGAATAGGAACGGTGAAAGCAC
The DNA here is from genome assembly GCA_965209015.1 of Rhodothermales bacterium. Taxonomy (GTDB): domain Bacteria; phylum Bacteroidota; class Rhodothermia; order Rhodothermales; family Bin80; genus Bin80. Next base: position 1,118,576 of record OZ242367.1, on the reverse strand, counting down.
AGGCCATCATTGACTACCGAAACCAACATGGACCATTCACATCTCTGGACGAACTAACTCGCGTTCGGGGAATTGGGCCAGCTACCCTTGAAAATTTTCGAAGTGCAGGTTTCTGCGTGCTGGAATCAAAGGGTGAGGAGAACACCTCTGACCGTTCAACTCAGACATCATCAAATCAATCCTATCGTCCTGATCAGAACTGTAACAACGTGAATCATGCGAATGCTACTGATCTTCAGCGAATCCGTGGAATAGGAACAGTGAAAGCACAAGCCATCATTGACTACCGAAGTCAGAATGGACTATTCAACTCCCTCAGTGATCTAATCCAGGTGCGGGGGATTGGGCCAGCTACCCTCGAAAATGTCCGCAGAGCCGGTTTCTGTGTACAGGAATCCACCAATACCAGTGAGCGTTCTGATCTCCCAACATCCGATCGCTCCACTCATCCCACAGCTACGAGCGACAACTGTCTTGACATTAACACGGCTGATGCAACTGAACTTCAACGTGTCAAGGGAATCGGATCTGTGAAAGCCCAGACCATCTTAGACTTTCGGAATTCCCGTGGAGCGTTCCGTTCATTAAACTCCCTCCTTGAAGTCCGGGGGATTGGTCCTGCTACAATCCGAAATTTTCAAGAGTCTGGATTTTGTGTTGGGAAGCAGACATCACAGTTACCCCCAGGTGAATCTCTCCCAAACCACACGAATTCTATGAGCCCCACCCTGCCCTATGATAGATCCTTGTATGGATACTGGTGGGACGAAGACGGAGACTGCCAGAATACACGAGATGAAGTATTAATTGCCAAAAGCCGGACAGAGGTTGATCTGGATGATACGGGTTGTATAGTCCTTGCGGGCGAATGGCTGGATCCGTACGTGGACTCCGTCTTCACCGATCCAAGGGAGATTGATATTGATCATTTCGTCCCCATAGCCGAAGTACATCGTAGCGGTGGAGCAAAATGGAATTATGAGGATCGGGTTTCTTACACAAACGATCTGAGTGAGAATGGAACCCTCATCCCGGTTTCCGCTGCCGCAAACCGTTCAAAAGGAGATCGTGATCCCACACATTGGCTTCCACCAAATGAAGCCTTCCACTGCCAATATGTTGGGCGATGGGTTAACTTGAAGAATATCTGGAAGTTAACCATGGACTATGCTGAACAACAGGCCATAAAGCAAATCCAGACTACGTGTGAGTCTGGAAGCGATAGGCTCTGATCCATTTAGGAACCGTCACACACTGCAAGTGTTGATTGCCTCGTTTTCTCCACATCAAAGTATGCCCAATAAATCTTCAAAATTTCTCTTAGACTTTGAAAAACCAATCGTTGAGTTAGAGCAAAAGCTTGAAGAACTGAATAGTATTGATTCAGGAGATATTGATCTATCCTCCGAGATTGAAGCACTTTCTGCACGCATTGAAGACCTGCGTAGCTCTATCTATGGGAGTTTGACGCGCTGGCAACGAGTTCAGATCTCCCGGCACCCTCTTCGACCCTATACCGGCGACTACATCGCCGCACTTACGAATGGGTTTGTGGAGTTACACGGAGATCGCTACTTTGGGGATGATCCTGCGATTGTCAGCGGTTTTGCAACCCTATGCGGCAGTCGTTACAACTATCATGATCATACTGTGCTGATCTTAGGGCATCAGAAGGGTCGGAATACAAAGGCACGTCGATTCAGACGCTTCGGAATGCCGAATCCTGAAGGTTACCGCAAGGCACGGCGACACATGGAACTGGCGGCAAAATTTGGAAAACCCATCATCTGTCTCTTAGATACGCCAGGTGCCTATCCTGGTATGGATGCAGAAGAGCGTGGACAAGCGGAAGCAATCGCCAGAAACCTGTTCGTCATGGTGCGCCTGCCGGTTCCGATCGTAGTGGTTGTCATTGGTGAAGGGGCATCGGGTGGCGCATTGGGAATTGGGATCGGTGATCAGATGTTGATGCTGGAAAATGCATGGTATTCCGTGATTTCACCCGAAAGTTGTTCCTCTATCTTGTGGAGATCATGGGACTATAAAGAAGAGGCTGCACGTGCTCTGAGGCTCACCGCGCCTGATCTTGTATCTGTGGGAGTTGTTGATCAGATCATAAAGGAACCGTTGGGAGGAGCACATCATGACCCGAATGCTACCTATGATCTGGTTGGTCAGGCAATCTGTGATGTGCTGCATAATCTAAACCAATTATCCAGAGAAGATCTTCTCACTCAACGCATAGAGCGGCTTGATCGCATTGGCGAGTTTAGTGTGACAAAGTGAATGCTTAATGCCGGTTCGAGAACCGTTTCCACACTATTTGTCTCCAGAATCTCTAAATCTGATCCTTCATTATGCCCTTGAGGAAGATGTCGGCACCGGTGATATTACGTCCAAGGCATTATTACCGGCCAACAGCCACGGCCAAGCCACTCTCTTAATGCGTGAAACCGGCGTGATCGGGGGCCTCACGGCCGCACAGCATACATTTCATCTTGTAGATCCCACTCTTCAGTGCATATGGACTCACGCAGATGGTGATCGTGTAGAGTCCTTTACAAAAATTGGTGTTATTTCGGGTTCCCTTTATTCCATTCTTACTGCTGAACGTGTTGCATTGAACGTGTTGCAGCGAATGAGTGGAATTGCAACGGCAACTGCTGCAATGGTTCACAGCGTTAGAGCGTACCCTGTTCGCATACGTGACACCCGAAAAACAGCCCCTGGATTGCGTCTATTGGATAAATGGGCGGTCCATTTAGGCGGGGGCATAAATCATCGTATTGGACTATTCGACCGGATCCTAATCAAGGACAACCATATTGAGGTAGTTGGTGGACTCGCTTCATCTGTTCACCTCGCAGCAGCGAACTTCTCCGGTTACCCCATAGATGTTGAGGCGCGTACCATTTCGGAAGTAGAGGAAGCACTGACAATCCCAACACTGATTGACGTACTTCTCCTTGATAACATGACATCTGATCACAAGGATGGTTCATTTGATTGTTCTTTTCTGAAACAGGCCGTGGATTTGGTGGCTGGGCGCATCAAGACCGAGGCAACTGGCAGAATCACGCTGGAAACAGCTGCAAAGATCGCCGCGACCGGAGTGGATTATATCTCTTGTGGAGCCCTGACCCACTCGGTTCAGGCCCTGGATATCGCACTAAACATAGATCCGAACTAACATCTTCTTCTCCAATTCATCTCTCTGAGGTCTACCTGCACTCTGAGGTACAGTGTGTTCTTCGTTTAATTTCATGACCATCTCTGATTTACGAATTAATAAAGTCCGCTTTCGTGAAGATTTCGAGCATCTAACTCGTGATGGTGCTACCCAGGACGGGGGGCTGAACCGACCCGCATTCTGCGAAGCACATATCGCCGCACGGGAAACATTCCGCGAAATGATTCAACAACGAGGCTTCATGGTTCAAGAGGATGGTGCTGGCAATCTTTCTGCATATCATCCATCCTCTGAAAATCAAACACCTGTACTCTTGATGGGATCTCATCTGGACTCCGTAGTGCATGGTGGCCGATTTGATGGCGCTTTGGGAGTTGCAGCAGCATTTGAAGTCCTCCAAGTCCTTAGGGATCAGGATCCTGAGATATCGTTAGAAGTTATTGATTTTACGGATGAAGAAGGTACATGGATTTCCCTTCTTGGTAGCCGTGCGGCTTCAGGACAGCTTACGCAAGATGATCTGGATACTCCAAAAGGAAATCCCGAAGCATTTCAGAGAGCCCTTGAACGGGCGGGGCTCACTTGCGAAGGAATTCTGTCCGCTTCAAGGCATTCAGAAGATCTTTATAGCTACATTGAACTGCATATTGAACAAGGAACTCGGTTAGAGTCTAGTAATACAGATATTGGTATCGTCACTGGCATGGTAGGGATTCACATGTATTTAGTTACGTTTTTGGGACAGGCCAACCATGCCGGAACCACCCCCATGGACGAGCGACAGGATGCAGCACTGGGGGCTAGCCAATTTTGCTTAATGGTTCAACAAATTGTTTTAGAATCATTTTCTGATTGCGTTGCCACGGTGGGCTGCATGGATTTCTCACCTGGCGCATTCAATATTGTAGCTAACCAAGTGACCGTTTCAATGGAACTACGTACCGAAGACTTCCAACGAGCAAACGAGTTACAGGCAGCCCTCCATCATGCGGCTCAAACCGCTGCCAGCAAATTTAATCTGAGACTTGATTTTCAGCACCTAGAATCGGTTCCAGAGCGTAAAATGGATCCCTCCATCATCAAAACACTTGAGTCTTCCGCGGATGGTCTTGGTCTGACCCGACGGCGTCTACCTTCCCTCGCAGGACATGATGCGCAGTCCATGGCTCTCTTATGTCCATCTGGTTTTATTTTCGTTCCATCTGTAGGGGGATTCAGCCATTCTTCCCAAGAGTATACACAATGGAAGGATTGTATACATGGAGCAAATGTACTCTTGCACACTGCACTGAGGATCGTAGAATCTCATACGTAATCCGCCACTTATCACGCGACGATATCATCTGATCTAATTCGACATGCTACAGGAACAGAGTAGGTTTTATCAGCAGTTATTGTTCTTTGCGGATATGGTGTTGATAGGGAGTTCTTGGATTGCAGCATACTATCTGCGGTTTGAAGTATTTGTCACTTGGCCGGTCTCTCTCCCTGAGTGGCATCCTCTGAGCAGATATCTGACTTTTTTTCCTTGGATCCTGATTTCTGCGGCTCTCACCTTTTGGGCGTCAGGCCTTTATATACCGGATCGAGCACAGCGCTGGACAAGCCTGATTCGAAGTGTCGCGAAGTCAGTCGGATTGGCACTGATAATTTCGATGGCATTTTTGTCACTCTATCGTGACTTCTACATTTCGCGGCTAACCATTCTTCTCTTCGCAGTCTTGGCGCCGATCTCCATGTTGGGACTGCGTCTCTGCATCTATTATTATGTTCTGAATGCCCGCAGGAAGGGGCGAAATTTGAGGCGTGTGCTCATTATTGGAGCCGGAACCGCAGGGCATCGGCTCGCCAAATCATTTGAATCATACCCATGGATGGGCTTTCAGGTAATTGGCTTTCTTGATGATCACAAAACTGATCAGCCAAATGTGCTTGGAAAAGTAGACGAAGTTCTCCCTTTACTTGATTCGGCCACTGATCCCATCCATTATGTATACATTGCTCTGCCACTCGAGGCCGTAGGCAAGATTGAAAAACTCCTAAGTGCACTCTCGACCCGCTTGGTACATGTCTGCCTTGTCCCAGATCTGCTACAACATGATATCATCAATAGTCGTATCACAGATGTGGATGGCCTTCCAGTCCTGCATATCATTGACGAAACCCCAATGGATTTTCGTCGATTCGTCAAGCGAAGTCTTGATATTATGTTTTCACTAATGGTTCTGGCGATTGCCTCGCCTCTACTTGTATTGATCTCTATTCTTGTATTACTCTCATCCAGAGGGCCGATTCTCTATCGACAAGAACGTATGGGGCTCAATGGCAGGTGTTTTTACATGCTCAAGTTTCGATCAATGCCCGTGACCGCCGAACAGGCATCTGGAGCTGTCTGGGCAAAAAAAAATGAAAATCGTGCAACCCCTATTGGGAAAATACTTAGGAAGACATCGTTGGATGAATTGCCCCAATTCATCAATGTTCTTAAAGGGGACATGTCAGTGGTTGGGCCCAGACCCGAACGGCCTGTATTTATCCAGAACTTTAAAGAGCGTATTCCGCGTTATATGCAGCGTCATAAGATGAAAGCCGGAATTACCGGCTGGGCTCAGGTCCATGGATGGCGGGGAAATACATCTCTGGAAAAACGGATTCAGCATGATCTCTACTATATTCAAAATTGGTCGTTACTCCTGGACATCAAGATCATGATCATGACCGTCTGGAAAGGGTTTGTCAATCGTAATGCATACTAATCCAAGGCTTTGATTCAACTACAGAGTATTGCTGTTACCCTCGGAGGGAATCAGATTCTTGAGGATCTGACTTGGACAATTGGACGAGGGAAGCGGATTGGCTTGATTGGACCCAATGGTGCTGGGAAAACAACGTTATTACGTGTGATCGGAGGATATTTGGAGCCGGAAAGTGGAGAAATCGCCCATACCGGCTCTGTCGGATATCTGACCCAAGATGTGCAGGATATTGTGTCTGGAAAATCTGTCCTTGAGGAAACTCTGACTGCATTCAATGTTATCGAATCACTTCAGGCCAGAGAAGAGGAATTAACTGCTGCTCTGGAATGTCCTGGAGCCAATCAGAGCAAGATTCTTCAAGAACTGGAAGTCATTCATGATCGTTTGGCAGTCCAAGAAGCCCAATCTATAAAGGCCCGTGCCGAGTCAGTGCTTGAAGGTCTTGGATTTGTAACCGAAGACCTGAAACGGCCAATTGAAACCCTTTCTGGCGGATATCGGATGCGAGTTGCACTCGCACGTATCCTACTCCAAAAACCGGATGTCCTTCTATTGGACGAGCCAACAAACCACCTTGATATTCTGAGTATTGACTGGTTGGAAAAATATCTTAAAAACTATTCCGGCAGCGTCATCTTGGTTTCACACGACCGATATTTCTTGAATCGAATGGTTGATACGGTGGCTCATCTCTATCATGGTCGTGTAACAGAGTATAGTGGTAACTACGACTATTTTCTGGTTGAACGCGAAAAGCGCCGGGTACTTGAACAAGCTGCGTTTGAAAATCAACAGCATGAAATTCAACAGGCAGAACGTTTCATTGCTCGCTTCAGGTACAAAGCTTCAAAAGCTCGACAGGTTCAAAGTCGGATCAAGCATCTTGATAAGTTGGAACGGCTTCCTCGCCCTGAATCTCCGGATGCTCAGATTCGCATACGGTTCCCATCGCCCAACCCATCTGGCCGAACCGTATTATCAATCAGTCAATTCTCTAAATCCTACGCCAATTCGGATGGTTCTCCTATCCAAGTGTTTGATCAGGCAGGACCTCTTGAGATTCACCGCGGCCAAAAAATTGCACTGATCGGTAAGAATGGTGCCGGAAAATCAACCTTAGCACGAATCCTTTTTGGCAGTGAATCTATTCTGGGGGATCGTAAAGAGGGGCACAATGTGAACATTCGCTTTTTTGCCCAACATCAGGCCGATGCACTAACTACATCCGATACAGTCCTTGGGTCACTGAATCGGGAAGCCATTGGACGAGAAGAGGTATATTTGCGCACATTACTTGGGGCATTTCTATTTACCGGAGATGATGTGTTCAAGCCGGTTCAAGCTCTCTCTGGGGGTGAAAAAAGCCGTCTCGCACTTGCTCGTACTTTGGTCAATCCTGCAAACTTTCTGATCTTGGATGAACCCACCAATCACCTTGATATTCAGTCCGTCAAAGTACTCATTGAGGCGCTTCGTCAATATAGTGGCACCTTTGTCGTGGTGAGTCATGATCGACATTTCCTTGATCAAGTAGCCAATGTCATATGGCATGTAGGAAATCAGGGGGTCCGCACATATTCAGGGACTTATTCCGACTATCGTTGGGCGCTAGATCACGGCTCGTTGCAGCACATTGAACAAAACAAACAGACTCCCAAACTATCGGCTTCTAAATCCCGGTCCCGGTCGGGTGGCCCAAAAACCAAAGAAGAAAAACGACGAGAAGCGGAGGCAAGAAATCAATCCTATCGTCAGGCGAAAAAGAATGGGGTCTCAGGCCCTGATGAATTGACCGCTCACCAGAGGCAATGGCTCTGTGATGAAGCTGAGTCCGCCATCGCCGATGCAGAATCCCGAAAACGTGCTGCAGAGAAAGCACTCACTGACCCCAATATTTATTCTGACCCTGAGCAGTCCCATGAGGCAAGTATCACATATGCAGCAATTGAAAAAGAGTTAGATGAATTATATACCCGTTGGGAAGCACTGATGGAGTCATTGCATTGAAAGTATTCATATGGCTAGGATCTGGAATTTAGGAATCGTACTCGCCTGGGGATTCAGTCTTGTGATCTGCGCACAAGGACAGATTACAAGGCTACCGTACGCCGATACTACCAGTGGAAATTATTTTGGTACTTCAGTCGCACTTGATGGAAAGCGTGCAATTATCGGAGCCAGTGGTGAGCATTCCTGTGATGTTGGTGGTGGAGCCGCTTATATCTATGAATTAATTGATTCTACCGGATATTGGGAAGAAGTAGAACGCTTGGTCCCCTCGGATTGTGAGCGTGGACTTGCGTTTGGCAGAAAGGTGGCGCTTGAGGGGCAAGTTGCACTTGTAGCTGCAAGCCAAGAATACTTTGCTACCCGGCGCTCAAATGCAGTCTATGTGTACGAAGAGAACGCGATGGAAAACTGGATTCAGACTACACGCCTGACTAGCGGTGGCGACCGTCAAAGAGAAGGTGCGGCGGGTGCAGCTATTGCTTTGCATGATGGACGACTCCTCTTCACTACTGCTGGCGATCCCACCCCTCGCGATGAAAAGGATGGAGCGGCTTACATCTACGAAATACATTCTCAAACTTGGGAACTAACAGATCGTCTGACCGGCTCTGGTAGCATTGAAAGAGGAATATTTGGGGGAAACGCTGCGCTGCATTTTGATCGTCTAGCAATTGTTAGCAGTAGCTATTTTAGAAAAGGAACCGGATCCGTTCACCTATTTGAACTTGATCAAAATAATGGATGGTTGGAGATTGACCAACTTGGGGGAATTGAGGGGTTTTTTATTTCGCTTGACCTCTATGGGGACGAACTGATCGTTGGTCAATCCGAAGCGGGACCACGTGAGTCTGGACAAGCCACACTATTTCAGAGGGATTCAACGGGAGTGTGGATTAAAACCGCTACTTTGGAACCTCCTACGCCTTATAGAAAAGGAGCGTTCGGTACTGAGGTGGCACTTTACAAAGATCGTGCTCTGGTGGTTGGATATGATGAACAGCTACGTCTGAATTTTAATGTTGACCGGGTAGTTTATATCTACGCCCGTCATGATGGTGAGTGGCGGTATCAAGGAATCATTGACATCGGAGAGGCTGCCTTTGGAAGTTCGATTGACTTGTATGGCAATACCGCACTGATTGGCGCGGCAACAGGCACGGGTGCTGGAAAAGCTTATGTAATTCAGATTCCATGAACTGGTTACTTATACTCGAGGGAATCGCTGTGATCACCGGTATTCTATGCGTATGGCTAAACGTACGCCAAAATATATGGACATGGCCAACGGCGATTGTGAGCAGTATTCTTTTTGGAATTTTATTCTATGATACAGAGCTGTACACCACCATGCTCCTTCAAGGTCTATTCATTGGTATCTCATTTTATGGATGGAAGGCTTGGTTGACGGGTGGTCCCGAAGGGGGGACACTCTTGGTTACCCGATTGCATCTGAGTACAGGTCTAATTCTTCTAACCCTTTCACTCTTGGGAACCATTGGATTTGCTCTGGCGCTGCAGTATATCACTTCATCTGAATACCCTTACCTTGAGGGGCTAACTACTACCCTGAGTATAATTGCTAGTTGGATGGCTGCTCGAAAAATCCTTGAGAGTTGGCTGGTATGGATTATAACGGATGCGATTTATGTAGGTCTCTATATTGTCACCGAACTCTACCTCACTCTCCTATTATACATCCTTTATCTGGGTCTTGCCACCAGTGGATATATTGCTTGGAGCAAATCCTACCGCAATCATCATCTCTCCGAATCACAATCAAGTCTTAACATATTATCCCCTATGAAATAGAATGCATTCCTGAGTTGACATGATGTCTTGTTATTCGGGTACAACACACCGCTATACCTAACAGTTGAGGCGGCAAGCATTCTGGCTTCAAGCAATTTTGCAAAAAGAAATTCATCCAATTTGATCTCTCTGAGTTCTGGTTCACTTACCGGTTATTTGATTCAACTAAATATTCTGTGCGACACCTCAAATCAGGAGTTTGATCCTGCGTTCGGTGATCATGAGTTAGATCAAGGAAGTTTTCTCATATGAAGAAATACCTACCATGGATGACGGGGGATCTAAAGGAGTCTGTACAAGTAATTGATGGCACCTTTTCAAGACTTATCAACTTCCGCATGGAACTCTCTACCTACACTCTTGGGAAGGGACGATTTGTCCATTTTGAATTGGTTCACTTCAAAGGTTAAGACTTATCAGGGCCCTCATTGTAGCTGAATATGCGCTCATTTTCTTACGATTTCAATGGGAGCTTATACCCTACCATCATCATTCATCTATCATTCGTGGTGTCGCTTGGTTTAATTCTAAGTGCATGCACTCGGGAAATCTCTCTCTTTGAACTCATGGACGAAGAGCAAACAGGGATTACCTTCGCCAATCATTTGACTCCTGCTGAAACACTCAATACGTATGTCTTTCGCAATTTCTATAATGGTGGTGGGGTAGCCATAGGTGATTTGAACCAAGATGGATTAGCAGATATTCTCCTGACTGGTAACCAAGTATCAAATCGACTGTATTTTAATCTTGGAAACTTTCAATTTGAGGATGTAACTGAACGAGCAGGACTCTATTCGGAAGGGACCTGGACAACAGGCATCAGTATGGTTGACATCAACGGAGATGGCTGGCTGGATCTTTATCTGAGCAAATCTGGACCTCCAGGAGGATCAAAACGCCATAATGAACTATTTGTGAATCAACAAGATGGAACGTTTAAGGAAATGGCGCATGACTATGGACTTGCTTTCCGAGCATTAGGAATCCACGCTTCTTTTTTCGACTATGATGGAGATCGGGATCTTGATGTTTACATCCTTAGTAATCCAGTCCGCTCGCTTGACGATCTAAAACCTGCTCCGAATCTACGTGAGATCCCTGATCCTGAGGGTGGTAATCGTCTGTTGCGTAACGATAGAGGCCTATTTACTGATGTTACTTTTGTATCAGGAATCTACAGCAGTAAAATTGGATTTGGACTTGGTGTCTCAACTGGAGATTTGAACAAAGATGGATGGACAGATCTCTACGTATCCAATGATTTCTTTGAACGTGATTACCTCTATCTCAATCAGGAAGGGACATTCATAGAAGTTGGCACGAATGCTATCAAATCTATGAGTCTCAGTTCCATGGGAGGAGATATTGCAGATTACAATGGAGATGGATGGCCCGATATATTTGTCTCAGATATGCTGCCTAAGCTACCATGGAGATATCAGTCACGGATTGCCTTTCCAAGTTGGACTGATTATGCGAAGTCTATTGTAGATGGATACCACCACCAAGCCACTAGGAATACCCTGCAACTCAATCATGGCCCTTTGCCGGATGGAAATTTGCGATTCAGCGAAGTGTCCCGCATTGCAGGTATAGATGACACAGACTGGAGCTGGGGAGGCCTAATCGCAGATTTTGATCTTGATGGCCATCGCGATGTTTTTGTTCCAAATGGTATTTTCAAGGACCTTTTGGATCAGGATTTCATTTCCAGAGTGTCAAATAACGATTCTCTTCGCACGCTCTTCCTTACCCACGATGAACCCATCCTCAAACTTTTGGAAGGAGTTCCCTCGCATGCCCTGTCCAACCATATGTACTCGAGCAATTCGAATTTTTCCTTCCGCGATGTGAGCAAAGAATGGGGGCTTGCTGCGCCAAGTTTCTCCAATGGAGCTGCATATGGAGACTTGGATAATGACGGCGATCTCGACCTGATCGTCAACAATGTGAACATGCCTGCATTCGTTTATCGAAACCGGGCAACAGAACTATACCCAGAACGTAACTGGTATCAAGTCGAATTGAAGGGAAGAACCCCCAACACCTTTGGAGTCGGCACCCAAGTGATCTTATGGGCAGATGGTAAGCTCCGGCTTGCAGAGCAATATTTACAGCGAGGATTTCAGTCCAGTGTAGACCCCGTGTTACACTTTGGAATAGAGGGGCAGTTAGACTCCCTTGTGGTTTTGTGGCAGCAGGGACAAAAGAGGATTTATACCGATTTGAACGACCAGTCTAGAGTGTCCATTTCGGAAACCAGATAGTCATCGCCTTACATCTTGCCCCAGTCAATATTGAAGGGAAGTAAAACTTTTGATTTCAGCATGATCCATGAACGTAAGGAGTGAAGGTTGATGAATTCAGACTTGTTGGATCATCCTAAGATCATAAGTACATCTATATCTGTACTTTGTGGTTTGCATTATTCACCGCGAATTGACTCCCCAAGAGTAACTAATAAATCAGCGTTTACCCCAATACCCCACGGTGGATTCTGGTCATGGTATGAGGAACGATCTGAAATGGTTAGTATCATTGCAACACGGGTTTCGATTCTATATGGGTCCGCTACTGCACTTTGGCATCACGGGAGAGTTAGATTCGGTAGTGTCACAGTGATCGTACTGTTACTAATACGATAGCAACATCTAGTCCGATAGCCCCAAGTGAAATGTCATGAGCAGATTGCGTTTTGGTTTATTATGCTTTCTGGGGTTCATCATCGCTGGCTGTACAGAGCCTTCCGAGTTTGAGTCCATGCGGGCCCGCGAAATGGCCCGAACCGATACGATACAAACTATTTTCTTTAATTATGAACTCGGGATGTCTCGTCAGGCATTCTATGACTCCAGTTGGGCTCTGAATGCACGCGGAATGGTGGTACACGGTCCAAATAATCGCAACATCCAGTACAAGCTCCCTGATCAACTTAGCCACCAAGCAACCATGCTCTTTTATCCCGATTTTAATCATGATCGGGTGAGCCAAATGCGAGTTCTCTTCTCCTACGATGGATGGGCACCATGGAACCGACACCTCTGGTCTGATAGCCTGATCTATGATGTCCGAGATCTCATGGAGTCATGGTACGGTGGAGGATTCTTGACGCAACAAGTATCCATCCCCTTAATCGGGACTAGCAAAGAATATATTAAGATTGATGCGAATCGACAGATCACGATTCAGCGCGATTCAGACCGTGAAGTCCTTGTTTATATTACGGACTTGCACTCTTTACCTAAGTGAGCAACATGAGTAAATCAGTGTATATTTTATTGGCTGCTGTCCTTGGAGCATGTACCACTGAGCCTAGTCCACTTTTTGAACTGATTGATGCGAAAGAAGCAGGCATTGAATTTGAAAATACGCTCCAATATCATGATGAATTCAATGTATACCGATACCGTAACTTCTACAACGGTGGGGGCGCTGCAATCGGAGATGTGAATCGCGATGATCTACCCGACTTGTTTCTCACCGGTAATCAGACGGCCAACCGCCTCTATCTAAATCAGGGAGATTTCCAATTTATTGATGTATCCGAGGAAGCTGGAATCATGGGATCAAGGGCATGGAGTACCGGAGTCAGTATGGCGGACATCAATGGAGATGGACTCTTGGATATCTATGTGTGTAACTCTGGAATCGTAGATGGAGATGATCGACGGAATGAATTATACATCAATCAGGGCAATGCGAAATTTGAAGAGTTGGGCAATGCCTATGGCTTAGACGATGCTGGACTCTCAACCCATGCCACCTTTCTGGACTATGATCTGGACGGTGATGTGGACCTATATCTGGTGAACAACTCATTCCGAAGTATCCAAGACTTTAATCTTGCGGTCAATACTCGACATGTGCCCCATTTCGATGGAGGAGATCGATTATATCGTAATGAAGCCCCCGAAAATTATTTCACGGATGTCACCGAAAATTCTGGAATCTACCGTAGTGAGATTGGCTTTGGTCTCGGAGCTTCCGTAGGGGATGTAAATCGGGATGGATGGCCCGATCTGTATATATCAAATGATTTTTTTGAACATGACTACTTGTATATCAACAATCAGGATGGCACCTTTTTGGAGTCCCTCCGCAACAGTATCAACAGTGTAAGTGCTGCAGCTATGGGCGCCGATATGGCAGACCTCAATGGAGATGGATATCTGGACATTTTTGTGACAGATATGCTTCCCGCAACGGATGTTCGGCTAAAGACTGTATCCGCATTTGATAGCTGGACTCGCTACAAGGCCTATGTACAAGATGACTACTACCATCAGTTCACCCGTAATACTCTGCAGATTAGTCAGGGAAATGACTTGAACTCTACCGTTCGTTTCTCCGAAGCTGGACGCATGTTTCATGTGGATGCCAGCGATTGGAGTTGGGGAGCACTCATCGCAGATTATGATCATGATGGAGTCCGAGATATCTTCGTAGCCAATGGGATCTATCGCGATTTGACGAATGCTGACTATTTGGAAGCTGTTCAGGAAGAAGAGACCCGAGATCTGCTTACCGACGAAAATTATGTCGACTGGAAAACCCTGATCGAAATGATCCCCACCCAACCAATCCCCAACCACATGTTCGCTGGAGCAGGTAACCACTCCTATGAGGATGTAACAGAACACTGGGGACTCGCCGCATCTGGTTTTTCTAATGGGAGCGCGTACGGAGACTTGGATTTGGATGGAGACCTTGACCTTCTCATCAATAATCTTGGTGGATCACCACTGCTATTTCGGAACCGCACCACCGATCAATTCCCAAAACGCCGATGGCTTCAGATTGAACTGATTGGGTTATCTCCAAATGCACAGGGGGTTGGAACTCAGATCAGCGCATGGCATGATTCTACCCTATGGTATATTGAACAGCAGCCTGTTAGAGGCTTCCAGAGTAGTGTGGATCCGATTTTGCACTTGGGGCTTGGACCTGAGGTAACCACACTGGATTCATTGGTGATCCATTGGACTGATGGAAATACGACCCTACAAAACTCTGTCACGACGAATCAGCGTCTCATTGTCCGACAGCCCTCCGAGAAATCGCTCTCTCATCCGACCCGAGTATCCAAACTAGATCCCCTACTCGTTTCCATTAATACAGATTCTCTCGGACTTAGATGGCGACATCAAGAGAATGATTTTAGCGATTTTGATCAACAGCCACTTCTTTTTCACATGCGCTCAACCGAAGGCCCCGCCATGTGTAAAGGAGATTCAAATGGAGACGGAAGAGTTGACCTTTATCTTGGAGGTGCGCGTGATCAACCTGGAGCCCTATTTATTCAGACGGTAGAAGGTAACTTCACACAAATAAGACAGCGTACATTAGAAGAGGATGCGATCTCCGAAGATACAGACTGTGCATGGTTGGACGTTGATGGAGATGGAGATCAAGATTTATTCGTGGCGAGTGGTAGCAGTGAGTTTCCAAGTAGTAGTTCAGCTTTACTGGATCGGCTGTATATCAACGATGGTTCAGGAATTCTCCATCAAGGGGAGTCTCTTATCGGACTAAGTTCCGGCGGATTCACTCCTACCTCAACAGTCTGTCCAATAGATTTTGATCTGGATGGAGATCTGGACCTCTTCCTTGGGAACCGCCTGCAACCCTTTGCTTATGGCATTTCTGCCAGTAGTCAACTGCTACTGAACGATGGATCTGGAAAGTTTACCGACGTGACCTCCCGTTTGGCCCCCAATTTGGAGTCTATCGGACTTGTTACCGATGCTGCCTGTGCAGACTTTGACGGAGATCATCAACCCGATCTACTACTCACTGGAGAATGGATGCCACTCACCTACCTGAAAAATGATCAAGGTAGCTTCCACTCGGCTTCAGTCGGCTTTGAAAATACTGCAGGTTGGTGGCAATCAATCCTTGCATTAGATCTGGATGAGGATGGAGATTTAGACTTTATAGCCGGCAATCATGGTCTAAATTCGAGATTCAAACCACCCGTGGACATGTGGGTTGGGGACTTTGATCGCAATGGGAGTGTTGAACAAATCTTTGCACGAACCATCAATGGACTTTTGCTTCCTTGGCACTTACGACATGATCTGATCCGCCAGATCCCCCATTTAGTCCGAAGGTTCCCCACCTATGCCTCCTATGCTGAGGCCACGATTCAGGATATATTTTCTGAGGATGAATTAGCCCGAGCGACCCGTCTGAGGGTGACAGAACTCCGAAGCATGATTGGAATCAATGATGGATTGGGAAACTTTACATTACTCTCTGCACCTGAAAAAATGCAGTTCTCGCCCGTCTATGGTTTGGCAGATCTCAACACCAGCCGGGGGCACCTAATTCTGACGGGTGGAAATCTCTACGATGTGAAGCCGGAAGCCGGAAGGTACGATGCAAGCTATGGGAATGCTTGGATCGCGGACACACGGGAAGAACTAACATGGTCCGAGTCAGGTTTTTTTGTTGAGGGGCAGGTCCGCAAAATTCTGACTATGGAGGCCAATGGTCGCACACTGATCATCGTTGCCCGGAACAATAATACGCTGAGCATCTTCGCCTATGCGCACTAGTACTGTTCTGCTTCTATCCCTCTTGATCGTGGGATGTAGAAACGAATCAGGATCCGAGTTCAGGCTATTCACGCTATTGACCGAAGCTCAAACTGGCGTAAAGTTTAGCAATACGCTGGTACCGGAAGCCGATTTCAATATTATTGATTATCTGTACTTTTATGACGGAGGCGGAGTCGCGATAGGAGATATCAACAATGACCGACTCCCTGACCTGTTCCTGTCTGGCAATCAAGTTTCAGATCAACTATACCTGAATCAAGGAGATTTCAAGTTCAAAGATATTACCCTTGAAGCTGGGATCATCTCTGAAGAGAATACTTGGTCTACGGGAGTCAGTATGGCAGATGTGAATGGGGACGGCTGGATGGATATTTACGTTTGTAGAGTCAGCCACCTCTCAAAGACAGGACATAATCTACTCTATATCAATCAGCGGGATGGTACTTTC
Organism: Rhodothermales bacterium; assembly: GCA_965209015.1. Taxonomy (GTDB): domain Bacteria; phylum Bacteroidota; class Rhodothermia; order Rhodothermales; family Bin80; genus Bin80. The sequence goes on along the minus strand of OZ242367.1, from coordinate 1,101,800 downwards.
AAAGAAGAAAGTCAGCGCTATGGACTAGATTTTGAAGGACTCTCAACACATACCGCTTGGCTTGACTTTGATCTAGATGGAGATCTGGACCTCTACCTACTTAATCACGCCATTCATTCTCGTGATTCGTATGTGCCTTCTTGGCGGAGAGTCATTGATGCGCCCAGAGTCGGGGATAAATTTTACCGGCAGGACGATGGATACTTTCAGAGTATTACCTCAGAGGCAGGCATATACAGCAGTGCGCTCGGATATGGACTCGGTATTGTCGCGAGCGATCTGAATCTGGATGGGTGGCCAGATCTTTATGTTGGTAATGACTTCCATGAAGATGATTACCTCTATTTGAATTCTGGTTTAGGCACATTCACAGAATCTCTATGGAAAACCACTGGGCAAACTAGTCGGTCAACGATGGGCGTGGATATTGCCGATCTGAACAATGACGGTCTCCCCGATATTATTGCCTTGGATATGCTGCCTCCAGACCTGGCGACTCAGCGTACGGCCGGCAATGCGAATGCTGATGCACGTATGCAAATTTTAGCAGATTTTGGATACGGCCCTCAGGTTTCGAGAAACACCCTTCAACTGCATCGGGGAATTACTCCAGAGGGGCTCCCTTTCTTTAGCGAGATTGCGTCGTTTGCCAGAATTGAGGCGACCGATTGGTCATGGTCTCCTCTGTTAGCCGATTTTGATGGCGATGGCTGGAAGGACTTATATGTAACAAACGGAATTCTTGGAAGACCCAACGATCTGGACTTCATTGAGTACGTAGCCACTCCAGATATCCAACGAATACTCGCAGAGGGAACCGCTGAACAGGAAGCCGAGGTTGCTCACAAAATGCCTCCTGCAATCGTCTCCAACTATGCACTTAAAGGTGGAGATAACCTCCAGTTTGAAGATGTGAGCACGGTCTGGGGATTTACCAAGAAAGTCATTGGCAATGGTGCCGCTTATGGAGACCTGGATCTGGATGGAGACCTGGATATCGTAGTAAATGCTTTGAATCACTCTGCATTGATTTATAGAAATGAATCAATAAATCATTACATCTCCGTTGAATTGCGAGGTGCGAAGAAGAACACATCCGCAATTGGTGCCAAAGTCAGCGTATGGTATTTGAATATGCATCAAATGCAAGAGCAATTTCCGTCGCGCGGATTCCAGTCATCCGTAGATCATGTATTGAATTTTGGGATTGGAGATGCTCTTATCGCAGATTCTGTTATTGTCATTTGGCCATCAGGGCTTCACTCAAAAGTTAGTCCTGTAATCGCTGGGACTCGTTTGATCCTTCATGAATCGGATGCTCAAGTCGCCTCAACTCATGCATCTGTGGCTAAACCCCGAGAAGTCCGTCTTCTGGACAACCATGGGATCTCATTTAGGCACATTGAGGATGAGGGAAGGGATTTTGAATTGCAACCCCTCTTACCCTATTGGCGAAGTACCCGTGGAGTTGCTTTGGCCGTGTCGGACGTAAACGATGATGGACTGGAGGATATTTATTTTGGGGGAGGACGCGGTCAAACTGGGGCATTGTATCTTCAATTGCCTAGCGGACGTTTTCAAAACATCCCTTTCCCAGACTCACATCAGGCTAGCGAAGATACGGATGCAACCTTTTTTGATGCCGATGGAGATGGAGATCAGGATTTATATGTTGTAAGTGGTGGCTGGACTGGACCAGCTGAACTTCATCAAGATCGACTATATATGAATTTGGGCTCTGGAGTTTTCCAGGCCGATTCCATCCGTTTACCTGTGATTCATTCAAATGGTACAGCCATAGCGGCGACCGATTTTGATCTTGACGGAGATATTGATCTCTTTGTCGCCAGTGATACATATCCAGAGAGTTATGGAGAGTCAGGAACAAGTAGTCTACTGGAGAACGATGGGACTGGACACTTCACCGACATCACCAATCAAGTCTCCTCTACCCTTCAACAAATTGGTCATGTGACTGACGCAGTTTGGGCTGACCTAGTGGGCAGTTCGCTTCCTGATCTTGCACTGGCCGGCGAGTGGATGCCGATTACGGTTTTGGAAAATCGTGGAACCGTTCTTGTTGACCAGACGGACTCCCTCGGTCTGTCCCGGTCTACTGGCCTATGGCAAAGTTTAATTGCAGAGGATCTGAATGCAGATGGGTTGGTAGATCTGATGGCAGGAAATCTTGGCCTGAACACTATTCTGAATGTACCAGTTGCGCTGTTCGCAGATGACTTTGATCAGGACGGACGAATGGATCCGGTCATAGCGCTGTGGCAAGAAGATCAATGGATGTCCTGGGCTTCACGTGATGCCCTGCTCCAGCAAATGCCCGGTCTATCATCAAGAATTCCCACTTATGATGCCTATAAAGATGTATCCATCGTAGACATATTTGGTGAAAATCTACAACCTAGCTTCGTTATTCAAACTTTAAGTTCTCATGTATACTGGAATGATCAGAGGACCAACTTCATGGCGGATGTGATGCCTGATCAAGCACAATGGTCGCCGATCATGGCTCTTCAGCCAATCCAAATGGGCTCTGAGTCCAATTTACTTATCGCAGGTAACCTGTCTGCCACCTCTAATGCATTCGGGGCTTTGAATGCAGGATGGGGTGAATTTCTTCGTTTTACAGAAACAAAAAAATCGCAAGTGATTCATCAAAGTGGTTTCCATGTCCCTGGTGAAGCCAGACGTATTGCGGTCATTCAGGGCAACTCAACGAAAATCATTGTCGTCCGCTCCAATGACACTCCGATCATCTTCCAATTTGTTGATCCGCTATCATCTAAAACCGAATCGTTTGACTGAGGTAATCTGTATTCAGCTTTCCCGATAATTCATAGGACTCATCTTCTTGTGCGGATCTTAAAATATAGAATGAAACAGTCAAGGGCTAAGTTGATTCACATGCTCACGGTCATAAACTCCTCATTTCCGCGGTAGCAGACTTTACTCTCAGAGATCAAGGTTCCTGTGTTATTATGAAAATAATGGAGATTTCTTATATTATTGTCGTATAATCATCGCTTTTTCTTTAAAATATCTGCAAACATTCTCACATCATGAAGAAAAATCTACTACTTTTCCCATTGGTGGTGCTTTTTGGTTTTATCACTGGAAGCGCTACCGCTCAAAATCAAGTGCAGGGTACAGTTCGAGACGCTCTATCTTCGGAACCGCTACCAGGCGTTAATATTGTCATCAAAGGGACCTCAGATGGGACCACATCCAATATAGATGGAGAGTACCGCCTCATGGTTCCATCCCTTCAGGATACTCTGATTTTTTCATTCATCGGGTTTGATACACAGGAAATCGGTATTGATGGCAGAGAATCTATTGACGTTGACATGGTTGAAACCGTGTTTGAGATTGGAGAAGAGCTTGTCGTCACAGGCTACGGATCCCAAGAACGACGGTCTATTACCGGTTCAGTATCCAATCTTGGAGAAGGTGACTTCCTGAGTGGAAATATTAACTCAGTTGAAGAGATGATCCAAGGTAAGGTTGCCGGACTGCAAATTACTACGCGCAGTGGCAACCCGAATGATACGCCAGATGTTCGATTGCGGGGTATTTCCTCTTTTGGAGCTAATCAGTCCCCTCTGGTCGTTATTGATGGTGTTGTAGGTGGTAGTATTGAAAGTCTTGATCCATCCGACATCGAATCGGTTGACGTTCTTAAGGACGCTTCTGCTGCGGCTATCTATGGCACTCGTGGATCCGCTGGAGTGATTTTGATCACAACCAAAGGTGGTGAAGCCCGTCAGGGTGTAGCTGTGGACTATAATGCCTACTACACAGTTGAGGGAATTGAAAACCGTTTGGATGTCCTTTCTGGGGATGAATTTCGGCAATTATCTCAGCAAACAGGTTTTTCTGCGCCGGATTTAGGTCACGATACGGACTGGTTTGAGGAGGTTACTCAGCAGGGCGCTAGTATGGTTCACTCGCTTGCCCTCAGTGGAGGGAGCGAAAACTCAGTTTATCGGGTCTCAGGAAATTTCCGTGATCGGAATGGGATTCAACGCTACACCGGATTCCAAGAGATTGGAGGACGTCTCAATTTCACGCAGTGGACATTAGATCGCAAGTTAGAGATCACCGTCCAGTTGGCGGCGACCAAAAAGGATCAGAACTTTGGTTTTGCCGATGCCTTCAAATTTTCTGGCGTCATGAACCCCACGGCCCCAGTATCTGCCGAAGGGTTCGAAAATACGGGTGGGTACTTTGAACAACCACTGTTCAATTACTTTAACCCTGTTGCGATCATTGAAGAGGGCAGTCGACTTGGTGAAAACAAGCTGTTCTCTGGTTTCTTCAAAGGCGAATATGACCTAGCCAGCCTCTTGCCAGGATTATCCTTTGCTGCCCAGTATTCTTATCAGAATAACGATATCGTTGCAAGAAATTTCTTCGGGCGTACACACAAGGTTGGTGGAGGAGCTACGGCCGCTGCACTTGGCCCTGGTCGTGCTGAGCAATATTATTCAGACCTGGAGAGTGAGCTTTTTGAGACCACTCTTCACTATGCTGGGGACGTTTCCCCCACTGCCGCACTTGAATTCATTGCAGGATATTCGTTTAACGATTTCGTCAATGAAGGATTTGATGCTGGGGGCGGTGACTTTGTCGCGGATAATGTTTCCTACAATAACTTCTCGTTTGCTCAGGACTTCAATCAGGGCGAGGCCAGTGTCGGAAGTTATCGGAATACCAATCGTTTGATCGGATTTTTCGGTCGCGTCAATGTGAACTATGACGGAATCTTCTTTGTCAATGCCAGTGCACGTCGTGAGGGCTCCTCTCGATTTGGTGTAGATAACAAATGGGGGCTCTTTTGGTCGGCTGGCGTCGGTGTTGAACTGGCCAACCTTCTGGAATTTCCTGCATTTAGTGAACTTCGCCTGCGTGCCAGTATTGGTAAAACAGGTCAGGATGCACCGATTAGTGGTCTATCCCTTTCAAGGCTAGGACCTGCAGGCAGTTTCTTTGTGAATGGTCAGTATATCCAGAGCTTTAGTCCAGTCAGTAACCCCAATCCGAACTTAAAGTGGGAGGAGAAGACCGAGATTAATCTTGGTTTAGACTTTGTTGCTTTGGACAATCGCCTCAGTGGGCGTATAGATGCCTACCAGTCAACGACTAGTGACCTCCTCTTTGAGATCGCTGTTCCGGTCCCGCCGAACCTCTTCCCAACAACATGGAGTAATGTTGGTGAGCTTTCTCAAAGCGGGATTGAGTTTTCGTTGGATTACGATATCTCTCAGGCGAATGCTCCTGGAGATTTTTCATGGGATATGGGACTCATTGCCTCTCTCTATTCAGAGACCATGCTGGATCAGTATCTGACGGAGGATGTCCAATTCTTGGCTGAACCTGGAGCACCTGGACTTAATAATGTCCAGATGATTCGAATCAAGGAGGGCGAACCCATTGGCCAATTGTGGGGACCTCGGTTCTCAAGAATTGGAGATAATGGCAAGTGGCTCTTCCACGCAGCTGATGGGACCGAAAAAGAATACGAAGCCCTGGATATTCTCGGAGACGACGGGAATATCCTGGGGAATGGACTTCCTGACATCCAGTTAGGGTGGACCAACAGTATGTCCTTCGGGAATTTTGATGTGAGTTTCTTCTTAGAAGGAGTCTTTGGCCATCAGATCGCGAACATGTTTAGCACTTTCTACTCTGTACCAAAACAAATCACATCTTACAATGTGTTGCAGGATGCCTTTGAATTAGCCGAATTGAATGACGATCCACGCTGGTCTAGTTACCATGTGGAGAATGGAGATTACATTCGTCTGAATAATGTCTCCATTGGTTACACCCTTCCCAGTTCAATGATGATGAACTCTCCATTGCGAAGGGTTCGTTTGTATCTGTCAGGCAATAACCTGCTCACGGTTACCGGCTATACTGGTCTTAATCCACAAGTGCGTTATGTGGATCGTAATCTTGGGCAGTCTGAGCAGGGGCAGACGGTCGGACCTCTTGGTCCTGGCATTGAACGTCGTCTTGACTTCTTTACCACTCGTTCCGTCACGTTCGGCGTGAACATTAACTTGTAATAATAGACCAACACACGGATATAGGTAATCATGAAAAAAACACTTACATTTCTTCGCTCGTTGGTCCTTGCAGTGGGCATGTTGCTTTTTGCCGCGGCATGCACGGACCTATCGGAGCCCATTGATGATCAGGTTCAACCTGCGGACTTTTTCCAGAATGACCAGCAATTCATTTCTGCGATGGGAGATGCCTACAGTAACCTTGGTGGAGCTGGAGGAAACGGTCCCCCTGCCCAAGTGAATCAAGTGACCACCGACGAAATCATCGTCCCCACGAGAGGACAGGACTGGTCTGACGGAGGATTCTGGTACCGCTTACATACACATACATGGACTCCCACCGAGTCCACATTTGAGGGATTCTGGAATAATTACTTTGGAGGTGTCAACAATGCAAACCGGCTCATCTTCCAGTTTGAAAGTGCACTGGATGAAGGCACCGCGAATGCCGATTTAGTTATTCCGTTTGTATCTGAACTCAAAGCGCTCCGAGCATTCTATTATTTTTGGCTCTTGGATGCTTTTGGGAATGTTCCGATTGTAACTAGCTTCATTGATGCACCGGAGCAGCCTTCTCAACCGTCCTCCAACTTTGCCGAGGGACGGCGTATGGTATTCGAATTTGTTGAGAGAGAACTTCTGGACAACCTACCTAACTTGAGTGCTGATGTGCGAGGCACTTATGGTCGGATGAATACCTTTGTCACTCACATGACACTGGCAAAGCTGTATATGAATGCAGAAGTCTATACTGGGACTGCGCGGTGGAATGATGCAATGACTTATCTGGATGGAATCATTAATTCAGGGGCATTCAGCTTAGCTCCGAACTACAGCTCAAATTTCGCTATACAAAATGAAGGATCGCCCGAAAACATCTTTGTTGTTCCCTATGATAAAGTATTTCGTTCAGGATTCAACCTGCACCAGATGACATTGCACTATGGTAGTCAGAACACCTATAACTTCCAGAATCAACCTTGGAATGGATGGAGCGCCACCCAGAAGATTTATGAGTCTGTGATTGACCCCGTGCAAAATCCAGGCCCCCAAGAAGAAGTATGGGGAGTTCTCCCAACCAGTGATGATGCAGGACTAGAGCGTGTAATGGGCACAATGGATGACCGGTTGAGTAATTTTCTGGTTGGCCCTCAGTATACCGCTGGTGGTGCACGTGTGATGGACTCTGGTGTTTTCAGCGAGTATGATAAGAATGGTGAGCCACTCTCATTCATCCCCTCAATCATTGATGCACAAATCAGTGTTGCGGAAAGCCTAAGGGTATACGGAAGCATGGTATGTCGCCAGTGTGGTGCTCGGATTGGTAAGTATGAGTTTGAACCAGGTATTGGTAGCGAGATGAGTAACGACTTTGTCATCTTCCGGTACGCCGATGTTCTGCTCCTCAAAGCTGAAATCCTCTGGCGTCAAAACCCAGCCAGTGGGGAAGCTTTAGCATTAGTCAATCAAGTTCGTGCTCGCGCAGGTGTTGATCCATTTGATAATCTGACGGTTGATCGGCTTTTGGCTGAGCGGGCCAGAGAGTTATTCTTTGAGCAGACTCGTCGGCAGGATCTGATTCGGTTCGCCGGTGTTGCTGGTGGTGAGACAAGATTCAATGATCCCTGGCGGTACAAGGAAATGTCCAGTTCTCATCTAAATGTAGGCCCAATCCCGCAGAGCCAGATTCAGACCAACCCAAACTTGATACAGAATCCTGGTTATTAGTTCTGGTTCGTTCACATGAAAAATGCCCCCTCCCATGTCTTGAAAGGGAGGGGGTGTATTTCATATTTGCCTTATGGATTATATAGTTGAATAGCGATGTATCTAAACATTCTGGAAACGTGACCATGCTAAATACCAGATCATGTCCTGATTTCGTAAACACAACACTGAAATGTAGGTGGATATGATTTGCTTTCAATCTGAAGTCATATAGATAACGTTATTAGAAAAGATAGTTGTTGCGTTTTCATCCACTCAATTTTTTGTGACAATTTCTATGAAAATCTTTTTATTGCCTACACCTCAATTGACTAGCTATCCCTGATCGTAGTGCTCTCATTACCCCTAAAAATTAGAATTTCATGAAAAACACACTTACTTCTTTTTTTTTCTTCTTCACGCTGGTGCTCTTTGGATCTACCAACACCTTTGGACAAGCAGGGCCTCCCCTTGGAGATGACTTTGTATTCTTTGTTGAAGGGGTTAACCCCGAGATACCAGATTTGGATTTGGATATTCTTGACAATCCTGATCCAGGCCCTATCAACCCTTCTGATAATGTATTGAACTGGAATCATGGGAATTGGGCATTCGGAGCTTTTCGTTTTCCTTCTAATGTAGGCAGAGATCTTTCACAAAACCGGATGGATGGGGATGTTCTTCATATGAAAATCTGGGTTGACGCTGAGAATGCTGGAAAATCAAGAGTTCAGATCCTGTTAGAGGATAAGACCGATGGAGAGGGTGCCAACGATGGTTCAGCTGATATACCATTCAGGCTGGTATGGCGCATCCCCGAAGAAATTCGCAATGGGGAATGGCATGAAGTTTCGATTCCACTTCCTCCCGCTACCTACGCTGAGTTAGAGGATGCCAAAGCAGGTGGTGAGTTAGATGAGTTGGCAATGCATTGGAAATATGCTGGAGGATGGTCCAGTGGAGGATTTGGGGTCGGAGTCGCCGATGAAATGGGTCCCAACACCACCGAGAACCCACAACTATGGAGAGAATTTGAGTGGACTAATGTCCAGAATTTAGGAATTCACTTTGACAATAATAATGAGGGTGGTGGACCAATTTATATTGATGATGTCTACATCGGGGCCGAAGATCTTGATCTTACACAGTTTACCGTTCTCCCTGATCCGGTCGGCGGGATTTCAGTTGAGGCAACTGGTAACCAAAACACGGTGTCTTGGGCAGAGGTTTCAGGTGTTAGTGGATATAAGATCTACTACAGCATGGAAGAGATTGTGGATGTAACATCGCCAGGAGTAAATTTAGGAGATCAGGTTGACAGCGACGTTACTTCGTTTGAGCACTCGATTGAAGTTCCACATATCAGTTTAGCTCCCGTCACACTCTATTATGCGGTGACCACTCTAAGTGAAACTGGTGATGAGAATAAAGATGTTACAATGAGCATGGCGGGCGTTGCAAATGAAAATTTGCCTGTTCAACCTCATATTCCTGAGCTTACATCCGGGGAGATTGACCACCTCGCTGATCTGCTATTTGGTGATTCATTTGAGGATGTGATGAATGGATTTCCAGAGGGGTTGATGCCCTTTGAGCTAAATACTCTGCATTTTTCGCTTGCGGATATTGGTCGTGAAACTACTGATGATGATATTAGTGGCAAGCTGTGGGCTGGATATAGTGTAGATCCTCCAGAACTATATGTCTATGTAGAGGTCACAGATGATCAGATCTCACTACAGAGCATGAATAGCAGTCCTGGTGATGGTTGGATGTATGACAGCATTGAGTTAGGTTGGGGCAACTATGACGTCAGGGAGGTAGATGGTGGTGGGATCTTCATCGGCTCCCCTCATGAAAACATGGAACGTGGAGAATTTGCCGATTATCAGTTCCGTATCCTCGGCCAAGGAGATGGGAGTACGGAAGGAACCGATGGGGCTGTTTATGTCGGATGGAGTATTGATGCAGAACCTGTGGGGGGGGGCGCTATCTATGGCCAATTAATGGACGGTAGCCAAGTCATCGGATATAAAATGCTTTCACTTATCCCTATGGATCAAATTCAAGATACGGAAATGATGGATGCTAACATATTATTCCCTTCCGGCTCTGAGATTGGCTACTTTCCCTTCAATTTTGCTCTGAATGACGCAGACGAGGGAACGCGTGATAACCAGATTCAGTGGTCCATCAAGTCAAATGCTGACGGTCAGTGGTGGAACACGCCGGCGCAGTGGGCCACTGTGGCATTCGTTGGAAGAGACGCTCAAGATCTTATAAACTCTGGTATTGAATTTTCTGTGACTTCCGGCGGATCGGCAATCACCGAACTTTCTCTAAGTGAGAATGAAAGTCGGACCTACTATATAAAGCTCTCCTCGCAACCTTCTGCAGACGTTTCCGTAGCGATTACGGGACAAGAAGAGAGTGACCTGACACTTGATAATGATGAGGATCCGAATACTGCATTCTCAGGTTTGACGTTTACACCTGAGAACTGGAACATGGGCCAGCCAGTCATCGTCATGGCGGCAATAGATGATGATCGGGATGATGATACCGTAACGCTGAGACATACATCTACAAGTACAGATGATGCATACGACGACCTCACTTGGACACTGTCCGTGACCATATCCGATTTCACGGTAACAAATCTGGAGTCGCAAGAGCTACCAACGGAGATCTCATTGGAGCAGAATTATCCGAATCCTTTCAATCCGAGTACTCTGATCCAATTTGCTCTTCCTGCATCTGAATCCATAACCCTTCGTATTTTCGATTCGATGGGTCGAACCGTTGCTACATTACTGGATCAGGTACCTCATGGAGCAGGTAGGCACTCTGTTCAATTTGATGCATCTGGACTGTCATCCGGCATTTATTTATATCGCATGGAAACCGAATCTTCGGTCATGATGGCGAGGCGTATGCTCCTTATCAAGTAATGCACACTTCTTGGGAGCGTAAATATTTTGGGTTGTTCGTATTCCTATTTATTCTTCTCACTGGTGGGGCGGACAGACTTTCTGCCCACCCCACCAGTGGTCCCACCGGAAAAGTAGCAGGGAGAGTCTTAGAAGCTGGAACGGGACTTGGTCTACCCGGTGTAAATGTTGTCATCTCTGGAACCTCCATAGGTGGGGTGACAGATGTTGATGGATATTATTTCATTCTAAATGTCCCCCCTGGAACATACACTCTCCAGGCATCCTTTGTCGGCTTTGCTACGGTGAGCGTCCAAAATCTCCGTGTAGTTCAAGATCAAACATCCACGGTCAATTTTGAACTGCCTGAGGAAACGATTGAAGGTGAGGAGGTTGTGATCGTAGCCGAACGACCCATTGTAGAGTTGGATCGCACGACGACAACCTCCGTGATTGATGCCGAGCAACTTGAGGTATTACCCGTTACCAATGTGCAGGACGCGATCAACCTACAAGCTGGAGTTGTAGATGGACACTTTCGAGGAGGACGAACCGGTGAAGTCACTTACCTGGTCAATGGTGTCCCGATTACCAATGCGTTCAGCAAAGATGCCGCATTTGATATAGAGCAAAATATGGTGGCCAGCCTGGAAGTCATCAGTGGTGTATTTAACGCTGAATACGGACAGGCGACTAGTGGAGTTGTGAATATTGTTACTAAAGACGTACCTGATCAATGGAGCGGCTCTCTCCTTGCCTATACTGGTGCTCTAGCAAGTAATAGAGAGTTGGAGTTTATCGGTCGAACAACGGATGCTGGCCCTGCTCTATCTTTCTCAGATTTTGCTCCAGATACGATTTCGTACGCGAATGCTGGCAGTCTTCCCAATCTACTGGATGTGCAGGCGTCCCTGGGTGGACCTCTAATTCGTGATCGGCTTGGGCTTCAGGCTACGGTTCGCTTTCTCCAGGATAACTCTCACTTCATCGGACGTGATCTATTTGCCCCATCCGATTCATCTCAGAATCTGAATACTGGTTTATCTCGGGATTTCTGGACTATTGAATCCTCAGGAAGCGGTGACTTTGTCCCTCGTAATCGTACGGATCGCCTTTCTGTAAACGCTACCATTGGATATTCCATTACATCTCGCCTGAATCTGGATTACAATATATTTCTTCAATCTGGTACATTCCAACCCTACAATCACTTCCGAAAATACACTCCGAACGGAATTAATACGGTCCATTTTTTTAACCAGACGCACATTCTCGGCCTCCGATACACGATCGGGAGTAGCGCATTCGCCAATTTGTCTTACAGCTACTTACATGACAAAACAGATGTATACCTATACGAGTCTCCCTTTGATGAACGCCATGTGAGTAGTGATTTTGGCTTTTTGCAGGGAGCAAATGCATTCGCCGTTGCGGGCAATGACCTATTTAATAGCGACCAACTCACAGCAACTCACACTATTGTTGCCGATTATTCTCATCAGTTAGATCGTGTCCATTTGATGAAAGTTGGTATACAAACCCGCTTTCATACTCTCGACAACCGAGATTTTGGAATTGAGCGTTCATTTAGGACAGGAAACCTACCTCAACCCTCTCCTGATCAGTTTTCTGATAATCGACTGCAGGCAAAACCTGTTGAGGTGTCCGCCTATATCCAAGATAAAATGGAGTTTACTGGGCTCATTGTCAATGCTGGATTACGTTTTGATTACTTCGATCCTGACTATCTGACCCCGATTGACTGGGGCCAAGGCCAACTTGAAGAGATTCCTAATCCGAACAATCCTGAAAGTACTATCTCAAACCGGGAATCTGCAAAAATTGATATGCAGCTGAGTCCTCGTCTTGGTGTAGCTTTTCCCATCTCGGAAACTGGTGTCATGCGATTTTCCGCGGGGCTGTTCTTCCAGATCCCATCCTTTGGACTACTTTATACGAATCCTGAGTACGAGATCAATCCTGCTTCATTGTCAAACTCATTTGGAAATCCTGGAATCAACCCTGAACGCACTCTTTCCTTTGAGGTCGGTTTACAACAGGGGTTCACCGATCGTCTTGGAATGGAAATCACCGTCTTTTCTAAGGATGTGCGTAATTTGACTGGGCAGGAAATCTCCCGTACTCCCCAGGGGGATTTTGTTATCCGCTGGATTAATCGGGATTACGGGACGATTCGAGGCCTTACATTATCTCTTTTTCAGCGATCTGGTGGGAGGCTAAGTTGGACGATTGATTATACATTGCAGTTTGCAGAAGGAACCTCGTCGAGCCCTGGAGAAGCTTTTGGTCGTCAACAGGCTGGATTGGACGAAATTCTCTCCTTAGTGAGACTGGACTGGGATCGAAGACATGTACTGAACAATACGATCACTTTTGAGCCCTTCAATGGCTTGTCCCTCACCGTAATCAATCGTCTACAAAGCGGTACACCTTACACGACGGTGCGAGAGTTTATCCGCTCTGTAAAAAAGAATAATGCAACAAAACCTCTCATCTTTGGAACAGATCTACGCATGTACTATCGGATTCCAGGGATTCGGCCCAATCTCCAGTTATTCCTGCAAGCCCAAAACCTCTTTGACGCGGTTCAGGAAGTGGGTGTGTACGAAGATACTGGTCGTGCGGACGAATCGGTGACCTTAGAGTTATTTCGGCGGACGGGCGCACAAGTGGGAGGACTGAATAGTTTAGACGAATTTTACTATCGCCAAGAAAACTTTGGCGCACCCCGAAAAATCAGTATTGGTCTCAACTATCGTTTCTAATGAGGAATACAGCCATCCTCGGTTTTGCTCTGCTTCTGAGCTTCCTCTATCTATCGCCCAAATTTGTGTCTGCACAAAATATTTCCTCTGACCTTCGAGGGGATGAGACATTGATTGCTCGTGGTGTAATGGATGGAAATCTAATTGAAACCAATTTTCGCAATCATGGCGAACTTGCACGATGGAATGATCTCCCGTGGGGAATATGGCCACGTGGGATTGGAGGCCGTCATATTGATGGGGTTGGGATCATGGTGGCGGGCCAAGTTCCTGGCGAACGCATGAAATGGCTAGAGTTTTTTCCAGATGCTTCCGAGGATACCACTCTCAATCCAGTTATTCTGACTTATCGGGATTTTGGCAAGCGATTAAGTCCAGATGGATCACTCTGGGGATGGACCCCCCTACCTGGATTCATGAACGTGAACCGCTTGGATCCAATCACGGGGCAGCGAACTCCCACTCCCGCGCTAAGTGATGATCCCAATTCTTGGCCAAGTTTCTGGCCTGACCGCCTGAACAATCCTGATGATCCTGGCTGGCCTGGAAATTGGAACGGTTTTTTCGGTCGAGGTGTTTTCAATGCAGACTTAGAGAGTTTCTATGTGATGGATGACTTCACCGACATGGAATATGCCCTTGATCCTGAGACGCAAAGACCGAACAGCGAGTACGGTGTTTACTATGCCAGTAGCGAAGATTCAACCATTGGGGGCATGGGACTGCAAGCACAAGTTCGTCTATTTCAGTGGGCCAATGTCCTCGCCGAGGATCTGATGTTTATTTTGTACCGTATTACTAACGTTACCGATAAGACACACTCTGATTTGTATTTGGGACAGATCATGGACTATGGTTTGGGGAATGAGGAAGGAGACGAAAATGCTGCGTTTGATCCCCAACAAGATGTGGCCTACGGCTGGGATCAAGATGGGATTGGGACACGTCCTACTGGTGGAAATTACCCCTTAGGATATACAGGCTTTGCTTTCCTTGAGAGTCCTGCCCGGCCAAGAGATGGAGAAGACAATGACGAAGATGGAATGACAGATGAGTCCCGATTTGGTGGTACGGGGACCCTCGTGGAGGGGCAGCAACAAATTCTGATGGCCGCCGCTTCAAGGTATAATCTTGGTAATTTTGAAGCCTACTATGGTCCCCTTGAATTGCGCCCGGCATATATTGCCGGACGTTGGTGGACTGGGGATGAAAACTTGGACTGGGTTGGGTTTTCTGACGACAATGGAAACGGGATACTTGATCCTGGTGAGGCGCTCAATAATGATGTTGGACGGGATGGCCAAGGACCTTTTGACCTGGGATATCCAGGTCCAGATGATGGAGAGGCGGATGGAATTCCTACACCTGGAGAGCCGAATTTTGACGAGCTAGATATTGACGAGTCCGATCAAGTAGGACTTACGGGATTCGATCTTCAGACGAGACCATTTTATGAAAGTGGTGATAATTTGCGAGAGGATGCATGGATGTGGGATCGGATCATCAACTTCGCTCAGTTCCCCCTTGGTACAAAACCCGAAGCTTTCAAGGCTGATCTTGAACCATTCATCCTCTTCTCTTCTGGTCCTGTTGGATTGGAACCTGAGGGAACGAACTTTTTTTCTACGGCGTGGATTTTTGGAGAGGATGAGCGCGACTTTTTCAAAAATCGCCGTACGGCCCAGAGTATATTTAATGCTGACTACAACTTTGCTCAGCCTCCTTTTCTGCCTTCGTTGACCGCTGTCCCTGGGGATGGACGTGTAGTATTGAGCTGGGATACCGTTGCCGTGCGAAGTTTTGACCGCTTTACTCAAGAATTTGATTTTGAGGGTTTCAAGCTCTACAAAGGTACGGATCCTCTACTTTTTGATGCACGGACGATCACGAATGTTGATGGCGTTGCCACTTTTTTTAAGCCAATTGCACAGTGGGATCTGGATAACAATATTGAAGGATCCATCACGGTTCTGGAAGGTGAAGCCGTATACTATCTCGGTGACAACTCGGGTCTTCAGTACTTTTATATTGATGAAGAGGTGACCAATGGAATCACGTATTATTATGCCTTGGTTGCGTACGATCGTGGACTCCGTGATCCAGATGATCCAACCAAAGAGTCCATTGATCCTCAAGAAAATTCGTTTAACATTAGTGTGAATCAAGCCGGCCGTTTGACCGGATTCTCTCAGAATGCAGCGGCTGTGACTCCCAGATCCACCCCAGTTGGATTTGTTGAGGGTGGTGCCAATGAAGATCTAAGTCGCGTAACCGAAGGGATCGGGTCAGGATCTATCTCGGTGCGCGTGATTCAGGAAGAGCAGGCTAATTTTGAGGGAGTCTATCGAATCTCCTTTTTTAGCGAGTTGATTTCGGAGAATTCTGATTTGTATCAAACCAGTGCTTATGAAGTTGTAAATATTGTAAATGGGGAAACTCTCATTGCCCCTTCTCCGCTCGTTGAATCTACCCCACCAACTTCTGGATTCATCATTGAAGTTGATAATGTTGACTGTCCATCTCCGATCGGCTGTCAAATTGATCTCCTTCGGACAGGCTACCTTGTAAATGAAGGTACCCAGAATGAGATCTACGATGTTGACCCTCGATCCCTTGACGGGTATTCTACAAATTGGATTGCTTCCGTAGACCGGGATACCACATCGGCCTTTCGTGCTTCTCCAGATGACTATAAACTCATCTGGGTATCTCCCGATGACTCTCTCTATCGCTCTCCACGATTTTTTGGATACTTACGCGAGGAAGTTCCAATTTTTGTCATCAACACTACAAAAAATATTCCGGCGGAACTCTTCATGCTGGATAAGAATGACAACCGTACTTTTGATGCTGGCGATGAAGCGATCATTGCGGAACGGCCGGGTGGTAGAGGTGGTTGGCGTTTTCGCTATCGGATCAAATTTGACGCTGATGGGAGTCGAACTTCTACTCCCCCTACCTCGGGTAACTCCTTTCATATTTCAAGTAAAAAGCCATTTGCTACTGGAGACTTTTTTCAATTTACTTTACGCTCCTCGTTTATTGATTCAGAACAAGCCCGTAACGAATTAGATCAAATTGCTGTTGTTCCAAATCCTTATGTTGGCACTTCTTCATTTGAACCAAGGAGCCAAATTGAAGGACGCGGGGAGCGCCGGGTTCAATTTATCAATCTTCCTCCGCAATGTACCATCCGTATCTTCAATATCCGAGGAGAGCTCATCCGCACACTGGATCATGACAGCGTGACAAATGATGGTTCACAGTGGTGGGATCTCCGAACTGAAGAACAGCAGGATATTGCATTTGGTGTATATGTATTCCATGTAGAAGCCCTCGGTATTGGTGAACATGTGGGTAAATTTGCTCTGGTCAAATGATCTATCGGTCACTTAATGTTGCTTCTTGCATTGCACTACTGTTGGCAATTCTGTTTTGCGGTTCGATAGAAATTTTTGCACAAAGCCGAACTGGAACCACGGCTGCCAGCTTTCTCACGATTGGGACAGGGGCGCGGGGGCAAGCACTTGGCCATGCATATACTGCCCTTGCAACTGGTGCGGATGCACTCTTCTGGAACCCTGCAGGAGCTGCTAGATCTTATGATACTCACTCTTCTGCTGGGAGTATATTTTTGTCGCACTCGCGTTGGTTGGCAGACATCAGCTACAACGCTGCATCTATTGTAGTTCCTGTATACGGCGATCGTATATTGGGACTTAGTGTCGCTGGTGTGAATTATGGAGATATGGTCGTCCGAACTATCGCGTTCCCTGAGGGCTCCGGCGAAACTTTCCGTGCGAATGATTTTAGTATCGGACTAAGTTACGCTCAGCCACTGACCAATTCTTTCTATTTTGGTGCCACCGCCAAGCATGTGCGTCAGCAGATCCGGGATATGACAGCCAGCACGATTGGCTTTGACATTGGATTTGTTTTTCAATCTGAATATCTGCGTGGTCTTACTCTGGCCGCTTCAATCCAGAATTTTGGAGGCAAAATGCAGATGTCTGGTGTTAACAGTATTGTCTTCGTTGATATAGATGAAACGAATAATGGTAATAATCCTGATATTCCTGCTCGAATTGAAATGGATTCATGGGATCTACCTCTTTCGTTCAAGTTTGGCATCGCTGTGCCAGTTGTACAGACCGGAATGACAGAATTTTCTGCCTTAGCAGATATTCAGCAGAGTAACGATAACAGCTTAAATAGTGATATAGGCGCTCAATTACGGATCCACAATCGAACCTTCAACTTTGATCTTCGCGCTGGTTACAAGGATTTATTTATTGACGATGTGGACAGTCATTTGACCTTTGGGGCCGGACTAGATATACGAGCTTTCGGTTCTCGTTTGGGATTTGATTACGCATACACGCCATTCAACCTTCTTGGGCAAACACAGGTGGTAGATTTTCGTGTGTACTTCTAGCTCTTGGATTTTTTCTGCTCTATTCCTCTTTTTCCTTGCCGGGTGCTCGAGCTCTCCGTCACAGCAAGAGTCCGTATTGGCTACCATCAATGGGCATTCCATCACCGTCAATGATTTTGAGCGTTCGTATGTACGATTCTTGATCCAGAGCGGTATGAATGACATCCCAGAAGCCCGTTATACTCACCTGGATCAACTCATTGAAGATCACCTTTGGTACGAAGAAGCTCTCCGAAGAAATCTAGACTCAGATTCACTGCTCTCCGAACATGAAGAACTTGCCTTCAGGAGTGCTATGGGAGGACGCTTTTACGAACTTGAATTCGTTGAACGACTCCCGCCATTAGAAGAGTATGAGGTTCGTCAGGCATTTGCAAAGTATAAACAACCTGTGACCGCCCGACATCTCTTCTATCGTAATGAAACGGATGCCCGCGCCGCTCATACCCGGCTAGAGGACGGCCACTCATTCCTTGATGAAGCTCAGCGATCCTTTGGAACCGAAACATTTGATTCTACCGCTGGATGGCTTGGAGAAATACGGTATTTCCAAGTGGATGATGCGATTGCCGAGGCTGCCTTTGAGTTAGAGAAGGGAGGCTTTTCAACGCCAATACGCAGTCGAGTGGGATGGCATATTATTCGAGTGGAGGATCGAATCCAAGCACCAATTATTTCTGAATC
This sequence comes from Rhodothermales bacterium, assembly GCA_965209015.1. Classification (GTDB taxonomy): domain Bacteria; phylum Bacteroidota; class Rhodothermia; order Rhodothermales; family Bin80; genus Bin80. The sequence continues at coordinate 1,083,172 of OZ242367.1, read as the reverse complement.
GGAATTCCAAAATCGAAAAACAGGAATTACTAGTCTCCTCCGGGTCCGTAAGAGAAGACTTGAAGGGGATCATTTTATCCGATCATTTATGGAGGATCGAAATGTGCAGGTGATCCCTAACGGGGTTCGTTCGCTAAGTTCTGCTCTTGGGAGATTGACGAACTCATCGGTTACCATAGACACGAACTTTGATACCCCTCCGCTTACACTTATGCCTACGACCGCTCTTGCGACCTATTCAATGAACGGGAGCAGCCATACATTTACAGCAGAGGATTATTTCTTCTGGTTTCCCGGTCTTCCACTTTCTGAGGCAACCTCCAACCCGGCTGCATCATTAGGGCGCGCCATCCGAAACGAGGCACTTGCAATAGCTGCATCAGATCTTGGTTTAGAGAAAGATAAAATTGTTCGCGAAGAGGTTGCAAATTCAACGAGAGCCTACTTAGCTCAGTCAATCCAATCACTTGAAACTGATACTTCGTTTATAGATGCTCTACGCTCTATTGCGTCTATCCGTATGGATTCAACACTGTTCCTTGAAATTATGGTTAATTAATGAGTGTGGCGTTTCTTGTTATCTTTAGGCATGCACTCCTGTAAGCAAGTTGCTGATATTGAATATTCTTGGCAATTCTACTTTTATGATGCACACATCTGTATATTCAGATCAAAATTGTGCCAGAATTCAACCTCAGTACTCTGGCAACATCAATCTCGTTTGGAAAACTAAGTTTCACTCATATTCCTTCCATGCAACAAAATGCGTGAAATTTTGCAGGGCGCATCTTTCGGAACCATGGTTAGACGTCAAGAGGATTCGGTGTCCCAGCTGAGCGGAATACGCAGGTGTCCCAATAGAGCAGATTGGGTGTCTCAATACACCGGAATAGGCAGTTGGCTCACATCAATCGTGTTCAGTGGCTCACTTACGTCGTAATACTCACCTCCTTCGCCCACCGAATCACGTACGCCTCAAAGTCATGCGTATATCGAGAACTCGGATCCGCCCAAGGAATCCGGACCGTCTTCACCCCATGCGCAGAACACTTGATCCGAGGAACCCGAGCGACCAGGATCGTCTGGTATGTGCACGTATCTAAGTGACGCCATTGCAGCTCCGTGCGTAAATCGTAAAAAGAATACACCCTATCACATTCTGGACACTGCAACGAGGAGGTGTCTGGACACGTCAACGTCACCGTTCTACGTTTGGCCTTGTCATCATACGTATCCTCTAAAATCTTCCAGGGCGCTCGGAGGCCTAGACTCTTATCTATGGAGGTCGTTGGCATGAGGCAATCAATGATTAAGTGGATGGTTGACTCGCAAGCCTCACAGGAAAAAGAGAACATCTCCCAAATCCCGCAGATTACTTCCGAGTATTAACTAAATTTACAACTGAATCTACAATTAAAGGCGAAGATCCATTTTATGAAGTGAAGGAGCCTTTTCAGATCTGATTTGAAGAATGACGTATATTCAGGTATAATGGAAAATACGAGCACATACTTTCCTCGTTCAACTTCTGTTCTTCCATTATAGGTGAATAGACGGACAATTTCATCTGAATATGTAGCAGATCGAGTAAATCTCATTATGCAACCCGTCTTGCATACATACTTTGTTCATCTTTCCTGTCCGATTTGGTAGCCAATTCTTTGGAAATTAGCGGCTCACTTCCCGCGGATCGGTGGTTCATTTGTTCGGACACCCACAAAGGCTTAAACTTATGTCACTTGTACGATGAATAGTCGTATTTTGCCTGCAGTTAGTATGATCAAATTAAACTACGGTAATAATTATCGGGGCATCACCGTTCTATGTCGCTGTACAGAAAAAATTCACATTTTCTCTCTGATGTCTTTAATGGCGCTGAGGTTAAGAGGGACTGGAGAGTCCTTCAGTACATTTTCAGTTAGTTCTCTATTCAATCATGCATGTTGATATACCTGACACACCATATTGCTATGATGATGTGAGCCCTGCGAATTTTCAAAACCTTGCCGATCGTGTGAAAGCTATGCGAATGAGGGGAAGCCTTTCTCCAGAAGTCCTCCATCGGATTCGCAAGTATTTCCGAATTAAAAATATCTATCACTCCAACGCAATTGAAGGGAACAAGCTGAATGTAGGTGAGACTCAGGAGGTGGTAGAATCGGGGCTCACTCTAACAGGCATTCCACTCAAAGATCAAGCTGAAGCCAGAAATTTATCCCACGCATTGGATTTTTTTGAGGAAATAGCAGGCAATAACATTAAACCAATTACAGGAACTGATATCCGTCAGATACATGAATTAGTACCCAGAAGCATTTCCGACGAAGCTGGTAGCTATCGATCGGTTTCAGTAGAGATTAGTGGTTCTGAATATAAGCCACCTGGCCCAGAATCCGTGCCAGCACAAATGGAGGACTTTACGTCTTGGCTCGCAGCCACAAGCACTCCAAGTCGGGAAGAGTTTGCAAGCGTATCAGGCTTGTTGTCTGCCGCAGTTGCTCATACATGGTTTGTAATGATCCATCCCTTTATTGATGGGAACGGCCGGGTCGCACGTCTTATACTGAATCTCATGCTCATGCGGTATGGTTACCCTATTGCAATCATTTCCAAGGAAGATCGTATCCGTTATTATGATACACTGGCAGAGTCACAAGGATCTGATCTGAGTTCCTTTATTTCACTTGTTGGTGAATGCATAGAAGAGAGCCTCGAGGAATATGAACTAGCTGCTAAGGAGCAAGAAAAACATATTGAGTGGGCTAAAAACCTTGGAGAGAAGTATTCCCGGTCTGAAAAGATAAAAGCTGAGAACGAGTACGAGGTATGGAAAAATGCAATGGAACTATTAAAAAGTCATCTTCACCAGACTGCGATTGCCATTAACAATGTAGCATATGGTGCCAGCGTGCGCATAAGGGATTATGGAAATCTAGAATTTGAGAAGTATTCTGCTCTACGCATTAACGAATCCGCTAAACGAACTTGGTTTCTTCGAATTGACTTTAAGAAAGGGGATGACACGGTTAGATATCTTTTCTTCTTTGGAAGTGCAAGAAAATCTATGAAACAGAAATGTGCTGTCACTCTTCACATCGCGCGGGAAACGCCAAAGAACTCTTATCACTATGAGCCGATAGAATACTTGGAGGAGAGTCATTTACCAAGCACTGTTGAGATTGGCTATGAAATAGGAAAGGAACGATTTGCCATACGGCCAAGGAATGGTCGTCCAAAATTGAGTAGCGTTGAAGACTTTGGGAAGCAGTTCTTTGAGAGTGTAATTGAGGGTTTGACTAAAGCATGAGTGAGTATTCCAAACAAAAGAGCCACCGAATACGAACGATGGGAGCCACCGAATACGAACGATGAGAGCCACCGATTACGAGCGATGGGAGCCACCGATTACGAACGATGGGAGCCACTGAATACGAACGATGGGAGCCACCAAATACGATTGATGTGAGCCACCCATTCCGTCGGCGAAGTCGTGCACAGTATGTATGCAAGACGGGTTGCATTATGAGATGGATTCGTTCTTCAATTCTTGTTGACCTTGTACTTTGCGCATGGACTCTCCCGTCAGTTCAATTTTATGTGCGTTGTTGACCAGTCGATCTAGGATTGCATCTGCCAGCGTAGGGTCTTCCATGGTCTCATACCATTTCTCCAAGGGATACTGACTCGTCACAATGGTAGACCGTACGGTGTAGCGATCATCAAGTAGTTCCATAAGGTCTCGTTGAGGATGCGCAGCAATCTGATGGAGTCCCCAGTCATCCAATACCAATACATCCATGCGCGCAAGCTGTTTCAATTCTTTCAAGAAAACGCCTTCCTTGCGCGCGGTTTGCAGGGTTTCTAAGAGTCGGGAGAGTCGGTAGTAGCGCGTATTGAAGTTTTCCAGACACGCCTTATGTGCCAGTGCACAAGCAACATAGCTTTTCCCAACTCCAGTCGGCCCCGTAATGATGACATTTTGCTGACGGCGAATCCACTGACAGCTTGATAGATGGAGCATGAGACGCTTATCCAGTCCACGAGACGCGCTGTAGTCCAGATTCGCCATGTTGGCCTGAAGACGCAGTTTTGCGGTGTGTAACCGACGGGCTAATCGTCGGTCTCCCCGGACCGCCTCTTCGTGGTCGACCATGAGTCCCAAACGATCCATGAACGGCATGGTGTCTATATCTGGGGTATCCAGTTGATCCCGTAGGGCGGCGGCCATGCCGTTGAGCCGCATCTGTTCAAGTTTCAAGAGGGTTGGGTGTAAGAGCATAGAGTTTGGTTAGTTAGATGAATAATAGTCTGCACCCCGAATATTTTTATGTTCAATTGGAGACGGGGATTGCTGAGATTCGTCCGCGATTTGTTTGGCCAGTTTCTTCACCGCCCCCGTCGTCAATCGGTTCTGATTCAAGGCATGTTCACAGGCCTGTTCCAGAACGGAATTGCCAAATTCACGTCCCAGTCTAAGAATTCCCATGCAGCGCCGAAACACCTGTGCGGGAACGAAAGCTCGCGCAAAGATTTCTTCAATCAGTGCGGTGGTTGAAGGACCGACCTGTTTGGCCCAATTCACAAATCGCGACGGTGACCACGATTCATCGTCTTGGTGGTTTTTCGGCATATGCTGTTCAACGGTCGTATACTTCTCTTTCGCGCTCTCCCGTAGGTGAGATGCGATTCGGGTCTCGCCATGAAAAATCTCCACCGTCTTTGCAGACACGCGTGCACTCACCTGCTGATTCAGGTAGGTGTACGGTACGCTATAATGGTGTCTGTCAATTTGAATATGGTAATGAAAGGAGACCTTCCGGTTATGGATCCAGACCGCAAATTCATAAGGCTCTTGGGGTAATGGACGTAGCATCGGTTGATCCATCTCTTCAAACAGGCGTGCACGCGTTGTATTATGCTTCTGAAACGGAGCTTGATTGAGTTCCTGAACCTGCTCCAAAATCGCTTCATTGAGCTCTGCAAGACTGTGAAAGGGTACGTTTCGCAGCGCGCCCAAAACTTTTCTCTGCAACAAGAGAACTCCGCCTTCTGCCTTCGCTTTATCTCTTGGTTTTCTGGGACGTGCAGGAAATACTTGTACGTTGTAATGTTCTGCCAAATCATGAAAAGATTCGTTCAGAATCGGTGTGTCGTCCGTACGGAATTTGATCACCGCGGATTTTAGATTGTCTGGAACAATCACTTTCGGAACGCCTCCGAAAAACTCAAAGGTCCGACGAATTGATCCGCAGAAATCCGCGACCTTCTGTGACTCCGTGGCTTCCGCATATAGATACCCAGATGCCCCCAGTACGGCCACAAACAGTTCCACCTCCCGAACCTCACCGTCTGGATCCGTAATGGTGGGTTTCTTCCCCGAGTAATCCACAAATAATCGCTCGCCCGCTTTGTGCGTTAGGCGCATCACAGGATCTACCTGCGTGGAGCGCCAGTTACGATATAACTCTGCAAACCGACTATACTGATAGCCCGTTGGATGCTCCTCAATGTACTCCGTCCACACTTGATGAAGGGGGAGTGATCGGTGTTGTGCCAATTCTCTCCGAACTTCAACCCAGTTCGGGACCGGACGCGCTACCGACGCATCTCCTGTCGTTGGAGGGTAGAGCATTGCCTCCAACTTTGCATCGGTTATGTCCGCAGGTAATGGCCACGTCAACTGCGCACGCTTTGCACGCTCAAGAAGACGCGCTACCGAAGCACGACTGATCCCTACACACCGAGCAATCCCTCGGTTGGACAGCTTGTCCACAAAATGAAGGGCCAAAATACGTTTGATCTCTCTCATCTTAATTCGTTTCGTAGGCATAGGTATTCCTCGCAATTTGTGAAATGAAATGCGAAGAATACGAAGATGAGAGAGTTTTGAATAATACGACGCGTATATCCCCAAGCTATGAACTCAAAAGGTCCAATCCAATGACGGAATGGGTGGCTCACATCAATCGTATTCAGTGGCTCACTTGCGCGGAATAAGTGGCTCACATCAATCGTATTCAGTGGCTCACTTACGTCGTAATACTCAAGCATGAGTCCATATCTAGGCAGAATGATTATTGATTACGAGCGATGTGAGCCACATTTTCTGTCAGTAATCATTTCATTCGGATACTCAGGCAACATTTGCAAATTACCCGATTGTGAGTGCTATGTGCAAGTTCAAGGTGATGCTAAGGAATTGATGCGTAGCTGAATATTAAGAGATACAATGTCGGATCTACCTCCAAAAACTCTACACATTCCTTCCATACTCCCGCAAATACATCCACGCGTCGACTTGACACAGGGGGCTTTTTCAATTCGCTCGGGAGTTTCCCCCGAACGAAGATTCTTGCGTACAGTCGACTCACTCATTGCCGCTTTCGCGGTGGCTGCTTTGACGGTCATCTTATTCTTATGTTTAAATTGAAAAACATTTTCTACCTGTTCGTCTGTAATCATTTGCTTGAATCTGTGAATGAAATTCACTGATTCGCGCAATTTATCCTTAGGATTATCCCAAGATTTAATCACAGCAAAAACCGTGAAAATTTTTGTTGCTGGCAGTAAAAAGTTTTGTCGTTAGACAGGTACTGCATACTCGGCAGTAGCAAAAGTAGTAGCGTCTGCAATCCATTGGCTTGCAGACGCCTAAATTGATCCAGAACAGAAGCACTGGAAGATTTGAACTATCCTGAATTAACTGGAAGCTGCATTTAGAATAGCACACCGAGTCCTGACCACGATAAAAGTAGATGTCCCAGAAACTTGAAGATAGAAAGAAATATCTGAAATCAACTTCCAAGAGGTATACTTATACCAGCAACAATTCTAAATCCCTGATATTTTCCATCCGTAGATGAAGATAGATCGTCTTCTACAATATTGGATAGTCCCAGGTCAAAAGTTGCATCAAGAGATATAGAGATTCGGTTTGAAACAGGAATATCAACACCTGCTCCGGTCGTAACAGATATATCCAATGTATTTATAATGTCCACCTCTGCTTCATCACAACTAACAGTAACAGTTTCGGTCTCAGAATCAATCTCAGTTGTGTTTTTAATGCTGCACCCAAGAAAAACAGAGAGCACTGGACCGGCAAGGATACGCACTCTGGGTACAGGATTAAATTGTAAGAGGGCCGGAATGGAGAGGTAATTCGATGTAATGCTTGAGGTTGAAGTAACACTTTCTATTAGATCATCGGGGTCATCCGAGAATAGACTTGTTAATTCATTATAGAAATCAGTTAAATCTGACGACTGAGAGTAGCCCTTTTGTGCCCAACCTAGGCCAAGCCGAGCTCCCAGTTTCCCATGGAATGGAAAATAGGCTGAGGCTTGAATATTAAAGCCTGTAATATATCCAATGTCAAACCCGAAGGCTTCTGCTAATTCCTCATCCTCTTCCCCTAAATTAAGTCCCTTGATCGTTGAAAAACTTACTCCTGTTTGGATTGATATAGATCTTGGTTGAGTATTAGACATTTTTGGGATAGATCGCTCCATAATCAGATCGCCCCTATCGTAAATGATTGGATTTACGTGCTGCACCAATCTTTTTTTCTTCATGAGGCACGACGACGAACTACATGATCCGTGGTCAAAATCGGTTCCAACAAAAATAGTCTTGTCAACCGTGTTAACATGATGTAGCTCTCCATTGGTGGTCTGGGCAGCTGCAATCAAAGGAGAAATGCTGATTAAACCTACGAAAAAAAGATACAGGGGAATAAGTCTTGTAATAATCATTTGTTAGTTCAGTTAGAGATGTAGGCTCTTCGCACTTAAGAGTGGGTTAATTGATTTCGGTAGCCTTCTGGATACATATCTAACCCTCCGAGATAGAAGTAAATCGCAGTGGCGAACCGCTGTTTATTTCGGTATCCCCGGGCACGGACCTTGATGCTTTTGATCCTACTATTGATACTTTCCGCTGGCCCATTGCTGACTTTGAGAACGATGGCATTGATGATCCCCCATAGATGTTTTTTGACGGTCTTCGCGGCCTCTTTCATGGGAGCAAGTCTACAGCGCATGGCCCAACTCAACCAGCGCGTCCAACCTTTGCGTGCCCACGTTCGACTCGTATAGTGCCAGAGTCTCTGGGACAGGTCTTTGATCGCCCAAGCCCGAGCCGTTCTCAGCGAACTCTTCTTTAACGCTTGGAATCGTTTCTTTTGCTTGACCGACATATTCTGCGGATTGGTCAGCCATACATACTTGGTCCCTGTGAGATCCAGACTCCCTTCCTTCCGTAATTCTCGATTCTCCTGTTTCCGAACTTTATCTACTGCACCTCCTATATATCTGGCTACATGAAAGCGATCAAATGCAATCTTTGTTTCTGCGTCAGGAACCCATTTGAGTGTAGCGGAGATGAACGCGGGCCACATATCCATACTCAAGCTTTTGAGAGCTTTCAGTTGCGCAGGGGAACGAGAAGCATAATAGCTTTCCAGACTTTCTTTCTTCCGTTCATCCGCGACATGCAATACATGCCCCGTTTTCGGATTCCCCACTATCGTAACGTAGTTGTGCCCTTTTGTAAAGGCAATTTCATCCACACAGATGTGTTCCGTCTTCTCTTCCTCTCTACGAGCAAGCCCTCGCTTGACTGCACGTTCCATGATATTAGAGATCATTCTCCAACTCACCTTCAGTCGAGTTCCCACCGTGGATAGACTGCCCGCATCCTCGGACCAGTCAATCACACGCGCCTCAAATCCGGTCGTAAATTGCACCCGCGCATCCGCCCATGGCACCGATACCGTCTTGATCCCATGCTCCGAACACTGCACGCGAGGAACCCTCGCTACCACATGCGTGTGATAGTCACAAATTCGCGTATGACGCCACTTCCGACGACGATGGTCGTAACCCGGACAGGCTTTCCCACACTCGGGACAACGTAACACCAAATCCTTTGAATAGGTGACATGGATCTCCGCCGTCAACTCCTCAGAATCATAGGTGATCTCCGATACCTCCCACGAAGAGCCTATACCGAAGAGCTCACTAAGATCTTGAATTTGTATCGCCATGAATCGATCAATTGGTTGATTGGTTAATGAAAATGGATCGCGTATCTACCCATAAAATAAACATCAAAATCGACTCTGAACCTAATCCATCTCATGACCGTTCATCCCAATTCTGGAGCCTTGCCCACTTAAAAAGCTGTAGACCCGAGATGTAGATGAATGTAATAAGTTTAAGCGACGCATAATAACTTTTTGTTTTCCAGATGACTTGTCAATCTGGAAAAACTCCAAGAAGGACAGACCCCATGATACTGCTTGACTAGTTGATGGAAAAAACTCCCCACCGAACCTCTCTTTCTGAATAGCCCGGTCGTTACGAAAGTCAAAGAGTACGGGATCCATCAGTTGCTTGTCTACACCGCATGGATCCCAACAGACATCGTAGTCATTGGGGATCGGCTTCTTTGTTACAAAACTACCATCAAGGTATAAACGTTTACATCCTGCCCGATTCAGAATTCTTGAAGCCCTTACCAGTCCGTCAAATAATTCACGCCGTCGCCTGTTTAAAGCAAAGCACTTTCTTATCTCATCAAAGTCTGCCTTGTGTATTCCGGCAGGTAAAATTGGCCATGGAACTCCTTTGATTTCAATCAATTCTGGAATCATCACGAATTAATTCGCCGTCAATCAACCCAAACATCTCTACGGCATCATAACACCACTAAGTACATTGGATAACTGATGCTTACTCGGTTAGCTATCGTGTGGGTCAAAATCCTATTGAACTCGGATTTGCCGGGTTTTATATCTAATGCCTTCATTCGGGAATGTCACTATCAACAGCAGCCAAAGTGCCGTTTGGATGAGATAGAATGGGTATGGAAAACCTATGAGCCATTTTAAGATGGGAGTAGTTTTAGAGAAATCCTATATTACTAGCTTCAACTCGGTTTAGACTATAACCGCTGGACTTAGATGGGGTTCTCAGGATTGCGTGTGTCTGGAGAGCCGTACGAACTAAATTTGGTGATTCGGGGCAAAAATGAAGGTTTTTTCTAAATTTCCGCTTGATATGGGGGAATTTTAAGGCGGTGCGCACCGAAGGGACAGCCCGGTCCCATGCGGCAAGATTCCGAATTTTTAATCCATGCCAAGGCGCACCTCTGAAGATGTGCGTTGAGTTATAACGCGGGTACTGTATGCCAGCGCAATGACTGAAAGCGTGTCCAAAAGCGCTCCCACGCCTCTGCCGCGGACACGGCAATGGAGAACGTTACATAGTGACTATGACGCGTGATCGTTGCACTAACCTTCAAAAGATAGAGCCCGAATAAGCTAATGTGTAGAGGCTTCCTCCGGTCTGTACAACGATCTTCATTTCCACATAAATTATGGTAGAACCGCAGAAAATAAGCGATATACAGTGATGAGTCGTTTTTTCGCTAGCCCTAACAATCAAATCCGAGTGTTTTCCGCAGGTCTTACCGCACCTGCACTAAGCGTCCAGTGTGCACGGAGCTTCCCTCATGAGAATCAACTGCCAAGCGGTACAAATAGAGGCCTGAAGGCAATTCCATATTATGTAAGGCGATTTCACGACTCCAACCAGCCGGCAGGTCAGCAGGTGATTTGAGAAATACACGCCGGCCCATCACATCCAAGATCTCAACTCGTACACTGGCAGGCCAGGGCAAATCAAATTGTAGGTGAGTAAAAGTCCGAAATGGATTCGGATAACTGCCAACGACCTTAAAGGTCACAGGCAGAGATTCCGTCGCATCAGAGGAAACCAAATCCGAAACTGTGATTGTAAATGTAACGCTCGCAGTGTTGTTAATTGCATCGGTTACCATGTAGGTATATTCCTTAAGCGAGGTGCTAACCAGCGGAACTCCCATGATGGTTCTTGTGGGAGCATCAAAGCTAAGACCTGCAGGGAGTTCAGGTGTTAGCATATATACAACAGGTGGAATCACAAGCGATGCTTCAGGCAGTACCAACGGGACAATAGGTGTCCCACGAGTATAATTTTGGTCGGCTACACTCTCAAGGGATGGACGCTGGAAATCATTATTATAAGCGGACTGAGCCAGTTCACTGGCATTTTTCAGCCTCTGGACCGAGTCAAAATTATCGGCTCCTTGAGCCCAAATGAGTCCAAATACAATCTGCTGAAAGTCTTCTGGATTAATCGTAAATGGACCCGTTCCCATAACGAAGCGCCGGTCAGCAGCTTCAATGTCCGTTCCTGCGCCATCCAAATTACATTCAGACCAGTACTCACATTCACTATCATTGCCACCAGGATCTCCAGGAAACATATATGCCGTACAATCATCCGAGAAATCTCGGCCATTTCCCCCCTCCGTGATGCATCTACCATCCTTCCACTGGCCCTTCATGTAGTTATAGTGATCCAGAGCGGTTGATGGATCTCCCTGAACAGTATTATCATTGCTGTAAAAGGTGAAGGATGTCATATTCAAGTTTCTGAAATCTTGAATCCACTGCCCATCCACCTTAGCAGAGTCACTGGGGGAAGGAATCACAGGCCCCTGAAAGAAGTCGTACCCAATGGCAGGGACGGGAGACCCATACCCGTCTGATCCCTCGTCCTCATTATCCGAGTTCCAAACATACCCCACTCCGAGGGTGGTATCCGATCCTACCCAGTCATCCTGAAAGTTTCCGAGATCGGGATCGGAAAAAATTGCCATATGCACATCTGTGAAAGGCGAGTTTCCCTTGTAGTAGATATTGTATCTGTAGAACGTCGTATTTCCGATATCTCCGGCGGTGCGGAATGCAAACGCGGTAACATGCACTTCAACTCCAATAGGGGGAGATGCTGCACCTTCATGCTCATTCCCCCGATCATTCATCACCCACCAGATGGACTGATCTCCCAAAATTGCGGGCCGCTCTCCACTAGCAAGATCAATCACTCGGTTGACACGCTGAGCAAGCGGTTGGTTGAGAACATCTATGGTTTCTCCATCTTCGTCAACCACTCCATCGCCGTCATCATCAATCCCATTTCTGGGACGAGCATAGGTTGGTGCACCTAAACCTGTTGGCCAATCCCTCAAATCTGGAGTCGTTAAACCGGTAGCTTCGTAGTCTTGAACATCATCAATACTGACCTCATAGAGTCGGTCAAATTGAGAGCAATCAGCCGGTGGTGCCCCATTGTCATCAAGGGGCCCGGCCCAGAAATGATAATCGCCATAGCGAGCTGCTGCTACTCTAAGTTGACCTCCCACGTTCCCACCAATCCAAATTCCACTTGTAAAAATAGCCTGCACACTTCCCCCTTTTGGGACATTATACACATTGGGGCTCCCCCGCCAAAATAAATTTCCATTATTGAATATTCGGGCGCGAACATTGTTAATGTCCAGATAAGATTCACCGAGTGCCTGCCTGCATGTCCCGACTTGTGCATGAGTTTCAAAAACTGAAACGAACCCTACTGAAATTAGGAAAGCGATTGAATAATTTCTGGTGCTCATTGTGTCATCTATATTGTATGAAATTATTGGGGCTTCATCAAATATAGTGAACCTAAGTATTAGATTCGTGAGTAATTTTAGCAGAGACGGTCTAAATCTGGTAATGGATTCAGTTCGTTTTGCGGGATATTGCCTAGCCAGTGCCTGTGTAAATATGTCCCAATGTGTCTAAATCTGGTAATGGATTCAGTTCGTTTTGCGGGGAGGTTCTCCAATTTTCTCATGCTAAAGCTCCGAATTTATTCAATGAGTGTAGAATTCAAAGAAGTCGACGCTGTGTATGGCATTACGTCTCCGTGGCAGATATCAAGTATCACGACGGACAAGGAGTCCAAGGAGGTTTCGCTCTACGTGAGTTGCACGGATGAGTCAACGTTGCCGTGTCCAAAGTGCGACCGGGTTTATCCGGTGTATGATCGTCGTCCGTGGAAGTGGCGTCATCTGGATACCAGGAAATATCGCACCTATGTGGTAGCCCCGACTCCTCGGGTAAAGTGTCTAGTTCATGGGGTACGAACGATCATGGTTCCATGGGCATCCCGAAGTGCTCGGTTGAACGGTTGACCACCTCGATCTACTTCTATCTAGGAGAACTAGACCTCTACCCAAAAAGGGGTCGAAATAGACCTCCTTCACTAAAATAACTGAAGCCTCGAAATTTGAAGGTAGAAAGAAATATTTAATGTCAATTTCCAAAAGGTATACTTACTCCGGCAACAATTCTAAATCCCTGATATTTTGGATCCGAAAATATAGCTATATCATCTTCTGTTGTAGATTCGGTAGAGAGAACATTGGATAGTCCAAGGTCGAAAATTGCATCAAGAGATACAGAGACTCGATTTGAAACAGGAATATCAACACCTGCCCCTGTCATAATGGATATATCAAATGTATTTAGACTTTCCTCCCCTAATTCATCACAATTAGCGGAAACACTTTCAGTCTCAGAATCACTCTCAGTTGTCGCTTTAATGCTACACCCAAGAAAAACAGAGAGTACTGGACCAGCGAGGATACGTACTCTGGATACAGGATTAAATTGTAAGAGGGCAGGAACGGAAAGATAATTTGATGTAATGCGTGTGGTTGAAATAATACTCTCTTCCAAAAGATCGGGATCATCCGTGAATGCACCTATCAACGCATTAAAAAAAGCAGAGAAATCTATTTCCTCAGAGAAGCCCTTTTGCACCCAGCCCAGACCAAGCCGAGCCCCCAGTCTCCCACGGAGTGGAAAATAGGCTGAGGCTTGAATATTAAAGCCTGTAACATATCCGACATCAACCCCTAACAATTCTGCTAACTCCTCTTCATCTTCCCCTAAATCAAGTCCTCTGATCGTTGAAAGACTTACTCCTGTCTGGATTGATATAGACCTTGATTGAATGTCGGACATTTTCGGGAGACGTCCCTCCATAGTCAGATCATTCTTATCGGAAACTCTTTTGATTGGATTTATATGCCGCTCCAATCCCTGTTCCTTCATGCGGTACGACGGACTGTATGATCCTCGGTCAAAATCAGTGCCAACAAAGGTAGTCCTGTCAAGTGTGCTGACAGAATGCAACTCTCCATTGGTGGTCTGGGCAGCCGAAGTCAAAGGGAAAAGGCTAATTAGAATTGCGAGAAAAAATATAGGGGGGGGGGGTAAATCTTATAATAATCATTTGTTAATTTAGTTAAAGGTGTAGATGATGTGAGCCTCTTTCAAAATTCCTCAATTGGATGATTTTTTGAAAGAGGCTCATTAGTCATCAGGTTTCCAACAGCAAATATACGCATTACTAAGCATATATGCTTAATGGTTGCAATGGAGCTTGTTACAAGGCTAACAACTTCTTAATTACCCTTTTGTATATTGGCAGTGCATTTTCACCTTAGAACCGCGACATGTCGGGTTGCTTGTCGAATATAATAGCCGTGAACAAGTGTGGGATCTCTACCTGCACTAGTGAATAGGCAAGAGATCTCTCCGCCGTGCCCATTCTGGGTACAGGGTTTTTGGGTGGTAATGTACGGCCCGGCACCTGTTCGGGCGTAATTGTCACTACAATCAACTAACCAGAGAGATTGAATGCTAAGGAGAATCATACTTGTACATGCTTTGGTGTTTTTGGCAGCAGCGCAGAGTGCATCTGCACAGTGGACAACGGAATGTACGATACCTGTGAAAGCCAAACTTTCACAGGATGGTTATCACTTCGCAATGCTATACTGATATAGGTAAAGAACTGAATATCTACACGTTCAATAGATCTGCGAGCTTGAATAAATGTGAATACTTGAGCCTCTTTCAAAACTCTTTATTTTCACCTTTTGTCTAACGACAAAAACTTTTTACTGCTAGCGACAAAACTTTTTACGATTTTTGTTGTGATTAGATATTGGGATAATCCCAAAGATAGATTGCTTGAATCAGTGAATTTCGTCCACGATCCGTGTAGATTTCACACACTCCTCCCACGGCATCTGTGGTCTGAAGCGCCCCCAAATTCTGTTATTTTATTGGCTCTTCAATTATTTTAGTGAACGGGATCTATTTTGGACACTTTCTGGATAGAGATCCAGACCTCCCAGATAGAAGTAGATCGCGTTCATCAACCGGTCCACATTGCGGAAGCCGCGGCTACGAATTTTCACGGTTTTGATTCGACTGTTCATGCTTTCTGCCGGGCCATTGCTGACCTTCAGGATGATTGCATTGATAATTCCCCACAGATGTTCTTTCACGGTTTTGGCGACCTTTTTCATCGGTTCCAGTCGACAACGCATGGCCCAGGATAACCATCGCTTCCAGCCCTTGCGTGCCCAGGTGGGACTCACGTAATGCCATAGCTTCTGGGACAATTCCTTGATAGCCCATGCACGGGCTGTCTTTAACGAACTGGTCTTTAACTGGTGGAACCGTTTCTTTTGCTGAGCTGACATATTCTCCGCATTGGTCAACCAATCATACTTGGTGCCAACGAGGTCATCTCGGTCGTCCTTTTTCAATTCCTGGTTCTCCTGTCGGCGAACCTGATCCACGGCCTCTCCGACTTTCTTCGCCACATGGAATCGGTCAAACGCAATCTTCGCTTCGGCCCCAGGGACACTTTACCCGAGGAAGGTCCGTGACCACATACGTGCGATACATCCCCGTATCCAGATGCCGCCACTTCCGTGTACGACGGTCATACACTGGACACACCCGGTCACATACGGGACAGGTCAGCCCCGACTCATCCTCGCAACACACATGCAGAAAGACCTCATAGTCCGCCGTATCCGTTGTGATCTTTGAGATTCGCCAAGGAGATACAATCCCATACACCGCATTGATTTCTTTGAATTCTACACTCATTGAATAAAGTTGAAGGTTGCACAAAGAGAAAACCCTAGAAATTATTCCCGGAAATCGGGCAGATTCCCATCAGGTTTGCTAAATTTACGCACGGATGCCTATTCCGCTTTCATTAAATTTGTTGAAGACCCAATTCTTAGCCCTTCCCACTTAAAAAGCTGTAGACCCATCACTTAAACCTAAATTCTTGATCTTCTTGTACAAGGATTTCTCGGGAAAATTTACTTGGATTTGGTCTGGTTGATGAGCGAGTAAGTGAATTTGAGTGGCAAAGATGTGTCCCAAGATTGAAGATCTTGCGGGGACGGACTACAATCCTATGCCCTCCTTGAACTTACATCAATAACTATGACATGGATTAAATTTCTCACGGCTGGGTCTATGTTCTTTTTTAGAAGTTCCTTGAGCTCCTGAGGATCTTGGGGAAGCCCGCCCAGAGGGGATACTCTTTGCATGTAATTTGCACCAAACCAGAGAACCACATAAATCCCATACCCATTTGCTTTTGGATCACGAGTATATTTGGGAACGAGTTGTTCCGAAATACCTCTCCAAATCGTGGTACTCTGATTCTTTTTTATCTCTATCGGAACCGCAAAATTAGACCCATAGGATATGCGAATATCTGCTCTGTTTTCCGAGGAATACCTTGGCTCGGGGATTGTATCAAAATTGCATTTTTCAAGTCTAAGGCCTAGATCAGAGAGTAATAAATCCCGACACTCATTCTCATGCTTAGGCGTCCCAGGGTTCCCTTGACTTGAATCCCAGTATTGTTTCCAGTCGTTGGTTGAGTGATCACGTATGCGGACGGCTAACTCTTCTAGTGCATCTGCTGTTAAAGATGCAAGGTCGGCAGCACTTGCCGGAGGTCCACCTTGTAGGGATTTCTGAACTTGTTCAATGGTGATGTCACATCGCTGAGCTGCCTGACGCCTGCGGCGTTGGTCCTGCTGTGCTCGGGCAATCTCTGGCCTCCAATTCGCCATTTTTGGCTCTGTAATTAGTGACTCTAGTGCATCCAATGTATCGTCGTCAGTTCTTTCGGCAAGTACATGAATCCATCGGTCAAGCAAGAACTTATATTCACGCCTTGAAAATTCCTGATCGCTTATGAAGCTCGGTTCTTCTGAAAAGGTGGGACGTTGGAGTCGGGATCCAAATATTTGAATTAACTGACCCAGATCTTGAGAACTCCACTCGGTCACATCCTCCAAGATGGATCCCCTGCGTCTATCAAGAACGAGAAACCGAACTACATCATATAACCGTGATTCACGACCAACCGAAAGAAAGTCCTTCAACATTGGGAGACACTGATCTCTGGCTACAATCAGTCCTGCGCAGAGCCATTGAGCGCGCTGACCTAAGTCCATATTTTTGCGGTTCAGTCGTTTTGAGACAATCTGTTTTAATTCTATGGCAGACATACTGCGGGTACAAATCGCACTCCATAGGACGACGCGAAGGGATTCAAGTTGACCTCCAGCACACCTTGTTGGAAAAACCGTAAACATGTGCTTCACGGCATGCCTAGCCACGGGAGCATACTTGCGCTCAAAAGCCAATTTAAATAGATGTTGATCTGGTGATATTTTAGCTCGAACACATGCGTTGTGAATCAGGACCAAAGCATCTGCAACGAATTCTGGATATTTTGCAAGAGCATTTTCATACCATTTCGGGAGATGACTGAAATTGATGAGGTTATGGATTGCAGGATCAACGTAATGTCGAGGGAGATCTGCTACAAGATAAAATCCTAATGCTCTCCTTTTTTGGTCTTCGGACATGGAGTTCAGTATATCCTCCTTTTCTTCCTCCATTGCGGCAAGAAAGGGTAACATATAATATGATGTCCTGCGATCCTCATGGAGTTCTGCAATCTTATTAAGACTCGGTAGATCATCTCGGTCTAGAAGGCTACGAAAACCTGCCAATGCTGCCTGAGCGAGCTCCTGGTTACCATCTAGATAGGAAACCAAGTGACTCTTCGGATCCTGATCCTTTGTTGTAAAACCATTAAAATACACTTGAGCAAGATAGTGAAGCAGTGCAGGAGGGCAGTTACCTTCTTCTAATTTGTCGAGTTGTTGGCGAATATGCTTTATCCTTTCCTGATGTCGGTTACGAAACTCCTCGGTTGATTTCTGGAATCTTTCTTCCCTCTCGGCATTCTCAAGTTGAAGCTGTTCTCTGTCTTTCAGCCTCCGCTGATTCCACTCGCTCAGGACTGGTTTACAAGAAATGATCTCTTCCACTTTGTCATCTGAAAGGGGCTGGCCCCACCCTTCTTGATCCTGAACCGACCACCATGCGAGTCTCTCAGATGCGCACGGATGTGAGTCCCAAAGATCTAACGCACGCCGAATACACCAGAAACGAAATTCCACATCGGCATCCTTTCCAATGAATTTTAAACCTATACGACTATCTTGATTAATTTTCGCTTCTCGCTTGATCAGATCATGTTCAATGAGTGCACGCTGAACCCTCTCTCGTTTCCTTAACCAATGACGGATCGTAGTAGTCGCTTCTTCATCTGTACCATCATCCTGTTCCTGTGTGTAATGAATCGGAATCAGTTGAAGTGACTCGACTTCGCACTCTACTAAATTAAACCAGCTGTATAATTTAGGCAGGGATAATTCATCTCCAAACAAACCTAGACCTTTGGCCAGAAGCTTAAGTACGGTCCCCCCCTTGCGGTGACTCGCCAATTTGGAAATCACTTCTTGCGCCTGATTCGTGAGCGAATCAAGTAGTTCTCGGATTTGGCCCGCCGATGATCTGTCAATCAACTGATCCCAAAACTTCAAGTACGCATTATACCGGAACGGGACAGATCCCTTGATCAGGTAATCCCAGACTTCCATGGGTTGCAACTCCCCAGGATACATATGATGTAAGAGCGTACCTCGAAGATCATTCCTTACATCTAGCAAATGACCTTCCTTTACATCCATGAGAAGATCTCTAAAAATAGCGCCACGACGCGGGTGGTCGGCCAGTATTTGATCGAATACCCGAAGTGTCTCACAGCGGATATCATCTGCCCAACTAGGATCGTAAACAAGCTTTATAAGATGATTGTAGTCAATCTTTGGAGGGGATCCCGTCATGCTCGCTCCATCCACTTTGATCTCTAAGTGAGTCTGTGGAATGCCGCGTAGGAGATGATAAACGAGCGTCTGTCTGCTCTCCGAGCGTTCAGTTGATTTCGATAGCTCCCAAATAAATGATAACCTCTCAGTACCTGCCAAGGCACCAAGACTTGATTCTGTTGACCAGACATGAGCCAACTCAGTGGAATGCTCAAGATTCGCAAATAGCATTCTCCGCTCTTGGAGACTGAAATTACTTGCATCACCATGGAATGCTACCGCAATTGGATCCGCATGAATCAGAGTGCCTCTTGCCCGTGGGTTGAGGGCTGCAAGCCAAGCGGTAAGCCCGCGGAGATCGGGAAATGGAATCCCATCCTCTCCCATCAGAAGGGCAAGGACACGCCGTATACTCGCTCCATTCTCAATTTTTTTATTGAGATAACGGGCTCCCAAAAACTCAGCAACGAGTCGGTGGATCGGAATTCGGCATGAAAGACTACCCTTGAAAAGTCTTGATGTCAATGCCTCGCGAAGCAGACGAGACTCATCAGTATCAAGATCCCTCGAGGAGAGAACTTCGTTACTTTCTGATGCGTCAACTGCCCAACCTACCTTATTCGTAATTAACATGAGGGCAGAAAGCTGCCCTCCTGCATGAAGAACATCTTTTCGGGAGGGCAATGCTTCGGGTGAGCGGGCATCACGATGCTCGCTATTGTGTTCCCTCACCAGTTCTCGGCAGACATTCTCAAACATCTTCGTTGGAGTTCTCGGCCATCCATCACCTTCTACAGATCTAAGTAGAAAGTTTAGCAATTGGGGATTCCTGAGAAAGAAGGCCATATTATGCTCATGGGCCTCCCGAATGAACTCATCAGGATTAATTTGATGGGTAGAGACGATCTTAAAGATATTGTCGGAGTTCAGCCCATTCAGCTGTAGTATTGGAATCTCCTTGGAGCCTACAAGTGATTGAAGCACTCTTTGGTCACCGCTATCCAACCAATTGACGGATCGACATGAAAGACGGAACGAAGGACTTCCCAATGCTCTGAGGTGATGAGCAATTTGATCAATTGCAAACCTTGGATCTCCTCCACCAACTCGTACCTCATCAAGTCCATCAATGAACAGAGGTTCCTGCCTCCACTCAGGATGTCGTTCTGGATCCTGAAAGAGAAACTCTCGGGCATATACGGGATCCCCACTCCCCACTCGCCTGGCTTCTGCCCTAAACTCTGTACTCTTTCCTATCCCTGGCTCACCTAGAAGAACATAACCACATTCAGACTTAAAATCGGATAGTCTTAAATTGGTCGTGTTGTAACGTTCGTCACTTTCGGGTTTAATCAGACGTACAGAACGTTCTACGATCTCACACATTTTTCGTCAATCCACTCGTCGGCGGTTAGTGAAAAAAAATCATTGAATGGAATCGCATGCAAATCTGGACCCACCTCCATGATTTGGGCATTTTTGAAGCGTTTTTTGAATTCGCTCAAGCCTTGAGATGCCCGTCTTTTGCCACTCTTCACTTCCACTCCCAGTAGATGGGGGCCACGAGATATGACAAAATCAACCTCATACTTGCCACCATCGCGTCGCCAATAATGAATATGGGTTGCTATCTCCCGCGTATTGTGTAAATGCGCACCGACTGCACTCTCCACAATGCGTCCCCAGAAGGATCGATCAGCTCGAGCTTCCTCAAAAGAATAACCCGAATTGGCAGTCATGAGTGCTGTATTCAAAACGTTAAGTTTTGGAGAGCTGGATCTCCTCCGATGTGGAGATTTGGAGTATTGTTCAAGTGGCACAACCAAGCTGGCATCGGATAGTAGTTTCAGGTAACTTGCCAGCGTGGTTGCATTGCCTGCATCCTGAAGTTTGCCAAGCAACTTGTTGTAGGAAATTATTTGCCCCGAAAGCTGTTGTGCGAGTTCAAGCAGTTGGCGCATCAGAGCAGGCTTTTGGATACGTGTGAGTCCAATGATATCTCGATCAATCACGGGTGTCACAATTGATTGAATAATATAGTCACGCCAAGGACGCAGCGTCCTTCCTTTGAGTTCATTGTCAAATGGGTAGGGATAGCCCCCGAAAAATATAAATTCCTCAATCGTTAGCCCGAACGCTTGAGTCATTTCGGGAAGTGTCCAGTGTGTGACTCGGTAAGAATCAAAACGACCGGCAAGACTCTCATTTTGCCCGATCATTAATCTCCATGGAGAAGAACCCAGAATCACCACGCGAAGAGGATATCCTTCCCTTCGATCCGTATCCCAAAGTCCCTTTACAATGTTTGACCAGCGAGGAATAATCTGGATTTCATCAAAAATCAAAACCATGCCCCGCTCCGAGTTTAAAGATTCCTGGCGAGCTTTTTCCCATATTTGAATCAACTCATGCTGATTTGACTGGGATCCAGTTTCTCTAATTGTGCCAATTGCGAAATCCTGTCTCTGTGAACCGTCTCTAACTCCCCGATTCTCATCAATCAACTTAATTCGATTCCAGTCAGAATCATCAGAAGCAAAGTCATCCATGGGGAGATACCAGCACGGGATTCGGGATTGAATCAATTTCTGGCGAACCTGATGGATGATCGTTGTTTTTCCCACCTGTCTGGGTCCATTGATGGCCAAGATTCGCATATTCGATCCTCCTGATAGCCTCTCGAGGAAATAACGCACATGTGATCGCTCATAAATCTTCATGTTTAGAAATTTTGACTGAATAAAAATCAGAAGTAGAGTACTTTTTTTAAGTTTCAAGGATTGAATTGTTCCAATCAGTCAGTCCGCAGGGATTGGATTACAAATAAATAGGTCCCACTTATCTTCCACCATTTGCATGAACATTTTCCTGAGTTAGGCTACAGATGTAACTATAATCTATTTAACATATTACGACTCTCGATGCCGATTCCGCTACAATTGGGACAGTCAATCCGCTCAATTGGGGTACCCAATAGGCCGGAATAGGTGGCTGAGTATTCCGAACGAAGTGAGCCACCTTCTCAGTCGGTGGATTGGACAATCAGAGTCCATGAATTGGGCTTGTACGCGGCGCCTTTCACAAAAATTTTTGCTTGGCGTAATCTTCGCATTTCATTTCACAAATTGCCAGGAATCATTCCTGCTAAACGAATACAGATGAGAGAGAGCAAGCGTATCTTAAAACTTCACTTTGTTGAACACCTATCCAATCGGGCAATTGCTCGGAGTGTGGGGATTAGTCGTGCTTCGGTATCCCGTCTTCTTGACCGTGCAGAGGTTGCGCAGTTGACTTGGCCTTTACCGGAGCAGATGACCGATGCAAAATTAGAAGCAATCCTCTACCCTTCTAGGGTGCGGGATGCGTCAATTGAACGTCCCGTTCCGAACTGGACCGAAGTTCGTAGCGAACTGGCCAACCACCGATCCCTGACGCTCTATCAGCTTTGGAAAGAATACATTGAAGCGAATCCAATGGGCGATCAGTAGAGTCGGTTTGCCGATTTATATCGCATCTGGCGTTCCACTCAGGTGGATCCCGTCATGCGCCTAATGCACAAAGCCGGAGAGCGATTGTTTGTGGATTACTCTGGGAAGAAACCCTCCATCGTAGATCCAAGCGGTGAGATTCGGCAGGTGGAGTTGTTTGTTGCCGTGCTGGGGACATCTGGATATCTCTATGCAGAAGCCATGCCGACGCAAAAGATTGTAGATTTCTGCGGGTCTATTCGTCGGGCATTTGAGTTTTTCGGCGGTGTCCCTCGTCGATTGTACCAGACAATCTAAAATCCGCCCCCATCAAGTTCCGTACGGATGACACACCGATTCTGAACGAATCTTTTCCTGATTTGGCCGAACATTACCATGTCGGTGTACTTCCCGCACGTCCCAGAAAACCTAGAGATAAAGCGAAGGCAGAAGGCGGGGTTGCCTTGCTACAGCGAAGCGTTTTGGGAGCACTCCGAAACGTTACCTTCCACAGTCTTGCAGAGTTCAATGCCGCGATCTTAGAGCAGTGTCTAACGACAAAACTTTTTACGGTTTTTGCTGTGATTAAATCTTGGGATAATCCTAAGTGTGTATTCCGCTCCAACTGGGTGTATATTCCGACCAACTGAGCCACCTATTCCGATTTAGTTGGAACAGAGTCGGCAAAACGTCTGCCCCACATACAGATTCAAACCACTTGACAACTGAATCTTCAATGGAAAATATCTTACAGGATGTGGAAATTCAGGATCAGAGCCAAGCTACAAAGACTGCCCTACCCGACTGATCGATTGAGATGGCTATAACCAATCGGTGAATCTGGTGCTTATCCGGATCAGGTGCATTATGCTCTTTCGTTATCATACCAATATTGTCTCTTCTCTCAATAGCTGTTCAATTTTATCTCTGAGCAACTTCCTTCTTATTTCATAAAATGAAGGAAAATCACATATTGACTCCGGAATTTCACCTAACAAATGGGTGATGGAGTAATTCTCTCGCCCAGAGTCAGATGGAAACTGGCGCAGCCAATCTGCGGGCATCATGACTCCCTTTTGTATATTTTTGCGCCCGATGAGCAACTGAAGGTTCGGAAGTCGATTCGACCAATTTTTATATTGGCTTGCATCATTTTCAGAAAGCCCAAGTGCTTTGAGTTTTGATGGGGTAAAGTTGGCCTTCGGGAAAACATGATCCACATCAAAGTGCTGTTGCATATCCAGATGATCAAATATTAGGGAAAGTAAGGAAAAGGTTCGCTTATCGTGACTCTGCATTTCTGTTAAATCATCTATTTCGTCAGAATTGAATTCTAAGGATTTACCCCGCACACGCATCGTCTCTCCAATCTGAACTGCTGGAAAGGCAGAGTGGTCGTTTTGAATGTTTTGCCGAAGTGCGGTGAGGAATGAATCAAGTCCGCTTCCCCAAATCCCGGAGGGCTTGAGAAAGCTCGCAATCAGCCACTTTCGGATTGATTCTCTGTCGATCAAAAATTCTTGGCCTTTGAGATATTTTGCATTGGCATTTCTGGCAAAGAGATAATAAGCAATTGGCAACAATGCACTATCAGCTCTGAGTGTTTTTTCACTGAACCCAAATCTTGATACCAATTCAACGGTCAGGATTAACGCTTCTTTGATTGCTGGCCATCTTTCTTCCAGAACCCGCATATTTTCCCGATTGAAATTGGCAACTTTAAATCCTACACTCCCGATATCACTAAGCATCAAGCCAGCCTTCAAGACCCAATCTTTGGAAAAGGAGAAACCGGTGCCCCTATTGTTTAAGTCATCCACTAATTGGTGAATCTCTTCACGTGCGTCTGATGTCCACTGAGCTACGGCAATGGAAAGTAATAAGTCTGAATAAGACAGAAGCGTCCCTCCACTATTTGTCCTAATAAAGATTTGAAGAACCTTCTCCAGCTCTTGGCTTTGCTCTTCATAAAATAGTACCAGAGGTAGTTCACGAACAACCCTAAATAATTGGTAGGAAACTTTGTGTGCAGTCGTTAAGGAATCACCCAATTTATATTTTCCCAGCAGCCATGCCGTCAATGCCGGTCCGCTGTCATTAAGAGTAAGTATATCGCGCACAGGAAACCAACATTCTGACTGCCTCTCTGCTTGATCTGCTTGTGCACGAGTGAGGAATTCAAAATGATAACGCTTATTTACCCCGTCTTCCTCTTTGGAGGGAGTCCACAACAGATTGAGATACAGGAAACGTTGGGGAAAGGCGTCATCATTACCCCAACGCTTGTATGGAAGTTTCTTAGCTAATGAACCACGAAGACCAATGTTCAGTGCGGTCAGCCGCTGCTGACCATCAAGTACAGCGATAACATCACGATCAATCATCTTCCCAATCCGTGGGCAATGCGATGCATCAAGCTCATGGTAGTCTAGAACAAAATCATAAAACTGATAGTGTTTATTGTTTTCTTGGTTGACCTTCCAATACAGAAATGTACCAAAAGGATATTCTTGCATTAGGCTATCAAATAAGGTACAGATCTGCTCTGGCTGCCACACGAACTCACGTTGTATAGCAGGCAGGACGATTTCACGGCGCTCAATCTGTTTGAGCGTATCTTCAATTTTAACTTCTTTTTGATAGGACATAACTGAATATAATTCTATGCGATGTGTATTCAAATTCAAGACCTGTTCAGTTCCACTGTACATTCCGGTCTGCATGATCGCTATGCCACTCTTGTAACCTATGGCAACTTGGTGCGTCTGCGTCCAATCATGATTGGCACATCAACATACACAACTGCACTCTCCTGTCGGAACTGGAGGTGTTGTCGGAATTCACGCATAAAGCTGAGAAGTGATTTCCCATGGGGATAGTGAACTTGCATTGATTTTTCCTGATCGTGGAAATACAAAATAAAAGCGCCCTGACACCTATTCGGTATCAGGGCGCTTTGTTTGACGTTGAGTAGTGTTCTACTCGTTCCGCACTACTTCACCAGTGTCATGCGTCCAGTCTTCACATACTGACTCTCTGCACCTGTGGCAATCATCCGGTAGAGATATGCACCCGAAGACAAGTTGATCGCATTCAACTCAATACTCCGGTTCGCTCCCGCATCAAACTCCCTCGCAGGTAACGTCATCACTTCCCGTCCAAGCATGTCTATCACCTGCAGACTCACCTGTGCAGACTCTGGAAGATCAAACGTGATCTGTGTTGAAGGATTGAACGGGTTCGGATAGTTGCCGTGTAGAGCAAACTCAGTCGGAATCTCTTCTGCGGTATCCACATCAGTCCGGCGAATGATGTAACTTGGAACCTCATCTCCGTTCACATCAACACCATAAACTTCCAGACCACCAGATGTACCTGCACCAGAGAAGTTAAGAATCACTGCCTCGCCCTGACGGCCACCTAGATCAACTTGGAACACAGCAATCTCATTTACTTGATCGTTATCCAAAGTAGCGACCTGAAGATTGGTGAACCCAGGTTCAAACGCTAGATAACGGGTATGATTATCAAAGGCTAACTCTCTGGTAATTAGTCTTGGAGGCTCAGCGTCATTAATTGGATCTAACTCAAATACAGTAACCGCAGGAGCACCAAAAACACCATGTACAAGGGCAGCTTCAACCATATTGGTTACAGCTGATACCTTGCGAGATTCAAAGAACTTTACCCTGATGTTTTCCGCAGGGAAGGCACCATGGATTATTGCAACATAGCTCTTACCTGACTCTAAGTTAGGAAGTGATATGGGATCTGGTAACTGCGCTTCAGGAACCCCCGAAGCAGTAATCATCGCCACATGCGAACCAGAAGAGAGAGGCAAGTAACCCGTTGCATTTTGAGGAGACAGATCTGTAAGACGAATTTCAGCACCCAAACCTATACTTACAGGTACAGGCACTGCTGCGTTATGAATAAACTGAATTTCGGCAAGTCCACTGCCTCCAGAAAGATGAATTGGATTCTCGATTCCATTTGCCGCGATTCCAAAGATAGCACAATTCTCAAAGATAATTCCCTCCTGAGTGATATTCAGCGAGCCATTGACATAGTCATTGACCGCAAATGACTCGGAAGATGCGGAACCAGTGATATCATACTGCCCAGCTAAACGCGGATTTGTCCAATCACAATCCCACTGAACAATTCGCAAACGTGACGCATCAAACACATTTGAGAGACCTGCCGCGGCAACACGTAGATTGATTTCGCTGGTTAATATCTGCTCCTCACCCAGATTCGCTCTCCAGAATATATCGGAATAGACATCCAATGTAAGTGAAGCATTTGAACCTCGAACCACCAATCCATCATCAGGCCAATTCGGGGTCCCATCCGCAATCATTGGAGCTACTGTGAGAGGCTGCTGTTCCACTAAATCGGCCGGCAACTGAACCACGACTGGACGATAGTAACTTGCATCCTCATCAGAGGTGCCCAGAGGGAAGAGATAGCCACCGCTAACATTTCCACCACCTGCATTTCCAAATTCTAAATGACGGGTCAGCGCACCTGACACATACGACTGCCGGGATCCTCTCACAATTACACCAGCCCCAGCACTGCCGGCATTACGGCGGATGAGGTTTTCCTCAATCGTTGGATTCTTGATAAGCCAAGCAAAGTCAGAATCGCTCCCGGTGTGGATTACTCCCCTAATCAAAGTCAACGTCGCGGCATCATGCTGCATCACATGACTCTTCAGTAGCACCCCCGCTCCGTTGTCAATTTCCACATTACCCAGATTAATCTCTGACGTCGTGATTGACTGCGGTTCTCCGCTTTTGCCCGCGAACTCCAAATCTGCATTGAGAACATAGTCCTCTCCTGATAAGCTGAAATCAAAACCACCGTGCAAGACTAACTTGGTAGTATTGTCATTATCTGATGCCGTTCCATACCGAGTCGCCGCTCCATCGCCAAACACCCTGAAATCACCCTCAACAGTTTTCGTGGTAGTTTGACTCAAGGATACTCCTGATTCGGGGAACACGCTGTTAACTGCACCATCTTTATCCGTCTCAAAAGTGAAGTCTCCCTCAACCGTGACCACCATTGCTAAGTCTCTGGATGCAAAACCTCCGGTACCGCTGATTGAGAAATTTTCGCCAAAGGTAATGGACTCAACCTGATCGAACACGTTAATCTGTGCAGAAGTGAGCGCAACAGATTTATTGATCACAACGCTGTCATCATCAATGCCGTCATCCGTCTCGGTTATTTCAAGTGCATTATAGCCTCGAAAATCAACACCACCATTATTCGCCTCTAAACTATCAATCACAACATGTGATCGGTATTGGAAGATGAGGGAGCCACTCCAGTTGCCCGTGTTAGTCCCTGTATTCGGAGTGGCAGTTCCATCATAGACAACCACATCAAACTTACTTCCAAACATATTCGTCCTTTTACTCCCCATAGGAACTTCAATCCTACCTGCCACCATACCATTGTCATCTTTCCGTTCATCGTTAACAATCAAAGTTACTTCTGGACGGGCGTCACCCATTAAATTATCCTGACTCACAAGTTCATTTGGACCAAGCTGCAAAGTACCTGTCCCAACATCAACCACTCCCGTGGGAGAGACTACAATTTGTGCAGTGTTAGTCTGATATACTCCGTCCGAGTTGTTTCTCCCTAACACATGTAGATTGCCACCATCGGTCATCAAAGTTCCCCTCACACTATCAACAGCGGCGCCGCGAGTAATCACATTGTTCCCCATAGCAAGTAACTGAGTACCCTCGTCTACCAATAATTGACCGTTCACTTCCAAATTATCTTCCAGATGCATCTCTCCCTTGAAGAGGTGAAGAATAGTTGGGATTTCTTTAGCCTCTCCCACGGTAATCCTGGCATCTGCATGATCTACTACCACTTTTCTTGGGGCAAACCACTCTTCAGCAACCGTGCGTGCACCAGCAGTTTCATAACGAAGAATGTAACCATCATTATCAAGGTCCGCAGGGTCCGCCATATCCGTGACAATTGACCCTGGATCGTCTTCATCAAACACCAAATTTCCGTCTCGGACATGAAGAAACTCTGTAACCTCTAGCGTCCGATTCTTTTCAGGATCTTCATCTACCTCAACCAGAGTCAGATTTCCTCCACAGAGGCCTAAATTCTCAACGGTCAGCTCCTCCGTAATACGAAGTTCTTTGGTTTCATCAGAGAAATCAAGCACTAGCGTAGTCAAGGTAGCGGGTAGATCAATCTCATCGCCTGAGTGCGTGCCATAGGCGATGGTGATCAATTCTGAGGCATCTATACTGCCGTCCACACCATCACCTTGAAGAATCAAGTTTTTAACCTCAACCGTACCGAGATTGTCACCTGCCTCAAGCTCACCCCCACCGATATGAAGTGTTTCAACATCAAGCGTTCCGACCTGAACTTGCAACCCATTCATGGCCACCAATGTCGGAATTTCCAACGTTCCAGTAGTACTGATTACTTTATCTTCGCCGGTCAGCGTTAGACGGTTACCGCTGCCCAAGGAAAGACCGGAGGCACACTTCCCATCAATGGTTGATACTGCTGCCTCACCCATCGTGATGGATCCAACTAACGGATCCCCATCTCCATCAGTCGCCTCCGAGTAAATATCTCCGCCTACTGACAAATTATGAAATGATGTATGGGGTGCCGGAGGATCTCCAAAATTCATAGAATGCCCGTGAAGATGAATATGTCCACCGTTCTTGAAGTCTATATCTCCCGTGACCGTTGATGTAAGCTCAAAATCTTTTCCATCCTCAGCAACGGGCCCCATAAAGAGTACTTGCGAACCACACATGGTTATATCATTGCTTGGCGGTACAGCAGAATCTAATTCAATGCCACCCGTAATGGTTGCCACACCAGCGAACTGTACTCCTGGAATGTTTTCCCCACGGGAATGGATGGGGTCCTGAGAGGTATAGTCACATGTCCAGCCATCATTGATGTCACCAGTACGAAAATCAGTTCCTGTTCGTGAATAGCTATCAATCTCCGGTAAAGATGAAGGAGGATCAGAGAGTAAGTGGACGCTACGCCCAATCGTAGCAGTACCTTCAAATAACACACGTGTATTCTCACGCTGTATAACATTTCGTGTCACCATCACATCCCCTGTGAAAAAGACATCAGCAGCACCCAGCACAGAGGGAGTAGCGACGACATCTAAACCACCAATTGTATCCAGTTCAATACAAACATTACCAGCACCCACCACATTAACGTTATTCGCAATCGTACCAGATCCCTTAATGATTAGGCAATCTATATGATTCACCCCATCCTCGTCTGGATTATATTGATGCGGTTCCCGAAATGATAATGGTGGTGTACGTAGCGCTGTAATCCATACTCCCCCGTCTCCTTCAATGTCCCCGTCCACAGTCACCTCATCCGCCTTACTGTCCTCATCATCGGAGGCAGAAAGGGAAACTACCAAGTCCAGTAGACGTCCACGAGGACCGATCGTAAGGGTATTGTCAGCACCGACCGTCAACTGGTTGACGGTAAGTGTGGCACCACCTGATGCAGGCCCTCTCACGGTTAAATCACTTGTGATATTAAGCTGTTCAAACGATACCTCAGCCTCACGGGGCAGGCTGATTGTCGAAATCGTTCGACTTCCCTCGCCCTCGTCCATATCAAAAGGATTTGTGGTGACTCCATTTTGGAGTATAACTTCCGAAAACTCTACCGTAGCATCCTTATGAATGGAAATCTCTGCCGAGGATCCGAGAGTTACGTCTTCATCAAACTCAATCGTCCCCCTCACGCGATCGTCCGCCCCTTGCCCCCGCAGATACAGAGAGAGGGTCACAGCTGTGTTAAGATTAATTGTGGCATTACCAGCAGCTGGGATCGTTACTGTGTCCCCTATACGGCGAACCCGAAATGCGATCTCACTCGCACCAGCAATACGAGTGGTCGCCCCAGAGAGAGTACACCCGATATCGCGTTCAACGCAATCATTTGAATTTGACGACCCATCAATAGTGTTAATGTACACAATCTGCGCGAACAGACTCGGGGTCGCAACCAACCCAATAAAGGCTGCCACCATGACAAGCCCAAATAGTTTCGTTATAAGTTTCATGTATCTGTAATTAGTGAGAGTTGATGTTCTTGTAAGTTAATTGAAAGGAGACCTCATCGCAACAATACCACTAAGGTACTACGGTCTCAAATTTGATTACACGCGAATTTAGAGATATACGTAAAGATATACGGAAAAATGCAGATTCAGCGTTTGCACGGGAAACCCGCACAAATTCAATTGTCAAAGCTGCACCATCTAACCATTCTGCAACGAAAAGGTTGCATCAAACCCCTCCGTCCTTAACTTTCGTCTGAAAACAGACCATAACCTTGATGCTACACCCCATCCCGTAAAGATACGATAATATACCCAAATACCAATGAACCACTTGTATGAATCTTTCATCTCATGGATTCTGTAAGCGACTCGGTGATTTTTAATCCATGAATACACCTGCATCTTACGGATTGAGACAATATGTAGGGTTGGGGCTTGGACCGATCTGCTTCTTGGCAGTGCTCCTCCTACCTCCACCCAGTGGCTTGGCAATCACCGCATGGTATACACTAGGCATTGCACTCCTGATGGCCACATGGTGGATCGCTGAATCCATTCCGATTCCTGCAACCTCCCTCCTTCCACTGGGCTTATTTCCCATCCTGAGAGTGAATACCATACAAGAAACTGCCGCCCCCTATGCCCATCCAATCATCTTTCTGTTCATGGGGGGATTCATGATTGCATTAGGGATGATGCGGTGGGGGCTACATCGGCGAATTGCCATCTGGATTATTTCTCATGCAGGTACAGGACCGCGGGCATTAATTGCGGGGTTCATGGTGGCAACCGCAGGACTGAGCATGTGGGTCAGCAATACCGCAACCGCTCTGATGATGCTCCCTGTTGCACTTTCTGTAATTGCATTGGCAGACTCCAAAGCCAATTCCGACCGATTTAAACACCACTTCTCCGTGGCATTACTCCTGGGCGTAGCATATGCAGCAAACATTGGGGGAATGGGAACCCTCATTGGCACAATTCCGAATGCGTTCATTAGTGCATTCTTTGAAAATGAATATGGGTACACGATCACCTTTACCAAGTGGTTATCCGTTGGGGCTCCATTGGTCATAGTTGGTATCCCTGCTTTATTCTTCATTCTTACCCGTGTTCTTTATCCATTTGACAAACATGATCTAATCGGAAGCAGAGAATTGATTGCACAAGAGCGAGACAAACTTGGTCAAATGAATAAAGGGGAGAAAATTGTTGCGATAGTTTTTCTTTGCACAGCACTGCTCTGGATCACGCGTCCACTCCTATCCTCTTTGATCCCAGGCTTGACAGACGCAGGCATTGCAATCATCGGAGGGTTATCCTTGTTTGTTCTCCCCGTTGACCTGAAGCGCGGAGTCTTTGTACAGGACTGGGAAACCACCAAACAACTCCCCTGGGGGGCACTGATCTTGATTGGAGGAGGCCTCAGCCTTGCAGCGGCCGTCTCGGGGAGCGGACTTGCGGCTTGGTTGGGTGAATCGCTGGAACCCCTTCAACAATTCCCAACCATCCTGATCCTTCTTCTTACAACCGGTTTGATTATCTTCCTGACCGAAATCACCAGCAACACCGCAACGACTGCAACTTTCCTGCCCGTTCTGGCTGCCTTGGCATTGGCGGTTGGCGAAAGCCCATTGCTCATGGCGATCCCCGCTGCACTCGGGGCAAGTTGTGCATTCATGCTTCCGGTTGCTACGCCCCCCAATGCAATCATCTATGGCAGTGATCGGGTTGCTGTGTTTGAAATGGCACGGGCTGGTGTATGGCTCAATATTGTGTTCCTCGTATTGATCACAATGTGTGCATATTCTCTAATCATTTGGATATTTGGAATTGAGATCGGAACGATTCCCGATTGGGCAATTTAGATCTCGTTCTTCATCCAATTCTATTTCTACGCACAATGAAACGCTGCATTACATTTGGTGAAATCATGCTCCGGCTCTCAACTCCAGGATTCCAGAGATTTACTCAAGCCTCATCATTTGACATCTGCTACGGGGGCGGAGAAGCAAATGTTGCCGTTTCACTAGCTGGATATGGCATCCCATCCACTTTTGTCTCACGAGTCCCCCTGAATGAACTAGGAACCGCTGCAATCCATGCCATGCGAGCGCATGGAGTAGATACACAATTTATGCAGCGTGGAGGCGAGCGATTGGGAATTTACTTTCTTGAGACCGGTGCATCCGCACGTGCAAGCAAAGTCCTCTATGATCGAGCGCACTCGGCAATGGCTTCAATCACCCCAGGGATGATCAACTGGGATGAAGTCTTTCAGGATGCAGACTGGTTTCACTGGACCGGGATCACGCCTGCAATCTCCGAAAGTGCCGCGTTAACGGTAAAGGAAGCCCTGGAAGCTGCGAACCGACACGATGTAAAAGTTTCTGTCGATCTCAACTATCGAGCAAAGCTGTGGCAATGGGGCAAAATGCCATCAGAGGTGATGCCTGAACTAGTGTCCTTTTGTGATGTGATCATTGGTAATGAGGAAGATGCGCTACAAGTCTTTGGTATTCATCCTGAGGGAGTTGAAGTGCATGGTGGCCATTTGGATGCCGCTGCCTATGAATCCGTGGGACATCAACTGATGGAAAGGTTCTCCCGCTGCGAACGGATCGCAATTACACTTCGAAGTTCTCTGAGTGCGTCCCATAATACATGGTCAGGGGTATTGTGGAATGGATCCGAGTTGCTCCATGGACCAACCTATGACATCATTCCGATTGTTGATCGTGTTGGAGGGGGAGATTCGTTTGTAGGAGGACTGATCTACGGACTACTTACCTTTGATGGGAACGACCAACGAGCACTCAACTTTGGGGTTGCTGCATCTTGCTTAAAGCATAGCATCCCTGGTGATTTCAACCTGTCTACCGTTGCTGAAGTGGAGAAAATACTTTCAGGGGATACATCTGGGCGAGTGAGCCGCTGATGGTTGCTCCATGGGGATAGTTAGGTTTCTAATGGAGCTTGGTATGCCCGGGAGGATTCGAACCCCCGACCTTCTGATCCGTAGTCAGACGCTCTATCCAGCTGAGCTACGGGCACAAACACATTCCAAATTATTACTCAAGCCTTATCAAGCGGTTCCAGTCGTTCTATCCAAGGTTCCCCATGTGATGTGATCGTTGCAGGTGCGGGCATAGGTGGATCCTGCGCAGCTTTATGGCTGTCTCAGACGAAACAGGTGACATTGCTAAGGGGCACATCCCCAGTAGCATCTGCTGTTGCTGCCGGACTAGCCAATCCATTCGCCGGTCAGCGAATACGGAAATTCTGGAATGCCGACCAATCCTATCAAGATTTACTCGCAACTCTGGAACTTGCCAGTGCACAGAATACCTATACGCCCACTGGGATTCTACGCCCTGCGATCAGTGAGGCACAGGCATCAGAATTTTGCGAAAGGTCCGTGAGTGATCCCAATTCCGTGACCTGGCTTTCGTCCGGTCTGATGCAGAAAGACTATCCCTCAGTTCGAGCCCCGCTTGGTGCAGCAATTACAACCGGTGGTGTAGTGGATACCCCCCAGATGCTCAGTGCCATCTTCAATACACTGCCCCCGAATGGGACGATCCTATCCGAGAACCTCGCAAGTTGGAAAGATAATGGCTCAAATGTAACAGCTGTACTGGCCTCGGGAACACGGTTGTCCGCCAAGACGATGATCCTGGCCTTGGGCGCTGGCTATACCTCTTTCCCAGAATTGTCTTGTTTGAACCTACATTGCATCAAGGGACAAGTACTTCAAACATCAATTCCTGCGGGAATTTCAGTCCCTCTTCCAGTGAGTGGGTTCGGATATATTGTCCCTTTACGGAGTAGACTGATTCTCGGGACGACCTATGAACACTCTTACCCAAATGACAAACCCACACCCGAGGGCATGAATAAAATCCTCGCGTTAACACGTCAAATGATTCCTCGGGTAGATTCCGCAACAATTCACCGTACCTCCGCAGGAATACGCGTTGGAGTTTCTGGCACCCGGTTACCGATAGTCGGGCCAATCACGAAGAACGTATGGATCCTAACTGGACTTGGATCAAAGGGCTTGCTCTTTGGATCCTATATCGGACGAAATCTCTCGGATTGGATGGTGAACCCGATTCGTATTCCCAAAGAATTACGCATAAAAAACGAAATACTTAAGAAACTCACCTCGGAAATGAGCGATTAAATGCACACATACCTTAACTTCATGCTTTATCAACTTTCATAATAAATGGCTAACCTACAAAACACAAATATCGCGGACGTCCTTGAGGACTCAGCAGAAGATCTCTTGACGCATTCGTGCACGACCATCTCAAATGAGACTCTGCATCTACCGGGCCCCAATTTTGTTGACGAAGTGTGGGCCGGATCGGACCGTAGCCCCCGCGTACTTCGCTCCATGCAAATGCTCTTCAACTCCGGACGATTATCCGGCACCGGATACGTATCTGTTTTACCGGTTGACCAAGGAATTGAGCACTCGGCGGGCGCCTCCTTCGCAAAGAATCCTATGTATTTTGATCCCGAAAATATTGTCCGGCTTGCGATTGAGGGGGGATGTAATGGAGTCGCTTCAACTTACGGCGTATTAGGCGCCGTTGCACGTAGGTATGCACACAAAATTCCATTCATACTAAAGTTCAACCATAATGAACTATTGAGCTATCCAAACACACATGATCAGATCCTTTTTGCAAATATTCAGAATGCATGGGATATGGGTTGTATCGGCGTGGGAGCTACGATCTACTTTGGATCTGAGGAATCCAATCGTCAGTTGCAAGAAGTGACTGAAGCATTTGCCTATGCGCATGAATTAGGAATGCTTACGATCCTTTGGTGTTACGTCCGAAACAGCGCCTTCAAAATTGAGGGGGTGAATCACGAAGCATCCGCCGATCTGACTGGTCAAGCAAATCACTTGGGGGTAACGATTGAGGCAGATATCATTAAACAAAAACAGCCGACCTCAAATGGTGGCTATGCTGCTCTGAATTATGGGGGTTCCAGTTACGGCAAGTTCGATGATCGGATTTACACCGAACTATCAAGTCGTCATCCGATTGATCTCACGCGGTATCAAGTTGCGAATTGCTATATGGGACGTTGTGGTCTGATCAATTCGGGTGGTGCATCTGGTGCAAATGATCTGCAACAAGCGGTTAAAACGGCCGTGATCAACAAGCGTGCCGGAGGCATGGGGTTGATTTCTGGACGGAAAGCTTTTCAGCGTCCAATGAACGATGGGATTGGCATCCTGAATGCAATTCAGGATGTCTACCTTGATGAATCGGTCACAATTGCTTAAAGGTGCTCATCATCAAGACGAGACATCATCTGTTGACTGCGAATCCTCAGCTAATTTTATATGACGTTTCGCTTTCCAATCATCCAGTTGCGTGAAAACAACCGGTCAAGCTATAATTCATCCGTTGCTACTCTACCATTGATTACTTTTTCTAAACCTGCTCTTCCTATTTTCTGTACCTCCGTGAACACTGTGATTCCCAATCCCTAATTGAATGGAAACCTCAAATCTTTCAATTCGTTGCGCGAGCTACGAATGGTTAAACCTAAAATTACTTTGGTATCTTACCCGAATATCGGAACTAGATTGAAGTCCAGTTCTGAGGCGGTTGAAGCGAACAAGGTTGTTCAACTCATGGCAAACCCATTGTTAGTGCGGGTTTCTGATCAACTCAAAACGATTGCAGCATCGTTTGAGTCCAAATTGGATTCTGGTCTGAATGAGTTACGCATTGAATTGAAGGCCCTAGATGTAAAGCTGGATGCTAAGTTGAATCCCAGAGATCCAGATTTGAATATCTGGTTTAACGCCATTGATGCAAAGGGTTCTACCGCGAATATTGTGGCTGGAGGTCTAAGCCTCCATGGAAAAAGGGGACCGCACTCCGAAAGTTTTTGAATTTTCTATATCCTCTTCCGACGGTTTTGACTTCTTGAATCTTGCCGTTGATTCGTTCTGCTCTGGCATTAGACTGCTCATGGCACGGCGCATTACAGACGCCTTCTTGGTGTCGTTCAAACATCTCGGCGATCCGGATGACCTCCTTTACGGCTTCTTCATTTACGCTTTTAAGCCATAGCTTGAAGTACTTTTTTGCATCGCCGAAAGCACGGCATTGAAAGATCGCCTTAAATTCCTCTCTCCGTCTCCAGGCAATGCGGACCTGCAAGTTCAATTTCTGGATCGCCTGAAACGTATCCTCTTGCTTTACGGTGCGGTTCGCTTCGTTTTTCAGGAGCGCATACCGACTATGTTTGAGTTCATCATGCTGCTTGACCTCGCGTCTGCGAACTTGATCAATCGCTTTGTTGAGATACTGGATCAGGTGAAAGTGATCATGGATTAGCGTCGCATGTGGAAACCGCTCGGTGGCACAAGAAATAGAGGCCTTCCACCTATTGGTCGTAAGGGTCTGGATCTCGTCTTTTAGATCCCCCAGAAGTCCCTGTAACAGGGCAGTTACGCTATGTTTGTCGCGTCCCTGTCCTACATCAATGACACGCCTCGTTCGGAATCACTTACGCCGGTGGCGTACTTGTGGCCGTGATGAATCGCCTTCTCATCTACACTCACATGCGAAATGCCTTGCAGCACATGCCGCCGTTCCCCAAACTCCACACTGCGGTGCAGGATCTGATTCTCCACATCAAACTTGCAACGAAGCAACTCCGCCGTCTTCGTTTGATTCTTGGTCGCTTGGAGCAATCGAATCGTCCAGGATTCAAAGGCTTTTGTATAACGTTGCGAAGCACTTGACCAGAGAACCTCAATTGTGTTCACCCCTGCGGAAGACTTGACCCGAGGGACCTAGCAGTGGACAAAACATCGAAACTGAAACCAATCCAGATGCCGCCAAGAACGCTCCTTACGGTGGTCATACAACGTTCCTGTCTCCTCAGTCTTCGGGCAGATCAACGAACGACCCGAATGGGATATATAAATGTCAATCCGTTGAGCTTCCGCATCCAAAAGCATCCGATCAATCCTCCACTCGCTTCCTAATTGTAAGCTGTTGGCGCACCGCAAAATCTGGAACTGGTTCCATGAAAATATGTAAATTTAGAGAGAACGAAAGGTAAGTATTCCACACGAATTGCTGTAGAACCTTAATTGCTTAGTGGGAATTGCTGGACTCAGGCACAATCAAGAGAATCCCGTACCTTGAGAGTATACTACACATTAGGAAAATTGAACTACTTGCCCCTGAAACTGTAAATCCTATTGCTCACCCGTCCGACAATATTGCCTAACCAAATATTGAAAGATTCAATAAATATGTATATCGCATAACAGTAAGCTTTGTCTCCATATTCTGAAAAATTCTCAAAGATGAATCTATTTATGCTTTGTGATCCATCTGTTTATCTACAAAAAATTCCGTGGTTAAAGAATTTATGATGAACAACTATACATGAGTATTATTTCGGGAGCATTATCACTTTAAGAGGTAATTATCTTATCTGTTCAGGGATCAATAATAATATATAATCCATTGAGGATGGTTTGCAGCCTCTACAGATTTCGTCGCATGAAATTGTTCCTCGATTTTTCCAGTGTTCGGTTAGAATGCGTTGTCCCCTGGCTATCCAACCAATTATCCTGGAATCTCTTACCTGTGGAATTTAATTCTATTCATGAAAATCTACCCGATACCATTACGTAGAGTTGAAAACGTCTTCTATCATACCATCTGACGTATGATTGATAACTCAGACCTCTTCGCAGACACTCAAAATCTTCCTTGCGGAGCAAAGTTCTATAAATGCGCATTCCAAGTGAATCCACATCATTATGGAGAAACGTTTCGGGGTAGGCCGAATGAAGGTGATGCAGCCAGTTATGCCCGAGCGGTCATAGACAAAGCAGTAGAGCTGGATATCAAGGTGCTGGCCATCACGGATCACAACAGTATCAGCGGTGTCGCCGCCTTTCAGGATGCAGCCCAGAATCATAAAATCCATATTTTCCCAGGCTTTGAAATATCCTCAAGCGAGGGCATCCATGTTTTGTGTCTGTACCCACCAGATGTGGATAATGATAAACTTAGTCGCTATCTGGGAGAATTTGGGATCCGTGATACACAACCGTCATCTAATCCTTCCAATCAGACGTTTGCTAAGATCTTGGAAACGGTTCAGAATCAAGAGGGAATCTCTATTGCCGCACATGCCACGAACAATAATGGATTGTTCGAGGAACTGAATGGCCAAGCGAGAATCCGTGCATGGCAAGATAGTAATCTCCTCGCTATTCAGATCCCAGGAGAGGTTGCCGAACTACCCCATAGAATTCGTAAGATAGTTGAAAATAAAAACCCTGACTATCACCGCTCTGGCACACTTGAGGGAACGCCTGCCGTTGCAGTAGTTAATGCGAAAGACATCGCAACACCCGACGACTTGGATGATCGCTCTGCTACATGTTGGGTTAAGATGTCGGAAGTCGGTATAGATGGATTGCGACAGGCCTTTCTGGATCCCGGATCCCGGATCCGATTGAATCCGAAGGAAGGTGATTTAGTCCATAAGACACATGCGGAGATTATCTCATTGACATGGCAAGGTGGGTTTTTGGACGGCGTGAAGGTGCGCTTAAATTCCAATCTGAATGTGCTTATCGGAGGAAGGGGTACAGGTAAATCTACGGTTATAGAAAGTATTCGTGCAGTGCTGCAGCTTGAACCCTTGGGAGAAGATGCTCGCAATGCGCATGCCGGCATTGTTCGGCAAGTACTACGTAATGGTACCAAAATAACCATGTTGGTACGTTTGCAGCGGCCCAATAAGCGATATTTTCAGATTGAGCGTACCATCCCAAATCCGCCAATCGTGCGAGAACAGAGTGGAAAGATCACAAACCTCAACCCTTCAGATATAATTCCAAAGGTTGAAGTATATGGTCAGCATGAGATATCGGAACTAACTAAGAGTAACCAAAAACTCACCCGGCTACTTGGTCGCTTCATTGAACAGGATGAGTCACTCACTACTCAAAAAGCTTCGCTTAAGCAAAAGCTTCGTGAGAGCCGACGCATACTGTACGAGAAGAACATAGAGATTCAAAACATTGAGGAACTTCTCGCCACTCTCCCTACTCTGGAGGAAACCTTGAAGCATTATCAGGAAGCCGGCCTTGAAGAACAATTGCAGGAACAAAGTTTATTGGTCAGAGAAGAGCGAATTCTCGAGGAGACGATTCCCGAGTACCTCCAACCCTTTCGGGAAATATTGGAAAGCATCCAACGCGAGCTGCCCATTAGTCGCACCTTTCTATCAGAAAATGCCCTTGAAAACTTACCTAATAAGGAACTGCTTTCATCT
The DNA here is from genome assembly GCA_965209015.1 of Rhodothermales bacterium. Lineage (GTDB taxonomy): Bacteria > Bacteroidota > Rhodothermia > Rhodothermales > Bin80 > Bin80. Next base: position 1,043,287 of record OZ242367.1, on the reverse strand, counting down.
GTAAATAAAGTGTTTACCAATTTCGAATCCGACGTAATTAAAATCGCTGATGACCTGAAACAAGCATTGCAGTGCACTGACCAAAATATTAGCCAAATACACTCAGAATGGGAGTCTCATAAACAACAGGTAAACTCGTCCTATGAAGAAATCCTGCGAAGTCTTCAAAAATCGCGTGTGGACGGGGAAGAATTTATTCAACTTCGCAGAAAAATTGAACAGTTGCGTCCGCTTCAGAGAAGGCTGCAATCTCTAGAACGAATGGTGAAAGAAGCCACCGATATACGAAGGGAACTAGTAGCTGAGTGGGAAGATGTCAAGGCCAGGGAGTTCCGTATTCTTGACCAAGCGGCAAGGGAAGTCAGTAGTAAACTCCGTAACCGCGTCAAGGTGAAGGTAACCGCAGCAGACAATCTTGATCCGCTTTTTGATATACTTCGCGACAAAATCGGTGGTCGCCTGTCGGAAGCTATCGAAATTCTGCGTGGAATCCCTGATTTATCTCTCACGAATTTCGTCAAAGCTTGCCAGTCTGGTGCTGGCGAACTACAGAAAGTTTATGGTTTTTCCTCAGGACAGGCTGAGCGCATTTGTGGGGCTGATCCTGAAGTTTATATGAAAATTGAGGAACTTCAACTTTCACCGACCACAACAATTAGCCTGAATACAATGCCAAAGGGTGGGAATCCAGTGTGGCAGAGACTTGACGAGCTTTCGACTGGGCAGAAAGCAACTGCCGTATTGTTACTGCTACTTCTTGATTCTGACGCGCCGTTAATAGTAGATCAGCCAGAAGATGATCTGGATAACCGTTTTATTACCGAAGGAATTGTCCCCAGAATGCGCGAAGCTAAGCAGCGAAGGCAATTTATATTCTCTACACATAATGCAAATATCCCCGTACTGGGTGACGCTGAGATGATCCTCGGACTGTCAACTCACAACGACTCTGGTATTGGGTACGGGAGTATAGCAGCTGAGCATGTGGGGGCAATTGACTCGCAGCCAGTTCGTGAACTGGTAGAAGAAATTCTTGAAGGTGGCCGAGAGGCATTTGAAATTCGTCGCCGGAAATATGGTTTTTGATTGATGACAAGGGTGGAATTGCTGGATCTGATCCTCAATGGTGAGAATTCGTACGTCGAATTTAAGCGAGATGATGTGCATCCTGCATCTTTGGCGAAGGAAATGTCAGCTTTACTCAACCAGAGAGGGGGAGCCATCTTATTGGGAGTGGAAGACAACGGAGAGATTTCAGGGATTTCAGAGGGTAATACATCCACCGAAGAGAGAGTCATGAATATTGCTCAAAATAATATTCAGCCATCGGTTATTCCTGATTTTCTTTCAATTAAAATGGATGATAATAGATCAGTCGGCATCATAAAACTTTCTCCGGATACCTCATCTAAACCCTATAGAGCACTCAGGAGCAATATGTGGGTGACGTATGTTCGGGTTGGCAGTACTTCGCGTGAAGCAACGCGTACAGAAGAGGTGCGGTTATATCAGTCCGCAGGGTTGGTTAATTATGAAACCAAGCCGGTACTAAATACAAGACTAGAAAGCCTTGATCTGGAACGGATTGCCAACTATTTCCAATTCATCCTTGAAATATCAGTTCCCCCACATGACGAAACTCACGAATGGGAACAACTTCTTCTTAATTCCGACTTACTCGTTGAGACAGATAATGGTATCTGTGTGTCAATCGCAGGACTGCTCCTCTTCGGTAAAAACCCAAATCGCCGATTAAAGCAGGCGGGCGTAACAGCTGTGGTATTTCCTGGAACCGAGAAAGATTACAATACCACTGACGAAGAGACTATCCGCGGACCATTGGTGCCACTCTACTCAGAGAACCGTTCCGTAATTGGTAGTGGTTTGATTGACCGTTCAGTAGACTTTGTGAGAAGAAACATGGAAAGTGTTGCATGGCTTGAGGGCGGAAGACGGCAACAAAAAAAAGTGTTTCCAATTGACGCAGTGAGGGAAGCCATTGTCAACGCCATAATTCACCGCGATTACACGCATGAAGGTACTGATATTGAACTGTCCATGTATGAAGATCGACTGGAAATTATTTCTCCTGGCCGCCTTCCTAATGGGGTAACCGTAGAAAAAATGAAACGAGGAGTAATTCGGGTGATACGTAATCAGTTTCTCACGCAATTTCTCCGAGACTGCCGCTATATCGAACACTTCGGACTTGGAGTTCGCAAACGAATTATCCAATCAATGCAAGCGCATAATGGAACAGACCCGGATCTCATTGAAGAAGAGGATCGTTTCAAGGTCTGTCTGTGGAAGTCACCCCGATCATCACAAGCTTAATATCATGACTTTGACGGTTTGTAATTCTCTGAGAACAAAGAAAGCCTTATTTTTCAGGGGTATAAGTCTGTTTAAGAGAGTGTTCTGACAACTTGGAACACTACAAACGCCGTTTGTTCTGCCACTGTTTACGGTCTGAATATATATATACTAGACGAGCCTCTTTCAAAATTCTTTATTTTCACCTGTTGTCCCCGCTGAATTGTGGCTTGAACTGGCTCAGTTTAGTCGGACCACGCGAAATCTTCAGTATGGGAACCTCTTTCGAAATTCCTCAAAAAATCATCCAATTGAGGAATTTTGAAAGAGGCTCCATTATTTTGGAAATTCTATGCTAAACTTTACATCTTAACGATTTATAGCGCATCTTAGGGATCCTCTGGGCTTAAAGCAGAAACGATTTTCTCAAACACTTGTGGGCTCAATGAAGTGACTTCTTTTTCATGGTTGATCAGCAAGTTTTATGGAAAAAACAGCAATCCTCTGGGCAGGAAGAAGATGGACGCTTCAATCAGGGTATGCCCTCTAAGAACAAGGCTAAAGCAAAGCGGTCTGACCGAAAAATAAGCCAAAAGTTTGCGAAAACAAAAGCAGAGAGATTTTCCGATTTTAAGCAATTAATTGCTGAGTGGGAATTGCTGATATTTCCCAATGTTTGGCTCGTGCCTACATATCTGGAAGAATTTTGACTAACTACGATTAGGTCTGCCTCCGAAATATCCTGATCAGTTCCCTAAATGTTAAGGTCAATATTCCTAGGGCCCCAAATGGGATGGACAACCAAACTGGATCGTAGATAATAGCCAGTCCTGCAATAGATATCAAGCTAAGAGACAGGATCACTGAGGCATTCACCCTTCTTCTGGAAAGTCCTATTTTCTTCTCCTCTATATTGTTGTGCATCTTTAAAGTATCCTCTGCCAAACCTATAATGCGATCGGCCGCACCTGAATGTGCCTCTTCATACTTAATCAGTTCAGATGCTGGAGGCAAGGGGCCTCTGTATCCCCTAATTTGATACTCTGCGTTGAATACCGCTATGGAGTTCAGCTATTTGATCTGACACTTCGGATTTCGACGATTCCTCTATCTTAGAGTCGGGAGTTGTCCCAGATGGAGTATCTATGTCTTCACGCACAACCTTCAAGTCGTCGTTTTTAGGACCGGTATCTATATCCTCAAAACTGCTCATCTACATCCCTGCGATATATCGACATTGCGTCTGACAAAAGGACACCAACAGTTTGCCATACATCAAACAGAATATCCCATGTTTCTTCGGGTTCATAATCATAATCCTGCCCCATAGGAGTGCAGTTAACGTCAATCAATTCATCCCAAAAAGTGCGTTCTGGAACTAGTCCTCTTCTCGCTCTTTCTCTGGCCTCAATCACGGCATCAAGATATTCAATTATCTCAGACAATACCTCAACATTTTCCTCTATAGGGATAGCTTGGTTGTCAACATCAGTTGAGGGATTTGGGTTGGTGATTTTGTTCATTCAGTGTCATGCGAATGGTTAAGTCTCAGAAAATTAAGTCAACCAGAAACTCCGTAAACTTGCAGAACTGTGATAAAGTTTCTAACTCTGAGCAGTGCATGCAATTTTATAACGGGTCAAGCAATATTGATGTTTAGATACGATGAAAGGGAATCTTTTGCATTCACTAGAAAATTGAACTATTGCCTAATTAGGACCTACTGGAAGACCTAATCTTCTCCGACGAAGCATGTCAAGGAAGTCTATACGGTCGCCGAGATGTTCAGTGACATCTTGACAGAGTCTCTGAATGTGCTTTACCCTCTCTGGTATGCACTATGCTATACCAGAGAGTAATTCCTCCCTCTGGCGTTGTAATCATTGTCAAAATGGATCTGGTTGGAAGTATTGCGCCGCCGATCCCAGATAGACCAGACATCATGGGAATAGATACAAATGTTATGGCTATTTATTGCTTGACCTGAACATACGGTCAGCGGCAAATCAATTTACCATTAAGTATGGAAATGATACCTCAGGGAGGAGCTATATGCTTTAACTCAAATGTCTCAAACTGCGCGGAGCCTATACCCGATAAAGACCAATCTTTCTGTGTTTTATCATTCCATTAAAGATGATACCTGTAATTGGAGGTATTATTCCGTAGCTTTACCGAAGTGCGGAAATTCAGAAGCCTTGTGACTGAAACAATTCGGCTTCTCTGGTAAGATTACTCATTCAAAAATATTCGTATGAAAATGAGACACATCATTACTTTGTTGATGCTATTTCTGACTTCCCCTGCTTTGGGGCAACTCCTCTGGACAGTGGAAGGTGAGGGACACATATCCTATGTCTCATCTGTTATTTTCTCTCCAGACGGGACTTTGATTGCGTCTGCATCGGCGGATAAGTCCGTTCGTTTGTGGGATGTGACAACAAGGGATGAGGTACAACGATTCGTGGGAAAATAGGGGGTAACTTCAGTTGCTAAGTTGATGCTACCTATCAGTTATTTAGTTTTTCGTTTACAATGGGAGACAATTTGTCATTATGGTGACTCGGACTATCCTCAGCCTCTTCACAGATCCAGACATACGCGATGAGCGTACGTCTCCCCCTCTAAATTGTATACCAATATTTCACAGAAAATGCGTGTACCAAATAAAACGTGTTGGGTATCGCTGTACGTTGGAATAGCAGTTCTACCACGGATATTCTGTGGAGACCAAGACCTCTACCCCATGGCTAATTGTAGAACTGATTTAATTCGTTCAGTGTTTTTGCATTATATCTCCGTTCATCATTTATAATCCTATTGTGATCAAAAATTCTCCTATTTTGGATCCTCATATCCGCGAGGCTTTGGTCGGCGGACGATCAGGCCTGCACGGTGGTGGGAATGGCGAACTGGTTGTCCACGAACTCGGCTTGGCTCATGCCAAAAGGCGGGTGGATATTGCCGTAATTGATAGCGAATTTCACGGATATGAAATAAAGAGTGAACGGGATCAACTTAATCGATTGAAGGGGCAGTTGCAGATCTTTACCCAAGCATTACACAAATTGACATTGGTCGTAGCAACCAAACATCTGGAGTCTACCCTCGAAACTATTCCCTCGTGGTGTGGCATCACAGAAGTTCGTACTGATTTGATGAACCATCTTAAACTCCATGAAGTGCGGAAAGCTGAAAGAAATCCCGAATTCAATCCATTTATTTTTGCGCACCTTCTCTGGCGCAGTGAAGCTAAGGATATACTGTCAGAACTAGGCTCGGAAACTGCTGCTCATCGTGCAACACGTACTCAACTCTACAAATTGATTGTGGAGAAAACGTCCGATCATGAATTAATCAGAGTCATCAAGAAAGCTCTGGAGACGCGTAGTAATTGGCGAGATCATGTACCACTGCGGTGATATGATGGTTAATCGTTACCCTCTTCCAATAAGTTAGATTAGTTAGTTCGACTTCCTTAGCTGCACACTTAGCGATATATTCATCTCCATCTGAGAAGTCGGCCCCACGAAACACGAATTGAGAATCATTCACGATCGTCTTGCAATGTTCATACATTTGTTCCCTATTGTCGCGAAATGCGCCGCCCTTGCAAATGGCCCAGTCTGTAGGAGTTGTATACACTAATTTACCTGCTGGTTTAAGAATACGCATGTCCATCTTGAGATTAAAGTCAGGATGTACTATGGTATAGTCACCATAATTGGTGCATCGCATACGACTTGGTAGAGAGGTAAGCAATGCTTTATAGAACAACCAATCATGACGCGGAATTACATTTACACCTCGTTCAATTTGACTCATGCTTTCTGGAATCGCAGTGGAAACAATCACAAAATTCCTGTAGTCCTAAAGATTGCGTAAACGATTTAGACTGAGAATTAGAGCATTGGCAAATTGATGATATGGCTCAAAATTTGGTGCGTGCAGATCAATGATGAAGTCGGTGTCTTCAGGCAGCAACGACAAGTCTGTGGAAAGCTTTATAATCTGATCTTCAATATCTGGTGCCATCAGGTTTTCAAGGCGAATACGGATCCCTCCACCCAATTCATCTTGACCAAGAACTCTGACAACGGCGGTGATCGTGTCCCTGTTACTTTCAAGTGTCACGACGGGTACCGTCCGAGCTTGGTTCAAGCGCATGCCGTTGTGAACGTAGTCCATCACATGACTCCCATCGTTCATCTTTTCACTAGCAATTTTGTTGTGCAGAGCCAGCCATGCAAGGCGATTGTCCCACTTGGCTATGAATCGCTTGGATAAATCACGGACATGCTCGTCTATCGTTTTCTTTTGTTGTTTCGTTTCAAAATCAAATTCTACCTCTGGAATAACAATAAGGGGCATAACCTTATCTTTTTCACATTCCTTGAGATACTTGAGTGCCTGATATTCCCCCATTCTCCAACTTAGAACTGGCACATACACCTCTTTATCCAGGATCATAATTCACCCCTCTGGAGCTGTTCCCGAACCCCCGATTGTATAAGCCTTGTGAGAATGTTATAGTTGTCTTGCTCTCTTCGAATTCGACCAGCTATGATACTTGCGGCAACATTGAGTCTCTCAGCATCAAACTTGACTGCATCTTCTGATAAAGCGAAGCGCGAAAGGCAACCCTCCCATTTCTCCTCAGAGATCAAGGTGTTAAGTGCAAATTGGTCAGCCTCCTGTTCAATCATATCCCGAGACTCAGTGGTAACGTCATCAAAAAAATCATAGTGAATTCCGTTAAATAAATGTAGAAATATATGGCCCAACTCATGGAATAGTACAAACCAAAAGTTATCCACCCTGTTGTGGCGTAGTGTGAGACCGATTACGGGATGATCGCTATGACTAAGCATTCCCGCACCGTCAAGATAGGTCCCCAACAGGTGTTCTTCAATGATTAGAACTATACCTTTTTGAGCAAGTAATTCTCTCGCTAGTTTTGGCCCATCAGACTTCTGGGTGAGTGCAACAAGTTCTGGTAGCCATCGGTCATCTAACTCAAAAGAAGGCAAGTTACATTCTTCAATCCGCACTTGTGCACGCTCATGTATTCTTACTTGCCATGCAATTAGTGCATATTCATTCGTCGGTTTGGTACCACGCATTGTCTTTCGGTGAAGAGCCAAGGCAAAGTGTTGACCTGCTGCTTCTAGAAAATATGCTTTGGTTGCCTTAGATATATCATCCTCCCCCCGATGGTTAAACCATTTGCGCCTAATCATTTCCGTTGCTGGAAATTTTTGCCAACGAACAGCATCAATGTTTTTCAGTGAAAAAAATAATATTCCCCTTAACTTCAGCTGTCCCGAGTAAACCTGAGGTATCAACATTCAGGAGGTCGGCAATTTCAATGAGCCTGCCTAAGTTCACACCCTTGTATCTAGATTCTTCATAGCGTTGTATCTGCATAAGTTTAAGTCCCAGTTTTTCGGCTAAATCAGATTGGCTCATTCCACATGCAATTCGAGCCTGAATCAGAATATCAGGAAGGCTTTCAAGTGAGTGTGATTGAGCAACTGATCGTTTGAAACCTAAAAAACGATACCTCCCCGAGCAAATCAGTTCCCTGATATCCTCAATACAAAAACCCGCCAATCATGAAAATCCTTCAAAAAAACATCCAATTGAGGAATTTTGAAAGAGTCTCGTATGACTAATTTTTGGTGTTTAACCCAGACAGGAATTATTTTGTCATAGTTGATCCGTTCTGTATGCAGAATTTGAGGCAGGTGACCACTCATTCTGACGGAATGGATGTACATTCTGGATTGGGAGTTCAACTCAACACATCGTGATATATTCACATGAACGACTTTGATTGCGATAGCATAACTGAACTTGAAGACGCAGTAAAGAATTTTATGGAATCGCAGAACCAGATACTGGTTCTGTCGGGTATGTTTGCACAATGTATGCGTGGTGTGGTAGATCGTGTCAGCATTATTCTCACTCAAATCAATATCAAGGCCTACACGGTGATCGTTCCAGCAGCGCGTATGTCAAGAGGATATGACCCTGAAATCAACAGTGTTTATGGCTTGATTTATGAAAAAAAAGCACATTTTCACAAAAAAGAACAAAAATTTATCCATGATAAACGAACATGCAATCAAGACTCTCCATGCCATGTGTATATCTTGGGAGAGGCCCACCTGATCAGCGATTCACTGTACGAAACGAGCTCACGACGATTTGGGAGTGGTCATCTCCTGAGTGACCTAATGGAGTTCATCAGTTTAGGAGAGATAGAGCGTAAAATTATCTTTATTGGTGATCCATATCAACTTTCAAGAGGATCCAGCACACACGCACTGTCTGTTACTAAGCTTCGTGAATATTCAGAATCAGTGAAGCATGTGCAAATCAAAAAAATTAAATGTACTCGTGGATCACCATTATTTCTTGAAAATCGCGAATTAATTGCGGAGAGGATTCGGACACATCAATTTAGCCGGTTAAATATCAAGCTTGATGAAAGCGAATGTATTCAGTTATTTGATGCTTCCAACGAAATAGATGAGTTGGTCAAGGACGATGTGGGCACGATCGTCGCATATACGAATGCTCAGGTAAACCGGTATAATCAGACCATACGAAAGCGGGTATTCGGACGAGAATCAATGCTCTCTGTGGGGGACTTGGTTGAGTTACGTAATCAAATTGAGTTTTGCTGTAGCCAGTGTCCCTGTCACGGTAAAATTTCAAACGGATCATTCGGCACCGTGATGGAGATCGCCAATAAAGACACTGTAAGGCAAAATCTGAAGGGAAGGATGAATCCAATCACGGTAAATTTTCTTGAGCTTCGTATTCGCTGGAAAGATTCGGCATGCCCCCACGACCAAACCTTGCTCTGCTTTGAAGACTTTCTTTACAGAGAGAAACCAGAACTTGGGAAAGATGAATTTCTGGCTCTAGTGGCGCATGCTAGAAATGGAGCGAAGCCCAAGGATATACCTAACGATCAGAAGGGGAATACGGAATTGGTTCATAATACATCAACCCCAACAGATGAGTCCTCTGAACAATCAAAAGATGAGAAAAATGATAAGAATGGGGATAAAGAAGATATTGACAGTATATATCTTAGAGCAGCAATGCTTCGATTCGGATATGCCATGACTCTCCACCGAGCTCAAGGACGTCTGTTCAGAATGATAATTGCAGATCTTTCTGAAAAAACGACCATGGGCGGAGAGACATATTTTCGATGGTTGAATACCGCGTTTTCGGTACCTGATCAAAGACTCTACTTGCTCAATGTACCACGAAAAAGTCCATTTGACAAAACTATCTGGCAGTTTGATAAGAGCCGACTTGTTTCTTCAATTCAACCAGCTAATTTGATTGGATACGATCCATCTACATCCAATCCAGATCAGATCATACAATTCCCGACAGATCACAAAGAACTTTGTAATTTGTACGAATTTATTCGTCGTCGGTTAAATAGGATAAGTGTGCAAATTTCTGAACTCCTGCACCATCAATATCAGGAAGTTTATACCTTTGAGACGGACGATCAGAGTAGGTGCACGCTCCAACTGCATTACAACCAGAAATTTGAAGTTACCAAAATTCAGGTCAGAGAATCTCGGCCACCAGATTTTGTTGAGAGAATTATGGATGTCCTTTCCTCAAAGCCCGTGTTTCATGATAGCTTTCAGCAAGAAGTTTATGAGATTCTCTACAAAAAATTGAATTCCCACGATATAGTAATTACCGGGGTAGAACATCATGATTTTCAGGAAACTTACATTGTTGAAGGATCTGAGGGGAAAGCAAAATTACGTACACATTACAATAAATACGCCGCAGTAACAAAGATAATTCTGGCAGAGCACAGTTCTACACGATTCCTAAATCATCTTAAATCCATAATTCCAGTATGAGCGATTATCCCAATCAAGAATTAAATTCTCTGAGAAAATCTGGCGAGATCGCTGTTGCGTACAGGCGCGGCCAAGAGTTGCTGAAACAGTATCCAAATGACAACTATTTGAAGGGTGCTTATGGATGGGTTTTGTATGATAAAGTCAAAGCAATTGTTGACAAAGCCCCATCCAAAGATTCTGTTCCAGATGGTGTGCATAGCGAGATTAGAAGTTTATTTCAAGAATATGCGAGTCTGGAATTAAACCGCCCTGAACTTCTGTTCAGTCTCATGATCATGCAACTGCTCAGACTCCCAAGCCTTCCGCCATTTTCACTAAAGCTATTACTTTGGGCCGGTGTCCAAAGCTTTCGTGAGGAAGATTTTCATGCTAGGAAGGAGACAAATTCAGACACAAAGTATCCCTCCCTAGTTGAGCGTTTAGCTGGAGCAGTCGGGAAGGTGGTGGCTTCTAACTTTGGGGACTATGATCGTTCTATAGTAGAGTTCTCAATTGAGTTGATTGATGCCGCCTTGAATAAAGCAGAAATTTTAGAACCAGTTTGGCTACGGTACCGCATGGGCCAAATCCTCTGTGAGTTAGACAGACACGAATTGGCATCCGAACATCTGCTATATGTGGTGAAGAAAAAACACGGGGAACCTTGGGCATGGCATGCCCTCGCTCGTTCCGAACGTAATCGCTCTACGTCAACTGCTCTCTCTCTCTGTGCCAAGGCATACCTTCTCTCCAAAGACAAGAAATTTGCAGTGGGTGTTCTTGAAGACATGTCACAATTGGCACTTGAGTTAGAGAATCCCGGGCTTGCGAAGTGGGCTCTGGATCAGAATTATTCGTTACGACAAGCGTCAGGATGGAGTATATCGAAATACGTAACGGACCGTATGTCAGATGACTGGTATTCAGATGCAGGTGAGTTGAAAAATCCAGAAGACATTCTGGCAAAGTACGCAGAATCCTCCGAATCACTTCTGTATAGTGGTAAATGGTATGATGCCAACTTCCTTGAAATGTTTACCACCAAGGGAGGCAAGAAATTACTAAAATTCGTCTATAAGTCGGACAACCCATTGGAAGTAGTCGTACCTGCCAAGCGTCATCCAGATATGGCAAAGCTTGAGCCTGGTACCCCACTTTACGCTGCAATTGAGACTGGAGATGATCGTGATTTAGTTCTCGCTCTCAAAACGAGGGAGGACGGGAAATCATATGATTGCCTCACGAAAGTTCGTGGGATACTGGACCACCACAATCGTGAGAAGTCGTTAGCCTCCGTCTTTATTTCACCATCAGAATACTGCTTGCTCCATTACTCAAAATTCAAGGAGGTTCAAGATTGGCAACCCGGTTCTACGATCGTCCTAAGCTACACATTACATGAGGGTAGATATACGCCATTTCAGATTCAAAGTGGGACTTTCCAAGAATCCAAATGGTTTACACAAAAAACAAATCTACTACGCTTAAACCCCAAGGGATTCGGATTTGTGGATGATGTGTACGTAAAACCAAGTTTGGTCAATAAAAGTCTGAATGAGGCTCAGGTAACTGTCGTGGCCCTAAAAAAGCCAAAAAAGAAGGATGGTACAGGAGGAATGGGGTGGCAGGCGGTCAGCCTACAACCCGTTTCAAAAGTATCCTGAATTGAATCGGCTGAGGTTGTTTCCTTTCCCAGGATTTAGCACTACGCACATTTGACATGGTTATCTGCTTGCAATAAAACCACAGCAGTCATGAAAAAAAATACTTTCATTGATCTATTTGCCGGATGTGGTGGTCTTTCTCTTGGACTTATGCAAGCTGGCTGGAATGGTATTTTTGCTATTGAGAAATCGGTAGACGCATTCAAAACATTTCATCATAATTTTTGTCAAAAACGGTCTTTCCCGAAATTTACTTGGCCTTCATGGTTACCCTGCGAGGCAATGTCTACTGGGGATTTACTAGCAAATTATACCTGCCAACTAAAAAATCTTAAGGGTAAGATTGATCTCATTTCTGGAGGGCCTCCATGTCAAGGTTTTTCGTCAGCTGGTCTCCGAAATCCTAAAGACCCCAGAAACGAACTCACACAAGACTATATTGATATAGTTAACTTTGTTCAGCCCAAGTACTTGCTACTGGAAAACGTAAAGGGATTTCAACTAAAATTCTCTGGCAGGGATGTTCCCTATTCTGAGGTTGTCAAGAAAACATTGCAATCTTGTTCAACCTATGGTTACCAGATTTACTCATCAATACTATATGCGTCTGATTTTGGGGTGCCACAAACCCGTCCACGCTTTATTATGATTGCCATCAGAAATGACCAGCCAAAATTAGAGAGAGAGCCATTTACTTTTATAACCGATTCACTGTCTCGCTTTCGAGAAATCCGTAACCTTGATTCTTGCAAAATAGGTGTCAGTGAAGCTATCAGTGATCTAGAAATCGGTACTCAGAAACTAAAGCCAAGCGTTGATAGCTCTGGCTTCAAGCAGATCAGGTATGATGGAGGGCGCTGTCTTACCAATTATCAAAAACTCATGCGCCAAGATGTGAATCAAAATTTTGAGCCCAACAGTCTTCGTCTCGCAAACCACAAAGAGCACACCCGTATTCGTTTTCAAAAGATTTTGGATGAATGTCCCAGAGGTGTTCGGTTGTCAAAGGAATATCGGGAGAAATTCGGAATGAAGAAACAATCCTTTACTCCTTTGCATCCTTCAAAGCTCGCAAAGACAGTTACAACGCTCCCTGACGACATGATTCACTATAAAGAACCAAGGATCCTCACAGTGCGTGAAAACGCTCGGCTCCAATCATTTCCCGATTGGTTTAATTTTTATGGGAAATACACTACTGGGGGGCAACGCCGGAAGCATGAGTGTCCACGCTATACTCAGGTAGGGAATGCTGTTCCGCCCCTAATGGCTGAAGCCATAGGTAACGCTTTACTACATTTATTGCCAGATGACAGAACCTAAGAGTCTTAAATTTATTGCCAATGCACGGTTAAAGGACGTCGTTGGACGGGGGCTCATTAACAGCGACAACATCGCAATCATAGAGTTGATAAAGAATTCGAGAGATGCGGGTTCCGAATCTGTATTGATAAATTTCCATGAATCGGGTGTCTTATATATATCGGACTTTGGCGTGGGGATGTCCATGGATGACATTGAATATAAGTGGCTTAACATCGCATACTCGGAGAGAAGAAATGCTTCCCCCGGTGACGGCGGAGCTTACGCGGGCAACAAAGGTATTGGACGATTTTCGTGTGACCGACTCGGGAAACGACTTAAGATTTACACCAAAGCTAAAAACGATAGCTACATCACCTTAGAAATCAATTGGCCGGATTTTGAGACAGATGACCGAGATCTTGAAATCGGCCATATTGAAACTAGGGCTACTTATATTTCTCCCTCGCAGTTTGAAGAAGATACGGGATTTGAGAGCTTCAATCATGGTACTGTCCTTGCCATTAGTGATCTTAGGTCTGACTGGAATGAAGAAAGGCTGAAATCGTTAAGAAGGGAACTAGAGCGGTTCATTATTGCCCCAGAGAAAAGATTTGAAGTGAAGTTGTCCCACTGGGCATTTAGTGATGATGACGAGATCAATTCGCCCATTGAAAACAAGATATTTGATCATTTGGATTTTCGGACATCATCAATAAGGGCTGAGATAAATGGTGAAGGCAACGAAATTCACATCTCACTTAGACATGATGGAGACTTTGTTTATAGGGCTGTTGAAAAAAATCCATATTCTCAACTCAAGAATATTCGGGCTAACATCTATTTCCTGAATCAACCTGCAAAGGCCTTTTTTAAACGCCAAACTGGATACCACTCTGTCCAATATGGGTCAATATTTCTTTTCTTGAACGGTTTCAGAGTATTCCCATATGGGTCTGAGGGTGATGACTGGTTGGGCCTTGATCGGCGGCGACAGCAAGGCCAGATGCGTTTTTTTGGTACGCGTGATTTAGTTGGATTCATTAAAGTAACCGACCATGACGATCACTTTATACCCGTGTCAAGTAGGGAAGGGTTAGTTGAGAATCAAGCTTATCAAGAACTTACATCATCATCTCCAAATGTCCCATCGAGATTTGATAATTCAAATCTATATGGCTTTATACATAAACTTACCCGCAAACTCGAGAAGTTTGTGGTTGACGGACTTGACTGGGATCGGATTAACAGAAGCAAAATCAGTGAAATAGAGCTACTTGCCGGTGATTATGAGTATCGTGACACCAAGAAATCTGTACTTGAAACCATTGATTCAATTGTTCGATTACGCTCGCCTTCGGCACATATTAATACCGTAGATATCAACCTCCAACACCTCTATGAACTTTCACATCAGGCAGTAGAACAGTATCAAGAACTTGTCAAAACATTAGAGAAAAATTTTGAAGGGACGTCTATTGACAATATTAAACCGGCAGAAAAGCGCAATCTCTCGAAATTCATTACTCGGCAGGCGAAGGAATTGGCCGCAAAGGACAAAACCAACGTGGAACTGGAAGAAAGAGAAGCGGCTACTAAACAAAAGCTTGTTGCTGAACGGAAACGTCGTTTGTTTGCGGAATCTGAAAGCAGCGTTGACCAGGAGCGAATGCTACAAGTATGCCACCAGATTAGCTTAATTGCTGGTTCGTTATGGAAACGCTTTGACGGTACTGCGCGCAGAATACGTAAAGATCCATCTCAATATTCTTGGGAAGACCTGTTTGAAATCATAGAGTCTGGTATATTAGAAATAGGTCGCATAAGAAATGTAACAAAGCTTGCTATAAAGGCTGACTTTGACCTAATGACCAATAAGGTTAAGGAAGACCTTATACAATTTATTGAGGAATATCTTGAGAATTTCAAAGAAATTCTTTTCGCATGGAACCTACGGATGAGATTCAGTAACCAAAACTCTGTCAAACTGCTCAGATCGTTTAGACCAATCGAAATTTCCCTTCTAATTGACAATTTATTGGTGAATTCTGGCAAAGCTGGTGCAAAAGATATTCAAGTAAATATTTTGAAGCAGGAAAAAAAAGCGATCATAGAGTTTGTTGATAATGGAAAAGGCTTAACGGATCGCTTTGATGAAGAAGAACTCTTTGAAAAGGGTATAACAACGACATCCGGGTCAGGCATTGGTCTGAGTCATTCACGAAAAATTGTGGAAGATCTTGGAGGTCGTATTCACATCGCGAATGCTGAGATTTCTGGAGCAAAAGTAACGATTGAGTTTGAGCATAGATGAAAATCTCCTATAAGATTCTTTGGATTGACGATGAACCCAATCAGATTGAGGAAGACCGTAAGAACATAGAAGAATTTCTTGAAGAATTTGGAATCCGTGCTGATATTTTAATCATCACAAATTCAAAAGACAAATCAATCCCTAAGCTGATTGGTGAGCCCGAGCTTGACATTCTGTTGGTTGATTTTCGCATGGACGGCAAGGACGGAGCCGAGTTAGTTGAAGAAATTCGTAATTCGCATCATGTCTACCTGCCAGTTATATTTTACTCTTCAAGTGACCTCGAGGTTATATTAGAAGCGGCATCTGAGGCTAAACTTGATGGCGTTTATCTTGCACAGCGCGACTACTTAACTCAAAAGTTCAAAAATGTAGCAAAAAGTTTATTGAATAAGGAACATACTACGAAACGTACGCGGGGCTTGTTGATGGAGGAAGTGAGTGAGATTGACGCTAGATTTAAGGAAATTTACACACATATCTGGGAGAGAATCAGCGTAAAAGATCAAGAAAAACTGATCAAGTATCTTAAAAAAATCATCGAAAAACGAGCACAGTCTACCAGAGAGAAATGGGAAAATTTTCCCGATGAGCTTGAAGAATTTTCTGATCATATGGGCAATCATTTTTTATCAAAACATTATGACACTTACACGCGATGGAGGGTTGTGGGAGAAATGCTTGAATACTTAGATGATGATTTAGGTGATAGCAGAGAGATATTAAAAGAATTCGTATCACGAAGAGGTGGAGATTCACTGAACAATCTAAGAAACACCTACGCACACACTACCAGACAAGAGTTGCAAGAAAGCCATTCCGAAGAGAAGTGTGTGGAAATTCGTCAGGAAATACATCGCCAACAAGACAATATTGATCGTATAGTGGAAAACGTAGTATCCCAAAAGAAGCGAGCCACTGAATAAGATTGAGGTGAGCCATCTTCATGCTAATAGATTGGGCGATTGTGTATTCAGGTGAAATTACCTGCAAGAGTCCATATGAATCCCAATATGTATCATTAGCTAGATGAGTTCCATGGTAGTGAGTGGAGTCCTTTCATAGGAGGATATTGAAGAAACTTTGGAGCGAATGGGTATTGCGCACAAACGATTCATTGATTACGGGCGACGTGAGCCCATCTATTCCGTCGGTGGCTCTTTTGTTCGGAATACTCAGAACACGATGTAATCCCGGTAGATTGATGTTATTGAAGTCATGTATCTTGTAGTGCTGAAGTCCGTTACAATGGGTTAGTTACTTCTTATGC
This sequence comes from Rhodothermales bacterium, assembly GCA_965209015.1. Classification (GTDB taxonomy): domain Bacteria; phylum Bacteroidota; class Rhodothermia; order Rhodothermales; family Bin80; genus Bin80. The sequence goes on along the minus strand of OZ242367.1, from coordinate 1,026,532 downwards.
AAAATTCACGGCATATGTCCGAGTTTGATCGCTATACAGCACATTACCCTGACTGGGCTAAATTGCTTGCTCGTAAATACTTTACGAAAACATTAATCCAGTTTATCCTCCACGGTAATGTCCGAGATCTCGTACGATACGAGAACCTTGATTCTGGAGAGGTAGATTACATTGGCCTCACACAGTTTCTGGCAAGAGAACTATTCGCTGCACGAGATATTGTGGTATTCTATGACCGAGCTGCTGGGATCCATTTTCTTGATGCAGAAATGCAAAAGGACTTCAATCGTGCACTCACAGGTCACGACAGCCTATTCGGGACAGAGTTTGCCAAAAAACGGCCCCGAAATCCGTCCCAAGTGCTCTCAATCCTTGACAACTACTTCCGATTGCGCCTCGGCTCAGGAAAACGGATTGCCTGTATCATTGACTATGCCGAAACAATTATTCCAATGGCGGAGGCATCTATGTACTCGGCTGAGGACCGAAGTGCACTCGTGAATTTACAACGCTGGGCACATGATCCGCTGTTTCTACAACATGATTTTACCATCTGTCTGATCACCGAAAATCTCAGCGATCTGAATCAACAGCATGTACAAAGCCCCTGGACTGCCGAGATTAATATCCCTCTCCCAGAAAGAGAGGATCGACTTGCATTCGCTCAGTGGTCTACAAAAGATTCTTTCTCCCTCTTTGAAGAGCATTCGGATTTAAGCTTGGACGAGTTTTCACAGAATACCCCTGGACTTGGATACACTCAGCTAAGAACCATACTTGCGGATATTTTAGAGAATAAATCGCATCTCAGCTTTGAGAATTTGTCTGAACTTAAGAAGGTTTTGATTGAGGAGTCTGCATTTGGAATGCTGGAGTTTGTCGAATCCAAGAATGGGATGGATGATGTTGCTGGACACTCGGAAGTGAAAACTCATTTGCGCCGCGCTGCATCTGCATTGCGTCTGGGAATGTATGATGTCATGCCAATGGGGTATCTGGTGAGTGGGCCAGTTGGTACGGGTAAGACTTTTTTGATCACATGCTTTGCCAATGATATTGGTATCCCGATGGTGAAGTTGAAAAATTTTCGATCCCAGTGGCAAGGACAAACAGAGGGAAACTTAGAGCGAATTTTGAATCTCCTTGAAGCCATGCCACCTATTGCAGTAATGATTGACGAGGCAGACGCTGCACTGGGAAATCGGGATGCAGAGGGTGATTCGGGAGTTTCCAAGCGTGTTTTCGGACAAATTGCCTCGTTCATGAGCAAACCCGAACATCGTGGACGAATCATTTTTTTTCTGATCACCGCACGCCCTGACCTAATGCCTGTTGATCTCAAACGTCAGGGACGTGCGGAAGAGCATATTGCCCTCTTCTACCCTTCCACCCCAGAGGATCGCCTTGAGTTACTGCGCGTGATGATGCGGAGAACGCAGATTAATCTTCCAGACGAATCTATCCCTAAAGCGCTACTGAATGGGAAAACAGTTTATAGCGGAGCAGACATGGAAGCACTTTTGACACGTGCTAAGTTTCTCGCCGCTGCGATCCATGGTAATTCTAAAAAGGTAACCCCTGAAATTCTTGACTCCGTAGTCCAAGATTTTATTCCACCGGCAAACAGTGAAGAAAAAGAACTCCAAGGGTTAGTGGCTGTACTGGAAAGCACTAGTAGGGAATCTATCCCCCAAGTATATCGGTCTCTGGATCGGACAAAAATTATTCAACGTGTCAACAAGTTGAAACTGAAGCTGGGCTAAACTATGGTGAGGGCACGGCAGTATATGTTTAATCATTGATTAAACAATATATCCAGATTTGAGTGCCGATTCCGGCGTATTGAGACACCCAATTAAATCGGAATAGGTGTCCCAATTGAGTGGAATATGCAACCCCTTATGCAGGTTAAGCATTCAGGTATATACCCCCCCTTCTTTGAGAGAGGTAGCTTTGAGAGTGCAAGGATGGTGTATGTCTTGACAAAGAAATGTCGTTTGCACTCCCCAGTAATGGTATGGCATGCGGTTTCATTCTCCATCTCCGGGTATTGCTACCTTCGTAACGGGGGTATTTACGATCATCCATTATTATATTTCTACTCTTCACTGATCCATACTACTGTGATTAACTTATTATGCCTCGGGGATGCACACTTGGGACGATATCCCTCCCGAGTCCCTACAAATGATCCCACATTATCGGTAGGTGCGGTTTGGGAACAGGCCATCTCTTACTCAATCAATAATAATATTGACGCCATGATCCTTACCGGAGACATGGCAGATAACAAGAATTCATATTTTGAGGCCTACGGCACTCTGAGAGCCGGGATAACACGTCTGATTGAGTCCCATATTCCAGTTGTGGCGATTGCTGGCAACCATGACTACGATGTTTTTCCAGAGCTCGCTAAATCTATGGAGGAGGATAATTTCCACTTTCTTGGATTAGATGGTGCTTGGAGTGAAGTGACTCTAAATGCCAAATCCGGCCGGCCTATTCGTTGTATAGGCTGGTCATTCCCAAGCCCTCATTACGACCATTCACCTCTGGATTCATTAACTCTTTCCCAGAGTGATGCTTTCACGATTGGTGTTATCCATGGAGAATTAGACGGACGGGGAAACTATGCCCCGCTGGCAAAACAGGATCTTGCAGCCCTGCCCGTCGATTTGTGGCTCTTGGGACATGTTCATGCCCCCAAGCTCTACCAAGATTCAAGTGCGCCTGTGCTCTACGCAGGATCTCTGCAAGCGCTTGATCCCGGCGAACCCGGCATCCATGGACCGTGGACGATCTCAATTAATGAGAATAACCACATTGATGCTGACCAGCAACCTCTCGCATCTGTGCGCTATGAAGAGGTCCAGATCAATCTATCTGGTTTGGACCGGATGGCAGATGTTAGCAGATCTATTGCTGAACAACTCGAAAAAATTGGTCAAGAGTTAATCCAGCATCACTCACCGCTGCGATTTTTGTCCTGTAGACTGATCTTAGAGGGACAAACTAAGCTTCACCGCGTCCTATCCACTGAGGGACTGACAAATATTGACACCTTAGACCTTCAGATCGACGGATGCACGATTTCAGTTGACAAAGTCACTGTGAATACTTCTCCAAGTCGAGATCTCTACGAAATTTCTCAGCTAAATAACGATCCACCGGGAATTTTGGCACGTTGGCTATTGGAACTTGAAAATTCAAACCATCCCGACTTACTTAAATGTGCAGGTGATGCAGCTGCATCCGTGTATGGGAGTGCCGGTTTTAGAGGACTCGGTGATAAAACCCCCAGTTCAGAAACCCTTTCGCGTCTGGTAACCCAACAGGCAATGCTACTCCTTGATGAACTTCTCGCTCAGAAAGAAGACCATGAATGAACCCCTACTCTTCAAAGATGTGAAAATTAGCCGAATGTATGGAAGCATGTTCGATCTTCATCTCTCCAATCTTTCGGCTCACCTCAACATTGTCTTTGGCCCCAATGGAGCTGGAAAGACCACAATTGCCAACGCTCTTAATGGATTGTTACTACCCAGTGCGGGTCGACAGCAAAAATTGTATGCCGAGGCGAATCTAACCTTTGGCCGTCAAACTCTTCACATTGATGTTCAGAGCAATCGGGCTATTTGTCGCGTTGGTACAAACACTGTTGATCGAAATGAACTATCACACTTCATTCGTCCCAAAAGCTATCATCTATCTCTTCATGAACTCCTACCTGAAAAGAGTGGGGATAGTGATCTGGCTAAGGAGATCATCCGCCAGGCTAATGGCGGATTTGATATTTCTGCCGCCGGAAGACAACTTGAATTTGCTCTCCAAAAACAATATCGTAAGACAACCGAGGGCAAAGAATTTGATACAGCCTCTAAAAGAGTACAAGAAGTCCTTTCAGAGCAGCGTAGCCTTCGGGATCGAAAGAACCAGCGTGAACAAGCTCAGAACGAACTCAACTCAGCCAAAGAGGCTACAAAACGCGTCTCATTCATAAAAAAAGTTCAGACTTGGCGAAGTGCCGAACGAGAGTGTAAAACTGCCACCACGATTGCGAACCAGTATCCTGATGTGATCAAGAATAGCCATGATCTAACTAATGCAGTCACCCATGCTCAGAAATTTGCAGACCGTATCAATCAACTCAAACGAAGCCTTGAGGAAAGTCAGACCTCCATTGCCCAGATAGAAAAGCGCTTAAGTCACACTCAACTCCCCCCTAAGGGGCTGGCACCAGAAGATCTATCTCACCTCAGTTCTTTAGTCCAAGATTGTTCTGCAAAATTTCGTGAGCTTGAACAGTTGAAAGAATCATTCCAGACCGCAGAGGAGCAATCTCTGGATGCCTGGGATAAACTCGGCGGCATTGTCCCACAGGGATGGAGGCCTAGCTTTACGCCAGAGCATCTTAAGCATTTGAGAGAATTTGCGAAGGAATACGACTCACATCTTCAAGAGCAGAAGGCCCTTCAACTCATTAAGACACGCCTCGAGGGGCTTGACTCTGATGATCGTCATGGTGACTCTCATGATCTTCAAGTTGCACAGCAAATCGTACTTAATTGGATCCTCGCCTTAAAATCTGACTTTCCGGCGACTCGAAAAATCAATTCCCTACTATGGATTACATTCCTCGCATCTGCATTCCTATCTATCGGATCAGGGGTTACTCTTCATCCTATCGGATTTGTTGGCTTGTTGATTAGCTCCCTCATTCTATGGATCTATCTTCTACTCCGATCTGATTCTCAACACCAGGCTGCCCCTCTTCGGAAAGATCTACTAAAACGTCTACTACCTGACCTGCCAGATCATCCTGATCCATCTGAACTTCTTTCGGGGCTTGACCAACTTATTATTAAGCGTTCCCAAGTGGAGTTACATAACCTCAAGTCCACTGAAATGCAACGAGTTCAACAATTTCTGGATAAAAATATGAGGCAACAACCTGAACTGGATGCTAAAAAAGAGGGCCTACTCAATTCATTTAATCTTCCTCCACCTAATGACCTGATTTTACTGATTGAATTAGTTGATCGGCTTCTCAGTTGGCGAAAGATAGATCAAAAAGTGAATGAAGTTGAGAGTAGATATAATATTGCATCCGAAAGCTATGATGCTCTTATAAAAACGACCGGAGACGCATTTGAACGCCACGGGTACGAGAGACCAAATGACCCTCGTAATGCCGAAAAACTTCTTGAGAAACTCAAACAAGATGATGACGCTGTAAAACGTGACCATGCCAGTTTAGCCCAAGCAGAAACCACTCTAGCCTCAATAAAGAATCAACTCAACGATGAGGAAGCTAAATATGTCAAAGTATTTACCGATCTGAATCTGGATGTCGGAGATCTGAGTGGACTCGCCAACTGTGCAAGAGAATTCACAGAATGGAATAAAGCATCCTCTGAAGCGAACAAGTTAAATATACGCTCACAGAGTTTACGCCCTGATATAGATCCCTCAGGTAAATATGGATCATTGATGGAAATTGAAAATGTTGAAGAGGAATTGCAAGTTGCCCAAGAAGAAGCGCAAAAGCAAGAAGAGTTACAGCAACAACTCACCCGGCTTGATGCAGATATTGAGCGAGCTGAGACCAGTAACTCTATGGAGAATGCATTAGCTGAAAAGGAGAGGAAGCGTATCGCTCTTGAGCATGTTCGGGAAGAGAAAGCAGCTAAGGCAGTTGGACAGGTAATCGTTGAATACCTCAGTGAGAGTACGATTAAAAATGCTCCTCCAGTATTTCAGCTTGCTCAGGAGAATTTTGAACGGGTTACTGATGGTCGTTACACGCTAATCATTCCCCAAGATGATTCCTTCCGAACACACGATAATCAGCGTAATCGTGATTTTAACTTATCTGAGTTATCCAGTGCCACCAGAGTTCAACTCCTGCTATCTGTACGCCTTGCATTCGTTGAGACACAGGAATCAAATCATCGCCTTCCCATTACCTTAGATGAAACGCTGGCCAATAGTGACGACGAACGCGCTCGTGCAATCATAAAAACCATATCTACCTTGGCAGCTGACCGACAGATTTTCTACTTTACAGCCCAGAAAGACGAAGTAGATAAATGGTGTGATTATGTACCAAAGGATCAACTTAAAATACATCCCATTGGATAGCACAGTTTCAAGGCATCTTTTCACATGCCACTGCTCATCCAATAATTAGAAGCCAATACATCTGAGTCTCTTTCAATTAACTCACCAAAAGCGAACCATGGACGTAATAATAGCGCGTGACCAGAAGATGGAATTTATCTTTGTCTTCTTTCGTTAGACCTAAATTTGCAGGGAATGATCGTAAACGTTATATTGGGTCCTCATTGAAGGCGATATGACATTGGTACATTAGGAAATTGGTGGGGCAAATCATTTGGTTTTCTTCCAGTAATTGATAGGATAATCTTCCATGCGAGTCTGTGGCCTGTCTATTCTCATGAAAAATACTGTTTCCCATTTTTGGACTAAAACACTCCTGATCCTACTTGTGCTCACAAGCTCCGGCTGTTCTGAGATTAACAGGGTCTGCCAGAGTGGCTGGTTAGGGAGTAGCTTCAGCCTCTTATTTATATTTATTGAGACGTTTGTCGTAGCAGGTGTACTCTCATTTATTATCAGCATGTTTTTTTTTATGCTACTTCAACGTAGGAAGCTGCAAAAGTGGAATCTTTCAATGTCCCAGACTGCCCCTAAGATTTCGGCATCTTGGTCATTTCCAGCTATTCTAATCGGTCTCTTAGTTGTTTTCGTAGGGCTTTTCTTTGTGGCAGATTGCTCTGACTCACATAAGCTCGTACACATCTTGGGAGTGATTTTAGGGATTATTATTGGGTTTGGTGGAGGACTTCTAATTTATAGGAAGTACGTAATCAGAAAGAAATCTTACAAAATAGAACCACACAAGGACTAAGGTTATTAAGTCAAATGAACAGTCGTTTTATTGCCTGTGGGGGGACAGGTGCTCATGTAATGTTGGCCATGGTACGCCTACACATTTTAGGCTATCCATTCGGTTTCTTTTTTAAGGATGGGAATAAATTCCCTGATTTATTCTTAGTGGATCAAGATTCTGGTGACGGAAAGAACAAAAGTACTCCTTGGCAAGAGGTAAAGCATTTAATCAAGATACATCCAGGTCGATATAACTTACCGAAATACCTTGGCCGCCAAGATCTTCCAATCTGTAAGGATGTTAGCCCTCTGCCTGTTGGGAAGGACAAAAATTGGTACAAGCCTCCCTATCATCAGTTGAAATATCGGTTTCGTGATTCTCCTATCCTTCCTCTGGTTACTTCTGAAGCTCAAAGGGAAATTACATATGATCTCGGGATGATGGCTTCCCCCGCCGTAGGGTCTCTTCTTTTCAGTCTCAAAGAATTGGATTGCGAGGAAGAGAATAAGGGCAATTATGATGTGGCTTATAACGAAATGCTTCAAGACTCCAAAGCATCTCGTATTGTAGTTTGTGGATCTAGTGTAGGTGGAACCGGTTCGTCTGTGGCTCCAACCCTTGCTCGTTTATGTAAGGATAAGGGTGCCGATGTGATGGCAGTGATGATTCATAGCTGGTTCATGTTTACGAGGCCCGAAGAATCCAGAGAAATATTTGACAAGTCCTTTGAGCGAAATAAACGCATGAAGGAAAACGCTGCTGGTGGACTTGCCTGTTATGGTCATGAGTTGTCAAGATCTGTACCGACCGTTTTAGTAGGCATTCCCGAGCACAGATGGACCCAGCGGGATTACACATCTGATAACCAACAACCGTATCAGGACTCATATGCTCATGCAGTGGGAGCTTTTGCTGGCATAAAGTATTTTCTGGCGGGAAAAGAATCGGAAGATGAAATCAAAGAGGGTTTGTATGGTGTATCGGCATCTGACTCATCCAAATTGACTGGTGACATTATTGCTGGGGACAGTGATGAAGCTTCCTTGTTTACAATGGTCGGTCACGCACAATTTCTCACCTACCTACTCAAAGTCTTCTCAAAGTTGCTGAGAGTCAATAGTAAGACTAACTCCTCCTCGAGGCAATCATCATTCTCTAATTTTTTCATCTTTGCTGGTCAAACTCCATTTTCCTCAATTGCATACTGGGCCTATAAACAAATAGGTCATGATTACTCAAGACTTGAAGATGCTGCCAATGAACTTGATAAACTTGTAAACAACTACGAAAAGCTCTTGAATTGGATAAATTCTCCAGATCCTGAAACCCCGAGTAATTTTAGTATAAACGAGGATGATGTGAAAGAAAAAAGTGATCAATTTTTCTTACCAGAGCTCAAGTGCATTGAACGTCTGAAAAATAACCCCTTACCAAAAAAGCTTGTAGGATTGCAGAACTCACCCTCAGCCAATCTCTCACAGGTAGAAACTGTTGTGGCATTAGCTCTTTTCCATTGGGTTGCGGATTGGATAAAAGATGATTGGAATAGTGTAAAATTAAATCCAACTTCAGAAGAGACAAAGGAAGGAGAAGGCTACTGGCCGGATACCTCCACTCATGATGACGGGATACCGCCTACATGGGAAAAGCCAGGAGAGCTTGGGAAGGTTTCAGATGGAAAGGCTATTACAACTATTGGAAACTACTTTGACAGTAGAAATGTCAGCCCAAATAGTTGGCCTCATCCTTTTGCGATCGTAGAACAGTATAGATTCCAGATTACGAATAAGAACCCCGCTGCACTCCACAAACTTGAGTTATTGCTCATCGGACGAGCACTTGGCATCTTAGAATTCAAAAAGGTTGACACAAAAAACAATGTGGGAAGCCTTTCCCTTGAAAGACTACTCAAAAATGAGGAGATAGCTAAGTATCGCCTGATTCACACAGAGAGCGAAAAAATATATGGGTTCAATTCCCCAGATACGTTGCTTTGTCCTGTACCAGATGTCAGCGATAAAGACTGGCGAACTCTAAGGAAGAATATTATTTCGGGAACTACTGTTCGCGAGAGCAGGAACGAAGTTACCAACATGGATCAGGAAGAAATCAATTGGGAAAACTCAATAAAAGATTGGGGAAAGAGGGGTGAAGAGGCTCGGAAGTGTATCAAAGGTTGGTTAAAGTGTATTGAACGTTGTGTAAAACTCACTGTCAGTGAAGATTCACGGACTTGGGTTGACATTTTTGATGAACATTTTGATTCAGAAACAGGCCCCTTTGGGATTGCAGAATGGCTTCCTGTTCCCAGCCAGGAAGTACGTATCCCCATTCCAATTCTGGAGCCTTCAATTAATCTTTTTGAAGAATCCGAACCAAATAAACAAGAGGCAGAGAAGAAAGTCCAGGATTTTATTAAAATAATTCCTGAAGTCAAGGAAATCACTGTCACTAAGTTGGGTAAATCTGAAACATTTCAACTCATTGAAGACTTTCGATTGCCAGGTTTAGATTATCCAATTCGGGCGATATGGAGAGAACATTTGGAAGCTCTCCAAGAGTCCACGAAAATTTTTGCTTGGCAGAAGGATCAAACCGAGAGTGGAATATGGATTAGGGAAAATCTGGAGGATTCCCCCATCTATCTCAGAGATCTTTTGGTCATTGATGTAGACGAGATCCAAATTACAACCTGTATTCCTCTGGAACAAAAGTCGGTTTCTGGATCAACAGATAAGAGGTTGAAATATCCAGATATCCCTCTACGTCCAGATTTTATTGATCTTTTGAAGGTTCCCAAGGGAGAGGAACATGAGGGAGAAAAATGCCTCAATCATGACAAAGCTTGGAGTGCACTTGGGGGATCTGGTAAAGAAAACAGAGCACGTAAATTAGTTCGATGGAAATTAGATCTTATGGGGCGTTCGGAGCCGGTCCGAATCGTTGTTCCCTTGGATAAGATTGAACCAGCGAAGGCCCACTGGATGATTTGGCCGAACTTCAAATCACCTTCAAATCCTGATGCCCCTGATCAACTGTGGCGAACCTATTATATCTATGAGCAGTCTGACAGGGAATCACTTGAAGCTCGAACAATTTATCGGGACAAGAGGGGCCATCTTTCTGCAATCAAAAAAGCACCTTCCGGTTGCCCTGGTAATAGTTATGCCCTGGATTTTAATGATGGGCTACATGTGGGAGGGCCTCCGGTTGCTTTGTCCGGCTATGACCAAAAACATCGGAAGGATACAGGAATTTATGTAGTTTGCCTCCATGAGTACCCTCGTGACAAAGAACCATGGAAGCTTGCAATCGACTTTGGGACGTCACATACCGTTGCGGCCTACGAAATTAACACGGAAAAAGAGTCGGTTAATCTTGATGCCGAGCTTACATCAGATAATGGGTTGTCATTGCATATTAGTGAGAACTATGATGTTCAAGATGTTTCAAGGATGGGTCTTGATATCTGGCGGCCTACCTACAATGAAACAGGGAGTAATGAAATAGCCAAGGCGCTACTACCATCAGATTTGTGGTGTGTTGAAAAACGTCCAATTAGATATGGAAGATTCAAATCTGAGTGGTCTCCGATGACGCATTATTCAATTCCTGTGATGCATCTACAGCGGTCAAATCTCTTAGATCATATCATCTCTGGATTCAAATGGGATCTAAAAGAGGGTGAGTTTAGAGGTGAGGAGCAATGGTTGCGTGAGAGATATCTTAGAATGGCTATGGAAATTTTTGTTGCAGATATCGTGAGAAAAACAAAAAACCTACCTACTCAAATAGAGACAACCTTCACATATCCGCTTCGTGGAACGATTACCCAAGCGACTGAAAAATTTAAGGATGTCATCGACGAAGTACTGAAGGCTTCCAAACAAGACCTTGGAATTGAGTTTAGTTTATATCAGGGTCATGGATTATATAGTGAGTCCCATGCTGCCTATGATTCAGTTGGAGATGGGGTACCAATTAACGTTAAACTGGTGGCTGACTTGGGTGGTGGAACTCTGGACATGCTGATTTCCACATATGATGTGCCAAGCAAACATAGAGAGAATAGGTTTCAAGAGGTGGAAGATAGTGTGAAGATTGGAAGTGACATCCTGCTAAGGGAATTGGCAGGAAACACTGCGATTTACTTGCCAAAGGGGGAGGACAGGGGGTGGGAGTCCGAACCAGATAAGGCTTATGAGCAGCTACGCGCATGGATGCGTTCGGTTGGATCAGAAAAATTGTTTGGAGTGGATAGCGAAAACTGGAATGCACCTCACTTAAAACTCAAGGGTTTTGGAAAGCCCGAAGAGGGAAATAATGCTAGAGATTTAATTAGTCGGTATTTTGGTATCATTATTGACTTTCTGGCGAGATATTTGGTCGCTTACGTAGTGGCAGATGTCTTGCCTCAGTTGAAGTCAGATTCTGATCGTAAAAGACTAAATCTTCTGGTTAACCTTCGTGGTAATGGATGGCGTCTTTGGCACGGTAATAGAGATTATGCGGATATTCAGCAGACGATGGAGTCGCTAGTTGAGGACCGTGCGAACCAACTCTGGATTCATGCGGGAATCGCAGATTCTTTGCCTGATAAAGTATGGAAAAAAGCCGATCTCATTCACCAAAATTCTCCTAAGTTAGGTCCAATTAAAATGGCGATAGGTCAGAGTATGGATCCAGAGAAAGCCCGTAAAAGAAGCCACCGATTCCCCTTATCTGATATTTTAATCCTTGATAGAGAGCAAGAAGATAAGCGGAAGCATTGGCATGAGAAACTTCCATTCAAGGGAGTCAGTGAGACGGATAGCTTACATGTTGACGAATTTAATCCTCCACTTGTTATGCATGCCCATAGTGATGAAGGCCTAAGGAAAATAGAAGATCCTCTCATGAAAGAAATCAATGATAATATTTCAGGAAATCAGTCCATTCGGGATAGCCTCCAAAATACCGTAGATGCGCCAATTGCAGTACAGATTTGGGAGAATTTATTCAAGTCGGATAAATTTACGGGGAGATAATTTATTTTGGAACTAATCTCTGCCACATGAATCAACAAGATGTAATTGGTTGATAGCTATCTCTAATGGGTACTTCAAATTTTGGTTGGTAGTAGTTTCCTATGCCGCTACTTATTTCTGCCGTTCTTAGGAGGTATTTCAATAAAGCCCTAAATCAGATCTCTTCTCAGCTTATTAAATGGGGGATTTTTATTGTTCAGTGGGTGGTCAGATCACTCAATTCCCTTGATGCGAAAATACATCAACGTCCGTCCTCAGTAGACCTCTATATTCTTCAGGAGATGCTAATTTTAGTCGGAAATTTTCCGTGTTTTCAGTTACCTGGAGATCTCCAATCCGAAGTGCAGGAACGCTCTAAGGTGTTCCATTTTTCTTCAAAGTCAATCACTAAGAAGAAGCAGTATTATCTCCGTCAGGTGATCTCTCTTCCAGTTGAAGGGACTTTGCGGTTGGTCCGTAGAGTGCTACGGTCACTTCAAAGGCTGGATAAAAAGTTGCATCATCGCACTCCTCAAATTCTGACTGTTCTGAAACGCACTTTGAGCACCGCAGATAGCATTGAGCGAATGGTTGAGGAATTGAAGTCTGTTGATGAATCGGGAGTGTCATAGTCTCAGATATCATACGACACAAGTTCGGCAGTAATATGAAACTATGGGTAAATAGATTTTTTCTTGGATCGCTAGTAGTGGTTGTAGTCTCAAATATACTGGCTTGCAATCCCCCCCCTCCTTCATCTCCGTCCTTGAAAGTTCGAGCTGACATCAAACCAAAATGGGATGATTCTGGATCTGAAACCCCTGCGCCAGACTCAATCACTCATGAATTTCATCTTCTTTGGGATCAATCAATTCCAATGGGGGGATATATTCACAGAATTGACCCTGACAGCCAAGCAACCTTAAAATTGATACACGAGATATTAAAAAACGCCCGATTGACCACAGATTTTGGAGGGGGAGAGTCCTCACTCAAATGTCTTGGAATTGCGGACTCCATCGTATCAGTTGATTGTAATCGTTCAATGGCACATGATTTTTTTAGTGGTAGCAATTCTCGTCTTGATCAAGGAATTGAATATATTCTTGGAGGACTCAGGAATGGCACATTTAAGGGAGCAGCACTGGTCAGTGATCTGATTGCTACGACAGTCTATGGTACTGGCGCTGTGGCCTTGCTGCCTTACCTAAATAATCCTTCAATGAAAGCCTACTATAATTCTGGAGAAATTGATATAGCGTTATTAGGGATTCACATTGATTATTGGGGAGTACATAGGGGTCCATGCCGAACGACGCCTGACTCCGTAGGGTGCTGGTTTAACGAGTCTCAAAAACGCTACCAACCTCTGGAAAAAGTTGAGAGGATGCCACTCTACATTCTTATCATTGGGCGGCGATCCGAAGGGAAAACCCGTGAGGATAATTCTGTGCACAAGATGGCCACAGAGTTTTTCAAACAGATAACATCTCAGGGTATAGAGATAAAACATGAGACAGTGACTCAAGGTCCATTAGGGAATCAGACTGAATTTGAATGGGATCGTTACGCTACTACTGGTTATGAGAAAGTTGGTCTAACTGATAGGGGATATTACTGTAAGGATAACGAGACTCACAGCTTAGTGGGAAGATTCACAGACAGTCTACTTTCAGTCATTGAAATAGAAATGCATGACTCTCTGGAGACCGTAGCTGCGAGTACGGATGTTGAAAATGCACAACAGGTCAACTTTGAACTGAATTGTAAAGCTTTGCGACAAAAACTACTTGAAGATCAATCAGGGTTATGTAACGATCCACCGTACCAGTTGGAAGGGATAGTAGAATATCAAGGGCAGGGAGATTGGGTTGGATGGTCTTCGGTTTCACCCAGAAGTAACCGAACTCCTGGCTTGGAACAGTTCCTTAATGGTATACGACCGAGCCGCTACGAAGTAATCATCAAACCCGCTCCTCCACTGGAGATATGTAAGGGTGATCAGTGATGGGCTTCATTACGTATGTGATTGTACTCATAGAGGTGGTAGTCTTCATATATTTATGTGAGCGACAGTGGGATAATCGCAAAAAATCTCGAGATGCATTAAAGAAGCTTAAGCAGATCATTGAGCTACCTGAATTCAGTCTCCGGACAGTTACTGTATCAAGCAGTCTCCTCGAGATGTTTGACAGAAAGATTGAGTTCCCTCTGGAAGAAATTCGTTCATCTTCAAATTCCGCCCTAGTGATTGGTATTGGTGGAACAATGAAACTGTTTATTCTTGAAGCAGTCCTTATCGGGATACCTGTCATATTTTTTGCAGGCTTTGAGGCGATATCTTCAATACCACAGTGGTCTATCTTTTTAGGTCTCATCCTTGCATTACTTTCGAGTCTAGTGGGTGTCATATTTCATCTCCACATTACATCAAAAATACTGTCCGATGCATATGATGAAATAAGTAGCAAGGAAGCCAAACTTTCAGAAGCTCAGGCATTAGCACATGACAAAAATCCAGAAACTGAGTTAGGAAAACAGTTAGAAGAATTAACGAAGGCGTGGAGCGAAGCTGAAGCTGTAGATCTTTTTGAAATGATCCCGCAATTTCTTGAAGGTCAGACAAAGGTCATGCAAAGGATGCAGGATCGTTTTGAAAAGGAACAGAGCACTACTCTTGAAGTCATTCAAAGTCAAAAAGAATTAACTCAAAAAATTGATGGAATTCTCGCAGAGATAAATAAAAGGAATCGCGTGCTACAAGAAATTGCAACAGAAATGTGCAAAAGTCAAAAAAGTCAATTAGAGACAGCATCTAATTTTCTTGAAAGACTGGTGAACGAACGCGAATCTCTGACCAGAGAAATAGAGGATCTTCCTGAGAACATCAAAAACTCACTGGACGTAGAGACTATAAACGAGATATTTGGAAAAGAAGCACGCAAATATGTTGAAGGTATGAAAGATCATTTTGAGGAAACTATTGCAGATCTGAAATCAAGTATGGATGAACATCTGAGAAATCTGAGTCAAAAGCTGGCTTACGAGAATGACGAAGTGAAGGAATTTTTTGATAACCTTCAAAACCGAATTGTAAAGGAAGTTGTTCATCCCTTGCAGATACTGTCTGAAAAATTAAGCGAAACTACGGGTAGCATGTCTAATTTTAGTGATGATCTCCTTAAATCAGTAAAGGCTATCTCGGGAATTCCCGAAAGGCTGGAACAGGTCGGAACAAATATCAACGATGTCGTAGGTTCAACTGCCACAGAAGCATTGACACCTGTCTCCAAAGAGATGGAACGCTACATTTATACGGTCAGGGAAACACATAAGTGCTTAGAAAAGATCATCCATGGACTTGTTAAACTTATTCAAGACATGGTACAAGATATAGAGGGAAACAAGTCATGAGGCGGAAAAAGACTATGGTAACCGTATGGCCTGCTATCGCGGATTTAATGACTGCATTTCTTGTCATTGCATTTCTAACAGGTATGGTTACAATAGCCTACTATAACCAAGATGATCCTTCCTCAGAAACAGATACACCAGTGGATATGATTGATAGCCTTGGGTACGATAGTATTCTCAGGCAGAGGGATAGCCTTCGGACTGTAATTGACGAGATGATTCTAAAAATAGATAGAATTGGAAGTCGAAGCTGTCTCGGCGAAGAAAGAGAGAATATGCCGAACTCTCTCATGACGATACGAGTTACTCCAAATGGATACTATATTGATGCCAACTTCATTCTACTGAATGCGTTACGAAAACAATCAAACGAATGGGGGGAACTAATTGAAAATATTCGTCAATATAATCGCCAAGAACTCACCAAATCGGAAATGATACTCTTGGGTAAAGCAGTCTTTGATTTGGGAAACATCTGGCCAAGTGGAAAATGCAAATTTTCCCCTACTCTCGAAAACGGTGGGGTATCACCAGATTCTCTTCATGATGCATGGTATAAGTTTCTGGACAAATACTTTGGACCACTGACGAATCCAGGAAGCCTACCGAAATATAATTAAATCTCTCCAAGCCCCATCAATCTGAATATAGTTGCCAAATTTACCGCATTTATTTTGGAGCAGGAGATCCCACTAACGGTCTACAGTTCATCAACTTAAGCTTTGCGGGGTAATTTCCTGTCGAGTGCCTGCGTTTTTGTTTTTCTGGACTGGTTTTCTCTCCCGGAGGGACAAGTTTTGCGCATGTTTCCCTACGTCTGCTGACGCTGGAGAGCAGTTTCTCCATGCCTTCCACTCTTCCCTTCCGCATTTTGAGACATCTGAACCGGTTTCCGCTACGACGAATCAATGTGTACGGTGATTTTGAATCCCTCCGTGATCCCTCGGTACAAAAACACCCAACTCTAACTCTCCAAGACAAACTCCCGAAACAGGCACCATACGAGTTCTCTGAGGTACTTGAGTCGCGTCATCTGCTTAAAGTGCGCCTGAACAATCCATCGCATCGCATTTCGATTTGATCCGTATCTACCCATAAAATAAACATCAAAATCGACTCTGAACCTAATCCATCTCATGACCGTTCATCCCAATTCTGGAGCCTTGCCCACTTAAAAAGCTGTAGACCCGTTTTTTCTGGACTGGTTTTCTCTCCCGGAGGGACAAGTTTTGCGCATGAACGCTGGAGAGCAGTTTCTCCATGGCATTTTGAGACATCTGAACCGGTTTCCGCTACGACGAATCAATGTGTACGGTGATTTTGCCCTCCGTGATCCCTCGGTACAAAAACACCCAACTCTAACTCTCCAAGACAAACTCCCGAAACAGGCACCATACGAGTTCTCTGAGGTACTTGAGTCGCGTCATCTGCTTAAAGTGCGCCTGAACAATCCATCGCATCGCATTTCGATTTGATCCACCGCGAAGGCAAGCACCATCAAGAACCCGAACCCACTGGACAGATACTTATTGCGAAGTTGTACTCAAAATAATATCCCTGGTCCTTTTCCTCCACCTAGGAAACCCGCTTAACCTTGGGAATGGGGCGCTTCTCCGTTTCAGGTTTGATCTCATGATATTCAACTGGGGCATTTCAGGACTTTGCGACATCGAAGTTGCCGACCCGGATTCATGAAGCCTTGATCAAACAGGGGTACGCGGGGGATTTAGTAGGGCATACTTCACGGGATTTAACGGCGATTGAAGCGCGGGAGCGGCCCGTTCCTAAGGCTCACACGTACAGACCCATAAAGCGACGAAAGTGGGGACGTCCGAAGAAGGGAGAGGAGCGTCCAAAGGTGCCTCTCGCTTGGAGCAGCAGTTGAAGATGGAGTTGGACGCATTGCCAAAAAATTGTACGGTGGGATACAAGCGTAACGCGAAGGGGTATACGCAACGATGGACGGACTATAAACTGCCCATGGATACGGCGGACGATGGGGAGACGATCAAGCTGTTTGGTCACATCTGCCTCGTTGCATAATAGTCAGGCCGCCCTTCTCTCTGCGCGCTTGACGGAACAACGGGCGGACAACTGTTACGATCTTATGGACAGCGCCCATGACGCGAAGGAGATTGTTGTATATCGGAGATGTCTCGGGGCGTGTACCGATCATTGACTTGAATCCCCGCAAGGGAAAAGCGGCAGATCGTCCCAATAGAGCGGATTGGGTGTCCCAATTCAGCGTTTTAGGTGGCCCACTTCCAGCGGAATACGCACTCTGAACCACAGAAGCCATGAGAGGGGTGGACGAAATTCACCAAACAGAGACCTCCGTGCAGGCAAAGAACCGGTCGACTCCACAAAACGGCGAACCCGTACCAAGGATTCGCGTAATCTGACGAAACTGAACCAGTTTAAGCCCTAAACCAGCGGGGGCAACAGGGGAGAATAAAGAATTTTGAAAGAGTCTCATTTAATTAGCCAACTAAATAAATATCGTCAGTGACAGACATAACTGTTTTGAAGACCGTTTGCATTCTTCATGAGTTAACTAGTGAATCCCATTCAAGCCACCTATTATGTTTGCATCTGGTTGTAGTTGATGTTACCAATTGTTTTTCTATTCACGGTTGAAAGACTCAAGGCAGGGGACCTACTTACATCGGGGTAGATTGGATTGAGATTTACGCCGATGTAGGTGCATGTTTGCTACGCCTTGCACCCTGATCACGATCTCAACGGGAGGCTCATTTAGAGGAGTGACTAATCAACCTCGCCCATCAGACGCTTGATCAGTGGAAATACAACAAGCGCAATGATCCCCGCAATCCCAATCGTCATCGCAACATTGCGAAACAATTCGGCCGCAGCGAGCGTCTCCAATTGTCCAGCAACGAGACCTGCAAATAAATTCCCTAATGCCGTACCAATAAACCATATCCCCATCATTTGACCGACTCGGCCAACAGGTGCCAATTTAGTTATGGAAGACAATCCTACCGGACTTAGACTCAACTCTCCCACCGTATGCAGAAAGTACATCACTACAAGCCAAACCGGCGAGACCAATGAACCATCATCCGAGTTGGCAGCCCCCCATGCAATGACGAAAAAGCCTCCTGCCAACCCTAAGAGTCCTATTGCAAATTTTGCAGGAATTGATGGATTTCGACTGAGCCTGGCTAAGGTAATCCATAAGGATCCGAATACCGGTGCGAGAAGAATGATGAAAGTTGCATTGACCGACTGAAGCCAACTTGCCGGCAACTCCCAGCTCCCAAGCATCCTATCAGTAGAATCACGGGCAAATAGGTTTAGAGAGGATCCAGCCTGTTCAAACCCAGACCAAAAAATTGCTGATAGGATGAATAACCAGAAAATGACAACTAGACGCCTTTTTTCGAGTTTGGTATGTTTTGCGAATACAAGTAGATACACAAAATACAAGACAGCAATCACGATGACTGCATACCCGAGCCATGTTGCCAACTGTTCCAGTGTAAGCCTGTGCAACAACAATGAACCTGCAAAAGTAGCAATGATAAATGAGCCGAACACCACGGAGTAGGTTAATCTAATCTTTCTCTTGAGTTGATCTTTCGGGATGTTGGAACGAAGCAAGCCGGCATTTCCCAGATGCTTTGCTCCGAGCCGATACTGAATTACTCCAAGAATCATTCCCAGACCAGCCACAGAAAATCCATAATGCCAATTATAGGTCTCTCCCAACCAGCCGGTCAGAATTGGTCCGATGAATGCCCCTAAGTTAATCCCCATGTAAAAGATTGAAAACCCTGCATCCCGCCTTGCCCCGCCCTCTGGATACAAATCCCCGACCATGGTGCTGACGTTTGGCTTCAACAGACCTGTTCCGATGACGATGAACATCAGCCCAAGAAAGAAGCACAAATTATCAGGTAACCCGATCAATGGGCCGGCCATGGTGAAATGACCCAAAGCAATAATGCAACCTCCAACAAAGACTGCCTTCCGCTGCCCCCAAATATTATCTGCGATCCATCCTCCCGGTAAGGCAAGCACATAAACGAAAAAGGTGTACAAGCCATAGATGGCCCCCGCTTTTCCTTCTCCAAAGTCCAATCCTGGATTACCCTCTACCGCAGTGGTTGTCATAAACAACACCAACAGCGCCCGCATACCGTAATAGCTGAATCGCTCCCAAAGCTCCGTGAAGAATAGAGTTGATAACCCGCGAGGATGTCCAAACCATCGAGTGGTTTGAGAGGATTGAGGATTCACCGTCATTTTTCAAGTAAGATCGTATAAGATACGCTGTCTACTCAAAATCATCTTATTCACTATGCGTTCTTGTAGCCGCTTCACTGGTATATTACCAGTGGATTAGGAAAAAACAACTGTATGTCGCGACACATGGCATCTCCGAAAACTTAATGGATCAATATCAGACTAGAACACACACTTGTGGAGAACTCACGGACTCATATTTAGAGCAAGAAGTGGTATTAAACGGATGGGTAGATACACGACGGGACTTGGGAGGCGTGATATTCATAGATCTCCGTGATCGCTACGGTCTGACTCAGATTGTATTTTCTCCACAAGATAGTACAGATGCACATATGCTCGCTGATCGTCTGCGCAGCGAATATGTGATTTCTGTCCTTGGCACGGTGACCTTACGTTCAGCTGAAACGATTAATCCCAGTCTCTCGACAGGAATGATTGAGGTTCGGGTTAAAAGTTTAGTAATTTTATCTGAATCTGAGACCTTGCCATTCATGGTCTCTGCACACACCCAAAAGATAACCCCGGCATCAGAAGATCTGCGTCTAAAATACCGATATCTTGATCTAAGAAGACCAGATTTACAGAACAAACTTATTCTCAGGCATCAGACCTATCAGGTGATTCACCGCTACTTTGATGACCAAGGATTTCTTGAGGTGGAAACGCCAACCCTCATGAAATCAACCCCGGAAGGTGCACGGGACTATCTGGTGCCAAGCCGTGTGCATCCTGGAGCATTTTATGCCTTACCACAAAGCCCCCAAACCTATAAGCAACTACTTATGATTGGGGGATTAGATAAATATGTTCAGATTGTTAAATGTTTTAGAGATGAAGATCTGCGAGCCGACCGTCAACCAGAGTTCACTCAGATTGATATTGAAATGGCTTTCGCTACCGAAGAGTTGGTCCATACCCTAACTGAAGGCTTAATGGCAGCTCTCTGGCATCAAATACTGGGAGTCAAACTTTCGCTCCCCTTTCCTCGGCTGACTTATCAAGAAGCTCTCTCCAAATATGGCTCCGACAAACCCGACTTGCGCTTTGATTTAGAAATTGATGACCTCAGTTCAACATTTCAAGGCTCAGGTTTTCGTGTGTTTGATCAAACCCTCTCCGCAGGTGGCTCTGTATTGGGGCTGGTTATCCCAAATTTTGGTGATAAAGGACGGGGATATATGGATCGCCTTGACAAGACCGTGGTTCGCAAGCAAATCGGAGCGGGAGGGTTAATTCACATACGTATTCCTTCTGATGGATCTCCCCCTAAATGCTCTGTGAAGACTCATGTACTCCCAGATACATTTGTTTCAGGGGCCATCGAGACGTCCGGTGCTAAGGCTGGCGACCTTTTACTGGTACTTTGCGGTAGTTGGCCAATCGTAAACGAACAGATGGGAGCTCTCCGGGTGCATATGGCTCATGAGTTGGGTTGTATTAATCAGGATGCTTGGCGATTTGCATGGATCATAGACTTCCCTCTCTTGGAGTGGGATCAACAGAACCACCGCTATTCAGCCATGCATCATCCGTTCACTTCACCTAAGACGGAAGATCTATCGTTACTCACTAGCGACCCCAGCCATACCCGTGCCCGTGCCTACGATATCATACTAAATGGGAATGAGATTGGTGGCGGATCCATCCGAATCCATGACCAGGAGATTCAAAAACAGATGTTCCAAATCCTGGGAATTCCTGAAAAAGAGAGTGAGGACCGGTTTGGTTATTTACTGGAAGCTCTACGTTACGGTGCACCACCACACGGAGGAATTGCTCTTGGATTGGATCGAATTGTCATGTTACTTTCAAACTCGACATCTCTTCGCGAGGTTATTGCATTTCCAAAAACTCAGAGCGCCCAGGAGCCAATGTCAGGGACTCCTGCAGTCGTAGAGTCTGAACGGTTAAATGAGTTGCATATCCGATCTATTCCTGAGTCCGAATGAAAGACAGTTATGCTGAACTTCTGCAGAAAAAATTTCCTTGGGATCGATGGGAGCGACTGATTCTCTCCGAGGGCATAGAGTTGGATCGCCCCCGCTCTACCCCACACCCCCTTTACCCAGATATTATCTATCCTATAAATTATGGGTTCATATGCAACACAACCAGTACAGACGGTGAAGAGGTAGACGTATTTGTAGGCTCTGGTGAGGATCGCTTAGTCGGATTAATTGTCACGAATGACTATCGGCAGGGGGATCGAGAAATAAAACTCCTCTGGCGCTGTCTTCCTGCAGAGATTTATTTGGTGCATGGGTTCATCAATTTTGATCGTTCAAAGTTAAAGGGGCGTTTGATTTTGCGTTTTCGTATGGAGACGCTCTGGGAGATGCAAGCGCAACTGATTGAGGATTCGGAAATTTTGCCGTAAATTTGTTGCTCAGTTCTCTACATTTTGATCCCGTAGCTCAGTTGGAAGAGCATCTGACTTTGTCATGGAGCCTCATACAGGAAACTGTATGAGTGGAGGCTGCTGTATGCTGGGACCCCCTAAAGTCGTCGCTACGTCGTCACACGTAAAAATGCGCCGGATAATATGGGCAATCAGCAGGCAACCTTGAATCGGGTACCCTATTTCCTCTAGCTGTGCCGGGCTATTGGAACTACATTGCCCATTTCCGCGCGTTGCGGATTCAAGAGAGCCCTCAGAGGCCATACGCAGCCCACCCCCAATGATTTGGACGGGTGAAGAGATGGTCCAGACTACAACATTTCTATCAATGGCCGGTGAAAGCCGGTGTGGTAAGTTAATCAGAGGGTCCCAGGTTCGAGCCCTGGCGGGATCACGATCAGCCCGGGTGGCGGAACAGGTAGACGCGCTGTCTTGAGGGGGCAGTGCCCTTACGGGCGTGCTGGTTCGATCCCAGTCCCGGGCACCATCATTCATAACGTAGTTGCTTGTTGGTGGATTCTCCGTGACGGGGATACCTTAGTATGGGGTACTGATGCATCACCGATTCGTCTTAGGAGAAAGGTGGAGCGGTTCACATTCCCTATAAGCATCTCAAACTGAATTAAGAATGGAGAATTCACCTTCCTCTCCTTCTTTTGTCCCTGCATATAATAAGCCAGACGCCCCTGGGATATGGATGAACCTGGATAATACGGTGTCCATCTATATGATCATTACCAAAGAAATGAGTTTTGGAGAAGCGGCTCAATCAGCACTTGATATTGTCAAAGACGCACAAAAGCGTTTTCCTGATTGGCCCCGCTGTTTCTATCTTGATCTCGAGGAACGTGAAAAAACTGATCCATCCGTCCCTGATGATTGGATTGAGTTTCAGCAAGAATTTTGGTTTTCCACGCTTGCCCACTTTCTAACAAGCTTTGATCTCCCCCTCACCGGCCCATTGGTGAATCCGAATTCGCAATTAAATGATATTCCCGACTCATTAGATATCAGATAAATCCACTACTGATGATCCGTAATAGAACAAAACACTGGTTCCATTAAGTCAACCCTATTCACACCATGATGTGCTTCATGTTCGTCAATTCTTGTAGGAAGAGCGTATAAGTCTGTGTAAAACAATCATTGATAAGTAGATTTATTGGTATGCCTGAGAGAGCTACTTATCCCAAACTGAGCGAGACAGAAATTTGTGCCATTTTCTTGGTATCATTGTCATCTGTGGGTAGTGAAGTACATGAAAGCACTACTTCTGTTTGTATCTTAGACAATCGTTTTCAGTATCTTAATCTTGTGATACAGAATTATTGTCAACGTTGATAATGCGAATATTTTTTAGTGTTCTAACCCTTCTGGCGGCAGCCGTTACATTGACAATTGAAGTGACAGAGTGGTGGAAATATGTCCCCGTTGGATCTCTTGCTCTGATCACATTAATCCTGTGGATATTTCGCGAATCTACATTTAGATCCAATGATATTGATCTTCCCGATAATCTGGAATTAGACTCCCCACAGGAAGAGGAGACACTTGAAGATTTTGGAATTCTTGATGTTCGCCCAATGAATTCGAAAGAATCTGAGAGCGATAAAAATGAATTAGATCCCACCGGGGATACACCGAACAACGGTAGTTCTTCAAGAGGGATTCAGTTGACCATTCCCATAGATCCCTCTCCCGCGGAATCTGATGTTAGACGCAATTCGGCCAAGACAAATGATCCACTCCACAAGAATGTGTTGGTGCCGGTTTTACAGGGATTCCGAACTGCGCTTGACGCTCATGCAGTCGGAATCATCCGACCTGTTTCAGATGACTATGATTATAGGATCGTGGGTACCGTTGGGATGGATTGGCTACGATCAAGTGGAGAATCCTTTGTACTCAAATATGATCTCTTACAGAAGTCTGAAAACACAGCCATCCATAATGTTGGCTCAAATGGTTTGCAGTCCAATCATCTCACTTATACTCGTATCCCCGCAAGTATTACGAGCCTTGGCGTCACGGTCATTGGACAAACTGGAAACCTGCTCATTGTAGACACGATCAATGAGAAGGGGCTCTATCATCCACGTGCGAAGGAGTTACTGGAGATCTTCGGTCAAACATTTAGCCTCCTACTTTACACCAAAGATCCAAATCGCCCTCGACACGAAATCATTACGGAAGAGATGGAGAATGCGCGACATGTGGAGAGTGATCTCGCCTTCGCTTTGGTCATTCCCAAGCGGGCAGAGAAGTTAGCAAAGACGTACACAGATTTTCTTGACGAAATTGAGAGACCTCTCGCAGACTGCCTCCTTCGTGCCGCTCCAGACAGCCGAGTGATCAAATTTGGGGAGTTACTCTATGGCGTCTTTACCAATGGAGAAAAAGATGCTGTGAGACTTTGGCATCAATCAGTCCAAAATGAGATTGATTCTCAGGGGGGGCTCCTCACCGGAGGAGTACTCATTGGAGTTGCAATCATGAACGAACATCATCAAACTCCTGACGATCTCCGTAATGATGCGAAACATGCTCTAACGGAAGCCTACAATGGTCCGATAGATACCGTGATCATTTAACTGCTCACCAGTGGGACAAAATAGAAGCTTCCATATTTTTCCGATTCAAACGACTCTTTTCCCGTTCGCACGACCTTCATCATGGATTGCCCCCGGTGATCTCCTACGGGAATAATCAAACAGCCACCCGGTCTTTCATCGGTTGGCTCACGGAGTTGGTCTAGTAGAGTCTGTGGAATTTCTACTGCTCCCGCAGTCACTATAATTCCATCGAATGGAGACAGGCTTGGCCATCCTTGGGTTCCATTGCCGGCGCGAAGAACAACTCGATAATTCAGTTTATTTAGCACCGACTTTGCCCGTTCATACAATTTTCGGTGGCGCTCAATTGAATAAACACGGACATCCATTTCGCAGAGAACCGCAGCTTGATAGCCGCTACCGGTTCCAACTTCCAGAATGGAATCTCCTGGCTTTGTGTCCAAGAGCATCGTCTGAGATGCGACCGTAGAGGGCTGAGAGATGGTCTGTCCCAATCCGATTGGTAAAGCTACATCCTGATAGGCACGATGTTGCAAGGCCTGATCAACAAAATATTCGCGTGGAACCTTCCCGATCGCAGTGAGGACACGCTCATCCCAAATCCCACCAACTCTAATTGCCTCAACTAATTGTACTCTCCTCCGAGTATACATCCCTTCTGATCGAGCCATCCTAATTTCCTCTCTGACCAAGTCCATCTGACGATACGGGTACAGTCAGAGCCTCAGATAGATGAATTTTCAATTCTTCCGGTGTGAGTCCAGATATCATAACCCCCTGTTCTGCCACTGAAATTTTCCCTGTTTCTTCTGAAACTACGATGACAAAAGCATCCGTCTCTTCTGCGAGACCAACCGCTGCCCTGTGTCTAGTTCCAAACTGTTTCCCCAAGCGCTCACTGCGCGAGATTGGCAATATACAACGTGCAGCCTCAATACGATTATCCGCAATAATCACAGCCCCATCATGCAGGGGATTATTTGAATAGAATATGGAAATGAGTAAGTCTCTGCTGATCGCGGCCTGCAAAGATTCACCTGTTTCCGCATAGCTTCGCAGTCCATTGGTTCGCTTGAAAGCAATCAATGCTCCAATATTCTTCTGACTCATCACATTGATCGCAGCCACGATTTCAGGGATCATTTCATCTTTGGAGACAGGTGTAATGAGTCGTTGCAAGAGGGGGGTCTGTCCCAGTAGAATCAGGACTTGCCGAATCTCTGGTTGAAATACAATGATCGCTGCTAATACATAGATGTCACTGAGCGCCGAAAACATTGATTGCAGCACTTTCATTTCTGTAACTTCCACTATGAACTGGATTAACAGAAGTCCCAGTAGTCCTGCAAACAATGAAACGGCAATGGTGCCGCGCATCATTATGTAAAGCCGATAAAACACCAACGCCACCAGCACAATCTCGAAGAGATCAATCAACCGAATCGGGATAATGCCAAATAGGTTCATACTCAGGCGTTCAATACTGCTTCCAGACCTTGGATCATTTCTATGGTTTCACGCACATCATGGGTACGAACAA
Source organism: Rhodothermales bacterium (assembly GCA_965209015.1). Taxonomy (GTDB): domain Bacteria; phylum Bacteroidota; class Rhodothermia; order Rhodothermales; family Bin80; genus Bin80. Next base: position 1,000,416 of record OZ242367.1, on the reverse strand, counting down.
TCTTTGCCCCCCTAAGAACGGCAACTGCGGCCACTCCCAGTGATCCAAATAGCCGATCCTGAGGCGTTGCCGATGAGGAATCATTACTCAAAATATGACCGATTGTGCTCTTTCGAGAAACTCCGACCAGCACTGGATAACATAGTTCTGTGAATAAATCAATTTGATTGATCAAGCGAAGATTATCTGTGTGTCGCTTACCAAATCCGAATCCAGGGTCAATTACTATGCTCTGCACTCCGGCTTCTTGGGCATGTTTCGCAGATTTTTTCAGCGCTTTATGTACTTCTTTCACAACATCTTCGTAGTCTGTGGCTTGCACAAGTGTTCCATGTTGACGAACGGAATGCATGATTACATAACCAGCTCCTACCTTCCCTGCATGTTTTGCTGAATCGGATCCATTTTGCAGGCCAGAGACATCGTTGATCATGTGGGCACCTGCATCCAGGGCCGCCAATACCACAGCAGGATTAAATGTATCAACAGAAATTATTGCATCGGGGAATGAATTCCGAATCGCTTGAATCACGGGAACAACACGATTTGTTTCGCATTCTGCTGAAACTGGTTGTGCACCTGAACCATATACGCTTCCTTGTGGTCTTGAGGATGCACCGCCAACATCAATAATATCCGCACCTTCGTTGAGCATTTCCTCGGTGCGATGGAGAGCTTTAGTCACATTCAAATATTTCCCGCCATCATAAAACGAATCGGGTGTTATATTCAGAACCCCCATAACAACAGCACCATTTGATAGATCCAGCCATCTTCCGCGGCAAACCAGACCGGATGAACTGCCACCTGTGGTCTGGTGAAATGTAGTATGGGGATCCTGTATCTTAGTTTTGATGTTTAAATTATTGGTAAATTAAAAAACCGTGTGCGTGGGCAAAGCCCAACTTACGACACAGAAATAATTCTAAATTACTTGCCGTCTGTTGTGGCTCGCCTATAATATATTATATTATGTATACCCGCGCACCTGCAAAAATACAAGCCAAACTTCTTCAACGCTTATTGCGTCGTGCATCAAACACGGAGTGGGGTCGTAGGTTTGAGTTTTCCCGTATTGCACAGCAGCGGGATGTTGTGCGAGCCTATCAGTCTCGGGTTCCAATCCACACCTACGATGACCTGAGGCCATATGTTGATCAGATGCGAAAAGGCGCCAAAAATTTGCTTTGGCCTGGAAGCATCAAACACTTTGCCGTCTCAAGCGGAACGGCCTCGGATGGAAAAATCATCCCTCTAAGCAGAGAAATGCTTAGATTTCTGAACCATAAATATTCCGCAGGCCTTGCGTTCAACTATCTGATCACCACCAGATCTATTAAGACGTTTCTTGGCAAACACCTGATGCTTCCGGGGCGAATTGAGGATGATCCGAACTATCCAGGTACCCTGATCGGTGAGGTGAGCGGGTTACAAGTTCTTTCAACCCCTCGCATTTTCAGAACTTTTCAGGCTATTCCTGCATCTACTGCTTTCATACCTAACTGGGATTCAAAATTTCGCTCTGTTATAGATCAAACTCTAAACCAAGATATTCGCGCAATTGCAATGACACCAACATGGGCGTTGGTGTTTTTCGGGTTGCTCGTTGAACGATACAACGAGATCCATGGGACTGCGGTCCAGACCGTAGGGGAAGTATGGCCTAATCTTCAGCTTTATATCTCTGGGGGTGTTGCTCTGAGTTCCTATCGGTCAATTTTGAAAGAACATATCGGACTACCAAAGATCCAATTCCTTGAAACATATGGCGCCTCCGAGGGATTTTTTTCCTACCAGAGGGATCTCAGTGACCCCGCTATGCACCTCCATCTGAATAACGGAGTATTCTATGAGTTTGTACGGATGGACGAGCTGGGTATGGATAACCCAGAAAGATTAACGATTGAGACTGTACAAACGGGCGTAAGATATGCACCGATCCTCAGTACATGCAGCGGTCTCTGGTCCTACGTATTGGGTGATATTGTGCGATTCACCAGTATCTCTCCACATAAGATATTAGTTGCCGGTCGCACCACCGAGGTCATAGATAAATATGGGGAAGCAATTTTTGGGGAAGAGGCCCGCATGGCTATCAACAAAACCTGTGAAAATACCAACAGCCTCGTACGAGAGTATCATGTTTCGGCCATCCCTCCAAATGGGACCCAAACCCCTACCCACGAATGGCTTTTGGAGTTTAGTCGGGTTCCCTATGATTGTGAAGACTTTATTAGATCACTTGATTCCGAGCTATGTGAGATCAACCGACACTACCAAATCCGCCGAGAAGCGAATGCCTTTGGTCCACCAGAAATCGTAATCGTTCCAAATGGCACCTTCAATGAGTGGCTAAAAACCAGACGTAGAGATGTCCATATTCAAAGTAAAGTCCCTCGGATGAGCGAGCACCGCAACGTTGCTGAGGGTGTCTTGGCACATGCCGGGGGAAATGCAAGACGAATCCGTCTCTCCGAACTTAGTTCATGACCATCCCAACAATAATATTATCCTCTGGAGCAAGTGGTGAGGTGGAGAGAGAGCAGGTTCAAATGAGCCCCGCTTATTGAACACCGACATTAGATATTGCCCAATAATCCAAGTGGGACATCATTTCTTCCACCAATGATACCGGCCCTCCTAAGAGTGGATAAGGGGCTGGACGCCCATCCAAGAGTGCTGATAGATCACAATCCGATCCATCAAGGTACCTCAGAACTCCCCCATTTGCAGATAGCATCGCATAGCCGGGAGCTAAATCCCATACCTTATCGTGACCAATCAAGACGATTTGGGCCCCGTCGGTAGCGACTAGGCTTAAATGTGCAGATGCAGTTCCTAAGCAGAGCACTCGGCCTGGGTAAGACTTTTGTAGTGTATACCTCTGGTGAGGACGGGCATGAGTCAAGAGGATTGAATTTTTATGCAGGGACTGGTCTGATGTGAGTAAACGAAGCTGGCCATTCCTCCAAACCTGCCTTCCATCTGTGTAGAATAGGTCTCCCGTAGTTGGAAAATGAATGAATCCAATCGTAGGCTTTCCATTTTCAATCATCCCCACTGCAATCGCCCAGCTCGCCATTCCTGCCATGAATGATACGGTGCCATCAATCGGATCAATCGTCCAATATCGTGAGCCTCTTATGGGTTTTCGAAATATATCATTTTCTTCGGCCACAATTCCATCCTCTGGAAACTGGGTAGCAATTGCGCCAACAAGAAATTCCTGCACAGCTTTATCTGCAACGGTAACTGGCGAACCATCTCCTTTAATCTCGAATGAGGTATCAAGAAAATAACGCATAGCAATACGTCCTGCTTCTTTCAAAATAGGATGGAAATATGCTTCCAGAGACTCCATGATTCAAGAGATTATTCCAATCTGAGATAGGTGAGCATTTGTACCGGTTGTTTTACTCTGTAGCCAATTATTATGTCGTAAATTGGGCTGGTAGTGTGAATTTATCCATAAAGGCTGATTTCCCATGTCTCTACGTATTCACCTTTGTAGTGGACCCCGAAATGTTTCCACGGCGCTAATGTACGCATTTGCTCAGCGGCCAGATTCTCACGTGATTGATGAGCCGTTCTATGCTCACTATCTACACACAACCGGTGCAGACCACCCTGCCCGAAATGAAATTTTGGACTCAATGGAACGCTCCGGTGAACAAGTTGTGGATGAGGTGCTACTGAAGACCTATGATGCCCCAATCCTTTTCATCAAGAACATGGGACATCATCTTATTGATCTGGATTGGACATTTCTGGATCAGATGACTACGGTGATCCTAATTCGGGATCCAGAGCAAATGCTTCCATCTCTCATCAACCAAGTTCCCCAACCGATCCTTGCCGATACAGCGTTGGCAATGCAGCGAAAAATATTTGACTATCTAACCCAGAGAGGGCAGACGCCCTGCGTTCTAGATGCCCGGGAAGTATTGACGAACCCTGAAAAGATTCTTCGCCAGCTGTGTGCTGATCTTGGAATCAATTTTGATCCCGCGATGCTCCAGTGGAACGCAGGTCCTATCCCGGAGGACGGTGTATGGGCCCCCCACTGGTATCATGTGCTTCATAAATCTACGGGCTTCGCTCCCTATAAACATAAATCAGATCCCTTCCCAGACTTCCTGCACCCACTGCTGAGCGAGTGCATTCCCCACTACAATTATTTACACCATCACGCAATCAAAGCTTAGCTCCATGCATATTTCACTACCCGACGACCGCAACGAGACCATCATGGTTTGGGTCAAGGATCACCTAGTTCCTCGATCTGAGGCTAAAGTTTCAGTCTTTGACAGTGTGGTGCAAGGCGGAGATGCCGTATGGGAAGGTCTTCGGATTTATGACGGGCGCGTCTTTGAACTGGACTCTCATCTGAACCGACTCATGGACTCTGCCCATGCTATGGGCTTTGTAGAGATCCCAACACGCGATTTTATCACTGATGCCCTATTTGCCACACTGAAGTCTAATCACATGCGCGATGATACGCATGTTCGACTCACTCTGACTCGAGGCGAGAAGACAACTTCGGGAATGGATCCCCGCCTCAACATCCATGGACCAACCTTGATTGTGTTGGCTGAATGGAAAAAGCCGGTGTATGCAGAAAGTGGGATCCGTCTGATCACTTCTTCCGTATGCCGTAATACACCACAATGTTTAGACTCTAAGATCCATCATAATAACCTAATCAATAACATCCTTGCTAAACTTCAAGCGAACTTAGCAAATGTAGATGACGCGGTCATGTTAGATATTCACGGCTACCTTTCAGAAACAAATGCGACGAATATTTTTCTGGTAAAAGATGGTCATCTCTTGACTCCGCATGCCGATAGCTGCCTCCATGGAATTACGCGGAGTAAAGTTTTGGAAATCGGGCAGGAAATTGGGATTCCAACCAGTGTACGGAATTTGTCCATTACCGAGATGTATACATCAGACGAGATGTTCACGACGGGTACAATGGGAGAGTTATCCCCCGTTCTTGAAGTTGACGGACGCAGAATTGGTGACGGCAAACCTGGACCAATCACCCTACAACTCCGAGATGTCTATTGGGAAAAAACAAAGAAAGAGGGGACTCTTCTGCCGTTCTGATCAAGGGATATCCAAAATTTTATGCGTCTGAATACTAAGCCTCCACTGCGGATACTCTAAGCAATAGGATAGCGCCTTCTGTGTATTAGCTAAAAGTTCGGGACCATCCATCGGCTGTAGGTAGAAATACTCAAAATCTAGATCTTCAAAGTCTTTGGGCATTGCGTCTGACTGGGGAAATACCAGTTTCAACTCATTACCGTATTGAAGTACCAGCGGGGCGCCAGCCTTAGGGCTGACACATATCCAATCCAGACCTTCGGGTGGAGGAAGTGTCCCATTAGTTTCAACACCTACCTCAAAGCCTTGGGAATGGAGTGTCTGAACTAAGTTTGTATTCAATTGCAAAAAGGGCTCTCCTCCGGTACAAACCACATAGGGTTTGATCTGCTTTGAAGTTGACTTCGGCCAAACTGCCCTAACTGCCTGTGCCAATTGAGTTGACGTTGCAAAGCGCCCGCCCCCTACTCCGTCCATCCCAACAAAATCTGTATCGCAAAATTGACAGATGGCAGTGGAGCGATCTTTTTCATGGCCTGTCCAAAGATTGCATCCCGCAAACCGCAGAAAAACTGCGGGGCGGCCTGTCATGAAACCCTCTCCTTGGAGCGTGTAATAGATCTCTTTCACTGCGTAAGCCATGCGAGTCGTTCCTCAAGCCCTGACATATAAGGTCTCCATTTCAGGACTGCCAAGGTTAATCGGCTTGCGGTCACCTTCATACCTTGTTCATCAACGATCTCAATTTGCCATACCTGAGTTGTCAGACCAAGGTGGGCAGGCCTAGCGGTACCGATGACTCTGCCTTCACGTACCCCTCGGAGATGGTTTGCATTTACCTCCAGTCCAACACAATACTGTGTTTTAATGTCCAGACAAAGTACACCAGCGACACTCCCAAGAGTTTCTGCCAGTACGACGGAAGCCCCGCCATGTAACAGCCCAATCGGCTGATTGGTACGGTGATCTACGGGCATGGAGCCGCGAAGATAATCAGGTCCAATCTCCGTGAATTGGATATCAAGGTGTTCGACCATTGTATTCCTCCCGCGCTTGTTCAGTTGCTCAACCGTGGGATGATTTTTCCAGATTGTCTCCATTACTATCGCATTCTTGATGATGATTTGATTGTCTTATACGCATTCGATTGAAAATCATTTATGGAGAATAGAATAGGTGACCGTCTATATTCAGTGATCTCCCCGTGTACCTGCATGAATTGATTAAGCCATTCATTTCAGTTGACCTTCCATCTTCTTTCTCCAGTACCGCGCTAGACCATACCAACTCTCATCGGGTTGCCCCATGTAGTTGTATGGCTCTTGGAATGATAGATCTACGGATGAGCACATGTGATCCATTTCCTGTCTATGGAAATCCTTTGCGCGTTGGGCATCGGTTTTTGATTCATCCTCTAAGGAGCGTTGAACTGATCGTCCCCATTCTCGCAATCGCCTACGCATTTCAGAAATATGCTCCTTCGCATCATGAATCATACCAAAGTGTGTCAAAAATAAACGTTGTGGCTTTTCTTCTTCTAACCTCTGGAGCGACGTTTCCCATTGAACCAGATTTATATCTGGCGGGGGAGCGACTGGAATAACATGATCTGCCCCTTCAATTCTCATCCCAGCGGAATCACCTGCAAAGGCGATTCCAGTTTGGTCTTCCAACCATGCAATATGGTGAGAGGCATGCCCAGGTGTATAACGGGATCGTAATTGTCGTCCACCTAGATCCAGAACTTCACCATCTTCAACTGCGAGAACTTGGCATTTCGGGACCGGAAGTATTTCTCCCCATAACGAGTCCATCCGATCTTTATAGATTCGGCGAGCGCTGTGAATCAACCGTTCAGGATCAACCAAGTGTCGTACTCCAATCGGGTGGACATAAAACTTTGCTTCGGGTTGAATGGCAGCAATTCGTCCTACACATCCCGCATGATCCAGATGGATATGCGTGAGGATCACATCCCGAACTGCGGGAAAGCCTCCGAAAGGTTTCAGTGCATTTTCAAGCGTGTGTAAGGTGCTTGATGGGCCTGGATCAATGAGGGCTAATCCTTTTTCGGTCTTGAGAACTGCACAGGCAATTAGGCGTGAGTGTCCACGAAAATGCACATCAACCAGCCAAGTGGGATATTCGCTATCAATAAGTCGTACGATCTGAGTCGACATTTTTTCTTACTGCCGCACTGGTTCAATGTGGATTTGCCCCATTCCGTATACCGTGCCTTTCCCGATGTGACACCACTGTGCTGCTGCAAGAAGTGGCCATAAATATCCTGGTCCGTCTGGCAATGTGATGGTTCCTGAAATGCCAAAAAACTCAATTTCCTTTTGCTGGGCCGCAGACCATCGTACAAGGTTAGATTTTTCGCCAATCCAGTGATTTGCTGAGGTTCGGTTGGCTTCAGTATTTACAGAACGTACAAGGTCTCTATAACGCTCCCCGCGAGTCATTCCCGCTAAACCTGCAATCCTACGGATCAATGCAGTAATTAAATCAGAAAATTCAGGAGACCTAATCAGTTGGCTTCGCCTTATTAACCTGAGCGGAACTTCAAACCGTAAGATACATGGTGTCAGAGTTGGATCGCCAGATAAGGGCCACTTGACCTCTGACAAAGACCATGTGTTCGTCTCTAATAAACTGTTTTCTGGCGAGAGAGATCTTTTTTCTCGCATTCTGAAGGGTATGCGTTTCTTTCCAAGTCCCATACCGCATGCGATATCCCAGACTCTCCATAATACTTGCTCATTGCGATGGTCAACGTTAAAGAGTAGCCAATCAAGTGCGGGGGCGGTTTCTGGATCGTATGGTGCAGGTCGAATGATGTATCTCGGTAAGTTATGCCCATGCTCGGTCTTTCCGACAAAGACACTCTCATACAACTCTCCATCTAAATGCTTTAAAGCGCGTCCCCATACTCCACGGATCATTGGTGTAGTGGCGTACATTTGCGGCGTATCCAACAAAAGCCTCCATGCACTGACTCTTACCCTGCCAAATAGTAAGTTGAGTTGACTGCGTAGCGACATTTAAGATACTGATTGGTGGCGAAATGTAACTTGTCTTATTTTAACATAATATTAGGCATATAAACATACACCAATCGTTTGAAACTGGAATCTCACTATCTCCCATTCGCATCCCCAATCTCCTGACGTAGAACTTGACGGATATGGCACATGAAACCCGATTGGGGTTCTCCACGGAGACCGATGAAAAGCAAGTTCCTCTTGCCTAAATTTGGATTTGTTGTTTCAGGCATTTATATTCGTGCGCTAACCTTACCGTATGCGGTACCCATTATTTTAAAGCACTTGTCCGAACCGAAATGTAATGATTCCATGCCTGCCATAATTGAAACGGATTGGCTTCACCTGCTTCAGGTATGGATGCATGATCCTGTTGATAAAGCGCTGTTAATATCCCACCATGAGAGTCGTGCGCGGGGGTATCAGTCCGTAGCATTAGGTGATCCAACCTTAGCTCATGTCCGAGACGACTCAATCAAGTCCGCAGATATAAATGCTTCTATTGCGGATCGGCTGCCAATGCCTTCTCCTGGAGAAAATTACGAACGAGCAGTTGGGCCTGAGGATGGTCCAATCCAGATATACCATCCAGTGAGTGCTCAGAGGCTATCGCTGAATAAATATGATTTGGACAGCAATGCTGTGTCAGAGATAATTACCAGCATCGTCCGTACACTTCCACCATCTCCAAAGATCCGTTTCCTTGCATTGTGGAGGCTATTGCCTAACGAACTCTACAATCGCTTCGGCGCTGACTTCACAAGATTGCCGGCAGATACCAGAGTTCCTGACCATTCGCTTATTCAACACGCTGATATCTCCAGTGGAATCGCAGCTGCACAGCAGGGTCGGCACGGCTACGCAATTTTATCAGTCAAACTCGGGCCTGTTCAGACATTTATTCAGGCAGCCAGAAGTGTACGTGACTTATGGTCCGGTAGTGCACTGCTGTCTTGGCTCATTTTTGAAGGAATGCGTCCCATACTTGAGAATTTAGGCCCTACGGTATTCGTTTTTCCCGCCCTGCGACAGCACCCTTTGGTTGACATGTGGCTGCGGGACATACCCGAACTCACAGATTTGATACCGCTGCCTTCAAACCACGCTCGCAAGGCTCCCTCCCTGCCGAATAGATTTGTAGCTCTGGTGCCTTATGGTCCAGACGGTAAAACGGCATCTGTATTTGCTAAAGAATGCATCCACCATATCCGTGAAAGTTGGAAACAATTATCAAAAACCGTCCGAGATTCACTGGACAGCGAGTTTTCTTCTCATTACCCTGACTGGGCCCGGCACTGGGATGCTCAGATTGAGAGCTTCTTTGATGTAACTGCTTCAATTTGCCCAACAAATAAGTTGAGCGATGCACAAATGGCGAGCTTGATTGGAGGGGAGCAGAATTTTAGCCGAGTCTGGGAGGGGGCCCATCATGTCCGTCAAATGGTGAAGTGCATACCGGAAAAGGACACCCCAGGGTATGCACAAGACCGCTCTGGCCAATGGCAAGCCCAGTTGGAGGTATCCGCACGGATGGCTGAGTCCCAAGGAACTATTCGTCATGTTCCGAAGGTACAGATAGCCAGCCCTGCCGGTCCAAAGTGCACCTTGCTGGGGACCTACGAACAAGTAGGACCGGCCACTCTCGAGGAGTCCCAAGATTTCTGGACTTCCGTATGGCATTCTAATGGCCGCCTCAGAAAGCCCGATCGGTTCTGTGCTATTGCACTTTGTAAGCGTTTTGCCGCGGAACGTGTACTTGCTTGCAAGTTTGAGTTAAAACTTAACGATGTACTGTTTCCAGATACTGCTACAGTTGCCGCAATGAACTGGCTGAATGATGCTACGATTTCACACACAGATCACGAACGATGGAGTGGTCAATGGCTTCACCAACATCGTGCGGATGAGGGTGATGAGACCATTCCATCAGATTTGTGGCCACGAATTAAGTTAGCTCGAGAGAAAGGCGCACCACCATCTTACTATGCTATCCTTGTGATGGATGCAGATGATATGGGACTGTGGCTGAAAGGTGAAAAAGCGCCTTTAGTAAGGGAGGTAATCCATGAAAAAATACTGGACTATTTTGAACACTTTGGACCGAAAGGACTTGATGTCAAACGTCCAGTAGGTCCGGCATTGCACGCATCTATCAGCGAAGCACTCAATAACTTTGCCAGCGTAATTGTCCCTGCAATTATAAATCAGTTCAATGGGACTTTGATCTACTCTGGTGGGGATGATGTGCTCGCGCTTCTTCCTGCACAATATGCGGTTCAGTGTGCATTGCAATTACGAAATGCATTTTCCGGTGAAAACGATCACACTCCTGGCTGGACAGAGATTGAGGGTCGGCATTTTCTCACAATGGGACAGAAAGCAACGCTCTCGGCAGGGATTGCGTTCGTTCATTACAAGAAAGATCTTCGAGCTGCCTTGCAAGCTGCACGGGAAGCAGAGAAGGCCTCCAAGGCTGTTCAAGGCAAGAATCGTTTGACTCTTAGTTTCATCCGGCGGTCGGGGGATCATCCCCAATGTGTTCTACCTTGGAGTCTTGCTCCTTGGTTTCAAGATGCAGTTGATATGTTCAAAGACGGCTTATCTGACAGATGGGCTTACCATTTGCGACATGAGATCCCTACCCTATCGGACACCGGGCTTCCCCATGAAGCGGTCGATTCCGAAATCAGACGCTTGATTGAACGAACCGATATGGAAAATTCCTCTCAGGCCATTCAAGGAAAAGTACCAATCAAAGATTGGTGGTCCCATTTCTGTGAACACGAAAGTACTGATGACGGGCGGCTTGAGAGATTCACTCAACTCTGTTTAGGAGCTTCATTCGTAGCGCGCGGATATGATGGTTAATCATAGAGAATCGTTACAGCTTTCGCTACGCCCGGTTGACACACTATTTTTTCGCGATGCCCGCCCGTTTGGTCCGGCTGGTCAGGCACGTTCAGGACTGCCTTCTCCGCAAACACTTACGGGGGCACTTCGCACACTACTGTTAAAAGCCCACGGCATTAACTTGGATCGGTTCAGTAAGCGTGTCCGCTCAACTGGATCATTTGATCAAGCGCTTCACGATTTTGGAGGTAGTATTGCTACCCTTGGACAAGTCGAAATCGCTGGACCCTGGTTATGCAGAGACGGGCAAGTGCTCATGCCTGTTCCAGCAAATTTGAAATCCATCAAGCCGTTTTCTAGCTCACTCAAAAAAGAAGATCTCGTTCGTCTAGACCCACTACGCACTCCGCCCCATGGTTGGCAACCCATTGAATCGGGCCTACTTCCGCTCTGGTATCACGGAAGGAAAGGGCTAAAATCACTAAGCGGCCATTACCTAACCTCACTCGGAATGCAAGCCTACTTAGAAGGTGGTCTCCCAGAGATCAGCGAAATCGTAACGTCCGATAAACTCTACCTAATTGATCATCGCGTAGGTATTGGGGTTGATGGGAGAAGCAATACCGCATCTGAGAGCTTGATCTACTCAGCCGGAATGCTTTCTCTGAAGGAAAATGTCACCTTCTACGCCGAAGTGAGGGGAGACAGTGAAATAATTTCACCTTTGAAACAATCCGGTTTACTCATGAAATTTGGCGGAGAAGGAAGACATGTGGAGGTTTCTGCCCATTCGGGTGAAACATGGCCACGAGTGAACTCTACTGGTGGAGACGGGCATCTACTGGTTTTAACGACCTCTGCTTGGTTCAATGGCTGGAAACCATCTCAGCTACCTTGTATAGCCGCGGCAGTGTCTGGATATGACGGAGTTTCTGGATGGGATCTGGCCTTAGGCGGTCCCAAACCTAATCGCTTCTTAGTTCAAGCAGGATCCGTATATTTTTTCCCTAACAATGAGAGTCCTCCTGAGCGATTGGTTGATAATGAGGATGCTACTGTTGGATGGGGACAATACTTAAAAGGAAATTGGAATTATGTCTGAAAAAGCTGTAATGTTTGTACATGCCCTCACTGGACTCCACCCAGGAGGAGGAACCGCGCTTGGCGTAATTGATCTACCTGTTCAACGGGAACGGCATACGGACTGGCCTATTATTGCAGGATCATCCCTCAAAGGGGTTCTCCGTGCCAGAAGTAATTCTCACGTGGGAGGTGAGAGTGATCAACACCCTGACTTACTTGCGGCCTTTGGTCCTCCAACGAATGCTGCATCGGATCATGCAGGAGCAATTTCCATTACAGATGCGCGCATTCTGGCATTCCCCGTTCGATCTCTCATGGGGGTATTTGCTTGGATTACCTGTCCTGCGGTCTTGGAGCGACTCGCTCGCGATTGGAGTATCATCGGGGTAAACATAACTGAGGATATCCCCAAACCTAAAAAAGATCAGGCTATTTGCCTTAAAAACAGTCCATTGCTTGTCACAGAGGACAAGATTGTACTTGAAGAGTTTGAGTTTTCTGTCATACCTAAAGAAATAGACTTTGGGTTTACAGATCAAGCTTTTGCAGACGCAAATACCCAAGAGCGATTTCGGAAGCACCTCGTGATCTTACATGATGATGACTTTACATATTTTGTGCGCAATGCAACCGAAGTAGTTGCCAGAATCGGGTTGGACTACGAGCGGAAGACCGTACGTAAGGGTGCTCTATTTTATGAAGAATATCTTCCTGCGGAAACGCTCTTGTATTCGCTTATTCTTTGCAGTGAGAGTCGCCGCAGCGAGCATGAACGTTCCCCTGCTCAGATTTTACAGTGGCTGATGAGTATGGATATCAATTTTCTGCAAATCGGTTCTGGAGAAACTGTTGGTAAAGGATTCTGTGTAGTTAACATCACCGATTTGAAAACGTGATAATTCCATGATAAACGTTACGCTTGATCAGCTACGAGCACGGCATGCTTGGGGTATTGTGGAAGCCACTCGCAATCATAAAGCATCCAAAGATTTTGCAGCAGAAGTCAAACGCTTACCAATCCGCATCCGTACTGCTGGTCTCGGGCAAGCACTCCGATTCGTCTATGCAAAATCATCCGTATGTGACATAGAAAAAGATCATCGTAGCCGTTTGCTGATTGCACTCGGAGACTGGCTTCTCAAAGAGCGGAAACTTGCCCCGCGACCCAAGGATTCGACAGATTGCTCTGCATTACTGTTGGCGATTATTGAAAGTGATGCCAATTTTCTCCGCCAAGCGACGGAAGAAGCTTTACTCTATCTTCAGTGGTTAACGCGATTCTGTGAAGCCGAATTTAAAGATGACGACGTCAATGAATCAGACTAAAGAAGCCATGATTCCAGACGGACCTACGATCCCTCATGGGACGTACTGTATGGTGAAAGAATCTGATCGCCAGCGTCAATTTCATGCAGGCTTGATGCTTGATAAGTTCTCTGAATTTCCCGAGGGGAATCCAGAGACACTAATGGAGTTTCAGCGCAACGTATTGAAAAAGTTGAGTGAATCTTCTGGCAATAAGAGTCTATTGGATACATTGAACGTACGCCGAGAGCAGATGCTATACTCGGTAGGTGCTCGTAAGCTCTTAATGTGTACACACGGTGCCCTTACATTACACTTATCTCATCCCGGAGCATTGGAAAATGCAGGGATTGCCCTGCATCCAATCTATGGTTTTGTTTACCTGCCTGGTAGCGGATTAAAGGGCTTAGCTCGTGCCTGGGCCGAGACCGTTTGGGCACCAACTCAACCTGATCAGGAATTAGCATGGCGTCAGATTGGAGAAGCATTCGGCTATACTCCAAACTCGGAGATATACAAAAAAAGAACGGAGCAATCTGGCTGGCGTCCTTCGGAAATTTCAGTGCAAAACTCCTCCGCTGCTGGTCGTTTAATTTTCCATGATGCTTGGCCTTCTGAATGGCCCCCTATTGAAGTAGACATCACGAACAGCCATCACAGCAAATATTATCAGGGGGAATCCCCGCCCGATGATACCGAAGATCCAATTCCTGTATATTTTCCTGTGGTCAGTGATGGAATAGAGTTTCAGTTTGCAGTTTCTGACCGCAAACGCCAACCAAACTCCTTAGTTGAGAATGGGATCAACTGGCTTCGGGATGCCTTGTCAGCAGAAGGAGCGGGTGCAAAGACCGCCGCTGGGTATGGTCGGTTCTTGGCTAAGGAACCCGTTCCTGTGCAGGAAAGTCCACAGATTATTCGTAAACAGTACAAACTGGAGTTGATTTCTATGGCGTTTTTAGCTGGAGCAAATCAGAAGGCACAGGACTGTGATCTTCGACCTGCTACGCTTCGCGGCCTTCTTCGTTGGTGGTGGCGTACAATGCACACTGCGCATGTTAACTTGAAGACGCTGAGAAAATTGGAGTCTGCTATCTGGGGAGATACAGATACCGGAAGTCCGGTTCGTATACACCTACAAAATCTGAGTTCACCGGAACCAGAACTTTTCAAGAAAATCAATTTCCGTTGGCTCTCTGAGAATCAAGGCCATAGGGGTAGGCACCGCCGACAAACGCTCGGCTTAGCCTATGCATCGTATGGAATGGATGAGAAGGATAGCTCACGTTGGTATCAGCCAGAAGGGAGTGTATGGCAGTTACATGTGACTACTCGGAGTGGATACTACCAAACTAAGGGCAATACAGTTCAGTTGCCATCTGAGATCATTCATCAGCAAGTTGCGGCTACCCTCTGGCTCTTAACTCAATTCGGCGGTGCTGGATCAAGATCCCGGAAGGGGTTTGGCTCTTTTGCTGATTTAGAAATTGATGGTGTTACATCTCTTGAAGATTGCAAAGATATCGGAAATAATCTACGACAAATCTGTTCATTGACTTCCCGAGGATCCGTTCCTGCACCTTCACTGGAAAATGCCATCATTATGGAAGGCCAACCCGTTGGTACAAATGATCCTATTCAGGCAGTTCATTTTGTTGGTAAGTTACTTCAACAATTTGCTGCGAAGTTGAAAGGGGAAGGTACAGATCGCGGAAATCTTGGGACACCACGCCCCAAGAGTAAGTATACTGGACGCCACGCATCGCCTTCTCATTGGAGTCTTTCACGAGATAATCTCGGTGATAAAAACGATTTAAAGATTCGTCTGATTGGATTTCCGAGCAGTAAGTTGATTGAAAGTAAGGATGTTCTCACTGATTTGAGATCTTTCGCTGAAAAAGAGTTGAGCAGTGAGTCAAGAAATACCCGTCATGTTTCTAGACCTAGTTCATCTTCGCAACATTTCCAAAGAGATTCTAAGTCGGTTAGACACCATTCAACTCCTGAAACATCGGGAACTCGTTCTACCAGCAAACTTCCCTCTCCAGGCGACCGTGTTAAAGCTATCTTACTTGACAAAAAGACGAAGAACGGTGACTGGATAGCCAAGCATATAGACAGCGGACTTGAAGGAAACATGCATGATCCCCAAAATGCTCTTCCAGATGCCACCGTCGGCCAAGAAGTGGAGCTCATCGTTGCATCCGTAAATATCAAATTAATGGCCTTCCGATGGGAGCCGTTACCAAGGAAAAAGGGACGAACCAAGCGAAGGTAGTATTATCATCATAAACATGGAGTCACAACTAACCAGAAGGAAAGCTTTGGTCCTTACAGTTGGTACGGGGGATAAAAAGAATTTGGAGAAGTCTTTATTTCAGCCTCTTATGAAGAGTATAAATAAGGGCACCTGGAACAAAGTTGTTCTGCTCCCATCTCAGGAAACGACAGCCAATGCTGAGCATCTCATTCAAGATATTGGAGGTGGTGCGACCATCATGTGCAAACCCTTAGGGGCTTCTGGGCTGGAAACCAATGTGGACGAATGCTACGGTCATTTTGATTGTGTTCTTGAAGATCTAATTAATCAGGGGTTTGACAAAGTTGATATCACGTTAGATTTTACCCGCGGCACCAAGGCAATGAGTGCTGCACTGCTAATGGTGGGGGTTTCAAGAGAGATATCTAATGTTCGATATGTTTCTGGAAATTCCCGTGACCAGCGAGGTATGGTTGAGCCTGGTTCGGAAAAAATTGAAGAAGTGACTACCGAGTTGGTCAATACTAGGCGATTGCTCAATCAGACAGAACGCCTAATGCTCAGAGGTAGTTTTGAATCTGTATGTGTTCTCCTCAAAGGTTATAAGCCCCATGAAACCAACGAGTATCTGAACACAATGGGGAAAATGTTGCAAGGCATTCATACTGCTGCCAAGGTCTATAGTGCTTGGGATCGATTCGATTATAAGGATGCGATCAGTCAGTGGAATGACAACCAGAACTTATTAGATAATGGTACCTTTGTTCCGAAATTAGACATTCGCATTTGGCTTAAAGCTTTAGCACAAGATATTGATCGGCAAGACGCGCCAAAAGCAGCAATTTACGTTCAGAAATTAGCATGTGATATGTTGGCTAATGCAGAGCGCCGTCAACGAGATGGGCTGTATGAAGACGCGTACGTTCGAAGTTATCGTGTTCTTGAACTGCTTGGCCAATACTGCCTATTCCAGAACGGTTATGATAGTGGACAGTTACCCGAAGACGATGATAAAATCTTAGAGTTTGAGAATTATCTCAAGGATGAAAGATCGGCCGTATTAGGTAGACGTAAGGTTAAGAAACAATTATTTGCCACCGCAGGTCGACTTCAAGTTGCCCGATTTCTTAAGTTTTTGAAAGACCCAAGGGGGATAAATCTTATCAATCTGGGCAAGAAAAGAGGCTGCTTCTTAGAAAAGAACCGTAATCACAGCTTATTAATTCATGGGTTCTCGGCGGCCAGCACCGAGCAGATTCAGAATCTACGAGCTTCAATGGATGACTTAGAAAATTTCTTGCTCAATGATTTTCCTGAAGCCGGAGACTATCTCAATATGGCCAGAAGTATAAATTTCAATCCATCATAGTAACGTGCCAACGCTATACATAACCGAACCCGGCGCCACGATAAGATTCTCCACTGGATCCATCGTTGTAACGGTATCCAAAGATCCTGACGGTAGCGGACCATTACCCACCAAAACGCGCGAGTTGATTGAAGTAGAGCCTCATCGAATTGAGCTCATCGCAATTGTCGGGCGGGTTCACATGACAAGCCATGCAATGCGTTTTTGCCTTGAGCAAGGAATTCCCGTAGCGTGGTTTAAGCGGAATGGAGATTATTTGGGTCGAATGGTGCCTGAACT
The DNA here is from genome assembly GCA_965209015.1 of Rhodothermales bacterium. Classification (GTDB taxonomy): domain Bacteria; phylum Bacteroidota; class Rhodothermia; order Rhodothermales; family Bin80; genus Bin80. The sequence goes on along the minus strand of OZ242367.1, from coordinate 983,111 downwards.
TTCACGTACCGCAGATCTGCGTCTCAAACAGTATTCAGTAGCAACTGATACTGACAGCGCACTAGCGTTGGCGAAGGAGTTCGTAGCTGGAAAAATTCATAATTCTATTTCAGTATTGTCAGCTATTCGGTCAAATCGTACCAATCATCCAGAACTTGGCAATTCAATAAATCAATTGAAAAATTTACGATCACAAATATCAGAGGCGAGTGAACATGCATCATTATTAGGATATGAGGGAACCGCTGCACGAACATATTTCAGAGGTCTAAAAGTTGGATTTGATGGAGATATCCCCTTCAACGGACGAGAACGCCGACCTCCTCCCGATCCGGCGAACGCTCTCTTATCCTTGGGATATGTAATATTGGCCAATACCTTGGCAAGTACAGTTGAAGCCCAGAATTTTGATCCGTATGTAGGATTCATGCATCAGCGCAGGTCTGGTCGTCCAAGTTTGGCCCTTGATCTACTAGAAGAATTGCGTGCACCAGTTGTGGATCGTTTCGTGCTTCGTATGTGCAACTTAAAACAGCTTCGCATGGAGCACTTTGAGGACGATTTGGAAAGAGGGGGTATCAGGCTGACTCGCAAGGGTATGCGTGTTTTCTTTCGTGGATGGGAAGCAATGTTAGATAAGCCCTTAACTGGTCTCAAGAGTGAATTTTCACTTGAAGCATTAATTCGACACCAAGTAAGCCGCTTGGCTGCACATTTGCGGGGTAAACACAAGTACCGATCTTTGCGTCTTGGAGAGGTTTATACTCATTGATAATGCCGAGATACGCCATTGCGTACGATATATCCTGTGACTCCCGCAGACGCAAAGTGTCAGATTATCTGGACTCCCTCGGAGATCGTGTTCAAAATAGCGTTTTTGAATTAGTTGTGAGTCACTCTATCCTTGAACATTGCCTTAACCAAGTGAAACAGTTCATTGACTTGAATGAGGATAAAGTAGCCGTATACTTCATGTGCAGTAATTGTGAATCAAAAAGAATATATCTTGGTATTCAGGAAGGAGTTTCTGACATTGGTAGCGAACATGTTTTTGTCGTCTAATGACTTGTTCGTAACCATATGGAGATCAAAAAGTGTATGTGGTTACGATTGTAAGGTATTGAAATTTCAATATTTTTCTCTTGATTATCAAGTCACCTGTCTTTGTAATACACTTCCTAACATCTAGATTCACTTGAACACAAATGATTTTTGTGTTTCCCCTGAATTTTTAGGATCTCAGGGCACTTTTTGTATGTATTGACGTTCCAAATTTACTATTTTACCATTAAATATGGTTAGTCTAATGGCTTCACCTTCGTTTTTTGTTCAATATCAAACTGGAGAATCCAAAATTTCTATTGCCTTTGACACATTTAGCTATAGCACTCTATGCCCCGCTCATCAGGGGATTGAAACGTGAACGTCTCTGGTGGTGGCGTACCAGCGGAGATGGAGTACATATAGCACTCTATGCCCCGCTCATCAGGGGATTGAAACCTGTAGAGACGCACTTCGACGTGCAGTGGGATGCGGGTACATAGCACTCTATGCCCCGCTCATCAGGGGATTGAAACGGAGAGGAAACAAGATTGTCCATCCAAATGGCAGCACATGCATATAGCACTCTATGCCCCGCTCATCAGGGGATTGAAACCTTCTTTCCAACGTTGGACTGCATTAACTAAGTCAACGATAGCACTCTATGCCCCGCTCATCAGGGGATTGAAACGGTAGTTAGTTGAGGTTATTTAGTTAGGGTGATGATGCTCATAGCACTCTATGCCCCGCTCATCAGGGGATTGAAACTTAGGCTTGGTAGACGGACAGAGACGGTTTGGCGAATCACGGATAGCACTCTATGCCCCGCTCATCAGGGGATTGAAACTTCTTCTCCTAATCGACCAAAGATCAGTACTGATCCTTGATAGCACTCTATGCCCCGCTCATCAGGGGATTGAAACCCGTATTTAAAGTAAAAGTACTAGTAGCCCTTAGACTTCCAGATAGCACTCTATGCCCCGCTCATCAGGGGATTGAAACCTAAGGTAGTCGAGAATACGAGTAATGATCTTCATGATATATAGCACTCTATGCCCCGCTCATCAGGGGATTGAAACCTTCGGGAAAGTTATTTCTTTCCGTTAAAGTTCCTACTTCTATAGCACTCTATGCCCCGCTCATCAGGGGATTGAAACTTGAATTTAGGATCTTTGACAGGTTCAGAAGCAATCTGATAGCACTCTATGCCCCGCTCATCAGGGGATTGAAACATTGGATTTGGTCATTGTGTAACCTCACAATTTAGTTAACGATAGCACTCTATGCCCCGCTCATCAGGGGATTGAAACTTGTCATTGTTCTATTGTTCTAAAGTTTAGGTTAACGTCTACATAGCACTCTATGCCCCGCTCATCAGGGGATTGAAACTGCCGCTTGTGGCTATGCCTACAACCGTTTGCTGTTTTATAGCACTCTATGCCCCGCTCATCAGGGGATTGAAACCTCATCGATGCTTCTGCCTTCACGGTTGATGTCCTCCCTATAGCACTCTATGCCCCGCTCATCAGGGGATTGAAACTTAACTTGTGAAATATTGCGAGCATTTCGTCAAGCGCACGATAGCACTCTATGCCCCGCTCATCAGGGGATTGAAACTCCACGTAGAGCAGTATGCCTTTGGTGCGATTCAGAATGTCCCAATAGCACTCTATGCCCCGCTCATCAGGGGATTGAAACATGTCACGTCCTTCTCTGGGGACGTCTTCCCTGGTACGAGATAGCACTCTATGCCCCGCTCATCAGGGGATTGAAACATAAACTCATCCATTTCACTTGTTGGACGGTTATCGTCCAAATAGCACTCTATGCCCCGCTCATCAGGGGATTGAAACACCTCAACGTGCAGTGGGATGCGCGTGGATAACACTGTTTGATAGCACTCTATGCCCCGCTCATCAGGGGATTGAAACACCTCGACGTGTAACGGTATTCTCGTGGAGAGAACTGTGATAGCACTCTATGCCCCGCTCATCAGGGGATTGAAACAGGGAAGCCCCTCATATGGCCGGTACTCCAGCCAGCACGATAGCACTCTATGCCCCGCTCATCAGGGGATTGAAACCGCGGTGTGTTTTATTTCGTCTCCCGCGTGCGATAACGCGTGATAGCACTCTATGCCCCGCTCATCAGGGGATTGAAACCTCAGAAATAGGACCATCAGCGCCACGAAGCAGGAATGAGTATAGCACTCTATGCCCCGCTCATCAGGGGATTGAAACAGTTGAATCCATACAATGTTGAAAGCGGTTTTCGTGGTTATAGCACTCTATGCCCCGCTCATCAGGGGATTGAAACTTGGTCATTGTGCGTTGGCGCTGTGCGCCGGTCTGTTAACATAGCACTCTATGCCCCGCTCATCAGGGGATTGAAACCTCTGTAATCGAGAGGGTGATGCAAACCCTCATGTTGAGATAGCACTCTATGCCCCGCTCATCAGGGGATTGAAACAACAACAAACTCCCGTACGTGCGTCTACAAACTCCACTATAGCACTCTATGCCCCGCTCATCAGGGGATTGAAACATTTCATCGATGCTTCTCCCTTCGCGTCGAACATCCTCATAGCACTCTATGCCCCGCTCATCAGGGGATTGAAACGTAAAAAATAACCACAAGCCTCGAATAGAATAGTCATTATAGCACTCTATGCCCCGCTCATCAGGGGATTGAAACTGCAGCGGGATGCGGGTGGAGAGAACGGTGTTAGGGTTACATAGCACTCTATGCCCCGCTCATCAGGGGATTGAAACCGTTCATCGTACCATGACACGTCGCCAGACTTATACAGTCTGATAGCACTCTATGCCCCGCTCATCAGGGGATTGAAACTACGTGATGATGAGTTATCCAAGTAAGCCTTGAATAAACTATAGCACTCTATGCCCCGCTCATCAGGGGATTGAAACGGATCATCTGAGGCCTCGGCTCCTGCCTCGGCTTTCCCGCTCATAGCACTCTATGCCCCGCTCATCAGGGGATTGAAACCCCAATCATACTCTTCCAGGACCTTAGCCTGGAGAGCGTTAAATAGCACTCTATGCCCCGCTCATCAGGGGATTGAAACGCCAATCAACAGTTTCTAGCGCGTGAGCGCTTAAACGGTGATAGCACTCTATGCCCCGCTCATCAGGGGATTGAAACATGACCGCTACGAACGCCGAACATCTCAACTGGGGGATACATAGCACTCTATGCCCCGCTCATCAGGGGATTGAAACATGACCGCTACGAACGCCGAACATCTCAACTGGGGGATACATAGCACTCTATGCCCCGCTCATCAGGGGATTGAAACGTTGGATCAAGAAATCTTATTGTGTATGACATTGTAACAAAATAGCACTCTATGCCCCGCTCATCAGGGGATTGAAACAATGCGTTCTATGGGACCATACCCTTATCCTTAGATTTTATAGCACTCTATGCCCCGCTCATCAGGGGATTGAAACTGGGATGCGGGTGGAAAGTACGGTTGCAGGGTTAGGTGATAGCACTCTATGCCCCGCTCATCAGGGGATTGAAACCGGATTGTTGTCGTCCAGCCTTCCTCTCCAGTCTACATTGATAGCACTCTATGCCCCGCTCATCAGGGGATTGAAACTTGGATCCATACGAAATAGAAAATGCTTTTTGTGGTTATTTATAGCACTCTATGCCCCGCTCATCAGGGGATTGAAACAAGACGGATCAGGATGGGGAAGGGGCCGTCATGTATCTCGATAGCACTCTATGCCCCGCTCATCAGGGGATTGAAACAACGAGTATGTCCATGATTGTTTGCTAGGTCCCAGTGATAGCACTCTATGCCCCGCTCATCAGGGGATTGAAACGCGAAAAACGAAATTTTCATGTCTCAGTTTTTTTTGTTGATATAGCACTCTATGCCCCGCTCATCAGGGGATTGAAACCCGAAAAGATCTGTCGACATAATTTATTGTTTTTTCTAAATAGCACTCTATGCCCCGCTCATCAGGGGATTGAAACCAGACATTGCTTCTTTGAAATCGTTGTGAAGTATACGCAATAGCACTCTATGCCCCGCTCATCAGGGGATTGAAACAAGTTTTGGCATCCGAAAGCAAACCGCGCATGTAGCCCTTAATAGCACTCTATGCCCCGCTCATCAGGGGATTGAAACCGATCCTCATCCAGATGCCGTAGCGGTTGATTATTGGGAATAGCACTCTATGCCCCGCTCATCAGGGGATTGAAACTTAGGGTTATGAGTTTCTAGATGGAATAATGATGATGCTATAGCACTCTATGCCCCGCTCATCAGGGGATTGAAACTTTGTGGATAGGGAGTTACATGCAGTTCCTATAATTCGGCATAGCACTCTATGCCCCGCTCATCAGGGGATTGAAACATAAAAAATCGGTTGAGAGTATAAAAAATATTTTAAAAGAGATAGCACTCTATGCCCCGCTCATCAGGGAATTGAAACATTCACAATCACGCCCAAGCCGTTGAGCGTTACAAACTGGACGTTATAGACGGCGGCAAAAATGATGGAGAGCAGTAATTGGCTTACGCGAAAATATATTTCGAGAACCCGCATACAGGACAAGTGAAAGAGGCGCCCGTAGGCTTCTCTTGGACAGTTTTTTTCTTTGGTTTCCTTCCGCCCCTTTTCCGAGGTCACTGGGCGGGCTTTGCTATTATTTTGCTTGCAGCACTCGCGACATGGGGTCTGTCAAACTTGGTTTTTATGTTCATCTACAACAAGATGTACATCAAGCATTTGATATCCGAAGGATACAAAGCAAAGAGCGCTTCGGCTGACTTGGAGTTCATCCAACAAAAGCTTGGCTCACAAATCCCAAGGCTAGCACCACCGGCACAATAGCCCCGCAGGGCCCGCCCTTTTTCCTTCGCAGAAGAAAAAGGGTTAAGCAGGTTAAACCCTTTTCAGGGTTTAAGGAGCGTACGCGCGCGCGGGGAACCATTTCCATTTCAGAATAGGAGATTCTGGAATGGAAAAGGCGAACACATAGCACTCTATGCCCCGCTCATCAGGGGATTGAAACACGTCGCCAGACTTATAAAGCCTGACCTCAATGTGCAGTGGAATAGCACTCTATGCCCCGCTCATCAGGGGATTGAAACCCATACAGATACGTCTCCGGAACGATAAATTCGAACCTCAATAGCACTCTATGTCCCGCTCATCAGGGGATTGAAACCCGTAAGCCCCTCTGTGCTGCAAATCCAACACAGCACTGAGATAGCACTCTATGTCCCGCTCATCAGGGGATTGAAACTGATGAATAAGACTACTAAGAACATTGTTTAGGTTATCTTACGATCCATGCCCCGCTCAACGGGGGATTGAAATCAGGCAGATTGCAACATCAAAAATTCAATGGTGCGGATTGACAGTTTGCTTACCACCGCTCAACGGGGGATTGAAATCAGGCAGATTGCAACCGACCTGCCGAATCAGTATCTTGATGGCATCAACAAGGGGAAGGTATGGCCACCACTAAAGAGCACGACGAGCGCATTGCCAACATGAGCTTTGCCTCAATCTATCCCTTGTACCTTGACAAGGTTGAGAAGAAGGGCAGAACCAAAACGGAACTGAACGAAGTCATCTGTTGGCTGACTGGCTACAGTGAGGAAGAATTGCGGCAACTCACATGCTGCGACAAAACCCTCAGGGAGTTCTTCGCCGGAGCCAATCTCCACCCGAATGCAAACCTGATTACCGGAGTTACTTGTGGCTATCGCATTGAAGACATCAGCACTCCTTTGACCAGACAAGTCAGATACATGGACAAGCTGGTTGACGAACTGGCTAGAGGGCGCAAAATGGAAAAGATCCTTCGGACTGCCTGAATCAACGAGGTGTCAACTGGCGATGAATGCTCTCTGAGGCACTGTTATCACCCGCAAACCACTGGTGGCTTGTGGAGTCTGTTGCTGATCATCAGCCACAGATCTGCGCAGCAGCCGAATCTGCTTAATACCAACTGAATAGGCGGCAAGAGACTGGATTTGATGCTTACATTACCGAGCCAGAAAAAAGCGATACCTTACAATCCATACCCCCTCAACAGGGGATTGAAACCCTAATCAAGCCAGGCCTCGCCATGCCTAGTATTTTTTTAATAGCACTCTATGCCCAGCTCCTTAAAGAGATCGAAACAATGATATGAGAATCACATCCAATTAAATGGTTAAATTCCTCACACCATTGGCCCACTTCCAAAGCATTAACACTTATTGAATTTTTGAGGGCTTCTTCTAATTTATTTCCAACATTCCCTTCTCCTCTCACTGTTTTGGCAAAGAGGAAAACCTTTCAGATCAGAAACTGTACTACTCAGAAGCGACTCGGTATAGAAAGATCGTCGCGATCAACCTGCGAAAAACCTGTTAACATCACAAGGGTGAATATATTGTTGTTAACTGAAGTTACCCCCCTTCTCTCCTGTCTCTGAGCGTACTTTTCCTGCATTTTTTTGACTTTTTGAGGACAAATTTTCTCCTGCTTGGATGCGACTTTGCAGGTACGTCTTCCAGGTTTACCCCTTCACACTGCCGGGCTCCAGCTTGATCCCTGCCAGTTCAAAAGCCCGTTTCTGGATTGCGTTCACATCTGCGATGTAGGTCGCCAAGGGGGCTTCACCGGCAACAATATTGAGTTTACCCTCAATGCGACTGAGTCCACGGAGTTCGTTCAACAGGCTTTCAAAGCTCATGACCTGTTCTCCCTTCGGAGTCCGCTTGGACTGCACCTTCTTGTTCGCCTGTTCCGAACGTTTCACCGGCGCAACTACGCTGGTTCGTTGCGCCGCTTTCCCCTCTGGATCATCCTCTCCAAACAGGATCGGGGCTAGGACGTTACGCAGGTGATACTCCACATAGTATGCCAGCATACACAAAAATACATGGCCTGTGACTCGGTCCTTCGTCCGGTGATGAATGGGTTGAACCTTCAACGAAATCTTTTTGAAGGAGCGGAACGCCTGCTCCACCGCCGAGAGACGCTTGTAGTCCGAGACCACATCTTCGTCAGACGGATTCTCTTTCAGACTGGTCCGAATTGCATACACACCATCCAGACGTTCTGCGTTCTGAATCGCCTCCAAATCCCGGGCATACATGAAGTGTCCCTCCTTGACCTCATACGTGAAAAATCTTCCCGCCTTCTGCTTCTCAAGTACCTTGCCTACCCGTACTCCAATCTCCGCCTCTCGTTTGAGCGGGTTCTCGGTGCGCTGGGTTGCCTTCACGATCTTCTCCAAGGCTTCCTCCGTCTTGACCAGACGCTCTTCTCGCCGAATCTGCTTCCTTTCTTTCTGAATCGGATTTCTGCATAGAATCAGACGATCATTGGGGTAATCCTCTGATTTTAACTGCATGAAGCCCTGCTCATCAAATAAACTCATCTCGGTCGTCTTTGCCGCTTCCACCACTTTGCGGAGACTGTCCTTGCGCATGGCCGTGATCCAGTCCAGACCGATGGGAAGGAGTTCTTCCCGAATCCCTTTCTGCGTCAACACCCCCCGGTCTCCCACCAGAACGACATGCTCGAGACCAAACGTTTCACGGATCTTCTTCACCTGTACTGCAAGCGTAGTGGGATCCGCGGTATTGCCTTTGAATACGTCCACCGCCACCGGACAGCCCTCTGGATCCGTCAATAGCCCGATGACGATTTGCTTCTTTCCGCGTTTGCGGTCCCGACTGTATCCAAACTCCGCCCATTCGTTCTGCTTCCCTTCCACATAACTGCTGGTCAGATCGTAGAGCACCATGGAGCCTTCCCGGAGATGTTTCTTGGCCAGTCGGCATTCAATGGCGGTCTTTTGCTTGCACAACCAATCCATGGCCTCATACAGATCATCGGCATCTACCCGCTTGAGAGCCAATTCTTCATTGAGCGTGGAAGACGCCGAATTGACATCAAGCAAGGTACGGGTGGCCAGCTTGCTAGCCGGAGTTAGAACGCGTGCGGTAATCATCCCGAGGACGAGCCGTCGATTCCGGGAATTTTTGGCGTGAAGCAAGGCAGGGACTTTTAGTTTTCGGACCATCCCCAAGACAAGGGCAACATGGCCATGTGCTTTGGATCCGAGTCGTTCAAAGAGATCATGGACGGACTTAAAGACACTTGCCCCGCGGAGGAGTTCACGGATCTGCAAGATGAGGGGTAAAGGGAGTTTGGTGATATTGAGGATGGTGATTTTGTCAATTTTTTCTCCATTTCGGTGGGACTCGCGAATGAGCCAAGTGGGCTTGGAATTTCGGTTGGGAATTCGGGAGACGTACATGGGTATAAAATGATGAATAAGTGAATCTAAATATACGTATAAAAATCAATAAAAACAAGTAGATAGAAATAAATTTAAGAGAGAAAAGTATCCAAAAATACATGGGTACATATTTTTGGCCTAAATAAAGCTCCTCAAGGGGGTAAAAAGGTTCTAAATGATCCAAAATGAAGGAATTTCGTACCAATTTGCCCGAAAAAAGGCAATTTGTCGGTCAGAATGACCGATATTTATCGCTCTGATTCCCCAATTGGGAGAAAATAGGGGGTAACTTCAGTCTGTTAATATAGTCCACCAATATAAGGGATGTGGACTTATTGTTAACGGATAAATGTTATGAGTTTGAGTAATTTGTTGTCAGTCCTTAAATTTATCTCTGAATACAACTAAATTTGTTTTCAGACACTGACTTGATGTCAAAGTCTTATAAAATTACGGTTGAAGCTTCTAAGAATCGGAAAGGAATTCTTGATGTTCATGACGCAATACTGCAAATCGGAGACTTCTTTGCAATTCTAAAAGGACATAACCAACTAAAAGTTCTATTGAATATAAAGACTATTCAAAAAAAACAATCCTCTTACTATTGAATGTATACCCCATAATACAGATACGCTAAAAGAAGACTTCAAAATCGTGGAGTCAAATGCCAAGGCCTTTCGTGAACTATTTCAAGATATTTCATCTGGTAGAGCATGGGATCCCAGTACGCCCCAGTTTTTGAGGGACTCCACCAAGAAAATCCTCGAGCGAAATACCAATGGGATTGAAAGTACTATCTTTGTCATGCCACATTCCGATCAACTGCATGAGATTAAGATTAATCCTGATAGTGCGAAGCGTGGATTACGTATGCTGAAATTGCCTCCTGATTCAATTTATGCTTCCATCTTTAGAAGTGGAAAACGTATGGAACTTGGATCTGTTGAGTGCCCGATTATCGCTGTGGGTAAGTATTATGGAAAACCAGCATTGAAGATTGAACATAGGAGTTTGGATCATGAAATATGGTGTTGCCTATCAGAAGATGAGGGCCGAAAGTGGGAGACCGAAATGACTGCCACACATGTATGGAAAGGTAGCCGTGTGACTGTTCATGGAGAACTAACATATGGAGAAAACGGAAAACTGCAAAAGGTTAGTAATGGGCGCGTGGAGATTATGAAGAGTAGTACCGTTTCTCTTGAAGATCTCTTTGATCCCGACTTTACTGGAGGTTTATCCTCAAGGGAGTATTTAGATAAACTCCATCGGGGCGATTATGAGGAAACCGCCTAAGAGGTATTATTGGGATTCATGTCTTTGGATTGATTTGATTACCCAGAGACACTCGGAAACGGTAAACCGCTGCCTTTACGTTAAAGATCTCGTGGGAAGAGGGGAGGCCAGAATATACACATCTGCCTACACATTAGCTGAAGTTTGGAAAGTTCAGTGCGGCGAACAGTGGCGAACTCTGCCTCCCTACAATGAACAAGACTTTACAGATTTCTTGGATTCTAACGCCGTTATATTACAACTTAATCGTCCTGTTGGAGAGTTGGCAAGGAAGCTGCTCAGAGAGCACAATAATTTGAAAAAATCTCCAGATGCTGTGCATGTGGCTTCCTGTATAATATACGATGCAAACACATTACACACGTTTGATGAAAAAGACTTACTCAATAAGTTTGAGGACGAACTGCGCTGTCTTAACGGCGAGCGTCTAGACATTTGTAAGCCGCCAAGACGTCCTCAGACGGACTGAGCGTTAGTTTTAAAGATCATCGTCAGTCAAGATGGGCAGGTCGTCCTGCAGTGGTGGCATCAGAGGACGGTTCCTGCGCCACGCATCATCAACTTGAGCAGAGACTTCGTCATCGTGAATTAATACCGGACCATTATAGCGACCTCGTATAGGAGAATTCTCTAAACGAAGTACACCCCGTGGACACACCGTAGCACACATGCCACATCCTACACAGGAGGCCCGTACAATATTCTGCCCCCTCTGAGCGTACCACCTCACATCAATCCCCATTTCGCAGTACGTCGAACAGTTTCCACACGAAATACACTGCCCGCCGTTCGTCGTAATCCTGAATCTGGAAAAATATTTTTGTAGGATCCCAAGGATTGCCGCCATCGGACATCCAAAGCGACACCATACGCGAGATCCCATGATTGGATAGAATCCTACTCCAATCACACCAGCGAAGATGAGTCCAATGAAGAAACCATACCATCTCGAAAATTCCTGAGACAAGCTCCCCAATATGCCCCCGCCAGCCCACTGCGAAGACCAAAGCAGTAGAGTTGTAATGATGACGAATACAAGTACACTGTGAACCATCCAACGCTCAATTTTCCATGACTTCGTCGATTTATCCGATAGATGTCGGAAGGGATCTCCTGCCGTCTCTGCAAGTCCCCCACAGCCGCATACCCATGAACAGTACCACCGCTTACCATAGAAGTAGGTTAAAATTGGAGTCGCAATAAAGGTCATTACACCCGTCCAGAATAATAAGAAAATGCCAAGCCCAGGACCTTGAAGAGAACTGAATGTGGACGGCCATAAGTAATCATATTTTAGAGGCCAGAAATAACTAAAATAGAATTCGGGCTCGTTCAAAAGTACCATCAGATGAGGTAACAAGAAGGCAAATCCCAACTGGAAAAACATCACCGAAAATGTGCGAAAAATCTGATAGCGATTGTCCCGATACTTGATCACCATTCGGGCACCCATCACCAGTACCGCAAGTGTATAGAAGAGTCCGTACAAAAACCATTGATCAGCTGGACCTCCCCGAAGCCAAAAACTCAAAGGATCAATCGCCCGAATTAGTTGCTCAAACTGTGAAGGAGACCAGTAGAGGATAATGTAGAAACCAGTAAAAACTATCGCCATCATCCAGCCAGCCATTCCCCGGGCAGTTGCCCCAGAAAACCATACCCCGTTGTTATTCACTCCCGGCGCTCTCTGGAAAAGACCTGCAAAAAGAATCCCACTTCCCAACAGAAGTCCAAAAACGGCGATCCCGAATGTGATGGAGGGATTCAGAAATCCATTCCCCAAGAATGTCACCAGAATCGCTAAAAAGCCAATCCCTATCAATGTGAGACCGGTCTTCTGACGGGTTGAATAGATTGATCCCGAAGATGTTAGCTGTAAGCTTGCCTGATCATTCATGATGAACTCCTCTAATATGCTGCTTTGGCTTGACGATAGACCGCCTTTGAATAAAACTCCGTATCAAATCGAGCTTTCCCGAGAGATGCAAGCACATCCCGGACCGAAGACTCATTACGAATCCAGGCTTCACATTGATCCTGTCGGAGACGCAAACCCATCACATTAAATCCCAGCACATGACCAGTTTCACGATCACTGTTCACACGAAGAAGCTTCGGCCCATCATGAAACAGTTGAGATTGAACATTAGGCGGGGGCTGGGGGGGGACATCTCCATAGGTTTGATACTCAATGGTAAAAAATTTTGCTGAATTAAAAAATACTCCTCGTTGATAGGGTGTCCGGTGTCCACATAAGATCCTTGCGACAACTTTCCCATGGGCACGTCCGGTGTACCACAACTGCTCAATCCGTCGGCTTCCGATACCATCTGTATCGAATTCTGCACAATCACCAGCAGCATAGATATTTGGGACATTAGTTTCAAAATATTTATTGATCAGAATCCCTTTATTTGTTTGGATTCCCGATGCCTTCGCAAGGTCAATGTTGGGATGTACTCCAGCAGTCAGACCAACAAACTGGCAAGCGATGCGCTCATTCTGATTGGTTTCGATCGACTGCACTGCTTCAGTTCCTTGAATGGACTTGAGCTCAGTTCCAAGTCTTAGATCAATCCCATGAGCAAGTATCTCCCCATTGATGAGACTAGACTCTTCGGCCGGGAGCAAGTAATCCATATAGCTGTTCTCCCGCACCAGAAACGTTACTGGAATTTGGCGAGCATGTAGCATTTCTGCCATCTCTATGCCAATAAGCCCTCCTCCAACAACTACCCCACGCATGATGTCTTGTGTGTTCCGCTCCATCAATGCAAGATCCTGCATCCCATACAACCCCTGCACTCCAGGCAAATCCTGTCCAGGCCAGCCAAATCTGTTGGATTTCGATCCTGTCGCTAACAATAACTTATCGTAGGCAATGTCAATGCCATCAACAATGCGAACTATTTTAGCCTCTGAATCAATAAAGGATGCATAACCTCGAATAAGGTCAATCTTGTTCTGAGACCAAAAATGATCCTCGTATGGCTTGGTCTCCTGATAGCGCATATGCCCCATGTAGATATACATCAGAGCAGTTCGTGCGTAAAAGTGATCCGTCTCACTGGAAATGACTGTAATGCGGTCAGTGCTTAACTTGCGAATAAACCGCGCGGCAGTAATGCCTGTAATTCCATTACCTATAATGACAATATGCGCCATAATAAACCAGTTGAGATGGGGTTAAGTTATTATGATTACCTATCAATAGGTTTACGCCCACAAAAGCATTTGAAATAATGATTTATGGGATCACCGGAAATACCTCAAAGGCTGAACTGTGGCCATTGATCCAAAATTTAAGGACTTGGATGGACTCGGAAGGGCTAAATTATCAACTCCACCCGTCAATTGCAAGAGGACTCTTTGAACGATCACTCATTTCAAGTGAATGTACGGAAAAAATTTCTTCTGATACGCTCGTAGAAACCAGTACGGTCATTCTTTCCATTGGGGGGGACGGCACCCTCCTCCACACAGCTTTTGAGGTAGGTGCCTCCGGGATTCCAATCCTTGGAATCAATATTGGACGCCTTGGATTTTTGGCCGATGTTGAAGCTGCAAGAATCCAAGATGCTCTTCGTCTCCTAAATACTGGTCAGTACAAGATAGAACATCGAAGTGCCCTCAGTTTATCCGGCCCTCATACGGGCTGGGCGTTCAACGATATTGTTATCACGCGACAACCTGCCGGTGGACTTGCTGCAATTGATGTTTTAGTTGACGGCATAAGACTAAATCGTTATTGGGGAGATGGACTGATCATCGCAACTCCTACCGGATCTACTGCCTACTCACTTGCGGTTGGAGGACCAATTGTCATGCCTGGAAGTAATGTGTTCATTGTCAGCCCCGTTGCACCACACAGCTTGACGATACGTCCTATTGTATTACCCGCACAATCCACCCTGACCATGCAACTGGCATCAAGTTCATCTGACTGTACGATCGCGTTGGATGGACGAACGCACTTGATTTCAAAAAAGCAGGAACCCTATACAGTCCGGAAAGCGGATCATTCCATTCGGTTAGTCCGCTTTGAGGATACGAATTATTTTGGTACACTTCGATCCAAGCTTTCTTGGGGAATGGGACCTCAGATGATCCCATGAGAATAACCTTTTTACTTGTCCTACTGATCTGTGCAGGATGTATAAGTTCCCGCCCATCCCCTTCAATGGTGACTCCTGTAACTCTCTATGAGGTTGAGTCAGTGATTGACAGCGTCTGGATGCACATGGTTCCAGCCTCGCTCCAAGCAAAGGGTAAACTGGCAATGAAGACTCCGCTTTATTCAGGAACTTTGATTGCCGAGATCTCACATCGGAGCGCAGACTCACTGCTCATGATATTCCGAATTCAAGGACTTGGTATTGAAGGTGGACGCCTCCTAGTTACTCCAGACAGCTTATTTTTCTACGATCGATTTTCTCAAACATTGAGCGTAGCAAGCAGTAATCACTCTGCTCTTCCAGGCTTCTTTACCGTTCAGAACGCACTGGAGCAGATGCTTGGTTTTGTTCGCCCCCCTCAGGGAACAGACCTGAAGATGACATCAACAAGAGATGGCTTGGTATTTGAAGACTCTCTGCTTTATCGAACGTATATTGTTGATCCGAATTATTGGCGTGTAGTTCACATGACCCAAGAAGATTCTTCAGGGACACCAGTGGAAACTTTCCACTATAAAAATTTCTTTGATGTCAATGGAACCTACTTCCCACGTCGGGTGATCTATCGTAATCCTGTTCAGAATACAAATGCAATCCTATCTTATCGCTCTCTTTCGATCAACGATTCGATACCCTCAATGTCTCTTGATTTGCCCAGTGACATAAAACGTGTCGCGTTACCCGAGGAGTAGCCCAATAAACAATCTCAAAACTTTACTCTTGATTTATCTACCCCATGTCAAATTCATTTGATGTTATTGTCGTCGGAACTGGCCCCGGCGGATACGAAACTGCAATCCGAGCAACCCAACTCGGCTTCAAAACTGCGGTCATTGAGAAGAATAAGTTGGGTGGTGTCTGCCTCAATGTCGGCTGTATCCCAACAAAAGCCCTTCTGAAAAGTGCCGAGTTAGTATCCTACACGAATGATCTAAGCGCATATGGCTTAACCCTTGAAGGTAAGGTCAGCCCAGATTTTCCCAAAGTGATTCAGCGTAGCCGTAAAGTTGCAGGAAAAATGAATGCCGGCGTACAATTCCTCATGAAAAAAAATAATATTGAGGTGGTATTCGGACATGCAAAGCTGACTAAGTCCGGCTCATTAAATATCACTCCCTCCGTAGATATGGATGGAAAAAAAGTGGGGAAAAAGCAGACCCTCAATGCCAAACATATTATCTTGGCGACAGGCGCTAGAGCTAAGGAAATTCCCTCACTTCCAATTGATGGAGAGAAAATTATTGACTACAAAGGAGCTCTCCTACAGGAAACGAAACCATCCCGCCTGCTGATCGCCGGCGCGGGGGCGATCGGAGTAGAATTTGCATACTTTTATCATCATATGGGAACTGAAGTCCACTTGGTTGAACTTCAAGATCGAATCGTTCCAATTGAAGACGAGGAAGTATCTAAGCAACTAGCACGCTCCTACAAAAAGGCTGGCATCAAAGTGAGTACTGGAACGACGGTAGAACGAGTAGAGAAAAGTAAAGACATCCTGAAAGTGCATCTGAAAAACAAGACGGAAAATGAGGTCATAGAAGTTGATCAAGTTCTAAGTTCGGTTGGAATTACCGGAAATATTGAAAATCTGGGATTAGAGGAACTGGGAATTGAAATAGACCGCGGATTTATTAAGACAGATGAACTTTCTCGAACGGGAGTTGAGGGAATCTATGCCATTGGGGATGTAGCAGGTCCTCCGTGGCTCGCTCACAAAGCAAGTCATGAAGGGATCATTTGTATAGAGAGTATTGCCGGACAGACGGTCCATGCACTGGATAAGGAAAATGTCCCTGGATGCACTTATTGCCAGCCTCAAATTGCTTCCGTAGGTTATACCGAAGCGGCTGCTCGGGAGAAAGGAATGGATATCAAGGTCGGCAAGTTTCCCTTTTCCGCATCTGGTAAAGCCTCTGCGGCAGGTCATAATGATGGATTCGTGAAAGTGATCTATGACTCAAAGTATGGTGAACTACTCGGTTGTCATATCATTGGGCATGATGCCACTGAACTCATCGCAGAAGTTGTGACCGCTCGTACTCTGGAAACTACCTATCACGAAATCCTTGACGCAGTGCACCCCCATCCAACACTGTCGGAAGCTGTTATGGAAGCGACTCGCGATGCACTCGGGCAATCAATAAATACCTAACTCCTGCTCATCACGGCCGATTCATGTCCTCGCAGCCCTGAATTAAAGGCGGTGACGACTGATTTACCTCATATTGGTAGGACTGTCATTCCGTAGAAATTCTGTGGTATTTCCGTTCAATAGTCCATCTGATGCATATCCATCCCGCATCGGACGTGATTAGTCACATCACATATGTGCATTGAGATTTTATTTGCGCACTTGTCAGATTTAACATACACACATACCCGTAACTTTATGGCACTAAAAAATGGCGAACTTAGGTCAGAGAGTTACAACCTGTTGAAGTTAAGAGTCCATGGCAAATCCCACGATCGCTGATGCCATCTTGTATTGACTAGTGCATCCTTCCTACCGCACTGAACTCTCAGACAAGTCCATCAGAAAGCAACTCATAAACTCCGAACAATCATCCATGCCATAAAACAGAAACGAAACACATAATTTGGTGCTGAGATCAAAAAATGCTAAACTAGATGTCTCAGGCTTAGTAGCATTAATCTAAATCGGCTGGCAATCTCATCTGAGATATAAAATGCACATAGACATACATCCAGAGCACTCCAAGTCAAAAACAGGACTTTTTCTGGCAAGCTCTATTTTTTTGAAAAAAATGGGGGGGGGGGGGCATTTTGTCGTATCGCTCTCCCCTTGCTTCTGGTTTCAGTATTTCCAAGTTCGTTGTGGGCACAAGATACCACACCTCCTACTGTTTCCTCTGCAACGGTGGATGAAACCACCTTGGTGGTGAACTTTAATGAGGGACTTGCTTCTGTCAGCGGCCTGACCAATTCTGCTTTCACGGTCAAGAAAACCCCCAGCGGAGGATCCGAAGAAGAACAAGCGCTCAGCGGCACCCCGACCGTCAGTAGGGAAACGGTGACCCTCACATTAAGCAGTCCTGTGATCGCATCTGATATGGGAACTGTAAAGGTAAGCTACACGGCTCCAACGGAGTCGGATGCCAAGCTTCGGGATGCAGCGGGGAATAATGTGTTGGATTTTATGGATCTAAAAGTGCTCAATTTGAGGGGCGGAATCTGTTCCCGAACTGAGGTCGTGAGAGATGCGATTTTGGATCAGATAACAAGGACTGAGTTTTGTGATGAGGTCGCGAGTAATGATTTAGGAACTGTTATTGAGTTAAGTCTTGATCAGAGGGGTATTACTGAACTAAGGTCTGGTGATTTCAATGGACTCGCCGCATTAAATCGGCTCTACCTTCGGGATAACACTCTCACGGATCTACACGAAGATCTGTTTGATGGACTCAACAGCCTAAATTGGCTCTACCTTAATAACAACACTCTCACGGATCTACCCCAAGATCTGTTCAATGGACTCAATAACCTACGTTGGCTCTTCCTTAATGATAACTCTCTTGAGAGTCTAGACCAAGATCTGTTTGATGGACTCAATAGGTTAAGTTGGCTTACACTTAGTGACAATCCTCTCGGGAGTCTAGACCAAGATCTGTTTGATGGACTCAACCAATTAAGTCAACTTGAACTTAGTAACAACTCTCTCGAGAGTCTAGACCAAAATCTGTTCAAGGGACCCGACAGATTAAGTCGGCTTTATCTTGATAACAACTCTCTCACGGATCTACACCAAGATCTGTTTGATGGACTCAACAGCTTAGAGACCTTACAGCTTCATAACAACTCTCTCACGAGTCTGCACGAAGATCTGTTTGATGGACTCAACAGCTTAAAGACCTTACGGCTTCATAGCAACTCTCTCACGGATCTACACCAAGATCTGTTTGATGGACTCAACAGCTTAGAGACCTTACAGCTTCATAACAACTCTCTCACGGATCTACACCAAGATCTGTTTGATGGACTCAACAGCTTAAACTTCCTCACTCTTAGTAACAACTCTCTCTCAGATCTACATCAAGACTTGTTTGATGGACTCAACAGCTTAGGTTGGCTCTGGCTTGATACAAATGCTCTCACGGGTCTACATCCAGATCTGTTTGATGATGTTGAGGCAAATCCATTTAATGTTAGAGCGGGTAATAATCTCCTTACCTGTGTGCCTGCCAAAATACTTAATCAGGAGAATGTCAGGATTTTTCCTTCCAATCTTGGCGTTGCCTGCCCTGATCCCTCGGTTACATTAAGTTTAAATCCCAGTATCATTGGGGAAGAAGATGAGGCCACCGAAATTACTGTAACTGGTACATTAAATGTCTTTCAGATGACTGACACACCGGTGACGGTCTCTGTGGGATCGGGTACCGCGACCTCAGGAACCGACTTTGCCTCGGTCTCTGATTTTATATTCACCATTCCAGCGAACACTCTATCTGCCACCGGTACATTCACGCTGACACCTACTTCGGATACCGTAGACGAGACGGATGAGACCGTGATAGTCACGGGAACCAGCACGGTGGAGAGTGTGACGGTCAACGAAACCCCTCTTACGATCACGATCACGGATGATGATGCTGCGCCGACGGTAACCCTTAATCTTTCCTCCACCTCCATCTCTGAAAATGGTGGCAGTTCCACGGTGACAGCAACGCTCAACCAATCCTCTATCGAAGTGACTACGATCACGATCTTGGTAGAATCAACGTCACCGGCCACCGCGTCGGACTATACGCTGAGCGGGAGCACGCTCACCATTGCAGCGGGGGAAACCGAGAGCACGGAAGAGGTGACGATCACTTCGGTGGACAATCCTGTGGATGCACCAGACAAAACGATACAGGTGCAAGGTACAGCAGAGAATGCGCATGGGATTACAGCCCCCGAAGATGTGGAACTCAAGATCACGGATGACGAGGAACCCCCGACGGTGACGCTCAGCCTCTCTTCCTCATCGATTGGGGAGGATGGCGAGAGTACGACGGTCACGGCCATGCTCAGCCATGCATCCAGCGCGCAGACCACGATCACGGTGTCTGTCCGTCCTGATTCGCCCGCAACCGAATCAGACTATATGCAGAGTGGCAATACACTGACGATTGCAGCGGGAGCAACGGAGAGTATGGGGCTAGTGACGATCACCTCGGTCACGAATGATGTGGATTCGCCGGATAAGACCATGCAGGTGCAAGGCGTGGCAGAGAATACGCAGGGGGTGACAGGGCCCGAAGATGTGGAGCTTACGATCATGGATGGAACGGCACCCCCGGCGGTCACGCTCAATCTATCGTCCAACTCCATTGTCGAAAATGCAGGAACGGCCACTGTAACCGCAACGCTTGACCGGGCGTCCAGTAGGGAGACCACGATCACGGTGTCGGTCCGTCCTGATTCGCCCGCGACGGCGTCGGATTACACACTGAATGGCGATCTATTGACGATTGCGGCGGGGGAGACGGAGAGTACGGGCACCGTCATGATCACAGCGGTGAACAACCCAGTGGATGCACCGGACAAGACCGTCCAAGTACAAGGCATGGCGGCGAACACGGTGGGGATCACGCAGCCGAACGCGGTGCCCCTTACGATTACGGATGACGATGAAGCGCCGACCGTAATGCTGTTCCTGTCTCCAGCATCAATCGGCGAAGATGGCGAGAGCACAACGGTCACGGCCATGCTCAACCATGCGTCCAGCGAGCAGACCACGATCACAGTATCGGTCCGTCCTGATTCGCCTGCAACGGAATCAGACTATACGCAGAGTGGCACTACGCTGACAATTGCAGCGGGGGCAACGGAGAGTATGGGGCTCGTGACGATCACCTCGGTCACCAATAATGTGGATTCGCCGGATAAGACAGTTCAAGTGCAAGGCGTGGCAGAGAATCCGCAGGGGGTGACGGGACCCGAAGATGTAAAGCTTACGATCACGGATGGGACGGCACCCCCGGCGGTCACGCTCAATCTCTCGTCCAACTTCATTGTCGAAAATGCAGGAACGACCACCGTGACCGCAACGCTTGACCGGGCGTCCAGTGAGGAGACCACGATCACGATCTCGGTGGCCCCAACCTTACCAGCCACCGCGTCGGATGTTATGCTGAGTGAGAATCTGCTCACGATTGCAGCGGGTGCAACCGAGAGTACGGGTGCCGTGACCATCACGGCGGTAAACAACCAGATAGATGCGCCAGATAAGACGGTGCAGGTGCAAGGCGTGGCGGTGAACACAGTGGGGATCACACAGCCGACAGAGGTGCCCCTCACGATCACGGATGACGAGGATGCTTCGACCGTAACCCTGAATCTTTCTACTTCCTCCATCGGCGAAAATGGAGGGAGTACCACGGTAACGGCAACGCTTAATCAGGCTTCCAGCACAGTGACGACGGTCACGATCTCGGTCCTTCCCGATTCACCTGCGACAGAGTCCGATGTTATGCTGACGGGTAATACACTCACGATTGCAGCGCGGGAGACGGGTAGCACAGGGGAAGTAACGGTCACGGCGGTGGATAATCTGGTAGATGCTCCAGATAAGATGGTACAGGTGCAGGGGACGGCAGAAAATACCCAAGGGGTAACGGGGCCCAGCGCAGTGAAACTGACCATCACCGATGACGACGAAGCACCGACGGTAACCCTGAATCTCTCGTCTTCCTCCATCGGCGAAAACGCAGGAATGACCACCGTGACCGCAACGCTTGACCGGGTGTCCAGCGAGGAGACGACGATCACGATCTCAGTGGACCCAACCTCACCAGCCACCGTGTCAGACTATATGCTAAGTGGGAGCATGCTCACGATTGCAGCGGGTGCAACCGAGAGTACGGGTGCCGTGACCATCACGGCGATGGATAACCAGATAGATGCGCCAGATAAGACGGTCCAGGTGCAGGGTATGGCAGAGAATACGCAGGGAATCACAGATCCCGAGGATGTAGAACTGACGATCACCGATGACGATGAAGCCCCCGTGGTCACGCTCCATCTATCGTCCAATTCCATCAGCGAAAATGCAGGCAGCACCACCGTCACCGCAATGCTTGGCCGGGCGTCCAGCGAGGAGACCACGATCACGATTTCGGTGGACCCAACCTCATCAGACTATATGCTAAGTGGGAGCATGCTCACGATTGCAGCGGGAGAGACGAGCAGCACCGCAGCCGTAACCATCACGGCGGTGGATAATGATGTGGATGCACCGGACAAGACCGTGCAAGTGCAGGGCATGGCCACGAACACGCAGGGCGTGACGCAGCCGACCGCGGTGGAGCTTACCATCACCGATGACGATGAAGCCCCCGTGGTTACATTGGTCTTATCTGAGGCATCCATCAGCGAAAATGCAGGCAGCACGACCGTCACCGCGACGCTCAGCCATGCCTCCAGCACGGTGACCACAGTCACGATCTCGGGTGCAGCAGTAGATCCAGCGCTGGATTCAGATTATATGCTCAGTGGCAACTCGCTGACGATTCCTGTGGGACAGACAAACAGCACGGGGACGGTAACGATCACTTCGGTAGACAACCCGGTGGATGCGCCCGATAAGCGCATCATTGTGCAGGGCGTTGCAACGAACTTGACGGGGATCACACAACCGGCGGATGTGGAGCTCACCATCACGGATGATGACGAAGCACCGACGGCGACGCTGCTCCTGTCTCCGGCATCCATCGGCGAGGATGCACAGGTCTCCACGATCACCGCTACGCTCAGTCATGCCTCCAGCGAGGAAACCACCATCACGATCTCGGCCGCCGCGGTCTCCCCGGCACTGGATTCAGATTATACGCTCAGTGGCAGTACACTGACCATTGCGGCAGGCGCCACCCTCAGTACGGGAACCGTGACGATCACCTCGGTGGATGATCCGGTAGATACGCCAGACAAGAGAGTACAGGTGCAAGGCGTGGCGACGAACACGCAGGGGGTGACGCATCCGACGGATGTAGAACTCACGATTACCGATGGCGAAGATGCGCCCGCGGTGACGCTGCTCCTGTCTCCGGAATCCATCGCCGAAAATACAAAGATTTCTACCGTGACTGCCACGCTCAGCCATGCGTCCAGTGCCGTGACCACGATCACGGTCTCCGCCGCCGCGGTGTCCCCGGCATTGGAGTCAGATTATACGCTCAGTGGGACTCTGCTAACGATTGCAGCAGGTACGACCATGAGCACGGGCACCGTAACGATCACCTCAATAGACAACCCGGTGAATGCCCCCGACAAGACGGTGCGCGTGCAAGGTGTAGCTTCCAATACTCAAGGCGTGACGCAGCCGACCACGGTAGAGCTCACGATCACGGATAACGAGGAGGTACCGACGGTGACCCTCAGTCTTTCAGACATGTCCATCCCTGAAAACACAGGTATGACCACCGTCACCGCCTCCCTCAGCCCTGCATCCAGCGCCGAGACCATGATCACCATCTCCGCATCCGCCGTGTCTCCGGCCGTGGATACGGACTATACGCTCAGTGGCACCACGCTCATGATAGCCGCTGGTGCGACTACAAGTACAGGCACGGTGACGATTACGGCAGTGGATAATCCGGTGGATGCACCGGACAAGACGGTACAGGTCCAAGGCTTGGCAGCGAATGATCAGGGAGTGACGAATCCTGCAAATGTGGACCTCATGATCACCGATGACGAGGACGAACCCACGGTGACGCTCCGCCTTTCCTCCAACACCATCAGCGAACAGGCTGGGAGTACCACCGTGACGGCAGCACTCCGTCACCCGTCCAGTGCGGTGACCACGATCGTGGTTGCGGTTCGTCCCAATGAGCCGGCTACAGCAGCGGACTACGGACTGGGCACAAATCAGACGCTGACCATTGCGGCGGGGGAGACGGAGAGCTCGGGGCTGGTGACGATCACGGCGGTGGATAACGAGGTAGATGCCCCCGATAAGACGGTTCAAGTGCAGGGTACTGCAACGAATGTACAGGGGATCACGGATCCGGCGGCGGTGGAGCTTACGATCACGGATGAGGATGCAGCCCCCACAGCCGAACTAATCTTATCCTCACCCTCCATCCGCGAAGGGGGAGAGCGTACAATGGTGACGGCGACCCTGAGTCGTCCCTCCAGCGAGGTGACCACGATTGAAGTCACTGCACTTCCCGATGCGCCAGCCACCAGTTCAGATTATATGCTGAGTGGCACCACGCTGACGATCATGGCGGGGGCAACCAGCAGTACAGGTCTCGTGACGATCACTTCGGTGGATAACTCCGTGGATGCACCCGATAAGACCATCCAAGTGCAAGGCATCGCGACGAATCTGCAGGGGATCGTGGATCCGACAGAGGTGGAACCGACGACTGAGCAGGGGACCATGGGTCAGATCGGGGTGGAGCTCACAATTCTTGATGACGAGGAGGCGCCCCGGGCAACGCTCCTGCTCTCGTCTTCCTTGATTGGGGAAGATGGAGAGATGACGACCGTAACCGCAGCCCTGAACCGGACGTCCAGCGAGCCGACCATGATCGAGGTGACCGTTCTCCCCGATGCACCCGCAACCGTGTCGGATTATATCCTGAGTACGAATGCCACGCTGACGATTGCGGCGGGCGCGACCATGAGTACGGGAGTGGTGACGATCACTTCGGTCACCAACGATGTAGATGCGCCGGACAAAACGGTACAGGTGCAAGGCACGGCAACAAATACCCAAGGGGTGACGGGGCCTGCAGATGTAGCACTGACGATCACGGATGGGACGGCGCCTCCAGCCGTCACGCTGGTTCTCTCGCCTGCTTCGATCAGCGAGAATGCGGGCGCGACAATGGTCACGGCAACCCTGAACCGAGTGTCCAGTGAGGCGACGACGGTCACGGTAACCGTCCTCCCCAATGCACCCGCGACTGCGGCCGATTATATGCAAAGTGGCAGTATATTGACGATTGTAGCGGGAGCGACACAGAGTACAGGACTCGTGACGATCACGGCGGTGGACAACCTCGTAGATGCCCCCGATAAGACGGTCCAAGTGCAAGGCACGGCGACGAATACGCAGGGGATCACGAACCCCGCAAGCGTAGGACTCACTCTTCTGGATGATGAGGCGGTACCAACCGTGACGCTGATGCTCTCGCCCACCTCCATCGGCGAAAATGCGGGTACGTCAACGGTGACGGCAACCCTTAGCCATCCCTCTAGCGAAGAGACTACGATCTCGATCTCGGTGGACCCAACCTCACCGGCAACGGCGTCGGACTATCAACTCAGCGAGAACTTGACATTGACGATTGACGCAGGGGAGATAGAGAGCGCGGGGCTGGTGACGATCACCTCGGTGGATAATCTGGTGGATGCCCCCGATAAGACGGTCCAGGTGCAAGGCACCGCGACGAATACGCAGGGGGTCACCAGTCCAGCGAACGTGGAACTCACGATTACCGATGACGAGGAGGCGCCGACAGTGACGCTGACGCTCGCACCTGCATCCATCATGGAAAATGCAGGGATTGCAATCGTGACCGGAGCGCTGGATCGTCCCTCCAGTGCGGTGACGACGATCCTGATCTCGGCTCTTCCTGACGCGCCAGCAGCGGCGACGGACTTTGCACTGAGCGGGAACCTGCGACTGACCATTGCAGCAGGCGAGACGGCCAGTACGGGGCTGGTCACCATTACGGCGGTGGACAATGCAGTGGATGCACCAGACAAGACGGTACAAGTGCAGGGGACGGCGACGAATCTTCAAGGCGTGACCGGGCCGGAGGCGGTGGAACTCACGATCACCGATGACGATCTGGAGCCAGTGGTGATACTCTCCCTCTTGCCAGCTTCCATTACCGAAAATAACGGATTCACGACGGTGACCGCAACGCTGGATCGACCTTCAAGCGAAGAGACCACGGTCACGATCACCACCCTACCTGACGCACCAGCAACCGAGCTGGATTATACGCAGGAGGGGGACCTACTCACGATTGCGGCGGGGGAGACAAACAGTACGGGACTGGTGACGATCACGGCCGTGGATAATGCGGTGAATGCGCCGAACAAGACCGTGCAAGTGCAGGGGATCGCGACGAATGGGCAAGGGCTGACGGGGCCCGAAGAGGTAGAGCTCACGATCCTGGATGATGATTTGACGCCAACGGTGACGCTACTCCTTTCGCCAACATCCATCGGCGAAAATGGCGGCCTAACCACCGTCACAGCGGAGCTCAGCCGCCCGTCCAGTGAACCCACCACCATTGAGATAACCGTCCTCCCCAATGCACCAAGCACGGAGTCAGATTATACGCTGCGTGGTCGCACGCTGACGATTGCAGCGGGAGAGAGAGGCAGTTCAGGAGTGGTGACGATCACAGCCGTAGATAATGCGACCGATGCACCCGACAGGACGGTGCAAGTGCAAGGGGAAGTCACCCGTTCGTTGGGGGTGACTAGCCCGCCTGCAGTGCAACTGAGGATCACCGATGATGAACCGACGCCCACCGTCACCCTGATGCTGGATCCTTCTACGATTGAAGAGAATGGAGCGAGCACAACGGTCACGGCTATGCTCAGCCATCCCTCCAGTGCCAGGACCACCGTCGTGGTCTCGGCACTTGCCAATCCGCCAGCGGTGGCATCGGATCTGATGCTGAGTCAGAATACGATCCTGACCATTGCGGCAGGTGGCACCGAGAGTACGGGGCTCATGACCATCACCGCCATAGACAACCCGGTGGATGCGCCGGACAAGACGGTGCAGGTGCAAGGCGTGGCCACAAACAGACAGGGGGTGAGCGTGCCCGCCGATGTGGTTCTGACCATATCCGATGACGACGAGGTGAGTCCAACGGTCTCGCTGATCCTCACGCCTGCCTCCATTGCTGAACATGGCGGTCAAACGACGGTGACCGCAACCATGGAGCCTCCCTCCAGTGCAGTAACCACGATCGTGGTGTCGGTCCTTCCGGATGCACCGGCCACCGCATCGGATTATCAAATCAGCGAGAACCTGACGCTCACCATTGCGGCGGGCGAGACCGAAAGCACGGGGCTCGTGACCATTACAGCAGTCAATAATGAAGTGAGTGCACCGGATAAAACACTGCAGGTGCAGGGTACGGCGACGAATCCGCGCGGCGTAACGGGCCCGGTAGCGGTAGAGCTTACGATCACCGATGACGAGGCACCCCCCACCGTCATGCTGATGCTGGATCCCTCTACGATCAAGGAGAATGGAGGCGAGACGGCGGTCACGGCATCCTTGGATCGGGTCTCTGGGACAGTGACCACCATTGAAGTGACGGTGCTTCCCGATGCGCCGGCGACGGCGTCGGATTATCAAATCAGCGAGAACTCAACGCTCACCATTGCGGCAGGGGAGACCGAGAGTACGGGACTCGTGACCATTACAGCGGTGGATAACGAGGTGGATGCGCCAGACAAGACGGTGCAGGTGCAGGGGATCGTCACCAGTGCACAGGGACTCACAGACCCCGTGGAGGTCGAACTTACGATCACCGATGATGAGGCGGCACCGGCGGTGACCCTGCTGCTGGATCCCGCCGCGATCGCAGAAAATGGAGAGAGCACGACCGTCACGGCAACTCTGGATCGGGCATCTGATGAAGAAACCTCCATTGCGGTGTCAGTGCTTTCTGACGCACCTGCCACCGCATCGGATTATGTGTTGAGCGATCCCCTGACGCTCACGATTGCAGCGGGTGAGCTCACCAGTACCGGACTGGTCACGATCACGGCGGTGGACAACGAAGTGGATGCACCGGACAAGACGGTGCAGGTGCAGGGGGTCGCCACCAATGCGCTCGGCACCACAAATCCATCGTCGGTTGAACTCACGATCACCGATGATGACGAAGCGCCGGCCGTCACGCTGACTCTCTCGCCTGCTTCTATCAGCGAGAATGCGGGTACGACGACGGTCACGGCCACCCTGAACCGGCCGTCCAGTGCCATGACGACGATCGCAGTGACGGTGCTTCCCAACGAATCTGCCACAGAATCAGATTATTTACTGAGCGACAACCCGACGCTCACCATTGCAGCAGGCGAACTCACCAGTACGGGAGAGGTGACGATCACAGCGGTAGATAACGAAGTGGATACGCCGGACAAGACCGTACAAGTACAAGGCACTGCCACGAATACACAGGGCGTGACCGATCCAGCGGAGGTAACCCTCACGGTCACGGATGACGATGAATCGTTTCCGGTGGCCCAAGATGCGACGGTCACCACGGAGGAAGATACGCCGTACTCGTTTAATGCATCCGACTTTGGGTACAGCGATCCCGAGGGGGATCCACTGGCGTCCGTTCGGATTGAGCGGCATCCTGATGCGGGAACCTTGACCTTGGGCGGAATCGGGTTCGCCGCCGGGACACAGATCTCCGTAGCCCAGATCTCGGCGGGAGAGCTGATCTTTACGCCGGTCGCCAATGCATATGGTCCGGCATACACGAGCTTTGACTTCAAGGTTAGCGATGGGACCTCGGAGAGTCCATTGGCCGCCCGGATGACCATTGATGTGACCCCAGTCAACGATGTGGCAACGGGGCAACCCCAGATCATGGGGTCCATGCAGTTGGGACAGATGCTTCGGGTTTCGGTGGAGGAGATTCAGGATCTCGATGGACTGCGCCGTGCACAGGCTGGGGAGCTGGGATACGGGTATCGCTATCAATGGCTCCGCATGGCGGAGGGGAGTCCACAGGAACGGATTGGAGAGGGAGACGCCTATGTCCCCGTAGAGGCGGATGCAGGGGCAAGTCTACTGGTTCGGGTTACATTTGTGGATGACGCAGGGTTTGAGGAGAGCTTGGAAAGTCCTCCCCGACAGGTTCGCTACACGAATCGAATCCGTACGGCGTGGATGGGGCGTCTGGGACGGACGGTAGCGGATCAGGTCCTACGAGCAACGCAGTGTGAGGGACGGGTGCAGCGGTCCCGGCGTAATGAAGTCTATCTGGCGGGACAGCCCTTGACCTTGGCTTCGTTGCCAAATTATGTACATGTGCAAAAGGTCAAGCCGGACCAACACGCTGTACTCCTTGGAACGACTGATCCAGTGGTTCGGCTGGGTCATACACTGACACGGGAGCGTCTACTGCATGGCAGTTCGTTCCGGCATGGGATGCAGGGCGGGAGCGGGGTTTCTGTCTGGGGCCATGGAGCGGTATCTCGTGTTCAGGGTGCGGACGGAGCCTTGAACCTGGAGGGACGCGTATCCAGTGGGATGGTGGGGGCAGACTGGACTGGAGACAAAGGGGGATTAGGTGTACTGGTAGCTCATACACGCTCCGAGGGCGAGTATGCAATGGCAAATGATGAAGGTACACATTCCGCCTATCTGACTGGAGTATACCCCAATGGATGTTATGCGCTCAGTTCGGGGATCACGGCATGGGGTGTGGTCGGATATGGTCGTGGATCGATGACCGTGGAACAGGTGACCACCCCGGTGGATCTGCGGATGATCGGAGGGGGGATCTATGGGCGACTCGGTACGGTGAGGAAGCGAGGACTGGAGCTGGGGATTCGCTCGGATGCCTTGCTGGTGCAGATGGGCGCGAATGGGACAGAGGAGTTACTGGAAGATCAGGCGCAGGTATCTCGGTTGCGGCTGGGATTGCAGGGAACCCTGCGAGGGATCCGTTTAGGAACAGAATCTACGATAGTGCCGTCGGCGGAACTGGCTCTCCGCCATGACGGTGGCGATGCAGAGACAGGATTCGGAGTGGACATGCAGGTCGGGTTCCGTCTCTCGGAGCTAGAGAGTGGTCTGGACATAGAGGTACATGCGCATGCAGTGCTGACGCATCAAGACCGCGGACTCCAGGATCAGGGGCTCGCAGGGGCGGTGACCTGGGATCCACGGCCCCAATCCAGTGAGGGGCTCCAAGTTCGAGTGGAGCACACCATCGGGGCAGAGGCCCTGGGTGGTGCAGAGCGGCTACTCCGCGCCGAAACCATTCAGCCACAGTATAGGACCCACCAAACCGGAGGCCTGCGGGTACAGGCAGGCTATGGGTTCGCTCTATTCTCCAGAGCATTTACCTTGCAACCCGAGGTCAGCTTGAGCGGACCGCAGCGCAGGTATGAGATGGGATGGAACATCGCGCGGGCACACGAGCATCCGACCAAGATGCAACTCTTTGTCGGGACAACCGGGCAAGCACGACGAGACCGTCCCCTGCAACTCCAGCATCTAGTCCGACTGCAACTCAAAAGACAGTTCTAACAGACTCTCGAAGACACTGACTGTAAAAGAAGTATCAATTGATCTGAAAAATCAATCGTTATGCAAACGCAGAGGAGTGAAAAGGTCTACCCCGTGAAGCGTTCTGACAATAACAGTAAACAATTCATGGCTTCCACAGGTACGGGTTGACTTGGGGGGCACAAATAGTCATTTTTGGGCTTCTTTGGGGCCATTTTTGCCCTGATTCTCGAGTTCCCAATATGTAGTGTTCAGTTTGTTTTATCGTTTGAATATTTGAATCCTGTGCCGTATCCTACCTGTATCATGTTCGTCCGCAAACTCAAACGAAAGACGACCCAAAACATTGCCGTCCAAATCGTGCGCAATGACCGCACAAAGGATGGCAAAGTGCGGCAGAGGATCGTGCGCTATATGGGTATGGCCCCCAAAGGACTGGCATTGGAGGCCCTCCTGCACATCGCGGAATAGGAACGATTGCGGATTGAAGAAGAGATCAAGTCGTTCTTATTTCCGTTGTTTCACTGGACTGAGCGTTGCGTGTGCGCACATTGCCATTTGCTTTGCTGCCTTTGCGATGCTACGCATTCTGCGTCGAATCTACAACAATCGGCATGGCGCGGATACAACACCTATCAGTGAGGGGCAGATTTTGTCTCAATTGCGTGAAGTAGATGTTTCTGTGGTACGAGACAAGACGACCAAGCGTCATTTTGCGATCCCGACGGCGGCCAACAGTACAAAAGTTCGGCTTTACAAAGCGATGGGGTTGATGATTCAGCGCCAGATCGTACCCTTGGAGAAAGACCCGTAACCCGCCTACCAAGTGATGGCTTAACGTCTGGGATTCAGACCGCAAAAAGCGGCAAAACCAACGGTGTTTGTAGTGTTCAAACTTGTCTGAACACTCTTTTCAAAAGACCTGTACCTACTGAAAAATAAGGCTTTCTTTGTTTTCAGAAAATTGTAAACCGTCGAAGTCAGGATCGAAAATTCCCCACTGCTAAGCGTGAGCCATAAAGATAGAGCCCCATACTTGAGGACGGGTTTCAAGTGCCCATAGTAATCCCTCACTCCACCCAATACTTGAATGGCAATAACCGGGATTGAAGACTTCAAAACGGTGTGTAGAGGATGCCTGTATGCTATAACGAAAACTCAACTTTCCGGTCGGGCTACACGTTTGGAAACAGAATAGAAAAAAATAAATCCTCCGGGTAGTCTTACTTCGCTTAAGCCTGAGCGCCTCTGACTGTTGAGTACCCCGAACCATTTTCCTCTTCTTGAGGGAGCGATGATTATTGGATTTTAAGCGATGGCAATCTACATTGACCATCCCTCATGATTTGACAGATGTGAAAATGACTCATGCTGATCTATGCTTAACTCAACAGATAATAGATCCCGGCTCATTATCCGAAGAGATGAGTGTGAGTGTTCCCGTACGATCTTCCGCCATCAATAGCATACCCTGACTCTCAAGTCCCATCATCTTTCTGGGTGCGAGATTAGCAACAATGACCGCTGATCGGCCAACCAGTTCTTCAGCTTGAAAATGCTCGGCAACTCCAGCTAAAATCTGTCTTGTTTCGTACCCTAGATCAACTTGAAGCTTCAGTAGCTTTTTAGATTTTTGAATAGGTTCCGCACTGATAATGCGTCCTACACGCAAATCCATCTTTGAAAAATCATCAAAACTAATCGTGGGCTTACCCTCCACAAAAGGCGGTTCTGCTGACGAGTCAGCGGATTCAAGTTTATCAATTTGGTCTTGGATCATCTTATCGGTCACTTTATGAAATAGAATCTCCCTGCCACCAAGCGAGTGCCCCTCCGATAGTAAGGAAGAAGCCGAATCGGTCCAGCCTATCTCCTCACCAGAATCAGAATCTGGATGGCTTGATCGTACCCCATTTAACTGGAGCATCCGACGTAGCCGATTAGCTGTAAACGGAAGAACCGGATCCATTAACACCGCCAAGGTAGCGCAAATCTGTAAGGATATATGGATCGTATTAGCACACTGCGCACGATCGGTCTTTCGAGATAACCATGGAGCCTGATCGTTGAAATACTTATTTCCCAATCTTGCTACATTCATCGTTAGACGCACAGCTTCCCGAAAGCGAAACCGCTCATAGGCGGTCCCGATCTGATCTGGGAAGCTTGCTAACTTGGATAACACCTCTTCATCTACTGCTGAAGGAGACGAAAGTGGAGGGACTTTATTATCAAATTCACGTTCAGCAAACGTCAATGCTCGGTTAACGAAATTGCCCAAAATATCTGCAAGTTCACTATTTACGCGTGCCTGGAATTCGGGCCAACTAAAATCCGCATCTTTTGACTCGGGAAGCATAGTTGCCAGTGCATAGCGAAGAAGATCAGGAGGAAAATCTTCTAAGTATTCATGTAGCCAAATCGCCCACCCTCGACTGGTGGATAACTTACTCCCTTCAATGTTCAAAAACTCATTCGCAGGAACCTGATCAGGTACTACATAATCCCCATGAGCCATGAGCATAGCAGGAAACATGAGCGTGTGAAATACTATGTTATCCTTACCAATAAAATGAACTAGACGCGACTCAGTATCCTGCCAGTACAACTTCCAACTATCTGGATCGCCCCTTTTTGCCGCCCATTCCCGAGTGGATGAAATATATCCTATCGGCGCATCAAACCATACATAGATTACCTTCCCTTTTGCTTCAACTCCGGCAGAGTCTGCAGATTCTTTGGGAACAGGAACACCCCATGGAACGTCACGAGTGATCGCACGGTGACGTAACCCATCGGTAAACCAAGCTCCGATCTGCCCAAGCACATTTGGTTTCCACTCAGGATGGCTAGCAATATAGGCTTCCAGCCTACTCTGCCATCGGCCAAGGGGCAGATACCAATGAGTGGTGGGGCGAAGCTCAGGAGTGGCATCGGTCAAGATGCTCCTTGGATTACGAATCTCAGTTGGACTGAGGGAGGAACCGCACCGCTCGCATTGATCTCCATAGGCCTCCGCGTATTCACAGATCGGGCATGTGCCGCGTACAAATCGATCCGCAAGAAATATCTTAGCCTCCGGATCGTACAAGTGATCCTCTCGACTCAATACAAATTCATCATTCTCAGATAATCTCCGAAAAAATGACTGGCTGGTATCTGTGTGAATTTGACGCGAGGTACGACTGTAGTTATCAAAGCTGATCCCAAAGTCCGCAAAACTATCGCGGATGATGGGGTGATAGCGATCCACAACTTCCTGAGGGGAGACCCCGTCCTGCTTGGCCTGCATCACGATCGCCGCTCCATATTCATCAGATCCGCAGACATATAGAACATCCTGCCCGAGTAATCGAAGATAACGCACATACATGTCGGCTGGTAGGTATGCACCAGCTAAATGTCCAATATGTACTGGACCATTTGCATATGGTAGTGCAGACGTTACCAGAGTTCGGCGAAAAGGTTGAGCCGGCATATCTGAAAGCGGGAATCAAAAGAAGTTGAACAAAAACTTGATACCACGGATCCTTGATCACATATGTACCTATCCCACCGTAGATTCACTCATACGATACATCATTAGGTAATCATGGTGAACAGATGAAACATCTCTGAGAATTTCACTACATAGATGATACACACTCACAGTAACTCGGAAATATTTTTGTAAGCCCAATTCGTTGTACAGAGATGCATGACACTTATGCAATCGTAGTCAAGTTTTCTGATGAAGCAAGAGTGGTTAGAGAAAATTTGTTGGCCGGACTATTGGAGCGAGCACATTTATCGCCGTAGCCACAGGATCATACTCTCCCGTTCCTGATATCACAGGAAGAACTTTGGCGTCAAGACTGGAATAGCATTGAAATCTTCAGAGCGGCTACTGAGGAAAATGTGATGACGCTATTTTTCTGGAAATCAAGAACCCGAAAAGACGGACGTTAATCTCCTTGTGTGAATGAGTGTCATAGATGTGAGTCGGGGTTGCCATAGTACGATCTTACTCAGTAAAGTTAGAAAAAAAGCTTGAAGTTATTAGGATAGCTTATAACTTTTATGAGAGCTGTGTAAATTGCAGATCACGATCGGGATGTACATCGATCGTTAGCTTCTTTGGCTCACTCATTTCTGATATTTCAGAACGCGGCTTACGGTTCGGTAGCTGATTGCAATTCGCCGTGCCACTGGCCCTGATACGATGGAAAATAGGATATGCAAATCCGGCGCAGACCATTGGATGGATCTTTGTAGATGAGCTGATGCTTTAAGGCAGAGATATTTTAACTATGCCCGACCATTCCACGTATGACTACATTGCGGGTTAAAGAGTTAAAGGAAAAAAATAGACTGAAAATAGATGAGAGGGAAAAGATAACAACAATGAAAAAACCGCGTAATCACACTGGATGACCCTCATATGAATAGTTATCATTCAAGGATACAGTGTATCTCCCAACATAAACGATTGATTCTGGGGAAACTGATACTCCATCAATAACCTCCATATCAACATTGATGTCATGAATCAACCCACTCAAACGATCCGGAGTAGTTCTGTCACCAGAAAAACTCAGGAGACCAACGTTTCAGTCAAACTTACGCTTGATGGAAGTGGTAACTATGTGAATCAAACAGGAATTGGCTTTCTGGACCATATGTTGGACCTCTTTGCAAAGCATGGACTCTTTGACTTGGAAGTCAGATGTAGCGGGGATCTGAATGTTGACGAACATCATACAGTGGAAGATATTGGGATTTGCCTTGGTCAGGCACTACATCAGGCGTTAGCAGATAAAGCCCATATCGCTCGCTATGGTCATGCATATGTGCCTATGGATGAGGCATTAGCCCGCACAGTGATTGATCTATCAGGACGATTTACCTTCTATTTTGAGGGAACATTTGATCGCCCATCGGTTGGCGATTTACCCACTGAACTGGTTCAGCATTTCTGGTATAGTTTTGCAGAACATGCTCATTGCACACTACATATCAGTGTTCTTTACGGTGTCAATACCCATCATAAGATTGAGGCCATCTTTAAATCTGCTGCCCAAGCATTACGAATCGCATCTCGGCGTAGTGAATTCAATTCTAAAATGCCATCCACCAAAGGAACTCTTTAATCTATGTCACTCTCAAATCAGACGATCGCTGTAATTGGTGCGGGCAATATCGGACGCGCTCTAGTCGGAGGATTACTCAGCGGTAGTCACCTGAATCCATCAAATATTCGTGTCACTCGCCGAAACCCTCATGCTTTGGAGACCTTGCATGAAGCATTTCCCGGCGTATCTGCAGGGGTGGACAATAAAGAGGCGGTAAAGGATGCTACGATTATTGTGTTAGCTGTCAAACCCACGAACTGGCTGGATGTAACCAGAGAAATTAGCGCTCATGTGAGTCCAAAGGCATTGATTGTTTCTGTACTTGCTGGACTCACCACATCCCGTATTGGAGAAGAATTTGGCTCTAACCAGCCGGTCATCCGTACTATGCCCAACACCCCCATGATGGTTGACAAGGGGGCAACCGCCATCTGTGCGGGGAGCTCAGCATCTACCGAACATATGGCATTAGTACGGGAAATGTTTGAAGCGGTAGGACGAGTAGAAGAGATCCAGGAGTACCTAATGGATGCGGTGACGGGGCTCAGTGGTAGTGGGCCCGCTTATGTTTATATGTTGATTGAGGCCTTAACGGATGCAGGTGTCAAACAGGGCCTCCCTCGATCAATAGCCTTCAGGTTAACGAAACAAACAGTCCTTGGTGCTGCAGCACTTGCCGATCGAACGGATAAACATCCTGCAATTCTGCGTGACGAGGTGACGACCCCCGGCGGAACTTCCATTGCTGCAATTGCAGAATTAGAACAGCACGGCTTGCGTACTATGTTTATCCACGCAGTTGCTACCGCAACTCAACGATCAAAAGAACTGAGTGGAACCGACGATTGAGGACATGACCACAATCATCGACTACGGAATTGGAAATCTCCGCTCTATTGAACGCGCATTCCAGCATGTTACTTCGGGGGTTATCCGTACTGATGACCCCAAACTTATCCAACAGGCAAATCGACTTGTCCTTCCAGGCGTGGGGGCCTTTGGTGCATGTATTCATGAAGTAAGGAAACGTAACCTCGAAAAACCTATCTTGGATGCTATCGCTCGCAAAGTCCCGTTTCTCGGGGTTTGCGTGGGTATGCAAATGCTCTTTGAGACGGGCTCCGAGAATGGGACGCATACCGGTCTAGGTGTTCTGAAAGGACATGTGAAAGAATTAGACTTGACAGATGCTTCCCTTAAAATTCCCCATATGGGATGGAATGTTGTGCTTCCGATCAAATCCAGCTCCCTGCTGAATGCTCTCCCTGAGAATGCATACTGCTACTTTGCCCATTCTTTTTATGCCAGTGAGGCAAACCCCGAAGATGTGATTGCCGTTACGGAGTATGACAACTCCATTCCGATTGCATTTGCTCGCGAGAATATCTATGGAGTCCAATTTCATCCCGAAAAAAGTCATGATGTAGGACTTCATATTCTATCAAATTTTGCTTCACTCGCATGATCATTCCGGTTCCGGCCATTGACTTACTGGATGGATGCTGTGTGAGGCTGCTACAGGGTGCCTACGATCAAGTGACCACCTATCATGATGATCCTTTGATTATCGCTCGGCAATGGGAATCTATGGGTGCGTCCCTGCTTCATGTTGTAGATCTTGATGCTGCACGATCAGGTGGGGACACAAATAATACCGATGTGATTGCTAAGATTGCTGGCCATTTAGATATCCCTATCCAGACAGGGGGAGGGATTCGCTCCAGTTCAGATATGATTCGTATCCTTGAGAAGGGAATCTACCGGGGAATCATTGGCACCGCAGCGGTTCAGGATCCTGAATTCGTTAGTTCAATGATCACGAAATATGGCCCCGATCGTATTGCGGTTGGGATTGATGCCAGAGATGGTGAAGTTCGCGTGAGTGGCTGGATAGATGGAACTGGATTGTCTGCTATCGAATTTGCTCAGGACATGGAAAAACGTGGAGTCCGCCGAATCATCTACACGGACATCAGCCGGGATGGTACCATGAAGGGGCCAAATATAGATGCTTATCGGACCTTGGGAAAACATCTTCAATCTGTACGGTTGATGGCAAGTGGTGGAGTTTCCGGTCCGGATGACTTAACTGTATTGGGTGAACTCGAATCCTCTGGGGTTGATTCGGTGATCATTGGCCGAGCACTCTATGAGGGAAAATTCTCCAACCATGAACTCTGGCCACCAGTCATGACAGGATGCCCTTAGCAAAACGCATCATCCCATGCCTTGATGTGGATCGGGGACGTGTCGTAAAGGGAATTCAGTTTGTAGATCTTGTTGACGCAGGTGACCCTCTGGAACAGGCTCATGTGTACAACAAAGAGGGAGCTGATGAACTTGTCTTTCTGGACATAACGGCAACTCATGAAAATCGCGGTATTATGCATGATGTTGTTCGCCGGACTGCGGAACAGATATTTATCCCCCTAACAGTTGGCGGGGGAATTCGAACCCTGGAGGATATGCGACAGATGCTCCATGCCGGAGCAGATAAGGTTGCTATCAACTCTGCGGCAATCAGAATGCCCAATCTCATTACAGAATGTGCGGAGGCGTTTGGTTCTCAGTGCGTGGTGGTAGCTATTGACCTGAAGCAGAGTCAACAGGGAGGCTGGGAGGTATATACACATGGAGGCCGACGAGCCACCGGACTAGATGGACTTGAGTGGGCGAAAGAGGCAGAAAAACTTGGTGCCGGGGAGTTATTGGTCACCTCTATGGATCGAGACGGCACGCAGATTGGATATGATTTAGACCTTTTGCAGCGCCTTGATGAACTTGTACAGCTTCCCGTGATTGCCTCTGGTGGCGCCGGCACTCTTGATCACTTACGGGATGCTCTTCTAACTGGACATGCACACGCCGTTCTTGCCGCATCCATGTTTCACTTCAGGCAGGTGACAATCGCCCAAGTCAAACAGTTCCTGCATGATGCAGGAATCACCGTAAGACTCCTCAGCTAGTCCAACAAAACATACTGTACAGTATTCATTTTGGAAAATATTCAGACACTGCAAAAGACTCTAATTACTTACCGGATGACTACGAATCTGCGGCTCAGAACTGCTTGAACTTGGTTCCAATGCAGACTATAAGTGCCCGACGTCAATAAATGAGCCGGAATTCGAACTTTTGAATGGGCAGAGCCAATATCATCCGCCTGCAAGACCAACTGAAAACGATCGAGGAGGTCAGATACCTTAAGTTTAATAGATCCGGTCTACTCCAATTTAAGTGGTCACCAAGCACAATCACCGGATAGATTTGGATAAACCATTTCCAAGATGGTTTCAGATGTTGGATTTGCTCCAGTAAATTTATCATCCAACGCACCGGTTACATGCGGAATGCTTGGGCTATGTTCGATTGCAAATCAAGAATCCTGGATGTCGGAATCTTCTCGCAGAGTCCCAAGAATCTCAGCAGAACTCTGATGATCGTTGTCTCCTCGCTTACCCACAGGTTCTTCCTCGTGAAATGAATATTTATCCTCGCGATTAACCAAATTGAAGTTGTGTACTCTACCTTGGAATATGTGAGCCAGAATGGAATAGTACTCTGCCCAAATACCGGAATACGCAGTCTCCAATGAAAAATGGCTACTATTGAATGAGTTCCCATAGACGCCTATACTGCAGATTGACGGGATCAATTTGGATTAGACGCTGGATATACATGCGTGATTCTTGTAAACGATTGGTGTTGAAATAGAGGGAAGCAAGGTTTGCTAATGCCAGCTCTAGATCTGGATCCAGTGCAATGGCAGCTTTAAAGTCTTCTTCTGCCGCAGAGAAATTTCGATCTAACACATGCGCATATCCACGATTATTGTATGCATCTGCCTGTTTTGGATTACGGCGGAGGGCCTCGCCAAAGGTAGACAGTGCTTCTGAAATACGTCCAGACTCACTAAATGCAACACCCAATCGAACCATGAATCGTAAATGTTCAGGGGCCGCCTGAAGTGCTTGACTCAGATAGTTGACCGCCTGTTCTGGCATCTGTTCACTCAAATATGATTCACCAATGCGATAAGCTGTCCACGCATCAAGCTCCCCGTCTATCTTACGGGCAATACGCAACACACTGGTAGGTTCTTGGCGCAGAAAATGCATTCTGATCAATTCTTCGTCCACATTTTCTCCCGCACGATCTGCACTTCGAAGATAAACGGCGGCGGAGTCAAGGAATCCCGGTGCATTGGTGATCGTTTCGTAGTAAGTCATGTACCCCTCTGCGATTTCCCGCTCAGTTGGTGATTCATCAATCAAGCTGGCCATACGAACCAGATCCGCATCAGAACTCGGGGTAATAACCTCAGAGAGCTGGGAGCCGGGAGAGCGTATAAAGTGATCCGTGATCGTGACATGTGGAATATCCTCTGACCCTGATGCTGGCATATGACAATCCGTACAATTCTCCCCCGTTGCAGCCTCTTCGGTCGGACAGGTGAGACGATTTGCACTCTCCATATGACAAGATTGGCATACGTCTCGATAATGATTCTCCGTCATCATCTCAATCGGAACATGCGGATCATGGCATGTACTACATGTCATCGTCTCCGAAGCCTGAAAACACGCACTCAGGCGGAGGCGGTCAGGATGAGAAGCCATTACAAACTGGTTCAGACTGTCGGCATAGCGAGGCCAGAATACATTCTCAATGCTGGCCAACGACATCCCAGGCCGGAAGTCGGCAAAGCTGTGGCCAGGTTTATCAACGGATGCCCCCTGAAGATGGCAGCTCTGGCAAATATCAAACTGTTCCCTCACAGAGAGCTTCGCAGGGTTGACAATTGTATCGTCTATATCCATTGAATTATTGGCCGTGCTGCCACTCTGAAACGATGCTACATGTAGCGATCCTGGACCATGACAGCGCTCACAATCAATGCCGTGAGGCACGGATACATATCTGTTTTCGGACCCCTCTACATAGTCTGGCATCGCATTGTGACATGTCATGCACTTGAGTGGAATAGGTCGATCGAACCGACTGTTGTTATTTGCCCCTTTAAAGCCAGGGGGAAGATCCCATTTGCCATCTTGTACATACCAAGTGAGGGGCATCTGATAGAGATACCCATTCACGTCCATGATGTGTGAGTTCGTATGATGGCCACTTCCAACGATATAGTCAATTTTCTCTAATCGTTTGTGTACTGTATCAACTCCACTGAGACGATACTCTGCAACATACAACTCTTCTCCTTTTCTGATGGCCTTGTAATAGAGATCATTAAATTCATCATAGACTGGCATGGGGTTTTCAAAATCTGCACTACTATTCGCCAGATTGGCTAACTCCCATGATCGACCCATCTGAGACTGAGTGAACGTAGCCACTTTGTCGGGATGGCAACTCCCACATGCATCGATCCCTACATAATGAACCTCCTGGCCTTGATATGAAATCTCGCCAGAACGCCCACACCCTGCGAGGAGAGGGAAGAGAAGAAATATACTCAGAAATCTCATCTTCCAAATGCGTCTAATATGGTAATTGCTAAGAGGTTCTCTGGGTTCAACTCCAATACCCGCTCAGCTGCGCGAACTGCATCTACGGGTTGATCTAATCGGGCATACGAAAGAGCGAGATTCTCCCATGCAGCGAGATATTCTTGATCAATCGCTACCGCTTGACTAAGATGCATTGCCGCATCTTCAAAATTTTCAAAGTTGAAATACCATGAACCCAGATTACTTTGTGCGATTGGATTGTCTGGAGCCACTTTGACCGCACGTTGAAAATATCTACCAGCTTCCTGAACCCGTTGGTCCGTTAGAAGCAAGAGCCCTAAGTTCCCGAGAGCATCGGGATGGTCTGGTTCAAGTACTAAGGTTTGTCTTAGTGCTACCTCACCCTCAGAAAAATTCCCATCTTGCAAGAGCGCAGTCCCGAGATTATAATGTGCCTGTACCAACCAGGGTTTTTCGTCAATCACGCGCCGATATTGGGTGATTGCCCCCATGAGATCACCTTCCAATTCTAGATAACGGCCATAATTAATCCGTACATCAGCAAGAGCTGGCTGAATTTCCAGAGCCTTTTCATACAGCCCCCTAATCTGGTCTTGTTTCTGGTTGGCACTCTCGTACGCTTGCGCCAAGGCATTTAAGCGCTCAGGAATATTAGGACTTGCCTGAACTGCAGCTTCAAGGGGTTCAATTGCCTCCTCTGAACGTCCTAATCGCCAGAGTGAAACTCCCATCAGAAAGCTGGTTTCTCCGGTCACATCGGTATCGTCTACTGAACCTGCCATCTCAATTCCCTCTTCCAAACCGTCAAGGTTGCTTGTTTGCGTGGAATGGATCAGTGTAGCAACCGCCTCCAGATAACTGGATTCAACCTGATCGCGCTCATAGTACGGAGAAAGTTCGGAACTCTCATGTGCTGACATAGGTCTTTCCTGTCCCAAAATACGAATCCAATGATCTGTGAATGTGGCATGGGGAGTCCCATCGGCAATTTCTTTTGGCATATGACAACTGGTGCAGTCATCCCTTAACTCGTGATCTGCTACTGCCTGATGACAGGAATTACAAGTATCATTGAAATACTCTGGTCCTTTATCACGGAATCCTTCGTGAGGATTATGGCAGGTGGTACAGGTCATTTGAGGCGTCCCTTCCAGATAACAGGCACTCCGTGCAAGACGTTCTGCATGAGAGATCACATCTAATCCGCTTGTTGGATCCTGCACAGAAAATAATGCCAGATGATCTTGCAACCTTTCGGACGGTCGGAAATCAAATGCCTCTCGCCCATCCCTGAGTACGGAGACTGTCGTATGTAAGTGGCATTGCTGACAGACATCCATTTGAAGATCATGCGCTAACCTTGCGGGATTCACGATGGAGTGATCTATGCTTTCCGTTGGCCCTCTGCCGGCAAGTCGTAACTCAACATGTGCACCACCGGGTCCGTGACAGCGTTCACAACCGATCCCGTTTGGAACATCTACATATTTTCCTTCCACCCATTCCACACTATTAGGATAGCTATTGTGACAAGCCATGCATCGATCGGGAATGAGTCTTCCAAAACGTTTATTCGCAATTTCGTACCCTGGACTAAAATCCCACTGACTCACTTGGCTATACCATGTAAGAGGGAGCTGATATAAGCGCTGATTTGATTCGGATAAATAGGTACGTGCAGCATTCCCACTGCCTATTACAAAATCCATCCGTCGCTTGAGGCTATGGGTCCGCTTACCCGCAGCGTCCAGACGAAATTCTTCCTGCCAATACGTTCCACTCTCTTCCACGACCTGATACCAAAACCCACTCCCCTCGTGCCAGACCGGCTCCGCATCAAAATCTTCAACTATATTCTCAGGTGTGAGAGCATAATACGAGCGAGCCATTCCATGCTCTTGAAAACCAGTCCATTGAGACTCATGGCAATCAAAACATTCCGCATCACCCACAAAATCACTGGTGAGGCCCGTGAATTCTGGTAACTCTTTCGTAGGTTTACTAGTACACGATGTTAAGAATAATAGTAGAATACATGACCACGGTAGAGCTTGGTGCATTACCTTTGCTGAATTCATAAACAATTATACTCCCTAATTCATCACTAAACGAAAATGGTCCGCTCCTGTGCGATAACCCTAAAGATACTCATTTTGTTTGTGGGCTCTGCGAAGGCCCAAGCCGGACGAATTCCCGTAGCAGCAGATAGTGGGATGGTGGTCTCCAGTCATTACTTAGCCTCCGAAGTAGGCACTCAAATCCTCCAGAATGGAGGGAATGCCGTTGATGCAGCGATTGCCACCGCCTTTGCCCTTTCGGTGACCCTCCCTTCGGCAGGAAATATTGGGGGAGGAGGATTCTTAGTCTATCATGGGGCTGATGGCCATGTTACTGCATTTAACTTCCGGGAGAAAGCTCCACTGGCCGCAACCGAAACTATGTTCTTGGGGCCCGATGGAAAGATTGTGGACAATTCCAATCACGAAGGTCC
Source organism: Rhodothermales bacterium (assembly GCA_965209015.1). GTDB lineage: Bacteria > Bacteroidota > Rhodothermia > Rhodothermales > Bin80 > Bin80. Next base: position 939,987 of record OZ242367.1, on the reverse strand, counting down.
GCTCTCGGTTGGAGTCCCCGGTACCGTAGCAGGGCTTTGGCTCGCCCACCAGCGACTGGGAAAAGTTGACTGGAAGAGTCTCGTTGAACCGGCGGTTCAGTTAGCCTCCGAGGGCTTTCCTTCTACCCGCGCAATGCAGCAGTTCCTTTATCAACTGCAACAAAGATCAGACTCGCTCTACGCAGCGACCCGCCTTGCTTTCCTTAAAAACGGTACAGGGATTTATAAGCCCGGCGAGATCTGGAAACAACCAGATCTTGCCGCATCTCTGCGCCGCATTCGTGATCATGGACACGAAGGCTTCTATCATGGAAAAACAGCAACGCTGTTGAGCGATTTTATGGCCCGCCACGGTGGTCTGATCACCATGGAAGATTTAGCCTTATATGAAGCAGAAGAAGTGACACCTATACAGGGAAGTTTCGGTGAATACGACATCTATGCAATGAGTCCTCCCAGCAGCGGAGGCGTAGCTTTGATCACAATGCTCAATATTTTAGAATCCTACGACCTCCAATCTCTTGGACACAATTCTGCGCAATACCTGCATTTATTGACTGAAGCAATGCGCCGGGCATTTGCGGATCGTGCAGAACACATAGGGGATCCAAACTTTAACCCAAACATGCCGACGGACTACTTGATCAGCAAGTTTCATGCTGAGCAACTCCGAAGTTCCATTGACGAAATGCAGGCCTCTCCAAGCGACCCTGAAAAACTCAGCCACCTTTATTTGCCGATGGAAAGCGAAGAAACGACTCACCTATCCGTTGTAGATGCGAAAGGAAATGCTGTTTCCCTTACCTACACGCTTGAATATAGTTATGGATCGCAGATTGTAGCAGACGGGACAGGATTTCTTCTGAATAATGAAATGGGAGATTTCAACCCAATCCCTGGATACACAGACTCTAATGGCTTCATTGGTACGGACCCAAATCTGATTGCTCCAGAAAAGCGAATGCTGAGCAGCATGACACCTACCATTGTCGCAAAAGATGGAAAACCATTTATCATTGTGGGAAGCCCAGGCGGACGAACCATCATCAATACAGTCCTCCAGATAATTTTGAATGTGACGCGCTTTGACATGGATATAGCTCAGGCGGTGGAAGCTCCTCGGATTCATCATCAGTGGCTACCAGACATCACCAGTTTTGAATCATGGGGCATCTCACCTGATACGAAGGCACTTTACGAAGCAAAGGGCCATCAAGTCCGTTATCGTACCTCTCAGGGAAGAGCACATTGCATTATGCGAAAAGACGGGTTACTCTACGGTGCTGCCGATTCGCGCAGCTATGACGGACGAGCGCTTGGTTACTAATTTCAGTTTCATTCGCCAAGAAGCTTTGTTTGTCTCTCAAATGTGGTACTCTGCACAATTGAACAGGACCACCATTGGAACTGCATCTTTTCTGAGCCTTGGCAAACTGTTCTAAATTTGAGTTCGTTCAATCAGAGTATCTGGATCAAGTGGGTGTATGTGCTCTTTTATTTATCATGAGTCGTGTGAGTTTGTATCATATACCTTGTTACAATCCACTTGAATCACCAATTCAGATCCATGTGCGCACTGATCCCATAGGAGTTTGGAGTCCTGTTCGCCTCCATCGTTCGTACGGTGGTGGCTACCGAAACGTGCAGTCCTTGATTCATCCGCAGGTTGTATCCAACCCGATAGGCGCGCCCTCTTGAGTCCATCGTCATTCCTACAATGGATCGTCCAAGGCTTTCTCGGATCGCTATTCCATACCCCAGTTCCATCTCCACGCGTTGATCCATGCTTCCCAGTCCCATGGAGTGTAGCGGCGCTTCGCGCCATAGATCTCCCCCGTAGACATTTCCCCAAAGCGGTCGTACTCGCATAGAGGGACCCAGCCCACCCGGCGATCCATACTCTACGGATCCCATCAGTCCCCATTCCCGCAGTCCCTCATCGGTATGCAGCACCAAGGCCCGACCCCCGAGTTCTGCACGCAGTTGATTCATGGCCCAGCGCACTCCACCACCCAGTTCCACTCCCATCCCGGTCTCTGCATCGCCTCCGTCTTGGCGAAGGGCAGCCTCCATGTAGGGCTGCATGCCCGCTCCCAATCGTAGACTTCCCTCCACGCCTGCCCGGACCCGGCGTACGCTCAGATCCGATCCATTCTCCATATCTGCGGTCGCCCAGAACGCATCCACCTCGTACCCCAATTGTCCTGTACTTCCACGGGACATGATTCCCGTCAGTCCGAGCGCAACCAGTGCAACATCCAGTTCCGATTCCATTGTTTCAAGCTCAGTCTCCCCCCGTCCCAGCCCCAAAAGCATCCATGCGCGCATTCCCGCGCCTGTTTGGTAACTGACATAGGGATAAAGGCCGGTCAATCGAGAGGATGCTGAACCGGACCGCGCTGGCGTTTCGTAGGTGCCTTGATCCCAGCTTTGTGCAGCCAAGAGACCTGCCATCCATCCCTGCCTCCACACATAGTCGGCTCCCAAGAGCATCGTCGTGACATTTGAACGCAACGAGAGTGCTCCATCTCTTCCATGCATGCGCGTAAATGCACCTTGCCCCCAGACGCTCCATCCTCCCTGCGTAAATTCTGCACCACACCCGCGAAAGATGTCTCCCAGAGAGCGGCGCGCCGTCCCATAGCGTAGCCACGATAGATCAGGAATGCTGCACTGCGCCATCCCTTCCATCCGCCGAGAGAATGCGTCCACAATTTGGGATGCCCAAGTGCGAAGGACTCTGGACACATATGCATTCTGGATATTCTCTTCGCTCTCCTCTTCCACGACCGCCTCTGTGCGGGCCTGCTCTACCTGTGCATTCATGGCCGAGAGGAGGACAAGTGCAAACGTCTTCGCCTCCCATATGCGTTCGCTGGAGAGCAACTTCACTTCAATGGTTTTGGAGACCTCACCCGGTGCAAACATAACTTGCCCTGCGACGGGTTCATAGTCCTCTCCCGCATACGCACTCCCATCTTCGGTGGCATAACTGATCAGGATCGGCAGTAGAGAGGGCATGGATAGGTGTATATCAAACATCGCTGCTTGGCGGGAGACCGTCACGCTCTGCACCGAGATCGTGGGACTCCCGTCATTATCCAGAATCGTTCCTGTTCCTGTTTCTTGGGCAATCTCCGCATGTCGCACATTGGAAAGGGTCACTTGGAAGGTTTCCTCCGATTCCACCTCTGAATCTTCCAGGATCTGGATACGAATCTTGCCCTCGGTGCTCCCCCGCTGAAAAATGACGATCCCCTGCGAGGATACATAATCCAATCCTTCCTCCGCGGTCTCATCCGAAGATGCAAACTGAACCGTCACCAACCGGGAACTTGGTCGGCTTAGCCGAACGGGCAACAGAAGTGAACCATCTCCCTCCGATGCTTGCTCATCATAGATGCTCACCGTGAGTGGGGCATCATCATCTTGAATGGTCCCTTGAGCGTCTCCATCGGAGATCCCATTCCCCGATAGGCGCACTAGAAAGGATTCGGTGGGTTCGGTTTCCAGATCGTTGATGATTGAAACACGGATATCTTTGAGTACCTCTCCTGATGCAAATGTGACTTCGCCAGTGGCAGCTTCATAGTCCTGTCCTGAGAGGGCAGACACATCCTCGGTCGTAAAGCCAAAGGTTCGCGGCTTGCTGTCCGGACCACTCAACTCCACTCTAAAGACGGCCGCTGCCTCCGACTCGGTGACCTCTGCATCCCGGATGCTCACCGTCACGGGATCCTCATTATCCAAGATGATGCCCTGGGCTTCAGATTGCCCCAGCACCCCATTCTGCGCATCCCTCAACAGAATCCGAAACGTTTCCTCTTCTTCATGAATCGCATCATCCATGATCTGTACAACAATATCTTTTCTGGTCTCCCCAGAGAGAAAACGTAGCGGACTTGGCGTAAGCACCTGATAATCCAGAGGCGCATTGGCCGTCTCGTCCAGAACCGAAAATTCAACTAGGGGATCTCGCCCAGGAAGTACACGGCTGAGGGTCACGGCAAACTGCGCCTGTCCTGCCTCTTCCCTCACGGGCACGGACGCTTCAATCTCCATGACGGGAAGCGCATCGTCATCCCGAATCGTCCCTCTGACCTCGATCGTGGACAGGACGGCATACTCGGGTTCGGATAACCGCAAAAGGAAGGTCTCCTCCGATTCCGCCTGTGTATCATCCATGATCGGGACCGATACCTCACGACGGGGCGTATCTGGGTGAAACACCAGCATACCGCTTTGGCGCATATAGTCCATGGGCTCCATGGCCGTCTCATTCGCGGTCTCAAACGCAACGCGCACGGTCTGCACCGGGTTAGTCGGATTCAGCGTGACCACAAAGGTCAACTCGCCTGCACTCTCCAATACCGAAGCATTCCCAACCTGCAACTCGTATAGATCGTCATCCTCTATCGTTACCGTCGCCTCCCCTGGATTCAGTACCACGCCCTCCGTCTCTATCAACTGGATCTGAAAAGTTTCCTGCCCTTCAAATAATTGATCGTCTGTGATCTGTACTTCAATAAATGCCGTCGTACTCCCTTCGGGGATCGGGAGCAGGCTTTGGAGTAGCGTATAATCCTCTCCCTCTGTGGCAGTCAATCCAGTCGTTTGAACTTGCACATTCAGATCAAATGTTGCCGCAGGGGATACCTCAATGGGCAGCCGAGCGATCCCCACCTCTTCGGAAACCGTCCAAGTCTGGACTGCCAGCGTGATCGGATTATCGTCATCCAGAATTGTGAGTGTTCTATCCTCTGGTCCAGCCACACCGAATGGATTTGACGCATGGCCGCTGAGGATCACCGTCTTATCTGGCCCATCCACTAGATTGTCAACTGCTGTGATGGTCACCTGCTCTGAACTGGTCGTTGCGCCAGCGGGAATGGTTAATATCAGACTGCCACGCAACATATAATCCGAATCTGTGGCGGGGAAAGTTGCCGCCGCGGAGATCGTGATCACCGTCTCGGCAGTTGATGGGGTATTCAGACGGGCCGTGAGGGTCGCTTCCCCCTCGGCTTCAGGAATTGCTTCCGGAGTCAACTCAAGGACTACTTCGGGGACCGGATCAATTAGCGTAAGTGTGGCTGGACTTACCTCCAGACCTTCTACGGGTGTCGTGCCTGTAACGAAAACGGTTTCCTCAGGCTCAAAGAACTCATCAGGAATCGGGTTGAAGGTAAGCGTTGCGGATGAGGAGCGCTCTTTCGCAAAGATCTTAATCTCAAAGAGAGAGACTGGCTCGTAGTCGGTTCCTGCTGTGGCAGTCCCGTCCTCCACCGAAACCGTTACCTGCGTGTCGACATCTCGCGCAACATCCAGCATTGCCGTGACGGTGATCGTTTGGCTTACTTCCTGTTCCTTCACCTCGGAGGGAGAAACCGAAAGCGTGACACTAGTGGCCATATCATTATCAAGAATGGTCAGGATCACATCCTCTGGATCCAGCACTCCCTGCGCATTCGTCACAACACCGCTTACCGTGATCGTTTTATCCAGACCATCCACCTGATCATCCACCGCCGTGATTGTAACGATGCCTCTACTTGTTGTCTCTCCCGCTGAAATTTTGAACGTGTTGCCAGTTAGTACATAATCGGCGGTTGTGGCGGGCAGATTTGGAGCAACCGACACATCAACCAATGTCATTGCGGTTGACGCTTCGCTTAGACTTGCCGTAACGGTGGCGAATTCCCCTTCCGTAATCGTTTGTGGGGTTATCTCCAACGTTATCAGGGGAGTTGGATCTTCACAGGGATCAAGGGCAACAGACGAATATATTTTAATTATTCGATCTTCATCCAGATCAAGAATTTTTTGAGGCAAGCATTCAATGGGATTATCAATAAGATCTACGATGAGACCTGATTTCATACCATCAAAGATATTCTCTGGTAGGGTGGTCAGAGAATTAGCAGTTAACTCCAGAACTATCAAGCTAGTGAGATCGGTAAGGAGATCCTCTGGTAGGGAGGTAAGAGCATTACGGAGTAAGCTCAGTTCCCTCAATTCTGATAGACTATCAAAAAGATCCTTATGGAGGCTGCTAAGAGAATTATGAGATAAGACCAGCGTTTGCAAACTGGAGAGATTGGCAAAGATGTCTTGATGTAGACTAGTCAGCGAATTAGCAGCCAAGTTCAGCGTGTGCAAGCTCGGGAGTCCAGAGAAGAGATCCTTATGCAGGTTGCTGAGCGAATTGGTGGATAAATTCAACGCTTCCAAATTGGACAGACCAGCGAAGAGATTCTCATGAAGGTTGTTCAGAGAATTATTATCCAACTTTAACGACCTCAGGCTTGTTAGATTGGCAAATATGCCCACATTCAGGCTACTGAACAAACCATTTCCGTTTAATTTCAACACCTCCAGGGAAGAAAGATCGGAAAAAAGATTCACCGACAGGTTGGTAAGAGAATTCCCTTCTAAATCCAGACTTTGAAGACTAGTGAGGTCGGAAAAAAGATCTTCAGGAAGAGTACTGAGTCTTTCATTATTGCTTAAATCCAGACTTGTCAAGTTGGAGAGACCATTGAAGAGCTCCTTGTCCAGAATCCGTAGAGAGCTATTAGATAAGTCCAGAATTTCCAGACTAGAGAGATCCTCAAAGAGATCCTTATCCAGAATGTTATTAAATCGATTCCCGTTTAACTGCAGAGTTTGCAGGCCAGTGAGTCCATCAAGATCATCTTTCTGCAGCCAAACTTGGCCTACATTACTTAAGTTCAAGACCGTAATGCTTGATAACTGGGCTGTAGGGACGGTTGTACAATCGTTATGTGGAATGGTATTGAGAATCTCAATCTTAACATACTCAGTTCGACCACAAATATTCACTGTTTGGGCCGTCACATCTAACGTCAAAAAAATCAGTAGAACACCGACGATACACCCCAAACATGAAGAAGACAATCTTTGCATGACTCTGATAGACATCGTAGATGGGTATGTTTTCCACCAGACGGCAATAAAATCAGACTAGCCAGTCAAGTCATATTCAATGTATGAATTTTTGATAAAAATTGAAAGGGGTTGCAAAAACTCATTAGACGATGAGACTATTATCGTCTAACTTCATTGCTTTCAGGCCTATAGGATCGGCAAAAAAATCGATGGCAGGTTGCCGGGAGAATTGTAGCTTAAACTCAGGGACACTAGACTGGAGAGACCAGAAAAAATATCCGCTGGAAAGCTGATCTTGGGATTATTGCCTAACTCTATTTTTTTCAGACTGGAGAGTCCGTCAAAGTCACATTTCTTCAATGATGTGATTCCCGTACCCTACAAAGGTACAAGTCTGTGATACCTGACAGCTTCGTCTTTGGGGAAGGTTGCACATTCATCATGATTCTCAATACTGCTCAGAATCGCGTTCTGGACTTACTCAGTTCAATCACAAATGTCAACCGTTTGCCCCATGACATCCAGTCCAGTATACGGAAAACCACTTGCGACCACACCCAAGATACTAAGGTGGAAATCTTCGCATGACTCAGATAGATAATAAAGATAATTCTACCCTGATTTGTACACAATTATTGATTTTGTGTGAATGGACATTAATGTTCATGCTTGACTGATCGTATGCCAACCATATGAGTCACAAGTTGTGGGAGTAGTGATCACGGCGTTATGCAAGATCTGTTACAATAACATTGTTGACTCGTTCTGTAATCATGGCTCTTCTCACCTTCATTGATAAAGAGCCATGATTATCATCTGCATGCTTTATTTCAGTTAAATTAGAGTCTAGGAGTGAGCTTTTTTTTATTCCTCAAATTATTTACCTTTCCTGCATACATCAAAATTTTGCTCACAGGAAAAATTATGGATTTGAAAACAACGATTAATGAGTTGAAGATCAAATATCACAACTTCAGAGACAAGGTTGTATCAGAGAGCAATACAGAAATTTGGTTCATTAGCCCCTTCCTTCAAGGCTTGGGGTATGACACTCACGATCCTGGCCTTGTCCACACTCAATATCAAGTTATGCCCAATGGCCATAAAGTAGGTAAAGTTGATTATGCCATCCTTCAAGACAAAAAGCCGATCATCTTTCTTGAGGGGAAAAAGTTAGGTGAATCATTGGACGGCCATATTGGACAGGTTAAAAAGTACTTTAATCTAAAAACAGAAGTTGACTTTGCTATCTTGACGAACGGAAATGAATATCAAATTTACTCAGATTTAGACCACGAGAATGTACTGGATGACAAGCCATTTCTTGAATTCAAAGTCCATAAAATAGATGTACAACAAGATAAAGAGTTAATTGCATATCTGGAAAAGTTTTCCCTTCAGAATTACGATTCTACAGAACTAAAAAATCTGGCACATGAGCTCTCTCGTAAGGAGAAGATTTTATCTTTTCTCAAGAAGGAATTCTCGTCTCCAAGTGATGATTTTGTTAAATTCATTTCATATCAGATCTTTAGAACAAACAAGCGCTCAATTCGAAATCTTGTTAAATCAAGTCTTCCAGAGATTTATTCTGAATTGAAAGGTACAGCACCAAGTGAGACTACTCACAGCAAAGATCAAAGGGGAAAATACGTGCAAAAAATAATCAAGCCCGACCCAAGTCAAGAACAAAACCCATTTGAAATAGAAAAGCCTGCCGGTAAAAAACTGGAATACTGGCGATTTATGAATACTATTACCTATGGGACTTGGACCGACATGTTTGTTGGCGTTCTTCGTTCCCTGTGTAAAGAGGATCGTACGAGACTGGAGGCAATTTCTATCAGCACCAGCGGACTAAAAATTAGTGATAATCCTGACGAAAATGGCCAGAAACATCCTATTGGTCAAAGTCTATTTGTATCTACGGGTATTGGCACTCCCATAAAAATTAGGATCTTAGGCGAAGTATTGTCCTCATTTGGCAAGAAGAATTCTTTGCGGGTCAAGTTGAAATAGAACTGCACCAATTGTGTCGTATCCGACTGAAATTGCAAAGTCTAACTACTATTCAGTGGTATTCAACTTCCGAGAAGACGAATATATCAAGTTTGGAGTATTTCGGGTGTCCTTACTTATATGCCAATGCACAGCGACATCATTTTGGCAGCCTCGGTTGATTGGCAATGATAATATTTTGCTGTTTGGCAGTCTGTTAATCGAGCCTCTTTCAAAATTCTTCAACTGGATGATTTTTTTGAGGGATTTCGAAAGAGGTTCCCATACTGAAGATTTCGCGTGGTCCGACTAAACTGAGCCAGTTTAAGCCACAATTCAACGGGGACAACAGGTGAAAATAAAGAATTTTGAAAGAGGCTCAATCAAGTACCTTATTTGGAGAGTAATGCGTCGAAATGATGGGATGAGTATTGGTCAGAGTCTGCTGACTTTCCACTCAACCATGGGAATAATCCAATCGGCGACTACTTTATTTCAACAGTACCGAATTAACCGAAGCATTGGAAAGATAGTGCAGGTGTAGACATAATTTGACCATCACCGGAACTATAAACCCTGATCTACCGAAGATGAAAGATTGTCTCCAGAGGGTTGTTTCCGTCAGATCATCTGTCAAACTGTGAAAACGTCACAGAATCCAACCACAGATCAAGATGGTTCGTTACCCGATTCAGAAAACAGCAAAGCACTTGAAATCAATCGTAGCAATCGCCAGTTGCAACTCCCCTATTGCAGCATAAGTAATTTGCACTCCAACGAGATAGCCCAAAGGAGAAATAACTATAACTGAGATTTGACAACTCTTATGTCATCATCATCCAAATAGTAAAATAATTGTGGGTAGGTCTTCCTACCAGGAAGATCAGACAGAGCCATTGGTCGTCTCATTTTTTGGACTTTCCCAAGGGCCAAGACACATGCGTTTTGTTTTCCCGCATAATAATCCATATAGCGATTGAGAGTAATTCCAGAACCGTGTGAGGTATTATCCCACACATTCTGCAGCGAGTCTATGAGGCAATTCTTCACTTCCACAATAGCAGTGATCTTCTTAACTGGCACAGTGCAGTAGAGGACCATATGCGAAATTTGTCGTCTGGGTAACACTTTTCGGTACTCAAATACTTTCTCCCCCGAAATAATACTATCAGCATGCTCTGGGTGAATAGAAATTAATATAGCACCACTCATTGGGCCACTTGCCTCTGTTGAAAGCATGTTAAATATTGTTCGTGAGAAATTCTCCCCATTGCCTGAATTTATCTGGGGATCTCAGCTTGGAAGAGACTTGTACGGGTTACAGGTTGAAGGGTATACAAGAACCGAAGCGACCTAGAACAGATTTTGATCTGGAAAGCCGCAATATTATTTATCCCCGCAAGATCCCAAATGATCAGGCTAATTTACTGGGAAATATGGTAATATCTGAGAAGTACTCATATCCCGATTTGGGGATCAGCATCCTTTCATAACACACAATCCAGACCAACTGCACACCTGTACATATGCACCTTGCTGTAATTCAATGAATAAGTTTAAGATCTCCTCCATCAAGTGGAGCTAAGCGGAGTCGAACCGCTGACCTCCTGAGTGCGATTCAGGCGCTCTACCAACTGAGCTATAGCCCCGATCAGGAGCAAAGTTACGAATTTCACCACAATTCGTTTCCCTACTTTTCTGTGACGATTCGGGGATCAATTACCCATTCATGATCAAACTGTATTACGAGTTACAACAAAATCCCATGAGACTCTGCCATTGACAATTTTTCTTCCTGATTGATCAGCAAACACTAAGGCCTAAAATTCGTTAACTGATTCTCACATCCACCGATAGGAACATTACAAGATGAGTGCAACCGTCCAGACGAAGAAAAAAGACTATTTCGGAACCCGCACCTCTTTCCAGACTCCTCATGGGTCCGCATGGATGTATCGTCTGGATTCACTTGATGTATCAGGATACCAACTTGAACGGCTTCCGTATTCCATTCGAGTTATGCTTGAAGCTGTGCTACGCGGTTGTGATGGCTTCAGCGTTACAGCTGAGAATGTTGAACAATTAGCTCAGTACAACCCAAAAGATCCTCTACGTGCAGAAATTCCCTTCGCACCCGCTCGGGTCCTCCTCCAGGATTTTACTGGTGTACCCGCAGTCGTAGACCTCGCTGCCATGCGCAGCGCAATGGCCCGCACTGGAGGAAATCCTTCCGCAATTAATCCCCGCGTACCTGTACACCTAATCATTGATCATAGTGTTCAGGTTGACTACTATGGCATCCCTGAGGCGCTACAACTCAATTCAGATCATGAGTTCAGACGTAATCGGGAGAGATACGAATTTTTGCGGTGGGGACAGCAAGCATTTGACAATTTCTTTGTAGTCCCCCCCGCAAGTGGTATTTGCCATCAAGTGAACCTAGAGTACGTCGCACGATGTGTGTGGACAGGAAAGGAGAATGATGAGGTTGTAGCATTCCCTGATTCGCTGGTTGGTACCGATTCCCATACTACCATGATAAATGGCTTGGGAGTCGTGGGCTGGGGTGTTGGTGGAATTGAAGCAGAGGCCGTAATGCTTGGCCAACCAATCTATATGCTGATGCCGGAAGTGGTTGGATTTCGGCTCACCGGATCACTGCCCGATGGAGCAACCGCGACAGATATGGTTCTCACCGTGACCCAAATGCTTCGGAACTACGGTGTCGTTGGTCGTTTTGTTGAATTTTTTGGCCCGGGGATTCATGCACTCTCTGTTCCTGACCGTGCGACAATCAGTAATATGTCTCCCGAGTATGGAGCCACTATGGGGTTCTTTCCCATTGACGAAGTGACCCTAAAATTCCTGCGCCGTACCGGACGAGAAGAATCGCTCATCCAACTGGTGGAACGGTATACGAAGGAACAGGGATTATTCTTAACCCCCGAAGCCCCTGAACCCGAATACCTAGATATTCTTAGCTTGGATTTGGGAGATGTAGTCCCCAGTGTTGCTGGACCGAAGAGACCACAGGACCGCATTCCAATCCCTGAACTAGGGAAATCATTCAGACATTCGTTCACTACACCTGCCGGACCGCAAGGGTTTGGGAGGCAGAAATCTGACTTAAATCGCAGCGTTCAGAGTACTTCCCTGCCCAATCCACTTCGTAACGGAGATGTCACAATTGCGGCCATCACCAGTTGCACAAATACCAGCAATCCTAGCGTGATGGTTGGTGCCGGGCTTGTTGCAAAAAAGGCGGTTGAACGCGGATTGAAAGTAGCTCCCTACGTAAAAACCAGTCTGGCCCCGGGATCCAGAGTGGTGACCGAATATCTCCAGAATGCCAACCTGATGCCCTATTTGGCACAGTTAGGTTTTGACTTGGTCGGCTACGGTTGTACGACCTGTATCGGTAATTCAGGTCCACTACCCGAGGCCGTGAGTAGCGCGATTCAAGAAGGTGATCTTGTCGTTGCTGGTGTTCTCAGTGGTAATCGAAATTTTGAAGGCCGTATTCATGCTCTGGTTCAGGCTAACTATCTCGCGTCCCCTCCTCTGGTTGTCGCCTATGCTCTGGCAGGAACAGTTGATATTGACCTAACGCGCGAGCCATTGGGGAAAGATCTTGCTGGTAAGGATATCTATTTGCGGGATATATGGCCAACCGCAGACGAAATCTCCGAAGTGATTGAAGCCTCCATTACCCCTGAGTTGTTTCTGGAAGAATATGGAGGAATCGAAACCTCCAATGAAACATGGAATGCAATTGAAATTCCAAGTGGATCACTGTATGGATGGAACCCAGAGTCCACTTACGTACAAGAACCACCTTTTTTCGTTGGTTTAACCCGGGAAGCTTCTGCCGTTGCCCCGATTAAAAATGCGCGCGTGCTTGCCAAGTTGGGAGATTCAACAACGACAGATCATATTTCTCCTGCCGGAGCTATTCCACGCGAATCGCCCGCAGGCATCTACCTGAGTGGTAACAATGTCCTGCCCCGTGACTTTAACTCCTTTGGTGCTAGGCGTGGGAATCATGAAGTGATGATGCGTGGCACATTTGCCAATATCCGCATCAAAAATAAACTCGTTTCAGGCACAGAAGGTGGCATCACCAAATGCTTTATTAATGATGGCGAGATAATGCCTATCTACGATGCCGCTATGCGCTATCAGGAAGCTGGCGTTCCCCTCATTGTTCTGGGTGGCAAGGATTATGGAATGGGGTCCAGCAGGGACTGGGCTGCCAAAGGAACCGTCCTACTGGGAGTCAGAGCAGTAATCGTGGAGAGCTTTGAGCGTATTCATCGCTCTAATCTCATCGGGATGGGTGTCCTCCCTCTGGAGTATATGCCCGGCGAAAATGCGGATACATTAGGCTTAGATGGCAGTGAATCATTCAGTATTGAAGTCCCTCAAAAAGCCAGTACAACCATCGAGGTAGTGGCTATCCGCTCCAATAAAGACGAAATTCGCTTCAAAACAAAATCCAGACTAGATACCCCTGTGGAAGTAGATTACTACCTCAACGGAGGAATTTTACACTATGTGCTGCGAGAGTTTCTGTCCGAAGAGTGACCTCCACCTCCTGGCGTCTCAATGCGAAGGCGATCCCCTGCTTCTAGCTTTCGTGTAAACTGACCAGGTAACTGTGTCTCGTCTCCGGTAGCTCTTCTGATCAGAATATTTCGCCCCGTCCGACCGGGCTCCCCGTCGTTCAGTCCCCAAGGTGCATGACGCCGACGTTCACTGAGCATAGTGACCGTCGCTGGCTCCAATAATTCATACTCACGTACAAGCCCGTCTCCTCCCCGGTGATTCCCCATACCGCCACTTCCTTTGATCAAAGCATATTCCCGAATTCGAAATGGGAATTGCATCTCCAGCGCTTCAATAGGCGTGTTCCTAGTATTACTCATGTGTACATGTACACCACTTAGTCCATTCGCTGAAGGACTTGCTCCCATTCCTCCACCAAGCGTTTCATAGTAAGCATACGTAGCTCCACCCAAATGCTTACCTCCAATGGTTACATTGTTCATGGTTCCTTGACTTGCAGCAGGAACGTCCCCAGGTAATGCCTGTGCCAACGCCCCCAATACCACATCCGTGATTCGTTGCGAAGTCTCTACGTTACCTCCAGCAACAGGCGCAGGCCTTGATGCATGAACCAGAGTATCCTCGGGAGCTGTTACGCGAATTGGGACAAAACAGCCAGAATTAATGGGGACATCATCCTTGAGAAGACACAAAACCACATAATAGCATGCGGAGGCTGTCACCGGTAGTACTGTATTCAGGGGGGCATCCAACATAGAATCGGTTCCTTTAAAGTCAAAGCTTACCTCGCCCTCATAGATACAGACAGAAACTTGAATAACCGCATCCTTTCCATCAGATAATTCCAATTTATCTTCAAACGAATACGTTCCATCGGGCCAAGTCTGAATTCCAGCTCGGACAATCCGCTCACTATATTGCTGAAGATTTGAAGCATACTGGCAGACTTCCTGGCGTCCATATTCTTCTATGAGTACCAGAAGGCGGCGCTCTCCAACCGCATGGGCGGCTCGCTGGGCAGCAATGTCTCCCCGCCTCTCCACGGGTGTCCGCACATTGGCGAGTAGCATGCGCTCCACACCCTCATTCACTTTTCTTGCCTCATAGAGTTTAATGGGTGGGATGATAATCCCCTCCTGAAAGAGCTCTGTTGATAGGGGAAGTGATCCTGGGCTCATTCCTCCAACATCCGCATGATGTGCACGGCTTGCAACAAAGAAAACTATGTCCTTGCCCGCAAAAACCGGTGAAATCATAGTGATATCCGGTAGATGATTGCCCCCATCAAAAGGATCATTAAGAATTACAACATCGCCGGGACTCCACTGCGTGAATGTTCTGAGCGCTGCCTCACAACTCGCAGGCATTGCCCCTAAGTGAACCGGGATATGTGCAGCCTGTGCAACCATTTTGCCCGTTGCATCAAAGACTGCACATGAATAATCCAAACGTTCTTTAATATTTGGCGAGTATCCGGTGCGCTGAAGTGTCACTCCCATCTCGTCAGCAATGCCAACAAAACGGTGACGATAGACTTCCATAAGTATGGGATCAGCTCTCATCTACCTGTCTATATTTCAAATGAAGATTCAGCCAACGATCTACCTTTGCACTCCAATCTGGCATGATCACTAACGTGGAGTCATCCTGAACAACCAGTGCAGGCCCCTGAAACCTATATCCCTCCGGCAATAGATCTCGTTTCAGAAGGGGAATCGTATGGGGTTCATCTGGTGTGAAATAAACTGATGTATTGGGTATATCCGACAATTTGAGGTTATATCCCTGCGTGCTCTTAGGTACAGGAAGTTCCAGTGACTGGGGAATTCCTGCCCGTAATCGAATGGCAACGGACTCCATCGGCAATCCAGATGCCGAATATCCGTATCGTGCTTGGTGCGCTTCATGGAATGCATCTTGTGCTTTAAGAAGAGTCTCTGAACTGACTGGCATTCCCAATGGGATTGTAAGTTCATAACTCTGTCCTATGTATCGTAAATCTAAGTTACACTTTATTTGTAATGAAGGTGGCCTTGAACCTAGACGAGACAAGACTACAGATTCTAATTGGCTGATTATGTGCTCCAATCTTTGGGGTGCATGAAGAAGTTGCTCCATAGAAGACACAAGCGCATACGATGCATCACTGGTGAGATCTGCCGTGAGGAGACCAAACGCACTTAAGACACCCGGGTAGCGAGGAACCAAGATCTTCTGTACTCCCAATGAAGTTGCAATGGCGCAGGCATGTAGCGGGCCCGCACCTCCGAAAGGGACTAATGTGTACTCTCTGGGATCATACCCACTCTCTATCGAAACACATCGCAAAGCACGATCCATGGTAGCGTTTGCAACCCGTAGAATCCCGAGTGCAGTTTCCTCAACAGAAAGTTGAAGGGAACTACCAAGTTGTGCAATCGCCTTGCGTGCACGCTTGATATCAAGTGGATAGGACGACTCTCCACCGAGAAAATGGGATGGAATCATTCTCCCCAACACTAGATTGGCATCCGTTACCGTTGGAACCATTCCTCCATGCCCATAGCAAACTGGACCTGGCATAGCGCCTGCGCTTTGCGGGCCGACACGTAGAATACCACCTGAGTCTATCCAGCACAAACTTCCTCCACCAGCTCCCACCGTGTGAATTTGCGTCGTTGGCAGTCTGAGAGGCAGATTACAAATCTCACTCTCGGTCGTTTGCGGAATCTCTCCGGGACAAAGAGCTACATCCGTACTCGTCCCTCCCATATCGAATGTTATAATCTGTGGGTGAGAACTATTCAGCGCTTGCTTCGCCAGTGTGAATGCACCAATGACACCTCCTGCAGGCCCACTCAATACAAGCCGGGCAGCCTGCTTGGAAGCCTGCTCCGCATCCAAAATTCCACCGCTGGATTGCATCACCTTTAAGGATCTTCCGCTAAGTACATGGCGGAGCCGTGATAAGTAGCGCATCACCAAGGGACGAACATAAGCATTCACAGTCGTGGTTGCCGTACGCTCGTACTCACGATATTCAGGCAATAGGTCTACGCTGAGGGAAAATGGTACATCAGGAAGTTCTTGCTCCAAGATAGAAGCGATCCTGCGCTCATGGGATTCATTCAGAAACGAAAAAAGTAATACGACTGCAACACTTTCTACCCGCTCTTCCTTGAGAACTTGTATCAACTGTTTGAGAGCACTTGAATCAAGCTGTCGCAAAGTTTCGCCGGTGCTGCTGATGCGTTCATCTACTTCAAATCGTAGAGAACGAGGAACTAAGGGCTGTCTCTCTATCTGTGATAATGCGTACAACTGGGGCCGATCCTGTCGCCCGATCGCCAGCATGTCTGCGAACCCACGCGTAGTGATGAGAGCCGTTCGCGCTCCCTGATATTCAAGAAGCGCATTCGTTGCGACCGTAGTACCGTGGATGACAGGTGCATTGGGATCTACCTGAAGCCTCTCCAACCCCTCTATGATCGCTTCACTCTGATCCTTAGGGGTAGTTGGTACCTTGTAGACCGTGAGCCCAGAAGCATCCAGCACAACAAAATCTGTGAAAGTACCCCCTACATCAATTCCAATTCGATGCTGTCTTGCACTCATGAGATTCTATTTCGTTGGAGACAGTCAAGGCTAAGGATCCTGCACTGAGTAGGACGGATCGCAAAACATAGTATGATCCACAGATCAGTGAACGTATAAGATATGTGTTTTTCTTGGTTACATATTCATGATTCATGGATATAATCAGGTTAACCGGTTGTTTGCATTAAAGCAATATTTCAATGGGGAACCCGTTTACCCCTATATCTATTTGATTAGAAACTATGAGACTCAGGTTTTCCCCGTCTTACGTAGATTTAGAATTATCCAGACTCAATCTTCATGTTGGTCCGTACTGAGGGGTTTGTTCTTCGCTCCATTCCTTTTAAGGAGTCATCTCGACTGATCACGCTTTATTCATTGGAGTTAGGGAGAATAACCGTGATTGCCCATGGGTCGCAATCGAAAAAAAGTCGCTTTGGGGCAGCTGTGCAGCCGCTATCTCATGTGCAGGCGGTCATTTATACCCGCCCTATGCGCTCAATCCAAATCCTGTCCGACTGTTCACATGTTCAACGCTACCCCGTTATCTTGGATGACTTAGGGAGACTAACGATTGGTCAACGTATCTGTGAATATGTACAGGCACTCACAGAAGATGGACAGCGTTCTCCAGAAATTTATCATCTCCTCGTGAAAGTCTTTGATGCTTTGAATAGCCCAGATATAAATGGAGTAATCATCCAACTGTATTTTCAGCTTCAGCTTACGACCCTGTTAGGATTTGCACCCGCGTTCAGCAAAGAATCTGTTGAGGAGATCTGTGAGATAGGAGGTTATCTGATGCTGGTTGATGGTTCAATTGCGAAGAATGCGGAAGGTAAAACACTAGCTGTCCATGCATCCAGAAGTGTGCTGCGGGCTTTCGCAACTCTACATCGGGCCGATCTCAGTGTAATCCTTCGCTTACAGCTAACCAGAAAACAGTGCGACGAGCTACATCAACTGATCACTCGTTTTATGCGATATCATATGGAAGATTCTTACCCAGATCGGGGCGAAAGAGTCTTTGACCAGCTGCTCCGTCCCAGCGAAAATAAGCCGAGGAAATGATCCCCCCTGATTCCGGTATTTGTTCACTGAAATCTGGATCTTAATTCTCTGCTCCTACGACTCTTTGATATCTTCGGAAGTAGGTTTCTGCGTTGAGAGTATCCCCGGCTTGAACCAGATATCTCGCCATATTAAAGAGCATTACTCGGGATTCAGGATTCATGGACTCCACCCGCCGCAATAATTCTCCCGAGACCCCTAATGCCCCTTGCCTGATACGTATTGCAGCGAGGGTGTTGAGATAGACTTCGGAGGGAGTTCTGGCAACTACGAGTTGCATCACTTCACCTGCCAAATTACTTGTTTGCAACGAAGCAAGCTCTGCGCCCTGGAGATGTAATTGATCATTAAATGGCTGCCAGTATAACAATGAGCGCATATGCATAAGCGCCTTAGCCGTATCTGCAATATCAAGATAATAGTTCTTTGCTTCAAGAAGTGCTTCATAAATGGGCAACTGGGCACTAACAGCCAATGCAGCCAGTGAATCGGCAACGATTCCAGAACCCGAGTGTAACTCTATAATTCGCTGAAATTGATCCAGTTCTTCTTCAACAGTCCGCCCAACGGTGAATGGAAAACCAAGACGAAGCCGAATAATCAGCAATCTGGCATAAGCAGCATCCAGAGGGGATGGAGCGGGTTCGGTGAGTTCTGAACTCTGGCTCCCGAAATTATCACTCATAACATTTACAAAAGCTTCTGCCATGAAATCATACCCCAGTGCAGTTGGATGGAGGTGATCCGTAAAGAGGGAGTCCATAACTTTAGAATCAAAGTATGACTCAGTATTCACCACCTGAGCACCGTGATTCTGAGCTGTACGATAAATGATTTGATCCATCTCCTCTGGGGCTCTGAAACGAATCGGATCATATTCTTTTGCTCGCATAAATGCGGTCATTGCAGTGACCGAATCTCCCTCTGCCAAGTAGTCTAAACCGTTAAGCCATGCCTTACTGGCAGTAGAGTCCACTCCCAAGGGAGGCTGGCCTCTCAGGTTTGAGACCAAGGTTCCAATATATACCTTTATCCCCCTCTCATTCAGGGTTTTAAGAATTGCATCCAAATTCGCTTCAAAGTTCTGAATGCCTGCGTGGTATACTTTCCCATCGTAAGTAATGGAGACATCCGATGTTGAATTCGCCATCATCGTACGATCCGATTCTATTGGTGGCGAAATAATTTTCTCTAAACTCCGAAACAATACACTTTTCTTCAACCAGAACAAAATTCGGATTAAGGATATATTCCGATTGAGTCCACCCGCTCCATAGGCTCCATAGTACTCATTGTGGCCAGCGTAGATGAAAACCGCATCTGGATTCATCTCAATCACGAACGGAATTAGATCACGAAGCACATGACTGCTCAGAGCAGTCATTCCGAGATTGATCATTTCGATCTGCTGAGTCGGATCAATTGATCGAAGTCTAACCGCAGCTCTCTCGGGAAACCCTGAATAAAACGGATAGGGATAGCCTGCAGTGGAGGATCCACCAAGTGTAACAATCCGAAACACCGAGTCCGTTTTGTGTCTCAAAAAAGGATTATATGCAACCCGAGGGGTAAACCCTTGGAAATAGCGACCTGCATATTCTGGATTCACGGTCTGATAGTCCGGCTCTCCATTCACCGGAATGAAAAAAGGGGTAGGATTAAACTGGCGCACGACCAACTCAGCAGCGATCAGGAGCACCATGGGGAGCAGCACTGCTGATATCGTGAATAGAGTCGTTCGCATTTTCCGTTGAACAATAAATAACTTGTACTTCCAAGTAGATGAAATTGGTTACCCTACTACGATTATGCTCCCCTACCCCTTCACAGAGAGGGTTATCTGTTGTCATGTAGATCAACGAGTTATGACGTAGCCTCTTGTCAATGATTCTGTTCCCATGAGCCCATACAAGCGGGCCTGCATTCTTTGGGCATTAAAGAATCTACGATTTACTCCTACTCCAGAAGTTCAACTCTATTTGGTCAATCCACAGAAACGATTGGAGATGTTTTAGCCCACATTACTTGATCGGTATAACAAATTGTGATTGATTTGATGAAGCCTTAAGATAAGGGAATTATGTAGCAAAGTCCGCATAGGCACGTATGTGGTGCTCATGCTGGATACGACGAACTTCAAGGGGGAGCATGTGCTGATTTGTACAGGGATCACGGAATCGGATGTCAAGCATGCGCTGGGTGTTGCAGAGTTACCCCGAGAGAATGCAGCGGCAGCCTCGGGCCTGCTGGAGGGCTTGTTGATGTGTTAGGGATTGCACTTCGGGACGGGATTGTTGTTTGTGATGGATAGTGATAGTTTGAAGGGGCTTCACAAGGCGGTTTAACCGGGGTGTTTGGATGCCGCGCTCAGGTGCAGCGATGGACTTGGCACAAGCGAGAGAATATACTGGGAAAGCTTGAAAGGCCGAAGGAGCGGGAAGCGGTAAAACGTTAATTGAATATGGCCTGCAATCATGAATCCCCCTATGTGACCAAATCATGTTTGAGGTCGATCTGCGAAGGATTGGTATCCGTACAAAAAGACTATTAGGATAAGTTATTTGTCTCTTCATTTATTTTAGTGGAAGGTGTCACATTCAAGCCCTTATGGAGAATTAAGGCACAAGTCAAGTATATGTATTATACCGTGAAATTGTGCGCTAAACATTGATAAAGCCAAAAACGATGGGATTTGACAAATACATGCGAGGGATTTCGGAAGAAATGAGCAGGAAGTCGGCGGAGCTCCGTGAAGCTTTCACTCAACATCGCAGATCAATTGGAGACAATCGTGAATGTTTGGTTGCCCGTTTTCTCCGCGATTATTTGCCAAAAAGATTTGGAGTAGACAGAGGGCTAATAATTTCTCATGATGGAGAGTGCTCAAATGAAGCAGATCTGGTCGTTTTCGACAGTCTCAATAATTCACCTCTGTATCCTGATTCTCAAAAAAAATTGTGGCCGGTTGAAGCGGTCTATGCACTGATAGAAGTCAAGTCCCAATTGTCTCCGAGAGACTTGAAGGATGCTATGTCCAAATTTCGAAAATTCAAAAATCTGCAGAGGCATTTTCCTTCTGTGAAAGATGGCTCGCGCATTACCGATTCCCTGGCGATCTTGTGGTCATTTGACTCAAGTCGACCAGAAACACTAAAGGAGAACCTTGAATCTGCAATTGCAGGGGTGCCGGTGGCAGAACGTCCAGACTTTGTAGTTGTACCTGGAAAATTGGTCGCAAAGTCAGGAAGCTACCTGGAGATTGTCAGACTGGGGCAACCCAATAGCCCACACCGAAATAGTTTGGTTGAACAGTGTGGCGATGATTTAAATTCTCTATTGCCCGACGGAATTGAAGTAGATGACTTGGGGGAGAATTCGCTCATGGCATGGTACGTTTGGTTTGATTCGTGGCTACGGCGAGCTGGTGAACGTTTTTTCGATCCTATTGAATACTTGCCAAAAGACACAGTTTGGGGAAAGCGATCCTGATCAGATCTCTGGGAGTACGCAGATGCCTCATACCACAAGTTATGGATGGTGTTTTTCATTAAATCTCGTTGAAAAGGGATTTATGTAGAAAAAATCGTATGTGTAAGAACCTCTTGCAAAAGTCTCTCGCTCGGAGATGGATATCGCTCAGGGAGTCTTTGGGGGCATATTTTGCAGGTTCGATGGGACTTTGTACAAAAGCTTCGGTAAAGCATTAGGAAACTTTTCTGGATTTGATCACATATAATAATCTGCAAACAGGTATATGTGAGATCGAAACTGATTGGAATAAAAGCAAAAAATGATCAGCATTATTCAGCTTCTGCGGAAATTCCCAGATGATGATACTTGCATCAAGTGGCTCGAGAAAATACGCTGGAATGAGACGCCGACCTGCAACAAGTGTGGAGAGACCAAGAAGGTATCCAGTCCCAAAAGCAAGCCAAACACATACTGGTGCGGGAAGTGCAGAAAGCATTTCACCGTTACGACCGGCACAATTCTTCATGCAACCAAGACACCGTTACATAACTGGATAATCACCATTTACAGCGTGATGACTGCACGAAAGGGCCTGAGTGCATTGCAGTTATCCAAAGAACTGGGCGTTCAATACCGTACTGCTTGGCATATGCTACATCGAATCCGTGAAGCTTGCGATAGCGGTGAGTTGAAGCTGGAAAACATTGTTGAGATGGATGAATCGTGTATATTTATTGGGGAATTATATACGTGAGTAACCAAATAATTCGGTAGGAATTCGTTGTCCTATTTCTCCGGAATAATTCCAGTATTAGAAATCGGTTGGGCAACATGCATTTTGACAAATGCACGCCCCATATGATTCTCAACAATCTTTATGGCAGGTGTATTTGTAAATGTCTGTGTTGTTGCATGAAATACAGAAAGTGCGAGATCTTGTAAGGTTGGGTCCTCCTCCATTAGGCATACTTTCATTCCATGTTTTACAATCTCAGATCGTGGAATATGCCTAGCATGACTCATGAAGTTTTCGTGACCTGCAAGCCAGTCGGATATACGAGTCGATTTTTCCGAACAGTCATCTTCTTTTTCAAACATATAGGTCTCTAAACACCTTTTCACCAAATCCCTTGACATTTCTAATGCCCACTCACATTTCACCAATAAATCGGGACCATATTGACTGAGCATAGGCAGCCAAACCGGTAATTTTGTCGGATCTTCACATTCCCGCCTTGCTTGATCAAACTGATTCAATATTGCTTGAGCGGGAACCATCCTTGTTCCAAGTGAAGTAGGGAGAACGATTTGCGGATCAATAGGTCCCAAAAAAGAATGCTTGCCAAGTACCACTTTGTTAGCAGCACATGCAATCACTGTCGCCGCCGACATAGCGAGTTGTGGCACAATGACCCTGATATCAGAAAAGCGTGATCGAAGATAAAGAATGATAGCTTCCGCCGTCTCTGGCGAGCCACCTGGGCTATGCATAATAAGATCAAGCTTATCATCTTGAAGTCCGTGACTTACCTCCATAAATGCCTGAATATCCTCATCATCTATTGATATTGATGAAGGTGGAGATTCCCTTTTTTGCAACCATCCTGAGGCGTAAAGGATGCAACTACGGTTGGAATGCTGATAAAGTTTGGCGAGATACTTTCGGCGAACTCCATCAAAATCAGGCGAGTGGTTCTGATTTTTCGTCTCCAGCAACTCGGCCAAAATCTCGCTCCATATTGGCATCAAATACTTGAAGAATCGGCGTTAATAATCATTGAGGGCCCTTCCATTGCCGAACGATAAATATCAAGCACTTGGCCATACTTCCGGTAATACGAATAAACCTTCATTGCTTCCTTGACGCCCGGACGAGAGAGCGCAGTCTCAAGCAATTCTTTATGTATTTCTTCGCGCTGAGAATCTGCCTGCTGGCTACTCAGGGAATTGTTCAACATAGGATCTCCCATAAACCTATTGTAATTTGCTTAGATAATCAATTGAGGTTACCACCGTATTCTGTGGTCATAGCACTTTTGAGTATACTACGCAAAAATTGAATAAAGTTCAATTTTCGAAATCTCTTTTTCGAGAGTTTTTGTATTTTCTTGTTACTGAAGTTATCCCCTTCTCTCCTGTCTCTGAGCATACTTTTTCTGCATTTTTTGACTTTTTGAGGACAAATTTTCTCCTGCTTGGATGCGACTTTGCAGGTACGTCTTCCAGGTTTACCCCTTCACACTGCCGGGCTTCAGTTTGATCCCCGCCAATTCAAAGGTCCGTTTCTGTATTGCGTTCACATCTGCAACGTAGGTCGCCACGGGTGCCTTATCGGCAACAATCTTGAGCTTACCCTTAATTCGACTGAGTCCACGGAGTTCGTTCAATAGACTCTCAAAGCTCATGGCCTGTTCTCCATTCTGATTCCGCTTGGACTGTGCCTTCTTGTTCGCCTGTTCCGAACGTTTCACGGACTCAACTATGCTACTTCGTTGGGCCGCTCTCCCCTCTGGATCATCCTCCCGAAACAGGATTGGGGCCAAGACCTTGCGCAGGTGATACTCCACATAGTAGGACAGCATACACAAAAACACATGACACGTTACGCGATCTTTCGTCCGGTGATGAATCGGTCGGACCTTCAACGAAACTTGTTTGAAGGAGCGGAACGCTTGCTCCACCATAGATAAACGCTTGTAGTCCGAGACCACTTCCTCCTCGGTCGGCTTCTCTTTCAGACTCGTCCGAATCGCATACACGCTATCCAAGCGCTCTGCATTCTGAATCGCCTCCTGATCTCGGGCATACTGGACGTGTCCTGCTTTGACCTCAATCGTGAAAAACGCTCCCGTCTTCTGCCTCTCCAACACCTTGCCTACCCGTATCCCAATCTCGGACTCTCGCGTGAGCGGGTTCCCTTTCCGTTGGGTTGCTTGATGATCTTCTCCAACCCTTCTTCTGTCTTGACCAGACGCTCCTCTCGCCGGATCTGCTTCTTGTCTTTCTGGATCGGATTTTTGCATAGAATCAGACGATCCTTGGGGTAGTGCTCGGACTCGATCTGCATGATATTTTGCTGATCAAATAAACTCATCTCCGTCTCCTTAACTGCTTCCACCACCTTGCGGAGACTGTCCTTACGCATGGCGGTAATCCAGTCCAGACCTGCGGGGAGCAGCTCTTCCCGAATCCCCTTTTGCGTCAATACCCCGCGATCTCCCACCAGAACCACATGATCAAGTCCAAAGGTGTCCCGGAGCTTGGTGACCTGGGCAGCAAGCGTCTTTGAATCCGACGTATTCCCTTTGAATACATCCACTGCCACGGGACAACCATCTGGATCCGTCAAGAGACCAATCACGATCTGCTTCTTTCCACGCTTTTTGTCCCGGCTGTATCCAAACGCTGCCAGTTCGTTCTTCTTCCGCTCTACATAACTGCTGGTTAGATCGTAGAGGACCATGGATCCTTCCCGGAGATGTTTCTTAGCCAACCGACATTCAATGGCAGTCTTCTGCTTGCTCAACCAGTCCATGGCCTCATACAGATCATCGGCATCCACTCGTTTGAGGGCCAGTTCTTCGTTGAGGGTAGAGGAGGCCGAGTTCACATCCAGCAAGGTACTGGTTGCCAGCTTACTGACGGGGTTCAGAACGCGGGAGGTGATCATGCCGAGAACGAGTCGACGGTGGCGGGAATTCTTTGCGTGAAGCAAGGCGGGGACGCTCAGCTTTCGGACCATCCCCAAGACCAGCGCGACATGACCGTGGGCTTTGGATTCCAGTCGTTCAAAGAGGTCCTGGATCGACTTGAAGATGCTGGCGCCGCGGAGGAGTTCACGGATCTGCAAGATGAGGATCATGGGTAGATGATTGATATTGAGAATGGTGAATTTGACGGATTTGCCGTCAATCCATCGGGACTCTTGAATGAGCCAGGTGGGTTTGGGATTTCGGTTGGGGCTCTTCGCACCTAAGAGTGGGTTAATTGATTTCGGTAGCCTTCTGGATACATATCTAACCCTCCGAGATAGAAGTAAATCGCAGTGGCGAACCGCTGTTTATTTCGGTATCCCCGGGCACGGACCTTGATGCTTTTGATCCTACTATTGATACTTTCCGCTGGCCCATTGCTGACTTTGAGAACAATGGCATTGATGATCCCCCATAGATGTTTTTTGACGGTCTTCGCGGCCTCCTTCATGGGAGCAAGTCTACAGCGCATGGCCCAACTCAACCAGCGCGTCCAACCTTTGCGTGCCCAAGTTCGACTCGTATAGTGCCAGAGCCTCTGGGACAGGTCTTTGATCGCCCAAGCCCGAGCCGTTCTCAGCGAACTCTTCTTTAACGCTTGGAATCGTTTCTTTTGCTTGACCGACATATTCTGCGGATTGGTCAGCCATACATACTTGGTCCCTGTGAGATCCAGACTCCCTTCCTTCCGCAATTCTCGATTCTCCTGTTTCCGAACTTTATCTACTGCACCTCCTATATATCTGGCTACATGAAAGCGATCAAATGCAATCTTTGTTTCTGCGTCAGGAACCCATTTGAGTGTAGCTGAGATGAACGCGGGCCACATATCCATACTCAAGCTTTTGAGAGCTTTCAGTTGCGCAGGGGAACGGGAAGACTGGGCGAAGTACTTCGCCGAATAGCTTTCCAGACTTTCTTTCTTCCGTTCATCCGCGACATGCAATACATTCCCCGTTTTCGGATTCCCCACTATCGTAACGTAGTTGTGCCCTTTTGTAAAGGCAATTTCATCCACACAGATGTGTTCCGTCTTCTCTTCCTCTCTACGAGCAAGCCCTCGCTTGACTGCACGTTCCACGATATTAGAGATCATTCTCCAACTCACCTTTAGTCGAGTTGCCACCGTGGATAGACTGCCCGCATCCTCGGACCAGTCAATCACACGCGCCTCAAATCCGGTCGTAAACTGCACCCGCACATCCGCCCATGGCACCGATACCGTCTTGATCCCATGCTCCGAACACTGCACGCGAGGAACCCTCGCTACCACATGCGTGTGATAGTCACAGATTCGCGTATGACGCCACTTCCGACGACGATGGTCGTAAACCGGACAGGCTTTCCCACACTCGGGACAACGTAACACCAAATCCTCTGAATAGATGACATGGATCTCCGCCGTCAACTCCTCGGAATCATAGGTGATCTCCGATACCTCCCACGAAGAGCCTATACCGAAGAGCTCACTAAGATCTTGAATTTGTATCGCCATGAATCGATCAATTGGTTGATTGGTTAATGAAAATGGAGCGTGTATCTACCCATAAAATAAACATCAAAATCGACTCTGAACCTAATCCATCTCATGACCGTTCATCCTAATTCCAGGGCCTTGCCCACTTAAAAAGCTGTAGACCCTCGGTTGGGAATACGCGCGACGTACATGGGCAGGATGGTTTGAGTAAAAATTTGGCGAATTTCAGCGAAAAAGTGACGATTCGGAGGAGTTCAGCAGATAAAACTTGGCGAAATTGGTTCAAATTGAGTTCCTGAACCCGAAGTAATGCTGCCCGTAGAGGCAAATTCTTGGTGAAGTACGACTTAATCTTGAAAAATAGGGGGTAACTTCAGTTATCCATAGCACGTTGGATATGGATTTCAACAAGCCCGCATGCTTTTTCAAAGTGCTCCTGTGGTGTTAATGTATTTGATACAAATCCACCTTCTGGCCCATGGTATAGATCTACAAATTCCTCAGAAAGCTGACGGGATCTTTTACGAGATGAGCCTACTGAAATTTTGGTAGGCTTAGAGACAAAAAATCCGTAAAAAAGACTTCTTTTGCCGTGAATTATCAGATTCAGTCACTGACGTTCCAATGGTTATTGGTTGTTGTGAGAACCCAATAGTATGACGAGGAAGTATGGCCTCCTTATATCTACTTCCACATTCGTACCGGGAGCGGGACTCGAACCCGCACGGCCTTACGGCCAACGGATTTTAAGTCCGTTGCGTCTACCATTCCGCCATCCCGGCCAATACAGTGCGAACTAATATATCCTACCATGCGTTCCTTTGTGAAAATTACCGTCATGGGCATTGATACTCTACGGGAATATGTTCAGAGGGCTGTTCCACGTTCTTTTGTACCCTATTCCCGTCAACCTCGGGCAGTTCTGGTTCTCATGTCCAACGGGGATTGGATCTGCGGAGTCCGGGTAGAAAATGCTAGTTATTCCCTTACGATCCCTGCTCTGACTTCTGCCCTCGTCAGTGCTGCTTCAATAGGAAGACATGATGTAGCTGCGATTGTTTTCAGTGGTCAGGTAAAACAAGAAGAAAAAACTGCTGTCCTCCAATCAGTTCATACTCCCATGCAACAGTTAGATGAAGATGTCCTTGGACAACCGGGGGCTTCCTTTTATCCACATCATGAAATCTCTACCTGCCAGCATTTTTCAAATCCAATTGATACCAGTACGGGTATTGGTCTTGCTCGGCGTGCGACCGAGTTTTCCTATACTCCTGAATCTAATTTTCCCGTTGGAGCGATCGTGGTTACAGATGACAATAGGTACTTTCAAGGTGCGAATATTGAACATCCTGACTGGACGAGGATCCTTTGCGCTGAGCGCGTGGCGATCGCATCTGCTGTAAGTGCAGGAGCAAAAAATATTCAGACTGTTTTTATTTCTTCCCCCAAGTCTAAAACCCCTCCCACCCCATGTGGAGCTTGTCGACAAGTACTGTATGAAATTGCTCCCAAATCAATCGTATGGATGGATCATGATAGACATACGGCCACATGCCTTGGGACCCTTGATCTTCTTCCCAACCCCTTTGTTTTATCGGAATCACAACCGTAAATCATAGGTTACACTCCACATCATATTTTCCTCCAATTCATGCATCGAATTATTTTCTTCCTGTTTCTGTTTTCGGTATCTCAAGTTGTGCTCGCTCAGGAAAAGACAAAATATTGGATCTTTTTGACCGACAAGCAAGACGCATCCGCCAAGCATACTCAAGTGGAAGAGAACTACCTGACGGATAAAGCTGTGGCGCGGCGTACGCTACGTGGGCAATTAAATAAGACAGAATTTTTCGTAAAGCAGGACGCACCTATCTCTACACTCTATGAGAATACGCTCCAACAAAGTGGGTATACGATTATCCAACGAAGTCGATGGTTGAATGCTGTGACGACCTGGCTCACCGAAGAGGAAAGGAAACAGGTTGCTGCTCTCCCATTTGTTCGCAAAATTCAACCCGTAGGGTATTTATCATCTAATGTCCTAACTCCTGTATCAATCTCCCCTGTCATTCCTCAACGGGTTTCATCTAACTGTCCATCAAACCTGTTTGGTCCTTCCTGTGATCAACTTGATTTAGTCAATGCAATTCCTGCTCTGATGGAAGGAATCAATGGACAGGGAGTTGTCTTGGGATTTCTTGATACAAATTTTAACCCGGTTCGTTCTTCTCCCTTCAGTCATTCTTCATTGGAGCATATCCCCAATTCTGGACGACTGGGAGGCACAAGAGATTTTACCGAACGAGTCCCATCCGAACGCTGTAATGGTGGGGGAAATGTTCATGGAATGAACGTTGCCTCTGTTGCAGTGGGGTATCATGAAGGTTCCCTCATTGGCCCCGGCCACGGAGCAACTGTTTTTGGAGCTTCAACCGAATGCGCCCCGTATGAGCGAAATATTGAAGAGGACAACTTTGTCGCTGGTGTAGAATGGCTTGAATCTCAGGGAGTTGATGTAATGACTTCCTCATTGGGATACTTTGGATTTGATCCAGGACAGCAGAGCTATGCTGTCGCCGATCTTGATGGAGATACTGGACTCACCACCATCGTAATGGATTGGGCAGCCAGCCGCGGGGTGATAACGGTTACTAGTGCAGGCAATGCTGGCCCCAGACCACAATCCATTCGTACTCCGGCGGATGGAGATTCGGTGATCTCTGTCGGAGGAGTATTCTCATCTAGAAATGTTGTTCAATTTAGTAGCCGCGGACCAACCGCCGATGGACGTATTAAACCCGATGTCTCCGCCCAGGCATCTGGTGTATACATAGGTAGAGGAACTCAATCCTACGGCCGGTCCGCAGGGACCTCATTCTCTGCCCCAATGGTTGCCGGCATCATTACCCAGATGCTTCAAGTAAATCCAAACCTCGGGCCAAGAGATGTATGGCGACTTCTGACCTCAACTGCAAACCAAGCATCCTCCCCTGATAATGACCTTGGCTGGGGAATCGTGGATGCTTATGCTGCTATCAGAGCTGGTACTCTTTTGAATCGTTCAGAAAAAATCACTCCACTCCCTGATATGCTGACGGTTCACTCTCCCTACCCCAATCCGTTTCAGGATGTCGTTCATTTTGTCATTGATGCCGTTGAACCCGTCCCCCATGTACAGTTCGTGCTCTTTGATATCCTTGGGCGAGAAGTTGCCACAATCTACGAAGGACTAATCAATAGCGGCGGAGCATCCATCCAATTTGATGGATCCCACTTGCCAGCGGGGATCTACACCTACACACTGAAATATGGTGGGCGAATGCAGTCTGGACTACTTGCACATTTGGGTAATTGAAGGATTCTATATCTAGATTACGGAAGATTGAATTTGCTCTGCCGACTTAGGGGGATAAATCGGAATGTGGATGATTGAATTTGGAGTATCTACATGGCCACTGATCTTTCTACTCCTCCTGGCAGTCTTCCTAACGTGGGTTTCCTATCGTCGTACTGAGCCAAAACTGCCCGGAGTCTATCGGTGGCTTCTCCCTGGGTTACGCGGAGTCGCTCTTTCTATATTGCTCGTTCTCTTGTTTGAGCCTGCAATTCACAATATTATTCAAGATCTCTCCACACCTGTGCAAGCCGTACTGGTTGACGAAAGCCAAAGTATGGCACAGCATGAATTATTTGATATCTTGCCGCCTACGGTAGGGGAAACTCTTTTTTTTGGGTTTGGAGGAACGGCCCGTCCAATTGAAAGCCTGGCAGCTGCAATGGATACTGCCCCGAGAACAGATATATCAGGAGCTTTGGAGGAGATAAAAAAATCATTGCGAGACGAAAACCTCCGCAGCGTCCTCCTGATTTCCGATGGTCAGTATAATACCGGTCGGAATCCTATCCATGTTGCAGCTGACTATGGCATCCCAATTCATACTCTTATGGTAGGAGACTCGCTGAAGCAGCAAGATTTAATGATCGCGAGGACCGTAACGAATGAATTAGCCTATGTCGGTCAAGAGATCCCTGTAGATGTGACGCTATTTCTGAGAGGGTATCAAAATGAAACAGTCACCACACGACTCTATGCACAGGATTCATTGGTCTCTACCCAAACAATGAATATTACAGAAGGGGAATCTACTACCTACCTGAGCCTTATTCCTCATAGAGAAGGTTTCTATCAGTATACCCTGACCACCTCAGAATTGGAAAATGAAGCAACTCTGGCGAATAACCGTGAAACGATTACGGTTCGTGTACTGAAGCGTAGCCAGACGATTTGCCTCATCGCTGCCGCACCTCACCCCGACCTGACTGCCATTCGCACCATTTTAACTCAAGATTCTACACGCCAAGTTGACAGCTATGTGCAAATGCAGCCAGATAGATTTTATGAGGGAGCTCTTCCTGCATCATTAGACGAATATGATGCGATGATCCTAGTTGGGTACCCTGGTAACCAAGCCGATGAGTCCTCTGTACGTATCGTTGCAGAAGCTGCAGAATCTGGAGTCCCTCTTCTCTTCATGTTAACTTCCCAAACCGATCTAGGACGACTAAACTCTGAATTTTTAGATGTGCTTCCTGCATCGCCGACCAGAAATAACATGCTCTATGATGCAGCAATTCTCCAGCTCACTTCTGATGGTCTGCGAGATCCCATTTTGAATGTTCCAGGTGCATCGTGGGAACGGCTTCCTCCTCTGATGGCCACCACAGGGAATTGGAATGTGGCACCAGATAGTCGCATTTTAGGGCAACCGAATCTACGAGGGCTTCTCCTTGAAGAACCACTCATTGTTCTACGGAGCCGTGCTGGCCATCGAACCGCAGCAATCCTGGGCTCAGGAACATGGCGTTGGCTGAATCTTGGTGGAGATCCAGAAGATATGCCTCGCTTTTGGCCACAAGTAGTAGAAAATCTGATGCAGTGGCTCACGACACCCGAAGATAATCGAACCGTCCGTGTTGAACCTGCACAGAACGCCTTTGGTGGAAGTGAGCCCATTCGATTTTCGGGTCAGGTCTACGATGAAAGTCTTAATCCGGTTGCTGATGCTGTGGTCATACTTGAGCTCACAGCATCAGATAGCACCACATATCCTTATACCATGACCAATGCTGGTAGCGGACGATTTACCCTTCAAATTGATGCCCTACCTCAGGATACCTACTCCTATACTGCGGAAGCTACCAAGTTGAATACATCCTTGGGCACGGACCGTGGCGTCATTTCCGTTGGCTCCTTGAATCTGGAATATCGTACCACTGGGAGTGATGAAACTCTTCTTCGACAAATCGCCTATCGGTCAGGGGGAGGATTCTTCACTGACGCCTCAATCAATCAGCTACCTGAAACACTCGCCTCCGACAGCTTATTCGCTCCAACTACACGGACTCAAATGCTAGAACTTGATCTGCGACGAACCCCTTGGATGCTTGGGATTGTACTTCTTTTATTAGGGTTAGAGTGGATTCTACGTAAACGAAATGGCCTTGTATAGCATAGCGAATGGCGAACCCGACTGGCATCCAGATCACCCACTTATCGAGGGTAAGAAAACTGGATGCCAGTCAGACACCTACTAAGTTAGCTGTAAAGCTAATTTCATTTTATCGTATAACCTGTAAACCAAGGTTAAATGAGCGGGGTAATCCAAGAAAGACCTCTGCGTCGTCTGCACTATTTAATCTGCTACCATTCCCCTGGAAAGCATTGAATCGGGAATTATTGGTCGCATCTTGAATATAAAATGCGTCAAAGAGATTGAAGATGCTCGCAAATAAACGAACTTCGCCAAGTCCCAGACGGCGAGGAAGCGTATATCCGAGGTTAAAATCAAACACACTATATCCAGGCACTTCCCACACAGGTTGCCCTGCTTGCTCAATATCCGTGCGACTGGTTGGATCAAAGTCTGCAAAATAGTTTGAATAGGTTCTGCCGGTAAATTTTGCATACATTCCCTTCACCGGAAATACGCTGATTGCATAGGCAAACTGTGTCTGGGGAGCATCTCCGACTTTAATATCCTTCACATACAGCGACAGATTCTCTTGGGTAGAAGGATTAGAACGATCCGGTGTAAATCGTGCGGATACATCATCGGTATACTTCCAGTCACCTATGGACAACGCCAGATCCGCACGAATAAAAGACAGTGGCTGATAGGCAGCCTCCGCTTCAATCCCACGGTGAAGAGCATGCAGACCAAGTATATTAATTAGACCATCGTCGCCATCTTCAACTACAATCGATCGAGTGATTGTACGATCTTTCCATACTGTATTGTAGACACTTACCGTAGTATTTATTTTCCGATCGGGGGATTCATATGAAATTCCAGCTTCCATAGCCCGAAACTGTTCATTTTTGGGATCGGGATTCAACACACCCGTTACATCATTCAGGGCTCCATCAAGAATCGGTACCTTGGAAACCAGACCTAGATTGATAAATCCAGTGAAGGTATTGTTTAGGGTATAGGATGCACCACCCTTAATTTGGTAGCCACCAATTTGATCGGTAGAAAGTGTAAATGGCGTCCCGTCCCCAGCATCCCGGAAATGATCCTCATGCGAATACTTGATGGTTGAGTAGCCCCCCATCCCATATACAAACAGTGGACCGCCACTATAAGCACCCTGCAAATAACCTCCTAACCAGTCTACGGTATTCGTATTGGAGTAGTTGAATCTATCCCCTGGCTGAAGCACTTCCCCCTCACTTGACCAAAAATCGCTATCAAAACGACGATACCCGCTCCCTCCCAGCAGATCTCTCACAGTCCGATAATGCTCAATTGAGGCAGTTCGCCAGTCAATCCCTGCCTCCAAGGTCAAAGATTCGTTCAGATCATGCGTGAATTTTGAAATGGCTCCAATCGTCCACTGCACGTTGTGGCTGTTCCGCAAAATCCCCCGAGATTCTCCGTTTTCCTCGTTCGCAGCTATGGTCGCATCATAATCAACTACGCGAGAGGGGCCACCCGTATTCCATTGAAGCCTTCCATGTGTCCCGGTTCCCCCGCCTTTGCCACCGGAATAATAAACCACCGTAGACCAAAGAGACCGATCCGTCAATTGGGCGAAATAATTCAGGTTTACCTGAGGCTTGTGGAAGAAATTTTCGCGCTCATTGATGATCTCCGGTGAAACCCTGCTTGCTACTCCAAAGCCATTATTTTGCTCGGTGGTATAGGATACCGATACAGGAGACACGTTCTGATTCCATCGTCTCCCTCCCTCAGGAAATTGTTCAAGGATTTCTGAAATGGTTGCTTCATCTAGACCATCATTCCTGAACACCTCAGCAGCATATTCATGATCATAGGCAGCAATGTTTTGCCTGTACAGATTCTGACCATGACGTTGGGGAGCTCCAACCGCATAAAGATCAACACGATGTTTGGGATTAATATTCCAGGCGGCGGCAGCATAATAGGCCCATGCATCTGTCCAAGTGCCATCGTAGTACCCATCGCCCGTCTTGCGAACTCCACTCGCTGTAAATGCAAAGCGGTTATTGATTAACCCCGTTGAAGCCGATACTGTCGTTTTGAGAAATCCATCGTTACCGAATTCCTGCTTAGCAAAAATTCGTCTACGATTTGCTGCTGGATCTGTGATTATGTTCAGGGTTCCACCAATTGAGGGGGTGGCTAAATTCACAGCGGACAATCCACGTTGCAACTGAATTGAGGTCGTAGCATCACCTACGCCATCCCAGTTAGACCAATAAACCCATCCGTTTTCCATGTCATTCACTGGTACGCCGTTGATCATCACCGCAACATTTCGTTGATTGAATCCACGAACATTGACGCGTGCATCACCAGCACCACCCCCCTGCGCGGTACTGTAAACCGAGGGGACCGTATTCAGAACTAATGGAACATCGCGTGAACCAAGTTCACGCTCAACCTGAAGTTTATCAATATCAGAGTAAGCAACCGGTGTTTGTTGACGAACAGCTCTTGATGCAAACAACTCCATGGCCTCGAGTGCCTGACTTGACACTTCTAGACCGAAGTTTATTGTCACTCCACCATTGCGAAGTGTAATCAATTCAGAAATCGCATTATATCCCACAAAAGAAACTTCAACAGTATATGTCCCCTGAGATAAACCGCTAACTATGAAATTTCCATCCCTATCCGCCGCAGCACCGATGCCCGTTCCTGCAATGATCACTGTTGCACCAGACAACGGGATTCCGGAATCAACATCCGTCACAACCCCGGTAATGGAACTCTGTGAATATACTGCAACAGTGAACAGAAGTGAAGTAATGATAGAAAAAATAACTTTGTTCATGGTGAATAATTAAATGATAGTTGTAAATCGTTTTTAACCAGAAAGAGGGGCAAGATCCTCCACTTAATGTTATCTCCCTGTAAGCAAAATGTTATTTTTGAATTTACCATTTTTAACCACTGGTCGCGAGCTTGCGAAATGAATCCTAAGGTATTCATACAACCGAAAACAGACAGATGAGTGCGTATTCTGCTCATCTGGGACACTGAATCCGCTTGATGGGGGACGGTGAATATCGCTCAGAATTCTTCTTCTTCACTCAGCGTAGTGTTGGTGTGTATCAGATTTTTTGTACAGGTTTAGGATATTATGATTCGTCCTGAGATACTTTTGATATTGTCCCATCAAAATCTTAAATCTATGAAAAACCGCGATCAAAAAAATCGTGAGTGACTTCGTATATAGGTCAAAGCATGAAGTACACAATTCAAAAATTCCCCAATCTCGTTCCGTAGTAAAGTAAAGCATTCTGGGAAACAACAATGTGGACTTGCCAAGAAAAATCCTTATTCTTTAGTTATCCATTTGCTCGCACCTAGATTGATGTTAGGGAGTTGCGGCAAATTCCTTGACTACCAAAGACAGGTGCAGACTGCTCTAACCTGGTGGTACATTCTATCAACCGAGAATCAATGGGCTCTACCGCCCAGCGGAAGAGCCCATTAAAACTCATTGCTGAGGACGGTTATTCGCTTTCTGTGGTAAATACTTATACGAACCTCGGTTATTCACTGTCATCATCATAATCTTCAGGCATCAGCACAAACTCGGGGTATGCGTCTACCCCTAATTCGGCTGTATCCTGTCCCATGCGCTCCGCTGATTGCGAAATTCGTGTTCCGATCAAAATGTCAATCAGCTTCCATACTCCCAGTGACACAAAAAATACAAAGCCACCCACAGATAAAATACCTAACAACTGAACCAGAATATTTGAGTCCTCCACCGTGAATGCAACCGCAATCGTCCCCCATATTCCGGCAAAGAGATGAACGGGTACAGCACCAACGACATCATCAATTTTTAGTTTATCAAGTAATTTGATTGATAAGACACAGATGACTCCACCGACAAATCCGATGAGTATGGCAATTCCATGATGATGCATCGTAGGGGCCGCGGTGATAGACACAAGTCCAGCAAGTGCACCATTAAGAATCGCAAATAAATCAAAGCGTCCCAAGATTGGTCTAGAGACTACGATTGCAGCCAGAACTCCCGCAGCACCCGCAAGATTTGTATTGACGAGGATTCCTGCGACACTGACCGCATCTACAACTCCACCTAAGGCCAGTTGGGATCCACCATTGAATCCAAACCATCCAAACCATAAAATAAATACACCTAGCGTCACAATCGGCACACTTGAGGGCGGTGTAGAGGTTACGCTCCCATCCTTTTTGAATTTCCCTAACCGGGGGCCTAATATGATTGCTCCGGCGAGTGCAGCCCAACCGCCTGTACCATGGACAATCGTAGATCCAGCAAAATCAGAAAAACCCATTTCGTACAACCAGCCTCCTCCCCAAGTCCATGCACCTATGATTGGATAAATAAAAGCAGTTAAAACAAGCACAAATAAGAAAAAAGCCCAGAGCCGTATTCGCTCTGCAAGTGCGCCAGAGACGATGGACGCGGTGGTAGCCACAAAAACCATTTGGAAAAACCAACCCGACATCTGAGAATAGTTGCTGTTTGCAACGGTAGCCAGAGCACTATCATCTCCTCCGACCAAGGCAATCTCCTCTGGTGAAGCGTTGAAATACAACTTGAACTTACCAACGAAGCCCGATACGTCGGTGTACATCAAATTGTATCCAATAATGTAGTATGCTAATCCAGCAATTGAATAGAGTCCCAAGTTTTTCAGACAAATTACAGATGCGTTCTTCGTACGGACAGACCCAGATTCCAGCATAGTGAAGCCTGCGGCCATCCACATCACGAGCGCTCCCCAGATTAGAAAAGCAAAGGTATTCAGGATGAATTGTATGTCAGGTAAAATCATTAAAGATTGAAGTTAGGTCTAATATTTTGTCGCAGTTGCAATAACCATTTGGAAGGTGAACATCACCTTCTATTAACCAGAAGCATTTGCCAGTTGATTCATCCCTGATCGGCTGTTCCCCTTTTCATGGAATTTAACTACCGGAGAAGAGACTGCTGGTGAGAAAGACAACTTGCTGTGGGCACAATATAGTGATCGCGACCCTGACTATGGTGCTAAACTTGGAACAAGTATGCAAAATACCACATCTTATTCTATCAGGCACCTGAATGTCGTCAACCAATCTTATAAACTAACTTTATCTACTGTAATCGCCAGATTACCAAGAGTTGTGGGCGTAATTCATTCTGATCCTTAACCCCCAACTTATTTGACCAGTACTGAATTTCAATCCCTACATGAAGCATATTTGGGGTTTTGAACAGGTTCCCCACATCCCAGACAAATTGTGGCTGTGCAAGAATCCATGCCTCAATTGAACCAGAATTATCCTCGAGATTTACTCCACTGATGTACTCTGCATGCCCCATGAATGAGAAGGACTGACCTAATACGTTCATTACCGTGAGCCAACTTACATCAAACAAAAATCCAGTTTCATGTCGGACACCATCACTGAAATCCGTGATTGCGGTGAAATCAGTATTCACGAAAATAAACCCCGGTACCTGCCATGAAAGTCGTACGCCAGGTAAAAATTTTAAAACATTGGCATCACCATCAAAATTTAGACCTGCGATCGCAGAGATATCCACAAGAGGTCCCGCTTTGAGAGTCTGTCCAAAAAGCCTCGGAAAACTTAGAGTCGGGTACCATTCACCGTAGAACTCTTTGTCATTAAATCCATCATTGCTTGCATCATCTATAAAATCAACGAAGAAAAAGCTTCCACCTAACTTCCAACCTCCAGCATGTTGAAAGGTAAGAATTCTGGTTGCATGATTAGAACCACTAAATGGATTTAGAAGGTTTCCACTCTGATATTGAAACTCCATCTGTGCAGAGACCGGAGAAATCAGGAGACCTGCAAAGGTCATGAATGAAATGATACCTACCAGTAATAATTTATTGTTCATCTTGGAGTAGTGCTAATTTGTAGTAGGGTGAGTCACCAACCGATTAGATGGCATCCACACGGGATATTTGGGGAACGGCATGTCGGAGTGCTTGCTCAATCCCAGCACGTAAGGTCATCGTGCTCATTGGACACGCCCCACAGGCCCCTAATAATTTAAGTTCGACTACCATGTCGTGGGTTATTCGATGTAAGCGAACCTCACCACCATCTTCTATCAGGTAGGGTCGAATAGAATCAAGCCCATCCTCAATCCGCTGTCGAAGGTCAACATCCGTATTTGGATCATATGCAGACATTAAAATACCTCAATCTATTGATCCTCAATTATGGGAAGAGCGGGGGACGACTCTCGTTCACTCAATGTTACAACAATTTTGTTCGCAATAGACCGGAATGCCTGTGCAACAGTACTAGAAGGAGAAGATAAGACGATCGGTTGACCTTCATCGCTTGAAAGACGTAGGGGCTCTTCCAAAGGAATCTTACCAAGTAGGGGAATGCCGGTTTCAGACGCGAGACCTTCGGCGCCTCCATCTCCGAAGAGGAAATATTTCCGGTCGGGCAAATCAGGAGGTGAAAACCAGGCCATATTTTCAACAATCCCAAGCACGGGCACATTCACCTTCTCAAACATCACCAGCCCTTTCCTTGCATCCGCCAGTGCCACTTTTTGGGGAGTTGAGACAACAATTGCTCCGGCCAACATGACCGTCTGCACGATCGTGAGTTGAATATCCCCGGTTCCAGGTGGTAAATCCAGAAGTAAAAAGTCGAGATCTCCCCATTCCGCATCATTCAGGAACTGTCGGACTGCTCCAGAAACCATAGGCCCCCGCCAGACTACTGCCTGAGAATCATCTACCAACAATCCCATCGACAAGACCTGTACGCCATATTTTTGTATTGGGACGATTTTTCGATCTTCGTTGACGCGTGGTTTCTGTCCCTCTAAGCCAAACATGACTGGCACACTGGGACCATAAATATCCGTATCCACTAACCCAGTACGATAGCCATCTTCCGCTAAGGATACGGCCAAGTTTGTGGCAATCGTACTTTTTCCAACCCCTCCCTTCCCCGAGGCGATCGCAATCATGTACCGAGCTCCAAGCTTTAACTGCTTGGATTGACCCTTACTTTGAATAAGCTCAATCTGAACCTCAACATCCTTACCGAGTGAAGTCTGAATCGCTTCGGTGCAGAGTCGGACCGCACTACTGGAAAACGTACTCCGAGGATTAGAAATATTGAGCTTAAATCGGACCATCGGACCATCAATCATAACATCACTCACATAACCTAGTCGGATGATGTCGCTTCCTCGATCCGTATCTTGAACCTTGCTGAGAATTTGATAAATCTCCTTGCGCTTAATGGCTTTTTTTTTCATAATCTACAATACATCTTCCTCGTATTAATTGGTTTTATTTATCCGGAAATATAAGAGTATTCTTGGCTACTGGTCGCAGGCATAATTCATCTCTTCATCAAAGCGATGAACTGCCGAGCATCAATTATTGATGCTACCTTATTTCAACCGGTCACATGTCGTTTTGGTACCACAGATTCTCTTCTGCGAAAGCTACCCACGCATTTTCCCAAGATGGGACTTAAACTTGTTTTTTTTCCGAAGAGGTAGATCTAAGTGGTGCGTGGCCTCTGTTCAATTCACACTATGGAAGAAAATTCGATCAAACGTTTCAAGTTTGCACTGGAATGATCGTGAACAAAATCAATCTTTCTGAGCATCCTCAATGCGATACCATGACATAATCCCCAGGGGCTAACTATGATTTTCTTTTGTTTAAGTTTGCACATCACCTCCAGAAAAATAAGTGTTGCGGCGGGAAAGACATCCGCTCTTCCCTTGAGCTTTTTAGCATCTAGACTGAGAACATCATGCACGGTCATCTGTGTTAAGCACTCCATCCATAATTCTACCTGCTCATATGTAAGTATTTCTGGATGTGCTCCCATTGCGATGAGGCGTTCCCAGGCTGGTTCAAGTAATCGTGGTGTCATCAAAGATTTTCTGGAGACTACGGCATGTTGTAATTCAAGAAGAAGACGGTGGGTATCCGAGGCCCCCACAAGGACCGTCGAATCATTTCCAGAAAAGGGTAGTCGACTGAGAGACTGGTGTATAAATTCTCTGGCTGCTTCCAACTCAGCAAATTTGGGTGGCTGAGAGGAAAAGAAACGCTCCGTGATACGGACGGAACCAATATCAAGGCTCATCCGCTCAGAGATCAGGCCCTCCGATGTTCCCTCAACAAATTCTGTTGATCCACCGCCTATGTCACAGGTAACGATGTTTCCCTGTACATGGGAGAGTCCACCAACAGCTCCTTCAAAGCTTAGATCAGCTTCTTGGTCTCCAGATAGGATGTGATAGTCCATCCCCGAGCGCTCCCTGACAACACTGACAATCCCTGCCCCTGCATCTCGGGAGGCACTAGTCCCTACAACCACACACACCTCAACACTGAATTGTTCACAGAGGGAGTGAAAATTGCTCAATGCATTGATCAGACGTTCCATGGACGCCTCGGATATGGTTCCACTGGCATCTACTCCCTCCCCAAGTCGAATCATATGTTGGGATTCCCTGAGCGGTGTTATAGAGCCATCCTGAGCAGGCTCAAATACTAACAGCTTCGCTGCGTTCGTCCCGACGTCAATACATGCGAGCCGCAACTATCTTAAATGATTATTTCAGATGGAATCACTCACGTAGTGAATTAACAATTTCTTCAATTTCCTCTGTAAATTCGTTATCTGGCAAGAATGGAAATAGCGGGGCTGTTGATAATTCAGATTCGGATACAACTACGATATCAGGATTTTCATCCGTGTATGAAAACATGGTCACACCCCAACGCTCAGGGAAGTCTGGTTTAGCTGCGTTCCATGCGTCGTATGCATGAGAGCCATCCGATTCGTAGTTTAAACGATAATTGCCTGGCTCTAGTCTGAGAAATACAACTTCCTTACGATTTTTTCGGTGTCCGCCCGCTTTCGCTGAACCGTTATAGGACATCTTCCACAAAGTACGAAACTCACCATCACTTTCTTGACGATCAAGCCAAGCAAAATCATATCCATTGTCTGGCCCGGTAATCTCTCCTAAAGCATAAAGAATGATAGGGGTTGAAGAAGTCACCGTGAAGAATTGTTCATACTCTTCATCATCTTCTACTTGCGTAAATTTGATAATTGGCTCATACCGCAACCAAGGATCAAATGTAGTCACTGCATCACGGTCAGTTGTAGTCATATGGAATCCCCAGTCATAAGGACGAAACGGAGGATTCCCGACCCAATCCTTGCAATGATGAGTGTTATCTGTTTCAGCAACAGCACGATATAACCCAGGAGGCAAAGTAATTGTGCCATCAAAGACACGATTCACCTTAGCGCCCCCAGCCCAAGTTGTATTATCTAGAGTAAGTTGCCAGATCACTCGGCTGTCAGCCACATCTTCAATCCACGAAAAATCAACCGCTTTTTCTTCGTCTCTAGTTCCAAATTCACCAATTGCGTGAATTTCAAATTCAGTAGCACGGAGTACTTCAAAGAGATATTCTCGTTTTTCATTTCTACGCAGGGAGGTTGCGTCAAAAACTTCATCAACTGGTTCCGTTATGAATGAACTAGTAATTGGTCGAAGGGCATCTGAATCATCTGGAGAATTAAGGGTCACATACCATTCTTTCATATCTTTCCAGAAAGGAGGCTTCACGTAATGCAATGGTTGACCAAAGGATGCAAAGTTCAAGGTATAGTCCCCCGATTCTAGTATGATCTCATCATTAATCACCGAAACCAGTGTGCCTTTTTGTCTTGAATTAGATTCATTCATAGACCAGACCATATCGCCCGAAGAATTATTTGTGATCCAAGGGTAAGCTCCAAGACCGATGATCTCCTCGCGATCATCAATTGAACCAACAGCGTTAATTTTAATTTTCAAAGGTCCAGAAACCTCAAAGGATTGCTGTTTTAACTGACTTACTTTCAGATCGGAAAGTGCGATTGCGCCGCGGGGAGGAGGAGGGCCAGAAAACAATCGAATCACTACCAGACAGGTGAGGATAATGAGCAGGGTGATCTGGAGCTGATTCGGAATATTCATGTTTTCTGTAATGCACTTTGGATTCTTTACGTTTGCTCACGCAATAAAGTTGCTTTGGGAACTCAAAACTGTAACAAATTTTTCAAAATAAGGTACTATCTAGTGCGATCACTATAGTCGGAGTACCCAAAATCAGTTTTCTAAATATTCTGTCGAATAAGGTGATTGCACCTGTATTCAAACGTCTACGTCGCTGGATTCCTCCCGTGACGTTTGTCTTATTCCTTATCGGCACCACCACCTTTGCTTATCTTGGCGGAGTAAGTGAGTTCGCAGCATTGAGCTCAAAGATTCTTTATCATGCAGCACTTGCGATCTGCTATCTATGCCTATGGTTCTCTCTCAGCCGTGCGTTTAGGCACTCTCAACCCACACCAACACAGTTGTTCTGGCAGCTTACTCTTGCAATCTTAGGGACATGGATTCTTGGATTTTTGATCTTTCAGATTCAGGGGGATTTTCTAGATTTCAATTTTCCGGCAGCGCCAATTGTCTACGTCAAGAGTGCTCTCTTAAATGCCCTACTAACTGGTACAAGCTTCATCTTAGTCCTTCGCTTTGGCCATCTTGTTCGATTCCGGCGTACCCGAAAGAGTGAGAGAAACTGGCGGTTACTCATGTTCTCTGCCTGTATCTCCTTCGTCGCTGTTGCTCCATTTCATCATCACTTTGAGATTGAATCGTATCCGGGAGTTAGTAATATCGTAGGGATAGTAGGGATCGCAGTTGTGGCTGTGTCAGTCATATTTATTTTTCTCAACATCATCCGATTGGCTTGGGTGTTCCGTCTCTCGTTTCAGCAAAAGATGGCGGCAATCGGACTTGGGTCGCTGGTCACCTTATTGACGGCCGCCACCTTATTTATCATTTTTAGGCCCGGCATGGCTTTCAGCTCAATCGCAGGCCCATCTGATCCGATCAACTATCTCCTATTTTACAGTCTCCCACTCACGATCGTAACGGTATTGTTCATGACGTTCGGATTTGTTTATGCGTTGACCTCGGTACTCTCACTCATCTTCCATTTACCAACGACCGGTGATTATCAACGTAGTGTGGATGAAATGGCTGCAATGCATGCACTTACGGTGTTGGTACGTGAGGTTGCAGAACCTGAAAAACTCTACGATTGGATTGTTTCCACGCCCGTTGACTCGGGCCGTGGAAAGGCAGCCTGGTTGACCATTCAAGACTTAGAGTCTGGTTCCCTGAAAACTCAAATCATCTCTGCCTACAATATAGACGCACATCTTGCAGATCAATCATGTGATGTAGCTTTGATCCATAGCGAGGCAGCCCGAACCCGTGAACTCATTTCCATCCCCAATGCAGCTTCTGACCGTCGAATTCTGGAAAGTAAGCTGAGCGGTATGTTAAGTCTATTGGCTGTTCCTCTTATAACCCGAACGGAGGTGCTTGGAACTCTGTTTGTTTCCCATGACACTGCTTATGCTTTTGAAAACGAGGATATTGAATCAATCGGAGTCTTTGCATCGCAGGCTTCGGTCGTGCTTGAAAATGTCCGACTCCTTGAAGCGAAGATTGAGCGCGAACGCTTGGCGAGTGAACTTTCTATTGCACGTAATGTGCAACAGCGCCTGTTACCTCAATCAATGCCTCAACTCCCGAATCTGAGTCTGGCTGCTTCAAGCACTCCCGCTCACGAGGTTGGAGGAGATTATTTTGACTTACTTGAATTGGGCGGAGGGAAATTAGTGTTTATTGTTGCAGATGTTTCTGGTAAGGGAACTTCCGCCGCATTCTATATGGCGGAAATGCAGGGGATCTTCCAGGCAGTGGCACGGATCGCACCTGAACCCAGTGACTTCCTATATCATGTGAATCAAGCACTG
Organism: Rhodothermales bacterium; assembly: GCA_965209015.1. Taxonomy (GTDB): domain Bacteria; phylum Bacteroidota; class Rhodothermia; order Rhodothermales; family Bin80; genus Bin80. The sequence goes on along the minus strand of OZ242367.1, from coordinate 895,771 downwards.
GGGAAATCATTGGAAAAAAATATATTTGTAACTGCAATTTATGGGATTATTGACCTTAACTCTGGAAGTATTTCTATTGCCCGGGCAGGACACTCCCCCGCTATTCTTGTTGATGTGAGTGGAAATGCAGAGCTCTTACGCACCGGAGGATTAGGGATCGGACTCTGTCGTAATGAACTCTTCGTTGAATCTATGGAAGTGAAAAATTTCACGTTCAGTCCCGGGGATTTAATTGTTTTGTACACTGATGGAGTGATTGAGGGACGCAATACTGATGGAGTTGAATTTGGATACGAACGCCTGATCACGAGTGTCCAGAAAGCACGCTATGAGCGCGCAGAGGGCGTACACGATGCCATACGAAAAACCATAGATGAGTTTATGGATTCAAACAAATATTATGACGATCTCACATTGTTAGTCATCAAGTGGCATGGTCGTGAACCAGTGGTTAATATTCCCTCAGCCTCTTGTTGAATTCATGATTTATATAACACCAAGGATTGGAATTGCTTATGAGTAATTTTTCTGTTGCATTTCGCAATGCCGGCAGTATCACCGTATTAGCGGTATGTGGCGAACTAGATGCCCATACAGCTCCCGAGTTGGAATCTGCAATTAAGAAGTGTCGGGATGAGGGAAAAACCCATCTCATCGTACACGGAGGCGAACTAGAATATATCTCCAGTGCTGGGCTCGGAGTCTTTATGGCATTTATTGAGGAGATCCGCTCACTGGGTGGAGATATCAAAATTTGTGCGCTTCAACCGAAAATTTTTGATGTTTTTGACCTTCTCGGTTTTCCTCTGATTTATCACATCGTAGAAACTGAAGAGGAAGCCGTCTCTCTTTTTGAAAAAGGCATTCAACCTGTATAGGTAGTAAACATGGGCCAGGCGTCCATTACTCACACTCTTGTTGTACCAAGTTCAACTCGTCACTTAGCCCGGGTGCGAAGGTTTGTTCATAAACACGCACGTATGGCAGAGATGAATGAACAGCATGCCGGTCATCTACAAATGGCAGTTGACGAAGCCTGTGCCAATATAATTGAGCATGCCTATCGGGGAGATCCTAATGAAAAAGTGAACCTTACCCTAACGATCAACCCAGATAGTATTGTGGTGTTGATCCGAGATCGTGGCCGTTCTTTTGATCTGGACACTTATCGGCGACCCAATGTGGTTGAGCTCTCTCGTAAACGCAAATCTGGAGGACTCGGGGTGGACATGATTCGACGAGTGATGGATGAAGTTGAATATTTCCATGGAGATGGTTTCAACGAAATTCGACTCGTCAAATTTCTTCATAGTTCACTGTGATCCTGTGGCATAACCAGTGTAGAGGGATACAATTCCTAACGTAAGGGGCTCTGCCTTTGTTCGCTCAAAACCACATTCGGTAAGTCGAGCCAGAAAGTTGTGTCCACTGGGGAAGACTCCAATTGAGTCAGGCAGATACTTATATGGTCCAGTAACCCCCGAAAGTGCACTTCCAATTCTTGGAAGAATTTGCCGCGAATACATCTGATAGAGCGACCGAACCGGTCGCGCGGTTGGCTGACTAAACTCAAGTACGACCAAAGCTCCACCAGGCCTGAGGACTCGTTGGATCATAGATAAGCCTGCATTTAAGTTTGCAAAATTACGTACACCAAAAGCCACAATCGCGGCATCAAAACTATCGGGCGCAAAAGGAAGCTGCTCTGCTGATCCCAACACAAACGAAATTCGATTCTGAATAGATTTTTGTATGATCTTTTTTTGAGCGATCTCTAACATCCTATCGGCAATATCCACTCCCACAACTTCTCTTGGCTTTAAGCGAAGAGCAGCAAGAGCAACATCCCCTGTGCCCGTAGCAACGTCCAGAATTCGCTTCCCCTCTTGCTGACCAAGACGTCGGATTGCTTCTTTTCGCCATCTACGATCAAGTCCAAAGCTCAGAATACGATTCAGAAAATCGTACCGCTGTGCGATTGCATTAAACATGGTTGACACCTCCCCCTCTTTCGATTCATCCTCTCCCACCGGTGGATAATAGTGCATTCGTAGTCAAATTCAGCCCAATTTAAAATTACTCATACATCCATTGGATGTTATGGGGAATCTATATCCTCTCATAAAATAGTTTAACCGACGAAAGCCGCGGCAAATCCCATTCTATTTGCCCCCAAAGAAAACTCTAACTTAACTACAGTTTGGGAGTGGTCAGTTAGACAAGACCATGGACTGATCGGTTCCGGGATCTATTTGGAAATGAAGCGGGTGAGCCCCTACTCATTTGACGTCTAACCCTGGTTCCGAAAGATGCGTCCTGCAAAATTTCACACATTTTGTCGCATGGAAGGAATATGTATGAAACTTAGTTTTCCGGGTCTACAGCTTTTTAAGTGGGCAAGGCCACAGAATTAGGATGAACGGTCATGAGATGGATTAGGTTCAGAGTCGATTTTGATGTTTATTTTATGGGTAGATACACGCTCCATTTTCATTAACCAATCAACCAATTGATCGATTCATGGCGATACAAATTCAAGATCTTAGTGAGCTCTTCGGTATAGGCTCTTCGTGGGAGGTATCGGAGATCACCTATGATTCCGAGGAGTTGACGGCGGAGATCCATGTCATCTATTCAGAGGATTTGGTGTTACGTTGTCCCGAGTGTGGGAAGGCCTGTCCGGGTTACGACCATCGTCGTCGGAAGTGGCGTCATACGCGAATCTGTGACTATCACACGCATGTGGTAGCGAGGGTTCCTCGCGTGCAGTGTTCGGAGCATGGGATCAAGACGGTATCGGTGCCATGGGCGGATGCGCGGGTGCAGTTTACGACCGGATTTGAGGCGCGTGTGATTGACTGGTCCGAGGATGCGGGCAGTCTATCCACGGTGGCCACTCGACTGAAGGTGAGTTGGAGAATGATCTCCAATATCATGGAACGTGCGGTCAAGCGAGGGCTTGCTCGTAGAGAGGAAGAGAAGACGGAACACATCTGTGTGGATGAAATTGCCTTTACAAAAGGGCACAACTACGTTACGATAGTGGGGAATCCGAAAACGGGGCATGTGTTGCATGTCGCGGATGAACGGAAGAAAGAAAGTCTGGAAAGCTATTATGCTTCTCGTTCCCCTGCACAACTGAAAGCCCTCAAAAGCTTGAGTATGGATATGTGGCCCGCGTTCATCTCCGCTACACTCAAATGGGTTCCTGACGCAGAAACAAAGATTGCATTTGATCGCTTTCATGTAGCCAGATATATAGGAGGTGCAGTAGATAAAGTTCGGAAACAGGAGAATCGAGAATTGCGGAAAGAAGGGAGTCTGGATCTCACAGGGACCAAGTATGTATGGCTGACCAATCCGCAGAATATGTCAGTCAAGCAAAAGAAACGATTCCAAGCGTTAAAGAAGAGTTCGCTGAGAACGGCTCGGGCTTGGGCAATCAAAGACCTGTCCCAGAGACTCTGGCACTATACGAGTCGAACGTGGGCACGCAAAGGTTGGACGCGCTGGTTGAGTTGGGCCATGCGCTGTAGACTTGCTCCCATGAAAGAGGCCGCGAAGACCGTCAAAAAACATCTATGGGGGATCATCAATGCCATCGTTCTCAAAGTCAGCAATGGGCCAGCGGAAAGCATCAATAGTAGGATCAAAAGCATCAAGGTCCGTGCCCGGGGATACCGAAATAAACAGCGGTTCGCCACTGCGATTTACTTCTATCTCGGAGGGTTAGATATGTATCCAGAAGGCTACCGAAATCAATTAACCCACTCTTAAGTGCGAAGAGCCAGTTTTCCAAACGAGACGAATTTATCCACCGAATGAGATTTAATTGTGATGGCACAGACTCTCTATGTGGCGTAAATCACAGCACTCCCCAGAGCACGGTTTCTCACAGGCGCTCAAGACGCAGGAGGCAGTTGGTTGCTCTTGGGGAGATGATCTGCGAAGACTCGGATGCACTAGTTGACGCCTTACTTCGTGCAAAACAGGAGCAAGGACTCCAACCCTTCATTCAGCAGTTGCTACGCTTTGATGGGATTCTCATTGATGGACTGGGTTATGTGAAGCATAGTCGGGAAGAGATGGAAGCCCTGTTCCAGTTCTTGGCTGCGTGCTATGAGCGCAAGAGCGTGCTCCTGACCAGCCACCTGCCCTTCTCGCAATGGGAGGGCATCTTTTATGATCCAATGAACGCAACCGCCGCCGTGGACCGATTGGTGCATCATTGTGTGGTCTTAGAGCTTCATCTGCCAAGTTATCGGTTAGAAGTAGCCCAACGGCGACAAGAAAACGTGAACGAAGGACTTGAATCTCCCACTTCCTAACCAATCAGCACATGAACCCTTGGAACACAATTAGAAGTGAATTTGCCTGCTGTTGTCCGTGTCCAGCAGGCCAACAGAGAGATCAGACATGGACCAAATCGTGGAAATTACCCTCTTCATTGAGGCGGAGCAGCGAGCTGCTCCGTCTCAATGAAATGTGCTCCGCCATGGTTAAACTTTGGATTCCTGAAACCGTAAAAAGTTTTGTCGTCGACCGTAATTTGTATTGCCGTTGAACATCCCCGTACATATTCGCATTCAACTAGTTGCGCTGTAACATTCAGGCCCGTCTGCGTCGTCGTGGTATTCATACAGTTGAGCATGGTTTCCAATGATGTAAGCGGGATGCCGGCCCACCCTTTGGAGACTTGGCCGAAGCATCGATGATCAATGGGGTTCTACTTGGAGGCCCCGCTGGGATAATGAGCGACGGTGACCGTGAGATTGAATGGATTGGCAAGATTGTACTGGAGGAAGTATTTCCAGGCATGTGGACGGCACCCATTGCTGCCCCCCCCACAACGAGCGAATAAAACACTGTATGCCACCAATGTCTCATTCACAAGCGTACTGTTACCGGGGCAAATAATAGGTGCATCCCCTCTTCATCAGCGGGCATAACACGCCAATGTTCAGCCGAGACGGGCAATTCAACAGGGGTGCTCAGGAGTGCGATCAGCAAATCCGGAACACGCACTCTTAACACATTTTTTTTCTCATTTTATAATACCTCAAGGCCAAGGATGTACCAAACAACAAGGCCATCAACGGTACCATAATCCGAGTATTCTGTGGATTGCCTGTGACAATCAATCCCGCCATGAGGGCTGCACCAGCCAAAGTAACAAAAAAGTGTCCTCGCGAACTCATCTTTGACAACCAGCCCCCTGGCTTCCTCCAAGCGATCCAAGTTAGTGCTCCCACGACAAGCAACATTATAGATCCAATTTGCATCTCTGATAAGGACTAAAATAAATTTTACCAAGTTCGCAAAACGAGCATAATACACAAGCATATATGGTAAAATATACTGCGAAACCAGATTGAATATCTCCTGATTTTGGAGAAATTCGAGAGAATTCGCATAAAATTAATAAAAAGTTCACGAAATGTAACGGCTTAAACCATAGGAACTACTGAACCGGAACTTCGTCCAATTAATTAATAATTGAAAAATAATTCAATATTTCTTGAAACCCCAATCACTCGCGCCCCTATGAGTTAATGCTCAAGTTGAGTAAGGGAGAGAAATTGAAATCATAAGACCTTGTTGCGTGCATAGAAATTCAAAAGGAGATTTCAGCCACAAATTTTATATCTGAACGTAGATTGATCAACTAAAATCTGGAACCCAAGCCGGATATATAGAGCTCAGAAATCCATACCTTGTGTCGGGGAATAATGTCAGAACTTGCGATCATCACTGCTGCTGAACTTTTGGTTGATTTATAGAGGAATCCAAAAAAACATTGTATACTTAGCATCCATATTACCTGCCTAATCACCCATTTCAAAAATTTTATACTTAGAGAGTCTATGATAATAAAGTTGCTCTCGGCCAATGAAAATAATTGCTCAAAATTTGTGCTGATAGCAGAATATGCTTTGCCCTGAAAAAGATATACCGGCTACTTGTTATGTATCTGAACTTAAAGGATTCTCCCATAATCTGTGAGGAATGTGTGGCACATAGGTCAATCGAAATATATAGAAATCTGGCTGATCAGTGCCAAGAGATAGGCATCTAAGAAGCGATCCAGATTGCCCAAGCATTTAGCGATATTCTGACGGGGCCCCTATGCACTTTACCTGAACGCTCGCACTCCTAATCAACGATAAATTTGAGGAAATCTAAAACTGTCGAAAGAGACTCAAAGGGCTGAAAACTTCGGAGTTGTAATTCTATTCCTCTGAGGAGAGCTATCAATACCATAACATTCGGGAGGAACTTCTTTCTGATCCAGTGATGACGAAACACTTCTTGGTTGATGTTGATGGTGAACGAATTCCTATCATCCAATCGGAAAAACAACTCTGGCTATCTGGACATAAAATTAACTCTTCACTGGTTGAACTGAGGCCCGGTGTCTACAGCTTGTTATTGAACGGAGCCAGTCATCTGATTCACATCGGAAACGAACCTGATCACTCATTAACGATCAATGGTAAGATGGTCAGAGCCCAAATCCTCAGTGAGCGCTCAGAACTCATTTTACTCCATGGTCGGAAAACTCAGGTACATAAAACTACGAATGCACTTCGAGCTCTGATGCCTGGAGCAATCATGAAAATAATGATTCAAGAGGGAGAACCTGTTACTGAACATCAAGGATTAATTATACTTGAAGCAATGAAAATGGAAAATGAACTTCGATCCCCGTGTACGGGAAAAGTCATAAAGATTCATGTGAAAGAAGGGGAAACGGTTACACCTGATACCCTTCTTATCGAATTTGCACCATGAAAGTACTTGTTACCGGTGCAACTGGATTTGTGGGGAGTGAACTCGTACATTTACTCTTGGAAGCAGGGCATCACACTCGTATTTTCAGACGGGAGACTTCTAATCTAAGCCTGTTAAGTCCAGTTGCATCTGAGATTGAACATTGTACTGGAGACATTGGCGACCTGAATGCGTTGCGTGATGCAATGAAATCAATTCATGTTGTTTTTCATGTAGCTGGAAATGTTCGTTTTCGATCCCGGTCTCTCAACCGAGTCAATGTTCAGGGTACGGCCGCAGTGGTCAATGCAGCAAGAGACAGTGGAATTGAGCGGCTAGTGCATACATCCAGCGTTGCTGCAATTGCAAATCCAGATCGGAGCATATCTAATGAAAATTCTGAATGGCAGAATAAGTCTCTGCTCTGGCCTTATGCCAAAAGTAAGTACATGGCAGAACTCGAGGTACAGCGAGCTATTGCCGAGGGGCTTGATGCTGTGATCGTTAACCCCGGCTTAGTTTTCGGACCAGACCGCAGTGGTGGAAAAGCTCTGAATGTCACCCATCAATATGCACTCCAGATTCGTGCTGGAAAAATAAGAGCCTATCCCAGCGGTGGGACAAATGTGGTAGATGTAACGGATGTAGCCTTAGGGCATCTTGCTGCATTGCAACAGGGACGCACTGGAGCCCGTTACATTTTGGGAAGTGAGAATCTTACTTGGAAATCAATCTTTTCTCAATTGGCCGAAGCCATGGACGTCAATCCCCCACGTATCGCCATCCCTTATAGCCTTGCACTGGTGGGAGGAACTCTTGCAGATTTCTGGAGCTATGTGACAGGCCAAAATCTTGGTTTTGGTCGATCGACTGTACGATCAATCCTTCAACCACGACAATATTCAAACCAACGTGCGATTGAGACACTTGGATGCTCTTTCCGTCCCTTCGCAGAAACTGCACGACGGGTTGCAGATTCTCTGGCAACCTGAGAATTGCTTACTTGTGTTGGTACCGAAGAGAAAATACAACTGACCGCCCCGGTTCTGCAAATTCGCTATATGGGTATCGGAACGTTCCATCCAATAAGTTATTGGTCCGGATCTGCAGAGATATGCCATTGAACTCTCTTATTTGCAACCATATATCCGTACTGATCCACGCTGGCTCATTAAAGATTGTGCCATACAGATCTGAGCCAAATTTAAACAGGTTGAACGGACCTTGAACCACCACCTGCACCTGTCCCCAGGTAGACCAGCACGGTTTCAGGTCAGAAGATGACAAGTTTGATACCGCCGTATAGGTCATTGCGCTCCACCATGCCCTCTGGAAGAGTGAGGTCACACCGAAGGAATGATTGTTCTCGGTCTCCCGAGAAAATGTCATGAACTCAATAACTTCACTGAGTCCTTCCCACCGGATTCCCAAATTTATTTGTCTCAACATTCCTGCTGATCCACTTGACCTCACCCGACCTGCACCTGCCAGCAATTTCCATTCATTTCCGAATTGCCAAGTCACAGATGTGCTTCCACCCCACTGGTTGTTGTGAGAGTCCAACCTGTATTGAACATCAATCAGAAATTGAGATACCCGTTGAAGAACCGTCATAAATACTCCCGTATCCAAAGATGAATCTGGGTAATTTTCTTCCTTCATTCTATGGTGAGACTTCTCGCTGAATGTATGGTGATAGTAGTCTGAGCCAATATGCAAGCGTAGATTTGACCATGGCATGAGTCGTACCGAGACAGATCCGCCCTGCTGCCTCTCTGCTATTTCATGTTCCAACCCCTGAACCGCAAAGGATGCTGTCACGCCTTGAAGGAAGCCGGTTTTATTTGAATATCTATATTGGAAAAACGCCGACCTCTGAAGAAACTCTTCACCCGCGTGGCTTAGATCTTGTAGCCACCCTGCACTCCCGGTGATTGCCTGATTGGGATCCAACCTGACACCAACGCGCCCAGCAATATTTCCCGAGCGAAGTCCCGCCTGCTGAACGAGACCACTTCCATCTAAATAATCGCCAGCACCGGAATAGCTCGCACTTAGTATCCCATATCCACCAGACCAATCGCGTTCAAGTGTCCCCCTTGAAATCAACCCTCTTTGTTTAGAGTCATAAATAAGTTCTACCCCACTCGTGGATTGTTCTGATGTCTTATACTGAATCGTAGCATCCAGTCCATGGTCCAAGCTGTAAGGGCCAGGAATGATCTCTGTTCTATCTGATTCAGTCAATGTAAGAAACGGAGTGAAGGGGTAGATCAAACGAAGCCCTTCCATATAATATGAATTTATATTGAACTCTGATTCGATCGGAGTATACAGAACTCTGAGTGCATTCACTCTGCGAGGTAGTAAGGATCTGAATAGATTAGAGAATGTCTGAGAATTTGGACTCGGAAATCCATGACGATCTGGCAACTCGTAGCCCACGGGAGAAATGAGCAGAACTAATTCCATATCTTCCTGAATCTCAATGGATTTCTGAATCGTGTCGTATCCCTCTGCAAACACACTTAAAAGATATTTACCCGGGAGGATTGTGGCAAATTGAAATCGTCCATCATTATCTGTCAACGCACCGTGTAGGGTTCCAGCCAAAATGACCACTGCCCCAGAAATCGGCGATGTCGAATTAGAATCTATTACCGTACCGCTGAGCGTTGGCCGTTGCTGAGCAGAACTACTGTTCGGACCGCTCCAAAGTATAAAGCTAAGTACCACAATCCTTAGGATCCAGTGCCGAGGCCGCATACAACCTAACCGTCCGCATCTCCTCATTTTTGTATTCGCAAGGTCAGGCCTACGGATCCGAACCGTGCTGTATTCTGAGGTATTCCTTTTCTTGTCATCAGTCAAATGATTTAACTGACTGAAAGAGAAAAATTTCAGATCTATTGCTTCCTGCATATCATCCCCATTGGTGTGGGGAGATTCAACTCTCGGTTTCTATCTGGATGTCAAGAGGCGAACCGTCTTTATTCCTGCCACTCCGAATCGTACAAATCCATCAAGGAACGGGTGATCAGATCAATGCGGCGTAGTCCACTCTCCGAGAGAGAGAAGTCATTTCCTCTGCCGCGGACTAGTCCATTTGTGAGATACTGATATGGTATAGTTGAGCGCTCAAGGACATTTATTTTCGGGCCATTCACGACCTCGTCAGAGGATTGAAATTTTAGTGGCAATCCAGAGGCGGCAAAGGTAATTTTCCATGAAGCGCCCAATTCAATGGGAGGACCATATTCGGGGATCCAACCTTCCAGTTCTTCGCAGAGCCACGGATAACGCCATAACATATCGGGGAGTGTCGGTCCGGCTGGAATGGTAACTTCAAACGAATGAGGTTCCATTTTCAGGAACTCGGACATGGTCAGGTCAGGATTCTCCCGTAGTTCCAAGTAGAGTCCAGCGACATCAATCCCTACCAGATTGAGTCCATTGTAGATTTGATGGTGATTGGGAACTCTTCGGATGAGGTGATCCTCATACCAATCATTAAAGGCTTCATTGAGCATCAGATTAATCTCCAAATGAAGATGTGCCCGGTCTCTGTTGATTCCAGCCCCCGTATAGCCCATCACACCAATCGCTTCCCCCTGTTCAACCTTGTCACCGATGCCTACGGTAATGCGTTCCATATGGGCATAAAGACTGTAGTATGGTGACTCTCCCCACCAGTGCTCAACTACGATATATCGTCCGTAATTGGAATGATTCTCTTGATGACTCACATAAACGACCTCTCCATCTGCAATCGTCTTGATCTTATCCAACGGAACTCCGCGAGATGTACGTCGCAATGGACGAATATCTATGCCTTCATGAAAACGACTGTAAACGACCCCCTCACTCGTATGGCGCACATTCCGTACAAATCCATACTTCCCCCCAGTCCATCCCGGTTGTTCATTCGGTTTTGGACGACGGTAGGTTCGCATATAGAATTCTGGCCCCCCACCTCGGAAAAGCGCATCATTCTCCGTAGGTAGTATCAATGAAATCTGATCATCGGTCTGAGCAAAAACCTTGAGGTGCATCCCCCCCAAGGCGCCAATGATGACCAATGCCACACAGGCGAAAAAACTTCGATTTGAAGGAAGCCGCATCTTGATCTCAAAGCTATATTGGCCCTCGTTAAACCGCTTGAATCGGATATTCCGCATGAACATTACCATTCGATATTTCCAATAACTTACGTTTCAGGAACGTACGACGAAAAGCGCTGATGTGATCCGTGAACAATATTCCTTCCAAGTGATCGTATTCATGCTGGATAACACGTGCAAGAATGCCTTTAACCAAGAAGGACTGTTTTTTCATGTTTTCATCCCTATAAATTATCTCTACGGACTCTGGGCGACATACCGGTTCTCGAATATCTGGAATTGAGAGACACCCCTCTTCAAACTCTACCTCCATATCCGATTCCCAACGAACCTCGGGATTGATGAATACCATCGGCTGTTTAGGAATGGCAGACTGATCTTCCTCGGGCAGGGTGTTTAAAAGTGCGGAGACATCAACAACGAAGATACGTTCCAAACGCCCAATCTGGGGGGCTGCAAGACCAATCCCCTCAGCATTATGCATGGTCTCAATCAAATCAGCCAATAGCTCTCGTAGTTCCGAGGTGACGGACTCAATCGGTATTGTTTGCTGTCGAAGGACGGGATCACCAAACAAACGAATGGAGTGAATGGCCATTAATCCTATGGATTGACGGTCGCATATACGCCCGTTAGTGAATCCCCGTTGAATGTGACAACTTCATAGGGGCTCGCATTGGGGCCTTCCATCCCTGGAGAGCCAATTGGCATCCCTGGCACTGCAATTCCTGGTATGTCAGGTCTGTTTTCAAGTAATTGAAGTACATGACGAGCAGGAACATGGCCCTCAATCACATAGCCATCAACAACGGCCGTATGACATGAACTTGCAGAGCGGGGAACTCCTAACTGTTGCTTAATGGCATTCATATCTCTCATATCACGCGATTCCACATCAAACCCAGCATTTTCCATGTGCTCCACCCACTTGACACAACATCCGCATGTAGGAGATTTGTACACCACCATAGGAGGAAGTTGATCCTGATTAGCCGGCCATATGCTAAATCCGACGGCAATTGAGATACATAACGTGATTCCGACAAAAGCAATTAAAAGGATACCCTTCATTCAATCAGTCTATTGTAACTGGATAATCTGGATGGATCTGCATCCGAAAGGAGGTCATATGCTGCCCCTTGTTCTTCTGAATCCAAGAAAATTCCGATCAACTCGTTGTACTTCGTACTGAAGAAAATATCAAATACATACTGCCTGGATTGATCATCATAAAGGTCAGACATCATCTGCAAAACCTCCAACATCTTCCCCCGAGCAGATTCCTGATCTAAGGTGAATAAATCTAAGGCTTCAATATGATACTGGTAGTAGACCTGACGAAGTGGCCGCATACCTGGGCTCGTCATTTGATCCACAATGCGTGCACGTCCCTCAATATTAATTGTACTCCACCCAACGGCATTGTTCGTGACCGCCAACTGCTGAATCCGTTTGGCTCTCTGAAAATGTTGCTCACCTCCAAATTCGCTGAACGAATCATAGTCATAGCCCAACATAAGATAGGCATAATAGTCAAGCACCGTCGTCAGACCATCAAACCGCTCAATCTCAAATACCAAAGGAGTCCCCTGTGAATAACTGAAGTCCCATGCATTATCGCTAATCTGTAATAAAGGGGTCTTCGCCATGGTTCCATAAATTGGACGCGTACTGTTTAAGATCAACTGAGCCCGAAAGGATGTAAGAGTGAAATTCTCCTGAATCACAATCTGGATTGAACATTCAATCAACTCATGTAACTCAAATTGATCTTCGGTCCAATTATTGTCATTCATATACTCCTCAACCTGTTCCTCAAGATCGTCAAGGAAGGAAAAGTTGGAACCTTCAAGCTGACGATAATTCACTTGGGCAGTACACCGAAATTCACTGGCCATTGAAGACGATGTGATCCCGGCTAGGATGCAAATGAATATCAGCGTGCGCATGTCCCGTAACGGTCCACTACATTAATAGCAAAATGATACATGACTTATGAAGATTTTTGAAATTTCGTCACGATATAGGTATCAGAACCTGCGTTGCTCTTGTCGCAATTTGAATCTCATCAAGCAAGTTCCCAAATAAGGGGGCCCATGCGTCTGGGGGCAATGAATTTGGAGCGGTCATATGTAGCTTTTAAGGTACTGGGAAAACACGGATCCTTACAAAATCTGGTCCAATTTGTTCACTCCTATCCCAGTACGGTCAACGGATCACATGAGTGTAGCGTAGTACTTGCTTAGATCAAATGGATTGATTGAGGCACGGATCTCCAGATCAAGATAATGCAGAAGCCGATACTGCACACCCACTCCAAGGCCTGCAGACCATGCACCAACATAATCATTCCCTCTCATAACTCTCTGGGCGAAACCATATAGATAAAGAACCTTGATGTACACTGGAAAGGTTAGTGATCCATCCTCTACAAACCAAATAGGCTGAAGAACCTCTGCACCAAAGCGCGCATAGGTCCCCTCTCCAAGGGCAGCTTCAAATCCTCGGGGAAGGACCAGTGAACTATTATATACTCCATCAAGATTTTGAGTGAGTAGATCAACCATTAGTCGCATTCCCGTGTTGGCACTTAGTAGAAATGGGAAATACTGATTCAACCTCATGTACAGGCCTACCTGTCTTGGATCACTTTCTCGACGTAGATCCGTGCGTCCATGGGCTTCAACAATTGTTCCTTGGTTTGGCCATATATCTCGCGTATTCTGTTGCAACCCCAAAGCGATCAGGATACTCGTTTCCACTCGCGTACTGCGTTGCCATTCAACGAGGGACTGCCCTGTATCTATACGGAATGGCACTGGATTCTCATCTAAGCTAAACCATCTTGTCTGCTCACTTTTCAAACCCGCACTGATTCTGGCGTAACTATGTCGAACATTTGCTTCAAACCTGAGTGGCAAAGTAACGGTCAAACCAAAACCTATGGACTGCTCCCCATACGTTCGATCCTGCGTGATTTCTTCCTGCGTCATAACTCTGGCAATCAGAGCCTCTGGCTCATTGAATGCTTCTACCTTCGCAATGATGGGCCCTAATGATGAACTTACCTCTGCAACTCCCCATACTTTGCTTGACTGTATGGTCGCTTCTGCCCTGTAGGTCACCCGGCGCAAGGGATCGCTTCCGTAGATTCCCAATCCACCGCGTAGTCCTAATCTTCTATTCGGTGTCTCATTTGACCATGAACCAATAGGAAGGAGCATTCGAGGCTGGAGCCTGTTGCCAGACGTATAGGGCTCATAGGTAAAATCCTCTGGCACGACTTGTCTCGTAAGAATCTCTGGCACTTCCTCAGCGGAAAGAAGCGATATAGGAGGAGCCTCTGAGGGAGAGAACTCAATAGACACAATATTGTATCGCTCATGTTGGTACTCAACGAAGAGAAGGGTTTGCTGATCCTCAGAGAGAACAGGATCCATAGCGCCATATGCTACATCCGTCAGTTTGGTCGTGCGCGCCAGATGAAGGTCATAACAATAAACATTTGTCACTCCCCCGTGGTCTGCTGTAAAGAGGAGGAATTGACCATCTGGGCTCCATGATACTTCAAGAATAGAACCATCCTCCAAGAAAATCCATGGCTCAAGCTCACCATCTGGCTCTGCTAAGTAGATTCCCTGCATTCCGCGATGCCGAATCAGAAGTGCGATGAGTTTTTGACTGGGAGCAATTTGGATCAAATCTGCTTGTTTTCGACCCAGGATTTGCTGAATCTGTCCACTTTCATCAATCTGAACCCATTTGTTACGCTGCCCATGATTCTGGAGTGCCCAGATACCGGAAGTGGTCTGGATGGGCATATGTACCCGTCCTTCTCTGGTAAGCCGAGTCTCCTGCTGATTCTGGAAATCATATCGGAACACATCCGCATGGGATCGGAGTGTTGAGAATATATCTGGCACATAGCGAGAGTACAGAGCAACACTGTCCCTTACACTAAACCACGCATCTTCGGGTAGCAAGACTGCGTGAATCAGTTGAGCTCTTCCGCTGTGGATATCTATTCTGTATAATCCAGGAGTTTCTCTTAATCCTCTCCTATATACGACGAGAGTCGAATCACTGAGCCACTGCGGCCAACGCTGTAATACTCCCTGACGTCCTGCAATAATCCTTGATGAACTTTGAATTTGAATTGAATCAGGGGTCATCTCCTTCTGGAATACTGCGGTAAGTTCACGCATATGTTGTCCAGTCGTGCGGCGTAGATCCAGCCCACTGAATCGAATGGGATTACGATAGCGTTGGGCCCGCATCTTTTTGAAGAATTCTCCCTGATCTCGTGAATGCTGCCATGCAAAAAAATTTGCGCCCCCGATATAGTGCCGATTCGCATGAAAACTATACCGTGAACGTTCCATCATCTGGGACAGACTCCATGGGTGTTCAGACTCAACTGCGGCACGGAACTGCATCTGAAAACGTGCATCGTTCAGCCGTCCAGCTCCATCACCTACGGAACTCTCAAAGAAAACTGCTGCCCCCTCATTCAATCCAGGCGGAAGAGATAGATTCAATGATCGAGCAAGATCGGGGGCTACCCAATGTAGAATTTTACCCAGCCCCCAGGAGCCTCCAGCATCCGCCTGTGTAGCATGAACTAGTTCATGTGACGCAACTGCCGTGATCCAGGAATCGAACTTCGTTCCTAATCGGCTCCCCTTTATGTGTGGGACTTCAATTTCCTGTCGAAAGGGATGGGTATGTACATACCCATTGCTCTGATCGTTGGAGTTATTCATCACTACTGGCATCCACATTTGCCTCGCCCCACCCGTGAGCATCTGTGCTGCATCAAGCTCACGCTCAAGCACTTGGGCGGTCTCCCATGCTTCAACTTCGCTCCCCTCCTCAAAAATGATCTCAAAGTGCTCCGTCTTATGTACGTAATAGCTACTCCCTAGAGGCCGTACAATCGGCTGGTAGAATATTTCCTGCCCTAATACAGAAGATGGGATCAAAAGCAGGAGAAGGGTAAGAATCAGAGGCTTTGACATGATGCGGAGGGGGAGGGATTCGAACCCCCGGTAGGCAGGGCCTACAATGGTTTTCGAGACCACCCCGTTCAACCACTCCGGCACCCCTCCGAAACTGCGTGAACGACTACGAAAAGTGGTTTGTTCGTAGCATGTCAGTTTTGCCCTTGTGTCACGGACCAGCGGCAATCACTGATTAAAGTTTCGTGCAATTTCGGTGATCAAGTAAGGAGACGATTCAATCAATCTCTTGAACCATGGTCATCAAATAAGGGAGCAGCGGAGGAATACAACCTTCTGCAACTCTCAATCTCTGACCGAGAGAGCTCATCTATTCAGTTGGTCTTGAAGCCCATAACCTGAATGGACTTGGCTATCTTGATACATTCAAGATTTAGTCCCAGAATATTCACCTCAATTTGCGATTTTTTTTCTCAATCCAGTCTATAAGGATTGTATCTATTACCTATTCAGCAAGTTACGATCATCTGATCTACTCACAGAGGCTTTGTTTTTCCATTTGATCAATTTTAGTCAGGTAAACCTATGCCACAATCTAAAAACGTCTTTTTATCCTTGCAAACAACCGTTCGGTCCGGGTTATCACATCGGATCATGACCATGTGAATTCGGATACGGGGGACTTGATCATGAGACAAACCATAGATCAAACGAGGATCCTAAACATTCTGGAGGATCGGTTGGATGATCCCCGAAATCTGCTTTGAATTACCCATATGCTGACGGAATTACTGCTATGATAGATCTTACAATTGATCCAAGGATGGGAAGGGTTGTGGTCCACTCAGGTTCATACGGATCCTGTACTGAGTGCGTCGGCCAGCCCTGACCGGGGTGAGGGCGTCATTCGTTTCACCTGTCGTAAGGTCTCATAGTCTACCATATCCCACTTGGTACGAATCCTTAGCATGAGGAAGGATCTTGTTGAGACAGGAGATTCTCACCTGACACAGAAACAAGTATTCCCACAGTACACGTAAAACTCTTCCGCCTATTCAATACGAAAGCGCCCCAATACCAAGTGATATTGGGGCGCTTTCTTTGAATTCTGAGCAAGTGATTTACTCTGTATACCCTACTTCATCAGTATCATGCGACCCGTCTTCTGATATTTGGTCTCCGATCCTACCGCAATCATTCGATATAGGTAGGTCCCCGATCCAAGCTGAATCGCATTCAATTCAATAGTTTGGTTCGCACCCGCATCAAACGCTTGGGCAGGGTACTCCATTACTTTACGTCCCAACACATCTAAGACCTGCACCGTCACCTGCGCCCTCTCGGGAAGATCAAACTGGATCCTTGTTGACGGATTGAACGGGTTCGGATAGTTCCCATGGAGAGTAAACACGGTCGGAAGCTCGGTTGGTGCCTCTGCCGCCGTTGACGTATCGTCATCGGTAATGGTTAGAACAACATCGGCGGGCGCGGTCACCCCCTGCGTGTTCGTCGCGGCGCCCTGTACCTGCACGGTCTTATCTGGCATGTCCACCTCGTTATCAACCGCCGTAATGGTCACCGACTCAGTGCTCTCGGTCTCCCCTGCTGCGATCGTCAACGTCGAATTCTCACTGATTTGATAATCCGACTCCGTGGCCGGTGCGTCGGGGAGCGCTGTCACGACAATGGTGGTCACCGCACTGGAGGGATGCGTGAGTGTTGCGGTCACCGTCGTCTCGCCTTCATTCTCCTCAATCGTGGAGGGAACCAGCATCAGCGTGACCGTTGGCGCCTCCTCGTCATCCGTAATCGTAAGCTCTACATCTTCAGGGCCCATTACGTCCTGCGTATTCGTTGCGGTGCCCTGCACCTGCACGGTCTTGTCTGGCGCATCTACCTCGTTATCCACCGCCGTGATGGTCACCGTCCCGGTGCTCGCGGTCTCGCCCGCCGCAATCGTCAACGTCGAGTTTTCGCTGATTTGATAATCCGACTCTGTTGCCGGCGCGTCGGGGAGCACCATCACTTCAATGGTAGTCACCGTCCCAGAGGCCCGATTTAAGGATGCTGTGACCGTCGTCTCGTCTTCATTCTCCTCAATCGTGGAGAGAGATAGCATCAGCGTGACGGTTGGGGGCGTCTCGTCATCCGTAATCGTAAGCTCTACCGCCTCCGGGCCCGTTACGTTCTGCGTATTCGTCGCGGTGCCCTGCACCTGCACGGTCTTGTCTGGCGCCTGCACCTCGTTATCCACCGCCGTCATGGTTACCAAACCTGTACTCTCGGTCTCCCCTGCTGCAATCGTCAACGTCACGTTATCGCTGATTTGATAATCCGACTCTGTTGCCGGCGCGTCGGGGAGCACCATCACTTCAATGGTGGTCACCGTCCCAGAGGCCCGATTTAAGGATGCTGTGACCGTCGTCTCGCCTCCATTCTCGCTAATCGTGGGGGGATCCAGCATCAGAGTGACCGTTGGCGCCTCCTCGTCATCCGTAATCGTAAGCTCTACCGCTTCTGGGTTTGTTACGACCTCCTGTGCATTCGTCGCGTTACCCTGCACCTGCACGGTCTTGTCTGGCGCATCTACCTCGTTATCCACCGCCGTAATGGTCACCAGCCCAGTGCTCTCCGTCTCCCCTGCTGCAATGGTCAACGTTGGGTTCTCACTGACTTGATAATCCGACTCCGTGGCCGGTACATCGGGGAGGACCGATACCTCGATCGTGGTGACCGCACTGGAGGGAGGATCAATCGTTGCAGTCACGGTCGTTTGCCCTTCATCCTCGGAGATGGAGGTGGAGGTAAGAGTCAGCGAGACCGTCGGATTTATATCCCCATCATCGGTAATGGTTAGAACAACATCGGCAGGCGCGGTCACCCCCTGCGTGTTCGTCGCGGCACCCTGCACCTGTACGGTCTTGTCTGGGGCCCCCACCTCGTTATCCACCGCCGTCATGGTTACCAAACCTGTACTCTCAGTATCTCCCGCCTCAATGGTTAGAGTCGTATTCTGACTCAGCACCAGGTCCGATGCCACAGCCGGTGGGTTGGCAAGCGCTGTGACCGTCACCGTGGTCGCGGCAATGGAGGGATGGTTAAGCATTGCCGTGACCGTTGTGCTGCCTCCATCCTCAGTGATTGTGGAAGGCTCCAGTGATAACGTCACGGTTGGTGCCCCTTCGTCATCGGTGATCGTAAGCTCCACCGTACTGGGCCCCGTTACTCCTTGGGTATTTTCTGTCGTACCCTGCACCTGTACCGTTCTATCTGGTGCATCTACGGGATTATCTACGGCCGTGATGGTCACGTTGCCCGTACTCTCCGTCTGCCCCGCCGCAATCGTGAGTGTGCTCCCACTTAGCGTATAATCCGACTCGGTGGCCGGTGAGGTTGGGTCCGCTGAGATCGTGATCGTGGTCTCTACGGTGGAGGGGCTATTAAGGGTTGCCGTCACCGTTGTGCTACCTGCATTTTCGGAAATGGAGGTAAGGGAAAGATCGAGGGATACCGTTAGCGTAATATCATCATCATTGATCGCAAGACTGGTTGCAATGACACCCGTCACATTTGACGCCGTGCTAGTTCCGGTGATCCTCACGGTCTCATTCGACTCTTCCACAGTATCCGAAGTGGGCGTCAGCGTGAACGTTCCGGTGGCAGACCGGGTGTTCGCCGGAATGCTGATTGTAAAATCGGAGACTTCGGTAAAGTCTGTTCCTGAGGTCGCGGTACCCGATCCCACAGAGACCGTCACTGGCGTGGGGGTTGACCGAAGAACATTTAATGTGGCGGTTACAGCGATCTCGGTGGCTCCATCTTCCTCCCCAATACTGATGGGGTTTGTGCTTAACGTAACCAAGAGATCAGGGCAGACAACGGCAATACTGGTAGGCTCGATAACGACATTCCCCTGATTAAGTATTGCGGCAGGGACACAGGTGAGGGGATTACCATTCAAGCTAACTGTAAATGGATCAGACTCAACATCATTAAAGAGCTCTGGATGTAGTTCCGTGATAGAGTTGTTATCAAGGTTAAGAGTTTGTAAGTTGGTGAGTCCATCAAAGAGATCTCGAGGTGGATTCGTGAAAGAGTTGTTTTCAAAGTTAAGGGTTTCTAAGTTGGTGAGGCCATCAAAGAGATCTTGAGGTGGATCCACGAGACTGTTGCTACGAATGAAGAGAGTCCTTAGGCTGGTGAGTTCCTCAAACAGATTTTGACTGAGAAATGTGATGTCGTTGCCTGAAAGACTGAGGAACTCTAAGCTAGTGAGTCCATCAAACAGATTTGAATTTAGAGACGAGATCTTGTTGTCAGCAAGACGAAGTTCTTTTAAGCTAGTAGGTCCATCAAATAGATTTGAATTTAGACTCGTCAACTCGTTATGATCAATATCCAGTTCTTCTAAGCTGGTGAGGTCATCAAACAGATCCTGATGTAGAGTCGTGAGTCCGTTACCACCAATGTCAAGATTTTTTAAGCTGGTGAGCCCATCAAACAGATCTTGATGTAGAGTCGTGAGTCGTCCGTTGTTACCAAGGTGAAGAATTTCTAAATTCGTGAGGCCATCAAACAGATTCGAATTTAGACTCGTGAGATCGTTTTGATTAAGGTAGAGTTCTGATAAGTTGGTAAGTCCATCAAATAAATCTTCAGGTAGACTCGTGAGAGCGTTTCCAGTAAGGAGGATACCCGTTAAATTGGTGAGTCCAGCGAAATCACCATTCGCCAATGTAGTAACATCCCTCTGCAAAAAATTCAAAAAAGTAATACTGCTTAAATCATCAGCGCTGACCGGACCACAAAACATCCTATTCGGTAACTGCTCCAAAATTACGTCTCTCACGACCTGAGTCCGAGAACAGATACTGAACACTTTCGGATCCGTAAAATCCACTGCATCACTACTCGCTACATCCCGAAGCTCGGCACTCGGCTCAGTTGGAGCCGTATAGCTTACCTTTTCCATATCGGATGTGATCAAAGCGCTGCTTAATGTGGGGGTCACCGTTTTCTCAGTGACGGAAGCGATATCCTCATTAAAGTTCGCCGCCAAGATGGGCTCATCCACCGTTGCAAAGGAAACAGTAGGAAATGTGTTATCCTGTGCCCACAATGAGCTTGGAAATAGCAAGACTAGAATCAGGGGGAGAACGATACGACAAAATGCCCCCTCATGTTTTGATTTAGATTTATCTGGATGTGTTTCTGTGTGCATCTTAATATTTATTTAAGTTGTATTCTGGATGAAGTTCACAATTAATTCACATTAGTGCTACGTAAGTACCTATTTTATGGCAACCTCGGCTTGAATTATGTGTTTCGTTTTTTGTTTCAGGACATGGGTTGTTCTAGGTTTGTGAGTTGTTTTCTCATGGACTTGCCTGAGAGTTCAATGCGACGGGAAGGAGCACGAGTCAATACGGGATAGTATCAGCGAGCGTGGGATTCGCCACGGACTGGTTCAAGTGTTTGACGGGCAACTAGCTTATTGCAATGGTGAAACGTTTTAGGGTCTGAATACCTAAAATCTCAAGCACGCTTCATGTTGCATTTCTCTGAGGGGCTGATTTGCTCTGAGAGGTATCGTTTTGGGGCCATATAATGAAGGGACAGGGGCTCCGAATTTTGTATATCTCGAGTATTGAAAACCCAATAAACCCCAGAGGTTTCCATGTCCGTTACCAAGAAGCTATACAGCTTTTACATTTCCTGTCAACAGGAGTTATCTCTTTCATCGTGGAGCAGAACTACGGAGTTTTACCCAAACGATTCAGGAAGTTATTGATATGGTTTGAGTTGGTATGTGTGGAGGAATATCTGCCTCGCTCCGACTTCGTTCGGTGGGACGTCTGCTTGTACACCGGGTTTACCTTGCACGGTCATTCTTGGCCAAGATGGCGTTAAGTATTCCGCCAATTTTCTGGTTGCGGGAGCGCTTCCTATCGGATATTTTGCTCTGATCCCTATTCTATGTGGTTGGTCACGGCAGTGGGATGTGCCAAGTGCGCCTAAAGGTATTCTCGGGCTTTTCAGGAATTTGTAACGTCAAAGTTGCCGACCTGAATTCATTCCTGCTGAGCGGGTTCACTACACTAAGAACGTTTGACCGTGGAGCATGCCCCTGAGCGGCTCAAGGATGAGTCGGCTGGACGCATATATCCGAGCCCGCTGGCACGAAAAAGTTCTGTACCATCTAGTGTTCAACATGGTGGTACTCACGGTGGACCAAATGCTACGGATGATCCAGTAATCCGGGCCATCCAACACCCGCATATAGAATCTGGACGTCCCGAACCACAGATGCCGCGAGAGGAGTGCGTGAAATCTATGCAGATCGTGAATGAAATTTACCAAACAGAAACCTCCGTGGAGAGGCAAAACACCTGTCCACTCGAAAAAACGGCGAACCCATACCAATGATTTGCGTAATCCGATGAAACTGAACCACTTTAAGCCGCAATTCGGCGGGGACAACAGGCGAAAACAAAGGGTCTTGAAAGAGGCTCTTTCCGAGAAAATTTCTGCCTCCGCGGTGAATCACTGTCTAACTAATGTGCTTATGCCTCTTGTGACTCTTGAAAATATTTCAATGATTCCCATGGATCAGTTTACTTCCAAAATACTGGTTATCAAATCCTCCTGTCATATAGCTACCTATGAGCAATCATGCAGATTGTCTGGTTCAAACGTGATCTAAGGGTTAACGATCATGCAGCACTAACCCAGGCCGCTCAGCATGGGACGGTTTTACCTATCTATATCGTAGAGCCTGAACTCTGGCTACAATCTGACATGTCGGCCAGACAGTGGGAGTTTATCGCCGAGACACTTTTAGAGTTACGTGAGGATTTAGCCGCACTGGGCCAGCCCTTGGTCGTTCGCACCGGGAATGTAATTGATATCCTGTCCAAATTTCGGACTTCAGGATTACTTCATGCGCTCTGGTCACACGAAGAAACTGGTAATGGCTGGACCTACCAACGCGATATAGATGTCGCTGCTTGGTGTAAAGCTAATGGCGTATGCTGGAATGAGATCCAAAATCACGGAGTTCAACGGCCTATCCCTTCGCGTGATGGGTGGTCCACTCGTTGGGATCGGTTTATGGCACTTCCCCCATCCCAAACTCCTATCTTGAGTCCTCTTGAAGTGGATCTTGGATATTTACCGACCTCCAATGATCTGAAGCTTCACCCAGACCCATGTCCAGACCGTCAATTGGGAGGCCGCCGCGCTGCAATAGAACGTTTGGACAGCTTCCTCAACCAACGAGGAGAGATGTACCAGCAGGCGATGTCCTCACCATTAGAAGGTGCTCAGTCTTGCTCTCGGCTTTCTCCTTATCTGGCTTGGGGGGCCATATCAATGCGTGAAGTAACCCAGGCGACAATTCTACGGCAGCGTACCTTAGAGCCATCCGCAAAGAATTGGCGAAAATCTCTGCGCTCATTTACTGGACGACTGCACTGGCACTGTCACTTTATCCAAAAACTGGAAGATGAGCCCTCAATTGAATTCAAAAACCTGCACCGACTATATGATGGGCTGCGCCCTGTGAAGCCAGACTCTGAACAATTGGCTGCCTGGGCGGCTGGCCAGACGGGATATCCCTTTCTGGACGCATGTATGCGCTCACTTCGTTCAACCGGTTGGCTAAACTTTCGTATGCGTGCAATGGTAATGGCCACTGCAAGCTATCACCTCTGGTTAGACTGGCGCGCTCCTGGCTTGGAGCTTGCCCGACTATTCACTGATTATGAGCCCGGCATTCACTGGAGTCAAGTACAAATGCAATCCGGCACCACAGGCATCAATACCATTCGAGTCTATAATCCTGTAAAACAAGGCAATGACCAAGATCCAGATGGCATTTTTACCCGACATTGGCTACCAGAATTGTCTGAAATCCCCGACATTTTTTTACAAGAGCCTTGGAAAGCTCCGAACGCAACAAATGTGATCGGCAAACACTATCCCAAGCGTATTTTTGATCATCTGGCCGCAGCAAAAGTGGCTCGACAAAAGGTGTGGGCAGTTCGTAGAGAAAAAACCTTTCAAGCTGAGGCTGCAGAGATTCTGGTCAAGCATGGCAGCCGAAAGCGCCGAGCATCATTCTCAGCCCTCCAAAAAATCGGGAACTCAACTTAGCTTGCCAACGGAGGACTGAGCAATGCGAATGCGTAAGAAATCTGATCTATCCACTAAGATTTGCCCTGTCTGCAGTCGATTATTCACATGGCGTAAGAAATGGGCCAAAAACTGGAATGATGTCCGTTACTGCTCTGAGCGGTGCAGACGTAGAGCATGAATTGCTGTGGTTGATTCATGTGAAGGATCACATAAATTTGCACGTTCGGGCAATTAGGGAGCCACCTTCCGTCTTTTTGTGAGCATCTCTGAACTAACTCTCCTCAACAAATTAAGAACCTGAATGCCTTCAATAATCAATCTCAAGTACCTTAATCTGTTGGGCACTAATTCTAAATCTGAGATTTGCCCCCTACAGTTTGTCCAGAACCTGTTGTGCACTGTCTAAATACTCCTTCTGTCGGTCCGCTTTCATCCTATCCCAAGTCCGGTAGGCATTCCCTAGTCGGGGATTACTACGCAGCTTATCGCCATTACGAACCAGAAAGTCCCAATACAGTGGATTAAAAGGACATGCATCGTTGCCCGTCTTCTGCTTCACATCATAGCGACAGGTTCCGCAGTGATTCGACATTTTGTTAATGTAGTTCCCACTGGCGGCGTATGGCTTGGATGCCATTCGTCCACCATCGGCAAACTGGCTCATACCGATGACATTTGGCGCCTCAACCCATTCGTACGCATCTGAATAAACTGCCAGGTACCACTCATGCACTTCAAAAGGATCGATCCCGGCCAGAAGAGCAAAATTGCCGGTGATCATTAACCGTTGAATATGATGTGCATAGGCTTCGTCTCGAGTTTGAGAAATCACCGCTGACATACAAGCCATATCAGTTTCGGCTGTCCAATAAAAATTTGGCAAGGAGCGATGAGCATCCATATAGTTTTCTCGAGTGTAACCAGGCATCTGCTGCCAATAGATCCCGCGGATGTACTCGCGCCATCCAATAATTTGACGTATATACCCCTCTACTGCATTTAGCGGAGCCTTTCCTTCATAGTATGCTCGTTCTACCCTTTGACATATTTCAATCGGTGATAAGAAACCTATATTCAAATATTGCGAGAGCACGGAGTGATACATGAATGGCTCATCCGAGAGCATTGCATCCTGATAGTCTCCAAATTGTGGTAACGCAATCTGCACAAAATTTTCCAATGCGTCCAGAGCCCCCGGTCGGTCAACAGCGAACCAGAATGGATGCAACCTTCCAAAATGATGACGAAACTGAGACTCTACCAGTTGTAGAACCTCCTCAGTAATTTGATCGGGTGCAAATTGCAGGGGGCGAGGAATAGATAAATCTGTCTTGGCAGGTTTTCTGTTTTCTGCATCATAGTTCCACTGGCCTCCCTCAGGTACAGTTCCAGACATTAACAGTCCGGTCTTGCGACGCATCTCTCTGTAGAAATACTCCATCCGTAATTGCTTACGTCCCTCTGCCCATTGCTCAAAATCATGGTGGCTTGCGATAAAACGGTCATCTGGAATGACTTCAAGCCCACGACAATCAGTGAAAGCTTCCAGCAAACGATATTCACCAGGCTCTGTGACCACCGCGGAAGATAGATTTAATTCACCCATTGCACGCTTTATTTCACCCACAAGGCTACCCGTATTTTCTGGATCATCCAGACGTATATATCGCACATTCCATCCCGAACGAACAAGGTATTGGGAGAAATGCCGCATTGACGATAGAACGAATGCAATTTTCTTGGGATGATGTGGGACATATTTCGTCTCAGCATGAACCTCAGCCATGAGGACTATATCATGATTTGGATCCCCAAGGCGCAAAGCCGCGAGATCCAAAGAGAGTTGATCGCCAAGAATCACAATCAAACGAGAGGCTAGCGTTTGTTTGCCGTTGGGGTTCATGATCGAAATTTGGCTGTCATTCACAGTGGGCTGCATGCCTCCCTAATCTTCATTCTCAAATCGTTTAATGTAAACCTATGAAGATAATTAGTGCCTGCATTGAACAAATACTCAAGTCATTAAGGGCGTCAACCGCAGAGATTAGAATGGACTTACTCAAACCTCCAACCTCACTGGTCGCTTCTAGCATGCTTCCTGGCGTCAACCGCAGAGATTAGAATGGACTTACTCAAACCCTTGCATCTATACGAATTCAAATCTCTCACAATGTAGTTAATAGTCCATGCATAATTTTGGGAGCATCGTTCAGGAGGGAATCCAGTTTTTCTGGTTGACGCCCACCGGCGGTAGCAAGACTTGGCCTCCCCCCACCTCCACCCCCGATCTGACGGGCAAAATGACCGGCAATCTTGCCTGCACTAACCCCCTTTGATTGGAGATCCTCTGTCACTACAGCCACCAAATATGCCTTCTCCCCACCAGGATCTTTTGTACCTAAGATTCCCACACTTGAGCTCTTCAATCGTCGCAGCAATTCTTGCCCTTGTGCTCGCAACATATCCATGTCTACATTATCAATTTGGCCTGCTACTAGGTGAACGCCATCTACGATAACTGGATCATTGATCAGGTCATCCAATTGAGTTGCAAGTCGATCATGTTGAAATTTATCAAGTTGTTTTTGAAGTAACCGATTCGTTTCAAGAAGCTCCACTACGGACTCATCAATTGGACGCTCCGCCCCTTTTAATTCTCGCCTGACTCGCTCCAGAGATGTACGCTCCTGAGTGACCAATTCAACCGCATCCATTCCTACGATCGCCTGTACGCGACGAACTCCCGTCGCAATTGAACCTTCAGATTGTAAAATAAATAACCCAATCTCGCCTGTTGCTTCTACATGGGTACCTCCGCATAATTCCACCGAAAATGACGGGTCAAACGTAACGACGCGAACTGTTTCTCCATATTTTTCTCCAAAGAGGGCCATTGCTCCCCGAGCCAGTGCCTCTTCATAAGGAACTTCCTGATCAATTTCGGCGATAATATTTCGCTGAATCTGTTCATTGACACGATCCTGAACCTGCTTCAGATCTTCCACATTTACCCGTTCGTAATGACTGAAGTCAAAGCGTAAATATCCTGCTGCCACCAGCGATCCTTTCTGCTCAACTCCAGATCCTAAAACTTCCCTCAAAGCAGCATACATTAGGTGAGTCGCTGTATGATGCTTCGCAATGCGGTGTCGATGCTCAGGATTAACTATAGCCGTGACGGGACATTCCAACGAAGAAGGAAATCGGTCAACTTTATGTGTGATTTGCCCCCCGTTGACCTGAGTATCAGTCACCTGAATGACTTCATCTTCAAAGGTAAGGGTTCCGATATCTCCAATTTGTCCGCCTCGTTCACCATAAAATGGGGTGCGATCCAGTATAATAACTTGTAACTCTGCATCGGACGAAATTACAGATGCTCCCTCCAAAACGTTGGAATCGTATCCAGCAAATTCAGTCTCATGGCCGGAAGTTGCCCCAATACTTACGACTCCGACAGATTTAGCGCTGCGGGCCCGATGCTTCTGCTCCGCCATGAGTTCTTGAAACCGCTTCATGTCAACTTGACGTCCTCGCTCTTTCGCCATAAGTTGAGTTAAATCAATTGGAAAACCATACGTATCATGTAGCAAGAAGGCAATTTCCCCGGGAATGCGACGAAGGGATGCAACTGATAGAAAAGACTCTACCCGATTACTGGAATTCATATAGGCTTTACGCAACAGGTCCTGCGCCGCCGAATCACGAATCAAGCGCTCCTTAAAGTCCGACCGTTGATCCGATGCCAGACCGTCCATGTATGTGCACACTCGGTCAAATAAAGTTAATCCACGCCCGAGTGTTTGCAGGAATGCACGCTCCTCGCCGCGGATATTTTCTGTAATCAATTTTTCCCTTTCCAGCAATTCTGGGAAAGCAGTACCGAGAATTTCAATAACAATTGGGACCAACTGACACAGGAATGGCTCTTTAATGTCCAACGTTGTATACCCGTAACGAACTGCTCGGCGAAGGATTCTGCGGATCACATATCCCCTCCCAACGTTCCCTGGAATCACTCCATCTGAAAGAGTCATAACAATTCCACGAATATGATCAACGATGACTCGCATGGCAATACGAACTTGATCAACGCCATGCTCAGAATCAATATCATTGTAGCTTTGGATTCCAGAGCTTGGTGCTAACTCCGCCACACGATCAAAGAGCTTGCAGAATGAATCTGTATCGTAGGTGCTGATCTTCCCTTGCATGATAGCAGCAAGCCGCTCTAATCCCATCCCTGTATCCACATGACGGGCAGACAAGGGCACTAACTTCAAAGGTGGGGAACCTGACGAATTTTTTTGGGCATTATATTGGATAAACACCAGATTCCACAACTCAATCACTGTTGGAAGATCACGATTGACACATTGATTCCCTGGCACTTGTTGGCGCAATTCATCGGGACGTAGATCAATATGAATTTCTGAGCACGGACCACAAGGCCCCGTCTCGCCCATCATCCAAAAGTTGTCTTTCGTGCTGCCATACAATACATGCTCATCTGGGAGATACCGTTTCCAGAGAGTAGCAGCCTCCTCGTCTGCAGAAAGATTTAAGTTAGCATCTCCTGAATGCACCGTTGCATATAACCTATCCTGAGGTAGATCCCAACGTTTTACTAAGAGCTCCCAGGCCATGTCAATGGCCTCCTCCTTAAAGTAATCTCCAAAGCTCCAGTTGCCCAGCATTTCGAAAAAAGTGTGGTGGTAGGTATCATGCCCCACTTCTTCTAGATCATTATGCTTACCAGATACTCGCAGGCACTTTTGCGTATCCGCAGCGCGAACATACGGCCGTGTTTCCTGACCAAGAAAGACCTCTTTGAATTGGGCCATTCCTGAATTGATGAATAGGAGAGTCGGATCATTGGAGGGCACAAGAGATGCACTCGGGACAATTGTATGCCCCTTTTCACGAAAAAAATCCAGAAATTCGGCCCGGATCTGGTTGGTGCTTCTGTGTTTCGGCATGGTGAAGGAAATCGAATTCAATAAAACGAGGTCGTAGGAATCTTGTGCCTTGTGAAAAGCACTCCTCATCTAAGATCTGCAACCGGGGTTCAACTTATTTCGTAGGCCAACTTTTTAATCACCTGATTTTTCTTACTATGCATGCATACTTTAAACCTTGCGTCCCAATCGCTCTCATTCTGTCACTTATAGTATTACCTGCTCAGTCACAGGTAACACTTACCCCTATCAGTGAGGAGTTTTCCAGCTCTAAAATCAGTGATCTTATGGTTCGCGTCTATGATGCTGATGTATCGGTGCTTACCTCTGATAATTCGGAGGTAACCGTGGAGGTGACCGTAGAGGGAAATAACCGGCGGCAAGCTCAAGAGTATTACGAGAAGCAGAAATTTAGCGTTGCGGTTGAAAAAGAAATTCTCAGTATAAATTCCGAACGAGAAAAATCCTATGGTACGTCCATGGACTGGCAAAACTCCGCGGATATTCATGTAACCATTCATATTCCAATGGATATTCCCACTACGATCCGTACATCGGATGGAAATCTAGAAATTGAAGAACTCTCCGCTGGTGCATCCATTCAAACCAGTGATGGAGACATACAAATTGGATCAATTTCCGGTGATGAAATCACAATACAGACGTCAGATGGGGATATTGACGCAGACTTCCTGAATGGCTCCACTTCCATCAAGGTCAGAACCAGTGATGGGGACCTCTCTTTTGGTACTCTCTTGGGAGATCGAATGGATCTTCAGACTTCCGATGGTGATATTCAGATTGAGTCAGTGGACGGAAAATTCTATGCAAAATCCTCGGACGGTGACCTGCTCATCAACGAAATGATCTCTGCCGCTGCAGAAGTGAGCACATCAGATGGAGAGATCATCATAAAAAAAGTCAGTGGAAGCTTGACGCTCAGGAGTGGAGATGGCGACGTTGAATTGGGGCTGGTTAATCCCGAAGCCATTCGTGCGTCTATATCCGATGGCGATGTACTCCTTTCGATGCCGAAGGATCTTGCTGCCACACTTGATATTTCCTCCAAAGATGTGGACATGACTTCTTTCTCAAACTTTTCAGGGAAAATTACCAACACGAAAGTTTATGGAGATCTCAATGGGGGAGGAGCACTCATTCATATAAAAACATCGGACGGCGAAGTAATCTTGGACAGCTTAGACTAGACTCAAACTTTTACCCTCAAGTTGTATACCGAGACTTACGCAGGAGATGGGAATTTGAGATTTGTGAGCCCACTACTTAGCCGCAATGAAATTTGCCCATAGCTAGAATTCAGTTGCCTGTAACTGAAAAAAGTTTTGTTGTAAGGCAACTCAGCCGAGGGAATCATTACTCTGATTTAGAAAAGGTCTCCATTCGGGTTGACCTTAACGATCAGGTATTGAATATGGCAGGTTGGAGACGATACAAGGTGCAGTCTGAAGGTGCCCTGATATGACTCTGAATCAATTCAAAACTGCTCTTAGGAATAGCGGACATCTACTTCATGTACATGCATCCAGAGAAAAATTATGCCCAGCCTTTCTGAATTTCAGAGAGATTCAATTATGATTGCTGTACCTCCTCCAGTGCCGTGACACAGGGTCGCAAGGCCGAGGGATTGTCCTCGTGCTCTCAGTTCGTGAGTCAGCGTAACTATAATCCTGGCACCGGAGCATCCAATTGGATGCCCCAGTGCCAGCGCACCTCCATTCACGTTCAGTTTCTCGGCATCAATACCCAGTTCTCTGGTAAACAGCAGAGTGCTGAGGGAGAATGCCTCATTATTTTCAAAGAGATCTATCTCCTCAACTCCTAAACCTACCAAACTTAATGCTTGACGGGCCGCTTCCACAGGAGCTTCCAGATATCGTTCCCAAGAACCTGCGGTCCAAGTATACCCAAGAATTTGAGCAATGGGTTGAAATTGATACTCTTTTACTACCTCTTCACTGGCGAGCAGGATTGCAGCAGCTCCATCACTGATCTGACTGCTGTTACCTGCAGTTAGGACTCCATCTTTCTGAAAAATTGGTTTGAGCAAACCGAGTGCTTCAACGGTTGTATCGGGACGAATCCCTTCGTCGTGCTCCAAGAGTCCTTTTTTTGTACGAATCGGGGTTATCTCTGTCTGGAACCTTCCTCGTGAAGTGGCAGAATGTGCACGGGCATGAGAATTTGCTGCCACTTTATCAAGATCCAGTCGGTTAACCTTGTGCTCCTGTGCCATCCACTCGGCCTGCACACCCATTGATTCTCCACTCATAGGATCTGAGAGACCATCTCGATGCAGTAAATCAATAACCGCTTCTTGGTTCTCGGACAGATACTTGTATCCCCATCTGGCTTGACCTGAAAGTGCAAACCCACTACCTGACATAGACTCAGATCCTCCAGCCAAAATCAGATCAGAAGTGCCGGATCGAATGAATGATGCACCCATAATCAAACTCATCATCCCTGAAGAACAGACCATATCAATGGAGACCGCATCCACAGAATCGGGGATACCCGCAAATTTGGCTGCTTGGCGGGCAACTAGTTGCCCGTGTCCACCACGCAGAACATTCCCCAACAAGACCAAATTCAGCAACTGATCAGGTACTGAGGCATGATCCAGTGCAGATCGAAACACTGGGGCAGCAAGCTCAGCAGGATGGAACGATGCAAGTGCCCCTCCAAAACGACCAATTGGAGAGCGAGTCGCACTTAAAATGAAAACTTTCTTCATTCGCATGCCAATCTATGGTGGGCCCGTCTCGCAATTTGAAAGATTACATCGCGAATATTCTGCGTCGGGGGCTCACAAGTTCTACCTTGGCACAGATGTATATTAAACCTATTCAAACCTCCAAAATCTGGACGGGAAAGGACGACTGTATTCGGAGCATACACTTTCCTGATTGATGTCAGTGCTGCTTGGGTTGCCTCATGATCACGGTTACCAGATACGATGATCTCTGTACTGGGGCCAAGAACATAATCAAGCGCAGAAAGTGAAGCACAAAAGCCATCGGGATAATTCCTGAGCCCTCCCGAACATGCATCAATGGATTGGTGCCCCAAAGTTTCAAGCTCGGAATCACCAGTGAGGCGCCCTAGGCGAAGAAGGTTCAGGCTCATGATTGAATTCCCCGAGGGAATTGCACTGTCGAATGACTGCTTTGGACGCAGTAATAGTGGTTCATTATCTCTTGACACCATAAAAAACCCACCTTCTTCACAGCCGAAATCAGCAACTACGGTTCTTGTCAGAGACATGGCCATTGTACAATAGCATTCTTTGCCCGTCGCCTCATAAAGAGAAAGCAGTCCCATCACCATGTAGGCATAGTCATCAAGGAATCCCTCAATGATTGCCTCACCTTCTCGCCACCGATGCAGTAATCTATCTGACGTTGGCATCATATACTTCTTAACGAATTGCACACATCGTTCCGCCTGATCAATCAAAACTGGATCGTCAAATACCATCCCGCACCGGGCAAGCGCGGTAATCATCAGCCCATTCCAGTCCGCCAAAACTTTATCATCAAGCAACGGCCGTACCCGTCGACTGCGATGCTCAAGTAGTTGATCGGCTACCAATTGTAGCGATGGTTCATCTGACAATTGATCATCGTCTGAACGATACACAATGTTACTGCCAGTTCTTTTTTGAGTCGATTCATCTAAGTAATTGCCCTCCTGATCAAGATTAAATACCTTCGCGAACAACTCCACATCTTTGGGTTTCAGAAGATTATGGAGTTCCTTCATATCCCAGAGATAGTATTTTCCCTCTACTCCCTCTGAATCTGCATCCTCCCCCGTATAGTAACCACCTTCGGCATTTTGTAATTCTCGTTGTACATATTGAAGTGTCTCGCGTACTGTCTGGGAATACTCTTGCTTTCCAGTTACTTGGAATGCTTCCAGATAGATGAGGATAAGCAGCGCCTGATCATAGAGCATCTTTTCAAAATGAGGAACTCT
This sequence comes from Rhodothermales bacterium, assembly GCA_965209015.1. Lineage (GTDB taxonomy): Bacteria > Bacteroidota > Rhodothermia > Rhodothermales > Bin80 > Bin80. Next base: position 862,828 of record OZ242367.1, on the reverse strand, counting down.
CCAGTTTGAGTCTGTACTGTATCGGTGGAAACCGCCACCCAACTGATCACAGAGCCCCCCTCTCCGCATGTTCTGGAGTGTGTGCTCAACCATCTCAAGTGCATGAGGGTTGCCAGTCCGATGCCAGTAGCGAAGCAAGAAGCGAAGCCGTTCTGGAGTGGGGAATTTAGGTGCACTGCCAAATCCGCCATGAGTCGGTTCATACTGCTGTTGAAAATGCTGAAATGCACTATGAAGGATGTCTTCTGATAACTCCTCCCCTGAAAAATCTAAGTTAGTGGACTTCCTAAGTGCTTGCTCAAATTCATCGGCAGTAGTCTCAAAATATTGACGATGTTTTTGCCACGCTTTGGATACCTTAGGAATAATTTGTAACATCCCCTCGTGACCGTAACGTGTAGTCTTGGGTAAATAGGTCCCAGCAAAGAAGGGTCGCATCTCGGGTGTTATCATGATGGATAACGGCCATCCTCCACGCCCAGTAGCAATTTGACATGCACTCATATAGATGGCATCCACATCGGGGCGCTCTTCGCGATCAACTTTAATGTTAATGAATGTCTCATTGAGTAAACGAGCTACTTCCTGATCCTCAAACGATTCTTTCTCCATGACATGGCACCAGTGGCAGGTCGCATATCCGATGGAGAGGAATATGGGGCGATTCGATTCGCGTGCAGCTTCAAATGCAGCAGGCCCCCAAGGCCACCAATCCACCGGATTATCTTTATGTTGCAGAAGGTATGGGCTCTTTTCCGCAGCGAGGCGATTACTCATGTGCTCTTAATGCAATTCCTATATCCATGACATTCGTGTGAGTCGGCCCAGTAATCAAGATTTGATCTAGCGCCTTAAGAAAAGTATAAGAATCATTCTCTTGTAGGTAAACATACGGATCTAATCCCACAAATTGTGCGGTAGCAACCGTACCAGAGGTTACCCATCCACCGGCTGCATCTGTTGGCCCATCAATCCCATCGGTTCCACCAGATAGGAGGATCGTATGAATCGACGAATTCTTCAGCTCACATGCCGCCGAGAGAACTAATTCCTGATTCCGTCCTCCTTTTCCATTTCCCTTTACGTTTACGGTTGTTTCGCCCCCCCAAAGGAAGCACTCTCCAGGTGCTAACCTCATGGCTTTCCGTGCCATGCGCGCCCCAATATATCGTGCCTCACCATATACGTCCTGATCTACCCCAACGACATGGAAGCCCAACCTCCGAGCGGTTGATTCTGCCGCTTTCAGTGCATCCTGATTTGATGCTATAAGATAGTATTGGGATCGCTGTAATTTCTCTGAGCCTGGCTTAGGCGTATCAGAGTGGAGACCATCCAGACCGAGTTTCATATGATTTAAGATGGATGCTGGAACCCTGGGACCAATACTCTTGATGATATCCATCGCCTCTTCCCAAGTTGTTGGATCTGCAACGGTTGGACCACTTCCAATGACTGACTCATCATTTCCGACTACATCGGAAATAGCAAGGGTAATGGTATTGGCAGGCCATGCTGCTTCTGCAAGTCTACCTGCTTTGATTGCGGAGAGATGCTTTCGGACCTTATTGATCTGGTGAATGTCAACCCCACTTTCCAACAGCAGTTGATTCACCTTGCGTAGATCCTCCATCGTCAAGCCATTAGCAGGGAGGGTCCATAATGCTGAGGCACCGCCACTGAGTAGTACAATGAGTGTTTGCTCTTCTCTACTAGATTTCTGGGCAATCTCAAGTGCGTTACCGGCGGCCCGTTGGCTATAGGCATCTGGAACCGGGTGTCCTCCCTCCAAGACTTTAATTACTTTGGGAGGAATCAGACTCTCTGGAAACGATGCTCGATACCCGTGTGGGACAACTACATGGCCTTCAAATGTACAATCTGGATATTTATGTTCCAGTGCCCCTGCCATTGCCATAGAGGCTTTACCCGCTCCTACGACGCGACAAAAACCAGAGATTGGGAGCTCAGCCTCAAAATTCTCCAATTGAGATCCGCTTACTCCTTCAACGGCCGCATAAAAAATGTCCTTCGCTGCATGGATGAGAGGTAAATTGATACTTTTATCCTTACCCATACTAAGACTGTAATGGATTGTCTTTCACTTGTATCATGCGTTTCTATCAGTACCACTTCGCTTAAGTGTTCGTTCAAACTACCAGAGAATCAGCTCCAGTGCATTGAATTAGTCACGTATCGTGTGAATATAGGCTTAGTGGATCCAACAATAGCGCGATAGTGACCCGAAATGCTCCAAACCCATACACAGATCTAGGCATACATGTTAATGTATCCAAGAGCATTGCTACTAAGCGTTTATACTTCGGTTTTGATAACCGTCCATCCTACAAATCTAGCGAGAAATAATGATAGTGCAACACCACTCCGGTGTGTCATTCACGCGAATCATGGGGAATCATGAATCTAAAAAGATTATCTATTCACGATATTCTATTGGGTAGCCTTATATTCATCTTAATCCACCTAGGATAGCATTTGAATAAAATAACTTGTAGATCGAGCGGGCTTTGGAGTCGAAATGCAATCCTGTTGTCTTTTAGGGTTTGATAAACATACACGAACTAACATTAAATTAATTACCATGCTGAAACTTCCCTCATGCACACGAGCATCCGTTGCTACCATAAAATTTCTTTCACTTGCCCTGCTATTAATACTGGTGGCCTGTGAGGGGCCGGTTGGACCAGCCGGACCGCCAGGACCACAGGGAGAACAAGGAGAGTCAGGAGACAAAGGGGAACCGGGCGAGCCTGGGAATGCAAATGTGGCTGCCCGAATAATCACTCTACGTGCAAGTGATTTTACTGATTTTTTCGGATCATTTGAATCAGCCGTATACCCTGTACCTGAGATTACACAGGAGGTTGTAGATAATGGTATCGTACTGGCATATACTAACCTCGGTTCAGAATCTATATGGTTTACGATGGATCCGTTCGGCGCGGCCTATGAGTATAGCCTGGGTCAATTTGAACTAACTATTTACAGGTTATCAGGATCCGAAATTCGTTCACCTAGTTGGGATGGCTATCGCATTAAGGTCGTAATCATTTATCCTCCCTCAACCGAAATAATCCAGAACGTAGATCTTGAAGACTATGTAGCTGTTATGAAGGCACTGGAACATCCGTAAATGAAATCCATGTTTACGCTTCGCAACCTACCAAGGCAATGAACGATCGAATTTCTACTCACGATTCTACCTCTCTGGTATCTATTCGGAGTTCACATGTACCATGAATATGCACATTATGAACCCCAACTACCGGACAGATGCCCCTTGAGTTCTTGATATGAATCCTCAAAATCATTGTTGCAATGTGCTGAATTATTTCCTCAATTCATTTTATTTAATGAACTTTGGTACATTTGCTGTTTGAATGGACTCTGGATGAGATGGTACTTTTTTTCAAAAACCAAAATGATAGGGAAGATTGGCACGAACTAACCTATCCTCATTGAGGATCATGACATGGAGAGGAACTAATTTTCTGTTTGCCAGTAATGATGATAGTTCATAGAATTCAAATCCGATCAATACTGTGTCAGTTGAACTGTTTTCCATGAATTTATTGGACAGTAGTTTTTTGATCCATCTCCTTGGCTAGTGTACACTATCTAATTCCAACAAATATCTCTCACTCATGAAACGCAACCTTACATTCTTTCTACTTGCAACTTTTCTTGTCCTTCCAGCTACTGCTCAGGAGCATGATAATAGTGCATATCTTAGTGCAGTTACATCTGATTTCAATAGCACTTCAGAAAAACTTTACAGCTTGGCTGAAGCCATTCCCGAAGATCATTTTGACTGGAGTCCAGCCGATGGAATTCGATCCGTTGTTGAGGTTATCAACCATGTATCCGATGCCAACTTTGGTATTGCCGCAATGTTAGGGCATGAGTCTGATTACGAAAGCGAGGCTATGGATACGAAGGAAGGAGCTTTAGCCCGGCTTGCTGCTTCGCAGGATCATATTCGTGAACTTATGGCTACTTTTGCAGATGCCGATCTGACGACGACCGCCGAGGTTTTTGGTACGACGATGAATCACTACGGAGTGGTGACAGTGATTGCTGGCCATACATCCGAGCACCTTGGGCAACTGATCGCATATGCCCGCTCTAATGGTGTTTCCCCACCTTGGAGTGGTGGTTGATCTGCGAATTCTGGGGCTTTGCTTCCTGCCTCTCTTCCTGTTATCCTGTGGATATCCCGCGCGTGAGCAGGCATATCCAAATCGGCCCCTGAGTTTTATTGTACCCCAAGGGGCAGGCTCTCCGGGTGACAAAGCTTCTCGCTTACTTGCTGCTGCACTGCAGAACGAATTTGGGCAGGCTGTGAGCGTGAAAAACCAAGTCGGTAATAATGGGCTATCCGGCTTGGTAGCTTTGGCCCAAGCTCAGTCTGACGGTTATACATTGGGTATCATCAGTGAAGAAATCACGTTGATGCACTGGACTGGTCTGACTCCCCTGAACTTCAATCGCTATTCCCCGATTGCACTCGTCGGTACCTCCCCTCCAGTGATTACGGTACCTGTAGATGCCCCTTGGCAAACTGTTTCCGACTTGGTTGCCGCCATAAAGAGGGAACCTGAAATTCTCACAGCAAGTGGTACCTACATAGGTGGGGGCAGAGATCTGGATCGGATTGGATTTCTTGAGGCTGTCGGACTTGATCCGTTAGCCCTATCCTGGCAACCCAGCCCTGATGCTACATCTGCACTTGGAGAACTACTCTCTGGTAATGTAGATGTCCTGATTACCTCTTTATCAGAAATTGCTTCAATCCGAAAACCCGATCAAGTACGAAGTCTTGCGATCATGTCAAGCCGACGGGCTCTTATTGCACCTACTATACCTACCCTCACAGAACTCGGAATTCCTTACGAATCTGAAGGAAGTTGGCTTATAATTGCGGCTCCAGAAAATCTCCCAAACAGCCTATTGGAATTGTTTCGCACCACTATCTGGACTTTATCTCGACAATTTGATTTCCGGGAATCAATTCAAGCTACTGGATTTCAACTGAAATTCCTCACGGGAGACTCCTTGACATCATTTTTAGCTGAAGAAGATTTTGAGAATGGATTGCTACTGAACAAAGCTGGCCTCACCCTGGAGTAATAGTAATAATGGATTGAGTCAATAACTGTGATTGATCCATCAATTTTATCTCTGGATATACGATGATCTACATGAGCAAGAATTAGCCCATGAACAACAACCAAGAAGTTGAACGTGCGGAACTCCATAAAACAGGCGCCTCGCCAATTGTTTGAACAACAATACCGTAATGTAACCCGTACTACGAACCCAAATCAATCTGTGCGAGAAAAGGGAATTGTCTCACCTGACATCCGAGCTATAAGCCAACTCGGTAAAAAGTTCGTCAAATTGGTATTGGTCTCTTACCATAAAGAGAAGATCACCGTCAGTGATGTCTCGTCGAATCTCGGAGTTAAACTCCATCACCTTAATCAGATTGAGCAGAACGTGATGGAAGCTTTGAAAATCTTTGGTTGGCGTAGAACGTCGGGTTAAGCATTGATACTTTATGGCTCTGGATGGCTGGAGCTATTATGCCCACCCATATCTTTCATGGACTGAGGCTAAATCTGAAAAGTAACCAACAGATTATGCCCACTCATTGATGAATATGAGAACGAACCAAGTCCCTTGTAGCCTCTCTAAGATCATGATTTTTTGATAGTTCTGTCCACTTTGCGAGTGCATCCTGAGTTCTTTCTATGATCTCTTTAACTTTGCTGGAACTGATATCAGCATGCTCGCCTAGTTTTCGTAGATGTTCTACGGTTGGCGACTTGCCCTCCCCCATTACCATTGTACTCTGCTCTCCACCGGGTCCGAACGAAAACGTTAGATCATAGGCGGGAGCAAGATACCACTCCCCTGTTTCGTTCATGAGAAATGAGAAATTTTTTGAGTGATCATCACGGTTATGCGCCAAGACATTGAATACCGCAAGACGAAACATGCTCTCTAACTCCCGAACATCTTGTGTCAAGTGGATAGTGAGCTCGAGCAAATCTCTATAATCCAAGGATGGAATTCGATGATCTGAATGCAATAACCCACAGGGGGTATGGACATGAAAGCGCTTGCCTTTATTCCGGTCAAATCGCTTGACTCCAAAATATCCAAACCCCTGCTTTGCTGGGAATAATTGCGTATCAGGTATCAAAAGGCCTGCATGCCGAGCAAGTTCTGAATATATAAATTCCATAACCCCAGCATCGGATCCATCTCGCGAATTTATGAATTTGACTAGCCATGTCTCATAGCCATCCGGCAATTCCATGTTTCCATAGAGTATCCTCCCGGTCGCATCGTTGAATCCTATCAATGCTTTGGGTCGTGCACCTGCAGAAGATCCGCTCAGCGCTAAGAGTTCATCTAACACATCTTCGGCGTCTCCCTCCAAGACCGTCATTGATTGATGGGCTATCCAATCCAGAGTTAGCTCAGTCTCTTCCAGAGTCCCAGAGTGATCAGGTTCATAGGTCAATGCACCCATACCGAATTTACCCACAGAGGCTAATCGGTCTAGCGGTGTCAGTATCTCTGGTAAAATGCCATGCCTACGCATGGCTCTATCCAATAGCAGACGCCCCCAGCCGTCTGGTAAGCTATCATTAAACACACCTGGGAGACCTTCAAACGTCTCAGTTGAGAAAGTTTTAACGCCAGGTCTCAGTGGCAGTCGAATTGGCGAGAGAGGTAGACCTTGACGAATAAATTCTGATTCATATTCAAAATAAATTTGTTGATCTCGTAAAGCAAGATTCCCTACAGGTATTGAACTACTCCCAAAATCTAACCCGACTTTGATATGTCGTACCGGCTGCCGGTGTCTCATGAACGAGAACCGCGTTTTCGTTTTGGGTGACTGTCGCGAGATAAGACATCCTGAATAGAAGCAAAACTACTCTCCTCTGGTGCGCTTACTTCCACAAGTTTTTCCAGCCCCCCAACCACCATCATAAGCTTCAATAAATTATCAATAGAGATGGACCCACTCTGCTCAAATTTTCTAAGTGTCGACAAAGCAACTCCTGAGCGTTCACTTAGACCAACCTGTGTAAGGTTAAGAGCCAAGCGGCGTTCTACCATGTTTTGCCTGAGAGCTACTTTCGCCTTCGTGGGTGTTATAAATATCATAATGATATGACTTAATAGAATAATAAACACAAAAGCAACACAATATTAACACTTAACAGAGCTTGACTCAAATTGATTCATACAATAAATGGATACATGAACCTCTGCCGCCGACTCCACGGATTGATCAGAACACGATGCTTCTCCACCATTCAACCCAATCCCCACTAATCTTCATGAATGGAAACTGAACACAGCTATTCAGAGATAACCGTCCAATATAGAACGAGGTACCCGACTTTTCTTCATAGGATACCGCCAGTCGGCCGGAATCGTAGAAAGAATTTTTAAGGACGACCTTGTGGTAACAAGGAAACGGAGAGAGCTTAAGTGGCAGACGGAACTTGATCTGATACAGAAAGCTCCTCTGGAGTCTCAGAGGCGTCAGCTTCTTGGTCGGGATGGAAATCCCCCAAGAATTTTTTCTGGAAAATCAGGATTCCAATCACACCTCCGACAATTCCGATATCCGCAACATTGAAGATTGGGAAGAATGCCATGTAGCTATCTCCAATAATTGGGATCGCTGAAGGTACACGACCTTGCCAAATATCAAAATGAATAAAATCAACTACCCGTCCCTGAAAAAATGGGGAGTAGTCAAAAATTAATCCATAAAATAAACGATCCACATTATTACCAATCGCTCCACCTAATATGCAGGCTAAACTGGCTGTATAGGGCAGATACCCCCCCCGGACACGGAACATATAGAGCATGATCATGAATGCAGCAATGATGGAAAACCCCGTTATGAGCCCCGGAGGACCAAAGTTAATCCCGAACGCCATGCCAGGATTTTCGGTGTACGTGAACTTGAGCCAGTCCCCAATTAGATCAATTGCACCAAAATGACCCTGAGTCATGTTGAGGCGCACGAGAATCTTCGTTGCCTGATCAAGTGCCAGAACTCCTGCAACAATCCAGAACAGACGCATATGCGGACTAGCGCTTCTGCTTAAGCTTGGCTTCTATGGAAATCTCCGTGTGTGGTACGGCCTCCAGCCGCTCTCGGGAAATAGGATTGCCTGTCACTTTGCAAATTCCGTAGGTCCGATTATCAATGCGCTCGAGGGCTCGATCCAAATAGCCGATATACTTTTGCTGTCGAGCAAGCATCAAGTACAACTTCTCACGCTCCATCGCGTCGGTTCCCGCATCGGCCATATGAAAACTGTAAGCAGAGTCGCTCTCGGACCGCTCACGTGAGTCTTTGATCTGAGCCTGCATCTTCCGAACATCTTCAACTGCATGCCGACGCTTATCCAGAATTAGAGAGCGAAAATGTTCAAGCAACTTATCGTCAAATGGAGTAGAGGAACGACCACCTGTTTGAGGATCAGATAGCGCTTGGGCTGATTTTTGAACTGCCATGTGATAATTTCTTCTACGTTAATACAGAAAGTATCACTCTGACCGACGTACACCAAGCGTCAGTGATTCCTTTCCAATATCAAAGTGTTCAATTCGTTCTCCTTTTGGAGAGTCAACGAAGTTGAACGTAACCGCTAAGGTTTCGTTTCTCACTCGGTCAACGTAGCACTCAATGGCAGTACGTAGGGTAGCTGTGGCATGGCAATCAATATGAATTCGGTCTGTAATGTCAAACCCCGCTGATTTTCGTAGATTCTGGAGTCGGTTGATACTTTCGCGAGCAAGCCCTTCATAAAGTAATTCTTCTGTGATAACCTTATCCAAAGCCACCGTGTAACCATCTTCCTGCCCGACCAGCCATCCCTCAACCCCTTCGGTCACAATTTCAATATCTCCTTGCTGCAATTTGAACTCAAAGTCATCTCCCATGAGCATGATCTGTTCTCCTAAAGAGTATACTTCAAGCTGCTCATGGTCCAAAGCTAAAATAGCTTCCTTTATTTGGGGCATATTTCGACCTGCCCTGCGTCCTAATTGACGGAAGTTGGGACGCGCACTTCGACGAACAATTGAATGGGAGCCATCAATATATTCGATTTTTCGTGCATTCACTTCATCCAAAATGATGTGAGCAACAAGGGAAATTACCTCCTCCTTGCATTTCTCATCTACCACCACCAGTACACGTCCAACGGGCTGACGAATATTCAATTTTGCCTGATTGCGTAACCCAAGCAAAATAGAGCAGATCACCTGAGCACTCTTCATCTGAGACTCAAGTCCATCATCGGCGAACATCAATTCCTTTTTAGGGAAGGAAGTTAGATGAACTGACTCATCCGCATCTCCAGAATTGCTCTTCAACTTTTGATACAACCACTCACTGTAATAGGGAGTAATTGGTGCCATGAGGCGAGCAGTTGTCATTAGGCATGTATATACCGTTTCGTAGGCAGCCCACTTATCATCATCTGATTCGGATGAATGACTCGCTTTCGCACTCCAAAAACGCCTCCTAGATCTTCGAATGTACCAATTTGAAAAGTCAGTAACGAAAGCTTCCACCGCGCGAGCCGCTCTGGTCGGATGGTAGTTTGCCAGTGCAGTATCTGCCAGCTCAGTAGTAGATTGAGCCCGACTCAAAATCCATCTATCTAACTCAGGACGATCAGCTACTGGAGGGGCTTCTTCTGCCCCCGTATAGCCATCAATATTGGCATACGTCGCAAAAAAACTGTAAATATTCGTCAGGGTACTGAATAGCTTTCGTTCCACTTCCTTGACACCATCTAAGTTGAACTTGAGATCTTCCCACGGTGGGGAATTACTCATCATGTACCATCTCACTCGGTCAGCACCATACTCCTTGATCAATTCAAAAGGATCCAAAGCATTCCCTTTCGTCTTAGACATCTTTTCTCCTTTGGCATCCAAGAGAAGTCCGCCCACAACACAATTGCGGAAAGAAACTTCATCCATCACTAATGTAGAGATCGCATGCAGCGTATAAAACCACCCACGTGTCTGATCTACACCTTCGGCGATAAAATCTGCTGGAAAACTTTGTTTGAATGCATTCTGATTCTCAAATGGATAGTGCCACTGAGCAAATGGCATCGCTCCAGAGTCAAACCAGACATCAATGGTTTCAGGAACCCGCCGCATTGTCCCTCCATCAGGAGCAGGCCAAGTTAGACCGTCTACAAATGGCCGATGTAAGTCAATATCCTCATCCTTCTCAGGTAACTGATCTCCACAGCGCTCGCGTAACTCTTCTATGGAACCAATCACTTCAATTATTTCTGGATTCTGATCAGATACCCAAACTGGAAGTGGCGTTCCCCAAAAACGGCGGCGACTGAGTGCCCAATCAACATTATTTGAAAGCCACTCACCAAACCGACCCGATCCAATGGATTCAGGCTGCCATGTGATCGTCTCATTTAGTTCTACAAGCCGATCCCGAATTGCCGTTGTGCGAATGAACCAGCTTTCTACTGGATAACTCATTAAAGGCGTTCCTTTACGCCAATCATGAGGATAGTTATGTACATAGCTGTCATCACGATGCAAGAGCCCCCGATTGGATAAATCCCGAATGATCGGACGATCTGCATCCTTGAACCAGAGCCCTCCCACATCCGGGACATCTGGATGGAAACGACCTTGTGAATCAATTGGATTCAGGACAGGGAGTCCTTTTGATTGTCCGATCTCATAGTCGTCTGCTCCAAATGCTGGCGCAATATGTACAATACCAGTACCATCCTCAGTTGATACAAAATCAGCTGTAACTACCTGCCAAGCCTCATACCCTTGATTCTTGAAATATCCGAAGAGTGGCTCGTAGCGCTCGCCCTCCAAATCTCTTCCATTCAGAGTGCCAATTACCTCATACTCTTCACGTAGGATTTCCAGTCGGGCCCGGGCCAGAATCAGAGTGGATTCAGGCATAGAAGCACAGCGAACCGATACATATTCAATCTCTGGCCCCACCGCTAGAGCTGCATTCGAAATCAACGTCCAGGGTGTGGTAGTCCAGGCTAACAGATAGGTGTCTGGTCGGTCAAGGGATCTGAATCGAGCCGTTACACTTGGGTCCTGAACTTCCTTGTATCCAAGACTCACCTCATGTGAACTCAGGATTGTGCCAGATCCTGGACTGTACCAGTGAATCTTGTATCCTTTATACAGTAATCCTTTCTCGTAAATCTGTTTGATCAACCACCATTCAGTTTCAATATATTTCGTTTCAAAAGTCACATATGGATGGTCAAGATCCACCCAGTATCCCATCTGGCGAGTCAACTCATCCCACTCCCCCTTGTAGGCCAGAACGCTCTCACGGCATTTTTGGTTAAACTTTTCTAGTCCATAGCGCAATACATCTTCCTGTCCATCCAGACCTAAGCTTTTCTCAACTTCAATCTCAACCGGAAGTCCATGCGTATCCCATCCAGCCTTCCGCTCCACGCGACGTCCTTTCATTGTCTGGTACCGACAGAATACATCCTTGATGGTACGAGCCATCACATGATGAATTCCAGGATGGCCGTTCGCAGTTGGAGGTCCCTCGTAAAAGGTATAGGTTGGAGCGCCCGAGCGCAACTCAATACTTTTTTCAAAGATGCGCCTAGACTCCCACCAAGTACGGATCTCTTTTTCAATAGTATAGGCATCCGTATGCTGGACTTCCTCAAAAGGCTGCATTCCCTCCCCCATGAATCATGTGGCACCCAGCTTCTTGACCACTCCAGACATGATAGCCGTCAACTTGGGTTCAGCGATCCCCGCTGCTTCCACTACTTCCTCAAGCGTAACCGGCTGAATAGTTTCTGGAAAGCATTCATCTGTGATAACCCCAATCGCCATCACACGTAAATCCATATGTCTGGCAACGATAACCTCAGGAGTGGTAGACATGCCTACGACATCTGCTCCAATCGTACGCAAAAATCGATACTCCGCCTTGGTTTCCAAGTTCGGGCCCAATACAGATATATAGACTCCTTCGTGTAGCTTAATAGAGTTTGAAGCGGCGACCTGTTTTGCATACTTTCGAAGTTCAACATCGTAGGGCTCACTCATATCTGGAAATCGTGGCCCCCAAGCATCAACATTCGGGCCTACCAATGGATTAACCCCCTGCAGGTTAATGTGATCAGAAAGTAACATCAGCTCCCCACGACAATAATTCGGGTTCATACAACCGCATGCGGCAGAAATCAATAGGCTCTCTATCCCCAAACTGGCCATGACACGGACAGGAAACGTCACTTTACGGGCACTGTATCCTTCATAGACATGTACTCGTCCCTTCATACAGACCACCGGGACATCCTCCAACATCCCCAAAAGTAGCTCTCCTCCATGGGATTGAACTGTTGATACAGGGAAATGAGGGATTGTCTCGTAAGGGATTCGATGCCGAATTTCAATTTTCTGGGCGAGTTGCCCCAGGCCAGTCCCTAAGATCATTCCAACCTGCGGACCCCCTCCCGTTATCTCACGAATTGTATCCACAGCTTCTTGTACGCACGCAAGCTGTGTCTCGGAATCTGGTATCTTTTCTTCCATCATGTTTTTGTTAACTCACTGCCCCGTGCTCCGAATAAAGCGGAGCCAACGCGTATGTGTGTCGCCCCTTCCTCTATTGCCACCTCATAATCTCCACTCATACCCATGGATAACCCAGGGCCTATTAGATGTGCATACTTAGACCGTATACTTTGAAGTAATCGAAATTCCTCACGCACCTTGCGAATATCGGGTGAAGCCAGTGTCATGAGTCCAGCAAGTTGGATCGATTCATGCTCGCCCAGTTGATCCAGAAAATCACCTATATTTTCGGGTGACAACCCAAACTTCGACTCTTCACCTGAAATATTCACTTGAATATAGCATGGTAACTTTCGACCTGCTTCTTTGGCATGACGGTTTAGTGCCCGAGCTAATCGAATGCTGTCCAATGCGTGAAATTCCTTTGCATAGGTAACGACTTGCCGTGCCTTATTCCGCTGCAGATGTCCAATCATATGCCAATTGATTGCAGGGAAAAGCGGCGCCTTCGCAACTAACTCTTGGACTTTATTTTCTCCAAGGTCGGTCAAGCCAGCTTGCGATGCTACACGAACCACTTCTGGGGGCCATGTTTTTGTCACCGCAATCAGGGTGATTTCATCTTCCTTGCGATGCACACGCAGACAAGCATCCGAGATTTTTCCCTGAACACGACGGATCCGATCAATAATCTGAGTTTCCATTCTAGATGTTATTAGCCCGGTGCCCGTAAAACAGCAAGGACAGATTGACCGTAAATACTACGGTTACTCAAAAACCCTATGATTACCGTGAGACCTATCACGGATACCGTTACACTTAGAATCGACCAACCTGTTACTGCTAAGGGTGCTTCAAATACAGTTAAAGATAGAACCCAGCCAGCTGCCAAGGACAAGGTTAAGCCCGTTGCACATGCTAAAAATCCTAATACAAAATATTCTGCCAAAGCAATCATAAGAAGTTGTTTCTTACTGGCCCCTAATGTCTTGAGTAATCCACTTTCTTCGTAGCGTTGCAACCGACCAATCAGTAAAGAGCCAATCAATACCAAAATGCCTGCAATAAAACAAAAATAAGCCATAAACTGAATCGCAAACCGAATGCGATCTATAACTTCCCGAACGATCTCAATGATGGCTTCAAGACTAAGAACGGTAACGTTCGGGTAGTTAGCAACAACGAGGGACTGCAAGGAGTCTGGGGGCGTGTCCCCCTCTCGGCGGCTGGTGATGATGTGAGTCTGTGGAACATCCTCCAGGACATTGTCTGGAAATACAACGTAAAAATTTGCCCGCATCTGCTCCCAGTCTACTGTTCGAAAACTGGTAATCTTGGTGGGAATCAATTCACCTTGTACATTAAACACAAGTGTATCACCCATATCTAATTCTAGTTCCATTCGGGCAAAATCATTCTCTACCGAGATTGGGACATGTATTGAATCAGGATCATAGGTGCCAAAGAACGTGCCTTCCGCGAGGGATTCGGCATCACTGAGTTGAGACCTGTAAGTAGATCGATATTCACGGGTTAGAGGCCATGTAAGATCACGACTTGATTCTTGGACTAATTCCTCAACGGTCTGTTCACCAACCGCATGCAGTCGCATATTGACAATTGGAGAGCGATCAATGATTGGCCAGCTCTGTGCCTCAATCAATTCTGTTACCCCATCCAATTGATGACTCTGGATATCAAAAAGTATCATGTCAGGTCGCCCCTCAGAACTTACAATATTAATCTGCTGAGTCACAGTATTCTGACTGATCAGCAGGACCATCACAATAAAAGTCCCTAACCCAAGGGCCAACATTACCAGTACCGTCTGATTTCCAGGGCGGTGCAGATTTGCAACTCCCTGGCGGATGGGGTAAAATGGGATCTTTTTATTCAGACGCTTGGCAAGAAACATGAGGAACTTTGCCATCAGAAGTAGGGAGCCAAACGCTACCGTAATTGCTAATGCGTAGTATGCACTGGCACGCCAACTCTCAGATTGAACCGCAGCAATCAGGATCAGACCAACGGCGATGATGATGTAGGCAAGAAAGCGAAGGCGTGCTGGCGTCAACGGCTCAATACTGGAACGAAGCGCGCGGAGAGGGGAGACTCCTCGCACATCCAAAAGAGGTAGAATCGCAAAGATCAATGTGACGAATAATCCCACCCCAAATCCCAAGGCTAAGCTTGACCAAGACAGACGAAAGAGAACATCAAATGGGAGGAAAGCTCCGATTGCATAGGGAATCAGCCACTGGGATAGAACACCTCCAATGCATCCGAGCACCCCTGCGATACAACCTAGGAAAAAAGCTTGAAAGAAGTAAATTGAAAAAACCTTCCTGTTCCCTGCCCCTAAACATTGCAACACTGCGATATTATCCAGACATCTGCGTACATGGGCGCGGATTGCTCCACCTACTCCCAATCCACCGAGAACCAGTGCCCCAAATCCAGCCAAGCCAAGGAACTGGTTAAAAAACCCTAGCGCATCCGACCAGTTATTCTTCTGTTCTTCAGTTGTATCAATGTTCGCCTTAAAGACATTCGACTGATTATTCAGAGAGTCACGGATTGCTTCTGGATTTTCATCTTGACCAAGCTTTATATATACCTCATAATTTGCCATCGCTCCAAATCCAAGCAGCAAGGTATCTAGCTTTTCCATAGGAAGATACACTGAGGGCATCATGAACATGCTGATCTCTGTCTCACTTGGCGCTCGGATAAGTGCACCACTAATTGCATAGCCGCGGGTTCCGACTCGGATCGTATCTCCTGCCTCTACTCCCATGGTTTGCATGAGACCTTCATCAACCAGAGCACCTGCATTCTCTTTGAATTCGCGAGCTGCTTCGGGGGGGTAAGATGTTAGAGATCCATAGATGGGAAATCCATCTTCGACAGCATAGACCCCGACCAAGCGCGATCGGTTCTGCTCTGGAAAGAAAGCCACGGATAAGGTTGAAATCCGGGTTGTTTGATCTATTCCGATCGATTCAATTGCAGATCGTGTAGAATCGTCAAAGGGCTGATTACTAGAAAACCGCATATCAGCACCCAATAGTTCACGGGCCTTCTCATCCACACTGGATTGAAGACTCTCTGAGGTAGAAGACAGCGCCACGAGAAGAGCTACCCCCACAACCATTGAGAAAAGAAAAATCAGTAATCGTTTGCGACTTCCGCGACTTTCCCTCCATGCCATACGCAAAACCCAGACATTGCTCATGCCACAGGGATTATTTTATCTTCAAGACGATAGTCCCGAGCGATTTGCCCAGCCTGTAGCTCTATGATTCGATGACATGACTGAGCGAATTTGAGGTCATGAGTCACTATGATTAGAGTGGTATTGGCCGTACGGTTTAGTTCCAGTAACAGTTCTTTGATTCGATCCCCCGTGGCGGTGTCAAGATTTCCGGTTGGCTCATCCGCAAACAAAATGGAGGGACGATTAATGAATGCTCGAGCGATGCCGACGCGCTGCTGTTCCCCTCCACTCATTTGAACAGGATAGTGGTGCTCACGTCCCTTCAGTCCAACCTCATCAAGAAGCTCCAATGCACTCTTTCTGACACTCCCATGACCACCGAGTTCAAGAGGAACCATTACATTTTGTAGAGCGGTAAGTGTAGGAATTAGCCGGAACGTCTGAAATACAAACCCCACATTCGTACGGCGAATCTCTGCACGCTCTCCCTCAGAGCATAATCCAAGATCGCTCCCTACAAGTTTTACCACACCTGAAGTTGGAGAGTCAAGTCCTGCACACAACCCCAACAGGGTAGTCTTTCCACTTCCCGAGGGGCCCACAACAGCACATAGATCCTTTTCTCCAATGGAAAACGTTATGTCTTGCAGGACGGTCAGCGAACGGGATCCACTTTGGTAAATTTTCGTAAGCTGTTTTACTTCAAGCATCCAATTAGCACGTGTTAATTCGTCTTGTTCAAACCAGCGCCGCTCTATACACTATTGGGGGGGTATGTGTTCTCTTTTCTATGAGCCCGATTGTAGCACAAAGCCAAACTAGTGATCCAATTCGTGTTCTCTTTTTAGGTAATAGTCTCACTGCTGGGTATGGACTCGCCAGTAATGAAGCATTTCCTGCCCTGTTGCAGGCTCGTGTGGATTCACTCGGGTGGCCCGTCATGATGATTAATGCTGGAGTGAGTGGGGATACTTCCTCTGGGGGCCTAAGCCGCTTGGCATGGCAACTACGGACTCCACCAGATATTCTCATGATAGCATTAGGAGCAAATGATGGTTTACGTGGACTGCCCCCATCTCTCACCAGATCCAATCTGATTGATATGATTACACAGACTCGTCAGGTCAACCCAGACGTTAAGATTTTGATTGCAGGCATGGAGGTTCCACCCAATCTGGGATCATCTTTCCAAGAAGAGTTCAGAAACGTATTTCCCTCCGTAGCGGAAGAGATGAATACTGGACTTATCCCATTTCTTCTGGAAGGAGTGGCCGGAGTCCGTGCCTTGAATCAGTCAGATGGGATTCATCCCACTGCATTAGGTCAACAGAGGTTGGCGGAGAATGTTTGGGATGTTTTATATCCCCTCCTGCACACCTATATCTCGAGCTAACAACTCGTATGATTAAACCCACTGCGAGCGTCTGGCAGTACAACTTTCAGGTGATGCAATGATTCAGATCTTGATGTGATTAACGGAGATTCTATCACTATTTGTGTGGAATGAGGATCATTGTCTCTACCACAGGAATGTTTGGATAATGCACCTTACCAGCGTAGGGGAGTGGTGTGTCAAGGCAGTTATCAAGATTTCGGGATCTTTCAGTGATATCCCGACAGAGCCTGTAACACGCTTTATCATAACATGGTTGAACACCGTCTTTGCCATAGGACTTATAGCAACGAACATGAAGTAGAAATCCATTCACACCCATCTCCTTAAACAACCATCAGACTACTGGATAATGTAAATGCTGTTAGGCTCAGTTTCAATACTGATCAAACTCATCAACTGAGACCTTATTTCTCTAAATGAAAATCCAAAGAGTAAAGATTGAAAATTTCAGATCAATTCGTCATCTGTCGCTTGATCTTGGAGATTCAACGGTTTTTATTGGGCCAAATAACGCTGGTAAAACTGCGATCCTTGATGCAATTCAAATAGCTCTTCCATACCTTAGCAATCATAAAGGAAAAAAGTTTAACGAACATGACATCCGTATCGGAAACGACGATGCAGGGAATCCAAAAAAATCTGATGGTGCAGTAATAACATTAACCTTTGTTGTTCAGGAACCTTCGGTACAAAATCTCGGGGATATCCTGCAACTTCACCCTAACTCTAACCATCAGTTTGTTACACTCAGAACTCATTATAAATGGAACGTGGAAACTGAACAGTATGAGGTTACAAGAACTTTCCTTGACGCCCAAGGAGAACCTCTTGTAGGTTCTGGTACAGCGAATAACCGTAATCTGAGTAATTTTAGAAAGCAATTGCCCCTATTTTATTTAGGAGCTTTAAGAACCGTTAAAGATGAGTTTTCCCCTCGCTCGTCCCAGTTTTGGAGGCGACTCCTTAAGGCAGTCAAGATTCCTCCAGACATTGAATCTCAGACCCTTGAAGAACTCAATCGGCTCAATAAGAAAGTCTTACAATCTGATCCCCAACTGCGAAAGATTACTGACACTCTGAAAAAAGCAACCCAAATTGCTGTTCAAAAACAGGAAGGTGGCGGCAGTATAGGTCTGCAACCGTTGCCCTCAAATATTTCGGAAGTTCTGTCCAAAATTCAGATAATTTTGCGCAACGAATCTGATTCTCCCTGGCTACCGATCCAATATCACGGAGAGGGAATACAAAGTCTTTTGGTTCTGTTCCTTTTCAATGTATTCGTCGAGAGTCTCTTGGATGAAGTCTATGGGAATGGTCTTGAGCCTATCCTTCTCTTGGAAGAACCTGAGACACACCTTCACCCGCATGCTTCCCGCACACTTTGGACACATGTGAACAAGTTGTCAGGTCAGAAAATCATTACAACACATTCGCCATACTTTGTCCAACATGTACCTGTTCGGAATCTTAGATTGGTACGACTCTCCACACAGGGTACCGAAGTTCGATTTTTGCAGAAACAGTTTTCGGCAATCGTACCAAATTGTGACGACCTTCAGCATCTCTCCGAGAGATTATCGGATAAACTAAATTATTCTGTCGCCTCAAGGAATCTGACCGTGACCGGCAATCTTGATGAAGATACTTATCGTAAAATTCTCAAATGTTATCAACATGAAGACCTTTCCAGCGCAGAAAGGGCTATCTTTGAACTCAGAACACGCTCTTCTCTATATGTTTCAGACGATATTCTTGACCGTATTAAAACCTACGCACAGCGAATGCGGGGCGAAATTTTCTTTGCGGAAGGCTGGCTGATTGTTGAAGGACAATCCGACTTTTTGATTGTGCATGCCTTGGCATGTGCATTAAACCAAAATCTTGATAAGCATGGTATCTCAGTGATTGATGCTAAAAACAATGGGAGCCCTGACACCTTTGCCATACTTGCCCGAGCTCTGAATATCCCGTGGCAGGCAGTATTTGATGGGGATCAAGCTGGAAAAAATTATATCAAGAGTATAAAGAAACATGGATTCACCGAAGACCAAATTAACATCCACTGCCTAACTCATGAGGCTAAGAACTTAGAGGCTCAACTCATTGATGACGGATTCACTTCGGAATTATGTCATGTATTGAAACAACTCGGAATTTCTAATCCAGAGAGTTTGTCCCCAGATAAAATCTTGTCTAAATTGAAGAACCACAAACAGTCCTATGCGGCACTCTTTGCTGAACGTCTGCGAACTAATCGCAGTATCAATGAAAATCAACTGACAGCATTCCAGACAGCCATCGCTAAACTGTGTCAATAATCCATTGAACAATCATCTGACTACATCTCTAAATGAGTTGACGGCAATTCAGAGGAAAGCTGTCAAATGGGGCAAAAGGGCCTTGCTTGTACTCGCTGGCCCAGGATCCGGCAAAACCAGGGTACTGACTTGTAGGATAGCCCGTTTGCTGGATGAGTCACGGAACGAGAGTTTTCGCGTCTTAGCACTCACGTTTACGAACAAAGCGGCCGATGAAATGAAAGATCGCGTGCGTTCTTATGTACCAAACCTCACTGATCGCGTGAGGATATTTACATTTCACAGTTTTTGCTCGCAGGTCTTACGACAGCATGGTGCGCATATAGGGTTGAAGCCGAGCTTCAGGATTTATTCGCAGCTGACGGACCGCCAAGCACTACTGCATGATGCAATTCGTAATGATTCTGACTTGTCTAACTCTGAACCACATAAGTTATTACCCCTGATTGACAGACTAAAATCACAGCTAATTAGCCCCAATGAAGCAACATCATATCTTGAACAATCAGGTTGGTTAACCCATAAATACCCCCAATTTATTACCAAGGCTTATGGTCTCTATGAAAGGGAGTTGCGTCGGGCTAATGCTCTTGATTTTCATTCTTTGATTTTTGAGGCACATAAGCTATTCAATTTTCCTGTCTTTTGTCAGCACTATCAAAATCTCTATAAGTATTGGTTGATTGACGAATTCCAAGATACAAACGATGCCCAGTACAAGCTCCTTCAGCGCATGGCTTCCACCAGTTTTAGAGAAATATTTGCCGTGGCCGATGATGACCAGACGATATATGAGTGGAACGGGGCTAATGTTCAGCGAATTTCGACGCTGGTTTCAGATTTCGCGTGTGAAGTTATACAACTACCTACTAATTTTCGCTGCCCACCGAAAATTGTTGATGCTGCAAATCGTCTCGTAGTTTTTAACACCCAACGTTCAAGAGACAGACATCCTTCAACACCTGTTCATCGAGAACTCATCAAAACCACTGAGCCAATTAAATATCTTGTGTTTGACTCTGATCAAGAGGAAGTGTCTGGCATTGCAAATGAAATCTCCAACATGGATGATGCCGAACGAACCCAGACCGTGGTGCTTGCCAGAAGCCGATCCCTACTTCAATCAATTCATGACTGTCTTGAAGAAATGTGCGTTCGTTCTGCAATGCTAATTCGGCGAGATGACTTCATATCTCCTTTGATGAGATGGTTGATTGCATGTCTTCGACAGTTGGATCGACCTCTTGATCTCCATAACCTGGCTTCGTTGGTCAGTACCTTTGAAAAGATCTCTCTTACATCTTTTTCCTTTCAGGATATAGTTTCAAGATCGGATATTTCAGGTATCTCGTATCTTTCCTCTTGGACGGAGTCTGCACTGAAAACTAGTTTGCCACCACATGTGATGGATTGCGTGAAAGTTATCTCAGGACTTAAGGATAGATCTTGGAAACTGAGTGAGGCAATCAATAAACTGATTAAACAATTTCGCAACGAAACTGATGATCCAGACTTACAGGAGGACCTAGGTGCATGGGATGAATTGTGCCGTAAAGTTGACATACCTCCTACCTTTGGATCCCTTGGACAATTTTTACAAGGGTTTGATCTTCGTTCCAAAGAACCAATTCCGAAATTGGGGGCAGTATCTCTGGCAACCATTCATGGTGCAAAAGGACTTGAGTTTGATACAGTTTATCTCATGGGGCTGGCAGAGGAAGTTCTGCCTTCCTGGCATAGCATTCAAAATACAAATGGTAAAGCTGCACTTGAGGAAGAGCGTCGTGCCTGTTTTGTTGCAATCACTCAAACGAAAGAACGCCTCGTTCTGTCACGAGCGCAACAATATAATGGTTACACTAAAGCGCCCTCGCGATTCCTCAATGAGATGGGGATGCGGGATAGCATAACCACAGCACCGTTGAATTCACCAGCTGAAGAATTTGTGTGATGAGAAATCAGCCTCCACCTCATGATTCTTGAGACTTTACCCTCTCTCCTCCAATCTAAGTTTCTAAGTTGAATTACGACGATGCGAATCTCCTCAGGTACTAGACTAGTCTCATAGGGGGGTAGATTCTGTAGTTTCATCTGGCGGTATATCATTCTCAAATCAACCTCTACCTGTCGAAGTCAGGATGAGGAAGCAACCTACAATCCCATTTAGGCTTGATCAAACCAGTTTATCTTTCGCATGGAATGATACTTGGGGATATATCAACCTCCATTGATTAAGGAGGTTGTCAAGGCATGTCCATATGGCCCCGTAGTGCCCATTGTGTATGCGCGTTTTAAGTCGTACAAGGGAAGTCCTATTGATATTGGGTATATTATCTGCTTCAACCTGCCTGATCACGCTACAGATCTGTATATGAAGTTTAAAACTCGCTGGTGCTTCCAGCGCGCAATGTGGCTCTCGCATGCCTACAGTGAGGGATTGGTCAAGGCACTCATGTTCCATGAACTCAATAATCAACCAGTCCCGTACCACGATCTTGACCTGGAAGAACTTAGCAACTATGTCCTCAATGCCGTCAAGGTGTTAATCAATGCAGTGAGGCAGATGGCTGCCGGACTGGTTCATGTGGGAGACCGAAAAGCGCAGGCAGTTGTAATCCTGTCCCTCCCCATTCCGCAGACCCTCCATTCGGCGTTCTTTGCCAAGCTCGATGATAAACCCGACAGCTTGGCGAAGATGGTCTGGCGTACCCTTGCGTCGGAGGATGTCAGCACGATTATGAACACCGTCCAATCGCTTGTCATGGCGATGGGACAAGCCCCCAACACAGCAGATGAGTAAGTTAACAGATCAACAAATTGTCGCGCATATTCTGGACGATCCGTCCACGTTGGATCAACGCACAGAAAGCACCCTGATGAACCTATGGGTTCTTCATTGCCAACGAGAGTCACTCTATCAGCCCATTCGAGAGTTGGTTCGTTCAGCGCTCAGCAGGCGTCTCTATGGAGCCAGTCCGCTGCAAGGACAGATGAAGGAATATCGCCCGATCCCCCCCGGAATCAACCAACTAATTTCCACGCGCATAACCGCTCATCATCATGTCTAAAAGTGCCATTGAATGGATAGAGTCCACATGGAACCCTGTCACAGGGTGCACCAAGATTAGTTCGGGTTGCAAGAACTGCTACGCCGAACGGATGGCGCATCGCCTCCATTCCATGGGACTGGACAAGTACAAGGAGGGCTTTCACGTTGCCATCCACCCCACTACGCTGGATGATCCGCTCCGATGGGGAAAACCGCGCATGATCTTCGTCAACTCCATGTCCGACCTATTCCATGAGGAGGTGGACATGGAATTTATCCAGCGCGTGTTCAGGACAATGAACCGCGCCGAGCAGCACACCTTCCAAGTTTTAACCAAACGACCCGAGCGCTTGCGTGAACTAGATTCGCTGGTTACTTGGTCTCCTAATATTTGGATGGGAACCAGCATTGAGTCGGTACGGTGGCTGTTCCGTCTGGATATATTAAAGCACTCCCAAGCCAAGGTGAAGTTCCTCTCGCTGGAACCACTCCTGGGTCCGCTCGGACAGATGGATTTGGATGACATGGATTGGGTCATCGCAGGGAGAGAATCTGGACCTGGCGCACATCCGATGGAGTGTGCATGGGTGCGGGAGATCCGCGATGGTTGCAAGCGGAGCCACACACCGTTCTTTTTTAAGCAGTGGGGTGCTCGGATTAAAAACATACAGGTCGGATACTTGATGGACGAACCTGGAATGAACTGCCTATCACACAAACGCAGCAAATACTCATTCCCTTAAACCTTATTCAATCATGACTTATTTACGATTTTTCCGAAAGAACCTGTCGATTATGTTCGCCTCGGCATGTTTCATTGTGCCAGCCCTATTTTTCGTGAGTGGCTGTCAAATCATTGACACGGAGCCAGTGGATGGCGCTTATTCCGAGGGTGACCTGCCCCCCGTAGAGGAGCAGATGATCATAGACCAGCGCATCCGCTACTGTTATAAACGATTTGATCTGACCCGAAAAGACTATCGGCTTGCCTGCATTACGGGCTACCTTGCACAACCAATCCAGACACCGTCACCATGAACGAATACTTGAAATTGTTTGATCTAACGAAGGACAATAAGGCGCATTAGGGGGCGGCTATTGATGAGATCGATCTGCTGAATGAACATTTCTTTCAGAGTAATGACACCAGGGATTCGGATGATTTTGAATCCCAAAAGACATCAATCGGTGCAGCGTTTCTGATTATCAATATGGAGACAGGAAAGAAAACACACTATCCCCGTCGAGTGATGATTTCGGTTTCTGAGAGAACCTACCAAGAATTAAAACGAATCTCGGACGAGACCGGTGTCGCCCTTTCCAAGGTGAGTAGGCGCGCACTTTTGGCGGGACTCACGAAATGCGAAAAAGAATTGAAGAGGGCTTACTGAGCCTTTTCGATATCTGCCAGCCCGGGTTGGGGATTTATCCCCACGGTCAACCCCTCTCGCTTCGCCTTGGCAATCGCGGGTTCCAGGAGAGGTTCCAGCCATTCATCTAAGTGGATGCGTGGGTTGGCTATTTCTAGGCGCACTTCAATGTCCATCAACATCTCTTCGGGGGTGACTTCAATGTACTTCCAACGGGTCACGTTCCGCGTGAATAAGGTCGACTTGCCTAAGCATTCATTGAGCCTCCCCCATTTAGCGGAGCCGTCGGGCTCTTTGACATGCACAAAGTCGCCAGACTTGGCGTTCCACGCCGCCGTAACCACATCGGAGAAAGGTTCTTCGGGAAGCACGGCTGTAAACTGAATAAGTGTAGAATAGGACATAATTGGTTGGTGGGGTAGTGATAATGTTAGCGTTCCCAGCCCGAATCCTCGGCACGGATCATTTGATCTTGTTCATGTGCAAACTGACCCAGACGGGTTTGGTAATCTTTGAATACTGCCTCTTTCGAGCAATCAAGTCCGTCTTTGACTCTTTCGGCGCAGGTCATCGCCATGAGTGCGGCTCTTTGTGCTGCGGCTCCGATCTTGACACGGACGCTGTGCATCCCCGCCTCCGCGAGCCCCCGCGCTGTTGCGACATGGTCACGGAGTTCGGGAAATAAGACATGCTCCATCATCTTTGACGCAAGGCGGACCCCGTCCGACAGCTTCTTGGGCACATCTCCGGGGAGCAAACCCTTGCTGACTTGATGGAGAAACTCAGGTCGGTTTCCTCCCAACACCTCCACCACTTCCGCGACCGCGGCCCTCTCGATCATCTCTCGCGTCTTATTCGTCGCGCCATCGTAGCCAAGGAGCAGGTCAATCTCCCTGAGGAGTAGAAAGTTGTGTGCTGGACTCATGGGTGCTCGGTTTGACTATAAGATAGGTATAAACATGGAAACCGCTTCTTCACGCGGCGAAGAGGAATCTCGCGGGGGGAGCAGCGCCCCACATACGCGAGACAATTCTTCATGGGAGAGGGCATCCGAGCGCCATAGATCTTTCCCCCAGCGCTCCACTAAAACCCTGCACAAGTTCGCCATTTTTCAATTGAGGCCCAAATTCCTTATTTCGCTACAAAGGTAGATATCGAGAAAGCCAGGGCACGGTTAACACTATCCATCATTGGAATGGTGATCTCGCTCAGGGCAGTTATCTCAGCGATAACCATGTTGAACTCATAAATCACGATTCTATATCCTGTCACCAAGTCTTAAAACGAAAATACAGAGATTCCGTGAGATTTTAAGCGAACGTCCTTGCGAAGACTAGCATATATCAACAGTATTTTAGCTTTGTCATCTCACCTCGGTACCAAAGCCAGAGAAAAAAAATATGACGGTGTTAGAATGAATTTTCGTTCTCAATCATCCACGCGCCACCCCAATATCTGAGTTGGATCGCCAGCGATTTGAATCTCTTCTGGGAGATGGACCAACGTCAAAGAGGCCTCAGACGCTAGAGTTCCATCCGAAAGGTAAATCATTCCTACTGCCCTTCCATATCGGCCACGAAGAGTTTCGCGCTTTGCAACGATATGTAATGGCTCTTCCACCGGCACTGGATGCCGGTACTTCACGTCAAGGCGTACCGACATCATGAATGCGTGAAAATCCTCAATCAACGAAACGCGTCCAACAATCTCGTCCAAAATGGCTGCCTGTACTCCACCATGAACAATTCCAGGATACCCCTCATAAGATCGCGAAACACTATAATGGGATTCTACCATATCATCTCCATTATCATAAAATGACATGTAGAGGCCATGAGGGTTACTACGCCCACACACAAAACAGTTATCGCTGTTCGGCTGCTTGTTCACAGTTATACGGCCTTCACCTCAGAGATCAACTCTGATACCGAATCCTTCGCGTCTCCGAAAAGCATCCGAGTGTTAGATTCAAAAAACAGCAGATTCTGTACGCCTGAATAACCGGGGCGCATGCTTCGCTTAAGAAAAATTACCGACTTCGCCTGATCAACGTCTAAGATTGGCATCCCAAAAATTGGACTAGATTGGTCATGGCGGGCAGCTGGATTGACAACATCATTCGCACCAATCACAAGTGCAACATCGGTTGACTCAAACTCATGGTTAATTTCGTCCATCTCATAGAGTGAGTCATAAGGAACATTCGCTTCCGCTAAAAGCACATTCATATGGCCAGGCATGCGTCCGGCCACAGGATGAACCGCATACTTTACCTCTACTCCTCGTTCTTGCAATACATCAGCCAATTCCCGTACTTGATGTTGGGCCTGTGCCACCGCTAATCCGTATCCTGGCACAATAATTACCTTCCTCGCATAACTGAGCATAATAGCGGTATCATCTGGCGTCGTTGATGTGATGGTACGACCATCTGTCAATTGGCCTTCTCCAGCTTCATCCGAGTCACCTCCAACTCCCCCGACCACTACTTGCAAGAACTTACGGTTCATGGCAACACACATTGTATTCGTGAGCATGATCCCAGAAGCTCCTACCAGAGCACCACTAATAACAAGGGCAGTATTTGACAAAACAAAACCGGTAGCCGAGGCAGCCAAACCGGATAATGCGTTCAAGAATGCCACAATCACTGGCATATCTGCACCACCAATCGGAAGAACAATCAATATGCCAAAAATTAGTGAGATGCCGGCAAGAATCCCCATACACAGTATGAGATCTCCACCAAAAAAGGTCCATACAATCGGCGCTATCATGATTACAGCGCAGACTGCTAGGACAACATATCGTCCTGGAAACATAATCGGGTTCCCGGTCATCTTTCCGCTAAGCTTCATAAATGCAATGAAACTCCCCGAGAAAGTAATCATCCCTACCAGTATACTCAAATAGGGATACACACCTGGTGGAGTCTCAATCGTCTCACTCGCTTCCAATGCTATCCGTATGATCTCTGCAGCAGCGACAAATGCAGATGCCAATCCACCAAATCCATTAAATGTCGCGACCAACTCAGGCATTGCAGTCATTTGAACCCGCTTTGCCATGATCGCACCGATCATACCTCCGACAACTAGGCCGCCAATCATTTCTGCAGGAGTGAGAATCTCCTGTGAGAAAAGTGTGGCGATCACCGCCAATAACATCCCCAGTGCGGCTACCCGATTGCCTCTTTGAGCGGTTACGGGAGACTGAAGCCTCTTTAGCCCTACGATAAAGAGTATTGCAGAAAAAAGGTAGATCCCATGAATCAATCCCGGAGACATTATTCGGTAGATTTTTTCTTGAACATCTGCAGCATCCGACCAGTTACCATGAAGCCTCCAACCACGTTAATTGTTGCCGCGATCAGTGCAACCACACCGATCCACTTCGCCCAAGTGCCACCCACCATTCCAGCGGAGACCAATGCGCCAATGATGGTGATCCCACTTATGGCATTGGAACCAGACATCAGTGGAGTATGCAATGTTTGAGGGACCTTACTGATCACCTCGCGTCCTATAAACATTGAAAGTACAAAAAACGTTGAGTACGGTGGTATCATGGGCTTGGAGATTTAATTAGGCTACGAACACGTTCATGTACAATACGCCCGTCGTGACATACACACACGGATTTGAATATTTCATCTTCAAAGTCATACTGAAATACTCCACCTTTTATGAACTCATTGATCATTGCTGAAACCGTACGTGCATACAAAAAACTCGCATCTGCTGGCACAGTGGATGGAAGGTTTGTGTACCCAATAATTTGAACACCTTGGTGCGTCACGGCCTCATCCGGCACAGTGAGTGCGCAATTCCCTCCGCTCGCGGCAGCAAGGTCAATAATCACGCTACCCGACTTCATCGATTCAACCGTCTTCTGGCTCACCAGAGAGGGAGCTCTTTGACCCGGAATCAATGCGGTTGTGATCACGACATCTGATGTGGCAAGATGAGGAACAAGTAGTTCTAACTGCTTCTCCGCTTTGGCAGCCATCAGTACCTTGGCATACCCACCTTCATCCTGCATGTCTTCAACTTCAAGATCTAGCTCAACAAACTGAGCGCCAAGGCTTTCTACTTCCTCTCGGGCAGCTTCACGAATATCATACCCCCAAACACGAGCACCAAGCCTGCGAGCTGTGGCAATAGCTTGTAATCCAGCTACCCCTGCACCAAGAATGGTCACATTCGCGGGACGAACGGTCCCAGCAGCAGTCGTTAATAGTGGAAAGAATCTTGGAAGATGATTTGCCGCGATTAAGGACGCCTTATAACCAGATAAGGACGCCATTGCACTGAGTGCGTCCATTTTCTGAGCCCTTGATATCCTTGGGACAAGCTCCATCGCCAATGCGGTCACCCCACGCTCCGCCAGTCTAACCATCCTCTTGGGGGCATCTAACGGTTGCAGAAATCCAACCACAACCGCCTGAGGATCAAGTTGGTCTATCTCAGAATCAGATAGCGGGCCAACCAATGCAATGATATTTGACTTCCATGCATCGTCCTTAGATACGATCTTCGCTCCTGCTTTCTGGAATGCATCATCGCTGATTCCAGCGTTGAGTCCTGCTCCAGACTGTACTTGAATCTCAATACCATTATGGATCAGTGAAGATAAAACTTTGGGTACTAATGCTACACGACATTCTGTCGTATCTGAACTGCGAACCGCTCCTATTGTCATCGGATATGAACTTGCTGAGCAGAAAATGAGGTGATCCAAGAATTCCCAATCATTCGCTCACCCATAGCGTTTCTCAAATTCTCGCATAAAATTAGTCAGAACCTCTACGGACTCCAATGGGCATGCATTATATATGGATGCACGAATTCCACCAACTGATCGGTGTCCCTTCAGTGCCATTAACCCCTGCTCCGAAGCCTCTTGAATAAATACGGGCTCCAACTCTTCGTTCATCAGTCGAAATGTGACATTCATGTTGGATCTCGAATCTTCCTTGGCAGTCCCTTGAAAAAAATCGCTCGCATCAATTATTTCGTACAATATAGAAGCTTTTTGACGATTTACCCTTTCAATTCCAGCAATGCCTCCTTGCTCCTCAAGCCATTGAAGCACCTTTTCAACAACATAAACCGCGAACACTGGAGGCGTATTAAAACACTTCGCTGCGTGGGTGCCATAATCCAACATCGTCGGCAACTGGCCATTCCGAGTCTCCATAAACCTATCTTGAACCAATACTACGGTTACCCCAGCAGGGCCGATATTTTTTTGCGCTCCAGCATAAATCAACCCATACCGATTTAGATCAATCGGGCGACTCAGGAAATCACTAGACGCATCACATACAAGTGGACAGTCTACATCCGGTGTGTATGCGAATTGCGTCCCATAAATTGTATTATTGGATGTGAAATGTACATAAGCATCCTTTGAATCGAGGTCCCAAGAACTGGGATGTGGTATACAGTTGAATGACGCATCAACGCTTGACGCTGCTTCGCGTGCGGAACCGATCCGACTTGCTTCAGCATGTGCTTTCTTTGCCCATGAACCTGTGATCAGGTAGGCAGCTTGGCCCCCAGATGAAAGAAAGTTCAAGGGTACCTGATGGAACTGTAAGGATGCACCACCTCCTAAGAATAGAATATGCCAATCATCCGTGAGCCCCAAAAGACCTTGAATTCGCTTACGGGCAGATGATTCAATTTCAATGTACTCTGGAGATCTGTGAGAAATTTCCATTACGGATGCTCCTGTTTTTCCAAATACAGGAAGTTCTTCCCGTAACCTATCAAGAACTGGGAGAGGTAGCGTACCTGGGCCGGCAGAAAAGTTGTGGAGACGTTCAGAGTTCATAAATTTTTTATAGTTTAATTTCAGAAATAGCCAGAACATCCCGAATCTCTTTTAACGAAGTAAAGAGTTCAGCGGAGGGAGTGCCAACCACACGAATTCTGGCGACCGCTGCATTGGCAGGGCCAGTAAACACCTGATTTTCCATCTCCTGAACATTCAGGTCATAGGTTCGGATTAGATCCAGAATACGTGCCAGAACACCAACCTTATCTATATGTCGAATGGTTAAAAGATGCGTGGCAGAAGATTGCACGGCAATATTCACGCAGTTGAGTACAATACCCTTTTTCGCATACGTGTCAATCACGTTCACTGCTGCATCGGAGGTAGTACTCTGCGCCTCTGCAGTGGATGCTCCGATATGGTGAGTCAAATAGACCGAAGGATGTGCAAGTAACTTTGTTTGTAGAGTTCCAGTCTTATAGGAAGGCTCATCTACAAATACATCAAGTGCAGCACGGACTCCCTTATTGTCCAATGCCTCAATTAAGGCATCTTCATCGATAATACTCCCACGCGCAGTATTGATAAAGAATGCTCCCGGTTTGATCGCTGAGAAGAAGTCTTTACCTATACATCGGTTTGTTTCTGGTGTCGCAGCCATATGTATTGAAATAATATTAGCCTGAGCCGCAACTTCGATAGAACTATAAGCATACTTGACTCCAAGTTCCGTAGCGAGTTCGGGAGTAAGCGAGCGACTCCATGCAACCACCTCCAGACCTAACGCCTTGGCCATCTGGGATACAAGCCGTCCAATTTTACCCATTCCGACGAGCCCTAACACCCTTCCTTTGAGTCCTGCAGCCTTGGAGTAGGTGCTTTTTCGCCATTGACCTGCTCGTGCATCTGAGACATTATCTGGGATCCGGCGATCAAGTGAAACTATCAATCCAATGGTTAATTCTGCTACAGCATGCGCATTTTTTCCTGGACAATTCGCGACGAAAATGCCAAACTCAGATGCCGCTTCTGTATCAATGGAATCATATCCAGATCCAGCTCGCACAATCAATTCAAGGGAGGATGCATGCTCCATCATCTCGCGAGTGACGCGTGTAGATCGAACCACTAACGACTCCGAACCATGAGAAATAAGAGCTTCCTTTAACTTGGTGTCAGAGCAAATTTCAACTGTCACCACATGGCCCGCCGTTCTTAAAGCATCAATGCTTTGCTCGGGTAATTTGTCGGCAATTAGTACGCGCATTCCTAACCAAAGATATGAATCAGAAGTCCGCTTCGTAGTTTGGGCTCAAACCATGTAGATTTAGGTGGCATGAGTTCTTGTGCATCCGACACACCTAAAAGTTCATCCATGCTGGTCGGAAACATAGAGAACGCAACGGTGCCAGGAGTTGAGTTGACCTGTTGTACCAACTCCTCGGTACCCCGAATCCCCCCAACGAATGTGATATTGGGATCGGTCCTCTGATCTTTGATACCCAAAATTGGCTCAAGAATGAACTCTCCAAGACGAGCAACATCCAGTTGATCTGCCACACCTGAGCGCTTCGTTGGAGGCAACGTGACCGAATGCCACACGTTTTCTGCATAAAGAGAAACCTCTCCACCAATAGATGGGATATCCTTCCCGGTATTCTGTTGGATCGCTCCAATCTTAACCAGTTCATGGAGTAGTTTTGCCGTATCAGAAACACGAATGACGCGATTATACGGCAGGATCCGCGTGTTGCTTACCGGAAAACAGACGGCTGGAAAACAATCACTACCGGGAATTCGGTCCTCCGTCCATGCTTTCCATGCGGCTTCGCACCGGTGATGTCCATCAGCAATGTAAAGTGGATGTATCTCAGCAAATGCCTTGACCAAGCTATCGGGATCTGAAAATTTCCATATCGTGTGCTGGACTCCATCCACAGCTACAAAATCAAAGAGTGGCTCCGTCTTCGTACATGCTTCCATCATGTGAAGTACATCTCTGTGATCCCTGAACACTAAATTCACGGGTTCTGCATGTGCGGACTGCTCACGAATATGTCGAGTTCGATCGGAAACTTTCGGAGGACGGGTATTTTCATGCTTAAGGATCGTACCACTCTGATAATCGTTAACAGATACGAGTCCATAAATGCCAACTTGTTCATGTTCATCTACCCGGAGGCGATAAGCATAGAGGGCCTCTTCTGCCTCTTTAACACTTGACTTGGCAGAGGTAAACTGGCGTAGATTTTGTGCTCCTTTGCGGTACACTGCACTATCATACTCACTTATACCTAATGGAAGATCAATTTCTGGACGAATGACATGTAAAAAACTGTCTGGGTTCCCTTTTGCCAGTTCACGCGCCTCAGCTACGCTGATGACATCGTAGGGAACACATGCTACCTCCTTGGCGGTGTCCGATGTGGGGCGAAGTGCGGCGAACGCCTTAATAAGTGCCATGATTGAATAATTCTGTGATGGTGATCACTCGCAGAATGACTGCGAAATTTCGTATTTAACAATTCTTGTGCGCCACTGTGCCATCAACGGAACTTAATTTGAGTGATGTAATTAAATAATTTAAATCGCGGGGTGGAGCAGTGGTAGCTCATCGGGCTCAAGTTTCGCTTTTTTCTGTCCGAATACTACGTCAGTTATCGGATTATTCTACGATGAAAGTGTTTATGGGCTGTGCGCTGAGAAATTAGCGTGTGATTTCTTGTCAAATTCGGGGAAGCCTGTCACGTGGTAATCCCGAGCCAAGCCCCTATGGGAAGGTGTAGAGACTTAATGGCAAGCCCCTAACGGTCTCGCCGAGGGTGAAGAGAAAGTCCAGACCACAAACGATCTGTTGGATCGGCGATGAAAATCGTAGTGGTACGCATAACCCGAAGGTCGCGGGTTCAAATCCCGCCCCCGCTACTATTTAGACCAACATTCCATATTTGGAGTGCTGGTCTTTTTTTTTGATTTCCTCGCAAGACTTATCTCAACTTCATAATCAGCTAGAGAGGAGGGGGCTCTGGCACACATACGCCACCGTTACAGATTTATGTTTAGGTACGGAGACCAGAATAATTGACCAGAGTTCCCCTCTGGACCATGAATTATCAATAATTGAAATGTTTAGACATTCATGATCAATTAAATCCAAGCGAGTTCACAAGAACCATATCTAAATTAATTGTCCATAGATCCAAAAGTGCTGAACAGGATTATGTTATATACATACACCGGGCTACTTCCATTGTCCTGCATTTCCCCCAATTTAAAATTAGGGGTTACCATTTTCAGCTATGTTAACGATCCAACACCATCCCCAACGGATCCTTGTCACAGGAGGCGCTGGTTTCATTGGCGCAAATTTTTTGAATTTAATCGTCCCCCAGTTCCCAGAATCCACAATCATAAATCTCGACAAGTTAACCTATGCCGGCAACCTATTGAGTTTAAAGCAAATTGAACATGCGCCAAATTACAGATTCATTCAAGGGGATATCTGCGATCTTGATCTACTGCAACGTCTATTTTCAGAATATCAGTTCACGACCGTGATTCATTTCGCAGCTGAGAGCCATGTGGATCGTTCTATTCAGTCCCCTCTTGATTTTGTTCAATCAAATGTCGCGGGGACTGCATCACTTCTACAGGCTGCAAAAGCAGCTTGGATACAAAATTTTTCCACTATGCAAGGTGTTCGGTTCTTGCATGTGTCTACGGATGAGGTATTTGGTACCTTGGGGCCCTCTGGGAATTTCTCTGTTGACACTCCATATGCACCACGCTCACCGTATGCAGCTTCCAAGGCCGCCAGTGATCACTTTGTTCGTGCCTATGCGGAGACCTATGGTCTTCCAGTGATCATATCAAATTGCTCCAACAATTATGGACCCTACCAATTCCCAGAAAAGCTGATTCCCCTGGCCATTGTCCATGCACTCAACATGGATCCTATTCCAGTATACTCCAGAGGAGAAAATGTACGAGATTGGCTTCATGTAAAGGATCACTGTGAGGCATTGTTGCGCATGTTAACATTCGGCGAATCTAGGGAAACTTACTTGGTCGGCGGATCTGGCGAATGTTCAAACTTGGATCTCCTGCGACAATTGCTTTCAATCTTAGACGAAGAGATCAAACGTCCATCTGGAACGAGTTTGAAACTGATCACGTTTGTTAAAGACCGGCCTGGACACGATTTTCGCTATGCAATTGATGCAAGTAAGCTGATCTCCGAACTGGGATGGACTCCACACTACACCCTTAAAGAAGGACTACGCACCACCGTTCAGTGGTATTTATCGAATCAGGAATGGTTACAGGCAGTCATGGACGATAGCTATAAAACCTATCTCACGACTCAATATTCATCTTGATGAAGCTGCTTCTGTTTGATATTGATGGAACGCTGCTCAAGCCTATCCTTTCCGGGCGTAGACATATTGAACATATCCTTCAAGAACTCTGCAACCAACCCGTATCCACTGAAGGTGTCACATTCTCTGGTCGTACGGATCCTCAGATACTGACAGATACCCTTGCACGGTCTGGGTTCACCATGGAAGAAATTGAACGTCTTCTTCCACATGCACTGAAACGCTACGCCGACCATGCAACGTATCTACCGGATGAAGTTGAATCATCAGATGGTGTGGAAGAACTGCTCAAACACCTACGACACAACCAACAGGTACAACTTGCACTTCTGACCGGAAATATTCGTGTAACTGCCTATCGGAAATTAGCGGCTGTGCAATTGGATCATCTTTTTCCCTTCGGGGCATTTGGATGTGATCACTCCGACCGAGACAAGCTCCCCTCAATCGCGGCTTCTCGAGCGCTTGAATACTGCGGAAAATCATTTATGGGAGAGAATATTGTCATCATTGGCGACTCTGTACACGATGTCACCTGCGGTCAGGAAATTGGAGCATTGTCCGTAGCCGTGGCAACCGGATATACCAGTTACCAAGATCTCGAATCCGCAAAGCCGAGAGTACTACTTCAAGACCTCACGAATATTAGCACTTTTTGCCATCAAGTCGGAATCCCATCCAATAGTGGCTAAGAACTACTCAATTGAAGCTATGAAATCCGTAGGTGGAAACTCAAATGAAGTGGTTCCAGAGAACATGGGACTCACTTCATCTTCTGATTTGTGATTTGTTCAAAGAGAGCATCACATGCTTGACTCACAATCGTATAGGCCTCATCAAACGTGTCCGTATAGTAAGGATCGGGAACCTCAGACCGATTTGACTTTGAATCAAAAGTTCGTAGCAATTTCACCTTGTGAGCATGCCGCCCCTCAACGTCCAGTTTGAGAACATCCCTTAAATTGCTGCGGTCCATAACAAGGATGAGTTCGCATGTTTCAAGATCTTTGTTTGTGATTTTTTGCCCTCGGATATGATGGAGTGAAATGCCATTCTTCTCGGCAACTCGGAGTACACGAGGGTCAGGAAGTTCGCCAATATGCCAATCACTAGTCCCTGAGGAGGAGACCTTGATCTGATTCCCCAGATCGTACTTTTCTAAAAGATGTTCAAAATAACCGTGGGCAAGAGGGCTTCTGCAGTGATTGCCAAGACACACAAACATAATGTGTCGAGGTTCCAATGGGGAGTCTATCATGAAAATTACGCAGTAATCATTATTTTTCGGATTAATTATAACTTATCACTCTCCACAGTGATCTGAAATTCTTAAAATGTTTTTTGAATTTACTTTGAATACTATACATTCACTCCCCAAACCCCATGAGTCGTAGCGAGAGTAAGCCCCCATCTATCCCAGTTGGAAAATACCTCGCCTACCTACGGGAGCATGTTCAGGCATATGGATATGCCTGGGTTGAGGGTGAATTATCCGAGTATACATCCCGAAGGGGCCACTGGTACTTTACGATCGCAGATGAGTCTAGCTCTCTCAAATGTGTGATGTGGCAAACCCGTACACGCCGCGTAGCCTTCACCCCTGAGCCTGGACAACTCCTTCTGGTCTATGGCTCACCAACGATTTATCCAAAGTATTGCAGACTGCAGTTTGATGTTCATAAAATCGAACGGCGCCATACGACCGGAGAACTTCAAGAGAGATTCCTTGAACTCAAGAAGAAATTTGCCAAAGAAGGTCTCTTTGATGATGAGAGCAAATCAACTCTACCCAGAATCCCCCAACGTATCGGGATTGTCACCTCTGAGCAAGGTGCTGCACTCCAAGACATCCTTCGAATTCTACGAGACCGATTCCCGATTGGCGAAGTAGTTTTGGCATCGGTGCGAGTGCAAGGGCAGGGAGCTGCAATTGAAATTTCCGAAGCAATTGATAAGTTCAATCGCTTGAATCCGATTCATCAACCTGACGTACTCATTATCGGGCGTGGAGGTGGCTCTCTGGAAGACTTATGGGCCTTCAACGAAGAGGTTGTAGCACGAGCAATTCACAGTTCCTTGATCCCAATCATCAGTGCAGTCGGCCATGAAACCGATACAACGATTGCGGATCTGGTGGCTGATGTACGCGCTGCAACTCCCACACATGCAGCCCAAACCGCTACCCCAGAGCAATCTTCGCTGATCCGAGATATTTTAGGGTATGAGCTTCAAATGTATCATACTGTGACAACTCAGATCAATCTCATGCGACAGAAAATTAAGCAAGTTGTTGAATCATATACATTCAATTCTCCCCTCAATCAAGTTCGAGATGCACAACAGACGCTCTCTGGTTATATTGATCTGTTACATGAAGCGTGTAGCATCCGCCTAATGACTCATAAGCATCAAGTTGAGCTACTTGAAGGACGAATTAATGCACTGAACCCGCATCAATTTCTCAGGCGTGGGTATGCACGATTAGAACGAGATGGCAGAGTCATTCGTTCAAGTAAAGAGTTAAATATTCATGATCGTCTATCCATCCACTTTGGCGATGGACAACGAGAGGCGGTGATCTGTGACTAGAAAATTTTTCATATAATTTCCTGATTCCATTACAAATAATCAATCTACCGTAGCCACCACGCTACATCTTTCACCTCTTGCTCGCATTGACATCAACGATGTCTCCCAGATGCTTGCGGAAGTTGAAGATGGTGCCTTTTCGTCCTTTGAGAAGGTAGCTCTATCCTCCTTGCACACAACGGCAGGTTTCTTAGAACAATCTTTGTGCTCAACGCTTGACAACAGTTCGGATAGGATTCAATCCCTAATCCGGTCAGCCCATCGGCTCTTTCCAGAGGGGGCACCCTATTGGCATGACCAGATGGAATTGCGAAGTGAGTTAACCCCTGAGCAACGGAAATCTGAACCGTTGAATGCTGACTCTCACCTGACGTTTATCTGTCTAGGTATGTGCAGTAGCGTTCTGTACGAATTCAGACCTACCAATCCCATCTTTTTTATTGATCTTGATGGAGAATTTCAAGGCACATTCAGATCCAGAAAAATACACGCCATTGGATACAATCACTCCGAATGTGTGCATGAGGAACGGTTCTCAGTATCTATGCCTGATGAAGATCGACATGCTCTGGATCTAAGCCAGTATCTGAGGGATGTTCAATCACTCGTGGTTAAGCATAAGATCCACCGAGGAGTTGTATCCTTTGAATTGGAGACCGAGGAGAATCATGCTGGAATTACCGTCAATGAGTTTGAAAATCTACTAGTTCAACGAGATATCACGGATGTTCTCCTAAATCCTTTGAGATATATGTTAGACAGCGCCCCTGAATTAGCGCGTCACCCCGAGCGGCTTCCAAGGAAAGCGAAGAAAATGCTTACGTATGAACTGCATCTCGCAATCCGAGACTGCCTTCGGCTTGCAGGTCGTGGTGCCTCCGTAATTGAACATATGGCCGGACGACTGGGTGTGAATTTGCCTTTATTGGAAAATATAATTGATCGACTGGCAACCCCCTTAGAAGCACGTTGGATGAATCTGGGAAGTACCATACGCTTCCTGATCAATGCGGATGAGGATCAGGAATATGGGCATGTATCCATCGGAACCTATCAGAGCCCTATCCTCATTCAGTGGAGGAAACCAAACTCACTGGAACGTGTGTTGTGCGTCCGTCTCCTTCGATTAGAATAATTTCAAATCAACGAACGTGATTGCCCCCCGTCCACATTCAAACAAGCCCCGGTAATCAGGCTAGCTCTGTCAGAGAGTAAAAACGCCACTACATCCGCTATCTCTTCGGCGGTTCCAAACCTACCGATGGGTAGATTGTTTTTAATAAAGAGTTCCATCCCCTCAGGATCGTTCTTGACTCGCTTATCCCATGATCCACCGGAAAATCGAATGGAACCCGGTGCCAATGTATTGACTCGAATTCCATCCGAAGCAAGTTCAAGTGACATAATTTTTGCTGCACTGATCAGTGCTGACTTCGTCGAATTATAGATGCAAAGTCCTGCTCCTCCGGCCTCTCGACCAAAAATAGAAGCAATGAACAGGATCGCTCCACCTCCCGCTTCTCGCATGTAAGGGACCGCAGACCGACTCGCACGCAGGTGCATCATTAAATTCAAATTTAAAATGTCTTCCCAATCCTGATCAGAGAGGCCATCAAAATTCCCTCTACGATTACCTCCGGCATTGTTCACCAGGAGTTGAACCGCTCCATAATGATCCGCTGCGGCGTGAATCAGGTTTTCTGCTTCCTGTTTATTTGTTAAATCGACTGGCTTTGCCAGAACAGGTACATCATGTAACCTAATGATCTCATCTCTCACAGCAAGCAATGCCTCCTCTCCGCGAGCACAAATGACCAACCGACATCCCTCTGCGGCTAGCTGCATTGCGATAGCTCTTCCCAAGCCTCGACTTGCACCGGTAACAACTGCCACTTTGTTTTTTAGTCCTAGATCCATCCTTATATTGTTTTGAGTGTATAATCAAATAGTGAAGATACTACGAGACTTCTAATTCTGAACTATCTCCATGGACAATCCAACTGTCAAGCCAGATGAGTCTCTTGATACGCTGATGAAGCGACTTGAGTCCATTGTGAAAATCTTATTAGAGGACTCTGGAACGCTGGAATCCTCGCTCACCCACTACGAAGAGGGTATCCGGCTTGCAAAAGAATGCTTAAAGCGACTGGATGCTGCTGAGCAACATGTGATTGATCTCCGCAGTCTCTTGGAGTCTGACACCAATGTCGCTACCCCTTCTTCCAAAGAGATCACTGATTTTTGATTGATGGATCAATCTTATGCATCACTCTTTTCTGGTCTGTCAGATGGGGCACGCCTATGGATATTTGGTCTTCAGGGGGCTCCTGCCGATCTGCAGAAACTCCTGATCCAGACCCAGTTATTCCTTAAGCAGTGGACTTCTCATGGCCGATCAATTCAGGGGCAAGCAGTGCTCATGTTGGATCGGTTCCTTTTTATATCTGGGGAAATTGCAAATGGTACAATTAGTGGGTGCGGAATTGATACACTGATGCACGCGTTGGAAGATGCCTCTATAAACCTCGATTGTCCCTTGCTCTCTCCCATGCTCGTATATTACAGAACCGAAAATGGAACTATTGAGTCTGCCTCGCGAAGCCAGTTTCGGAAGATAGTCCATCAGGGCTTGATCCGTCCAGATACAAAAGTATTTAACCTCGGAATTCACACTCTACACGCGCTACGTACCGGAGAGTTTGAGGTGTCTTTCTCTGAGTCGGTATTCGCCCGGATTTTTCAAAGTCCTGCAACTACTTCGTAGACCTTGGAACCATGTCTGTAGTCCGTCGCCGACAGTTACGTGACCGGACACCCCAACGGCTTGAGGTTACATATAGTATCCTCTTCCTAATTGTCTGGACGATGGTAGGCACCTTAGGTTATCGGTTCATTGAGAACTGGAGCCTAATGGATGGACTTTATATGGCCTTTATCACATTGACAACGATTGGGTATACTGAAGTGGATGAACTATCGAATGCGGGACGAATCTTTACAATGATTTATGGACTTGTTGGGATCGGCTCGGTGGGAGTAGTTACCTACAGGTGGGCGAGGTTGCTCATCGCGGGAAGCCTTATTCGTAGTCGTCACCGAATGCATCGAATTAGACATATGAAAGATCATTATATCATCTGCGGATATGGACGTGTCGGGCGTGATGTTACTAATGCTCTATTAAGAGCAAACAAACCATTAGTCGTTCTGGATAAGGACGAAAGCGTCACTGAGCGTCTGAATGCGAGTGGAATCCTCGCGGTCACTGGCGATGCGATTCAGGATCGTGCATTGTTGGATGCCGGGATCGAAAATGCAGAAGGACTCATTATCTTGCTCCCCGATGATGCACAAAATGTATATGTCACGCTGGTCGCACGCGAAAAGAACGCAGATCTATTCATTTTGTCACGTGCATCGGATGCACTCAATCGACAACGTATTCTCCAGGCCGGTGCATCCCAAGTAGTTTCCCCTGTACAGGTTGGCGCAGAGCGAATGGCCCAAGTCATTCTTCGTCCACATGTTGATCAATTTATGTCTCAGGTACTGCAAGCCGAAGATCTGGGGCTGGGGATGGAGCAAGTTGTTGTTGAGAAAAATTCTCGACTAGATGGCAAAACGATCCGAGAAGTAGATTTTCGACAGTCATGGGAAACGATGATTATTGCCATGATCAAGAAATCCGACGCAAAAATGCACTTTTATCCAAAGCCCGATGATCCTATTGAACATGATGATACTCTGATTGTACTTGGGAGCATGGATATGATTGAAAGGCTTGTACGTGAGGGATGTAAATCTCTTTGACAAAGTTTTATCAATAAAATAATGATACTACATAAATCCGCCAGACGGTTGCATTTTCTGTTTCTGCTATTTGTACTGGTTCCTGGAGTAAATGCACAGTCTGGAGGCTACATTGACCAAGATGCCGTTGCAAGTTTGCTTGACATGCGTTTTGAAAGTCTTAACCATGTCCCAGAAGTGTATTACAAGTACCACATCTTGGAGAATGCGCGTGGGAACAGTGCCTTGGCCAGGAATGCATTCTATCGGATCATTGGAGATGGAAATACCCGGTTAGGCAGTAGGCGATCCTTGGTCGTAGAGATGATCAATCGTCGAATGATGCAAACCTATACCGTTGGAGATACAATCATTTACCCAACCCAGTTTGAAGTAGACTTCAGAGCTTATTCCCCCTTTCCCCGCTATTATGTTGGAGGAAGAGAGTTTGATAAGCTCTTCATCATGGACAAAACGATCCAAGCATTTGCTGCCTACGAATATGGGGAACTCATGCGCTGGGGAATCATCAATACGGGGAACCCGGAAGAGACCCCAACTCCCTACGGCCGATATAACTTTAACTGGCGAGAAGAATATCGCGTCTCATCTGAGAGCCCCGAAGATGAACCTTGGGAGATGTATTGGGTCATGAATTTTCATTCAGCCAAGGGCATGCATGTCCATCAGTATGAAATGCCTACAGGTGGACCCATGAGCCACGGATGTGTCCGGTTAGTTGATGCGGATGCCAAGTGGGTCTACGATTGGGGGGATACATGGCAAACGACCAGTACATCGGATGGGATTGCCTCTGTGGGAGCAAGAATCCTGGAACAGGGAACCACAGTACTGGTCATCGGATCTGAACCTGATGATCGACCACAACTATTTGATCACGGTCGACGCTATCCCATCCTGAGATTGGCCACTCTACCCCCACATCCCTATGATATCCCTCCTGGAACGGCTCAGCAGGTAAGGTTTGATGAACTTCGCGAATCCTGAAAAATCAGGATCATTGGATCGCTCGAAACATCCGATTCCCACGGATCTGTCCCAACAAGAATGGACGTCCCTGACTATTCCACGAGAAATACACGGCAACCGCTCGCCCTACCACATGATCCATGGGTACGAATCCCCAGAAGCGACTATCTTCGGAGTTGTCCCGGTTATCCCCCATGACGAAGTAGTAATCTTGGGTGAATGTGTACGTATCCCTCACCTGACCATTAATTAGGATGGTCTCTCCGTCCAATTGAACGGTTTGTTGCTCAAACTTTGTGATCGCCGGCTCATAGACTGCCCAATTTTCAATGTTCAGGTCCACGGTCCTGTCCTTACCTGGGATCACTAATGAGGAATAATTGTCTGTTGAATTGTTCATGTTCCCGGGATACAGAGAGAAGCCTTGATTAGCACTTTGACGACGAATCAATGGTTGGACAGTGGTAACATACCCCAGTTCGGCGATCTCCGCTGCCGCAGCATCCGTCGCCTGAACTTGTTCAATCGCAGGATTCACCGTTGGGTAAGCTTCTGTAACTCCAAACTCTTCTAGACGGGCGCGAGGAAGTCGATTGCGTGGATCTTCTTTATAGACATACCATAATCGCTGCATGGTATCTTTGAAGGGCTCATTTGTATCCTTGAAGAATAATGTATCCCCGTTCACATGTACCACCTTATCCACAATGGAAAGCGTATCTCCAGGGATTCCAATGATTCGCTTGATATAGAAGGTCTTTCGGTCAATCGGCTTGCCCTCATCCGCTGGCCAGTTGAATACAATCGTATCAAAGCGTTGCGGGCTGGTAAAACCAGGCAATCTTCTCCACGGAAGTTCAAGATTAGGTATATAGATCTGAGTGAAGGGGATCCCCAAAGTAACAGGGGTTCTCATTCCGTAGTGAAGTTTGGATACCACGATATAATCACCCACGAGCAAACTCTTTTCCATGGATGGAGTGGGGATCCGGAAAAGATCAAAAAATGCCGTTCTTAGGATGATCATAAAGATGAACGCGAATGTGATTGCACTCAACCATTCTCGGATCGGCCCTTTTTTTTCCTTTTTTGCAGAAGAATCGTTGCGTTGAGCCCGCTTGGTCGCACGCGCAGCGCGTCGTTTCTGCCGCTGTCTCCTATCAGATGATTCAGACATCCACTACATTAAGTCTTTTTTCTTGGCCTTGTGATATACGTTGAATTGGCCGACCAAATTCAAAATTTGGTTGATCAATTTTTTGAATAAAATACTCCGTGCCATTAAACCCCGTTAGGTACCATTTCTCCGTATGCGAGTGGTAGTAATAATCAATATAGGGGACTGGCTTGATCCGTCCCATGTCCAAATCTAGAAGAGACTGTCGCATAAGAAACAGAAGAGACCGGAATTGATGATCTGTTGCTACGATAATTCCCCGATCAAATGGCCCTTGAACATCCATGACCATCATTGGGATGGAATCATTTACAGTGAGCCAATATTCAAACTGGCTGTTCCCACCAGAAGGGGTTGGATCGCCCTGCTGAGTTTCTGTAACTGTCTGGGTTGGCGGACCAAGGACTCCCTCCAAATGAGCCCGAATTTTTGAAGTACCCACTGTATCCAAAGATGTAAAATAATTATTTCCCAGATAGGCCCACTCAGTATCCTCAAAACGCTCGAGCCAATCAGAACGACCACTCATAGATGTGAGACTCCACGTATGGATCTTTCCCTGAAACTCAATTGAATCAAGATCTTCGCGGAGTATTCCCATCGTTTTCTTGATCCAATGAATAAGCGTATCACTGGCGACGGGCAGAGGAGATACGTCACGGGATGAAACGAATGCTCCATTCTCTTGGATATAGGTTTGATAGGTTAGATGAGCCCGCGCCCCCGCATATACCCGACCTAACTCATCCCAACTCATCTCTGTACTCTGAGCATGAGCCTGCATTAACCCTGCAGCCATCAATAATATAATGCTAAGGCTTTGACGCATCCTCCTTAATTTTCCATAGAAAGTACAGCAAGAAACGCTTCCTGCGGCACTTCAACACTGCCAACATGCTTCATCCGTTTTTTTCCCTCTTTCTGCTTTTCCAGAAGCTTGCGCTTTCTGGTAATATCTCCTCCATAGCATTTGGCGGTCACATCCTTCCGAACTGCTTTGACGGTTGTCCGTGCAATGACACGACTGCCGATCGCTGCCTGAATCGCGACCTCAAACATTTGACGTGGGATGAGCTCTTTAAGTTTAGCCGTGAGCTTTCTGCCAACTTCGTAGGCTTTACTCCGATGCACGATTGCACTCAGAGCATCTACTGGATCACCATTGATCAGAACATCAAGCTTGATGAGATCGCTCTGGCGATAACCAGAAAAATCATAGTCAAAGGATGCATAGCCCCGGGAGACACTTTTCAGTTTATCATAGAAATCAAAGACAATTTCTGCGAGTGGCAATTCGTATTCTAATGTGGCTCGTTCCGTCCCTAAATAAGTCTGATTCACAAATTCACCCCTCCGATCCGTACATAAATTCATAATATTACCAATATACTCGGAGGGAGAGATGATCTCTGCTTTTACAAACGGTTCCTTGATGTGATCTAGTCTACCTGCCGATGGCACCTTATTAGGGTTTTCGATGATTTCGGTTTCTCCATCATTCGTTACGATCTCATACTTCACATTTGGAAGTGTGGTGATGATATCCAGATCAAACTCTCGATCTAAACGCTCCTGAACTATTTCCATATG
This sequence comes from Rhodothermales bacterium, assembly GCA_965209015.1. Taxonomy (GTDB): domain Bacteria; phylum Bacteroidota; class Rhodothermia; order Rhodothermales; family Bin80; genus Bin80. The sequence goes on along the minus strand of OZ242367.1, from coordinate 818,544 downwards.
AAGGAGACCCAAGAAGCCAACCCGAAATCCGAAGCCAAGGGCAACTGAGGTTTCAGGCTCATACTCAATTGCAGAGTCATTCAGTTGTAGTCGTTCCAGAGATGCACGAAGGTCTTCAAAATCTTCTGTACTCGTCGGATAAACGCCCGAGAATACCATCGGCTTAACCTCTCTGAACCCTTCAATAGCATCCTCGGCAGGATGCCTTGCATGAGTGATCGTATCACCAACGCGGGTATCTCTGACATCTTTGATGGATCCAATCACATAACCTACATCCCCGGCTCGGAGTTCATCCGTAGGTTGCATCCCCAATCGTAGGACACCAATTTCTTCGGCGAGATATTCGCGTTGGGTTGCCATAAACCGGATAGGATCCCGTTTCCGAAGCATACCCTTGAAAATTCGGACATAGGCGACTGCTCCACGATATTGATTAAAGATAGAATCAAAAATCAGAGCTTGTAGTGGAGCATCCGACTGTTTATCAGGGGAAGGAATTCGCTCAATGACTGATTCCAGAAGTTCAGGAACCCCTTCACCGGTCTTTGCACTAATGCATAATATATCTTCAGCGGGTTCACCAATCAGACCTTCAATGGACATTGCGACGATATCCGGCCGTGCGCCTGGCAGATCTACTTTATTCAGTACGGGAATAATTTCGAGATCATTGTCCAGTGCTAGGTATAGATTACTGATTGTTTGAGCCTCAATACCCTGTGCAGCATCCACGACCAGGATTGCTCCTTCACAGGCTTTGAGTGCACGAGACACTTCATAAGTAAAGTCAACGTGACCAGGGGTATCAATCAGGTTCAAGGTGTAGGTCAACCCATCTTTGGACTCATGTGTCATTTGGATTGCGTGGCTTTTGATAGTTATGCCACGCTCCCGCTCCAGGTCCATGGAGTCCAGCACTTGATCCTGCATATCGCGTTTAGCAACCGTACCGGTCAACTCTAGAAAACGATCTGCAAGAGTACTTTTGCCGTGATCAATGTGCGCAATGATGCAGAAGTTGCGGATACGACTCTTTTGTAAAGTCATATGACAGATTCGTAGCCTGATGTTACCACTTTATCACTGCGGTCATAAGTGGTGCCAATGATGCTCAGAACAAGAGGAATTATGAGACCTACTGGAATGAAACTGATGGAATACGAGTGCCCTGGAGAGGACTCGAACCTCCACGCCCGTATGGGCACAGCATCCTGAATGCTGCGCGTCTACCAGTTCCGCCACCAGGGCCGCGGGTGTGATACCATTATGTAGGTTAAAGTTTCCCTCAATCATCAGTAGATCGGAACATGAAGGCACGAAAACTGTTAGTGCCGCGATTCCTCGGTAGCTCAATGGTAGAGCATGCGGCTGTTAACCGCAGGGTTGTAGGTTCGAGTCCTACCCGGGGAGCCCCTCCGATTGGTATATTGGGTTCCCGAAGATATCATGCCTGTGCTGGATTCAGCCAGAGATCTCAATGCCTGTGTGTTTTTGGTACATACAGATGTACTCAATCGTCTCATCTGTCTCTGATGATTTCCCTAATATACCTGCGCAGATAATCTGATTGGACTATTTAGATACATGAAAAAGAAGGTTCTACCACAATTTGTATGGAATGAGTATCTTTATTATAATCAGAGAAATCTGTTGAATTGTACATGGGTCTGCATTGAAAAGAAACCATCAAGATTGCTGAGATGTATCCGTACATCTTGATCAAGCCTATATTGCACTATAGCCCCTACGATTGAATACCATCACGGAGTGAAATAAAGTCAGAATTCATGTACACAAAGTAGTGGAAGAGACCACAAAAGATTTCACCAGAAGGGACGCATAGATCTACTCATCTGTGGATAGTTAGTCTTTTTCCACAAGATTCGTAATCGAACCAAAAAATCAGAGGTGCGATTCTATTCTTCTGTGGAGGATTAGACCTCTGTCCACAAGGTTCGTGGTAGAACCAGTTTTTTTCGTTCGCGATTCCAGTATATTTCCAGCGTTCTTATTTTTGAATCAGTTTTTCAAATCGTCCCTGACAATTTACTCAATATAACCTAACGTGAACCAAGATCAGCTTTCCAAACTTGTCAATTTAGGCGAAGGATCTACGCTCGAGTTTAAGCGCTCTGCAGCATCCGACCTCGGACGCGAACTCTGCGCTTTCGCTAACGCGTCTGGCGGAAAGATTCTACTGGGAGTTGCAGATAATGGAGACATTGTTGGTATATCTAACCGTAATCGTTTAAAATCAAAAATTCAAACCATTGCACGCTCAGCAGAGCCCAGAATCAACATTGATTTTCAACACCTCGGATCCGTCCTCTGTGTGAATATCCCTCCCCAGCGGGGAAAACCGTTTTCGTTTGGGGGCAAATTTTATGTTCGAGATGGTGCGAACACCCAGCGAATGTCTCGGAATGAAGTTCTGAGCATCTTTAACCGGGAAGGGCTTATTCACTTTGATCGGAGCCCCTGCCACGAATATTCACTCAACAAAGATCTGGACGAGGACACTTGGACTCTCTTTAGGACTCGTGCCAAGATTCCGGTTGAGATGGCACCTGAGGCTGCCTTGCGCAATCTACTGTTAATCAACGATGACGCCCAAGTTACCAATGCCGCGGCTTGGTTACTGGCCAAAGATATTCGCAAATTCCATATTAGTGCTGATGTCTCCTGCGGTTTATTTATGGGTACCGACAAGGTTCGAATACTTGACCGCCGCGATTTTCATGGCGATCTGTACTCAATGATTGATGAAACGATGACCTGGATTTTATCCAAGCTGAACGTGGAATTCGTCATTGAAGAGCTTCAACGTGAAGAGCAACCCGAACTCCCTACACAAGCTATTCGAGAGGCAGTCGTCAATGCTTTTGCTCACCGGAACTATCGCTCTACCGCAAACATCCAAATATATCTGTTCTCTGACCGCTTGGAGATCATTAGCCCTGGAGGACTCCCCGCTGGCATGACTGAAGCAGATTTGGGTATGAAAAGTATTCCGCGTAATCCTCTGTTATTTAATCTCTTATATCGAATGGATGCGGTGGAGCACATCGGGTCTGGTATCCGTCGTATTCGTTCTCTTTGCCAAGAACATGGTGTCGCTAATCCGATAATTCATATAGATGAAAACTGGTTCACCACAACCTTCTTACGTTCAAAGAAACCAAACGAACTCGTTGAAGATTCCGCATCTGAACTACTTATATCCCCCGTCGGGACTAAGTCGGGACTAAGTCGGGACCAAGTCGGGACTAAGTTGGGACTAAGTCAGGATCAAGTTGAACTTATTCGTACATGTGAACATGCAAAAACTGCGGAAGATCTGATGTGGATCGTCGGTAGGAAGAATCGCAGTAAGTTTCGCGAGAAAGTTCTCAAACCACTTATGCAATCTGGATTACTAGAAATGACAATCCCCGACAAACCACGAAGTAGATACCAGAAATATCAGCTGACAGATGCAGGAAAAGCAATATATGAAAGTCTGAAAATCTAACTTCCTATTTTCCCAGACCATTAGAAAAACGAATGAAATAATTCCGGTTCCGTCATTCTAGTCCAATCCATATTAGGGGGATGAGTACATCCAGTAACATGGCAGAATAATCACATAGATCCCAATGCGTTACTGCAAAGAACATACTTCCACCCAGACAAACCTTGTTTTCTTTTCAGTCAGAAAACTCCAAAGGATCTTGAGGTTTGGCTCAAGATGATTTCGGGAGACACCATGAAGTTTATTCCTCACTTGATAGATTGCCACACAAAATTTGTTAACTTGCGGGGACGGAAGAAAGGTTGTAGGCATCATTAATTTAGTATGGATACTGTAAAGGAATCTTTCGGCAAAGCAACACTACCTCAACCTTATCTTAAATGTCTGGAAAATCCTCAGTTATTGCGGTCGACTCATGACACTTCTAACCAGAAATGCCAGCTTGACTGTGAGGCCAACGAAATTCTTGTCGGCGGCCAAGAGAATTGATTTTGAGATCAATGGCCTAAGCATCATACATCAATTTACTGGTTCACCCTACTTCAATCTCTCATGATTCCTCTCCTCATTCTTCTACTCGGCATTATCATCGTCGTTGGTATGATTGTGGGCCTCCGAATCAATGCTTTTGTAGCGCTGATTACGGCAGCGATTGTCATCAGTATCCTTTCCCCAGGTGAATGGCCAATTAAAATGGCGCGCGTGGCCACCTCATTTGGCTCGACAGCAGGAAGTATTGGGATCGTGATTGCCATGGCAGCAATCATTGGTGTGACTATGATGAGTAGTGGTGCAGCGGATCGCGTCGTACAGGCCTTCATCCGTTTCTTAGGTAAAGAAAGAGGCAGCCCAGCACTGGCAGCAAGCGGCTTTGTGCTCTCCGTTCCGGTATTCTTTGACACTGTCTTTTACCTGCTGATCCCCTTGGCCCGTTCAATGTTTTCACAAACAGGGAGGGACTACCTCAAGTATGTCATTGCCATCGCTGCAGGTGCAGCGGCCACACATGCTCTTGTTCCCCCTACGCCTGGCCCACTAGTTATTGCTGAAAATCTGAATGTGGATTTGGGTACAATGATTCTCATTGGAGCACTGGTAGCTCTCCCGGCTACGGTTTTGGGACTCCTCTATGCCAGTTGGCTGAATCGGAAAATGCCCGTTCCCATGCGCGATGTTGCAGGTATAGAATCAAGTGAATCTGAACTTACTCAACTTCCAGGTTTAGGGGTTTCTGTGCTACCGATCGTGCTCCCAATTCTATTCATTGCCGGAAAGACAGTCGTGCTTCCGTTCGTAGATCCTGATGCACCACTCGCTCGGTGGATCTATGTGATTGGGGATGCCAATATGGCTTTGCTATTAGCTGCTGTAGCATCTACTGCCCTCTACATCTATATGCGTCGGCCGACACGTGAAGCCCTTACCAAGGTCATTGAACAATCCCTCATGAGTGGCGGCCTAATTATTCTCATTACCGCCGCAGGTGGAACATTTGGTGCAATGCTCAAAGAGGCCCAGATCGGCCCTGCAATCAGTGATCTCTTTCAGGGGACTTCTGGCTCTTCAGGAATTGGTATGCTCATCCTTGGCTTCGGTATTGCCAGTCTACTGAAATTTGCTCAGGGCTCCTCTACTGTCGCGATGATCACCGCCTCGGCCATGCTTGCTGCAATGATCACTCCTGAAAGCCTGAACTTTAATATTGTCTACCTTGGAACGGCAATTGGGGGCGGATCACTGGTAGGGTCTTGGATGAATGACAGTGGTTTTTGGATCTACTCCAAAATGAGTGGACTCACAGAGGTGGAAACGCTAAAATCCTGGTCTGTACTACTTATCATACTTGGAACAACTGCCGGTATTATTTCTGTCTTTTTATCTATCATTCTGCCACTTGTATAATTTGATGAACCGATATAGCAGGCAAGTCACTCAAAATTCCTTACAAGGCGGCGCACGTGCGATGCTGCATGCGATCGGCCTGACAGAAGATGACTTAAATAAAGCACAGGTGGGTATCGTAAGTATGGGCTGGGAGGGGAATCCCTGTAATATGCATCTGAATGATTTAGCAAAAAATATCAAGGGAAGTGTCCAGTCTAAGGACCTGATCGGACTCATATATCATACCATCGGCGTGAGCGACGGGATTTCAATGGGTTCCTCTGGAATGCGCTTCTCTCTCCCTTCTCGAGATCTGATTGCTGAATCCATTGAGACCGTGGCTTCAGCACAGTGGTATGATGCGGTTATAACGGTCGCTGGATGTGATAAGAATATGCCCGGCTCCATCATGGCCTTAGCCAGATTGAACCGCCCCGGCCTTATGGTCTATGGCGGTACGATTAAACCCGGCTGCTGGAAGAACCAACCAATTGATATCGTGTCTGCATTTGAGGCCGCTGGACAGCGTGCGACTGGCTCAATCACGGATCAAGATTTTCAAGAGATCACTAGAAAGGCATGTCCCGGAGCAGGTGCATGTGGAGGAATGTACACGGCCAATACAATGGCCTCTGCAATTGAAGCCTTGGGCATGTCGCTCCCATTTGATTCATCCTATCCCGCAGTAAGTGCAGAAAAACAGCATGAAACCAATCAGATTGGGGATGTGATCTACCAGCTTCTGGAAAAAGATCTGAAACCCAGAGATATTCTCACGCGAGAGGCATTTGAAAATGCCCTTCGGATTGTTATTGTCCTTGGAGGGTCTACGAATGCTGCACTGCATCTTATTGCTATGGCCAAAGCCGCCGAAGTCCCCCTAACACTGGATGATTTTCAGGCAATGAGCGAGTGTACTCCCCTACTGGCAGATCTTAAACCGAGCGGACGTTTTGTCATGGAAGACCTCTACAATGTTGGTGGAGTACCCGCGGTCATGAAAATGCTCCTTAACCACAATCTTCTTCATGGAGATTGTATAACCATTACCGGACGAAGTGTACAGGAAAACCTATCCGAAGTACCTAACCTAACCTCTGGACAAGAAGTCATCCATTCGCTGGATGATCCGATCAAGCGCACTGGACATCTACAAATTCTCTATGGCAATCTTGCATCGGAAGGATCAGTAGCCAAGATCACCGGCAAAGAAGGCGAACGATTCAGTGGAATTGCACGAGTATTTGATAGTGAAGAAGAGGCAATGGATTCCATCCTTGAAGGTAAAATTATTGCAGGGGAGGTTCTTGTCATTCGGTACTGCGGGCCAAAAGGAGGACCAGGGATGCCAGAAATGCTCCGTCCGACGGGCGCAATCATGGGAGCTGGTCTCGGCACTGACGTTGCTCTCATTACCGATGGGCGCTTTTCTGGAGGGACACATGGCTTCGTAGTGGGACACATTACTCCAGAGGCACAAGTGGGTGGCACAATCGCTCTAGTAGAGGATGGCGATTCAATCACAATTGATCCAGTCAATCATGCACTGACCCTTGAAGTTGAGGACTCCGAACTCCTACTCCGCCGGAAGAAGTGGACCGCTCCACCATTAAAGGCGAGTGCCGGAGTTCTGCTAAGATATGCGCAAACTGTTTCCTCTGCCAGCGATGGTTGCGTGACCGATGCCTTTCCCGCGAACTGATACACCTTAACTCCTGACAAAATCATTGATCTATCGGATCAGATGACTGTACCGATAATCCTTGATCACAAAATTCTACACTCCAATCCTTTTGGAGGCTTTACGCATCAATTAGATGGGCCACACAATACCATATCCGGGGAGTGAGCATGTCAATCCGCTCTAATTCCAGGGTGGAGACTCGGGTAGTCTCTCACGTAGTTCGCTGATCAATTCTTGCTCATATTTTCCTTGATATCCACTCATAAAAAATCTGCTCAGGGACTCCTTCAGAAGTCGATCCCATGATGATTCTTCCTCTCCAGGTAGGATCGGATAAAAACATGCACCAATGCTCTTTGCCGCGCGATAATCGCTGAATGCATCTCCAATCATGAGGATCCGATTAGGTGAATAATGCGGGGCCGCCATAGAAGATAACTGATGAGATTTAGGGCCTATTTCTTGACCAGCAATCATTTGGACATACTCGGATAGACCATGTTCACCCCACTCGCGCTGGAGTGCATCTGTAGGTGTACTGGAAGCAACCATCATATCCGCGTGATCTACCGCTTTGGTTAGCGTTTCATGTACATGCGGAAAAGGCGGAACCCCAATGACCATTTCAGCCACCGAATGATTCACTGCTTCGCTCCATTTTAGTACTTTCATCAGCGCCTGATCTTTTTGTGCTGCATGCGCGAGGGCAGGATTCCCAAGTTTGGGCTTAGATTGAATCCAGTCTCTTAACTCCTCTAAGTCTGGAATATTGACATTTCGAAGCAATACCTCTGAGCGTTGACGCAACTGATCCATGACTTGCACCAGTGCAGGAAAGCGGTTCATTCCTCGATGAACTGAATATAGATTCACAAATTCCCAAGCCTCTCTGGCATATTTACTGATGGCCTGCAATCCATAATGACGAATCGTAACCGGACAAAAGCATTCCTTGTGCTTCACCTCCATAGTATCAAATACGCAGCCATCGGAATCAATGGCAATCAAGAAATCCTTCCGGTTTTGAAGAATTGATATGGATTTGTCCATTAAAGTATAGATCTGTCCAGTCTAAGAACGACGAGGTATAAATTGGCGTAGATAATTCAGACTTTGCTTCAAAGCAGCTATTCGTGCCTCAAGGGAGCCCTCGTACGCACGATCTTCAACCTCAACACAGATGGCTCCGCTATATCCAACATCTGTGAGGTGAGAGAAGAATTTTCCCCAATCTACATCTCCAAGACCAGGCAATTTTGGAGTATGAAAAGAGTTCGGAGTAGACAATATACCTACTTTATCCAATTGATCACGGTCCAACCGAACATCTTTCGCATGAACATGAAAGAGACGATCAGCAAAGGTACGAATCGGCTTTAGCTCATCCATCTGTTGCCAGATCATATGGGAGGGATCGTAATTGAGACCTATCGCGCTACTTCCGAGGTCCGTAAAGAGCCGCTCCCAAATGGCTGGTGAATGAGCGATATTTTTGCCTGAGGGCCACTCGTCATCCGAAAAATACATTGGGCAATTTTCGATCCCAATACGGATTCCATTTCTCTCAGCATAGGCTACAATTGGCTGCCATACCTCCAATACATGTGGCCAGTTATCCTGAACAGAGTGGCGCCAGTCACGACCGATAAATGTGTTTACTGTTTCAAGCCCAAGTAAAGCCGCCGCATCAATCATCCGACGAATTTGGGTGACTGCGATGTTCGCTTCCTCGGTATCTGGTGAAAGTGGGTTCGGGTAATATCCCAGTGCACTGATTGAGACGTTATGTTTATCTGCCAACGTTCGCAATTCGCGAGCGCTCTGAGAGTCAAGCGACTGAACATCTACATGGGTCACTCCTGCATAGCGACGGGTGGCCTTCCCTCTTGGCCAACACATTAGCTCAACACAGTCATAGGTTAGATCCGAGGCGAGGGCAATTACTTTCTCAACGGGTAATTCAGGAAAAATGGCACTGACAAATCCAAGTTGCATGTTCTGCAAGATAGTTACTGAATCTTATATACCATGCCAATTCTTATAGGGTTTCAGATTAGAATATGATAAACGAAGCTCATTGGGAATAAAGGTGACTCGCAATCAAGAAGCTTGCATAATCAAGTTCGGGCTGGAAATCTACCGCATGTATCCGCAGATATATTTCACACAAGTAAGCACAAAATTTCTCCTTCCCAACCTTGGACTATAATTTATGAGATGGCCTAATCCACTCATTTATAGTAGGTTACGAGGCGTGATTAATGAAGCCTTCATCTCAGAGGTCATCCATGATTCAGTAGATTGCTTCCTGATCACGGCTAAAGTTTCAGCTTACGTAAATCTACCCCAACCCGAGTGACTTCTATATTTTCCAGTACTCCCCTCTACGGAAAATATATGTGGAAAAAGCGTATCCCTCAGTGGTACTTTGAATCATCTCCATTACTCTCTGATATTCTTCTCTCTCCATTTGATATATTAAGGTCCTATCCTAGAATGAGTATGAAAAAAATACACATCCTATTCCTACTGCTAATCTTGGGTTCCTGCGATTCCTCTCAGGACGTATCATTCTTGGATTACGATACACTAGAGCTACCTTCTCAACCGAATATTCTGTGGCTTGTCGCCGAAGATTTGAGCCCTACGATCCCCGCATATGGAGACTCCACAATTCGGACTCCAAATCTTGACCGTTTTTTTAACGAGGGAGTGCGATATACACGTATGTTTTCGGTCTCGGGGGTCTGTGCTCCGAGTCGTTTCTCAATTACGACCGGCATCTATCCAACCCGAGGAGGAGCACAGCATCAGCGAACTACTTCCCGTCCCGAGTACATGGAGAAGATTGGGGTCATCTCCTATGAGGCGACCCCAGATCCACCAGTGCGCATGATGAGCGAAGTAATGCGTGAATTTGGGTATTATACAACAAATAAGAGCAAGCAAGATTATCAGTTTAAGGCACCCATGACCGCATGGGATGAGAATGGACGTCAAGCTCATTGGAATAATCGACCCGAAAACATGCCGTTCTTCTCGGTGGTCAATCTTGGTTTTACGCATGAATCCCAAATCTGGAGACGAGCAAGTGATTCCCTTCTAATCTCTCCAGACTCCAGTATTCCAATTCCTCCCTATCTCCCAAATACTGAAATCGTTCGTTCAGATGTACGCAGGATGTACTCCAATATTCTCTTGCTGGATCAACAGATTGGCACGATCCTGAATGAACTGGAGGAGGACAACTTACTGGAAACAACGATCATCATGTTTTATTCGGATCATGGTGGGCCACTCCCCCGACAAAAACGCCAGCTTTACGATTCTGGTCTGCGTGTCCCATTTGGGATCCGATTTCCAAACGGCCAACTTGGCGGTCAGACGGATGAGCAGTTGATCAGCTTTGTTGATTTGGCACCCACTGTTTTCTCCCTTGCTGGAATACCCTTGCCGGACTATCTGGATGGGCAGCCCTTTTTAGGCAGTCAGAAAGTGCGTCCCCCCAGACAGTATATTCATGCAGCCGCTGATCGGTTTGATACGGAATATGACACGAAACGCGCCATCAGAGATCATCAATTCAAATATATCCGTAACCTTCAGCCTGACCGTGCCTATTATCTACCCATTACTTATCGGGAACAGATGGGGAGTATGCAAGAACTCCTTCGTCTGCATGATGCTGGCAAACTTGATGAATTCCAGTCTCAGTGGTTCAGGAGCTCTAAACCTGTAGAGGAACTTTTCCATTTAGAAACAGATCCTCATGAGCTTGTTAACTTGGCACTTGATCCTGCCTTTGAGGACCAACTGGCTCAGATGCGTGCTGAATTAAGCGCATGGATGGATGACACAAAGGATCCTGGTACACTGGAGGAGATGGACCTCGTTGCCCAGATGTGGCCGGATCACATTCAACCCCAAACCTCCCCCGTAACGATCGAACTAGTCTCAGGAGGTGAAATGATTCATCGGCTATCTGATGACTCACTACACTATGGGGTTATCCATAATTTGGATTCGTCAAACCTTCTGCTCCTTCGTCTTGTTAGTGGGACTGAGGGTGCATCAATTGGATATCAAATTCTGGAATCTAGTAACCCCGAAGCCAGTCGGTGGCTCTTGTACACTTCACCTGTTGCTCTCACACCAGATCAGACCCTAAGGGCGATAGCACACCGGATAGGGTATACTCCGAGTAGAACAGTTACTGTAACATTAGAATGAACTGATGTGACTAGACAGCCCCATCCACCGAATCGGACGGCTATATCCAGAGTAGACTGATCAAAGGAGATTTATCGGGCTAAAAATAATATTTCATCCCAACGCTCATTATTACCGCAGAAAAATCATCTGAACTCATCAGTCCATGAACTGGCTCACTTCCATCTCGGCGTAAATTTGGGACATGGCCTCGAAGTGGATCCCACACAATCTCACCAGCAAATTCATCCAGCCACATCCAGCGCGCTCGAAAGTCAAATGCAACCCTCTCACTCACCGAATATTCTGCACCCAGGATCCCCTGGAAGGTGAGTAGATAATCCTGCATGGTTACATGCCCACTACTGGCAACCCCTGCAAGATTCTGAGCGATCTCATCAGCATTGGGTTGATCTCTACCCGTACGAATATCTTTGGGGTCAGGACTTCTGGTCCAAACACTTCCGTAGTCAACTTTTGAATGATTGAGTCCAATCCCTACCCCAACATAGGGAACAAGTGGGCCGTTAATCATGCTAAGGTCAAAATTTAGGTTCGCATAGATTCCTTGCACAGTAACCGTTCCCAACCATTCATCAGCCAGAAATAACTCATCACTCAGCTTGTCCGCGTTGACTCCCTGAGCAGAAACCACAGATGATCTCTGACCATAGTTATTGAATCGTATGACATGCTCGAGTTCTACTCGTATGGAAGGAGAAAAGCGATACCCTATGAATGCGCTGGCAAAAGCTCCCCAAGATGCATCAAAAGGTACAGACCAACTATCACCTTCTCCACGATTCGGGGAAGTACATGCAGAAATTGCAGCATAGAGAGGATTGATATATTCGTCGCAAAGGCTACTTCGGTCGTTGCTATCTCCTATCACTGTAACATCGGGAGAGCGGGAGATCCCCAGAAGCCCTCCAATATATAGTTTTCCTGTTTGCTGAGCCTGGGATGTCGTGATCAAACAAACGGGAGACACCAAAAGTAGTATCCAAGCATATTTGATCCCCTTTCTGAAGTATATCATAGTTGGTAAAATTATTACCAAATCAAACCGCATACATGCAAGCACGGCATTCACCATTAAATAGAGAAGGCTACCTCAAGGTAGCCAATCTCAGCAAAAAAAACCAAATCCTTTCAGAGTGAATCGCGAAAATCCACAGCCTGAGATCTCTAAAAACCAGAACATCTAGGAAATCTGAACTCCCAGATGCGTTAAGTACTCTGAATCTCAGGGAGACACTCTGGTGAATTACATCACTTAGGTAATAACAAGAACCCCCTGCATTGATGCATAGTGTCCTGGATAGGTACATATGAAGCGATGTACTCCTGGCTCAGAAGGAGCCGTGAAGGAAACACGGACGGTTTCACCAGGCTGTGCCATTGAAGTTGCAGCATATATGGCTTCGTCTTCGGGAAGATAGTCTCGAGCTTCACCTGCCATAATTGCCGCCATCCCCACACGATTGACATCTTCATCACTATTCGTAGTAAGCACAACGATATTATGAACCATGGTTGGTAGTGTGGCCGTATTTTCCAGAATTAAAGTGACTTCAGTACCTGCAGCTACTGAGATCGAATCCGTTTCATACTTCATTTCTTCTCCTAAAGGACGGATCGTTATTTCAACAGCATCAGAGGTAGTGGACATGTCGGACATAGCATCGTCTGTCATTGTTTCAGAGTCTGAAGTCTCTGCACCTCCACATGCTAAGAATGTTACTGTTAAAATAAAAACCAAAACTGAGTAGACAAAGGGCTTCATGAATATTGTATGATAAGTGAAAATTTTAGACGGTGCGGTATAAGTAATTCAGTATACGCATATTTCAGGGTATACGATCTAATCTTTCTCTTGTGGCAAAAAAGCATATGATTTTGTGAGAGTTTCCCAAACCTCAAAAGATCCTTTTGCACTGGCTTATGCTCGAGTCCTCACCTCATGGAGACTTGACGCAATTCTTGGTATGTAGCCAAATTATCATCTTCCTCAATTTTAGTTAAATATTAATGTAGATTGGTTTGGAGGTGTTCTACCTACCGATTATCCAGCGCGGATGATCTGTTTACTTGATTCTGTGAGTCAAAAGAATCTACCCTCCGTTATCTTATTCGGTTCTACCGCAATTTGTGTGGGATAAGAAGCATTTTATGAACCAAGGGAGTCTGTACAAATGTACATGCTTTCATGTTGGAAAGAGGGACATCAAAACAGTTATCAAGGTTCCCGAGATGTATCAGTCACATCTTACCATAGCCTGTAATGCGTTCTATTCGATACGATTGAATACCAACCATCACAGAGCTAATTACGGCAAAATCTAAGAACTCAAAACGATTGGGAGAGGATAAAGAATCTTTGCACTTTTCAGAAATGCGATTCTATTCTTCTTCGGAGAATTCAACCTCCAGCCACAATATTCGCGGTAGAACCTCTTATTCTCTATCTTGAACATGATCTCGGATACCCTAACTTATTGATGAGCATGGCCTCACATCTGGAAACTGATCTGATAGTAATTTCAATTTTGAATAATTTTCTGTAAAAACATATCATCCTTAGCCAGAGAGCTGCATCATATTCATCTGTACATCTCTTGGCCCTGTGGGTATTTGGATCATGAACCCTCAAAGGAGCCAATGAGTAATTCAGGTGTTTTTGAACAAACAAGAATCCCCCGATATGCCAAAATACCTCTACTTACTCTTTCTGCTTCTGGTAAGCGGTACGGATAAATTCCCCAAACCGCCGAACGTTATCATAATGTTTGTTGACGATATGGGATATGCTGATATTGGTACTTTTGGTTCCCCCAATTATTCTACCCCACACCTTGACCGAATGGCGACAGAAGGTATCCATTTTACTGACTTTTATGTGAGTCAACCCGTTTGTTCTGCTTCAAGGGCCTCTCTCCTTACCGGAAGTTATGCAAATCGGATCGGAATTCATGGGGCGCTGGGACCTTCTAATACCCATGGAATTCATGAAAATGAAGTGACCCTCGGAGAGTTATTCAAGGCCAAGGGATATGCTACAGCAGCATATGGAAAATGGCACCTCGGTCACCATCCCAAATTTTTGCCTACCAACCATGGGTTTGATGACTATTACGGTATCCCCTACTCAAATGATATGTGGCCCTTTCATCCCGAGAATCCGGACGCATGGGGAGATTTACCTACGATTGAAGGGGACTCCATAGTGGGTTATAATACTGATCAATCTCGCTTCACCACAGATTTTACACTGCGAAGCATAGACTTCATACGCTCTCATGCATCAGTCAACCACCCCTTCTTTCTCTATATCGCACACCCCATGCCTCATGTACCACTATTTGTCTCCGAGGAACGGAGGGGTGCAAGTGGTGCAGGACTTTACGGAGATGTAATTCACGAAATTGATTGGTCCGTGGGTCAAATTTTGCAGACCCTTCAAGAAATGGATATTGATGACCAGACACTGGTCCTGTTCACCAGTGATAACGGTCCCTGGTTGAGTTACGGGAACCATGCCGGCAACACCGGCTCCTTGCGCGAGGGAAAAGGAACCGCATGGGAAGGGGGAGTACGCGTTCCATTCATTGCCCGCTGGCCAGGTGTTTTACCTCAAGGATTATCCGTGCGCACGCCTGCCATGACGATTGATTTGTTCCCTACCTTGGCACACCTCATTGAAGGGGCACTTCCAGATCATCCCATAGATGGACGAAATATCTGGCCACTCTTGACTGGCAAGAGTGAAACCTCTCCTCAAGCGGCCTACTTCTTCTGGTACAAGCGGAATGAACTCCATGCGGTTCGGCGCGATCGGTGGAAGCTGTACTTCCCTCATCAATATCGTACGATGATCGGTCAGGAACTGGGTACAGATGGAATTCCCGGTCAATACACAACCCTGACCGCTGGACTTGAACTCTATGATCTCGTTAACGACACTAAGGAGACACAAGATGTATCAGGAATGCATCCTGATACAGTAATTCAACTGGTAGCTCTGGCAGACAGTATGCGAAATCTACTGGGAGATCAACTGAATGGAATCGGTGGGACAGAAGTACGTGAACCCGGTCGAATCCAGTTGCCTACGAACCATCGTTAATGTCGGTGAAGGGCGCTTTATGGATCTAAGAGCGTTCAAACGGAGCAAGTAATTACTACGAAATTCCTTCCACTTAGAATCAATTCCTCTCCCTGCATGAACAATACAATTAAGGCCGATATTGGAGTTATCGGCCTGGCTGTCATGGGCCAAAATCTTGTGTTAAATATGAATGACCATGGGTTCTCTGTCGCGGTATACAACCGTACGATTTCCAAGATGCAGGAATTCATTTCCGGACCAGCGGCGGGCACATCTATTCAAGGGGCTAACTCGTTAGAGGAACTCGTGACATCCATTAAGCGACCTCGATGTGTACTACTCATGGTCAAGGCCGGAGAAGTAGTTGATCAAACGATTTCTAGCTTAATCCCACTGCTTGAAGTTGGCGATGTTATCATTGATGGAGGAAACTCCTATTATCATGACACCATTCGGCGCACCAGCGAAGTTGAAGCACACGACTTATTATTCATCGGGACAGGTGTCTCTGGCGGTGAGGAGGGTGCCAGAATAGGGCCTAGTATTATGCCTGGAGGTAGTGAAGAAGCTTGGCCACATGTACAATCCATCTTTCAGAGTATTGCGGCAAAAGTAGACCATTTGCCCTGTTGTGAGTGGATTGGTCCGAATGGGGCAGGTCACTTTGTGAAGATGGTCCATAATGGAATTGAATACGGTGATATGCAAATCATTGCGGAGTCCTACCATATTATGAGAGATCTCCTGGGACTCTCCAACCTGGAAATGCAACAGGTCTATGCTCAATGGAATACAGGCAAACTTGATTCGTACCTGATTCAGATCACCCGAGATATCCTTGGCTTTCAGGATCAGGATGGTAATTTTACCTTGGACACCATCCTTGATAGTGCAGGACAAAAAGGGACCGGGAAGTGGACTAGTGCCAGTGCATTAGATCAAGGAATTCCACTTACATTAATTGGTGAAGCTGTCTTCTCCCGTTTCCTTTCCTCACTTGTTTCTGAGCGCACCCACGCCTCCGAACTGCTTCAAGGACCTTCCAGTGTCTATGACCTTGCGGATGCTAAGACTCTATTGGATGATCTGCATGATGCTGTTTATGCCGCAAAGATTATTTCCTATGCGCAAGGGTTTATGCTCCTCCAGGCGGCGGCCGAGACATACGATTGGCCGTTGAACTATGGAAGTATTGCACTGATGTGGCGGGGAGGCTGTATTATTCGTTCTGCTTTTTTGGGGAAGATCAAAGAGGCTTTTGACACTCATCCAGATTTACAGAGTATTCTTTTGGCCCCCTACTTTACTCAAGCTCTCTCGGATGCACAAGCAGGGTGGCGCCGAATTGTTGCAGTGGCCGCCACTTCCGGCGTTGCTACACCTGCCATTAGCAGTGCACTTGCGTTCTATGACGGCTACCGTTGTGCACATGGGCCTGCCAACCTTATTCAGGCCCAGAGGGATTATTTCGGGGCACATACGTATGAGCGGATTGGAGAGCCTCGCGGGGAATTTTTTCATACGAATTGGACTGGAGTAGGAGGAACTGTTACCGCTGGATCTTACGATGCCTAAATCTAACTCTGAGCAAATCATCGTGGATACTGATGCCGGACCAGATGATCTATTGGCCCTTGGATATTTGTTGGTACATCCATCAATTCAAGTAGAAGCGATCACGATCTCTTACGGCCTTGCGGATGTAGAGCGCGGGGCAATAAATATCGCCCGAATCGTAGCAGCCTTCGCCAAAGGACACATTCCGGTTTATGTAGGACATCCCAAACCCTCCGTAGGGAATGCCAGCTATCCCCAACACTGGCGGAGGCTATCAAATGAACTTCCTGGCGTTAGTCTACCAAAAGCATTTATTCCACCAGAGGAAGAACATGCTGTTTCTTTTTTGCAACGTCGACTTTCCCGCGCGTCCCGTCCGGTTCGGGTATTGGCACTTGGATCTCTCACGAATCTGGCATCCATGACCCGTGATTCTGCACCTGCCTTGGAAGAGCTCATCATTATGGGTGGAGCGATCTCCGTATCTGGAAATGTGAACGACTCCGAAGAGTTTGTCTCCCCCACAACGAAAGCGGAATGGAATTTTTATACCGATCCATTGGCTGCATCAAAAGTTTTCTCATCAGACTTACCGATCACACTGATCCCCCTGGACGCTACGAATCAAGTACCCGTGAAAATTCCATTCATTGACCAATTTACAAAGATGGCACGCTGCCCTATTGGACGTATGACATCTCAAGTGCTTGAAGCGGTTCGCCCCCATGCTGAGAAAGGTGTATTTTATGCATGGGACCCTCTGGCAGCAGTGTACTTGGTGCATCCCAATGTTGTAAGCTTATTGCATTTTCCTGTCACGGTTGTAGCCTCTGGGCCAGATGCTGGAACCTCGCGAAAATCAGATGTCGGGTCTGACATTTCGGTGGCAATGTCTGCAAAGGGGGAGTTATTTATAAAATATTTTACAACCCCATTTGAAGCGACTGCGCATGCGTATGGCTAAAACTCAAGCGTTTGATTCTCGTATTTCTATTTGGCCGAAGCGATTGTCAATTGGTGGCCTGTCCAGTTTTCCCCGTACCCATCCGTGGCAAATGTATATCAACTTTTTGATTTGACGTGGAATCAGTCCCCTTAGCCATCTTGAGCAAATAAGCGATGACGATAGAGTCTTCAACCGCTGCATTTTCTTTACTCATGATTACATACCCTTTCAGTGCGTGTATGATTGTGTTGTACCTCAACAGGGGAGATATACGGCAGAAGGGAGTACGAAAAATGGAGAGGACCGGCGAAGATGGTCTGGAAGTATTGTCGTCCCATTGGGGCTCAGTGGATTGATCACATTTTTCTTGCGTGAACTCTTGAAGGCATGACGGCGCAATCCGTAGCCCTTTATATCTACACCGCCTCTCATGCTCTTTGCCAAATTCAAACCAAATGGTGGAATGAATTGGTAATGAAGGCCTTGCAGAGGAAGAAATAATTTCCTTGATTCGGACTGTTTAGGGTAGGAGCCACTCTAAGGATCTTCAAACCTCCATAGGCGACACTAAGCAATTCAGATAGTGTCATCTGCTCCAAATTGCTGCGATAATGAATGCAACCAACGCGGTGTAAAACGTGCTACCAATACATACGGACCACATCAGAAAGAACCAACTTGCCTCACCCCGCAAAAGCACAAAAAGAGAAAGCAGGACGTTATGAGTCAATGAAACGATCAATGATAATTCAACGACGCGGCGGACAGACCTTTCAAAGACCTCACGATTGATAAGATTCAAGTATCCCACTAAAAAACCAATGAGCGTCTTTACAAACATATTGATTCCCCAGAGACCATAGATCATATCCAAAGCAAAACCAATTAGGAAACCAACCAAAGCACCTGTTAACTGTCCATAGCATATAGCTGCCCACAACACGAAAAGCAAAACTACATCAGGAGTTGCCCCCCAAAGGCTTAACCTTCCAAAGAAGAGCCACTGGAGAGTAACAGTAATCGTTCCAATGATTAAGAGGCGTAGAGCGACGCGCATTGGACCTAAGAAACTAAACTGATGTGAAAAGGTGCAACCAAGCCAAATCTTTCTAGACAGATGGCCCGTCCCCGAACATCTTCCCGATCGAATGCAAGAAAACGTCGCGTAAAAAAGCGCTCCATGATCTTATCTACCCACAATTATGTCTTGATTGCCTTGGGCGTATTGGCGATTGTAGTTGGATATGCTATTATGCGTCTGGAAAATGAGATAGATGGCTTCCTTTCTCTCTATGTTGCCCCACTTCTGATCTTGGGTGGATATCTTGAGATCATTTATGCAATCCTCTGGCGCGGCTCTATTCATACAAATGATAGCCCTCGCTCCGCACAATAAATTCTCTGATTTCCTCCTGCCATGATGCGATAATGTCTTCAGGTACCATGGATGATAACATTTGGGTCAGCTTAGCCGTCCCAGAGAGCTTGGCCAACCACTCGGGCCTTGATAAAAACTCATCTGTATCAGTTACTGCATGATAGAATGCGTGCAAGATATGGATGCCCGTTTCAACCGGTTGATAGATCTCCCGATCCGTGACATAGATCCTTAGCCCCTGAATGGTTTGACCATTCAACTTTGGTGCCGAGTCCATATTAGTAAGAGGTTCCGGGGTAAATTCCGAGACTTCAAAAAGTACTCCAGGTAATGATTTATCGTTAAGTTGCTCTGCAATCTGAGCTCCATCAACTCCAACGGTCCCTACCTGAAGGAATGGACTTCTGGTTCCTCTACCTTCACTCCCAGAAGTAGCTTCAAAGAAGCATGTCCCTGGATAAACGAGAGCCGTCTCAAATTGAGGGATATTTGGACTGGTGGGAACCCAAGGCCGCCCAGTGTCAGGCCACTGCATACTCCGAGTCCAACCCTCCATTGGAATGATCTCCAGCCTCAGAGAATCCAAACCTGACAATAAAGCATCTCCCTGAATCATCCTCGCTAATTCTCCAACAGTCAATCCATGAGTAATTGGAATTGAAAATTGACCCACAAATGATTGCTGATCGGACTCTAAAACAAATCCTGACACATAAGCACCCGAGAGAGGATTCGGTCGATCTAAGACCACAAATGGAATCCCCGCTTCCGCCGCAGATTGCATCGCCAGCCCCATAGTAGAGATAAACGTATAAAATCGAGCTCCTACATCTTGTATATCAAATATGAGAAGATCTAAGCCGGACAGCATTTCAGGTGTCGGCTTTCGGGTTGATCCATAGAGGCTGTAGACCGGTGCGCCGGTCAACTGATCTATACCATCTTTGACTGCTTCTCCATCTTCAGCAGTACCACGTAATCCATGCTCAGGGCCAAAGATGGCTCCGAGAGTAACCTCTGGTGCATCATACACCAGATTGATGAGGTGCTCTTCGCCGACCATAGCTGTATGATTTACAATCAGTCCCACCGTATCCCCTGCGAAGTGACTAAAACCTGACTCAGCCAAGATGTCTGCACCTGTACGTATCATGACATCCTGCGCAATTACTATCTTAGCACAAAGGAATATTATGAGAATTAGGAGGTTTCTCATTTGGTGCGAGGGATCATCTCGAAATCGCCAAAAAAATATGCGATCTCCTTTCGTGCATTTTCGGATGAGTCAGAACCGTGAACAACGTTCTCTGCTTTACTTTTGGCAAAGCGTTTACGAATTGTCCCTTCGTCGGCTTGCTCTGGATCTGTTGCCCCAATTAAGGTTCGAAAGTTTTCCACAGCGTTTTCTTTCTGTAGTACGATCGGAACGCAGGATCCACTTGTCATGTAATCAATTAGATCACCGAAAAACGGGCGCTCACGATGAACTTCATAAAACCCCTCCGCACGACTACGATTGAGCTGTAACATCTCAAGCGCACAGACCTTAAATCCAGCATGTTCAATCTGACGTATTACTTCGCCGATCAAACAACGGCGGACACAATCGGGCTTGAGAATCGCAAGTGTATAGTCGCTCATTATTCTAGAAATTTTTAGTTAAACTTGCCAAATGTACGCCAAGAATGAGTAGTATGGGTATTCTGGGTTGAATACTAATGGAAAATTCTTAGGTTTACGGATCCCAATAATCACGGAAAAATTCATGAAGATTATAAAACTTACACTCCCACTGATTTTGTTGATGGCCGGATGTGCAAAAAACACCCCTCCACCCAACATTGTCTTCATATTCACAGATGATCATACAGCTCGGGCACTTAGTTCCTATGGCTCCTTGGTGAACGAGACTCCCCATCTAGATCGGATTGCTAATGAGGGGATGCGATTCACACAATGTCTGGTCACTAATTCGATCTGTGCACCAAGCAGAGCTGTCATTCTAACCGGCAAGCATAGCCATCTAAATGGTCAGCTTACCAATGGAAATCGATTTGACGGAGGCCAGCAAACCTTCCCTAAACTACTGCAAGCAGCTGGGTATCAGACCAGTATGATTGGAAAATGGCACCTGCAAAGTGATCCAACCGGTTTTGACCATTGGCAAATACTCATCGGTCAAGGCCCCTATTACAATCCTCGTTTTCTTATCCCAGGGGATACCATTCAAATTGAAGGCTATACCACAGATATTATTACTGATCTGGCGATTGATTGGCTTGATGATCAACGGGATCCCTCCAAGCCATTCATGCTCATGTATCAACATAAAGCTCCACATCGGGAATGGCACCCAAGCTTGGACCACCTTGAACTTTATGCTGATCAGGACATCCCTGAGCCCGAAAACCTCTTTGATGACTACTCCAATCGAGCCTCTCCTGCTGCCGAACAGGGTATGACTATTGCAACGCATATGAATGTAGCAGATTTAAAGCTAACTGCTCCTAGAAGTATGAATGCGGAGCAGGCAGCTGTTTGGGAGGATGTCTATGGACCTCGCAATGAAGAGTTTAGGAAAGCAAATCTTGAGGGTGATGATCTCACCAGATGGAAGTATCAACGCTATGCAAAAGAGTATCTGCGTACAGTTGCAGGCGTGGATGACAATGTTGGGCGTCTATTAGATTATCTTGAAGGGCAAAATCTTGACGAAAACACGATCGTAATTTATTCTTCTGATCAAGGATGGTATTTAGGTGAACACGGCTGGTATGATAAGCGCTGGATGTATGAGGAATCATTGGTTACTCCGCTGCTCGTTCGCTGGCCAAATAAGATTCAACCAGGGAGTGTAAATAATGCGATTGTCTCAAATTTGGACTTCGCGGCAACATTTCTTGATCTGGCAAACGTCAATATTCCTGACGATCTCCAAGGAAGGAGCCTCAAACCGCTGTTCCTTGGCGATACTCCCGAGGACTGGCGGACCAGTCACTATTACCAGTACTATGAGTATCCCGGCCATCACTGTGTCGAACGACATTATGGGGTTCGGACGGAGCGATATAAGCTGATTTATTTCTACAACCGCGATGAATGGGAGCTATTCGATCTAGTGGCTGACCCTATGGAGATGAACAGTGTCTACGGTGATACGGCATATTTTGATACTCAGGCGGAACTCAAAGAAGAACTTACTCGCCTCCGCGATCTTTATGAGGTGCCAGAAGATATACGTCCCACCGGCCGATGTATTCCCGATGAGCGTGGAGCAAATACTGTACGAATGAGTCCATGATTTCGCTGCAAACAGTGGTGTTGGTTGCTCTGGAACTTACTTTTAACATTAATTCCCTGATGAGTCAAGTCGCTCATCCCTCGGGTTCATGCTCAGAGAGAAAAACAAGACTACCGATATGATTAGATGATGTGTTCATGAGACGCTTGTGAATACTGGTGTCCGGTCGATTCTTCGCGAAATAGGATTATCCGCCCTTGGAGGTACTCTTCTACTTTTAATATTTCAAGCAAAACACTCCGAGGTCTCCAGATCAATGGCTGACATCAGATGGAATGAATATTCTACGGCAGGGTATCCGAAACATAGATTAAATCACTTTCATTTGAAAATATATGGAGTCCAGTAACTCTTTCAGCACACATGAGGGGCCTACATTTTCTGGAACCGTAAGAAGTTTTGTCGTCGACCGTAATTTATATTGTCGTTGAACATGCCTTCTAGAATCAGACGAATTCGCCTGCGGTATTAACCCTGCCATTTCGGTTGTAGCCACACTCATGCCGTCATTCTGAAGTATTCTCAGCGGGTGCAGATGCATACCCCAAATTACGCAATTCCGGAGACTTAGTTTGTTCCATTTATCCGCAAAGACCACCTTTAACAGAAACGGCTAAGATTTCATTGAAACAAATACGGAACAGGGCTACGCACAGGAATGCGGATGCCCAAGTCGAATTTGGGTTCCTCATCTAGATGTTGTTGACACGTATCAGGCCGACCAAGACACCACGGTTCAAGACAACGCAATCTACGTTGTTTGAGTATTGCCATACGGTTAGAGCCAAATCTCGCAGCCTACAGCATGCATAGCCCCGGCAGAGAGCAATCTATTGAAGATGAGAATAGTTCTAAATTTACAGAATCATTCATTTCTGCAGAAATATGCGTGAAGACAACACGGATGAAATCGTCAAACATTACCTGAAAATTTCTTTGAGACTCGTACACAAGGTAGCTACGCGTGCGCATTCAGAATTCTGAATCCGAGTTCACATTCAGCAGGCGTGAGTGAAGTTGATCATTATCTCAAAGGCAAACTCTAAATCTTTCTTCAACCTCTATACGGTGCACTAAGGGGAGCAGCATGGAGATATAACGTACTTGATCGAATGAAGACTGGCCAACGCAGAACAGAATGATCTAATTCTGTATTCGCTCTTCCTCCACTCAAACGTGACGCTCTGCATGGTAGGAACTGCGCACCAACGGGCCACTTTCCACATGCTCAATCCCCTTATCTTCGCCAATTTGTTTATACTTTTTGAATTGATCTGGATGAATAAATTCTACCACATCCAGATGCATACGCGTGGGCTGCAGGTACTGACCAATGGTCATGACATCAACTCCAACACGCACAAAATCATCCATAAGATCCAGAACTTCATCCTCTGTTTCGCCAAGGCCAACCATGATACCACTCTTTGTGCGTAGCCCCTGCTCCTTGGAGATTCTCAGTACCTCCAGCGAGCGTTGATAATCTGCCTGTGGACGAACACGGCGATAGAGCCTTGGTACGCTCTCTACGTTGTGGTTAAGTATTTCTGGTCTCTCGTCTAGAACAATCTGTAATGCGTCCCAGATGCCCCGGAAATCGGGGATTAGCACCTCAACAGTACAGCCGGGAATTTCCTCTCGAATCCTTTGAATGGTTTCCGCGAAGATGGGTGCACCTCCATCCTCCCTCTCGTCACGATTCACTGATGTAATGACCGCATGTTTCAGTCCCATGATCCGCGCAGCATTTGCTACCCGGCGGGGCTCATCGTAATCTAGGCCGGGCTCTGGTCTTCCCGTCTGGACAGCGCAGAATCCGCATGAGCGTGTGCATACATTCCCTAAAATCATGAATGTTGCGGTGCCAGCCGTCCAACATTCACCCATATTCGGACAGCGAGCACTCTGACAAACCGTATGTAAATCGTTCTCCTCTATGAGATCTACCAAGTTCCTATATACCGGACCATAAGGGAGTTTGACCCGTAACCAATCGGGGCGCCGTAAACGTGGCGCATCCTCAATGACGGGTAACCCGACGAAGCTGTCAATTCCATCTCCAGTCGTACTCGACTGCTTCTTCAAGGTAATCTCACCAGGAAGAAAAGAATGTTTGGTTGTTACGGAACTCAATGACCAGAGTAATTTGTTAGAGTAATATGCTTACCTTTTAGGTCGTTCATTGATCCCATTATTTGGAACACTAATCAGCTTGCATTTCTATGGATATTTCCTCTAAACAGGTGCCGGATGTATTTAAAAAGTACGTCAATTCCAAGGGCATGATGCCTCTCGTATTGGATATGAAGGCAAGTCAAGGAGTTAGGCTCATCGACGAAGTGACTGGAAAATCTTACTTAGATTTTTTTGGTTTTTTTGCCAGCAATATGCTGGGGATGAACCACCCAAAACTCGAGTCTGACCAAGAAGCCCTGGATCGACTCAAAGATGCAGCACTTAACAAGGTGGCAAATTCGGATATCCAGACCTCGCATATGGCCCGATTTTTAGAAACATTCGGACATATCGCACAATCTGATACCCTGCCTTACGCCTTTTTTATCAGCGGTGGAACACTGGCAGTCGAAAATGCTTTGAAGGCGGCTTTCGACTGGAAAGTTCGAAAAAATTTATCCATGGGAATCTCTGGAGAGCGTGGGCAACAGGTCATGCATCTCAGAGAAGCGTTCCATGGACGCAGCGGTTATACGTTGTCATTGACGAACACCGCAGATCTCTGGAAAACTAGATATTTTCCGAAATTTGATTGGCCTCGGATCCTGAATCCAAAGATCACCTTTCCCCTCTCTGAACACTTGGAACAGGTGGAACGACTTGAATCTCAAGCCTTGGAAGAAGCTAAATCGTATTTTCTCAGCCGAAAAGATGAAATTGCCTGCGTCATTCTAGAACCGATTCAAGGGGAAGGCGGAGATAACCATTTCCGACCAGAATTCTTTCAGGCTCTCAAGCAACTGTGCCTTGAGAATGATGCATTACTTATTTTTGATGAAGTTCAATGCGGTGCTGGAATAACAGGTACATTTTGGGCATGGGAACAGATGGGAGTGACTCCCGATCTCCTCGCGTTCGGAAAAAAAACACAAGTATGCGGTGTGCTGGGGGGACAGCGTCTTGATGAAGTTGAGGATCATGTATTCGTGAAATCTGGACGTATCAACTCTACTTGGGGGGGGAATCTGGTCGATATGGTACGAGCTGACCGTATTATGCAAATCATGTTGGAAGATTCTCTTCTTGATCACACCACAATGGTTGGGAGGTATCTGCTGAATCGGCTCCGTACATTCGTAGACAGTTCAAATCACCTCTCAAATGCCCGCGGACGTGGCCTCATGTGTGCGGTAGATGTTTCATCTCAGAGACTACGTAACAAAATTCTAAAGAATTGTTACTCAATGGGAATGATCATCATTGGCTGCGGCGAATCAACGATTCGTTTTCGGCCTGCCCTGACAATAACAAGAGAAGAGATTGATGAGGGAATGGATATTCTGGAACAAGCAACCCTAACGGAAACAAAAGCTCCGGTAACTGAGATGGCCTGAAGCTTCACTCGGTGCTTGATTGTCACGATGTTACGTCTTCGCTCGGCGAAGGATCTATGTTAGGTTCCTCATCTTCCGAAATTACTCGCGTGACGTCTGCTATCGCATCATTCTCTCGTAATCGAATGAGTCGAACTCCTTGAGTGGCTCGGCCCTGCACTGAAATGTTGCCCACAGCCTGTCGAATTAGATTTCCATTCTGGGTGATGATCATCAGATCATCAGAGTCCATGACCCCGCGAATGGCTACAAGTGGTCCAACTTTTTCGTTGATTTTATGCGCAACTACGCCCTTTCCAGCACCAAGAGTCTCAGAATAATCATCAATCCGTGAACGTTTACCATAACCGTTTGCACTGACAGTTAGAAGATTGCCTCCGGTTTCCTTAGAGACCACGACCATCCCCACAACCTGTTGATTTTCCTGCATCCTTATTCCAATCACTCCCTGAGAGTATCGTCCAATGGTCCGAACACGTTTTTCACAGCGCCGATTTGCACGCCCTCCAGAGGAAGCGAGAATGATTTGAGAATTTCCATCTGTCAGCCGAGCTTCTAATACCGTATCTCCATCTCGAATCTTAATTGCTCTGATTCCTGTTTTTCGAGCACTACGATACTCCCAGAGTGCTGTTTTCTTGAGGAAACCTCCGCGCGTCGCAATCAGGACATAGTGCGCCTTCAAGAATTCTTCGCTCTGGAAATCATCCCGACTTACGGGTAACACTGCACAAATTCGGTCATCCGCAGCAATAGGGATCAGGTTGCGAATACTTCGTCCTCGTGCGGTACGTCCGCCGGCAGGAATATGATAAACCCTTAGATAGTAACAATACCCCTGATCTGTGAAGATCAACAAATAATCCAGATTATACGAAACAAATAGATGTTCCAGATAATCCTCGCTTCGCAGCGTACTCCCCCGAGCACCTTTCCCGCCTCGTCCCTGCAGCTGAAACTCTTCCAGAGGCGTCCGCTTGATGATTCCCTGATGTGATACCGTGACGACTACTCGATTATTGTCAATCAGATCTTCAATGAGGATATCGTCTCCTCCTGAGGGATCAATCTCGGTACGACGATCATCTCCATATTTCTCGGCAAGTTCACGGATTTCTTCCTTAATTATATCCATGCGAAGCTCTTCACTCTCAAGGATGTTGGTCAGACGTACAACCTCCTTTTTCTTGGCCTCAAAGTCTTCCAATATCTTGTCCCGCTCTAACCCCGTGAGTCTACTTAGCCGGAGTGCGAGAATCGCGTTTGCCTGCTCCTCGCTCAGCCATGATACTCTTCCATGATCCGTGGAGCCGGGGGCGCTAGTTGAGAGCCCCAGTCGTTCAAGTTGAGCCGGAGTTAATTTCGACGGCCATATCCCATCCATTAGGCATGCACGAGCCTCATCCACATCCGCCGACTCGCGTATGATTGTAATGACCGCATCCAGATGATCTAATGAAATCACCAGACCCTCTAGGATATGTGCCTGATTCTGGACTTCATTAAGTTGATATTGGGTACGACGCGTGACCACTTCTAGACGGTGATTCACAAAATGAACGATGATATCCCTCAGTGTCAATATTTCTGGGCGTCCATGTACCAGAGCCACCAGATTGGCTCCAAAAGATTGCTGGCATCTGGAATATTTGTAGAGTTTGTTTTCTACGACCTTGGCATGGGCGTCTTTCTTCAGCTCAATCACAATGCGCATTCCATCGCGATCGCTCTCATCACGAAGGTCACTGATTCCTTGGATCCGCTTTTCCCGTACCAGTTCAGCTATCTTCTCTACAAGGATCGCTTTATTCACTTGGTAGGGAATCTCCGTGATTATAAGAGCTGTCCTTCCTCCCTTCATCTCCTCTTCATGCATTCGGGCTCGCATGAGAATACGCCCCCGTCCAGTATGATAGGCAGAATGAATCCCATTGGTCCCGTAGATGATTCCTCCGGTTGGAAAATCTGGGCCGGGGATATACTCCATTAGCCCGAGGGTGTCAATCAGGGGGTTGTCAATATAGGCAATGATTGCAGAGGCGACTTCCCGAAGATTATGGGGAGGAATTTTTGTGGCCATCCCAACCGCGATTCCATCTCCGCCATTGACAATTAGATTGGGAAGCGCGGCGGGTAGCACCATGGGTTCCTGCAGAGATCCATCAAAGTTTTCCTGAAAATCAGCCGTATCCTGTTTGATGTCTCTTAGTAATTCAGACGCAAGACGTGTTAGACGTGCTTCGGTGTACCGCATTGCGGCGGCCGAATCTCCATCAATGGATCCAAAGTTTCCCTGACCGTCTACCAGTGGATAGCGCAATGAAAAATCTTGTGCCATCCTTACCATCGTATCATAGACAGATGCATCACCGTGAGGATGATACTTGCCGAGAACTTCGCCAACGATACGAGCACTTTTTTTGTAGGTAGAACCAGGAGTTAAACCCAACTCATTCATACCAAACAGTACCCGTCGATGAGCAGGTTTAAGCCCATCTCTTACATCTGGAAGAGCCCGTCCAACGATCACTGACATTGAGTAATCAATGTAGGAAGATTGCATTTCCTCAGTGATACTCAGTGGGATAATACGTCCTTCAATGTCTTCAATTCCAAAAATTATATCACTCATTAGTCTGTGTGTGACCTAACTGACAATCACAGAAAGAATCTCTTTATCCTGTAATCGCACCAGGCGATGATTACGAGAGCGGATCCTCATTCGATTTTCAATACGATTCTCGGATCAAGAACTAGTGATTCGCCTCCTTTTTGAACATACGATAGTAACTCCAACTGTCAACCGACCGAACTACTTCGGGATAAGATAAGATGAATGTCGGATCTACCCTCATTTTATTTTTCATCTTTTCCTTCTACGGCCTCGTCAAGCAAACGAAAAGATTCTGGTGGCCCCAACTCTGATTCAGCTTGTAGTGCACCCCGAAATTCACCCGCGACCATCTCCTCCTGTTCAGTTGACATTTTGACGAGGGGGAGCCTCACGGTGGGTTCTGCCCAATCAAGCTTGGCCAACATCGCCTTAATTGGGATAGGATTAGTATCTAGAAAACAGGCCCGCATAGCGTCCAGCATCGTGAAATGAACCTCAGATGCTTCTGATATTTTGCCCTGATAAGCTAAGGAAACCAATTTATTCATGAGACGAGAAAGAACGTTGGCAACAACAGAAATCACTCCATCAGCCCCCAGAGTTAGGAAGAATAACGTCCATTCATCGTCTCCAGAATATACCGCAAAATCTTGTGGACGATTTCGAATCAAATCAGCCACCCTTGCTAAATCCCCTGATGCTTCTTTAATTCCTACCACAGAAGGAATCTCGTGTGCGATTTCAAGAATAGTGTCCGTGCTTGCATCAAAACCTGTACGGCTTGGAACATTGTACAGGATCATCGGACAGGACGTAGCTTCAGCAATCGACTTCACATGGGCCTTGAACCCCCGCTGGGGAGGTTTATTGTAGTAGGGGCCTACCACAAGCAATCCATCCGCTCCTAATTGAGCTGCCTCAACCGAAAATGCAATACTCTCTGTAGTTGAGTTATTCCCGGTACCAACAATCAAAGGAACGCGTCCATTCACGCGCTCAACTGAAAAAGCTACAAGTCTACTTCGCTCTTTTGGAGTAACCGTCGCATTTTCCCCGGTTGTTCCGAGTACAACGATGGCGGATGAGCCAGATGAGATCTGATGGTCAATCAGTGTCCCAAAAATTGCCTCATCAATATCGCCTTCTTCTGAAAAGGGTGTAATAAGTGCTGGAGCTGAACCGACAAATATCATTTGTTATTCTAAAATTAATGATGATGAGAATCCGTACCACCAGCAAGCCATTCGGCCAGCATATCCTCAAGCGTAAACAATCCTGTGTGTCCCTGAATCCATTCTGCCGCCCGAACAGCACCCTGAGCAAAACCATCTCTACCCTTAGCAGTGTGCTCTAATATGATATGATCTGCGGGACCATCAATCATGATGCGGTGTTGTCCAAATACATGTCCGATCCTAGTTGATGCAATCTCGAGTTTAGATGAATCATATGGAGTAGAAGGACGATCCCATTCAATTTTTCTACGAAGAATACGGATGAGTTGATCAGCTAAATTGATCGCTGTACCGCTGGGAGAATCAAGTTTTGCCGAATGATGTAGCTCATGTATCGCAACATCAAACTCCGGGAGTTGATCTAAAATAGATCCAAGTGCCTGTAACGCATGAAGAAGAAGCTGTATCCCCAGAGAGAAGTTAGAACTGTAAAGCACGGCACCATTACAAGATTTAACCAGACTGCGGACCTCCGAGATTCGATCATACCAACCCGTAGTACCAATCACAACCGGCACATGTGTCGCACAATAACTGGTAATATGTGAAACAGCAACCTTGGGTTGTGTAAAATCAATCACAACATCAGGATTACACTCTAATGCCGACTCAGAAACAGGATTTGCCTGATTAAATCGCCTGACAATTTTGTGACCACGCAAAAGAGATAGCTCTTCCACTGCTTGGCCCATACGTCCCGTACCAGCTATGGCAATTCGTAATGAACTTGGCATTAAGATCTCAGCATAAGTGGGAAAGCTAGGCGTTAAGGCATAAGTTCTGCGGAGTGAATTAAATCAATCAATAATCCTCCCGCCGTAACCTGGAGCCCTGCACCAGGACCCTGTAAAACTAGTGGCTCATCACTATAACGATCTGTCGTAAAAGCAATTACATTCTCACGACCGGAGGCGGTAGCAAATGGAGAATCAATCGGTACAGCCTGGACACTCACATCCAATTGACCATCTTGAAGTCTGGCAATATACCGAAGCCGACGGTTATCTTTGCCCGCCTGATCAACTTTTTCTCTCCACTCATGATTCACCGCAGCAAGTTTCTTGAATAGCTTGGTTGGAGTCTCTGCATTTAACTTATCAGGTAGCAAAGATTCGACTTTGATATCACTCCGCTCAACTGGAAGACCAATCTCCCGAGCCAGAATTAAGAGTTTCCGAGCCACATCCTCACCACTGAGATCATCGGCTGGATCAGGTTCAGTCCACCCTTTCGCATGAGCACATTCAATCACCGATGCAAAGGACTCACCCGCATCAAGGCTATTAAATACATAGGCCAAGGTCCCAGAAAAAATTCCTTCAATCTTATGCACTTGATCTCCAGATCGAACCAAATCCTTAATTGTAGAGATCACCGGTAGAGCCGCTCCCACCGTAGTTTCATATCGAAAAGCCACTCCACGACGCTTTGCCGCTTTCTGGAGACGCCGATAAAAAGGCAGATCCAGTGTGTTCGCCAATTTATTTGCTGTTACAACTCCGAACCCAAGTTCCAGAAAGTCAGGATAATATGCGGCGACCTCCTCACTTGCCGTTGCATCAACGATTATGATACGTTCCAGCCGACTTGCTCCCAACTGCTCAATTAACCATTGTAAATTCGTAGACCGTCCCTCAGCAAGATTTGAGATCGCAGCATCAAACTCAAGCCCGTCTGGATTCCATAGCATTGTCCGTGAATTGGCAACTCCAATTAGTTTAACGTTCAACTTCACCCGATCCAAGAGATCTTGATATTGCGTCCCTAAAAGCCTCAGTAAATGAGCACCTACACGTCCAGGTCCCAAGAGGCATATGTGTGCGCGGAGACGTCCCAGCGGAAATGATTCATGGAGAGCTCTCACTGCTCGACGGACTTCATCATCCCGGACAACTGCGGAAATGTTTGTTTCAGCCGCTCCTTGTGCGATTGAGAGTACATTTACGCGACTTCGCCCCAAGGTAGCAAACATCCGTCCGGCCAGACCCGGATGATGTCGCATTCGATCTCCAACAGCAGATACGATCGCGCATCTGGGAATAGAGTAGATCTTACTCACCTCTCCGCTAACCATTCCACCGGCAAATGATTTTCGTAGTGCCCTAACCGCATCATCTGCATCGTCTTCACGAACTACTAAACAGATGCTATGCTCGCTGGATGCCTGTGCGATCATCAACACATTAATCTTCTGGTCCGCAAGAGACACAAATACACGAGCGGAAATTCCTGGAACACCTATCATGCCGCTTCCCTCTAGCATGATCACGGTAACATCTCGAATTGTAGAGATAGCTTTAACCTTCATATCTACCGAATGGGACTCATTCGAGATTAGTGTGCCTGGTGCTTTAGAGTTCAACGAATTTTTGATAAGGAGCGGGATTCCCAGCATTTGTACCGGTCGCATAGTCCTAGGATGTAGAACGCGTGCCCCAAAGTAAGCCATTTCTGCTGCCTCTGCATAACTTAAACGTGCTAGCGGAAATGCCTCAGGGACATCTCGTGGATCTGCGGATAATACTCCATCCACATCAGTCCAAATGATGATTCGTCGGGCACGCAGGATGGAGCCTAGAATCGTTGCCGTATAGTCACTCCCTGAGCGCCCAAGGGTCGTGGTTGATCCATCTGATGTGGATGCGATATATCCGGTCACGACTGGAATCTGCTCACTTGGAATCCCCTGAAAGCGGGCTTGAATTCTATCCCTTGACTCATCGAAATCCACAGCAGCATCACCGTAGTTTTCATCTGTTATTATCAGTCCTCGGGTATCAACCGCAAGAGAATGTCTCCCCGCAGCACGAAATGCAGCAGAAATCAATGGAGCAGAAGCTCTTTCTCCTATACTCAAAATTGCATCCTGGGTACGTGCAGTGCACTCCCTAATTAATGTAATCCCGCTGAGTAACCTTCCCAATTCTTGCCAGAGTAGCTCAAATTGTTGACGGAGATCTTTTTTTTCTCCCTCCAGCACTAACTCATCCAGAAGCAGCTCGTGACGATCTGACAACTCTTTGATCCGATCCTGAACAGACCCGTCCCCAGAAAGAGAGGCGTTGATGGATTCAAGTAATCTGTCGGTCACTCCTCCTACTGCTGAAACCACAACAATACAGCGAATTTCTTCTGGTGTATTCTGAACTAATTGAATAGCTCGCTGGATACTTTGAGAGGTACCTACCGAGGTACCTCCAAATTTGATAACCTGAAGTTGCTTATGCACAGTCCGGTCCGCGTTCTGTTGCATAATCGGAAATTTTCTTTCACCACCCGACATCAATCACCTTAAATTAATAATTTAACTCTTTGATTGCTTGCATTAACGCGTGCCTTGGATCATCTGGAACCAGAAAAAGAAAATCTTGTGTAATTCCCTTCTGGGGCCATAGCTCAGTTGGTAGAGCGCTTGAATGGCATTCAAGAGGTCAGGGGTTCGACTCCCCTTGGCTCCACTCCATTTTTGCAGTATCGCTGCTGCAATCTCCTCTGCAATCGAACAAGTTTACCGTTTTCTCACAAATTCGGTTGGGAACTTGATAAACTTGTAGTATTCCTGTTCCCAGACTGCTATCAAGCAGATAATTCGTGAACGCCATGGTCATACCCTGATCGCGCAGTATCCAATCCTAACCATGTACTTGCTATACAGATCTGTGCTACTCATATTCAGTTCTAATTAGTCAATTTTGTTGAATCAGTGTAGGTTCCAAACCTTTGCTTTTTCAAGATATTGTGCGTATGAACGATTAGATCGTAACTTAGTGTCACTGATAGATCTCCCTAACTCTGGCGTCTCAGAACACTCGTTTGGTGTGGTGCCAATAGCTTTGTTATTGGCTGTTAATGTTCTGTCGCTCCATGTTAGAAGAAGACGATTCCGGTCATGAGAAGAAAAATGATACTTATTCTTGCTGAATCACAATGATCTCAACGTTTGGCCGGACTGACACCGTAGTATCCGGCCCATTTGGCCAACGGATATGTAGGTTTTCAATTTGATTCCGTGGAGCCAAAAGGGGAGTAAGTGCATTTTGTGACCAATATCCACTCCCTGCGACGATCGCAGTCGTCGCACCCATGGAGCCGTCTACATATTCGGGCCGTACCGTGGCTCCAATTGCATGGCGATTCCCACTCTTGGCCCGAAGCTCAACCTGGAGGCCTTGCTCCGATGAAAGGTTCTGGAGTTGGACCACCGGACCAGCATTTTGAGTGATTGCTAAGTCCATGCGTCCATCACGATTGAAGTCTGCGGCAACAGATGCTCGCTGAGCACCATAGATACGAATTCCCGACGTCTGAGCCGATTGTGGTTCTAGATTATAGGATTCATCTGAAAGTAATAAGAGCCCTTGACCACTGTCCAGTCGGGAATACCCCAATGCAACAGCAAAGAAGTTCTGACTTAAAAATAAATCTATCCTTCCGTCGCCGTTGAAGTCTCCAGGAACTGGGGCGAATGCAGGCGACCACTGCGCCTCGGCAGCAAGAGGGACTGCTTCATAGGTTGATCCTCTATTCAGGAAAACCGTAGATTGCCAATGGGTGACCTCGTGGTACGCGGCCCCCGAAATTGTAGGGCCGAAAATATCTTCCGCTGAACGCTCGGAGAAGTCTCTATATGTTTGAACTCGCAGGCGTAGCATTGGAATAGCGTGAGTCAGAGTCTGAAAATCTCGCACCATACCGAACGCATCTAGGTCTGGGGTCCACTGAACTTCAAGAAGATCCATGCTGCTATTATTGTCCAGATCACCATAGTAAACTCGAAGTGGGGTATCCAGAGCATAAGGAACGTTTTGTCCCCAATTCGTTGCAATCAGGTCTAACATTCCGTCTCCATCAAAATCTGCGGGTGCAACCCCATTCCACCACCCTGTATAGCCACTCAGTCCTAAGGCTCTGGTCATTTGAGCAAATTGACCATTTCCACGATTATGAAACACATGGATTGGCCCCCATCTAGTAGCAATTGCCAGATCAATGAGCCCATCCTCATTAAGATCTGCCGCGGCTGCTCCAGATACAAGCCCCAGATCTTGAAATGGTGCGCTGAGTGCTCCATCCCATAGAAGATCTCCATCTTTCAGGTCATAGAACCCGCTCGCTGTATGTATTGGATATTGACCTGGAACGAAATGCCCGCCGACAAAGAGTTCTAGCGAGCCATCCGCAGTAAAGTCTCCGAGTGCCAGAGGGCCCGGGCTTTGGGGTCCAAAGGTAGTTGAAAGTTCTGGCCCGTCAAGAGGCACTTGTATAATCCGAGACCTATCTCCGACTTCTTCGGGGGTGCGCTCATAGTTACTTGAAGTTGCCAGAACCATTCCCGGCAAACTCAGGATTCCTGCATGATCTCCGAGTGTAGGGCTCCCCAGATATTGTCTGCTCCTGAACTGCCCATTACTATTAAGGGAGAGTTGAAGTCGCTTTCCTTTTCCAGCACCCAAAATGAGATCCTCATCACCATCGGAATCTATATCTGCTGCAACGAGTGCAGGTCCTCGTTGGCTAAGTCTATAAGGAAGTAGTGGTTGGCGATCAAAATCAGGATAACTTGTTTCTTCATGCAAAAGCGGAGTACTCCACATCTCAAAGAGAGGCTCCGAGAAAATAATCTCAGGGCTAAGGATCCGATTTGAGTCTGGTTCAAAAATCAAGTACTCACTATCTGGCATCACTTCATCAATAGTACTCAGCGTGCCTCTGGGCCAGCGGACTTCAATTTTTGTATTCTTTGAGTAAGCGAATGTGAGTGCAGCATCATTTGAGGAGAGATATTGCCCCCCTGCTAAAATTTCTTGGTTCTGTGGTGGTAAGCTATCACTGACCACACGTACCATCGCTCCAATACCCTGTACATTCGGAGGCCTTCCTTGGAGTCGAATGAGGATGCGGGAGGCATCGGCATCATTACGAAATACTCCGACGGGGGCATCTAGACGATTGATTATGAGGTCCTGATCTCCATCTTGATCCAGATCTCCGAGTGCCATTCCATGGGCTACATCTGCATTCAGACCTATCCCCCAACCCCCATCAACCCACTCAAATTGGGCATTCCCAGTGTTTTGAAATGCAATATTCGGTAAGTCCAGATCTGGAAAATCTAATAAGATCTCTCTCCATGGGCGCCGGGATGAACGCGCAGCAATTTGGGCATCTGCATCCATTGCATCATAGGCGTGTCCTGTCGTAAGAAGCAAATCAGGCCAACCGTCCAGATCAACATCTGTGAAGACACTGCTCCATGTCCAGCCGGATGCTGCAACTCTGCTCATGCGGGCTACTTCGGCAAAGGTTGAGTCCTGGCGACCAAGAAGGAGCATATTTTGCATCTCCTGAGGACGAGCGCGATAGTCTCCCATGGTCAATACTTCGGGAGGGATCACAAAATGCTGTCTCTGACGCTCCATATAATTCGGGCTCAGCATATCGGCAAGGAAAAGATCTATACGCTCATCTGCATTTATATCCGCAGCAGTCACAGACATCGTAGACTGACTAGTCTTACGGAGAGCCAATGTAGAAGCAGCCTGGAATGCACCTCCCGCACTACCAAACCAGAGATGGTCTGGACTTTCAAAGTCATTACATACATAAAGATCAGGATAGCCATCCAGATTGAAGTCCTGAAAACGTACAGACAATGTCCAGTACCTTGGGACTTCGGTAAGTGGATCTCCCCATTCATCCAAGAATAACCCATTGGTAAATGAGCCTTCCGAAAAGATCCCCTCCCCTTCATTGAAGAAGAATTGATCTGGCTCAGCAAGTTCAACTCGCATGAGTCGATTCTCTTGGCGGATCAACTCGTACTCGTCTGCCCAATATTCTCTTACAGTAAATGAATCAGCAACTTGTTGGATGACCCGCTCAAACGTGATTTCTTCGGGAGGCCAAATATCCTTCATCGTTGCCTCCTTATAGAATCCAATGTACAGATCCAGATCTTGGTCTCCATCTATATCTGCCAGTGCAACCGACGTTGCGCCTCCAGATTGAGGTAGATTTGATTGTGATGTATGATCCGTAAAGCTACCTGTCCCATCGTTCAGGAATAATTGCACACCGCTTCCAAGCGATGTAACAATAAGATCAAGATCTCCATCGGCATCCACATCAGAGAACACTGCCCCAGTTGCCCGCGGATGTACAAGACCTAAATTGGCCTCAAGTGTAATATCTTGGAATGTCCAATTTCCCAGATTGCGATGAAGTGCACTGGCATGTTCCATTCCCGCCAAGAAAATATCTGGTAGATCATCACCATCCACATCGCCAATCGTCACGCCAGATCCATTCACTACATGGCGGTTGGTTACAAAAGCCGCCGTGCTAATCCGATTGCTAAACGCAATCGCACGAGGAAGTTCGGTGTATCCGATCCCTTCACCAACAGGGGGGTGTATTGGTCGAACTTGATATCCTTCAAATACAGTCCAAATTCGCTCTGGCTCCGAGCCACATCCCGCATGGAGTATGACCAAAACAATGAGTATAAAAAAGCGCAGAACCCTACGTGAAGACCGGATGGGCATATAGGAGTCTTACATCACCCCTGCCTTGAACTCATTTTCAAGATAATCCGCAATTTCTTGAAAATACGCTTCTCTCGCAGCCGTTATAGACACGGGTTGCCAATCCTCGCCTACCATAAGTTGGGCCTCACACTCTACCTCCATCCGAGCGGTAAACGTACCAGCGGTTCCAACAGCCCGGCTACGCGGACGAGCACTCAAAAAAATACGAATCCGAACTTCGGAATAGCCAGCAGTCTGCTCATCTGCTAAGGGAGATACATCTCTCCATGATGTTTCGATACGTACATCTTCAGCAGTATTGACCTGTCGATTTAGTCGGTATCCGTATCGAGTGAGGAGCGCATCTTCAGCAGTCGTCACAATATGACCACGACCAGATGTGCCAAGATTGAACCGGAGCGAACTGTTGGCTTCACGTTCACCATTTGCACTAGGTCCAGAACATGCACTCATAAGTATTCCAAAACTTAAAATCCAAAAAAATGATTGATTCATTAGTCAAAGAGAAGTTAGCATATCAAATGAGTAGAAAAAGAAGAGGACAGCACCTAAACATAGACACTGTCCTCTTCATGTTACCAAAATGAGAATTTATCGTGGTCGGACGGAATCGGGATCATCACGGATTGTCACAGGAGCACCTCCTGTTTCCCCAACTCCACCAAACGTATAGCTTTGTAAACCTAAAGTTTCCAACTCACTGCCAGGCACGGGGAAGTGGATGGGTGTCCCCGAAACGAGATCACCCAACCCTCTATCGTCATAATATGGCAATCCTGCAGCGGTTTGGAAGGTCTCAATCCGGCGTTCATGCTTGAGCTTGGCCCACAGGCTTGCAGAATCCAGATGACTCTGTGCATCTTTGGATGTGCCAGCCGGATCTGATCCGGAGGCTGGATTGAGCATCCCACGTCCGACTCGTGTTTTATTGATCAGATCGGCAACCATTATCGTACTCCCTCCTGTCCGTAAGAGACCTTCAGCCTTATACATGTCCATCTCTGCGACGATCATGTGAGGCATAGCCCCATTACCGTTTGCGGACTGGTAATCCTGATAACGCTTGTGGTTATGTGATGAATAGTGGTAGGTACCACGCGCCGCTGGAAAGGGGCCGTTGTTTCCCTGATATTGAAAGTCTGAACCATCAACGGTCGGATCATTGGGATCTCCAACAATCCGGCGATCCGAAGTAATGATATCAAATACCAGACGTTCCCCCAATGGTTTTGACAGCCAATCAGCATAGCCACCCGACTCATCGGCAGGCCCAATCGTTCGGTAGTCAGCCCGGCTCCATGTAGTACCCTCTTGACCGTAAAATTTTAGACAATCCCATTCAACGGCTCCGTCGTCATCTCCAATAGGGATAAAATCTTGGGTAATTCCAGCATCCACATGACCAATTACGTCACTCCAGTTTACGGCGGCGCGTTCGGCCTCATTCCTTGCAACTTGAACCTGAAATCGAGCAATGAATGAATTGATCAGTTTGACCATATCATCGGAGGAGACGTCTAACCCCCAAATCCAGTCCTCAGTGGCGGTGAACGAAAATGAATTGGACTGGGCAATCGCACGTGCTTCTTCCAACATCTGGATTGCTGCTTGATTAACTTGCATATACGGGTTTAAGTCAAGTTCATCGTTTTCCAAATCCACATTCTCATCCACGATAAATGCTTGATCAAAGATCAGAGATAGGGAACCATGCATGAGTCCCTGATTCATTTTTGCAAATGCTTTTAGCCGTTCTGTATCGTGACCCTCCCGTGTAAAGATGTTGTTATCAACGCTTTCCGCTGCTTCTGCTCTGGCGATCGCCTGCAGTGCATCGTTCGTATTTGATATCCCCCGGTAGTTATCAAACCAAGGCTCCGATGTAGAGCTTGAACGACTATACGTCGAACTATTATCCCACGCAATCCGGGGTTCACTGGACATATCTCGCATCCCCCAGTTTGCCCAAGCAGAAGAGTTCTCATCCGCAATGGTTGAAAACATGAGTGGCCCATTCTCGCAGTACTGAATACCGCGCCAGTAGTCAGTGAATGTTCCTTTAATTAGGTTCGTTACATCACCAGGCTGGGCGAATGCAACTGTTCGATCTGGAGCATTTTCGTTTTCTACTGCTAGATCCTGGCAGCTAACGGTGCTGATAGCTAAGACAACGACCACCAGATATACAGAGTAGCGTTTCATTTGATTGATGTATTCAATATTCATTAACATACCTCACCTAAAACTGGAATTCTAATTTCGCACGGATCGTGCGAAATGGCGGATAGTTGAAATTATCAACTCGATAAAGAGTGGGATCATCGCCGTCTCCTACTTCGGGGTCAAAACCAGAATAATTGGTGAACGTAAGCAAATTACGACCAATAATGCTTGCCGAAATCGAGTGAAGTACATCACCAAAGACTCTGGACAACATTTGGCGGTTGAACGTATAGCCTATGGAAAGCTCACGTAACTTGATATATGTTGCATCCTCCACGAAATGATTGTTCTTGTCTGTCGCGGCGTAGAGAGTTTCGTAGTAAGCCGTTGATTTTTTCATCCCCTCAGCCTTGCCCCCCTGATCCTGATCCGCATTGCGGCCATCACGATAGCCCCACTGCTTGGTGAAGTTATAGACGTTTCCACCAATTTGGGCACCCCACAACATATAAAGATTGAATCCTTTATAGCGAAATGTAGAGTTGAATCCAAGATTGAAATCTGGGAGAGCATTCCCAATCTGAACCCGTTCAGTTTCCTCTTCCTCATCAAAAAACTTGATTGGGATTCCCCACCTATACGATCTTTCTCCCACCTCAACCTGGGTTCCCCAAAGATCATCTTCACCTCCCAAATTTCCATCGGGTCCTGCTCCACTGGTGTAGCTGCTACCCTGTCCAACTGCAACTACATACCCATCATCATTCACATCAAAGAAGTTTGCGTCAACATCGGAAGGAAGTTCGGAAAGATCTGTGATAAATTTACTCCCGTACATAGAGCCTAAAATTTCACCCTCTCGGAAGAAAAAGAGACTCTCAGAACCGCCAAGGTACGGATTGGAACTGAAGTCATCAATATTTTGTCTGGTTTGGTCAAAAATGATTCCGAGTTCCAAATCGGTATCCCGGGAGTTATAAAGGTTCGCGTTCAAACTAGCCTCAATTGTACTTGATTCAAGATCGCCAGCATTCTGCCATTGTCTCGGAAAACCTAAATAGCCTGCAAGAGGAACCGCCAAGAGGAGGTCTTCAACTTTGGTATCTGCATACACAAGCTCCAGGAAAATCCGGTCTAGGATACCCACATCCAACCCGAATTCCGTTTCAGTTTGAAGTTCAGGCTTTAAGAAGGCATTGCCCAAGGTGCTCTTTGATAACTGCCCATTGTTGAGAAACAATGTTTCATACTGACTTTGAAATTCTGGACGTCCACCGGCAGTTCCGATAGATGCACGTAGCTTCAATTCAGTAATCGGATTATTGGAAGGCCAAAATGATTCCTCAGAAACCCTCCATGCAGCACTTCCGCGAAAATAGGGTTGCCAGCGTTCTTCCACACCAAACAACGAACTTCCATCATAGCGGAAGAAGGCATCAACAATATATTTATCCGCATAATCAAATCCAGCCGTCGCATAATAACCCTCGGAGCGAATGGTCTCGGTATAAGTGTTTGTAAAATAATCCCCCTCGATTTCAACGTTGGATAGATCCGTGAGGCCTAAGGTGACAAGATCTGTGCCAGTAACGAATCCTAAGATTTCGTCATAATCTTCAACTTGAGCTTTCAACTGAGCTCGGGTAGTTATCGCACCATAGCGTTTCCGAAAGGAAACTGTAAGGTCGTAATTGATTGCTTGTTCAATGACATCTACACGCTCAATTCGACCATCATTAAGGGCCGCAGGATCGATTGATTGAAACCCAATATCGTAGAACTCCAAGAAATCCAGGTCTGAGCGGTCATAACTGAAATTACTCTCAAGATTCAGCCAAGCTAGTGGGCTCCAGCGACCACGGAAGTTACCCAAGATCCGTGAGCGTTTCTGAGATATGTCTGTATTCTCAACAAGGTATAGCGGGTTCTCCTCAACAGAAAGTGGATCCGCCTGAATTTTAAGCTCGCCTTGATCATCCCGATCTGATAAATTCACTATGGGATTGGTAAACATCAAGCCGTAGAACGGATTGAAAAAGGTAACTGTCGATAGTTCAGATTGTGGGGCATCATTCGTTGACTGGGAGTATAAACCAGAAGCTGAAACCGTAAGGTTCGGTTGAATCCGATGATCCAAATTCACACGAATGTTTCTGCGCTCTAATCCATCCAGTCCTTGGATTGCCCCTTGTTCAGCTATATTCGTGAACGAAGCAAGGAAATTCGTTTTAGAACTATTCTGGCTCACACCCACATAGTTCGTCCACGTATTCCCAGGGTCAAAAAACTGGTCAAAGGCATTGTAGAGCGTTCCTTGATAGGGTTTATCAAAAAACGCAGCCCCGTGTGGATTGGTGTCTTGTAGAGTTCCAGGTCCGTACCCATTGGTTAAGCATGTAGGGCAGCTATTCTGAGTACCGTCACTGTTTAGGAAATTACCAGACCCATCAACGCGTAGGTCATGGGATGTGTTGGCCTGAAGAGATTTTACTACACTACTGACCCCGAACTCATTCCGGACTGTGACTCTGGTCTGGTTAAGTGGAGTCGCAGAGCCGCGCTGGGTCGTGATATTGATTACACCATTCTGCGCACGGGAGCCATAAAGTGAAGAAGCTGCCGCTCCTTTTACAATCTCAATGTTGTCTATGTCCAGCGCATCAATATCAACCTGATTAGAACCGAGAACCACTCCATCAACGATATAGAGCGGCTGATTGGTTCCAGTGATACTAGTTGCACCACGCAAGCGAACAGACACGGCATCACCTGGAGACCCACTGAACGCCTGTACAGCAACTCCAGCAACTTTTCCTTGAAGTGAAGCAACTGGATTTGATGCCGGCGCCAATGTGATATCCTCGGAATCCACTTGACTGACGGTAAAGGCTAACTTCTTCCTTGGTGTTGCTTCCGCAACTCCGGTTACGACGACTTCATCAAGTTGGAGTAGATCAACGGACAGGACAAAATCTTCAGTCATGATCCCTTCGGCAATGGTGATTGTCCGAACTTGATCCGTAAATCCGATGTAACGAGCCGTTAGCTGCAAAGCCTGCCCAACATTTTCTGCGGGTACTTGGAATGTATAATTCCCGTCCAGATCGGTAGAAGAGCCAATGACCAATTGTTCGATGAGTACATTTGCTCCAATGAGCGGCTCACCGATGTCATCCGTGACCGTACCTGAAATGACGCTCTGCGCATTCGCAAATCCAGGTAACAGTAACACGGAGAGGACAAAGAAATAGTATCTTTGTTTCATGAAATTCCCAGTAGTTTGTGAGTGGTAAGACTAATACAGTTTTTAAAACCTACATTTTTACAATTTACGCAAAAAACTAAAACTATGTGTATCAACCCTTGATTTTTTTTCAACCTGAACCTCTGTGAGGGATGAGAAACAATTTAACCTGCTACTCTACCCCCTCCTCAATCCAAATCTATGAGATTCTGGACCTTGACGGGTAAAACTTCAATTTATTTATGCGGTGAAATCAGGATAAATGGCAGGATAACTGGAAGTGATCGCAGGCCTGAGTTAGGAAATCAATCAATTCATAATCCGAACCTACTTTGAATTCTAACTCATTACGTTCCAGGAAGAACCATCACTGGATGGGTAGTCCACCCAGAATCCAAGACATTGGAAAATTACAAATTTGTTGAGAATTGCTATGGAGGGGAAATACTTCAGATCATCTATACGGCATGATGGCTATTGGTTGCATATTGGTAAGGTAATGCCCAAGATACTGTACATAATTATTCAACGAGTCCTTTGCTCCAAGAACTAATCAAAATTTGTTAAAAAGGCATAATCAGCTTCCAGTTGAATTACTTGAACATGCAATGGATCTACCTGAAGAACTCGTCCAGTGAATCCGATCACATCCTCCACGGATAGTACAGGGGTATCTATTGGAACAATTAAACGGACCTCTCTTCCGTCAGAGTCAACTGCGACAACCAGATCACCCTCAAATCGATCAATCATACCCTCCGCTGATACAATCTGGTTGATACTATTCAACGAGTCAAGCGTGA
Organism: Rhodothermales bacterium; assembly: GCA_965209015.1. Lineage (GTDB taxonomy): Bacteria > Bacteroidota > Rhodothermia > Rhodothermales > Bin80 > Bin80. The sequence goes on along the minus strand of OZ242367.1, from coordinate 774,788 downwards.
CTTCGGCAAGTCCGGTATACTTGATTTTCCATGGCAACGTACCAATACGACGAATAAGGGAATCAAAACCAATCTCAAAGCCTCCACGATAGTCATCTAAGCCAAACGGTTCTGCCATTCTTACCTTGATTGAATCCAAATCCTGAGATGTTATTGCCTGGGCTATCCCAGTACCAATCACGATGTGTACTTGGCGCTGTGCCATCAGAAGAAGTACCAAGATTCCATTATCCGTTTCAGGATTTCCTAATTCCCATGAATTATATAGGGTTTCTGAATACAGATCTATTGACTCTCCGCGAGGAAGAGAATGTAGAGTTACTCCAACCAGCGTAACACCTGTACTATCATAAAAATCCGAAAGCCGAAGAGTCAGATCATTTTCGTCTTCGATATCAAGTACATCCGCCTGATCCACGATCCAATCCGGTTGAGGGGTGTGCGTGTCTGTCAGACATCCGAACATACAAAGTCCAAGTAACCAAGTCACCAAATACTTCCAAAAAGTCATGTGATCCATCATGTGCAGTTCATGTAAAATGCATTCTGGAGAACTGATGTGTAAGATTTCCTGTATAGAGATCTTGATGGACGTGAAGATAGAGGATCAGCATCTGTGTATGAGAAAAAGAATTGGGAAGTCATTCATCCTGCTTCGCTTCCACATCTAATTTCCGAAAAAAACACGTTCGTGCACCGGTATGGCATGCTCCACCGCCCTGCTGCTCTACAATGAAAAGCAGTGCATCTTTATCACAATCCAACTTTGCGGATTTGACGATCTGAAACTGCCCACTAGTTTGCCCTTTTACCCACACACATTTACGTGATCGACTCCAATACGTCATAAGACCGGTCCTTAGTGTCTGTTCCAGCGTAGCTTGATTCATATAAGCCATCATGAGAACCTCCTGGGTTGATACGTCCTGAACGATTACAGGAACTAATCCGTCTCCATTAAACACTATGTCAGTTATCTTACCGTCATAAATCTTCTTCATCGCTGAATCAATTCTTTATGGTGACCTTATACGAGAGGAATAAAGGATTGGTAACATGTGGCATATCCGATTCATGATACGACGATTATTTATACTACCCATACGTGCCTATCAATTGATCCTGTCTCCTCACATTTTGAATGCTTGTCGGTATACACCCTCATGCTCAGATTATGCGATTGAGGCCATCAATAAATATGGAGTGGTCAAGGGTGTCATTTTAGCCCTCTGGCGAGTAGCAAGATGCCATCCGTGGGCTAAACATGGATATGACCCTCCCATATGGTTTGGTGAATCATCTAAACAGGAAAAATGAGTCTCAAAGAATCAGGTGTCCCCTTCACGCTACGATTTGCCCTGATCACGATCAGTGATTCCAGAACGAAAACCACAGATCAAAGTGGTGCCCGCATGGCTGAACTGGTCCAGAGTAATGGATTCATCATCTCCTCCCAATTTATTATTCCAGACGAACCCGATAAGATCCAAGAGGCTATTTGTGCTCAATCCGAGACCGCGGATGTGGTATGTCTAAGTGGCGGCACGGGGATCAGCAACAGAGACCAAACTTTTGAAGCAGTCCGTCCGCTTCTGGACAAACGATTACCTGGGTTTGGAGAACTCTTTCGACTACTTTCGTGGCAACAAGTTGGCAGTAAAGCGATGCTCTCCCGAGCCATTGCCGGCACATGCGGAGACATGATTATTTTTGCAGTTCCCGGTTCACCTAAGGCTGCTACACTGGCCATGGAAAAGTTAATCCTACCTGAAGCCAAGCACTTGGTCGCTGAATTACATAAGGACTAAATACATGAAACAATCTCTATCTCTCTTATTCGGTGTTTGGCTATCTCTCTGTTCGGTATGCGTCTCAGCCGCACAGGAAACCCTCACAAATATGCAGGTATTTGAGAACCTTGGTCTTGAATGCTTAGGGGCTGTTCCAGTTGAAGCCGACTCCCTGATCCTTGCTCCATCACCTGCTCTACCCTATCTGACGACAAAGGTAATTAATCATTGGAATCAACAGGGCAAAATTCTTTTCGCCTCCGATTCGCTCTCTACATCAAATCCTCTCTCTTTAATTTCATGGGAAGTCCCACGGGCAGCCGTATCCTATGAAAGACTAAGTCGGAAGAGTATATCACGCTCAGTCAGACTGGATTTAACTTACTCCTATATTGGAAAAACCGGTGAATTTCGTGCCCATGATACTTGCCAGATGTCCCTCATAGATGAGATCCCTCGTAATATGATCCCTGCACTGGAATCCTCCGCCTACCCCGAAACGCAGGCAGAACCTCCTCATGACCGTTGGATCCGCCGTTACCTAGAACCACTGATTATAGGGGCTGTGACCGGGCTCGCTGCATTCCTTTTCTTCAATCTGCGAAACGACAGTGCTGACTCGTAATCTTGCTTTCATTAGCATCTTGCTAATCTGCGGTTGTGCAGATCCGCGCCCCCCAACAGGTGGTCCGCGTGATGAGCAACCTCCTATACTTCTATCTACGGATCCTCCACATGAATCGGTGGAGGTTTCTCCTACAGAACTCAGATTGAATTTTTCTGAGTATGTGAATGAAGCCTCCCTTGCGCGTGCGCTGTCAATCGTCCCACCACCACAGGGAAAGCTACAGTTCAAGTGGCGAAAGCGCTCGGTCAGCGTGCGACTATCCGAACCGCTAAGAGACTCAACAACTTATGTTGTTACCTTGGATGATGAGTTCAGAGATTGGCATGGAGTCCGGCTGACTCAACCAATTTCTTTTGCTTTTTCGACCGGACCAGTCATTGATCAAGGTCGCCTGCGCGGTCGGATCATTGACCAAAGCCAAGGACGGCCAGTCGCAGGCCTCTTAGTCCTTGCCTATAATACACCCGACATTATCTCCGAGATTTCCGCCTATCAAACCCAAACAGACCCGGAGGGGCGGTTTGAATTCAATTATGTTCGCGAGTCAGATTTTTTCTTGATCGGATTACGAGATCTGAATCGCAACCTGAAGCCAGATCATGGGGAATGGTTTGCTGTACCTCCGATTCCTCAGATCACCGCGATTCCAGATACAAATCAAAAGATTTTGGATTGGATATACACCAAAGTAGATACCCTGAGACCAACGATTGAAAGGGTACGTGCAACGACAAATCAACTCATAGAGGTCCGGTTTAGTGAAGGTGTATCCATATCAAACCTAACAGGAGAATCGTGGATGCTTTCGGACTCTCTCCAAAATACTCCAGTCAAGGTTCACTCCAGCTACCAGTTGGAGTCCAATCCCCGCATGGTCTATCTGATGAGTGACACTCTACAAGAACAGACCTACAGACTCTTTCCAGACGTTTCCGTACAGGATTCCACTGGAAATTCTGTGCGTCCTGATCCTACCTTTTTTATGGGGAATCTGCAAATGATTACGACTGAACCTCAGTTTCAGCATTTTTTAACAGCCAATTCAGAGAATCCTTACAGGCTCGCCCCTTGGGAAATGCCACACCTTGTTTTTGATCAACCAGTACACCGACAACTCTTGGACAGTCTGTTAAGCGTTGAAGATTCAACCGGAGCGCACGTATCCTTTGATCTCCAATCCTCAAACGGAACAAGTTTTCGTATCACATCACTAGATGATCCGACCCAAATTTACAGGGTCTCGATAAAGCAAAAAGACAGTACCTATGTACGATTTTTTGAACGGCTGGGAGCCCAATCTTTGGGAAGTATTAGTGGATTCGCTGTTCCAAAAGGTGATAGCGTGATCGTTCGCCTCACCGAGATGGATGGGAAGATTCTTGCTACACAATCACCCGATTCGGAGAGTAGCTTCGTATTTGAGAATCTTCCAGAAAAATCGTATCGTATCCATGCATTTATTGATCGGAATCATAATGGTACTTGGGATGGCGGTTTGATTCACCCTTACGAGCCTGCCGAACCGATTACATGGTTCTCGGAATCCATCACGATTCGTCCTCGATGGGATACTGCTCTCGCCGAAACTCTGATGGTTAGCCCCCCGCCCTCTATCCCCTCTCCTGCCTCTGACCAATAATTCATGAAATCCCAAATGAATCAACACCTTATTCCTGGATCTGACCCATTAACTATCGGATTTTTGCCGCTATTACGGGCCAGCGCACAACAAAAATTCGATCAATTTGCCATTGAGAGGTTTGGGATTTCTGCATTCACACTCATGGAAAGTGCTGGAAGCAGTTCTGCATCCATTATTGAGCGAGATTTTGGGAAGATGCGAGGGCGCAGGGTGGTAATCTGTTGCGGGGGTGGAAATAATGGTGGAGACGGATTCGTCGTTGCCCGAGTCCTCTATACCTTAGGGGCACAGGTCTACGTCAAGTGCTTAAAATATCCCTCTACCCCTGAAGCAAAACAAAATCTGCTTCTCCTTGAACAGCTCAAAACTCTGGATCCATCTGACCGGTTAATTCTGGATCATGACCTTCCCGAATCACTTCCCAAAGCAGATCTATATGTAGATGCCTTATTTGGTGTCGGCCTGAATCGACCACTCCAAGGCGAAGTGGCGGATTTAGTTCATGCACTCAATGCGACATCTCAGCCAATCGTCGCACTGGATCTACCTTCGGGGCTTCATGGAGATACCGGAGAACCACTTGGCGTAGCGGTGCGCGCTGACCTAACAATCACATTCAGTGCCTACAAGGGGGGATTACTTTTCGGCGATGGATCCATTTATTCAGGCCAAACCGAACTCGTATCCATCGGACTGCCTCCACATGTTGTTCTGGATCAATCTGAGTTCAACATAGATTGGATTTCCACCGACATTGCGACGGCTACTCTTCTTCCCTCCCGCGATTTGCAAGCACACAAGTACAGCGCCGGCATGGTTCTCGTGATCGGAGGGTCTTCTGATTTTTCTGGTGCCCCAATGCTGACTGCGCGTGCGGCGGCACGTGTAGGTGCAGGATATGTCGCTTGCGCAGTTCCAAAAAGCATCCAGAATATACTAACCACTGCGATGACAGAAATTCCGACGATTGGTCTAACTGAACATAAAAGCGGTGGAATTGACACGGAAGCTGCTTTGCACCAACTTAGTCCCTGGCTTCAGAAAGCAAACGCATTAATCATTGGACCTGGTCTGGGCAGATCCCCTACCACCGAACACTTTATAGAAACTATCCTCCAAACATCTAAAATTCCAGTTGTTGTGGATGCAGATGCATTGGTGGTTGCCACTCAAGTGATGAAGGATTATGATCAGGAAAGATCCTGGATATTAACCCCCCATGCTGGGGAGTTTGAGCGGATGATCGGGGATCCAGCTCCTGCGGATCGACTTCATTCAGCACATGAATGGTCTTCCAAGTGGAACTGTACGCTTGTACTCAAAGGTTCTCCTACGATTATCTGTCATACTCAAAATCAAGCGGTGGTCTGTGGCACAGGCAATCCTGCTCTCGCTACCGCAGGAACAGGGGATGTATTGGCTGGTCTCTGTGGCGGACTTCTGGCGCAGGGCTGCACGACCTCAATCGCGGCGATCTGCGCATCTCATATTGGAGGCCTAGCTTCGGATCTGTATTCCCAGAATCATCCATCTGGCACGATGATTGCAGGAGATTTAGTTGATGGAGTCGTTGATGCACTCACCTCATTAAGAAAGAATCTGATCAGGGAACCTGCATTTTTCCATTAACGTACGATTTATTAATTTCTTGCTAAATATATATTTTTTGACTCACCAGACTTCCTGATCCATGGCATTACGTAAAACCCCATCAGCAGATCTGAAAAGGACTTATGGTTTCTTTGTGCAGGTCGGAATGATTATCTCGCTCCTCCTTTTGATTCTCGCATTCAATGCGAATATGCAACGTGGTGATGCTATGGAAATTGAGCAGGTTGAGCAGGAAGTAGTCCAGATGGAAGAAATCCTGCAAACAAAGCAGATTCAAAAACCGCCGCCACCTCCCCGTCCTCCGGTACCTGTAGAGGTTCCTGATGATGAGATCTTAGAAGATGACGACTTAGATTTAGATGCTTCTCTGGATTTGGATGCTCCCATTAATTTACCTCCTCCCCCACCCCCAGATGAGGATGAGGTGATTGAAGAACCCGAAATCTTTGAGATTGTTGAGCAGATGCCTGAATTGATTGGTGGAATTGGTGGACTTCAGTCCAAGGCGCGATACCCAGAGATTGCGCGCAAGGCGAATGTTGAAGGTAGGGTAATCGTTCAGTTCATCGTAGACGAAGAAGGGAATGTACGAGAGCCTGCAATCCTTCGCGGTATTGGAGGCGGCTGTGATCAAGAAGCTATCCGAGTCATCACGGAACACGCTAAATTCGTGCCAGGACGCCAGCGTGGACGGGCTGTTCAAGTGAAAATGTCACTCCCCATCGTATTCAAGCTACGCTAATCTACTAAGCTCTTATAAAATATGCCCTGCATCTCATTGATATGCAGGGCATATTTTTTTGATAGAACTATTGCCGGCGGCATCCCAGTTCTGTACTCATCAAACTTCTCCTCAGTGGGAGAATCCACCCGCCGTTACAGCCTAGCACCGCAGATTCAATCCCCTTGCCATCCCCTCCAATTAGTCGGTTCGTCACTTAATTCTCTGAGAATTCGTGGCAGCCTTCCGAAAGAACTGCACAAATTGGGAACATATTACCTTACTGTTAATTTTATATTAAAAATATGTTAAAGTATATGCCACCATTATAACCAGCCCGCTTAACGCGGGCACATCTGGAATGAATCATGACCCGCAGCATTATCGTATTGTTCTACTTCCTCGTCGCGCTCTCCGCCACTGGCTGCGTGACTACATCGCACCACTGGGAACCCCATCACGAACTTCGGCCTCAAGCATCCACCTATCCAAACCAACACTCATCAATTGAAGAGGAACATCAACGTGTATTCGTTTCTTTCCTCTTGAATCAGACCGGTCAGATCATGAATCCAGTTGTCCGTCAGGTACCTGACGAACACATTAGACAGAAAGCGATCCAAGTCCTCACAAATCTCCACATTGAGCCCCTCCGAACTGAAGAGCAGTCATCTACCATTGAAATGACCATGCCCATTACGTTGCGAGACCAAGCGAATCAGCCAGATCTTTCAGATTTTCTGGATCAGATCCCGATTCTGGTCGGAAGCATGGAAAACTTAGTTGATGAGATTCAGTACCCTGAACGGGCAAAACGAGCCAGCCTGGAGGGACGTGTCACGGTCGCCTTCATTGTTGACAAAAATGGAACGGTCCGCTACCCTACCGTAATCCAGGGGCTCGGAGCAGGATGCGATGAAGAAGCACTGCGTGCGGTTCGACTCGCCCGGTTTTCACCGGGTCAACTGAACGGTGCACCCGTGAATGTAATCACCTCATTAACCTTCATATTTACACTTAGTTAAAATTGATTCAGAACTCTGGAACCCTAAATATCCTGAACTCCTCCGTCAAGGTAGGTGAGTAGGTCAAGAGATAGATCAGATTCCGTAGAAATCCTACTCAACGTTGTTCATCTGGGCGATGAATTCTGTCAATCCCTGATTCTGAACCAATAATTACCTCGGTCGCAAGATCAATAAACAACCCATGATCTAATACCCCCGGCATCTCTAGGAGAGTACGGCTGAGCTTCTCTGGTTTAGCAATTGGAGAAAACTTGGCATCAATGACCCAGAACCCCTGATCAGTGACGACTGGACCGTCCTTCCGCTCTCCCATTCGTATAGACGCATCCGTATTCATCGCCTCAAGCGAACGCAGAATGACAGGTGCCGCGACGGGAATGACCTCAATCGGCACCGGAGACTTAGTACCGAGCTTTTCAACCAGCTTGGAAGGATCCACTAAAATCACGAACCTCTTGGCCTGACTCGCAACAAGCTTTTCACATGTATGTGCTGCACCTCGACCCTTGATCAGATTCAGATCTGGACTCACCTCATCTGCGCCATCAAATGCAAGATCTAGCTTCTGATTGATGTCATCAAAGGTGCAGAGAGGAATCCCATGTTTGCGTGCCTCCATCTCGGCTGAACAGGAGGTCGGAATTCCGCGGATTTGTAGTCCCTCTTCATGAATCCTTTTCCCAATCGCAGAGATTGCATAGGCTGTTGTTGAACCCGTGCCAAGACCAATAATCATATTATCTTCCAGGTGGCGGGCAGCTTCTTCACCTGCCCGCATCTTGGCTATATTCTGATCCATTATTCGTGACGTAGAGACTCAATCGGATCAAGACTTGCCGCCTTGTATGCGGGATACACACCAAATGTCATTGCAATAACTGTCACACCAAGTACTGCGCCAATTGCCCATGTCCATGGAAATACAAAGGATACATCAAAAAAACGACCTACGATATTACCACCTAGAACTCCAATCAGGATCCCGGCAAGTCCCCCGATTTGACAAAGAATTATGGCTTCATACAGGAATTGACTCAGGACATCCCGGCGGCGTGCTCCAACCGCCTTTCGAACTCCAATTTCCCGGGTGCGCTCTGCAACGGAAACCAGCATAATATTCATCACGCCGATACCGGCCGAAAGGAGCGTGATCAAACCAACGATTGCACCTCCTACCTTCACCTGACCCGTAAAGCCAGTGATCTGTTGCAAAAAGGATTCTGAACTCTGAATTTCAAAATTATTCTCCTCGCCAGGTTCAACATTGCGGATCACCCGTAGAAGTCCAATCGCCTCTTCCATAGCCTCTTCAATGGTTTCCATCGTTCGTGTTTCTACTTTGATCTCAATGTTTCGGAGTGCCGCACTGTGGGCCTGAATCATATTCGTGATGGGGACCAGTGCGATCAAATCTACATTGTTCCCGAATACATCTCCCTTTTCGGCCAGAACCCCAACTACCTGATACCGCTTCCCACCGACAATCATGGATTTCCCAACCGGATTGATATTCGAAAAAAGCCGCTCGGCAACGTCATGTCCAATCACTACTACATCCCGTCCCAGTTCTACATCTAGTTCTGTCATGTTACGTCCAAACTCAATGTCAAATCCATTCGTGCCCGGCCAGAATTCATTCACACCGTAATAACTGACGACATTTTCGGTCTTGCGATCTCCATATCGAGCTTCTACTGGACTAGATATCTGCATCGTAGGACTGATGGCAGAGGGAATCCGTGCTCTTTCCGCATATCGAACCATGTCATCGTATGTGAGATTTCGACGTGCACGAAACCGGGGACCAGAGCGATTAAATCCATCTGCTCTATTAATCGTGAACGTGGTTGCCCCAAAAGATTCAACCGTGTTCACAAGTTTGGTCTCCATGACCTGTACAGCGGTTACCGCTACGATGATCGCAAAAACACCAATCACAATACCCAATAATGTGAGCGTCGAACGAAGCTTATGGTTACGGATAATATCCCACGCGAGACGTATAAATTCAGTGTTGACCATCAACTGTAACGTAATGCATCAATTGGATTCATTCGAGCGGCATTCCAGGCAGGTACAACACCAAAGATCACTCCCACTCCCACACAGATCCCAAAGGCAAGGAAAACGGTGCCAATCGCAAACGATGCCGGAACAAACTGATTCACAATTGCAGTCACACCTAGCGAAAGTAGAACCCCAACGATCCCGGCAGCAATGCATACCAATACCGCCTCAATCAAAAACTGCGAAAGTACAGCACGACGGCTAGCACCCACTGCTTTTCGCACGCCAACTTCACGGGTTCGCTCCTTCACCGTAACAAACATGATATTCATTACCCCGATCCCTCCAACGACCAACGCAAGCCCGGTCAGAAATATTCCAATCGTATATACGACCGCCTTGATGCCAGCTAATTGCTCACGAAAGGCTTCGGTTTTATTAATTGCAAAATTATTATCCTCCATTGCATCCAGCCCGCGAGCGGATCGAACGATCCCCGTTAATTCCTCCTCAAGCAAAGGCAGAGTATTTGGCGATTCTGCATTCACTTTAATTGTTACACTCCGAAAACGTCCAAAATGACGTTCAAATGTTCTAAGTGGAATTTGAGCCTGTTCATCAAAAGAAAACATCCCAAAGAACTTACCCTGCTCTTCCAGAACCCCAATCACTTCAAACCTTTTTCCACCGATCCGAATGGTCTTCCCAAGCGGTTGCTCACTGGGAAACAGAGATTCGCCAACTGCATGACCAATGACAACTACATTCCGGCCAACCAGATTGTCCAGTTCATTATACCAGCGTCCAGCCGTGAGCTCAACATCATCAACACTGGCGATCTCAGGTGTGGATCCTTGAATGAATACACCGTACAGCGCACGGTCACGATAACGGATTGGACGACCTGTCTGAGCTAACGGAGCAATCGCAACTGCATATTCCGAACGATCACGAATATACTCGGCTAACCCTGCCCGCAAATCTGGACGAGACCACTGACGCCTCCACTCATTTGGCTCCGTAAACCAACTTGTTTTCTGAACATAAACTGCGTTCGTTCCTAACATGGCTAAGGAACGATCCATTGCATTCTCCAAGCCATTAATAACTGTGATCATCGCCGTCACGGTCACGATTCCGATGATGATCCCTAGCATTGTTAGCCCACTGCGCATACGATTGGTATTCAGCGAGCGCAAAGCAATATTAAAACTTTCCCAGGTTTCTACCAGAAAACGGATCAAAGCGGGTACCTCACAAGGATTACTACTGATGATTACGCAGTTGTATGAGTCGGGTTGCGAGTACCGTGCATAATTAAGAATTAGGTTGCAAGTTCAAGGATGTATCATATGGACACTTGAACCTTTCTCTGCGTAAAAGTATCTGTTAACGTTTGGCTTTACAGGTAAGTATGAGTAAACTGGAAATTACTTTTGAATTCTTGCGGTTCTTGCATGCACGTAAAAAATACTGGCTGACACCGATTGTGGTAGTGTTGCTCCTATTGAGTCTCTTGATTGTTTTAACGCAAGGATCCTCATTGGCACCTTTTATCTACTCTCTATTCTAGTTGATTTTTTCATTCTTCATCTGATCACGTACCATAGATCGAAACCTCAATTGAGTAATGGGTCAGATCATCGCAATTGCAAACCAGAAGGGAGGAGTTGGTAAGACCACGACCTCTGCCAATCTATCGGCTTCCCTTGCGGTGCTCGAGAGACGAACACTGTTGGTGGACATGGATCCCCAGGGAAATTGCACTTCTAGCCTGGGACATAATGTGAAAGAAATCAAACACTCCATGTATGATGTGTTGCTAGATAAAATTTCGGCAGACCATATCATTAGAACCTCAGAGGAAATACCCACTCTTGATTTACTTCCCGCCAACATCAATCTCGTTGGAGCGGAGATTGAACTCACCGCTGTACGTAATCGCGAACGACTCTTAAAACATATCCTGACCAGTTTGTCCGACCAATATGATTATACGATTATTGATTGTCCTCCCTCTTTAGGAATTCTGACGGTGAATGCTCTAACTGCCTCTGATAGCGTCATTATCCCGGTTCAGGTAGAGTATTTTGCACTTGAGGGGCTTGGTCTACTGCTCAATACGATCAAAATAATACGTGGGGGGCTTAACCCCGACCTCCAAGTTGCTGGAGTACTCTTGACGATGTTTGACTCACGTTTGCGACTCTCTCGTCATGTCGCTGCCGAAGTCAAAAGCTATTTTGGAGATCAGGTATTCAGTACGATCATTCGACGGAATGTTACCATTGCTGAGGCTCCGAGCTTCGGAAAACCTGTACTGCTCCACAGTGCCACTAGCACCGGTGCACGTAATTATCTCTCACTGGCTCGAGAAGTGATCTCACGCTCTGCTTCCTCCGCTTCCAAGTCGTCAAACAGTCCCAAGCCATTGAACAACTAATATCCTGATGTAACATCCTCTGTCACCGATTGTCAATAGACTCATCTGATCAAGCCTGATGCATGGATTTTTTGAGGAGATGTCTGCAAAGCGAAATGGTAAAGACATCTTACCAACAGTGAATAAGCACCCCATTCCTCTTCATATAGCCCCATGGGGTTTTTTGAAAATTCAAGATTGAATAAAATTGGAGGATCTCTAGAACCAAAAATCTCGGTCAACATCTCACTAGACTAAATTACGTCTCTCAAACACGCCGAGGTGAACACCTCACCTTGGGAATAGATATTTTTGAATGGCCATGGGCCGAATTACAGTTATGATGGAGACTGAATTATGCCTCATCTATTCGTGAAGCCTATTTTAGGGCTTTAAATTCAAATTCCTAATTCCTATGACCAGTAAAAGACCTGTACTTGGACGAGGGCTAGATGCCTTGCTCGGCACGGACGGACAACTCCGCTCTGAAGAAGATGCGCGTGCGCTCGTCGGAGGTGTTTTTGAACTCTCGATTCGTTCGATTCAGCCCAATCCATTCCAGCCCAGGAAGGAGTTTAATCTAGAGGCTCTGCAAGCACTCGCGGAATCAATTGAACAATTGGGAATCATACAACCAATTACCGTCCGTGCCACTAAGGGTGATGAATTTGAGCTAATCAGTGGGGAGAGACGTCTCAGAGCTGCGAAATTAGTTGGGTTACAAGAAATTCCAGCTTATATCCGCCCGGCAAAAAACGCTCAAATGCTGGAGATGGCTTTGGTTGAAAACGTCCAGCGCGAAGAGCTTAACCCAATTGAAGTTGCTCTCGGATATCAGAGACTCGTTGATGAATATGGTCTAACTCAGGAAGAAGTTGCCAAACGCGTCGGCAAGAAACGTTCTACGATCGCAAATTTTATACGGCTACTTCATCTGCCACCAAAAATTCAGGTTGGACTTCGGGAAGGAGTTGTTACACCCGGACATGCCCGTGCACTACTCACTCTGCCCGACGAATCCAGCAGAAGTCGAGTATTCAGGGAGATCCAACATGAGCAACTAAGTGTACGTGAGGTTGAGAGACGTGTAAATTTGCTCTCAAAACAGAACAAAAAATCAAAGCCCCCATTAGTAGAAACTGACGTGCATTACAAACAGATTGAGAATCGGCTCAGAAAAAGTCTAGGGACAAAGGTGCGGGTCAAGCATGGGGTAAAAGGGAAAGGGTTCATTGAGATTCACTACTACTCAAATGAAGATTTATCTCGAATCATTGACCTGTTTGATCATCAAAGTTGAACTATGCATTCCCAAGGCCTGAACACTAAGAACCCACTATGCTTCTTATTTTGGATGATCTTGGCACTGCCAGCAAGCGGACAATCAGATAAAACTACATCAACCCCCACTATTGTGGCACCCGATCCACATGCAGCTATGCGCCGTGCACTAGTTCCTGGATGGGGACAACTATATAACCGTGAGTATTACAAAATTCCAATCGTATATGTTGGGCTTGCTGCATTTGTGGGTTCCGCTGTTCTAGTGAATCGACAATATCAACTGCATCGACACGCTTATCTATTCACAGCACGAACTGAACCGGACGGTACTCCGGTATTTCCAGAGTACGAAAGTGACTATTCGACACTTCTTCGCGACCTAGGTCTGAGAACTGAGTCGAACTTAATGCCCGAAGAGATAATGATGCGCCGTGCTCGTCTGGAACCTCAGATCCGTGCGCGACGAGATAAGCTACGCAGGAACAGGGACTTATTGTACCTCGGAGTGATTGCATGGTACGGGTTCACGATCATTGACGCATATGTAAGTGCACATTTATCTGAATTTGACGTTAATGAGTCTTTATCGTTTCAAGTGACCGGAGGGTTGGAGCGGCTTGGACTCTCAATTACCTTGCGGCCTTAGTACTTCTCAATTGTTATTCACTCGGAACTCACAGATTTGCCAATTCTATGCTCACATCGGCTCCCGACTCGCTGCCATCTCCCATAGTTGATCAGGACAACACCCTTTGCGAGGAGCCCTCAATATTTGAAAAGGCAAGGGCCTTTATGGCACCCGGCTCGTTGATCAACGAAGCGAAAAATTCAGAACTCTACCCATACTTTCGCGCAATCTCCCACAGTGAGGGGACTCGGGCGTTTATAGACGGTCGGGAACTGATCATGGCCGGATCCAACAACTATCTCGGACTGACGAGTGATCCACGGGTAAAAGAGGCTGCCATTCAGGCCATTAACCGATATGGCACTGGTTGTACTGGAAGTCGTTTTTTGAATGGAACGCTAGATATTCATCTGGAACTTGAATCACGACTTGCAGCTTTTATGCGTAAAGAAGCATGTGTTCTGTTCTCTACCGGATACATGACAAATATGGGAGTGATCCAAGGGATTACTTCCAAGAATGATTTGATATTTTCTGACAAGGAGAACCATTCCTGCATCGTTGCGGGGACCCAAGTTAGTATGGCAGACTGCTGGCGGTATCGACACTTTGATATGAATCACCTCCGCCGACTCCTTGAAAAAGCTGATGCAGAACGTCCCGAATCTGATAAGTTAATTGTGACCGATGGAGTTTTCTCTATGAGTGGTCGAATTGCGCCAGTTCCTGAATTGGTTAAACTTGCCGATGAATTCGACGCTGCTCTGCTATTGGATGATGCTCACGCGGTTGGGGTCATTGGCCCTGGGGGAAGAGGATCTGCTGCCTACTTTGGTTTCGATCATGAGGTCCCTTTAACAACCAGTACGTTTTCCAAGAGTTTTTCCTCGTTGGGGGGCTTCGCAGTTGGAGATTCCGATATCATTGAATATATCCGGCATATGGCGAACGCCCATATTTTCAGTGCTTCCATGCCCCCCAGTACTGTGGCCACCGTATTAGCCTGTCTGGAGATTCTTCAAGACGAGACTTGGAGACTGGATCGCCTATGGGAAATTTCGAACTACATGCGGGAAGGATTTCGTCAGGCCGGATTTGACGTATGGACTAGCGAAGCTCCTATCATTCCCGTGGTAATTGGAAGTGACATGATGAGCGCATTTCATTTCTGGACAGATCTTTTAGATGAGGGAGTCTTTGTGAACCCTGTGGTGCCATGGCGAGGCGCTGTTCCCCGTGGTTTAACGATCATGCGCACATCTTATATGGCTACCCACACAGATGAGGACCTGGACAGAATCCTTGAAGCCTTCCTTCATGTGGGACGAAAACATGGGGTGTTGGACAGACATGCGATCTAACTCATGCCCCCTACCTCTTCGTGCGTGGTTCAACCCGTTAAGTCGCGACGAGATCTGAAACGTTTCGTTCAGTTTCCCTACGATTTTTATCAAGATAATTCATTCTGGGTCCCTCCCCTCCGAGTTGATCAGTTTAACATTCTCAATCCTCGTAAGCATCCATTCTATGATCATGGTGAAATCCAACCCTTCCTTGCTTACGATTCATCTGGTAAGGTTGTAGGGCGAATTGCTGCCATCTTGAATGGCATGCACCAAAAAACACATGCGGATGATGCTGGTTTTTTTGGATTCTTTGAATCTGAAGATCAGTTTGAGACTTCTGAGGCTTTACTGGATGCCGCCGCTTCATGGCTTCGTGAACGAGGAATGCGTTCGATTCGCGGACCCGTAAACCCATCGCTGAATGATCCGTCCGGTCTTCTTGTAGATGGATTTGAGCGCGTTCCGGCAATCATGATGACCTATAATCCTGCATACTATGAGGAGTATCTCCAACGGTGGGGCTTCTCACGTGTAATGACTCTCTGGGCCTATTTCCTCCACCGAAGGCATATCGAATATGAACGCCTGCACCGGGGAGCCCAGATTGTTCGCCGCCGTAATCCAGGTATCTCATTGCGCACATTAGATCTTTCCAAATTTGATGAAGAGGTGAGAACTGTTCGAGAGATTTATAATGAAGCTTGGAGCAGGAACTGGGGGTTCGTGCCTGTAACCGATCGCGAGTTTGCACATATTGCTAAGGCAATGAAACAGATTGTAGATCCAAGGATCTGTTTTTTTCTGGAAATGGATGGCCACCCCGTGGGATTCGTGATAACCCTGCCCGATATCAATCCCGCACTTCAGCATCTTTCAAATGGCCGACTTTTTCCATTTGGCTTGGTGAAGCTGTGGCTTCTGACAAAATTTGCAGGGATACGGGATATGCGTATGCTACTGATGGGGGTACTTCCAGAATATCAAGGGCGCGCATTGGATGTACTCCCTGTTTTGGAACTGGCTGAAAAGTCAAATAATTATGGCTATCAGGCCTGCGAAATGGGGTGGGTTTTAGATGAGAATCATATTCTCCGTAATCTTTTGAATTCAATCAATGCTATCGCGGATAAAGAATACGCAATCCTTGAAGCCCCCCTTGTTTAGCTCGTCTCGGCTTATTTTGCTAAGACACGCTTGATCTTGCCCACCTGAGTGAAGCATTCGACAGAATGGCCATGACGGATGCAAGTGCATCAAACATAATGTCCCCTACATCAAATACTCGGTTTGGCATAAGTAACTGGAGTAACTCATCAATCGTACCCAAACCAACCGTAATCCCAATTGCAATCATGAAACTAGCCGAGATTCGTTGGGCCTGAGCAGAGCGCTCTAAAAGAGCTGCATGAATCAACAGTGCAACTACCCCATACATGATCACATGAATCCGCTCCTCTACGTTCTCAATAGACGCGAGCGTGAGAGAATAAATCAACCCAATTCCGAATGCAACCGCAACCTCTTTCCAGTTCGGAATTACTCTTAGTCCCTGACTAACTACGAATACTAGAATCAAACCGCAACCGAACAGGAATATGCCAAATCCCCAACCGCTGGCCTCCAGTATTTCCAGCCACTCTCTCACAATACCCAGTGTGGAGTAGATCACCAGAATAAGTAGGAGCGTCATTGTCCATAGACGCCGTTCACGCTTTGAGACAAACGTCATAGGTTAGTCAGTACGAGGATTTCATATTATCCTCACATCCGAATGATGCGATCTGCTTCGGACCATTGAACCCAACTAACATGTGATTAGAATAGACCATATGCTCAAATCAACTCCACAGATTACTGCGACCCAATGAATCTTCTCAATCGTTTTCTTCCGATTACTCAGTGAATGTTCTTGGTCTGGAACGGAAATCTAAAACACATTCGAAACTCATTTCGTCTTTAGATTTCACCAATAGGATTACATAGATGGCTCTTGGAGGCGGAGATCCATCAGATCAGTTGGTTGAAGAATAAAGGAAGGATCCCCGGCTCTATGATAATTGTCAGGAAGGCTCCTCCGAGTGCGCCACCCAAATGGGCTTCATGGGCTATGCCAAATGATCTACCACTCCTCATTGCATATACGCTGACCGCTACAAACAAGAACGCAAATACGATTGCGGGAATTGGTAGAATCCCGAAAAACAACAACATATCGTAGGGTGAAAACAATACATATGCGAAAAGGACTCCACTGATCGCTCCGCTTGCACCGACGGCATTGTATGCGCTGTTCCGGCGATGCCGAAGATATGTGAGCACATGTGCGCACAGTAGTGCCCCAAAATACAGAATGAGATACTTTATACTGCCGAGTCGGGATTCTAGAAGTGGACCGAAAAAATAAAGTGTGACCACATTGAAGAGTAAGTGAGGAAGGGAAACATGGACAAATCCACCTGTGATATAGCGATACGGCTCTTTTGCGACTTGCACAGGACGAAATCCCAGTCGGTCAATCAGTAGTGGATTTCCAAAGAGGGCAAAACCGCTCACTATTACCATAGAAATCAATAGGAGCAGAGTAACGGGGGAATTCAGTCCAAGGATCATTAGATCTCAACATTTATGAGACTCCGAAACAGAACTGCCCCATCGTGACTTCCCAGAGCATTCTCAGCAGCCCGCTCAGGATGGGGCATCATTCCAAGTACGTTACCCTCCCGGTTGGAAATACCGGCAATATTATTCGCAGATCCATTCGGATTAGAGTCCGCAGTAACCTGACCCTCTGGAGTCGTATAGCGAAACACTACCTGTCCATTACGCTCAAGTTCAACTAGTTCAGATGATTCCGCGAAATAATTTCCCTCCCCGTGAGCGATAGGAAGCTTGAGAATTTGTCCTAACTCGGCCGAATCCGTAAATGGGATATCTATGCTATCCGTTCGCAAGTGAACCCACTTACATATAAAACGGACCGATGAATTACGAAGGAGGATCCCCGGCAGAAGCCCACATTCACACAGGATCTGGAATCCATTACAGATCCCCAGCACTAAACCTCCTCGTTCTGCAAAGCGAACGACGCTATCCATGATGCACGAGAACCGGGCAACCGCCCCTGCCCGGAGGTAATCTCCATAAGAAAAACCTCCAGGCACGATCACCAAGTCTATGGGGGGCAATTGACGCTCTTTGTGCCAGATGAATGTAGTCTCGAGTCCAAACACATGCCGGACAACGTGATAGGCATCGTGGTCACAATTGGAACCTGGAAAAACAATGACGCCTACACGCATTAATTCACGTCAGTCCTTAATCACTTCCAACTCAAGAAGAATCTCTACATTGTGTCCGACAATAATACCGCCGGCCTCGGTCAGCTGGTCCCATGTCAGATTAAAATCCTTGCGGTTAACAGAGGTCCGAGCCTCAAACCCTGCACGTTCGGAATCTCCCATCATAGCAACACCCAGAAATTCGCCTTCTAATACGACGGACTGGGTCACATCCTTAATGGTTAGGTCTCCGGCCAGATGAAATTTATTACCCTCTACTTCTGTGACCCCCGTGCTAGTAAACATCATGGAAGGGAACGCTTCTGAACCAAAAAAATCATCGGAGCGCAGATGACCATCCCGACGCTCATTTCCAGTATCAACACTAGAGGTTTCGATGGTTGCACTCACTGATAAGGTACTCAAATCTGCACCCTCCATCTGAATGTTAGCATCGTATGAGCGGAATTCTCCCCGAACATTGGAGATGCCCAAATGGCGTACTTTGAAGGAAATACTGGAATGTGCGACATCAATAGACCAGGATTCTAGATCATCATTTGTGGGAACTGTAAATGCCAAAAGAAGCAAGGAGAAACAGAGTAAGAAAGAAGATTTCATTAGTTATAGAGTTTAGTTACAGCATTAGAACTCAAATCTTTCATTTAGGATTCCTTTTCATACGTCAACATTTTGTTTTCAAAAACGTTTTCCGCACGGACACTTTTTGATTCACATGATCCCACGTGAGCTCTTTGCTAAGATTCGTCGAATTGAAGTACGAACAAAAGGCTTGGTCAACAATGTTTTTGGTGGTGAATACCATTCAGCCTTTAAGGGACGTGGTATCGAATTTTCAGAGGTTCGCCCCTATCAAGTTGGGGACGACATTCGTAGCATTGACTGGAATGTGACGGCTCGGACCGGAGAGCCATTCGTCAAAATCTTTGAGGAGGAACGAGAACAAACATTATTTCTTGTTGTGGATATTTCAGGATCCAGTGATTTTGGTAGCCAGACCAAATTCAAGCGAGAGATTGCGGCAGAAATCTGTGCAATCCTTGGCTTCAGTGCCATTAAGAATAATGATAAGGTCGGCCTATTACTGTTCTCTGATCAAATTGAGCTTTTTGTGCCCCCAAAGAGTGGCCGGCGACATGTCCTTCGCCTAATCAGAGACCTTTTTGCTCATGTACCTCAGTCCTCGGGTACGGCCCTTCATACTGCATTAGATCATATTCTTCGGGTGATTCGCCGTCGTGCAATTGTCCTACTTATTAGTGATTTTCTTGATGATAACTTTGAGCGATCCCTGCGGTTGGTCTCCCGTCGACACGATACGGTTGCCATTCATTTAATAGATCCACGAGAGGCGTCTCTTCCTCCTTTGGGTCTTGTGACGCTGTTTGATCCAGAAACTGGTCAGTCTCAGTTGCTGGATACGGGAAGTCGCTCGGTTCGGAATTCATTTCAGGAATCTTCATCAAAAACAATCAAGGGACTTAGGACGCTCTTCCGCAGTGCGCGCGTGGACCATGTTGAGATCCAGTGCGGAGAGGATTTCCTAGATCCATTGGCAAAATTTTTCCGTGCACGCGCACAAATTGCCTGATGAGTAGAATACATCTGTCTATCCTACTCTCATTCGCTGCCTGTTTTTTTACCTGCCTTGAAGTTCATGCCCAGAGGGTAGATGCCTATTTGTCAGAGGATAGCGTATATGTGGGAGACCGCTTTACGCTCACGCTGATCGCCATTCATGGATTTGATGAGCCCCCATCATTCCCAAGTATTGACTCCTCGTTTGGCGATATTCTCCCACTTGATCTAGCATCTGCTGGCACGCAGTATATGGATACGGGGATCCGCTTGGACAGCGCCGTCTATACTGTCACCACATTCGCTTTGGATACAGCTCGATTGACTCCATTAACAATTGGGTTCGGTGATACTGTACTATCTGCGGTGACACCTGCACGCGAGTTACGTGTAATTTCCATGGTTCCAGAAGATGCTACGGATATTCGCGATATGGCTCCGCCAGTTGACTTTGGCCCTCCTCTGTGGCCGTATGTCCTTTTAGGACTGGCCCTTGTGATTCTATCCATACTCATCTGGTATGTGATCTGGCGGCGGCGACAACCTCCACCTATACCTGATAAAGAACCTGAGGAGGATGAGTTACCTTCTCCTGCAGTCTTAGCTATTGAGCGCCTGGAAGCACTTAAAGGTGCTCCACTCACCGAAAAAAATCAGGTAGAAATTTATTACGTTGAGCTATCGGACGTTCTTCGGACCTATATAGAGCACCGACTTCGGATCCCTGCATTGGAATCTACAACTCAAGAGCTGATCATGGAATTGATTCATCCAGATATCCAACACCAGATCCCCTCCGGAATTCCACAAAGAGTGGAGCAGATCCTTTCGCTGGCAGATCTGGTAAAATTTGCGGATGTAATCCCCTCTATTCCTGAGGGTCGAACTGCGCTGGAGGAAGCGTTCAAAGTGGTCCAGCGTACTGAACTCAAGTTTGACCAGCGTGCTGCAAGCGAAAAACTCGGGACCACAACCTGAGGATGGGCTTTGGGGCACGAAAAAATATCTGCCCAGAATTTGTGGGTGGGGTATCATTCATCCCATGGGTTCATAGGGTTGCGTCAATCATCCTCTCAGGCTATTGATCTTCGCTTGGCCTCTGTGGAAACTTGTAGTTCATTCGGATTTGGTCATGGTATGAGCCAATACATCATGGTCTGATCCCCAAAATCAGCGCACGATGAATGACCGCGTTACCTGCTCATCCTCGGTAACCAATTGGAGAAAGTATATACCACCCGAAAGCGTCTCGGTGTTCAGTTGTAAGCTGTGATCTCCGGCTGACTGAATAGCATCCACAACCTGAGCCACCTCGCGCCCAAGAAGGTTATACAACGACAACTGTACCTGCCCCGACTTCAAGAGTGAATATTCAACCGTTGCAACAGCTGCAACCGGATTCGGGTAATGGACAAGTGCTGAGGGAATCTCTTCTCCATCTGGGATAATCCGTAATACTGTTGTTGTGGTGTCCCATACCTTCAGGTCACCCACTCCGGCGGACGAGATAAACCGCACATTATCAGAAATAGCTACGGCATAGACTGGACGTCCATGGTCAAGCCTATCAATCTCATTGCCCGAGGCTATATCCCATAGACGAATACTGTAGTCCTGACCGAAACGTATCCCTGAACCAGACACCAGTACAGTCCCATCCTCGGAAAAAGCCACTGAATTCACTGGATCTGAATGCCCAGTGAAGCGATGCACCACCTCTCCGGAGGCCAAATCCCACAAAAGAATGCTGGTATCATTTGATCCAGAAACCAACTGAGTTCCATCCGGAGAAAATGCTACGGAGTTCACCCAATCTGTGTGCTCTACGAAGCGGCGCACTTCTGCCCCTGATGAGATCTCCCGCAAAATAACGGTGTTATCATCTGATCCAGAAGCCAGCTGAGTCCCATCTGGAGAAAATGCTACGGAGTTCACCCAATCTGTGTGCTCTTTAAAGCGACGCAACTCATCCCCCGTAGACCTATCCCATAAACGAACAGTTGTATCTGCCGAGGCGGAAGCCAACTGAGTCCCATCTGGAGAAAAATGCACTGAGATAACTTCGGCTGTATGCCCCATAAATCGTTGTGTCTCCTCCCCCGTGGACTTGTCCCATAAACGAATGCTCCTATCCGAGGATGCAGAGGCCAGAAAAGTTCTGTCTGGAGAAAAATCTATTGAAGTGACTGCATCAGTGTGCCCAGTAAATAGTCGCACTTCTTCCCCCGTAGCAACATCCCACAAGCGAATGGTACCATATACCGATGCAGAAGCCAGTTGGTCTCCGCCTGGAGAAAAATCCACTGAAAAAATCAGGGCTGTATGGCGTTGAATTCGTTTTACCTCGTTTCCAGACGCCACATCCCACAGACGAATGCTTTGATCCCATGATCCCGACACCAATTGCGTCCCGTCATGTGAAAAATTGACTGATAATACTGGCGCCATGTACCCTGTAAAGATATGTAACTCATTCCCTGTGCCCAGATCCCATATACGGGCAGTTGCATCTGCCGATGCAGAAGCCAATTGGGTACCATCTGGTGAAAGTGCTACGGAAGAAACCCCATCGATATGTCCTGTGTAACGCTGCGCTTCATCCCCAGAGGCTATATCCCACAAAAGAATTGTATTATCGTCTGATCCAGACACTAACTGAGTCCCATCCGGAGAAAAAACTACCGAATTCACTGGAGCTGTGTGCCCGGTGAAGGTGTGCACTACATTCCCCGTACTCAGATCCCATATACGGGTGGTCGCATCCGCTGAGGCAGATGCAAGATAATTTCCATCCTGCGAAAAAGCCACAGAGAGCACCAAATCGGTGTGACCCATGAAACGACTCAACTCAACCCCTCCATCCACATCCCAAAGACGAATGCTATTATCCCACGATCCTGATGCTATCTGGCTTCCGTCTGGGGAAAATTCCACTGAGGTAACTGCGTTTGTATGCCCGGTAAAGATATATACCAACTCCCCCGTGGCCACGTCCCATAGACGAACACTGAAGTCCAATCCAAGTAACCATCCTGCCCCAGAGACCAACAGAGTCCCATCAGGAGAAAAAGCCACAGAATTCACGAATTCTGTGTGTCCCTCAAGGCGGCGTAACTCATCTCCGGAGGCAACATCCCAAAGACGAACGGTACGGTCCACCGAGGCAGAAACCAGTTGTGTCCCATCGGGAGAAAAAGCAACTGAGCTCACGGGAAAAAAGTGCCCCCCGTCTTCAAATGTCCACAGTGGTTGACCTGAAACAGTCGCCGTCAGTACCAAGGTCAGAATTATAATGCCGCATTTCATTTTCAACAAAAATTGAAGAACGAATCCATCTCATAATGCAACCCGTCTTGCATACATACTGTGCACGACTTCGCCGACGGAATGGGTGGCTCACATCAATCGTATTTGGTGGCTCCCATCGCTCGTAATCGGTGGCTCCCATCGCTCGTAATCGGTGGCTCTTTTGTTTGGAATACTCACACTGTATATCAGGAACATGATGTTTCCCATGATCCTGCGCTAATCGTGCATAGAGTTCTATCGCCCCATCATTAACCTGCTCATTCTGCTTAACCACCCCATCTCGCTTCAAATATGGCGTGGGGTGAGTTCGTAGCATGATGTGTCCAAAAACAATGTCATTGCTTCGCAAATTGGCTGTTTCACCAAGTTGTTGTTCAAAGTAGTTCGTTTTGTTTTGGTTGTAATTGGTCATTACAAATTTCACGCTCACAACACCCAAAGTAGTTCCTGAACGCCAAATTGCTACATCAACATTTTTCGGGTAATACTTTCCTTGAACCTTTGCCTCTCCACCTCCGGAATCAGACAATCCCTGGATTTGGTAATCGATTCCTAGAATGGATTCCAATTCGTCAATTACCCATCCATGCAATGCCTTGATCTTGCTGGTTGAACGTGGCCCACTGTTAACATATCTCTGGTACGCTTTTTGTACTGCAGATAATAATCGTTCTCTAAGTGGTGAAATCATACAAAAGCCGTTTCTATGGGAAAATCCGAAATATAACGCTTTGCATAACTGTACCATCCACCGCGAAACGGTTGTGCAAATGTCTTTATGTGCCGATCCATCTCGGTACTGTTCAAGGCTTTCTGTAAAGTCGCCAACCTTATTCCATCATGTGGCTTGATGCCATAGCCGGAATAAAACAATGTATTGGGATCATTGCAGATTTGGAAGTTTGGTTTAGGGTTCATACCAGACGTTAAAATCTTGCGTCCAAACGCACTTTGAATCCCCACCTCACGACCATAACCATACCATTTTGATTCGCAGAATGTACCCTTATCTCGTCCTAACAGTTGATCCTTGTTTGAAAGAAGCCATCTATGGGCATAGGGAAATTGATCTGCAAACTTGTTTTCAGGAATTAATTTCCCATCACCGTCATAAGGATAAATCACTACTCGGTTAACTTTGTCTTTGCCCTGTTTCATAACAGATGCTTTCAGGATTCGTCTTACTGCTTTTTCTTCAACCGAAAATTGTTCTTGGCCATCTGTTACCCTTAAAAAGTTGCCCTTCCGGCCAACCAATTCAAGGATGAATACTTTATCTGCTAAGGTCTGAATGCCAACACGAATATTAGCAATATCAGAAAGCTTTACGAAGTCTGATGTTGGCACTTTGAGATGATCAGCAATAGCCCATCTTGACTCATGTTTAACAAGGTTGGTTTGAACCGAAAATGATCCGTTATTCCATTGATGAACTACTTCCCTGCCAAGTTTCTGCCCTTTTTGGATTTGTGTAATGCAAGTATATGTGCTCACACTGGGGAAGACTTGATAATCACGAAAATCACACAACGAAATAATGCTGTGTCTAGACTCCACGTCTTGACGCATAAGCTTTCCCGCATCATTGCGTATCCATCCACTGGGAGAAATGAATCTTAAGTTGCCACCGTTTTTTAGTAACCGCAGTCCCAATTCAAAAAAGACAATGTAAAGATCACTTGAACCATAGAAATAGTTCCATCCAGCACGCTTGATTTTGTCTCTACGATCTGCTTCTAAGTGCTGAATGCGAACATAAGGGGGATTGCCTACAACCCAGTCAAAACGCTCTTGATCTGCTTTCTGTGCGTCCATAGCATCAATTTCTTGTACACGCCAGAAATCCTGTGAAAATTCTTGACCAAGCACATCTCTTGAAACAGAGGACAACCTTTGCCTACAGTGCCTAACAGCTTTTGTGTCAATGTCGTATCCGGTCAAATGCTTCAAGGTCTCAATGTATCGGGAAAGGTCTCTCTTGGGTGCTGTAAGTGCGCGCTCACAAATCTGTTTAGCTATCGGAACAAGAAAGTCTCCCGATCCACAGGCAGGATCACATATCCGAACGTTTTTTAGTGTTCCATCAAACAAAGGAATCAGCATATAGTCCACAACCCAAGCGGGCGTGTATATTTTGCCGAATGCTGTGATCTCGTCCATTTATGCAACTAGGTCTTTGTACTCCAACCGCTTGCCTACCATGCCCCTCACGACCGTTGCCCTCTGGTCAATCGTGTCATAGTCGCGGAGGTTGTGCTTGCCCGCGAACCGCGTTACATAGCAGTTCAAGTGCTTCTTGCTTAGGTGATGGTACGTGCCGTGATAGGCACGCTTTAAGACGGCCCAAAAACTCTCTATGCCGCTCGTATAGGCTAACTCTCCAAGCATCGTGGACACTGCCCATTGCTTCTGGCTGTGATTGAAGGATGTATGATTGGTCAACCCTTCATAACTCCCATGTTCATCGGTGAATACAGAGGCATCTTTGGCACGTGTCTTATTGACAATATCCTGAATCGTACGCTTGGTGTTATCCTCAATCACCTGTGCGCAAATCTTATTGGAATCCCGATCCTTCACGAGTACTGCCGTCTTTCCTACGGTGCATCTAACCGCATTGAGTTTCTTATCCTCATGCTTGTTGGATTCTTTGCCTCCGATGTATGCCCTATACACCTCTTCCGGCCCCTCAAACGCATTGATCATTTTTGGCAACAATCCCTCACGGATACGGTGAAGCATATGCCATGTACAAGGTTGGTTTACCCCAATACCTCTATGCAATTTCATAGAGGGTACACCTTTAAGACCTGTGTTTTCCAAGTAAATCGCACATACCCGTTTCCTCAATGGCAAATTAGAGGATTCCATTGCCGTTCCAGTCTTGACACTGAAATACTTCTTGCAATCCCGGCAACGAAACGGCATGGTCTTGTGCTTACACCGGTACACGTTACCACTTCCGCAGCGCAGGCAACAGAGTTTCCCGTCCGGCCAGTGAACTTTCTCAAACCATTCTTGAGCGGATTCTTCATTGGGAAACTTTTCTGTAAGTTCTAAAAGCGTAATGCCTTCTCTGTATGATCGTCCATGGCTTGCCGTAATATACAACCTCGAATTTGTTTTGTCTACCCCCGTGTACGTCAGAGAGACTGAGAGTATTTCAACTATTCCCTATAATTCCCAAACAAAAACCATCTACATCCTAAGATGGCTCATACATTCTCCATACCTGTTTTAGCTCATCCAGACGGTATGCTGGCCGTTGTTGATAGCGACATAGCTGGATTGATAATTGAGGTTAATTCCTTTGATAAATTATTTGTAGAATTGCCATGAATAGCTGGTCGGTTGCTTAGATCAAATCATAAGCTAACGAATGAATAAATAGCTGAATGCGAATTACAGTTCAGTCTTGTGCCGTTTGCAGAACCTGTGGACGAAACTAAATTTGCGCCACATCAACAAGCCAAAATCAATAGGAAGATTTAGACTGAACACAATCATACAGCGATTGAATACCAGTCCGCTTTCTTGGGTTTGATTATGTAAAGTCAGGCTGGTTTCATGTGCTCTATGCCACCATGAATATCTGATACCAACGACATCTGCCTTTTGTAGTTGTCTCAATAAAAAATCACCATACTTAGTTATTGATTCCTTTATTCGTTAGGTAGCTTGGCTAATCAAAACTTGGCGATTCCTATATCCGATCGTGGATATAAGACATACAGATCCCTGACAGTGTGTAGTAGGGATGGTGTATAGTTTTCAGACGATTTACCCTTTACCTGACCAATCTATTAAGTTGAGCCAAGCTTCCCGTATGAGAGTTGATGTTCGCTGTGCCTCTGTCAAAATTACTTAGGTTAATTGGATCTGATAATCTTGTGGACTGACATTATGATCTTCTCGTTGAGATCAACGCACGATGAGTGACCTCGTCACCTGCTGATCATCGGTAACAAACTTTAGGAAGTACATCCCACCGGAAAGCGTCTCAGTGCTCAGTTGCAAGCTGTGCTCTCCGGCAGACTGAACGGCATCCAGTAGCATGGATACCTCGCGCCCAAGAAGGTCATACACCGACAACTGAACCTGACCCGGTTTTGAGAGTGAGTATTCAA
This sequence comes from Rhodothermales bacterium, assembly GCA_965209015.1. Lineage (GTDB taxonomy): Bacteria > Bacteroidota > Rhodothermia > Rhodothermales > Bin80 > Bin80. Next base: position 747,368 of record OZ242367.1, on the reverse strand, counting down.
CCGTAGCGTTAGCCCCTACCGGATTTGGGTAATGCATAAAATTCGATGGAACCTCCAATTCCCCTTGTACAGTCCGTAACCCCAAAGTGGTGACGTCCCAGAGCCTTAAAGCACCTACTCCAGCTGAAGCAATGTAGCGTCCATTATTGGAAATAGCAATGGTACGGACAGGGCTTCCATGGTCCAAGCTCTCTACTTCATCCCCCGTAGCCACATCCCAGATACGAATCGTAAAATCTGTGCCTAATATCCATCCCGCTCCAGAAATTAGCCTAGTCCCATCAGGAGAAAAAACCACCGAATTCACCGGAGCTGTATGCCCAGTAAAACGCTGAATCTCATTCCCCGTGGCAGCATCCCACATAATTATACTGTATACTGGGTTGAAGTCTACTATCTCAAATACCACAGATACCAACTGGGTGCCGTCGGGGGAAAAAGCCACTGGACCAAACTCTTCTATATCTCCATGTAAGTTCAGCAACTCAGATCCGGTGGCCACATCCCATAAACGAATAGTGCCATCTTCCGATGAAGACACCAAAGTCGCTCCATCGGGAGAAAAAGCCACGGCATTCACCGATGCCATATGCCCAGAGAAACGCTGCACCTCGTCCCCCGTAGCCACATCCCATAAACGAACGGTACGGTCCACCGAGGCAGAGGCCAGTTGTGTCCCAGCGGGAGAAAAAGCCACTGATGTAACTGCGTCTGTATGTCCTTCAAATAGCGACACCATAGCCCCGGTGTCCACATCCCACATATGAATGGAATCCGCGGTTGCGGAGATCAGCAGAGCCTCTTCTGGGGAAAAGTCTACCGATGTTACAGGCGTGATATGCCTTGAGAGGAGTTGAATCTCATCTCCGGAGGCTACATCCCATAAACGAATGGTCTGATCAATCGATCCAGAGACCAGCAAAGCTCCATCGGAAGAAAAATCAATGTCAAAAATATAGGAAGTGTGGCTATGGATACGATCTGTTTCCTGAGCTGTTATTACATCCCATAGGAATATACTGCCATCAAATGATGCAGCTACCAGTTGAGACCCATCAGGAGAAAAAGCCACAGAGAATACTCCTCCTATGATCCCATCGAAACGACGTACCTCATCCCCCGTAGACAAATCCCATAAGCGAATGGTATTATCTTCAGATCCAGAAACCATCTGGGTTTCATTTGGAGAAAAAGTTACCGAGGTAACCGCGGCTGTATGCCCCTGAAAAACCCTTACCTCATCCCCCGTAGCCACATCCCATAAACGGACGCTGAAATCTGACCCAAGGAAGCCCCCTGATCCCGACACCAATTGAGTCCCATCTATGGAAAAATCAACTGAATTCACTGCCTCTTCATGTCCTGTGAGAGTGGTTACCTCAAGACCAGAAGTCACATCCCACACACGGATAGTCTCGTCTCCCGATGCGGACGCCAATAGGGGCTCGTTTGGAGAAAAGGCCACCGAGTAAACCTGACCTGAATGCCCCGTTAAGAGGCGTAACTCCTCCCCAGAGTCCGCATCCCACAGGTGAATGGTCTCTCCTGATGCAGAAGCAAGCAGTCTTCCATCTGAAGAAAAATCCACCGATCGTACGGGGTCTGTATGCCCCGCAAGGAGCCGTAGTTCTGCCCCAGAGGCTACGTCCCACAAGCGGACGGTGAAGTCCGAGGCAAGGTTACCACCAGATCCAGATGCCAACTGAGTTCCGTCTGGAGAAAAAGCAATCGTGTTCACCCACTCTGTGTGTCCCACGAAGCGTCGTACCTCATCCCCCGTAGCCGAATCCCACAAGCGGATAGTCTTGTCCAACGATGCTGAAGCTATCAATGTACCGTCTGGAGAAAAAACTACAGATGCGACGCCAGCTCCATGCCCCTCACCTTCAACCGTCCAGAGGGCTTGCCCCAAAACAGGCGAAGTCAATGTTATAGTCAACAAAATAATGATGTATCTCATTTTTGTACGAAAATGTTTGAATGAGTAATCCCGCCAAGAGCTTGAATTGTTTCGATTAGCGAAGCTCGTGATTCATCCCCCCTTTCGCCCAAATATACTGATTATTCCATCCAAAGGAGGTCTAACCCTCAATGAATAGATCACCGCATAGAGAACGACTTGACAAATTTGGATCCAGTGAATACCTAAAAGACTGCTATTTACTTGATCCTGCATCTACTGGCGTGTGATATATAGATGCAGAAATGCTCATGGCCGGCATTGTCCATAATTGCACTACGTTCGTTTTGGGTACACTCGTCTGGCTCTACTTAACGATTGACATTCGCAGATATCGGCTATCAGTTAATACATCAACACACGATACATGGGCTTCCCATGGTTCTGAAGATACTGCGGAGAAACGCGATAGGGCGCTACTGGTTGATTTTGGTTGTTCCATCGTGTGAACTATGAACTCATACTCAGTCTCCAACGAAACTAGTAGATCATTTGGATTCAGAAACCGTCTGGCCTGTTATCATGATCTATTCGTTGGCATCAACGCACGATGAGTGACCTCGTCACCTGCTGATCATCGGTAACAAACTTTAGGAAGTACATCCCACCGGAAAGCGTCTCAGTGCTCAGTTGCAAGCTGTGCTCTCCGGCAGACTGAATGGCATCCAGTAGCATGGATACCTCACGCCCAAGAAGGTCATACACCGACAACTGAACCTGACCCGGTTTCAAAAGTGAATATTCTACCTTAGCGACAGCCCCTACGGGATTCGGATAGTGCACAAAACTTAACGGAACCTCTATTTCCCCTGGAGTTGTCTGTAATCCAATAGTTGAGACATCCCATAAACCAAGCACATCCCATCCGGCCGATGAAAGAAACTGTCCGTCGCGGGAAACAGCCATGGAATAAACTCGGCTTCCATGGTCAAAGCGACTAATTTGCTCCCCTGAGTCCAAATCCCAAAAGCGAATGGTACCATCAAATGATCCAGAAATGATCTGAGTCTCACTGGAAGAAAAAGCTACCGTGGTGACCCAGTCTCCATGCCCCGGGAAGCGGCGAACCACATCCCCCGTAGAGATATCCCACAAAAAAATGCTGGCATCATTTGACCCAGAAATGATCTGAGTTCCATCTTGGGAAAATGCCACAGAATTCACGGATTCAAAGTGTTCGGTGAAGCGGCGAACTATATCCCCAGAGGCTATATCCCACAAAATAATGGAGTTATCTTCTGATCCAGAAACCAGCCGAGTCCCATCCGGAGAAAATGCCAAGGAGTTTACCCAATCTCGGTGTGCTCTAAATAAGCGTACCTCCTCTCCCGCTGTTACATCCCAAAGACGAACGCTATTATCCCATGATCCTGAAGCTACTTGGGTCCCGTCTGGGGAAAAATCAACAGAGGTAACCGGTCCGGCATGCCCTATGAGACGACGCACCGCATCCCCCGTAGCTACATCCCACAAATAAATGTTACTATCGTCTGATCCAGAAACCAACTGAGTCCCGTCCAGAGAAAAATCTACCGAATTAACACTAGCTCGATGCCCCAGGAAGCGGCGGACTTCATCCCCTGTGGCAACATCCCACAGGCGAATGGAGTGATCCCTTGAAGCTGATGCTAACTGCTTTGAATCTGGAGAAAGAGCCACTGAAAAAATCTGGGCTGTATGGCTTTGAACACGTCCAACCTCATTCCCAGATTCAATATCCCAGAGACGAATACTATAATCCCATGATCCAGAAACCAGCCGAGTCCCGTCTGGAGAAAAATCAACAGAATTAACCTCCCCTGTATGCCCTATGAAGAGGCGCACTCTACCCGATGAGACTAAATCCCACAGAACAATGGTATGATCGCTTGATCCAGAGACCAGCCGAGTCCCATCTGGAGAAAAAGCCACCGATTCAACCGAGGCTGTGGATCCCGTGATGACCTCCAACTCATCCCCAGAGTCCACATCCCACAAGATAATCGTATTATCTTCTGATCCAGAAACCAGCCGAGTTCCATCCGAAGAAAATGCAACCGTGTTCACCCCGCCTATGTGTCCGGTAAAGGAGCGGACCTGCTCCCCCGAGATCACATCCCAAAGACGAACAGTCGCATCCGACGATGCAGAAGCTAACCGAGTTCCGTCTGGGGAAAAAGCCACCGATAACACGAAATCTGTGTGCCCCATGAAGCGGCGCACCTCAGCTCCTTCGGCCACATCCCATAAAAGAATGTTCTTATCCCAGGATCCAGAGACCAACTGAGTTCCGTCTGGGGAAAAAGCCACCGAAGTAACTGTTGCTGTATGTTCTGTGAGGAGCTGAACCTCGTTCCCCGTAAGCACATCCCATATACGAACGGTGTTATCTGATGAGGCCGAAGCCAACTGAGTTCCATCCCGAGAAAAAGCGACTGAGTTCACCCAATCTCCGTGCCCCGTGAAACGGCGTACTTCACTGCCAGACTCCACATCCCACAAACGAATCGTTTGATCCGCTGACGCGGATGCCATCTGGGAGCCATCGGGAGAAAAAACGACGGAGTTCACCCATTGGAAATGTCCAGCATCTTCCACAGTCCAAAGTGGTTGCCCAGAAACAGACGCTGTCAGTATTAGGGTCAGCAAAGTAACGCTATATTTCATTTCCTATAATTTATTTTTCGAATAAGCAATATTGCCCAAGAACTAAGATATTTTAGTGACCTGTAATGGTCTTGAAGGATTCACTCCCCAAACTAATTATACTGATTTGTGCCTCAAAACGACCACACTCTTCAATGGGTTCGTCACTTCCGAATACTTGATCCCAGAATATACGGATCCCACAGACATCTCAATAATTGCTACCTGCATGATCACTCACCTAATTGGTATGTGAAAATGGAGATAGAGGTTTACTTGGGCAGTCCTCCACAACTGGCTACTCTCAGTTTGCTTTGGTTACAACTCTCTTCATCTCACTAATAATTGCGCATTCGGCGACACTACTCTCTCATGGTGATGCGTACTCGCAAGTTACTCGCCATCTTAGTGGCACCTCAAAATGTATCCAAGATCCATAATATGTCTCCGCTGACTAATATTGGTCATTCATTATTGCTGTACCTTTCGGTTCGGGTTTGCCATTGTGACTACGATCATACTTGTCGGGTATATGATCTTAGGATCAGCGACTACCTGCCGGTGTTCACTGGTTACCCGTCCCACAGATGCTGAACAACCGGTCCATCAGTGTCTTGGTCTTGTCAGAGATTCATTGCCGATGTGATCATTATCTTTCTAGTCAGAATGGATTCCTCTCAAAACTATATTGAAGTACTTCTATGGTGGAATGGGAACATCATGATCAAGATCTCAAAGGGACTCACATGATGACTCGTATGGCGCTATGAAGGGGAGTCAAAATCATTAGAAATGTGGTAAGAGTAGGATCAGAGAGGTAAGGCTTAATGCCTCAACTAACGATAATACTGATTCCCATCCTAACCATAGGGATCAAAACGCGTACTCTCGCTTGAATCTCGGGCAATTTCTTGAAAATCTGCGAACCCGGAATGATTCTATTCGTTATTCGCTATCTTGCACCATTTTTGCTCTGATCCGCTACTATTCCAGTTCTGTCTAGTGTGAGTTACGGCAGTTCCAGTTGCGAATTGCTTTCCTTGTAAGAATCTCCTGCAATAATGGAATTTGCTCAGCCTCAGTGGCTATTTCTCCTTATTCTGGTTCCAGTCTATGGGCTCTTGATCTGGTTCCGTAGGCGACACATTCCCGGCCTTATTTTCAGTAATGTAAAGGCGGTGAAGGATGTTCCCTATGGATTCCGCGTATATGCGTCAATCTTACCCCCTCTCCTTCGAGCGGGGACGATGGTTCTGTGTATTCTGGCACTTGCCCGACCCCAAGTTCGAGAAGTAACGCAGGAAAGATACGCGGAGGGTGTTGATATTGTGCTTGTTCTGGATACGTCAACTAGTATGCGAGCAGAGGACTTTAGTCCGAACCGCTTTGAGGCTGCCCGTGAAGTTGCCTCCGAGTTTATTGATGGGCGAGTGTCTGATCGAATTGGACTGATTGTCTTTGCTGCTAAGGCATACACCCAAGCACCCCTGACCCTTGATTATCAATTCTTGCAACGGATGCTTAGCGAAGTTGAGGTTGGGATCATTCAGGATGGTACAGCGATTGGCACTGCCTTAGCTACCGCGGTGAACCGGATCAAGGATACCGTTGCAGAAAGTAAGGTCATCATCCTACTTACGGATGGTCAAAATAATCGTGGAGAAATTGATCCAGTCACGGCATCTGAGGTTGCTGCGACTCTTGGGGTTCGTATTTACGCGATCGGAGTCGGTGCCTATGGAGAGGCCCCCTTCGTGGTGGATCGCCCCTTTGGAGGTAGACAGCGCCAAATGGTACCTGTTGAAATTGATGAAGATATGCTTCAATCCATATCCAAAGGAACTGGAGGACAATACTTTCGAGCCACAAATGAGGAAGCACTACGAGAGATTTATGCCCAGATTGGTGAATTGGAAAAGTCTGAGATCGAAACTCGTATATATACAGACTATGAGGAGCGTTACATTCGTTTTTTATTTCCAGCTCTAATTCTGGTACTGATTGAAATTCTTTTAACTACCACCCTTTTGAGACGCTTTCCGTAATGGCATGGCTGTATGAGTCACTTCTTTGGACCCTTTGGGCTGTGCCTCTTGTGATCACGCTCAGTCTCTATGCGGCGTGGAGACGTCGCACATTACAGGCCCGGTTTGGTAGCATATCTCTCGTTCGGAAGCTCTGTAGTAGAGTCAGCGGACGACGAAGGCGCTACAAAGCTTCCCTCATGGCTACTGCAGTTGCTCTGTTAGCACTTTCGGTCGCAGGCCCCCAAATTGGCACGCAACTACGAGAAGTTAAGCGGGAGGGTATTGATCTTGTGATCGCACTTGATGTGTCGGCATCTATGCTGGCCGAAGATGTGGCACCGAATCGTCTTGGCCGAGCACGTAATGAAATCAAACGACTCCTCGGAGAATTACGAGGAGACCGCGTTGGACTGATAATTTTTGCAGGGGACGCCTTCATTCAGTGCCCTCTGACCACGGATTATAGTGCAGTACGACTGTTTCTGGATGTTGCCAATCCTGACCTGATCCCGACTCCCGGAACCGATTTTAGTGCAGCAATTCAGATGGCAGTTCAGTCATTTGATGCCCCGTCGGCAAGTATAGACACGGAAACGACAAGGTCAAAAGCACTTTTAGTTGTGTCTGATGGGGAAAATCATATTGAAGAATTGGACAATGTCCTGTCAACTGCACGAAATGCAGGAATCACCCTATTTGCTGCAGGAGTTGGAGGTATGGATGGGGCGCCCATCCCGGTGTATAACACAAATGGACAACGAACCGGTTACAAACGGGATCTGGAAGGACAGATTATTTACTCACGGATGGAAGAGGCCGGGCTAAAGGAACTGAGTAAAGGAGGTGCCTATTTCCAGGTTGCCCAAACATCCAGTTCCCTTTCCAAATTGATCCCCGCACTTGAGCAATTAGACCAACTTACCTTGGCTGAGGATGAGTTTGAGGACTACGATCTGAAGTATCAATGGCCCCTTGCAATGGCATTATTGTTGTTCATTCTTGATGGGATCATTACAGTCCGCCGAGGCCCTGCATCACGTAACGATGGATAAACGAACAAGATGACACTTACTGCAATTCTGGGAATTTTTCTCGTTTCTGCGCAGATCGTTTCAGGATCTACCCCGAAGAAATACGGTAGAGACGGCAATGATCATCTGAAACAGGAACAATATGATGAGGCAACTTCTGCATACCAGGAGGGCCTCTCATCCTATCAGCCCTCCAATCAATCGGACAAGATTTATCACGGTCTCCAGAATAATTTAGGACTAAGTCTTCATCGGCAAGAGAATTTTGAGGAAGCCAGTCTTGCCTTTGACCAAGCCCTCGCTTCGGCTCCCAACGATGATGCGGTCGCCCGGGCAGCATTCAATGCCGGGAATAATGCATTTACCACTCAGCAGTTAGAACGCGCCCTAGAGTTCTACCAGACCGCTTTACTATCTGATCCAAATGATGAAGATGCTAAGTTTAATTATGAATTCGTAAGGAGACAGCTCCAAGAACAGGATCAAGAACAGGATTCAGACGATAACGAGGAACAAGAAGAAAACCAGAACGAAGAGCAAGAGGACGAACAAGAGAACAACGGTGATCAAGACGAACAAAATCAAGACCAAGAAAATAATCAGGGCGAAAATTCAGAGGAGAACAACCAACAGCAGCCTGGAGAAGAACAACAAGACACAGGAGACCAGAATCAGCAGCAGGTAGCCCCCCTAACACGTGAACAAGCTGAGCGCATTCTGGAAGCGCTAGAAAATGAAGAAGAGGAACTGTTGCGAGAAATACAGAGAGTAGAAGCACGTCCCCGACGAGTAGCCAAAGACTGGTAAACCCCATGCGCTCTCTTTTCCTTTTGCTGGGGCTTGCCTTACTGATCCCCGATTCAGGTGCACAAACGGTCTCAGGGTTGGTTTCGTCACCTACGATTGGAACACAGGAAACCGTGGCATACACGTTGGAGATCTCTGAAGCGAATGCGTCCGAGATTGACACCCCAAGCCCCCCTGATGCAGAAGGACTTGTGTTGGTATCAAATACTGCCTCGCGCGGGACAAGCATGTCCATTATAAATGGTCAGGTATCCCGAAGCGTCAGCTATACCTGGCGCTATAGACCTGAGAAAGAAGGAGAGACCCGTATCTTGGGGGCTACCGTGATCATTGGGGGAGAAAGCTACAGTGTACCTCCTGTTGCGGTAACAGTTGTCCCTCAGGCACAACGACCTCAACGTAGACGACGCTCTCCGTTTGGGGGATTCAGCCTTTTTGATGATCCGAACCCCGCAGCAGCCCCCCCAGAGGTAACGGAGCAGGACATTTTTATTCGCGCGAGTCAAAGTAATCAGGAGGCTTATCAGAATGAGCAAGTTACTCTTGACTATAAATTATTTTTCCGTCCAGGGACCCTTCCCCGAAATACTCGCTTAGCAGATTCATGGGATGCAGAAGGTTTCTGGCGTGAAGATCTCAAACTCCCTGACAACCCAATCCCCGAAGTAGTAATCGAAAATGGAATCCGCTACCAAGCAATTTCGATCCGCCGTGTTGCTGTATTTCCTACACGCCCCGGCGATCTTGCAATTGATCCGCTAAAAATTGCGGTAGAGGTACAATCTCCCGATATGGATCCATTCAGGTCTCCACTTTTCTCTCGCTCCCACACACTGGTAGAACGTACGTCTCCTACCCTGAACATCCGATCTAAGGACTTACCCTCTGGCGCACCAGACGGATTCATGGGTGCTGTGGGACAGTATTCATTACGTGCCGAGCTAAGCAAAAACGAATTGGAAGTGGGCGAAGCATTGCAACTCACCGCCGAGGTTGAAGGGGTTGGAAATATTGCACTGATCGAAACTCCGTTGATTGATCCTCCCGGCATTTTTGAGGTCTATGATCCAGAGGTTAATTCCTCAAAAACCGAAAATGGAACTATAATTCGTGGAAAAAAGACATTCACATGGCTGATGATCCCCCGCTCAAACGGGACATTCCAGATTCCTCCCATTCGATTTGTTTTCTTTGATCCCTCAAAGGAAGATTATGTGGTGCGTTCAATTGCTTTGGATCCTATTACGATCACGGGTACGGCTCCTACCTCCGTTGCAGTTACGTCCACCGCTTCTGGATTCCCTGTAGACGACATTGCTGTTCTGAAACGTGATGCCAGATGGATTGCTATCCAAAATAATCCTCTGTATCGCACGACTTGGTTTTACCTCTTACTCCTTATTCCCTTAGTTGGACTCTGTATCACAGTTTTATTGAGGCAACGAGTTACTCGGCTCACTACGGATACAGCTTGGGCTAGAAATAGAAAAGCCCATCCCTTGGCTCGTAAGCATCTTAAAAACGCAAAAAAACTTCTTGCGGTCGGAGATCCCGATCAATTTTATGCCGCACTTGAACAGGCTGTACTCGGCTTCTTAGGAAATCGCTTGAATATCAATGAACGGGGCCTTACCAGAATACAGCTTACTAAACTACTGGGGGAAGCTGGACTTTCTGCAAACAAACAAGCAGAACTGATGGGATTTCTTGATGCCTGTGATGCTGCACGGTTTGCACCGATTCCTCCTGACAGCGCTCAAATGGAAGAACATCTTATCCAAGCAAGCTACCTATTAAGCTCAATCGCCAACGAAATTGAGTCGGTCTCCCCATGAAATTCTGTATTGCTCTGACATTCATATTCCTGACCTGTTCGGGGATGACATATGCACAGTTGTTAGAAGATGCACTTCGCATCTTTGATGAGGCAAATCAACTCGTTGAGTCGGGTGCCTATGAAGAGGCGATCCGTCTCTACCATGCTGTCCCCGAGACAGGCTATGTGAGTGGTGCGGTCTACCATAATCTTGCCAGTGCGTATTTCCGAATGGATGAGATCGGCGAGGCGATTCAGTATTATGAGAGTGCTCGTCGATTACTGGGGGATGATCCTCAACTCGTGCATAACATCCAAATCGTTGAGGCAAGAGTTCAGAGTCCATTCTCGGAACTTCCTACCCCATTTTGGCGGGTATGGTGGGACCGTTTATTCGGCCAGTATACTGCTACTCCATTTTTGATTGCCGGAGTTAGCCTCTACTTGATTGCCTGTCTTCTGTTTGCCCATTTCCTTTGGACCAAAACGCGAAACAACTGGCACCGCCGTGCCCGTACCGGAGTATTTGCAACCGGGCTTTTGCTATTAATTATTGCAGCAGTGATTTCTGGTGAGCGTAACTCAATCCATGGTGCTTCTATACTTGAGCCCACAGTACTGACCACCCAGACTGAAAGTATTGAGATACCGGAAGGAGTTATTGTCAAGCGTATTAACGAATCTACCACCGGCACGGAAGTCCGTCTACCCAATGGAGTCCAAGGCTATGTGGATCCAAGCCTTCTGGGGAATTTCTAAGGCACCTGACTGCTCCTCCGGCCTCATCCATACATAGTGGAGTCTAATCCAGAATAACTCGTGTGGAAATACGAATCTCCATTGCCCTATTGGTGAAGTAGATCTAAGTACATACTTGAGAATGAATGCATCCTAATAAGGTCTGGATCCTCTCCCCGATACAAATGGATCAAGTCGTTGCAGGATGAACTCAACCTACGGCACCCCTAAGAATCATATCGCACTCACAGGACACAGAAACACCTCATCTATTGGCTGCAGATCTACAAATTTTGTATTTTTGAGGCGTTCATATTTCGACATAAACGGAAACTCCGATACCCTTTGCTGCCAGAACAAGAGGTTTTTGACTCATCCCTGTTGGAGTTGATTCCATGGTTGAGCGGCGGCATGGTTCGTTATCAAACAGTTCAACAAGTTTTCACGTATATCTGTACGGGCAATAGAAAATCATATAGAAAATGTTCAAATGGGTAATCATGCAGTCCGATGATGGTAGGGAAAACGGGAGAGCAGACATTTAATCAAAAATTCGGAGAAGCTCTTCGTGAGACACATACATCTTGGCAACCCAAGGAGTGTATCATTGTGGAACGTCATGGTTTGATTCGCGGGTCTAACCTGAAGCCGGATCTCATAATTAATGATCCGAAGTATCCTCCTCTGAATATTGAGACTTCTTTTGACCCCAGAGATGCAGATGCAGACGTGAAGAAATATTTAGGGGAACTGACCAAGGTATCAGACTACCCGATACATACATCTGTTGCAGTTCATATTCCCCATCGTTTCAGAAAAACAGACGATTCAGAGATTTGTTCTGACCTTCTGTCTGGGATTGAAATACGCTACGCCGTTCACAGGGAAGATAAAAATGGTGGACGCTGGCCTAAGAAAGGTTTTATTACTGGAACTATCCATGACATAAAAACTTTGCTCTTGTCCCTCGCTATCCCCAACGAAAGAATTAGCGAAGTGGGGCAAGAGGTTGCAAATTTGGTGAGAGATACGGCAAATATTCTCGCTAACCGATTATCTGATAAGGATCAAGATCTACTTTCAGATCGCTTGCTCCAGCGTTCTCCATTAAATGGACTACGCACCATGATGGTAATCTGGTTAAATGCGCTTTTAGTACAGCGGAGACTGGAACTACAAGCTGAACACGGAAAGAGAGTCAGTACTCCTGCGTTACAAATAAGTCATCAGGAAAAATCTCTTGATCCGCGTGAGCGATTAAGAGTGTGGGAATCCAATAACAGCCGTAACTGGAGGTCCATATTCCAGCCCGCCATTGATGTACTGCGAGAGTCTATAAACTTGGATCCAGGTGTCACCTCCAGTGCACTCTCCACTCTTAATGAGTGTGTTGAGAAAATAGAATATGCGCAGATTGGCTTACATATTAGTGTAGGGGCCGAACTTTTTCCTGTACTGAGCGATGATCGTAAAGCAGCAGCGGCATTCTACACTCGACCAGGCACGGCGGAAACACTTGCCGATCTCACAATTTCCCCGGATGATCTGTCAGAAAAGGACTGGGCAAATCCACTACTATTTAGCTCCTTTAAATTGGTTGATCTGGCTTGTGGAACTGGCACACTGCTTCGCGCGGGATATAGGCGCATCATAGATCTCCATGAAAGGCATGCACTCAAAAATGCAGATGTCTCCTTGATGCACACAGGCGCTATGGAAGGTGGACTTATTGGAGTAGATATTTCTCCTATCGCTGCGCACTTGACCACATCGTCCTTGGCGTCGCTCGGTAAGGGGGACACTTATGGGAATACTCAGATTGGTTGGGTAGGCGTTGGGGGAAAGGGATTCAAGACGGGATCCTTGGAATATTTTAAGACAGACAATGTGAAGGACATTTTTTCAGATCCCCATATAGGCAAGACCTCTGGAACGGAGAAATATGATAATGTCTCCGTAGATATCCCAGAGGGTAAGATAGACTGGATTCTGATGAATCCCCCTTACAAAAGATCAGATGGGAAACAAGGAGCTTTTGATGTTCATGGGCTTTCAGATCAGGAACGCAAAGAATGTCAGGAAAGGTGGGGGAGATTGATACGGAATAAGGCTGCCAACAAAAGTGCCGGACTGGGGGCGTCATTTCTCGTGTTGGCAGATATAAAATGCAAACGGGGTGGTCGAATCGGGTTTGTGCTCCCCCTCACAGCAGCATTTGGGGTGGAATGGATAAAAACCAGGAAGCTGATAGAGAGTAAGTACAGGGACATTATGATCATTACCGTTTCTGGAGATCATCCTTACAGGAAAGGATCTCTCTCTGCTGATACAGGGATGGGAGAGATGTTGCTTATCGCCACGAAAGTTGGATGTCGGCCCCAAAATCAGACTACTAACTTGGATCCAATCAAGATATATAGCATCACACTTCGGAGACCTGTGGAGCGCCTTGGAGAAGCCCGTGAAGTCGCACGTGCTATTCGAGATGTAATCCATCAGGCCAAGACTCGTGGATTCACGAATTGTCCCGTTCAGATTGGTGACGACACAGTCGGCGAATTCTTTTCCTTCCCAGTCAAGTGTGACGGAGAGCCGTGGTCGCCCTTAGGTATTTTGCACAAGGACCTTGTGGTCGCTTGTAGAGAGCTTCGCCATGGGAACCTGAGATATAGCGACTACAATACTGCGCTTGGAATCTCAATGGTCAAAATGTCTGACTTGTTTTCGATTGGTCCAGACGAAGGTATAATTGGTAATGTGGTTGGAGGAAATCGTAGGGGCGCCTTTGAGGCTTATCCAGTCGCTGACAAAGCGGATGCTTCTGGAACAGATAGGATGCTTTGGCGGGCGGACAAAAGTGAACAGAACAAATTGATTGTATCCTTTACACACAAAGGGATTCCGTGGGGAGGAACTGGGAGCAGACAAAAGATTGACAGAGTACGGGCGGATCAAAGTACACTGTTCTATGCAAAGAACATGCGCTGGACCTCCCAGAAACTATTGGCAGCTACGACGAAAAATCTAGGAGTGGGAGGGAGAGCGTGGGTGTCTTTGGTTCACAAAAATAAGCGTGTCCATAAGGCATTCGCTCTGTGGGCCAACTCAACGCTCGGATTCTTGGTTCATTGGACATACGGGTCCCGAACACAAATTGGTCGTTCCACGACAAGGATAAAGGCGATATCCAATCTTCCGTGTCCTCGTTTAGACGAAATCTCAGATGTACAGCTATGCAGAGCAGAAGATATGTTTGATGAGATTTCCCTCATGGAATTACTGCCTGCATGTCAGGCACATGCAGATGAAGTCCGAAAGAGAATAGACTTAGCGGTCGTTGAAATGCTTAACCTTCATCCAGATAAAGCTCTCCCAGTCATTGATATGCTTCGCTCCCACTGGTGCCAAGAGCCAACCGTACATGGCAACAACAAGGAGGCTGTTAGACTTCTGGCGTCGTTAGTATAAAAAATACGCCTGTTGCATAGCCAGGGGTTCTTGGTATGATTTCCTGTGGTGGACATCTCCCCTTAACGCTGCATGGGCCGCGATCAGAGTATTAACCTGTACGAAACCAAAGTGCTAAGACGAACCTCCCAATGGCTGGGTACGTTAGAGCGTTTAACTCGTTTTCAAAACAGCATCCAGTGCCTTACATAGCGTGTCCACCAAAAACTCTACTTCATCTTCCGTGAGGATTAGAGGTGGAGAGATTCCCAACGTATCTCCCATTGCTCTAAGAATCAAGCCACGGTTAATTGCTTCCGTACGAAGTCTAGCACCCATCTGATGCGAAGCAGGAAATGACTCACGGGTGGATTTATCGGCAACAAGCTCGACACCTGCAACCATTCCTACACCACGCACCTCCCCAACAAGTGGATGTGGGGCCACCCGCTCTCTCAGTTGTTCCTGAAGTATAGGCCCAATCGTACTCACATGAGCTAAAATGTCATCTTCCTCATAGATCCTTAAACATTCCAGAGCGACAGCAGCGGATACAGGATGTCCCGAATAAGTCATCCCATGAGCAAAAACACCAACCTGATCACTGCCAGACTCCAGAGTATTATAGATCTTCTGATTGACGATGACCGCAGAAATGGGTAGATAGGACGCCGAGAGAGCCTTTGCTGTGATGAGTAGATCTGGTTCCATCCCTACCGTCTGGCTCCCCCACATGTTGCCTGTCCGCCCAAAACCACAAATCACTTCATCGGCAATCAAAAGTACATCATGTTTTTTGAGGACACGCTGGATCGCATCGAAATAACCCTCTGGAGGGAGAATCACACCCCCCACTCCCATAATGGGTTCAGCAATGAATGCAGCGACAGTCTCTGGCCCCTCTTGAATGATTAGGGTGTCCAACTCTGCGGCTAATCGTTCACTGAACGCCCGCTCAGACTCGCCCTCATTACCAAATCGATAATAATGTGGCTTGGCCGTGTGCAAGAAGCCGGAGAGAGGAAGATCAAAAAACTTGTGGTTACGGGGTAATCCAGTAAGGCTTGAAGATGCAATCAGTGACCCATGGTATGCATCCCGACGGGCAATCATCTTTTTCTTCTGAGTTCGTCCAAGGGTATTGTTGAAAAACCAGATCATCTTCACAGCCGAATCTACCGCCTCCGAACCCGAGTTCGCGAAGAAAACCCTTGACATGGGAACAGGAGCCGTCCGTAGTAACTCTTTTGCCAATGCTACGCCGGGAGGATGACTCGCCGAGACAAACATGTGCATGAACGGCAGTTCCTGTAACTGCCGATAGGCGGCGTCGGCTAAACGTTGTTCACTGAACCCAAGAGAAGCGGACCATAATCCTGCAACGCCCTCCAAGAAGCGATTCCCATGTTCATCGTAGACCCACGCACCTTCCCCGTGGGTAAATACCATGGGTTTATGGGTACTGAGTGACGTGAAGGGATGCAGAACGGAAGCACGGTCCTGTGCCGAAAGCAAAGTAGGATTCGGTTCAGCTATCATCGCACCTGTGGTACGCATCGTCCGAAATATCCTATGCGTGAGACCCTCCTAGATGTATTGGTGTACTCCCAAATTTCACAGATCCTGCTTGGCCTGATCGAGACTATTGTAAATCTGTATGATCTGGTCAAATCCGCTGATCTCAAAAACTTCCCGCACAGAAGAGGATAAACCACTGATCGAAAAACTTCGATCGCCGCGATACATCTTCGCTAATTCAAGTATAACACGAAGACCTGCACTACTAATGTAGTCAATACCACTAAAGTCAAGTACCAACGCACGATCACTTTCCATGAGTTCATCGACAACCTTCTCTTTGAACAACAATGCATTACGACTGTCAATCCGACCATTCAACAGGGAAGCCCTGATACCATCTTCAAACTCCCAAGAAATATTTAGACTCATAACTCGGTAATTTCAATTAGAACGATAATTTGTTCAAATACTTATAGATGAACGAATAATGATGACACAACATCCTTCTCCTGAACCCTCATCAAACACTTTTGTTGCATCTATAGAGAATCTTTATGCAATGAATCAACAAAGGAGTAGATGAGAAATACCGAATACTTGGTCACCGCGCGGAAGTACCGACCCCAACGTTTTTCTGATCTCGTGGCTCAGGAGCATGTAGCACAGGCGCTCATGAATGCATTCAAGCTTGAGCGCATTGCACATGCCTATCTGTTCACGGGGCCCCGTGGAGTTGGCAAAACGACAGCTGCTAGGATTTTGGCGAAAGCTATTAACTGTACTGGACATGATCCAGGAGAGGTTGAACCCTGTCTATCGTGTGAATCATGTGAAGACTTTGAATCCCAGCGAAGCTTGAGCATCTTTGAGATTGACGCTGCATCCAACAACAAAGTGGAAGATATCAGGGGATTACGTGAAAATATTCGTATTCCCCCTCAGGGAGGTCTCCGAAAAGTATATATCATTGACGAGGTCCATATGCTCAGCAATGCCGCTTTCAATGCACTGCTGAAAACCCTTGAAGAACCTCCATCCCATGTGCTATTCATTTTCGCGACCACAGAACCTCACAAAGTACTGCCAACGATTCTCTCCCGCTGTCAGCGATTTGATTTTCGTCGTATCCCTACGAATGAAATCGTCCGCCATTTAACGAAAATCTGCGAAAGTGAACATATTCAGGCTGATGATGATGCGCTCCATCTGATTGCCCAAAAAGGGGATGGGGCGCTACGGGATGCACTCAGTACATTCGATCAGTCTGTGGCTCTGTGTGGGTCCGACCTGAAATATTCTACCTTGGCCGATGCCCTGCGCGTTGTGGACGTAGAGCTATACTTTGAGGCGACTCAGTATATTGCCGACCGTGCCACCGGATCAATTCTTAGCCTCGCAGAACGCATCATGTCGGACGGATACGATATTGTGGAATTTCTGAACGGTTTGGCAGAACATATGCGAAATCTGCTGATCACAACGACGCTTGGAGAGCATGCTTTGGTTGATGTAAGCAAGAACATCAGAGAGCGTTATGTGGAGACGGCAAATGAGTTCACGAAAGCTGTCCTTCTTCGTCTTCTGATGGTCATAGATGAAGCGCAGTCCAGACTCCCGGTTTCCAGTTCGCCACGACTGGCCGTAGAACTTGCACTGGTTAAAATGACGTGCATGAGCGAAAGTGCGGACTTGGCCGAAGCCTTGGAGCAGATTCGTCATTTAGAGGGACAAGTTGGACAAGCTCCCCCACCGGTGCCCAAGCCCCCCTCCCCTGCCAGTCCCCAAGTCCAATCCCCCCCTCCGTCTGACACTCCTGCCCAGAAAAATAATCCTTCACCTTCGCCCCGAGCTCCGCAAAGCCATCAAACAAGCTCTTCTCCTAACTCTATTGTACTCGGAGACAAGCCAGCCTTAAGCCTGAATGAGGAAAAACCAGCGGACTCCCAATTTGTTGAAAAATCATCCGTGATTCCACAATCTCCATCCAATTCTCATGCTACGCCTCAGACTTCTTTTCAGGAGAGTTGGACGCTGATCCTGGATATGCTCCTTACACGGACGGATCTACAAGGAAGCCGTACCTTGAAAGATTCTATTCCTCTGGGAGTCCAGAATCAAATTCTGGAGGTCGCCGTACGCGATGAAGTTGTCGTGAGGATCACGGAGAACTCGTCATTGAAGGAGGCAATTGATGTGGCGATAAAAAGCCTCCCAGATCTGGCCGTGACACACATGAAGTTTGTCCCCCGACCCGATCTGTTTCCACCTATGGAGACCGATTGGGATACCAAATATCAAGAACTCAAAGATAAGATTCCAGCCTTGAAGCTCATTGATTCAGCCTTTGGACTTCGTCTGGTCAGTCCTACTACCCCCTAACCTCAATGGAAAAACATAATGATTAATAAACTGAAACAGATGGCCGAAATGAAAAATCAGGTCGTCAAAATCCGTGAAGCAATGCAGAGAGTCACCGCTACCGCAGAGGCAGGTGGTGGACTTGTCAAAGTAACCGCAACCGGAGATCAGCGTGTGATAAAGATTGAACTAGATCCGGAAATCGTGGATCGAGACGATATGGATATGCTACATGACCTCATTATCGCAGGTGTGAATAAAGCACTGGAAGAGGCGGCTGAAGCTGGTCAGGACGAATTGCGCAACCAAGCCGATCAATTTCTACCCAAAGATATGGATCTCTCTAAATTTGGGCTTTAATCCATGCAATTCACGTCGGAATCCGTCGAAATTCTGATTGAACAATTCTCAAAGCTACCGTCAATCGGTCGTAAAAGTGCACAACGCCTCGCAGCACATGTGATCCGAATGCCGAAATCCGAAGTGGCACAGTTGGCAAACGCATTATTAAATGTAAAGGACCGCGTGCGAGCATGCAGTATCTGTCGGAATGTAACCGATACGGATATTTGTGTCATCTGCGGTTCTACTAAACGAGATTCCAATACCATCTGCGTCGTAGAGAATGCTGAAGATATCGTTGCCCTTGAGCGGATGGGCGAATATCAGGGGACCTACCATGTTCTGGGAGGGGTCATCTCACCTCTAGACGGCGTAGGACCAGATGACCTGCATATCCAGGCACTCATTGAACGAATCCGGCCGACAGATGCGCAGGTGTCCGAAATCATTCTTGCTGTGAGTCCTACCGTAGAGGGAGATACGACTGCCTTTTATATAGCTCAACTATTAGAACCTTTCCTTGTAAAGGTTAGCCGCTTGGCTCGTGGGATTCCTGTTGGACTGACCCTCAATTATGCGGATGAAGCAACCCTATCCCGAGCGATTGCGGGACGGGATACGGTGTCGCAACCAGGAGAGCAGCAACCCGACTGAGACCACGGTTACTGCTCCAACTACATTGTGCCAAAGAAAAGATACCTCTGGTGCGAAGAAATTGACTGCCGCAACTGCACTCATCCCCGCGATCAACCCATAAAATGCTCCCATCCCTGATTGACTGGGAATCATGGCCAGAATAAAAACCCCAAGAATTGAGCCATAAAAGAACGATCCAAACCGGTTCACAACTTCAATCAAGGATCCCAGTGTTGCTGCGAATGTAGCAACCAAACACGCAAATAACCCCCAGAACCCGGTCATCCATTTGCTGACCCGAAGTAAATGCCCTTCTGGGGCATTGGGGCGAATCCACCGCCGATAGAAATCAATTACGGTTGTCGTAGAGAGTGAGTTCAATTCCGAAGAGATGCTAGACATAGCGGCCGCCATGATTGCCGCAATAAATAGCCCCGTCAATCCAAGGGGAAGAACATCCAGAGCAAACCGAGGCATAATATAGTTTACATCTCGGACAGCCTCTGCTCCCGTCGCTTTGCGAACGAGCTCCAACGCATCCCTACGGAGATCCCCCACGATCTCTTCTTGCTTTTCTAGTTGATCAGCCGCCCCCGGTTGACCAGCCGCAACTGCCTCAGCTGCCTCAATCCTTGTAGTAAACTCAGCCCCATAGCGACGCTCCAATTCAGCATACTCTTCGGGAGAATGATTGCGAACTGCCGCCTCATGAGCAGGATTATACAGGAGCGGAGGTGCCTGAAATAGATAAAACACAAAGACCAAGACCCCGATAAGTAACACCAGTGACTGCAGTGGAATCTTCCAGTATGCACTCATCAAGAGAGATCTACGGGCTGCCGTGATTGAACGGGCTGCCAGATATCGCTGAACTTGGCTCTGATCCGTCCCAAAATAAGAAAGCATCAGGAACGTTCCGCCCAATACACCAGACCAAAATGTATAAGTTTCGTTGAGTGTTAATGAAAAATCAAATACCTGAAGCCTCCCGGTTGCCCCGGCGATCTGGAGTGCATCATGCGGGCTCACAGGCATCTTAACAAGCAAAACAATCACCACTACAGCCAGTGAGAGGACGATCAAAATCATTTGCTTAACATCTGCCCATGCGACTGCCTGGATACCACCAAACATTGTGTACAAAATAGTGGGAACACCAATTACGGCAACACTTAACGTGAGGTCCCAGCCAAATATGGCCGCAATTACCACTGCCGGTGCTGCTAAAATCGTCCCACAACTCATGCCACGTGACATCAAAAACAGAAAACTGGTGAGGGATCTAGTTCCCGGTCCGAAACGTTGTTCCAGATACTCATATGCAGTGTAGACTCCACTACGATGAAGAAATGGTACCAGAGTCACCCCCAGAATTACCATAGCTAAGGGTAGCCCAAAATAAAACTGAATAAAACGGATCCCATCCGTAGCCCCCTGCCCCGTAGTACCAATCATCGTGACTGCAGATAGCTGGGTGGCCATAACTGACAGACCAACAGCCCACCATGGCAAACTTTGATTCGCCAAAAAGTACCCCCTGAGGCGGTCCGTGTTTCTGGAACGGTACAAACCATCCCAGACGACATACCCTAGATAGGCAGCTACAATGAGCCAATTCACCAAGTGCATGTGCTAGTTGTAGAGCGAATGCAAAAGCCACAAGAGAGCCATTGTGCCCACCTGAACGATAAACACACGAATTAGTGTTCCCACAAATGATACACCCGTTCCTTGTTCCGTCTTGGTCATTGAGTCAGATCTTTAGCGCGTGCCATAGGCCTGTAAGGCGGTTCCACTGAGGGCACCTGCAGGCTCAGAACATAACTGAATGGCCAGTTGAACCAGATCCTCTGCACGGACACCGCGTCCAACGGTTTCGCGATAGCGAATGGTAGATGGCGCCAAAGAAAAGATATTCAATGATGGATGTTCGGCGGCAACAGCTTCAACTAAGCGCTGGTGGCCCGCTTTGCTGGCCGCATACGCACCTCCTCGAGCAACAGCAGCCTCCAGACCGGACCGTGCACCAATGCTAATGATCGTACCTCCACGACTGACCATATGGCGAGTTGCTTCACGGAAGCACAAGAAACTGGACGTAAGATTGACCTTCATCATCAGTTCCCAGTCCTGCAGTTTGGTATCCAATAATGGCCACTCATTCCACATCCCAACCGCATGAACAAGGACATCCATCCGACCTTGATCCTGAACAATCTGCTCAAACGCTTTGATCACCTCTGTCTCACTTGTCAGATCTACGGTCAGGTCTTCAGTACCCGTATTTCCAACCGAAACCACGCATGCACCGACATCCACAAATCGTGCAACCATTCGTTGCCCCAAACGGCCACCCCCACCTGTAACGACTACAATTTTATTCTTCAGATTCATAGCTTACCTATCATTTTGACTCTCTATATATCTAAGGATTTAAATCGGCAAATGTGTAATCAAGGACAATCCGCCAGCTCTCCTGTGTTTATTCAGCAATGAATATAAATGACTCCGAGAATTAATCATTTTATTGTTGCTGTGGGTAGCACCGAAGGTAACAGGTACGCCTGTGACCAAGTATACGAACTTCCTTAAGATCAACCGACAGAATGCTCATTGCTTTACGATCAGAATATGTCCAGAGGTATTTTTTCGGTAACTGCCACTCCCCCTTACTGCCGCCCCGTGAATTTTCCATAACGTAGACATTCGCTACTGAAATATCCCTCTCTAAGCGTTTCAATATCTACCACATTCCAACCATCCTGCTGCATGAGGCGGACTTTTAGAATTTCATCTCCATGAGATAAAACATAGCCCATGAATAAACTTGAAAACAGGACGAATTCCCGTAAGAATCTGAACATGATATGTATGGATGCGTTGCAATGGCCCTGCATAAAGTGTCTCCTAAACCTACAACAAAAAGAGTTACCTGTTTGCATTTACTGATACGAGCAAAAGGGCTAAAGCCCATGAACAACAGAGCATGTATGGCTCGTCAACAGGATAAATGCACTTAAATAGACGCCAGAGTAATGCTCTCCGGCAACTTGCAGTATACTCCATTGGAGTGCTGCTGGTTTGGATGCTTTTGGCACATGCTGCGGCCCAAGGTGATCACCCCAGAGAGACGTATCAGGACATCACCGTATCCGATACGGATAGTGTTACCCTGAATCAATTGGATTCTCTTCGATCGCTCATCACACGTCTGGGTCGCGACTCTGTACGAAATATGGTTTTAGACCTTGGACTGGACAGCCTCCTTTTTGCTCGGATTGATTCGCTTGCGCCTCCACCAGATACCAATGAGAGAGCCAAGCGCTACTTCTCATCCTTGACACGTACGAAACGTTCGGCGATGATCTTCCCATGGGAACGGCAATCGATGGGTGCTGACCTTTTTAGCGGCTGGAACCATGAGATTGAATTAGACAGTACCGGCTCCTTCTATACGATCAGAGAGCGGGTAGCAGGTGAAGATGTGCGACATGCGATCCGCATGCCCCGGTCCCAATATCAGTCTGCAAGGCTCTCCGAAAGCCTTGACAGAAACTGGCATCAGCTACTTAATCGGCGCCGGGATCTGGAACAGCGTCGTCGTCGCGGACTAGGACTTTCCATTGCCGTGCCGGGCGGGCGTCAGAGTGGGTTCTCCACCATTTTTGGTAAGAATGAGGTAGACTTACGTGTCAATGGAAGTGCAGATATCCGTCCGGCATTCATCTATGAAGAAAATGCGCAGCGAGTCGTTACCGGCCAGGGTGCACAACTGACTCCAGAGTTTCGTATGGATCTACGACTGGGGGTTACCGGAACGATTGGAGATAAAATGAAGATCAATGTGGACTGGGACACGAATCGCGATTTTGACTTCCAGAACCAACTTGAACTGATCTATACCGGCTATGAAGATGAAATCATCCAGAGTATTGAAGCTGGGAACGTATTTTTGCAAACCCCCTCAACTCTCATCCGAGGTGGGCAAAGTCTATTTGGAATTAAATCTGAATTCCAGGTAGGGGCCCTCCACCTCACTACCGTCGCCAGTCAGCAGGAGGGCCAATCGAATAGCCTCTCCTTGGATGGCGGAGCTGAAACGTCAAATTTCAGCCGACGCCCAACTGACTATAGTCAACGAAAATATTACTTCCTTAGTTACTACTTTCGGAACCGGTGGAATGAGGCATTGAGTGATCCCCCCAACATCATTCTGGACGCTACTTTTTCACGAATCACAGATATTGAAGTCTGGAAATTAACTCCAGTTGCACCAGAGGAGCAAAATGTTCGACAGGTCGTGGCCGTTGTAGACTTGGGCGAGTCTTCTCAGATGATTACGGATGCAGACTTATACACCGACGCACGCCACCCAAGCCAAAACCTGGACCAATACGACAATAGAGAATTGCAAAACGAACTGCGCACAGGGGCTGCTGTACCTCAGGATTATCTGGAGAGTTCAGCGATGGAGCAACCCCTCACCACCGTGGACTACCAAGTTGGACAGTTCAAAAAACTTGAACTGGGACGTGATTATGATTTAGATGAAATTCTGGGATTCATTACTCTGCGTCAAACCATTCAGGAAAGTGAGGCCCTAGCCGTATCGTTCCGCTATCTCGCGGGTGGATCCGAAATCCAGATTGGAGACTTTTCCAGTCAGACAGGAGGTGGGGACAATAGCCAAGTGGGGGATCGTATAGTCCTGAAGTTACTCAAACCAGTGAATCTCCAACAACCCGCAAACCTGGGGGAAACAAATCAGCTCAACCCAGCCGCTTGGTATCTGGAAATGCGTAATATCTACGAACTAAACCGAGGACTTCTCCCGACGGATTTCATACTAAACGTCAGCTATGAACCTCCTGGACGCGCTGCTACCCGAACGATTCCCGAAATTTCTGGACAACAAACATTGATCCAGGTTCTCGGCCTTGACCGGCTCAATGAGGACGGAGCACAACGACCTGATGATCTATTTGACTTCTTACCGAATTACTCAATCATTCCCGGCGATGGTCTCTTGATTTTTCCCTATCTAGAACCGTTCGGAAAAAGGATGGAAACCTTGATTGATGCAAGTGGCTTGGATGATGAATCCAAAGCAGAAGCAAAAAATCTATATGTCTTCAATGAGTTGTACACGCAAAAAAAGCTGAATGCGACAAGGAATACAGCAAAGAATGTTTATTTGATTGAGGGCTCGCATAAAGGTGGTATTCCCTCCTTCTATGACCTCAGAGCGTACTCTGGTCTAGTTGAGGGATCGGTACGAGTGACCTCAGGGGGAAATACACTCGTGGAAGGTGCTGATTATATCGTAGACTATCTGGGAGGCACAGTAACAATCGTCAACGATGCCTACGTCATCGCTGGACGTGACATTGACATTGACTATGAGGAAAATGCATTCATCAACCTTCAGCAAAAGACGCTTCTGGGAGCCCGGTTAGAATATCTTCCGAGTGAAGAATTCTCGGCAGGTGGAACGATCATGCGACTGAGTCAAAAATCAATCACAGATAAGTTTCGTATCGGAGATGAGCCCATTTCCAACCTGATCTGGGGAGCTGACTCACGCCTTGAATTGGAACCCCAGTGGCTTACCCGAGCAATTGATTGGCTTCCTCTCATTCAAACAAAAGAGCCCAGTTTGATCACGATTGCGGGCGAATTTGCCCAGCTACGCCCCGGGCATGTCCTCACCAATGCCTTTGAAGATCAGCGGCGCGAACTCCGTAAGGACGGTCGCGATTTTTATCCTGATGAAACTCAGGGGCTTTCCTATGTAGATGACTTTGAGGGCTTTGAAAACCTGATTTCTCTCATGCGCCAAGGAGCATGGCTACTCAGTAGCGCTCCCGTGATTGGCGTTGATACCGAGATGAGTGGAGCCGAGGTAGACCTCACGAATGACGGTCGTGGCGTTCTGGGCTGGTATTCACTGAATGTCTCATCCTTAAATCAATTTGAAGGTGAAGGTTCGCCAGCAGTGAGATTGGTCTCTCCTCAAGAGGTGTTCCCGAATCGAGAAACCCTCCAAAGTGAGCGAATCCTAACAACGCTTGATCTCTATTTTACTCCTCACGGACGTGGCCCCTATAACTATAACCGTGATTTTGGACGATTTCTGGATAATCCACGCGAGGCATGGGGCGGAATGACGCAGCGACTTACCGAGGGGAATACCGACTTTACGTCTAAAAATATTGAATTCATTGAGTTTGTGATGCAACCATTCCCCGAGGCCGGGGAGGGAGATCTTGATGCAAAGCTAATGATTGATATTGGCAGGATCAGTGAAGATGTGATTCCTGACAACAAACTTAACACAGAAGATGGTCTCTCGCTATCTGAGGTTGGAAGTGTGGGATCACTCGCCAGACTGTCCACCGGCCAACAGAATCAGAAAATCAACCCAGTCATTGACGATGAGCGGATCACAGAGGATCTGGGATTAGATGGGCTTCCCTCGTTTCCTAATAATAAATTTGAGGCGGAGGGAGGAGCTGGAACCGAACAGTTTGTATTTGCCGATTTTCTTGCATCCCTGGAAAATACCGTGAGTGTAAAATATCCTGAGATCCTTGCCCAAGAGAGAGCAAAAGCACTTCTGGATCCCTCGGCAGATGACTATTACTACTTCCTAAACAATTCTTTCTTTGGTAACAACCAATTTTTTCCTGGTGGAGCAACAATTCAGGAGCGCTTTACCCGATTTTTTGCAGGTCATGAGTTAAATTCGTTTGATGCCCATAGCAAATTAGGCCCCGGCGGAGGTGGGGATGCAGATACTGGGAATTCGCGTAGCCCCGATACCGAAGATATTAATCTGAATTCTGCCTCGGATACAGACAATAGCTATTTCCAGTATGAGGTCCCTCTCAATCTTGGCATATTGGACGAACAAGCAAGGCCCGAGAATACGAACGATTATGTCATCAACGAAATCGAAACGAATGATGGTACCGGAACCGGATGGTATCTGGTTCGGATTCCCATCCGAAACTTTACCCGTCGGGTTGGAGCAATTCAGGACTTTACACTCATGGAATCCATCCGTATCTGGACCACCGGACACACCTCTCCAATCACTGTACGTTTTGCGACCTTGGAATTGGTAGGTAGCCAGTGGAGAACCAGTGAAGTGGTGAATACTACCGATCCTGATGGAAATATGATTCCTCCAGAGAATCCATTCACAGGGGCTCGTATTAGTATTGAAAGCGTAAATAATGAGGAAAATTCTGAATATGAAATCCCTAAGGGAGCTGTTAGGAATCGAATCCGTGAAGCTCGGTCGGGAGAAATTCGAGATGTAAGGGAGCAGGCAATGGTCATTCGCGCAAGCGATCTCCTCCCCAACCGACACCTTGCCGTGTACCGCACCTATAACTCAGCGCAGGATCTTCTTCGATATAACAATCTGCGCATGTTCATTCATCTTAATGGCCGGATGAATAATCAACCATTAGAGGCCGAAGATCGTGGTGCAGTAAAACTCTTCATCCGGCTCGGAGCCAACGAGGATTCGGATTACTATGAGTACGAACAGCCTCTGACACCCAGCCCACTGTACAATATCCCGGCAGAGCCTAGCCAGCGGGCAGACTACCTTTGGCGCACGAATCAACCCAATCCAGATCCAGATGGGGAATCAGTAACAGATCTGAATTCAGTAAATATCCTGCTGAGTTCTCTGAACCAATTGAAGTTTCTACGTGATACCTTTGAGGATGAATCCAGTACCGGATTTGATCCCACCAAAACATTTTGGAGTGATATCCACGCAAACTTCCAATCCGTGATTCGAGAGTTTGCTCCCCCCGGTACTCGTATCGGCGTTCGAGGGACTCCCAGCCTTAGCCGAATTACGACCATCGTGATTGGTATTCGTAACGCATCGGAGAGTGGGGACATATTGCAGGAGGCGAGCATGTGGGTCAACGAGTTGCGGATGGCTGGATATGATCAAGAGGTAGGGTATGCTGCCTATGGTACGGCTGACATCAAGTTAGCAGATTTGGCACGCGTCAAAGTATCTGCGCGTGCACAATCTGATGGATTTGGCTCATTATCAAGCACCTTAGGAGATCGGCAGCAACTCAATCTACAAAATTGGACGGTCAACTCACAACTAAGCCTGGATAAATTTATTCCCGAGCGCTATGGTTGGACGTTACCCGTGAGTATGGAGATAAAAGAAAATTCAAGTCTTCCTCGGTTTGACCCGAACCGTGGTGATATTCGTGTGATCAGTCTCCAGAATGCTATTGAAGCCGATTCGACATTAACCAGTGGAGAGATTGCCGTTCGGCAGCAACAGATCCGCGAGGAAGCACAGACGTTTTCTAAGGTGTCATCGTATTCAGCGCGGATCAGCAAGAGTGGAAGCCGCTCACGGCTGCTTAGAAATACTCTTGATGGTGTATCGTTCAGTTATTCCTATTCGGATAATAAGAATCGAACTCCAACCCAATCGTTTCGAAATTCTTGGCGCTGGAATTCCTCATTAAGTTATCGCCTTCAAGTTCGGACTCCTCGGGTCCTCCGATTATTTAGCTGGCTCGAGGGAGTCCCTGTACTGAACCTGCTCAGTGATATTGGCCTTAATTATCTTCCCTCTTCGCTAGATTATAGTTTGAGTGCGAATCGAACGTTCTCCTCCTCAAAGCAACGCCCTGATCCCGTTCGTCAACGCAGTTCCGAATTACCTCTGGATGTTCAGTTACCTATTCGCCCACAGCATCAATTCTCCCATAATCGGCGATTTAATTTCCAGTACAGTCCATTCAGTTTCCTTGATCTAGGGATTGATTCAAATACCGATCAAAGCTTGAATGCAATCGGAGTGGACACGTTATATTCTGTTATTCTCGTTGATACAACCGGCAAAGAATCCAGATTTGACAATACGACTTTGGCCTCCTTGATTCAGGAGGGAACGGTTGATAGTTCCCAAATTGGAGTTAGTGCTTTTGAGCTTACTGATCTTCGGCATCGAAAATTTGGTCAGGTATTCCGACAGGCATTGGGCGGGAGTGTGCCAGGTGCGCCCAGTATTCGGACAGAATCCTACTCCTCTCGATTCAATGCAACCTTTCGACCTCGCTTACAGCGCTATGAGTCGTTATCCTGGATTCAAATTCAGGATATGAACTACACAGCAAATTTTAGATGGTCCAATGGATCGGTCGGAAACAATGCGGGAGCTCAAACCAATATCAATATCTCCCTCCGTGCTGGGCTCACCTTGAACCCCAGAGAATTGTTACAGAAATTTGATTTCTACCAGCGATTAGAGAACGCTCAACGTGCTGCCGAATCTGAGGCACAGACACGACGGCAGCAGAGACAGCAAAAACGGAAGGAACGCCGTGTAGCCCGTCGCTTAGAATTTGAGCGCCAGAGGGAAGCGCAAGCTGACACGACTGTGACGGAGGAAGATATTTCTGAGGAGGAGATTCCTATGAATGTGCCTGAAGTGGAGGATACAACACGTACGCCCAGATTTAGATTCCCCCCAGGGCTGACCCCAAAAGCATTGTCCCGGCGGTTCTTACTTGCCGTCACCGGGATACAGGATGTATCTCTAACTTACAATGGTACCCGCCAAGGCTCCGCAAACAATATTGGAATTTTGGACGAATCTGGGAATACCCAGGTATACTACAGCCTATATGACGCATTATTCAACGGACAGGGACCATCCCTTAGATATCGGCTGGGACTTGATCGGACTATTACCCCAGAGGAGGGGCGAATTCTCAATGATCGACTCCAAGTGACCGATGCTCTCAATCGTGACGACCGATGGTCAGGTCGAGTTTCCTTGAACTTGTCGTCTCAACTGCGAGTCACCTTAAATTGGAAGATGGAGGAAACTAATAGAGAAAATATTACTTACCGTCTTTTAGAAAACGGTGAACCGGGTGCGGATACGACTCGGACGAGCGATATTTCTGTTTCCGCATGGTCATTTGGAGCATCCTATGTAGATCTATTTCAGTCCCAACTGGATCAATATTTTTCCGATTGTGGAGAGGTATGCTCCTCTGGTGACCTCTTGCCTGACACATTACGGTCCACTGTTCTAACCAACCGCCGGATATATGAGGACTTCCAGTCAAGTTATCTTGCCCTCGGATCCTCGGGTACTGCTCCCATCCCTTTACCAAGTTGGTCGGTCAGTTATTCGGGAATCTCTAACTGGCCGCTGATTCGAATACTGTTCCAGAATGCCACTTTACGTCATTCTTACTCGAGCACTTTTTCGTCTGATTTCAGGTCAAATCTTCGGGGTGGTCAAGAGGATGCTTTCAATCTCGGACCGGGACCCGTCATTGCCTTTGAAATACCCCATGAGGAAGTAGACGCCGTACGAATCAACGAACGCTTTCAACCCTTAGTTGGCGTAGATCTATCTATTAAAGGAAATGTCCAAGCTAGTGTGGTGTGGAACAAGGTCAATTCCTATTCACTCAGTACGACCAATAATGTGGTGAATGAAAACCGAAGTAACGAAATTTCTTTCACAGCTTCATGGAGTAAATCTGGATTAAAGCTTCCGTTCCTTCGCCGTGCACTCAATAATCGGATAAATTTCTCACTCACCCTCTCTAGGACGGGAAATGATGATCGCAGTTTTTATATCCGTCGCGCCATGGAAATTGCAGCACTTGACCCAGACTTTGATGTATCCGAAGCCCTTGAGGAGCCTTATGTAGATGTGTTAACCAGCACAGCACGAATCCAAGCGCAGCCAAAAATTGCGTACCAATTCAGTAACGTTGTTTCAGCAGATTTCTTTATTCAGTACGAAGACTTTATTGGTGACAGTCGAAGGCTTCCCTACAAGACCATTAAGGGTGGATTCAACTTACGCGTAAATTTCTCTCATTAACGTGTTACACTCAGAACCCGTCATTGTCTGCCATTTAGGGCGGGTAGCATACCGTCCCACTTGGGCACTTCAGGAAGCCGTCAAAGATCGCCTCATTCAGGCAAAGAAAAGTAATCAGCATCTACCTCATGTACTTCTCCTACTTGAACATCCACATGTTTTCACTATGGGGAAAAGTGGAGACAACCGCCATTTGCTCACTCTAGAAGATGCTGAGGTCGTACATATTGATCGTGGGGGAGATGTAACCTATCATGGCCCTGGCCAACTGGTCGTATACTTTTTATTAGATCTTGATAGGTTTTATCGTGATTTACACCGGTTCATGCGTGATCTGGAGGAGATTATTATCCATACTCTTGGCGAGTATAATCTATCAGGGTTTCGTGTATCTGGACGAACAGGTGTATGGGTTGGCCCCGAAGGATTTGAACGAAAAGTTTGTGCCTTTGGGATCCATGCCAGCCGTTGGGTGACCACCCATGGCCTAGCCTTGAATGTGAACCCTGATCTGGATTACTTTAGGAAAATCACACCTTGTGGAATTTCTGACCGCGAGGTGACTTCTATCGAAAAAGAAATAAACAAGCCCTGTGACATTAGTGTCGTATCCGATGTGGTGGTATATTATTTTGATAAGATATTCGGTGCAAAATCACAGATCGTTCATGACGCTGAGGCGTACTCATTCCTTGAAGATCTGACCGACCAGAAAAATCTTGAACAGGCCCTGTCCTCATAGTTAGACGCATCCCATATTCATCATACAGTCTATGTCGGAACATCTTTCCTTACCAGATTCATTCGTATTGGCGTTGCTTGAACAATGGTACGAGAATGCTCCAACTGAAGAAGCAGAATATGCAGAGGTGACCCTGTATGACCCTGAATCCCGGTCAAACATGTACCATGCCTGTCCGAGTGTGTCTGATTCATCCTTTGTGCTCTACAAAGTTTTTCAATGGGAGGAAGAGCCCGACGGTTTAATCATCCCAACGGTAATTGAGGATATTGAACGGTATTCCACTCTTTCCGAGTTGTGTAAATCCATTGTAGAATTAGCCAAAAAAGAACGCCTTCACCCACAACTCGGACTCTTCACTGATGATGGAGAAATATAAATTGACCTTTGTCCGGTCTTTGCACTCTCTATGTTCCGTATCTCCTGGATCATCAAGGTTGTCCATCTTCCAGCCCTGATCCTCTCCTCACCTTAATGCACTGAGGGTAAAAGGTTCTTTTTGGGAAGGAGATAAAGCCGCTAGATTAACTGAACCGACAACAAGATCAATGCCCAAACAAACGAACTGTCGGTAGAAGAGCCACCGACAGTTCGTTTGTAAAGCTGATTATTTTCCGGGAATTATCTGGAACTAGTCCTGAGGCAGTCCCAATCTCCTGAGCCCCTACTTGATCAAGACCATTGACTTTACTCCAATCATCTTCCCATCGGCCTCCATCCGATAGATGTATTGTCCACTGCTCACCCCAGATGCATCCCATTGAATTTGGTGAGTGCCCGTTGCATAGGGCTGGTCCGTAAGTGTAGCCACTTTCCGCCCCAAAAGATCAAACACCGTTACACGAATGTGACTATTCGTTGCAACTTTAAAGGAAATATTCGTGGATGGATTAAAGGGGTTCGGATAATTTCCGTGAAGTTCAAATGCATCGGGTACCTCAGATACATCCTGATTATAAGCAGTCAATACCTGATCCAGGTCTAGCGACCAGACTCCACGCCCGTGAGTTGCTACGACCACATCCCCATCAACAATCCGAATCCGCCACACGCTCACGGCGGGCAATCCATTGTCTGCATAGGCCCATGTTTGTCCATGATCAAGCGATTCAAAGATTCCTATATCAGTTCCAGCCCAGATGATTCTCGGCAACTCAGGAAATACTTCAACATCCCACACCTGAGCATCTGGAAATCCATTGGTACTTTCGCAGTTATCGCTATCCACAAACCCAGACAGATCCACCCAGGTCCTGCCCATATCTTCTGTCCGTAATAGTTTGGGTTCACACCAGACTGAAAAAGTGACATAAGCGGTACCTCGAGAAAAGGGATGCGTTGCTAAACCAGTGATGGTCGCACTGGGTGCAAAGTCCGGTGCATTGGCACGACGAATGATAGGTGAATTATTTATGGTCTCCCGTGGAGACATGGCATTCTCAATAACATGAAGCCTTCCGCCAGATGAACTTGCTGGGGGACGCAAATAATAACCTGCCCAAACGACGGTAGGATCTGCCAAAGAGACGCGGACCTTTCCGCTCGTGCTAAAAATGGGCGGATCCCAACTTGGATGTAAGGCCTCCCATGTTCCTCCAAAATCAAGCGTACGCAAGGGACCTCCGGAGGGTGAAATAGAGTAGACCGCATCACCGGATTCAGGTGTCCACCCGAGAGAGGTAATGAATTGACCGTCCCAGTCACCTATATTTCCGGCGGGTGCTATGCCATTGCTTCCTCCACTGAATGACCGCTGAATAATATTAGATTGGGCTGAAACCATGAGTGAATCAGCACCTTTCCAGACAACATCGAACCCGTCACCGCTCAGTATGTTCCTCCAACCGCGTCTGCTGTTTGCCATATTATATGAGGCCCAAGTACCATTGTCTTGCATGCCTCCGATATACATGGGGAAGCCTTCGCGTTTGGTTGCATCATAAAATTGAGACGTATTGTAGCCCGGCGAGGCGTCTCCTTCAATCCAGTTCTCTCCACCATCCCGGGAATAGGCCACCCCACCATCATTCCCATTCAAGAGATAAAACTCATTTGTACTTGCATCAATAGGTACAGCGACCATTGCATGGTGATCAACATGGACAATGTCATTCTCCCACAATTCTATGAAGGACTCTTCAGCTAAGACATCCAGTTCTTTAAAGTCAATGTCTATTTTCCCAGGGGGAGGAGAATTCGGGTTCCAGTCAGGGGCTTCCTCATCTTCAAGCAAAATTGGCCACATAAAATACATCAGACCTTTTCTGAATCCTCCATTTTGTGCTAGATCTAGCCTTGGAGATTCTGCATAATCATATTTTGAGACAAATATATATTCGCGACTATGGTTAATTGCACTCCCTTCAGTATTGCGAGGGATGAGAGTATATTCACCGTCACGTGCTTGATCGCGGAAGGAGACCATTAATTGACGATTATTATCGGTATCCCAGACCTGAAATGGAACCTCAACGTAATCTTCGTAGATGTATTCTGGGAAGGTAACCCCGGGCCCTCCATCACCGGTTGTTCCTGCATTCCGGGGAACCGTGAATCGGTGGGCATTTTGAGTGAGCCCTGGGCCGAACCGAACCTCTACGGAGGTCATGTCAGAGAGTTCAATGTCATGCACATCATCCTCAGGATCGCTGCTCAGGTACCCCAAAGAAATCGTCCCATCAACTGCATTCGCTCCAAAATTGATAAAATCTATAAAGCTGGCCGCATTATTAAACCTGTTTATATTCCCTATCGTAATAGAGGTTGGATCGCTACTCCCATCTACCCAGACCCTGTAACGGTCTACACCACCAAGATAAGCTGTATCTGGAGAGAATGGGTGAACGAGAATCATATTGTCATACCACCCTTGGCCTTCTAAGAAACCTGTTAAGGCACCCGGTACTTCATCAGAAAAATCAATAAACCTCCATGATTCTCCCCCATCTATGGAGCGATAAAAATCGGATACAGGTACTTCTCCTCCACGCCTCGATGTTGTTGATCGGTCACCTGAACCTTCGGCAGAAGCCCAAATCACATTTGGATCTGAAGAAGAAATAGCGATTTCGATGCGCTCAGGTGAATACGGAAAAGCTGCTAAAGATTCTTCCCAAGTCTTCCCTCCATCCACAGAGCGTAGAATCGCGGTTCCATGCACTGTGGCAAACTGAATATTAAAATTATCTGGATTCGCCCGTAAATCCTGAACGCGACGATCAGTAGTATATACTTTGGAAAATGACTGTCCACCATTCTCTGTTCGAAAAATTCCAGTGTTTGTTGCGACAACGACAAGGTCGGGATTATCAGGATGCACCACCAAGCGATTGACGTAGCGCCAGTCCGATTCTCCACTTAACGTTGTAGCAGAAAGATGTATCCAAGACTCACCCTTATCCGTAGACTTAAACATTCCAACTCCAGCAGCGGCATCAACATTGAAGAATCCCTCACCGGTCCCCAGATACATAACATTCGGGTTGTTGCGAGATATATCTAGCGTCGTCGCAGCAAGACTGGGCAAATCATCTGTGAGTGGAGTCCATTCAACCTGCTCTTGCCCGAAGTCATCAATGAAACGATGCCCGCGCCATACACCTCCTCCCACAGAGGCGACATACCATGTATTCGCCATTGGGTCCGACGGATCTACCAAGACGGCACGGGTCCTTCCACCAATACGACCCGGACCACGTTCTATCCAATCTAGTGTAGCCGAATTTGTACCGCGCTTTGCATTTTCCCATAATGCATTTTGAAACTCCTGCCATTTGTGACCTTGCGGATAGGGAGGATAGCCAGCGTTAAGGCCTTGCGCTGATGCAAAATATTCTGCAAATTTATCTGGAAACCCAAAAGAATCCTCGAGATGTTGTGACTTCATAGACCGTTGATTAGGTTCCAAGGGGGAAGATTCAGGAACCAGAAACATGATAGTGATCACGGTTGAGATCAGGAATAGGCTCCCAAGACTTAGAAATGAAATGTCTCGGGTGAAAGTTGCTTGGCGTTGATAGGTTGCCATAAGTATGATAGCTTGTGGAGTGGGAGGATAAGTATAACACACAAATAACGTAATTTTTTTGTAATAACCAAAGTTAATAATGGTTCACTTAGGGTATGTTCCATTTGAAAGAGGTCTGATATCTCATCACTCCCAGCAACACTCTTCCGTCCTATATTTAGCTTCAAAGAAGCCTCCTTAAGCGTTGCGCCAGACCCCAAAGAACTCATTAAGCTGGTAACTCTACAAACACATATCTGCTAAGTTAAACGGATTACGACATGGATACTTAAAACCGGCCTGCTACAGCTGGATCAGGAGGTATATCCATTTTTACCCAAGGTGTCCAAGAGCTTGAATCTGATTCATGATCTCGAAACAGGAAAACGCGAGATGTGTATCCATTGAGTTGAAGTAGATCTATGCGATCTAGAGAATTAGCTACCCTGCCTCTGCGATCGAAGAGTGACAACATACCGGAGCATGAAAGCATGCAACGAAATTGTATCCTTACACCGCCCACAAGACCATTCTATATCAATTTACTATCCACACCCAACGGTTTCAACGAATTACACTGTGATGTGTGCAAGTGTATCAGGGATAACTCGAAATTGGTCAACATTCAAACTTCTTCACCTTATCCCGTATCAAATTTACGAACCATAAAAGGAACGACTTCACGATTGAGTTTGAGCGTATAGTGTCCCGGTGCAAATCCTCCCTCTAACATCAGGTAGAGCCTGTAGGGACGACGCACTGAAGCACATATTTGGGCATGAGGACGTCGCATCTGTAACGTAGCTGTGATGATATTTCCCGTCCGTTTTTGGTCAAATGCATGCAATTCCATACATGCGTTAGGTAAGCTCCCCTTGACTAAAATCTCAACTGCAACGGTATCTTGTTCATCGTCAACGATATCAGGCCGAATAATCACATGATTAAATGTTGCAGGGAAATAGTCAAATCTTGATTTCTCTTCAGGTATCTGGATGGTGATGGGTCCATACCCATCCGGTGGGAGGCCCTCAAAGCGATGTCCAAACCGCATATCTGGATCCGCAGGAATCTCTGAGCCGGGACCACTGCATGCGATCATGAAGCCAAGCATAGCCACAAGAATGGTGGAATAATTTGATCTCATGTGCTTAGCATACGCACTGGATCATTACTCACCTGCTCCATCGGAGCATCACTCCACAACCTCTCCAGATCATAGAAGGTTCGCCGTTCAGGCGAAAATATATGAACAACTAAGTCTACATAATCCAGCAATATCCACTGGCGATGTTCTGCTCCCTCAATGTGCCAGGGAATTTCACGAAATTCATCTTTGAGTCGTCTCTCCACAGATTCAGCGATAGCCTTCACTTGAATGTCTGATGTGCCCGTACACAAAATAAAGTAATCGGCAAGTCCACTGGTTTCATGCATATCCATGATAACCAGATCTGAAGCTTTCTTTTCCTGTACGGCGATCAAGGCTTCCCGGGCACGAAGCTTTACGGGGACTGGATTATTTTCTATCTGCTTCGGGGATGAAGAAGTTGAGGGGCGTGAGGACTCAATCAAGGCCATCTATTCTTGAGTGTGAGGGGTAGCTTCAAGACCTCGGAACGGGGGGATGATTCCATAGTCTTTGCCCAGAATGATCGAAACATCAAGATGAAATTCGCTACGAAGATCCTGCTGAATCCGCTCAGACGGTAGACCTAACGATGCAGCCACCTCTTGGGCGATAGCAAAATTCCCAATACGATCCACGATCATGGTCTGCTCTACGGTGAAGGTTTCATGATTCCCTACACCAACCACATCATACCCTTTAGAGCGTAAGTAAGACCGCATTTGCTCTGCAATACCACTGACTCCAACCCCATTACGAACTTCTACCTGATGAATTTCAGATGCCCTTGGGTACTCGGTCTCTATGGAAGAGGCTACCTGATCAGAAAAAACTGCATCCTTCACAAGGGGGACATTTACCAATAGGGACACAGCCAGAATTGCAACCACAAGGACCAACAACGCCACGAAAACGTCAAGTCCAAACACCTTTAATCGGTTCATAAGTGCTCCAACAATGGAGAGCTAAAACCAGTAGTCTCTTGCAAAAGGTCTGGCATACGGACGATAATATCCGTATCCATAGGGACCATATCCCATCATCCCGTGGTACCCGTAGGGATTCTGTCGAACCTGAAAATGAAATTGTACCCGATTAGATGGTTTCCAGGATATCTCAGCATTCCGCAGAAAAATCTGGGGATGCTGTCGGCCAAAACCTGCTTCTCTGGCAATCTGATTCTGGGGAGAATATGCAACGGCAACATCCATTCGTGCAGCAAATTTGGGGCTGAACTGCCATGCCATTGTATTTGTGTACATTCCCATTGAGTACCCATTCCCACCAAAAGATCCAGCCGACATTTCAAAGCTATGGCTCATTTGGAAGACACTTGGGTTAAAGATCTTACTCAGAAGGGCACTTACTTGATTAGATGAACTATAAAGCCTAGTTTGTGGGAGCGCATTCGGAACTGAGTTCCGTAATTGCGCCTCAACAGGGGATACCAGTATCGCTAAAAGTACAATAATCGATAAATTCCTATACATCATCTAAGGCATGTCTCTGGTTCAGAAAGATAAGGTAAACGCAACAGAAAGTCAATACCGAAGGATCTCTTTTTTGTTCAACTTATGCCTTTCAAGTATTTATTGAGCATCATCCTCGCATACTACTTACACTTATGAAGCCTGCACCGTCGCAGCAAGCAGTTTCGGAAAAAGATATAGAGCCACTCAGGGTACAAATTGACGAGATAGATCAATTACTGGTAACCCTTTTGAATAAGCGCTCTTCTCTGGCGAATCAAATTGGGCATATCAAGCAACAACTTGGACTCCCGATATATATGCCTCTCCGAGAAAAAGAAATCCTCGGCAATGTGATGCGCTCTAATCCAGGGCCTCTGTCCCCCGAAGCTGTACGAAGACTCTTTGAGCGTATTATTGACGAAACCCGTGCGCTTGAGCGACAGAAATATCAGTCACATTCACCTTAATCATGGGGAAGCGCTTGGTCCTCCCATCTTTAACTGTACTTTTCATTGGAATCGGAGCGTTCGCCTTCTGGATTCTATGGCTTCCAAATACTGCACCTCTTGATGATGATCGGTCACTCCATCTTCCAAGGGAAAGCACTTTTTCCGATGTTGTCGACTCACTTGAAAGCCGGGAGTTGATCAAGCATATCTGGACTCTCCAACTTGTGGCTCATGCGACGGGATGGAAGGATCAAGTGAAAGCAGGTCACTACCTTTTCTCTTCTCCTCAATCGAACGTGAGCTTATTACAAGTCCTGCGAAAAGGACTTCAAACCCCAGTATCTCTTAGAATTCCGGCCGGATCCCGACGCGATCGGATCGCTCGTACTGCCTCTGCCAACATGGCGTTTGAATCAAAAGATTTTATTGCCGCACTTCAAGACACTGCTCTGGCGACCTCACTTAATACAGATACGCTACACTTGTTCAGCTATATGCTCCCTGAGACGTACCAGTTTTACTGGCTGACCAAAGCGGAGGATGTTGTTCGGCATGTGAAAGAAGAATTCGACGCATTATACGAGCGCGAACTCGCTCCTAAAGCGAGAGAGCGGAATCTCACGCGAGACGAAGTTGTAAGCCTAGCCGCAATCGTTGAATGGGAAACGAATATAAATTCTGAAAAATCTAAAGTTGCGGGGGTTTATGTAAATCGCCTCCGAAAACGTTGGCCGTTGCAAGCTGACCCGACAGTTCAATATGCACTGATTGAGCTGGAAGGAAATATGCGGCGTCTTTTCTTTCGTGATTATCAGATCCGACACCCCTACAATACCTACTTATATCTCGGACTCCCTCCTGGACCGATCACGAATCCTTCACTCTCATCTCTTAAAGCGACTGCAGCAGCAGAAGAGCATGACTACATGTTTTTTGTAGCCAATCCCACCGGTGGTCATACGTTTAATGTGAACCTCCGAGACCATAACCGAGACGCTGCAATCCTTCGACGTTACCTCGCTGAGCGTAGACGTCAACAGGCCAGTGTTGACCCTTAATTCATTTGAGGAATATTCAAATGGTCTCCCTTTTCGTGAGCTTCATCATGAGCGTCCATTAATGTACATAGCTTCCGGCATTCATATCAATTGATGCACCAGTAGCATGGTCCGCCAGTCCACTGGCCAAAAGTGTTACCATCGGAGCAATATCCTCTGGTTCAGTCAGGCGATTGAGTGCAAGATCTTCCAAGATAAATTCTTTCCCATATGAATCCATTGCACTCTGGGCCATCTCTGTACGAACAAACCCAGGAGCAAGGATAAATGCCTTGATTCCGTCTTTCCCGTATGCACGAGCAATGCTTCGCGTTAGTGAAACCATAGATCCTTTTGAAGCAGCATAAATCATGTACTCTGCCGTATCTCCGCGAAAAGCAGCACGAGATGCGATGTTAATGATGCGACCTTCCTGTCGCGTCTGAAAATGTCTAACCGCAAGACGACATAAGAGTGCAGTCGCTCGTGCATTTACCGCCATCATTTGCTCCCATGCATCAATCCAGACTTGTGTAGATGCAGAGTTCGGCACCAATTGCGCAACACCTGCATTGTTGACCAATATGTCTAACTGACCGTAGGATGCCAATACGTCCTGAAAGAGCATCTCGCATGCTTGAACTTGGGAAAGGTCTGCCTGAAAGAGACTCGCATGATCCCCCAGTTCCAGAGCAGCCTCTTTAGCCTGCTGCCGGTCCCTGTTATAATGGATGGCAACGGTTGAACCACTATGTGCGAGACTTCTCGCGATCGCTCTTCCAATCCCACGACTAGAACCCGTCACTAACGCAACTCTTCCTTGGAGGTCAATTTTCATAAAAAAAGATGTGGAGTCATTGATTTGTCTCGGAATAATATCAGAACACCAATAATACAGGCACGAGGGAACCAGTATGTAAAATACTGATCCATGATCTTTATCATATCTATCTACACTTGAACGTTAACACCAGTCATGCCGATGATTCTCAGAAAAATATTCATGCAAAAGTCTGCGGAATCTTAGCATCTCCGTGGCCCAATCGCAAGAGAATTTGATCAGGAATCTATGAGAGCATACCCCCTATGATTTAAGAGAAGTATTCATAAAGTAAAGTCAACTACCGGCCCGCTCTGGCAATTGTAAACAGCTTCTTAGAACCTTCGTTTATGAGTCTATAGGCACTAACTGTTATCTTTGAACTTTCAGAAGATCTCTTCCGTGCGTATGATGAAAATAGATCTGTACCTGAGGCCAACTGTCAGATTACCTGACTTATCACGAGCCACTGCAGTCAATGAATTTCACTGCTTTCGGTCTCTCTATGTACACGATCTTGCTGTGATTAAGATAAGATAATTTCTAATCCGTGACTCCTTCAACACACCTTTACTCACGACCATATTTCTTTTTGACTGGTGACTTCTGCTCTCATAGAACTGTTCTCTGAACTTCGCAAAGATCTCTTTTCCTCAAAGTTAATTCCAGCACTCTCGTCTGGGTTAACCTCTGGCTTAGGAATCGTTGTTGCTCAGATTGCCTTTGGAAGTCTCATCTTCTACGATGCCCTGGAATCCTACTCTTCTCAGGGCATTGGGTTGATACTGTTTGGAAGCTTTGCAGCCTGTCTAATCATGGCCTTGGCAAGCAATTACCGCGGTATCATTGCCGGGCTATCACCGGCACTGGTGGTCATTATGGCATCCATCGCATCTACTATTGAGGCGCCTGAAGAGCAGTTATTCAGCACCGTAGTTAGTGCACTTATCATCAGTGCAGTCGCCACAGGAATTTGCTGTCTCATGATCGGCCATTTTCGCTTGGCCCGGCTGGTGCGTTTTATCCCATACTCAGTTGCTGCGGGATTTCTGGCAGGTATTGGTGGTCAAGTATGCTTAGCCGCACTGTCTTTAATGGGGGCACAGGGACTCGGGTGGACTACCTTCTTGACTCTGGATTCTGCACAGTTTTGGATCATATTTCCTGGTATCATTTTTGGCATCCTCATTTATTACGCGTTGAAACGCTGGGGAAATGTGTTGATCTTGCCTGTGGGGGCAGCACTTCTAGTTATTGCCTATCATATTGTCCTGCGTTATGTTGGTCTGGATAGTCATGAGGCAAGGCAGTTGGACCTATTACTCACCAGTACGGCAGGAGGACAACTGTGGCCGTCTTTTCTCCCATCTGACCTCATACATGTGAAGTGGGGTGCATTTCTGCCTCAAATCCCTCAGCTACTGACCCTTATCCTGATTGCATTGATTTGTATTATCCTAGGTATTGCAGGGCTTGAACTTGCAGTCAATGAGGAGATAGACTGGAACCTAGAATTTAAGGCTACCGGATATGCTACCTTGCTTGCAGGAACCTGTGGAGGAACGGTCGTGTCAACCATCCTCTCTGGCTCTGTGCGTAGCAAACTATTGGGTGCAGAGACTCGGCTGGTAGGTGTGATTGCATCCTTATTAATCGGTGGTGTATTGGTCTTTGGAGATAAAATTCTGGAAATCCTTCCGACGGCACTGATTGGTGGCATTCTGATCTTTGCGGGAGTGGGGCTCGTAAGTCAGGGACTATTACAAAATTATAAACGTCTCCCCAGAGCGGAATTTGGGGTTATTCTTATAATCTCTCTGACGATTATCTCTGTCGGACTCATTGAAGGTGTGATCGCAGGAATGGGCATCATGCTCGTATTTTTCGCAATCCGCCTCAGTCGTGTAGATCCCATTGAAGCTCAGTTCACAGCCCGCGAACGGCGTGGCAATAAAGCTCGCACCGTCCCAGACCGTACAATTTTGCTCCGGGACGGTAATCGTGTGAAAATATACAGGCTACGCGGCTATATTTTCTTTGGGAGTATTGGCACTCTGATGAGTCAACTCAAAACGGCTCTGGAGGAACGTCCCAAACCCCTGTGTCTCATGCTGGATTTCTCTGCAGTCTCTGGCTTGGATTTCTCCGCGATCAGTGAACTCTCTCGATTCCTGCAAAAGGCAATCAATAGCGAGGTGGTCTTCATACTGAACGGTGTATCCGAGCAGTTACATTCTGCCTTTCGGCGTGTCCTCCGGCCATTAGTTTTTGCCAAGCTCATATTTGAGGCAAATGAAAACCAAGCTTTAGAGCGCTGTGAAGATGTGGTTCTCACGATGTGGAAGAGTAATGTGGATGCATCCCCTGAACGCCGTACCTCCTTACTGGAGCATGCCATGGATGACTTAGAGAGCCACCTCGAGCGGCAGATACACTTTGAAGATTTAATAGAAGGTCTACGTGAATGGCTTACCCCTCATGAATATGTCAAGAATGAGTCAATCTCAATTGGAAATGAGCTCCAACTACTGGTCTCTGGAAGGGCATCCGTCTATAACCGAGCGGTAAACGTCTCTACCAATTCAGCCCTGGAGATGCACTCCGATTTGTAACTACTCTCAAGAATGATTCTTCCTCAGTGGTGGCAGACACAGACTGTCGCACCTTAATCATGACCGCAGAAGCCCAAAATTGGCTGGAAGAGAACAAAATGGAAGTTACTCTCAAACTTTACCGCTACCTACTCAATGATCATCTAGGGCACCAAACCATAGTCACTTCAAATATCTCTGATTCCAACCTGAACGAGGGGAAACGAAGTGGTTAGAGATGGAGAAAAATAACCTATTGGTGTTCGGGGTGGACGGATCATTGGAGAATGGTCTACAGTGAAAATGTATTTCTATCGTGGTGGTCTGCATTGTACTCTCAACTGAGTTGTTTCCCGTTTCCTCCTCCGAATTTGATTCCCCATTGGATTGACAAGTATGGTATTCAAGGTTTATTTCCTGCGGACCCTCAACTATCACACAGAAGATGATAAAGAGCAAGAAGTGGTTCTACCGCAATTTGTATGGGATCAGAAGCATTTTATGAACTAGGGGAATCTGTACAAATGTACATGATTTCGTGTTGGAAAGAGGGACATCAAAACAGTTATCAAGGTTCCCGAGATGTGTCAGTCACATCTTACCATAGCCTGTAATGTGTTCTATTCGATACGATTGAATACCATCACAGAGCTAATTACAGCAAAATCCAAGAACTCAAAATGATTGGGAGAGGATAAAGAATCTTTGCAATTTTCAGCAATGCGATTCTATTCTTCTTCGGAGAATTTAACCTCCAGCCACAATATTCGCGGTAGAACCAATCCATCAAGTGACTGGATCCGAATTGTTGACTGGTTCTGTTAGGATCAGGAATGCTCTCAGTGCATAGGTCAGGATCAATGGTTAAGACCAGTTCCATGCTTAGGTCGTATCTCATGCATGAGGACAATACTGGCATTGTAGTTTGATTTCCAGGATACGATTCTATCTCCCAAGAGGATCTTTTCATCATCTCCATGCTTCCTTATTGATGTAA
Source organism: Rhodothermales bacterium (assembly GCA_965209015.1). Lineage (GTDB taxonomy): Bacteria > Bacteroidota > Rhodothermia > Rhodothermales > Bin80 > Bin80. The sequence goes on along the minus strand of OZ242367.1, from coordinate 703,911 downwards.
TGTCCACTTGAATTGATGGCAGGTCTCCCTCTCCCTCGAATCCTTGAACTACTATGCCTCATTGGTACTCTCATCAGAGACTCTGGTAACGAATACTATATACTTCCAGAGAGCTTAGATTTATCGCTCTACCAGAGTTAGCTTGTCCTGTACTCTGATGATTATTCTTCATCATTGATTACTTGGTAATCATTCCGTAAATTATTGGACATTTTGATAGACATTTCACGGGTTAAAATTATTTTGACTACGTATTTATTTGATCAAATATTCGCTGCCCCTCGTTAAGTTAGATGGTGCGTTCTGAGGCACTCGTGTCATTTGATCACTCTTTGAAATCATTTATAGTCTGTAATAGGACCCTACCATGACAAGCGTTCGAGAGTATCTTCGCACCCATCCATGGATTGATTTTGAGCACCATTTGGAGCGTGCTACTCCTTCTTTTTGGTCGTTACTTGGTGAAGCAGTTGCGCGAGTTGACCAGATTGCTCAAGCGGTACTCCCTCCAACAGTAGCCAAGGATCTTCATACGATTTTTCTGATCAAAGGAGCTCGTGCAACGACCGCAATTGAAGGAAATACTCTCTCAGAGGAGCAGATAAAGGCAATTCTGGAAGAGGACCTACACCTTCCCAAGTCCCAAGAATATCTCCAACGTGAAGTAAAAAATGTTCTTATTGCTTTTGAAAAGATCTTTGAAGACATTGTCGCTGGAAATCCACCTATACTCACCCCTCAGTGGATCTCTGAAGCCAATCGACGCCTACTCTCTGGCCTTGAAGAACATCTTGAAGAGGGAGTCGTCCCTGGTGAAATCCCAACATTTTCTGTTGGAGTTTTTCGCTACAGAGGTGCTCCCCGCGGAGACTGTGCTTTCCTTATTGGTAAGCTTTGTAAGTGGCTGGAGAAAGACAAATGGTCACTCGATTTGAATGATCAACATTCTAATCGTATCGCATCGGCCATTCTACGAGCGATCTTTGTTCATTTATATCTTGCCTGGATCCATGCGTTTGGGGATGGGAATGGGCGTACGGCCCGATTAGCAGAACTCATGATTCTTGCGTGCGAAGGTGTTCCATCTCCCTGTGCTCATCTACTTAGTGATCACTACAATCTCACTCGATCCGAGTACTATCGACAGCTTGATCGTTCAAGTAAAGCCAATTCTGGCCGCGGAGATCCTATGGGTTTTCTGTACTACTCCATAGAGGGGCTTGTAGATGGACTTCGGAACCAGAACAAAACCGTTGAAGAGATGCAATTAAGACTCGCGTGGGAGCATTATGTGTACAGTAGATTTAAGCTACTCCCTCAATCCCTCGCTATGCGGCGGCGGCGAGAGGTGGCCTTAGCTCTTAGCCAATCGTCAAGGCCGGTTCTCAAGAAAAATATTACGGATCTAACTCCAAATATTGCAAGACTGTATGCCTCAAAAACAACTAAAACACTTTCTCGTGATCTGAATTGGTTGACAGTGAAAGACTTTCTGGGAAGACAGAAGAGGGGCTATTATGCGAAGGTGGAGAAGATGTATGCCTTCAGGCCAATACGAGCATGATGCTCAACCACGCGTTTATATTAGTCGTTTCATTGATCATTATGTGGTTCTGCCGCAATTCGTGTGGAATGCTTACCTTTCGCTCTCTCTAAATTTACATATTTTCATGGAATCAGTTCTAGATTTTGCGGTGCGCCAACAGCTTACAATTAGGAAGCGAGTGGAGGATTGATCGGATGCTTTTGGATGCGGAAGCTCAGCGGATTGACATTTATATATCCCATTCGGGTCGTTCGTTGATCTGCCCGAAGACTGGGGAGACAGGAACGTTGTATGACCACCGTAAGGAGCGTTCTTGGTGGCATCTGGATTGGTTTCAGTTTCGATGTTTTGTCCACTGCTAGGTCCCTCGGGTCAAGTCTTCCGCAGGGGTGAACACAATTGAGGTTCTCTGGTCAAGTGCTTCGCAACGTTATACAAAAGCCTTTGAATCCTGGACGATTCGATTGCTCCAAGCGACGAAGAATCAAACGAAGACGGCGGAGTTGCTTCGTTGCAAGTTTGATGTGGAGAATCAGATCCTGCACCGCAGTGTGGAGTTTGGGGAACGGCGGCGTGTGCTGCAAGGCATTTCGCATGTGAGTGTAGATGAGAAGGCGATTCATCACGGCCACAAGTACGCCACCGGCGTAAGTGATTCCGAACGAGGCGTGGTCCTTGATGTAGGACAGGGACGCGACAAACATAGCGTAACCGCCTTGTTACAGGGACTTCTGGGGGATCTAAAGGACGAGATCCAGACCCTTACGACCGATAGGTGGAAGGCCTCTATTTCTTGTGCCACCGAGCAGTTTCCACATGCGACGCTAATCCATGATCGCTTTCACCTGATCCAGTATCTCAACAAAGCGATCGATCAAGTTCGCAGACGCGAGGTCAAGCAGCACGGAACTCAAACATAGCCGGTATGCGCTCCTGAAAAACGAAGCGAACCGCACCGCAAGAGGATACATTTCAGGCGATCCAGAAATTGAACTTGCAGGTCCGCATTGCCTGGAGACGGAGAGAGGAATTTAAGGCGATCTTTCGATGCCGTGCTTTCGGCGATGCAAAAAAGTACTTCAAGCTATGGCTTAAAAGCGTATGTGCCATGAGCAGAACGAATCAACGGCAAGATTCAAGAAGTCAAACCCGTCGGAAGAGGATATAGAAAATTCAAAAATTTCCGAAGTACGGTCCTCTTTTTCCATGGAGGCTTAGACCTCCAGCCACAATATTCGCGCTAGAACCAAATAATATAATTGATACCCGAGGTGTAGTCACGGGTTACCCTGGATGGGAATGGAGGTTGGAACGTCTCCAGATTGGTACGCTGGAACATGGCTCACCAAACATGACTTTGCGAGCGACCTTCTGAAGCTCGTTCATCGCCTTTGCATACGCACTTTCGGGTACAGTTCCTGATCCACACCCTTTCACCACCACGATCTTATCCGAAAACCTATTCCAATCTTCAGCTTCCAAAGCCAGTGTAAACTGCTCTCGAATTACATCTGCCGAACGTCCCATGGTAATGCTCCGTGCATGATCAAGACACGAAGCAATCAGCATGTATGCCCACATGGGGACCAATGCTTCCGTGCTGCAAAAAAGTGCAACATGTACATCATAAAATTCCTCCCAATCGTATGCAACAACTTTTGTACGGAAAGGCTTCTCTCGCAAAAGGAGTTGCTGTTCCAGAAATTGGGCAAGGTCTAGTTCTTTAATTTCAACGGGGGACCAGAGTAGCTCCAGATCATATACTTCAATACCACTTTGGGCCACACGATTCACGACTTCCATCCGTTTTATCCAGTTTTTTTGTGCAGTTGATTCACAGCTTCGATGATTCTCTCAGATGCAGTATGAACCTCTTGCTCAGTTGTGGGACGCCCCAGGCTGATTCGCAAGGTCTGCCCGGCTAGATCGGTGCTAACTCCCATTGTAGTGAGTACAGAACTAGGTGCATAGTTGGAAGATCCACAGGCACTTCCGGTGCCCACCGCCAGGGTGCGAATGGACAACAACAGTCTCTCCAAATTCAAATGATGGAATGATATGCTAGATGTCTGGCAAAGTCTCTGAGCACCCGTACCATGAATGGCCACCTCAAGTCCTGCTTCAATCAAGGTATGCTCAAATTTGTCTCTTAAATTCGAAAGACGTTCTTGGTCTTGCTCATACTCAAGGTTTGCTAATCGGAACGCTTCGCCCATTCCGACAATTCCTGTAACATTATGGGTCCCACCTCGCCAACCTCTCTCCTGCCCACCCCCCTCAATTAAGGGGGCACATCGAACGCGACTACGAACAAACATTCCTCCTACCCCTTTAGGACCATAGACCTTGTGTGCACAACAAACCAGAATATCTATATTCTCTACCGACACCGCTAACTTTCCGATCGCTTGGGTCGCATCGGTCATGAATAGAATTCCTCTCTCTTGAACTATTTTTCCAATCTCTGAAATTGGCTGAATGACCCCCGTCTCGTTATTTGCCCACATCACGCTAACTAAGACTGTTTCATCTGTGAGACTATCTTTCAGGAGGTCTAAATCTAGAAGTCCATTGGAGTCAACTGGCAGGTAAGTTACTCTCCATCCATTCTGTTCCATGTATTGACAGGCACGGGTTACCGCACTGTGCTCTGTCCGCACGGTAACTATGTGTCTGCCGCGGTGGGAGAGCATTGCCAACAGGCTCTTTATTGCAGTATTGATCCCCTCCGTTGCACCACTCGTGAATGTCACTTCACTTGGACGGGATGCGCCAATGCACCCTGCTACCTCCATCCGCGCTTTCTCAACTGCAGCACTTGCAGCCCATCCGTACATGTGGGATTGACTTGAAGGATTCCCATATTGCTCTGTGAAGAAGGGCATCATCCTGTCAAGAACGCGGGGATCAACCGGCGTCGTTGCATTATAGTCCAGGTAGATAGCCGTAGACATGACGAAAAAATATCCAATGATTACCTACACGAAAAAGACAGAATTCCGTTCCAAACAAACGTGAGGTGTCAGTGGTTGTCAGGGCAACCTACGAAGCTATATAAGCGTAAAAAATATTCATGCCGCGTTCGTCTAGGGGTCCAGGACGCCGGCCTCTCACGCCGGTAACACGGGTTCAAATCCCGTACGCGGTACACTATTTCTTTTTTTCTGGAAGTTCCTGAGGAACCAGAATATTATCAATCAGTCCATATTCTTTGGCTTCCTCGGAACTCAGCCAATAATCTCGATCTGCATCCTTGGAGATTGTGTCTGGGTCCTGCCCTGTGTGGTTCGCCAAGATCTCGTATAGGCGCTGTTTCAACCACAAAATTTCCCGAGCCTGTATTTCAATGTCAGATGCCTGTCCCTGAGCTCCCCCCAATGGCTGGTGAAGCATAATACGAGAGTTTGGCAGAGCTGCACGATGCTCTTTCGTACCCGAAGCTAAAAGTACTGAACCCAATGATGCTGCCAATCCGACACAAATGGTCGCAACCGGACAAGACACATACTGGATCGTATCATAAACCCCAAGACCACTATAGACCATCCCACCGGGGGAATTGATGTAGATATTGATGTCTCGCTCTGGGTCTTCGCTGGTTAGGTAGAGCAGTTGGGCCACAGCTAAATTGGCCACCACATCATTGATCGGAGTACCGAGAATGATTATGCGCTCTTTGAGTAAACGACTAAAGATATCATAGGCCCGCTCCCCGCGGGATGTTTGTTCTACCACCATCGGGACTAAGTTTCCAATGGGTTGATCCCCCAGACCCTTGGTATAGATACTCTCCGGTAATCGGAGACTTTTAGAAAATTTGACAAAGTCATTTACCATGATGACAATACAGCATATTTTGTTAACTAAGGTAGTTGGTCAGTCCTGTACAAGTTTGTTTACCACTGACATCATTATCCATTCTGTCGCCGGGATATGTTTCAACTCAAACTGCGCCAGTAAAGGATCAATAACATCTTGATAAGGGTCCTGCCCAGATGTGCTGTCCTTATCCTGCGACTTATCCGTCGGAGTTGCGGAACCAAATTCCTGCTTCACCTGATTGCGAATTGCGGAGACTAAAATATCCCAACGCACCATATCCAGGTTGAGATCAGACATTGGATGACTCGGATTGTGCTCTGTATTTTCAAGATCTAGGTTCAAGAATTCATACATGAGCTCGGTGGAAAACGTAAATGGATGTAGTTCAAGCATACGATGAATTACGGCAGACCTTACGAAATAATGATTTAGAGACTCCAATTCATTTGTAAGAATTTTGATCACCCACTCCTTTAATTGCTCAGATGAACTCACCTCATTATTGCTGATTTTGGCGGCCCATTCATCATCAATTTCTGGAAAGTCAAACCGCTGCACATCTACGACCCGTATCTGGTAATTTGATTCAATTTCTGATATTTGAGTGAGGGATGAGCCATGTTCACTGTCCTTTGGAACGATGATCTCAGATCCAATCGCGTGTCCTGCAAATAATTCTCTGAATCCTTCACCTTGATCTCCAACATATTCAGCAACACCATAGTCAAGGACACGTTTTTCCTGAGATTCCCTTCCAATCAGTACACGTCCTGTTTCTTGGTCTACTTCTGCCAACTCGTAGGTTACTTGATCAAGCAGGCCGACCTCCTTCTCGGCAATCTTTTCATTTGCCTCAAGTGATCTGGTTTTCAGGTTGGTTGACATTTTCTTCTTGATGAAAAGATCCACAAACTCATCATTAACCTCGACAACACTAACATCCAGCACCATCCCCTTAATATTCTTAAGTTCTATTTCGGGAATCACATGAAATTCGATTCTGACCTCGAGGTCTCCATTGACTTCATACTCGCGATGAACTTCTCGAGGTTTGCCAAGTACTTTATATTGGTCACTGGCCTCTACCATATCTTCATAAACTTCTTTAACAAGATCTTCAACTACTATACCCCCTAATTCTTTTGCATACAGTCGACGAATCATCTTTAGGGGTACGCGCCCAGGTCGAAATCCACGAATTACGGCCTGGGACTGTAGCTTTCGTAGAGCCAACCGCACATCCGTTTCAAGGTCTGAGGCCGCTGCCTTGATCTCTAAGACACGAACCATGTCGCCAGTTTCACGCACAAAGGTTTCCATTACACTGCAAGTAGATAATTTTTCAGATATACAATCCAAGTTCCCTCAAACGCTTTACTCATGTCAATTGTCCCATCAACAACTACATGCGGGATCATTCCCGATTCACCAATCGGGCCTCTGACTCTCAGTTTTTCGTCTTTCGGTCTAATAAAGATAGATTTCGGAATCGCGGAAGAACATGAACCAGCTGGCCTCGCCTTTGAGAGGGCTGCGGAGGAACTGGATGCTTATTTCTCGGGAAATATCACTCGCTTCTCTGTACCGGTGGATGCAACTGGAACTGCATTTCAACAGAGAGTATGGACATTACTCAAGACTATCCCATACGGTGAAACTCGCTCCTATGGACATCTCGCTCGTATACTGGGAGATATTAAGTTGGCACGCGCAGTGGGTAGTGCCAACCGATTGAACCCAATCCCAATCATCTATCCATGCCATCGCGTAATTGGGGCAAATGGGCAACTAATAGGCTATGGAGGAGGGATACATCGTAAAAAAATACTCCTCCAGTTAGAAACGCGCAATTCCCGACCAGAACTGTTCAATCACTACGAAGATTGCTAATAAATTCACCCTCTACTGTATCCCTTTGGGTAATCTGAGCTTTACGCGAAATTCACCCTCTTAAATCCAGTCAAGCGATCCAATATTTTATCTGGGGATAGACCCTCTTGTCGCCCCCTGAGGCAGCAAAATCGGAGAGTGGAGCACCCACTATGATCTTCCACTGTTTAATCCTAAAAGTCTGAGGATTCGTCCAAGCACGGTCTCAAACGAAATATCGTGTACTGCCGAGGGCTTACCAAAGCAACTTGATAGCATTTCGCAGGATGAATGAACTCACGACCTTATACTGACATGCTCGGCAAATATTCTTTGTGTAGGACTTGTATGCATAGAGACAGAGAAGCTGCTGAGTCACATCATCCTACGTTCTGGGATCCTACAAAGATGCTTCCTTCAGTGGAACGAGATAACGCTCATGGATCACATCTTCGTGTACTCTGGCACTTCCGCTGCCACGAAAATCCACGGCAACAAGCCCTTTGGTCACGTTCTGGACCTCGCCAATTCCATAAGAAGTCGGGAAGGGACCGTAATAAACGAGTTCTCCTTTTCTTAAACCGGTCTTGGACCTGCTTTTCCAGTGGAAAACCTGAACGACGGGGAGTCGATCCAATTGATATTTATCATCGCTCTTTCTCTGAAGTTTCTTGGGCACGAGTCTGTTAGTTTAGTTCCAACGCCGAATAACGCAAACTGATGAGCAATGTTCAGGCATCTGCCCTCAAATTTAATCAGATCTGAATTTTGTTAATCTGTGAGGATCAACTATCCACTGCACCAATGTGTCAACTGCTGATCCTTACGGAATCCTCCCAAAAGTAGACAGATACCTCGGGATATAAGGCAGAGTGGTGAATCCAGAATCAACCTACCGATTGACCTGCATGCCGACGAACGAAAATGACCGCCCCATTACATGAGATCACTCAAAAATAGGAGATCGGATTGGACGTATACGGGGGGACTCATTGGTGAGACAGGGCAATAATCACTCTCCCTGTATTACATCAATAGATTAGGGACACAGCAGACTTATTCACCAATCACTCGATCAGGGTTTTCTCGAATAAAATCGGCCCATCCACGATACTGAGGAGTAGTTGGTTGGTTGCCTGCCAATTCGCGCTCTTTGTGGCAAAATGCAACTGCCAAAGCATCCGAAGCATCATGGGACATTCCATCATTCAATTGTCCAAAGTTCAGAAGGCTGACCACCATGTACGCAACCTGTTCCTTACTCGCATTTCCACTCCCGGTGATGGATCGCTTGATCATTTTCGGTGTGTACTGTGCCACGGATATGCCCTGATTCAAAACCGCCAGCATCGCTGCTGCCTGTGCACGCCCCAGTTTGAGCATTGCCTGTGGATTCCTACCATAAACTGGCATTTCTATGGCACATGAATTCGGTTTGAGTTGAGTAACAAGTCGGCTCACCTCATGATATATTGTCTGGATACGAAGCATGTGGTCTCCCGTAAGTGCAACTATCCCATATCCATGTACCTGATTCAGTTCATCAATAATTCCATATCCGGTTTGTGAGGAACCTGGATCTATACCTAAAATCCGCATCACATCTCCAGATTGGTGAAAACCTCCTGTACATCCTGTAGGTCTTCCAGCTTTGACACCAGTGCATCCGTTTGGCGAACTTGATCGGGGACTTTTTGAACGGTGGTCATGGGAATATGAACGAGGCGGGACTCTTCAACCTTGATTCCAGCATTCGTGAGTTTGACTTGGACGGCTTCAAATGCTTCTACGGGGGTGATCACGGCATATACCCCATCTTCTTCTTCCACATTCTCGGCACCAGCATCTGCTACTAGTTCCAGTAGCTCCAGTTCATCAATGACCGATGCGGGGATCTGGATCAGTCCCCTACGTTCAAATAGGTAGGCTACGCTTCCCGATTTTGACAGACTACCTCCATGTTTAGAAAATACACTTCGAACCTCTGCAACTGTCCGATTGGTGTTGTCTGTCAGTGCATCTACCATGATCGCCACCCCGTGTGAGCTGTATCCCTCATAGATACATTCTTTGTAATCCTGACCTTCAATTTCTCCAACGCCACGCTTGATCGCCCGCTCAATATTTTCTTTGGGCATATTCTTGCTCTTCGCCTTTTGAATGGCTAACGAAAGTCGGGCATTCATTAGTGGATCTTTTCCCCCTTCACGGGCTGCCACCATGATATCACGAGTAATGACGGCCCACACCTTTGAGCGTCGACTGTCTGTTACTGCTTTTTGCCTCTTTACCTTTGACCACTTATTGTGTCCGGCCATTTGCTAACGTGATAAGTAGAGATTACGCATTTCATAGGGGCGCTTGAAATGTCTATCTGTGAGAGCATCAACAAAGGCAATCGTTTCGCCGGTAGATTTCATTTCAGGACCTAACTCTTTGCGGACTTCGGGGAATTTGGACCACGAAAACACAGGTTCTTTAATCGCATATCCCTCAAGTTTGGAATCTAACTCGCCCCTGCTCCGAAAATCTTGAAGCTTTTCTCCCAGAATTACCTTACTGGCAATTCGGGCGACGGGGATCCCAGTTGCCTTGGCAACGAACGGGACCGTGCGTGATGCGCGGGGGTTCGCTTCAATTACATAGACCGACTCGTCCTGAACCACCATCTGCACATTCATCAATCCAATGATTTCCAGACGGTTTGCAATCAATATTGCGTATTTCCTGATTGCTTCCAGCACCGGTTCACCCAAGGAATGAGGTGGAAGGACTGCGGTAGAATCTCCAGAGTGTACTCCGGCGGGCTCAATATGCTGCATGATTCCGGTTATCCACACATCTCCGGCGGCATCGCGTACAGCATCCACATCAATCTCAATTCCATTATTCAAAAAAAGATCCAGCAATACTTCATTCTCGGGCAACAACTTATAAATGTCTGTGACATATCGTTCCACCTCTTCTTTGTTGATTGCAATTCTCATTCCCTGCCCCCCAAGCACATAACTAGGGCGAATCAGAATGGGATATCCAATGGATTCAGCGACACGTACCGCCTCGTAGACGGTCTTCGCCATTCCATATGGGGGAAAAGGGATCTCTAATTCTTTGAGAATTTCGGAAAATTTACCTCGGTTCTCTGCCAAATCCATCCGCTCAAAAGGGGTACCAAATATTTTGACCCCCCGATCCGATAGATTCCCAGCCAGTTTCAAGGCCGTCTGACCTCCAAGTTGGACAATAACTCCCTCGGGCTGCTCATGCTCAATGATGTCAAGGACCCGTTCCCAGAATACTGGTTCAAAGTAGAGTTTATCTGCAATATCGAAATCTGTGGAAACAGTTTCTGGGTTGCAGTTAACCATGATGGCCTCATATCCCATTTCCTGTACTGCCTGAACCCCATGAACACAGGAATAATCGAATTCTATTCCCTGACCAATTCGATTCGGGCCGCTACCCAAGATGATGATTTTTTTCTGATCTGAAACGACACTCTCGGTTGTACTTTCGTAGGAAGAATAGAAATATGGAGTAATGGCTGGAAATTCTCCTGCACATGTATCAACCAGCAGAAACTGGGATTGAATCTTTTTGGATAACCTAAAGGTGCGTACTTCTTCTTCGGTAACCTCATCGGTTACGAGCCAAGCAATTTGAGTATCTGAGTACCCATGCCGCTTCAAATTCAGAAGCATCTCCTCAGTGAGATCCTGAAGGCGGATCTGAGAAATTTCTTCTTCCAGATCAACGAGCGTCTTGATTTGCTGCAGGAACCAGAAATCAACTCGCGTAATATCGTACACCTCATCCATGGAAGCGCCGTGGATGAATGCGTTCTTGATCTGGAGCGTTCGATCCCAGTAAGATTTTCGTAAACGTTCGCGAACGTAGGGACGCTTAGGATTCTCCCGATCCCCACCTAATCCCGCATATCCGATTTCCAGACTTTGCCATGCTTTCTGCAAACTCTCAGTAAATGTTCTGCCTATAGCCATGACCTCTCCGACCGCCTTCATCTGGGTGGTCAATTCTTCATCTACTCCCTCAAACTTCTCGAAATTCCAACGAGGAATTTTGGTCACCACATAGTCAATTGCTGGTTCAAAGCAAGCACTGGTTGTTTCCGTCACATCGTTTCGGAGTTCATCCAGGGTATAGCCAACAGCTAGACGAGCCGCAACTTTTGCAATTGGATACCCGGTCGCTTTTGAAGCCAGAGCTGATGAACGAGATACGCGAGGATTGATTTCAATGGCAATCATGCGCCCATCTACCGGATTGACCCCAAACTGCACATTACAGCCGCCCGCGAAGGTTCCAATGGAGCGCATCATCCGAATTGCGGTATCGCGCATATGTTGGAACTGTTTATCGGTGAGCGTTTGGGATGGAGCCACAGTGACAGAGTCCCCCGTATGAACCCCCATCGGATCCACATTCTCAATCGTACAGATAATGATTACATTGTCATTGCGATCACGGAGTAATTCCAACTCAAATTCTTTCCAACCGTACACAGATTCTTCCACGAGGACTTCGTGTACCGGGGAGAGTTCCAATCCATGCATGATCTTGCGCTCCAGCTCTCTGGAGCTCCATATGATCCCACCGCCTGCCCCACCAAGTGTAAATGATGGCCGGATCACTACTGGAAGTCCCCCTAGGGACTGAATCACTTCTTTTGCTTCCAACAAACTCTTTGCCACTCGGCTTCTCGCCTGATCTACACCAATCTGTTCCATCAGATCTCGAAATTTCTGCCGATCCTCGGTAATATGAATCGCATCAATATCAACACCAATGACTTTCACACCTTTTGCATCCCAGTATCCCTGACGCTGTAATTCGTCGGCTAGATTTAACCCCGTCTGTCCACCCATCGTAGGTAGGACTGCATCTGGACGCTCTTTTTCAACAATTGAGCGGATGGATGCTGCTGTCAACTCATCCAGGTAGATTCGATCTGCTGTAATGGGATCGGTCATAATCGTAGCTGGATTCGAATTAACAAGAACCACCTCGTAGCCCTCTTTCCGAAGTGCTCTACATGCCTGTGTGCCGGAATAATCAAACTCACAAGCTTGGCCAATCACAATTGGACCAGATCCAATCAGCAATATTTTATGAATATCGGTACGACGGGGCATCAATTGTGTGGAGAGTTTTGTGAACACATATGTAAGTACTCCTCAAATAAATAACGACTATCATGCGGACCCGGTGATGCTTCTGGATGATACTGAACACTAAATCCCTGAAAACTCTTGAACCGGAGACCCTCAACAGTTTGATCATTGAGGTTCAAATGAGACACTACTGCTACATTAGAGTCTACAGACACTGGATCAACTGAGAATCCATGGTTCTGGGTAGTCACTTCAACCCTTCCGGTTGAAAGATTTTTGACCGGCTGATTTGCTCCTCTATGACCTACATACATCTTAAAGACCTCAATTCCCTGCGCTAGGGCCATCAATTGGTGCCCGAGACAAATTCCAAATAGAGGCAACCCCGTTGCCGTTGCTTCTCGCACACACTCTACTGCTTCCGGCATAACCCGAGGATCTCCTGGACCGTTGGAGAAGAATATCCCGTCAGGAGACCAGGAGAGAACATCTTTCAGAGATGTCGCACCTGGAAAGACTCTCACCTTACACCCTTGATCCGCAAACGTGCGAAGAATATTGATTTTAACCCCAAAATCATACACCGCAATACGTTGATTGCCGCTGTCAGAATAGGCATACGATTCACCGCATGTCACTCGGGAGGCCAATTCCAATCCATCCATGCTCGGCCAAGCCTGTGCTTTTTCGATTAGGGATGCATCCTCCAGGTCTGTGGACGATATGATCGCATTCATGACCCCACGCTTCCGAATGTGCAGAACTAGTCTTCGTGTATCAATACCGGTGATACCAACCAAACCATGGCGATCCATGTAGTTATGAAGTGACTCTTGTGCAAGGAGGTTTGAGTACTCATGAGAAAATGCACGCACGACTAGCGCCGATACCATTGGTTGAGCTGCCTCCGTATCGTCATCATCTGCACCATAATTCCCAATATGGGGATAGGTCATCATCATGATCTGCCCATGATACGAGGGATCTGTTAGGATCTCTTGGTACCCCGTCATGCTTGTATTAAAGCAGAGTTCTCCTCCGGCTTCTCCACTGGCACCGATCGCCATTCCGGTAACGATCGTACCATCCGCCAATACAAGCTTTGAAAGTGATGGCACAAAACTCATTAGTCTCCAATTATTCACGCCCATAAAAAAGCCCTCCCGTGAAACGAGAAGGCCTATCCTAACCATATATCGCCTAAGATAAGAGTCTCAAACGGACATTCCAAAATTTGACTACATTTCAACGCTGAAGTTGAGGTTTAGTCCTGTGAGCCACCCAAAATTTTCCCCCGCAAAGTGACTCCAGATCGTTAGTTTCATTACACACATCCATATGGATTTGATGAGGAGATCCAAGTCCATTGTCATGATTAAGAAATGTTTTATGAACACAGCTGACTGATGTGAATACGACTTTGGACCCTCTTTTGTGGGACTCTGGTTTGTGTGTCTCATGCGCAAATTCTTGCTGAAAAGGAGAGGGTCCAAAGAGTACGAAAGACTTTTTTTCATAACCGACTGATTCCGATCCATTTTCACCTGATTACTTGATGAACATGAATCTTGAAAAAAGCTCCTAAACTCGCGATTGAACTCCACTGACGATTCCTATGGATGGAACGCCATTATAACAGGGACTCCTACGTAATGCGGTTGCTTGCCTGTATCATTACGGTGCAAGTCCTTATACTCCTCTGTATTAAGCTGTGGCCTCTCCCGTTGGCCCCGGAGCCATTGGAGATTATTTACTCCAGTCCTGAAACAATCCAAATGGAGGAGGTTGTCTCTACTCGCCAAGTGAGACGGTCTCCACCGCCGCCTCCACCAATCCCACCAGTCATCAGACCGGAAGATGTGATTCTTGAGGAAGATCTGCTTCTGGACTTTGATCCTCTGTCGGTGGCAGGTCCTCCTATGGACGAACTCCCCCCTGACCCCGACGCGGCTCTCACTGGCGGAATTGCCTCATCCGAACCCCCGAAGCCGATCCGAATTGTCACCCCTGAATATCCACGATCCGCTCAACGTCGTAAGATTCGTGCCGAAATCGTGATCTCTGTTGTCGTAGACAAACGGGGACGTGTCCAATCCCCACAAATACTTGAGCGTTATTTACTTAATGAGAGAGAAGAAACGCGGACACTGGTTGACGAATTAGGCTATGGTCTTGAAGAGGCCGCAGTGCGTGCTGCCCTCCGATCTCTTTTTCGCCCGGCAAGAAAAGCTGGGGCGGCTGTGGACAGTAACCATCGGCTTTCATTTCGATTTGGGGTCTAAGCCTCATGGCAGATCCCGCCAGTGGACATCTTCAGTACCGTACTCTTCGTCAAACTCATCCTGAATAGTCTGACGCCGAGGTCTTCGCTTAATTTTATTCGGACGATCTACTTCAATGGCCCTGTACAAACGCCAGCCCGCTCTCACGATAAAATATCCTATCAACGTTAATAAAATGCCTACTACCGGACTCATTCCTTTATAGATCTTTCCCAGGATGGGCACCAAATTCTGGGACCTTCCCCCATACGGTTAAAACTTCAAGATCCATACCATGTGGTAGGTCTGAACCGGTCAATCTAGAATTCATTATCGTAGACGTGTGGATTCACTTGAGTTTATGTTGGACTCTACTTCCTCTATTTTGCTTGCTGACTGGCTTTGTTTGGCTGGAATAATCAAGACATACTGCCGCTCAGTCTGAGAGTGAAACCGTTCTGGAATCCGTGCACCGTCCCGTATCTCAACGAGAAAGGGAATTGATGAATCCCGTATAGCCTCTTCAAAATCGTCTAACCAGTCAGCGGGGATTTTCTTGAGATTCTCTCCCCGTAGCACAAGAGCAAGATCACTACCCTCATGGCTGCGCTCATTAACTTGGCTACCATAGGCCCATACCTCAATATCTGGCAGATGAGTAGCTAATAGAGCCATGAGTATTTTGCGGTGCCTTGAGGAAAGATGTAAGTGTTTAGCCATTCGGTGCTAACTCAATCATATTTGCCAATGCCTTCGCATCGGTGGTGAAAGCTGGCAATAACTGCAAAAGGTAACGTCAGCAAAATTTTCGCTATAATCGCGAGCGGTGTCATGGTACCAATCAAAGTTCTCTAACATCACGGCATTAAACTCCAAAAGATTCAACTCCAAATAAACTCGGTTCAACTTCGGTTATGACTCTCAAAGCCAAGGTTAGATCTTGCGAACTTCGGTCGCGGGAGGACCTTTACCTTCCTCGGGAGGATCTGTTGAGAGAATATATACCACCTGATCATTAACCCGCAGATCATTGAATTCACCATCAACAACGACTGAATGGTGGAAGAACGTGTTGTTTCCCTCTTTCCTGTTTGGCTCAATGAATCCGTAGCCATCTCGCAGGTTAATAATTTTCCCTTGTAGTTTGGAGTGCTGGTTATAACCTATCTCAAAATCGGATAGTGGTTTCCCCGAAGATTTTAGGAAGAGATTATTCAAGATCATGTCATCTCTTCTGGAGCGATCATCAATAATCTTATCCATCAGGACGGGATAGGTGACTTCATCCATCAATTTTTGGGAGGTCCTTGTAGATTTTTTATTTTCGCGATGATCAACATACTCAAAATCCCAAGCAAGTAACATGACTCGTATACCTAACGTATTTAATTTTCGAACCAATGGCAAATAGTCTGCATCGCCCGTAACCAACACACACACATCGTATCGTTTAGATATAGCTAGATCATAAGCTTCAAGGGAAAGCCAGACGTCAATCCCCTTTTCACCTGAGGAGGGATGAACAGGGAGGAAGTGAGTCGTCACTCCCTCGCTAATCAATACATCTTCAAACTTACGTTCATTCAGCAGCAGATTTTGCTCCTCTGCCTTGGTAGCAGACAATCGTCCTCTGAAATAATGCGCATCTACGATTCGACAAAATTTGGGATTTGCCCCCTCTTTCTCTGCGACCTGCTCACACACAAACCTGTGCAGACCTGAAATACTAATCCGAGCCTTGCGCTGATGGAAATAATTATAGTAGTCACTGACATGCTTAAAATGCATTCCATCATAGAACACACCTATACTCGTCAAGCGAGTATCCCGAGATTTCATCTTTAATAATCTGCCGTTAGCCCCAGTAAATTACGGCAAACACCATGGTGGTGTTCCTACTTAAAACAATCTTGGTTCATTCAACCAGCGCTCTCCAATTCTTTTTTGTTAGATCAGGTCCGACGTATCCGTGCGCGCAGCACGGACCTGCCTAGATCTACCGAGAAAATTCAGGTCTTTGACGAACCATCCCAAGCAAAAGATTGAAGTACACAAGATTCATAGATTCAGGATGATCCGAGATACCGGCCCCTGAAATCAACTGTCAGCTCATCAGCGAAGGCGATCTTTATATTCAATAAACAGCGACCGAAACAACATGAAGGAGGTCTGCGCAGTCTCTCTGGTGAACCAGTAATTTACGCCTGCTCCAACCGCTGCACCAGCCAGTGGGATGGTCTGTAGTAATTTCCGACCGACAAGGTTTTTGGCCAACTCTCTAGGCACATGCCGAGATTGATCGGAAAGGACTCCGCGTACCCGTCCTTGATAGGATCCACCACCTGCATATGAAGCGGCAGCGATCCCGATTTCATGAAGTGCACCGCTGCGTGCCTCGCGGGAATTAGCTGCTGCTGCATTGTAGATGGACAAGACAATAGTCCCGTGTTCAGGTCCGGTCATTGGAAACCCGTATGCTGCACCAATCTTCTGGATTAAATGAAGATTGATGGCAAAAAGTAGCGGAACATCCGCGGCAATTAGAACGACTCCTCCGAGACCTGTTCCCCCTCCACTGAGCGCTGCTAAAACCGTATTCTGTGTAAAGAATCCCTTGGCTAATTCATCCAATGTTTCCAGAGGAGCCGTACGTAGGTCTTCAATCTGATCAAGCTCCAATCCGAGCTTGCGGGCCTCGGATTGAATTCCACTCAAATCAAGCGCCCACTTCGTTGCATCATTGAGTTTGGAAAGAAATCCACCGATCGCGTCACTCATCTGATCCACCAGATGCGCGGGAACTCCTTGCTCAACAGCCCAATCAACTGGACGCATCACCCAGTCCATCGCACGAGCAAGTAATGAGGGATCTCCACGGAGCCATGCGTCGACTTCCCTCTGTACAGATTTTTCATATGCAGTAAGCCGCATGAATAATATTTGTCACTTGTATTGCTATAAAAATAATAGTCCTAATCCACCCACTCCTACGCAGTAAATCGAAAATATATACAGCCGACCACGACGAATAAATCTGAGTACTATATGAATTGCAAAAATACCTGTTCCGTAGGCTATGAGTGTTCCGAACAATACAGGTAGCCAATCAATGGTTTCTGGTGACTGAATGAGTTCAATTACTTTAATGAACGTCGCACCTAAGATGACAGGAAGAACCATAATAAATGAAAAGTCAGCCGCCGATCTGGGTTTTACACCTGACAGCAGTGCAAAGCTGATTGTAGCCCCCGATCTGGATACCCCAGGAAGTAACGCTATTGCTTGGGCTAATCCAATCAGAACTGATTTCCATATGGTCACCTGACCATCCTGAGTACGTGCCAGTAAAGTACTCCCAAGTAGTGCCCCTGTCACAACCAACATTATACATGCAAACCAGGGACGCGCGTAGGTCCATTCCAATTTTGCATCTAGGAATATATAAGCCAAACCAGCAGGAATACTCGCAAAGCCCACCTGCCAAACAATTCGAACCTCTGAATTGGTATGATACCCCCTTACAGGATGGGCCAAGGAGCGAGTGGTATGAGTGACAATAGACCAGAGCTGATGTCTATAAACCGTCATAATACTGAGAGCAGTTCCGGCATGAAGGAAGACTTCAAACGTAACATCCGGTGTGAGTTGCAAGCCCAGTACATGCTGTGCCAAAACCAGATGCCCCGAAGAAGAAACGGGAAGGAATTCCGTCAGCCCCTGTAAAAGTCCAAGAATTACCGCCTGCCACCAAGTCATCCAACTTTGAATCTATGCAAAATAGTGGGAAATTGTCTCATGGCAGCGAAGGCTCAACCATTACAACTTCCTCCCGAGTAAGAACAACGTTCCCCAGCGGGGCTCCGCTCGCCCGGTAAACATACTTCCGGGGCGTCACAACAACGGGGGCAAGGCTACTTGTACGAGCTTTACTATGCCACGCTGTAATCGCAGCTGCCTGTTCAATCAAAAAGCTGCTTGGCTTTGCATCTCTACCGGGGAGCCTCAAGATGGCATGAGCTCCAACCACTCCTCTCGCATGAAACCATAGATCAAACGAGCGAGCACACTGGAATGTTAATATTTCATTTTCCTGTGCGCTGCGCCCAACCCATAGTTCATAGGACGGTGCAAGAATATATCGTCGGAATTGCCGCCCTGATTGTGCAGACTTTGCGTGTGTACTCTGCAATGCTTTCAGCTCCTTGATCGTGCTCACTTTCTCGAGCGCATCCAGTTCTGTCTGTAATGATAATATTTTTGACTCGGCCTGTTCGATACGGAGATCCAGATTTTTGCGCGATGTGCGTGCCTTTCGCGCCTTAGAGTAGTAGCGTTCAGCATTTTGTATGGAATTCCGTGCTGGATTCAACTTCACCGTCACATTGGCGTCTGGATTAAATACATCTGAAAGCTCTACACGGGATTCGCCCGCAGGAAACACGGGGGAAGCCATGAGAAGATGACCCAACTGCTCGTACTCATTGGCCCGTGAGGGTTGAGCTTTTTCAATTTTCATTCTTTCAAGTGAGCGCTCTGCCTTGTCCAACAACCGCACAAGTTGTTTCCGCTGAGGCTCGTACTGTGCACGGTAGGCCTGTGCTGAAAGGGCATGTTGCGCGTACTTGCGTACTCCAACATCTATATTATCATACACCTCTACTTCATCCCCACTTCGGATGGACATCGGAATCAGAGAGATAAGTAGTGGGTCCCGATAAACATGCAGAGGCCCCTCCGCATCCAATAATCTCATGTGTAATTTCTGTGCAGTCCTAAATACCATTGCAGGAGCTACGTCGCCAGACTGACCTTGTAACTTCATCGCTTCCATAGCCTGATCTCTACTGAAACGTAGAAAAATGCGTTGCAAAGTCTTGACCGAATCCCCTTTTGCATCATCCCATTTTTCCATAAACTCTTCCATCGTTCTTGGCTCTGGCGCGATGCGTGGCTTGGGGAGCTGCCCTGATAAACGCCTACGAAATACTTCTTGCACCTGACCAGCTGTATCCGCCAAAACTACATTGGCCCGACTTCCATATAAACTCGCATGGAGCTGTAGATCACCAGTAAACCATAATGTCAGGATCCTATCACTTTCCGAAATGGATACGCGGGTGACGGACTGCTGTCGCAGCGAACGAAATAAAGACGTAACATTACGCCGCGGACGACCAACATCTTTGCGTCGGAAGGCAGCAATCAACGGCGCATGGGTCAAAAAAGATAGCGCCGTAACCAAACTATTATGCTCCAGAGCAATCACTAACTCGCCGGGTGTATGAGACCATGCATCTACAAAGGAAGCCCCAACGAATGATTCATCCCAGATATGCGCAAGCCGTCGCAGCAAATAGTAATTGTTTAACATTCCAGAGTAAAAAAAGTCTTAAATCTTACACATATGTTCGGGTATCACTTATGTGTGCCAATCAATGAACAGTTCCGTAATTAGGACTCCACTACTCTCATGGACCTCTTTGTCACCGCCTTTAGGCATATTGTCAGGTAAGCGAATTCCCTTATGAACAGGAAACATTCGCTGAAATTCATGGTTCCTATTGGTCAACCCTAAGACATTAATGAAAACGTTTCCCCTCTTTGCCTTCCTTCTCCTTTTTACTTCTCAGACCACTTGGGCACAATATGCTACGTCATCCATTACGGGTGCGCGTGTGCCGTGCATTAACTCAATGGCGGATAATCACGCATGCAACCAAGTAGATCTTCTTGCACGTATTTCCAAGGATGTGATTGATCCCTCTGCAAATATACTTAATGATATCTGGGGGTGGACCGATCCTGATACCCAGCGGGAATATGTGCTTGTGGGTACCAGTCGATCCGTAGGATTTGTTGACGTAACCGATCCTGTGAATCCAATCCACCTTGGCAAACTCCCCTCTCATGATCAAAGTCGTGATATTCTCTGGAGGGATATGAAGGTCTACAATTATTACATGTTTGTGACCGTGGATGGCGGGAACAATGGGATGCAGGTTTTTGATCTTCGTCAACTCCGAAATCCCCCCCGAGTCCCTCAGGATTTTGTTGAATCTGCTCATTATGGCGGATTCCGCTCCGCTCACAATATTGCAATCAACGAAGAGACGGGATTTGCATATATCGCAGGCTATCGACTCTCCGATAACAGCCAAGGATCACTTGATACGTGCAATGGTCGGGGGCTCCATATTGTAAATATTCAAAACCCTCTCAATCCAGTGTACGCTGGTTGCTTCGCGGATCATTCCACTGGAAGGAGTCGAGACGGGTACACGCACGATGTCCAATGCGTTATTTATCGCGGCCCAGATGAAACCTATCATGACCGAGAGATCTGTATTGGTTCTAATGAAAATCACATTAGTATTGTCGATGTAACAAATAAATCTAATCCTGTGAACGTAGCTGCAGCGACCTATCCCTTCGTACAGTACACACACCAAGGCTGGCTTACTACTGATCAAGCCTACTTTTTTATGAATGACGAGGCAGATGAAAATCTGCCTCAGGTCAACAACACCAGAACCATCATTTGGGATCTAAGTGACCTTGAAGACCCTGTCTACCATTCCTCGTTCTATTATCCCACGGAAAGCAGTGATCATAACCTGTATATCTATGGGGATTTTATGTTTGCGACCAACTATAAGACTGGGCTTCGCATCGTGAATATATCCGATATTAATGATCCTCGGGAAGTTGCCTATTTTGATACGTATCCAGAATCGGATTCCCCTGGGTATAGTGGAGCATGGAGTTCATTCCGTTTTCCCCGAAGTGGGACGACCGTTGTCAATAGCGATCCAGGCGGAATGTTTATTCTAGATCCGCTCCCCGTCATCGTCACGAATACGGAACTATCCTCCACGATTCCTGAATCCTTTTCCCTCTCCCCGGCTTACCCTAATCCGTTTAATCCTACCACCACAGCTACTCTTTCTCTCCCTGAGCAAGCCGAAGTACGTGCTGAAGTTTTAGATATGCTCGGCCGATCCCTTCATCTGCTTCATGATGGAGTCCTCTCTGCCGGGGAACATCTCCTCAACTTTGATGCTGGTCAACTTCCGAGCGGAAGCTACTACATTCGTGTCCAGTCTGATCGATATGTGGTAGGCACCAGAATTGTCCTGATCAAGTAAGGAACTTCAGTACTGCAAAGCCTCCTGCCAAGAGTACTGCAAAAAGTATGGCTAGCCAGTTGAAATAGCGTTCAATAAAGGTCCGAACCGACGGACCAAATCGCCAGATTAGCCCACTTACGAGGATAAATCTGGCCGTACGACTGGTAACCGAAGCGAGTAGGAACAGGGGAAAAGATGTTCCGAACGCCCCTGCACTGATGGTGAAAAGCTTATAGGGTATCGGAGTAAATCCAGCAGTAAAAATGATTATAAAGCCCCATTCCTCAAATCTCCGTCCTATATCTGAGTAAATGGCTTCGCTGAACCCAGGCACATTATGAAAGAAAAATTGGGCAAGGGGCGTAAATCCATCCGCGGTGAGCCATGCATAATGACCAAGCATGTACCCGATCACGCCGCCACACAGGGAGCCCAAACTGCAGATCAAACCAAAGTAAAGCGCTCTGTTGCGACGTCCCAAGGCAAGGGCAATCAGGAGAACATCGGGGGGCACAGGAAAAAATATGGATTCCGTGACTGCCAGAACGAACAATACTAACGTCCCGTAAGGGGTCTCTGCCCAACTAAGTACCCAATCATATAGCCAACGGATCCAACTCAAGGCGATTCACTTAATTCTACACACTTACGAAAGAGTGGGTGATTATAAATTTCGGGTGGACAGTGTTTCCTGAATAATTCCTTGTTCTCTGGGTCCAGTGCGAACGACATTGAGAGTGCATCTACACAATCTTCAACCCTTCCAAGCAAAAAGAGAACGGCAGAATAATGATACCATGCTGATGCGCAATCTGGTTTCAATTTGAGTATGTATTCATAGGCCTTGCAGGCTCCTTCGGAATCTTTATTCACGGAGAGAGCAGAGGCATACTCAATCCATACCTTATAGTTATCTGGATCTAGCTCTGTCAATTTCTTAAATGTATCCAGGGCTTTCCGCGTATAGCCTGCACACATTTCGGCTGCTCCCCTATTGTACCAATAGTTCGGATTATCTGGAGAGAGTTCGGTCGCTCGTCTATGTGCTCGTGCGGCCAGTCTAAATCGTTCCAGTGCCATATAGGCCTGTCCCAATCCACTCCATACCTCGGGCATGTCAGAATCTAGCTTGGCGGCCTTCTCATAAAAAGAGAGGCTCCCTTCGGGATCCCCCCTGTCCAACAGGACAAGGGCCATGTTACAATAGGTAGGAGCACCCTCCCCTTCGCGTATAAGTACCTCACGATAACAGTCAATCGCCTCATCATAGCGCTCCAGGATTGATAGAATATTCCCGCGATTATAATAGGCAGGAATGAAGTCAGGATCTATATCCAACGTTAAATCATAGCAGTGTAGTGCATCTTCAATCCGGTCTATCCTGCCCAATACGACTGCCTTATTAAACCATGCCTCGCATGAGTATGGCTCCAGATCAATCTGGCAATCATATGCTTCCAGACACAACTGGTAGTCACCCAGCCGATCATAACAATACCCTAACTCGAACCAGACATCCGAATGGTTTGGGTTTAGTTCGCTACACCTCTGAAACGCCTCAATCGCTTCATTCATCTTATCTTCCCGCATCAGTACACATCCAATGTAGAAATAGGCATCCCCACTGAGTGGGTCCACGCGGATAGCCTGATGAAAGTGTTCGCGTGCTTCATCATGATGCCCCAGCGTGTCAAGCGTGATCCCGAGGTTCACGAGAGTCTCGCAATCCGAAGGATTGAGGCTCAGCGATTTTTCATATGAACGCCATGCTTCTTGATGACGCCCCAAATTTGCCAGTAGAATCCCACGCCTGAGCCATATATAGGCACTGAATGGTTGACGTTCTAGGATGATATCTACGACACTGAGCGACTCCTCCAGACGACCGGACTTATAGTAATATAGTGCAATCTCTTCAAGTGATTCCACATCAAAGTACGTCCCAGGACTCCGAAATTCAAAAGCATGGACCAGTGCGTCAATATCCCGCCGTTCAAATTGATCTTCTTCCCCATAGCTAAAATCATATATACTCATTCAACTGGCCACATGGGCTCTTAAGATTTCCTGAATTTACGTCAATATCTTCGGAACTTCAAAATCTGGACTTCTTGCAGGGATCAGGAAGCTCGTTTGTAGCCATATCGTCTTTTTTTGGAACACGAACGAGTTCCCTGTGTTGGCTTCCTTATTCAGACAATAGAAAATTGGCCAAACTTTCTCCTACCCAAAGAAAAGAGGTTCAGGATCGCTTCCAGGCATTCCTGAAGCAGCGTGGTCTTCGCGAAACAAAAGAACGATTTATCGTGCTTGACGCTGTGTATGATGTAGTTGGTCATATTGATGCCGATACCTTGCACCTTCTTTTGCGTCAGCAGAATCACTCAATCAGCCGCGCGACGGTCTACAATACGCTTAGTTTACTTTTGGAGTGCGAACTTGTTGTGCGGCACCAATTTGGAAATTCAAAAGCTAAATACGAACCATCCTTCCTCTTTGGACAGCATGACCATCTGATTTGTCTGGACTGCCAACAGGTGCTTGAATTTTGTGATCCACGCATTCAGAATATCCAAGAAATGGTTGCGGATGTCTATTCGTTTGAGATTAGACGCCACGCTCTAAACCTTTATGGCCATTGTCGCCGCGATGACTGTGCCAACCGTTCGACAGGTATACAAACCGAGGCCACCACATAAAGGGCCTCCTCGCCTATGGATTGTGGGAGAATAAGGTCCCATGAGCCCCGTCCTCTTGTCTATATTCCAGATACGTCCTCCCATGGGAAGTATACCTCAGTCGCCACTCCCTCAACCGGAGGGTATTTTGAGGAATGGAATCACAATGATTAAGACCTGGGCTTACAGAGGTCTCTTCATGCTACCCTCTAACGTTGCCCGTCTACCAGATCAGTCGGTATATTTTTGGAATGCTACGGAAGTATTCCTGACTTCGACGGTTTGTAATTCTATGAAAACAAGGAAAGTCTTGTTTTTCATGGGGTACAGGTCTTTTGCAAAGAGTGTTCAGACAAGTTTGAACACTACAAACACCGTCGGTTTTGCCGCTTTTTGCGGTCTGAATACCAGACGTTAAGCAATCACTTGGGAGGCGGGTAACGGGGCTTTCTCCAAGGGTACGGTCTGGCACTGAATCGTTAACCCCATCGCTTTGTAAAGGCGAACTTTTATACTGTTGACCGCCGACGGGATCGCAAAATGACGCTGGGACGTCTTGTCTCGTACCACAGACACTTCAACCTCACGCAACTGAGCCAAAATCTGCCCCTCACTGATGGGCACCCTCTGGCCATGCCGCGTATTCTAGAGTCCACGCAACATCGCAAAGGCGGCAAAGCAAGTGGCAATGTGTGCGCGCATGCAACGCTCAGTCCAGTGAAACAACGGAAACAAGGAAGGTGTCACCTCTTCTTCAATCTGCAATCGTTTCTGTTCTGCGATATGCAGGAGGGCATCCAATGCCTCTACCTCGGCGGCCGTGCCATATGGCGCACGCTCCTCTGCCACACCTTGCCATCTTTTGTGCGGTCATTGCGCACGATCTGGACGGCAATGTTTTGGGTCGTCTTTTGTTTGAGTTTGCGGACGAACATGATACAGGTAGGATATGGTACACAGTTCAAATATTCAAATCTCAAAACAAACGGAACACTATATATTGAAAACTTGAGAATCAAGGCTGAAATGGCCCCAAATACCAAAAAAAGCCCCAAAATCACTCGAAAATGACTATTTTGCCCTCCAAGTCAGCACCTACCTGTCAAAGTCAGGATCCACTCAAAATCTATCAATTTTTGATTCTGGGCATCGAATCTGTGCGTGTTTATGACCTCCGATCATAATCTGAGTACGTATGCCGTAGACAAAATTAGAGGAGTCTAAGCAGGGTCATTCCCAGATAGATATCGGAACCAATCCATCTATGGATATGTCTAACTAAAAGTCGCCATCCTAAAACATGTCACGATCAGAACTTTCGACCTCTGGCCATCTAACTGCTGCACGCGATCGTGGACCTTCTCCGTATTTTCACGGGCGAAAAGCCATCAGAAGAGATTTTGCAGAGTTATTAAAGCGATCAAAAGACACCAATACAGGAACCACCTTTCTAATCCAAGGTGCGCCTGGTGCGGGTAAGACGGCCTTACTCTATCAAATGGAGAAAGAGGCTCTGGATCATCAGTGGGAGGTCGTTTACATCAACGTGCAAGACTTGTACAACCCTGCCCATCTGGCCCAGACCTTCGGGGAGGCCTATGTTACTCGGAAACAAACGACCACAAGTCTAGACGCGAAGGTGATCTCCTTTGATCGCGCAAAAGAAGTTTCGGGGGACTCAAGCGTGATTCAGGTATTGAAAAGTTTAGTTTTAGATTCTGGCGTGGTTCTGATTCTTGATGAAGCTCAAGGAATTGATGTTTTTGTTGGTAAACCAGTAGAGCCTGAGGTAATAAGTCTATTGGAAATAATCCATAATGGCAAATTGAGGAAACCGGCGATCCTTTTGGCAGCGGGATTGGGAACAACAATTGCGTCCTTTGGCAAACTGGGGATTTCGAGGTTTGGACGGAATTGTGTTGTAGAGTTGGGGACGTTAAGCAAAGAGTCCGAGCGTTTAGTGATTCAGGACTGGATCAAAAAGGAGGGGAGCGGACAAGGGGATTCGTCAGCATGGCTTGATGCAATCGCAAAGGAAACGCATGGATGGCCCCAACATATCCAATGCTACGCAGATCTTGCTTCGGAGTATCTGAAAGCAAATGGTGGTGCTATGACACCAGACGGGTTAAACTCTGTATTGGAAGCTGGACATAAAGCTCGCAAAGTATATTATAAACAACGAGTTAACGATTTCAAGCCATCGGAGATCCAATGCCTTGCGAAAGCAATCGCAGATGTGCAGCCGGGGATCCCCATGGATGATGAGGATATCGTCTCTTTGATGGCTCAAAAGTTTGGAGACGATCGGGCAGAAGAACTCTTTAATAGGTTTGAAGAAAAAGGGATTCTGGAAAAGATCACTATGGGATATATTGTCCCCATCCCATCCATGCACGCATGGTTAAAGGAGACCTATACCCGAGAAAATATCGAGATCCCACCCGCGACGCAGAAAAGCCGTATAGATCGTGACCGCGACGCAGGGTTTGGAAGGTGATTCCCTTCTAATCAATTCCCTTAAAGGTATAGACGAAACGTAGAATATATGCGAAAAGCATCCCCCGATCTACGCAAAATCTATCAATTTTTTCATTCCTGACTTCAACGGTTTGCAATTCTATGAAAACAAGGAAAGTCTTATTTTTCAGAGGATACAAGTCTTTTGCAAAGAGTGTTCAGACAAGTTTGAACACTACAAACACCGTCGGTTTTGCCGCTTTTTGCGGTCTGAATACCAGACGTTAAGCAATCACTTGGGAGGCGGGTAACGGGGCTTTCTCCAAGGGTACGGTCTGGCACTGAATCGTTAACCCCATCGCTTTGTAAAGGCGAACTTTTGTACTGTTGACCGCCGACGGGATCGCAAAATGATGCTGGAGCGTCTTGTCTCGTACCACAGACACTTCAACCTCACGCAACTGAGCCAAAATCTGCCCCTCACTGATGGGCACCCTCTGGCC
This sequence comes from Rhodothermales bacterium, assembly GCA_965209015.1. Taxonomy (GTDB): domain Bacteria; phylum Bacteroidota; class Rhodothermia; order Rhodothermales; family Bin80; genus Bin80. Next base: position 676,513 of record OZ242367.1, on the reverse strand, counting down.
ATGCCGCGTATTCTAGAGTCCACGCAACATCGCAAAGGCGGCAAAGCAAGTGGCAATGTGTGCGCGCATGCAACGCTCAGTCCAGTGAAACAACGGAAACAAGGAAGGTGTCACCTCTTCTTCAATCTGCAATCGTTTCTGTTCTGCGATATGCAGGAGGGCATCCAATGCCTCTACCTCGGCGGCCGTGCCATATGGCGCACGCTCCTCTGCCACACCTTGCCATCTTTTGTGCGGTCATTGCGCACGATCTGGACGGCAATGTTTTGGGTCGTCTTTTGTTTGAGTTTGCGGACGAACATGATACAGGTAGGATATGGTACACAGTTCAAATATTCAAATCTCAAAACAAACGGAACACTATATATTGAAAACTTGAGAATCAAGGCTGAAATGGCCCCAAATACCAAAAAAAGCCCCAAAATCACTCGAAAATGACTATTTTGCCCTCCAAGTCAGTACCTACCTGTCGAAGTCAGGATCCACTCAAAATCTATCAATTTTTCATTCTGGGCATCGAATCCGTGCGTGTTTATGACCTCCGATCATAATCTGAGTGCGTATGCCGTAGACAAAATTAAAGGAGTCTAAGCAGGGTCATTCCCAGACAGATACCGGAACCAATCCATCTATGGATATGTCTAACTAAGAGTCCCCATTCTAAAACATGTCACGATCAGAACTTTCGACCTCTGGCCATCTAACTGCTGCACGCGATCGTGGACCCTCTCCATATTTTCACGGGCGAAAAGCTATCAGAAGAGATTTTGCAGAGTTATTAAAGCGATCAAAAGACACCAATACGGGAACCACCTTTCTGATCCAAGGTGCGCCTGGTGTGGGAAAGACGGCTTTACTCTATCAAATGGAGAAAGAGGCCCTGGATCGTCAGTGGGAAGTCGTTTACATTAATGTGCAGGATTTATACAACCCTGCCCATCTGGCCCAGACCTTTGGGGAGACCTATGTTACTCAGAAACAAACGACCACAAATCTAGACGCGAAGGTGATCTCCTTTGATCGCGCAAAAGAAGTTTCGGGGGACTCAAGCGTGATTCAGGTACTGAAAAGTTTAATTTTGGATTCTGGCGTGGTTCTGATTCTTGATGAAGCTCAAGGAATTGATGTTTTTGTTGGTAAACCAATAGAGCCTGAGGTAATAAGTCTATTGGAAAGAATCCATAATGGCAAATTGAGGAAACCGGCGATCCTTTTGGCAGCGGGATTGGGGACAACAATTGCGTCCTTTGGCAAACTGGGGATTTCGAGGTTTGGACGGAATTGTGTTGTAGAGTTGGGGGCGTTAAGCAAAGAGTCTGAGCGTTTGGTGATTCAGGACTGGATCAAAAAGGAGGGGAGCGGACAAGGGGATTCGTCAGCATGGCTTGATGCAATCGCAAAGGAAACGCATGGATGGCCCCAACATATCCAATGCTACGCAGACCTTGCTTCGGAGTATCTGAAAGCAAATGGTGGTGCTATGACACCGGACGGATTAAACTCTGTATTGGAAGCTGGGCACAAAGCTCGCAAAGTATATTACAAACAACGAGTCGTTGATTTTTTTGCTGATCAGATACAGTGTTTAGCAAACTCCATCCCAGATCAGCAGTCAGAACAGCCTGCTCCACGTATCGAAATAATGTCTGCATTGGCAAATAAATATGGGGACAGTGAGGCGAAAGATCTGTTTCGACGCTTTGTAGAGAAGGGAATACTGGAGGAACGCGGAATGGGTTTTGTCGTCCCCATTCCATCTATGCACGCATGGTTAAAGGAGACCTATACCCGAGAAAATATCAAGATCCCACCCGAGCCGCAGAAAAGCCGTATAGATCGTGACTGCGACGCAGGGTTTGGAAGGTGATCCCCTTCCAATCAACTCCCTTAAAGGTATAGACGAAACGACTCCCATAGATGGAGACGAAACGTAGAATATATGCGAAAAGCATCCCCCGATCTACGCAAAATCTATCATTTTTTTATTCCTGACTTCAACGGTTTGCAATTCTATGAAAACAAGGAAAGTCTTATTTTTCAGGGGGTACAAATCTTTTGCAAAGAATGTTCAGACAAGTTTGAACACTACAAACACCGTCGGTTTTGCCGCTTTTTGCGGTCTGAATACCAGACGTTAAGCAATCACTTGGGAGTCGGGTTACAGGGCTTTCTCCAAGGGTACGGTCTGGCACTGAATCGTTAACCCCATCGCTTTGTAAAGGCGAACTTTTGTACTGTTGACCGCCGACGGGATCGCAAAATGACGCTGGAGCGTCTTGTCTCGTACCACAGACACTTCAACCTCACGCAACTGAGCCAAAATCTGCCCCTCACTGATGGGCACCCTCTGGCCATGCCGCGTATTCCAGAGTCTACGCAACATCGCAAAGGCGGCAAAGCAAGTGGCAATGTGTGCGCGCATGCAACGCTCAGTCCATTGAAACAACGGAAACAAGGAAGGTGTCACCTCTTCTGCAATCGTTTCTGTTCTGCGATATGCAGGAGGGCATCTAATGCCTCTACCTCGGCGGCCGTGCCCATATGGCGCACGCTCCTCTGCCACACCTTGCCATCTTTTGTGCGGTCATTGCGCACGATCTGGACGGCAATGTTTTGGGTCATCTTTTGTTTGAGTTTGCGGACGAACATGATACAGGTAGGATATGGTACACAGTTCAAATATTCAAATCCTAAAACAAACGGAACACTATATATTGAAAACTCGAGAATCAAGACTGAAATGGCCCCAAATACCCAAAAAAAGCTCCAAAATTACTCGAAAATGACTATTTAACCCTCCGCCAACTCCTACCTGTCGAAGTCAGGACTTGTTGTGCGGCACCAATTTGGAAATTCAAAAGCTAAATACGAACCATCCTTCCTCTTTGGACAACATGACCATCTGATTTGTCTGGACTGCCAACAGGTGCTTGAATTTTGTGATCCACGCATTCAGAATATCCAAGAAATGGTTGCGGATGTCTATTCGTTTGAGATTAGACGCCACGCTCTAAACCTTTATGGCCATTGTCGCCGCGATGACTGTGCCAACCGTTCGACAGGTATACAAACCGAGGCCACCACATAAAAGGCCTCCTCGCCTATGGATTGTGGGAGAATAAGGTCCCATGAGCCCCGTCCTCTTGTCTATATCCCAGATACGTCCTCCCATGGGAAGTATACCTCAGTCGCCACTCCCTCAACCGGAGGGTATTTTGAGGAATGGAATCACAATGATTAAGACCTGGGCTTACAGAGGTCTCTTCATGCTACCCTCTAACGTTGCCCGTCTACCAGATCAGTCGGTATATTTTTGGAATGCTACGGAAGTATTATGGCCACCAAATCCAAATGCATTTGAGACTGCGATATTGACCGAGCGATCCTGAGGCTGATTGAACGTATAGTTCAGATCACAATCTGGATCTGGATGAACAAAGTTGATAGTTGGAGGAACACGATCATTGCAGATTGCCTGAATGGTTGCAATGGCCTCCACTGCGCCGGCAGCCCCGAGTAAATGCCCAGTCATGCTCTTGGTAGAAGATACGTTCATCTTTTGGGCATGCTCGCCAAAGACATTTTTGACTGACTTGGTTTCAGCAGTGTCTCCCAAAGGAGTAGATGTACCATGCATATTGAGATAATCTACATCCTCAGGATTCAGGTGCGCATCAACCAGCATATTCCGCATTGCGAGCGTCGCTCCACTCCCATCAGGATCAGGCGCAGTGATATGGTTCGCATCTGCACTCATCCCGATGCCAATAATTTCTGCATAAATGTTTGCTTCACGTGCCAGCGCATGTTCCAATGATTCAACCACAAGGACGCCTGCTCCCTCACCAAGCACAAACCCATCCCGTGTTTTATCGAACGGCCGGCTGGCAGTAGCCGGATCATCATTCCGGGTAGAAAGTGCACGAAGAGCATTGAAGCCCCCAATCCCTAACTCACTGATTGCCGCTTCTGCACCCCCACATAAAGCGGCATCAATCATACCGCGCTGCAACATCATGAAGACATCACTGATATTGTTATTCCCAGTCGCACATGCGCTGACTACACAGTAGTTCGGACCTCGAAACTTGTACCGAATCGAAATATGACCGCTGACGATATCTGGGATCAGTTTAGGAATAAAGAAAGGAGAAATGCGTCTCGGACCTCTGTTGAGATACGCGTCAGTTTGCTCTAAAAATACCTGAATCCCTCCGATCCCACTCCCAATGATCACGGCAACTCGATCGCGTTCGGACTGAGACATGCTCTCCGGCTTGAGTCCTGAATCTTCAACAGCCTGGATTGCTGCAACCACCGCATACTGGGCAAACGGATCCATCTTCCGTACCTCGCGTCGGTCAAAGTAATCCAGTGGGTCAAATCCCTTCAACTCACATGCAAACTTGGTTGCGAAGTGCTCGGTGTCAAAGTGGGTGATCGGTGCAGCGCCACTCCTACCTTGAACCAGTCCCCGCCAGAACTCATCTGGAGAATGGCCAAGAGGCGTCAGTGCACCCATTCCCGTAACGACTACGCGGCGCGGCTGGTGTTGCATCGCCATGCCCTTAGGCTATAGTGAAGAAAAATTATCCGCTCTTCTGGATAAGGTACTCTATCGCATCTCCAACGGTAGCGATCTTTTCAGCATCTTCGTCTGGAATGCTGACATCAAATTCTTTCTCAAACTCCATGATCAACTCAACCGTATCCAGAGAGTCTGCCCCCAAATCATCGGAAAAAGACGCCTCTGGCGAAATTGCATCCTCCGCAACTCCAAGTTTATCTACAACGATCGCCTTGACCTTGTCTGCAAATTCTGACATAATTACCTACCGATTGCTTAATGATTTGTGTAAGGAACCGCACTACATATAGAATCAACGTCTTACGACTCCGGCCTATTAAATTACGGCAAATTCTGCGATTTTTTGCACAATTACCGAAATATGATGTATAACACTTGTTTGAACAGGTTACAATAGGCACCGGTTCAAAAGCTCTATTTTTCTCGTCTCAACTGCACTATAGTTTATGTCCTATCTATTTACATCTGAATCTGTGTCGGAAGGTCATCCCGATAAAGTTGCCGACCAAATCTCAGATGCGATTTTAGATGAGTATCTAAGACAAGATCCGAATAGCCGTGTCGCCGTGGAGACGTTGGTGACCTCTAACAACGTCATCCTTGCAGGGGAGGTCCATTCCCGTGCAAAAGAGATCAGCCACGAGTCTATCGTTCGGAATATGATCCGAAATATAGGCTATACCTACGACGATCTTGAATTCGCCGCAGATACGGTTGTGGTCACGGATCATATTCATGAACAAAGTTCAGAGATCCGCGATGGGATTGAAGGAAGTGAAGAGCTCGGGGCTGGCGATCAGGGAATGATGTTCGGATTTGCCTGCCGCGAGTTTGATCACTTAGATAGTGGGCCCCCAACTCTGATGCCCATGCCGCTCATGTATTCACATCGACTCATGGAGCAATTGGCTCAGATCCGAAAGAACGAGTCCTTCATGGACTACCTGCGTCCCGATTCCAAAAGTCAAGTCACGATTGAATATGATCAATCTGGCCGTATCCCGCAAAAGATTCATACCATTGTGATCGCTACGCAACATGATGCCAGTGTAGATCGTGATCAGATCAAGGAAGATGTGAGAAAGTATTTGCTACAACGTGTCATTCATCCACACCTTCTCCATGATTTTGACTATACCAACCATCTTATCGTCAATCGGACTGGAAAATTTATCCTTGGTGGACCACATGCTGATGCCGGACTGACTGGACGTAAGATTATCGTTGATTCCTACGGAGGGCGAGGGGCACATGGAGGAGGCGCCTTCAGTGGAAAAGATCCTTCAAAGGTGGATCGCTCCGCTGCCTATTTTGCGCGCTATGTAGCGAAAAATCTTGTCGCCGCTGGACTGGCAAATATTGTTGAGATTCAACTCGCCTATGTAATTGGTGCACCTCAACCTGTATCTATTTTTATTGATTCATCAAATAGCGTCAAACATAACCTGTCAGATCAAGACTTGGCAGATCTTGTGAAAGAAACATTTGATCTGAGCCCTGGCGGCATGATTGAGCGACTGAACCTCAAAAAACCTATCTATCAGGCGACTGCTGCCTACGGTCATTTTGGTCGAAACCACTTCCCATGGGAGCGTTTAGATGCCGTAGAAAGCTTGCTGGCCTGTGCAGGTATTTCGACCGGATAACTAAGGATTGAACTGTATGGCACGCCGAGGCTTTATTGCTCTACTGACATTTGCCTGTGTCGCTGCAGCACTTGGACAAGATCATTCGGCCGCGATTCAGTCTCTCCCTTCCGCTTCTCGCAGCGCAGTTGTAACCGAAAATGCGTGGACATCCTTTCCTACGATTGATATTGCAGACGGTCGAATTGATGAAAATATTGGGGTTCTACGGGCAGCCTATCGTCTCAGTCCGGCCATGTCTCCAGAGGCCACAGCGGAAGCCACAGTACGGTCATGGCTCCTCTTGGATGGAAAAGAATTCGGGATTCATACGCCGGATGCACTTAAGCTAGTTAGCGAACAAACTACCTCTGGAGCGCGCCATCTGACACTTCAACAGACGCTGGAAGGTGTTCGGGTCTACGGGAGTTTCATGCATGTAAATCTGAATCAGTCTGGTCTCCCCGTTATGGCGACCAGCAGTTATGCTCCCCATTTGGAAGAGATTGATTCATTTAATCCTGTACCAGTGGTCTCTGCCGTTGAGGCGGAGTTGCTCTCAAAGCAGGCTATTTCCACTACGGGTGCAACCTCCAACTCGCCTGAACTACTCGTCCTTCCTGATTCTCCACCCCGATTGATCTGGCGGACGATTGTGTGGCCTGACTCCATCCCTGGAGAATGGGAGGTTCTCTTAGATGCTTCTACTGGGGTACTCATCCAACTTATGAATCAGCGCATATTTTCGCACGATCATCCACCTTCTAAGGTAGACGGAGAGGGGCATGTTTGGTTATTTGATCCTTTGACCGCATCTGGCCAGCCCTATGGAGGGGCGTTCATTGATAATAATGATCAGGATAACCCAACCTTAAATAGCTTGCTCCAAAGTGTCCCCCTTCGTGATATTCAACGAGACTCAGATGGCTCGTACCGCCTCAGTGGACCATGGGTCGAGATTGTTGGTCCATCTGCTCCTATTGAGTCTGATCCTTCAAACTTCAAATATACCCGTGCTGACCAGCATTTTGAGTCCGTCATGGTATACTATTTTATTGACGAAAACCAGCGTTATATTCAGTCGCTGAATGTCGGAAATTCTCCGCCCAGCCAGCCCGTTGAAGCAGATCCCCGTGCATTTCCAGAAGATAACTCCTACTATATACCTACCCGCAATTCCCTCCATTTTGGAACGGGGGGAGCAGACGATGCAGAAGATGCGGGGGTAATCATCCATGAATATGGTCATGCGATGATGTATCATCATGCTCCATCTATTGGAGGCTTGAACAACGAGCAGTCCGTCCTCAGCGAAGGATTTGCGGACTATTGGGCGGTCTCCTACCGTAGACATCTGATGGACAGTGGCCAAGTTCCTCAGGGAGACTGGCGGGACGTTTTTCCCTGGGATGGGATTGCATGGGGAGGACGTCGCGCCGAGGGGAACCATTCCTACGATGTGATTCGGCGTGCATGTCGCCAAAACTGTAATTTTTACCATTACGGGCAAACATGGGCTGCTCTGATGATGGAACTATGGGAGCAGATTGGACGAGAAAATACGGATCGCTTACACCTTGCCGCTTTCTCATACATCGGATTCAATTTCACCCTTCGGGACATGGCTGAAGCGCTTTTGCAGGCGAATGACGCTCTGTACAATGGGCAGTATTCTGCAAACATCAACGCGATCTTCATCCCACTGAAATTTCTGGCCGCTGATCCGGGGGTCCCTACGATCAGTCATGTGCCTCTTTCCCGGATATATGATCTCTCTAACCCTGTCCGATTTGAAGCAGACATTGAAGTCATAGGATTTACGGTCACGAATGCAGAGGTATACTACCGTCTGGATTCCGGAGATTTTCAGACGCTGGAGCTCTGGCAGGTGGGAAGGACTCGCTGGGCGCGTGAGACTTTACTCCCCGAATCTGCCACTCTACTTGAATACTATATTCAGGCCACTTCAAATACTGCGACCGTAACCCTTCCCAAATCTGCCCCTCAAGATTTATGGAGTGTAGAACTGGGAGCGGATACCGAAGCGCCTACCATTACTCATACCCCTGTCACCCATATATCTCCAGAAAGAGCCCTGTCGCCTTTTACCGTTGAGGTCACGGACAATTACAAATTATCCCGAGTCCTTTTAGAGTATTCTCTCACGAATTCTATTGATCAGACCACTCAACATGGATCTATCCCCCTCACTGATAAAGGAGATGGAACGTTTACCTTCTCGCTACCAGAAACGGGTACAAATGGAAACTCGTGGATGGGGACTTGGATCGAGTATCGGATCATCGCCGACGACGCGGCGAATCCTCCAAATCGAACGATATTTCCCTCCCCTCAACAACCCTCAATTCGTCTGGACGTACTTCCGGGTCTCAATGAACTTGGAATATGGAATCCCAGCGAATGGCCAAGGTTGGCAGCTGGAGAATGGGGGACCGTGGAATCTGCATTTGGATACAACGGAGATATCTGGCTTACTGCCCCCGATGGATCCTACAGTGACCTCCCTTCCACCAGCGTACTCTCATTTCCAGATGTGAATGTTGCGGGCTACCCCAATGCCCTCTTAGAATTTTGGCATTGGTATGACTTTGAACATATCGGAGTACCCGGTCCGGGGGAAAGTGGCGGGATGATTCATGACGGGGGACAAATCCAACTTTCTACTGATGGCGGTCAGTCTTGGGCGGTTGCTTTACCTCAGTGGGGGTATAATGGAGAGGTGAACGCTTCACCACTCAACCCTCTGTCTGGTTCCCCGGCCTTTGGCGGGTCCAGTTTTGGTTGGCGTCGGGTTCGTGTACCGCTACCCGATCCTCCCGAAGGAGACTATCGTTCGGAGGTTCGCGTCCGTCTAGTCCTGGGGACTGGTGCTGGGAATTCCAACTCAACTACGGATACCTATGCCGGTTGGGCCGTTCGCGATGCGCGCGTCTTCATCAATGCGCCCGTTGATCGCACCTCCCCCGAGATCCTATTTGCTCCGCATACCCACCAATTCATCCCGCCTGGTAGTTCCACTCTACCTATTCAGATCGCTGCGATCGACCATCCAGGGATTGAGTCTGTTCGCTTGCATCTCTATGATATTCAAGAAACCCAACTGATCCCTTTGGGAGCCTTCAGGTTCCGTCCTCATCAGTCCATGCCGAACTGGTTCGAAACGAGTACTCCTGTCCAGAAGGCAAAGGATGGAAGCACATTGGGCTACTACATTTCCGTCCAAGACTTTGATCAAAATACTCAAATGCTTGGTGAGGAACTTCCTGATGAACTGTTGAAACTTTATGTTCCTACCGAGGCTCCCCTTCCCGCCTTGCTTTCGGGACGACTGAGTGGCGCGTGGATCAATCATGAGGAAGGAATCTATGCGGACACCGATACTCGGGATGGGCAGTCATCTGTGGTCTTGGCACCTGTCTACTTTTCGACGAACTCTCAGCGAACGATGCTGCGTTTGCGCCATTCCTATGATTTCAGTGGAGGCAGTAATGGACAGGTGAGCGTCACAGTGGACGGCGGTACGAATTGGGAAATCCTTGGACCAGATCAGACACCTCCCGATCAAGAAATTGGTCTGATTCCCAAATTTTCGGGTACGACTCCCGAATTTATTGATTCCTGGTTTGATCTCTCTTCCCTGAGTCAACCCTATCAATTACGTCTTGATTTGGTGCATGGGGCGCAGAAAATTCCTGACGGTTTTTGGGAGATCCAGACAGCGGAATACTACAGATTGGCAGAGGAGACTCCCATACCAACAATCGCAGAGAACCTCATCCTCTATCCAAATTTCCCCAACCCGTTCTCCGAGGAAACCACGATTAATTTTGTCCTCCCCCAACCCAGTCATGTGCGGATCATGCTTTTTAACATGATCGGACAGACGGTCCAGACCATTTTGGATCGGAGACATGAGGCAGGAGGCTATGCGGTTCATTTGAACATGCATGGTCTTGCCCCCGGAGTCTATTGGGTCCGAATGGAAACGGACGACGAAGTGTTACAGCAACCCATTACACTTATTCAATAGCAAACCGTACAAGCATTGTCATTTTTTTGACGTCAACAACTAAACCACGAAATTGAATCTATGGACCATATTGAAGGAAAATACAAAGTGCGTGATCTAAGTCTGTCGGATAAAGGTCGGAAGCGCATTGAATGGGCAGAAAGTCGAATGCCCGTGCTGATGCGCCTACGTGAGAACTACACAAAATCCAAACCATTCAAGGGATACAAGATCACGGGCTGTCTACATGTCACGAAAGAAACTGCCGTCCTGATTGAAACTTTGGCAGCATGTGGGGCCGAGGTTTCGTGGAGTGGTTGCAATCCTCTCTCAACGAATGACGAAGTGGCCGCAGCTCTTGCAGTTGGCGGAATTGAGATTTATGCCTGGTACGGACAAGATGTTAAAGATTTTTATTGGAGTATTGATCGAACCATTGATAAGGCGCCTCACACGACATTGGATGACGGAGCGGATCTGATCTTTACGATTCATAAGCGGTTCCGCCATCTATCCGATCATATTATTGGAGGAAGTGAAGAAACGACAACTGGAGTCCAGCGACTTCGTGCCATGGCCAACGATGGAAAGTTGTTCTATCCCGTGTTTGCCGTCAATGATACCGAAACGAAGTGGGATTTTGACAATGTCTATGGAACTGGTCAATCCACACTGGATGGGATCCTGCGAGCTACAAGCGTTCTTTTAGCTGGAAAAAATCTTGTAGTAGCTGGCTATGGCCATTGCGGCCGGGGCGTGGCCGTTCGTGGGCGTGGAATGGGTGCTAATGTAATTGTAACCGAGGTACGCCCGGCTGCCGCGCTGAAGGCAACTCTTGATGGAATGCGTGTCCTGCCAATGGACGAAGCAGCCCGTATCGGGGATGTATTTGTCACTGCGAGTGGCATGAAAGATGTAATTCGTGGACCTCATTTTGAATCCATGAAAGATGGGGCGATCGTATGTAATACAGGACACTACGACGTTGAACTTAATCTAACCGAACTGTCTGCCATTGCAACTGAAGATCGCGAAATTCGTCCGAATAATCGCGAGTATACCCGGGCAGATGGAACGAAAATCTATGTGCTTGCGAATGGACGATTGGTCAATCTTGCTGCTGCAGAAGGTCACCCATCGGAGGTAATGGACATGAGTTTTGCCAACCAGTTCATGGCGCACCTGCATCTAATTCAGTCAAAGGAGCAGGGGACCAAGCTACCACTGAATGTCATTGATCTGCCCGCATCGGTGGACGAAGAGATTGCCCGCCTAAAACTGAGCACGATGGGACTCACAATTGATACATTGACCCCCGAGCAACAGGCGTACGCAATTGATTACTCAGCAGGCACTTAAACATCCCATTCCAGGATGTCCTCTTCGGACTTCTCTCTTTCTTTCCATTCTTCTGAGTCTGGCAGAGGATCTTTGCGTTCAATAATGTTGTAGTCCCGTTCCTGCCATTTTTCTGCGAGATATGCGTTCCACTCAATGTAATGCTCCCACTTTTCAGGAACCTCGTCGTCGGGATAGATTGCTTCAACCGGGCATACCGGAACACATGCGTTGCAGTCAATGCATTCATCGGGATGGATGACCAAGAAATTCGGTCCCTCATAGAAACAATCCACTGGGCACACCTCAACACAATCAGTGTGCTTACAGTTGATACATGGTTCGGTAACGATATAGGGCATGTCTCAGTAATGATTTCGTAGAGTTACTAATTGGGCAATCGCTTGATTACTATCATTTTGCACCTAGCTCATCTTCAACTCGCTGAACTCCTACGGTTCCAACCATGATTGATACCCTACCAGCGCTGTCAGACCTGTGTTTGAAGATGGAGGCATCTTCTTGTATCGCACTGGATACTGAATTTATCTCTGGAAAGTACCCCGAACCGATTCTGGCCGTAGTGCAGGTAGGCTTCAGTTCAGAGAAGTCTTATCTCATTGACGCATTGGCTTTTGAAGACCTGAGTGTACTGAAACCGTTCCTTGAGCATGGCGATATTGTAAAACTTCTGCATGATGCAGCGCAGGATCTTGCACTGCTCTCCTCAGCATCTGGTGCTATTCCAAAGAATATTTTTGACGTCAAACTTGCTGCCCGACTGCTGGGTACTGGAACTAACTACTCATTATCTGAACTAACGGTGAACCTACTTGATATCCATCTCTCAAAGAGCCAACAGCGTTCAAATTGGTTGCGTCGTCCACTGTCCGATGCACAGACCCGCTATGCGATTCGAGACGTCCAGTACCTACATCAGATTCAGGAAGTTCTCCTTATTGAGGCAAACCGGAGAGGACGGACCTCTTGGCTGAATGAAGAGATGCATTTATTCAACAATCCAAGTAATTACCTTCCTCCTTCGCTAACGGAACGACTACTGAGTTCCCCCACCGCCCATGAGTTTACACCTGGTCAGTGTGCTGCGGTTGCAGCTATTGCCGAGTGGCGCACAAAACTCTCCCTTTCAAGTGGCGTCTCAGCAAAAGAGATCATGAGGAACCATGATATTCTACGTCTGGTCAAGCATCAGTGTAAGAAACCTGGTGCTGTCCGAGGCGCCTGCTCTTCGTTACCTCGTCAACATGCGCTTACTGTAGCAAACCTAATCGGTACCGCGCTGGACACTCCTGCCAGTGCATGTCCTGAACCTCTCGGTGCACGCTCGCTTACGAACACAGAAACTGTTCGTCTCCAACTCATGCAGGCAGTAGTTGCTAGCCGTGCTGACGAATATGGAATTGAAGCGGGGCTATTGGGGAAAAAGGCCACTCTGATAGATTTCCTTCTGGATCCTGAGGATCCGTCCAATCCGCTACGAAAGGGTTGGAGATGGGCGGTAGTAGGTCAGGATCTTACCGATATTCTTCGTGGAGACTCATGGATTGAACTCTGCAACGGCCTTCTCAAAGTTCGAACTCACTCCCAGTAACAGATTCAAGATCTGTTAAGAACTTCCGAAGGATAGGATATCCCAAGGTTTGAACTGCCTTAGAATAAGAAACCCAGAGCACATCACTGATCCCCTCTTCCGCAGCGGGAGTAAATTGCATGGATGCAGACATGAACGCATACCAATAGGTGGTCTTGATCTCAAAGAAATCTCCCCGGCGATATCCGTGCACCGTGGTTCCTAATAACCCTCTCTGGTGTAGATCCTGAATTCCTGTTTCCTCTTGGATTTCTCGCATAGCACATTGCGCAACAGACTCATCTTCGTCAAGCTTCCCCTTTGGAAGATCAAGTACTCCATGCCGCCGGATACAGAGAAGTTTATCTGTTGTTTTATGTCGAACGATTCCTCCGGCTGCAATGACACTACGAGGAGAAACATACGGATCAGTGTTTAGAACTGCCTCGGGAGGAATCAGACCAGAATAATAGCTCGCTCCAACCGGTCTAAGATCTGATAGCGAACTTTGATCCACTACAAAAATTGCCTCCGTCTCCAACTGCTGAGCTTCACTCAGCTCCGTGAAAAGTATCAAACGATTCGCACGGGTTGGACACTCTTTTGAGTCAAACGCAAAATACAAGAACACCGAATGCAGAGGAGAACGTGAGAAGATGAGGCGGATTACCCTTTTAGAAACTGCGTTGTTCCCCACAATTAATGGAAAAGAGACAGAATCTTCGGACTATCATCAGTGACGATACTGACCTGAAAAGCTTCCCCGAAAAGATCCATGTTGATGAAAATTACTGAGGTCAAAGAGAGAATCATAGTTGTTGTCCTATCTCGGTACCTTCATTCAGAATATCTAAATAGCGCATGTAGGCATAGTATCGGTTCCGCTTACTGCCTGTAATTTCATTTACGATCCCTAATTGATGAAGAGTATTCATGGCATGGGAAATCGTAGAATAAGTGAGTCCACATTCGGATGCGGCAAAACGAATATTCACAATTGGTCTATTTTGGAGTGCTTGGTGTAATCGTAGCACCGACCCTGCTCTGCGTTTTGCTTCAGATTGAATCTGGAGCCTGTCAGCCTGAAACATCTCTGAAAGTCTATGAGCCGTATTGACTGCTCCCCTTGCTGTTTCAATTACGCCCTGAAAGAAAAAGGCAAGCCACTTTTCCCAATCTCCTGTATTCCTGACATGCGTGAGGAGGTCATAGTACTTCGTGCGGTGTTGTTTCAGGTATAGACTGATATACAGAAGTGGTTGGCTGAGAATACCCCACTGATACATGATCAGTGTGATCAGTAGACGTCCAATTCGACCGTTTCCATCCAAAAATGGATGGATCGTCTCAAACTGGACATGCGCCAATGCCGCCTTAGAGATCACGGTAATTCCGGGATCATCCGAAGTAATAAACTGAATCAGATCCGTCATGCAACCGTGTATATATGTATGAGGTGGGGGCATGAGTTCCGCTTGGGCAGGGTTATTATTCGTTCCAACCCAGACTTGGCGATCTCGAAATTTTCCAGGATACATCTGATTACCCCTCCCACTTAATAGTAATATTCTGTGAATCTCTCGAACCAGAGAATTGGAAATTTTCTCACCCTCATCAATCCTTGCAATTCCGTACTCCAGAGCTTGTACATAGTTTGAAACTTCAGTTACATCGTCTATGGGTACACCTGGAGATTGATCAAACTCAAAGAGAAGAAGGTTAGAGAGTGATGATTGAGTACCCTCAATTTGGGAGGACAGGACCGCTTCCTTACGAACATAAGAATACAAGAATAAGGATTGATCAGGAAGCAAGGTAGAGATCGTGTTCAGTCCCCCCAATGCAAGCAATGCTTGTTCTTGCAGTACTGGCAAGTTCTTGCTCAGACTCAAGGCTGGATCCGGTGGGAGAGGCTTTGGGACTATGGCCTGGACTTCTAAATCGTTTATTTTGGCAGGAACATAAAATGCTGGCATTTCGCGTTTCATGAAATTTTGATTTTTGCAACCAATAGGAAATTCTTATTCTAATTTAAGCGAAAAAACAGAATAAGCCTATTTCTTATTTCGTTTTTTAGAATAACAGAGGCAGAAAACCCCAATCAATATGGTTATGATTCAAGATTACCCGCTATCTCTTAACCACAAAACCTTCTGGCGAACTCATCGTCACAGGGTTCTGTCGTGATAGGACGCTTCGTTAGAACGAGATAATAATTCGGACCTGAATTTTCAATACAAGATTGAAGATATTGGTTTCAATGATCACTTGATGACTAATCGGTGAGGAATTAATTGCTCTTGGCGGTGCCTAGTTGATTCGGGGTGGTGGCTGCACCTAATTGATGGTATTTTCGAGATTAGACACTCCCAAAGGCTCAGTCAATGGGGTGCCATCCTGCCAAAATGATCTCTTATTCCAAATCTAAGAGGTAGGATAGGATAAGATAAGACAATTCCTTGTTTCATTCTTTTGAATAAGAGAGGTAAACCGCACTGACTCCAGTTTTGATCTGAAATTGTCCGGCCTCAATCCATTGGAGCCTCTGAGAGCTATCTTTGTGAAGATCCTTTCCACTACATATTAGATCTGAAACAAATCAATCAACTACAATCCCTTGGGGTTCATTGTTGGGAATTACTCATTTCAAGTGTGGTGAATCATGCCACATGGTCAGTGGGCGAAGTATAGGCAGTTCAACGCTTCATGTGAGCAATTGAGGTGGGGATCATTGAGTCCATAAATGATATGCCGTAAAGGGGTATGATTCTTGTGCACTCTATTGGGATTCGCTTGCAAAATCTACTTCCTCTGAAAAATGATCTGCATTTTCAGTGGAATATGTCCATATAAGTCTGCACAGATGTCATTTGAAAATGCGACCGAACTGCTACGAGGAAGCTGGTAACGTCACCAAATCTTAAACTTAACATCTAGCAATCGTCCTTATGACGTCTGTTGATCTGAGTAGAAAATCTCAGAAGAACATGCTCAAGCTTGATGATTGAAGGAGATCGGAACGAGGCTTCATGACTTCAGTAAAGCCAAATTCATCTACTGGACCATGAATCTTGAACGTGTATTGATCCGATACTTCGCCCTCGTATCTCTTGTGGTGGCGTTTGCACTGGTTTTGCTGGTTGCCCACATACCTAACGCTCACTCCCAGACCTACTCTGTCTACGTCGCTAATGAATCAGACGATACAGTGATGCTCATTGAGTTTGATGGGGAAACACTCTCCATTGCGGACACAATTGTCGTAGGATCAATCCATACCGAAATCGAAGCCCCCCACGGGCTCACTGTTGATCCTGATGGCAAATATCTGTTCGTTTCCATCGCCCATGGTCAGCCCTATGGTAAGGTTGTACGTTATTCAACCGCTGATCATCGTCCAACGGGTTCCGTGACACTGGGAATGTTTCCAGCTTCAATGGCGATCTCTCCACATACGGGTCTCCTACATGTAGTGAATTTTAATTTGCACGGCAACCCAGAGCCAAGCTCAGTTTCGGTGGTAGATCCTCATGAGATGCGGGAGGTAGGCCGAATCACGACCGGCATCATGCCTCATGGTTCAGCGTTCGGAACGGATGGGACCAGACACTATTCCGTATCCATGATGGAGGACACACTGTTTGAACTTGACGCATTGAATTTGAGCACTCTGCGCAAAATTTCTCTGGGTCCAGGAACAAGGCCGACATGGGTTAGCCCCCATCCTCATCAGCCACTGGCATATATTGCTGGTAATGGCTCCGATCAGATTGTGGTCGTAAACACGAAAACCGGAGCGGTTACCGAACGAATATCCATATCTGGTTCTCCTTATAACCTAGCTATTTCTCCGGACGGAGCAACCTTGGCAGTCACACTAAAAGGTGCTCAAGCGGTAAGTCTTATCGATCTGTCAATGGATACAGAACGGACACGCATTACCACCTCCAGTCCCATCCCCCATGGTGTTGTGATCACACCAGATAATCAATATGCACTCGTTACATCCGAAGGAGTTGGGGCAGAGCCCGGTACTCTGGACGTTATCCATATTCGGTCAGCGACCCTGGTATCTTCCATTCCGGCAGGGCAGCAGACCGGTGGGATTGCATTCTGGAAGATGGACAATTAGGCATGGACAAAGCTCCAACTCGATTTATTCCCCCAGATGTATTAGTCCGTATTTCTTCCCTTGAGCTACTGGCTCGTTCCGTGGTTGAGGGATTCCTCGGGGGGCTTCACCGTAGTCCCTTCAAGGGGTTCAGTGTTGATTTCATGGAGTATCGTCCTTATGTTTTTGGGGATGATGTGCGACAGATTGACTGGAAGGTATATGCCCGAACTGGGCGTCACTTCGTACGCGAGTTTGAAGGTGAGACGAATACCCGCCTACATCTACTGCTGGATACGAGCCGATCTATGGGCTATAGTTCCGGTGGGCAGAGTAAACTGAATCATGGACGATTTCTGGCGGCAGCCATTGCATGGCTTGCAAGTCATCAACGGGACGCCTGTGGCTTGGCACTGTTTGACACACAAGTCCGCCAATATCTTCCCCCTCGAGGGAACCGTGCACACCTGCATCTCATCCTTACTGCGCTTGAAGAGGCAAAACTGGGCTCTACAACCAACCTGGAACGACCCCTCCAAAAGATCGCGGAACAGCACCGTAAACGCGGATTCATTGTTCTGATCAGCGATTTATTTACAGACATTGATGCCATTGAGCGAGTGCTACAATCCTTTCGGTTTGCTGGTCACAATGTGCTGGTATGTCAAGTCTTGGATCCTCAGGAGATTGAGTTTGACTTCAAAGATGTAATTGAACTGTTAGATGTTGAAACCAATGAGCGGATGTTGATTGATGCCAAAGCAGCACGCTCCCAGTATCAAGAAAAATTTCAGGCGCATCAGAATCAGTTACGCCGTATTTGTGGTCTTCTCCAAGTTGACTACACCGTTCTCCGAACAGATGAGCCCTTGGATACAACCTTATTTCATTATCTCTCCGCCCGCTCCCGACGCAGAATCTAACTTTATCCAACCGTGTCATTCATTACACCTCTCTTTTTGACTGCAGCACTCACCGTAGTAGTTCCAATACTTCTACACTTGGTAAAAAGACAAAAAACGCGTGAGGCCTCGTTCAGTACACACATGTTTCTGGATGCCACACCAATTCAACGAATTCGGCGGCGATGGTTGCAGGATATAATTCTGATGATGATCCGTTCTGTGCTACTGATTCTTCTGGCAATCCTCTTCGCTCGTCCATTCATTCCTCCAGATAAATTACCGCTCGTCCCTGATGCTGGGCGCGAGTCAGGCGTCATTTTATTAGATGTATCCTACAGTATGCAATACGATTCACGCTTTGACGAAGCTCTGGAACAAGCACGTATGAGACTAACTACCGAAAACGAGTGGGCTATAGTGCGGTTCAATGATGCAGCGGAACAGTTGACACCATTGGGCGCCGATCTCTCCATCCATGAGGCAGCCCTTCGCTCTCAATCCGCCACTTACCGAAGAACGGATCTACATCCCGCCCTGCAGCTTGGCACCGAAATCCTCAAGAGTGCAAAATATGAATCTCGTAGGATGATCGTGATTTCTGATTTCCAGCAATCGGCATTCAGTCAGATCCTTGAAAATTTGCGACTACCCGATGATATCACGATTGAGCCAATCAAAGTGGGGCAAGATGCATTCAAAAATCAGTTCTTTGAAGATGTACAACTCCATCAAGAGCGCCGCGGAGACCTGACCTCCATACAATTTAATGCTCAAATCCCCTTAGATGGAACTGTACGACTTTATCTTGATGAAGATGAGTATGGCCTTTATACCGGACATACACCTACCTTTCAGCAACTCACCGAACGATCTGGACTGTACATGGGCTACTTGGAGGCGGATGACGCTGTACCGGGTGCAGATGATCGTCATTATTTTACCTATTTCGTCCAACCACGACCGAGTATCTTTGTGGTAGATGCCAGTATAGACATGCGGAATGCATTTTTTCTTGAAAGTGCATTTGATCTTCAAGAGGTCAGCAGATACAGTTTTGATGCAGGGCCCAGCCCCACCCGATTGAATAATGTAGACCTGTTGGTGGTGACCACAGCAAATTCTTCCTCTCTCCGCGATGATTCGATCTTTGAAAATTTTGCCCGCAATGGGGGAACTGTTCTTCTTGCTTTTGATGAAGGACCACTATTCAAGAGACCCTTATTGGGGGTAGGAATCGTAAATGATGTCGTGCGTGCTCGTGATCGTCAAGGTACAGAGGCAATCATTGCTGAAATTGACGACCAACATCCCATCTTTACTCCGCTTACTCAACAGGGTACAGGATCAATCCTCCGACCTCAATTCCGTCGCTATATACAGATGGCAATGGATTCCACAGCACATGTACTGGCATCCCTTGATACTGGGGACCCGCTATTGATTGAGCGCCCTCTCGGGCAGGGGCGTATACTTGTGTTTACTTCTAGTCTGGGGACGGCCTGGAATGATCTGGCACTCAGTGAACTATTTCTGCCACTTTTATACGAGATTGCCCGATACGCAGCGCCTGAATGGATTACCGAGAGTGAACTCACGATTGGGGATCCCGTCACTTTTCGCGGAATGCCGGGTGAAAAAGTTACAATTGCTGACCCTAATGGAGACATCTTCACTACTTTGATTGACTCTACGGGGCAGGTCTCATTTGAAAATACTGAACTTCCCGGTCACTATGATGCTAGGCTTGGGGGAGAGCGGCAACCATTCTCGGTGAATATTAGCCCCTTAGAAAGTGATCTTTCGGCCCGAGATGTTGAAGAAATTTACGCTGCTCTTGCAAATCAACCTTCGGAATCTATACTGCAGCTGCAGCCTCTAGAAGTAGCGGAAAAAGAACAAAAACTCTGGAAAATTGTGCTATTGGCTATAATCGGAATATTCGTACTTGAAAGCATTCTCGCCTCCCGGAGAAAACTAGATGTACCACGATAATCATTCCATTCAAGCACTGATCGCGAAAGTACGTAGGCAGTTCATCTGGCGTACGCTCGGCCAGTACTTTGCCACCTGGATGGCTCTCTCTTGCGTGCTACTTTTTTCTGTGGTGTGGTTGAGTCCATATCTTGGAGAGGGTGTCCTCTGGTGGGGGCTCGCATTGGCTCTCTTCATTGCGGCATTGCTCCTACTACTGCTTCATCAGAGGTCAAGACAAATTACGGATGAGCAACTGGCCCTCTTCATTGAAGAGCACCATCCCAGCCTTGAAGATCGCCTGAACAGTGCCGTTCAGGCCACCGGAGTATTGGATCAGAACATCCTGAGCGCCCTCGTAAAGGATGCTTTACACCATGTACACTCTATGCCCTCTCGTTCAATCCTCAAGCACCTGCGTGCACGGGTATGGATTGCTTCCTCATTCATCATTGCTAGTGTCTGTCTCATTGGAGGACTCACACAGCTGGACCGCCTGCAATCGACGAGTCTCCCTGAGGTACTGCCCCGAACGCCCTACCTAGCTGTTTCCCCAGGAGATGTAGAGGTGGATCAAGGAGAAACTGTCTCAATCGTTGCCACTTTGCGATCAGAGACACGAGATGATGTAGTCCTTGTACATCAAGATCAGAGTAATCAATGGGTGCGTCAGCCAATGGTCGCAGGCAAGGAATCTGGTGCCTATCTTGCTGAACTTGCGGATGTGCAGCACTCAATTCAATATTATATTGAAGCTGGAAGATACCGTACCGATCCCTTTACAGTATCGGTCTATCACTTTCCAGAAGTTGAACAGATTGACGCAACATATGAATTTCCACGATATACGAATTTACCTGTACGGACTCAGAACGATGAGGGAGATATTGAGGGACTGATCGGATCTAGTGTTACAGTTACGGTACACACAAATCATGTAACTGAAGAAGCCAGACTGATACTTGAAAATGGTGAAAATATCCCTCTCTCTAAGGTAAATTCTGGCAAGTTCAGGGGGAAGTTTGATTTATTGGAAGAAGATCGTTACACGGTTGAACTCCGAGACGATCATGCACGGCAAAATCGCTTTCCCCGAGCATTCTTGATCACTCCCGTTGAAGACGCAGGTCCAGTAATTACACTTCAAGAACCAGGGCGCGACCTACGTGCGAATGCCATTCAAGAGGTGTTGATCGCAGCAGACGCGATTGATGACTACGGTATTCGTTCATTTGACCTGCAATACTCTATTAATGGTGAAGAAGAAGTCAATATTGATCTTCTCACAACTGCAGATGTAACCGAGGTGACCGGGGAGCACCTGATCTTTTTAGAGGACTATCCCCTTGAGCCTGGGGATGTGATTACCTATTACATTGAGGCAGCTGATGCGCTTCGGTCAGAGTTTTCCGATATGTACTTTGTAGAAATTATTCCGTTTGAACAGCAGTTTGTCCAGTTAGCCAATGCAGGTGGAGGAGAGTCTCGGGGACGTCAAGGAGGATTGGTAGTCAGTCAGCAGGATATTATAGCTGCAACTTGGCGATTACTCAGAGAACAACCCTCAGACTTTGATCAGGATTTAAAGGCACTCCTGCAAGCCCAGCGAAATCTTCAGTTCAATATTCAGGAACGTTTGCGTGCAACGGCCTTTTCGCTTGAGTTGCGCGGCAGTTCGGATCAGCAAAAAGTTGCTGATTATCTCCAGTCTGCCATTCACGAGATGGAACAGGCCATTGAAGACCTATCTTCCGAACGCCTTCGTGCATCTCTGACCCCCCAACGCCGAGCGCTGAATCAATTACTCAAAGCAAACGCTTTGAATACCGCACAGCAGATCGCCCGACAGCAGCAGACTGGTAGTGGAGCCAACGCAACCGAGGAGCGCATGTCTGAGCTTATGGACTTAGAGTTGGACATCAGTAAGGATAAATATGAGTCTCCACGATCCACACCGGCGGCAGAGGTACGTGCCAAAGATAATAACGCATTGCGACGTGTTCGGGATTTGGCCGATCGGCAACAGGAGCTTGCACAACAGGGACCACCGGAGCAAGAAGAGGATCGCCGGAGATTTGTAGATCGGCTGCAACGGAGTCAAGAAGAACTCCAAGAAACACTTGATGACCTGTTACAAAACCGCTCCTCTGGGCGAATCCAAAATGAGATGAACCAAGCCATGCGTAACATGGAAGAAGCACAGCGGGCGCTTCGCAGAGGCAATACGGATGAGGCCTCGCGACGACAACAGCAGGCCGCCAACTCACTTCGATCCCTTGAAGAACTGCTGCAAATACAAACACGAGGAACGGACCGCCAAGCACTTGATAGGCTCCGTGAAGACCTCAATGAATTCATTCAAAATGAAATAGATCTGAATAAGAGTTTAGTATCGGAGGGAGATCGTCCATCTAATGAAGCACTAAGTCAGTTGAATGAGGATCGAGCCAACTCCCTCCAAGATCTGGAGGAGATACTGGAACAGGCAGAATTACTTGAATCTTCCGATTCTGATGCACAGATTGTTGCCCGCAACCTCAGACAGGAAGTCTATCGCAGTGCACTTCGGGAAGACATCCAAAATTCGCAACAGGCAATACGGAATGGTTGGATGCCTACTGCTCGGCGTATTCAGGATGAGATTACAGAAGATCTGGTGGGGCTGGAAATAATTGCACAGGAACTAAGCGAATCTTTACCGGTCACCGAAGAGGAACAATTGAGTCGTTCACTTGAGGATATTGTCCGACTACGGAACGAAGTAAAAGATCTCGAGGCCCAAGCTGAGCGCATGCGTCTGGATGGAAGTGCATCTTCGGCACAGATGGCACGATTGGAACAGCAAAGAAATAAAGTTCAAGAAACCGCAGATCGTCTACAACAGCGAATAGGAGACGGTCAGCCCACGGCGGACGAAATCCTGAACTCCCTCATTAGGGCAGATCATACAGGAGTATTACTTGATGAAGAATCTTCCATCGCTTTCTTCAATCAAGATATTTATGCACCACTTTCCCAACTCGAAACCCAGATTCTGGAAGCTTTAGAGGCTGTAAAACTTGAATCCAAACTGTACGGTAGCCGCCGTGGAGACGTCCCCGCTGAATATCAGGGACTGATCGAAAAGTACTATGAATCCCTCTCCCGTCGACCGAGCCAGTAGGATGTATGTTGAAGTTTGATCGGGTACAATTTGCCGAGGGAACTATTAGCCTCCAGTTCAGCGTTCTCGCTGTAGTGGTCTTTGTGGGAGTCTTGGTAATTTTGGGAATCCTATTCCTGCGTAGTGAAGCTCCGCTGCGGGTGCGCATCACTAGCCTCACACTTCGATCTATTGCTGCTTTAATTCTAATCCTCCCCCTGTTTGAGCCCAGACTGATCGTGCCCGAGGTCATACCTGATGAGAATTTCGTTGCCGTGATCGTAGATGTTTCCGACAGTATGTTGATGCCGGACGGACCTCAGGGAAAGAATCGGATTGAACAAGCAACCCAGCTGCTGACTCATCCCGAATCGGGAATCATTCCAAGTATTGAAAACCTATTCAAGGTGCGTCTCTACACCTTTGGCTCAACAGCTACTCGGGCAGATAGTATTTACCAAGCTGTACCCTCCCATGAAACCAATATTGCCGCAGCACTTGATCGTGTCTACATGGACTTCCAAGGGCTTCCGTTGACCGGAGTTGTACTCCTGACGGACGGCAATACAACGAGTCGACTGGATGCCTTAAACAAAGCCAATATTTTTCGAGATCAGAATATTGGAGTTCACGTTCTTGGGGTTGGCAACTCTGAATTTTTCGCTGAGCGGGAACTACTGGAAGTGATTGCACATAAGGGGCTTGGGGATCAGACAGGAGCAGAGCTTGAGGTCAAGATCCGTAGCTCTTCTATCGAACCCGATCCTGTTCAAGTCATGGTCTACGATGGAGGTGTTGAAGTATTTTCTGAATCAATCAGGCTGAAAGGAGATGGTTTGATTGATCAAGTAGAAATCTTTTTCGAGCCTCCTGCAAGCGGTGCCAGAGAGTACCTTATCACACTTGAAACTGGTTTGAATGAACTCAACACCCTCAATAACTCGCTCCCAGTTTTAATTGATACTCAAATTGACACACTTCGCGTGCTGTACTATGAAGGACATTTACGCCAAGACTACAAGTTTATCAAGCGCGCATTAGAGTCCGATCGGGTCATTGACTTTGCTGCTATCACGCGCACAGGGACTGGTAAATATTATCGTCAAGGTGTCCAGTCTCCAGATGAGTTGGTTGGAGGATTTCCAACTGAATTCGAGGCGCTCTACGACTTTGATGCGATCATTTTAGGCGATGTGGAGGCTTCCGCTTTTTCTTTGCGCCAGTTGCGTCTTATGGAGTCATTTGTCCGTGTACGTGGGGGCGGGTTTGTGATGTTAGGAGGTCGTAACTCATTTGCAGAGAGCGATTACTCTAGGACCCCGATTGCAGATATGCTACCGGTGCGACTTGATTTTAGCCGAGCTCAGATTCTCCCGCTGCGGTTTGAAAATGAAGATGGTGACCGCGGGTTTGTTTTTGAACCCACACCAGAGGGATTTGAAACACCCTTTATGAAACTCTCACCTGATCCATCCGTCAATCAAATGCTTTGGCGTGAAATGCCCCGGCTAACCAGTATTAATTTATTAGGAGGAGTCAAACCTGGTGCTCAGATATTAGCTGTAAAGCCGGAGGATGAGTTCGGTCCCACTGAGCCACTCTTAGCTGTTCAGCGCTATGGGAAAGGACGAACTGCTGCACTTGCAACCAGCAGCACTTGGCGATGGCAAATGTTACTTGAAGCGGATGATCAGCGCCATGAACGGTTCTGGCAACAATTCGCACGCTGGCTTGCAGCGAGCGCTCCTGCAAGGGTTGATCTGGAAGGCTCAACCACTAGACTTCCTCCTGGAGAAATTCATCCGTTGGATGTTCGTATCTATGATGCAGCGTTCTTGCCACAGTCTGGCGCTGAACTCCATGCAATGGTCCGTACTCCCAATGGGATCGTCCAGCCACTGGTTACCCAAGAAGATCTCTCCAGTGAGGGGTATTTTCAAGTGCGCTTTGAACCTGAGACGGAGGGGATCTACGAAATTATGGTAGAGGCAGAAGTCAATGATGAAGTGATCGGTCAGGATCGACGCAGCTATCTTGTACGCCATCAGCAACTCGAGTATTACGATGCTATGCTGAAAGAGGAGTTCCTTGATCAGCTTGCTACAATCTACTATTCACCTGAGGAAAGCCAAGATATAGCAACAAATTTGCGTTCACGGAGAACCAATACATCGGTCTATCGTGCAGCTTACCTTTGGGATATGCCTCTTCTGTTTATTCTTTCTTTACTTTTGCTATGCGGAGAATGGTTTTATCGCCGGCAGCAAGGTTTACGCTAGGCTTTGTCCTTATTTGTACTATGAATGATGTGAGTGCCCAAGGGCGGCACGCATTAATCATTGGTGGGTTGGGTGGATCTCCCGAACAAACTAGTCGCATCTCATCCTATCTGGAAGACGCATACAATGCTCTGTCGGGACCTTTGAGGTTTGATCAAGTAACCGTGCTTGCAGAGCGTGCTCTTACTGGGCGTGCATTTGTCCATGGGGAATCAACCGCTGATGCAATCCGAGACCAGTTCGCGAAATTCCGCGAGGGCTTAACTGATGAGGATGAGCTCTATATCCTGCTTTTCGGCCACGGAAGTTACGATGGAGACCAGTCGGCACTCAATATTCCTCAACGAGACTTGACCGCCAGAGATTATGCTACGCTAATAGACGAACTAATAATAAGACGTAGCATCTGGATCTGCACCATGAGTTCTAGCGGCCCGTTCATCCAAGAACTCAGTGCATCTGGAAGAGTCATAATTACTGCAACCCGAACAGGAACCCAGCGAAACCAGACTGTATTTCCAGAATATTTGGTCAAATCCCTTATTGAACCACTGGCAGATCTAAATCGTGATGGTAGCCTATCGGTATCAGAAATTTTCCAATACAGTGCAGAACAAACGGCCAAACATTATGAACAGGCAGGGCATTTGGCTACCGAGCATAGCCTTCTTGATGACAACGGGGATGGGGAGGGAACTCGCGTGGAGGCTCTTAACCAATCCAATGACGGCCCGATTGCTAGAGGAACTTGGCTTCGGCGAAGCCAAATAGTCGTAGATAATCCAGCCTATGCCGACAAACGGACTACCCTTGAAGGCCAAATTGCTCTGCTCAAGGCACGGAAACCTGATATGGATTCCGACACCTATTATGCTGAATTGGAGGTCCTGTTTATAACTCTGGCAAGGCTTAATGAACAGATTGAAGAGGAAATGTAAGTCACAATGCTATGAGACCTGTACCTCAGACCTTTGCGGTAGATAATGCGAATCATGTTCGGGTTAAGTTGGGTCAGACCTATAGGGTGAGTCGCAGGCAAAATAGTTGATTCTTGACCGAGACGTCCAACTCGCTAGTAGGTCTATGCTGACGATTTCTGTGAACCTTGCGAAAATTGAAGATGGGCAAGCCTATGGTATTGATCACGGAGAGGAAGGGACTCAAATGGTTGTGAGCTATGAGGTTGAGGGGTAAGAAGGAAGCATTATCTTCTCCTTGCACTCTACCCTGTTCAAGCCAGTATTTCTGCTTCGGATCGGTTCTAGGGTAGTAGAGTTCTTGTTCTTGCTGATCCAGTGAATATTAGATGCCCTATTAAGAGTTTCTCTATGTGTATGTCTCACTATGGACAGGATTTTTGCCCTAGCAGATATCCTACGACTTTGGAATAGGGATGGAAGCGATCAAAACTCACGCCCCAGTGCCTTAAGCATTGAATCTAGGGAGTGAAATTTCACGCGAGGACGCCCCTGTGCCTTACCGGCAGAGGTTTCTAGGCGATCCAGTTCTTCCCAGTCATCCCACGAAAACACATGTTTGCAGCGTTCTGCCAGCATCCGTTCCACGGATGCTGAGTTATTGAATTCAGGATTAAAACAGCAGCCGGCCTCTAGATCTTCCAGCATAGACTGAACTGTTTCCTGCGCATCCGGCTTGTTCGTCCCTATCACTCCAGTGGGACCACGTTTGATCCATCCACCAACGTACACGCCGTGGGGGAGCTGATCTCCATGAACTCTGCCATGACTGCTTGGAACCACAGCCCAGTCTTCCCGGAATGGTAAGTCAGGAAGAGGCACGCCCTGATAGCCCACTGATCGAAATACCACTTCCGCAGGCAATTCCTCTGTAGTCTCTGTTGGCTGAGGACTCAATCGATCCCCCTGCTCTACCAAGAGGTTTTTCCGTAGTGTCATCCCACCTACTCCACCTGATCCATCATCATGAATGATTTCTGGTGAAACCAGAAAACGTAGTATAAGTCGGCGAGGTTTGTGATCAACAACGTTTTTTGTGAAGGACTGAATCAGTTCAATTTTTTTTGAAATGAGACGATTGCCGTGAGTGGACATCCAAGCCTCCGAGCCTGGATCCAGTTGTGCCTCCGGTTCTGGAACAAATATATCCGCACCCGAGAGTTCACCAAGCTCTTTGGCTTCTGGATGTGTAAACGCTGCCTGGGCTGGACCTCTTCGACCCAGCATATAGACCTCACGCACGCGACTTTCGGCTAATGCGTCCAGAGCATAGTCGGCTATATCTGTTATGCGGAGTTCATCCACCGTTCGACACAGGATTCGGCAAACATCTACAGCCACATTCCCCACCCCAACAACACCAACACAGGATTTAGATAGGTCAAACTTCAGATCGGTATAATCTGGATGTCCATTATACCAAGCCACAAAATCTGTGGCTGAATAGCTTCGGTTCAGATTTTCTCCGGGGATGTTGAGCCTCCGATCTACCTGTGCACCCGTAGAAAAATAAACTTGATGATAATGCTGGCTTAAATCCAAGAGACTTAGATGCCTGCCATACTCAACATTGCCAAAAAATCTGAACCCTTCGTGTGCAGCAATCTTTGCGTATACGCGTGTCACATTTTTGATTTTTTGATGGTCGGGTGCGACTCCACTCCGAACGAGGCCATATGGGACTGGCAACTTGTCAAATATATCTACCTGAACAACCTTATCCCTTTGTTTGAAGAGATGTCCTGCTGCATAAAAACCAGCCGGACCTGCTCCGATGATTGCAATCTTTGCCGGATTCTTTGAGTTACCAATTGACGTCATAGAGACTATCTGTATCGTTAATCAACTAAAGCAACAATATAGATATAATATCTTGGAAACCTAACAGATCTCCTACCCCTGAATGAATCTAGCATGGGAGAAGATTCGTTCTTGATTCATTCATGGATATGTCTGAGGCTCAGAGATAAGAGATTGTTTAGAGGGCAAATTTTTATAGTTTCCGACCGAACTATTCACAGGGATACCTATTCACTCCCCCGAATTCTCATGTGGAGCCTTCGGGGGAGTGTGTATTCTTCAATAGGGTTGATCATTTGGACAGATTCTATAGACCTTAGAACTGCCTCTTGAGTTGCAGGCGGATCAGATGTTGGATTTGCAGAGGAGCGTCTTGCTGCGTTTGCCCAGTTGTACCGACAAAGAGTTGTACATCGGTCAGATGTTCATCTGCTCTGGCAAGGTTCCATCCCATCTCATACCTGCGTTGCTGTCCCCGTCCGCTGAGGCTAACTTCTGGTTTCAGGGTTAGTGCTTCGGAGAACAGGGCAAACCCGTAGCCTGCCTGCACTCTCAGGTCTCCCGCTTGATGGGCTGCATATTGTGGCTGGATCGTTTCGGCGCGTAGTAACTGCTCCGCACTACCGAGGACACCTGCCCCGATGGTGTGCTCCACTCGGATCTGAAAACCCTCGCTGGAGTGGGGGCGCGTATCCCAGGTCACTGCCCCTGCAAGCCCTTGATCTTGGAGTCCAAGGTCTTGATGCGTTAGCACCGCGCGCGTACGCACCTCCATGCTTAGCCCACTCGCCGGTGACGAAAGTAGGAACCCGACCTGCATATCCACCCCGAATCCTGTCTCTGCATCGCCACCATCATGGCGGAGGGCCAACTCCGCCATCGGCTCAATCGTAGATCGTGTTCCTAGACGGATCCCCCGCATGGTTCCCTGCAGTCCCAGTCGCAACCGCGACACCTGTGCCTGATCTTCCGACAACTCCTCGGTCCCACTTGTAGACATCTGCACCATCAAGGCATCCGAACGAATCCCAAGCTCTAATCCCTGCTTTGTTACGGTTCGAATTCGTCCATAGATCCCCCCACCAGCCATCCACAAATCTACCGGAGTCGAAATCTGTTCTACGGTCATGGATCCATGTCCATACCCGACTACTCCCCACGCTGTTACCCCTGAAGAGAGCGCATAACATCCATTCGGATACACTCCGGTCAGGTGACCTGTTAGCGCACCTTCGTCATCTGCCATTGAATAGTCACCCTCGGAGCGTGTATGGGCCACCAGTACACCCAAGCCCCCCTTTTGTCCAATCCAATCTGCGCCCAACATCCCACTGGACACGCGTCCCTCCAAGTTCAATGCCCCGTCCGCTCCCTGAATTCGGGATACTGACCCATGCCCTCTAAGAGATATGCCGCTGCCATTCTGCATCCCATGCCGGAATGAACTGCCATGTAATAGCCGTTCCCGTGTCAACGTATGGCCTAGCCGATATACTGGATCGGTATTTCCAAGAAGAGAGGAAAGCTGATCCGGCTTGACCTCTTGTGCATGCACATAATTCGGCAAGGAGGCTAATGTCAATGGCTGCCCCGCTAGATAGACTTCACTGTGCTGGGACCGTCGCAGATGTCCTTCGCATTGTACTGCCCGTAAGACCTGATCCGCCACAGTTCGTCCTAAACGTCCCATCCATGCCGTACGGATCCGACTTGTATAGCGAACCTGCCGCGGAAGACTTTCCACGACCTCTTCAAACCCTGCATCATCCACAAACGAAACTTGGACCACCAGACTTGCCCCCGCATCCGTCTCTACCGGGACATATGTGCTCCCCTCACCAATCCGCTCACTCATACTCCCTTCTATCCGCAACCACTGATAGTGATAGCCATATCCCGGCTCATGAGCTTGTGCCAAACGCATGCCGTCCAGATCCTGAATCTCCTCCACTGAAGCCTGGAGTACCTGTCCCAACTGCATGGAACCAATGATCTGGGGCCGACCCGTTGCATCATCGTTCGTCGGTGTAACATCAATCGTCATTACTGCCGCCAACAGACTCTCCGATGTTTCATCGCTGACTTTGTAGTCAAAGTTCGTGTACTCGGGACCGTAGGCGTTCGCTACCGGCGTAAAGACAAGCTCTCCCGAAGAGATTTGGTCTGCTGAGATCTGTGTACCCGCGGGAAACCCTGTCCCGTTCAAGGTCAGCGTTCCTACTTCAGGATGCCTTTCAATTTGAATAGCTGCCATCGGATCCCCCTCTGGATCGCTGTATCCAAAGTCGGATATACTGAACGGATAAGATGTATCCTCCTCCATGGTCACCATGGCATTGAGGGCTGTCGGAAAAGATTCATCGTCATCGGTGATCGTGAGGGTGACGGCTACGGGTAGGGTTACTCCTTGGGGATTCGTTGCCGTGCCTTGCAACTGCAATGTCTTGTCCGGGCCATCCAATGTATTGTCCAATGCCGTGATGGTTACCTCTCCCGAACTGGAAACCTGCCCCGCCGCAATGGTCAGAGTCCGGTTGTCACTCAGCAGATAATCCGAATCCATCGCGGGCGTCTTGGCAAGTACGGATACCACGACCGTGGTCATTGCACTGGAGGTTTGGTCTTGGATTGCCGTAACGGTTGTCATGCCCCCATTCTCATCAATTGTTGTTGGATCCAATACCAGCGTGACCCTCGGAGCTTCCTCATCATCAGTGATCGTAAGTTTCACATCTATTGGATCTGTGACACCAAGCGAATTCGTCGCCACTCCTTGAACCTGTACACTCTTGTCTGGCGCATCTACCTCATTATCTGCGGCAGTGATGGTTACTGTGCCCCGACTGGTCGTTGTCCCTGCATCAATGGTTAGCACTGTGTTAGTACTTAGCATATAATCCGACTCCGTAGCCAACGCGTCGGGGAGAACCATCACCGTAATCGTAGTCTCCTCGCTGGATGCTTGATCTAGTACCGCTGTGACATTCGTCATACCTCCATTCTCTGCAATCGTGAAGGGATCCAAAAGTAGTGTTACAGCTGGTGCTTCCTCATCATCAATGATAGTGAGTTTGACCGGCGCTGGCCCTGTGATTCCCTGCGCACTTGTGACCGAACCCTGCACTTGCACGGTCTTGTTCGGCGCATCCACTCCATTATCTACCGCCGTAATGGTCACCAGCCCTGTACTTTCAATCTCCCCCTCTGCAATGGTGAGTATTACGTTATCACTCAGTAGATAATCCGAGTCTGTGGCCGGTGCCTCGGGCAAGACCGAGATTGCAATCGTGGTCTCCATATCCAATACTTGATTCAAGGTGGCTGTGACACTGGTTTGCCCTGCATTCTCACTGATGGAGGTTGATGTTAGTGTAATCGCCACGGGCGGTGTCGCTTCATCATCCGTGATGGTAAGCTGCATCGCTGCCGGGCCGCTCACCCCCTGTATATTTGTCGCCGTGCCTTGCACCTGCACCGTTTTATCCAGTGCGATCAGTTCGTTGTCTATCCCCGTGATGGTCACCAATCCCGTACTCTCCGCCTCGCCCGCCACAATCGTCAGCATGGTATTGGTACTTAACATATAATCAGATTCGGTAGCTGGCGCATTAGGAAGAACCGAAACCATGATCGTGGTCATGGCGCTGGATGGAGGGTTCAGCGTTGCGGTCACCGTTGCTTGACCGTCGTTTTCGGTGATGGAAGCAGGTGTAAGAATCAGAGATACGGTTGGATTTATCACCTCATCGTCGGTAATGGTCAGGACGACATCTGCGGGTACGGTCACCCCATGCGTATTCTTGGCGACGCTTTGCACTTGAACCGTCTTGTTGGGGCCGTCCACTGCATTATCCACCGCGGTGATGGTCACCAGACCCGTACTTCCAGTCTCTCCGGTAGCAATGGTCAAGATCGTATTCTGACTCAACACCACATCCGATGCCACCGCCGGTGGATTGGCAAGCGCCGAAACCACTACCGTAGTCATAGCACTAGAAGGATGACTAAGCAGCGCAGTGACCTCTGTCTTACCTCCATTCTCCACAATCGTGGAGGGATCTAACACCAGTGACAAGGTTGGTGTAGCTTCATCATCGGTGATCGTGAGCGGCACTGCCGCCGAGCCGGCCAGTCCCTGCGAACTAGTAACAAAACCTTCCACCTGTACGGTCTTGTCTGGTGCATCGGTCGCATTGTCCACCGCCGTGATCGTCACAAACCCTGAACTGCTCGTCTCCCCTGCTGCAATCGTCAGCGTGCTCCCACTCTGCGTATAGTCTAACTCGGTGGCAGGCAAATTCGGAAGCACCGTCACCTCAATTGTGACGGCCTCACTGGAGGGTCGGCTGAGCATAGCCGTGACAGCAGTTTGACCTGCATTTTCTCCGATGGTACTTTGCGAGAGCATGAGTGTCACCGTTGGTGCCAAGTCATCATCCAGGATCGTGAGTTCGGCATCAATAGGATTGGTGACTCCATGGAGGTTCGTCGCTATGCCTTGCACCTGTATCGTCTTGTTTGGCGCATGTACCGCATTATCGTTCGCCGTGATCGTCACAAACTCTGAACTGCCCGTTTCTCCTGCCGCAATCGTCAGCGTGCTACCACTTAGCGTATAATCTAACTCTGTCGCTGGTGCATTGGGAATGGCTGTGACATCAATCGTAGTCACCTCGCTGGAAGGACGATCTAACGTTGCAGTGACGGTCGTAAACCCAGCATTTTCGGCAATAGAAACAGGTGAGAGATGGATGGTTACTGTCGGTGATAGATCGTCATCTGTGATCGTGAGTTCTATCGCCTCCGGCCCGGTCACTCCCTGACGATTCGTTGTAATGCCTTGTACTTGCAACGTTTTGTCTGGCGTATCTATTTCATTGTCTACTGCCGTAATGGTTACTACTCCTGTACTGATCGTCGCTCCTGCTGCAATCGTCAGTCTCAGGTTCCCGCTCAGTGCGAAGTCCGTCACCGATGCCGATGCATTAGGGAGGGCCGAAATCACGATCGTAGTGATCTCGCTGGAGGGACGATTCAGCGTTGCTGTCACGGTCGTAATCCCAGCGTTTTCTGTGATGGAGGCGGACATGAGTGCTAGTATCACCGTCGGTACATCCTCATCATCTATGATCGTAAGCTCTATGTTCGTCGGATTAGTCACTCCCTGCGCATTCGTCGCGGTGCCCTGCACCTGCACGATCTTATCTGGTGCATTCACCTCATTGTCTACTGCGGTGATCGTTATCCGTCCAGTACTCTCGGTTGTTCCAGCTGCAATCGTCAATGTGTTACCACTCAGCACATAATCTGAATCTAGAGCCGGTGTATTGGGGAGCACGATTACCTCAACCGTGGTCGCTTCGCTAGAGGGATGGTTGAGCCTTGCCGAGACGGTCGCCGTCCCAGCATTTTCGTTGATGGAGTTCGGCGAAAGGAGCAGTGTCACTGCAGGGGCCACATCATCATCCAGAATGGTCAACTCCACATTGGCAGGATTGGTGATCCCCTGTGCATTCACTGCCGTGCCCTGTAGTTGAATGGTCTTGTCTGGCGCATCCATCAGGTTATTCACCGCTGTAATCGTCACGGCCCCCGTGCTGCTCGTTTGCCCCGCGGCAATCGTCAGTGTGTTACCATCCATTACATAATCGGATGCGAATGCAGGTTCAATGGGAAGGATGTTCACCGTGACCGTCGTTACCTCACTGGAAGCCCGGTTCAGCGTCGCTATAACTGTCGTTGACTCTGCATTTTCGCTGATCGAAGCAGGCGAGAGAACCAGTGTGACTGCCGGAGGCGCTGTCCCGTCCGTGATCGTTAATTTCACATCCACCGGATCTATTATCCCCTGTTCATTGGCGGAGATACCCTTCACCTGTAACGTCTTATCTGGTGCATCCACATCATTCGTCACCGAGGTGATTGTCACGAGTCCAGTACTGCGGGTCTCTCCCGCCGCAATCGTCAGCGTGGTGTTAATGCTCAGTATATAATCCGAATCGGTTGCGGGTGCATTGGGGAGGGTAGTTACCTCAACCGTGGTTACTTGACTGGAGGGACGATTCAGCGTTGCCGTCACGGTCGTCGTTTCTCCATCTTCTCCAATCAAGGAAGACGAGAGAAGGAGCGTCACCCGCGGTGCCTCGTCATCATCCATGATCATGAGTTCCAGCTCCGTCGGACCTATGATCCCTAGCACATTCGTCGCCGTGCCTTGCACCTGCACCGTCTTATCTGGGGTGTCCACTTGGTTGTCTACCGAAGTGATCGTCACTAGCCCTGTACTACCTGTTGCTCCGGGCGGAATCGTCAGCGTGGTGCCATTCTGTGAATAATCCACATTGGTAGCTGGCGCATCGGGAAGGGTCGTCACCTCAACCGTGGTCACCTTGCCGGAGGGACGGCTCAGGATTGCCGTCACCGTTGTACTCTCTCCTCCCTCGCGGATGGATGTCGAAGATAAGACAAGTGTGACCGTGGGGGCTGCATCCTCATCTGTGATCGTGAGCTCCACTTCCGATGGACCTGTGATCCCCTGCACATTTGTCGCACTTCCCTGCACCTGCACGGTCTTATCCGGCGCATCTATCTCGTTATCGACCGCTGTGATGGTGACTAGCCCGGTGCTCTCGGTCTCCCCCGCCGCAATGGTGAGCGTCTGACTTGCTCCCAGTTCGTAATCTGTCGCCGTAGCCTGCTCACTGGGGCGAACGGAAACCACGATCGTGGTCACTGCACTGGAAGGATGACTAAGCATTCCTGTCACAGTTGTGCTACCTGCATATTCGCTGATGGTGTTAGATGAGAGACGGAGCATGACCATTGGCGTATCTTCGTCATCCGTGATGGTAAGCTCTAGATCCTCAGGATTTGTAATCCCTTGTGCATTCTCAGCCACACCCCGTACCGTGACTGTCTTATCTAGTGCATCTACATTATTGTCTTCGGTCGTGATCGTGACCAACTCGGAAGTAGTCGTTGCTCCGGCCAGAATTGTCAGCGTATTGTCACTTAGTGAATAATCTGATTCAGTCGCAGGCGCATCAGGAAGAACCGTTACCCTGACTGTGGTCACCCCACTGGAGGGATGGCTGAGCATTGCCGTTACGGTCGTACTCTCTTCATTTTCGCTGATGGAGTTGGATGAGAGGATGAGCGTGACCGTCGGAGCTTCCTCGTCCTCAATGATCATGAGTTCTACCGATGCTGGCTGTGTGATTCCCTGCACATTCTCTGCCACGCCTCGGACCTGTCGCATTATCCTGTCAGGTGCACTTACCTCATTGTCTACTGCGGTGATCGTGACCGTTCCAGAACTCTTCGTCTCCCACGCTTCAATCGTTATCAAGTTGCTACTGAGCGTAAAATCTGTTTCCTGAGTCGCCTCTTCCACAGAGATCGTGACCGTGGTCTCTTCGCAGGAAGCATGGCTGAGCGTCGCCCCTACGATCGTACTACCTGCATCCTCTCCGATGGAGGTAGACGAGAGACTGAGCATCACCGCCGGCGCCTCTTCATTATCAAGAATAGTGAGTTCCAGCGCCGTAGGATCTGTTACTCCTTGCACATTCGTCGCCTCACCCTGCACCTGCACGGCCTTATTTGGCGTATCCACATGGTCGTCCACCGCCGTGATCGTGACGGTTCCTGTACTGAAGGTTGCCCCCGCCGGAATTGTTAGGATAGGATTTTCACTCAGCGCATATTCCGAATCTTGCCAAGGTGGCACCGCTGCTGCCGAGACCATGACCGTAGTCACGGCGCTGGAGGGATGGCTCAGCGTTGCCGTCACCGCGGATACTTGTGCATCTTCGCGGATTGATTCTGGAGACAGGACCAATGTCAGTTTTGGTGTTGCCTCATCATCTATGATTGTAAGTTCTAGATCGGTCGGTTGTGTAACCCCTGTTGGATTTGTTGCCACACCCTGCACCGTTACTCTCTTATCTGGCGCATCCACCGAGTTGTTCACCGCCGTGATCGTCACGGTGCCGGTGCTACTCGTCTCCCCCGCCGCAATCGTGAGCGTACTGCTACTCAGTGTATAGTCCGAATCCAGAGCCGGCAAAGTTGGTGATGCTATGATCGTGATTGTGGTTGGGACACCGGAGGCATGGCTGAGCGTTGCGGATAGAGTTGTACTCTCTTCATTTTCACCGATAGAAGTTGATGAGAGACGAAGGTTTACAATGGGTACTTCATCGTCATCTATGATCGTGAGTTGCACACTTTCGGGTTGACTGATCCCATGGGAATTTATCGCTTCGCCCTGCACTTGTACCTTCTTTTCTGGTGCATTCACCGAGTTATTTTCTGCCGTGATCGTCACTAATCCAGTACTCTCGGTCTCCCCTGCCGCAATCGTGAGCGTGTTGCCACTCAGCGTGTAATCTGACGCCGTTGTGGGCGGATCTGGAAGGGCCGAAATGGTGATCGTGGTTTGATTGCTGGAGGCATGGCTGAGCATTGCCGTGACCGTTGAACTCTCTTCATTTTCGCTGATAGAGATGGGGGAGAGACTGAGCAACACTGTTGGCGTATCTTCGTCATCCCTAATGGTGAGTTCAACCTCCGTAGGGTTGGTTACCCCTTGAGGGTTCGTTGCCTCACCGTGCACTTGCACCGTCTTGTCTGGTGCATCCACATGATTGTTTACGGTCGAGATGATCACGGTCTCGGTGCTCTCCGTCGCGCCCGCTGCAATCGTCAGTGCACTATTACTCAGTGTGTAATCCGCGGTGGTGGCCGGTACATCAGGGAGGACCGATACTGTGATCATCGTCTCCTCACTGGAAGGATGACTGAGCATAGCCGTCACCGTCGTACTCTCGCCGTCTTCGGCGATGGAGACAGATGCGAGGTTCAGGGTCATGGTCGGTGCCTCCTCGTCATCGGTGATGGTCAGTTCCACTGCCGCCGGACCCGTCACGCCCTGCGCATTCGTGGCCGTGCCTTGCACCTGTATCGTCTTATCTGGTGCATCCACCGGATTGTCCACGGCCGTGATCGTCACGGTCTCGGTGCTCTCCGTTTCCCCTGCCGCAATCGTGAGTGTGCTCCTACTTAGTGTATAATCCGACGCCGTGGCTGGCGAGATTGCCTCCACCGAGATCGTGATCGTGGTCTCCTCGGTGGAGACGTGATTGAGTGTCGCGGTTACGGTGGTGGAGGCTTCATTTTCGCTGATGGAGGAGCTCGAGAGATTGAGCGTCACCGTGAGTTCCAAGTCGTCATCGGTGATGGTCAGTTCCACATCTGTCGGATCGATGATGCCTTGGGTATTTGAAGCCGTCCCTTGCACGGTCACGATCTTGCCGGGGGCAATCACATCATTATCCTCTGCCGTGATGGTTACCGTCTCCGTGCTTTCGGTTGCGCCCGCTGCGATCGTGAGTGTGCTCCCACTTAGTGCATAGTCCGACGCGGTGGCCGGTGAGGTTGGATCTACCGAGATCGTGACCGTGGTCTCTTCGCTGGAGGGATGGTTGAGGGTTGCCGTCACCGTGGAACTACCTGCATTTTCGCCGATGGAGGTGGGAGAAAGATGGAGGGTGACCGTCGGCGCAGCATCATCGTCCATGATCGTAAGACGGGGTTCGTTGACCGTCACATCCTCCACCGTGCTGGTTCCCGTGATCATCACGGTCTCATCCGGCTCGTCCACAGTATCCGAAGTAGGCGTTAGTGTGAATGTTCCGGTGGCAGACAGGGTATTCGCCGGAATGCTGATCATAAAATCGGAGACCGCAGTAAAGTCCGTTCCTGAGGTCGCGGTACCCGATCCCACAGAGACCGTCACCGGCGTGGTGGTCGCCTGAACGACATTTAATGTAGCGGTCACGGTGACCTCGGTGGCCTCATCTTCCTCCCCAATGGTACTGTGATTTAAGCTTAACGTAATGGTGGGATCAGGGCAGGCAACAAGACTGGAGGGACGAATAGTAACATTTCCTTGTTCAAGTATTTTACTTGGAATACAGGTAAGAGAATTGTAAGATACAAATACTATAATTGCAGACCGAATATCCTCAAATAGATCTTCATGTAGACTCATAAGAGAATTGTAACTCAAACCTACCGTCCTTAGGTTACTGAGTCCCTCAAACAGATCTTCGTGTAGACCCGCAAGAGCGTTATAAGCCAAGTTTAGAAGATTTAATCTGGTTAATCCTTCAAATAAATCTTCGTGTAGATCTGAAAGAGAATTACCATTCAACCGTAACTCCTCTAAGTTCGTCAGTCCCTCAAACAGATCTTCATGTAGACCCGTTGGGGAATTATTATTCAAATCAAGACGGGTCAGGCCGGTCAGTCCCTCAAATAGATCTTCGTGTAGACTCGTGAGAGAGTTGTATGATAAGTATAATATCTTCAAATTAGTGAGTCCATCAAATAGGTCTTCATGTAGACTCGTGGGATAGACATAGCGTAAGTCCAGCTCCTCTAAGCTGGTCAGTCCATCAAATAGATCTTCATGCAGGTTGGTAAGAGAATTTCTGCTTAAGTACAGTATTTCCAGACTGGAAAGTCCGTCAAATAGATCTTCATGCAGGTTGGTAAGAGAATTATCGTCTAAGTACAGCTTTTTCAGGCCAGAGAGTCCCTCAAACAGATTTTCATGTAACTCCGTGAGAGAGTTATTCTCAAGGCTTAATCTTCTCAGGTTGGTAAGTCCATCAAACAGATCTTCGTGTAGACTCGTGAGAGAGTTATTGCGCAGGTCAAGGGACTCTAAGCTGGTGAGTCCTTCAAATAGATCTTGCTGTAGGTTTGTAACTCTTTTGTCCCTCAGAACAAAGCGTATGAGATTCGTGAGTCCACTAAGATCACCGGACTTCAGTTCAGGTGTACCACTCTGCTCACTAAAATTCAACTCAACAATATTTCTTAAATCCGTGTTCGTGATCTCATCACACAAATCAACCCTTGTGATTTGATCCAAAATCAAGTTCCTTACTCCCTCACTCCGGGGGCAAATTCCGCCCTCCAAGTTGAGTACTCTCTGATCCGTGAAATCCACCACAGCATTGTCAGCTGCATCCCGAAGGGTGGCATTCGCATCACTTGGGACCGTGTAGCTCACCGTTACAGTTCCCCTATCCGATGCAATCACAGGACTGCTTAATGTGAGGGTCACCATTCTCCCCCTGACGGTCGGAGTACCGATGAGCGTTTGGTCAACTTCGGATCCTCCGCTGGGCATTTTCTTGACCGTGAAAGCAGAGTTGGTCAGACCGCTGACAGAAGCAAGACCCTCATTAAAGTTCACCACCAAAATGGTCTCATCCACCGTTGCAGAGGAAACGGTAGGGGGTGTGGTGTCTTGTGCCCATAACGAACCCGGAAAAAGTGAGACTAGAACAAGGAACAGACCAATGGGACAAAAATGCCTCCATTTTTTTCGTGAATCCCTGCATGGCAGAAAAACTCCCGCAATCCAAAATATTTGTGATCCTCGCTCAGATCGATCCTGTCCGCTGACCCGACTCCCAATAGATTTTACTGAGAATACGAATGATAGCAAGAAGTTTAGAACAAAAAGTGGGGTATATATGATTTGAAAGTTTGATAGATACATTTGATTAATGTAATGGTCAATGGTTCGTGAGCACCACCTACAAACAATAAACATCAAAAACTGTACTGATTTTGTTCAACGCAGGGATTATACACAATAAACCTTAATAAATGGTAATTTTTTATCAAAAACCTTAATAATTCACGTATTCTTAACTATTTTCCTTAATTATTCCATTCAAATAAATTTTTGTGCTTATTATTCCGATGTTATTGGAAGCATTTCCAATGGTTTTCATTTCCCTTCTCTGGGATTACCCCAAGCATATGTATACCAGACCATGAAAGACAGAATTATCGCCTGCTACGGGTTCCACCTCGTCCATAATGTCTCCTTATCACAAATGTGAAATAGACACCTCTCCTAAGTCGGTGAAATCCCTCTCTATCAGAGAATTGGACTGGACTGTGCTCCGCCATCGAATTGAAGATTTCCTTCGCGGACAGGATTTGTCTATCCCATATTATTCGCCTGAACTCGGTTTAGTCTACAATTGGTGGATTTGGACGGGGCCGGGCAGGATTGGGAGGTGTCTGGAGGGCCGTACACCGCAAATTTGGTGCTTCGGGGCAAAAATCAGGAAGCTGGAAACTCAGGATGCGAAGCTGGATGCCCAGAATTCAAAGTTTAGTTGATCTCACAGTCAAATTGACGGATAAACCTTGTATAAGTTCGTGCTGCAGAGAGGTAACGATCCGTGAAGCAGTCCCAAGGCTGCGCAGGAAGACAGAGACAGAGCCTGTAACTTGGATAGCAAGCCGCAGGATTAACATATGATCTCCTTCCTTTTTTCCATTCAACCTAACGTAGGACGACTGTACTATAGATGATACCAGACACCTTCAACCTTTGCGAAGCTGAATAGGTAGAGTCAAACGTCGGCCTTCTCATGCATGGTGGCTGAGACAGGAGACGCTCATCTGCCGCAGAAATAGGTGTTCCCACAGCACACGTAAAGCTCTTCCGCTTATTCAATACGAAAGCACTTCAATACCAAGGAGTATTGGAATACGTTCTTTGAATTCTGAGCAGGTGAGCCACTCTGGATACCCTACTTCATCAGTATCATGCGACCCGTCTCCTGATATTTGGTCTCCGATCCCACCGCAATCATTCGATATAGGTAGGTCCCTGATCCAAGCTGAATCGCATTCAATTCAATAGTTTGGTTCGCACCCGCATCAAACGCTTGGGCAGGGTACTCCATTACTTTACGTCCCAACACATCTAAGACCTGCACCGTCACCTGCGCCCTCTCGGGAAGATCAAACTGGATCCTTGTTGACGGATTGAACGGGTTCGGATAGTTCCCATGGAGAGTAAACACGGTCGGAAGCTCGGTCGGTGCC
This sequence comes from Rhodothermales bacterium, assembly GCA_965209015.1. Taxonomy (GTDB): domain Bacteria; phylum Bacteroidota; class Rhodothermia; order Rhodothermales; family Bin80; genus Bin80. The sequence goes on along the minus strand of OZ242367.1, from coordinate 635,229 downwards.
TGTGCTGCCGTTGACGTATCATCATCGGTGATCGTAAGACTGGTTCCGGTGACCGTTACATTCTCCACCGTGCTGGTTCCTGTGATCATCACGGTCTCATCTGGCTCATCCACAGTATCCGAGGTAGGTGTCAGCGTGAATGTCCCGGTGCTAGACAGGGTATTCGCCGGAATGCTGATCGTAAAATCGGAGACCGCCGTAAAGTCCGTTCCTGAGGTCGCGGTACCCGATCCCACAGAGACCGTCACCGGTAAGGCAGTCGTTTGAGAGACCTCCAGAGTAGCGGTCACGGTGACTTCGGTGGCCTCATCTTCTTCTCCAATAGTGCTGGGATTTACACTTAACGTAACCGAAAGATCAGGACAGGCAACGCGAAGACTGGTGGGATTGATAATGACATTCTCCTGATTAAGTATTTTGGCCGGGACACAGGTGAGTTCATTCTCTTCCAGGCTAACAGTAAATGGATTTGCCTCAACATCATCGAACAGATCTGGATGTAGACTCGTGAGAGAGTTGTTATTAAGTTCGAGTTCACCTAAGTTGGTGAGTCCATCAAACAGATCTTCGGGTAGACTCTCGAGAGCGTTGTCATGAAGTGTAAGCCGAGCTAAGCTGGTGAGGCCACCAAACAGGTCTTCGTGTAGATCCGTGAGTTCGTTATTAGAAATAAGGAGCCGACTTAAGCTGGTGAGTCCAGCAAACAGATCTTCGTGTAGACTCCTGAGATTGTTACCAGCAAGGTTAAGTACGGTTAACCCATTCGGTTCAGCAAACAGATCTTCGGGTAGACTCGTGAGATTGTTATCAGCAAGGTTAAGTACGGTTAACTTAGTGAGTCCATTGAAATCACCAGACTTCAGTTCAGTAATACCCTTGTCACTAAGACTAGTATTTAAGAAAAAAACCGTGCTTAAATCATCACTCGTGACCTCATAACAAAACTCGGCCCTCATCGCAATCGCAGGCCAACCCAAAATCGCGTCTCTCACGGCCTCGGTCCGAGGACAGATTCCGCCCCTCAAATTGAGCACTTTTAGATCTGTAAAATTCACCACAGCATGCCCCTCTGCATCCCGAAGCTTGGCATCCGACTCCGCTGGAGCCGTGTAGCTTAACTTTACCGTCCCCATATCAGATGCGATCACAGGATTGACTAATGTGAGGGTCACCTTCTTTCCACTGACGGTTGGCGTGCCGCTGAGCGCTTGGGCTTCCTCGGATCCTCCGTCCGGTGTTTTCTTGACCGTGAAAGCAGAATTGGTTAGGCCGCTGACAGAAGCAAGGTCCTCATTAAAATTCACCTCCAAGGTGGTTCCATCCACCGTTGCAGAGGTAACCGAGGGATTAGGGCAGGTAACGCGAAGACTGGATGGAATGATAATAACATTCTCCTGATTAAGTATTTTGGCAGGGACACAGGTAAGGGGATTACCCTCCACGCTAACATTAAATGGATTTGCCTCAACATCATCAAACAGGTCTGGATGTAGACCCATGAGAGCGTTGTCATTAAGTCTGAGAGTCACTAAGTTGGTGAGACCATCAAACAGGTCTTCGGGTAGACTCGTGAGAGCGTTGTTCTGAAGCGAGAGCAAACTTAAGCTGATGAGTCCATGAAACAGATTTTCGGGTAGATCCGTGAGATCGTTGTCATTAAGGTAGAGCCAACTTAAGTTAGTGAGTCCAGCAAACAGATTTTCGTGCAGCCCCGTGAGCTCGTTATCAGCAATATAGAGCAAACGTAAGCTAGTGAGACCATCAAACAGGTCTTCGGGTAGACTCGTGAGAGCGTTGTTCTGAAGCGAGAGCAAACTTAAGCTGATGAGTCCATTAAATAGATCTTCGTGTAGACTCTCAAGAGAGTTGTTGCGAAGAGAGATTTGACTTAAGTTGGTGAGTCCATTAAACAACTCCTCGTGTAGACTCGTGAGAGCGTTGTTAGCAAGATAGATGCCCTCTAAGTTAGTGAGTCCAGCAAACAGATTTTCGTGTAGATCCGTGAGAGCGTTGTTCTGGAGAGTCAGGTCCTCTAAGTTGGTGAGTCCATCAAACAACTCTTCGTGCAGCCCCGTGAGCTCGTTATCAGAAATAAAGAGAAAACGTAAGCTAGTGAGTTCATCAAACAGATCTTGATGTAAATCCGTGAGAGAGTTGTTATCAAGATCAAGAGCCGATAAGCTAGTGAGTCCATCAAACAGATCTTGATGTAAATCCGTGAGAGAGTTGTTATCAAGATTAAGATCCGATAAGCTAGTGAGTCCATCAAACAGATCTTGATGTAAATCCGTGAGGGAGTTGTTATCAAGCCGAAGAGTCGATAAGCTAGTGAGTTCCTCAAACAGATCTTGATGTAGATCCGTGAGCTCGTTGTCAAGAAGCACGAGTCTACCTAAGTTGGTGAGTCCATTGAAATCATCAGACTTCAGTTCAGTAATACCCCTCTGCTTGAGATCTAAAACATCAATAGTTCTTAAATCATCACTCGTGACCTCATTACAAAGATTAGTTCTGGTTATCCGATCCAAAATCGCGTCTCTCACGACCTCGGTTCGGGAACAGATATTGAGCACTTTAGGATCCATAGAATCCACCACATCACTCCCCGCCGCATCCCGAAGCTTGGCACCCGACTCCGTTGGAGCCGTGTAACTTACCTTTACCGTTCCCATATCAGATGCGGTCACAGGACTGCTTAATGTGGGGGGCACCGTTTCCCCACGGACAGTCGGAGTGCCGATGAGCGTTTGGTCTTCTTCGGATCCTCCACTGGACGTTTTCTTGACCGTGAAAGCAGAATTGGTCAGGCCGCTAACAGAAGCAAGGCCCTCATTAAGGTTCACCACCAAGGCGGTCCCATCCACCGTCGCAGAGGAAACCGTAGGAGGGGTGGTGTCCTGTGCCCACAATGAACTTGGAAATACCAAGAAAAGGATCAGGAAAGAGCGATACGACAAAATGCTACCCCCCCAATTTTTTCAATGAATTCGTGCTTGCCAGAAAACCTCTTGTTTTAGACTTGGAATGCTCTGGATGTCTTTCTATGCGCATTTTGGCTCTGCTTTAAGATTAAATTTGCCCGCTGATTTAGATTGGTGTCTTTAGACCAGAGACACCTGCACCCAATTTTAGCACCTTCTATACTCAATACCAAATTATGTGTTTCGTTTTTGTTTCATGGCAGGGGTTGTTCGGGGTTTGCGAGTTGTTTTCTCATGGACTTGCCTGAGAGTTCATGCTGGTGGGAAGGATGCACGAGACAATACAGGATGGTCGTAGCGACCATGCCCAAGTTCGCCATTTTTTAGTGCCATAAAGTTCAGACACTTTACCATCTTCTCTCTCCATAGAAATACATCAGCGAGACTTTTCAGCTGTCCGTAGTATTTCGAAAATCACGCGAACCATCTGTTTGTAGGATGAACTCAAACGTGTAATAGCGCGATGGAGCACTCGGATCAGGCGGATTCGGATTACCCCTGATAATAACTAAGAAAGCAAATAGCTGCATGGCTACTGCCGTCGTCATAACGACAGTGCGTCCGGGGATTGGACTGATGAGGCCCGATTCAGAATCATATCTGCCACTCTTGGATGAGGCCAGTCCAGAAATAGATTTGTTCCTCATTTATGCTCCGTCACCTTCGTGATTCACAGTTTTCTGGGACAATTCTGTCATAGTAACAACGAAATTATTCCTGCATGACCAAAACCCTCTCCCGAATTCTCATATTTAGTTTTCGGGGATAAGGTGTGCCCCTCGATTGGAATGATCATCAAAATTATGGGGGGTACCCGTTAGGGATGATGATCTTCGGGACAGAATTGACCGAATAACTGAGCCGTGATCATACCTTGATTCACGATTCTCTGGAACCTGCGACAGGAGAAGCCATCAGTACAATCTTAAATATTCAGTTTGTGGCTTGCCGCTACAGTTCTCCCCGAAAGAGTTGAAGGCCATGCTTGGATGCCTTTTTGTAAAGCGGTTCCACGACATCTAAGAGCGATTCTTCCGCGCGCCAGAAGGGAAATTTGCCCAATCGTTTTGGAAGAGCAGCAGGTGTAGGGGGAATACGTACCTCGCCATACAACTCATCAGGATAGGATCCCTCGTCCCAGAACTGAGCATCTGGTGTGATGGGTACGTTCGCATAGGGGACCTCTTCACTCGCCTCTAAATCTTTGTCCGACTCCACTGGAGCACCTGCTATCGCTGCCACTAGCTCCTCACGCGACATACCGCGCAGCTTGAAGAGCAAAAAGGGATCCCGATCAAATTCTTCAGCCAATAGGAAGAACACAGCGGCGATATGCTTGCATGGATTAGACCAGTCTGGACATCCGCATGCAGACTGAAGATCATTGCTCTGTTTAGGGAAGAGTGAAATTCCAGAGTCATTCAGAACATTGTCAAATTCCTCAGACATCTCGCCAGCCAAGAGGCGGGCAGCATAAAATGGTTGCTCTCGTAAAGATTCTATAAGGGGCTCCCACTCCGATGAGTCAAAGGGGTTGAGCTTGATTTTGACTTGGTAGGGCCTCGAGCGTGACCCCTGTACACTTGAGTAAATCATCCCCTCTTCAATATCAATTGACAATACCTGTCCGCTACGTGCATATGACTTCCCCCGCCCGAGTCGGGCCCCAATACTGAATCCCTCAAGTGTAGCGATCCACTTACGCCCCCACCAAGTCGTTCCAAAATCTCCCCGTTTGGACTGCGCCTTGATCCCCCCTTTGACGGTCCGTGGCCGTGAAGGTGGGGTATAATAGTCATAATATCTGGACATGATTTCCTGATTGATATCTTAGATGTCCAATGTCAGGACTGAACCGCCTCTTTTTGCAATTTAAGAATTTTCTTCAACTCGCGTGTGGATAGTTCCGTAATCCATTTTTCTCCAGTACTGACAATCTGGTCTGCGACCTCTTGTTTTTCTTCAATCATTGTGTTGATATGCTCTTCCACGGTTCCCGTGCACACGAACTTGTATACTTGCACATGTTTGGTCTGTCCAATCCGAAAGGCTCGATCCGTCGCTTGGTTTTCGACGGCTGGGTTCCACCACCGGTCATAGTGAAACACATGGTTCGCGCGCGTCAAATTAAGGCCTGTCCCTGCGGCCTTTAAGGAGAGGAGGAAAAAGAGCGGGCCATTCTCATCATGCTGAAAGCGTTCAACCATTCGATCCCGCTGTTTCTTGGGGACTCCCCCATGCAAAAACATAGCCTCGCTCCCGAAGGTTGCTTGTAAATGACGCTGGATGATTCTTCCCATTTCAGCGAACTGCGTAAAGATGAGAACCCGATCTCTCACCTCATGCACTTCTTCTAACATTTCGGTGAGACGATTCAATTTTCCGGAACGCATGGCAATAGCTGACTCATCATGTAGAAACTGCGCTGGATGGTTGCAGATCTGCTTGAGTTTCGTCAATGTGGCCAAAATTAGTCCTTTTCGTTCAATCCCATTTCCCTCTTCGGATTGATCCAGTGCAGCGGATGTCTCTTTCACTACAGCTCGATATAAAGAGACCTGCTCTTTTGTGAGCTGGGTGAATACGTTCGTCTCTTGCTTTTCAGGCAGGTCATCAATGATCGTCTTATCTGTTTTGAGTCGCCTAAGAATAAAGGGACGAGTGATCTGTCGCAGGCGCTCCGCTGCCTCGGGGCTACGATGAACCTGAATTGGAATAAAAAATTGACGTTTGAACTCTGCTTGCGTGTAGAGAAAGCCAGGATTGATAAATTCCATGATTGACCACAACTCACCAACATTATTTTCCACGGGGGTGCCTGTAAGTGCGATTCGGTAATCAGCTTGGATCGCACGGGCTGCTTTGGCTTGTTTGGTACCTGGATTTTTAATATTCTGGGCTTCGTCTACGATCACCGCTCCCCAGTCAACCTGGTGTAATACCTCTGCGTCCCGATGCAGTAGAGGGAATCCTGTGATCACAATTGCCTGCTGAAGAGCTTTCTCTTTGAATATGTCTGGCTCCTTAACCCGTTTGGGACCGTGATGAAGAAGGACGGGGAGATTGGGTGTAAAGTGTGCAGCTTCCTTTTGCCAGTTTCCCATCACAGAGGTTGGACAGACTACGAGTACAGGACGTTTTCCGTTTTCTTCCCGGTAGCGCTGAATGAATGCAAGGGTTTGCGGAGTCTTCCCCAGTCCCATGTCATCGGCGAGACATGCTCCAAATCCCCACTGCCGCAGAAACGTGAGCCATGCCAATCCGCGAGATTGATACGGACGTAACGTTCCATCAAATTCCTTTGAAGCAGGAATTTCTTCTATATCGGCACCGTGTTCCAGGGTATGTAGTAGATCTCCAACCCACCCCGTAGCCTGAACTCCCTCAAAAAATAGTTCACTCGGCGTTTGGGCAGTGCCAAGTGCCATGTGCACGACATTTCGAGCAGTGATTTTACCAGTTCCTTTCTTCTTCCAAAAGTCAATCGCCTGCTGAATTGCTTCGGCATCAAACTGCATCCATTGCCCTCGAATTTTTACAAGTGGCATCTTCATATGAGTCAACGTCTCTATCTCTTGAAGCGAGAGTTTTTCGTCTCCGATTGCCAATTGCCAGTCAAACTCTACCAGATCTTCAAGTGAAAGAACTCCTGAACCTTGCATTTTAGGAGAGGAAACCTTCGCCCGAACGGATAATCGCCGCTTTGGTCCAGAAGTGCTCCACCACGCTGGGAGTTCCACACTGTACCCTGCCTGTTGCAGTAGCCAAGATGTCTCGGTTAGAAATAAATGAGCACCAGAATGATCAAGTCTGGCACCTCCGGGACGAGGTTGCTTCAAACTACTTTCAAGGACAGGATCAAGGCTTGACACATGTCCAAGTGAGGTCAGCAGGTATTCCTGCATGTTTGCCCCATACTTGGAGAAGATTGACTTTGTCTCTTTGTCTGGAACCCACGCGTCGGCTATCTCAATATAGAGACTGGGATCGTCCACGGCATTCAATAAATAACGCACATACCACTGTTCTGAATCGTCCTCAGGTTCTTCAAGACGAAAGCTGAGTCGGAACGGGGTTTGACTTGATATTGAAATTGACCGCCGCCATCCCTGAATCTGCCTATCCAGAAATTCCAGATCTTGCTCCTCCCCCGACATGTCAGCATTCCAAGAACGTAAAGCATGAATCCATTGGTCATGCACGCTGGCATATGACTTTTTCCTGGCGCTTCTGGACCGGGATCCTGGAGGTGATTTCTCAATCCAGGATAACTTGATCAGATAGTCCAAAATGGTGTTGATCATCCCAGAAATAATCGCCAATGGCGCATCCTTGGGCTCTGTCTCTGCATTTTGGGTCAAAGCACGGCATGCATGGGGCATCGCTCGGGCCAATAGAGTAGCTCTTTCCTCATCTCTTCCCGTCAAGACGGGCTGCCACCTTGCCTGATAGTCGCTCTCCTGATGATGAAGCCCAGGAAGAAACTGCTCATGTGCGGTCAACGAAGCGGTGAACCGCAATACCTTAACAAAAAACTGTACATCCGAACCAAGAAGGATTCCTGGCGCAAGCATTTTCTTACCACCACAGGCACCAAGAAAATTTACAGCTTCCTCAACTGGGAGTTGAATCGCTGTGATCTGCCATGCTGTCAGAGATAATTCACCATCTTCATGAGGGAGATCTGAGATGAGGGGGCTGGAAGGGAGTGGAATTCCATTACGTGTAGGAAGCCATGCCCAGAGAGAAACCGCCTGCTTCGCCTGCAAACGAACTCCCGTTTCACTGGCGGCATTCGCCAGATCTATTGCTGCCGCAGCATAGAGGAGATCTGAACTTGATAAATTTTTGGTTTGATTCTCGAAAGGGACCTCCCCCCAAAGGTATAACTGCCCCCCACAAATACCAGCATGAAGAAGAATCATAAATCAATGAAAGCATCATTTACGAAAAAGATGCACCCAATTTACTGCATTCCGAATTACCTTCAAAGCGGCCTATGAAATAATTTGACCTGTAACCTATGAGATTCTGCTGTCGGATCTCCGTTTGGGATGTTCACGACTCCGCGTGTGCACTTCAATAGAATTCTTGAATTCTCTGATTTTGATCACGAATAAAGAGCAGAGTGTCACAGCTTTCTTTCATGTTCATTGTGCTCCTTCGCTACTGGTAGTATTTCGGAGATCACGTGATCCATCAGACTGTAAGATGAACTCAAAAGTATAATAGCGTGACGGGGCACTCGGATCGGGAGGATTCGGATTTCCCTGATAATAGCTAAGAAAGCGAAGAGAAGCATAGTTGCCTGTTGCCGTTTTCATGACGACCGTACGGCCCGGGACTGGGCTGATGAGGCCCGATTCAGAATCATAATTATACCATCCATTGTCAGAGCCTGTGCAGATTGCTAATGGGCTACTAGGGGCCGGACCAAATGGTGTCTGAACGGATGGACATGTAGTATTTTCACCATCTGCGATATATCCATTGGACGGTGCTTCCATCACCTCATCAAAAGGTAGAGAAAGAAGTTGTGCACTCGCCTGACCTGAACCGCTTTCGCCACCATTGAAGATAATTGTAGTCCCCCGGAAGCCAATATCCCATACCGTCCCAGTGGAATCCTGCTCCCGTTGTACAGTATCCGTATCTGATGAGGACAGTACGATCTGATTTTCATCAAGGTCATACAAAGTATATAGATTGTTTGAAATCGCCCGCCCGGTTGTCGGATCTCTGCCTGAGGCAGGATCCGCTGGTACATCCTCAGCCATCAAAGCCTCAAGCGGTACTGGTACTGGTTCCATAGTGGTACTATCGCACGCACCGATGAATACCATCAATACCGCCATAAATAACCCAAGATTTCGCAAAGGGAATGAAGTCTTTTTGATCCGTAAAATTTGGCTCATTAACTTAGAAATTAAATTGAAATGATACGTAACCCCGGCGCCCTGGAAGTGAAGGCACCAATGAAGGGTAGATTTGATTGAAAGCATTATCTATACCTAACTGCATGACCGCTTCAATACCCAAAGCGACTGAAATTTTTTTGGTCAGAGTTGCGCCAAGCACAGCATACCCCGGCACAAATTCGTCCGACCGATTGGCTAGATTGTTTCCATCAAGATCCCGGTATCCATAGCGGCTGCGCCACCGCGCCTGAATACTTGCAGTTACACCAATCGCCGAGTTCATGTAAGCGGCACGGACCGAAGCCGAATGCGGAGAGCGTCCGAACATACCGGTATAGTCACTAAGCCCAAGCCGATAATCGCGCCCATTGGGGAGACGCCCAAATACTGAACCCTCTTTAAGTGCAGTGACAATCTCACGGTCCCGTGCCTGAAGAAATTGGTATCCCAACGTGAGATCAATCTGACTCCGGCTTCCAAACTGTGGATTCAAGGTCGCTTCAAGTTCAATCCCACGCGTGTAGATCTTGGCCAGATTGAAGTAACCGTATACGAATGATCCATTGGTTTTCTGGGCTACAGGCTGCGTTTCAATAAGGTCTTGCACGTTGTTGTGAAATACGTTGGCCTGAATTATGAGCCAGGGCATTAGATCTACGGATCCACCCACGTTGAATGCAACTGAACTTTCCGCCTGTAGGGGATCCAGTTGAGAAAGATCAAAGAGTGTCTGTTCAATTTGTCCCTCCGCTTCCAGTTGGGAGATTCCATCGTTCATTGGTACAGATCCAAAAACAGAATACCCTCCCGCTGGGTTTGTGAAGGCTAAATAGAGTTGACGGAAGGCAGGTGCCTTAAAACCACTACCAACACTTGCACGCAAACGTACCTCACTCGTCGGACGGAATAGCACTGCAAATTTGGGTGTAACCCGGGCAGCATAGTCTGAATGGTTATCAAAACGGAGACTTGTGTTGAAATGTACTTTACTGGAAGCTAGCCATTCATGCTGGGTGAAAAAATAGGCTTGGGTTGATTCCGGGTTTGGATTACTTCCAGTTGACCCATATCTGGTTCCACCAATCCGCTCACGTATGATCCCACCTCCAAGATTCGTAATATTCTGAGCATCCCAGAGCATATCCATCTGCAGCTCTGCCTTGGCATAGGTCTGATCAAATTCATCTTCATAGTTGACAAATCCATCGCTCTGGCGGTGGTGATGTGTCTCAGTCTGGTAGCTGGTACCATAGAGTGTCGTGTTGAGTCGGAATTTGTCACTAAGCTGAATTCTAATTTCTGGATGAAGGCTCCACTCCAGTCTGCGACCCTCATCGTTGTAGCGTTCCTCCGTCAATCCACTCCTTTGTAAGGCGAATACACTCTCTTGATTTTCAATCGTTCTTCGAGCGCCCAGCTTAATCAGGACACGATCCGTCAAATGCATGTGACTTCTCAGATCCCCAGTCCAATCGGCAAAAGTTGGAGTGGTCGGTCCGTAGGTATCTGGGGTTAAATCATAACCATCCGAAGCATACCGATTGATTACAACTCTTGCTCCTATGTGCTCATATCCTCCTTCCATTTGAAGTGTCATGTCCGAAGTGGCAAAAGAGCCAATACGGAAGCTCGCAGACCCTGCCATACCTTCAGTCGGTGGTGCGGTGATCAGATTGACAACCCCTGCCAGAGCTTCGCTACCATAGAGGGATGAGGATGGGCCGCGCACGATTTCCATACGACTCAGCCCCCTCACAGTGATCCGATCAACATCAAACGTCCCAGCAGTACGACCAATCACCGGCTCTCCGTCAAGTAAAATGAGGGTATAATCCGATGCAAAGCCCTGGACTTGAAGCCCAGTACCATGATCATCAAACAAGGCGATCCCCATCTGATAGGCCAGTACATCACCGAGGCGTAGCGCACCTTCACGTTCCATCACATCCGCCGTAATTACACTCGTGGGTACAGCTACATCTTCAAGAATTTTCTCAGATCGGGTAGCGGTAACAACCAGGGGGGGCATCCGAACGGAGCGAATTGAATCTACACGGCTGGAGTCAGAAGGCACGGGTTGACCGTTCACCGTCACTGCGAAACAGAACAACACCACACAAACCCAAAAGACCTGTGTTATCCAAGACCAACTTTGTTGAGACTGCATTCTTATTTAGATTTAGTCTAAATAAACAGATATTCCTCGTGATTAGATCCCATTTCTTCTTTCCGCCAAAGTGAATTTTTCGTGAAGACGTGTGTTGCCATTCTATCGGAAAGGATACACTTCCAACCGTTTCGCCTGGTGAGCTGGCATCCTCTCAAGCATGAGGTGCTCACGGAATAAAGTTCAACCGAAAGAAACACTCCTAATCAATTTTTGAATTCGGTCTGACATGTTGCACTACGTTTATTTTGAATCACAAGTTCTGCGCCAACTCCACAAGGAAGACGCTCAGAACCTCCTCACACCATTCCCCGAAACGATCATTCAATTTTTCTTGGTTCTCGCTCTTAAAGAAGATAAATCCGTCCTCGGCAATGGGGATCAACGAGGATGAAGTTTGATGATTCTTTTCATAATCTGTGACATCCAAAAACGGTGAACAAACCAGCGCCTCGTGACTCGAGCGTTTGCCAATTCCATGGATACTGAAGACAAGTCGAGCCCTACGTGACCAATACATTTGTAAAGAGATCCAAGAATGGAAGGTAGCCCGATTCGCAAAATATTCAAGTCGATTCACAGTATTGATAATCTGGGAACCAAAGTAATGCTCCGTTTCCTCGTTTGATTCTTCAATACTTACTTTTTGTGACGTATAAACCTTCCCAAGAGCGTTCTCTATGTCTGGACATAGTTGATCAAGTCTGAATTTTATGTCTTCTTGTATTGCCTTGGCATGCTGCAAGATCTTTCTACGCGCCCTTGATTGATGAATCTCTGCCGCCTGTTGTAGAATTCTCAGCGCAGACTCTGTGCTGCGTGCCTCAGCATAAGTTTCCTCACCAACTTCTGATGCCTTTTTAAACTGACTTGATTGGGATCTGACAAACATCTTCACCAATGGAGAAAGGTCTCCCCGATCAGCAGCTTCCAGTGCTTCAATATATCTTTTCCTATCGTCTCTAGTTATGACTAGGGGAAAAAGTCCGTCTTTGATCAAAACCAGTGAGGCAATCGCACGCGCGACCCGCCCGTTATCATCCTGAAATGGATGGATTTGAGTAAAGCGATGATGTAACCAAGCCGCCTGAACTTCACTCGAAATGTTCTCCTCTACATGACTAGAATGAAGTTCAATCAGTCGATCCATTTCGGATCCGACATGCTCGGGTGGACAATAGGTGTATTTGATGCCACCTCGAATCGGATAATTCTCTTGTTCCTTCCAGACACCTTTGAGAATTGGAATGTCAACATACTGACCAACGGAGTCAATCCCCTCGGTGGTCTTCTGATTTCTAAGTAATGCCCCGTGAAGTTCTTTGATGTAGGAGGTCGTAAGTTCTCTATCACTCTTTACGAAATCAAATACGCCATCAAGCACCTCTTCCTGACCTCCAAGAAGCTGAAGCACATACCCTCGGGGTTTATTCGTTGATCCATGTTGAAGCAGCTCCGCCTGAAATCCATGCTCAATCAGAGTTTGTGTCACTCCACGGTCAATCTCATATAGGTTCTCAATCACTCCAGTTTCAATTGCCCATTCTCTGCCGAGTCTTTCAATGAATTCTGGCAACTGTTGTGTGCCCCTCAGTTGATCCTGTTGTTCTCGCCAACTCTCCCTGATTCCAAGAATCTCGGAGGCCGCCAACTCGCATGGATCAAGTTCAAAATCCTTGATTCCCTCATCCATATCCCAGATGGGCTGGACCTTCTCACTTGAGATCATTTATTCAGAAAAAACATTTTCATTGCCGTTCAGTTTTTAGTCCACATGTTATGGGTAGGGAGTCCAGTTCGATCTCTCATAGGCGGCATCCTGTCTTGAATTCCTTGTAGATGGCTCTGATCCATACGGATCAGTTTGATTGCTTAGGAGCTATTACTTCGGACTATTCTGACGGACGACGAAATCGTTCTCGCTTCCAGATAAAATGTACAGAAATTCTATGGGAATATCCCAGATCGCTCACTAAACCACCAAAGTCACCAAACCCATAGTCAACCGATAGAGGGCCAAGACGAATCCCTGCTCCCACGGAGGGAACTACATCCAATTTATCATCTGCAGTCTGAGCAACTCGGTTGACTCCCGCTCGAAGAGCCACAAGATTCCGAAATGAAAATTCGGCGCCAATTCTTGGATGAAAGGATAGATCCCCCATGTTGAATGCATTCGTCTGCTGACCATCAAAGGCAACATCAACATCTAAGCCAACGGTTACAACGCTTGAAGAACTTACCGGCAGGATCAAACCCGAACCCAGCCGAACAACTGGCAACACTAAGAATGTATCTCCAGTGGGCAACTCCTGATCAAAAACCTCGGTGAATGTGTAACGATTCCCCGTGTCAGGATTGGTCCCTTCAACTGAAAATGCAGAGGTATTGACGCTCCAGCTTTGAAGCATCGTAGAAAGATCCTGAATTTGTACTCCAATTAAGAATTGATCCCCATGCCACTGAGCACCGGCATCAAGGCTATATCCCCATGCATCTGCAAAATTCCCAATTGTGCGTCGTACAATCTTTGCCGTTGCACCAACCGTGAATTGCGAACTGATTCTCCTTCCATAGCTGAGCAGAAAGGCCATATCGGCTGCTGAGAAGCTGGTGATATAAGACTCGGGATTGGCTTTGGGTTGGTTTCGCTCGGCATCCCAGGCGTTGAGCGTATTTTTAATATCGTTCACTCCGCTCCTGAAAAAACTCAAGCCCACAGTTGAAGTATGACTGATAGGATATGTGATCGCTGCAAAATCAAGGGAGACAATGCCGGCAAAACGCTCCGCATGCATGTACGCCACTTCTGGATATTCTGTATGTGCTAAGCCTGATGGGTTCCAGTACGCACTATACACATTCCGTGTCTGTGCCACATTTGCACCTCCCATAGCCAAGGCCCGAGCATCTACTCCCCCAGCAAGAAAATCTGCTCCATACTTGGCAATTCGCTGTGCCGAAGTAGAAAAAGGAAGACCCAGGATGATGAGAAAAAAAAGAAGAAGATGTCGCAAAATTATTCCGATTATAAGTTCAGTTCTAAATACCCGAAAGACGCTTCCAGTGACCTCTCAGGATCAAAACGAATTGGCGAAGTGGTTAGTCCTTTTCCTCTTCCATGTACGTTGCCTAAGGGGTGCTGTTCAAGCGGAAAATCCATTTTCTATGATCTAACCCTCATGTGCATCTACGTAGACGGGCAGCAAATGCACCATCAGTGCTGTGAACATGCGGGAGCGTGGCCAGAAACCCCTCCGAAGTCTGAACTTCAGGAGGAATAAGATTCTCAGCGTATTCAAGACAATAAGCTGGATGGCGCTTCAAAAACGATCTAATCTGCTCTTCATTTTCTTCCGGCTCAATTGAGCAGGTACTATAAACTAGGAGTCCTCCTGCACGGACACAGTTCGCAGTGGCATTTAACAAGCTTTGTTGCAATTTGATTAGCTGATCAAGGTCTGCCTCGCTCCGGCGCCAGCGTAGGTCTGCGCGCTTGCCCAGAACGCCGGTCCCACTGCATGGAACATCTATTAGTACACGATCTGCGAGCATCGGAGAGCTCTCCAAAAGATTGACAGCACGAATGTGAATATTTTTCAGACCCTGAGCCAGTGCCTGCTGTTCCACTTTTTGAAGACGATTGGGATGAATATCCCAGGCATGTAGCTGCCCGCGGCCTTTCATTCGGCAGGCGATCGCTAGTGCTTTACCCCCTGGAGCAGCACATGTATCTAATATCGTTTCGCCCGGCTGAGGATTCAAAAGTGCAACAACCAATCCAGCACTCTCATCCTGTACAGAACATATCCCACGTTCCAAATAACCCTCTCGAATCAAGTAACCCAAAGATCTAATTCGCAGAAAATCTTCTAGGAACATTGAACGACTCACGCAAATATTCTGTGCAGTAAGTTCATCCCTTAACTCTTCCGCAGTCATCTGCATCCGGTTTACTCGAATGGTATACGTTGGAGCGGCATTATTGCACCTCAGAAGATGCGTGGCCTCGTCTATGCCAAAACGACGGATATATCTTTTGGTTAGCCAAGTGGGATGTGACCACCGAATAGCCAAATCACGGACTGAGTTACCTGTATCTGGTTCAGGCAAAGAAGAATGCGCACGAGCTACGGTTCTAAGCACTCCGTTGGTCAATCCAGTTGGGAGTTGCATGGAGCGAGCAAGATTTACGCATTCATTGACAGCTGCATAAGCAGGGATGTTCAAGAGGATAATTTCTGCAATTCCCACCAATAGAAGCTGCTCCAGAACTGGTGGAAGAGGTTTTGATTTGTTTTTTAAGAAGTGGTGGAGCAAAAACAACAAATATCGTCTCCAGCGAGTGACAACAGAAACCAAGGCAACCACTCGCGGCCTTGCATCGTGATCAATTAGCCCACGATAGGCTCCCTCTTGTGTGATGCGTAACAATTGACGGATTGCCTCGGAACGATCATCGGATGACGTTATCCTTTTCTGGACTACTTGACTCATGGATGGGTATACGCAATTTTCTCTAAATTGACTCCGATACTTTCTCTATATTAACTTTGATCTCTTATCTCTGGAAACCTATCTCATGCTGCCCGTTGATCATATAGGAATTGCCGTCAAGGATGGAAAAATAATCGAGAACCTTCTTGATGAACTTGTCAATTCAGGGTCTTCACTTCCAGAAGATATTGATCTACAGGGAGTTCGAGTTCGATTCTATGGCAGGGATACACGACTTGAAACTCTGGAGTCTTTCCGTGTGGACTCTGCGGTGGCGAAGCATCTTGAAAAACGTGGGGAGGGGCTTCATCATGTTGCATTCCGGGTCACGGATGCTCAGCTACAACTTGAACGAATGGCGCGGGCCGGGTTTCGTCCCCTGACCGACACACCGATACCTGGAGCTGGCGGGAAGAGCATCTTTTTTCTCCATCCAAAGGATACCTGCGGAATTCTGTTCGAATTTTGTCAACCTCATCAGCAGTACTCCGTCCAATTTATATCCTGTACTGAACTTGAGAAAATGATGCGGTCAACCGGGTATTGCACCTCTGATGAGAACTCACTTAGACATGTTGTGACCAGTGAAGAACTCCCTGCGCGGTGTCAGAGTCTTGTAGTACACAATGCATCCTTCAAGATATGGAATCAGAGACCTGATCCCCCTTCAGTTCCAACCCTGATCAGCGAGGTCAGTACGGCATCCCATTCCGCGCAATCGCTTCAAGTGCTCTGGCCAAATGCTCACTTGGTTGTTCTTCCAGAGAATTCACAACCTGAGTGTCTCCCCCCGGTTCTGATAAATTTCTGGTCATCGTTAGAGAATGAGTGAGCCTGTGGACAACCAAGAAACTCTTCGGACTAAAGTATCCGAGCTACCGACTAGTTGTGGCGTATACCAGTTTTTGGATCAAGGAGGCAATCCACTTTATATCGGTAAAGCCAATAACTTGCGAAGTCGTGTTCGATCATATCTTCGCAAGGATGCACAACTTCAGGGTCGTATCAAGTTATTGATGACCAAAGCGACCGATGTGCAGGTGATCGTAACGGATAATGAAACCGAGGCGCTCATTCTAGAAAATAATTTGATCAAAGAACGACAGCCCCGCTACAACATCAATCTCCGTGATGATAAGACCTATCCCTATATCTGTATCAAGAATGAGCGTTTCCCCCGTATTTTCACGACTCGGCGCATCCTAAAAGACGGTTCCAAGTATTTTGGTCCGTACACGGATGTCCCGAACATGAGGCGTGCACTTGGGGCAATCCGATCCATCTTCAAACTTCGGACCTGCTCTCTGGATCTGTCCCCCGAGCCAATCCTTTCCGGCAAGTATCAGACTTGCCTAGAATTTCATATCAAGAAATGTGCAGGCCCTTGTGTTGGCCACCAATCTGAGGAGTCATACGATGAGACAATTGCACAGGTTGAAATGCTACTTAAGGGGCATACGGGTGCACTAAGACAGACGCTACAAGAGACAATGCTGAAGGCCAGCGAAGAGCAGAAATACGAAGAGGCAGGGCGTTTGCGGAATCAAATTCATGCACTGGAGACCTATGCTCAGAAACAAAAAGTGATTATCTCCACTCCCGTGGACCGAGATTTATTTGCTCTCGCTACTGCGCGCGATGAGAATGCGGCCGTGGGAATCTGTTTTAAAGTTCGGGAGGGTAAAATCATTGGGCGCGAACATAAAATTATGCGTCAGATTGATGGGTATGAGGATTCTGTACTCTTGCAACACTATGTAGAAAATTATTACACGCAAACAGCGTTCTTTCCTGAGCAAGTCCTTCTTGGAACTCCGATAGCTGAACCCGAAATGTTGGTGGACTTTCTGACTACCCAGCGCGGAAAAAAAGTTTTTCTACATACTCCTCAGCGCGGTCGGAAAGCAGAACTGATGCGTATGGTACAAGCCAATGCAGACCTACTACTTGGGGAATTCAAGCTTGATTTACTTAAGAGGGGAGAAGACCGAATCCCTTTTGCCGTGAAGGCTCTGAAGACCGATCTGAGGCTTCATAAACTACCCAAACGAATTGAATGCTTTGATATATCTCACCTTGGTGGAACGGGTACGGTGGCTTCCTGTATCGTTTTTCTTAATGGTCGCCCTCGTAAGAGCGATTATCGAAGCTACAAAATCCGTAGCGTTCCCGATGGTAAGCCTGATGATTTTCTTTCCATGGAAGAAGCGGTTCGACGTCGATTTCAGCGAATCCAAAAGGAAGATGGTCCGTGGCCTGATCTTGTTGTGGTAGATGGAGGAAAAGGTCAACTCTCCAGTGCAATCAGAGCTCTCCGAGAGACAGATACATTCGGAAAATTTCCTATCATCGGGCTTTCTAAACGTCTAGAAGAGGTCTATTTTCCCAATGACCAAGATCCTTACCATATTGCGAAACAGAGCGCATCTCTGCAATTGATTCAACGTGTACGCGATGAGGCGCACAGGTTTGCTGTCAAAATTCAGCGTAAACAACGAAAAACCCGTCTCTTGCATTCAGAGTTGTTACAAATCCCTGGTGTAGGTCCAAAGACTTTGAAGAAACTGATTCGAGCGTTCGGATCGGTTCAGAGAGTCAAAGAGGCGGAGGAAAGAGATTTGAAGAATATTATTGGACCATCTCTGGCAAAAGAGATTCAGATGTATTTTACAGATCAACCATAAGGTGAAGCATTCAGCGAATTCCCCTCAAAGCGATTAGACCTATCCGTCTCTTTGAAGTCCTTAGTTTTTTGAAGTCACACCTGATCCTCATCGTAAAAGTTCGGGATATTTTTCCACTTGGACATGTAAATCTGGAATCATAGACAATAAATATAGAATGGTATTGCAGTACGAATTATCTTTTGACTCAATCTAACTGAAACGATGAAGAATTTTTTTCTTGTAACTCTACTCATTTCATTTACTGTGCTGTCTGCTCATGCGCAGGAGACTCAAGAGGAGGTACCACCTTTTGATTGGGGGCCGTATATAGGACTGGGCGGTAGTCAATCTACCTCTTTAGGGCTCATCCGTCTACCCCACCGATCCCAGAGTGGACTTGCCTATGGGGTTGAAGTTGGTACTGACGGAGACGCACGGGATCAAACGTTTGGTAGAGATGAAATTGTGTCCAATAGCGTTTTATATCTGACCGGCGGATACCAGATAGGGTTTCGAGATCCAAAACAAGCCCTCTCCATCTTTGCACTCCTCGGATACCGAGTCACAGAAAAAGAGTGCAATAGACAATCCTTCATTGGCCTTGAGTGTTTTGCCGGCGAAGAGCCTGAAATTACCAGGAGATTCACCGCGGGGGCACTGGTATTCTACTCTTATGATGTTATTTTTGCCGGAGGTAAGATTACGGATCGCGCCCAACAATTAATTTTCGGAATCCGATTCAGTTTGTAATATTTGTACTGACCTGCGTCAACCTCGGATAATTTTATGAATCACCCCAAGCTTTGAGATCGGAATGACCTCATACACTCGGGACAGTATTGTGTATAGAAGGAGAATGTGAGCATGGATATCCATGTAGATGAGTACTCATTTGTAGAAGGAGCGAATGTCGTAGTTCACTCTCCTGACATATCCTCATAAATTTGTATGTCTCTGACTCTCCCATTATGGATGCAGCCCCTTCCGCCAACCACAGACACTGACTAGTATGCTAAATTATATCTGGGGAGGTCTGATTGTCCTGAGTCTAATATTCGCTCTCATCAATGATGTGACTGATTTCGTCCAAGACACCTATCGGAACGGTACCCCTCTTCCCTTAACTGTTACCTTCAAGAATGATTATGCACCCGATGCCCGCCGACAGCCCGTTGAGATTGGGCTCCTAAGGCGTGACCTTGCGTCCCATTATGGGGACACTACGATCACTGGAGGTACATGGTCTGGTGTGCTTCTTCAAACCTCTGCCGGTCGCGAACTTCGATTCGCTGAGGGGGCTGAATTAGTTGATCCGCTACGAACGATCTGTTCTGAAACTGGCCAGAATGATTGTCGTGGTTCATTGATGGGTATTCCCAACCATTCTGAATGGCAGACAGCGATCCTATTTGAGCCCGTACGTTGGGTGAAGATGAATGCAATTGCTGCTGCTGCACTGGATTTTGCTAAAACAGCTGTCACTCTTGCTTTGGGGCTCATTGGAGGTCTGGGGCTCTGGATGGGACTACTAAAGATCGCAGAGGTCTCAGGGATATTGCAGGCCTTGGTCCGAGTGACACAACCACTCATCCGTCCACTCTTCCCGAAAGTACCCAAAGATCATCCTGCCCTTGGCCTGATCGTGTTGAACCTGTCCGCGAATATGTTGGGAATGGGGAATGCGGCAACCCCGCTTGGTATCCGAGCAATGCAAGAACTTCAGACTCTGAATAAAACCGAAGACACGGCAACAGATCCCATGGTAATGTTACTTGCCATGAATACGGCAAGTGTTCAAATTTTACCTCCGGTTACACTTGTTGCCATTATGGGGCTACAAATTAATCAACTATTTTTCTCCATTTTAATTACGACCTTTCTCTCGCTGATCGTTGGGATCAGTGCCGTCAGACTGTTAGGTCAATTCAAGCGCTACAGGGAGGTGGACGCATGAACATCTTACAGATCTTACTGGATTACGCATCCGCACTGGTCTTACCTGCAATCCTCGTTGGATTCCCTCTTTACGGGATGATCCGAAAAGTGCGGGTCTATGAAGTATTTGTAGATGGGGCAAAGGAGGGATTTCAGGTAGCGGTCATGATCATCCCGTACCTGATTGCCATCCTGTTTGCGATAGGGATGTTTCGTGCAAGTGGAGCGATGGATTTTCTGACGGATCTGCTACGCCCGATCGTAGGTTTGATCGGGATCCCTGCCGAAGTGATTCCCATGGGGATTGTGCGTCCGCTCACGGGGTCGGGATCCGTAGGAATCGTTCTTGACATGATCAACCAGTATGGCGAAGATTCTATCCTCGTCAAGATGGTTGCCACCATGTTTGGATCCACCGAAACCACTTTTTATGTGATTGCGGTTTACTTTGGGGCAGTCAATATCCGAAAGACTCGTCACGCCGTTCCAGCGGGTCTCATCGCCGATGTATTTGCGATGATTGCTGCTGTGTATGTTGTCCTACTCCTTTTCGGCTAAAGTGTCAAGACACTATTTTCCGAATAATGCGGGTTTGGCGCTTGGTAGTCAGCCTGGGGCTCGTTGTCCCATCTGTGTCCGTCTATGAAATAGCGGAATTCAATTTGAGAGCCAGGCTTGAAGGATACCGCCACCGTCCATACTCCCTTGCGATCATTGCGCTGCATGGGATGCTCGGTTGAATCCCAGTCATTGAAGGTACCAACCAAGCTCGCACTTTGATGTGCTTCTTCAATCGGAAGTTCAAATGTTACCCGTACGGAACGCCCTTTGGGGCTAATTTTTTTGAAAATCATTGGATTTCTGAATTAATTGTTCCATGTTTACGCATTGAGTACACTTGGTTCAGCTCGTAAGCGCTTGCGGATTTATGAATTTTTGATGAATTCAAGATCCCTAATTGAAGCTGTTTCATTCATAAGGATCAGACGAACTGATTTTTACTAGGCTACGGTAATTGCATCAAGGTTAGGAGCGGATCATTAAAGTATAGACTCCGGAGTCCCCATCTATGCATTCGGTATAAAATCACCTTTTCCAGCTATCCGAATTCAAATAAAGATTTTGAAATGACCTGTTCAACGACAAAATCAAGAAATAAAACCCACTAATGAAGCGGCGGTAGATTTGAAAATCCAGAATTGCATTCATTATTTGCTGAGGGCTACGTTCGATACTATACTACCTGTGTTAACACAAAATAGCACCGTTCTCTTTCTAGCCTGACACCGAGCCTTGTGTGTTGTAGAATGTCTGATTTGTTTCCAGACTTTGGTTCTAAAAACGCTGGGCAAGCTGACAGGAGACTCGGCGATAAAAAAAGGTACCTAAGACACAGTATTCAACTCAATCTTTGATATTCCCTTTGAAATACAGAAACAGTACTTCAGGCGTTTTTCAAGCCCATTGATAGACGGATAGAACTTTGGGAAATCCGCAGAACTTGAAGAGTCGAAAAACTTCTTACCTGCCTACTTTGCTACCTTTATTTGGCATTATGTCGCTAAACAAGTTCTTAACTGCGTAGATTGATAGGCCCACAATTTGTGCCATATTCTGAACAAGGAGACCAGGCAAGAGCCAGTCATAATCACTAAAGTCAAGCCAGTTGATCCCTACAAGAATCAATAGCACCATTTGGTAAAAGATCATACCAGCTATGGCTACCAACAAGAACTCTGACCAACGTCCTTTATGTTGATAATGCTGCCTGACCCCGAGGAAGTGTTCGTATTCCGTCCACGATTTCAAGGTTTGAGAATAGACGGCAAAAAAGTAATCTCGTTCATTATCTGGAGTTGAAGATAATGTCTCTCCAAGATCACTAGGTGAAATAAATTGGTCGTGTCCGTCCTCCTGTACCTCTGCGCTCATACCTACCTTCCCCTCATCCTTATTTCCATCATAGACCTTGACACGAAGAAAAGATTAGCCAGCACAGTAGCATTCGCCCCTTGGCTCTGTACTCGCTTCAATAATCGATTGGGGACAAGAAGGTGGGCAGCAAATGCGTTGGCTTCTTTTTCCAGCGGACCGTTGGTATTAGAGTTGTTCGTCCGCAACAGAACCGGATACGTCTCTGGATTATCTAAAAAAAAACTTCGGTGCATGAACCAGTGCCCCAGTTCATGTGCTATTGTGAAGCTCTGGCGTTGAGGTATCTCCTCACCATTGACGAATATCTCGTCTTTTGTGAAATCGCAGTACCCAGAAACAGTACTTGAGTGAGACCCAAAGTTAACAAACCTAACCTTGACGCCATTCTCCTCTGCAATTTCCAGAACAGGTACTGGTGGTGACGAATATATATCCGTCAACTTGTCTGCTTCGCGTTTTGCCATTCCTAGATCAGCAGGCTTGGTATAGGTCATTGATTTGCTCGGTTTTAGAATAATCTCCTACTACAGGATAACAACAATCTAGACTGGACGTTCCCCCAACGTTCGGATTCGGTGGCTCACATCAATCGTATTCAGTGGCTCATTTACCTCGTAGTACTCATATTATTTATAGCGTTAGGATCAAATCAAGTGTCAGTTTTACGAGTTAGTAATCTAATGATATTGAGGGAAAATAATGGGAATTATATACCTAAGTACCCCGCCTAGTTAGAGAAAGTTGCCATTTTTGGAACTTTTAGTACCCCAACACGTATAAGCACTTACATAAACACAAGTGCTATACGATGAGTGATAAAGTAAGAACCGGACCTGGACAATCCTACCGTCAAGGCATCTCATGGGTTAAGCTGATGAGGATGTTTCCCAATGATGCAACTGCTGAAAAGTGGTTTGCGAAACAGCGTTGGGGCAATAAACCGTGCTGCCCACACTGCGGGTCAGAGAACGTGCAAACTGGCGCTTCTCATCCTACCATGCCTTATCGGTGCAGGCAACGGCAATGCCGCAAGCGGTTCAGCGTACGTGTGGGAACTGTGATGCAACGGAGTAACTTAGGATACCAGGTGTGGGCGATTGTCATTTACATTATGAGTACTGGCATCAAAGGCGTGTCCAGTATGAAGTTGCACCGCGATCTTGGTGTTACTCAAAAAACCGCCTGGTATCTGGCACATAGAATCCGACAGACGTACGATACCAGTCTTGCGCCATTTATGGGACCAGTAGAAGTAGATGAGACCTACATAGGCGGGAAAGAGAAGAACAAGCACGAATCGAAGAAACTTCACGCGGGGCGTGGAGCGGTTGGCAAGACGGCTGTAGTTGGCACAAAAGACCGTAACACCAAGCAGTTACAAGCACAGGTCGTTCAAGATACGACCGCTCAGACGCTCACAGGCTTCGTATACGACACTTCTGACGAAAAGGCACAAGTATACACCGATGACGCAAGAGCGTATCAGGCGTTAAAGAGAGCCGCTCACAAGACCGTTAAGCACTCGGTCAAGGAGTATGTGGACGGAGAAGCCCATACGAACGGAATTGAATCGTTTTGGGCGCTGCTCAAGCGGGGCTATTATGGGACGTATCACCGAATGTCACCGAAGCACCTACAGCGTTACGTAGATGAATTTGTTGGTAGACACAATGTACGCGGATATGATACGGTGGAGCAAATGGAGCAAGCTGCGAAAGGATTTGAGGGGAAGTCGCTTCCGTATCGGAGACTTATACGCAAGAACGGGCTGAACTCAATGGCAGTTTAGGACACGGGACGCTCATCTTGGACGCATCTGGCGACTTTGCAATGCTGGATTGTCTATGAACTTTAATTGCTCTTCAATTCCTTTAAGATGTAGGCGAATTGCTTTTAGATGCTCAACATCTTGTTGTTTGAGTTTGCACAGATCCTCCAGTGCCTTTACAATGCGTTTTTCGTTAGCCTCGGTCATTTTATGGTATTCTGTTTTTCTAATTACGGAGCCTCCAAACCCATTATGTCCAATAGTTCGTCCCTAAGCTCAATCCCAAATACACTCTGAACGTTTTCTTTGAGAATACCATTGGAATAAGCATAGTCAAGAATTAACTGAAGTTCTTCGGTATCGTAATGCTCATCTTTACTTGCGTACTCAAAACTGAATTCTTGAATGTTGTAGGCTTCCTTATTCTTAACTTCATCTTTTGTGGTTTCAGCAGCCTTTTTTGCCCAAGTAACTGCATTTAACTCCTTTGATACTTCTTTCCCTTGTTCAGTGAGGCCAAGTGGACTTTTTCCCTCAATGAATACTTGAAATGCGGAGCGAAATAAAATTTTGTTAATGTTATTGTTGATTGTCCGTATGTCATCCTTTACCTCTTTCATAAATTCTTTGAAAAAGTTTCTGTCTGTATCAACAGCACCTTTCCATTCTGAATCTTTTTTTAGTTCTTTCTCCCGATCACGACGGATTTCCCTTCGTAAAGCATAATAAGTGACACCCAAACCTAGAATAGCTATTATCAATAAAGCCCAATCCATGTTTTTATCCATAATAATTAGAAATCGTATGTCAAAACTAGACACCATTCCTGTTACAGGATACACTGCGACCAGAGATGTTGTCTAATCTATGTACAAGCAATCACTGTGCCTTGATCGCACTAAGTGGCACTTTCAGTATCGCTTTGGTGATTTGTTCAGCTGTAGGTGGTATTGATCGCTGAATCTGTGTAATGTCGTCTGGCAAACGACATTGAACAAAGCCTGTTGTGGTTCTCATCCATCTTCTCATTGGTCAGGTTAGAAGGTTACTAAATAGTACTAATATAATTCAAACTTGTTTAATTGGCCAAGTTGAAATTGTTTGCTATATTGCCCGTGCATCAATGCCCAAGTATCCGACACGTCGGGTTGCTTGTCGAATAAAATAGCCATCAACAAGTGCGGGCTCGCTACCTGCGCTGGTAAATAGGCAAGACATCTCTTGACTGCACCTATCCAGGTGCGGAATTTCTTGGGCATGATGTACAGCCCGACACCTGTTCGGGCGAAACCAAAATCCACCAAACAATGCATCTTTGCCATGATTAAGCATCTCTTTTTCGCATTGGTCCTGCTATGTTTTTTGTCCTTCATCACGAATTGCAGTACACCTGTTTTCCGTCTGTTTAATACTCATAAAAGTTACGTAACTGCCGATACCATTCAATCTGCAATCGGTACTGAAATGGTCTCGGTTGATAGAATCACTAATTACGTTGTTCAAGGAGAAAACGTAAACACGGCAAACGCAACCATTTTTAGAACTACCCTCACATATACCGGCAGATCTGGTTCTGTTATCAAGTTAAGTTATCGTGAATACACAACGGGAAATGTAGACAAAGACATTTATATACGACCGGCTTATTCTATCGCTCTTGAATATGATCTTGCTGAATCCGAATATGTGATGTTTCGTGGTTTGAGAATGAAGGTGCTCGAAGCAACAAACACGTCCATTACATTTGTCGTTATGGAAGATGGAGAATGGCAGTCATCAGATGCAGTTTGATCATTACTTTAACAACCAATCCACAACATAAAATGCGCTTTTTAATTCCGATTTTATTTGCTTTGGCAACTCTTTCTTGCGAGGGTCCAGTAGGCCCAGTCGGACCGGCGGGGCCGCAAGGTCAACAAGGTCCAGCAGGACCTAAAGGAGATGTTGGCAATGCCAATGTAACGGCACTTACGATTCAGATTGACAAATCAGATTACAGTCCTTACAGAAGTACTATAACGGGACGAATACTGTGGGAAGAAGCAGTTTACCGAGTGTCAGAAATTACAACTGAAGTCGCTGTAAATGGTGCTGTAATTGGACTGGGGCGGTAGCGATTTTTGGGCAATTTTCCCTACTCTTGGAATTGAATTCAGCTTTGAAACTGGACTGATAGAGGTAACCGTTGATCGTCTTTCCGGTGAATCTGTCGTTGATCTATTGCACGGCACAAATCTTCGATTTGTGATTATTTATCCACCCTCGACCGAAATGATCAAGGATGTAGACCTTGAAGACTATGATGCGGTTATGGATGCGTTGGAACATTATTAGAGCGAATCTGTGCATACATCCAAGCAACCCGCAAGACCAATGACCGATCAGGAACGGACTACATCCAAGACCAAGAAAGGCACCAAACCTCGTGGCAGACCACGCAAACGCGACATTATGAACCTGCAAGGGTCTATTCCTGCAACACCAGAGGAATTGGCTAAAGTGATTCTGTCAACGCCACCGCGCAAGGTCAAGATTTGAAAAAAAATCGAACTGGCAAGATTCGCAGTGCAACTCTAACTAGGTGGGGTACTTAGGTATATAATTCCCAAAATAATCAACTTTTCACCATAGCACTGTTCAACCATGACATATATTTTTCCCAATGATGATTCCAGAAATAACACAAACGCATCTGACATATCTCTTTTTGGTATGAGTAATTCAGAA
Organism: Rhodothermales bacterium; assembly: GCA_965209015.1. Taxonomy (GTDB): domain Bacteria; phylum Bacteroidota; class Rhodothermia; order Rhodothermales; family Bin80; genus Bin80. The sequence goes on along the minus strand of OZ242367.1, from coordinate 608,635 downwards.
CATTTCCGTGAATTTGAATGCACATTCCCGACTAACGAATTTCTGCCAAAGATATTGAGTTTAATAGACCTACCACAAAGCTTAAGTGCAGAATATCGGGGATACGATTGAGCCTCTTTCAAAATTTCTCAATTGGATGATTTTTTGAGAGATTTTGCTGATTGATGGATCTGGATACTAAGAATGTTAGGGGCTGATCTGCTCTGGGAGGTATCGTTTTTTTGGGTCATAAACGAAGGGACAGGGATCTCCGAATTTTGTATTTTTAGGAGTATTGCAAATCCAACAAACCCCGGAGAATCCCATGTCCCCTACCAAGAAGATACGCGGTTTTTATATTTCCTGCCAACAGGAGTTGTTTCCATGTGTGGAGCAGAACTATGGAGCGTTGCCCAAACGATTGAGGAAGTTGTTGTTGTTATTTGAGTTGGTCTGTGTGGAGGATCATCTGCCTCGTCCCCGGCTTCGTTCGGTGGGACGCCCGCCTGCGCACCGAGGAAGCCACGCAAGCGGGGGCGTCCGAAGAAGGGGGAGGAGCGTCCCAAGCTGCCTCGTCGCTTGGAGCAGCAGTTGAAGATGGAGTTAGGCGAGATGTTGGACGTATTACCGAAGGATTGTACGGTGGGCTGCAAGCGGAACGCGAAGGGGCATACGCAACCCAAAACATAGGATTACCAGAAATAAATTTTAATCAAGGGTGGGCTGCAAGCGGAACGCGAAGGGGCATACGCAACGATGGACGGGCTATAAGCTACACATGGATACGGCGGACGGAGGGGGGCCGATCAGCTGTTTGGTGACCTCTGCCTCGTTGCATGATAGTCAGGCCGCGCTTCCCTTGGCGCACTTGACGCAGCAGCGGGTGGACAACTGTTACGATCTCATGGACAGCGCCTATGACGCGAAGAAGATTGTCGCACATCGGAGCGCCTCGGGGCGTGTACCGATCATTGATCCGAATCCGCGCAAGAAAAAAGCGGCGGATCGTCGCGAGCAAAAGGCGCAACGTACGGCCGGATTCATTCCTGCGGAGCGGGTTCGCTACCGGGAGCGTTCCACCGTGGAGCGGGCCTTTGGGCGGCTCAAAGATGAGTTCGGTGGACGCAATATCCGAGTCCGTGGGCACGAGAAAGTCCTTTGTCATTTGATGTTCAGTGTGGTGGTACTCACGGTGGACCAAATGCTGCGGATGGTGCAGTAAACCGGCCATCCAACCCCTGCATAACAGAATTTGGGCGCTCTGAACCACAGATGCCGTGGGAGGGGTGTGAAATCTACACGGATCGTGGACGAAATTCACCAAACAGAGACCTCCGTGCAGGCAAAGCACCGGTCGACTCCACAAAACGGCGAACCCATACCAATGATTCGCGTAATCCGACGAAATTGAACCAGCTTCAGCCGCAATTCAGCGGGAACAAAAGGTGAAAATAAAGAATTTTGAAAGAGGCTCGATTATCATGCATTTTGGTCTCTTAATATCCACGAGATATCAGAGGTTTCGGTTGCTGCGAGTGATAAAGTGAATGATCATCAGCCACCATTCCCTACCCTTGAAAAGTGTTTCTATTCCAATGCTGCGTTTGATTGTCATACTTTACTTTGATAGGTTGAGGGAGAAACTCTCGTTGGAAATCTTCAATTTGAAGCCAACGACTGTTGAGGACATCCTTAAAAGGGACACTGATCTGGGTACTCCAATTGAAGAGGTAACCGATTATGAAGACATATTTCCGGCTCTTGATCAAGTGAATCTCCACAAAATTGCAAATCGGCTTAGGTACCTTCACGAAATCACTCAGGATGACGATCCAGATGATCCTGCTATGGAATTTATGTCACTCAAAGAATTAGCCCCTTTTTATTGACAGAGGCCACTCATTACCTCATCCACAAATCGGAATTAGTCCGAATGGATTCTTGCAAGCTGAATGGCATTCCCGAAAAGCATCCGCTGTGTTGAAATTCCTACCTGATGGTAGTACCCGCTTTGCCGGAACAATGGGTAGCCAAAGTAGCCGAAAAACCGTCCAAGATTCAGGTACAAAGGATCACGCATTGCGGTCAATTCATAGTTTTATTGATCATTGCAGCTGCTGAGCATGTCGGATATTGAAATAAATGATGAACACTATAATTTCCAGATACTGCAGGCCTTCATCTCTTGGGGAGGATGGATTGCCACTTGCCTCCGCGTTTGAACTTCGGGAAGATAGAGATGAATATCTGTCCGTAAATTGGGTTGAATTCTTCAACGCTCCAGATCTGGCCAAAGCAATAGATTACATTCGGCTTACTTTTCGGGAAAAGGGATTCCGCATCAGTCATAACGGTAGATTTGTTTCATTACAGGTCGGGAAAGTAAAAGATGTCACCAACTCAATAGTAACCTTTGCCCCAAATTACCAAATTGACACCCTACGGCTCTCCCGTCAGATGTAATCCTGTAGAACCCCGTCTCAATCCACCAGTTTTAGCCTAAATCAAGTTGAGGTGAATGTTAAGGGATGATGAATGGAAAATATTGGACTACGGAGACACTGATGATGCATCAGGTCACTGAACCGTATGCCCAACCCAGATATACCACCAAGTCAACTAGTCTTCGCCATCCAAAATATCTTCAATTCGTACGCTGATGTCTTCCAAATGCAACCGCGTCATACGATCAGCGGTTCGTCTGGCAGCTCGATCAACAGCAGTCTTTAATGATTTGAGCTCCCCTCGCACATATGGTCGGATATCTGACTGGCTCACATCAACTGGTGCCATACCAAAGCTGACATAGAAGGATGGAACCGAGGGAGCTTCCTCAGTCATTAAATATTCAAGTCGCTCAACATGTCCTCTCTGTAAATTACGGCGGAATGGGCCAATCGTCGTGGCTCTGGGTAGTTCCGTCCAGATTCCATCACGTAAATCGCTTAATAGATCTGAAAATGTGTACACTTCTTCCTCTTGAGCAAGTGCCTCGGTCTCCATGAGACGTCCTATCCGTATCGGGTTCAGAAGGGTATTGACAGCACCTACCTGATAACGACGGATACGATCCATTGCACCCACTCCCTCAATACGGCGCAGGATCTCATTGTTCAGGATCCAGTTCGGAGATGCAAACGCTTCTCTAGAAAGCCATTCCATAGCATCACGCTGAACATCAGATGGCACTGGACTATACACTATGCCTTCCTGATCGTACGTTTTGAAATTTTCATAATGCCCACCTACGTTCGCGGCAACATGGCCAATATATCGGTTCCATTGGGTTGCAATCTGACCATACAACTCATTCAGATCCCCATAGTCCTTTGCATCCTCTGCAGTCCAGTTGATCAATTCATCCAGAATCACCTTCAAATTTGCAATGCCATAGTTACTGGCCTTGATCGCATTGTCTCCCAAATCTTCATTCTGTGATCTCGGATCCACACGCGGTCCTTGACGTCCGTAGAAATAGAGAGGGTTATCTGCGCGCTCAATCACCCATGCATTCAGGGTCTCGCGTTCCTCATCTGATGATTGTGCACCTGGAAGGACTGAATACCCCCACTGCACTGACCATTTATCATAGATCCCCACATCAGGCATAAAATTTGTCACCCCATCACCTGGTTGTGCAACATAGTTGAACCGAGCGTAATCCATGATGGATGGAGCGGTGCCATAGATGTCTGTGAATGCAGATGATCGAAGGGAATCAACAGGGTAGGCAAAGCTTGATCCCCAATTATGGGGTAATCCGATGGTATGTCCAACTTCATGGGCAGAAACAAAGCGAATGAGCCTTCCCATCACTTCATCTCTGAACTTAACGGAACGTGCATCTGGATTAACAGCAGCGGTCTGTACAAAGAACCAGTTACGAAGTAGGTTCATCACGTTGTGGTACCACCCAATATCGCTCTCCAATATTTCTCCAGTACGAGGGTCATGAACGTGTGGACCAAATGCATTCTGTATGTTGGAAGAGAAGTATCGAATGACCGAATAGCGTATATCTTCGGGACTAAATTCTGGATCTTCTTCTTCGGTGGGTGGGTCTTTTGCCATGATGGCGTTCTTGAACCCTGCCTCCTCAAATGCCTGGTTCCAGTCTTCCACTCCCTGCTTCAAGTACGGCCTCCATTTCATTGGCGTGGCTGGATCAATGTAGTAGACGATTGGCTTGACCGGCTCGCTCAGCTCCCCGCGTGCATATGCTTCGGGGTCTTTGGGTTCAAGTCGCCAACGAGTAATGTAACATCTTTCTTCAGCCTTCTGAGCATCCCGACTATAGTCCGTCATCGTCACACTGAAAAAACCTACCCGTTGGTCACAGAGCCTTGGCTGCATAGGATCTTCGGGCAGTAAAATCATGGATTGGTTCATTTCAACTGAAATCGTTCCGGCGGCAGAGTTTGATGGGGGCTCTGCTGCATCGTAACTCAGAACGTGTCGAATCTCTATATTCAAAGGATAACTCTTTGCCGACTCAATGTAGGTCCGGTCTGTATCAAGACGTCGTACGCGGTACTGTTCTCGGCGAAATGAAGGCAGTCCAAGCGATGGTACATCAGTGGAGAATAAACTGGTCACATCAATCACACTGGCGGTAGAATCCGTATTCAGTGTCTCTATCTCAAATGAACGCAAGATAGGCTCAAAGTTAGAGTTGCGTACCGCAGTGTAAATGGGTTGATCTTCGTCCGCAACATTCTCGTAGGATACAATGCGCAGTAGGATCTTCTCGGATTGTTTTTGCCAGCGCAGTACCTGTGTGCTTGTCTTCATGCCCCCATATCCCATGTTATTCATCGTGGCGGCCATGCGTGAAACGAGAAGCATTTCTACATCCAGAAGTGAGTCAGGAATTTCGAAGAATAGCTTTTCATTGATCTGGTGTACCTTAAAAAGACCTTCATCTGTCTCTGTATCCTCGGTGATGACATCCGCATATTTTTTTGAATCATCTTCTTTTTCGTCCGAAGACTCAGCCGGTTCATCTGCCACAGGTGATACAGACTGACGTGAGGATGAGCACCCCGAGATCAAGGTGAATGCAAACAATATGACAAATACGCTGCGAGATAATTTCATGGTCAGTTAGTTTTGTCGAATCATAATATACTGCGAAGCGAGTTCTAATCCAGATCTTAAAGATTCATTTCGGGTATTTAGAACTTTTTAAGAATAATCCTTTCGTGGGATTGGTATAGATCAATGTGGTATTCGTAAATTTAGTACTGTAACACTGAGCCCAAAATTTGGGTCTCTTTTTGCTTCGGTGTTCACCGCCGTATGCATGTCCATCTATATTCAAGTTAACAATATACCGATTCAATGAGTACTGAAAATGGTTGCCCTGTAAAGAGTTCATCTCCTGTCTCAACAAGAAACTATTTTAACCTAGATTGGTGGCCAAACCAGTTAAACCTAAAGATTCTTGCCCAGAATCCTCCACAGTTGAATCCATTCGGGAATGAGTTTAATTATGCTCACGAATTCAATAAGTTGAATTTAGATGAGGTGAAAGAAGATCTTTACAACTTAATGACCGCATCGCAAGATTGGTGGCCGGCCGACTATGGACATTATGGACCGTTCTTTATTCGAATGGCTTGGCACAGTGCTGGGACTTACCGCGTGGGAGATGGACGTGGAGGTGCATCAGCCGGTACTCTGCGTTTTGCACCGCTCAATAGTTGGCCCGATAATGCAAACTTAGATAAGGCACGTCGTTTGCTCTGGCCGATCAAACAAAAGTATGGGCGCAGGATTTCTTGGGCTGACCTCATGATCTTAACGGGTAATTGTGCGCTGGAATCTATGGGGTTGAAAACGTATGGCTTTGCAGGAGGAAGAGAGGATACGTGGGAGCCAGAAGAAGATATCTACTGGGGCCCAGAGACTACATGGCTTGGCGATAAACGATACACCGGTGATCGGCATCTTGAACAGCCGTTGGGTGCTGTTCAGATGGGACTCATCTACGTGAATCCCGAAGGCCCCAATGGCACTCCTGATCCGGTAACTGCGGCGAGGGATATCCGAGAGACATTCGCCCGTATGGCAATGAATGATGAAGAGACGGTTGCCCTCATTGCGGGTGGACATACGTTTGGGAAGGCACATGGTGCTGCGCCAGAATTGGAGTATGTCGGACGTGAGCCTGAAGGTGCTTCAATTGAAGAGCAAGGATTAGGCTGGAAGAATAGTTTTGGGGATGGTAAAGGTGTGAACACAATTACCAGTGGATTGGAAGGTGCTTGGACAACCAAGCCAGTAATTTGGGATAGTAACTACTTTGAGAATCTTTTCGGATATGAGTGGAAACTGGTTGAAAGCCCCGCTGGGGCGATGCAGTGGGCTCCCATTGACAGTTCGGCAAACGGAACCGTGCCAGATGCGCATGATCCATCTAGGATGCATGCACCAATGATGCTTACGACTGATCTTGCACTTCGCGAAGACCCGGCTTACGCTCCGATCGCCAAGCGATTTCATGCCAATCCTGACGAGTTTGCTGACGCTTTCGCTCGTGCTTGGTTCAAACTTACCCATCGGGATATGGGACCCGTCAGTCGCTATCTTGGACCACTGGTTCCTGATGAAGACCTTCTATGGCAGGACCCTGTACCGAGAGTTGATCATGAGCTGATTGATTCTGCGGCGATCGAGATCCTGAAGCAGTGCATCTTGGCATCTGATCTTTCAGTTTCCGAATTGGTCCGAACTGCATGGGCTTCTGCTTCCACATTTCGTAGTACCGACAAGCGTGGTGGAGCCAACGGCGGGCGGCTTCGACTATCCCCACAAAGGGACTGGGAAGTCAATAACCCAAAGGAACTTGCGAAGGCACTCAACATCTTGCAAGAGGTCAGGGATAATTTCTGCTCAGATTATCATAAAACTGTTTCGCTCGCGGATGTAATCATCTTAGGGGGCTGTGCCGCAATTGAGGAAGCTGCTCGACAGGCAGGTCACATCGCTGAGGTAGACTTTTCCCCTGGACGCACGGATGCGAATCAGGAAGCAACCGATATTGCTTCGTTTGGTGTACTGGAGCCTGTTGCGGATGGGTTTCGTAACTACCTAAAACCAAGATTATCTCAATCTTCAGAGGAGCTATTGGTTGACCGGGCCTTCATGTTAAGCCTGACCGCAGTGGAAATGACGGTGCTCATTGGAGGTTTACGTGTACTTAACACTAACTTTGACGGATCCAACTTAGGTGTATTTACGAACCGTCCGGGACAGCTCACGCGGGACTATTTTGTGAATCTCTTGGACACGGACACAGTATGGAATCCCTCAGATGTAGTCAACGGGGTGTTTGAAGGACGAGACTATACGTCTGGCGAACTCAAGTGGGCCGGGACCTCCGTTGATCTGATCTTTGGCTCAAACTCTCAATTGCGTGCAATCGCAGAGGTTTTTGCCTCAGAAGATGCTGATGAGTTGTTTATTCAGAAATTTGTGGGTGCATGGGCCAAAGTGATGAACCTTGACCGATTTGATCTTTAGTGTTTCCACCACGAACGCTGTAGGATCGGTCCAACTTTTCACAGAGAATATGGAATTGTGACACTGATGACTTCACGCCTCTAAGTCTCTGGCGATAGTTTTTGATTTCTTAGATTTCGAACTGCTCTGGTGTTCAAGCGATGATGCCAAATATATACTAGCCTGAATTCCCACCCGAATTAGACTGTGACACTTTTAGGCACCAATTGTGCCATATCACAGCACTTTTGTCGTTTATTTTTCTATATTGTCATTATTTTTGTGATTATTATTTATATAATCACTATTTTTGTGCTGCATCATTCTCTCAGATGTTGTGCCATTTCTGATGATATGACTTCAATAACACCTTCAAATAAGCAGATTAACACACTCTTCCTGAACCTTTTTCCAAATTTGGAACCATGATCGTTTGTTTTTTAGTTATATTGTTATAGTTACTATTTTAGTTTATAAATATGACTGACCTTTCCAATCACTTTCTTACCCCCAAAAACAAACAGCATAAACACTACGAAGCCCTTCGTGCTGTCTTTGTTGAGAAGATCCCGATCAAGGTGGTCGCGAATCAGTTTGGGTTTGCTTATGGAACCCTCCGAAATCTCTGCTCCGCATTCCAGAAACACCCCAATCGTGAATTCTTTCTCCCCAACGCCCACCGACCAGCCCCTGCCAATGTGGATCAACCTCCCCGTCCTGATTCCCGATCTCAAAGAGATCAAAGGATCCTCCAGCTCAGGAAGGAGAAGAACTTATCGGTGGAGGAAATCTATCGTATCCTTCTTTTGGAAGAAATTCAGGTAAGTATCTCCACAGTGGGGCGGATAGTCCGTAAGGCAGGGGTTCCGAAACTACGTCGGCGTCCTCGGGGACAACAAATGGATAACATCTTGATTCACCGGGCACCGATTGCAGATTACCGAAATCTGGATCTGACACCCCGCCAATTTTCAACCGACTTTGGAGGTCTCTTTCTGTTTGCATCGGATTTAGCCCGCATGGATCTGGATGCATTGCTCGAGGCCAGTTCCATGCCCGGGAGTGACATGATCCCCGCGGGCTGCGCTGTGCGAGCGCTCCTTGCCCTAAAACTCTGGGGAACCCGCCGGCTCTCTCATGTAATGGATGATATTCTGGATCCTGGATTGGCCCTCTTTGCAGGCTTAAATGCCATGCCCAAACAGAGCACACTCACAGAGTATTCCAATCGAGTTCATCCCCAATCCATACGCCACCTCATGAATTCCTGGCACTCGGCGGTGCGTTCACTGGGCATCTCGTTGGGGAATGGCGTCTCATTTGACCTTGATTTCCACACGATTCCCTACCATGGAGAGGATGCGTTAACCGAAAAACACTTTATCTCCAAACGAAGTCGTAGTCAGAAAGGGATCCTTTCGCTCGTCGTTCGTGATGCAGATGCACGTTGCTTCGTCTATGCCGATGCACAACTCCGAAAAAAGAATCGGCAGGATTGCCTTGAGGAGTTCTTAACGTTCTGGAAAGATCAGACGGGAGCGTACCCCAAGGAGGTGGTCTTCGATAGTACCTTTACCACCTATGCACACTTACAAAAGCTGACCGAATTGGGGATTCACTTCCTAACACTTCGGAGGCGTTCGACTAAGATGGTGGAAGAGTTGAACCAAATCCCTGCAAACCAATGGAAGCAGATCCGTCTGACGAATGTAGGACGAACGTTCAAGACTCCTCGCATTCTAGAAAAAATGATTCAGGTACGAGGCTATAAATCTGAACTACGACAGATTGCCATCCTTGATCTTGGACATGAAAAACCCACCTTGTTGATCACCAACCAGATGAAAACCTCTGCTGCCAAATTGATTGACCGCTATGCCCGGCGCATGATCGTAGAAAATACAATCGCCGATGCCATTGACTTCTTTCACATGGATGCACTGACATCGTCCGTCCCTCTCAAAGTGGATATGGACCTTCAACTTACACTCATGGCCAGTACACTGTACCGCGTGCTCGCATCTCGAGTGGGAAATGGGTTTGAAACCGCTAAGCCAAGAACCATCTTTCGTAAACTCGTGCAATGCAAAGCCAAGATTGAAATCCAACCAAACGAAATTATTGTGAAGCTTCCCCGACGATCAAATAATCCTTATCTCCTAGCTGCAGGATATACACAGCGAAAGAATCCCATTCAATGGCTTGGTCAGCGCAAACTAAGGATCCAAATCCAGTGAATCGTACCAATATGTCATATTCATGAACAAGTTAATTCCAGTTGGGAATTCAGGCTAGGGACCATCAGGATGTTGGTGAATCTCCATGCAATATTGATAGTCCTATACCCTATTCTCTTGGCACTAATTGCCATAACCTTATGTATGTTGATTCAAGTAAACGCAACCTTATTCCGAACAAATTATGGTAGAACCTTTTAGTTCGGATACAAAATTAGTGGTTGAACAATGTATCATTTTCAAGTCTGGAAAATCTCTATCCTACGCAGATTCAACTTGCCAGTGTCAAAGACTGAAAGCAATCAGATGATCCCAACTCCTCAATCTGAGGCTTACTGCAAGGGCTACTTAGACGGTAGTCTGGATGTCGGTAGGTACGATTCCGATTTAATTGGGACACCCAAACGCCGGAATAGGCAGATCAGATGACCGTAACTTACCGAATAATTTACACTTACACTCTACAGCCCAGATCAGAAAATATTTCCATAAATTGAGATTAATATTCTAGGTTGAACGATAAAGCCAATGGAAAACGCAGGCAAGCAAACTTGATCTCATTCGGAGACAAATTTACCTCAATACACAAACACTTCACGGGGTAGATATTTTCCTTTCCCTATGTTTCCATAACGATTGATTTTCGGATCGATTTGGTACCTCTTCTGCAGCTGGTCTCCTGGGGAGCCCATTAGAACTGTCTTTTGAGTTGCAGTCGGACTAGATGCTGGAGTTGCAGTGGACTGTCTCGTCGTGCTTGCCCGGTTGTCCCGACAAAAAGCTGCACCTTGGTCGGATGCTCGTGTGCCCGTGCGATGTTCCATCCCATCTCATATCTTCGCTGCGGTCCGCCGCCGCTGAAGCTGACCTCGGGTTGCAAGGTGAATGCTCTGGAGAATAGAGCAAACCCATAGCCTGCCTGCACCCGCAGGCCTCCGGTTTGGTGGGTCCTATACTGTGGCTGAATGGTTTCGGCGCGGAGTAGCCGCTCTGCCCCACCCAGGGCCTCTGCCCCGAGGGTGTGCTCCACTCGAACCTGGAGCCCCTCAATGGATTGGGGCCGTGGATCCCAGGTCACCGCCCCTGCGAGCCCCTGATCCTGGAGTCCGCGGTCTTGGTGCGTCAGCACTGCATGCGCATGCACTTCTATGTCCAGACCACTCTCTAGCTCCGAGAGACGGAACCCGACCTGCATATCTACCCCGAATCCTGTCTCTGCATCGCCACCATCATGGCGGAGGGCTAGTTCTGCCGACGGCACTATCGTAGATTCTGTTCCTAAACGGATCCCTCGCAGGGTCCCCTGCAATCCCAGCCGCAACCGAGATACCTGCGCCTCATCTTCCGATAACTCCTCCGTCTCACTCGCTCCCATTTGTACCAGCAAGGCATCCGAACGAATCCCCAGCTCCAGTCCTCGCTTTCTCACCGTTCGGATCCGCCCATAGATTCCCCCTCCGATCATCCGCAGATCCATCGGCGTGGATACCTGTTCCACGGTCATGGATCCACGACCATATCCGACCACGCCCCATGCCGTGATCCCCGAACTGAGCGCATAACATCCATTGGGGTATACTCCCGTCAGATAGGCGGAATGTGTACCTTCATCACTTGCCATGGCATACTCGCCCTCGGAGCGTGTATGAGCCACCAGTACGCCCAGTCCCCCTTTGTCTCTGATCCAGTCTGCCCCGAACATCCCACTGGATACTCGTCCCTCCAGGTTCAAGGCCCCGTCCGCACCCTGAACGCGAGACACTACCCCATGTCCCCAGAGCGCGACCCCGCTCCCGTCCTGCATCCCATGCCGGAACGAACTGCCATGCAGTAGACGCTCCCGCGTCAGTGTATGGCCCAGCCGGTATACCGGATCGGTCATTCCAAGGAGTACAGCATGTTGGTCCGGCTTGACCTTTTGCACACGCACATAATTCGGCAACGAAGCCAAGGCCAATGGCTGCCCCGCCAGATAGACTTCATTACGCCGGGACCGCTGCACCCGCCCTTCACACTTCGTTGCCCGTAAGACCTGATCCGCCACCGTCCGTCCCAGACGTCCCATCCATGCCGTACGGATTCGATTCGTGGAGCGAACCTGTCGGGGAGGACTTTCTAAGCTCTCCTCAAACCCTGCGTCATCCACAAATGTAACCCGAACCAGTAGACTTGCCCCTGCATCCGCCTCTACGGGGACATAGGTGTCTCCCTCTCCAATCCGTTCCTGTGGACTCCCCTCCGCCATGCGGAGCCATTGATAGCGATACCCGTATCCCGGCTCCCCCGCCTGCGCACGGCGCAGTCCATCCAGATCCTGAATCTCCTCCACCGAAACCCGAAGCACCTCTCCTAATTGCATAGACCCAATGATCTGGAGTTGCCCCGTTGCCACATCGTTGACTGGGGTCACATCAATCGTCATCCGGGCAGCCGATGGACTCTCCGATGTCCCATCGCTAACCTTGAAGTCAAAACTCGTGTATGCCGAACCATACGCATTGGCGACCGGCGTAAAGACCAGCTCTCTCGCCGAGATTTGGACTACGGAGATCTGTGTCCCGGCGGGGAACCCGATTCCCCCCAAAGTCAGTGTTCCCGCATCCGGAAGCCGCTCAATCCGAATGGACGCCAGTGGATCCCCCTCGGGATCACGATACCCAATGTCGGATGGGGTAAACCAGTACGGCATGTCTTCCTTCGTGGTGACCAGGGCATCTTGGGCCAACGGAAGCGATTCATCGTCATCGGTGATCGTGAGGGTCACCTCCTCTGGATCCGTCACGCCCTGCACATTCGTAGACCTTCCTTGCACCTGCACGGTCTTGTTCGGCGCATCCACTTCGTTATCCACCGCCGTGATCGTCACCTCCCCCGTACTGGTGAGTTCGCCTGCTACAATCATCAGTGTTTGATTGTCGCTCAGCCTATAATCCGACTCCATGGCGGGTGCATTGGGAAGCACTGTCACGATGACCGTCGTCATGGCACTGGAAGGCCGGTTCAGGGTAGCCGTGACCGTGGTGCTCCTTCCATTCTCTCCAATCGTGGAGCGATCCAGTACCAGCGTGACGGCCGGTGCTTCGTCATCATCAGTGATCGTGAGTTCAACCCCCACTGGACTTTTAGTGCCAAGCGCATTGGTGGCGACCCCCTGCACTTGCACCGTCTTATCCGGTGTATCCACTTCGTTGTCTACCGCCGTGATCGTGACCAGCCCGGTACTGGTGAGTTCGCCCGCTGCAATCGTGAGCGTCAGGGGATCGCTCAACATATAATCCGATGCGGTGGCAGGTGCGTCAGGAAGCACCGACACCGCAATGGTGGTTTCCTCATCAGATGCCCGATCCAGAGTTGCCGTGACGGTCGTGCTCTCTCCACTTTCCTCGATCGTGGCGGGATCCAGCAGCAGGGTCACCGCCGGTGCCGCCTCATCATCGGTGATCGTAAGTTCTACCTCCGCAGGGTCTGTGATTCCCTGTGCACTGGTGACGATCCCCTGCACCTGCACCGTCTTGTCTGGTGCATCCATCTCGTTATCCACCGCTGTAATGGTCACGAGCCCGGTACTCTCGGTCTCCCCTGCTGCAATGGTGAGCGTTGAGTTCTCGCTGATTTGATAATCCGACTCCGTCGCCGCCGCGTCGGGAATCACCGTCACTTCAATGGTGGTCACCGTCCCCGAGGCCCGATTCATGGATGCCGTGACCATCGTCTCGCCTCCATTCTCCTTGACCGTAGAGGGATCCAGCAGCAGCATGACGGTGGGAGGCGCTTCGTCATCCGTGATCGTAAGGATCACATCCGCTGGATCGGTCACACCCTGCGTATTCGTCGCCATGCCCTGCACCTGCAACGTCTTGTCTGGTGCATCCACCTCATTATTGACCGCTGTAATGGTCACGAGCCCCGTACTCTCGGTCTCCCCCGCTGCAATGGTGAGCGTTGAGTTCTCGCTCAGTTGATAATCCGACGCGGTGGCCGGTGCATCCGGAAGGACCGACACCACGACCGTGGTCACTGCACCGGAGGGAGGATCCATGGTTGCGGTCACCGTCGTAAATTCGTTATCTTCAGGAATGGAAGGGGGCGAGAGGGAGAGCGTCACTACAGGAGCTTGGTCATCATCGGTGATCGTGAGTTGTTCCATTGCCTCTGGCCCGGTCACGCCTTGAAGATTCGTCGCGGTGCCTTGCACCTGCACCGTCTTGTCTGGACCATCCACTGCATTGTCCACCGCCGTAATGGTGACCAGCCCCGTACTGGCGGTCTCGCCTGCTGCAATGGTCAGTTGCAGGTTCCCACTCAGTGCAAAATCCGTCGCCGCTGCCGGTGCGTCAGGAAGAGCCGAGATCAGGATCGTCGTCACCGCACTGGAGGGACGATCCAGCGTTGCGGTCACGATTGCAATCCCTGCATTTTCTGTGATGGACGCAGGCGTGAGCATCAGCGTCACTGCCGGCGCCTCCTCATCATCTGTGATCGTAAGTTCCACGTTCGCTGGACTGGTAACCCCCTGCGTATTCGTTGCTGCACCTTGTACCTGTACCGTCTTGTCCGGCGCATCTATTTCGTTATCCACTGCCGTGATCGTCACCAGTTCCGTGCTCTCGATTGCCCCCGCAGCAATGGTGATCGTTGGGTTCGGACTCATCGTATAATCCGAAGTTACCGCCGGCGCATCGGGGAGGGTGGTCACCGTGACCGTGGTCGCCTCACTGGAAGCCCGGTTCAGTCTCGCGGTCACCGTCGTCGTACCGGAATTTTCGGCAATGGAGGTGTGTGAAAGAATCAGCGTCACGGTTGGTGCCGTCTCATCATCTCGTCATCGGTGATCGTGAGTGTGACCTCCGCGGGATCGGTGATCCCCTGCGCGTTCGTCGCTGTGCCTTGCACCTGCACCGTCTTGTTGGGCTCATCGACGGCATTGTCTACGGCGGTGATGGTGACCACCCCCGTACTGGTCGTCTGGTTTGCCGCAATCGTGAGCGTCGCATTGGTACTCAGCGTGTAATCGTCCGCGGTCGCGGGCAAATCCGGTACGGTGGAAATCGTGATCGTCGTCTCCTCGGTGGAGGCATGACTGAGCGTCGCGGTTACGGTGGTACTCCCGCCATCTTCGGAGATGGGGTTGTCCGACAGCGTCAGCGTGATCGTCGGGGCCCCCTCGTCATCGGTGATCGTGAGTGTGACCTCCGCGGGATCGGTGATCCCCTGCGCGTTCGTCGCTGTGCCTTGCACCTGCACCGTCTTGTTGGGCTCATCGACGGCATTGTCTACGGCGGTGATGGTGACCACCCCCGTACTGGTCGTCTGGTTTGCCGCAATCGTGAGCGTCGCATTGGTACTCAGCGTGTAATCGTCCGCGGTCGCGGGCAAATCCGGTACGGTGGAAATCGTGATCGTCGTCTCCTCGGTGGAGGCATGACTGAGCGTCGCGGTTACGGTGGTACTCCCGCCATCTTCGGAGATGGGGTTGTCCGACAGCGTCAGCGTGATCGTCGGGGCGTCGTCGTCATCCGTGATCGTGAGTTCGACACCCTCTGGATCGGTGATCCCCTGCGCGTTCGTCGCTGTGCCTTGCACCTGCACCGTCTTGTTGGGCTCATCGACGGCATTGTCTACGGCGGTGATGGTGACCACCCCCGTACTGGTCGTCTGGTTTGCCGCAATCGTGAGCGTCGCATTGGTACTCAGCGTGTAATCGTCCGCGGTCGCGGGCAAATCCGGTACGGTGGAAATCGTGATCGTCGTCTCCTCGGTGGAGGCATGACTGAGCGTCGCGGTTACGGTGGTACTCCCGCCATCTTTCGGAGATGGGGTTGTCCGACAGCGTCAGCGTGATCGTCGGGGCCCCCTCGTCATCGGTGATCGTGAGTGTGACCTCCGCGGGATCGGTGATCCCCTGCGCGTTCGTCGCTGTGCCTTGCACCTGCACCGTCTTGTTGGGCTCATCGACGGCATTGTCTACGGCGGTGATGGTGACCACCCCCGTACTGGTCGTCTGGTTTGCCGCAATCGTGAGCGTCGCATTGGTACTCAGCGTGTAATCGTCCGCGGTCGCGGGCAAATCCGGTACGGTGGAAATCGTGATCGTCGTCTCCTCGGTGGAGGCATGACTGAGCGTCGCGGTTACGGTGGTACTCCCGCCATCTTCGGAGATGGGGTTGTCCGACAGCGTCAGCGTGATCGTCGGGGCCCCCTCGTCATCGGTGATCGTGAGTGTGACCTCCGCGGGATCGGTGATCCCCTGCGCGTTCGTCGCTGTGCCTTGCACCTGCACCGTCTTGTTGGGCTCATCGACGGCATTGTCTACGGCGGTGATGGTGACCACCCCCGTACTGGTCGTCTGGTTTGCCGCAATCGTGAGCGTCGCATTGGTACTCAGCGTGTAATCGTCCGCGGTCGCGGGCAAATCCGGTACGGTGGAAATCGTGATCGTCGTCTCCTCGGTGGAGGCATGACT
This sequence comes from Rhodothermales bacterium, assembly GCA_965209015.1. Classification (GTDB taxonomy): domain Bacteria; phylum Bacteroidota; class Rhodothermia; order Rhodothermales; family Bin80; genus Bin80. Next base: position 592,453 of record OZ242367.1, on the reverse strand, counting down.
GAGCGTCGCGGTTACGGTGGTACTCCCGCCATCTTTCGGAGATGGGGTTGTCCGACAGCGTCAGCGTGATCGTCGGGGCCCCCTCGTCATCGGTGATCGTGAGTGTGACCTCCGCGGGATCGGTGATCCCCTGCGCGTTCGTCGCTGTGCCTTGCACCTGCACCGTCTTGTTGGGCTCATCGACGGCATTGTCTACGGCGGTGATGGTGACCACCCCCGTACTGGTCGTCTGGTTTGCCGCAATCGTGAGCGTCGCATTGGTACTCAGCGTGTAATCGTCCGCGGTCGCGGGCAAATCCGGTACGGTGGAAATCGTGATCGTCGTCTCCTCGGTGGAGGCATGACTGAGCGTCGCGGTTACGGTGGTACTCCCGCCATCTTCGGAGATGGGGTTGTCCGACAGCGTCAGCGTGATCGTCGGGGCCCCCTCGTCATCGGTGATCGTGAGTGTGACCTCCGCGGGATCGGTGATCCCCTGCGCGTTCGTCGCTGTGCCTTGCACCTGCACCGTCTTGTTGGGCTCATCGACGGCATTGTCTACGGCGGTGATGGTGACCACCCCCGTACTGGTCGTCTGGTTTGCCGCAATCGTGAGCGTCGCATTGGTACTCAGCGTGTAATCGTCCGCGGTCGCGGGCAAATCCGGTACGGTGGAAATCGTGATCGTCGTCTCCTCGGTGGAGGCATGACTGAGCGTCGCGGTTACGGTGGTACTCCCGCCATCTTCGGAGATGGGGTTGTCCGACAGCGTCAGCGTGATCGTCGGGGCCCCCTCGTCATCGGTGATCGTGAGTGTGACCTCCGCGGGATCGGTGATCCCCTGCGCGTTCGTCGCTGTGCCTTGCACCTGCACCGTCTTGTTGGGCTCATCGACGGCATTGTCTACGGCGGTGATGGTGACCACCCCCGTACTGGTCGTCTGGTTTGCCGCAATCGTGAGCGTCGCATTGGTACTCAGCGTGTAATCGTCCGCGGTCGCGGGCAAATCCGGTACGGTGGAAATCGTGATCGTCGTCTCCTCGGTGGAGGCATGACTGAGCGTCGCGGTTACGGTGGTACTCCCGCCATCTTCGGAGATGGGGTTGTCCGACAGCGTCAGCGTGATCGTCGGGGCGTCGTCATCATCGGTGATCGTGAGACTGGTTCCGGTGACCGTTACATTCTCCACCGTGCTGGTTCCGGTGATCATCACGGTCTCATCCGGCTCGTCCACAGTATCCGAAGTGGGCGTCAGCGTGAATGTCCCGGTGGCAGACAGGCTATTCGCCGGAATGCTGATTGTAAAATCGGAAACCACAGTAAAGTCAGTCCCTGCAGTCGCGGTGCCCGATCCCACAGAGACCGTCACCGGCGTATCGGTTGACTGATAGACATTTAATGTACCGGTCACGGTGACCTCGGTGGCCTCATCTTCCTCCCCAATGGTTTGAGGATTGGTGCTTAACGTAATTGAGGGATCAGGGCAGGTAACGCGAAGACTGGAAGGATTGATAGTGATATTCTGCTGATCAAGTATTTTGGCAGGGACACAGGTAAGGGGATTACGCTCCAAGCTAACAGTAAATGAATTTGCCTCATCAACATCATCAAACAGGTCTGGATGTAGACTCGTGAGCTTGTTGTCTCTAAGCACGAGTTCATCTAAGTTGTTGAGGCCATCAAACAGATCTTGAGGTAGATCCGTGAGAGCGTTGTTCCGAAGGTTAAGATCCGATAAGTTAGTGAGTTCCTCAAACAGATCTTCGTGTAGATCCGTGAGAGCATTGGAAGAAAGGTGGAGATCATCTAAGCTGGTGAGTCCCTCAAACAGATCTGGATGTAGATCCGTGAGAGCATTGTTAAAAAGCCAGAGGTTCTGTAAGTCTCCGAGTCCATCAAACAGATCTTCGTGTAGATCCGTGAGAGCATTGTCAGAAAGGTAGAGATCATCTAAGCTGGTGAGTCCATCAAACAGATCTGGATGTAGATCCGTGAGAGCATTGTTAAAAAGCCAGAGGTTCTGTAAGTCTCCGAGTCCATCAAACAGATCTTGGTGTAGACTCGTGAGAGAGTTTCTCCCAAGGTAAATCTCTCGTAAGTTGGTGAGTCCATCAAACAACTCTTCGTGTAGATCCGTGAGATCGTTTTCACCAAGGCTGAGCACCCGTAAGCTGGTGAGTTCATCAAATAGCTCTTCGTGTAGATCTGTGAGATCGTTGTCACCAAGGCTGAGCACCCGTAAGCTGGTGAGTCCATCAAATAGCTCTTCGTGTAGACTCGTGAGCTCGTTGCTACCAAGGTAGAGATCCTCTAAGTTGATGAGTCCATTAAACAGATCTTCGTGTAGATCCGTGAGAGAGTTCGAACCAAGAGTTATCAGATCTAAGTTGTTGAGTCCCTCAAACAGAGCTTCGTGTAGACTCGTGAGATCGTTGCTATTAAGGTAGAGTTCATTTAAGTTGTTGAGTCCATTAAACAGATCTTCGTGCAGACTCGTGAGAGAGTTTTGCGCAAGGCCAAGAGTGCTTAAATTACTGAGTCCCTCAAACAGATTTTGATGTAGATCCGTGAGAGAGTTGCCACTAAGAGCAAGAGAGCCTAAATTAATGGGTCCCTCAAACAGATCTTGATGTAGACTAGTGAGAGAGTTGTTCTGAAGTTCAAGCCGCCTTAAGCTGATGAGTCCATCAAACAGATCTCGAGGTAGATCCGTGAGAGCGTTGTTATCAAGTATAAGCCAATCTAAGCTGGTGAGTCCATCAAAATCACCAGACTTCAGTTCAGTAATATCTTCTCCTCCAAGATCTAAGGTAGTAATTTCACTTAAATCATCACCCGTGACCTCATTACAAAGATTAGTCCTGGTTATCTGAGCCAAAATCGCCTCTCTCACGGCGTCGGTCCGAGAACAGATTCCGCCCCTCAAATTGAGCACTTTTAGATCTGTAAAATTCACCACGGCATGCCCCTCTGCATCCCGAAGCTTGGCATCCGACTCCGCTGGAGCCGTGTAGCTTACCTTTACCGTTCCCATATCAGATTCGATCACAGGATTGCTTAATGTGAGGGTCACCTTCTTTCCACTGACGGTTGGCGTGCCGCTGAGCACTTGGGCTTCCTCGGATCCTCCGCTGGGTATTTTCTTGACCGTGAAAGCAGAATTGGTTAGGCCGCTGACAGAAGCAAGGCCCTCATTAAAATTCACCTCCAAGGTGGTCCCATCCACCGTTGCAGAGGTAACCGTAGGAGGGGTAGGTGTGGCTTCGGTGATGGTCAGTTCCACATCTGTCGGACCACGGATCCCTTGATTATTTGAGGCCGATCCTCGCACGGTTACGATCTTGTCGGGGGCAACCACATCATTAACCTCTGCCGTGATTGTCACGATCTCCGTACTCTCGATTGCGCCCGCTGCAATCGTGAGCGTGGTCCCACTTAGCGTATAATCCGACTCGGTGGCTGGTAAGGTTGGGTCTACCGAGATCGTGATCGTCGTCTCCTCGCTGGAGGGATGATTAAGGGTTGCCGTTACGGTGGTACTCCCTCCATTTTCGCCGATAGAGGAACTTGAAAGATTCAGGGTCACGATCGGCGCATCATCATTGTCCATGATCGTGAGACTGGTTCCGGTGACCGTTACATTCTCCACCGTGCTGGTTCCTGTGATCATCACGGCCTCATGTGGCTCGTCCACAGTATCCGAAGTGGGCGTCAGCGTGAACGTCCCGGTGGCAGACAGGCTATTCGCCGGAATGCTGATTGTAAAATCGGAAACCACAGTAAAGTCCGTTCCTGCAGTCGCGGTACCCGATCCCACAGAGACCGTCACCGGCGTATCGGTTGACTGATAGACATTTAATGTACCGGTCACCGTTATTTCAGTGGCCTCATCCTCTTCTCCAATGGTGCTGGGATTTACACTTAACGTAACCGAGGGATTAGGGCAGGTAACGCGAAGACTGGAGGGAATGATAATAACATTCTCCTGATCAAGTATTTTGGCAGGGACACAGGTAAGGGGATTACCATCCAAGCTAACAGTAAATGGATTTGCCTCATCAACATCATCAAACAGCTCTGGATGTAGACTCGTGAGCTCGTTGTTATTAAGTTCGAGTTGATCGCTAAGTTCATGAGGCCATCAAACAGATCTTCGTGTAGATCCGTGAGAGCGTTGTCAGAAATAAAGAGCCAACGTAAGCTGATGAGTTCATCAAACAGATTTTCGTGTAGATCTCGTGAGAGCGTTGTTCCTGAAGATAGAGAATGATCTAAGTTGGTGAGTCCATCAAATAGATCTTCGATGTAGATCCGTGAGAGAGTTCCTAGAAAGACTTATCCGATATAAGTTGGTGAGTCCATCAAACAACTCTTCGTGCAGCCCCGTGAGCTCGTTATCAGAAATAAAGAGCCAACGTAAGCTGGTGAGTTCCTCAAACAGATTTTCGTGTAGACTCGTGAGAGCGTTGTTCCTAAGATAGAGGGTCTCTAAGTTAGTGAGTCCATCAAACAACTCTTCGTGCAGACTCGTGAGAGAGTTGTTATCAAGCCGAAGATCTGATAAGTTGGTGAGTCCATCAAACAGATTTTCGTGCAGCCCCGTGAGCTCGTTATCAGAAATATAGAGCAAACGTAAGCTGTTGAGTTCCTCAAACAGATTTTCGTGTAGACTCGTGAGAGCGTTGTTCTGGAGAACCAGGTTCTCTAAGTTGGTGAGTCCGTCAAACAGATCTTCGTGTAGATCCGTGAGAGAATTTTTATTAAGCAAGAGGTACCGTAAGCTGGTGAGTCCATCAAACAGATCTTGATGTAGATCCGTGAGAGCGTTGTTATCAAGCCAAAGATCTGATAAGCTTTCGAGTCCATCAAACAGATCTTGATGTAGACCCGTAAGAGCGTTGCCATCAAGTCTAAGAGTTCGTAAGCTGGTAAGTCCGTCAAACAGATCTCGAGGTAGATCCGTGAGGGAGTTGTTCTCAAGCCGAAGAGTCACTAAGCTAGTGAGTCCATCGAACAGGTCTGGATGTAGACTCGTGAGCTCGTTGTCAAGAAGCACGATTCTACCTAAGTTGGTGAGTCCACTGAAATCATCAGACTTCAGTTCAGTAATACCCCTCCGCTTGAGATCTAAAACATCAATATTTCTTAAATCATCACTCGTGACCTCATTACAAAACTCAGTCCTAGTTATCTGACCCAAAATCGCGTCTCTCACGGCCTCGGTCCGAGAACAGATTCCGCCCCTCAAATTGAGCACTTTTAGATCCATAAAATCCAACACATTATTCCCCTCTGCATCCCGAAGCTTGGCACCCGACTCCGCTGGAGCCGTGTAGCTTACCTTTACCGTTCCCCTATCAGATGCGATCACAGGATTGCTTAATGTGAGGGTCACCATCTTCCCCACTGACAGTCGGGGTGCCGCGAGAGCACTCTGGGCTTCCGTTTCAGATCCTCCGCTCCGGTGTTTTCTTGACCGTGAAGGCAGAATTGGTCAGGCCGCTAACAGAAGCAAGGCCCTCATCAAAGTTCACCACTAAGGTGGTCCCATCCACCGTTGCAGAGGTAACCGTAGGAGCAGGGCAAGCCATAAGAGTGGAAGGTGAAATACTGATACCCTCTTGATTCAATATTTCGGCAGGGACACAGGTAAGATTACCCTCCAAGCTAACATTAAATGGATTTGCCTGAACATCATCAAACAGGTCTGGATGGAGACCCATGAGAGCGTTGTTCTGAAGCGAGAGCAAACTTAAGCTGGTGAGTCCATCAAATAGATCTTCGTGTAGATCCGTGAGAGAATTGTTATTAAGCCAGAGGCTCTGTAAGCTGGTGAGTCCATCAAACAGATCTTGATGTAGATCCGTGAGAGAGTTCCCAGCAAGATTTATACTCTCCAAGCTGGTGGGTCCATCAAACAGATCTTGATGTAGATCCGTGAGAGCATTCTGACTAAGAAAGAGCAAACGTAAGTTGGTGAGGCCATCAAACAGATCTTGAGGTAGATCCGTGAGAGCGTTGTTCTGAAGGTTAAGATTCGATAAGCTAGTGAGTTCCTCAAACAGATCTTGATGTAGACTCGTGAGAGCGTTGTTCTGAAGGAAGAGCAAAATTAAGCTTTCTAGTCCATCAAACAGATCTTGATGTAGATCCGTGAGAGCGTTGTTATGAAGTTCAAGAAAGAGTAACTGAGTGAGTCCATCAAACAGATCTTGAGGTAGATCCGTGAGGGAGTTATTATTAAGATAGAGATATTGTAAGTTGGTGAGTCCACTGAAATCATCAGACTTCAGTTCAGTAATATCTCTTCCTCCAAGATCTAAGATAGTAATTTCACTTAAATCATCACTCGTGACCTCACCACAAGACACAGTCTCGGTTATCTGAGCCAAAATCGCGTCTCTCACGACCTCACTCCGGGAACAGATATTGAGCACTTTAGGATCCATAGAATCCACCACATCACTCCCCTCTGCATCCCGAAGCTTGGCACCCGGCTCCGTTGGAGCCGTGTAGATTAGCTTTATCGTTCCCATATCAGATGCGATCACCGGACTGCTTAATGTGCGTGTTACCGTTTCCCCACTAACGGTAGGAATGCCGCTGAGCACTTGGGCTTCCTCGGATCCTCCGCTGTACGTTTTCGTAACCGTGAAGGCAGAATTGGTCAGACCGCTGACAGAAGCGAGTTCCTCATTAAAGTTCACCACCAAGGCGGTCCCATCCACCGTTGCCGAGGAAGCAGTAGGAGGTGTGGTGTCTTGTGCCCACAATGAACTTGGAAATACCAAGACGAGTATCAGGAAAGAGCGATACGACAAAATGCCCCCCCCCATTTTTTCAATGAATTCGTGCTTGCCAGAAAACCTCCTGTTTTAGACTTGGAGTGCTCTGGATGTCTTTCTATGCGCATTTTGACTCTGCTATAAGATTAAATTTGCCCGCTGATTTAGATTGGTGTTAGTAGACCAGAGACTCTTAATACTCAATAGAAATAGGTGCTCCCACAGCACACGTAAAGCTCTTCCGCTTATTCAATACGAAAGCACTCCCATACCAAGGAGTATTGGAATGCTTTCTTTGGATTCCGAGCAGGTGAGCCACTCTGGATACCCTACTTCATCAGTATCATGCGACCCGTCTCCTGATATTTGGTCTCCGATCCCACCGCAATCATTCGATATAGGTAGGTCCCTGATCCAAGCTGAATCGCATTCAATTCAATAGTTTGGTTCGCACCCGCATCAAACGCTTGGGCAGGGTACTCCATTACTTTACGTCCCAACACATCTAAGACCTGCACCGTCACCTGCGCCCTCTCGGGAAGATCAAACTGGATCCTTGTTGACGGATTGAACGGGTTCGGATAGTTCCCATGGAGAGTAAACACGGTCGGAAGCTCGGTCGGTGCCTGTGCCGCCGTTGACGTATCATCATCGATGATCGTAAGACTGGTTCCGGTGACCGTTACATTCTTCACCGTGCTGGTTCCTGTGATCATCACGGTCTCATCTGGCTCATCCACAGTATCCGAGGTAGGTGTCAGCGTGAATGTCCCGGTGCTAGACAGGGTATTCGCCGGAATGCTGATCGTAAAATCGGAGACCGCCGTAAAGTCCGTTCCTGAGGTCGCGGTACCCGATCCCACAGAGACCGTCACCGGTAAGGCAGTCGTTTGAGAGACCTCCAGAGTAGCGGTCACGGTGACTTCGGTGGCCTCATCTTCTTCTCCAATGGTGCTGGGATTTACACTTAACGTAACCGAAAGATCAGGACAGGCAACGCGAAGACTGGCGGGATTGATAATGACATTCTCCTGATTAAGTATTTTGGCCGGGACACAGGTGAGTTCATTCTCTTCCAGGCTAACAGTAAATGGATTTGCCTCAACATCATCAAACAGATCTGGATGTAGACTCGTGAGATTGTTACCGGCAAGGATAAGAAATTGTAAGCTGGTGAGCCCATCAAACAGATCTTCGGTGAGCCCATAAGTTGTTGAGGCATCAAACAGATTTTCGGGTAGACCCGTGAGAGCGTTGCCATCAAGGTTGAGAGTCGCTAAGTTGTTGAGGCCATCAAACAGATCTTCGGGTAGACCCGTGAGAGCGTTGTCATGAAGTGTAAGCCGAGCTAAGCTGGTGAGGCCATCAAACAGGTCTTCGTGTAGATCCGTGAGTTCGTTATTAGAAATAAGGAGCCGACTTAAGCTGGTGAGTCCAGCAAACAGATCTTCGGGTAGACTCGTGAGATTGTTACCAGCAAGGTTAAGTAAGGTTAACTTAGTGAGTCCATCAAACAGATCTTCGGGTAGACCTGTGAAAGAGTTGGTACCAAGGTTAAGAATTAGTAAATTGATGAGTCCATTAAAATCACCAGACTTCAGTTCAGTAATACCCTTATTATTAAGAGTATTTAAGGACCTAACATTGCCTAAATCATCACTCGTGACCTCATAACAAAACTCAGTCCCAGTTATTTGATTCAAAATCGCGTCTCTCACGACCTCGGTCCGAGGACAGATTCCGCCCCTCAAATTGAGCACTTTTAGATCTGTAAAATTCACCACAGCATGCCCCTCTGCATCCCGAAGCTTGGCATCCGGCTCCGTTGGAGCCATGTAGCTTACCTTTACCGTTCCCATATCAGATGCAATCACCGGATTGCTTAATGTGAGGGTCACCGTTTTCCCACTGACGGTCGGGGTGCCGGTGAGCATTTGTTCCGTTTCAGATCCTCCGTCCGGTGTTTTCTTGACCGTGAAAGCAGAATTGGTTAGGCCGCTGACAGAAGCAAGGTCCTCATTAAAATTCACCTCCACGGTGATCCCATCCACCGTTGCAGAGGTAACCGAGGGATTAGGGCAGGTAACGAGAAGACTGGATGGAATGATAATAACATTCTCCTGATTAAGTATTCTGGAAGGGACACAGGTAAGGGGATTACCCTCCACGCTAACATTAAATGGATTTGCCTCAACATCATCAAACAGGTTTGGATGTAGACCCATGAGAGCGTTGTTCTGAAGCGAGAGCAAACTTAAGCTGATGAGTCCATCAAACAGATCTTCGGGTAGATCCGTGAGAGCGTTGTTATGAAGCGAGAGCAAACTTAAGCTGATGAATCCATCAAACAGATCTTCGGGTAGATCCGTGAGAGAATTCCTAGAAAGAATTATCCGCTCTAAGCTGGTGAGTCCATTAAACAGATCTTGATGTAGACTCGTGAGAGAGTTCCGCCCAAGGTCAATCTCTCGTAAGTTGGTGAGTCCATCAAACAACTCTTCGTGTAGATCCGTGAGAGAGTTCCTAGAAAGACTTATCCGCTCTAAGTTGGTGAGTCCATCAAACAGATCTTCGTGTAGACTCGTGAGAGAGTTGTCATCAAGTCTGAGAACCTCTAAGTTGGTGAGTCCATCAAACAACTCTTCGTGTAGATCCGTGAGATCGTTCCTAGAAAAATTTATCCGCTCTAAGTTGGTGAGTCCATCAAACAACTCTTCGTGCAGCCCCGTGAACTCGTTATCAGTAATAAAGAGCGAACTTAAGCCGGTGAGTCCATCAAATAGATCTTCGTATAGATCCGTGAGAGAATTGTTATTAAGCCAGAGGTTCTGTAGGCTGGTGAGTCCATCAAACAGATCTCGAGGTAGATCCGTGAGAGCGTTGAACTGAAGGGCAATGGATCCTAAGTTGGTGAGTCCATCAAACAGATCTTGATGTAGATCCGTGAGAGCGTTACCATCAAGGTTGAGGTTTCTTAAGTTGGTGAGTCCATCAAACAGATCTTCGTGTAGATCCGTGAGAGCGTTGTTATTAAGCCATAAGATATTTAAATTTTCGAGTTCCTCAAACAGATCTTGATGTAGATCCGTGAGAGAGTTGTTATCAAGCCAAAGAGCCGATAAGCTAGTGAGTCCATCAAACAGATCTTGAGGTAGATCCGTGAGAGAGTTACCATCAAGGTTGAGGTTTCTTAAGTTGGTGAGTCCATCAAACAGATCTTGAGGTAGACTCGTGAGAGAGTTGGTCCCAAGGTCAAGAGTTTGTAAGCCGGTGAGTCCATTGAAATCATCAGACTTCAGTTCAGTAATACCCCTCTGACTGAGATCTAAAACAGTAATAGTTCTTAAATCATCACTCGTAACCTCACCACAAGACACAGTCTCGGTTATCTGAGCCAAAATCGCGTCTCTCACGACCTCACTCCGGGAACAGATATTGAGCACTTTCAGATCCATAGAATCCACCACATCACTCCCCTCAGCATCCCGAAGCTTGGCACCCGACTCCGTTGGAGCCGTGTAGCTTACCTTTACCGTTTCCATATCAGGTGCGATCACAGCGCTGCTTAATGTGGGGGGCACCGTTTCCCCACGGACAGTCGGAGTGCCGATGAGCGTTTGGTCTTCTTCGGATCCTCCACTGGACGTTTTCTTGACCGTGAAAGCAGAATTGGTCAGGCCGCTGACAGAAGCAAGGCCCTCATTAAAGTTCACCACCAAGGTGGTCTCATCCACCGTCGCAGAGGAAACCGTAGGAGGTGTGGTATCTTGTGCCCACAACGAACTTGGAAATACCAAGAAAAGGATCAGGAAAGAGCGATACGACAAAATGCTACCCCCCCCATTTTTCCAATGAATTCGTATTTGCCAGAGCCACCCCTGTTTTTGACTTGGAGTGCTCTGGATGTATTTCTATGCACATTTTTGTCTCTCATATTTTATATGAAATTGCCAGCCAATTTAGATTGGTGTTACTGGGACAGAAGCATTTATTTTAGAGCATTTTCGATCAAATTATGTATTTCGTTTTTTGTTTCATGGAAGGAATATGTGTGAAACTTAGTTTTTCAAACGAGTTGTTTTCTCATGGACTTGCCTGAGAGTTCAATGCGATAGGAAGGATGCACGAGTCAGTACAGGATAGCATCGGCGATCGTGGGATTCGCCATGGACTGGAAATCTGGAGAACGCTCCATCCTGCATTTGGCTGAGGGGCTAATCTGCTCTGGGAGGTATCCCTATGTTATTTTGCCTCAACTCAGTTTACAATTGGTGGATTTGGATGGGCCCGGTTAGGATTGGGGGTGTCCAGGGGGACCGTACACCGCAAATTTGGTGCTTCGGGGCAAAAATCAGGAAGCTGAAAACTCAGGATGCGAAGCTAGATGCCCAGAATTCAAAGTTTAGTTGATCTCACAGTCAAATTGACGGATGAACCTTATATAAATTCGTGTTGCAGAGAGATAACGATCCGTGAAGCAGTCCCAAGGCTGCGCAGGAAGACAGAGACAGAGCCTGTAACTTGGATAGCAAGCTGCAGGATTAACATATGATCTCCTTCCTTTTTTCCATTCAACCTAACGTAGGACGACTGTACTGTAGATGATACCAGACACCTTCAACCTTTGCGAAGCTGAATAGGTAGAGTCAAACGTCGGCCTTCTCATGCATGGTGGCTGAGACAGGAGACGCTCACCTGCCGCAGAAATAGGTGTTCCCACAGCACACGTAAAGCTCTTCCGCTTATTCAATACGAAAGCACTCCCATACCAAGAGGAGTATTGGAATACGTTCTTTGAATTCTGAGCAGGTGAGCCATTCTGGATACCCTACTTCATCAGTATCATGCGACCCGTCTCCTGATATTTGGTCTCCGATCCTACCGCAATCATTTGATATAGGTAGGTCCCCGATCCAAGCTGAATCGCATTCAATTCAATAGTTTGGTTCGCACCCGCATCAAACGCTTGGGCAGGGTACTCCATTACTTTACGTCCCAATACATCTAAGATCTGCACCGTCACCTGCGCCCTCTCGGGAAGATCAAACTGGATCCTTGTTGACGGATTGAACGGGTTCGGATAGTTCCCATGGAGAGTAAACACGGTCGGAAGCTCGGTTGGTGCCTGTGCCGCCGTTGACGTATCATCATCGATGATCGTAAGACTGGTTCCGGTGACCGTTACATTCTCCACCGTGCTGGTTCCTGTGATCATCACGGTCTCATCTGGCTCATCCACAGTATCCGAAGTAGGTGTCAGCGTGAATGTCCCGGTGCTAGACCGGGTATCCGCCGGAATGCTGATCGTAAAATCGGAGACCGCAGTAAAGTCCGTTCCTGAGGTCGCGGTACCCGATCCCACAGAGACCGTCACCGGTAAGGTAGTCGTTTGAAAGACCTCCAGAGTAGCGGTCACGGTGACTTCGGTGGCCTCATCTTCTTCTCCAATGGTGCTGGGATTTACACTTAACGTAACCGAAAGATCAGGACAGGCAACGCGAAGACTGGCGGGATTGATAATGACATTCTCCTGATTAAGTATTTTCGCAGGGACACAGGTGAGTTCATTCTCTTCCAGGCTAACAGTAAATGGATTTGCCTCAACATCATCGAACAGATCTGGATGTAGACTCGTGAGATTGTTACCAGCAAGGATAAGAAATTGTAAGCTGGTGAGCCCATCAAACAGATCTTCGGGTAGATCCGTGAGAGCGTTGCCATCAAGGTTGAGAGTCGCTAATTTGGTGAGGCCATCAAACAGATCTTCGGGTAGATCCGTGAGAGCGTTGTTATGAAGCGAGAGCAAACTTAAGCTTTCAAGTCCATCAAACAGATCTTCGTGTAGATCCGTGAGAGCGTTGTCATTAAGGTAGAGTTGATTTAAGCTGGTGAGTCCATCAAACAGATCTTGATGTAGATCCGTGAGAGAGTTCCTAGAAAGAATTATACTCTCCAAGCTGGTGAGTCCATGAAACAACTCTTCGTGCAGCCCCGTGAACTCGTTATCAGCAATAAAGAGCAAACGTAAGCTGGTGAGTTCATCAAACAGATTTTCGTATAGACTCGTGAGAGCGTTGTTATCAAGCCTAAGAGTCGATAAGCTAGTGAGTCCATCAAACAGATCTTGATGTAGATCCGTGAGAGAGTTGTTATTAAGGCCAAGAGCGCCTAACTCAGTGAGTTCCTCAAACAGATCTTGATGTAGATCCGTGAGAGCGTTGTCATCAAGGTAGAGTTGATTTAAGCTGGTGAGTCCATCAAACAACTCTTCGTGTAGACTTGTGAGAGAGTTGTTCTCAAGGCCAAGAAAGACTAACTTAGTGAGTTCCTTAAACAGATCTTGATGTAGACTCGTGAGAGAGTTGTTATCAAGCTGAAGATTCGATAAGTTAGTGAGTCCATCAAACAGATCTTGATGTAGATCCGTGAGAGAGTTGGTCCTAAGGTCAAGATCTAGTAAGTTGGTGAGTCCATTGAAATCATCAGACTTCAGTTCAGTAATACCCCTCTGACTGAGATCTAAAACAGTAATAGTTCTTAAATCATTACTCGTGACCTCACCACAAGACACAGTCTCGGTTATCTGAGCCAAAATCGCGTCTCTCACGACCTCACTCCGGGAACAGATATTGAGCACTTTAGGATCCATAGAATCCACCACATCACTCCCCGCCGCATCCCGAAGCTTGGCACCCGACTCCGTTGGAGCCGTGTAGATTAGCTTTACAGTTCCCCTATCGGATGCGATCACAGGATTGACTAATGTTAGGGTCACCGTTTCCCCACGGACGGTCGGGGTGCCCGAGAGCATCTGTTCCGTTTCAGATCCTCCGTCCGGTGTTTTCTTGACCGTGAAAACAGAATTGGTCAGGCCGCTAACAGAAGCAAGGCCCTCATTAAGGTTCACCACCAAGGCGGTCCCATCCACCGTCGCAGAGGAAACCGTAGGAGGGGTGGTGTCCTGTGCCCACAACGAGCTTGGAAATACCAAGACGAGAATCAGGAAAAAGCGATACGACAAAATGCTACCCCCCCCCCCCAATTTTTTCAATGAATTCGTGCTTGCCAGAAAACCTCCTGTTTTAGACTTGGAGTGCTCTGGATGTCTTTCTATGCGCATTTTGGCTCTGCTTTAAGATTAAATTTACCCGCTGATTTAGATTGGTTTACTAGACTAGAGACTCTTAATACTCAATAGAGATAGGTGTTCCCACAGCACACGTAAAGCTCTTCCGCTTATTCAATACGAAAGCACTCCAATACCAAGGAGTATTGGAATGCTTTCTTTGGATTCCGAGCAGGTGAGCCACTCTGGATACCCTACTTCATCAGTATCATGCGACCCGTCTCCTGATATTTGGTCTCCGATCCTACCGCAATCATTCGATATAGGTAGGTCCCCGATCCAAGCTGAATCGCATTCAATTCAATAGTTTGGTTCGCACCCGCATCAAACGCTTGGGCAGGGTACTCCATTACTTTACGTCCCAATACATCTAAGATCTGCACCGTCACCTGCGCCCTCTCGGGAAGATCAAACTGGATCCTTGTTGACGGATTGAACGGGTTCGGATAGTTCCCATAGAGAGTAAACACGGTCGGAAGCTCGGTCGGTGCCTCTGCCGCCGTTGACGTATCATCGTCGATGATCGTGAGTGTCACATCCTCTGGATCTGTCACGCCCTGCGCATTCGTAGACCTCCCTTGCACCTGCACCGCTTTGTCCGGCGCATCTACTTCGTTGTCCACCGCCGTGATGGTTATGAGCCCCGTACTCTCCGTCTCTCCTGCTGCAATGATCAGCATTTGATTGTCACTCAGTTGATAATCCGACTCCATGGCGGGTGCATCGGGAAGCACTGTCACGGCGATTGTCGTCACTGCACTGGAAGGCCGGTTCAAGGTAGCCGTGACCGTCGTCTTCCCTCCATTCTCATCAATCGTGGAGGGATCCAGTACCAGCGTGACGGCCGGTACATCTTCGTCATCGGTGATCGTGAGACGGGTTCCGATAACGGTCACATTCTCCACCGTGCTGGTTCCTGTGATCATCACGGTCTCATCTGGCTCATCCACAGTATCCGAAGTAGGTGCCAGCGTGAACATCCCGGTGGCAGACAGAGTGTTCGCCGGAATGCTGATTACAAAATCGGAGACCACGGAAAAGTCAGTCCCTGCGGTCGCGGTACCCGGTCCCACAGAGACCGTCACTGGCGTGTCGGTAGCCTGATAGACATTTAATGTACCAGTTACGGTGACCTCGGTGGCCTCATCTTCCTCGCCAATGGTATCAGGGTTCGTGCTTAACGTAACCGAGGGAGCAGGGCAGGTAACGCGAAGACTGGAGGGAATAATAATAACATTCTGCTGATTAAGTATTTCGTCAGGGACACAGGTAAGGGGATTACCCTCCACGCTAACATTAAATGGATTTGCCTCAACATCATCAAACAGATCTGGATGCAGCCCCGTGAGAGCGTTCCACTCAAGTCGAAGCCACTCTAAGTTGGTGAGTCCATCAAACAGATCTTGGTGTAGACTCGTGAGATTGTTATAACTAAGCTCGAGCTCATCTAAGCTGGTGAGTCCATCAAACAGATCTGGATGTAGATCCGTGAGAGCATTGCCAGAAAGGTAGAGCTCATCTAAGCTGGTGAGTCCATCAAACAGATCTGGATGCAGCCCCGTGAGATTGTTGGTATGAAGATTGAGGTCCGATAAGTTGGTGAGTCCATCAAATAGATCTTCGTGTAGACTCGTGAGAGAGTTGATCCCAAGCCGAAGAGTCGATAAGCTGGTGAGTCCATCAAACAGATCTGGAGGTAGATCCGTGAGAGCGTTTTTCTGGAGAGTCAGGCTCTCTAAGCTGGTGAGTCCATCAAACAGATCTGGAGGTAGATCCGTGAGAGCGTTGAAGTCAAGGTCAATGAATCCTAAGCTGGTGAGTCCATCAAACAGATCTTCGTGTAGATCCGTGAAAGCGTTGAACTCAAGTCGAAGCCACTCTAAGCTGGTGAGTCCATCAAACAGGTCTTGGGGTAGATCCGTGAGAGCGTTTTCATGAAGCCATAGCCGCTCTAAGCTGGTGAGTCCGTTAAACAGATCTTCGTGTAGACTCGTGAGAGCGTTTTCATGAAGGTAGAGTTCACGTAAGTTGAGTCCATCAAATAGATCTGGATCTAGATCCGTGAGAGCATTTTTTTTAAGGTAGAGTTCACGTAAGTTGGTGAGTCCATCAAATAGATTTTCGTGTAGACTCGTGAGCGAGTTCTCCTCAAGATAGATCCGAATTAAGCTGGTGAGTCCATCAAACAGATCTGGATCTAGATCCGTGAGAGAGTTCTGACTAAGAATGAGCCAACGTAAGTTGGTGAGTCCATCAAATAGATCTCGAGGTAGATCCGTGAGAGCGTTGTTACCAAGGTGAAGCAGCCATAAGCTGGTGAGTCCATCAAACAGATCTGGATCTGGCGTGAGAGAGTTGTTACTAAGGGAGAGCCGATGTAAGCCAGTGAGTCCATCAAACAGATCTGGATCTAGATCCGTGAGAGCGTTGTTACTAAGGAAGATTTCACGTAAGTTGGGGAGGCCATCAAACAGACCTCGAGGTAGATCCGTGAGAGCGTTGTTATTAAGTCTGAGAGTCACTAAGTTGGTGAGGCCATCCAACAGACCTCGAGGTAGATCCGTGAGAGCGTTGTCATTAAGATTGAGCTGCTCTAAGCTTTCGAGTCCATCAAACAGATTTCGATGTAGATCCGTAAGATCGTTGTTATTAAGAGAGAGGGTATCTAAGCCGGTAAGTCCATTGAAATCATCAGACTTCAGTTCAGTAATACCCCTCTGACTGAGATCTAAAACAGTAATAGTTTTTAAATCATTACTCGTGACCTCACCACAAGACACAGTCTCGGTTATCTGAGCCAAAATCGCGTCTCTCACGACCTCACTCCGGGAACAGATATTGAGCACTTTCAGATCCATAGAATCCACCACATCACTCCCCTCCGCATCCCGAAGCTTGGCACCCGACTCCGTTGGAGCCGTGTAGATTAGCTTTACCGTTTCCATATCAGGTGCGATCACAGCGCTGCTTAATGTGGGGGGCACCGTTTCCCCACGGACAGTCGGAGTGCCGATGAGCGTTTGGTCTTCTTCGGATCCTCCACTGGACGTTTTCTCGACCGTGAAAGCAGAATTGGTCAGGCCGCTGACAGAAGCAAGGCCCTCATTAAAGTTCACCACCAAGGTGGTCTCATCCACCGTCGCAGAGGAAACCGTAGGAGGTGTGGTATCTTGTGCCCACAACGAACTTGGAAATACCAAGAAAAGGATCAGGAAAGAGCGATACGACAAAATGCTACCCCCCCCCATTTTTTCAATGAATTCGTATTTGCCAGAGCCAGCCCTTTTTTTGACTTGGAGTGCTCTGGATGTATTTCTATGCACATTTTTGTCTCTCATATTTTAGATGAAATTGCCAGCCAATTTAGATTGGTGTTACTGGGACAGAAGCATTTATTTTAGAGCATTTTCGATCAAATTATGTATTTCGTTTTTTGTTTCATGGAAGGAATATGTGTGAAACTTAAGTTTTTCAAACGAGTTATTTTCTCATGGACTTGCCTGAGAGTTCAATGCGATAGGAAGGATGCACGAGTCAGTACAGGATAGCATCAGCGATCATGGGATTCGCCATGGACGGGTGCAAGTGTTCAACGGACAACTGGCTTATTGCAATGATGAAATATTTTGGGATTTAAAAACCTGAAATCTGGAGAGATCTTCATGTTGCATTTGGCTGAGGGGCTGATCATAACATGTAGATCGTCTTTGTCCTCAAATATATCTCGTTCTTGAATATTAATCAGTTTAACTTGGGCATTATTGAACTTGCTTTCTACCGCGAATATTATGGCTGGAGGTTGAATTCTCCGAAGAAGAATAGAATCGCATTTCTGAAAATTGCAAAGATTCTTTATCCTCTCCCAATCATTTTGAGTTCTTGGATTTTGCCGTAAGTAGCTCTATGATGGTATTCAATCGTATTGAATATAACGCATTACAGGCTATGGTACGATGTGACTGACACATCTCGGGAACCTTGATAACTGTTTTGATGTCCCTCTTTCCAACACGAAATCATGTACATTTGTACAGATTCCCCTAGTTCATAAAATGCTTCTTATCCCACACAAATTGCGGTAGAACCTTGAACTTTTCTTCAAAAACGGCCATAAACGCAAGTTCCAGTTGCTGACTGTTCGGTTCTTGAACGGTCGGTATCATGGCACAATCATAACGTTGAAATTAAAAGTTCTGATTATACTGGACTGGAGCACGACGCTTACTCAACGTAATCCAATTGTCCTTGTTAATCAGTCACCCTTGAATCTCTTTCGCGCCTCCTGTTAATGAACATCACCCAACAGCACAGTATGCCCAACTGGATTTTGACTTAACTGAGCCTCTTTCAAAATTCCTCAATTGGATGATTTTTTGAGAGATTTTGCTGATTGACGGATCTGGGAACTGCGAGTGTTAGGGGGCTGATCTGCCCTGGGAGGTATCGTTTTTTGGTCACAAACGAAGGGACAGGGATCTCCGAATTTTGTATTTTTAGAAGAATTACAAGTCCAACAACCCCCGGAGAATCCCATGTCCCTTACCAAGAAGATACGCGGTTTTTATATTTTCTGCCAACAGGAGTTGTTTCCATGTGTGGAGCAGAACTATGGAGCGTTGCCCAAACGATTCCGGAAGTTGTTGTTGTTATTTGAGTTGGTCTGTGTGGAGGATCATCTGCCTCGTCCCCGGCTTCGTTCGGTGGGACGCCCGCGTGCGCACCGGGTCTGTCTTGCGCGGTCGTTTTTGGCCAAGATGGCGTTAAATATTCCGACGACCTCCGGATTGCGGGAGCGGCTTCTATCAGATGTTTTGCTTCGGTCCCTCTGTGGTTGGTCCCGCTCGTGTGATGTGCCGAGTGCGCCCACGTTTTCTCGTGCGTTTCAGGAGTTTGCGGCGGCGAAGTTACCGACTCGGATCCATGAAGCCTTGATCAAACAGGGGTACGCGGGGGAGTTAGTGGGGCATATTTCACGGGATTCAACGGCGATTGAAGCGCGGGAGCGTCCGGTTCCGAAGGCTGACATGTCCACCCCCGTGAAGCAACGCAAGCGGGGGCGTCCGAAGAAGAGGGAGGAGCGTCCCAAGGTGCCTCGTCGCTTGGAGCAGCAGTTTGAAGATGGAGTTAGGCGAGATGTTGGACGCATTACCGAAGGATTGTACGGTGGGCTGCAAGCGGAACGCGAAGGGGCATACGCAACGATGGACGGGCTATAAGCTACACATGGATACGGCGGACGGAGGGATTCCGATCAGCTGTTTGGTGACCTCTGCCTCGTTGCATGATAGTCAGGCAGCGCTTCCCTTGGCGCACTTGACGCAGCTGCGGGTGGACAACTGTTACGATCTCATGGACAGCGCCTATGACGCGAAGGAGATTGTCGCACATCGGAGCGCCTCGGGGCGTGTACCGATCATTGATCCGAATCCGCGCAACAAAAAAGCGGCGGATCGTCGCGAGCAAAAGGCACAACGTACGGCCGGATTCATTCCTGCGGAGCGGGTTCGCTACCGGGAGCGTTCCACCGTGGAGCGGGCCTTTGGGCGGCTCAAAGATGAGTTCGGTGGACACAATATCCGAGTCCGTGGGTACGAGAAAGTCCTTTGTCATTTGATGTTCAGTGTGGTGGTACTCACGGTGGACCAAATGCTGCGGATGGTGCAGTAAACCGGCCATCCAACCCCTGCATAACAGAATTTGGGCGCTTCAAACTACAGAAGCCGTGGGAGGGGTGTGTGAAATCTACACGGATCGAGGACGAAATTCACCAAAGAGAGACCTCCGTGCAGGCAAAACACTGGTTGAATCCACAAAACACCGAACCCCCGCCGATAATTCGCGTAGTCCAACCAGATTGAACCAGTTTAAGCCGCAACTCAGCCGGGACAACAGGAGAAAATAAAGAGTTTTGAAAGAGGCTCAACTGGTTTCAATTTACTGTTTTTCTAACGACTGAATTCTTCTTTGGGTCAATGCTTACTGACTTATAGATCCTGCTACACTGATATTGGTTCCCCCAGAGATTACCCACGTTTACCAGTATGATTCAGCCAAATTTGAACAGAGAGCATACGATATCACACTGATCTCAATACACGCCGGATGAGGATCTCCGACCGATGTTGGAGACGAATCAACTTCGGACGCTTTTTGAAGAGAAAGGAGGGGAAAGTGAAGCACAAATCGTATCTTCTATTTTGACTGTTAAATTCAATTTACGTCAGTTCTGGGTGACTAAATCTTCAAGATTTCGCGGGATAATCAACTAAACTTATTTCCAGAAGTGCAGCTCCAAATTAGAATTCAATGATTTGACGAATCAAATTTGATGGATATTGCAACATCTGGTGTTGGATCGGCTATGCTAGCCCGAAGGTGGCAGTCACCAAGGATGATTAACCTCAGTCGGGATGCATTACAGGCAATCCTCAATAATGAGGAACTCCTTCAATCACTGGAAAACATGGAAGCCTTTCGCTCATTGCGGAAAATTACTGCGGAAATCCTCACCGCAGAACAATCAATTAAACAAGCCAAATCGCAAGGAAAACCCTCAAAATCCATCCGTAACAAGATGAATAAACGCCGTAAAGAGATCCAGGACGCGCTCTTACAGTTTTTAACCAAAGTCCCGATCTTTATGTATCTGACCGATTACAGAGAGGAAAGTCTGGTGGATGTGATTCGTAATGTTGAACCTGCTCTCTTCACAAAGGTCACAGGTCTGAAAATTAAAGACTTTGATACACTCTGCCAGCTTGGTGTATTTAATACACAGATACTGAATCAGTCCATCTATGCCTTCAAGCGACAGGAGGCACAGAGCTTTTTGGGGGCAAAGTCAACCCAATTCTTGACTGAAAATGATCAAGAAAACCTGTCAACATAAATGCAAGTTCAGGTTCTACGATTTGATGTCTGCCTATAGAGATCATGATCCAACCAACATTTATCATCCGTGATTGTACTTTTTGCTGAAGATTGCCACGCGTAAATAATGTCCGAATTCTGTCACTTACACTGCCATACCTCCTATTCCCTGTTGGACGGAGCGGCCCGGATTGACTTACTTGTGAAACAGGCGAAAAAGCTTGGAATGACATCGCTCGGGATTTCCGATCATGGTAATCTGTATGGTGTCCCCGAGTTTTATACGACCGCCAAAAATCATGATATTCAGCCCATCATTGGCTGTGAATTCTACCTTTGCGCAAGTCCAATGAACGAGCGTCAGGACCGAGTGCGGTATCACCAGATCTTATGGGCAAAGAATGAGGTGGGCTATCGAAATCTGATTAAACTGTCCTCCCTTTCGTTTCTGGATGGATTTTACTTCAAACCCCGAATAGATTTTGAACTTCTCTCCCAACATCACGAGGGGCTGGTGGCATCCACCTGCTGTCTCCAGGGCCAAATTCCTCAGGCAATTCTTGCGGGGAATATGGATGAGGCGCGCCGACTCCTGAAGAAATATGTGGATCTATTTGGTCCAGAAGATTACTACATAGAAATTCAGGACCACGGGATTGACAAACAGGCCTTGGTGAATAACACACTCATCGAATGGGCCAGCGAATTCAATCTGGAAGTGGTGGCAACCAATGATGTCCACTATGTGAAGAAAGAGGATGCGTTTGCCCAAGATATCCTTCTTTGCCTCCAGACCGGGAAGGACTTAAATGATCCCCAGCGACTGCGCTTTGACAAGAAAGAGTTCTATCTGAAGTCCGCAGATGAAATGCATGCCACACTTGGCAGTGGCTTGGAGTCTACTGCCTGGATGGAAAACAGTCAAGCGATTGCGGATAAGTGCCAATTTGAGTTACCGCTGGGTAAACTGCTAATGCCCCATTTCCAAATTCCCGAAGAATTTGGAAATGATACCGACCAATACCTAAAACATCTGGTATTTGAACGTGGGAAAAAGCGCTATCCAGATTTTTCTGACTCGGTCCAGTCTCGCCTGCTCTACGAGCTAGGCATCATCAAAGAAATGAAGTACGCAGGGTATTTTCTAATCGTACAAGATTTCACTACCGCCGCCCGCGAAATGGGCGTGTCAGTAGGTCCGGGACGAGGATCTGCCGCCGGCAGCGCCGTGGCCTATTGCCTCGGAATTACAAACGTGGACCCACTTAAATACGACCTGCTGTTTGAGCGTTTTCTGAATCCTGAACGTACATCCATGCCCGATATTGACATTGACTTTGATGATCATGGACGGGCAAAAGTGATTGATTATGTGGTCCAAAAATATGGGCGAAAAAATGTGAGTCAGATCATTACCTTCGGGACCATGGGTGCACGAACCGTAGTTCGGGACGTGGCTCGAGTGCTCAAGATTCCACTGCAGGAAGCCGATAAAATCGCCAAGTCTATTCCCAATGGTAAAATCAGTTTAGATGAAGCATTGACCACTATGGATGAACTGAAAGAACTGGTCCAGTCCGATCGAGAGGATCTCAACAGATTGTTCAAGGCTTCCAAAGTTCTGGAAGGATGTGCCCGACATACCGGCGTACATGCCGCTGGAGTCATTATTGCACCCGACATCGTGAGTGATTATGTTCCCGTTGCAACAACCAAAAATAAAGATGAGCAGGTACTTACGACCCAGTACTCTGGAGATTGGGTAGAAGATTTTGGTCTGCTCAAGATGGATTTTCTTGGGCTTTCAACACTGACAATCATTGAGGACACCTGTGAACTCATAAAGGAACGAACTGGCAGCTCTCCCAATATGGATTCGCTCCCGCTGGATGATGAACCCACGCTTGAACTCTTTCAGCGAGGAGATACAAATGCAATTTTCCAATTTGAATCAGATGGGATGCGAAAATGGCTCATTCAACTGAAACCTACTTCGCTGGATGATTTGATCGCCATGAATGCCCTCTATCGGCCCGGTCCGATGGATTTGATTCCTAACTATATTGATCGTAAACACGGTCGAGAGCAAATCAAATATCCGCATGAGTCTCTTGAACCAGTACTGAAATCTACCTACGGAATTCCTGTTTTTCAGGAACAAGTCATGCAAATAGCGCAGGTAATGGGTGGTTATTCACTCGGTGCAGCAGATATTTTACGTCGTGCGATGGGCAAAAAGAAAAAATCCGAAATGGAAGCCCAACGCAGTCGATTTGTTGAAGGGGCAATCTCGAATGGTGTCCCCCAAGTCACTGCCAACGAAGTCTTTGATATGATGGATAAGTTTGCGGGCTATGGATTCAACAAATGTATAGAGGAATCCACTCTGATTGTGGATGCACATACAGGGGCACAGATACCCGTTCGTGAGCTTCATGAGGAGGGATGGGAAGGAGTCCATGTCTACGCGCTTACTCCAGAGGGTAATCTGGCACCTAGAAAAATAGAAGCCGTTTATTACAATGGATTTAAGGAGGTCCATGAATTGGTTACCCATAATGGAAATCGTATTCGTACGACCTCTACACATCGTTTCCATACACAAGAGGGCTGGCAGTGTCTAGGAGATCTCCGGCCGGGAAAAAAGGTCGCAACCATTAAATCTGGAATGGCATCTGCACTTCATAGTCACGCAGATGGGGAGACCTATGTATTGGAAACCGGCATAAAAATTACATGGGATAGTATTGTGGAACTGATCCCCGTAGGCCATGCACATACCTATGACTTAACGGTAGAGGAGGATCATAACTACCTTGCCAATGGGTTCGTGGTCCATAACAGCCACAGTGTTGCCTATTCACTGATTGCATATCAGACTGCCTATCTCAAAACTCATCATAAAGCTGAGTTCATGGCGGCCGTCATGACGAACGTCTCAGGAGACTCCAAAAAATTCAATGCAATGCTGGACGAGGCCCAACGCTTGGGGTTGAAACCACAACCGCCCTCGGTGACACACAGCAAAGAAAATTTCTCCGTTGACAAAAATGGAACGATTCACTTCGGTCTCTCTTCCGTCAAAGGCGTAGCTAAAATCGCAGTTGACCATATCGTTGCCAATCGAGACGAGAAGGGTCCAGCAAGTAGTCTCTTTGAATTTGTGAAGCGATTAGATCCATTGATCCTCAATAAAAAATCTCTGGACTCCTTGGCACGTGTTGGAGCATTAGATCAATTTGGAGACCATCGGGCACAGATCGTGAATGCACTGGATCTCGCCATTCATTACGCCGAATACGCAAAGAAGGAAGAAGAACATGGTCAAGGGTTCCTGTTTGCTGAGGATGATTCGCTTACTACAAGACCAGAACCCCAGCTTCCTACATGTAATGAGTGGTCACATACTGAAATTCTAGCCCAAGAGCGGGAACTGGCTGGGTTTTATATTTCTGGGCATCCATTGGATGGTTGGGAAATCGAACAGCGATCGTGTTCGGATGTAAAGCTTGGAGAGATCACCACTCTTGCATCTAAGAGTAATGAAAAACGCTATCGCACGGCCTGCGGTGTCATCACGCTAGTTAAACTTAGAAAAACTCGTAAGGGAGAACCAATGTCATCGGTTATACTTGAAGACCGTACAGGACAGGCCGAAGTGATCTGTTTCCCAACTGTCTATTCTGAGGTAAGAGAATATCTTCAAGAAAATGCCCTAGTGGCTGCCTCTGGAGAAATTGAAGATGCCAGTGGTTCTGCTAAAATTCTCGCTCGACGTCTTTTCCCACTGAGTTCTGTACGAGGGAAATTTCTGGATAATATTGTTATCACTTTGGACCTTGAGGTTGTCACCGAGACAGATCTTGCTCACTTCATTGAAGTATGTAAAAGTAACTCTGGGGAAAAGAAGATTATATTTAAGCTCATGTCCCAAGATCAGGAACTAAAATTGTTAAGCGAGAAAATCAGTGTTACTGCAAATGACGAGGTGATTTCCACCCTTACATCTACATTTGGAGTAGAAAAAATTCGCCTGGAATGGAATGAGAAAAAAACAGAATGAATAAATTAATTGTGCTGTTTGTGTGTACGCATAATTCGTCTCGCTCACAAATGGCAGAGGGATCATTAAGACATCTCTATGGGGATCACTACGAAGTGCACAGTGCTGGGACCGAACCAACCGGCGTGAGTCCACTCGCAATTCGGGTCATGCATGAAATCGGAATCAATATTGAGAATCATACCTCCAAAGATGTGAAAGAATTCTTGTCCATGAATCTGGATACAGTGGTAACGGTTTGTGACTCCGCTAGAGAAAACTGTCCATTTGTGCCTGCAAGAAGTAATATTCACCAGCGCTTTGAAGACCCGCGGGCTGCCAGAGGCGCCGATGAAGAGAGAATTATGGCGTTTCAAAGCGTCCGAGATCAGATATATACTTGGATTGAGGAGTACTTTAAGCCACCATTGTCATGAAGCCTCGTCTCACGGATGATGGTGCTCGTCCAGAACTAGACTTGCATGGGTGCACCGTGAACGAAGCATTGCATCTCACCCGTCGCCTACTCACCGAAGCCGCTCGGTATGGCCGAAATTCGGTACGCTTAATTCATGGCATGTCCACCTCTGCCTCTGGCAAACGGACCATCAAATCTGCCCTGACGGAGTTGATTGATAGTGGCCAGTTCTCACAGCATGTGAGCGGTGCACTCAAATCTGAAGGTCATATGATTGTTGCCCTACGAAGAAAAGCTGGTCCTTCTGCTTCTGGACGGTTGACCTTACGCTCCATCAGCCGGCCATGAACCCATTGATCGGTATCACGACATCATTTGAGGATGGACAGCAACGGCTAGATTATGCATATGTGAATGCTGTCAGAAGGGCACAGGGCCAACCATTACTGCTGCCACTGGCAGATTCATATACTGAAGCAGAACAGCTCTGCAATCAGATTCACGGATTAATTATTCCTGGTGGTCCAGGAATCACAAGAAATACTGAGGGTACCCTTCCCGCTCAACTTGAACCGGTGAGTCCTGAGCGCTGGGAATCAGATCAATTGATCTTGAGTGCTGCAATCAAAAAAAATCTCCCAATCCTTGGTATTTGCTATGGAATGCAACTCCTCTGTGTCGTTGCCGACGGATCGTTATATGCAGACGTAGAAAAGCGAGTACCCAATGCTCTCGTTCACAGTGAAAAACGAGGAGCAAGCAACCACCCGATTGAAATCATTCCAGATTGCCATCTGGCGCGTATCTGGAACCCGAATGTGGATTCCGTCAATTCCCGCCACTTTCAAGCTATTCGTGATCCAGGTCGAAACTATAGGGTAAGTGCGCGAAGCCCTGATGGAACCATTGAAGCAATTGAGCACGTAAATGGACTTCATCTTGGTGTGCAATTCCATCCCGAACGAATGGATGCCCAATTTATCTTTGAACACCTTGTGAGACAGTCGCTCAACTACCATCATGTTGCGTGAAGAGATTCAATCGCTGGATGTAGGAAGCAGACAACTTCACTCCTTTGGGATTACACTTGGAATTGCATTGGTGCTCCTTCCTGACTTCGACAGGTACGGGTTGATCTGGGAGCACAAATGGTCATTTTCGAGTGATTTCGGGGTTTTTTTCGCATATTTGGGGCCATGTTAGCCCTAAGTTTCGAGATTCAATTTTGTAGTGTTCAGCTTATTTTAAGCTTCGCATAATTGAACCGCGTACTGTACCTTATCGATACCGAGTTCGTCCGCCTGCGATCCCGTCGGCGGCCAACAGCACAAAAGTTCGGCTTTACAGAGCGCTGGGGTTGATGATTCAGCGCCAGACCGTGCCCTTGGAAAAAGACCCGTAACCCGCGCTCTAAGTGATTGCTTAACATTTGGAATTCAGACTATAACAAGCGACCTGACAGGTATCTTTTGTAGTGTTTAAATTTTCCGGTACCTCCCCGAAAACAGGTCTAATATCCTCGAAAATGATGCTTTTTTTCTTATAGAGTTGCAACCTGTTGAAGCTAGTAGCCCATAGCGAATCCCACGATCGCTGATGCCATCCTGTATTGACTCGTGCATCCTTCCCACCGCATTGAACGCTCAGGCAAGCCCACGAAAAAACAACTCACAAACCCCGAACAACCCATGCCATGAAACAAAGAACGAACCACATAATTCGATCAAAAACGCTCTAAAATAAATACTTCTGTCCCAGTAACACCAATCTAAATTGGTTGACAATTTCATCTGAAATATATATAGAGACAAAATGCACATAGAAATACATCTAGAGCACCCCAAATCAAAAACAGGGGGAGGGATCTGGCAAGCACGAATTCATTAAAAGATACAGGGGGCATTTTATCGTATCGCTCTGCCCTGATTCTCGTCTTGGTATTTCCAAGTTCATTGTGGGCACAAGACACCACACCTCCTACTGCTTCCTCGGCAACGGTGGATGGGACCACCTTGGTGGTGAACTTTAATGAGGAACTCGCTTCTGTCAGCGGTCTGACCAATTCTGCCTTCACGGTTACGAAAACGTACAGCGGAGGATCCGAAAAAGCCCAAGTGCTCAGCGGCACGCCTACCGTTAGTGGGGAAACGGTAACACGCACATTAAGCAGTCCGGTGATCGCATCTGATATGGAAACTGTAAAGGTAAGCTACACGGCTCCAACGGAGCCGGGTGCCAAGCTTCGGGATGCAGAGGGGAGTGATGTAGAGAATTTGATGGATCTGAAAGTACTCAATATCTGTTCCCGGACTGAGGTCGTGAGAGTTGCAATTTTGGCTCAGATAACCAGAACTGTGTCTTGTAATGAGGTCACGGGTGATGATTTGAGAACTATTACTTTTTTAGATCTCAGTCAGAGGGATATTACTGAACTGAAGTCTGGAGATTTCATTGGACTCACTAGGTTAAGGCAGCTATTGCTCTATAGCAATGCTCTCACGAATCTAGATCCAGATCTGTTTGAGGGACTCACCAGCTTAGAGAGACTCGGCCTTAGTGGAAACGATCTCGGGAGTCTACCCCAAGATCTGTTTGAGGGACTCACCAGCTTAGAGAGCCTCGGCCTTAATGAAAACGATCTCACGGATCTACACGAAGATCTATTTGATGGACTCACCAGCTTAGAGAGCCTCGGCCTTTATGGAAACGATCTCACGGATCTACACGAAGATCTATTTGATGGACTCACCAGCTTAGAGCTGCTATGGCTTTTTCACAACGATCTCACGGATCTAGATCCAGATCTGTTTGAGGGACTCACCAGCTTACAAGTTCTCTATCTTTATGGAAACGGTCTCGAGAGTCTACACGAAGATCTGTTTGAGGGACTCACCAACTTAGGGACTCTTGAACTTGGTAGAAACGATCTCACGGATCTAGATCCAGATCTGTTTGAGGGACTCACCAACTTAGGGACTCTTGAACTTGGTAGAAACGATCTCACGGATCTAGATCCAGATCTGTTTGAGGGACTCACCAGCTTACAAGTTCTCTATCTTGATGGAAATGGTCTCGAGAGTCCACAAGAAGATCTGTTTGAGGGACTCACCAGCTTAGAGAGACTCTATCTTCATAACAATGATCTCACGGATCTAGATCCAGATCTGTTTGAGGGACTCACCAACTTACAAGTTCTCTATCTTAGTGGAAACGGTCTCGAGAGTCCACACGAAGATCTGTTTGAGGGACTCACCAGCTTAGAGAGCCTCTATCTTCATAACAATGATCTCACGGATCTAGATCCAGATCTGTTTGATGGACTCATCAACTTACAAGACCTTGACCTTTATGTCAATGCTCTCACGAGTCTACATCCAGATCTGTTTGATGATGTTGAGGTAAGTCTAGTTGTCGCCTTGCATGAGAATCCCCTCACCTGTGTCCCTGCCGAAATACTTAATCAGCAGAATATCACTATCAATCCTTCCAGTCTTCGCGTTGCCTGCCCTGATCCCTCAATTACGTTAAGCACCAATCCCCAAACCATTGGCGAGGAAGATGAGGCCACCGAGGTCACCGTGACCGCTACATTAAATGTCGTTCAGGCAACCGCCACGCCGGTGACGGTCTCTGTGGGATCGGGTACCGCGACCTCCGAAACCGACTTTGCCGCGGTCTCCGATTTTATAATCAGCATTCCAACGAACATTCCATCTGCTACCGGGACGTTCACGCTGATGCCTACTTCGGACACTGTGGACGAGCCGGATGAGACCGTGATAGTCACGGGAACCAGCGCGGTGGAGAGTGTGACGGTCACCGAAACCCATCTTACGATCACCGATGATGAGGCTGCGCCAACGGTAACCCTCATTCTTTCCTCCACCTCCATTCCCGAAAATGTAGGCAGTTCCACGGTGACAGCAACCCTCAACCATCCCTCTAGCGAAGAGACTACGATCTCGATCTCGGTGGACCCAACCTCACCGGCAACGGCGTCGGACTATCAACTCAGCGAGAACTTGACATTGACGATTGACGCAGGGGAGATAGAGAGCGCGGGGCTGGTGACGATCACCTCGGTGGATAATCTGGTGGATGCCCCCGATAAGACGGTCCAGGTGCAGGGTACGACAGAAAATACCCAAGGGGTAACGGGGCCCAGTGCGGTGGAGCTCACGATCACCGATGACGAGGATGAGCCAATGATCACGCTGACTCTTGCCCCCGTCTCCATCTCTGAAAATGCTGGTACGACTACGGTGACGGCAACGCTGAACCGTCCCTCAAGCGAGGGAACCACGATCTTGATCTCTGCTGTTCCCGATGCACCAGCAGCGGCGACGGACTTTGCACTGAGCGGGAACCTGCGACTGACCATTGCAGCAGGCGAGACGGGTAGCACAGGATTGGTGACGATCGCAGCGTTAGACAACGAGGTGGATGCACCTGACAAGACGGTACAAGTGCAGGGGGCGGCAACGAATCTTCAAGGCGTGATCGGGCCGGAAGCGGTAGAACTCACGATCACGGATGACGACCAAGCCCCAGCGATGACGCTTTCCCTCTCGCCGGTTTCCATTACTGAAAACAACGGATTTGCGACGATCACTGCAACGCTGGATCGACCTTCAAGCGAGGGGACTACGGTCACGATCACCACCCTACCTGACGCACCAGCGACCGAGCTGGATTATATGCAGGAGGGGGACCTACTCACGATTGCGGCGGGGGAGACCGAGAGCACGGGACTGGTGACGATCACGGCCGTGGATAATGCGGTGAATGCGCCGAACAAGACGGTGCAAGTGCAGGGGATCGCGACGAATGGGCAAGGGCTGACGGGGCCCGAAGAGGTCGAACTTACGATCCTGGATGATGATTTGACGCCAACGGTGACGCTACTCCTTTCGTCAGCATCCATCGGCGAAAATGGCGGCCTAACCACCGTCACAGCGGAGCTCAGCCGCCCGTCCAGTGAACCCACCACCATTGAAATAACCGTCCTCCCCAATGCGCCGGCCACAGAGTCAGATTATATGCTGCGTGGTACCACATTGACGATTGCGGCAGGGGAGACGGGCAGTTCAGGAGTGGTGACGATCATAGCCGTGGATAATGCAACCGATGCACCCGACAGGACGGTGCAAGTGCAAGGGGAAGTCACCCGTTCGTTGGGGGTGACTAGCCCGCCTGCAGTGCAACTAAGGATCACCGATGATGAACCGACGCCCACCGTCACCCTGATGCTGGATCCTTCTACGATTGAAGAGAATGGAGCGAGCACAACGGTCACGGCCCTGCTCAGCCATCCCTCCAGTGCCAGGACCACCGTCGTGGTCTCGGCACTTGCCAATCCGCCAGCGGTGGCATCGGATCTGATGCTGAGTCAGAATACGATCCTGACCATTGCGGCAGGTGGCACCGAGAGTACGGGGCTCATGACCATCACCGCCATAGACAACCCGGTGGATGCGCCGGACAAGACGGTGCAGGTGCAAGGCGTGGCCACAAACAGCCAGGGGGTGAGCGTGCCCGCCGATGTGGTTTTGACCATTACGGATGACGACGAGGTGAGTCCAACGGTCTCGCTGATCCTTGCTCCTGCCTCCATCGGCGAAAACGATGGGCAAACGACGGTGACCGCAACCATGGAGCCTCCCTCCAGTGCGGTGACCACGATCGTGGTGTCGGTCCTTCCGGATGCACCCGCCACCGCGTCGGATTATCAAATCAGCGAGAACCCGACGCTCACCATTGCGGCAGGAGAAACTGGCAGTACTGGGCGGGTGACCATTACGGCGGTAGATAATGAAGTGAGTGCACCGGACAAAACACTGCAGGTGCAGGGTACGGCGACGAATCCGCGCGGCGTAACGGGCCCGGTAGCGGTAGAGCTTACGATCACCGATGACGAGGCACTTCCCACCGTCATGCTGCTGCTGGATCCCTCTACGATCAAGGAGAATGGAGGCGAGACGGCGGTCACGGCATCCTTGAATCGGATCTCGGGGACGGTGACCACCATTGAAGTGACGGTGCTTCCCAATGCGCCGACGACGGCGTCGGATTA
Organism: Rhodothermales bacterium; assembly: GCA_965209015.1. Lineage (GTDB taxonomy): Bacteria > Bacteroidota > Rhodothermia > Rhodothermales > Bin80 > Bin80. The sequence goes on along the minus strand of OZ242367.1, from coordinate 561,160 downwards.
TCAAATCAGCGAGAACTCAATGCTCACTATTGCGGCAGGGGAGACCGAGAGTACGGGACTCGTGACCATTACAGCGGTGGATAATGAGGTGGATGCACCAGAGAAGACGGTGCAGGTGCAGGGGATCGTCACCAGTGCACAGGGAATCACAGACCCCGTGGAGGTCGAACTTACGATCACCGATGATGAGGCGGCACCGGCGGTGACCCTGCTGCTGGATCCCGCCGCGATCGCAGAAAATGGAGAGAGCACGACCGTCACGGCAACTCTGGATCGGGCATCTGATGAAGAGACCTCCATTGAATTGACGGTGCTCCCTGACGCACCCGCCACCACGTCGGATTATGTGTTGAGCGATCCCCTGACGCTCACGATTGCAGCGGGTGAGCTCACCAGTACCGGACTGGTCACGATCACAGCGGTGGACAACGAAGTGGATGCACCGGACAAGACCGTGCAGGTGCAGGGGGTCGCCACCAATGCGCTCGGCACCACAAATCCATCGTCGGTTGAACTCACGATCACGGATGATGACGAAGCGCCGGCCGTCACGCTGACTCTCTCGCCTGCTTCTATCAGCGAGAATGCGGGTACGACGACGGTCACGGCCACCCTGAACCGGCCGTCCAGTGCCATGACGACGATCGCAGTGACGGTGCTTCCCAACGCACCCGCCATGGAGTCGGATTATAGGCTGAGCGACAATCAAACACTGACGATCGCAGCGGGAGAGACGGAGAGCACAGGACTCATGACAATCACAGCGGTAGACAATGAAGTGGATGCGCCGGACAAGATCATACAGGTGCAAGGAAGGTCTACGAATACGCAGGGCGTGACGGATCCAGAGGAGGTGACCCTCACGATCACCGATGACGATGAATCGTTTCCGGTGGCCCAGGATGCGACGGTCACCACGGAGGAGGATACGCCGCACCCGTTTGGCATATCCGACTTTGGGTACAACGATCCCGAGGGAGATCCACTGGCGTCCGTTCGGATTGAGCGGCATCCCGATGCGGGAACCTTGACCCTGGGCGGAATCGGGTTCGCCGCCGGGACACAGATCTCCGTAGCCCAGATCTCGGCGGGAGAGCTGATCTTTACGCCGGTCGCCAATGCATATGGCCCGGCATACACGAGCTTTGACTTCAAGGTTAGCGATGGGACCTCGGAGAGTCCGTTGGCCGCCCGGATGATCATTGATGTGACCGCGGTCAACGATGAGGCAACGGGTCGGCCCCAGATCATTGGGTCCATGCAGGTGGGACAGGTGCTTCGAGTTTCGGTGGAGGAGATTCAGGATCTGGATGGACTGCGCCGTGCACAGGCTGGAGAGCCGGGATACGGGTATCGCTATCAGTGGCTCCGTATGAAGGAGGGGAGTCCGCATGAACCGATCGGGGAGGGAGATACCTATGTCCCTGTAGATATCGATGCAGGAGCAAGTCTGGTGGTCCAAGTTTCGTTTGTGGATGATGCAGGATTTGAGGAGAGCTTGGAAAGTCCTCCCCGACAGGTTCGCTCCACGAATCGAATCCGTACGGCATGGATGGGACGTCTGGGAAGGACGGTAGCGGATCAGGTCTTGCGGGCAACGCAGTGTGAAGGGCGGGTGCAGCGGTCCCGGCGTAATGAAGTCTATCTGGCGGGACGGCCATTGGCTTTGGCTTCCTTGCCAAATTATGTGCGTGTGCAAGAAGTCAAGCCGGACCGGCATGCTGTACTCCTTGGAATGACCGATCCGGTAGTTCGGCTGGGCCATACGCTGACGCGGGAGCGTCTATTGCATGGCAGTTCGTTCCGACATGGGATGCGGGACGGGAGTGGGGTCGCGCTCTGGGGACATGGGGCGGTATCTCGCGTTCAGGGTGCGGACGGGGCCTTGAACCTGGAGGGACGCGTATCCAGTGGGATGTTCGGGGCAGACTGGATCAGAGACAAAGGGGGACTGGGTGTACTGGTAGCTTATACACGCTCCGAGGGCGAGTATGCAATGGCAAGTGATGAAGGTACACATTCCGCCTATCTGACCGGAGTATACCCCAATGGATGTTATGCGCTCAGTTCGGGGATCACGGCATGGGGCGTGGTCGGATATGGTCGTGGATCGATGACCGTGGAACAGGTATCCACGCCGATGGATCTGCGAATGGTCGGTGGGGGGATCTATGGGCGACTCGGTGCAGTAAGGAACCGAGGACTGGAGCTGGGGATTCGCTCGGATGCCTTGCTGGTGCAGATGGGAGCGAGTGAGACCGAGGAGTTATCGGAAGATCAGGCGCAAGTATCTCGGTTGCGGCTGGGATTACAGGGAACCATGCGCGGGATCCGTTTAGGAACCCAATCTACGATAGAGCCGGTGGCGGAACTGGCCCTCCGCCATGACGGTGGCGATGCAGAGACAGGATTCGGGGTGGACATGCAGGTGGGGTTCCGTCTCTCGGAGCCAGCGAGTGGTCTGGACATAGAGGTGCATGCACATGCGGTGCTGACACACCAGGATCGCGGACTTCAGGATCAGGGGCTTGCAGGGGCGGTGACCTGGGATCCACAGCCCCATTCCAGCGAGGGGCTCCAGGTTCGAGTGGAGCATACCATCGGGGCAGAGGCCCTGGGTGGGGCCGAACGGCTACTCCGCGCCGAAACCATCCAGCCACAGTATAGGACACATCAAACCGAAGACCTGCGGGTACAGGCAGGCTATGGGTTCGCTCTATTCTCCAGAGCATTCACCTTGCAACCCGAGGTCAGCTTCAGCGGCGGCGGACCGCAGCGCAGGTATGAGATGGGATGGAACATTGCACGGGCACACGAGCATCCGACCAAGGTGCAACTCTTTGTCGGGACAACCGGGCAAGCACAACGAGACAGCCCCCTGCAACTCCGGCATCTGATCCGATTGCAACTTAAAAGAGAGTTCTAATAGACACCCGAAGACACCAGTTGAAAAAGAGGTACCAAAAATCAATCGTTATGGAAACGCAGGGAGTCAAAATTGAAGCGTTCCGTCAATGCCTATAAAAAATCCTGCCTTTGCCTCAGAAAGTTGCAATCTGTCAAAGTCGGGAATTTATCTTTGAACACCTTGTGAAACAGCCGCTCAACTACCATCATGTTGCGTGAAGAGATTCAGTCGCTGGATGTAGGAAACAGACAACTTCGCTCCTTTGGGATTACACTTGGAATTGCATTGGTGCTCCTTGCAGGAATATTTTACTGGCGTGAGATTCCAGCGAGCAGGGTGATTGCCAGTATAGGGATCTTACTTTTCCTCATAGGTCTAATTGCTCCAAGATCACTACGCCTCCTATATAAACCATGGATGATCTTGGCTTTGGTCCTTGGGTTCATGATGACCCGCATTCTACTCGTTGGAATCTACGTCCTCCTATTTATTCCCGTTGGCACATTGATGCGTCTGTTCGGAAAAGATCCGCTTCGCCGCAAGCTTGATCCCCATGCGAAGACCTACTGGATATCCAAACGATATGATGCTAAGGACCCGAAACGATTTGAGCGTTACTACTGATCCCTCATGATGCATGTAATTATGCACTTAAGCACAACTTTTAATGCACTATTGCACAAGAACAAGTGGTCTATACTACATTAGCCGGAATATCAGCAAAATAATCGGATCCAAAAGAGTTCGCTGTTGAAACGGTTCATCTACAATGCAGAGGGTTCCATGATCTATACTGCTGAATCTACATCCTCTTCTGGCTTAGTTGGCATAGATCGTAAAACGGTTTCGAACTCTGTTGGAGAATGGGTAACCGGCATGGCGCACACGAACGGATTGGAAGGCTTTGCGTCAAGGTTCAAACATGCGTCTCACGGCACATACCACCCGTTAAGCAAGAAGTATTTGAATCTCTACATTGATGAGTTTGCAGACACATACAATATCCGTGAATTAGAGATGTTCACTTATCAAAGCAATCTTCTTCCTCAAGAAAAAGAAGAAGCTGGCTCTTTTCCCGGTATTCTTCCTGGTAATCTAGTTGATCTTTACTCCCCTCCCCTGAACTGAGAACCTTACGCCCTAATTCTTTAATCTGATTCTTGAGGATTCTTTGCTTAACGCGCCGCATACCTTGTTGAGCTGCTCGCTTCGCATCCTCATTCAATTCCGGTACGACAATTTTCTTTTCTACCCATCCCTTAGAAATTTCATGCTGGCGCATCAATAATCCCGCAATCAACTGCCGTACCGGTTCATCGATCCGCAATTGTCCTCTCTCAATTGCCGTCAAGGACTGCTCCTTGTACTCCTCGTAGAGTTCCAATAACGCCTTCGCGAGTTCCCGAGAAGCCCCGTCCTGAAATTCAATGATATCCATCTTTGTAAGGATATATTCAATCATGGGAGATCCTTCCTCAAGCATCAACTGCAAGAGCATTTTTTCCGCTTCGGGAATTTTTTCGGTCGGATCATCCTTTACAGGAGAGGGGGGAGGGGGGTGGGCTGTTGATACCGGCTTCGCCATCAGATGACGATTGACTTCTTGCAATACATCCCCCTCTAGAACATCAAACAGACGGCTCGCTTTTTTGATATACTCTTTTTTGAGAAGATCTAACTCGATCCACGCGATTCTCCGAGCAATCCCAGAGAGTTCCTGTAACTTTCCCCGTAGACTACTCAGTGCATTCCTGCTGTCGGCAGCTAAGTAGAGAGATTCAATCCAATCTTTTGAAGAATTTTGGAGATATTCCTTAAATTCTTCCGCTCCCTGCCTCTGAATAAATGAATCTGGATCCTCCCCCTGCGGTAGCGAAATCACACTGGCATCCAGACCATTTTCAAGAACACAATCAATCGCACGCGTAGTGGCCTCAATCCCCGCTGTATCAGCATCATAGAGTAACTGAATCTCATTAACATAACGTTTCAGTAACCGAACCTGTTCGGGAGTTAGTGCTGTGCCACAGGACGCAACCGCCCCGATTTCTGCCTGATCCAGCGCCAGTACATCCGTATATCCCTCCACCAAGAGAACCTTTTCTTGCATACGTGCCGTTCGCTTAGACTGATATAGACCGTACAATACTTCCTTCTTTGAATAGACCTCTGTTTCAGTTGAGTTGATATACTTTGGAGTATTCGGAGCATCTTCAAGAATTCGACCCCCAAACCCAATAATCTTGCCGAAATGAGACCAGATCGGAAATATGAGCCGATTCCGAAATCGATCATAGTACCCCTCCCCATTCTCTCGCTTAACAATCAACCCGGCTCTGACCAGAGTGTCCGCTTTGATGTGTCCACGTTCAGCCTCCCTGAGCAATCCATCCCACGAATCAGTAGCATACCCCAGCTTAAACCGCTCAACCGTTTTCTCCGTCAATCCACGCTCAGCTATATATGTCCGTGCCTGATGGCCAATAGTTGGTTCTTGAAGATTGTGCATGTAGTACTCGGCCGCAAATCGAAGTGCATTGTAGACGGTCTCTCTTTTCTCATATGCCCCTTGATCCTGAACCCGCTCAGGAATTTTAATTCCCATTCGGCCTGCCAGCCATCGTACCGCATCCACAAATTCAAGCCGCTCAATCTCCATGACGAATGTGATCACATTACCCCCCCTACCACACCCAAAACACTTGAAAAATCCCTTAGTTGGATTCACGTTGAAGGATGGGGTCTTCTCATCATGGAACGGACAGAGACCGATGAAATTATTACCAGCCTTCTTCATCTGCACATAATCCCCCACAATACTCAGAATATCTGCACTGTCACGCACCTGCTCAACAATGTGTTCAGGAATTCGCATCCTGACTCACATTAGAACTGTCCTCAACCGGCGACTGTTCTGGCTTATCAGAACATTGACAGGCACCAAGAGATAGGACCGCTATAAGAAAGGTAACAAGAATTACTCTGATCATTATAAATTAATTTTGGTTCTGTATACTAAAGTATACGCATATTCCATTGTTTATGGTACCAAATATGCCCTATCTTTAGGTCTAGATTAATATGTTTTGACTTGAAAGTTCTCGGGATTGACATAGGAGGGACTGGTATCAAAGGAGCTCCGGTCCGTATTAAGTCTGGGAAACTGGACGCAAAGCGTTTCCGCCTGCCCACACCAGCCGGAGGACACCCCAAACAGATTGCAAAAACCGTTCAGGCAATCGTTAAGCATTTTGGATGGCATGGGAAAATTGGAATTACGATGCCCGTGCGTATCCGTAATGGAATTGCCTGTACAGCTGCGAACATTGATCCGTCCTGGATCGGTACAGATGTAGATTCTCTATTCGCCAAAGCCCTCAGATCTGATGTGACCACGCTCAACGATGCCGATGCTGCAGGCTATGCTGAAGTCCGTCATGGTGCAGGGAAAGGCGCAAATGGAAAAACACTCGTACTGACACTCGGAACGGGCATTGGCTCAAGCATGTTCATCAAATCTGCCCTGATCCCTAATCTTGAACTTGGTCATCTACAAATGTCTGGAACTACAGCAGAGCGCTGGGCGGCCAACAGTATTCGGAAGCGTGATCATCTAACATGGGAAGTCTGGGCTGAGCGACTCCAAGACTATCTGACGTATATCGAATTTCTACTTGATCCTGATCTCATCATTCTTGGTGGCGGTGTTAGTCGACCGAAGCATACGAAACATTATTTCCACTTCCTCAAGACAAGAGCCCGTCTGATACCGGCCCACTTTCAGAACGAAGCAGGAATTATTGGAGCTGCATGCGCAGCACATTCCAAAAAAAATTAATGCATCCTACTCCATCAATCATTCAAGAGCATCTATCATCCGATGACCCTGATGTTCAACTAGTTGGTTTTAATCATTTGATCCATGCCCTGAACGACGGGACAGTCCGAGCTGCCACTCGCGGCAAAGATGGAACTTGGACAGCTCATGCCTGGGTCAAGAAAGGACTGCTCCTCGGGTTTCAAGTAGGACGATTGGAAAAAATTACTGCCGAGCCGTCCCCGTTCTTTGATAAGCATACCTTTCCTCTCAAACCTCTTGAAATCATAGATCATGTTCGACTCGTGCCTGGTGGATCTTCAATTCGAACCGGCAGCTATGTCAGTCCCGACGTCATCTGTATGCCCCCAATGTATATTAATACAGGAGCCTATGTGGACGAACAGACTATGGTAGATTCGCATGCTCTGATTGGTAGTTGCGCCCAAGTTGGAAAGCGAGTTCATGTGTCTGCCGCCACACAGATCGGTGGCGTCCTAGAGCCTCCAGGCGCCCTGCCGGTCATCATTGAGGATGATTGTTTTCTTGGCGGAGGCTGCGGGATCTATGAAGGCTGCATTATTCGAGAGGGTGCCGTGCTTGCTCCCGGCGTAATCTTGACCAATTCAACACGGATTTATGACTTGGTTCATGAGCGAATCATTGCGTCCGGCGAAGTGCCTTCTGGCGCGGTCGTAGTCTCTGGCAGTCGAGCAAAGCCAAACTCATTTGCCCGTGAGCATGGAATATCCACCTATGTCCCTGTCATAGTGAAATACAGGGACGCTCAGACAGATGCTGCGACTGAACTAGAATCCGCTCTCCGCTGATCTATTGAAGGATTACCAAGTCTGGTGCAATGAACGCCCTCGCATAATCACGCTCAATCACTTCCAGAATGAGTTCGGCCTCCTCTCGGGTAGTAAAGTTCCCGATCCTGACTCGATAATAAGGTACGCGAAAGTCCTGATATACAGGTGGTCCCTCTTCTTTTCGTGGGTACAACTCGATCAGATCTGGAACCTGCTCAAAATCCCTCCACCATGCCAAGGCATCCTCAACTGCCTGATCCGCCTCCTGTTTGTTCAGAGTGGAGATAATCTGAATTCGATACCCCGATAGCTCACCTGATGAGAAGCGCGATTGAGTGGATGAAGGATCCGAGAAAAGTAACACCTCAGGTACATCATGAAGAATCATGGTTGAGCGATCCTCAAGATCTTCCCGGTATGGGGCTGGGTCAAAATCTTCGTATTGGTCCCAACGAATCGGAGTCTCTCTAGGCGTTTCCTCTGGGATTGTGCTGACTAAGGGCCGTGGATTAGGGCCAGCGCAACTGGCTACACTAATGAACAGAAGGAGGGGGATGATGTAACGACTAGAATCAAACATTACTCCAATCCTTGAATGATGGACAATGAAGCGCTGGCACCAATCCGGGTCGCTCCGGCTTGAATCATCCCGAGGGCATCAACACTAGTTCGAATACCTCCAGATGCCTTAACACCCAGATCTTCTCCAACGGTGTCATGCATGAGAAGCACATCTTTCTGGGTAGCTCCTCCATGTGCATATCCAGTTGAGGTTTTGACATAATCTGCACCTGCATCTCGGGCTAACAGGCACGCCGTCCGCTTTTCCTCATCGGTAAGAAGCGCACATTCAAGAATCACTTTCACCAAAGCCATCCCCTCACATGCTCGTACAGTTTCCCCAATATCTTTCTCTACGGCCCCATAGAAACCACTTTTAAGTAATCCCACCGCCATGACAAGATCCACCTCCTTCGCGCCCTCATTGATTGCAACGGTTGCTTCCGTGGCTTTTGCTGCACTACATCCGCTCCCGTGTGGGAATCCTAACACGGTACAGACAACCGGTGATTTTTCGGTGAGCATCAAAGTGGCCTCTTTGACGTAGCACGGGGGGACACATACACTCGCAAAGCCAAACTTGGCGGCCTCTTGACACAGAACATTGATGTCCTGTACCGTGGTATCAGGACTCAGCTTGGTGTGATCAATCATACGGGCTAGTTCTGTTGCACTATAATCAGAAGTGTTGTAATCCAGATCACTCATTCACACTGTATAGTTTCTTTACTGTAACTTTTGACTGGTTCGCTGGTGCCACCTGATTCAATCCACATGCGTCAAATTTGTCTATTATTGCTTCTGATGACCGGCTGTTCATCCGGTCTGCGCAGCGATCGCACGGTTGAGGATGATATAGGACGTACTGTTCATTTATCTGCCGAGATTGACAGGATTGCCCCTCTTGCACCAAGCATCACGGAGCTTCTATTTGCCTCTGGAGCTGGATCAAGAGTTGTGGGAGTATCGACCGTAGATGACTTTCCCCCCACCGTTGACTCTCTACCGAAATATAGTCTAATTCCCATGGATTTTGAAGCGATCGTCGCTTTAGACCTTGATTTAGTTGTTGCCAGTGAGCAGGTCAACAGCCCCAAAGATGCAGATACATTTGAGAAATTGGGAATTCCTGTCTACTTTGTTGCAGTGAACACATTAGAAGATGTCACACGGGCAATTCGTGATTTAGGAGAGCTTTTTTTTACCTCCGAATTTGCCAATCATCGCGCAACAGAGTTGGAAGATTCATTGGTGCAACTCTCTGCACTTACCGCAGATCTCCAAAAAAAACCAGATGTACTCTTTTTGATAGAGTATACCACACTCCATGCTTTTGGGCAGGGGAGTTATATCCACGACATGATTGACCTTGCAGGCGGATCCAGTATCACGAGCACCTTATCTACCCGTTTTCCGATCCTGACGGACGAATTTGTATTAACCTCCATGCCGGAGGTCATTGCTGGCTCATTTGGTGAGGAGTTTGAAAATTCCCAACTGCTTTCGTCTCATCCAACCTGGGATATTGTACCTGCGATTCAATCCAACAGGGTTTATGGATTCGACTCTGCCTATTTCTTACGGCCTGGCCCCCGTCTCGTGAAAGGAGTTTGGGAACTCGCTCGAGTGCTACATCCAGAACTGGTGATGAATCCATGAATCGTTGGATGGTAGGGCTCTTGGCTATGGCGCTCTTCAGCGTGGTAATTTCCGTGAGTACTGGGCGTAGCGTGTCATTTATTGAAGCACTATCCGTGCTATGGCATCATGTAACATTGGGATATGGTCCTGCACCGGATCCGATCGCTGACCGTATTGTGTGGCAACTTCGATTACCTCGTGCACTCCTTGCCCTCATTGTAGGTGGTGGACTGGGGATCATTGGAACTGCCATGCAGACTCTGGTTCGCAATCCGCTGGCGGAACCTTATATTCTTGGGATCTCCGGTGGAGCAACTGCGGGGGCATCGCTTTTCTATCTTGGCTTTTTACCCCCACTAATCTCGAAGACGATTTCTATGCCAATTGCCGCATTCGCAGGGGGGTTGTGTGCAATTCTCATTGTTTATAGTGTTGCAGGGAGCCGGGGACGTATCTCGGTCACGCGGTTGCTTTTAGCGGGAGTCGCTGTTGCATCTCTTATGGGAGCACTCTCATCCTTTATTACCTTATCTTCACCCGAGCCAGATAAACTCAGATCTGTTCTGTTCTGGCTTCTGGGCTCGCTCCATCTTGCGACATGGTCTTCACTCCTATGGCCCGCGATTGCGGTTTCAATTGGATTGATTGTATTGCTGGTATTGGCCCGGCCTCTGGATGGGATGTTAACGGGAGATGAATCTGCTCACTCCTTGGGTGTAGCGGTTGAATCCATCAAGCGAATTCTTATTGTTCTTGCTTCATTGGTCACTGGATCAATTGTTGCCGCCAGTGGGGCAATTGGATTCGTGGGACTCATTGTACCTCACGCGGTTCGTTCATTCATGGGCATTACTCATCAACGGGTGCTACCAGCCAGCTTTATAGCTGGAGCGATCTTTCTGCTTTGGGCAGACCTTGCAGCCCGAGCACTTTTGCCTGGAGCTCAACTGCCTGTTGGTATCGTAACCGCACTTTGCGGCGTACCTTTCTTTCTGATCCTGCTCCACCGGAAACCGTATGGTTTTAGTTAATTCAGCAGATCTGATTGTTGTGGATCAATGTTCAGGCTTAGCCCCTGTATCCTTTGAGGAAGATAAATGGAAAATGCGCTCGCAAATATTCCACCATTCATCTGAAAATCATACCTGAGAGGGTCGGATCCAATACTGGATTTCTTGCAAGTCTTGCCATCGAACCTAGGAGATGAACCTCGGTTCATATGCATATACTCTTCACTGTGAATCATGAGAATCCATCCATCATTTTCCCTGCTGAGACTGGGCTTCTTTTTCATTATGTTTTTCTTCTGCACCCAAGTGCATGCCCAGAACGTTCCAGAGGTAGTCCCCCAGGTCGTAGTGGTACAATTTGAGGCGGGAGTTGATTTTCATGGGAAAACCACCACCACAGGCTTACAGGTCTTTGATCGCATGGCGACTACTTATGGAGTACACACCATTGAGCGGATGTACCCAATGTTGGATCATGTAGAGCCGACTCCCAAGACGCGCGACAATCTGATGGCATTGCGCCGTAACTACTATGTGCGCTACAGTGCCAGTGATCTTTCTCAAGAAGTTTCCAACTCCCTATCCCTCGCGCCCGGCGTTGTCTATGCCGAACCCGTTCCTGTCATTCGTATTCAGGGATCCGTTGACCAGAGACGTATTGACCCAAACGATCCCAGATTCAGTGAACAGACACATCTAAATGTTCTAAACCTCCCAGAAGCGTGGGATGTGGTGAAAAGCGAAGACTCTACTCCTAGAGTGGTGATCGCGATCGTGGACGGAGGGGGTGAATGGAGACATGAGGATCTTCGCGCCAATGTCTGGACGAACGAAGAGGAAATCCCAGGCAACAGGATTGATGACGACAATAATGGATACATTGATGATGTGCATGGAATTAACTTAGCCAATGAAGACGATAACGATCACGATCCAACAGGATTGCGACAGACTCCACGAAATGCACGGCATGGCACGGCGGTTGCAGGGACAGCCAGTGCAGTGACAGACAACAATGTAGGTGTAGCAGGTGCAGCCTGGAATGCAGAACTCATGCACATCAATATGGGATGCCCTGGCCCTGACGATGACAGAAACCTTTGCGGAGCTTATGATGGTGTTCTTTATGCTGCTATGAATGGCGCAGACATCATTAATGCAAGCTGGAGTGGGGAAGGAGAACTTGATGGGGAGATCCCCAGGTTTGCTGATGAGGCGATCAACTTGGCTACCGACATGGGCGCCTTAGTTGTAGCTGCAGCAGGGAATAGTAATATAAACTTGGATGTATCCCCCCGATATCCAGCTCTGCATCCGCGTGTTCTCTCAGTCGGGTCCATTCAGAATGATCGCATAAAAGCAGGTACGTCCAACTACGGAAAATTGGTCAACGTATTTTCTCCTGGGACCGGGGTCATCACTACCGGTTCAAATAATGACTATACCGTCAGCACTGGTACCTCAATGGCGACACCTCTAATTTCTGGGGTAGCCGCTCTGGTGAAGACGAGATTTCCGAATCTATCGCCAGATGCACTACGGGAACAAGTACGACTATCAAGTGAGAGCATTAACGCTCGGAATCCTGGATTCTCCGGTCTACTGGGGCGGGGATTAGTCGATGCGCTGGCTGCCGTTCAAGAGCCTAGCCTGCCCGCCATACGTCTCCAGAATTGGTCATGGGAAGATCAGGATGGTGATTTTATCATTGAGCCCGGCGACCAGGTGACCATCACAATAGCCATCGTTAACCATCTCGCCGATGCCAATCAACTCCAGGTTGAGCTTGTGGGGGATCGCTCCTATCCATTCTTGGAATGGACCACATCTGAAGTTGAGCTTGGCACTCTGGCCAGCGGGGATGAAATCGAAGTAACCTTTGAGTTCACGGTGACGCCCAATGCTCCTTCCGAACCATTGCTACAATTCTTCCTCCATATTCGCGACGGAGCCTTTAGAGATATGTCGGATCGGATTACACTTGGTGCCAACTCGCAACTTGCAGAAACGATTTTCCCGAATCTGAAAGCGTTTTACCTTGCGACGGATGGGGATAATTGGATACGGAATGACAACTGGGATATTTCGTCCGTTCCGACCGAAAACATACTAGACAGTTGGTTTGGTGTCACGATGATTGGGGGATCATTGGCTCAATTGTATATGGGAAGAAATAATCTCAATGGGACCTTACCTACTGAACTCGGAGATTTGAGGGATCTACAGGTTCTTGCACTCTTTGAAAATGAGAAACTGACGGGGCCGATTCCTTCCGAACTGGGAAACCTTGCGCAATTACGGGGACTCTACCTTGAATCTAATTCTCTCACCGGTAAGATTCCTCCCGAACTGGGAGACCTTAAACAGCTCAGGGATCTACGCCTTGTATCCAATTCTCTCACGGATATGATCCCTCCCGAATTAGGAAACCTTGAACAGTTGGAGAAGCTGCACTTGTTTCAGAATTCTCTCACCGGTATGATCCCTCCCGAACTAGGAAACCTTGAACAATTACAGGACCTGCTCCTGTTTAACAATGACCTCTCAGGCTCAATTCCGCCGGAACTCGGAAACCTCAAACAATTGGTAGGGCTAATCCTACAAAATAATTCCCTCACCGGATCCATCCCATCCGAACTGGGGGAGCTTGAACAATTGAAGCAACTAAGCCTGGCCTTCAATTTGCTTTCTGGGCCGATTCCCCCTGAACTGGGGAACCTTGAACAGTTGGTGGATCTGGACCTATCCCGTAATTCTCTTTCTGGGCCGATTCCCCCCGAACTGGGGAACCTTTCCAACTTGGAAACCCTACGCATTCATGGAAATACCCTCACCGGACCGATCCCAAGAAGCTTTATGCAATTGGATAACTTGAGATCATTTTCTTTCACGGGCCAAAATGTCTGTGCACCCGCTGATGAAGAGTTTCAAATGTGGCTAAAAAACATCCCAGACATCTTCGGGTCCACACCCATATGTAGAGAATTAGAATTACAGTTTGTTGACGGGATCGCTGATCAATCCTTCCCAATTTCGCTGCCCATTACTCCGTTGATCCTACCCGAGGCCCAAGGAGGTACTGCACCAATTTCCTATACCCTAACTCCTTCACTCCCCACTGGACTGGTGTATGATTCATCAACACGCACGATTAGTGGAACACCTTCAGTGGTTACCTCTACTCCTGTTCCCTACACATTCAAGGCCACGGATGCCAGAGGTGCGGAGGATAATGTAGTCTTTAGCATTGAAGTCTTCGGTCCTGTCGCCTCGGAGCAGGATGGACTACCAAAATCGTTCGCAATCTACGAAAACTATCCCAACCCTTTCTGGGAATCCACGCTTCTAGTGGTAGATCTTCCCTGGCCTGCTACTCTGGATGTAGAGGTGTTTGATGTGACAGGACGGAATGTACTCTCTCGGCCCCCAGTGGATCTATCGGCTGGCTGGGGGCAGAGTATTCGTCTCGAGGGCTCTTCCCTACCCTCGGGTGTATATTTGTATCGGATTCATGTTCAATCGGAGGTGGAAACTCAAACTCAAACGGGACACCTCGTACGAATGCGATACTAAATGAGCATAGGCTGAAATTGCGTCCTAATGGTTTGAGTAGATGTATCTATTATCTCCCAATTCATGAATCTTCTATCCATGTATCCTCGTGGATCATTTTTGCTGGGTCAAACAGGATAGAACTTATAGAATTTGAGGATCAAGTCTGAATAAAATACCGCCGATAGAAAATAAATTTTGGCTGTTATACACCGGTATTGGATTCATTGCAGGCTCTATAGGTGATCAAATAAGATGAACTCTGTGTTTCCAGCACATCATCATTCATTGGGATCCACTAGAGTCTATCCGTCAGTTCCGCTGGTAACATTGGGCTTTTCTCTCCTCACACTCTTTTATGTACTCCATGGGCATGCCCAAATCGTCCCAGAGGTAGTCCCTAATGCTGTGGTGGTACAATTTGAAGCGGAAATTGATTTTCGCGGAAAAACGGTCACAACGGGTCTCCAGATCTTTGATCGCAAAGCAGCCGCTTACGGGGTATTTGCTATTGAGCGAGTGTATCCATTTCTGGATCATGTAGAGCCGACGCCCAAGACGCGGAATAATCTGATGGCACTACGCCAGACCTACTATGTGCGATACAGCGCCGATAAGATTCCTCAGCAGGTTTCTATGGACTTATCTCTTGCTCCCGGCATCGTCTACGCCGAACCTATACCTGTGGATCGTACCTATGGGCCAGTAGACGGGGAGCAGATTGATCCGAATGATCCCAGATTTCAAGAGCAGATTCAACTGATAGCCTTAAACCTTCCAGAAGCGTGGGATGTGGTAAAATCTTCCGACAGTCATCCAAAGGTGGTGATCGCAATTGTTGACGGAGGGAGTGAATGGAGACATGAAGATCTTCGTGCCAATGTATGGACGAATGAAGATGAAATTTCTGGTAATGGGATTGATGATGACCAAAATGGATTCATTGATGATGTGCATGGTGCTAACTTCGCCAATGAGGATGATTATGACCATGATCCGACTGGACTGCTTCAAACTCCGCGAAATGCTCAACACGGTACGGCGGTTGCAGGAGTAGCAAGTGCAGTGACAGACAACAATGTAGGGGTGTCCGGTGCGGCCTGGAATGCTGAATTGATGCATATCAATGTGGGATGTCCCATCTCCGATGGGCGGATTTGTAAAGGATACTCTGGAATTCTTTATGCTGCCATGAATGGCGCAGACATCATCAATACCAGTTGGGGTTCAACAGTACAAAATGACTTTGATGGTCGACTTGGTTTTCAATCTCTCGAGCTTGCTACGGATATGGGATCTCTCGTTGTAGCCTCAGCGGGGAATCACGATTCAAACTTGGATGAGGCCCCCCCTCGTTATCCAGCTCTACATCCGCGGGTTCTCTCCGTGGGGGCCACACTGGTGGACATGCGCGTAAAAGCGAACAATTCCAGCTACGGAAAACTAGTCAATGTTTTTGCTCCAGGAGTCAACATCCTTACCACAGGATCAAATAGTGGATACATCTCTATCACCGGCACATCATTTTCTACTCCTCTGACCTCAGGAGTGGCTGCCTTGGTGAAGACGCGATTCCCCGACCTATCTCCAGATGCACTGCGGGAGCAAGTGCGGCTGACCAGCGAGAACATAGACGCTGAGAATCCCGAACTCGCTGGACTCATGGGGCGCGGATTTATCAATGCACAAGCAGCCGTTCAAGAACCCTCTCTGCCCGCTATACGTCTCCAGGAATGGTCATGGGAAGACCATGATGGTAATCGTATCATTGAGCCTCTTGACCTGGTGACCATTACATTCGATATTGTCAACCATCTCAACGATGCCAATCAGCTCCGTGTAGAGCTTGTGGGAGAAGAATTCTATCCATTCATTGAGTGGTCCACATCTGAAGTTGAGGTCGGCCCTCTTGCGGGTGGGGATTCAACTGAGGTAATCTTTGAATTCACTGTTGCTCCCAATGCACCTCCCGATAAGTTCGTACGTCTTCTCTTACATACTCATGACGGAGACTTTAACGATGTCACAGATCGAATTACGTTTCGCGTTAACCGACAGCTTGAACTTGTATCTCAGGGACTGAGAGCGTTCTATACCGCAACGGACGGGGATAACTGGGCAAAGAATGACAACTGGGATGTTTCAACCATTCCGACCGAGAAAGAACTGGCCAGTTGGGTTGGTCTCAGGGTCATTGAGGGGGTACTGGTTGAACTGAATATGGAAGAAAACAACCTCACTGGGACCTTACCTCCCGAGCTTGAGAACTTGAGAAATCTACAGATTCTTGAACTGGTTGCGAATAGGGGACTGGCTGGTCAGATCCCAACCCAACTCGGGAACCTTGAACGACTGCTTGAGCTGAACCTATCAGACAATTCTCTCTCTGGGCCGATCCCATCTGAATTAGAGAACCTCAAACGACTTGAGGATCTAGATCTGTCGTACAATTCTCTCTCTGGTTCAATCCCTACTGAAATTGGGAATCTTAAACAACTGGCAAAACTACGCCTGACCGACAATTCGCTCTCCGGTCCAGTTCCCCCTGAAATCGGGAATCTTAAACGACTGTGGATTCTGTTGATGTCTGGCAATTCTTTTTCCGGCTCCATCCCGCCCGAACTAAAAAATCTAATAGGATTACGATACCTTGGTTTGTCACATAATTCGCTCTCCGGTCCAATTCCACCTGAACTTGGGAATCTTGAACTACTGTGGCAAGTGAACTTAGGGCACAATTCCCTTACAGGATCCATCCCAACAGAATTTGGAAAAATTAAACAACTTCGATATCTGAACCTATCCAGCAACTCTCTTTCTGGACCAATTCCCCCCGAACTGGGTAAGCTCAGACAACTACGGAATCTACATCTCAACACGAATGATCTCTCTGAATCAATCCCCTCTGAACTTGGAAATCTTGAAGAACTGGAAGAATTGATCCTATTCAAGAATTCTCTTTCGGGCCCGATTCCGTCTGAACTTGGGAACCTTCATCTGCTCCAAGAGCTGGATCTGTCACATAATTTTCTCGCTGGACCAATCCCTCCCGAATTGGGGAATCTTTATCTGTTGGAGCGTCTACTCCTCAATCACAATGCCCTCACCGGACGGATTCCAAGAAGCTTTATGGGATTAGATAACCTGAAAGTTTTTCATTTTGGGGATCAAAATTTATGTGCTCCTGCCGATACTGAATTCCAAGAGTGGCTGAACAGCATCCCGGATCACTCAGGACCTACATGTACACCCCTACAGTTTGACGATGAACTCTCGGATCATTCGTCGCAAGAGAGACTACCTGAATCATTTAAGGTCCATGAAAACTATCCCAACCCTTTTCAGGAATCGACTCTTTTGGTGGTTGACCTTCCCAGGCCTGCCACGCTCAGTGTAGAGGTATTTGATGTGACAGGACGGAGCGTATTATCTCAGACTCCAGTGGACCTGACGGCGGGTTGGCGTCAGAGTATTCGTCTGGGGGGCTCATCCCTGCCTCCAGGCCTATATTTATACCAGATTCATGTAAAATCGGACGTAGGAACTGAAATTCATGCCGGTCGCTTCGTGCGGATGCGTTACTAAATAGAGGAAGTTGAAATCTCTTCAGAGACCCCCTGAACGCCACTATTGATCTTCAAATTCATGCATCCCCAAGTCCGAATCGCTTGCAGATCGCATGGCCGAAGTGATCTGATCACTGTTTCTACGCATACCAATTTGTGTAATTTCATGGATGAGTAGTCATCCAATCTTTAGATTAAAATATAACGTGCTGCTTTGGAGGTACGATGGATCCCCTAGCGCTGGAATCATGCTGATGATGGCCAACAAAATGAAAGTGTATTCGAAAGGGGTTAGGGGCCAAGGTGTCAAGAATATCTCCAAGTACAATCACTGCTCAGTAGAACCATGCCCTGATGGAGAATGATCTAATTCCATCTGAGACTGATTCCTGAGATGCCTCAAGCGAAACTGATTCCAAGCTGAAAAACCCGAAATAGATACACTGGTGGCGCGGTACCAATGGATAATTTTGGAAATTTCTTAGCCTGGAGAATGCCTATACGGATCAATCTACGATAACCCTAATATACCGCAGGTGAATAAGTTCTAATAAGAAAGTCTTTCTGAATTACCAAATACATTACTGCTAAAAAATCGTTCATGACATTATACCCACACTTGACTGATGGATGAAGATCAAAATGAATCCACGATCTCGCTGCGAGATTTCCAGTCGGTGGTGGAAGACGATCTCAGTGAATTTTCGCGTCACTTTCGAGCAGCTGTACGTGTAGAGCATGGGCTTTTGAATCTGGTGATTCGATATTTTTTGCGCCAGAAAGGTAAGCGCATTCGGCCGCTTCTGGTACTTTTGACTGCCAAGACATGTGGGGGCATACGTGAGCGAAGTCACCGCGCTGCCGCACTAGTTGAACTCCTTCATACTGCTACACTTGTGCATGATGATGTTGTAGATGAATCTGAAAAGCGACGGGGGGCCTACTCCATCAATGCACTCTGGGGAAATAAAGTCGCTGTTTTACTTGGCGACTATTTTCTGAGTCGTGGACTGCTCCTAGCACTGGAACAGGATGATCATGATCTACTTCGTGTTCTTAGTCAAGCAGTAAAACGGATGAGTGAGGGCGAATTGCGACAGGTGCAGCGATCGCGTAGCATGGATGTAGATGAGGAGTCTTACTATAAGATTATTTCTGATAAAACTGCATCTCTTATTTCCGCCTGCACACGCTGTGGTGCGCTGAGTGCTGATGCAGATCCAGACAGCCTTCAATCAATGGGAGAGTTTGGAGAACAACTTGGACTCGCATTCCAAATTCGAGATGACCTCTTTGATTACGGAACGCAAGAAGTCGGAAAGCCAGTGGGGGCAGATATCCAGAAAAAATTGGTAACCCTCCCTCTGATCCATGCTCTTGAAGTCTCCAGCAAGTCAGAGCGCCGACGAATATTAAAGCTCATACGTAATGGAAAAAAGACGAAACAGAATCGGCAACTCATCTATGAGTTTACCGAATCAACAGGCGGTTTAGCTTATGCACAAAAACGCATGGAGTACCATATTAAATCGGCCCAGTCTCTACTTGAATCCTTCCCCGATTCTGAGGCTCGCAGAGCGATGCATGCGCTCAGCCAGTATGTGATCGTGCGGAAAAAATGATTGCAATTACAGATCCTACAACAAGTTGTGTAGAATAAGGATTATCGTACGAACCAGAGGAGTCCGTGGAACGGACCTTCTCAATGCTAAAAAAGGGGGCTTCAAAGACAGGTTCCAAATCCAGAGCAGAAGCAGTCACAAGGGAATGGGAATTATATCGCAAAGTAACCAAATTTCTTGAAATTCCCTTGATTTTCTGGAACCTTTTGGTTACTTTGTAGTAAAAAGATTTAGTAACTGATGCTACGAACTCATGGATGCACCCGGAAAATATTGGCGTAAAAGAGTAACCCTCCTGCAAATCGCGGAGATGTTCAATGATGAAGAGAAAGCAAAGGCATGGATTGCGGATATACGCTGGCAAGGAATGCCTTGCTGTCCGTATTGCGGGTCAACAAATGTCCTGTGTAATGTCAAGCATCCGAGTATGGACTATCGGTGCCGTGACTGCCCAAAGCGGCCAATGTTCAGTGTCAAGACAGGAACGGTCATGCAATCCTCCAAGATTAGTTACCGCCATTGGGCTATCGGGATTTACCTATTTACAACCAACCTCAAAGGCATATCAAGTATGAAGCTGCATAGGGAGCTGGGTATCGGTAAAAAGGCAGCTTGGTTCATGTTACACCGGCTCCGCGCAGCGTTTGAGGCGAATGAAGAAGCTCCGTTTGGAGGCCCGGTGGAAGTTGATGAGATGTATGTTGGAGGCAAGGAGAGAAACAAACATGCGAATAAGAGGCTCAACGCTGGGCGCGGTACGGTGGGCAAGACGGCCGTAGTTGGTGCCAAAGACCGCGAAACCAACCAGGTTCAGGCACAGGTGGTTGAAGATATGACGGCGGGCACTTTGCAGGAGTTTGTTACCAACTCAACCCAAGAGGATGCTCAGGTCTACACGGACGACAGCAGATCGTATATTGGATTGGACAGAGACCACGAAGCAGTCAAGCATTCAGCGAGTGAGTATCTAAGAGGCATGGTACATACGAACGGGATTGAGTCCTTCTGGGCAATGCTCAAAAGGGCGCATAAAGGCACCTACCATAAGTTCAGCGTGAAGCATCTTGACCGTTACGTGATTGAGTTTGCTGGACGGTATAACCTGAGAAACTTGGATACGATGATCAGCGTAGTTGCCAAGATGGAAGGCAAACGGCTCCGCTACGTTGAACTGACCGCAGATCACGGATTGAGTTCAGGAGCAAGGTCATAATGGAAATACATGACAAACACATGAATGGGGGGGGGGCAAATTGGACGAATCGGACTCTATTTCACGGGGATAACCTGAAATTCCTTCGGGCAATGAATAGTGAAAGCGTTAATCTTATTGCGACTGATCCGCCGTTCAACAAAGGCAAGGATTTTCATGCTACGCCTGATTCATTGGCTAAGGGTGCAAAGTTTCAAGATCGATGGAGCTGGGAAAAAGACGTACACCAGGAATGAGTTGACCAGTTGACGGATGATTATCCGAAGCTGATTGAGGCTATTGAATCTGCTCGGTATGCCCGCTCGGACGGCATGGGGGCGTACTTGTGTTTCATGGCTGTTCGGTTGATTGAGATGCGCAGAGTACTCAAATCGACCGGGAGCATCTATTTGCATTGTGATCCTACGGCTTCGCATTACCTGAAGGCCGCCATGGATGCTATTTTCGGCTGGAAGCAGTTCAGGAATGAGATTATTTGGCATTATCAAACCGGCGGAGCTTCAAAAAGATGGTTTTCCAAAAAGCATGATAATCTGTTGTTTTTTCAAAATCAAACAGATATGTGTTTGAACCCGATTCCGTGAGAATACCTCGCACAGAAAAGGCCTTATACCGTACTCGCAACCCTAAGGGTGCAAGAATTTCAATAAACGACAAGACCAAATTGCCCATGGATGTCTGGAAGGATATTCAAGCCCTAAATCCAGTGGCAAATGAGCGCACAGGCTATCCAACACAAAAGCCACTTACCCTCTATGAACGAATCATTAAAGCGTCCAGCAATGAGGGGGATATTGTGCTTGATCCTTTTGCTGGATGTGCTACCACCTGCGTAGCCGCTGAGCATATGAAGCGTCAGTGGGTTGGCATAGATCTTTGGGATAAGGTCAAGGATGTGCTTCTTGATCGCAGATGGGAGCATGAAAGCAGGGGATCAAACGTTGCTGTTCCCGAAGGATATTGCATTCACGGATCAAGTACCTGAACGCACAGACGACGCACTAGAGGCAGTGCCGTTCCTTCAGGTCAAGGAGCAGGTCAAAGAACCGGACGGCCCGCGTTGGACGCGTAAAGAGATGTACGAACACTTGTTAGCCCAGCACGGGAGCAAATGTCAGGGCTGTGACCGATATTTTGATGATTCACGTTACTTGGAACTGGACCATAACACGCCCCGGTCTTCGGGTGGTTGGAATCACATCAGCAATCGCATTCTCCTTTGTGGGCCGTGTAACAAACTCAAAAGCAATATCTACACGCTCATTGGGCTAAGAAGAGAAAACAAAAAACGAGGGTACATGGCAAGATGAAAAAGACATCAGATTCCAAATCAGGAGCCACGAAGCAGGCATCCAAAAAGGTTAAACCTCCAACGTATCAGCCTACCAGAAAGGAAATGAATCAGGAATTTGATATGCCGGAGGCAAGTATGGAAACAGTACGACAGGCCTTCTTCAAACCCGTTGATACGGCGGAGAGCGCAAGGTTGAAAAAACCTAACCCCTAAACTCCTATACACATGGTAACTTTTATCTCTTACGCAATGCTGGTGGGCGTATTCCTTTGTGCCCTTAGCATTCCCTATTTCGTATGGAAACCCCTAAACGACTTAGATAAAGATAGTTAACGAAAATTTTTTATTCGATAAGTCAACGGGCGGGCGAAAAATAAAGCCAGGGAGATTGAATGCCGTCAGCTTCGCATACAGAAATTAATATCAGGACACCAGTGACAGATTATATTTACGAGCTGTTCTGAGATGTAACTCACTGCAAAAAATATTCCAACAATTACAATTCTCCATCGTATGAAAACCCTTGTTCTATAATTAAACTTGCCATATTCCCGTCCAATTAATCCCCAAGGGATGTCAGTGACATTAGTCTGATCTCCTGACTCCGGTAGCTTCTCCTTTTCAGCATTTTCCGCATTAAACTTGGGGTCATTCGGCATTAGACTCGAAATATTACTGACTACGCTTAATGCGTTTCTTGTAGTAGGATTTAATTATCGAATCTGGAATATGTGCGTTGTTGTTGGCTAAGCCCCAACGTCTTAATACACTTGGGCGGTAGCATTGGTGCCAAGGGGTCCCTTCCTGATGAGTCAAGGCGATTAATTCCTCCGCAGTATAATCCTGGGTATATGTACGATATACCCACCTCAGCGCTTTAGTTACTTCAGTCTGGTTTTCCTTGAATTCTGAAAGTATTGAAGGTTTTGATTCTCCCGATACGGGAAACAAGTTAGCATCATAGTATCCATCCCCTTGCGAGACTACGGAATAAAAGTTAAACATATTTACGGGACGACTCCCAAAAGACTTGAGCATATGGTATATTCCAACTACGACAGGTCCGTATCTCCATGCCTCAATCTGGGCTACGCGATTCTCTATTAGCGGTCTCTGAAAAAAACCCAGAACCCAACCATGACTGATATAAACTAGTTTGTTGATCTGCAATGGCGTTAATGAATTATCGTCACCCTCAGTTGCAAAATCTAACATTAGTAGTGCTACTAGCCCTTCCGTAGCAAAGGGGTCTTGGATGTTATTTGAGGGGGCCATTTCTCAGGCGATGAGACCGTTAAGCCACAAAGTTGCTCGGTTTAGAATTTGGAACAATTTCCCACATAAGATAACAACAATCCCCGCAGGAAGTTCCCACAAAAGGGGAACAAAAGAGTGGTTACTTTGCGATATAATTCCCAAAGGAATGATGAGATAATGATGGCAAACCAAGAGATCAGACTCGGCAGAGTGATCAAATGATCGCACTAATCTTCTGAAAGATTTCACTCCTTGGCTCGCCGGTCTTATCGTGAATAAGTTGGACCATCTTACGCATGTTGCCACGTGCGCGCTTCATCTCTTTCTCTTCAAATTTGACTTCATTCCAAATAGACTCAATCTGGCTGCATACCTGCCGCCAATTTTCGTTCATACGCTCAGTCGCCATCAATCTAGTTGGATTCGGTAGTAAGAGAATTGAATACGATGTTCAATGTTTAAGGCATAAATCTGTTCCAGAACATGAGTATCAGAAGAATCACCCAGAAAAGATGCCCCATACCTACAATGATGGAGATCTTACGAGCATGAATGGAAGGGGCATCTGTACCTAACCCCAAATGTTCAGGATTTCCAGCATTTTCAATCGCCGTGCGTAGTCTACTCCAAGTTGGACGCAAAAAAACAAATTGTATACATAGAAGAACCACAATTAAAGCGGAGGCAATGTGGTACTGGATCTTGCCTGGATATCCACCCCCTACAATTAAGAGCGTCATCGAAAAAATAAACGTAGCAATCATCATGATCCCCATCAGAGAAATCGTTCGGGCACCATCCACAGCGATAACAGTCTGACCACCTGCCGCAATTTTTGCCTGACCACCTAGCCGTATACTTAGCCCAAACCATGCGGATGCGGTTAAAACATGAAGGATTAGTAGTATTGTATGAGTCATATTTTCTTAGCACTGACAGATGCGTGGTGTCGTAAGTAGGTCGCTTCATCAAAATCATCTACCTGTACGGCTTCCCATGCAGCACTGGCTGCTTCCTTAATTTTCCCTAACTCATCTTCCGATATAATTCCTGCTTCACATGCCCTCTCATATCGTGTATCCTTGGGTTTCCGCTCCAATTTGCCTGAGCGTACCATTTTTGACACTTTATCTTCAATCGGGCGAACAGATGCTACGAGAGCGAAGGCATGTTCAAGACGGCTGATTCCACGAGTTAGATCCTTTCCGAGATAAACTCCTGCGGCCATACGATCACGCTGGGGACCGGGAGTTTGCATTAGTCTAGCAACTTTGTGTCCCAGTTCATCGGACGGGCCTTTTCCAAAGCTATTTAACTTGTGCCACAGTAGTGCTGGCCCACGCATCCACCATGTCAATCCCGTCACCTTAATGTTTGCAAGCAACCCTTCAAATGCATTTTGAATTTCTGCAAAAGCGTATTCCATTGACCATTGGAAGAAGGGAAGATCTTCTTTTCGTTCCCCCTCCACTTCAAATCGCCTGATTGTAGCAGTAGCAAGGTACATCCAAGAAAAGATATCCGCGAAACGACCTGTAATTTTCTCCTTTCGCTTGAGCTCTCCCCCCAAGGAAGCCATTGCCACATCAGCCATAAATGCAAAAGAGGTACTAACCCAGGTTAGCCGTCGAACATACTTTCTCACTACTCCGCGCCCCGAAGTCGTAGCCGCATAACCTCGCGTAATCCCGAGAATTAGGCACCGCGCTGCATTCCGAATGACATGTCCGACATGTCCAACAAAGGCACAGTCAAATCGAACGTCATCTTTTTCACCCAAGGCTACAATTTCTTGGTACGCCCATGGATGAGAGCGAAGGGCCCCTTGACCGAAGATGATCAAAGTTCGAGTCAAAATATTTGCACCCTCCACAGTAATGGCGATGGGATTATTGATGTAATGATGAGCCAAGATATTCCGTGGGCCAGATGAAATTGCACTGCCGCCCATCACATCCATCCCATCGTTGATGATTTTTCGACCGAGTTCGGTAAGGTTATACTTCAGCACAGCAGTCACTACCGCTGGTGCTTCTCCGCTATCAATGGCTCCAAGAGTATAGAGGCGTGCTGCATCCATAAGATATACGAACCCTCCAATCCGTGCCAAAGGCTCTTCAATTCCTTCAAATTTTCCAATTGGAAGTCCGAACTGACGCCGGACAGCAGCATATGCAGAGACGCCTAGAAAGACTGCCTTTGCGCTTCCAACCGAAGAAGCAGGAAGTGAAATTCCACGTCCAGCGGCGAGAGATTCCATCAGCATCTTCCATCCGGCTCCCACCCCTTTCTCCTCCCCAATGATTGCTCTAAGAGGCACGACAACATCGCGACCTTTGAAGGGAGCATTTATAAAGGGAACACCCAGCGGATCATGCCTTCGGCCTCGTTCGATCCCCGGAGTATCCGACGGAATCAGTGCACAGGTAATTCCTAGATTTTCGCCCTGACCTAGAATATTATCGGGATCTCTGAGCTTGAATGCGAGCCCTAGGATATCGGCTACGCTAGAGAGCGTGATATACCTCTTCTCCCAGTTCAGTCGGATATGAATTTCCTCCATATCATCCTTGAAAAGAACGCCATCCGCCTGTAGTGCACCCGCATCACTGCCCGCACCAGGCTCCGTCAGAGCGAATGCTGGCAGAAGCGCTCCCGAAGCTAAACGATCTAGGTAATGTTCTCGCTGTTCTTGCGTCCCATAGTGTATCAAGAGTTCGGAGGGGCCAAGAGAATTAGGGACCATTATGGTCGTTGAGATTGGGCTACAATGGGACTGAAGCTTCATCACCACCGCACTATTTGCCATGGCGGAGAATCCAAGACCACCATACTCGGTCGGGATGATCATCCCGAACATTTTCTTCCGCTTCATCAATTCCCATGCCTCCTCAGGGAACTGCCGATCCGCCCATATCTTCCAATCATCTACCAAATCACACAATTCGTGAATCGGACCATCTAAAAATTTCTGTTCCTCTTCACTCAGTTCGGGAAAAGATATCTCTCGAATTCGATCCCAATTCGGGCGTCCCGAAAACAATTCTCCCTCTACCCAAACCTTTCCTGCCTCCAGTGCTACCCGTTCCGTGTCCGAGATTTCAGGCAATAGGTTCATTCGATCAATCACCCGCATGATGGGGCGAGTGAGCAAAGCTCTACGAAGTGGGGATAAGACCAAACTCAGGATCACAACGGTGCCGACAGCAATTAACCAAAGCGGTGCCCCAGCAAAGTAGATAAATAGGAGGGAAGCTATCCCCCAGATCCAGATACGTGCGCCAAAATAGGCAAAAAACAGTACACCTATAAGACCGATTCCTATGCCTTGCCAAAGTGTTAGAATGCCATATCCGTATTGTTCCATAGAATTCTCCGTTGGCTACAGCCAACCATAGATGAATTTTTTAAGGTTATACGACTTTAGTAATGAAAAAGACATATCAAAACTAATCGCGAAAGGATAAAGACTCAGCAATTGAGACATGGAATCCTCCGAAAGATGTTGCATGAATATGCAGATGAAAAAGATTGGGAGGTCCAAATGTTCATCGGCATAATTCATAGGATCCCCGATTACGATCTTTGTTCCGAAAAAAACTAAATATTGGCTCTCTTCTAAGTGGAGAATACCATTCTCAACGCTGACAACAGTGCTTAATATATTGTAAAAATCTTTCGGCCTGACTCTGATAGAAGTCCCTGAGGTAACGGGAAGACAATCTGAAGGTGAATATTTGATTCATTCATCCATTTTGTCTCTTATCAAATATTCAATGGAGCCTCTTTCAAAATTCCTCCATTGGATGATTTTTTGAGGGATTTTCATGATTGGCAGATTTTTGTGTTGAGGATATCAGGGAGCTGATCTGCTCAGAGAGGTATCGTTTTTTTTTGATCCCAAACATAAGGAATAGGGATCTCCGAGTTTTGTACGTTTGGAATACTGAAAATCCAATAAATCCCGTAAGGATCTCATGTCCCGTGCGAAGAAGGTACGCGGTTTTTATATTTTGGTTCTACCACAATTTGTATGGAATGAGTGTCTTTTTATAATCAGAGGAATCTGTTGAATTGTACATGGATCTGCATTGAAAAGAAACCATCAAGATTGCCGAGATGTATCCATACATCTTGATCAAGCCTATATTGCACTATAGCCCCCACGATTGAATACCATCACGGAGTGAAATAAAGTCAAAATCCATGTACACGGAATGGTAGAAGAGATCGCAAAAGGTTTCACCAGAAGGGGACGTATAGATCTACTCATCTGTGGATGGTTAGTCTTTTTCCACAAGATTCGTAATCGAACCAAAAAATCAGAGGTGCGATTCTATTCTTCTGTGGAGGATTAGACCTCTGTCCACAAGGTTCGTGGTAGAACCAGAAAACTTCGTTTGCTGGTCGTAACGGTCCGGTACACTAATTGGAACGTTTGACACGACTCACCCCTGATCGCACAATCTCGTCAAATAGAGATCCGAATGAAGGGATGTACTTCTCTGTCAGGTTCAGAGTGCGGCCACAAGAATCAAACGTGCTTGTTTCCAGAGAATAAAGGTTGGAAAGCTTAATTGAGAGATGCGTATGTAGTAAAAGCACGGCGCACGTCTTGCCATGATTCTACTCATTTCTAATTTACTACAAGCGCTCAAAGATCGCTGCCGCCCCCATACCTCCACCTATGCACATAGTACATAGCCCGTATTGAATCCCTGCTCGCTTCATTGAATGAAGTAATGTGGCGGTCAGCTTCGCTCCAGTACATCCCAGAGGATGGCCCATTGCAATCGCACCTCCTTGTACATTCACGATAGATTCGTCAAGATGTCCCTCACGTATAACCGACAAAGCTTGCGCAGCAAATGCTTCATTCAGTTCAATACGTCCGATTTGGCTCAGACGAAGATTCGTTTTCTTCAGTACCTTCTCAATGGCTGGTACGGGACCAATACCCATTAAGTCGGGAGAGACACCGGTCACTGCAAATCCAACCATACGGGCCAATGGCTCAACACCTAAACGCCCAGCCATTGCCTCAGACATTACGACGGTTGCAGCAGCACCATCAGACAGCTGGGAGGAGTTTCCCGCCGTTACGGTACCCCTATTCCGAAATACTGGACGCAGACGGGCCAACGCATCCAGGCTCGTGTCTGCTCTTGGACCCTCATCCGTGCTGAATTGATAGTTCACCGTTCGGGAAGTCCCATTCTGATAACTTGACTGCTGAACATTCAAGGGAATGATCTCCTCTTCAAAGAGACCTGCCGACTGGGCTGCAAGTGCACGCTCATGGGACTGTAATGCAAAGTGGTCCTGATCTTCACGGGAAATGTTGTATTTCTCGGCTAAATTCTCCGCTGTATTTCCCATTGAAACATAAACCTCTGGTTGATGGTCAACAATGTGAGGATCCGGTTGAAAATAGTATCCGCTCATAGGGACCAGAGTCATGCTTTCTGTTCCTCCTGCAATGATACATTCGGCCTCTCCTATGCTGATTGCCTGATTTGCCATTGCAATTGTTTGTAATCCAGAGGAACAGAACCGATTGACCGTAGCTCCAGGTACAGAATCTGGTAGCCCTGCTCGTCCTGCGATGATCCGACCCACATTCATGCCCTGCGATCCCTCTGGGAACGCACATCCTATGAGAACATCGTCCACCTCTTCGGCACTGAGATTCGGAGTATGCTCTAAAGCAGCCCGAACCACCTCGGCCCCCATTGCCTCTGGCCGCACCGTGCGAAGCGCTCCCCGTTTTGCCTTGGCAACCGGCGTACGAAGACTAGTTACAATTACTGATGACGGTCGCATCATTCAATTTGCTCAGTTACGAATGGGACGATTATGTAATAGAAGGCCGGTGATTCGCTCCTGGGTCTTGGGCTCACCTAGAAGACCAAGAAATACCTCCCGCTCCAGATCTAACAAATAAGACTCAGACACATACTCTGCCCCACTCAAATCTCCGCCCGTTAATACATATGCCAGTTTCCTTGCCAGATACATATCATAATCACTAATAAACCTACCTTGATACAATTGGTAGACCGCAGTGCTTAATGCTGCTGCACCGGGACGTCCAAGTACGCGGATTGGTTCTGATGTTGGTGGACGATAGCCCTGAGCAGATAGCCTTAATACTTCATGTTTGGCAGCATGAAAACGCCTCCGGGTATTCATCACGATGCACGCATGATCTGGTAGAAGTCCTAGGTCGCGAGCTTCATATGCGCTGGTTGAGACGACTGCCTTTGCAACAGTCTCAAAGTTTCGCATCATATCTGCGAGCAAATTACTATCATACCCAGAATTCTGTTTACTGGCCCTTGCAGCAAGTCGCATACTTCCTGTGCCAGCTGGTATAAGACCAACCCCAAGTTCTACAAGTCCGGTATAGGTTTCAGCAGCAGCAACTGGATTGGGAGAGGCCATAATCAGTTCACACCCTCCGCCCAGTGCTCGCTGATGTGCGGCAACTACCACAGGCTTTCGTGCAAAGTGTACTCGTTGCATTGTAGACTGAAAACGAGCGATATATGCATCAATCTCGTCAAACTTACCTGCTTGCATCGCCCCAGCCATTTCGGATAGGTTAGCGCCTACTGAGAAGTGTACCCCCTCATTCCCGATCACCAACCCATGAAAATCAGAACTGTTTTCAACTCGATCAATGGCTTCCAATAGTCCACTGATTACATTGAATCCAAGGGTACAGGCTTTGGATCGAAACTCAAATAGGGCGACCCCATCCCCCAAGTCAATAAGACCTGACTCTTCATTTGACCACAGGTCTCCTCTGGTATCCAGTTTGATTGATGATAAGGATCGTTCCGCAGGTGAGACCTCTTCGGATACATAATCATTTTGAGCCGGAATATAAACTTGAACTGGATGCCCCACATAGAAGGATGCATCGTTTGGCATGTCCAATATCCACTCAGGTAGCTCAATTCCATCTTGGATCATGGTCGTCCGAACAGAATCAAATCCAATTGCATCCCATATCTGAAAAGGTCCCATTTCCCATCCAAATCCAGCAGCTATGGCCTGATCAACACGGGCGGGACTATCCGTAATCTCGCCAATCCGCCTCGCCGCATATGCCATTAGATCCAGCATAGTTGATCGGAAGAATCTCCCCGCGCGTCCCTCATTCTGGAACAAAGAGGAGAGTCGGTATGGAAGCGGCCCAGCTGACTTGATTGATCGTAGGTCTCCGAGGTCAAGATCTCTGGGGCCTTCATATTGTCCTGAGGAGAGATTCAAGGACTGAATTTCCTTACCTTCTTTCCGATAGAATCCAGCGCCCGACTTCGCCCCCATTGCGCCCTTCTTCACTAATTTATGTAGCACATCAGGAGCTTTGAAGCGCTCCCTAGATTCATCCTCTGTAACGCTACTATAAAGATTCGCACACACAAGCTGCATCACATCCAGACCGACTAGATCCGCGGTTCTAAATGTAGCAGACTTTGGTCGCCCTGTTAGCGGTCCGGTCAACGCATCAACTTCCTCAATTGTGTAATTTCCATTTACATAGTGTTGGATGGCGCTCAGCATTCCATAAATGCCGATCCGATTTGCAATGAAATAAGGCACATCATTGGCAAGTACAACATCCTTGCCGAGATGGACACGGGCATACCATTTTATTCTCTCCAGTACCTGAGGATCTGTTTCAGGATGTGGAATCACTTCAAGAAGGCTTAGATACCGCGGTGGATTAAAAAAGTGAGTCCCCAGAAAACGCTGGCGAAACTCGGGGCTACATCCTTGAGCGAGTGAGCGAATGGGAATTCCGCTAGTATTCGTCGAAACAATCGTATTTGGACCAATTTCGGCCTCAATCTTCGCATAGAGGGATTGTTTGATATCCTGTCGCTCAATTACGGCTTCAATAATCCACTCAGCTTCTGAAACTTTCCCTATATCATGCTCAATCGTCCCGCAACGAACATGCTGTGCGGTTCTTTGTGTGAAGAAAGGATTGGGTTTTAGCTTTGATGCGGTCTTTAATTGCTTCTTGACCAGTGCCTGCGGATCCGATCCATCTGATGCTGCTAAATCCAGGAGCAGAACATCAATTCCCGCATTAGCCAGATGAGCTGCGATCTGTGCTCCCATTGTGCCTGCCCCAAGCACTGCCGCACGCTGAAAAGGCAAGAGCATATTGTTACTTTGCATTGGGTCTCTCAGCTACACCCCGAAGGTAATGATTAATCCTTAGTATGTATGTCCTCCGTTCCATCCTATGAGCTTAAACTCTTTGGTCTTCCTTAACCTATAAAACTCAAACCTGAGTCCTATCATTCGACCTACTCATCAAAAACCAATTGAATTTACCAAATAATATAAATACCCGGTGGTTTGCACCCGACCCTTTATTAGTAGATTAATTTTTTACGGAAGCAGCTTCTCCATCCAAGAAGATAGTGATTCTAGAACCATTTTCCCCCATTTTTAGATCGGGGATATTCATTTTCGGACGGGTCCATGTCCCACAAACCCCACTGGCCAGAAAATTCTATTTCGTTATCCCTCCAGTCACCTTAGGTGTCTATGGTAAAATGGTCAGAGCAACCAAATTGCCAATCCCAGCTATATTAGGCAGGGAAGAGACGGGCATAGATTGTAGGGAAGCGAGATTCAACAAGAAAATTACAATCTGATGACTAATACCGGTGCAAAGAAACGTTGCCTACGCCGGCAGCCAATACAATGGAAGCGTTTCCGCCCCCGTTAATCTGACCAGAGAAGGAGTGGGACAGAATCTTCTTCGTGAATTTCATTGGAAAGTCAAACGATACGGCCCCCAGGCTCGCAGTCGCACGAACGTCTGCCTGAACATCCTCTGGAAGAGACAAAGACACATTTCCCGCACCAGTTCTCAATTTGGTTTCACCTCGAGGCTGTCCACGTATCTCGACAGTCACATTTCCCGTGCCCGCCATCGCATGCAATTCGCCCACCACAGCATAGATTGACAGATTCCCTGCACCGGTGGCAACGTCCGCATCCTTTAATTCTCCTGAAATCTCAATATTCCCTGCACCAGACTTTACATCCAAATCACCTTCAACATCTTCTATCAAGATATTTCCTGCCCCCGTACGACCGGTAATTTCACCATTGACATCTAATATAGTAATGTTACCAGTACCTGTTTTAAAGTTGATATTATATTTGCGGGGCACCCGGACGGTGAGTCTAATTTTGACTGCTGGGCCCTTACGCCACCGCATCTGCCCCCTGTCCTCATCTACTCTTGACTGAATACTAACATCATCCCCCTTCTTACCGAATTCATACCGGTGAACTGACTTCAGAAGCCGCTCGGCTTCCTCCGAACTTTCTGCACGTGCACGACGCTCAAGCTCAATCTTTACTTCATTATCGCTTGTTGTCTCTACTTCAATATTCCCTCGATCAAGATCCAGACTCAACACTCCCCCTGGGTTAACTTTATACTCTTTCTTGATGACATCCCGAGCCATGGGAGTGAACTCAAAGGCTGCCAACCCCAGAGTTGAAAGAGTAATCAACCCCAAAACCGTTCTAAAAGCGAAAGGAATTTTCATCAAACCCACATATTTTGATTGCATCCTAATCAAATTACGTATTTTTGGGTTTTGAGTTGCATTTATATGGGAATCCTGCAGGGGCCGTCACGGTTCAACGCTCTTGACCTTAAAGTATTTCCTCTATGACCGAAGTTACCCTCCAGCGCTTAGACGACAAGTTTCACTTCCTCGCTACGAACAGCAACGGTAATACGTTGCATTTTGACATTAGCCCCGAAGAAGGAGGAACAGGTCAGGGAGTAGGTCCGATGCAGGCCATCGCAATGGCCCTTGGCGGATGTAGCGGAATTGATATCGTGATCGTCCTACGAAAACAGCGTCAGGATATCCAAAAATTTGATGCCGTCATCACCTATGATCGCGCAGAACATGAGACACCTGCTCTATTTACCAAACTCCATATACATTATGAGTTTGAGGGGGACCTTGATCCAGATAAAGTTTATCGGGCTGTTGATCTGAGCGTCAATAAATACTGCTCGGTCGCCAAGATCCTTGAGAAAACTGCTCCAATCACCGTAAGCTGGTCCATCAATGGCCAGCATTTTTCTTTCAAATCCACTCACTAGCCTTAATTAATTACAATGAGCGTAAATCATGCAACTGCTTCCTGGGAAGGAAATCTAAAATCTGGAAACGGACATCTCAAAACCGAACGCGGGTCTTTGGACACGCCCTTTACATTTGCCTCTCGATTTGAGGGAGATCCTGGAGTCGGACCTGAAGATCTGGTTGCAGCAGCCATTTCAGGATGTTTTTCCATGGCACTATCCAACGAGTTGGATGGTCGCGGTAATACTGTGAAACGGGTGGATACCCGAGCAAGCGTTACGTTGGGACCTGATCCTGCTGGTGGCTTCCATATCTCCAGCATTGATCTCGTTGTCCGCGCAAATGTATCTGGGGTTGACGAGTCTGTATTCAAGGATGCTGCTAATGCAACGAAAAAAGGTTGTCCTATTGCAAAACTCTTCGCCGGAACGACCATCCACCTTGATGCGCAACTTGTATCCTGACTCTGCGGAAAAATATTTCCGAGAATTATATACATGAGAGAGCACCTGAGTGCATTCACTCTAAGAGTGCAACTCTATCCTCCCTCACCGATTTTTGACCGTCCTTGGATGCATATTCAGCAGAATCTGTGAATGACCCAGAATATTCACCTCAATTTGTGGAAGCATTTTCTAACCTAGAGTATAGATTGTAAGTTCAACTAGTTCAGTAAGTCACGATCATCTGATCTATGTACAGAGACTTCATTTGAATGAGGTGAATCCTGACTTTGACAGGTTGTAACTCTCTGAGAAAAAAAGCCTTGTTTTCCGGGGAGGTGGGTCTGTTTT
This sequence comes from Rhodothermales bacterium, assembly GCA_965209015.1. Classification (GTDB taxonomy): domain Bacteria; phylum Bacteroidota; class Rhodothermia; order Rhodothermales; family Bin80; genus Bin80. Next base: position 526,968 of record OZ242367.1, on the reverse strand, counting down.
GAGAGTGTCCTGGCAGATTTGAACACTACAAAAGCCACCTATTCTGCCACTTTGCGCGGTCTGAATTTCAGGCGGGAAGAGCTTCATTTTTATCCCAAACTACCAAACGTACGGCGTTACGGCTCTTCAGACACCCCCAATCCTGACCGAACCCCGTCCAAACCCACCAATTGTAGACTAAACCGAGTTGAGGCGAAATAATATGGGGATACCTCTCAGGGCAGATTAGCCCCTCAGCCAACTGCAACATGGAGTGCTCTTCGGATTTTTGATGTTCAAATCCCAGAACGTTTTACCATTGTGATAAGCCAGTTGCCCGTCAAACATTTACTCCGGTCTATGGTAAATTCCACGGTCGCTACGACCATCCTGTATTGGCTCGTGCATCCTTTCCACCAGCATGAACTCTCAGGCAAGTCCATGAGAAAACAACTCGCAAACCCCGAACAACCCCTGCCATGAAACAAAAACGAAACACATAATTTGGTATTGAGTATAGAAGGTGCTAAAATTGGGTGCAGGTGTCTCTGGTCTAAAGACACCAATCTAAATCAGCGGGCAAATTTAATCTTAAAGCAGAGCCAAAATGCGCATAGAAAGACATCCAGAGCATTCCAAGTCTAAAACAGGAGGTTTTCTGGCAAGCACGAATTCATTGAAAAAATTGGGGGGGGGGTAGCATTTTGTCGTATCGCTCTTTCCTGATTCTCGTCTTGGTATTTCCAAGCTCGTTGTGGGCACAGGACACCACACCTCCTACGGTTTCCTCTGCGACGGTGGATGAAACTACCTTGGTGGTGAACCTTAATGAGGGCCTTGCTTCTGTCAGCGGCCTGACCAATTCTGCTTTCACGGTCAAGAAAACGTCCAGTGGAGGATCCGAAGAAGACCAAACGCTCATCGGCACTCCGACTGTCCGTGGGGAAACGGTGCCCCCCACATTAAGCAGTCCTGTGACCGCATCTGATATGGGAACGATAAAGGTAAGCTACACGGCTCCAACGGAGTCGGGTGCCAAGCTTCGGGATGCAGCGGGGAGTGATGTGGTGGATTCTATGGATCCTAAAGTGCTCAATATCTGTTCCCGAACCGAGGTCGTGAGAGACGCGATTTTGGATCGGATAACCAGAACTAATCTTTGTAATGAGGTCACGAGTGATGATTTAAGAACTATTACTGCTTTAGATCTCAGTCAGAGGGGTATTACTGAACTGAAGTCTGATGATTTCAATGGACTCACCAACTTACAAACTCTTGACCTTAGGACCAACTCTCTCACGGATCTACATCCAGATCTGTTTGATGGACTCACTAGCTTATCGACTCTTCGGCTTGAGAACAACTCCCTCACGGATCTACATCAAGATCTGTTTGATGGACTCACTAGCTTATCGGCTCTTTGGCTTGATAACAACTCTCTCACGGATCTACATCAAGATCTGTTTGAGGAACTCACTAAGTTAGGCTTTCTTGACCTTGAGAACAACTCCCTCACGAGTCTACACGAAGATCTGTTTGATGGACTCACTAGCTTATCGAATCTTCACCTTGATAACAACTCCCTCACGAGTCTACACGAAGATCTGTTTGATGGACTCACTAAGTTAGGCTTTCTTGGCCTTGAGAACAACGCTCTCACGAGTCTACACGAAGAGTTGTTTGATGGACTCACCAGCTTAAATCAACTCTACCTTAATAACAACTCTCTCACGGATCTACATCAAGATTTGTTTGAGGAACTTGATAAGTTAGGCGCTATTGGCCTTAATAACAACTCTCTCACGAGTCTGCACGAAGATCTGTTTGATGGACTCACTAACTTAGAGGGCATCTATCTTGATAACAACTCCCTCACGAGTCTACACGAAAATCTGTTTGATGAACTCACCAGCTTACGTTTGCTCTTTATTTCTGATAACGAGCTCACGGGGCTGCACGAAGAGTTGTTTGATGGACTCACCAACTTGGAGAGTATAAATCTTGGTGGGAACGCTCTCACGGATCTACATCAAGATCTGTTTGATGGACTCACTAGCTTATCGAATCTTTGGCTTAGTAACAATTTTCTCACGGATCTACACGAAGATCTGTTTGATGGACTCATCAGCTTAAGTTTGCTCTCGCTTCTGAACAACGCTCTCACGGATCTACACGAAGATCTGTTTGCTGGACTCACCAACTTAAGTCAGCTCTATATTTCTAATAACGAGCTCACGAGTCTACCCGAAGACCTGTTTGATGGTCTCACCAACTTAGTGACTCTCAGACTTAATGACAACTCTCTCATGGGTCTACATCCAGACCTGTTTGATGATGTTGAGGCAAATCCATTTAATGTTAGCGTGGAGGGTAATCCCCTTACCTGTGTCCCTGCCAAAATACTTAATCAGGAGAATGTTATTATCATTCCATCCAGTCTTCGCGTTACCTGCCCTAATCCCTCGGTTACCTCGGCAACGGTGGATGGGACCACCTTGGAGGTGAATTTTAATGAGGACCTTGCTTCTGTCAGCGGCCTAACCAATTCTGCTTTCACGGTCAAGAAAACACCGGACGGAGGATCTGAGGAAGCCCAAGCGCTCAGCGGCACGCCAACCGTCAGTGGAAAGAAGGTGACCCTCACATTAGTCAGTCCTGTGATCGCATCTGATATGGGGACGGTAAAGGTAAGCTACACGGCTCCAACGGAGTTGGATGCCAAGCTTCGGGATGCAGAGGGGCATGCTGTGGTGAATTTTACAGATCTAAAAGTGCTCAATTTGAGGGGCGGAATCTGTCCTCGGACCGAGGCCGTGAGAGACGCGATTTTGGGTTGGCCTGCGATTGCGATGAGGGCCGAGTTTTGTTATGAGGTCACGAGTGATGATTTAAGCACGGTTTTTTTCTTAAATACTAGTCTTAGTGATAAGGGTATTACTGAACTGAAGTCTGGTGATTTCAATGGACTCACTAAGTTAACCGTACTTAACCTTGCTGGTAACAATCTCACGAGTCTACCCGAAGATCTGTTTGCTGGACCCACTAATTTAACCCTACTTAACCTTGCTGGTAACTCTCTCGAGAGTCTACACGAAGATCTGTTTGATGGACTCACTAGCTTAAGTCGACTCCTTATTTCTGATAACGAGCTCACGGATCTACACGAAGAGCTGTTTGATGGACTCGAAAGCTTAGTTCGGCTTACACTTAATGATAACTCTCTCGAGAGTCTACACGAAGATCTGTTTGATGGCCTCACCAACTTAGCGACTCTCAACCTTGATGGCAACGCTCTCACGGGTCTACCCGAAGATCTGTTTGATGGGCTCACCAGCTTACAATTTCTTATCCTTGCCGGTAACAATCTCACGAGTCTACATCCAGATCTGTTTGATGATGTTGAGGCAAATCCATTTACTGTTAGCCTGGAAGAGAATGAACTCACCTGTGTCCCGGCCAAAATACTTAATCAGGAGAATGTCATTATCAATCCCGCCAGTCTTCGCGTTGCCTGTCCTGATCTTTCGGTTACGTTAAGTGTAAATCCCAGCACCATTGGAGAAGAAGATGAGGCCACCGAAGTCACCGTGACCGCTACTCTGGAGGTCTCTCAAACGACTGCCTTACCGGTGACGGTCTCTGTGGGATCGGGTACCGCGACCTCAGGAACGGACTTTACGGCGGTCTCCGATTTTACGATCAGCATTCCGGCGGATACCCCGTCTAGCACCGGGACGTTCACGCTGACACCTACCTCGGATACTGTGGATGAGCCAGATGAGACCGTGATGATCACAGGAACCAGCACGGTGGAGAATGTAACGGTCACCGGAACCAGTCTTACGATCATCGATGATGATACGTCAACGGCGGCAGAGGCACCAACCGAGCTTCCGACCGTGTTTACTCTCCATGGGAACTATCCGAACCCGTTCAATCCGTCAACAAGGATCCAGTTTGATCTTCCCGAGAGGGCGCAGGTGACGGTGCAGGTCTTAGATGTGTTGGGACGTAAAGTAATGGAGTACCCTGCCCAAGCGTTTGATGCGGGTGCGAACCAAACTATTGAATTGAATGCGATTCAGCTTGGATCAGGGACCTACCTATATCGAATGATTGCGGTGGGATCGGAGACCAAATATCAGGAGACGGGTCGCATGATACTGATGAAGTAGGGTATCCAGAGTGGCTCACCTGCTCGGAGTCCAAAGAACGTATTCCAATACTCCTTGGTATGGGAGTGCTTTCGTATTGAATAAGCGGAAGAGCTTTACGTGTGCTGTGGGAACACCTATTTCTGCGGCAGGTGAGCGTCTCCTGTCTCAGCCACCATGCATGAGAAGGCCGACGTTTGACTCTACCTATTCAGCTTCGAAAAGGTTGAAGGTGTCTGGTATCATCTATAGTACAGTCGTCCTACGTTAGGTTGAATGGAAAAAAGGAAGGAGATCATATGTTAATCCTGCAGCTTGCTATCCAAGTTACAGGCTCTGTCTCTGTCTTCCTGCGCAGCCTTGGGACTGCTTCACGGATCGTTATCTCTCTGCAGCAAGAATTTATATAAGGTTCATCCGTCAATTTGACTGTGAGATCAACTAAACTTTGAATTCTGGGCATCTAGCTTCGCATCCTGAGTTTTCAGCTTCTTGATTTTTGCCCCGAAGCACCAAATTTGCGGTGTACGGCCCTCTAGACACCTCCCAATCCTGACCGGCCCCGTCCAAATCCACCAATTGTAGACTAAACCGAGTTCAGGCGAATAATATGGGAATGACTCTATTCGCCTCCGACAAATCCTCTGTGGACGACCAAGAATTTTTGGTGCCTGCTTGAGCGTAAATTGATTTGAGAATACGTTTTTCCAGTCATAGTACCAAAATTTGCGGATTTCTGTACCCTTGATGTGCTATAAAATTGTGCCTACCAGAAACATAAGATTCACGCTCGGGAGTCTTGGTTCTATGATCAGAAAGCGTTCCTCACTGCCTAACTATGTGGTTCCGCATGTGTTACCGATCTCGGACTTCATATAAGCAATGGCAAAGAATTGAAAAGGATTTAATTTATTGAGGCAGTAGAATGAATCCGTAGATTCATCTTATGTCTGAACCTCAATTAGACGTATTATTCCATTTGATTGCATTATGGAATCCCCCTCATGAAGCAGTTGATCTACCTGCGTAATGATCCGCTTTTTGAGTGTCTCACTCGTTGATTTGAAACCAAGCCTACGAGCCACCTCAATGGCACAGTCTTTTCGGTTGATTGCAAGGCAACGCTTGACTGCATCCAGAATTGCTACCCTATATTCCTCAGGAGCGATCATCTCAGGTTTTCTCAGCTGAGTGTCCTTCACTTCTCCTCGATTCCGCACCCTTACCTTGGCCTTGGGATTCAGAAGAAAATGCCGATTCAAATGGCTTCGATCCACTCTGCCCTGGTGGATCAAAAAATCGATGGCCATTTGGATTTTTTCCTTGATTAGGTCACCAGTCCGATCATATCCCCAGATTAAGGATGTCTTACGGACTACCATATCTTCGTGAATCGGTCCTTCCATCTCAATAATTTTGACAATTAAATCTGCAACGGTGTCATTTGAAGCCTCCTGAATTTCCCTATAGGTTGACCCGGTATACCGATCTCCCTTCTGATGGTCAAATTCCTCATAGAATTGTCCAATCAATTCCTCTGGTTTCTCATCTCTCGTAATCGGAGATGGACGGCGAATCCGAGGGTGGCTGTGGTTCGTTTTCACACATGCTTGGCGAATAGCATCCACCACTTTTTGAGTTTCAGCTATGGGATTATGAAACCAGTCGGTGCTCCAAATACGATGAAAGGTCCATCCTTTCCCTTCAAGGAGTGTCTGGCGCATGCGGTCCCGCTCTCGGGCCCAGTAAGACGAATGGTATCTTGCCCCGTCACATTCAACCGCAAGTATGTACCCACTTTCACGATCGGGATCCCGGACCGCAAGATCAATCAGAAATCCCTCTGAGCCAACCTGATAATCAACCTTGTACCCGTATCCTCTGATTGCATCCCCTACAGCTTCTTCAAATGGGCTGTCCGGCGCTCGTCCGGTAATCACAGGGACATCCATTTCTCCGGTTTCCGCATACTTGAGGAACGATTTAAGCAGGAATGGGCCCCGATGCCGAGCCTTATCATGCTGAATATCTGTGTGATGAATTGAAGAAAATACACGGCAGCGTTTCTTTGCCCTTGTGAATAACACATTGAGCCGCCGCTCCCCTCCTTCACCAGAAACTGGTCCGAAATTCTGATAGAGTCTACCTTCTTCAGTTCTTCCATATCCGATGGAGATGAAGATCACATCTCGTTCGTCGCCCTGCACCGTTTCCAGATTTTTGACAAAAAAGGCGTTTTCTTTAGTCTCACTGCAGAACGAATTGAGTTCTGGATGCATCGCACGCATTCGCTCTGCTTCATTTTGAATCGTAGACTGTTGGGCCTGACTCATAGCCACCACCCCCAACGATTCAGTCGGACGTGTCCTCGCGTGCACCAAAACAGCATCCATTACCGCCTTTGCCTCTATTGGATTGTCACTTCTTCCTCTCCCTCGACGATAAATCCCATCAACAGATTGAAAGGTGAGCCCTAACTTGGGATCGGCAGAGGAGGGACTGGGTGGGCAAACAAGTTTGTTTTCGTAGAACTCATGATTAGAGACGGTAATCAATGACTCATGCTGTGACCGATAATGCCATTTTAACATGCAGCCGGGCATTCCCCGGGCCTCGCAGAGGGCCAGAATGCTTTCCATATCCTTCACCTGATCAGCGATGACTTCCTCCAGATCTTGCCCATCTTCGTTCTCTTCTGCATTGTTGACCAGTTTTTCGAAAAATGAAGTGGGCGGAAGCTGTTTCTGGTCTCCAACAATGACCGCTCTGCTCGTGCGCATCATTGCTCCGATCGCATCTGCGGGTCGCACCTGACTGGCTTCATCAATCAGAAGTAGATCAAACCTTAGCCCCTCGGGATCCAGGTACTGGGCAACCGATAATGGACTCATCAAAAAAACCGGTTTGATGGCCTGAACCGCACCCCCGACCTCTCTCAATAGTTTGCGCAGAGGCATATGTCGACTTTTCTTCTGAACTTCACCGCGAAGCACTCCCATCTCACCTCTCGTGCCCTCGGGGATTGACTCATAATGTGCAGACATAACTTCCTGTGCGCTGAGATCAAGGAGTGTGGCATCCAGTTCTACGAATTGTTTGACCAGAGAGGATCGCTCGCGACCATTGATTCTGCTCAGATTCGGATTGATCTCATCAAAACGGCGATAAACTGCCTCTGCACGGATATAGTCGTAGGTGTGGACCGCATGATCAGGTTTGAGTATACCCTGGGCAAGCCGAACTCGGAGTTCATTCAGACCTATCTTTGTAACAGCATTCGCCATGTCAAGCAACCGACTCCAGGCGTCCTGTCCCTCAGGATCTCTTTGCCAGCAGGAAATTCGAGTTTTCATTGTGGAGAGTGGCACACATCGAATTGAGCCCTCACCGAATGCCTGCTGAACATCTAGATCCGTAAATTGCATTAGATCATCTAATCTCTTCTCATACACTTGTGCACTATCATGAAGTTGGTTTTCAATTTCACTTGGCCTCAGTTCCTCGGGCCACTGATCCATTTGTGTTTGGAGTGCATCAGACGATCCGAGCAGTTCGATTTGCTTTCCTATCCATTCCAGTGCTCCAATCACCTCAGTTACCTCAGTCTTGAATCCGCGCCATTGCGGACCCACGGCTAGTTCTCCCAAAGAGCGCTGCTCGTCTATCTCCTGGATCCGCGCTTGATGATGGATCAGTGTATCCAGAAGTTTTAAGCGATCCTGATTCGACTTCGGCAGATCCTTTTTTGCTACAGACTTGACCTGCTTGACTGCGGTCCGATACGGACCATTAAACCACCGAAAAAAAGATGCTTGGTGTTTCGAGATATCCCGACGTTCCAGACTCCAGTCCCTACCGAACGCACTCGGCATCACCTCCGATTCCAATTTCGTACGAGTTTCATTCTCTCTTCGGATACTCTTAAATAACTGTTGTAATCCATTGAGATGATCTAGGACTCCTTCTGCCCGCACTAATTTATCAACAAGCACGGGTCTACTTCCAAAAGCCTGAACTAAAGTCAAGACTTTATCCACGAAAATCAATCCCCCGTCCTCAGAGATGCTCAGAGCGGTGGACGCTTCATTGAGTCTGGAAATAAGCTCCTCGAGACTCTCGTGTAATGTGTTGATCTTGTCGTTGAGCCGATCACGATCCATGGGAGTAAACTTCCGGTTTACTCCTCTCCAGTGGTGAGATCCCTCAGGTCCATAGTCTCTGGTCAACTCCGCGAGTCGGCCAATCTGTTCTCGTGCTGCTTGGGACTGCAAAGGATCCCAGGTGGCTGTTTCTTCCACATGATAGTCAGGTTTTGGCAGTTCACTGTCTCCAATTAATTTGGTCAACTGTCCAATAATTCCAAATGGAGTTTCACCGCTAATCTCGTCAACGGTGTGAAGCTGATTTGAGAACTTATTCAGTTCATCTCTTACCGCTTTCAAACGCTCATATTCAGATGGATCACCGACCCGCGGACGTCCCAGCTTCAGTGTTTCTCCTAGGTCCTGATAGACGGCTTTCTTCTGTGCCTTTGTTGAGTGCATTTCCAAACATAGAGGCCCAAGCCCACAAGATTCTAACCGATCATGGACGACCTCAAGTGCAGCCCGCTTTTCTGCCACAAATAATACAGTCTGATGATTCCGTACTGAAACAGCGATGATATTCGCAATTGTTTGAGACTTCCCGGTGCCGGGTGGCCCTTGGACAATCATACTTCTTCCCTCTTGGGCGGCAGCGATCACACGGGTCTGCGATGCATCCGCTTCCATAATGTGGCCGAGATCCCGTGGATCTATGTACCGTTCATCAAGATTCTCATCTGGATCAAACAATGGAGGAGGATTACCAAAGCCCGCACACAGGAGTTGCTGCATCAGTTCTGTGGTTTCAGCTCGATCCAGATCTCTGGACATTAAAAATTTCCCGGATGAATAGAATCCGAGTTGGATCGTATCTGCGAACACTCTCCAATTTTCCTGACGCGAGATCAGGTGATTAACATTTGCAAAATACTCTGATGGCAACCAGTCCTCCCCGTCAGGCCAAGAAGGAAGCTTAAGGTCAAAATCACTCTTGAGGAAGGAATCAAAGGAATGGTTAGGTTCCAGATCCTGATCTCGTAAGCAGAGCTTAATATTATCTCTTACGCCTTCACGAACAAGTTCAACAGGTAAAAGCACTAAGGGAGCAAACCGCTCTAATTTAGAAGATTTACTTTCAAACCAACGTACAAATCCCAGTGCAAGAAACAATGGATTGGCTCCCTGCTCCTCTACCGAACTATTTGAATCACGATAGAGCTGCAGCAGACGCTTATGCAGTGCATCTTTCGTTAAACGAGTCTGTAGCTTTAGATCTACATGTTTGGCACTGAGCGGGCCAGAATCTGGAATAAATATATTTTCCATATTGTCCTGCTCATCGTACCCATCTTTGGAGTGATCGAAATACATCTTCTTATTCTGATGTACCAGTATTTTGAAGATTTCATCAGATCGTTCATCAATGATATCAAGGTGTTTCCCTCGATTCTTCCCGATGGGAGTATTAATTAGGCGATTACGCTTACTGGTGTCAATGAGTCGTTCCTTGAGATTCCTGATCGCCTGTGCCCAACCTCTGGGAGGCTGTGAGTTCTGAGACATTTGACTCCTCCCATCAAGGTCTTCCTGAAAATCTTCCCGAGGTAAACCACTCATGGGATCTATAACTCTAGGTTTTTCATCCATAATAAGGTTCTGAGATCATCTCCTTGATAATATAGAGCAGAACGGGGAGCTAGCGTAAATGGAGTCCATACAAATTCATACCTACTGGAATCACTGACAATTGTATCCCAAAGTATTTTAGACAGATACAGCATTGACTATTATTTTTTGTATTCAAACTTAAAAATTATTCCCTGCCGATCTGTCACCGAATTGTTGTGTGAAGGAGAGGAATAACTTGAAGTTCACCCGCATACGATTGATCACCTAATTCTTTGGTTCTACTTGTCATTGAATACTGTCTCATTCACAAAATTTCTATTCCTCAAATCTCTTAACAATCATTTGATACTATATGGTATTTTGGGACTCAGTATGGGAGATCATGTGGCAACGCCAAGTCTGATGATGTGCAACCCAACCAAATGATTGAAAAACTATTCACGCAGGTAAGCGTCCGTACCATCAATCCAGTCTTGGCGAGGAGGACAGAATACATCTACATCAAGCGTATCTTCAAGCGCAACGGCCTTATGAGGAAGGTGGGACGGAATCACAAGTACCTCGCCCTCATGGACCATGATCTCTTGCTCTCCATCAGATCCAAGCCAAAATCTCAGCACACCCGCTAACACATAGGTGAGTTGCTCATTCTCGTGTGAGTGCCATGGCACCACGCTATCTTTTTCTAGATAGACATGTGTGATCATCATCCGGTCGCCCGAAATGATCCGCCGACCAAGTCCAGGTTTTATTTTTTCAACCGGCATGTCATCCCACCGGTGGAGAGTTGCCTGCTTATCCATGATCTTTGCTGTTCATCTTTAATTCTGACTACAAAGTTACATCATTCAATCCCAATCATCACATCTTTAATCGTTCACTTCATCTTGACACTGGATAGAATGACAGGGAGAAAATGCGAGGCCAACTCCTAATCCTCCCATAACTGATAAACATAAAGACTGGTGGAGTAAATCATAAATCTTTATGAGTCATGGTTAAATCCATAGTACGAATTCATTGACCAACCAGTCACTCATCTACCCTATAAAACATACCATGGCGGATCCCGACGTCCGGTGTTTGATCACTTGCCATTGGACTGGCTTTGGGGTTAACTGCCCGTTACCACACAATTCCAGATCTTGAAAGACTATCTCCATAATCAGCCTCTAACTCCACAAAGGACCGCTGATTATAATCTTGCTTGTCTCTGGTTCGCCTCTACATGCTTATTCGACTGATACTTTACAAGATCTCTGCTTATCCAACGATTCATCCGTGCGATTTTGTAATTGAACAGCATGAACTAGATCAGGGGAAGAGACGTTTTCTGGTATCGCTTCGCTCCGTTAGGTGATGACCTTCACTTACCTCAAACCCGATCGTCATTGACATCGTTTTTCTCGATTATAATTTAGGGGAGTCAGCATGGAGGATGATTCAATCGGGCTTACTCTGATTGTTGTAGGGTTACATCAATTACAATGATATGGATTAAATTTCTGATGACCGAATTAAGATTGTCCTCAAGTAGCTCTTTAAGCTCCTGAGGATCTGTTGGGAGGCCACCCTGCGGTGCCACAATTCTCATGTGCTTGGCACCAAACCATACTTTGCTCTCATGCAAAGTTGGTGTGGGGATCTAATTTCTGCGCACCGCTCCTCGTCAAAAAAATCGAACTAAGTAACTTTGTTCAGCCCCCATTAACCTGCTACTGAATATGACTCAATGCTCCTATCCACGCTTATGCCAGTACAGATTCTTCAGTAATCCAAACTGATTGCCGAAGATTCCGAATTCTATTATCTTTCTGTATCCTATCCCAAAACCTTGATTGAATGCAACTGAGTTCCATAGTCAACAGTGCGCCGATACTGACGCTCCTTTTATGTTTGGGTTGTTCTAATGAGGAGTCTGCGCGGCTCGTATTAACCAATGGCAAGATCGTCACGGTTGATTCCTCACAACCTCATGTGGAAGCTCTTGCTATAAGGGGAGATACGATTGTTGCGATTGGAACTGCCAGAGAAATTTCAACCTACATTGGGGAAAGAACTCATGTGCTGGATCTGGAGGGGCAATTAGCAATTCCTGGATTTATTGAGGGCCATGGTCATTTCCTTGGACTGGGAGAGGCTAAGATGATCTTGGATTTGACCAATGCTTCCAGTTGGGAAGATATTGTTGCCATGGTTGACTCGGCTGTCTCTGAGGCTCAGCCCGGTGAGTGGATCACCGGGCGAGGGTGGCACCAGGAGAAATGGGATTCCCTTCCGCCCCTGACGATTGAGGGTGTCCCAACTCACCAGAGCCTAAGTGACGTTTCACCTGAAAATCCAGTCTCTCTACGCCATGCTAGTGGTCATGCCTCGTTCGCAAATAAAGCTGCAATGAATGTAGCAGGTATTAGCCCAGAAACCCCGAATCCTGCAGGTGGAGAACTCGTACGGGATGCTCGTGGAGAATTGACCGGGCTGATGCGAGAGACCGCCCAGCACTTTGTCGCGGTAGCTCTGGAACAGGCGAGAAAAAATAGGACCGCATCTGAGCTTGAAGAGGAACAGCGCGTGATGGCTCAACTAGCTTCGGAAGAGGCTTTAACTCATGGAATCACATCATTTCATGATGCTGGGGTAGGCTTTGAAATCGTGGATTTCTTCAAAAAACTTGCGGACGAAGGTAATCTACCGATTCGCATGTATGTGATGATCCGTGAAAACAGTACGGCATTGTCTGACCAGTTAGCTGATTACCGGATGGTTGGCTATGCAAATAATTATCTGACGGTACGCAGTGTGAAACGCTCAATTGATGGAGCATTGGGATCCCATGGCGCATGGCTACTTGAGCCCTATTCGGATATGCCTGAATCTCGAGGACTTGAAACAACCGCAGTAGAAGAAGTGCTTGCTACAGCAGAGATCGCAAAAAATCATGATTTTCAGGTGAGCATTCACGCGATCGGAGATCGGGCTAATCGAGTTGTATTGGATGTTTTTGAATCACTTAATGGGACGGAGGGTCAGGATCTGCGCTGGCGGATTGAACATGCGCAACACGTCCATCCCGATGATATCCCTCGATTTGCTAGCCTCGGAGTCATTCCTTCAATGCAGGGAATCCATGCCACTAGCGACGCCCCATGGGTCTACAGCCGTCTAGGAGCAGAACGTGCAAAGAGTGGAGCGTACCGCTGGCAGACTTTATGGCAAACGGGAGCTGTCGTCACCAATGGGACCGATGTACCCGTAGAAGCTATTGATCCTATTGCTAGTTTTCACGCAACCGTGACACGCAGGTTGGCTGATGGTGCCGTTTTTTATCCCAACGAGCGACTCACACGTGAACAAGCGCTGCAGTCCTATACGCTGAATAATGCATATGCTGCATTTGAGGAAGATATCAAAGGATCTCTGGTACCCGGCAAACTGGCTGACATCACCGTACTTTCTAAGGATATACTGACGATTCCAGATGAAGAGATTCTCTCCACAGAGATAGTGTATACAATCGTCGGTGGTACAATAATGCACAAGAAAGAGAATTAACGCTGCTTCAATCGGATATATAGAACCAGAAGGAATAAGTAGAAACATACCATCAGGGATCCTAACATTTCCCGTCCAGCTTCATCCTCAAAATAGTGGAGGTCTTGCTTCAAGACCTCCCAGACATGATACAAACTAAACCCCAGAGCTACGAGCGCGAGTATCGCCGGAATCTTCCAGGAGAGGCGACCGAAGATGACAACTATGCCAAGTATGGAAGCAGTTGCATAAACGAACACCCACCGCAGCGCATCAGGATCATTGAGTTGCCAATATGCACACAGAAGAAAGAAAAGTGTGCCGGCAGAGGCCAAAACTGTGAGGGTGATTTTCACAAGATAAAAGTAGTTTACGGCTACCACTTGACGCGAAGTCCAACTTGGAAAGCACGCCCAGCAGCAGGATACATGAAGACCGTCCCCGATTCATCTGAATCCGGAGATCCCGTCGAGCCGGATAAATTGTTCGCTAGTAGAAATCCCGTTGTGCTAAATAAATTGTCCCTCAGATTGATTGTCTCAAACTCCACAGCCATCCAGCCTAACTGATATACCAATTTAAAGTCAACAGATGAGAAATTGTCCAGTTCAACCGTATTCTCATCATCAAGCCAAGTTCGATGCGTACTCCGTACGGTAGCCATTGCCTGAATTCGATCTAGGATGGGCACGCTGACGGTAGCAGATACATAATTTCGCGGAATGGCTTTGATAAAATTGCCCTCATACTCTCCGGCTTGATAGGTTACATCTTGAAGCGTGTAGTTGAAACGTAGTGCCGCAATATCCAATCGTTTGATAGCAAGCCCCATCTCCACTCCTCGGTGGCGACTACTGGCAATATTTCCGTACTGAAATGTCTCCAACTGGAAGTCCAACTCATCTTCCATATCCATCTGATAAACACTTAGTGTAAGCTCTCCCGTCAAACTACCGGGAACTATAGACATGCGGTGGTAGACACCGGTTTCAAAACTGATTCCACGCTGAGGCTTGAGTTCTGAATTGGAGAGGGAAATGGCAAACGGTGGAGTAGGTATGGGAATTAATCGTTGTCCAAAAAGTTGATCAAGCGTTGCCGTCTTAAATGATCGCGTAATATTGGCGTACCAGTTTCCCACATGCCGAGCACTGGACATGTAGCGAATATTCACTCCAAATTTTGGGCTCAGTGCTGAATGGGTTGCATCCTGTTCAGGAGTCTGGGACGGTTCATGTTTATCATGAATTCGGTCATATCGCATCCCCATAGAAGCACGCACTCGGGGGATTGGTTCAATATCATACTGCATGTAGGCTGCCACAGTATTGCGGCTGCCATCTCCGCTGGTAGATAATTCACCTACTGATCCATCAAAGTTATCAAATTCTTCTGCCGCACCAGTGACCATATCATACCATGCCACAGCTAATTGCCCGCGGTGCAGATCAGTCCCGATGATTAATTGGTCGTTTGCAAATACAGAAGGTGTCATCCACTGTGCACTCAAAAACAAGCGAGATGTATCAAACTCTCTCCACTTAACATCTGCAAATTCAGCAGTTAGAGGTAGCGTACGTGCGCCCTCCAAGCTACGCAGGTTACCAATGACGGACGCTCTCAGTTCGGACTCCCCTGCCAGAATCACCTTCCCCCGAAGTGCCAGTCGCAGGGTTCGTTCATCTTGATTATCAAATCGAAAGAATGGGGATGCCTGCAAAGGATCTTGTGCAATCTGATCCATCGTTAGCGGCCCTGGAACATCAAAACTTCGCATATGCATTGATCCGTTAAGCGTAACGACTCCTTGTTCAGATCGTAGTAGATCCACCCCCAAGCCTAATCCAGCCAGAGTTCGATCAGCATGATCCCGGTATCCATGGGTTGATTCGAAATTTCCATAGGAAGTTATTTTTCTGGAACCAAGCGAGAATCGTGCGGACCCACTTGATTTAAACGAACCAAATGAACCACCCGCCACCGTGAATTCATAACTTGGAGGGGCATCGGTATCCGTTACGATATTGATGACTCCGCCTATCGCAGCATCACCGTACAGAGAGGATGCACCTCCGCGAAGAATCTCAACAGATTCGATCGCTGCCAGAGGAATCTGATCCCAGTTCACCAGTCCTGTTTCCAGCGCATTCACTGGTTGGCCATCCACCATTAGCAACACATATTCGGCTTCGCCCCCACCGTAGAACCCCCGTACGATTGGTTGTACATCATAACCAATTCCATCAAGTTGTAGCATTACAAAGCCGGGCACCTGTTGCAACAGCCCCCCTAAACGTTGGACTCCTGCCATCTGTGAAATCGTGGCGCCTCTCAGTACGCTGATTGCTCCGGTAGATTGGGAGCGTATAGACTCATACCGATCCGCTGTGATGACCATCTCTTCTAGGTCAACTACATTCAATGTATCCGTATCCTGAGCGGTCATGACCGCAGGATTCATCATCATAATGAGAATGACCAATCGTATTGATACTTTTTTCATCTCCATGGGTCTAACTGGGGTTACTTATCTTTTCGTTAGGTCATTAATCTAATCTAGAACACAGATTGTTGCAGTCCCCAGATACCCCACTTACATGTCTGGAATCACCGGAGGTAACTGATTTGACAATGCAGTCAATGCATACGATTTGGCATTGCTCAGGTTATCGTAGAGGATTGGGATAGAGTTTCGGATATTGAATGCCATTGTTGCCAACTGGAAGCTACTGCTCCTTGGATACTCAACTCTTTCCTGTCCAATTTTCGTTAAAGGTTAATTCTTAATGCTGGCACCAGTTAGAAAAACTTGCCGATCGGTCAATTGAATAAACCTGGACAATGGCATGGCGGTAAATTGTGAATTCGTTCTATTGAACAAATGGACAATCAGTTTACCCTAGTGATTGGGAAATAACTTTGGCTCTTCAATTATTTTAGTGGACGAGGTCTATTTTGAACACTTTCTGGGTAGAGATCCAGCCCCCCCCAGATAGAAGTAGATCGCGTTCATCAACCGGTCCACATTGCGGAAGCCGCGGCTACGAATTTTTACGGTTTTGATTCGACTGTTGATGCTTTCCGCCGGGCCATTACTGACCTTTAGGATGATCGCGTTGATAATTCCCCACAAATGTTCTTTCACGGTTTTGGCGACCTTTTTCATTGGTTCCAGTCGACAACGCATGGCCCAGGATAACCATCGCTTCCAGCCCTTGCGTGCCCAGGTGGGACTCACATAATGCCATAGCTTCTGAGACAATTCCTTGATAGCCCATGCACGGGCCGTCTTCAACGAACTGGTCTTTAACTGGCGGAACCGTTTCTTTTGCTGAGCCGACATATTCTCCGGATTGGTCAACCCATCATACTTGGTGCCAACGAGGTCATCTCGGTCGTCCTTTTTCAATTCCTGGTTCTCCTGTCGGCGAACCTGATCCACAGCCTCTCCGACTTTCTTCGCCACATGGAATCGGTCAAACGTAATCTTCGCTTCGGCCCCAGGGACACATTCCTTCGTGGTGTTGATGTGCGCGGGCCACCTATCCATACTCACACTCTCCATCTGTTCCAGCTGTTCAGGGCTACATTCATCATACCAGCGCTTCAAGGACTGCTTCGTACGTCCTTCACCGACATACACGACGGTGCCGGTGATTGAATCCGATACCACCGTGATATACTTGTGGCCTTTCTTATAGGTGGTTTCATCCACACCGACCCGCGTAAAGGATCCGGTTGATCTTCGTGCAAGCCCTCGTTGAACAGCACGTTGCATCACCCCGTCAATAGCAGTCCAGCTCAATCCCAGTATACGAAATACCGCAGAGATACTCGCCTCTTGGAGCCAGTCAATCACCATGCTTTCAAACTCATCCGAGCACTTCGGTCTGCCCACGGAACCGCGATCGTCCGCAACCCATGATCCGGACACTTTACCCGAGGAAGATCCGTGACCACATACGTGCGATACGTCCCCGTATCCAGATGCCGCCACTTCCGCGCACGACGGTCATACACCGGACACACCCGGTCACATACGGGACAGGTCAGTCCCGACTCATCCTCGCAACACACATGCAGAAAGACCTCGTAGCCCGCCGTATCCGTTGTGATCTTTGAGATCCGCCAAGGAGATACAATCCCATACACCGCATTGATTTCGTTGAATTCTACACTCATTGAATAAAGTTGAACGTTTGCACACAGAGAAACCCCTGGAAATTGTTCCCGGAAATCGGGCAGATTCCCATCAGGTTTGCTAAATTTACGCACGGAATGCCTATTCCGCTTTCACTAAATTTGTTGAAGACCCATAACTTTAAATTGGTAGTTCTTTTAGTGAACTATTTCCAGGATCTTTAGGGCTTCTATCACCGCTCCATGAACCTTTCCATTCGTGGCAATGATTCCCCGGTTGCGATCCAGTCCTTTTCCACAACTGAAGTCTAGTGGGTTCCCTCGAGTGTCCGTAACGATCCCACCGGCCTCCGTAAGTAACAGAGCCCCGGGCGCATGATCCCAAATTCGCTCTATGTAATCTCTTCGGGTAGGTAGACGCATATATATTTCTGCATCTCCACGTGCGACCACCGCATACTTTGCCTGACTATCTAATCTCAAACGTTCAGATGTAATCCCCAGATAGTCTGCAACCCTCTGGACTTGTCCCAAAGCACTATGGCCGGGCTCCACACTTTGACTGATCCTTGCCTGAGAAACAGCTGTTCGTTGGCTCACCTGAAGAGGGATCTTGCCCAGCCTTGCCCCATATCCATGGGCAGCCAAAAATATTTCATCCTCAAGCATTGGACATGCAAGTCCCGCAACGACTACCTCTCCCCCCTCTATGAGGGCCAGAGCAACAGCGTAATGACCTTTGCGCAGGAATCCTTTTGTACCATCAATAGGATCAAGCGTCCAGAACCGATCTGAATAACTTTCCGCATTCCCATAATCAATCCAATGCATCGCCTGAACTAAGGAGGTATCTGGGCGAATTATTTCGAGATGTTGCCCCAAAATCTCCCGTAGCTTAGCATGCTCATTTGCTCTCAGGAGCGTGCTATCTTCTTCAGCAATTATGGGATCATCGGGAAAAGCCTCTCGGAGCGCTCGACATATGAGCGCCTGACTCCCATAATCAGCAATCGTGACCGGACTCCGGTCACTTTTTGTGATTGGAACATGATCCTGCACTGATCTGCACAGTTGAGCGGCCTCCCTCAGCGCTGTTCGTACAACTTCGATCTCTATTTCGTAAGAGTTATTTAACATGACGGGCAAATAAAATCATTTTCTGATACGAAGGAATTTCATCTAAAAAATGGTAGCTGCGTTGCAAATGATCAACCACACAGCAATAATGTCGCATTCCATTGGTGACTATCAAATAAGGGACTTGTAACCCGGTGTTATAATGACCAATCTGATTAAATGCTTCCTGCCCAATTTTTACTGATGGTCGCTTACACTCAACGACTAATACCGGCTTTATCTGTCGATCATACACAACAATATCGGCACGGTAGTACCGATCCCGTATTGGAATGGAAACCTCAATAGATATTGAGGCGGGTGGAACTTCCATATTCCTGAGGAGATACTGCACAAAATGCTGTCGTACCCACTCCTCATCTGTTAGAGGTACAAATCGCTTCCGAATGGGATCCAAAATGACTCTGCGTCCATCTTGATTGCGAAGCTCATACTCGTATGATGGTAAGTTCAATTGCCTCATGCTTCGGAAAGGGTAATCGTGGATCCCACTGAGCATCCAAGCGTAGTCATGTGTTTTCGGGGTGTGGCGCAGCCCGGTAGCGCGCTTCGTTCGGGACGAAGAGGTCGTGGGTTCAAATCCCGCCACCCCGACTGGTATCCGCACTTGATTAATCTAAAATCCGTTTTCCAAGTCCTCACTGTTGCTCGCTCTGATTCGCTCTGATTTCGTGATGTACCTGAATTTCCCACTTTAAATACCATCATAATCCCGAAGAGTTATATATAGGTCCACCTTACATCATGATCTTCCGGTTGTATCTCATGCATGAATATCATGTTCTTTGATCAAAACATTAGGTTTAATCTTCTGTCTTATTTTCGGAATGATTGAGATTCCAGCCATGTCCTCCTGAAGGCCCAGAAAAAATATATTGAGTCTTCCGAATCCAACGAACAATTTAAGAAGGAATGATCAGTTGCCTATTTCATGTGATCATTCCTCGCATCCAAAAAATTTGTTTATACGACAGAGGTTAGATTCATGTATCATCCTCCGTTATGTGCAAACATTCTGATCATTGTATTACTTCTGATCACTGGTTGCGGATCTGATCCTGAAGTCCCGCCGAATGTGATTTTAATCGTAACAGATGATCAAGGATGGGTTGACCTTGGCAGTTACGGATCAGATGACTTATCTACCCCGCACCTTGATACCCTAGCTTCCAGAGGGCTTCGTTTTACAGATTTCTATACAGCGTCGGCTGCCTGTTCCCCCTCCAGAGCTGCTTTTTTAACTGGAATGTATCCAGTGCGTGTGGATATTCCCTGGGCTTTAATGCCTCAATCAAGGCGGGGGCTTCATCCTAATGAACGAACTATAGCAGAAATGCTCAAAGAGCTAGGATACGCTACCGCTATCTTTGGAAAGTGGCATCTGGGTCATGATTCTCTACATCTTCCTCTGAGCCACGGGTTTGACGAGTACTTTGGAATTCCGTATTCCAATGACATGACTCCAGATGAAAGAAAGAATCCTAATCCGTATGCACGCCGTCATCCACCGATCCCACTCATTGAAGGGTATCAAACAATTGAGCGGGAACCGGATCAATCCCAATTAACTCGGCGCTATACAGAGCGGGCAACTGCATTCATTGAGTCCAATCATGACAACCCGTTCTTTCTATACCTCCCTCATACCTTTCCACACGTTCCTCTTTTTGTATCAGATAATTTTGCCGGAAAGTCTGGTGCTGGATTGTATGGCGATGTGATTCTGGAAATTGACTGGTCCGTCGGGCAGATTCTGGAAGCACTTGAGCGTTACAATTTGACCCGAAATAGCCTCATAATTTTTTCCTCTGACAACGGTCCATGGTTAATCAAAGGGGATCAAAGCGGACGAACTGGCCCATTGCGAGAAGGAAAAGGGACCACATTTGAGGGAGGCCATCGTGTTCCCTTGATCATGTCTTGGCCCGGAAGAATCACCCCCGGTGTAACCAATACCATGGTTTCTGCAATTGACATTATGCCAACAATCGCAACTCTAACTGGGGCATCCGAAGGTCCATTCCCGTTTGATGGACGATCGCTCATGGGCGTGATTGAAGGAAGTTCCTCGACTCATGAAGCATTGTTCTTTTATCAGGGATACGAGCTCCAGGCCGTTCGATCTGGTCAGTGGAAGTTACACGTTCCGCATCACTATCGTAGTATTCATGGAGCTAAGATGTCAACACCAAACTTTCAGGGAGCTTACAGGCAGGATTCAATTGGATTATCTCTTTTCAATCTAGTGTCAGATGTTGGAGAATCATCCAATCTCGCCGCATCCCATCCAGAGATTGTTAATCAATTGCTCAATTATATCCATCTCATGCGAAAGGACTTGGGAGATGCACTCACCAACGACGAGGGAGCTAATCGGCGTGAAGCCCTCATCCTGGGGGTAGAGGATTTGTAACGTACAATCATCTGATTCATCAATCATGTGCTTGACCTTGTTCGTATCCAATTAAATTTGAGTCCAAAATCTTCACCCATGAAATCATATATTGAGAGATGAGATCTGTCAAATTGAAATGCGGTTCAATTATGACTACCCATGCTTCTACATCAGGTCTCCGGTTCACCCTTTGGCAACCAAGTGGGGAAACAACCAAATATCCGCTGCATCATGGGATATTGTTGGTGATAAGAGAAAAGGTTGGAGATGTTAATCATAACACCCTGTTGAGGGCTGGTTGGCGGCCAGTAGTTATACGAATCCTGCTAATCAGATGAAGGGGTAGTATTCTTGGCTCATATATCAAACTGAAAGCCGAGAGAATGTAATCCTTGAGTATCCCACAAGGAGGATCAGCGATCATTCGCAAACATTGTTACCTGCATCGCTTGACATTATCGTTCGGATATCTGGCGGGACCTAAGGCATCTAAGAACACCTTAGTAGTTGATTGGATGCGCGATATTTCAAGTCTCAATCAGGAGATCCTGCTCAATGAAACGGTCAAGCTTCGCATCCAACTCCTTCAATTCTGCGCGTAACTGCTCAGTGGAACGGTCAAGCTTCGCATCCAACTCTTTCAATTCTACGCGTAACTGCTCAATCGAACGACCAAGTTTCGCATCCAACTCTTTCAATTCTACGCGTAACTGTGACTGCTCAATGAAACGATCAAGTTTCGCATCCAACCGCTCAGTCGAACGCTCATTCCTACGAAATAGTGGTAAGAGAATCGTAACAAGAGTACCAATCCCAATAAACAGGGTGCTAACGACAGCTACAATAAGGTGGAGCAGTATGATTTTAGCATCCATGAAAATGCCTCTATCATATATTTATGCGAAACTGGTACACAAATTGAAATCTGTGGTTCCATGTTCTATCAGCAAGATATGGAAACCAAAATCGCATGACAACTCTGCAATCCTCTTTCTAACTGACAATCAAATACGAACTCACCGAAAATACGATCGGGTGGTGAAAATCTTCAAGCAAGTACGGTCAATGGACTGGTATGATAATCGTACGAGAACAAACGTAACCATCCATCAATCTCGTACGAGGAGAGCCTGAAAAAATTAATCGGTAATAGGCCTCTCCACCTGCATAAAATAGGACTGAGCCGTTTACACTATCCGTAGAAACTGAACTACAACAGGTAAGGTCAGGGGGCTAATCGTTCCATCCTTAAACTGCGTGCTGCCTACACCCAATGAAAAGAAGTGACTCGATCCCAACTGGGTTGCTCGCCTCAGAATGGAATACTCATTCGCAATGATACTAAATGGCTGCAAGACTCCTGAATATGCTCATGGAATTGTATTCCTCAATTGCAATTCTTTGAAGGTTCCGTCCTACATGTTTGAAGATAGCAAGTATGCTCAGACAGTTCAAAAATACGCTCGTTTGGGTCATACGTGTACACTTTAACATCAATTCCTTGGGAGTTTTTTTCTATGAGGTTCCATGAATTGATCCCCATTTGGGGAGAACGCCAACGATCAGATATGGCTGTTCCTGCAAGAGAAATTAACAACCTACCTCCCCCAATCTCGAGAACCTCTGTATGGGCAAGATGCCAGTGGCCCGCACAAACGACATGAACGCCAACCTCTGCGGCAGCTGTCAGAATCTGCTCTCCATTGCGGGCAGTATCTAATGACCCGGAAATTCTAAGTGACGTAAGAGGATGATGGACCGCCAGAATTTTGAATGACTCCGCAGGTTGTCTCTCAAAAAAGCTCCGAACTCTCTCAATCTGCGCTGATGTACAACGCCCTCCTTTGACTGTCAGTCCATGTGCAGTATTCAATCCCAATACGGCCAGACCAGTCGTGATGATCTCCGTTTCAAGCTCATGAGAGATCCACTTTTTATATCGCCTCAGTGGATCGAAAATTCTAAGATCTGGATGATGCCACCACGCATGAACATCATGATTTCCAGGGATCACTAATCGCGGCTCTGGAAGAGCATGTAAGAACTCCGATGCTGCACGAAACTCCGATCTCCTTGCTCGTTGCGTCAGATCCCCTGTAACAAGTACCGCATCGCAATCATGCACGCGAATGCTATCACTTAGATCATCCTGTACATGAGCAGATACAATCCGACCAAAATGAGGATCGCTCACATGTGCAATCCGCATCAATAGATGGACTTTTCACGAGAAAACCGAAATACCATGACCCGGTTCGTCAAGAGCCGTGGTCTCACCATCAACCGATTTGAAGGCGAACCTCACCACTACAAGAGGAGGCTTACAGGGTGTTCCAGTAACTCCTTCAATGTAGCCATAAATCTTGCTCCCACGGCCCCATCAACTGCCCGATGATCACACGAGAGTGTGAGTTTCATTCGCTTCCCAGCAACGACCTCACCATTTTTTACAACCGGTAGATCGCGAATTGTACCAACGGCAAGAATGCAGGCATTCGGGGGGTTGATGATTGCCGTGAATGACTCAATTCCAAACATCCCTAAGTTACTAGTTGTAAATGTTGATCCCTCCATTTCTTCGGGACTGAGTTGTTTTTCGCGGGCACGCACCGCTAGCGATTGAGTCTCTTGGGCAATCACTGAGACACTCTTATGGTCGACATCCCGCACAACCGGAGTCACCAACCCATCATCAATCGCCACTGCAATCCCAACATCAACATAATTATACCTCCGAATCACCCCCTCTTCAGCTGCATAGGTCACATTTGCATCGGGATGCTGAATTAAAGAACTGGCACAGGCTTTGGTTACAAAATCATTGAATGAGACCTTCGGGCCACCAGATTTTTCGAGGTACGCATTCACCATCGCGCGCTGTGCAATTAAGTCTTCCACATCCACATCTATATTCAAATAAAAGTGGGGGGCCTGATACTTACTCTGCGCCAGCCTACGGGCAATTGCTTTCCGCATCTGTGAGATTCGTAAGCTCTCAAAACCCCGTTCTGGTGATACCTGAGCGGATGGAGGAAGAAGGATAGAACCCACTCCGGGAGTTCGTGCAATCTCGGCCTGAACATCCCGCTTAATTATGCGCCCCCCAGGACCAGAACCCACGAGATTGACCAATTGGAGACCATGATCGGTGGCCATCCGCCTAGCAAGCGGGGAGGCAATAGTCCTGCCATTCGTTGGCAAGGTTGGATCCGGCAAGGAAGCAGTCTCAACAACTTGCGGTTCTTCAGCGGGTAGGGGATCTGTTGAAATTTCGGTGGATAGAGTTGATACCGCACCATTGGCCTCATGCTCAGAGAGCAGTTCTGAAAAATCCTCACCTGCGTTTCCGAGGATGGCAATCAAGCCTCCAATGGGCAACGCATCACCAGCATTAGCAATTTTTTTGAGGAGAACCCCATCATCATAGGCTTCCACATCCATGGTGGCCTTGTCCGTCTCAACTTGGGCAATTACATCTCCGGCGGCGATTGAATCTCCTTCATTGACGGACCATTCTACCAAGACACCTTCTTCCATCGTGTCCGTCATTTTTGGCATTTCTATTGCGATCGGCATGGGGCAGTCAAATAGTGTGGAGAATTTAGTTGAGATACATGACCTCGCGACAGGCATGGTATACATCCTCTGCGCTTGGCATGTAGTATTCAATCAAGTTTTTGGCATAAGGAGCAGGAGTATCTTTAGCCGTGATACGATGCACGGGCGCATCTAGATCATCAAATGCGCGAGCCTGGATCTGAAAAGCAACCTCAGAGGCAACACTAGCAAATGGATTACTCTCGTCAACCACCACACACCGATTTGTTTTCTTGATCGATGCAATCACGGTGTCCCAGTCAAATGGGCGGATGGTTCGCGGATCAATGACCTCTGCTGCATATCCATCCGCTTCGAGCATCTCGGCAGCTTCCATTGCACGCCAGTAACTCTTGTTGTATCCAATGATCGTCACGGCATCCCCTTCACGAGCAATCCGAGCCTTCCCAATCGGAATCGTGTAATCGTCTGCATCGGACACCTCTCCACGCATCCCGTACATGAATTCACTCTCTAAAAAGACAACAGGGTCATCATCCCGAATGGCGGATTTCAGAAGCCCCTTGGCATCATCTGGATTTGAAATAGAGATCACTTTTAGTCCTGGAAAACAGCTATAGAGAGCTTCCACAGTTGTATTGTGTGTTGCCGCCAACTGTCCAGCAGCACCATTCGGTCCACGAAAGACGATTGGAAATGAGAACTGTCCTCCAGACATGTATCGAATCTTTGCAGCATTATTGATGATCTGATCAATAGCTACGAACGCGAAGTTCCAAGTCATAAATTCTATGATTGGCCGGAGGCCATCCATAGCTGCTCCGAGGCCAAGACCTGCAAAGCCGTTCTCACTGATTGGAGTATCAATCACGCGCCGATCTCCATAGCGATCACGCATTCCCTCGCTAACCTTGTATGCACCGTTGTATTCAGCGACCTCCTCGCCCATGAGGAAAATATCCTCATCCCGGTCCATCTCTTCAATCATCGCAGCGCGAATGGCCTCTCGAAGTTGCAATTCTGCCATGTTAAATTTTCAGGAAAGGAAAATCTTTCTGTGTATAGACGTCATCGTAGATTGCTTCCAACGGGGGGAATGGACTCTCATCTGCAAATGATACAGAGGCCGCAACCTCTGCTTTCACCTCTACATCTAAAACATCCATCTCCTCGTTGGTCATCAGCTTATTCTGAATTACATAACTCTTCAGACGGAGAATGGGGTCCTCATTCTTTTTCGCTTCCAACTCTTCTTTAGTCCGGTACTTCCCTGGATCACTCATGGAGTGTCCTCTGTAGCGATAGGTCCGAACTTCCATCAGGGATGGCTGTCCCTCACGAGCGAGTGCTGCATGATCACGCATGGCCTGACAGACACTGAAGACATCCATACCATCTACCAAAGATCCTGCCATCGCGTACGATACTCCCTGTTTGAATAGATCTGTCTCAGCAGCGGCGCGATCCACCGCAGTTCCCATGGCATACTGGTTATTCTCTACCACATAAATAACTGGTAGCTTATAGAGTGATGCCAGATTTAGCGCTTCATGGAAGGACCCCTGCCAGACTGCCCCATCACCCAAATAACAGACACACACCCCTCCATCATTCCTGTACCGGTGTGCAAATGCAATTCCGGCCGCCAGAGGGATATGAGCTCCTACAATCCCATGTCCCCCAAACATCCTCTTCTCCTTACTGAAGAAATGCATAGAACCTCCCTTCCCCTTTGAACAACCATCTACGCGCCCAAACAGTTCAGCCATACATTCGTTAGATGACATTCCTAATGCGAGTGCAATACCATGGTCACGATAGGCCGTAATTACAGAATCATGCCCAGGTTTCAGAGCGTAAACTGATCCCGTAGAGATGGCTTCTTGACCGATATATAAGTGCAAAAAACCACCAATTTTCTGTCTTCCGTACATCTGTGCTGATCGCTCCTCAAAGCGTCGTTGCAGAAGCATGTTCCGATAGATATCACCAACATCCTTCACGCTCAGTCCGAGATCTGAATGAGTAAATCGGTCTCCCGGATAGTTCCGGAAAATCAGCTTTGTTTCAATTGTATCGTAAGAAACTTCCGGTTGACCGTTCTCCGATACAGAGCGTTTTGTCTTCAATGCCATATCGCTTGGATAAGTCAAATACTTACGCGTGTGTTTTTGAATATAATCTATGTGTACCCTTACGAGATACAAGGGATCCCGCGAACCCGTTTGTATCTGTATTAAAGTCCGATGCATCATCCTCTCGTGATTATTCCGACCTACAATGAAGCAAAGAACATCGCTTTAGCCCTCAGCCGA
The DNA here is from genome assembly GCA_965209015.1 of Rhodothermales bacterium. Classification (GTDB taxonomy): domain Bacteria; phylum Bacteroidota; class Rhodothermia; order Rhodothermales; family Bin80; genus Bin80. The sequence goes on along the minus strand of OZ242367.1, from coordinate 500,045 downwards.
GTAATGGAGCAGCCCATCAATTTGGATGTTCTGGTGGTGGATGATGGTTCGCCGGATGGTACGAGTGATATTGTGCGCCACACGCAGCTGAATCACTCTGGACGGATCAAACTCTTGGAGCGTTCGGGAAAGCTGGGACTTGGAACCGCATATCTCACAGGATTTGCTTATGCCCTTGAACATGGATACGAGATCATTTGTGAAATGGATGCTGACCTTTCTCATAATCCTGACGACCTGCCCAGCCTCATTGAAGCTATTCGTACCGACCAATGTGATCTGGCAATCGGTTCAAGGTACTTGAATGGGGTCCGGGTTGTTGACTGGCCACTTGGCCGACTTATACTTAGTTATGGAGCAGGGTTATATACGCGACTGGTCACCCGATTGCCTGTGTACGATGTCACCGCGGGCTTTGTCGCCTATCATCGCCGCGTCCTCCAAACTGTGAACCTAGATGCGATCCGTAGTAACGGCTATTCATTCCAGGTGGAGATGAAGTATCGAGCTTGGAAGAAGGGATTCCGCTTATTCGAAATTCCAATCACATTTACCGAGCGAACCGAAGGCCAAAGTAAAATGAGCCCCGCGATTGTACGCGAGGCTGCATTCAAGGTCTGGGAACTACGGATCCGATCCCTTTTCGGAAAACTCTAACTACTATTCATTCATTTTAATCTGTTCAACGAATCATGTCCTATTTGCATTTGGCTTCTCCTGAATCTGGAGAGGTGATCCAACTCTCTGATGGAAACCTTCAAATCCCCCATCACCCAATCATTCCTTTCATTGAGGGCGATGGAATTGGACCTGACATCTGGGCTGCTGCCCGACACGTACTTGATAGCGCCGTACAGCACGCCTATGGGAATCGGCGTTCGATTCACTGGTTTGAAATATATGCAGGAGATAAAGCGCAGCGCAAGTTCAACGATTGGCTCCCTGAGGACACCCTCCGGGCGATCAAGGACTATCGTGTCGCGATTAAAGGCCCCTTAACGACACCCATAGGTGGTGGAATTCGGAGCCTGAATGTTGCCTTGCGTCAGAAGCTTGACCTCTACGCTTGTGTCCGCCCCACCCGCTATTTTTCTGGTGTCCCTTCGCCGGTTCGGAACCCAGAACTCATTGATATGACGATTTTTCGCGAAAATTCCGAAGATATCTACGCTGGAATTGAATTTGAGAAAGGGACCGAGGAGAATCAGCGGTTTCAGGATTTATTTCGGAAAACCTTCCCAGATCATTTTTCAAAGATTCGCTTTCCCGAAAGCAGTGGAATCGGTATTAAGCCGATCTCGGAGAAGGGTACCGAGCGCATCGTACGGGCTGCCATTGAGTATGCAATCACCGAGCGTAAACCCAGCGTCACGCTGGTTCACAAAGGGAATATCATGAAGTTTACTGAAGGAGGATTTCGTGATTGGGGATACCAGATCGCCGCAGATCAGTTTGGCGCAGTGCCACTTGATGACGGTCCATGGCATGTGCTACACCGGGATGGACATGCACTCATCATCAAGGATGTCATTGCCGATGCTTTCCTTCAACAAATTCTTACCCGTCCCAAGGAGTACAGCGTCATTGCAACCATGAACCTGAACGGCGATTACATCTCCGATGCACTCGCGGCGCAAGTGGGAGGAATTGGGATTGCGCCAGGTGCAAACATTAACTATGATACCGGCCTTGCTCTGTTTGAGGCCACCCATGGGACGGCCCCCAAGTATGCAGGATTAGATAAGGTTAACCCCAGCTCTGTCCTCCTCTCTGGCGAAATGATGCTTCGTCATCTGGGCTGGAAAGAAGCAGCAGACGCTATAATTCATGCAGTTGAAAGGACGATTGAACAAAAGCGGGTCACGTACGATTTTCACCGATTGATGGAGGGAGCCACCCTCCTAAGTTGTAGCCAGTTTGGTCAGGCACTAGTTGATAACCTAAACACCAACTCTTAGCGACTTGTCATGATCGGGATATCTATCTGACTGAGCGACATACGAAAACGAGTAGGCTCATCGTTCGTTAAAGTTCATTTTTCTGGCACGTCAGTTGCAACGAAGCGTAGAAGCTTAATTAATTCAAAATCAGACCATGATTGAGGTTCAAAATCTTAGTAAATCCTACGGACCTGTTGAGGCTGTACGCTCCATCTCCTTTCAGATCAATCAGGGAGAAGTCGTTGGATTCTTGGGACCGAATGGAGCTGGAAAATCCACCACCATGAAGGTCATGACCGGCTACCTCCCTCCTAATGAGGGGACGGTCATGGTGGATGGGCTTGATATCCGAGAGGATGCACTCCCGGTACGGGAACGGATTGGGTACCTACCCGAGAGTACTCCGCTGTACTCTGACATGATTACGTACGATTATTTGGAGTTTGTCGCGGCGATGCGTGGGATCCCCACCGAGCAGCGCGCTGAACGTATTCGGTCTATGACCAGCGCCTGCGGCCTCGGGGAGGTCCTCTCCAAACGTGTGGATGCCCTATCCAAGGGCTACCGACAACGAGTAGGGCTTGCGCAGGCGATGATCCATAACCCCCCGATTCTGATTCTGGATGAGCCGACCAGTGGCTTAGATCCGAACCAGATCGTAGAAATCCGTGAACTGATTCGAACGATCGGGAAGGAACGAACAGTCGTGCTCTCAACACATATTCTCTCTGAGGTACAGGCTTCCTGTGACCGCGTGATCATCATTGATCATGGTGTACTGGTTGCGGATGGTACCCCTGATGAACTCCGGTCTAGTCTCTCAGGAGGTGAGCGGGTATCCATTACGCTCACGGATAGCGAGGAAGATGTTGCTGCCGTTCTTGGTTCATGGGAAGCTGCCGAAGTTGTCGAGCATGGTGTAGACGAAAATGGAGAGACTTATTTTATGCTCAGTTCCCCGAGTGATATTCGGGCGGATCTCTTCCGGCTGGCTGTGGATCAGAACTGGACCCTTACCGGGTTGCATCGCACGACCGAAAACTTAGAGGATGTCTTCCGGCAGTTGACAAGCAAAAACTGACGCTCTTCGCTGATCTTCATGTACGACGATTTAACACCATTATGCATCAAACCTGGACGCTAACGAAACGTGAGTTGAGGGCTTATTTTGATGGGCCAGCAGCTTACGTAGTCTTGTGCGTATTTCTAGCAATTACCGGATGGTTTTTCGGGAATGCGCTCTTTTTGCAGAACGTGGCAACGCTTCGTTCTATGTTCTCTATTGCACCGTTCATCTTCCTGTTCTTTATGCCGGCACTGACCATGTCTTCCTTTGCGGAAGAGCGTCGTGCAGGAACACTGGAATTGCTTCTGACTCTGCCGGTACGTGACTGGCAGGTCATTTTGGGAAAACTCTTATCTGTAGCTCTTCTTTTATTGCTCGCAATTGCGCTCACTTTTGTCTACGCGATTACCCTAGCAATCCTCGGAGATTTAGATTTAGGGGGAACCATTGGTGGCTATCTCGGACTTTTCCTTCTGGGAGTCAGCTATGGTGCGATCGGGATCTGGGCCAGCAGCCTAACCCGGAATCAAATTGTCGCATTCATCCTTGGTTTTGCCATCATATTCCTCTTATTCCTTCTTGACAAGATCACAGATTTTGTACCTGGTCAGGTTGGAATTATCCTACAGTATTTGGGGGCTGATTATCATTTCCAGAACCTTATGCGCGGCGTGATTGATACCCGGGATATTCTGTACTATGTTTCAATTACCGGGTTTGCCTTTTTGTTGACAACCTACACCTTGGCCAAGCGGCCGGAATAGACTTTGTGACTGTATCCAGCCATGAAACGAGATTTTTCTGCTCAAACCACTTTACTCCTCACTGCCGCAATTCTGGTGGTGATCAACCTGATCGGTCTAAACATTTTTGGACGTCTTGATCTGACCGACGATCGTGTGTATTCACTCTCCCCTGCATCTAAGGAGCTTGTTGAGGGACTGGAAGACCCGGTGACGATCACGGCATTTTTTACTGCAGATCTTCCTGCACAATTTGCATCCAACCGGCGATTTTTGAAAGACAAGCTTGATGACTACCGTGCTTATGGGGGACAGAATGTGGAGTATCAATTTATTGATCCAGGAGAGGATGAGGATCTCCGTGCGGACGCTGGTCAATTGGGTATCCCTCCGGTACAGATTCAAGTGATTGAAAGCGACAACGTACAGCTCAAGAATGCCTATATGGGAGTAGCTGTAGAGTACGAGAATAACCGGGAGACGATCCCCGTAATTCAAGATCTATCACGACTTGAGTATGATCTCACCAGTGCAATCCGTCGACTCACCAGACTGGAAAAACCTGTTGCAGGATTCTGGACAGAACATGGAGAACCTGATCCAATGCAGAATATGCAAACTCTGCAGCAGGGCCTATCCACGAATTATGATGTTCAGCCCGTAACGTATATAGACCTTGAGGGACCTGACCGTCCTGATGTTCTGCTCATCATTGCACCAACCGACACCATTCCAGACTCCCATCTCCAGGCACTGGATAACTATATTATGGAAGGGGGACGGGTCGGATTTTTGCTCAACCGCATAGCTGCGAATCTACAAGCCGGTCAGGCGGCTGAATTGATCACGGGCATTGAACCCCTTTTGGCAAACTATGGAATCGTGCTCTCCCCCAATTTGATCATGGATGAACAGAGTTCGGTCGTTACGGTGCAGCAACGTCAGGGATTTTTTAATATTTCTCAACAGATCCAGTATCCACTCTTCCCGATCGCTTCGCGATTCAACTCGGAGAATCCGATGGTGAATCGTCTCCAAGATCTTATGTTTTACTTTGTGAGTTCTGTGGATACCAGCGCTACGCTACCGACCGGAGTGACCCGTGAGCCTCTCATTTATTCGTCTTCGCAGAGCGGTTTGCAGCAGGGCTTTTTCATGTTGCAGCCCAATCAGAATTCGGCAACTCTCTCTGGGGGACCTTATCTATTGGGGGCTGCCTTTACCGGGTCTTTTCCCAGTGCCTACTCACCTGAACGTACGGGTATCCCAACGCGCCTGGTCGTCGTGGGGGATGGGGACTTCATTAATGAGTCTATCATTCCTTCCAGGGGAGGTAATGCTCAGTTTGGATTAAATCTGGTAGATTGGCTTGCTCAGGATGAGGCGCTTTTGAGTATTCGCTCAAAATCAATTGAGCCACGTACTCTACAGGATGTATCCGAAGGTATACGCCCTGTGATTAAATACGCCAATATGTTAGGACCGCTTCTGATTGTGGTTCTTTTTGGACTCGTACGCTGGCGGAAACGGCGGGCGAGGCAAATTGTGGTTCTTTAATTCTCTATGCTAATGCGACAAAAGCAGACTCTTGGGCTTGCTCTCACTCTGGTTGTACTCTTGGGCATTGCTTGGCTTTCTGGAGTTTTTGATCGAAATCCCAGTAGTATTTCGGTGCCTGAATTGAATCTTCCTATGGATGAGATTTCCATGATTTCCGTTACCCTTCCTGATACAGAGTTTCAATTAGAAAAGCTAGATTCTCGCTGGTTCATGCGCGAGCCAGTGGATATGCTTGCGGACTCCGCCACGATTGCTCGTGTCTTAGATGAACTGGAGGATCTATCCCTGAATAATCGTGTCACCAGCAATCCAGACCGCTATGATGTCTACGGTATTGACTCTACTGCAACTGCTGTCACACTTTCTTGGCCCAATGGCTCAGAGGAGATGGTGATTTCCCGACAGGGACGAGATTTTCAGTCCATATTCGTCCGTATTGGAGAGGACCCCAATATTTATTCTACGAACGGTCGGATAACCATCACTCAGGACCCAGATCGTTGGCGAGACCGGACGATTCTCAATACCCGTGGCAGCAGCGTGACCTCTGCACGAGTGATTCGCCAGAACTCTTCGTATGAAGTCTCGCTTGAAGGCGGTGCTTGGATGGTAGATGGTCAACCGGGAGACAGCTTGCAAATTACGAATTGGCTCCGTCGTTTTGCACCCCTGAATGCTGACGGTTTCTTTGACGACATTCCTGTACAAGTCTTGGCAGATGATGTCAGCTACCGCGTTGATCTTTCAACCAATATGAACACGACGCAATCCATACAAGCAATGCCTGCTGAATCTGCACTTGCCCTCGTATCAGGAGGGGGGCAATTCACCTACCGAGTATTTGAGAGTCGATTGGATCAACTTTTTCCAGACCGAGAATCACTTTTAGCAAACAGAGAGTAACCATTTTGTTTCATGGCGGAGAACACATCGGCGCAGCAATTTGAGTACAAAGCTGAGATGCAGCAGTTGCTGCATCTCATCATTAATTCGCTGTACACCAATCAAGAAATATTCCTTCGGGAATTGATTTCCAATGCTTCGGATGCTCTGAATAAGGCACGGTTTCAAAATCTTACGGATCACTCTGGAAGTAATGATCAAGATCTACAGATCACGATTACGCTGGACAAAGACGCGAAGACACTGTCCATTGAGGATACGGGGATTGGGATGACACGTGAGGATCTTACGGATCGACTAGGTACGATTGCAAGCAGTGGTACCCTTGCCTTTATAAAAGAGCAGGAAGCATCCGGTAAGCCATTGGATGCTGGATTGATTGGACAGTTCGGTGTTGGCTTTTATTCTGCATTCATGGTCGCAGATCAAATTACGCTTGAAACTCTCCATGTGGATAAAGGCGCCGAAGCACTCAACTGGACTAGTGACGGCACTGGAACCTATACGATCAGTCCTGGCTCACGAAAAAAGCCTGGAACCGAGATTACATTGCACTTGAAGGAAACAGTAACCGAGTTTGCGGATGAGGTTCGTATCCGTTCAATCATTCGGAAATATTCAAATTTTGTAGACTTTCCCATCTTTCTCGGCTCTGATCAGGTTAATACGCTGAAAGCGCTCTGGAAGAAGCGCAAGGAAGATATTTCGGAAGATGAACGGAATGAATTTTATAAGTTTGTGACGGGTGACTATACGGATCCATTTGGACATCTGCACCTGCAGATTGAGGGAGTTCTGTCCTTTCAAGCATTACTCTTTATCCCCTCACAAGCCCCAACATCCTTTTTTCGAGAGGATCGTCGCAGTGATCTTCACTTATACTGTTCGGGGGTGTTTGTTCGGGACGATGCAGAGGAATTACTCCCCGAATATCTTCACTTCGTTCGGGGAGTAGTAGATACGGACGACCTTCCATTGAATGTCTCCCGCGAGGTGACTCAAAATAGTCCCGTGACACGAAAAATTCGGTCTACCCTGACGAGTAAACTGTTAGGTCTGTTGAAGGAGTGGGCTTCAGAGGACGTAGACCGGTACGAGAAGTTCTTTTCCAATTTTGGGGCCATGCTTAAGACAGGACTTTGGAGTGATCTACCCCGTCAGGATGAACTCCTTGAATTGATGCGGTATCCTTCGACGGTAAGCCAAAACTTGACCTCGCTAACTGACTATGTGGAGCGCATGTCAGATGATCAGGAAACCATTTACTATCTCTTATCGGATTCTCTTGATTCAGCCCGCAAGAGTGCTCATCTCGAGGTGTTTACCCGAAAGGGAATTGAGGTCCTGCTTCTACCAGATCCTATTGATGCGCTGACACTCCCAAATGTATCTAAGTTCAAAGAGAAATCCTTTACCAGTGTGACGGGGGCTGAGCTTGACTTGGGGGATGATCCAGATCCTGAATCGCTTCCAGGCGATGAGGTGGATTCGCTTCTTTCGCTCTTCCGCATCCAATTAGGAGAGCGGATTCAGGATGTAACCGCATCTAAACGCCTCGTTGAGTCTGCAGCGACATTGGTATCTGCTAAAGATGGAATGGACCCGCAGCTGGAGCGTGTGATGAAGTCAATGAACCCCGACTATGAGGGTGCCAAGAAAGTTTTGGAGATCAATGCGGACCATCCTCTGATGAAAAATCTCCTCGCACTCAAATCTTCCCTAGAAAATCAGGATTCCTTGATTGAACAAACGATTGAACAGATCTATGAGGGCGCACTTTTGCTGGATGGCAACCTTTCAGAGCCCTCAGCATTCGTAGCACGAATGACGCGTATCCTTGTGGAAACCACACAGGTCCCTGAATAGAACGTGAGATCTGATTTACTTCTTGGAGGCATTGAGGCTGGGGGCACCAAGTTTGTATGTGCAATCGGACGCCCACCAGATGATATTCGTGCCGTAGGACGATTCCCTACAACTACTCCCGACGAGACATTGGAACGGGTAGTAGAGTTCTTTCATTCTCAACCCCAACTGCCAGATGCCATTGGAATTGCAACCTTCGGTCCCGCAGATATCAGGCCAAACTCGGATACCTACGGGTTTATAACGAGTACTCCGAAATCTGGCTGGTCAAATACAGATATGGCTGGCATGGTTCGTCGAGAATTTAAAGTTCCGGTAGCGTTTGATACGGATGTCAATGGCGCGGTGGTGGGAGAATATTTATGGGGAGCCGGGCAGGGAGCCAAAAATGTTCTGTATCTCACGATTGGAACAGGATTTGGAGGTGGAGCCCTGGTGAATGGTCAACCCGTCCATGGACTCTTGCACCCAGAGATGGGGCATCTGCTGTTGCCCAGAGCGGAGGGAGATGATTTTGCAGGAATCTGCCCCTTCCATGGTGCATGTCTTGAAGGGATGGCGACCGGACCGGCAATCAAGGCGCGTTGGGGAATGCCTGCCGAGGAGCTACCTCCAGACCATAGAGGGTGGTCCTATGTGGTACACTACCTCTCACTTGCTGTATCGAATTTGATTTTAACTTTCTCTCCAGAGCGAATCATTATGGGCGGAGGAGTCATGCAACAAGAGCATTTATTCCCGGCCATACGTTCATCTGTGCAGTCACACCTGAACGAGTACATTCAGGTTGAAGAAGTAATTCATGGAATTGACCGCTATATCGTCCCTCCTGCTTTAGGGAGTCAATCTGGCGTACTCGGAGCAATGGCGCTCACAATGGTATCATACCACTGATCTGGCCATCTGTGGATAGTAAAAATTCGCACCCCGAAACAACACTCATACCGAGTTGACCTCACTCTTCGGTCTGGGAAGTGAGTCTACCGTATTTTATGAAACTCACTGAACAGATCACCAACCAGATGAAATGTTTGTCCACCCCATTGATCTGCGGATGAGTAGTCCAATGTTTGCCGAAATACGGAACCACCTAAAGGCAAATCCTACTGATGGGGCAGCTGGATAACGAGAGAGTAAGCTTAGCCTATGGAATCAATCACAACATTGCAAAAACCACCCCAGAAGCGGCGAATATTGCCCCGACAAGCCAGCGAATAATTCGGGTCTCTGAGAAATTGATTTTGGTACTCGGTTCACTTGGCTAATTTCAGTACTCAGAACCGTGATGGATCTCTGAATTTTTTGCCTTTGCGATACAGGAACAGAGCGTGCGGGCACGTTCCGTAAGTACGGAGAAAGTTCCCCGTCGAATTGCTTCCGTATCAATCAGCGCTGTACCAATTCCGACTGCTACCGCACCGGCATGAATCCATTCTCCTGCATTTTCTGGGGTTACTCCACCAGTTGGGACGAGTTTGAGATGTGGCATTGGTGCCAAGAGTCCTCTCAAATAACTGGGGCCTGTTTGTCCTGCCGGAAAGATTTTAACCATGTCCGCTCCATATTCATGAGCGGTCTGTGCTTCGGTTGGTGTAAATGCACCAAGTAAGATTGGTAAATCATAAGCATGCCCCGCATCTATCAGTTCATTCCTAGTGATCGGACTGACGATAAAATCTGCACCAGCCGATGCAACCTTTTCAACTTGATCTCTCGAGATCAAGGATCCTGCTCCAATGAGGATCTTTGATCCATAGTGTCGCTTCAGTGCTTCAATCGAAGATAATGCCTCTGGGGTGGTCAGTGTAATTTCCAGAACCATTATCCCCCCACGGATCAGCGCATCTGCAACTGGAATCATGGGAAATACTTCCTTGAATCGGAATACAGCAATCACACCAGATTCAATGATCTTGTTGCACGAATCTCTTCGGTTGATCATTTTTCCTTTCCAAGTGAAGCCTTTTAGACTTATTTACGTAGTAGGTTTATGGTGGGGAGACAGGCATCATCTCATAGAAGGATGAACGAGTTATTTTGTCTCCAAATGTGTTGATGCTTTGCGGTCCCAAGAGTATATTTCGTCTAATATAACACACCAAAATCATATCACGATGAACCCTTCAACTTCTGTATCTACCCCAAGAGCAAACGGTCAACATCATACCGCTGAAGGTGCGGTAAGTAGTGAACTGTTGTATGATTTGGAACAGCAGGCCAGATCTCTCGAACCGAATCAGGATCAGTTGGATGAACTCTTTGCCAAAACCGAACAGTACGCGCGCCAACATTTAGCGAATGTACGAACAGATCCTGCATTTGTTAAATCCAAAGATCAGAGTATCGGATTGTTATCGTCACCACTCTCCGAGACAGGTATTTCCGTAGACGATACTCTGAGGCTGTTATTTGACCATGTAGATCATGAAGGGCTTAACTCGGGATCTCCTCGCTACTTGGGATACATCCCATCTGGTGGGTTGGTTCAATCTGCATTCGGTGATTTTTTGGCAGCCATCGGGGGACGATATGCGGGGGTATTTCACTCTGCTCCTGGTGCGGTCCGTATGGAGAACATGCTTATCCGCTGGATGGCTGAAGTCGTGGGATACCCCAAAGGAGCGGGGGGATATCTTGCCTCTGGTGGAAGCATTGCCAATTTATCTGCGGTGATTACTGCTCGGGAGGCTCATGGCCTGCGGGGTGCTGATTATGACCGTGCGGTGGTTTACATGACTCAGCACACGCACCATTGTGTAGACAAGGCCCTACGAATTGCGGGCATGGGCAGTTCAATTCTGCGCAGAGTCAGTGAGGATGGACAATGCCGAATGTCCGCTGATTCCCTCGCGAAAACGATTGCGTCGGACAGAGCTTCTGGTCTGAATCCGTGGTTGATTGTCGCCTCAGCCGGTACAACAAATACGGGTACTGTGGATCCCTTAGCGGAGATTGCCTCCGTCGCTCATTCAAATGATCTTTGGCTCCATGTGGACGGTGCCTATGGGGCTTTCTTTGCTCTCTGCCCAGAGGGACGGGAGGTGCTCACTGGAATGAATCAATCAAACTCGCTTGTACTTGACCCTCATAAAACTCTTTTCTTACCGTTTGGTACGGGTGCTCTTCTTGTACGAGATCAAGAATTCCTTGGACCAGCACATGGGGGACGTGGAGCCTATATGCTTGATATGGAGTCAGATGCGCATGAACTATCTCCTGCGTATCTATCCCCCGAGCTATCCAAGCATTTCCGTGGACTGCGAATGTGGTTACCCCTCAAACTGTTGGGGGTCGCTCCTTTTCGTGCGGCATTGTCGGAAAAAATTCACTTAGCCCGATATGCGTATGATCGTCTCAATAGTTGGGATGGTTTTCAGGTTGGTCCTTACCCTGATCTATCTATCATCACCTACCGTTATGTTCCGAAAAGGGGGGATGCGAACGAATTTAATCTCGCACTCGTACAGGATATTCTCAAGGATGGTCGTGTCCTTATGACATCTACGCGTATTCATGGAACTGTGATATTACGTCTGGCCGTTGGCTCCTTCCGAACCCACTTGGATGATATTGATGAGTCACTTGAGATCCTGAAGGAACTTGTTCAGAAAATAGAAAAACGTTGATCCCCGCAGGCGTATCGTATCTTTTCAACGACAATACAAATTACGGTCGACGACAAAGCTTTTTACGGTTCCAGAAATCCAAAGTTTAACCATGGCGGAGCACATTTCATTGAGGCGGAGCAGCGAGCTGCGACGCCTCAATGAGTAGAGGTCCCTACCATGAATCTCTTTAAGCTCTCTTCCAGCCATTTTGGAGAGTCTTTTCAGAGGTTTTTACCACTCATCTTTTGTCTGATGCATACGAGTAGAATCCACTATAATTCCAACCATAACTGTGACCGGCTCTCCCCAATGCCGCTTTCATCACAGTAACATAATTTCATTTAATCCTAAAAAATAGCCACAGAAAAAGAGTCTACAATTATTTTGTGCATGTCAGTAGAATGCCGATTTTTTGATTTTCAACAGATTTGATGCGTATTCCGTACAGATGAACCACTGTTTCCAACGGAATGGGTGGCTCACATCAATCGTACTTGGTGGCTCCCATCGTTCGTATTCAGTGGCTCCCATCGTTCGTATTCAGTGGCTCCCATCGCTCGTAATCGGTGGCTCTTTTGTTTGGAATACTCAGTACGAGATCATGAATGATCCAACGCTGGCCGACGCAATCCCGAATCGAATCGTCAATAACACACACAAAATTGCGTTGACCGGAGAGTCAATGAGAAAGGTTCAGGGGCAACGAGAATTGGCCAACGAAGTACGATAAGTATGACGAAAAATCTGGCACATAACAGGCAGCCCAGTTCAGCGGAATGCGCACTTAGGTTAGGAGACAGCATCTCAGTGGGAGTCCGTAAGCCCTTACCTTCGGACGAGATGTAACGGGCTAACTTCGGCTGGAATACTTGCAACTCATGTGGTTTGCAGATAGTCTCTGAGGATTTTCACGATCCTCTGACTGGAAATGTAACCCTCAGCATTTTTGAGGTAAATATATAAAGCTAACAATCATGATTTATCCTTGTAGTAGATAATCCGCGCACCACCTCTTCGTCCCATATTTCCCGTACCACATCGAATCTGGAATATCAAAAGTTCGTTATATCCGAAAAGTCGCTTTCCGTCGGGTCTTTCACCAATAGCAAGACTGTTTAGAGTGTTGTCAACTTTTTCTACTAACCCTGAATGCCTCTTACCCAGCCTATCAAGTTCTCGTTTGAACTTTTGACTCTTCTCAATTCTCAGTTGGCTCATCCGTCAAACTCTCTATTTCTGCCTTTATCATCCGAGTAAAATCTTCACTCGCAGATAATGCACAAATTTCCCCCATGTCCTCAAGAAGGATTACAAGGTTTTCCAGTTTATCATATGCCTTTTGTTTCCAGGACACATGTCTGGGAAGAGTTTTAATCAATGCCAAATACTTTTCAAACCATTCAACAGCCTTAAATACATTTGTAGTCAGACTCTTGATGGCTTTTCGATCTTCATCTGAAAGAACTTTTATTTCACCCAAAAAGCTAATTCCCTCTTTTATCTTAGTGATAAATTCGTCTATGACACGATAGTTTGGTTCTGAACAGAGTGTCTCCATTCCGTCAAACCCCCAAAAATCGTTTGATGTGAGAAAATGTCCCAAACCATTGTCAACGAAACGTTCCTGAACAAACGACATAGCTTTTTCCTTGTGGTATGAAGAATCAGGTTATTCACAAAATTAATGCTGAAGGCCTGCAAAGATTACAGTAAACTATTGAATTCTAAAAAATATCTTCAAATGTTTCTTTTGTTTCACCGGAGATTTCTCCTCACAGATCAGATATGTTTTCCGAAAAGTATCGTACTGGACGATAATGGCTGAAGAGCCAAAGAATCTAACCCAAAGGCTGAGGACTTTTCTGAAAAATGATCATCCAGGGCTTTGGGAATTCTTGAATGCCTTTTGTTTATATCCGATGGATCAATCAATAGGTTTTTCCAACTCCCTATTAAATTCAGCATTCAAATATAAGGGTCTACAGCTTTTTAAGTGGGCAAGGCCCTGGAATTAGGATGAACGGTCATGAGATGGATTGGGTTCAGAGTCGATTTTGATGTTTATTTTATGGGTAGATACGCGATCCATTTTCATTAACCAATCAACCAATTTATCGATTCATGGCGATACAAATTCAAGATCTTAGTGAGCTCTTCGGTATAGGCTCTTCGTGGGAGGTATCGGAGATCACCTATGATTCCGAGGAGTTGACGGCGGAGATCCATGTCATCTATTCAGAGGATTTGGTGTTACGTTGTCCCGAGTGTGGGAAAGCCTGTCCGGGTTACGACCATCGTCGTCGGAAGTGGCGTCATACGCGAATCTGTGACTATCACACGCATGTGGTAGCGAGGGTTCCTCGCGTGCAGTGTTCGGAGCATGGGATCAAGACGGTATCGGTGCCATGGGCGGATGCGCGGGTGCAGTTTACGACCGGATTTGAGGCGCGTGTGATTGACTGGTCCGAGGATGCGGGCAGTCTATCCACGGTGGCCACTCGACTGAAGGTGAGTTGGAGAATGATCTCCAATATCATGGAACGTGCGGTCAAGCGAGGGCTTGCTCGTAGAGAGAAAGAGAAGACGGAACACATCTGTGTGGATGAAATTGCCTTTACAAAAGGGCACAACTACGTTACGATAGTGGGGAATCCGAAAACGGGGCATGTATTGCATGTCGCGGATGAACGGAAGAAAGAAAGTCTGGAAAGCTATTATGCTTCCCGTTCCCCTGCGCAACTGAAAGCCCTCAAAAGCTTGAGTATGGATATGTGGCCCGCGTTCATCTCCGCTACACTCAAATGGGTTCCTGACGCAGAAACAAAGATTGCATTTGATCGCTTTCATGTAGCCAGATATATAGGAGGTGCAGTAGATAAAGTTCGGAAACAGGAGAATCGAGAATTGCGGAAGGAAGGGAGTCTGGATCTCACAGGGACCAAGTATGTATGGCTGACCAATCCGCAGAATATGTCGGTCAAGCAAAAGAAACGATTCCAAGCGTTAAAGAAGAGTTCGCTGAGAACGGCTCGGGCTTGGGCAATCAAAGACCTGTCCCAGAGGCTCTGGCACTATAAGAGCCGAACTTGGGCACGCAAAGGTTGGACGCGCTGGTTGAGTTGGGCCATGCGCTGTAGACTTGCTCCCATGAAAGAGGCCGCGAAGACCGTCAAAAAACATCTATGGGGGATCATCAATGCCATTGTTCTCAAAGTCAGCAATGGGCCAGCGGAAAGTATCAATAGTAGGATCAAAAGCATCAAGGTCCGTGCCCGGGGATACCGAAATAAACAGCGGTTCGCCACTGCGATTTACTTCTATCTCGGAGGGTTAGATATGTATCCAGAAGGCTACCGAAATCAATTAACCCATTCTTAAGTGCGAAGAGCCAGATTTTTTGAGGTCTGAGAGATCATTTGTTTTAAACTGCCCTTTGTCCATCAGTTGCTTCGTCATTTCGCCGACAATGGCAAGAAAGGGATCATTGAAGTAGTCCGTTTTCCAGCCATTCACTTGAATAACGGAGAATGCGTTATCCTTAAGATGAGCAGCCCACAGATTTAGAAACGTAGTCTTTCCACTTCCCCAAGCGCCGTCTATTGCTATGGTGCAAGGCCCTTCAATGCGAGATACAAACTCAGTTAGCAACTCACATGAGGGCTTACGCTTGAGTTGATCAGATTTAAACGGGTTCCCCTCGGTAATGGCGAGTTCTGGGGAACTTATACGGATATTTGATTGCTGGGTCATATCAGATTTGAGTATAAATTCTGCTTGCTTTGGATAATTTCTGATGGGCTATAGAATGACGAAATAATCATTGTTTCATCATTATTCGTAAATTTGAACTAATGATTTACTCTATGGCTACGGTCCTGTGGCCTCCATACAAGAAATCTTTTGAATATGTTAAAGAGAGATATGGTGCAAACTAATCCTGAAATTATTCGGGCCAACTATGCGGATTGGGGAATATAACTCTGAAATTCTTCATTCAAAAATTTACTCATAACTTGTTCTTCGTGGGAGCCTTATCCCTAGGATGCTGTGATTCGTAATGCCAAAAGTTTATAGGGTTCCTTGGAGCCTTTGTCAATAAGTATGCCTTACTTTCCAGATATACTCCAAGTCTCTGTTTTTTGCAGCACCGATACAGATGATAGATGACTTGAAAGCGACCATGATCCTTTCTGGATACCTGATAAGCAGGCACATCTGGGGGGAATATTTTTATTTGTATACTGTTTTTATTCAGCAGTTGCCGAATAATCTGTGTGTTTTTACGGCTGTAACTGGCCATACCCGCAAATATGTCAGCCAACTGTATAAACGGCGTTTCAGCCGAGTCTACCTCCTTGAAAGTGTCCACATATGGAGCGACCTCACGGGCTTCCTCAGTTAATAGCTCAGGAATTTCTTGAGTATTGTGTTGCCATGTACCGGTACTACTGAAGCACCTCTGAATAGTATCCCAATCAATTCTAACTTGCCTGTCTGGTCGTAAATGCCAGCGAGTATTATCGCCACGTCGTTTAATTAGATTACGGTGTAAATGGAAATACATTCGAGCATAATTTGCAATATCGTCTCTGTGTTCAACGGAGTGACGTGAGTCGTTGATATCCCATGTTAACACATCTATTCGTAGCCCCTGTTGACGGTTTGAAAGAACAAAGTCAACTGCTGCCTTTGCTCTGCAAACATTCGCTGTACCATTCCTTCCAATATTTCTCCACTTTAGTTCTCCTTTCTCTGAAAACTCTATACTTTGGGCCAGACTGTCGGAAAGAGCCGTTATCTGCTCTCGGGAAATGTATGGGAGCGAGATAGCAGCAATACTCCTGAATTCTCCGTCGGTGTGGCTGCTCTCATCAGAGAAGACATAATAGTCCATTTCACATAAGGATGACTATGGAGTATATAAACATCGCTCTGAGTAAAGATTGTGTGAATGTGATGTAGGGCATACAATTCACATAGAATAACAGGAACCGTTGAGGTTGGGACTGGAATACAAGATCCTGACAATTAATGAAATATTTTCGGGGAGGTGTCAGGATAGATTTACAGTTTATTCACTGGGATGAACTTTTCTGTGATCTGTTGGAAAAAGCGCTCCTTGAGTTCTGGCAGCGCTTTTCGCGCTTCGGATGATCCTATCCCCACGAGCGAGTTTATATCCTTACTTCTATCAAGCTTAAACCTCCCTTGGTTGAATGTGGTGTCAATTCTCATTACATTATTATTGCCCACTAAAAGTTGAGCCATCCCGAGAGCTGACTTTGATTGTGAGGTCATGAAGAGGTTAGTACTATACCGACACCACTGGAAAACTCCCATCCCTTTTCGCCCATCTGGATTTATGTTGAGTGGCTTACCAGTGCAACTCAGACTGAGAATTTCTATTGATTCTTTCCATTCTAAAATCGTTAGAGCTTCTATCGCCGCCACTGCAATAGGATTACTGGCCCATACCCCACCGTCTATTAGTTGAACTTCACGTTTCTTTGAATAGAATGGAAAATAGACCGGAGCAGCGCTCGTAGCCAAGGCTACCTCAACCATTGATCTTTTGAAGTCACTTTGTAGGCGTGGATGATGTGATGTCTTGAATATATAGACATCGCCTGTTTCAAGATTAGTTGATGGAATCACCAACCGACTCTTACTTTGGCCTAATTTGTGGTTTCCAAATACTTCGTGAAGTGCTGCTTTTAAGGGCTCTTGCCTGTATCTGGCAGAAAATAAAGAACGAATGTGATGGAAAGATTGATTTTCAGGAAATATCTCTGCCCCTCTGTTCTCATAAAAACTAATCAACTTCTCAGCCTCGATCCGTAGACCGAGACCAAGCGCCAGAATACCACCAGTGCTCACTCCCGTAATCAAGTCAAAATAGTCAGCTACATGGCAACCGATACTTTCTTCTACTTTAGCCAGAAAAGAAGCTGGAAAAGCACCTTTGACTCCACCTCCATCTATACTAAGAATACGCCTGGTCATGGTTTCCTTCTTCTTTCTGATCTGAAGCTTGGATGTTCACCTCCCCCTATCCATCTACCCGTGGCCTGCCAGAACTCATAGAAGTAAAGCCACATGTATGTCCATGGGATAATTGTTTTTGCTATGGACATATGGGGAGCCCACCCATTAGTTCTTGGCAGGTAGAGACACAAAGATCCATCACTGTAAATATGGGGAATAGGTTTGTCATTGGCCTTTTTTTTCAGTATCGGAGATAGGACATTTACTTGGGGTGCACTTCTCAACCGGTATTTGATTCGGATATCATAGATATCACTTAGCGAACAGGGCCGAATCGGGCCATTCCAGATTATGGTACCCTTATTCCAAGTTGTTTGAAACTGGGAATAATACATGTGTATATTCGCATCTTGTTGAGGAAGTGTCATTTCTATCCCATAGCATAGTATCTATTGATGCCCGTAGAAAGTGTTAGGTTTGACCTGAATCGCACTTGGTTCTTCCGGCATGTTGACTACCCCCGCAATCGGTAATACTCCTAACTCACCCCTTCGCCGAGACTGAACTAGTTGATCCTCCAGTTCAAAGAATACACTTTTGGTAATATCCTCACCGAAAAGTTTTTCAAGCTCTTGTTTGATTTGGGATAATCCTTGCTGGCTCTGCAACTGTTTCCATACTGTTTCAAAGTACCGAATCCACCTAATGAATTGCTGATATGATGTGGAGTTTTGCTCCCACTTCTCACTGAATTTTTCGTCAGGGTTCGTCGGATTAACCACTATCAACATCTCACCTCCGGGATCTTTGATATCATGTACAATCTGATTGAGGATTGAACTAATTGCTTGATTCACGGAATCCTCATCACGATACAGGTTCGCTGCAAGCGCAGTAAGAATAATACTTGGAGGGGCAAAATCTTTGTTATAATCTCTTCCAGCAAAAACTACATCACGGCAAAGTTTCATAAGCTGAACCACCACTCTGAGAGTTACTTTTTGTTGGGCGGACTCGTAATCTTGAATAGGCTGCGTAGATTTTCTATCCCATCCTTGTCTACCATTAGCAATTTGCTCAAACCACTCAGCATATCCCTTTGGATTGCTATCTATCCAGTGGTGTAGCTTACGATCGGGAACCTTAACACAACTTTGACCTTTCATGGGGTTAGGGATAGCTGGCAAGATATCCATGTGGAAGTCTCCAGCGTAATTTAGTCGTACGCAACGTTTTTTCATTTCAACAAGTTGACTATAACCCCTGTGCTTTTGAATGGTATCGTACAATTCTTGAAGTAATTGATCGGGGCCTCCTGTACTGGCGGACCGACTTGCAAACTCGCATACAAAATCTATATCAAATTCATCCTGTCCTGTGGGCCTATTGGTTGTACCAATCCTGAATGAGCCCTGAGAGTAAATCTCAGGGCTGTATTTTGCCAAAGGGCAGCCACTTCCTGACAGAAATTTGCTGATTTTTTGGTACCGCTCCACGGCAAGATCATGTTGCGATTTTGTGATTTGATTCTGGGTACAAATTGATCGGAGTAATTGGTCAAGAGACCTGTTACGTTCATCTTGTTGGCTGTGGGATGTATTCATTATTTCGGGGGTTTTAATTAAACTTGTATTGTACACGCTTTCGGTTTACAAGTTTCAACAAATTTTGTTGAATTGTCAACTATTTTCACAAGTAGTCCACATTTTATGCTTACCAGTGAAAGATTGAAACAATTTCGCCTTGCGAAGGGCATGTCTCTGGACGATCTTGCCCAATCTATGGATGGGTTTGTAACAAAGCAATCGCTCTCGAAATATGAGCGGGGTGCATCGTTACCTTCAAAACAAGTTATAGAAAAGCTTGCCGAGGCACTGAATGTCAGTATTGAGTCTCTCTCTCGCAGAGCCACCGTTGAGATTGAAATTGTTGAATACCGCAAAGGCTCAAGATTGCGTAAGCATGAACAAAACCGAATAGAAAGCCTATGTCAGTTTGCTCTTGAAGAGAGAATACGTCTATTGGATATGCTGGGAGAATTCAATAGGACTGAGACGTTACCAGAGCCTCAATGCATCAGCAATGTTGAGGAGGCAGAGGGTGCCGCTTTTGAACTTCGTAATCATTGGAGATTGGGTACAGATCCTATTCCAAGTATGGTTAACTTATTAGAGAACAAACAAATTCATGTGATTGAAATTGATGCAACAGAGGGGTTTGATGGTCTTTCACTCCGAGCACTCAATAGCCAGAGCGTTCCTGTCTCTTCGGGAGTTGTATCAAGACGGGGGCTTTCTGGTGACCGACAACGACTTAACTTAGCACATGAGTTAGGGCATCTCGTTTTGAGTGTTGAATCTGATGATTATCGTGATAAAGAGAAAGTGGCATATCGGTTTGGGGGAGCTTTTTTGGCTCCTTCTCAGACGTTATTTCGTGATATTGGTCGTCGCAGAACATTTATCTCTAGTCAGGAATTGTTTCTGCTTAAACGAAGATATGGGATGAGTATACAGGCACTCTTATATCGGTTACGTGAGTTAGAAGTGATTAACCACTACCTGTACAAGAAGTGGTGTATAATGATCGGTAAAATGGGATGGAGGAAAAAAGAGCCTCAACAACTTGCCCCAGAAATCCCACAAAGGTTAGACCTTTTGATACACAGAGCGTTCATCAAAGGGTTGCTACCTGAACACGAGGCTCTCCAGATCCTACGCTTGGGACATTCAGATCAGGAAGAAATTACCCTTGTGGAGAAGGATCAGTTCATGAGCATGAATGAATCAGACCACCGTGCATTGATAGAGAAACAGGTCAAAGAACTTGAAAGTTCGTGGTTTAATCGTCAAACTTCTTAAACTGTCTGACAATGTTATCTCCCTGTATGCCGAAATCGGACGGTCGAATGGTATGCGGATCAGCCTGTTTACGCCTCATCCATTTTGCCATTATCAACAGTTTCTTCACATATGTTTGCCGACATGTTGGACGCTCTGATAATTGACTGGTTATATATGTCATGTCAATTCCCGTTTCCCTCTGTTCGTAGAGTCTACTCTCCACCCTGCGATCCTTTTCCTCTTAGGCATTCCTCCCCCATTAGAATTAAATATTAATCAGCCAGAATGGAATTGACTACCTTATGGTATGGGAACATACAAGTTCAATTGAGGCTTCTTGTGTCTCAACTCTGGATGTATAATGAGAGACAGTAGGCACAGTGCCGGAATAATTTCAATGTTGCGGTTTATGTGATTTTTCTGTCAAAATGTCCATCACTGTGATGACAAACATTGTATGCATGTCCCCCGTAGTACATTAAACGAATAATGGCACAATAGTTGGACTAATGGTCAGTTCATCAAACAAATTATTACAATGGCAAAACCACAAGATCGCACCGTGTATATAAATGAAAACGGCAAGTGGGTGAATAAGCGAAACGATAGAGAGAGGCCCACAAGTCTACATGACACTCAAAGAGATGCACAAGATGCCGCTAAGGAGAATCTTAGAAATCAGGGTGGTGGCGAACTTACTACAAAGGGACGTGATGGAAAAATCAGAAGTAAAGATACGATTCCGCCGGGGCAGGACCCTAATCCTCCCAAAGATATTGAACATTAAAATCACTACTCCGGCCAATCTCAACTGGGCATCGCTGAGGACACAGTTTACGTGTGATTTTGAAGAGGCGGTGATTGGGTGAGTCAAAGAAGCAAGCATCTCTGCCGCCGTTCGCCAACTGAAGATTGAATTTCAGTGCATCTCTTTGAACTCCGCGCTCAGGCTTCGTAGACTGGCAATTTCGTCTGGATACATATACTTCAGTGCGATCATCAGGATTGCCGAGAGGTCTTAGCGGCACCTTGATAGAGTTTGTAATGTGCTTTATCATATGTGGTTGAACGCAGAGACAGTGTGGATTAACGCCAAAACTTAAAGAAATCAAAACAGTCGGAAAAGGATACAGAAGGTTTGAAAACTTGGGAAGCACAATGCTATTTGACGGCGAATGGTCAGACTTTTTCCCTAGACTGTTCGTTTCAAGGCCTGCGCCGCATGATCGCTAAGTTGCTCACGCAGCCCTTTAAGTCCTAGTGCTTCATACCATATCGTTACCTCCATAATACGCCAAGGCCGCTACCAACCGGGGAGCGACAGTTATTGGATGGGATTCGCACCCATCACAGAGGGGTACCTTTCCACGGTGCACGAAAGAAATGGAATTAAAAGTGTGAAACTTGCGTGAATTTTATGTGAAGATCTTGAAAACGCTTTCAAGTTATTGACTAAAGGCAGGGTTTTCCGTACTTTCGCTCGCCTATGTCTGGCTTCCCCTCCATTGTACAGTAAGTTATTACCCCCAAATATATATCCGTGAACATATTTATTGATCGGATCTCTGCAACATTTTCGTAGGTCTTCGTAGATCAAGTAAGTACAGGTGTCATGCCCATTAGTTATGTTAATTACTCCAAATCAAATGCTTTATTCAAAATCTAGATTCGTCCCAATTATTTTTCTCGCCTTAATTAAAATATGTACAGTTTTTCCGCCGAAATCCTATGCCGATAATGTAGGCGGACCAAATGAATCCGGGCTTGTATTGCCGGTATCAGAGGGGGTAAGTGACGCTTCTCTTTTAACGCCTCCATCTTTCCCTGTTGAGTTTGGACTTAGACCCGATGAGAGCGTTACGAAGTCACCGGAGGATGACAAATCAGATTCTCCGAATGCTTCTAACGTGGAGAAGGATATACAGGAGGATACGCCTTACCCGATTGAGGCAAGTGACTTTACAAACGAAACCGACTTTTCTGTGATAATTACTGAATTCTCAGGGCCGGGAACATTGAAGCTCAATGGTGTCGATGTATCTGATGGGCAGACGATTTCAAAGGACGATTTGGATGCAGGAAACTTGATATTTACGCCTGATCAAAATGACAACGGGGACGATTATAGTAGCTTTAGCTTCAAAACAGTTATCCGTGGTGATGAAAGCAGCGTGTTCCAGTTTACGTTCAATGTAAATCCTGTGAATGATCTCCCTACTGGCATGTTAGAACTAAGGGTAGTGAACTCTGCGGTAGAACTTCAGCGCCAAGTCTTTGATGTCATTTTTCTCACCAGTGGAGATATTGGCGTTCAAGATCCCGATGGAATGACTATGGCTCGTAGCGAGACACCAGATCAGGGATTTTCTCCTAATGTTTCGTGGATTGCAGAGGATGAAAACGGGAATCAGGAATTGCGTACTTTTCGGGATGATGTTACTGGTGAACAAATAACTCGTTATGCATTGGGTTCTGCACCTCAATACAGAATAAGGGATATTGACCGAGGTAAGAGAATCAAGGCCAGAGTGTTTTATAAGGACGATGATGGGCATGATAATGAGGTGGACTCCGAGTGGACACCTCTTATTCCTATAATGGCTCCTAACCAACCTGCTAATGTTAGATTCTCTAAAACACCCTCCCAAATTACCGTAACATGGAGCCCCCCAGATGATGATGGTGGGAGCCCAATCACCAAATATGGAGTAGCCATAACAAGGCACCCGCCAAGAGCTTCATTTCTACCAGCGATAGAGATAGACCCTTCTTCGGAACTTAGTTATACCTTCACAAATCTCCGCGCAGAATCGAACTATCGTGTTGAGCTTTCTGCGTTCAATGATGTTGGCAGTAGTCGGGTTAGAACTAATAGCGATGATGATCGTCTAAAAACCCTTCCTGCAACGGCGCCCGGTGTTCCTACGAATCTTGCGGTAGATGAAACCGAGCCTAGCCAACTTGCCCTCACTTGGGTTGCTCCCGTGGAAACGGGAGGAACGGATATCACGGGATATACGGTTGAATACAAGTTGGACTCCGAGACAGAATATACCACATTCCCTACGACGGGTACGGGCACCAGTGCCACGATTACAGGCTTGCAACCCGAATCTCAGTATGATGTCAGGGTTGCTGCGGTCAATGAAATTGGCACTGGAGACTGGTTGACCGGCAATGGAACTACCCCCGCAGGACCAACCATTACTGCCCCCGGAGCACCCTCTGGGGTAACTGTTGAGATAGCCTCGGGAACATCCCTGAACGTATTATGGAATGCTCCCGCGGAAAACGGTGGGACTGATATTACAGGCTATAGCGTCCAGTACCGCGGGGGAAATGAAAACCCTAGCACTTGGACTTCCGTAACGCCGAATCCCACGGGCACGGAGACTACGATCACTGAACTTACGACAGGAACAGAGTACTTTGTTCAGGTTGCGGCAATCAACTCGGTCGGGACCGGCACCTACTCGGAGGAGGAATCCATTACCTTAGTAGTACGCCCTGGGGCACCTACTGGCGTGACGGTAGCGGTGGCCTCTGGGACCTCTCTGGACGTCTCATGGGTTGCTCCCACGGAAAACGGTGGAGCTGAGATCACTGGCTATTCGGTTCAGTACCGTGACGAGAATGCAAACCCCAGCGATTGGACTTCTGTGACATCGACTGTCACGGGCACGGAGACTACGATCACTGAACTTACGACAGGAACAGGGTACTTTATTCAGGTCGCAGCGATCAACTCGGTGGGAACAGGAACCTACTCGGATGAGAGAGCTGGCACTCCTGCCACGGCTCCTGGAAGGCCTACCATATTTGTTACTGTTGCCTCCGCGACATCTCTCACTGCTAGATGGGAAACTCCCACTGACAACGGAGCGGAAATTTTAGGGTTTGATCTACGCCATCGCGTTTCAGATTCGGGATCTGAAGGGTGGACAGACATGCGTGTTTCCCGCTCAGTAAACACCTTCACGATCACATCATTGGTCGCAGGGACCTCATATGATATACAGGTTCGTGCCAGAAATGCCATTGGGGAAGGCGATTATGCTAAGGGAATAGGAACCCCTCAGGCAGCTCCCGATTCACCTACGGAAGTTACGGTTACAGCTACGACCTCCTCTTCTTTGACGGTCACATGGATTGCCCCGGCGGAGACGAACGGTTCAAATCTTTCAGGTTATACCGTAGAGTATCGGCGTGCGGCAGATGCCGGCCAAACTGCGGGGAATTGGATTGATGCCTCCCACTCTGGAAACGTGGAGACAATCACACTCTCCAACCTGGATCCATATGTATTGTATGATATCCGAGTAGCTGCTGTAAATGGTGTCGGTGCCAGCGATCCTGCAATGGGTTCTGGGCGTACCGATGCGGCACTCCCAAGTGTTCCCCAGAATTTGCAGGTCTCTGCGGTCTCTCAAACCGAACTGGATGTATCATGGGAAGCTCCCTCAGAAAATGGCGGTCGGCTCATTACTGGATATGAAGTGAGTCATCGCAAAGTGGAAATCCCACCTGCGGCATGGAGCACGCCGAACGCTGTCGGTCCTGTGTTCATCCACACAATTACGGGCTTGGAAGTGGAGACCATCTACGAGGTTCAGGTTACGGCAACGAATCTTGCGGGTACAGGGGATCCTGCTACCTCTTCCGAAGTAGCCACCAATCCGATTGTCCTTGCTTCTGCTCCCACAGGTGCAACCGTCTCTGCCCCGACGCACTCTTCCCTCACTCTGGAATGGAGTGCTCCTCAAAGTGATGGCGGTGGTACGATTACGGGATACACGGTTGGTCATAAACTAACCACATCCAGCACCTATGAGACGCAACAGGTGACGGGGACAACCGTTGTCCTTCGTTCACTGTTACCTGCGACCACCTACGATATCAGCATCCAGGCCACCAATGAAAAGGGGGAGGGAGTAGCTGCCACGCTTACAGGGACGACTGGCCCGGCGGTTGAGCCTACCGTTCCTCGGTCACTCACGGCCAGTGCTACATCTCCGACGGAGATCAGCATCAGTTGGCAAGCACCTGAGGATGATGGCGGAGCTGCAATCCAGAGTTATAATATTCGTTATCGTCAGAGTGGCACCGCGCAATGGTCGTCAGTTATTTCGGTCATCGGAGCAACCTCTACCTCAATCAGTGATCTATCTGGAGGTACCGAGTACGAATTAGAGGTTGCAGCGAATAACAGCGCTGGGGCAGGGCCGTACGCCCGAACCACGCAAAGTACGAATGCAGCGATTGCGCCCACTGCTCCTCAAAATCTTAATGTGACTGCTCAGGGGCAAAATGCGTTAACGGTTGCGTGGATTGCACCCTCTTCCGATGGAGGTGCTCCCGTTACGGGGTATGTAGTCCGGTATCGGTTGGAGAGCTCCCAAAATTGGACTTCCGCCTCTCCCGCAGGGCAGACCGTCTCACTTACGGGTTTACTGGCTGGTACGTCCTACGTCATTGGCGTGTCAGCGGTCAACAGTGCAGGCACGGGTGATGAGGGAACGTTGGTTGCGACGACCACGGACGCGAATGCGCCCTCCGCGCCCCAGAACGTAGAGATTCAGGTTACGGGCCCCACCAGCTTATCAATTTCTTGGGATGTTCCAGCACAGATCGGTGGAAGCGAGATCTCAGCTTATTCGGTTCAGTACCGGCTCGCGAGTGCTCCCGCGACTTCTGCCTGGTCCGATGCCACCCCTTCGGGTACAACGGCCACCATTACGGATCTCTTGCCTGGCACCTCTTACAATGTACGGGTTGCAGCGATCAACGTCGCTGGCACCGGTGAATTTGTATCAGAAGAGGTGACGACCTCATCTTCTGCACCGGGGATCCCAACGAGCCTTCAGATTACCTCCCCTTCGCCTACGGAACTGACCGTTTCTTGGGAAGCCCCCGAGATTACTGGCGGCCAGCCGATCCTGCTGTACAAACTTCGTTATCGTTTGACGGATAGCGACGTCACTACACCGGGGGTGCAGCCTGGGGATTGGGAACCCGTGATTGAGATTGAGAGTGCAGCGAGTCTACAACGTACGCTCACGCAATTGAGTGCCGGTACATCGTATGATGTCCAGATTGCCGCGAACAACCGTATTGGAGATGGAGAGTACTCCTCCAATACGGTCGGTGTCACGAATCCGGCCACGGTGCCAACGAGCCCACCCGATGGATTTGAGATTTCATCTATTTCTCATACCGGGGCAGAGTTGACTTGGACAGAACTCTCTTCCGATGAGAACGGCGGGGCCACCGTGACAGGCTACCGGGTTGGCTATCGATTAGCAGATGCCGATGGTTCAGGACAGGGTACTGCGCCAGGAGATTGGGAATTCAGTGACCACGAGACGAGTAGTGCCACTCTATCTGGGTTAGTCGCGGAAACAGTCTACAATGTACAAGTTGCAGCAGTTAACTCTGTGGGAGCAGGTCCTTTTGCATCGCAGACGTTCACGACGCTGAATATCGGCGTTACCTCTGTACCATTGGATCTTGCAATCACCGTCATTTCCCCGAATGAACTGTCGGTGACCTGGTCACCTCCCACTGAAACAAGTGGGTCTGAGATTACAGGGTACAGTATTCAATATCGGACTTCGGCGACGGACAGCGAAGAAGCAGGTCCATGGATCGCCGTAGAACAAACTGGGATTGAGACCCGTGCTTCCATTGAAGGGCTCACTGGTGGAACGTCCTATGATGTCCAAGTGGCGGCCATCAATTCAGCGGGGATCGGTCCCTACGCCGTTGCATCGGCAACCACGAGTATTGCCATTCCGAACCCGCCCCTTGATCTATCGGTGCGTGCAACTTCGCCATCAAGAATTTTGGTTACTTGGTCAGCACCAGATCAAAATAATTCAGGGGGTTCACTGTCCTATATTCTAGCGTATCGGACGTCCGATCCTGATGGAGAGGGTGCGGAGCCCGCTGGGAACTGGAAGGAACTCTCAACCACTGAAACCACACTAGAAATTACCGACCTGCTATCCAACATGTCTTATGATGTGCGCGTGGCGGCGGAGAATTCTGCCGGACAGGGGGAGTATACGGAGATTGATACGGCGACCACCGTTGCGGAGACTTCTACTCCTGGCACTCCGTTGGATGTGGTCATCGCCTCTCTATCCCCGACTGAAGTTCGCGTCACTTGGACAAAACCAACGGAAACAGGTGGGCTGGCTTTGCGGTCATATACGATTGAATATGCCCCAACCAATGCGCCTGCGGATTCGGATCCGATGACTCTTACTCGCC
The DNA here is from genome assembly GCA_965209015.1 of Rhodothermales bacterium. Classification (GTDB taxonomy): domain Bacteria; phylum Bacteroidota; class Rhodothermia; order Rhodothermales; family Bin80; genus Bin80. Next base: position 472,259 of record OZ242367.1, on the reverse strand, counting down.
GTGCGGAAACTAAGGAAGTGATCCTGACTAATCTCATGGCAGGAACGGAGTATCAGGTGCGCATTGCCGCGGTGAATGCTTTGGGGGCAGGTGAATTTGAATCGGGTACAGTGACGACCGAGTCTGCTACCGCTCCCTCTCCTCCGCGTGCTCTGATTGTTACGGGCACCTCTACGACAGATCTGGAAGTATCCTGGACAGTTCCAGTTGACGCGGGAGGGATACCAATCCTTCGGTACCAGATTGACTACCGCGTCTCCGACGAGGATGAAACCCAAACAGGAAGACAACCTGGAGACTGGGAAGAAGAGAGTTCGGAGAGTACGACTATTCTTATTCAAAACCTTAATCCAGGAACAAGTTATGACGTTCGGGTTGCAGCGATCAATGCAGACTTTATGGGGTTATTTATTCAGAGCACTGGACAAACCATGGATGAAACGGGGTTACCTGACGCTCCCTCTTCCTTAATGCTGACCGTCCTGTCTACCTCCAGTGTTCAGGCTACATGGACTGCTCCCACCTCGGGTCCTGACGTGATCGGCTATCGAGTGGAGTATCGTGGAGATGAGAGTTCAGGGACATGGCAACAGATTGCTCATACAGGGCTATCCACTGAGGCGATCATCACGGATCTTATGGCTGGAACCACCTATCAGGTTCGGGTTGCCGGATTGATTGACGCTGAGCATGGCGAATTTGTTCAGGAGTCCGCAACAACCCAAGCCAATCTTCCGGGGAATCCAGAAAATCTGGTTGTATGTGGTACTTCGGACAACGCACTCCGTCTATCATGGGATGCACCTTTTGACAATGGAGGCGCTCCAATCACAAGCTACGAGATAGGCTATAAAACTGGTACGAATGATTGGACCACATGGCCCCGTGAGGAAACTGGTCTGCAAGAGACCATTAGTGGACTGAGTGCATCCGCACTGTACCAAGTTCAGATTGCCGCGGTGAATCGTGCGGGCACAGGAGCGTATACGAATGGATTCGCCGCCACGCAAGCATCGGCCCAAACAGGTGCCTCGCTAACGTTGACGGTCTGTGGACAAAGTACAACCGAACTGGATGTGTTCTGGGTTGAAGTAACTCCTAGCGCGGGAAAAACCTCACAGGGTGCCGCCTCTGCATCCACGGATGTGTATGAATTGTACTATCGGGAGCAGTCCGCTTCTCAGTGGGAACAGGTTCCCAACCTCGGTAATGCAAGGAATGCACGAATTTATGACCTCTCTCCCGGAGTTGTTTATGATGTTGAACTCCTTCATTTAGTTGATGATACAGAAACAGTCTATGCTGGGGCAGCTTCTACGCAGGATGTAACCATCCCATCGTCTCCATTAGACTTCTTGATTCAACCTGCTTCCGATTCCGAGCTTGAATTAAGTTGGCAGTCCCCCGAACGGGATGGGGGTATGGAGATCCTGCGATACGAAGTGCGCTATAGGGAATCCGATGAGGAGCGGGAACTGGAAGGCTTTCAGCCAAGCGAATGGGTGGAAAGGCGCTACCCCGCAGGTGAAGCGACTCTGAGTGAACTCCTCCCCGGAACGTCTTATGAAGTGCAGGTTGCTGCAACGAATGAGATCGGTACAGGGCCCTATGCAACCCTTTCAGCTACCACCTCTCCGTCCGCAGAGTTGGAGAAAGATTGGCAAGCACTGAAAAATATTTACGAAGAGACGGAAGGGCCTCAGTGGGCTGCACAGGAAAACTGGTCAATTACAGATTCAGAACTGCCACAGATTCAAGAGTTGGATGCTTGGAATGGGGTAGAAGTCTATCGTGGACGTGTAACGGAACTGAATCTTAGCGGAGTCGGGATGCTTGGTATTCTACCGGAAACTGTGGGAGATTTAACAGGCCTCATTGAGTTGAGAATAGATGAGAACAATCTGGACGGTACACTCCCAGGAGAGATGACGAACTTGGAGAGTCTTGGCATTCTCCATTTTGATGGGCAGCCACTCTGTGCGCCAGTCTATGATGAGTTCCAGAATTGGCTACATACCGTCTCCGAGGTGATGGGCGCAAATTGTACAGACGCATTCACGCTGACGGGCAACATACAAGATCAGACCTACACCGTGTCCCAACCGATTGAGCAGCTGAATCTGCCCAAAGCCTCGGGAGGGCAGTCCCCATACATGTATACCCTGACCCCTGAGTTGCCCTCTGGATTGGTATTCATTCCTTCGGGTCCATACATCTCAGGTACGCCTCAGGAGCCCTCCGCTTCAATGACCTATACATTTACTGCCACTGACAATGCTGGAACAGCCGTCAGTACCAACTTTACGATTGAAGTGATAGGGACAACGTCTGCTGAGACTGGTCATGCAGTTACAGAATTTGCACTGATAGGGAATTATCCGAATCCGTTCAATCCATCAACGAATATCTTGGTGGACTTACCAACGGCGGCAGATCTGTCGGTGGAAGTATTCAATCTGCTGGGGCAAAGAGTTCATATGGAAGAATTCGTTGGTGTCTCCGCGGGTCCGTCAAGATCGTTGATGCTTGCGGTTCCCAACCTGCCATCAGGTCTCTATATTTATCGTGTCGTTGCCAATCTGGATGCAGGTATCCAACTTGCCAAAGGACGGATGACCCTCGTGAAGTAAATCAAGTTAGCCGATTGGGGGTGCACAAGATCAAACCGTGCACCCCCAATGGCCAGCAATTGTCGGACATTCTAGTCCAAGAAGTGGAGTCAAGGAACCAGTGCGGTTCTATTCGGATTGGGAGCACTTACTGTTTTTCCCATTCATTGCACCATGTGTCCTTCCAGTCCCTTGGTCTCCACCCAGATCATGCTCACTGGACCTGTTACCATCCGCAGGTTCTGACTACTATTTCGCATATTCTGGATACCTTGTATGCCGTTCGTCTGACGATCCTATAGTATGCGGAACAGACTCTTTGTTCAACTGACTCGCTCCTCGCTCCATCCTTTTTGCGACTCCTTCACTTTTGCATATGGAGATATTAGACGCTCTGGCAATTGTGTCTGAAATTAGGCCAATATTAAGACAGAATTGGCATCAGAGAGACGGAAGAATCAGAGCACAAACTCACTATCTTTTCAGGGGGGTATGGGTATATGTGGATTAAGTGCGAAAATCTTTTTTTTGGAGGAGAATTTATCAGGGATTGTATTTCAACGGTTTGACAGGAACCCCATGATCTCTCAAATAAACAGTCCGAAAATTCCACTGAGTCCCAGCGGAACTATAACCGAACCTGATAACCCTGAAAAAATACCATATGCAGTCAGCCCTATCATTCCTAAAGCGACTATGGTAGACGCATTGACGCGGCGACGGGCAACTTTATGCTCTTCCCCAGCCAACTCGAGAGATTTCTCAGTCATTTTCAAGATTCGGTTCGCCGCAGTCGGCTCCACTTCATTATACTTCCGAAATTCTTCCGATGGCGGCAGAGGTGCACTGTAAGATGATGAGATACGAACCAGACTTGACGATATGGAACTGCGGATTAGATTGCGCACTCTTGGAGGTGCATCTGGCTTGATCCACTGCTCAAGGTCTTGAGTATCAACAGCCTCTATCTCATGATCTGGCTCGTCATTCTCTTCATTTGCAACACCAAAATTGCTGTCCGACTTACTCATCTACTCTGATTATCAATCTCATCCATAGCACTTTGAATATGGATTCCAACAAGCCCCCATGCTTTTTCAAAGTATTCCTGTGGGGTTAATGCATTTGATGTAGACACACCCTCTGGGCCACAATGTAGATCTACAAATTCGTCTGAGATCCTGCGGGGTACTTCACGAACTGAGCATATCGAAATTTTGGAACGTTTAGCGAAAAATAAATTTGGCAAAAGAGACTTCTTTTCCAATGAATGATCAGATTCAATCATTGACGCTTTGAGCAGTAAGGTTGGTTAGAGTAAGAACCTGAACTATAAATGGAATTATGGTTACCCAATTTCAGGATCTTTGTTGCAAAGCATCATAGTTATTGTTAAAAGTTGATCACATCGCAGTCCTTCTCACATGAATATTCCAATATCTTGGGACGCAAGCTGATTAAAATATACAAAACACTGCGTGAGTAATCTGAATGACCTGTTCCACTTCAACAGCTTTGGATCTCAGTACGTCAGAATAGGCAGGCAAGTCATTGCTTACCTCCCCCTATTTCAGACACCGTCCATTCTGAATCTGAACTTTAATCCGAAGTATCAAATTAACTTTGTATGTATTCGCTTCTCTGGTCTGATTTGCTAACTGCAATACGACTCGACCAGTAGGCTTTAATCCTAGCAAATTCGCTGCATGTCGGGATATGGATGTATGCGTAGCTCCAGTATCCCAAATTGCGAACAAGACCTCGCCGCTACCTTCTGGATCAAGAGCTGGAGAAGCATAGACCTCCATTGCGAAGCTCTCGTAGTACCCCGTCGCCATAGGTCGTGAATATACCACCTGTCGGTTCCACAGACATCAAAACCGAACACGGGAATGGAATGTGGCTGTGGTGCTATAAGGGTCAGAAGAACATTCTTGAACCAAAAATGTGCCTAGCTCATGTTCTAATTCTGTCTGTCGAATTGCCTCCATGTCATCATCAAATACGGCCATCAACCTTTCATCTTTGATCACCAAAAAACGACCTTCGTATTTGTCAACTAGGTCATCCTGATTCTTCAGATACCATTTGAACTCTTGTTCTAAACTGTTCATGAGATTACCTATTGGTAAACGTTATAATTGTTAGAAACACAAAAGAAAAAAATGTTTCCGATCTAACATGGACGGCTCCATATTTACTGTTCCAGCTTCTTTATTTCAACTATTTCAGATAACTTCAGAACGAAAGCACAAATCAGGAAGAAACCTTTTCTGGTGGGCTCCTGACTGCATGCGTGTGAGATAGGCGATCCATTACCGATCATAATGGATAATCCAGCCACTGCCAATTTACATGACAGATCGTCTCGCCGAGCCAGCATATCGGATACAATTCAGAGGAGACTCCCACAGAAAATCGTTTAGAGGAACTTTCTAATTTAAGCGTACAAAACATGAGCAAAATAAACTCATTTCAACGACAATATCATGACAAATGCAAGCAGATGAAAAATTATCAGGACGCAAATTAAACCCCAAACGGTGGGCAAATTTATCTCACTGAACAGTTGTGGGTTTACCGAGTTTGTAGGCTGGGTATAAAGTAGTCAGATGATCATTCAAGGACGGCTTCGTTTGAGTGTATAGAAAATGTGTTCTCCTCGCCGGAAAGCGTCTATTTTATTGGCATGTATACTTGTAGTGGGGGGCCTGTTCGCGCCCCTCTCACACCTCGTATACATGGCAGTAACCGATATGTATACTCCGGTGCATGGACACACTCATTCCGAAGTAGAGGGGGCTTATTACCAAGCTACTCATCATGATCATGCATCCTGCCCTTACTTAGCACTATTTGCTGTGCCTCTGATCGGCGATATTGCTCAGCCTACGATTGCCCCAGATTATTTTCCTGCCTTTGAATCGCTACTGATCCTCTCTGCGGTTCCGCACCAACAAAATGTTTCTAAATTTCATTGGGCTCGTGGTCCACCACCTACCTCCTGACCTGCCCCTTAGGATTGAAGGTCTTGTCAAGTATCGTAGTTGATTGTGGCCTTTTCATCTTGGGTCTGACTTAAGCGTCTGCATCCACTGCTGGTGACTGGAGTGCATTCGTATATGTCTCCATATTACGATCCAACAGGACTGTCACTCCTAGTTGCATCCAATTTTTGGGCAGGTTATCTCATTTCCAGTCTGAACGCACCCAATGCGCAGGTGCGACCGACATCATTAAATACTCTTTATTACCTGACCAATGAAATACACGAAAAATCTATGGATGGCAATGGCTATCATACTACTACTACTCGCTGGATGCGACTCATCAGTCATGGAAGATGGATCCGCCACCCTCACGCTTAATGTGACTGCTCATGTTAACGGGCAACCTCTCTCTACAAATTCTTCCACTACATATGATGTGAATGGATCTACGATCTCCTTTGAATCTGCCCGTATATATCTCTCAGAAATCACCCTAATCAATCATCAGAACGAAGCAATCACCCCAGAAAGTGAACCCCTTACGGTTCCAGCGAAAGACGACAATGATGAGAATATCTCTCACACAGTTCAAGACCAAGTGGTCTTAGTCAAGCATGATGCTGGAATCACCGCCTATGATTTAGGTTCTTTGCCATCTGGCGACTATAAGGAGATTCATTTCAAAGTTGGGATTGCCGGGACCACGAATCGGATTGATCCCTCCCAAGTATCCCCTGAACATCCATTGGCGAAGCAAACTGATTATAATAACCACTGGAATTGGAATGCGGGCTACCTCTTTCTTCGTATGGATGGTCTAGTAGACTCTGATGACGACGGTACTCCAGATGATGAGTGGGCCGTGCATCTGGGTACAGAGAAATTCCTTCAAGAAGTGACTCTCTCTCATAGTCTTACCCTTGAAAATGAAATGCCTGCTTCACTAGACATCCATGTGAATTATGCTGACTTCCTAAAAAATGTTGATCTAAACGACCCGGAACAGCGGATTTGTCATACGATGAATAATTTACCTGTTGCAAATGCAGTAGCTGATCAGATCGTCCCTGCTTTTCAGATTGCAGATCTCTAGACCTCCCCTATGCTCCCTCCTAATAAATGCATTGGGAGGGAGCGTCGTAACTATCAACAATGAGATGGGCTCTCTTATTCTTAGATCCGTTTGTATTGCCTTAGCAATCTCCGGTTGTATGCCCCCAGATTCAGTTTCTGAGGAACAGGTACATTTGGAAGTGCCTTCTGGATTTGAACCGGTGCCTATCCCCTCTCACAATCCACTTACAAAGGCAAAGGTGCTCCTTGGGGAGCAACTCTTTTTTGATGACGCTATTTCTTTTGATAGCACGGTATCCTGTGCTACCTGTCATATGCCCAACAAATTCTTTTCTGATGGACAGGTAATCAGCCAAGGGATTCATGGGAAATTTGGTACCAGAAATACTCCCTCTTTGATAAACATAGCCTATCATAAGCTGCTTTTCTGGGATGGTGGGAGCATCACCCTAGAACACCAAGTCTTTGGTCCACTTCAAAATCCGACTGAAATGGGACTGGACCTCGCCTCCGTTCTCAATCGGTTGGATTCAAATACAACCTATCGAAAATCCTTCAACGATATATTTGGGGAGTCTCCCACACTGCGAGGTTTGACTCAGGCACTCGCTGCTTATCAGAGAACTCTCTTGAGCGGCGGAGCCCGCTATGATAGCTACAAAGAGGGAGACCTGTCCGCACTCAATGTTCATGAACAGCGCGGATTAAATCTGTTTGAGGGAAAGGCACGTTGTTTCCATTGTCATAATGGGTTTCTTCTTTCCAATCTCAAATTTGAGAACAACGGGCTTTCGATCAGCCAAGGAGATTCTGGGCGTGCACGAGTCACAGGCTTGAAGGAAGATTATGGAAAGTTTAAGGTACCCTCCCTCAGAAATGTCTCGGAGACTGCCCCGTATATGCATGATGGACAGATGGCAACATTGTCAGATGTGATTGAACATTATAACAATGGTGGAAAGACTGTGCGTGGTCAAAGTAGATTCATTCAACCACTTAATCTGAGTGCGTCTGAAAAAGCAAATCTTGTAGCATTTTTACACACACTTACAGATTCCATCACGTTTGCAGGAGTGGAGATACCATGATGAGAATCTTTGTACTAGGTGTGTTCCTATTGGCAGGATGTGCACCAAACATTACGGAAACTAATTTTTTTCAGGAGCATCCAGAGGACACGAATTTGGAAGAGATGCCTATACAACTTGGCATCATCAGAGATGGAAATTTAACGATCACTTTGACCGCTCCCGATTCGCTCCAAGTAGGCACCCGTAAGGTTTGGTTGGAAGCTACCATGGATGGGGCTCCCCTTTCAAGTGGCAGCTTTACTCTTTTACCGAGATGGATCGCCGGAACTCAAATAATCCTCTCCCCTCTGGGTGAGACGAATCTGGTTCCCACGGATAGGTCAGGTTATTTTGAAGGCACTCCAACATTTATACCCCCGAATGGCGAAGAGGGGAGCTGGCAACTTGAAGTTACCTACGAAGCAAGAGGAAAGTCTGGTCAGGTAATTGTGCCTATAAGTATTCAACCCTCCATCTGGGTCCAGTACACTGATGGATACTCTATCTCATGGGTACAACCGGTTCGTCCGGTGACCGGACTTGATCAAATCGAATTTGCACTTCACTATTTGGTGAATGATCGCTTCCTGCCTTTGGAGGATGCAATCATTGACCTCTACCCCTGGATGGATATGGGGGCCGGTCAAGGGCATAGTACCCCATATGAAGCCCCTGTACATGTTCAAGACGGTCGCTACGAAGGCACGGTGAATTTTATCATGTCTGGAGGATGGGACATGACGGTGTTCATTCAACGTTCAGGCGCAACACAGGATACCGTAACCTTCAAAGGATTTACAGTTCACTGATGAGCAGAATACCCAAGAGTTGGCTTTTACTTTTCGTATCTATCACGTTATGGACTGGATCATCGCATGCACAGGATGTCATACATGGATATGTAATTGATGCGTTATCCCATAAGGGAATCGAATTTGCTTCAATTACCGTTCTTCATACCGACATCGGTACAATAACCGATCAGAACGGCCATTTTGAATTAAACTTGCCTGCGGGGGATTATGAGTTGCGCGTCTCATATGTCGGTTATGCAGCCATTGAATTTCCAGTCTCAACGGGACTTAACTCTCATGGTCACTTGTCCATTACTCTCCTTCCCGCCGTGATCGCCGTAGATGAAGTTGTGGTACAAAGTACAGCCCCCCGTATCAATGACCCCGCCGTTGCCTCCCATCACTTAGAAGCTACTGAGGACTTGCTGGATCGTGTTCCTGGTACTGATTTTGCACAGCGTGCCAACTTTGCCTGGGAGCCTGTCATTCGCGGATTGAGCGGAGGACAGATCGGACTTATCATTGACGGAATGAAGGTGGTTGGGGCATGTATCGACAAAATGGATCCATCTTCCTCTTATGTGGAGGTGGAAAATTTGAAGAAGCTGGAGGTATCCAAGGGAGGCTTTGATCTGAGCCAGTCCTCTCAGATTGGGGGTACCATTAATCTTGTGACACAAAAGCCCCGTTTTGATCAACCTCTCTATGCAGATGCTGAACTGAACTACAGTTCCGCATCAAAACTGCGTCAGGGACGCATCTCTGGTGGTGTTTCCCGTAAAAACACCAGTTTCCGAGGGAGCTTTTCCTACAAAGAGGCCGACAGCTTCAGTGCTGGAGGGGGAGAACTGATCTATGGTTCTGGATTCAAAAAGAATAATTATAAGCTTTCCCTATCCCAACGGATTGGGTCTACCCACGAGTTCACTGCCTCCCTTTTGGGAGACAATGCTTGGGATGTGGGATACCCTGTACTGCTAATGGATGCTGCGCTTGCAAAAGCAAAGATCTACAGTCTATCCCATACTTGGGAACCTGAACTAAAATTCATTTCTAGATGGGAAACGAGAATGTATTCCAACCGCGTAGATCACTGGATGAGTGATTTTCAACGTAACGTCCGAGAGCGTCCCGTCATGCGTGCGATGAACATGCCCATGTATGGAAAAACAAGGACTAGTGGAGGCCTAAGTACTCTGGAATTGGCTCATGGAAGACACCTCATGGAGGTCACACTTGATGCCTATCAGACAAAAAGTTTCGGGGATATGTGGATGTTCAGTGTCTTTGATCATATCCCAGACATGTACCTCCTGAACCTAGGAGATGTCCGAGTGCGTCACGGAGCCATAGCCCTAGATCTAACGAGTGTACTGGGCAGTGGACTGACCGCACGCATGGGGTTTCGTTTGGATCATTCCCCTCGTGATGTACGACAAACGGAGGCCATTGCGGTGCTTAAGGGCCACTGGGGAGACAAAGATTTGTCCCAATCTTATACCCTTGTAGGTGCAAGCTTTGGTTTAACCAAGGCGTTAGGTTCCGAAAACCTAGTGAGATTTTCAGTGGCAAATGTTGGCCGGCTTCCCACTCATGTAGAAAATTATGGTCACTATGTGTATAACTACATTGACGGATATTTCTACACTGGGAATCCCAATCTGAAACCAGAAAGAAGCACCCAAGCAGAACTGGGGTTTGAACGATGGACCTCAAACCTGGGGCTCCGAACTAGTATCTTCGGCAATTATATTCGAAATTACATTGTTGGCCGTAATGACGATAATTTGCTCGGCAATGCCGCCCTAAGGTTCAGGACCTATCAGAATGCATCTGCTGCGCTACTCTTGGGTGGGGAGATCAGTGCGGTATTGGATTTCCAGGAGTGGTTGGAATTGACAGCGACGGCATCATACACGTATGGGCAAAATCTTGAGCTCAATGAACCCATGTATCTGATCTCCCCACTCACGGGTTGGTCAAGCCTTCGTGCTATTCAGGATAGATGGTGGAGTGAGATAGAAGTTCGTATGGCTATGCCACAAAACCGCGTCGCACAAATCTTGGCGAATGAGGATGGAACGGATGGTTACTTCATTGTAAATCTACGTGGCGGCGTAAATCTGCGGCATGGAATTGAGCTAAAAACTGGTGTAAACAACCTATTTGATGTGTACTACCACAAGCATCTGAGCTATGGTAATCTCCCCAATCCAGGCCGTGACCTCTACCTGACACTTTCCTATTCAATATAACTTCCTGATTGAGTTGACCTAGTTTTTGAGAGACGCAAAACCTCTTATCCATGGTAAGATTTGATGGCGCCGAGAGTTAAGAAGATGTGTAGCCCATGGCTTATCAGAGGGAGCACCTGAGTAAATTCCGTGCTCTTTTTACCGTTTTCAATTCCGTAGTGCCGTATGAACGGTGCGCGCGATTTCTGCTCCCAGAGCAGCCGATTCATCTTCATCTGCTAATCCCTCAATCAGAATAATTAACACATAGGACGGCGAGTCCGGCGGATAAATGATCGCTGCATCATGATGAATCCGTGTGATTTGGCCCGTCTTGTGAGCAACTAATACATCCACAGGAAGTCCAGCGGGAATCATTTTATTAAACTTCTGATCCAGCAGTACATCAACCATATTGCTATCTGCTACCGGATCTACTGCCCTCCCCTGACGAATAGCTTCCAAGAGTATTGCCAGAGCACTGGACGTTGTCGAATTGCTAAGACCAAGGTCAAAGGCTTTTAGATCCTCAACTCCTCGAAGCACGCGCATACTTGAAGCTCCGAGTGAATCCATAGTTCTCTGAATAGACTCGGCGCCCAAAAGATCAATCAATAAATTTGTCGCCAGATTTGACGACACCGTGATCATTTGATAGACCAGTTCAGAAATCGTCATGTACTGGCCCAGACGCTCATAGATTGCGTCATCAGAATCATCCTCAATACGATAAGGGCTTCCATCCACAATGGATCGGAAAGAATTTTGAACCAACAGAGTGGAGTCCAACGTTAGGGTTCCCGCCTGAATGCGTCGCCATACTTCAATCTGTACCGGCACCTTCATCGTACTGGCTGCATGAAATGAATGATCGGGTAATATATCCAGACTGGCTTGGGTACTCTGATCTCGAACCGACACAGCAACTGTGGCATCAGGGTACTTACGAATCACCGCTTCCACCCTGTTTTGTAACGTAACCGGCTCAGTGCACGAGGTGAACATCCCGCAAATCACAACCAGCATCGTCAACCTGTAACCAAGAGAAACCAAAATATTAAATTCTACAGGTACGTATATCAGTAATTACAATCCCCGTGGCCCCGACTTTTTCCAGATCATCCATGATCTTGTTGGCCTCTTCACGCTTTGCCAGTGCTTTCACTGCAATCCAACCTGATTTACTTAGTGGAGAAATAGTCGGAGATTCAATCCCGGGGGTAATTTGAGAGACCTGTTCAAGTGATGACCGCAGACAGCCATATTCAATCATCACATACGTTCTGGCAAGAAGTATACCCTGAATCCGTCGCACAAATAAACTTACATCTGTCTCAATATTCACCCTTTCAGGACGGCCGGTTAGCACCGCCTCAGTATTCAGAATCGGTTCGCCGATGATAGATAGTCCAGCATCTTCAAGAGTGCGACCGGTTTGGACAAGATCAGCGATGATATCTGCTACCCCTAACTGAATGGATACTTCAACCGCTCCATCAAGCGGGATGATCTCTGCCTCAATGTTCCTCTGACTTAAGTCAGCCGAAACTAGATGAGTGAATGACGTTGCAATTCGTAGCCCCTGAAATTGCTCCAAGTCCAATGGACGATCGCTCGGACCGGCATAGCAGAGCTTCGCCGCACCGAATCCAAGAGATAGAATTTCTTCCAAGTCAGCACGCTGCTCAATCAGAAAATCCCTCCCGATGATTCCCATATCAAGGACCCCATTACTCACATAGGTGGCTATGTCCCGGGGACGGAGATAGTAAAACAGGACTTCGTTTTCGGTATCAAGGACACGCAATTCACGTCCTGACCGCTTACATCTGTATCCAGCTGCATGAATGAGATCTACCGCATCCGAAGCGAGTGCCCCCTTATTGGGAAGTGCGATCTGCAACATTTATATAATGTGATCAAAGATGGCGATAGACATCTTCCAATGTCAGGTCACATGCGAGCATCATGACTTGAATATGGTAGATCAGTTGCGAAATTTCTTCAGCAGTTCTGTCTGGCGTTTCATAGTTGGCAGCCATCCAAACCTCTCCCGCTTCTTCTAAAATTTTTTTTCCAATATCATGAGTGCCTGCTTGAACTGCCTGAACAGTACCGGACGTTGGATCCTGTTGACGCACTTTATCTTGTAACTCCTGAAATAAATCTTCAAACCGCTTCATTTGACAAGTAATAATTCAGCACATGCACACAGACAGTCATTGTGCTCTTAAGTGGTTCATGAATAAACTGACACCGGAAATCTACACAAAAATAGTGTGTCTGCTACAAAAATAAAAAAGGGCCAGATCATATGAAACTGGCCCACCGGGATTCAGACTTGACGTGATCCGAATATCTGCAAATGATCAGACTTTCACCGCTTCGGCAAGCAACCGATTGAGTTGTGGGGTAGTGCGTTCACCTGTTCCACTAAGAATATCATGAAAAAAAGCAATGAACGCTGAGCGCTCAGATGGATTCGACTCAAACGTTTCCAGTGCAGACATGAAGCGCTTCCAAACAGATTCTTCAATTTGACCTGCAAGGTAGCGTGCGAACAACCATCCCAGTGGATTTGAATGTTTCATCTTTCAAGTTACGTTATTTGAAAAAAGGAGGTTTAACTTTCTGTACTAAAAGTACGGCAAAAACCGGGCCAAAGTTACACTCCACATTGTATTCGCATGAGTTACACGTGAAATAACACATATACGCAATGAGTCCAGAGTGAGAGAGTGTATCAAACAAGTGGAGCAAATCCAGATTTTCCCTCACCGAACGTGAAGGCATAGCTTCCCAACGCATACTCCAATTGTTCTCGCCACATCTGATAATGACGAAGATATTCATAGTTTAGAGAGCTCTCTGCACAGCCGAGTTTTTCAGACATCAGCCTCAGTGCTGGATCTCTCGTCATAGCAATAAATCTACCGTGCGCAAAATGAAACTCCTGACTAATAAAATGTCTCACGCCTGTAGCAATCAGTCGCTCTGCAAACTCGGCAGGGTTCCGAAGCCACAGCAGAGGAGTAAGAGTGATACAGGTAGGGATCCCTGCGCTTGCTATGGAACGGATAGCTTCTAGTCTCCTATGGTTACTTGGGCACTGCGGCTCAAATGTGCGCCGAACAGATTCGTCATCTGTCGTGATCGTCATATTGACTTGAACGTCTCCACCATGATCTATAATGGTGTGGAATAGATCTAGGTCACGAACAACATCAAGACCACGAGTTTGAACTACAAGTTTTGGGCGAGGCCAGAGATCAAGATCTAGATCCATAGTTTTTGCTGCTATGATTTCAAGAATTGCGCGGGTCAGACCAAGCTTCCGTTCAATTGGTTGGTAGGGATCCGTCACACTACTCATGTAGATCCGTTTTCCGTCAAGGCATTGATGATTACGCCGTAACTTCCTCCGAAGATTGTCGGCTGCATTTTCCTTGACGCGGATCCATTCCCCCCAATGATCCCGTCGCATTGGGTTTCTGGAAAAGAATGCTGCATAACAGTACGTACAACCAAATGCACAACCGGAATAGGGATTCAGCGAATAATCGTATTCATCAAGGAATCCACTGGTTGGCGTCAATATACCTGACGTCTTACCATAGGTGATGTCTTTCACCTGTCCGAACCGCTTAGGTTGGGAGATCTCCATCATGCAGTCTGTCAGGCCTGAGTTATGATTTCAGTCATACTGCTTTGAGTCCTGTGACTGCTCCCATTATGTTAAGGTTTTCAGATGAATTCAGCGAACTATGGGAGTTCGAGACTCCTACACTGGAATCGTTCTTCCACCAAGTATCAATAGTACACCTTCACCAGCGGTTATTAATAATCTGTAAGGCTGTAAAATTTAGATGTGAATTCAGCGTTTGGGGTGAGAGTCAAGGGTTGATGGAGGCAGCGACGCAGGAGGCGGAACAGGAAAAGACTTCTTGATAAAATTCACTATCTTACTTATGGTTGCGGCTCTTAGCTGAATTTCTTTGTATACTGGTATGCAACCCTTATCAATAGACTAAAAGGGTGGAGAGCGCATCCTGTACGAAAGAACTGAACCGTGAGACACAGAGAGCCATTAAGATCTCCCCTTATTTGGTCAAAATCTGCCAACCAGATCTTAGCATCAACCAATTAACTGTGAAAGGATGAATCAGAGACAACCTTGGTTGGTTGCTTATCCATTCGGAACCACTCTGCTCTACGACCTATGAGATCCATCCGAATCATACCACAATGGTTTTCTTTGTGTCTGGGAGTGGCAGCCAGTTTTGTGTTGATGTTTCTGGTGCTGAATACGACGGCACAAAGTATCTGTAATCGTACTCCGCAAGTCAGGGACGCGATTCTGGAACTGATTCCAAATCAGAGCAACTGTGCAACTGTTCGGGCAGACCAGTTAGCCGGCATCACGGATTTGGACTTATCCCTCAAAGGGATAACTGCGCTGAAGGAAGGTGACTTTGCCAATCTCCCCAACTTGAATGAACTAGACCTTGGCAACCAGTTTCATATCGGGACTAGTAGGATTTCTTTCACTACCCTGCCTCCGAATCTCTTTGCAGGCCTTTCCAAGCTAACTGTGCTTCTGCTTGAATTTAACGATCTCACCAGCCTGCCTGAGGATATTTTTGCCCCTCTCACCAGCCTGGAAGTTCTAAATCTGAGTGCTAATTATGATCTCTTTATCACTGCGAATCTGTTTGGTAGACTCTCCAGCTTGAAGAGACTGTCATTAAGCGGTGTGGATTTCACCAACCCTATACCTGAAAATATCTTTGCCGATCTTTCCAGTCTAAATCATCTGAGCTTAAGCGAAAATGGGATCACGAGTGTCCCCGCAAATTTGTTTGCTAATCTCTCCAACTTGAAAAATCTGCACCTGCAGCATCAACCCGGTCTCACCGATCTGCCATCGGGTCTTTTCAACGGTCTCACCGGCCTGCAGCGGCTTGTCCTGGAATACAATTCTATTGAGAGTCTTCCTCCAGATCTTTTAGCCGGTCTCACCAGTCTGATATCTATAGATTTATTTTCTAATTCCCTTACCACTTTACCTCCAGATCTGTTTGATGATGTTTCCCCAGGATTTACTGTATATATTTCTTTTAACCCGATTGTGTGCTTGCCGCAAAAGATCCTTGACCTAAAAGAGGATGGGATTATTAACTTTGGATTAGATGATCGTGAGTATCCGGCTTGTGGTCCAGAAGTGACGCTGGTATTATCGGAGGCATCGATTCTGGAAAACAACGGGAGCACGACGGTCACGGCAACGCTGGACAAGGTGTCCACTGAGGAGACGACGATCACGGTAACGGTCACCCCCGATTCGCCGGCTAGGACAGATGATTACACATTGACTACGCCTGCTACGCTCACGATTGCCTCGGGGGAGACCTCGAGTACGGGGGAGGTCACGATCACGGCGGTGGACAATGATTTCTATACAGGAGATAAGACGGTTCAGGTTGGCGGCACGGCTATGAATGACGAGGGGATCATGGGGCCGGACGCTGTGGAGCTTGTCCTAGAGGAGGATGAAGATGTGCCTACGGTCACGCTTACGGTGTCCCCTTCCCAAGTGAGCGAAGATGCGGGGCGAACGGATATAGTGGTGACGGCCACGATGGATGTTCCGCGTCTGGTTGCGACGGAGGTCTCCGTCTCGGTGGAGCCAGGCACGGCGACCGAGCGCGTGGACTATGAGGCGGTCACTCCGATCTCGGTCACGATTGCGGCGGAGGCGAGGGAGGGAACAGGCATGTTTTCGTTCAAACCGATCCCAGATGCGGAGAATGATCCGGCAGAGACAGTTTTCGTGACGGGGATTAGCGATGTGGGAGATGCCGTGGTGGAGGCGGTGCTCACGATCGGGAATGCCGCTCCCCCTCCATCGGTGACGCTGGTGCTGGATCCCTCCACGATTACAGAGAATGGCGGCATGGCGACCGTGCGTGCGCAACTGAGTGCACCGTCCAATGCAGAGACGGCCCTTGCACTCTCGATCGACCCGGATGCGCCCGCTTCGGATGAGGATTACCGATTAAGTAGCTCTACACTCACGATTCCAACCGGGGAGATCGAGAGCAGCGGGGCAGTGACGATCACGGCCATAGACAATCCGGTGCCTACGGAGGATAAGACGTTTCAGGTTGGAGGGAGAGCCACGAATCGGCGGGGCGGAGCAGCAGACCCGGCGAAGGTGGAGTTGATGATTCTGGATGATGACGGGTTCACGCTGGAGGTATCTCCTTCTCAAGTGAGCGAGAATGCCCAACCTACGCGTCTGACCGCCACGGTGACACTGGATGCGGCGCAGAGCACGAACACCGAAGTGCGCATTTCCGTGGGCGGCGGTTCCGCGACATCGGGTGCAGACTATACCGCTGTGGATCCGTTCGTTTTGACGGTTCCTGCAAATCAGACGGTGGGGACGAGGCAGTTTTTCTTCACGCCGATCCATGATGATCAGGACGAGGGAGCGGAGACGGTTGAGTTTACGGGGGCAAGCAGTCAGGGCGCCTCGGCGGTGGCTACGCTCACGCTGATCAACGCAGATCAACCCCCTGAGGTGACGCTGGCGCTCACCTTGGATGCAATAGAGGAAGATGGTGGACGGACGGAAGTAACCGCCACATTGAGTGCCCCGTCCAGTGCGGCAACCACGATAGAACTATCGGTGGTTCCAGATTCACCTGCCATGGAGGGGGACTATACATTGCATCCGACTACGCTGACGATTGCCCCCGGAGAAATTACCAGTACGGGAGGGGTCACGATCACGGGCGTAGACAATGAGGTGGAAGCGCCGGATAAGACCGTACAGGTGCACGGCGTGGCCGAGAATAGGCAGGGTATCCGGGGCCCTTCGGCGGTGGTGCTGACGATTACGAATGACGATCAGGCTTCAAAGATCACGCTGACGGTGGCGCCTCCGGAGGTGAAGGAAGACGCCGGAAGCCAAGAGATGCTGGTGACGGGGAGGCTGGATGTTGTGCGCAGTGTGGACACGGAGGTGATGATCTCGGTGGAATCGGGGACGGCTATGGTAGGGATAGATTTTAGCGCTGTGGATCCGTTTCTCCTTACAATTCCGGCGAATCAGACCGAGAGAACGGAGACGTTTCGGTTCCTGCCGAATGCGGATGATCTGGATGAGCCGGCGGAGACCTTCGTGATTATGGGGATCAGTAATCTGGGGGCTGGCACGCAACAGTTTATTCTCCTTGTACCGCTCATCGATACGAATTCGCCCCCGGAAGTGACACTGGCGTTAGCCCCGACAACGATTTTGGAAGACGGTGGACGGACAGAGGTGACGGCCACCTTGAATGCGGCATCCAGCACGGTGACCACGATTGCGGTGTCGGTGGTCCCGAATGCGGCGGCGACGCCTGCGGATTACGAGTTGAGTGCCAATTCTACGCTCACCATTGCAGCAGAGCAGACCGAGAGCACCGGGCTGGTGACGATCACGGCAATCGACAATGCTGTAGATACGGTGGACAAGACGGTGCGAGTCCAAGGGCGCGCGACGAACGAGCAGCCGGTGACGAATCCTGCGGAGGAGACGCTTACGATTACGGATGACGATATGCCCACCGGCTTTACGCTTGCGGTTTCGCCCACCGAAGTGGGAGAAGACGAGGGAACGGTGGAGATCACGGTGACGGCAGAACTGGATATTCCGGGGAGCACGCCGATACAAGTGCGGATTGCGGTGGGGGATGGTACGGCAACCTTGGGCGAGGATTTTGATGCGGTAGAGTCATTTGATCTGACAATTCCCATAGCTGCGCGGGAGGGAAGCAGGACGTTTCGGTTCACGCCCACGCTGGATGCGCTTGACGAGACCGCGGAGACAGTCTCCCTTACGGGAACCAGCCCGCTGGGGGAAGCGCAGGCCATCCTCACGATCACGGATGCGACGCCCGCCCCGGAGGTGATGCTGGCCTTGGCTCCGCCCTCCATTCCAGAAAATGGCGGGCGCACGGAGGTCACGGCCCGTCTGAGCGCTCCCTCCAGCACCGTCACGGTGATCACGATCTCGGCCCTCCCCAATGCGCCCGCTACAGCGGAGGATTATGTGTTGAGTCCCAACCGCACGCTCACGATTGCGCCGGGGGCAACAGCCAGTACGGGAGCGGTCACCATCACGGCTGAGGACAACACAATCGATGCGCCGAGCAAGAGGATCATCGTAAGCGGCCGTGCGATGAATGACCACGGCATCCGGGGCCCCTCGGATGCGCCGCTGACGATCACGGATGACGATCAGGCGACCGCGATCACGCTTAAGGTGACGCCTTCAATTGACGTGAGTGAAGACGTCGGGAGTACGCAGATCACGGTGACGGCGACGATGGATCGGGCGCGGAGTACGGATACGGAGGTGACCCTCTCGGTGAAATCCGGCACGGCAACCCTGGGGACGGACTTTGCCCCTGTGCCACCCACGCAGCTCATCATTCCAGCGAATCAGACCGAGGGGACGGGACGATTTACGTTCACGCCGAATCTGGATTACTTGGATGAGCCCGTGGAGACGATTGAGGTGAGGGGACAGACATCGGTAGAGGGGCTGCAAGTACGTGCCGGCACGCTCAATCTCTATGACACGAATCCGACTCCAGAGGTGACCCTTGAGCTGATCCCGACCACCATTCGTGAGGAGGATGGGGAAGCGACGCTTACGGCCCGTCTGAGTGGTGCATCCAGTGCAGAGACCGAGATCACCCTCTTAACCCTTCCGCTCGCTCCCGCAACGCGGGAGGATTATGTCTTGCCTCCCAATCCTACGCTCAGGATTGCACCAGGGGAAACGACCAGTTCGGGGGAGGTGACGATCCGGGCGGTTGACAATGCGATCGATGGACCGGAGAAGAGGATCACCTTGGGCGGCGAGGCGACGAATGCGAACGGAGTGACCGGCCCGGCGGATGTGATGCTCACGATCCTGAATGACGACGAAGCGCGCAGCATCACCCTTTCGGTCGCGCCTCTGGAGGTGGAGGAAGACGCAGGAAGCGAGGAGATCACGGTCACGGCCCGACTGGATGTGGCGCGGAGCACGCCGACGGAGGTCACGGTGATGGTGGAGGAAGGAACAGCTGCCGTGGGAGCTGACTATGAATTCGTGCCTTCCTTTGAACTCACGATTCCAGCCAATGCGCTGGAAGGAATCGAGGGGTTTACCCTAACCTTGACCGCGGATGGGATAGATGAGCCGGCAGAGACAGTACAGGTGACGGGGCGCAGCAGTCTGGGCGTGGCAATCCCCGCCAGTCTCATGATTCAGGATACGGATCTCACACCAGAAGTGACGCTGCACCTGGATCCCGATCGGATTCTGGAAAGCGGCGGACGTACGATGATCACCGCACATCTGAGTGCTCCATCCAGTGTGGTGACGGTATTCACGCTTTCCGCTATTCCACAGTCTCCCGCGACCGCAGACGATTACCTGTGGAGTGCGTTGACAACGCTCACGATTGCAGCAGGGGAGACCGAGAGTACCGAGGAGGTCACGATTACCGCAGTAGAGAATCGAGTGTTCTCTGGAGATAAGCGGGTGACCGTGCGTGGACAGGTCACGAATATGCAGGGGATCAGCGGTCCCTCAGATGTGGACCTGACGATCCTGGAGGACGATGCGCCTACGGGGCTCACGCTGGAGCTGGATCCGATGGAGGTACGCGAGGGCGACCCTCCCACGGAGATCACGGTGACCGCCAAGCTGGACAATCCCTTAAACATCGCGTCCGAGGTGACGATTACGGTAGGGGGTGGCTCGGTCGTAGCAGGACCCGACTATACAGCGATGCCCGCGTCCTTTGAACTCACGATTCCAGCGAATGAGACCTCCCACGCGGGCACCTTTGAGTTGGTCATTGAGGATGACCTGATCTACGAACCGGAGGAGACGCTCACGATCACCGGCACGAGTCCGACCCGGGGGACGGTACAAGCGTCCCTCACCATTCAGGATAACGAAGATCTGGTTACGTTGGCGATTCAGGATACGACAATTCAGGAAGATGTCGGGCGGGCAGAGGTGCAACTCAGGGTGAGCCCGGCGGCACCGACCGATCTGAGCGTACGGGTCCAGACGATTGCACAGAATGCTACCGAGGGGGAGGACTATAGGGCGCACGATGAGATCTTGGAGATCCCTGCGGGGCGCGAGACCGCCGGGATTGAGATTCCGATTGTGGACGATGACGTCTCTGAGGAGAACGAAACCTTCCGAGTCCAACTGTCGGAGCCCATCGGTGTAGACCTGTTGCGAAGCGAAGCAACGGTGACGATTGAAGATAATGATGTGTACCGGATATGTGTTGCGGATGCTTCGGAATGGGAACGCGAGGATGCCTTGATCTTTCCTGTGACGCTGAATCGGCCCCATCCGGCAGAAACAGTTCGTGTCAGGTATGCAACCTTTGATGGGTCGGCAATCGCGAACGTGGACTATGTGCCCGCGAGCGGTACGCTGGACTTTCCACCGGGCGAAACGAGCCGCGAGGTGCTGGTGCGACTGATTCATGATGAAGAAGAGGAACTGTCCGAGACCTTTTATATAGAGCTGTCTGCGCCCCAGCATGCAGAGTTGGCAGATGAGATCGCAACGGGAACGATCCAAGATGATGATACGCCGCCTCGCGTGCATCTCACGCCTGCGGTGACGGTGCAAGAAGATGAGAGTCCTGCTCGCTTTGATGTGGCCCTGAGCCGCGCGCCCCTTCAGGGAGACGAGGTAGTGGTGGGCTTTATTGTGCATGATGAAACGGCCACAAAATCCCAAGATTATCAGGTGCAGACCGAGAGCCCTCTGCGATTCAAATCTGGCGAAACCACCAAGTCCATTGAGGTTGAGATTCTGGACGATGCGCTCGCGGAGCCCGAGGAAACCTTTCGGGTGCAGTTGACGGAGATCCAGAATGGGGAGCCGGGGCAATCTCTGGGGCGAGGCATCATCCAAGACAATGAAGAACCCGTGATGCCGCGCATTCAAGATGCAGAGGTCACCGAGTCGGACCCTGTGGCGGTTTTTGTGGTGACCCTGAGCGGGATGGACAGCCAACCACGGAGCTTTACCTATACGACGGTGGATGGATCGGCCCTTGCCGGAGAAGACTACACCCATTCTTCGGGAACGTTCACGTTTGCAGTGGGAGAGGATCGAAAGGAGATTAAGGTTCCGATCTTGAATGACGAAGACATTGAATCCATCGAGACCTTTCGGGTGCGTCTCACGGGCGCTGGCATCGTCGACACAGAGGCGCAGGGAAGGATCCTGGACGATGACGGGATGCCCACGGTGAGCATTCAGGATCAGACTGCCCCCGAAGATGCGGGAGCACTCCTATTGCCAGTCCAGCTCAGCCGACCCAGTCTACGTCTGGTGACCATTGAGTTTGCCTCCGCCGACGTAACCGCAACCGAGGGAGCCGACTATGTCTCCTCCAGGGGGATTGTCATCTTTGAGCCTGGGAGCACCGAGGGGAAGATTCGCATCCAGATCCTGGAGGATGAAGAGGTAGAAGACAACGAAACGTTTCAAGTGAAGCTTGCAGATGCAACGAATGCGGAGATTGATCAAGAAGGCATCGGGATCGGAACGATTGTGGACAATGACGGGGGCTCCAATGTCTCGGTCCAGAGCGTCATAGTCTCCCGAAGCGCCGCCATCTTTGAAATGAACCTATCCAAGCCCTCCCTCCTGCCCGTACTGGTCAGCTATGCCACCGAAGATGGGACAGCGCTGGCGGGCGAGGATTATGAACCTGTCGCCGGGCAGATCACGTTTGCACCGGGCGAAGTATCCAAAACCATTGACGTAAAGCTGCGCTCCAACGTGCCAGTGTGGGAGGCAAAAACGTTTTCGCTGGTCATCCTATCGGCCATAAATGCGGAGGTGCAAGAGGCCCGTACGGAGGCGGTGATAGAAGAGGAGAGCGAAGAGAGCATCCAGAATGCGTATGTGGCCCGAGTGCTTCGGACCTGGGCTTCTCAGGTCGTGGAAGCATTGTCCCGGCGGATGGAGGGGATGGCGCAGTGCCGAGTCCCTGATCTATCCTGGCTCCGTTATGAGACCGAACGCTGGTCTCTGGGACAGATCTTTGGCGGCTGTGGTGCGGCGTATACGCGGGGAGGATGGAGTGTCTGGGGGCAAGGTGCATTTACGCGCATGCGTGGACAAGATGGTGCACTCTCATTAAGTTCGGATGTTACAACAATGCTCGTGGGAGCGGACTATGCGTGGCGTCAGGGCTGGATGGCGGGGCTTCTGGCCGCGCAAAGCTGGGATCAAGGCACCTATGAGGCACCGATGCGATCCGGTTCGGCCTCATCGCAGTTGACGGGCCTTTATCCCTATATCAGTTATCAAACGGGGACCGGGATGCGGGCATGGCTGCTGTTGGGATTGGGACGAGGGGAGACCGAAGTAGAGGCACTGGAGTCCGAAATAGATGCTGCACTGATTGCACTGGGACTGACAGGAACGCTGACCGGGGGCAGCACGGGGCGGTTGGGGTACGAGGTAGATGCATTCTGGGCAATGGCCAACATGGAGACGGGATCGGATCTGGGAGTCCGGCGGGTCCGGGCAGGTGTGGAGGGAAGTCTACGATGGGGAGCAGGTATGGAACCCTATCTGGAAACTGCGCTTCGGCAGGATGGAGGCGATGCCGAGACCGGGATGGGAATCGAACTGGGTGGTGGAGTGCGCTGGTCCACGAGTCAATTGCGTGCGGAGCTTGGAGGTCGGACCTTGGTACTGCATACGGACGAAGGACTGCGAGAATGGGGACTGATGGGGGCCATTGAGTACGGAACGCCGGGCGGACTCGGGCCCTCTATGCGGGTACGTCCGCTCTGGGGGAATGTCTACGGGGGAGACCTCTGGCGTGAAGCCCCGCTGCATTCCGTGGGAATGGCAGGTACGGATCAACGCGTAGAAATGGAACTGGGATATGGAGTTCCGATCCGAGAAAGTCTCGGGCAATCCATCGTGGGAATGACGGTGGATCCAAGCGGACGCGCCTATCGGGTTGGATACAACCTGCGCATGAACCAAGGGCTACAAGTCTCGGTCGCCACCACCGCGCGAACTATGGAGGCAAACGAGGCCCCACCCTCCTACGGACTCAGCGCGCGTATGGATCTGAAATGGTAATCCAGTAGGAAGTTCGGCTAAGATAGAACAATCTCTCTCCGCAAACGGGCAACCGGTATCCCTAACTGCATTCGATATTTTGAGACTGTTCTTCTGGCAACTTGGTAACCCTGTTCCTTCAACATTGCAGTAATGGCCTGATCCGTCAATGGATCCGTCTTGTCCTCCTGTTCAACCATTTTAGCGATGATTGACTTGACCTCTTTATTTGAAACGGTGATACCAGCATCGGTAGCAACCCCCTCGGAAAAGAAGTATTTGAGTTCATAGACGCCATAATCACACTGAACATATTTCCCACTCACTACACGACTGACCGTGGAAATATCCATCTTGATCCGCTCCGCAATATCCTTGAGGATCAACGGACGCAAGTGCCCCTCTCCGTAGGTAAAGAACGCTTCCTGAAAGGAGACAATCTCCCGCATGATCAAAAGCATGGTGCTGCGGCGCTGCTGAACCGCATCAATAAACCATTTCGCAGACTCTAACTTGGATCGAAGGAATTTTTTCGTATCCGAATCGGGAGAGGAATCAGATTTCTGGCCTGAATTCATTTTTTTGATCATGTCCCGATAGGACTTAGAGATTGTTAGAGTCGGAAAATTACCAGAGTTGAGTTGAATGACGAATAAACCATCAGATTTTTTTATCAGAAAATCTGGTATCACATAATTTTCTTGCGGCGTAATGGCGCCCTCACCTGGTTTCGGATTACAGGACTGAATTAAGTCAATCGCAGTTTTGAGTGCAAAATCGTCAATATTGAGCCGTTCTTTGATACGTCCATACTGTCTGCGCGAGAAGGGGACAAATAGCTTATGGATCACCTGAACTGCGATCGCATGCCCTGGCATATCCTCCGGCATCAGTTCAAGTTGGATTGAAAGACACTCCTGAACACTGCGTGCTGCAATCCCAGGAGGATCCAGTCGCTGAATATGGTGCAAGACTCGGAGTACATCCTCCTCCGATAGTTCCTCTCGATAATTAAAGGTGAGATCATCCACAATGGACGCAATCTCTCGTCTAAGGTAACCGTCCTCATCAATGGATCCAATAATCTGCTCTGCAATCAGAGTATCGCGCCGATTCATACTCAGAAAACCTTTTTGGCTGCGCAAATAATCTGTCAGAGACTCTGCGGCAACAATCGGGATCTCTCGATTCTCCTGATGATCATCTACTCGTGCTTTATATCCATATAGATCATCTACATCGGGGAGCAGATCCTCCAGATCAAATTCTTCGTCCGTACTGCTATCTCCTGACTCTTCATCCGATGGAGTTACAGAATCATCGAATCCTCCCTCTTCCAGAAGTGGGTTCGCTTCAAGTTCTTGCTGAATGCGCTGCTCAAGTGCAAGGGTTGGCAACTGCAACAACTTGATATACTGGATCTGTTGTGGAGACAGTTTTTGCTGTAGCCGTAATTCCTGACTCAGATTCAGCATGTTTTGTAGAGATCCCTATGTTTTGTCACATACATGATTGAAACGTTGCAGGTAGGTTCAGGGTTTGCAGTCCGAACGTGAATACCTTTGTCAACTATGTTTCGCATGCGCTATGGTTGAACATCAAAGTACGGTCGCCCCCAAGACACGGGATGAAGATTTTGAGCTTCGGCTTCGACCACGGAAATTAAAGGATTTTATTGGCCAAGAGAAGATCAAGAGCAATCTGAGAATATTCATGCAGGCTGCTCTGGAACGCGGGGAGGCTCTGGACCATGTCCTTTTGTCTGGCCCTCCTGGATTGGGGAAGTGTGTAACCGCAAATACACATATCCTTACATCTGAGGGAGCGATCCCTATGGAACGCCTGATTCCACCAAACTTACGTCCAGGGGAAACCAGAAAACATGTAATCAACCTTATTGGAGCCCATGGGGTTGAACCTACATCGCATGTGTATGCAAGTGGATTCGGACCAACGATTCGTCTCTATACGGATGCAAAAAAAACTATTGAGGGGACACCAAAGCACCCCATTTTGGCAGATGATCAAGGCTCGCTCACATGGCGAACTTTAGCATCCATCCAAGTGGGAGACCGTGTTTTATTGTGTCCTCATGCGCCTTCAACGAATCTCAGTCAATATGGACTTGGCTTAACAGGGAGGGAGCTTGCGGCCCTTGAGTGCGTCAGTGAAGATCGTCCCAAGGCAACGGAGCAATTTGGGTGGAGTGCAGTCACTGGAACGGAAACATCGGAAGCAGAAACCTTTGACTTTGTTCTTCCAAACTCTCATTCATTCATCGGGAACGGATTTTGTAATCACAATACCACTCTCGGACATATTATCGCCGAAGAGATGGGGGCATCCATTACGACCTCCTCCGGCCCGGTCCTTGACAAGCCCGCAGACCTCGCTGGAATCCTTACCAAACTAAGGGAGGGAGATGTACTGTTCATTGATGAAATGCATCGATTATCCCCACTGGTTGAGGAGTACCTCTATTCGGCCATGGAAGATTACTATATTGACATCGTGATTGATAGCGGTCCGAATGCACGCAGCGTAAAAATTCCACTACCCAGATTTACCATGGTGGGAGCAACCACTCGAAAGGGACTCCTGACCGCGCCACTCCGTAGCCGATTTGGTATTGACTTTCGTTACGACTATTATAGCGCCGAACTTCTTCAGTCTATCCTTACTCGATCTGCAAACATCCTAAGGGTATCTATTGAGGAGAGTGGAGCCATGGAAATTGCTCGACGTAGTCGGGGAACTCCCCGGATCGCCAACCGCCTATTACGGCGTGCCAGAGATTTCGCACAAGTGGAAGGTGATGGTTGTATCAGCCTCCAAATGGCTGATCGAGCACTCACTGCATTAGATGTGGATGCAGAGGGACTTGACGACATGGATTCACGAATTCTTCTGAGCCTCATTGATAAATTTAATGGCGGACCGGCAGGGCTCTCCACCTTGTCCGTATCGGTGGGAGAAGAACCTGGAACCATTGAAGAAGTCTACGAGCCGTACCTGATTCAAGAGGGATATATGCAACGTACCCCTCGGGGACGGATTGCTACAAAGAGGGCATATAAGCACTTTGACCGAAAAATTTCTGGTGAATTACCGACACTTTTTGACTCCGAAGAAGAGACTAAATCAGAATGATGCAAACGCTTCGGAATTTGCCTATACTGTGTCTTTAACCATTCAACAAATTCATCCACCTGTCCGCCCGAATGCAAATAATGCTCCGTGTTACCCGCGAATCCCAACCGTCCACATTTTTATAGGATGACACGAATTATTTCCATCCATAAGCGGCTGCTGTTCGTAACTTACCCTTATGGCACCCCTAACCACTTCACCTGTTGATGTCACAGATTGATCAGGTATTGAACGATTTTTTTCGTGCTCTTCGGAAGGAAAGTCAAGGAGAGATCCGTACGGATGAGTATAGCCGTGTCCTGTATAGTACCGATGCCAGCATCTACAGTGTGATGCCCCATGGTGTCTTTTTTCCTGCATCAAAGGATGATGTTCAGGCAGCAGTCACGCTTGCCGCCTCGTTTGGGGTGCCTATCCTGCCAAGAACAGGTGGGAGTAGCCTTGCCGGACAGGCCGTATCGCAAGCATTGGTGATGGATTTCTCTCGTCACTTGAATCGAATTCTGGAAGTGAACGAAGTGGAACGCTGGGTGCGTGTAGAGCCTGGACTTGTACTGGATCAGTTAAATCATCATATCGCCCATACTAAACTACATTTTGGGCCGGATCCCGCAAGTAGTGATCGAGCAGGATTGGGAGGTATTGTTTGTAATAACTCAACCGGTAGTCACTCCATCTGTTATGGTATGACAGCAGATCATGTTCTCAGTATCAATGCGGTACTGAGCGATGGCACCGAAGTAAATCTCGGACCCATAGACGAGGGCGAGCTTGAAAAAATAGCACAACGGTCTGGCACTGAGGGCAGACTCTATGGCGAGATGATTCAACTCACACAAACGCCGGAGAACCGACGGATCATCATGGACGAAACCCCACGCCACTGGCGACGCTGTGGGGGCTATAATCTTGACCGGCTGATTGGTGAAGGTCCTTCCTTCAGAGTCCCTCAAGATCACCGGTTCAATCTGGCAAAGTTGGTGTGTGGATCTGAGGGGACACTCGCTGTCATCCAAGATGTAACGCTGAACTTAGTACCCACTCCGACATCCTGTGGGCTTGCGATCGTTAGTTTTGAATCTACCGTGGACGCACTCCGTCATATTCCTGCTATTCTTGAATCTGAGCCCAGTGCGATTGAACTAATGGATCACCTCGGACTGCGACTGTGCAAGGAGATTCCAAAATTTGCCCGCCTGCTAGACTCCTTTATGGATGGTAACCCTAATTCCATCCTCATTACCGAGTTCTATGGGAGTGGAGAGTCCGAATTACGATCGAAAATTGATAATCTCAGCAGAATTCTGTCAGGGGAGGGACTTCGGGACAATGTCTTCCCTGTACTAGATCCAATCCTCCAAAAGAATGTATGGACGGTTCGAAAAGCAGGCCTAGGGCTGTTGATGAGTCTCAAGGGGGATCACAAACCTATCCCCTTTATTGAGGACGCCGCGGTCCCCACTGAAAATTTGGCCGAATATGTTGAGAAAATTGGGCGGTTCTGTGCAGAGAGGGATACTCAGGTAGCCTATTATGCACATGCAAGTGCAGGTTGTGTACATATTCGTCCGATTGTCAACACCAAAGAGGCGAAAGAAATCGCCAAGATTCCTGAAATCCTTGATTTTGCGATTGAGCTCCTTCAAGGTTATGGAGGTGCACTTTCCAGTGAGCATGGTGATGGACGGGCACGGAGTTGGATGAATGAGCGGTTCTTTGGACCAAACTTGTATCAACTCTATCAGAGTGTGAAGAATATCTGGGATCCACAGGGACTACTGAACCCTGGCGTAGTAGTTGATGGGGAGGATGGAACCGAAAATTTACGTTATGGCCCTGACTATAAAGTCGTCCCTCTCGAGCTAAACCTAGACTTCAGTGCTGAACATGGATTTGATCGTGCAGTTGAGATGTGTAATGGAGCGGGGGTCTGTCGCAAAGAAACGACAGGAGTGATGTGCCCCAGCTTCATGGTTACCCGAGAGGAAGAGCATACGACTCGAGGCCGTGCCAATGCATTAAGGGCTGCCCTCTCCGGCCTATTGCCCTACGAGGAATTGACCAGCAAGCGCATGTATGAGGTGATGGACCTGTGTATTGAGTGCAAAGCATGCAAATCTGAATGCCCGTCCTCTGTCGACATGGCGAAGATAAAATTCGAATTCCTCGCTCAATATCATCAGAAACATGGTACACCCCTTCGGACACGCATGTTTGGAGATATTGCAAGACTCAGTCGTCTGGTCAGCGGACCACTTGCGCCTGCTTTTAATGGAGTACTTGGGAGTGCACCGGTACGCTTCCTCCTAGACCGTACCTTGGGGATTTCCATGCAGCGCACCATGCCATCCTTCGCACACCTCCCCTTTACAACCTGGTTCAAACGCCGCGGAACGAATGGAACGAGGAAAGAACGAATCGTCCTGTTCCATGATACCTTTAACACATTCAATGACCCACATGTCTCCATTGCGGCCGTTGAAGTATTGGAGGCTGCTGGATTTGAGGTTGTCCTGCCAGGACACCGCTGCTGCGGACGTCCTCTGATTTCAAAGGGGATGGTGAAGCAGGCTCGTACTGCCGCCGAAGATACAGTCAAGAAATTACTTCCCTATGCCAAAGAGGGACTCTTCATTATTGGATTGGAACCGAGTTGTCTACTTTCTTTGCGCGATGAGTACCTGTATTTGCTGCCAAATAGTGAAGATGCCCGCATTGTTGCACGGCAAGCCCGATTGTTTGATGAATTTATTGATCAATTAGCAGAGGAAGGTCGACTACCGATTCACTTTACGAAGACATCAAAACAGGTCTTGCTACATGGCCATTGTCATCAGCGTGCATTGGTGGGTACTGAACCGACGCGAAAAATTCTGTCTCTTCCTGAAAATTATGAGGTACGTGAAGTTGATTCCAGTTGCTGCGGGATGGCCGG
Organism: Rhodothermales bacterium; assembly: GCA_965209015.1. Taxonomy (GTDB): domain Bacteria; phylum Bacteroidota; class Rhodothermia; order Rhodothermales; family Bin80; genus Bin80. The sequence goes on along the minus strand of OZ242367.1, from coordinate 442,235 downwards.
ATCTTTTGGCTACGAAAAAGAGCACTACGCAATATCCAGAAAAATGGCCGAACGGGTCCTTATTCCCGAAATGCGAAGTGCCAGCAACGACACATTAATTGTCGCTCCGGGTACCAGTTGCCGCCATCAGTTGCAGCACTACGATATTGAACGCGTACTGCATCCGGCAGAATTATTACGTGATGCGATGGTATCGCCGGTCAACTAACCGGTTTCACCGCCGAGTTTTTCAGCTTGGTATCCACCAGCTCTGAGATCCCGAAGAAGGAGGACTCCAAATACAACGATCAGGAGAATCCCGAAGGGAGCAAGCGTACGAAATGAGCGACGGCCACCCTCATTGTCAGCAGGATTGAGTTCATCCTGTGCCTGAGTGACTACATCTAACTCTATCCCTGATCCACTGACGGCTCTAAGAGCCTGCATAGTCCTTCCACGAGGTAGTTCACCACTATTTTTATACTCTTCCAGTACCTCCCCGACAAACGTATTCACATTCATAAGATCATCCTTCTGTGCCCCAGCAGTTTCTGCAGCCATCGGAAAGGATAGATTCACATCTTCAAAGATACTGATGATCACCTCGGTATCCAATACATCGTGCCCCCGATCATCTGCTACGCTCCCCAGCCATGGAGTCACAAAAAAGGAGGCAAGCATCCCTACCGCTCCCATGACTCCAAGCCCCAGGGCTCCGCTCTTTGGATTTCGCTCCGACACAAATCCCAGCATTGTGGGCCAGAAGTAGGCAATCCCGACAGCCCATATGGCAGCTGTCAAGAAAGCCATCAAGGTTGATTCAGCCAAACTGAACAAAAATAACCCTAATGTAGCCAGAATAGAACCGCCAAACAGGATTCCTGTCGGTGTTAGAAGCCGGACCACCGGGCCGGCGAGCAGTCGAAGCGTGCCCATGATACCAAATACAAATCCGAATACCAAGAGTCCATTGATCCCACCGGCCTGAAGTACAGAGGGGACCCAACTTGAGGGGGGAAGCTCCATGGAAGCTGTGAGCAACATCATGGGTAACATAACGAGCATGATGGGGGCAAAGAGTGCTCTGAATGATTCACCAACAGATACGCCAGCTTTGACGCCCTCTGTTTGCGGGAAGGGAGCCGTAAACATCATCAGGCCATACCCCAAAGCGGGAATCAGCACCAACAGTAGCTGTGTACGCCAGCCACCTCCAAGTTGTGAAAAAACCAGCGTCAAAAGAATGGCAGCGATGAGGTTTCCGTAGGGAAACCACATGTGAAAATGGTTCAACTTTGATGTCTTGTTATCTGGATAAAGAGCAGCAACCAGAGGGTTACACCCCGCCTCAACTAATCCAGCACCAAGTCCTGCGCACAATGAACCAGCAACAGCAGGTACATAGCCCTGAGCGGTCATAATTAGAAGCGCTCCCATTACATGGGTGACAAATGCTCCTCGAACAATCCACCGCATTCCAATCACATCGCACAATGGAGAGAAAATGACTTGACTAATCGTGAAGCCAATGAAGAATACTCCGGTAAAGACACCTAACTGTGCGTTTGTCAGGACGAACTCTGATTTTACGGAAAACGCGATGCCTGCAATGACTGTGAATGCAAATGCTGTGGTGAGTAGGGCCAAACAGCTACCGTAAAAGAGACGATTGCGATTAATCATGTCGTTATAGCAGAATAGAGTTGAAGAAGAGAAAATGAGGGAGTATGAAGATTTGACTAAATATACACAAATTTACACCCACTCATCAGCAACTTCCGACATATTTTATCCCACTTCCTTTCGGCAGGGCCCTATTTATTGTTTTCAAAAACGAATTTTGTATCCTGAACAAAATTATATGATCAGCATCTTCCGTCCCCTCAGATAATGACGAAGTGTTAACTTGACCCTACGTTACTATCCAAATTTTGGGACACCCCACTGGATCACAGTTCGGAGAAACAGGATCCCATTCCCTGCGTTAATCCAAAACAACTTACCCTCCCTGAGTCATGTATCAATTTTACTCCACAGCCCTTTTTCTGACACTTCTTCTTTTTGGAACCAGCGAAGTACTCGCACAGCGCCCGTCTTCCCCTCGCGGCGAGGCCTCAACACAAATTGGAGAAGCATGGATCGTTGTTGATTATGGACGTCCTATTCTTCGAGGTCGCACGGATATCTTCGGTTCTGGGGAGGAGTATGGAACTCAGGTGACCGGACCAGCTCCTGTATGGCGTGCAGGTGCGAACAAATCAACCAGACTGCATACTGAGATCCCCCTCATGATTGGAGATGTGGAAGTAGCAAGTGGCGAATATAGCGTCTTCGTGGAATTAAGTCAGGATGGCTGGACTTTCATTCTATCAACATATGAAGCAAAAGACTCCGGTAGAGCGCCCGGTGATGGTCTCTGGGGGGCCTACGGATATGCCTCTGATAAAGATGTAGTACGCACCCCAATGATGGTCAGTGAAGTGGCACACAGTGCGGATCAATTTACGATTGGGTTTTTTGATGTGTCGGATGAGGGGGGAATGCTCTCTATGATGTGGGAGAATACAATGGCCAGGGTTCCCTTTTCGGTTGTTCATAGTCCTGAGTGAGTCCTTCTATCTCTGTAGACGGTCACTCCATCCCCGAGGTATCCTCCGAAATTATCGGAGGTCGTATGAGTTGGATGCTCACTTTTTGGTCGCCATGGGCTACCGCATGAACAGTCCACCGTTTACATCTATGGTTTCACCCGTCATGAAGGGATTATTAATCAATAGTTCAACCGTACGAGCAATCTGATCACTCTCCCCATTGAAACCCACCGGCGTATCCTCCGCAATGGCCGCCAACTTTTCTTCGGTGGAGTAACGGTCATGAAATGGCGTTAGAATCACTCCTGGAGCTACTGCATTGACGCGAATCTCTGGTGCAAGCTCCCGTGCAGCACCGCGCGTAAATGAGTCCATCGCTGCTTTTGCAGCCCCATACACCGTTGCAGTAGGTGCCCCATGTCGCATCGCAATGGATGTCATATTCACAATACTGGGCGATTCTCCTTTCCGTAAAAATGGAACACACAACTTTGTAAGCAGAATCGCTGAATACGTGTTCAGTGAAAAAATGCGCTCCATGAGCGACCAAGTCACATCTTCAATCCTGTGACGTTGAAGAAGACTTCCGGCATTGTTGATGAATACATCAAGATGTGTTGTAATTCGATTTACATCCTGCATCAGATCGTGACAACCCGCCTCGCTCATCAGATCGGCGCGAGATGTATAAACTGTGGCACCCAGGCGCTCAACTCCCTTCGAGACTGGTTCAATTGGAGACTGATTGTGGTGCAGGATTAGGGTATTTCCCTTGGCAAGGTAACGGGCGGTCGCTGCTCCGATGCCAGTGCTCGCTCCAGTAATGAGGATTGTTCGTCCCATAGTATCGTTTGAAAGAACTCGGGAATAGGATACGGGAAATTTCTGACTTGATGGTTACCCTATTGATTATCCTATTTCAGCCTGATCCATCCTCATATCAGATCAGGCAAAGATGTATTAATAGAAATAGATCAGCGAAGTTGCACCCCAATAGAGTCCGCCCAGGCTTCCCAACGGACCCGAAGACGGGATGCAATTTCAGGAGCAGACTCCGCTAGGTCGTATAGTTCGGTAGCGTCTTGAGCAATGTTATAGAGTTCCCATTGATCAATATCCCGGTCCCAGACTAGTTTCCAGTCACCTTGCCGAATTGCCCGATTCCCAAAATGCTCCCAATATAGCGTGCGCTCCGGCAATCTGAATTCGGGAGTCTCCAATAGGGGCAGGAGACTTCTGCCATCCATATGGGGAAGCGATGTCTGAGCAACCTCTGCGACGGTTCCCATCAGATCAATCACATGGCTTGGAGTATCAACAATCCGTCCAGGCCTCTGGATACCTGCGGGCCAGTGGACAATTAACGGAGTAGCAATCCCCCCTTCATGCATCCACTTCTTGTACAGCCTAAAGGGGGTATTGGAGGCATTCGCCCAAGCTTCCTCATATGCCAGATATGAACCACGATCTCCCGCTTGAGTATTCGGATCATGCAGTTGACGTCCTTCTATATTTTCGGCACATCCCCCATTATCTGAAAGAAAAAATATAATTGTATTATTGAGCGCATCCATAGAGCGTAGCTGATCAATCACTCGCTCAATCCCCTGATCCATCCGATCCACCATGGCGGAATAAACCGCCATCCGCAGAGACCAGTCCTCTTTATCCATTGCACCCTGCCAATCAGACAGTCCCGAGGTGCGAGGGGAGAGAGTATAGGTTTCATCGATGATTCCCATCTCGAGCATTCGACCGTAGCGCTCGTCGCGTAATGAATCCCAACCCTGATCATAGCGATCTGCATACTTTGCAATGTCTTCGGGTAATGCATGTAATGGCCAATGCGGAGCCGTATAAGCCAAATAGAGCAGGAATGGGTTGTCCGATGTATGCGATTGAAGGAATTCGATTGCATAATCCGTATACGCATCGGTCATGTAGAACCCAGAGTCTGGCGGACTCCAAAGTTCATCATCTAGCACCATCTGGCGAATGCGCGGCTGATCCACGATGATCTCGTAATAGCTACTGGCTCCACTAATGAGACCGAAGTAGCGCTCAAACCCACGCCTGCGAGGCCAGTGCTGGGGACGTTCTCCTACATGCCATTTCCCAGACATATAGGTACTGTAGCCAGCGTCTTGAAGCATCTCTGCAATGGTCACCGCAGATTCGCTTAGGTAGCCCTGATAAGGGCCAGAGGTAAGCTCTGCATCTACGGAAGAAACCATACCTCCAACTCCGACTCCATGAGGGTAGCGACCGGTTAATAGGGAAGCCCTGGTTGGGCAGCAGCGTCCTGCATTATAAAACTGCCGAAAACGAATCCCATTGACTGCCAGAGTATCCAGAGCTGGCGTATGGATTTCACCTCCATATGACCCAATATCTGAATATCCCAGATCATCCGCCATGACAATCAGGATATTGGGGCGCTCCGAAGATGTAGAACATCCCACAGCTGTCACTACGGAAAGAAGTAAAATAATTTTGTCAGGACGAATTCTGGGGAACATCATGTCATTGATTATGGACTGGAAATTTACCCCTTTTTCATGACAATTTGAAACCGTGTCAGCGACAATACAGACAGCAAGCACACTAGATTTTCCTGAAACGAAATCTTGAGTTCTATTTTCCAAGCCCACTGATCGTCCAGTATGCAACTTTGCCAGTCTTGAATACATAATTCCCGTTTTCTGTCTGATGTCTCGTCGGCATGTACCGACTCCCTCGATGTGCGCTCCGAACTATCCGCAACTATAGACCAAATCAAGCTTTGAACAGAGGGGGATACGGACAGTAGGATCAGATTTGAGAAAGTTACTCCTCCCCCGCAAATCCATAGTGGTTAACTTCAGTTTTGATGGAGTATCCTCCACTAAACACTCCGCTGACGCAGACAGATACAGCACGGATTATTGAAGAGGGTTTACGAGGCAGGTTTACACATCATGATCGTCTTCTGGTGATTATCCCAGATGCCACTCGAACCGCTCCTCTCCCGCTTCTTTTTCACCTAATCTGTGACTTATTACTTGAAGAAGTTGAAGCTCTCGATTTTCTGGTCGCTCTTGGAACCCATCCCCCAATGAGTAACGAAGCGCTTTTAAGTCATGTAGGAATTACCCACTCGGAGAAAGAAAGCCGCTACTCAGGTGTCCATCTATTTAATCATACTTGGGATGATCCTTCTACCCTCGTCACTTTGAAAATAATTCCGGCAGATGAAGTATCTGCCATTACCGAGGGGCTTATCCGCCGTCCTCTTCCTGTAACGATCAACAAAAAAGTATTTGATTACCACACAGCTCTCGTATGCGGTCCAGTTTTTCCCCATGAGGTGGCAGGTTTTTCGGGAGGCAATAAATATTTTTTTCCTGGTATCAGCGGGCCAGAAGTAATTGATTTTACCCATTGGACTGGGGCACTCATGTCAAGTCGAAAAGTGATCGGTACCTACGATACTCCGATTCGCAGACTGATTAACCGAGCTGCCCGTGAGATCCCCTGCGACCGATTCTTTATCCATATGGTAGTACATGATCATGAATTAGTAGGAGTATATATGGGAGATGAAGAGAGTGACTCTTGGTTGCATGCAGCAAGACATTCTTCCCAGTTGCATATTAGCTGGTTGGAGAAACCGGTTCATCAGGCTTTTGCGGTGATCCCATCCATGTACGACGATTTATGGACAGGAGCTAAGGGCATGTATAAACTGGAGCCAGTCATAGCAGATGGTGGAGAGATCCTCCTCTATGCTCCCCATATTTCTGAACTTTCGTACACCCACGGGAAACTACTTGATACCATTGGTTTTCACGGAACAGAATACTTTCAGGCGAACTGGGAAAAATATCGTCACTATCCATGGACTGTTCTTGCTCACTCAGCCCACGTACGAGGGGAGTCCAACTACGAAAATGGTATAGAAACTCCTCGCATTCGCCTGAAGCTGGCGAGTCAGATTCCCAAAGAACGGTGCGAAAAGGTCGGCTTGGAGTACTGTGATCCAGATTCGATTGACTTATCTTGGTGGGAAGAACGTACAGATCCAGATTATTTGTTCGTTCCAAGGGCTGGCGAGCACCTCTATCGACTTTCTTCTGAAAATTTCTGATGTTCACTCTCAGATTCATTCCCAGTCCATGTGAACCCTAACCAGATCGCTAAATCTGAACGAAATATCATCCAATAACTTCCCGGTAAAATAAAATTGGTTCTACCACAATTTGTATGGAATGAGTATCTTTTTATAATCAGAAGGATCTGTTGAATTGTACGTGGATCTGCATTGAGAAAGAAACCGTCAAGATAGTCATCAAGATTGATCGAGATGTATCCGTACATCTTGATTAAGCCTATATTGGACCATAGCCCCTACGATTGAATACCATCACGGAGTGTGAGATAAGGTCAAGATCTATATACACAAAATGGTGGAAGAGACCGCAAGAGGTTTCACCAGAAGGGACGCATAGCTCTACTCATCTGTGGATGGTTAGTCTTTTTCCATGAGATATTCGTAATCGAACCAAAAAATCAGAGGTGCAATTCTATTCTTCTGTGGAGAATTAGACCTCTGTCCACAAGGTTCGTGGTAGAACCAGAGATTTAGTTCTAAATAATGAGGACGCGATGATCAAATCCCAACGTCCAGAGACGGCCCAGTTCAGCGTTTTGACTGTCCCACTTTCAGCGGAACCGGCACCTTCTGGATTATCTTCTTTGCACAGTCGTTAAAGTAGCTGTTCCATTGAACTCGTTCCGATCTCTTCCAATTATGGAACTACTGGGTCCAAATTTTGTCCAAGCACATAATGGAAGAAGAAAACAGTTCAACCCCTATTGAAAGCCTCACCACCCGCGCCTTTGAGTTAATCCTCAAGTTGAGCAAGGGAGAAGAGTTGACACCGCAAGAAATTGTTGAGTATATAGAAATTCAGAAAGAGATGCCTGCCACAAGCTTTATATCTGAACTAAAAGTGATCAACCAAACTCTGGAATCTAGGCTGGATGGTATGAGTTCGTCTTTGGATGCCAGACTAGATACCCAGAGTTCGTCTTTGGATGCCAGACTAGATACCCAGAATTCGTCTTTGGATGCCCGATTGGATTTCATGAGTTCGTCTCTAGAGTCTCAGAAATCGGAAATCCGTGTTATGCGTTGGGTGATGATGATAGGAATCGCGCTTATCGCTGCCGCCGGATTTTTGGGTTAATTTTACACGGAATTGCGGAGAATAGTATCTACGGATATCCAGATTACCTACCTAATCAACCCCTGCAATAAAACCCAGATTTGGGGAGTTGGGGTGATCTAATTGATGTCAGTCTTTGACATTGATGGTTGAGTCTGTGCAGGATGGAGATTTTCTAGACTTGGACATGACACATCCACCACTAGTTTTGTATCTGAACTAAAAAGTTTTTACCACAATTTGTGCGGAATAGGTTGCGTTTGCGTGAACCAAGATACATAGAGTTCTGGCTGATCCGTGTCAAGAGATCGTGTGGGGGAGTTTATCCATACTGCTGAGAAGTTTAGCGTCATTTTGACGGAGTCTTTAGTGTATTTGGCGTAATCCATTGAATACCAGCGCAGCCCGAATTAACGGCAAAATCAAGAAATCAAAAACTGTCGGTAGAGATCTCAGAGGCTTGAATACATCAGTGTCGCAATTCCATACCTTATGTGAAGGGTTGGACCAGTACCACAACGTTCGCGGTAGAACCCTAAAATTTGTCCCCTATGAAAGAAACGATTGGATTTATTGGCCTCGGTATCATGGGAAGAGGGATGGCACATAACCTCCTGAATGCCGGGTTTGATGTACATGTCTGGAATCGAACTGAAACACGCATGGCACCTCTACTTGCCGCTGGTGCACATGGAGCTCTCGACGCCTCTACCGTCGCTTCGAGATCGGATGTAATTCTCCTTTGCTTAAGTGATACCCCCGATGTTGAAGAGGTTTTGTTTGGAAATAATGGAGTTGTTGAGGGCGCGAAGCCCGGTTCCCTAATTATTGATACTAGTACCATCAGCCCTCAAGCGACCCTTGACATGGAAGCCCGGCTTCACGAGAAAAGCCTCCGAATGCTGGATGCACCAATTAGCGGGGGGAGTGAAGGTGCTGCAAATGGAACTCTCAGTATCATGGTTGGCGGTGATAAAAAAGATTTTGTACGGGCAAAGTCCATCCTTGAATCAATCGGCAGCCAGATCACACATGTGGGAAGTACTGGGGCAGGTCAGATGGTGAAACTGGTGAACCAGATCTTGGTGGTGGGAACCATGCAAGCAATTAGTGAAGCACTCATCTTTGCACAGAAAGGGGGACTGGATCTTAGGAAGATGCTCGCAGCTGTTGAACATGGTGCTGCGGCTAGCTGGATGCTCAGCAACCGAGCAAATCAAGCCATTGTAAGAGATTTTACGCCGGGATTCACAATTGATCTGCAACAGAAAGACTTGCGCTTAGTCCTTGAGGCCGCAGATGCGCTGGGGGTTCCTCTTCCCATGACCAGTCAAATATTTCAACTGTATCGTAGCCTGCAGGAACGAGGGCTCGGAGGTGAGGGAAATCATGCACTCATTCAGGCACTCGAGTACTTAGCTGATATTCAAATTGGTCAACCGAATTGATCGCAACCGCATCGGCAGGTGCGTACACTAAACCGCTCCAGCCTGCGGATAGGTAAGGGATGAGGATTTATACCGTATTCCCTCAGGGAAGGATTGCTTCTCCTAAAAGGAAATCATATGCTATTCTGTAAACAACTTTAGAGTTATTGCGTGTGTAGTAAGTATATTCACAGACCGAAAGCGGTTAATCCTATGGCCCGCAAAGGAACTGGACATTACTAACGCAAAGGAATAAGATTCGTGCAGAAATGATTCCAAATACCACAAAATCTATTTTGCGACCGGATCTATTCACTAAAAAAACCGGACGGATTCGGATGGTCGTGATTGGGTAAAAAGTGAATACTTACACAAATGGTACGCACCGCGGGCGCTTATGGACTTGGTTGTTTTCAGGGATCTAATTCCACAATACAAAAACCAAGACCTTTTGAAAATTGTCTTAACACGGGCTGCACGTTCCGCTCGGTTAACGACACATTGTGATCTAGATTTTCCCAAAAAATCCTCAGACTGAACCGGACTATTGCTATAAACATGGTAAAACATGTACACCTGTCTAAGAGGCGTGGAAGTTCTTAAGCCTTTACAGTATTGACGTTATGAGACGTGTAGAATAGTTTTCTCATCATAGGGCAGAAGCCGAGATTAGCGTCATTCATGGAGATAGTCGCTTATTACATTGACAGAGTTATCATAAATCCGCCTTACATTGGTATGATTGATTACCATGAACAATATAGGTACGCATACGAACTCTTGGGATTAGAGGAGTTCAGTTCAAAAGAAATAGTCCTGCATTCAAGGGGCAAGTAAATCTGCGAAGGAAGAATATCAGACATTGCTTTCAGAAGTGTATAGAAACGCTGCGAAATACATGGATGATGGCGCACTATTTGTCATTGTCGCCGGAGATTAATACGGATGATATCCTAAGGTCGCAGATTCTTGTAACCTTGAACAGATAGGTGTGGTTAAGTGCCATGTGAGTAGACGAATGGGTAGGCGATCCTCAGAATTTTACGAGTCGATTTTCATTTGGAGGAAACAGGGTAGAATGGTTGATCAAGGTAAAATGGAGTCCGCAATTCAAGATGAGATCCGTGAATGGATGGACAGGGTGATGGATCGAGTATTGAATACTAACCCGTTTGTTCCAGAAAAGCATAGATCCAATCGGCCTTTATATGCAGCACTGGTACCTGACGAGATATTTAAGGGATCTCATTTTGAAAGAAGATTTGTTACTCCATTCGGAAGGTTCTACTCTCTGGTATATCAGCAAGATTGAGAGTCGGCTTCTGGTAGCCAACTATACAGGTAGACCGCTAACTGCCGTTCGTCAGACCGATGACGATATATTTAGACCGATCACATCGCATATTCAATTCACAGGATCTGGTCCAAATGTAACATGCCAAGAAACTTTCCCTTCTACGTACCTCTGTTCTAGATCCTCCAAAAGATACTCTCTCGTTCCAGATCTGGGAACCGATAGGTTCCATCTATCATGTTAACAGAACCCTCAAAGGCCCTGAAACCGCCGGAAAACCCTTGACGGTATATCGAGGGTATTTTTCTTTCAATGCCTACGGGATCAATGGCCACTTAATGAATGAGTTGGACTCTGCAATTATACTTCATCTTTTAGAAGGATAGACGGCAGGAGTTCTGAACACTGTATCCGCTCAACCACCGGATCATACTGGAGTCCGATCCCCTGCGGATATTCATATCCGTCCATCTGGGTAATTTGTTTATGCAGCGCTTCGCGGACTAAATAGAATTGTCTCTTTTCAGATTGATTCGGACACTGGACGATTATTTAACATGGCTCAATACCACGCAATTTTGTCTTAGCCCTCTGCGGGCAGCGGCAGATTATTGCAGATCAGGATTCAGATTCACGGACCGTTTTTCAGGTTGATGGTTAGACAGGCCACCTTTGGTGTCCAGATCCGATTGAAAAACCCTGCTCCTACTTACATCCAAAATCATTCCTTAAATTGGATTGGTATTTATGATCCGTGAATGTCCTATTTTACATTATTCAACATAACTAAGGATACCTTGCAACCATGAAACGATTCCGGCTTAACAAATTAGTTTTACATGATTTATTCCTTTCGTGCATTTGCGCTACTACGGAATGCCCGAAAGAAAATTCTCAAAGCGGACCGGTACCCCCAGAGAATCTCAAACTGACTGCTAGCAAGTTCGCACATATAAACGGTGATTGATAATGAGATCTATAGGTATTGCGGTTGCAGGTTCAGGATTTATTGGCCCGATTCACGTAGAGGCACTGCGTCGTCTGGGAATGCCCATCCATGGGATCCTTGGAGTGAATCAGGAAGAGTCTGATGCTGCCAGTGCAGCACTCGGACTACCCCGAGGCTACGCCAGTTATGATGAGCTTCTTTCCGATCCAGAGGTTCAGTCGGTACATCTGGCCGTTCCGAATGTGTTACATTACGATTTTGCACGCCGTGCCCTCTTAGCAGGCAAGCATGTAATGTGCGAAAAACCTTTGGCAATGAATGCCAAGGAAGGGAAGGAATTAATTGCCTTAGCTCAGGAGACAAAACTGCATGCTGGGGTATGCTATAATATGCGATTCTACCCTCTGAACCTTGAGGCACGGGCACGTATCCAGACGATGGGGAACGTGTATAGTGTAGTTGGTCGCTACGTACAGGACTGGTTACTCTACGATACAGATTTCAACTGGCGAGTCGTGAGTTCAGAGGGAGGCGCATTGCGTGCGGTCTCCGATATTGGAACCCATTGGATGGACTTGATCCATTCCATCACCGGCCTAGAAGCTGAAGCTGTATTTGCTGATCTAAATGTGATCCATCCTATCCGAAAAAAACCGAAAGGAGCTGTGGCTACCTATACCAGCACAGAGGGACAGGAGATGATTGATGTGCCGATCAATACCGAAGACTGTGGCTGTGTGATTCTACGAATGAAAGGTGGAGCCCAAGTCATACTGTGGGTTTCGCAGGTGACCGCGGGACGCAAGAATTATTGTTCCTATGAAATCTCCACTGAAACGGGCTCTCTCTCATGGTGCAGTGAGCGTCCAAATGAATTATTTCTTGGTCACCGCTCCAAATCTAATGAACTCTTGACTCGCGACCCCGCTCTAATGAACGATGCGGTTCAAGGCTTCAGCAACTACCCTGGTGGACATAACGAAGGCTTCCCCGATACATTCAAGCAGTGTTTCCGCACTTTCTATGAGGATATTGCCTCAAATGCAGACATTGAGACGGCCCGTTACCCAACCTTTGCGGATGGTCTCTATGAAATGGTTCTTTGTGACGCTATTTTAGAAAGTCATCAAAAACAAACATGGATTCACCTCTGAATGAAACCCTGATGCTGAATTTTGAATGGTCCCAGCGGCGGGATATTGATTCCACCGCCATTGTACGGAAGCCATCAAAATAAAGAACGGTTCACCTATGTTATCCACTTCTATTCAGCGGGATTGAGATATGCATCCAGAAAGATACCAAACTGCTCCTTAGTGCGAAGAATCCTCCAGCCTAAGCAAATATCCGCAAAACTATCTCCTCATTAGCGAAACCCGCACAGTCAGTGTGCGTGAAATCCCAAATAATCGATAATTCATGTATACCATTTTTATCCACTCCGGTGGATTACTTTTTATTCGGTAGGTTACAGAATCATCCTCCCCTCATAACACGAAAAGCCTACCACACAATAAAGTATGAATGCATAAGGCGTACACATATTCATTTCCACACCATGTGAGAGCTGTTCTAATGCTGAAGGATTTTGGAAACGCTCACGTTAGAATCGCGTTACCGATGGCTATCATATCATTCCTCCCCTCTAATTCCCTGAGTTGAGAAATCTTATTATTCATTAACGAACAAAACCATTATGCAGAATGGAGTGAAATTTGGGCTTCTGGGGGTACTACTTGGAGTGTTCTCTGGCTTTCTTGTCACTGATGCGATAGGGCAAAACCGGTATCAAGTTATGGTCTTTTCAAAGACCGAAGGATTTCGACACAGCTCCATCGAAGCGGGTTTGAATGCGATCAATCACCTAGGAGATGAAAACTCATTTGGTGTCTTTGCCACTGAAAATGCAGGCTACTTTCATCCGGACTCCTTACTGCACTTTCAAGCTATTGTGTTCTTAAACACAACCCAGAACATTCTGAATCCTGATCAGGAACAGGCCTTTATGACATATATGCAGTCTGGTGGAGGATGGGTCGGAATTCATGCTGCTGCCGATACTGAATATGATTGGGAATGGTACGGTGGACTCGTGGGTGCCTATTTCTCATCGCATCCCGCGGTTCAGCCCGCAGACATTGTGGTGACCGACCATTTCCATCCCTCAACAAAAGAATTACCTCGTCTCTGGAATCATACAGACGAATGGTATAATTATAACATCAATCCCAGAGCCAATGTCCATGTGTTGGCAGTGATTAAAGAATCCTCTTATGAGGGGGGAGAGATGGGAGAGGATCATCCGATTGCTTGGGCACACCACTATGACGGTGGGCGTGCATGGTACACGGGGCTTGGGCACACGGTCGAGAGTTATCAAGACCGGAACATGCTTTCCCACATTTTGGGCGGCATTGAATGGGCTGCGGGAATGGCAGATGGAGATGTTACTTCTACGCTCACATCTGCTTATGATGAGGTGGTCCTCACGAGTGAGTTGACCGACCCAATGGAGATTGACATCACTTCCGATGGACGCGTCTTTATCATTGAATGGGCAGGAATAGTCAAAATCTGGGAACCCAAAACCGGTGCAATGCGCGTCATTGGATGGTTGCCGGTTGAGAAGAAAATTGAAGATGGCCTTTTAGGACTCGCGTTAGACCCAGACTTTGATGAAACTTCATGGGTCTATATCTACTACTCCACAACTTCCGATCAGTCAACAGTGAATCGTCTGTCACGGTTTGTATACGACAGTCATATGCTCAATATTGAGAGCGAGATCATCATGCTCGAGATTCCCGTCCAGCGTATCATATGTTGTCATTCCGGCGGTTCAATCCAATTTGATAAAGATGGATTACTTTATTTATCCACCGGCGATAATACCGGTGGGGATCGAAATTCCCTAGATCCCGACTTTAGACGGATGGCTGATCAAGGTCGTACAGCGGCCAATACAAATGATCTACGAGGCAAGATTCTCAGAATCCAACCTGAGCCCGATGGAACCTATACGATTCCAGAAGGCAATTTATTTCAGCCGGACTCCCTGCACCGAGGTGAGATTTACGCAATGGGGCTTCGGAATCCATTTCGGATCTCAATTGATGAATCCACAGGCTGGCTTTACTGGGGTGATGTTGGACCTGGGCTAATTGATAGCTGGGATGAATTCAACCAAGCAAAGGGGCCTGGCTTTTTTGGATGGCCCCTATTCACCGGCTACAATGACCCTTATACCCACTATCACCTTGCCGAGAGAGAGTATGTGGAGCCGGATGCAACCATGCCCGTGAATGAATCAGAATACAATACTGGCATCGGCGAACTTCCTCCTGCACATCCCGCATGGATTCGCTATTTCTATGGACCTAGTGATGAATATCCTGAGCTTGGTGCTGGAGGTCTCAACCCAATGGCTGGCCCCGTCTTCCACTATGATGAAACCACTGCTATGGATACGGCCCTTCCTCCCTATTACAATGGAAAAGTGATGATCTATGAATGGATGCGTAACTGGGTGCAGATCATCACACTTGACGAGGATGGACATATCTTGGATATTGACCCATTCCTTCCCGGCAATGACTATATCAGTCCAATGGATATTGAAGTTGGGCCACGGGGGAGGCTCCATATTATTGAATGGGGGGACTTGTTCTGGGGAAGCAATGCAAATGCCCAGCTGGTTCGGTTGGACTACCACGGTGCTTCGGGGCCACCTGATCCTATTGCTGAAGAGCCTGCATCTGGACTACCACTCCGCCTGAACTGGCCCCCTGAGGGGAGCATCTTTGATTTTGATTCAACCTACAGTTACCAAGCGATGGTGCATGATCAAGCACTGGCGAATAAGGTTCTTGTTAACGTATACACTGGAGTGGATACATCTCCTATTCCTTTCGCAACCCACTCAAAGCTGGAGGGAGAATTTTCTATCACACGGGCCTATACCCAGTCCCCCGAGGTACATTATGCAGACCGATTTGCGCTACTTGAAGCCTGTTTGGACATATCCTGCCATCAGATCAAATTACAACCGCGACTGAAGGAGGCGGAACATGTTACAAGTGCCACAAATGCAAATCGACAAACCTATTCATCCCATCCTGCAAGTGTTCACTGGCGGCAGAGTGCTCTCACTTCAATGTCGCTTAAAAATAGTTCTCAGCTTGTCTATACACCTTTGAATCTGAATGGAATTCAGAGTCTCACCTTGCGCTTCCGAATCACCGGCAATGGTACCCTTCACATCGCCGCGGATTCCATTGACTCTAACATTGTAAGTCTTGATATGTCACCTGAGACTGGCGAACCTATAACTCCCCGTCAGAGTAAATATGTGGCAGGTGTTTCATCCGATTTTCCAGGGATGGAATCCCTTGCCGAGGGTGCGTATGATTTCTGGCGTGAGATATCCATTCCGATTCCTGCCAGTGAGAAAACTATTTCGTTAATTCTTACCTTTATGTCTATGGAAGAAGACGCAATCCTTGAACTTGACTGGATTCGGTTCAACGGTCCTGGTGTCAAATCTTATTAATCACAAGCCTACCTAAATGATGCTTAGATCTCGCAGAAATTTTTTGAAAACAAGTGCCTTGGCAGTTGCAGCACTCCCCCTAGCCACAAAATCCTGGGGCTTTCCCCAACGGGAACTGTTCAAGATTTCTCTTGCTCAATGGTCACTCCACCGTTCCATTTTCGATGGAAAAATAGATAATCTGGACTTTGCTTCTGTCGCAGCTGAGAATGGAATCTTCGGTATAGAATATGTGAATCAGTTCTTTATGGATAAAGCCGAAGACACCGAATATCTGAATGAGATGAAAATGCGAGCTGACGATGTAGGTGCAACCAGCATTCTCATTATGTGTGATCGAGAGGGAAACTTGGGGGACCCGGATGCGTCGCTACGCCGTGAATCTGTGGAAAGACACTTCAAGTGGGTCACCGCCGCAAAGCATCTTGGATGCCATTCAATTCGTGTCAACGGTTATAGTGAGGGTAGCTATGATGAGCAAATGAAACTGGTGGCAGACGGACTCCACCAGCTTTGTGAATTCGGGGATGAGCATGGTTTGCATATCATTATTGAAAACCATGGCGGGTATTCAAGTAATGGAAAATGGCTGGCCTCCACAATTGAAATGGCAGACCATCCACGAGCGGGTACGCTACCTGACTTCGGGAATTTTCGCATTGATGCAGAGACAACCTATGACTCGTATCGTGGAGTGGAAGAACTGATGCCGTATGCAACTGGTGTGAGCGTGAAAACTACCGTATTTGATGACGAGGGCAATTCTAGCCCCCTTGATTATGAGCGCATGCTACGGATTGTTCTCGCAGCTGGTTATAATGGCTATTGTGGGATTGAACATGGCCCAAGAGATCGCGAGATTGAAGGAATTCTGGAGGTGAAAGCCTCCCTTGAATCAGCCCATGAAATTCTGTTAGCCGAAATGGAACAGTCGTCCGATCAGTAGGGATCTACTTTTTTTGGTGGTGTATCTGGACGATCTTTGTAGTTGGTTTGGTTGTGGTTGCAGGATCCCCAAATTGTTCAGGACACGATTCAACTGATCTTGCCGCACTTTGCCATCTTTTGTGCGGTCATTGCGCACGCTCTGGACGGCAATGTTTTGGGTTGTCTTTCGTTTGAATTTGCAGACGAGCATGATACAGGTGAGATACGGCACACGGTTCAAATCCCAAAATAGACTGAACACTACAATTGGGAACTCGGAAAACAGGGCTAAAATAGCCCCAAATACCCCAAAAAAGCCCTAAAATCACTCGAAAATGACTGTTTTGCCCTCCAAGTCAACACCCATCTGTCAAAGTCAGGATCCGACAAGACAGGATCTTTTTTTGTTCTGCCCCGCCGCACTTGTTATATCACCTGAACAAACTTAACCATACACTTTGCACGGCCACAACAGGCAAATATCTCTGTGCAGTTGCTCCCATTTAAACTGAGGGGGCAGATGCACAAAATCTAATGAATTAGAAAGCCATGAAGCTTATTGGCTTCACGAGACAGGGCCTCACAGAACCAGATGAGAGGACCCAGCTACGAATTACTCCCAAGCACCGATAAATCCCTTGCATAGGCAACATAACCTTTATAGCTCCGGTATATTGAATAGGCGATGACAAGCCCCATTAGTATCCAAGTCCAGCTATAAGTTGTAAACAAAATGATAATGAATGCAAGCAAAAGAGAAGCTCCTATATTAGTCCAAATCTGTTGTTTCGGATTGAGGGCGGATGCCTGCCAACGATTGACTCCGAACCCTATTGCTATAACGATGAGAGGCAAGATCCAATTCAAGATTTCCATTGGGCGCAGTTGATTAAGTGTGAATGTATATTATCTCAAGTTAGAGATTATTTGAACAAAGATAGTTTCTATTTTTCTGCCCTCTCACGAAAATAAACGCTGATTTTCACCAAAAATTCACTGAAAAAGAAACAAACCCATAACAGCCGTTGAGAATAGTGGTGATGAGTTGATGGCATTGATCAAGGCACTTGAACTTGATCAGACTGGAAACTCTTCCGAGGTTTAGGATGCCAGGCGAGAGAAAGAGTATCTTTAAGAATGAAGAGTGGGCAGAGACTTAAAATGCAGAAATGGATGGCACCATTCATCATCACCCTAGTTGTGATGTGGCTGTTTTTTATTTTGGCATTAGTAGTACTGGATGGTTCTGAAGTTCTTGACTATCATCCATCTGTGCTGGTTACGTTGATTCGTTCTGCTACAATTTCCATCGTAGGTATACTCATGAAATTCGCAAACTATACGCTACCAGAGATCAAATGGAGTTCGACCTTTTTCACTACATAATTTGGATTCAGACGTAAGCATGAGTGATCGGAAGGTCTGAGCCCCTCCCTGCTATGCGAGAGTCTCCCCCTCAGGTTTGCGTGAATACGGAAAAGGATTAGATACCAACTGGAGCTTACAATAAAGATTCCGGTTCTGCCACAAACCTTGTGGATAGAGGTCTAATTCTCCTTAGAAGAAGATAGTTTTGTCGTTGAAAACTTGGGACATAATTTTTTTGAGTGACATTGTATTGAAAGAGAAATGACGGGCTCTGGATTGCCTTTTCAGAACTGATCATGGAGTGTCATGTCTTACGGTGAGATTGTATTCACCGGATTGGTTGGAAATGTAACCACTATTATATGCAATGCAAGGAGTAGAATCAGGATGCATGTGAGATTGTATTCACTGGATTGGTTGGAAATGTAACGGTACTTGGATGCTTAACCATCTCCACCGAACTAGAATTACAAAAGGGGTAGACTCTCCTATTGAACGAACGGGTTGGGCTTTGCGCGAGGGGATGTGAGGGGATCTTGATAGTAAACAAACTTATTCGCTACAACCGGCTGGTAGGGACGGACGAACAGTAGTTGACGGGCCGGGTGGAGGCGTCGTAATTCATCAGGTTTGAGGAGCGGACGACTGCTTTCCTCGTATCCAGCGCGCATTCGTCCTAATTTCTGCCCTTCCCCCTTGTTCAGTCTGCGCTGCCAAATGGACATCTCTCCAAGCAATTGGGCAATCTTTTGGCTCGTGAACGGATCCTGAATCGCAAATGTCTGAATCACTTCACAATTTGCCATAAAACTTTCCCATTCCGTCTGATACTCCCGCTTCAGCTGAGCTAAATCCTGAAGGATCAACCACATCGTCAGACCATATCCGCCTCCCAGAGATACCGCTTCCTTTATATTTTGCATGTATCCAAGGTTGGCAAACTCATCCAATAGAAAAACGACTCGCTCATCGGGGCGAGGCTTCTTTGCAGCATTGTGCGTGCACACATAATAGCAACTGCTGATCATTAGACGAATCCACGGAGCAAATGCACTCAAATACTCGCGGGGAAGAATGATATAAATGGTCATCTTTCCTCGGCGCAGATCTTCCAGATCACAACTCGTTCTCTTCAGTACTTGGTGCATGCGGGGGCTGCTCAAAAAGTGAGTCAGACTCTGCGCGGTCGAAAAGACGCCGCTCCGCTCTCGATCTGATTTCTGATTAATCCGATTCGCCCCTTCTCGCACTTGATCTAATTCACTTCTTTCCATTGACTCCAGCGTGGTCCTCATCTCTGTTTCGCTCTGCGTCAGCAGTGAGCGCACTTTGATCAAATGCCGTTCCTGATGATACTCCACACTTTGGGCCACATGAAGAATAAAACTCAATAGCAACCCCTTTGCCTCCATCCTCCAATGAGAATCCTCCACCTGACGCCCTTGCCCAATCATCATGTCTGCGATCATCATTGCAGTTTCCACATAGTCCTCTCCCTTAAGATCAATAAAGTCCATCGGATTAAGTGACGCTTGATTTTCGTTGGATTCAACCATGAGACGAAATGGATCCAGCGCAACCACTTCCTGCCCCAGAACCTCTCTCCGCCAGTCGGCCGTCACCGCGTAGTTTTCTCCCTTGGGATCGGTGACGAGCATCCCTCCCTTATAATTCAGGAGGTTGGGCATTACGGTTCCAACCCCTTTTCCGCTCCGCGTTGCAGCAATCGTAATCAGATGTCCATTCCCTTCGTAACGCAGATATTCCTTCCCCATGGTCCCAAGTAAAAGTCCATCTGCTGCTTTCTTGAGAGCATATGCTGATCCCCATTGCGTTGAGCCTTTTGCCAATGATAGCTTTGCCGCCGACTGGATCATAATCCCCCGAACTAACAACATTCCAATCACTCCACCAGAACCCAGAGCACCAACCAATACCATCATCAAACCGGGTTGGCGAACTGCTCGGACGGTCGCCAATAGCGCATGGTGTGGGCTGTACAATGGTACCATGCTGATGACCAACATCGCAAGGATGAATGGAATGAGTACTGGGCGGGTTGCCGACCGGATGAGCCAAGGCAACACCAAAGCGCCGCAAATCCAAAGGAGAAATCGTGTATACTCATGGGGAAGCAAAGGCTCCGATAGGGGTGGTCCCCAAAAGTAAGTCATCACCGAAAGAGCAACTTGCAAGCTCACCAATGGGAAAACGATCAGGAGTGCGAATGCACCACGCACTCCCAGAGATCGGGGAGCTGTCCAACCGTAGAGCCGCTCCGGCATCCTCTATTCACTGTATGCTTCTGAAAACTCCATGTCCTTGGACACATAGACCAAAAACTGATATCCAGGACGGAGCTCCAAGGTTGGTTGCCTGCGACGACCTTGTTCAAACTGAGTGGATGCGGTGCGAGATAATTCAAGTGCAAGCGACCCACCCACCAGACTACCAGCGGTCGCCGCCGTAGCCATTGAAGTGGCACTCCCGAGGAGTGCCATCATCGCAGCACTTCCAAATCGCTGCATACGATGGTGGTTGACTTTATCTTGCAAACCTCCTTGACCGCCGTGTTCCAGAGCAGGGAGTCCAGGTAAATCTCTGGTCTCTCCATTTGGAAAGATCATACGATTCCAAACGATCAGTGCTCTTGGCTCCTCCCCTGCCAACATTCCTTCCATTCCACCGATCAATCGTGTCCCCGCTGGGATGAGGACCTCTTTGAGGCGTTTAGAGTCTCGTACTGGTCGAGTAACTCTTGCGCGGACCGGGCCGGGACGACCTGTATGAATACCTGTTTCCAGTGCTGCCTCCATCACACTTCCCTCTAACAAGATCAGCCCTGTGCCAGACCCCATAACCTCTGTATGTGCTTGTACAGTATCAGCATTGAATGTACTTGATACATGGAGCACCCCGCGCGACTGGCGAGCTTGATCATAGGTGGACTTCCTCTCATCCGTTCGCTCATGCCTCGTCAACGTCTGTGGTTCCCAGGGGCTGGGGCGAGGCGTGCGAGGTTCAACGGGTGTAAGCGTGAGTGTCTCCACCGTTGGGGATGCAGTCAGTTCATACGGTGGGACATGTTCAGAAGATTGACGACGACTGCTAAAAAATAATACGAGCAAGACTCCGGCCAAGCTTAGGGCTAAAGCCAGAATATTTCGTCTTGAAAGGCGAGTAACAGGAACAGGATCTACATACTCACTTGATTCGCTCTCAGGATTATTCAGTTCGCTCATCATCGAACTCGTGAGATGTGAAGAGCAATCTGAGTGTGTCGCTTCTTTTGAAAAAGCCCTCTACTAACGATCCCGCCTGTAATGAGGCGAGCCTGATCAAAAAGCCCATCTACAATGAAATAGCCATCCCGAAGGATATAATCTGCTACACGCTCCGCTCCTTGAACTCCAATACTGAGTAGCGGCTGATCCTGAGAGTAGGCGCTCGCAGGAATACGTATGTATACGCGTTCACCATCGTCAAACACCGCCGTAGGAACCCACGGAAATCCCTTCTCTGCCCGCCATGTATAGTGGTGATTCAAGGACTCCAATGAAAGTCCGGCGGGGATTTCTTCCTCCTTCGATAGCTGAGGAGGAGGAAATTTATGTTCCGCAGGATAATAAAATCGGATGTGTCGGGTATACTGATGTTGGGGATTGTACTGATCCCGTTTCGTTGAGTAAGGAGGACTGTCAAGCGTAATATGATAGACTCTACGATCTGTAGAGATGATGAGATTTGTAGTAATATTGTGGTCTATCGGCTTCACGGAAACGATCGCAGTCTCCGCTCCGGCTCCCGTAGCTGTATGATCAATTAACCACCGCTGATCATCTCCCGCAATGATACTAATCAGTGCTTCTTCTGACTGTAGCTCAACTATACATGCACGGAGTACGGTACAGGTCAGTACCGGTTGATAGATCCCATAGGGATAGATCAGTACATCCGATTGCCGAAGTACATCTGCTCTCCCGCCAGTATTAAACTTTGACACTTGCGCATCAATCGCGGTCTGAACCGGGCCGGATACATTCACGATACGCTCGGGAGCAGGCTGCTGAGCATATCCCGTTGCATGGATACTTGAAATAATCAGAAGAAGTAGAATTCGTTGCATATCAGCGGTTTCGTCACCTATGCAATTCTACGCAGGCCAATGAACCTTACCTTGGCCTTATGCTACGGGGTAGACAAAATCACTTGCTGGTGATGCGTTCAATCAGAGACTGTTCTACTTCGGATAATGATGGCCAGACATTCAAGATCTTATCCCCGACCCTGCATGTCTGGTTACCATATTGGATTCGTGGCTGCAAAAATGCGAACAGGAGTGCTCCGATCACCATCCCCCACAGCATTGCTCCTGCTTTTCTCCATGGATCTTGCTGAATATCCAAAAGATGTCCAAGCCGGCGTGTACCAGACTGTAATTCTGTCTGATTCTTATGGATTGCTTCAAGCGCAGGGGCCAGTTCCCTGCGGACAACCTCCGCAATTTCATTCTGTTTTTTCGCCCTCAGACCAGATCCCTTAGAGTCCAAGATCCCCTCGCTGTTGAGTGTCGTTGGCTAATGTCTGAAGTGATTGGTAGATCTCTTTACCCAGCCTTGCTTTAAGTCCGATTTTCAAACCATCCAGACGTAAGAATTCTTTAACTGTCTGCCGCTTTTTTGAAGACGTCATCTTTTCAATCGCTCCACGTTTGAGGCCTTCAATTTGTCGATCAAGCTTGATCTCCTTTGCGCTACGCCACGATTCGCCGAAGCGTTCCTCGAGCTTTCGCAGGGATACGTCTTTGGCAACGCTGCTGCATTTTGCATACTCATGACCATCGGTAACCACCAGACCTCGCCGTCTGGGTACTAATTGAAGGCCTTGCCTGTCCAATCGGGAATGAAGATCTTCCCAGCTACGGGCATGATCAAAATCCGTCTCTGCCACATCACGAACGAGCACTTGGAATGGCACCTCACCTCGTGCCTGTGTTGCTTTGTGTACCCGTTTGGAGAGCGATTCACGCCGGTCAGGCGGGGACTGTTCAGGAAGTTGATAAAGATGCCCTGGTGTTTCGACGAAATTCATCTCTCGCTCAGCTCTGCGCAGAATCTCCTCCACATCACGATAAAAGAATCCCAAGTCTGACGTGCGATGTGTGATCGGGTGGATCCGATTTACGATGGCGTGTACATGATCATAATGCTCATCCCCATGTGCAACCAGCATGGCCTGATGTCCCTGTAGATTTAGCTTTTTCAGTACCCGATCGGAGACCTCGGTCATTTGACTCCGAGAGGGATCATCCTCAGGGGCCCACGAGATTGAAAAATGTAATCCGGGACGTCGTGCGAGGGTACTAGCGGCGGCAACTAGTTCCATTTCACGTGCAGCATCCATGAGTCTCTCGTCAGAGATGATATTCCGACCCTCCATCCATGCAACACGGACCCGATCCGTCCGATGAGATTTTGGGGTTTCCAGATATCTTGCGACGTTGTAAAAACTATGCACTAAACGGCTTGCACAAATCATCTATGGATCAATTCTATTCGTATCTATTTTGAAATTGTTCGTTGGATGAGAGCTTTCAGTCCATCAAGGACGTTCTTGAGTTCAAGATTTTCTTCGTTACCTGATTGAAGTTTTTGAAGCTGAAGTGCCAGAGATATCCACTCTCTAGCGATCATCTCCTGGGACATACGATTGGGCTTCATGAAGATATTCCGCATGTAAGCAGACATGCTCATGCCAAGGGCCTGGGATCGCTCTCTGAGCAATTGTTTCTCCTCTACGCTCATGTATACGACTACCATTATCAGCGGCTTAATCAATTTGGTTGCATTGGATTATTCTCATTGGTTTGATGTATCTACGCGAATGAATGAGGAAGAGAGGGCTGAGTTTGCTACCCTTCTGACAATTGCAAAGTGTGATCACCTGAAACAGAATTCACACAGTCCTTGGATACATGAGACTTGTGGATGGATATATTTTTGACTGAGCCAATCACATTCCAAAAAGTTCGTTTGATGCAGGACTCTTGACGCATAAGTTCACGCATCTACGCCGTCAAATATCGTAGTTTGATCCATACAACTATCAACAGATCTATCATCATCGAGTCCGATCATTGCCCCAACTCTTTGCATTTTGACTGACGAACTGTTAGATCTGCGGTCGTCCTGCCATGACTGGAAGAGTGTTCCTCACCCACCAATCCCCTCGGAGACTTCACCCAATGGTCGTGATTCCGGATAGATGTATCTCGAGTTGCTACAAGTTTTAACCTGATTGGTGAAGTAAATTCGGTTGAATGACAGAACGATCACAGATGATGGAATGAACTCGGCGTTGAACCCACCCCTTATCTGAACGGTCAAATTTATTTTTGTGCATTCCCGTGCCCATCTGTTCGTTTCTAACCCCGTGGATTGTCTTAGCTCCAGTATCAAATTACTAGGATGTATATCCTTTCTGACCATATGGTTAGAAGTTCTGGTGATCTGGCACTTGATACGCATTTCGCAGATCTCAACGCTTTGCCCACTCTCATGAGGATCCCTCCCACGCTACACTTGTCTCTCTCGGATTTTCTGCATTGCAGTTCTGGACTGCCCTCTGGTTGGAAGCCTCTCTTAATCATTCGATCTGCCTCGGATTCCAATACCCTGAGGTAATGTCACAATCTGTTCTGAATTCCTTATTTTACATGTTTATAGATTAGAGACTGCTCTCACGCTCATGCGATTGAGATTTGTGAGTCCTCTACCGATCTTCACTCACTTCTGATGACTACTTTTTCTCAATGAATCGCTATGTGTTGTAGCATTGGATGACCAGACAGATCTGGCCGGTCTGCGGAAAGATTTGATCATATATTTACCCATTTATCGGGAACCAGTCAACTGACTCCAATATGTTCTGCTTATCGGATATGGGCCTAATTTTGTGTACTTGATGGACAACCCAATATCCAAATCCTATAGGGAAAAGCATCATACTTGATGAAACGGCTCCTATTTAGTAATCTACCTCTCTTTTTCAATAAATCTAGCTATGGTGATCTTGGGATCAGCTTTAGTCCTCAATGCCGACCTAGTTGCAACGAATCTAACTGATGGTTACATCACGAAGCCTGTTCTCATTCGTTATCCCCACATCCCCAGAGTATTCCGTTTTCTTCTGGGTCTGCGAATTGATGTTTAAGCCCTGCGAGCCCCGCTAAATTCAGGAAATCCCACTCATGACGATCCCCCCTGTGTTCATTCTGAACAGTGGACGTTGCGGTTCCACTATGGTCTCTCAGATGCTGAACTTACACCCACGCATTCTGAGCTTGTCTGAATTCTTCTGTTCTATTCCCCCCGCTCCAGCCTCTATTCGACGGCGAGCGAGTGGAACTTGGTTCTGGAAGTTGATCAGTCAACAGAAGCCCATGCTTAAAGCATTGGGACGAGATTTGGAGAATGTTTCGGAAGTCTTGTATCCCATCACGGATCCTAATGCCCGCTTTAACTCTGAAACCACACCTCCAATCTTGCTGGCCACCCTTCCCCATCTGACAGATGACTACGAGGCGGTATATGACGAACTTGGTCCGATTGTACAGAGTCAACCTAAACGTGCCATTGTGGACCATTTTCGTTGGCTGTTCGGCTGGCTGGCGGATCGGTTTGGTGGAGACTTATGGGTTGAGAGATCAGGTGGCTCCATCAATATGTCCATGGTGATGCTTCGCCATTTTCCGGAGGCACGCGTTATCCATTTGTATCGTGATGGAAGGAATACGGCCATATCTATGAGCCATCATCCATCGTTTCGATCGGTGGTAGCAACGATCAAGTACTTTGAGTTAAAACGCATCAATATCTTGAATGTATTGAATTTGTTTGAAGAATCTGATTTCCTCACCAGTTCATATTTTCATCTGGGGTTCAAGCTACCCTCAAATAAATTACCCCATGGGGAGTTGAAAATCGCCGATTTTGGCTGATTCTGGACCTCACAAATGTCCATTGCTCAGCGTGTCCTCGGTGGTCTCCCACCAGATCGGTTGCTGAATATGAAGTATGAAGATATCTTGGAGAACCCTGAGGCGCAGCTCCGCCGGATGATTCGTTTTATTCATCCCTCGCTTGATGACACTACCTGGGTTCGCGATGCCACTTCGGTATGCCGACCGCCCGCAGGCCCACCCAAATACAAGTCCCTCTCTCCCGCCGACCAGCGAATGCTTGAGGAAGCATGCAGACCCGGTCTGGAATTACTCGGCTACAAAACTGGGGTTGATCAAGTTTCGGCCTAAATTCTTGTTTGGTTTTCGTGATCTGGGTTACTCTATCTGGCTGCTCCTATGCGGCTTCCTAAACGAGTACTCCCACAGAAATCATGTACACAGAAATTCGGAGTGTTCTAGCTATTCATTCTAATGGCTTCGTCTTCTCCCGAGTGTATACTCCTCCGTATGTGGGACTGATCTCCGCTCTATCTCAACCGATACCCTTTCTGAGGGTTGATCCACCCTTGATTTTATTTATCGGACTGTTATTTTTCAAGTTATGATGCTTTCCATTGACTCACTCGCTCAAGCTTCCAGAAATCTTCAGAATGGCGAAGTAGATCATTGAGAGGATATACGCCCGTGTATATGGAATCAGTACTCAGTGTCTGGACATTGTTACTGATAGCACATCAGTAAGTTAAGTTATAACGGGAGGAAGCCCTATTCACGGTCTTGCTTAATCCTACGCATTCTTGAGATAGCTTATACATTTTCGCATGCGGAGTTGCTGACGCCACGCCAGAATAATCTGGGCGGCAGTTTTTACTATTTCCGATGCTCTCTGTCATTAAAATCCACTATTCCTGTAAACGGTCACTTCTGAACATCTTCGGTACTGGGGACCGATCCGCCACCTATCAGTCATGTCTACAAAATGGAATCTTGGCTGCTGGGGCCTTCTGCAACGAGATGGATTTCTGATTTATAAGCATAGAAGTGGCGAGAAACGGTGGTTTCGTTCTTGTACCACACGTTTCCCGAGGCGTACAATTTACCATTCAACCCGTCATGGTACCCCAGAGACGTTCTGAGGCTAGTTCAGCGTTTGGTATTCATTCCAACTCATGCGCCGCAGAATCTGTGCTAATTTTATTTCCT
Organism: Rhodothermales bacterium; assembly: GCA_965209015.1. Classification (GTDB taxonomy): domain Bacteria; phylum Bacteroidota; class Rhodothermia; order Rhodothermales; family Bin80; genus Bin80. The sequence goes on along the minus strand of OZ242367.1, from coordinate 414,778 downwards.
CTCCTCTACAATATGCGAAGAGTACCAGAAACAGGAAAGGATAGCCGCTGAAAGGAGTTGATCTATGAAATAGGTGGAAACTTTTTCTCCCTCAAAAGAACTTGGACGAACACTTTTGGATAAATCTCAAGCAAAATTTCATGGCTGACAGATAGGAAGTGGTTGTTCCCCAATCCCTAAATCACTTTCCTGCCACTCTTTTCCATCCGAATCAATTCGGTAGGTATCGCTAGTGTACCCTGCAAATATACCTAACCCTCCCTCTATGTTGGAATGCAATTCCACGGGAGTCGTGAAGAGATAGTCGTTATTCTCTAAATATTCTATCTGCAAGAATTCTGAACGTTCATATAACACTACTTCTTCACTCAAAGCTGATAGGATCAGCATGAAATGCTTAGAAACATCATCCGTCAGGGGAAACGGTTGGAAGAACAATTCGAATTCTTGTTCTGTATTCTGAAAAAGTCGATCAGAGAAATACGCATTTCTGAATCGGATATTTATGTCTCCATAAAGCGGATTAGGTGGCTCATCTAAAGATAGTGCATCCGGAAAAAAGGAACTGGTTGAACTTGTAAATGAGTCGAGATGGTATTCAAAACGATCGGAGTTAGGATCAATCCTCGTTAGCCCCGATTCCTCATTATAGCAGGCAGGTAAAACTTGGACGATACGTAATCTAAAATATGATTTACCAGGGAGGTCGGTTACTCTAAGACGTAAGCGGTGCGTCGGAATGTATACTTGGCCGAAAAGCGTAGAGTCAACGGTTTGAATACCCAATAATTCAGATTTTAATTGAGGGGCATGAGAAGTCGCACGAATAGATTCATATCCTGAGGATTCAACTTCAATGGTGTACATCTCCCCCACTTCGGGATATACCCCAGATCCAGAGCAGTACACTCCTCTTCCCGAGTGGATCAGCTCCTCCTGATAACCAGATGCTCCTTGAATGAATACGGTTGCATTCTCAATAAATAGTTCGGACGGAAATGCGGGTTGGGAAAGAGCAATGCTTCTGCTAACCCTGAATGACCATATGCTATCAGGTGTGAAATAATCGGTGATCACCAAGCTTGGCGTATAAGACTCTGGATTCTGAAAGTCAAGGGGAGATTCGCATGCACAGAGCACCACACAGAGCAGTGCGATGAAGATGGGCTTCGACATCTAGAATTTCAACTGAAACGAAACTGAAGGCATCCATCGGAATAATGATCCCTTGGTATGAGTGACGGGAAGGGACTCATCCCAGGATTTTTCGGTCGCATTAGCATAGACATTCGGAGGGTTCTGACACCTATATGCATCATACTGGACTGAGGAGACCGTACGCATCCCAGATCGGACTGTTTTCTGAAAATGAAATACATTTTATGCGTTCTGACTGGATGCACGAGAACGATTCCTCAAGCCAATGTCAGCCCACAGCAGGTTCCTACTTGGCGTGCAGGTTGTAACTGAATAATGTTGGCATATCACCCTACAGAACGCATACTGCGTATTCAGTGGCTCCCATCACTCGTAATCGGTGGCTCTTTTGTTCGGAATACTCAATAACTGTTTTGATGTCCCTCTTTCCAACACGAAATCATGTACATTTATACAGATTCTACTGGTTCATAAAATGCTTCTTATTCCACACAAATTGCGGTAGAACCAAAGTAATCAATATTCACAATTTCATATAATTATGTGGGGATGTAGACGTCCCCAAATAGCTTTTCATTAAGAGGTTTAGCGGCCTTACAAATTCCAAATACAGATTCCTGATAATTCAGGCTATCATATTAACGACTAATCTTCACATTTGCCCGTCCCATGAATAACACTTTGGAGCAAGTAGATATTTTTGTAAGGATTTTCTGCTGTATGGGAAGTACCTGTACGTATCTTCAATATCGCAAGAATACGTATATGGCTACGAGTTCAACTTAGGGGGAAGGGTAAACTTAAATCAAGGGAATTAGACACCGTCACAATCCCTATCTAGCACCCGGCCAAGTAACCACATGGGTGTGATATTGCCCCTCTGAAAATCGAAGGGTATCAGCATACGGATGGATCCCCTTTGGTTGTGTATTAACAGCAGTTAAGGCAAATCTACCTTGAATCGTACAAGAGGCGGGGTCATACGCATCAATCGTAATGAATCTATCCTCCGATCTATCAACACCATAACGCAATCCAATGACATCAGAACCATATACCTGGGCGTAGAAAGAAACTCTAGTCTTCCATCCTCCTGGCAACGGGAGAGGATAGGTCCCCAGACGTTTAGGAATCTCAGGAATAGATAGGATTTCAACTGGGCGACAGGACGATTCATTAAAAACATTGTTGCTCGAGTAGCTCCCAAGCTCTGATTCCTGACAGCTTTCAAATGGGCCGCAGCAGCGTCCATCATAGACTTCCATGTAGAAGGATATCGTTTTTCTTTCATCGTTCGTCTGGGCATAAAGTCTACCCCGCATGGGACTCGCAGTCCAAGGTTTGCCGTTGAGCGAAGCCGATATCTCTCCGAAGTATAGGTCATCGCCTTTCTTCAGCCTGTTCACACAAAAGAGTTCCTCAGTAACTTCTATGGGATCACATGATATGGGAAGAATTGCTCCAATTAATAGAATCAACAACTGGGCTCTCATGCGCATTGTCCATCAAATTTAGTGAATGGTTAGAGTCGTTCTCTTGATCGGAATGAGTATTATTTCAGCAAAGTAATCTGATCGGATGCCACGAATGGCCCCACCTGTAACCTGTAGAAGTATTCCCCACTGGGCAGGTTTGACGCATCAAAGACAATGCTATGATAGCCTGCATGCTAATATCCATCAACGAGACGGGCCACTTCGCGACCCCAGATATCGTACACCACCAGTTTTACATTCGCGCCTTCAGGGATGCCATACGTAATGTACGTTGAGGGATTGAATGGGTTGGGATAGGCCTCACTCAAAAGGAACGCCTCTGGTAGCCGAGCCTGCTCCACAAGAATCTCTTCCTTGGGGAAAGCTTTATTTAGTCGACAATGTGGCGAGCCGTCCATGTTTTCAACATACTCAAAGTCAATTTTCTCTTGTCCCCCAGATGTGATCGTCAGTTTCACATATAAATCCAGACTTGGAGGCATATACGTTACGTAGCTTGAACCTGAGCCTGCGTAACTGTAAGAGATGCCGTTGTAACTTGTATCCCAGCGATACGTGAATGAACCCGTACCGCCCGAACCACTTGCAGTAAAGCTGAGGGGAGAGCCAGAGCATTCTGCATTGGTCGTTCCTATGATCACAGCACTGAGACGGTCACCGAGTCGAAAATCAGCCATTCTAGAGGCAGTATCTTGTAGCTTCTGTGCGACATAGTTATTCGTTGTACCCGTGACAAATATACCATCTCTGACGTTGGGATTTGAGAAATACTGAATCACTCTACCAGATACGTTACCCGTGTGCATTATAGTGCGAACATAATCAGAGCCTCTCCCCGCTCCATATCCGTGGGCACTTCCCCCTGCATCGTCGCACCCACGAACGTAAATTACCGAACACTGCTGATGACGCCCCCCTTGAAGGTGACCTAGTTCGTGTGCAAATACAAATTTTGTTGTAGCCCTGTCGGCCTCAACAATTGCAAATGCACTGTCCTCTTCAGCTTCAATTTGCCGCGCAACACCGTATATCCCTTCATTAGCGTAATCACCATCTGTGAATAGTATGACCACATCTGCCCAGAAGTGATCCCTTTTTTCAATCGCTTCCGTATCAAGCGCTAACCTTTCTACATCTTCTCTGATATCAAGAGTCTCCTCAAAACCAATCCTGCTGATGCCTATAAGATCAATGGATAATTGACTACTGGTAATCCCGCTGTTTGCGTAGGCTGTTGATGCCTCACTCATGGCAAGTCCGGCGGTTCCAGCTATATTCCCCACAGCATCATTCGCAGCGTCGGTGTAAAGCACCAGCACTTCAATATTCTTATTACTACCGCTAGTCTTGTGAGCATTGGTATGAAAGGGCCTTTTTTCTGCTCCTGATGCACCAGAAGGTGTGTCGTCTTCATCTGGAATCTGGGTCATATCCACAGTGATCAAAGCATGCATGCCTTCCCCCAATGGCTCAATTTTATATTTTTGATTCTCCAACTCAATGATTCCCGTGAATTCCCCTTGGAGATTGATCAGGGCAACGCGGCCGTTTCCCGAAGACAGTCTCCCATTCCAGATGTAATGATCATCAGAGTAATACATGACATGAGTCGGCTCCGCAGTGAATTCTGATAGTTGACTGGGGATATTTATCAGGAGCGAACGATTACGAAGACCAGGAAGCAAATCTCCAATGCGTACAAGATCAACGTTTGCAGATGTCAATTGTTGTTAGAATGAAAGATACTTCTCATCCTGCTCACCAGTAAGTATTCTTTCCTGATCAGAGGGAGATACGAAAAGCCTGTTTTGAGCCATCAAGTTGGCACTGGGGAGGATGCATGAAACAACGAACATCAACACCTTAAACCGTTCGGGAGAAAAGCCAGATCTTATCATTGTTAATACTTGCCTGTTAATGGAAATTGAGATACTCACATGCTATATTTTTGATTCTCATTTGTTGGGTTAACATCTACTATTGTAGTTTTCATTCCTGATTTCGACAGGTAGGGGTTGACTTGGAGAGCAGAAGTAGTCATTTTCGTGTGATTGCGGGACTTTTTCGGCGTATTTGGGGCCATTTAACCCCGATTTCCGAGATTCAATTTTGTAGTGTTTAAATTTCTCTGGCCATTCTCCAAAACAGACCTATATCCCCAGAAAATACGGCTTTCTTTGCCTCAGAGAGTTGCAACCTGTCAAAGTCAGAAATGGACTCAAGTAGCGGCATAACCATCAGATTTGAATCATTTGGTAGATATTGATGCCACCACCACAATAATGACGAATCTCCAGCGTGCGTAATATATTGGAGAAGCAACTTTCCCTGATTTAAGGCGACTCTGGGTGAACGATCATTGACGTATCTCGTCTGGAATTTCTTGGTTGAAGAGAGGAGCGGTTATTCTCCAATTCCGAAATCACTTTCCTTCCATTCCCTTCCGTGTGAATCAAATCGGTGGATTTGACTGGAATACCCCGCAAATATACCCAATCCTCCTTCTACGTTAGAATACAATTCCACTGGAGTTGTTAAGAAATAATCTCTATTCTCTAAATAGTCCCTTTGTAGAGTTTCAGATCGTTCATAAAACACAAGTTCTTCACTCAAGCTTGATAGGACCAACATGAAATGGTCATATTCATTGCTACTATTCGTTCTTGATTCGAAGAATAATTCAAATTCTTGTTCGGTATTCTGAAAAAGTCGATCAGAGAAATAAGCATCTCCAAAGTGGGTAAAGGAATCAATAAACGGACTAGGTGGCTGGTCTAAGGATATCACATTATGATAGAAAGAAGCTTCTGAACTCGTAAATCCAATACGTTTGTAACCAAAGATATTGGAGTTACAGTTTGTCGTTGTATCCTCAAACTCCCGATCTTGACAGGGCGGAAAAACTCGGACAAGATATAACCTAAATACAGATTTATCAGGGAGGTCAGTCACTTTAAGACGTAAGCTTAGCGTCGAGAGATTCAATTGGCCAAATTGGGAGAAATCAACTGTACGAATTTCCAGAATTTCAGACTTTAATTCGGGGGCATGAGAAGTTGCGTAAACAGACTCGTACCCGGGAGATTCAACTTCAATAGTGTACATCTCGCCTACTTGGGGATACACGCCAGATTCGGAGCGATAAACTCCACTTCCCGAGTGAATCAACTTCTCCCGATAGCCAGAGGCTCCTTGAACGAATACGGTTGCATTCTCAATAAATAGCTCGGACGGAAATGCCGGTTGGGAAAGATCAATACTTTTGCTGACCCTGAATGACCATATGCTATCAGGTGTGAAATAATCGGCGATCACCAAGCTTGGCGTATAAGACTCTGGATCCTGAAAGTCAAGGGGAGTTTCGCATGCACAGAGAACCATACAGAGCAGTGCGATGAAGATGGGCTTGGACATTTAGAATTTCAACTGATACGAAATTGAAGGCATCCAACGAAAAAATGATACATTGGTAAGAATGACGGGAAGGGGCTCATCAAAGGATTCTTCACTCACTTTGGCATAGACATAAGAAGGGTTTTGACGTCCATATGCATTATACAGTCCTAAGGAGATCGTACGTATCCCGTATCGGATCGTTTTTTGAAAATGAAAATTAATATCCATACGATGATAACTGGGTGCACGAGAACTATTTAGGGAGCCAAAGTCAACCCACGGATAGACATTACATTGCGAGCATGCGGCGTATGGAGCAATGGTGGTATAGCGGCCAATTGGAAGCCAGAGCGGATATCCGCTTCCGTATACCCAAGTCGCTGCGAATTCAATCTGGGAGTTTATTCGATAATTACTCACAATTGACAGGTCATGCCTGCGGTCAAATCCATCAGGAAATGGATCCCCCCGATTGAGGTTTTCAAACTGTCTTGTAGATTGACTTAGCGTATACCCAATCCAACCTGTCCATCTGCCAGCTTTTTTTCGAGCAAATAGTTCCAACCCTGTTGCCTCTCCACTCCCTTCTTCAATCAGATTCATCCAGTCCAGAACTGCGGAGGATGGTGCATTCGCATTCGTCCTATATTCAAGCAATTGTTGCATTTGACGCCAATATGATTCTAACGAGATCTCATATTTGGCCTTTTGGTCGCTCCAAGCCAGCCCCACTGCAATTTGCTGCCCCCTTTGTGGACGAATGTCTCCTGTTGTCGGAACCCACAGATCGTTCGGGAGCTGGGCTCCCCCTCTGGTCAATAAATGAATATACTGTTGGACAGTGACACCGGATGTCTTAATAGCCAAACTGTTAGACAATCGTAGGCTGACATTCACGCGAGGTTCAAAAGACCAATACGACTTACCCTCTCCGAAATATGCAGATGTGCGAAGACCCAGATTCGCGCGAAATTGACGACTGAGGAATAGCTCATCCTCCACATAAGCCGCAACAGTCCCCGAATGAATTTGATCTTGCATGGACTCTGTGCTTAGTAGATCCTGATCTTCACTTCGGACTCTGGTACGACCTGGTTCTACACGATGCCATATTCCCTCTAATCCGAAACGCAGATAATGTCTAGAATTGGAATTGTACTCAACATCCATTTTAATGACACCGTCTACAATTCTAGAATCCCAACTCGACTCGGATTTAACGACTGGCGCACCAATCGCAGCTTGGGAATTTCCCACATAATCTAAAGCATATCTGTAGGAGGTTATTCCTGCCAAAACATTGAAGAATGTCCGATCACCTACGATTCGATTCCAGCGGAGTGCCAGTAATTGATTTCCCCAACCCAAATCGGCAGTGGAATTATTATCACTGATCTCGCTGTTGTATTGAGTAGTATTCCGATAAGTGAGTACATCCCGTCCAGCATACCCACTCAGATAAACGCGATCCTGACTGGAAGCAATATAATTGGCTTTGAAATGAAGATCATAGAAATGACCCATGGTTGATTCATCACTCGTGGACTGGAATGGATAAAGAATAAGGTCAATGAACGATCGCCGACCAGACAGCAAGAACGAAGATTTATCTTTCTTGATTGGCCCTTCAACGAGTAGCTGAGAAGCAAGAAGCCCAACTGTTACCTGTTGTTTGAACTCCCTCAAGTTTCCCTCTTTCATTGTGTAGTCTACGACCGAGGAGAGTCTGCCTCCATATCGGGCAGGGAATCCTCCTTTCAAAAGTTTAACACCTTTCAGGGCTTGTGCAGGAAAAACACTGAAAAATCCGAATACATGGTTGGGGTTGTAGACGGGCAATCCATCTAACAGGATCAAATTCTGATCTGATCGTCCACCGCGGACGTAAAGTCCGCTGCTACCTTCCTGCCCCCCCTGTACACCGGGGAGTAATTGCAATACTTTTTGAACATCTGCCTCCCCGAATATCACAGGTAGCGATTCAATTTGGCCAATCTCAATATTGTGTTCGCTCATTTGTGACTTATCTATGGCCCGATCCGGGCGAGCCAAAATTTCCAATTCCTCAAGATCGAATGATCGAGGAGAGAGAGAAACATTGAGTGTCGTGTCACTCAACAGTTCAAAGTTGTACTCTAATGGTTCATAGCTCAAATGCAGTACGAGGAGCTTGATTTCCGTTGAGGTGGTGGCATAACTGTAATAGCCGTAAGAGTTGGTAACCGTTCCACGTTCCAGTTCAGGGAAGAAAAGTTCTACACCCGGAATCCGTTCACCACTGAGTTGATCTTCCACATAACCACTGATCGTAAATTCTTGTCCGTAGACTGATCCCAATGGAGTCACTGCCATGAACAGAAAGATCCCACACAGAACAGAACTACAAGGAAGTTGGTTCTTCGCTCTGAATAGGATCATGGGTATTCTGGTATGGAAGAAGACAAACACATTTCTCGTCCCTTAGGGCTGAACCAGATTCCTGACGCCATACTTACGATCTTATGTTTATGTTGAGCATTTACCGACGAACGTTAGAATCACATGCAGCAGGATAGCTGACTCCCCTGTGAATTTTAGATCCTGAATGCTCCGCAGAGATAGATCCATAAATAGTGCTGCTGAATCCATATTCAGAAAATAATGTCTTGCTTATCTCAGATGGACGAACGGTTTCAGTCCTAAGTCACAGTTTCAGAGACAGGGCTTACGGATGGATTAGAACTATAGAATGTATAAGTTGTCTCAAAACTTAATTCGTTCACAGTAGTGGATATCCACCAAAATAATCTTTTTCTTTGAGCTTTTGTTCTAACTCCAGCAGAACTGTAAAACCAATAACTAGTCATCCATGACGAACCATGTATTCTTCCGCCAGTTTGAAAATCGCTGGTACAATTTATAGTGGCAGAAGTCTTATTTGTGCCTTCAGATACGGTATCTGATACCCCGCGCTCTATCTCGTGAGTCGAAATACTGCCTATATTGTTATTCTTGTCAAGAAAGGGTGATTGGTCCGCATTTCTTACACTAATCTTACTCAAGAGTCCAATATTGGATACCGAGGTTTGGTAGACATAGTTACGAGTGACTTTAAATACGTCTGATCCGATTTGGATCTCACCGTGTTCATTAAGCACCTCGGCAAAATATGGGTCCTCAACGATCTCATAATCAATGTCACTCAGGTATTCCGCATTACCCGATTCCTGACCATTCCTCATCTGCAACTCCGCGGTAGAAGAACGCAAAGAAGCAAATTTGTCTGTCAATCCAATCTCTCCTATCTCGGGGCGTCCAGACAAGATTAAATCATCCATCAACTGGGAGAATGCTTCCATATCGGAAAAAACAAGCCTTCCATCAACGACTGTGACTGGTGGCTCTATACTCGCAGTAGGGGAAGTCCCGGATTCAATATCCACCAAAGTGGAGTTTTGATCACATGCAGCAAATACAAACAGAAGAGCCAAGATTGATGTTACGGCCTTGACTCTATTAACTAAGACTTGAAATAACCTCATTGTTTAGTGTTTGATGATTAGACCATTACTCATTATGTCTAGAAGACTTAAATAAAAAGTAATTGAACTGCACCATATTGACTTAATTGTTAATATACAAGTAATAAATAAGTGATTTTTGGTAAATTCTAAGAAATCCGTAGACTTGTGGCGGCCAGCGACCAAGGGCATGTGTCATAGAAGTCAATCTAGGTAGACGATCATGTGGTGAATTAGATTTGTGTCCAGTAGGCCACCAAAAACAATCACCCAATCTTAGAGCTATAGACCCACAATGTTTATGTTGAGGCATACAAAAAACTCCTTCCGCAGCAACCGCGAAAGGAGTTATATTGTAAGCATTATTGATGTAACTTCTATTCAGACTTCATAACCCAATCGGCAGGCTCACACCTGCTTTAACCAGAAAACCCCTGCTTTTTAATCCTAGTCCGGACGGATCAGTAAAAAATCTGTTTATTGCTAAATCGTAAACTCCATCAATAGAAACGGAAAATGTACCAGCTACAGGTATATCTACACCCACTCCACCCCTGAGAGATAATTCAATGGTTGCGAGGGCTTCCTCTGCCCCTTCTGCACAGTCAACAGTGACTGGCTCTTCCTCAACTCCATCTACCGTTTGTATACTCTCAGCAGTACACCTACGAAAATACGAAATTGTCGGACCAGCCAAGATACGCACGGGGTATATTGGACTAAACTGCGCAAGTATCGGGAGAGTGAAATAGTTTAGCCTAAAAACATTGGATTCGGACTTTTCAGGTGCACGGAGTTCTCCAAGAGTCTCAGATAATCGCACCTCTGAAGAATACCCTTTTTGTATCCAACCAAGCCCCAACCGCACACCATGTACAGCAGAGATTGGGAAGAAAATAGAGGTTTGTATACCGATGCCGCTAGTGTAACCAATTGTATTTGAATATCTTGAAGGATGTAAAGGATTGAAATCGTCCATCAAAACTGTTGACATGCTAAGTCCTGCTTGAATAGATACCGATGTGGTTGAATAACCAGTTTGCGCGTAAGTGGTCGCTACCGATATCCCAAGGAAAATGGCTATTACAAACGCCTGACTTTCGTGACTATATCAAACATAGTAGTAAAGTTGGAGTGTTATGGTTTTGGCTCTTCGCACTTAAGAGTGGGTTAATTGATTTCGGTAGCCTTCTGGATACATATCCAACCCTCCGAGATAGAAGTAAATCGCAGTGGCGAACCGCTGTTTATTTCGATATCCCCGAGCACGGACCTTGATGCTTTTGATCCTACTATTGATACTTTCCGCTGGCCCATTGCTGACTTTGAGAACGATGGCATTGACGATTCCCCATAGATGTTTTTTGACGGTCTTCGCGGCCTCTTTCATGGGAGCAAGTCTACAGCGCATGGCCCAACTCAACCAGCGCGTCCAACCTTTGCGTGCCCACGTTCGACTCGTATAGTGCCAGAGTCTCTGGGACAGGTCTTTGATTGCCCAAGCCCGAGCCGTTCTCAGCGAACTCTTCTTTAACGCTTGGAATCGTTTCTTTTGCTTGACCGACATATTCTGCGGATTGGTCAGCCATACATACTTGGTCCCTGTGAGATCCAGACTCCCTTCCTTCCGTAATTCTCGATTCTCCTGTTTCCGAACTTTATCTACTGCACCTCCTATATATCTGGCTACATGAAAGCGATCAAATGCAATCTTTGTTTCTGCGTCAGGAACCCATTTGAGTGTAGCGGAAATGAACGCGGGCCACATATCCATACTCAAGCTTTTGAGAGCTTTCAGTTGCGCAGGGGAACGGGAAGCATAATAGCTTTCCAGACTTTCTTTCTTCCGTTCATCCGCGACATGCAATACATGCCCCGTTTTCGGATTTCCCACTATCGTAACGTAGTTGTGCCCTTTTGTAAAGGCAATTTCATCCACACAGATGTGTTCCGTCTTCTCTTCCTCTCTACGAGCAAGCCCTCGCTTGACCGCACGTTCCATGATATTGGAGATCATTCTCCAACTCACCTTCAGTCGAGTGGCCACCGTGGATAGACTGCCCGCATCCTCGGACCAGTCAATCACACGCGCCTCAAATCCGGTCGTAAACTGCACCCGCGCATCCGCCCATGGCACCGATACCGTCTTGATCCCATGCTCCGAACACTGCACGCGAGGAACCCTCGCTACCACATGCGTGTGATAGTCACAGATTCGCGTATGACGCCACTTCCGACGACGATGGTCGTAACCCGGACAGGCCTTCCCACACTCGGGACAACGTAACACCAAATCCTTTGAATAGATGACATGGATCTCCGCCGTCAACTCCTCGGAATCATAGGTGATCTCCGATACCTCCCACGAAGAGCCTATACCGAAGAGTTCACTAAGATCTTGAATTTGTATCGCCATGAATCGATCAATTGGTTGATTGGTTAATGAAAATGGATCGTGTATCTACCCATAAAATAAACATCAAAATCGACTCTGAACCTAATCCATCTCATGACCGTTCATCCTAATTCTGGGGCCTTGCCCACTTAAAAAGCCGTAGACCCATGGTTTTGTAGGCTATGTTGGAAAGATCAATCCTCTTATTCGGATTGATCTTTTAATAGGTTCCCGCATAAATTGAGTGGGAGTATCATGACAATTGTGCATTAGTATGGAGAATATTAGGGTTTAGATTTCTGAATCCACAGGGAAAAGAACGGTATCACCATCTCTCAACAAGGGACCCTGCTACACTCTATCATCAACAGGTTGTAGTTTTAGATCTCATTCAAAATTCCATCTTCAGCTGATCTGAACTGTGGTTCAATAATAGGATTGCTAGGCTTTTAGGATTGGAGCACATTTACTATCCACGGCTGAGTTTCCCCGTTCATATGCCGTCGGTCGTTTCCTATCTCTTGCCCTCTGAACAGCGCATGCGGTTTTCCCATACACAGTTCTTCAAGGAAAATCCTAAGTCTTGCAGTCGGATTCCTTACCCAAGTTCGCTGTAAAACAAAATAAGCAGAGATCCCAGATCGGATTCTCATGGCATCTGCCACCTTTGCTGAGCAAGATGGCAGCCGAAAGAACCACCTTTGCAAATCCAATCATCCAGATCAATCTACTCTACTTCGTATTGAGCGATTGTAGTTCCTTGTAAAAATCATTTGCTGGCATGTCCCCCCGATGGTTTCTCCGCTTCAGCTCAGTACACAAACATCAACCTCCCTCGCCGAATCCACTCATATGGAAGAGGTACGGTATGGTTAATCCGAACAGAAATAGTATCCTGGAAACATCTGAACTTTCCCCCGCAAAAACTACTGCCGAAGGGGAGTTTTAATTACTTTGCTAGTTCTTTTTTGACTATGACATCTAACTCTGGGAACGTCATTAGTCCAGAATACATTGCACCGTTTACAAATATTGTTGGAATACTACCTATACCCAACTTGCCTGCAAGTACAGTGTCGGCATTAACTTTCTGCTGTACTTTTCCGTCAGTCATACATTCTTGAAAAGAATTCAAGTCTGATATTTGAGCCGCTTTTGCTATGGCAATTCTATCAATTGTGCCATTGGATAGTGCGTCCAGATTTTGAAACAAAAGATTTTGATATGTTTCAAATTTAGATTGGTGGGCAGCGCATTCTGCAGCCATTGCCGACAAGTAAGCTCCAGTATGGTAGTTCAAAGGAAAATTTCGGTAGACTATGGCGACTTGAGCGGAGTATTTTGTACGAATCGAATCCAATACTGGATGAAAGCGCTGGCAGAAGATACACTCGTAGTCAAGAAACTCAACGATCCTAACAGGGGCCGATTCAGGACCTATGGCCGTCTCATATTCTGAGACTATCCGCCACAGTGAATCCGGCAGTACTCGATCGGGATGCTGAGTGTGTAACTGACTAGGCTGAAACTCACGCCGGACGACGAGAAGGGTCATCAAGACTGCACAAAATACCAGAATTATAGATAACGTAGACTTGATGAATTGCATTGATCCTCACAGGCAATGCTTTTCAAACACTCTTTACTCAATTGAATACGCAACCAGAATTATATCATCCTCCACACCATAGGCTTTCCCGTTTTTTACAGAAAACAGGCGAACATTTGAGGGGAACATAAAACGATTTGCGATATTGCTGTCTCCATCTATAATCAACCATTCTGTTTCGGTTGCTCCGTAAGGCGTGCTTAGTTGCACCCATACTTGATTCTGGTCATCCACGGTAAAGTGCTGATAGTAAGGCTTGTTTTCAGGAAGTTCTGCAGCTTTTATCGCCTTAAGTCTCAGTTCACCTGAATTATCAATAGTCTTCTCTATATCTTCTGAAGTAACTGGAATGGGCTCTATCTCCCAACTGAGAATACGTTCTATCTCCCCATCAAAAGACAGAATACGAATAGTGCTCTCCTCACCATTGCCAGCATAGATCCTTCCGTCTTTTCCTATGGAAACGACCGGATCGGGACTAAACGGCATATGCGTATAGCCTCTGTTGTCCTCATAAAGAAGGCGCTCTATGGCAGGCATTTGGAAAATTATCTTTTCCGATCTAACCCCATCTTGGTTGACCAAGTAGACATCAAAGTTGTTTTTTGATGTCATAGTTTCTGGAAGCCAAGTCGTATACACAGGCATATATACCACGAGAAATCCCATAGGATTAGCGCCAACCATTGTCCATGCATCAGAAAGTGAGCCCTCAACTCTTTGAATACGTCTCATATCAAAGAATTCATGATCAGGGGAAGCATATTTATATATACGCTCAAGACTACCATCCATAGCATAAACCGTATCACCTTGGCCAACATATATTCCAGAGAGATGCTCAAATTCTCCAGGACCGCTACCTTTGCTACCGATTTGATGAAGAAGAGACCCTGTGCCAGAAATTTTGTAAATCCCTTCGTGGTCCCAATCATGGACATATAGTTGTCCTTGGCTATCAATCTGCACATCATTAATATTTCCGAACAAAACATCCTGTCCCTCTTCTTCACCTAAGCGCCATACCTCTGTCAGAGTTATAGATCCATCACGAATATCCGACTGTGCCAGCAACCTAACTGGATTAAAAAGAAGAAAAATCACAGAAAGAAAAAGATAATGCCAGCAGCGATCTAAACTGAAAATGGTAGTCATCATTGTATCAATTCTTGCTCTTGGTGAAAGATATTCTTCACATCCATCTGTACTAACCTTACATCCATAGTCTCCACAGCATTTCCACCCACCTCCTTCACAGCAACTTTTTCAGTTTCACCTGACAACCGGTTTTTATGGCCGCAATGGTATTCAAGTGGAGAATGTAGCAACCCAATCCCAAAAACCAGAATTAAGGCGGCGAATACGTTGTTAAATAGCGTTTTCATGATTTCGGATAGTTATTATTCAGTGTTTAATTACAGAGAGTTCCCGAGTATAATAAAAGGTTTGATAAAATCCAAATGTCCGTTGGAGGGCATGGGATAGCTGTTACCAACTATCAGAAGAGGTTACAATCAAATTTGTGGATGACACGGCAAAACATCTTACATGTAGTGCGGGAAAAATTTGTGGATGGTACTACCGCAAATATTGTGGATGGAGTACTAACCCTCTATGGAAAAAGAGGATCGTGCTTCGGAAATTTTTGAATTTTCTGTACCCTCTTCCAATGGTTTTAACTTCTTGAATCTTGCCGTTGATTCGTTCTGCTCTGGCGTTGGACTGTTCATAGCACAGTGCACTACAAATGCCTTCTCGGTATCGTTCAAACATCTTGGCGATCGGGATGACCTCCTTTATGGCCTCCTCCTTCACACCTTCAAGCCAAAGCTTGAAATACTCTTTTGCGTCCGCAAAAGTGCGGCATCGAAAAATGGCCTTGAATCTTCGCCTCCAAGCAATGCTGACCTGCAAGTTCAACTTCTGGATCGTCTGGAATAGATCCTCCTGATTTGTAGTGCGGTTCGCTTCGTTTTTCAGGAGCGCGTACCGGCTATGCTTGAGTTCATCGTGCTGCTTGACCTCGCTTCTGCGCACTTGGTCAATCGCTTTGTTGAAATACTGGATCAAGTGAAAGCGATCATGGATTAGCGTCTCATGCGAAAACAGCTCGGTGGCGCAAGAAATATAGGCCTTCCACATATCGGTCGTAATGGTCTGATCTCGTCCTTTAGATCCCCCAGAAGTCCCTGTAACAGAGCAGTTACGCTATTTTGGTCGCGTCCCTGTCCTACATCAAGGACCACGCCTCGTTCGGAATCACTTACGACGGTCGCGTACTTGTGGCCGCGATGAATCGCCTTCTCATCTACACTCACATGCGAAATACCTCGCAGCATACGCCGCCGTTCCCCACGGTCCACACTACGGCGCAGGATCTGATTCACCACATCAAACTTGCAACGAAGCAACTCCGCCGTCTTCGTTTGATTCTTCGTCGCTTGGAGCAATCGAATCGTTCAGGATTCAAAGGCTTCCGTACAACGTTGCGAAGCACTTGACCACGGAACCTGAATTGTGTTCACCCCTGCGGAAGACTTGACCCGAGGGATCTGGCAGTGGACAAAACATTGAAACTGAAACCAGTCAAGATGACGCCAAGACCGCTCCTTACGGTAGTTATACAACGTCCCCGTTTCTCCCATCTTCAGGCAGATCAATGGACGACCCGAATGGGAGATGTAGATGTCAATCCGTTGAGCTTCCGCATCCAAAAGCATCCGATTAATCCTCCACTCGCTTCCTAATTGTAAGCTGTGGCGCATCGCAAAATCTAGAACTGATTCCATGAAAATATGTAAATTTAAAGAGAACGAAAGGTAAGCATTCCACACGAATTGCGGTAGAACCCTTTCTGAGATGGCTCAGACCTTGAACCACAAAATCCATGATGAAACCTTGACGCTAATCCATGAAAAATTCTGACGGAGCCTCGGAAGGGTTTGTATCCAGTACCCTCTTTCAATGAGGTCCCATAGATGTAGCACTGCTGCCTATCGTTGTTGGTTCTTCATTGAAACCAGAGTGCATGAAGCAGGAGCACAAGTGCAAAACGAAAATAGTGTTGACTGAATCTATTGCCTCCTGCCATTGCAATAAAGTTCAATGATCATTGCCTTTGCAACCATCTCAAGATTTACTCTGCCTCAGATAAGATCATTTTCTCACCATATGAATTGACCGCATCGAATAAGGTTGACTATTGCGTGGTAATCTTGGTCAGAGCATAATCCATCACATAGATGCCAAGAGGGTTACTGGCAAGGGCATCCTCATCTTCAACAGGTTCAACATGGACTTGAAAATGTCCCTCAAAAGCTGAGATCCTCTCTTCATGACCAATCTGGACTAACTCTCGCCAGGATACCCGGTACAGAATTCCTTCGCCAGGCACTTTCAATATGCTATTGATCTCTTCAACGTAACGCGTATCTCCACGCTCGAGCATTCGTTCCAGATTTTCCCGTTCGCGATCCAAATCTGCCACCAGTGTCTTTGCCGCACGGCCATGAACATGTGCACGCGCATCCTGAAGACGGATATTGAGCAGACGTGCATCGGTGGGGACCGTTCGCATATTGTGTACAAACCTGCGTAAGGTCGCGGTGATGGCTCGCTCGGGTACTTCACGCACGGAGAGTTTACCCGCCGCCCGCATTTCACCAAGTGCGTCCAGTTCCACCACATATGGGATCACTTTATGTTGTGAGGCAAGATGAATGTACCCTCCGGCGAGTAGAACATTCATGAGTAGTGCAAGGAATGCTACGGACTGCCATGAACGCCTGCCGCGTGCAAGGTCTCCAAAGAGCCGCTCAAATGCATATCTCCCATCAAGATAGGGATGCCCTTCCCGTGCCATCATCACAGATTCTCCAAAGCTCGCTTGAAGTTGATCGTTAGACCATTACTGATCTGAGTGGCGATCCGCGCAGGCATATGCAGTCCGACGCCCGCCAACAGAACTGCGATCGTGGTGATAGACCATAGAAAGCCCATTCTGGACGAAATCGCTCCGACCATTCCCCCTGAATCTTGGGAAAAGAGTTGCTCAAATGAAGCAAGCCACAAATTGTCATATGATTGCAAAAGTGCCACCATTTCATCTCCAATTGAGACCGCAACTCCGGCAATCAGGAGAATGAAAAATAACTTCACACCCACATACACCACATACCTCAGAAACCCTTCTCCCAATGGAGCTGTCCCCCGAAATGCCATGAACCCAATGAAGAAAAGGCCTCCGGTAACCACTACATAGCTTTCGATCATCGTCACCAACAGGTGTGTAGCAAGTGCAACGAAGCACAGCAACATGATGAGACCTGGAACGATGGCAAGAGAGGTGACGAGATCAGAGGTTAACCCAACGGACTGCATCACACGCAAAACGAGGCTGAGTCCAATATTTACTAAATGGGTCGGAGATAACTGAGTCATGCCACTCCCTCCGATATAGACAGCGGTTTCCCCGAATCCCTGAGCAATCATTGGCAACCATCTATGGTAGGTGGACAGGAGTCCGAGCACAAATGCCAGAAGCCCGATCTTGAATGCAAACTGGCTAATGAGATCCGTCTTCTGCGCTCTGCGCCCAGACCAAACCATATATCCGGTGACCACAATCTCCAAAAGTGCGAGACTGAGGAAAAGGGTCTGGGCTGCATCAAGCGCACGGGTTAACCATGCTTCCGTAGTCAGGCGAAAAATTTCCTGTGCACAATCAAAAAACATTGAAGGTGCACAGTTCTGAATCATATGTTGCGCTTGCATAAGAAGATAATCGTTAGTCGGTATCGTAATCGTTCAGCCACCTCATTGGAACGTAGACTACTTTTCGCCGGGCATTTTCAAGAAGCGGTGCACATCATACTGCGAAGGATCTCCTGACCACCCATCTTCGCCCACAAACGCATCATAGCGCATTCTGGCCTGTGCCTTCTGACTGACCTCCTCCGCTGCATGAACAGCTTGTAGATTCATCAGAGTCATGAGTGCATGCCGAGTCAACAAAAGTTCTCGTGTATGCATGATCTGCAAATTTGCTTGCACATCCCGCATCTGTTGGGGCTCTTTGGCACGAGTGATTTCCATCTTCATCTGCTCCAGCTCATCTTGTGCTTGATGAACTGAATGATTATGTACCTTTAGCGATGCAAGTGTGCCTTGGAAGGTTGCCATGGTTTGCTCATGTGCATCTCGCTGCGCCGCCAGAGGATCCACAGGATGCTGGTACATGGGGAATATCCCCTGAAATACATCTGGTTCTTCCCAGGTAATTGCGCCCTGCGTCTGCTGACTCCTGTGGATCTGATTGATATACGCACCAAGCTCCTCGGATGGGATGAGTCCGCGCTTTAAGAAGGATTGCTGATATCTGCGAAGGTGAGATTGGGCGTTCTCTTTGATTTCTTTGGACAGTGCAACCTCCTCCAAAAGTAGACTAACCTGCCGACGAAGCTCTGCAACCGTTGCGATCGTTTCAGCCAGAACTGCCACATCAACGACGGGAACTTGCGCACGAGTTACCGTCGCACCCGCGGTCAGCAGGATCAAGAATAGGATTCGTTTCATGGAACTCTATCAATATGTTGAAGGAAGTCATGTCCATACTTGCTGATTGCTTCCTGAATCCGTATCCGAGATACATCTCCGCTCAACCCCGAGAGAGGCATGAGCAGTGTGCGAGCAACTGATCCCAGATTCAGTTCAAATCGTCGGCTTCCGGCAGGGCTTTTGTAGAAGTAATCCCTCTTCGGTTTTGCCCGTGCTATGACCTCAATGGCGCGAGTGCTGAGATCCAGCGTCCGATACATTGCCATCCCTTCCTGTGTCCGTGCCTCCGGATTCGGGAGAATTATTTTGGTTGGGCAGGACTCCGTGATGAGAGTGGCATTTGGAAGAGACGCAATCTGTGATGGTGAGTGAGCTACCAAAAGAACGGCGGCGTTACGCTTTCGGAGCGTAAGGAGCCAGGCCTTGATGCGCTCGGCAAATCGAGATCTCAATAAGGCAGCCCATGCTTCCTCAATCACAATTAACGTAGGTTTGCCATCCAGCGTGCGTTCGATCTTCCGAAAGAGTGCCAAGAGCAAAGGGACGATCACCGCATCTCCCTGCTCCAGAATATGTCCCAATTCGTAAACCTGCATCCGTGCTGACCCCGAACCGCATGAGTCTCCGTCAAATAATTGACCATAAGGTCCTTCAACCGTGTATCGTACCACAGTATTCTGAAGAGGCTGAGGTAAGAGAAGTCGTAGGGAAGACAGAGTTCGGTGCTCTGCTGATGATTGACTCAAGAGCTCCAGCGTATTTGATAGTGCCAACCGACCCTCTGCATCTGGCAAATCATTTGTCAGATCATAGATAGTTTCCAGCCAAGTCAGTGCCCATAACCGCTCATTTTCTTCATGAAGATGGCGTAGAGGTTGCAATGGTCGGGCATCTGCCTCTCCAAACGAATAATGAATGCCATCCGCAGCCAAACAAGAGATTTGATGCGAACGTCCAATATCAAAGATATGGACGCGACTTTCTGGATATCGCAAAAAGTTGAGTGCCAGCCATCCTACAAGTACACTCTTTCCTGCACCCGTAGCACCGATCACCAGAGTATGTCCCACATCTTCCTGATGTAGGTTTACCATAAAGGGTATGTACCCTGATGTACGTGCACAAGCCAGTGCCGGACTAGGTTCAGGGAAAAGCGGGCTGGGACACATCGCATTCCCCGTCCATGGGGAGGACACAGGGAATAGATGTGCAACATTACGACTGGAAATCAGAGGGCGGCGCAGATTTGCGTAGCCATGACCCGGGAGGGTTCCGATGAATGCGTCGGTCGCATTGACCGTTTCAAGCGCACAAGTATATCCATGATCCCGTAAAGCTTGCAAGAGCATCTGACTCCGAGCAAGTCCTCGTTGCATGTCTGAATCCCGAAGAATGAATGCATTGGTAAAATATCCAAATCGCACGCGGCCGCTGACGGATGCCGCATGAGCAGATGCGGTTTCGCGTTGCATATCAACTGCATCCTGATCTTCAAATCCTTCCTCTCCGGGTGCGATGAGCCTCCGCAGCCCTCTGCGTTGATGAAACCAGCTGGTCTGCAAGCGTTTGATGCGCCGATTGGCGGCATGCCGGTCCATCCCAACAAATCGCATGTGCCACCGTCCATGATCCTGAATCCGGTTAAAGAAGGATCCATCTCCCACTTTTGTCTCTGCCCCGAGGGAGGAGATTGTAATCACGAAAATATGCTGCCCTCCGATGAACGGATAAAATCCGGTCTGAAAGTCATCTGATGCCAGAGTATGACTAAGGTAACAGGTTGGAGGTGATTTCACTGAGCTTCTTGTTCCCGTCAATGCGGAATGGCATTCCGTTACTATTCCCATACTGTCCATGGGAGTTACTTGAAATCGGCTCGCCAGAAGCGATTCTAGCTCACTCAGAGTTTGTCTGAAGCCAGATAGGATCTGCTCATAATCCAGTCCCCTTTGCCCACCCTGAATCATCGGCCTCTCCCATCTTGACAATAACTCGCGTGGGGGCGTGAACGTGAAGAGAATGCTGTGATGAAGAGAATAGTGGCTCCCAGTCTCTTCAAATTGCTTCTGACGCTCATCCTCAAAGATCTCCAGCGAGGTGGTGGGAAAACTGTGCGTTTTCTGAATGGGATAGATTGTACTTTCGCATCGGCGCACACTTACCTCCATCCCATACCCTTCCCCGAGAAGCATCAGTATATCGTGGACGGTATCAGCCACACTATTTGCCTCGGCGGCCGTTGTTGTTTCCAGGTCTGGTGGATGAATTTCAAAACCGCTCATGAACGAGCCATCCTTCATGAGAATGACACCTTCATCAATCAGGAATGCCCATCCAAGGAGATCACCCAGTCCTTCGGTCGGCATCCGTATACGATTCATTCGATGTAGAGCCCAAACTGCCCCAGCACCGGCGGCGGTACCAAGCCCGAAAGTCAATGGATCCATCAGCGGGTTCGTGAGATGCGATCCTGCCATCGTTGGGGTTTTTCACGTTCCTGCCGAAGATAGCGAGCGGAATACCTCAGGGCCCGGGGCACAACCGTCATGAAAAAAGGATCTTTTTCAAATACTCTCCGAAGGATTGGAAGTAGAATCAGATAGGCAAGTGCACAGCCCACAAGTACCTTGGGATCCAAACGCGAAGCGATGCTCATGGTGATCATCATGAGTGCCAGTAGTAGAAACGCATCTTGAGGTAACCCTCCCATGGTTGGTCGCCTCTGAAGGGACGTATGTACCGGAGCTGTATCCAGCTCCTCGCCAGAATTAGACATCAGATGACTGCACCTTGAAAGGAAAAGAAGTCACTGATCTGAACCGCTCCAAAAACGATCACGGCCCCCATGACCGTTCGACCAAGTATCTCACCTGCACGGCTAGATCGGGTAATCCACCAGGCAAGACCACCTAAGACAATAATCAGCAGAAATGCCGCCGTGGCAAGATCCCCGGTTAGAAGCCCGACAATCTTGGAAACGGTTGAAGTTGCAACTTTCACACCGCCCACTCCACTGGCATCAGCCAGAACAGGAAACAGTAGGAGGACCGTCCCAATCAAGATCGCAGAGTGAACTCGTTTTGTTTGATGCAGAAACATGTATTCGTGTATGGTTGTTGGCTTCTGTGGTACACATAGTCCGTACCCCCTGAAGCGGTCTCCCTGTCACGATTATGGCAAGGATCCACTGAACAACCAATCCACTGCTGTAATTCTATATCTAAGCGTTTACGAATGTTGGGGCACGACCATTCATACAGAATACTTGCTGACTATCAATCATTTATATCTCAAAGGACTTGACTTTCCCTTGGCAGGTAACAGATGACTCACTACAGAATGTCTCAGATTCCTATTTCATTCGCAGAAGCTGACCAAGATATTCAGGTTTGATGGCTGGGCGACAGTTTGAAAGTATCTCTGTGGTAATTACTCTTGTTGATTTCGGAGTATACTCAGTGACATCGCCATCAATTTTGGCAACTGCTATCTGATTTGTGATTGGTCAAAGACGTATTTGGAGATAAAGCCTGACCATTGACTTCATCGTACGCTCTGATTGTTTGAGTTGATATGGCATGGTACAGTCATCTTTGAGTAGTGCGTATCAAGATAGCCGCAGACAGGCAGATCTTCCTCTCATGGTCAGTCTTTCATCGCCGCCCGCTGATGTAGATCTAGCCTCGGGTACGGAATTGTTTGCCTCTCGAGTCGGAGCAGCTTTTCATTCGGGAACCTGCAATAGTAAAAAGACATTTTTAATCTGTACCTCACATCCCCACGGGCAAATAACGGGGGTTAGCGGTGCGCAACAAACACGAAAATATGCATGAAATGAAATCACAAAGCGAAGACACCCAAACCTGGAAAGAACTCAATGACCGCCTTGTAGCAGTGCTCAAGCCGTATGCTCCCCCAGTAGCTATCTCGTTCCATTACTCCGGCGAGATACCGCCTGCTGCTCAGATTGAGGAGAACTATCCGCCCCCGAACGAATATGGTCGAACTGGCCAGGTTCCTGCCGGATGTGTGTTCTGGATTCAGGGTTCCAGCGATACATTCGCCACGGTTGCCTCAGACCATGCGAATTGTAGCGTCGGTAGCTATACACATGGCTTTATCTCTCTAGAAGAAGCCGCGACGAAGGACGATGTAGGTGCGGTCCTGGAGGCTGGGTGGGTTGACCAGTCGGCCGTGATGGCTCTACCACATGTTGCCAAGAAACCAGAGTCGGTTGTCTATGGACCGCTTGCGAAGCGGGATACTGCCCCGCAAGTCGTGCTACTCCGCATCAACGGACTTGCGCTCATGACGCTGAAGAATGCTTTCCCGGAGATGCCGATTGAGGGGAAACCACAGTGTCACATTGTAGCCTTAGCCAAGGATCAGAACATGGTGGCAGCCAGCGTCGGATGCGCACTCAGCCGTTCA
This sequence comes from Rhodothermales bacterium, assembly GCA_965209015.1. GTDB lineage: Bacteria > Bacteroidota > Rhodothermia > Rhodothermales > Bin80 > Bin80. The sequence goes on along the minus strand of OZ242367.1, from coordinate 391,237 downwards.
CGTACAGGAATGCGCTCAGAGGAAATGACTGCCGTCATTCCCGGAGATCGGCTATTTGAGGTAGTCACGACCCTCGAGGAAACATCCGGTCTTGACCGCGCTATGGCGCGCTACGCTTCGGCAGACACCAAACGGTTCGAGTAGGACATTGCGATGGGACGTCGTCATCCGAATGGCTGCCACATGGCGTTGAATGTATTCAAAGGAAATACCGCGGATTCCGAGACGATTGCCTGCCGAACAGGTCACCAAGCTCCATGACATCTTTGATCTTAAGCTTGTATTTCTGGAGGGAGATCGCGGGGGTAGACGCGATATGGCATTCGGGAAGAGTTGCTCCCGATAGGTACAGGCCGGATTGTAGCATGCACCACGACAATCTCCGCGGGGTGATGGAAGCTACAAAGGAGACTGAAATGAATTTATTTAGTTCTACCACAATTTATATGGAACGAAAACCATTGAATGACCAGAAGAATCTGTGATCTTGTAGATTCGTTTCGAGAGAATTGCAACAAGATAGTCATCATAGTTGCCCCGATGGTTCAGTGAGATCTTGACAGAGCCTGTAACGCGTCATATTCAATGCGATTGAATATCATTAAAACGAGTTAACAACAGAATTCAAGAACTCAAAATGGTCGGTTCAGACAGCAAAAGATTGGAACACTTGGTAGGCATCATTCTACTCACAAAATTCGTTACAGACTCAAAAAAAAACGCACACAAATATGCCTATACATGCTCATTAAGTGGAATCCCATGATTGAGGAATTATGCCCCAATCTGCTATTCCCGATCAAAATTCGAGATCATGAATTTCCAATGCACATAGAGCATTCACTAATCGAATCTGGTAGGTTGTCTTGCAGTTTGAAGCCAGTAGTCTTGGGGATGCAAATACAAGACTCAATGCCTTTGCGCGGCTGAGAGCTACATTTATTCGTTCTCTGGAGAGCAAAAAATCCATACCTCGTGGAGCTTCATCAGCAGAGGTAGAGGTCATTGATACCAACGCAACTGCCGCTTCCTGTCCCTGAAATTTATCTACGGTTCCTACCCTGATCGCCTCTGGAAGTAGCTCCCTGAGCATATTTACCTGCGCGTTGAATGGAGCGACAACGATAATATCTTTTGGCTGAATCGGTTTGTTCACCTGATGTCGGTCAGTCCATGTGCCCCCAAGTAAACGCTCAATAACAGTCTCTATCGCGCACCCTTCTTCCTCACACTGCTGCATACGTGGCTCCGTGTGGGTTACTGGAACCAGGTATCCACCCACCTCTGGAAGAGAGGGTACATGGATTGCCTGATGGGCAGTTTCTGGATTCGCATGTAACCGACCCTCATAAAACTGCGTGGAAATATACTTGCAAAGCTGAGGATGCATCCGCCATGTTTCACCAAGAAAGATACCCCGATCGGGTTGGACTAGTCGAGCGTCTCCAAGCATCCACTCCAGGCAAGAAAGGTTCGCAGGATCTGGATGGCTTGCCTGAATTACTTGGGGAAGTTGGCAGGGATCCCCGATGAGTACGATATTTTTAGCACACATAGACATCCCCAATAGATTGGCTAATGAGACCTGACCGGCTTCATCCACAAAGAGATAATCAAATTGACCGGCCATCTCTTCGCGACATAAGAGCCATGCTGTACCACCAACAATATGTGCATCAAAAAGAGCAGAATCATTATTACTCGTGGTGACTTCTACCCCAGGATAAGGCACCCTACTTGATCTACTGGATTCCTTATGTACGATGAATGTATTCCCAGAATATTCTCCAGCTCGGATTGCTTTTGTACATCCTATCAGTACATTACGGATTGCCTCATGACTATTTGACGACACTGCAATACGGCACCCTTGTTCTACGAGGGACAATATGGCACGAGAGGAAACATAGGTTTTTCCGGTACCAGGAGGTCCCTGGACCGTCAGTATCGTAGAGCGCATCCCCTTCACTGCCTGCTGCATTCGTTCAATCGTAGAGCGTTCGTCTTCTTCAAGAACAGTAGGATCTTCCAAGTTGGGAGGGTTCCGCTCCAAGAGATCACTTGATGCGTATGGCGCACTCCCTGAACATATTTGTGTAATGATTTCTCGAATGGCGATCTCAATGACCGTAGTCGAGATGGGCATTGGAGGAAGAAGATCTAATTCATGATCCAGATACTCCTTCAATGCTTTACCGACCTTCAGACTCACGCGATTGGTCTTCGGATCCAGTTCGGTAATTTGAAATTGTTTGATTGATCCATCCTCAATCTGCACACTGGCAGATTTTTCTGAACTCATTTTTGTGAACTGGTCAGGAAATAAATACTCACGTTCATACGATCGCTTTACAGGGTACTCATCGCTTATAGATTGAAGCCCTGCTAAACAGTCTGTATCCTCAATCATTTCTTCAAACGATTTCTTAGTAGCATCAAAAACTGCCCATGCCTGTGGTTTCTTTTCACGATAATGAAAAAAACCAAGTCTGACCAGGGCTCTCTTCATCTTTTGAGGTAATGAGGATGCATCCACGACCTCTTTCAACTCATCATTATCCATGGCGCGTTGAGTTGAACCGGTGGTTTGCGGTTCTCCTAGTTCTGCTGGCACCGAGTCCACTGCACCTGATCGTAATGAGAGTAGCCAATCCCGTAGTTTTTCGGTGGATTCACAGTCAATCTTGTTATATTCCTCAAGCTCCATAAGATCTTTGGCCGCTGTTGGATCGCCAGCATCATGTTTGATTCGCCAATTCGTATAGGCGATGATAGAGCCAGCAGCGGTGGTGACACTTCCAGTTCGTTGGTCCATATAGAAGGCTTCTAGGCTCTTGAGTGAGTAATTTTCCTCAGAGGCAAGAATCCCTCCACGCACCACTGCATAGAGATCTATGAATCTTTTCTCTCGCTGCCATCCGTCAAGCACTTCCTCACCGAAGCTATATTTGGTCGTCAGTCGGCGAAGAGCAGTGATTTCGTAGGGAGCATAATGGTAGATATGTGCATTCGGAAACTGTTCAATTTGCTTTTGGAAAAATTCAAACAACTCTTTTAAGGCTTGCTCTTCTTCCGCATGATTATGCGCCCAGAGTGCTTTGAACCGACCTTGGTACCATGTTCCGTGTAAGTATTCCAGTCCCTCTTCGCCATTTTCTCGATAGTGGGGATTCCCTTCAATGTCGTAGAATAGATCGCCAGAATCTGGAACGGGCAGTAGGTCAAACCCTTTCCCCGGAATATGTGGACGAAGCATAGTAGTTGGTTCGCCACCTTTCCGCCTTGCGGTTTGGAGCTGCGCCTGAACGCGAAGGGTCTGAAGTGTTTTCGGAGCCATCTTTGGAATTGAATCCGTATCGCTCAACTCTGCCAAATTTGTCATCGTATGGATTCCCGCATTCTCTAAACGCGCGACCTGTTGCCCCCGAATGCCGGCGACAATGTAGAGGCTATCTTCCTGATCCCATTGATTATTACATCTTACTCTCCATTTACAAAAATCGCATTCAGAGCACCTTCTGGGGACCGTATCCTCAGGATTCTCTACGAAATTCACCAAGCGCTCTTGAAGTTGGCGAATATAGTCTACACATTCTGCGAGCCTATGGGTTGATCGATTGCCCTGACCAAGCTGAAGGTGTCCGTATTCAGGCTGAAGCCCCTGAACCCCTGCCAATAGATCTGAGTAGACAACCAACTGCATAAGATGCTTCGGATCTGGAGCACGCTTAAGCTTTGTATCAACGACCTCATATGAATAGGTGCCAAGGTTTGAAGGGATCTCTATGCGTTCAAGAAAATCTACATACCCTTGCCAATTGTCGCCTTTAAGTGCACCCTGATACACGACATCTACGCCATCATGAAGTGCAGCAATAGTTTTTTCTACAGCTTCTGGCCCCCGTTCAATTGATACAACCGTCTTTCCGGCTTCCTGTAGCGAGATGAGATATTGACGCTCATGTTCATTCCCAAGCTCGCTAAGCAACTTCGCATCTTCCGAGTCGGGAGTGGCTTCAAGGCCTTCTCCCCATGCCTGCCTAAGGTCTAAATGTGTCGCATGTTTACATGCAGAAAACCGTTGCAGGTCTGATGCGTAGAGTTGAAGGGTACCGTTAGAATCAATTGTCATGAATTTGGGTTACTGCTCTGCGTAAAGTTACCAATGACTTCTTAATTTGTATGTCTTGCGTATACTAATCTGAACGGATTGCTCATAAAACTGTATTTAAATGTTTCCCCTCACTATCCAAACCTCTTCAATGCACCGGATTTTATTCACTGTGATGATTGTCATATTGCTTGCAGCAACTACACATGTTTATTGGTCAGATGACCACCTTCCTCTTGAAAAAATCAACCTACCGGAAGGATTCACGATTGAAGTCTATGCAGATAGTGTTCCCAATGCAAGGCAAATGGCCTTATCCCCGAATGGGGTACTGTACGTTGGTTCTCGTCAACACGGTACCGTCCATGCGGTTGTGGACTCTGATGGAGATATGCATGGAGAGGAACTTGTCCTGATTGCCGAAGAACTGGAATTACCAACGGGGTTGGCCTATCATGATGGATCACTTTATGTTGCAGCCGTCAGTCGTATTCTCCGATATGATGAGATTGATTCTAATCTTCAAAGTCCCCCAGAGCCCGTTGTTGTCGTTGATGACCTACCAACCGAACGTCATCATGGATGGAAATTTATTGCATTTGGTCCAGATGGAAAACTATATGTACCTGTAGGTACTCCCTGCAATGTCTGTGAAGAACCGGATCCTTTCGCCACAGTGATGCGCATGAACGCGGATGGCTCCGAGCGAGAAGTATATGCGCGGGGAATCAGAAACTCCGTTGGTTTTGACTGGCACCCACTCACGGGGGATTTATGGATCACAGACAATGGGAGTGACAATATCAGTCCTGACCCTGCCATCACCGATAATTTACCCTCCTGTGAACTTAATCATGCCCCAAGGTCTGGAATGCACTTTGGATATCCGTACTATCACCAAGGTGATACACCAGACCCCGAATTTGGAGAGGGACGCTCGGCGGATGAGTTCACCCCACCTGCTATTCTACTGGGACCCCATGTTGCTCCTCTGGGTATTGATTTCTACACGGGTACGATGTTCCCCGAAGAGTACGTGAACCACGCATTCATTGCTGAGCATGGATCATGGAATCGCAGAGAGAAAATTGGATACCGCATCAAGCTGGTCCATTTTGATAAAGCTGGAATGGCGATTGATCAGGAAGTTTTTGCTGAGGGATGGTTGGACGGAGAGGACCACTGGGGACGCCCGGTTGACATTGAAACTCTTCCCGATGGATCTATTCTCATCAGTGATGATTATGCCAACGTGATTTATCGCGTCACATATTCTGACCAAGGATGAGTTTACTATTGTCGTGTGACTAGTCTGGTTCTGATCTTTCAAATTATTGTGAATTAAGCTTGCAACAGCCTACTTCCCGATCCAGTAGAGTATATTTCTGGTCACCAGGCTACTAATTGTGGCAGCCATTGGGAGTTATCCATTCAACTTCTCATAGCTTCCACTTCATCGGTCACCATATAGCATGTCGCGGCGCGCTTCAAGAAATAGAACTTTGACGTGTAACCCAGATGAGCTTAAAGAACTGGCTCAGACACTAATTGAAGTTGATAATCCCATTTCTCTGGAAGATATTGATTGCCAACTGATCAAGGGAGATTTCTTTGAGGTCGCTCCCCTCCTCCCCACTCAATTTATTGATTTATTAATCCTTGATCCCCCCTACAATCTGAATAAAAATTTCAACGGAACGAATTTTCGGAAACTATGCGGTGACCAATATACAGAGTGGTTTCGAAGAGTGATTGAATTACTCGTCCCCATGATGAAAACCGGCGCAACCGCCTACGTATGCTCTGATTGGAAGACATCTACACTCATTTTTTCAGTTTTAGAGGAATCATTCTTTGTACAAAACCGAATTACTTGGGAACGAGAAAAAGGTCGCGGTGCAAAACGAAATTGGAAAAATAATACGGAGGATATCTGGTTCTGTACCAATTCCGAAGACTACTACTTTGATGTAGACATGGTGAAATTGAAGCGCAAAGTGTTGGCTCCATATCGTAGAAAAGGTAAACCAAAAGATTGGACAGAAGAGAGTAATGGCAACTTTCGCTTAACGTATCCATCTAATATTTGGACTGATCTGACCGTACCCTTCTGGTCTATGCCAGAAAACACTTCACATCCCACTCAAAAACCTGAAAAATTGCCTGCGAAGTTGATCCTTGCAAGTTCCAGAAAAAACGATGTGGTATTTGATCCGTTCTTGGGAAGCGGAACCTCTGCGGTAGTGGCTGAAAAGCTGGAAAGAAAATGGTGTGGAATTGAGATCAATTCAGAATATCTCTGTTGGGCAAGAAAGCGTATTTCTGCCGCACAGCACGATCATACCATTCAGGGCTATCGTGATGGTGTTTTTTTGAGAGAAATTCTGCACCCCCTCCCCAGGATTTAATTGAATCAATGTATGAAGACGCCTCTCAGCCACCCCTCTTCCAGTGAGTCAAGTTTATTCCACTAAGAAGTTCACGAACAGGTTGGACTAAGATCGGAGCTTCCTTTAATTCGTTGGGGAGCTTTCCGTCCCTCGTATCACTTCATCTTTGGCTGGTTGGGGTTGCACCAAGGTCTTCAGTGAGTGAAGATTAGCCCTTTCTTGATCGTTGGTTAGAAAAGTGGGTTCAAAGCTCGTGCTCGTTGTTACGCCTCAGCGAAAAGTGCCATTCTCATCTCTATGGTTAAATTTGGGAATTATATCTAAAAGTAACCACACGCGATTCCATTCGGAGTAAAGCTCCGCCCATTTAGGTGTGCAATCCAAAGTAATGGATTCGGGCTTGGTTGGGGGTCTCCAAGTTCGCGTTTCAATCTGTTCTAGGCTATTCTACTCAGCAGGTAGCCCGACATGTGTCGAGTCTCACCATAACGGGTACGCAGGGGGGAATATACGACAGTTTTATTAAAGGAGCCTCTTTCAAAATTCCTCAATTGGATGATTTTTTGAGGGATTTCGAAAGAGGTTCCCATACTGAAGATTTCGCGTGGTCCGACTAAACTGAGCCAGTTTAAGCCACAATTCAGCGGGGACAACAGGTGAAAATAAAGAATTTTGAAAGAGGCTCAAAGAATAATATAAAATTGTGAGAACTTCCCGCTTAAATTGTTGTTATTTGAGCTCCTTTCAAAGTTCTTCAATTGGATGATTTTTTGAGAGATTTTGCTATAAAGTGTATGTAGTAAGGTTGTATCTCATGGTAAGCCCAGAATGCTCATACAGAGAAGGAATCATGCCCCTACAACTTGCAGAAAAGTTTCCCGATGAGGAATCCGTCCAGAAGTGGTTTGAGAAAGTACATTGGTCGGATGGAAAGCGATGCTGCCTACGTTGTGGCAGTGAGAGAGAACGTTTATCGGTGCAAACATAAGACTATACCTTTCCGTTGCCGAGACTGCAAGAAGTATTTCAGCGTCAAGACAGGAACCGCAATGGAATTTTCAAACATACCTTTGAGGAAATGGGCTTGGGCAGTCTATCTGGAATTAACCCCATTGAAAGGCTTATCCAGTATGAAATTCCACTGTGACATTGGTATTTCTCAGTCTCGCACTTAGCACATGCTTCACTGCATCCGCGAAGGGAGTCTCCTGAGCTACTTGAAGTGTTTGAGGGACCTGTTGAAGTGGACGAATCTTAAATCGGGGGAAAAGAAACTCAACGCGGGGCGGGGAACAGTTGGTAAAAGTACTGTACTTGGCATCAATGACCGGAAAATCCAGCATGTTCGCGCGAAAGTAGTTGAGGATACCACGAAGTTAGTGATGCAAGACTTTATCAATGATGACGCGCGCAAAGGATGCTCCGGCATTCACCGATGAACACCTTAGCTGAAGGAGATTAACGAATCACACATCGGTTAAGCACAGCAAGAAACAGTGGGCCGTTTCTACCATGCTTGGGGAGATAGCTCACACGAACAAGGTTGAATCGTTTTAAGCAGCGCTGAAACGTGCGCATCATGGTACGTTCCATCATCTTAGCATGTGACACCCGAACCACTACGTAACGCAGTTCAAGGAAAGCATAATTTTCGCGACTTGGATACGATTGAGCAAATGATGTCAGTCGTGTGAGGGATGGCCGGAAAGCAGTTGACGTATGGGGAGTTGGTCTAATTCAGTGATTGGTACTAATTACTAATGATCATTAGATTATTAAAAAATGTAATATGAAATTCTGAAATAAAATCCATGCCCAATAACACATCAAAATAGCTCGGCTGATATGGTAGCAAAAGTGTTTTTATGCCACTGCCTCTGCCGATGACAGTAGGTCCAAGTTGAATGGGAATGCCTAAGAGTATTTGAAATTCCAATGTATATTCTATATCACCATTCACATTACGAAAGGGTGCATCACCAATAGAATTAAATGCCAAATCTTCAACAACCTGGGGAGATACCAATGTTCTCTGAGCTCCAGTGTCTAAAATTGCTTTATACATCTTTTTCTTTTCTGGAGCTTCGGGGTGGGCTATTTCAACATCAATAATGGGTTGATTATTCTCGATTTTTAAGAATAAATGACGGCATGCAAAAGGAAATTTTGAAAGATTTACAATTCCATCCCCAAAGCAGCAAATCCTAATTGCACAGGTCTTTCGCCAACACGATGAAGTGAAAATTTACCAAGTCCGTACTCCTTGCAACCGATTAAGTAAGCATCATCATCATCATTGAGTGCCATTTCAACTTCTCCATCATGCATTAACAAAATCTTGCCAGCGTAAGTTATTTCAAGTTCCTTCTCTCTGGCGAGATAGGCAGCCCTATTTTTTTTGACTTGCTTTTCTGCATTAATTTGCGATTCTGTCATGGTTCCGTTTATGTTGTGAGAAAGGGTTCTGCTGAATACGATGATGGGGCAAGTGCTAACCACATGAAAAGATGCGGCTTATGAGCGTTGCGGTAGGGCATGGTACTGGTCATCAGGTTTTCAACGACGGATATACGTATGTATGCGTAATGGTTGAACAAATGGCCTCATATCACGGCCATAATCTCTGGATTTCATTCTTCAAACCGAAAGTCCGCTGACCGTCCACGTTCATTACTAAACTGACGATCTCAACACCCTCCAGCCTTAGCCTCTTTAAAAGCATGGACCGTTTCCATCTGACTGGTAAGCTTCCCTACCGCGCCATCCAGTGTTGGTGCTCCTATTTCCGCTATCGGTTCGTCTCGATTTGCATCAAATACTTAAAAAATTTTTAGGTTGGTATTGGGGAAGAAGTTAACGAATTTTTTATATACACATGTGCACACATTCACACACGTAAAGCCTAGGAAATGTTCCTAAATAAAAAGTTCACGTATACTGATACTGTTGTCACATTGTCACCTTAAAGCCCCGACATGTCAGGTTGCTTGTCAAATATAGTAGCCATGAACAAGTGTGGGATCGCGAACCGCACTGACGAATAGGCAAGAGATTTCTCCGCCGTGCTCATTCTGGGGACAGGGTTTTTGGGTGATAATGCACAGTCCGACACTTATTCGGACGTAACCCAACACTGAACCAGCACTGTGCCGAAACCGCCTGTGATTCACGCCTTTCTTTTGACCCTGGCCGTCCTTTGCTCCGCTCCTGTGTGCCTTGCACAAAACGCGGATAATGACTGTGCAGAATTTGATCAGTTTAAGGACAGAGCCAGGGAAATGGTTCAGCTACTTGCTGGGGTAGATCTCGTTTTCCATCTTGTAGAATAGACAGATATACCATTAAGCTCGGCCGGAATCTGGCTTGGAAATTATTCTGGAATCAACTTGAATACGAGAAAAAAACTCGGTTATCTGGCGTCTGGCAAACTATAATACCTGTGTTCATGCACCAGCCAAGGGGTGGGGCAATATAGTAGCTAAGGCAGAGTTTCGTGACCTATGTACAAACAAATTTTTGCTTCCCACTATACGGTTTGGAGATTTAAACTTCTCAATTGAATGTCATGGGCGAAGACAAATATCCCTCACCTGAATAATGTCATGCGATTGTTTCGCTACGCAAATCTGCGATTCCCTGAAAATCCCTGAATCAAGATTGGATGAATGGCCATGGGAAGGGTATGTGACTACGGATGGCAGTAGTACATAGTAAGTTGGCGAAAAACTTAGATGCATTTGATAAGGGCATTTCCAAGTTGCCCAACGCGGTGTTGTCCACACCGGGGATTGACTCTGAAAAGATCAACATAGTCAACGTAAACACAGCCACGGCAAAGCCCAAAAGTGGTAGCACAATGAATGGGGATATTTTTGACCGCTTTTGATTAGCGTGATATTATTTTTTATGCTATTGTTATTTTCTGCCTGATGATTGAAGACTACGACGCGGTCATGGAGGCACGGGAACATCTGTAGGAAGACATTGCGTATATTTTTAAGTAAGTTCCAGAAATAATGACCAAGTAAAGCTCACGCACTACCGACCAATCTCTAGAACCAATAGACCCATTACCGGATAAACCTTGCATTAATCCTCGCTACGGGGGAATGACTATGCGCCAAGTGATCAAGAAGGCATTCCTGCGTAAGAATAAACCAGAAATGGACGGTTTTATGCCCAAACCTGAAATTCCCGAGAAAAAGTGGGCGAATTTCCCTCAACTATTCCCTGTAATTCTCAAATTTTTTGTCGTTAAAAGGGTGCGACATAATGGTCTATCGCGCATCAGAATTATCTCTGACACCAGTACCTCACCTTATGCGGATTCAATAGAATGACCCGGACGAAGTAAGCGATCCACTCGATGGTGCAACATTACGAGCGCAGGGACCAACATCATGAGGATAACCGTAGCGAACAGGACACCAACACCAAGGCTCACTGCCATGGGAATGAGAAATTGTGCCTGTGTACTCCGCTCAAGAATCAAGGGGAGCACGCCCAAAAATGTTGTGACCGATGTAAGTAGGATTGGGCGAAAACGGGCCTTCCCACCCTCCCAGATCGCCTGCTCCATGGAGGCTCCCGCACGACGCCTCTCGTTGATGTAATCAATCAGTACCAAAGAATCGTTAATCACGATGCCACTCAACGCAACGATTCCAAATAAGCTTAGCATGCTCAGACTTAACCCCATTAGGATATGTCCAATGAGTGCGCCAACAAACCCAAATGGAATTACAGCCAAGATGATAAATGGCTGAACGTAGGAACGAAAAGGAATTGCTAAGAGCGCATACATGATAAAAAAGGCAATCATAGAGCCGCGAGCCAAAGTGCCAATCGCCTCGGCCTGCTGACGCTGCTCCCCTTCAAAGCTCACACGTAGCCCTGGAACCTCTGCCTGGATTCCTGGAATGATGACGGATTCAAGGCTATCAATGACAGCATTTAGTGTGGTCTCCGCTTCGTTCACATCCGCAGAAATCGTGATCACACGACGGCGATCCCGACGATTGATCTTGGATGGCCCCACACCAAAGTTTGCCTCGGCAACTTCGCTGAGAGGTATTTCTGCCCCCGCTGGCGTACGGATACGAAGGCGTTTCAAATCGGCGGGAGTATTGCGCTCTTCTTCTGGTAACCGAACCATCACGCGGATATCGTCTCTACCCCTCTGAATACGCAATGCTTCCGCACCAAAAAAGGCATTGCGTACCTGCAGTGCCATGTCTTCAAACGTAAGACCTAGGGAACGGGATTCAGGTAGTAATTCCAGTTGAACCTCCCGCTTCCCACGATCCTGATCATCGTCAATATTGGAGACCCCTGGGATCTCCATTAACTCGTTACGGAAATGCATCGCAGCCTCTTCCAATTCTTCGGGTGTAGGTGCGGTGAGTTCAGCCTGAATGCTACTTCCGAAGGTAATCAGGGAGGATTGAAATACTAGTGAACTTACACCGGGAATGTCGCCTACTTTATCTCTCCATGCCTCTTCAAAGTTACGTGCCGGAAGCGTACGTATTTCAGCACTTGCCAATTCAAAGCTGACCTCCCCCAAGTGGGGTTGAACAATTCGATGCTGATCGGAAGACATGGGGTCTAACGTGAGCGAAGGCTGGTCCCCAATTACAGTCATTGTATTGGTCACGAGGGGAGGATGACGCTCGGGAAGAGTTGCTTGTAGCTCAGCAGTTACCTCATGCCCCTTTGCTTCTAGGAGATTGGCGATCTGTAGCGTTTGTTCCGCGGTAGTTCCCAACGGCATTTCAATTCGTGCATGGACTAACTCACCCTCAATCTCAGGAACAAAAATGAACTGGATCAGCCCACCACGAACAATTGCAAGGGATATCCCAATTAGAATGAGAGAACCAGCTAGTACCAGAGTGTAACGTTGGGTAGTGAACCGTAAGATACGATCCAGCGGCCCCTCTATGAAGCGTCCCAAGGCCTGCGTTGTAGCGGACTGAATAGTTTCTAATCGTCGGACTACCTGATTAGGATTTGCCTTCCTCTTCATGTGGGATAAATGTGCAGGAAGAATAAAGAGTGATTCAATGAGAGAAAATACCAGAACGGTAATGGCGACCTTAGGGACAGAGGACATCAACTTACCAATAGATCCCTCAACAAACAGCATAGGTGAAAAGGCAACAATCGTCGTTAGAACAGCAAATGTAACTGGAACACAGAGTCGCTTAGCACCCTGAACAGCTGCCTGAACCGGGGGAACTCCTCGCTCCTTCTCGCTGAATATATTTTCTCCGATGACAATCGCATCATCTACCACAATCCCAATTGCGATGATAAAGGCTAGGAGCGAGGTCATATCAATGCTTACACCGATGAACGACATCACCGAAAAGGAACCGATAAAGCAAACCAACAGGCCTATGGAAGTCCAAATGGCTAACTGAAGATTCATGGACAGAACCAGGGCTATAGTCACCAGTATGAATCCAACGATCCCGTTGGAAATCAATAGACTTAGTCGACTTTGGAGATAGTTAGATTCATCCCCCCATGTAGCCACAGAGATCCCCTCTGGGAGTCGTGTTTGAAGATTTTCTAGATATGCATTCGTAGCATCTGCGATATCAAGTACCTGTTCATCCCCGGTACGAGAAATCGCGACCAAAGCAGCTGGCTGTCCATTAAACCGCGCGATCAACTTATCCTCCTCAAATCCATCCGTCACGGTAGCAAGATCTTCAAGGCGGACGCTTGCCCCGCTCCGGTCCGCCAGAACAATGATTTCCTCAAAATCTCTGGCGGTATAATTCTGTCCTTTTGAACGAACAAGAATCTCTTCACTTCGCGTCTCTATACTCCCCCCGGGCAGATCCAGACTCCCACGACGCACCGCAGCAGCAACGTCAGAAAGTCTTAATCCATAAGCAGCCAATGCATCCTCGGACACTTCAATTGAAATTTCATAATTGCGCACTCCAGTAAGACGCACATAGGAAATTTCTTCAAGAGCTGTTAGGTCCTCCTTAATCTGCTCCGCTAGTGCCTTTAACGTGTAATCGCTTGCATTCCCGTAAATAGCAATCTGGATCACATTTCTACGGTTCGTCAATTCTCGTATGACTGGACGCTCCGCTTCGACAGGAAACGTATTGATCCGATCAACATTACTCTTGATATCATTGAGTGCCTTGTCAAGGTCAACGCCCATTTTTAGGCTGACCGTCACCACGCCGACATTTTCTGCTGCGACCGAGGAGATCTGATCAATCCCGTCCATGCCCTCAATCGCTTCTTCAACCCGCTGAATAACCCCATCTTCAACTTCCTGAGGTGAAGCCCCAAGGTAATCCGTTCGAATTTCGATGGCATCCAGGCTGGTCTCCTGAAAAATCTCCTGCGGAATTCGTGACACGCTCAGTAGTCCAAGGAACAGAAGTAGTACCATCAGCAAATTTGCTGCAACACTATTCTGCGCCATATAAGCAATGGCTTTCTTCATATTGACCGATCTTTTCGCTTAGAGCTAATCGAGAGTAGTGCGTACCCGCATTCCTTCGGTGACCACATCTAGCGTGTTCGTAACCACCGAATCCTCAGTCGTAATCCCGGCTAACGTGTAGAGGGTGTCTTCCACTTCGTGAAAGATTTCTATGGGTTGCGGATATACTTGTCCATTGCGCACTACCCAAATCTGACCTCCGTCCTGAAGAGTTTCACGAGGCAACGTAAAGTATTGTTCATAGTACCGACCTTCTAAGTAAACAGTAACGAAGGTACCAATCAGAAGAGGTGGACGCACCCCACGATTCGCATCAGTTCCCCTTACACGAACGATTACATTCAACGTCCGCGTAGCTTCTTCAAGTGCACCTTCGGTGCGATGCACAACCCCTGTCCATTCATGTTCACTACCAGCATACCGCGCGAGGATTCGGGCACGAGCAGTAACGTTTCTGCGAGATAGTATGTCTCCAAGCAGTGATACATCACGGCCGGATACAGGGACACTGATCTCCATCATATCCGTCCCATGATAGGAGGCGATCATTTGCCCAGGCGCCACAAATTGCCCGAGATCAGCAGCTTTAGTTCTTAAACGTCCATTGTAGGGAGCGGTGATCCGTGTTCGTTCCAGACGCTTCTCAGCATCGTTCAGCCGTGCCTCCGCACTTTGAAGGAGTGCAATTGCGGCTTTCCACTGCGGCTCCTTAAATACGAGACTGCCAAGCTCCGTGCTGTCAACTTGCCGCTGCATACCCGTTCGAGTCGCCAGAAGTGCCCATTCTTCCCGTGCGATGGCCATCTCTTCTTCTGCTTTCAACAAATCGAACTGCCGCTGAACTACCTCGGCCCGTGCCATGGTAACGGCATTAACATAATCGGTGGAATCGATTTGAAGAATCTTCTGCCCCTGACGAAAGGTGCCACCAGTAACAAATTCGTCTGCCACCCAAATAACCGTTCCCGAGACCTCAGCCATAAGTGTCACTTCTCGTAACGGTTGAACCGTTCCGTTGCCCTGTATCATGATTCGCCCTTCATGGGCTTCGGGTACAACTGTAGTGACGAGAGGAAGAGATGGAACACTGGTTGATTCTGGAGTAGCGGAACGTAGCCCAGACAGGACGATTACGGAAATCGTAATGCCAATAATCCCTATGATAGTCCCACCAATGAATATGATTTTTCTTCGGTCCATGATTGTGTTTCCCTACATTTAATCAGACATGAGCGAACAATGAAATTTGGTTTATTGAGCAACAGATTCAGTCTGTTCTGTATCGTCAATCCATGCCCCGCCGAGGGATCTGTGTACCGCTAGGCGAGCCTCGGTCAATGCACGGCGAGATTCGATAATCGCCAAATCTGACATTACGAGGTTGAGGCGCGCATTCAGAAAGGCTAGATAGTTCCCCACACCCTGTAGATAGCGACGCTCTTCGTCACGAGCCCGATCCTCTGCTGAGGAACGTGCGGCCATGAGTAAATTGTGCCGCTCCTTCAGCTTTCCATAGTGCATCAGTGCGGCCTCTACATCCCGAAACGCCATCAACACAGTCTTCTCATATTGGAGAGCGAGTTGCTCATACTGCGCCCAAGCGACCCGAATATTCGCACGAATTTTTCCCGCATTGAATATTGGAGCCACGAGCCCCGTACCAAGGAGCCAAAAATTCTGACTGGTCTGTACCAGATCAGACAGCTTGCTGCTTTGGGTTCCTGCAGCTCCGGTCAATGAGAAACTAGGAAACTGAGTCGTCCGTGCGACCCCAATCCGTTCACGGGCAGCTTCCAAACGCTGAAACGCAGCAACTACATCCGGTCGCTCCTGAAGTAAATCGGATGGAAGTCCGCTGGGAATCTCTTCCAGAGAATACGCATAGGCTTGATCAGAAACGAATATGGTATCCATCGGGATCTGATAACGCCCCAGAAGCAGAGGGAGTCGTCCTCTGGCAATCTCTAATTGGCTTTCAAGTAGAGGAAGATCCGCTTTGGTAGCATCAAGCTCCTGCTGGGTTGCATAGAATTCAAGAGATGACAATAAGCCTCGTTCGTAACGATCCGAAGTAACACTTGCTCGCTCGGTGAGGATGTTGACGCTCTCTCTTGTGAGCTCAAGAGTCTTCTGGTATGCGGCAATCTCAAAATATGTGGCAACCGTCTCACTGATGATCCCCATTAAGACGGTGCGTGCATCCGATTGGGAGGCAAAAAACTCCCAGAGTCCTGCCTGCTTCGCCCCACGCGCCTGGCCCCAGAAATCCAATTCATATGCAAATCCAAGCGACGCACTATATGTGGTAAACTCAAAGCGCTCGGGTAATAGAGGCTCATCAGTTATATTTATATTCTCCCCTATCTGTCCTCCGATCCCCGTATTTGAGGGGGTATCCTGCTGGTCACGTCGAAGATCCAGTTGGACTGCCGGAAACTGTTCTGCCTTTGCAATCCGATACCGATTCTGAAGTTCTGCCACACGAGCCACCGCCACGCGAAGATCCAGATTGCGTGCAATGACTGAATCGATCAACTGATTCAAAGATGGATCACCAAAGCCATGCCACCAAAGGTGCTGGGAAGCACGATCCTCTAGTGCGGCAGACCTAAACCGATCAGGAGGCATCTCCACGGGATTGTCCAAGCGTGGCGCCATGGAACACCCAGAGAGAATTACCGTCACAAAAAATCCCGCTGCAACACAACGTCGAATACCTAAGAAAATTTGAACTCCTCCACGATGTGTCCCTTCGGTTTCTGGATGAGATAAATTAACTATATTAATCATCCGTTTCGGTGCCGCACTCTACTTTGAATATTTCTGCTCCCACGATCAATGTAAAGATTGAAGTATTGGGGGATTCTCACAGAGTTGAACATTCATGGAGTTTAACGTTTATACTGACCAGCAAAACAATCGTACAAAGAATTAGAATATCGTCTGCTCTATGTAGAAACGAGGCACGAATGAAAAAGCGCGACATCAGTGATTAGCTGTAAAATTTTGGGTTACGCCTTAAACTCGGACAGGGGTTTATCCGCTTTGAGAACGAATTATACTTCGTACTTTCAGAGTGTTGCAGCCAAGTTTCGGCTCAACCCATAGGTACAGCCAGGTGTCATTGCATTTGGTTCTGCGTCACGCTCTTAAATTGTTAATTTTGGTTAAAGGTGTAGCAATTTACAACATTGCTACCTATTTGTACTTGGTGTGTTGAAAATTTTTTCATTGAGCCACTGTAGTATTATTGATGTATAATTGTCCAGTGAATGTTGAGAGTCTGTGTAGGTGGCAGGCTTTCTTATTTCCTCTACAAAAGACACACCAAGTCTAAGGTGATTTCCAACGTCTACTTGAATACTTCATTTAGCTGGTATCAATCTCTAGAAAAAAATGTCTAATGCTGGATCTGAGAGTCATCCCCCGTTTGTCATTCCTGACAGCTATCAGCAAGGTTATGCCAAAGCCCGATTGAAGGATCGTACTCTCGCAGAAAATTATGTTCGTCACACGACCGTAGGGGATCCTGAATTGGATCCAGTGATGGAGGACTGTATGTCCGTCTTGGAGCCTTGGGAACTCAACCTATATGTGGCTGCTGGGATTGAACAAAATGAAGAGATTATATCCGAGGCACCTAAAAGTCTGCGTGAATTCTTTCATAAGCTAGATAATACCCATCCATCTTGGCTAAACCACGAATCCTTTAAGCCCTCTAATCAGGCCATCTATAAAAATGCTGGTTTAGTCCTTGGAGCATTTGTCGCGGGCGTTCTTGTTGAGGGATTTTCTACAATGATCGCTAAGTCTTTCTATATCACGGGGCGTGTCGGATCAGACAATACCAAGCGTCGCTTAGGTTTCAATGCGAGGCACCTACTTGAAATCTTTTATCCTGACGGCATGTTACGTACAAATGATGGGTATAAGATCACGGTGCGCATCCGATTTGTCCATTCAAAAATCCGCTACCTATTAAACCGTTCAGATGAGTGGGATTCCCAATCTTGGGGCTACCCCCTTAGTGCAGCCCATATTGGTTTCGCCATTTCGGTGTTCTCCATGCGTCTCTTACATTTTGCCAGACGGCTCGGAGTACGATTCAGCAAGGCAGAAAAACAAAGCATCATGGATGTTTGGCGCTATGTGGGATATCTGTTTGGGGTTCCTGAAGCCATACTTTACGAGACTATAGAGGATGCCCGCAAATATTTCAAAATCGGTTTATTATGCGAACCACCGCCCGACCAAATTTCTGCCGATGTTGCGAACGCATTAATTCATGCTATACCAAGTGTTACCAGCACAAAGGATGAAAAGGAAGCAAAATCTCAGCTCGAGTTAGCCTATTCACTTTCACGTATACTCCTCGGTCGCAAGCTTTCGGAGCAGTTTCAATATCCCCGTTACAACGGCTTTCTGGCTCTGATTCTCTTCCGAGGTAGCATTATGCTAGAGAGACTCCTCAAGGACACTCAATTTATTCGGAGAAAAAACTTCTCGGAATTACTGGGCGTTTCGGCGTTTGACACGATTGGGATCAGCTACCGGCTACCAACTCATGTAAAGGATGCTCTCTCTCAGGACTGGTAACCCCTGAAATCATGATCATCCTTAGCACATCGTATGCCCGCGCTGCCCTGCCAATGACCTGGGTCTGTTTGTGTTCATGATTCTCACTTATGCGACCGTCCGCCATCATTCAAATTACTATAGGGACGTTTTTTGAAGAGGAAACCCAACCGGGACAATTCCATCAAAGTACAGTGGCCATTTCATGGTGTGCTGTGTATTTGTTACTTATTCCTGCATGAATGTGGCCTGACTCCACACCTGCACTGGTCCTTTCACTCATCCCTACGACTCTGTTCAGGACAAAGATAAAATCCCCCCGCAGGAAAGATCTTCTCAATCAGGATTCCTTGATTGTACTTGTTTCAGGATCATCCACTCTGCGCTTTGACACCTTCATTTCATTCTCAGGTTCTACCGCGAATATTGTGGCTGGAGGTTGAATTCTCCGAAGAAGAATAGAATCGCATTTCTGAAAATTGCAAAGATTCTTTATCCTATCCCAATCGTTTTGAGTTCTTGGATTTTGCCGTAATTAGCTCTGTGATGGTATTCAATCGTATCGAATAGAACGCATTACAGGCTATGGTATGATGTGACTGACACATCTCGGGAACCTTGATAGCTGTTTTGATGTCCCTCTTTCCAACACGAAAGCATGTACATTTGTACAGATTCCCCCAGTTCATAAAATGCTTCTTATCCCACACAAATTGCGGTAGAACCCATTCTCAATCGCTTGAATGCGTATAGTACAAAGCGGGTTATTCACTGCGGCTCACGCATCTATGAAGCCCGAACTCAATACCAGCCTCACGATTGCGATCACCACGAACTGAGAATTAAAGCAATGATCAGGCTGGTTACTTTGAAGCACTTTGAGCGATCATTTCAGGTGTCTCTATGTTCACGGTCTCCTTTTCGGAAGGATCCTCTAGTAGTCGAGAGACTACAATTGATTCCAAGTTTTCGATTCGCCGCTGGGCAGACTCAATTGCATCTTCGGCTTCAAGAAGTCGTGCAACATGATCATCTGTGATCGGCGCATTCATCCGCATCTTTTGGAGTTTTACCCATTTCACGTATGCACCGTAGCAGAAAGGAGTTAGAATGCCAATTATCGGAACAATGACCCATATCATAATTTTTGATCGACTTGTTTTGAAAGATCTATCCTTCTTGGATACTCCAAGATAAGGTTCTGGTTGCATGATACGAAACCTCCGACGAATTTATTCTCGCAGGAATCACTCTCGATGGATCCAACTCGAGCGAGTGCTCGGGATCCGAATCTATGACTTCTCTCTATTTGAAAAAGCCCTCAGACATCCATCTGTTGAGCGGAATCAAAACCCTGTTACTTCTCAGTCTTATGAGAGATTAGAATTTCTTGGAGATGCAATTCTCGGCTGGGTGATTGCGGAGTATCTGTATGACAAATTTCCAGAGAAAATGGAAGGATTTCTTACGTCAACACGATCCAAGTTAGTCAGTGGAAAAGCCTGTGCCGGAGTCGCTCGTGACCTTGGAATAGGAGAGTTCGTTGAACTAGATCCACATACGGAATCGCAGGGCGGTCGAACAAATAATTCAATACTTGGTGACTGTTTAGAGTCAATTATTGGTGCAATTCACCTTGATCGTGGTATAACCATCTCCCGTCGTTTCATTCATAGGCATATCCTCGAGCAAGTAGACTTAGCACGGTTGATTGCCAAAGATGAGAATTACAAGAGTAGACTACAGGAGTTCGTTCAAGCCAAAGGATGGCCACAACCAAACTATCTTCATGTGGGAACGGATGGCCCTCCCCATGACTTAATCTTTACTATGGAGGTCTACGTCGGGGAATGCTGCCACGGGAGAGGTCAGGCAACCAGCAAAAAGAAAGCTGAGCAACTGGCCGCCCGTCAGGCTTTGAAGTCTTTTTCTAAGAGTGATGAATCAATCCCCTGATGGGACCGATCCAAACTTTACTTTCCTTCTCTCAAATTTCAGACTGAACTAACGAATGGGTACACATCTCCCGCATGCCGATCGGTTTGCCGCTCGACATATTGGTCCTTCAAAGACGGATGTTCAAGAGATGATTGAAACACTTGGTCTCCGTACGTTAGACGAATTGATTGAACAGACCGTCCCTACATCTATCTTAGATGATCAACCTCTGGATGTGCCGGAGGCCCGTCCCGAACATGTCGTGATTTCTAATTTACGAAAGATCGGACGGCGTAACAAGATCTTTCGCTCGTATATCGGTATGGGATATCATGATACCATCACCCCTCGAGCGATCCTGCGTGCGGTGCTTGAAAATCCATCCTGGTATACACAGTATACCCCCTATCAGGCAGAGATCTCCCAGGGACGACTGGAAGCACTTTTGAATTTCCAGACTGCGGTGATTGATCTTACTGGAATGGAGATTGCGAATGCATCCCTCTTGGATGAAGGAACGGCGGCGGCAGAAGCTATGACCATGTTCTTTCGCCTCACTCGCAAACGTTACACGTTTCTTGTCTCCAGTAATTGTCACCCTCAGACGATCAGTGTTATGAAAGCCCGGTCCATTCCTCTGGGGATTCGACTAGTTGTTGCTGATCATACATCTTTTGAATTCACCTCGGATGTATTTGGGGCATTGGTGCAGTACCCAGGATCCGATGGCAAAATTGATGACTATGAGCATCTCTGCGAAGAGGCACATCAACAGGAAGCCTATCTGGCGGTCGCTGCGGACCTTTTGAGTCTTGCATTGCTTCGTGCGCCTGGAGAATTTGGAGCTGACGCCGTGATTGGTAACTCTCAGAGATTTGGCGTCCCACTTGGCTACGGAGGCCCCCACGCTGCATTCTTTTCAACGAAGAGTGCATTCCGCCGACAGGTTCCTGGACGAATGATTGGGGTTACTGTAGATATGGAGGGTACCCCTGCATTGCGCATGGCCCTGCAAGTACGTGAACAGCACATCAAACGAGCACGGGCAACCAGTAATATATGTACAGCGCAGGTGTTACTCGCTGTCATGGCAGGCGCTTATGCAGTTTTTCATGGCCCTGAGGGAATTAGAAATATTGCCCTTTGCGTCCACATGTGGACCAAGGCCCTTGCAAACGGCTTACTGAGCCATGGCTACCGTCTGCGGAATCTTGATTTTTTTGATACCATCTGTATTGAGAATCCACCGCGTGATCTTCAAGAAAAAGCAGAATTACACGGGATTAATCTCCGCTATTTGGAGGATGGAGCGGTATGTATTTCGCTGAATGAAACAACAACCGAATCGGAGGTAGACAATCTGCTCTCTCTCTTTATCACAGATCCGCCAAGTGCAGAAGAACTAGTTGCATCTATCCCCGCTTCCTATGAGGGTGTCCTACCACGCGATACATCCTATTTAACGCATCCTATCTTCGGTCAGTATCGCTCCGAGACCGAACTGATGCGTTACCTCAACCGCCTCGCTTCACGTGATCTCTCCCTCACTACCAGTATGATCCCCCTTGGATCCTGTACCATGAAGCTGAATGCGGCCGCTCAGCTTGCCGCTGTAAGTTGGGCAGATTACAATGGATTGCATCCCTTCGTGCCTTTGGATCAGGCAAACGGGTATCAGGAAATTTTTCAAGACCTCCAGAAGTGGCTGGGTGAATTAACAGGATTCTCAGCGGTCTCCTTACAGCCAAATTCGGGGGCCAGTGGTGAATATGCAGGGCTTCTAGTAATTCGAGCCTACCTCACCAACAAAGGCGAGTCGCATCGGAATGTATGTCTCGTACCTGATTCCGCCCACGGTACGAATCCTGCCAGTGCTGTGATGGCTGGAATGAAAGTGGTCGTCTTGAAGACGCTTGCCAATGGGGATATTGACCACGAAGACTTAGAGAACAAGCTGGTTCAACACGGTGAAAATTTAGCCGCATTGATGATTACCTATCCAACCACCTACGGAGTGTTTGAAGAGCGGATACGTGATATTTGTGGCGCGGTACATGCCTGCGGTGGACAGGTCTATATGGATGGTGCCAACATGAATGCACAGATCGGGCTTTGTAAGCCGGGAAGTTTTGGGATTGATGTATGCCACCTGAACCTTCATAAAACTTTTGCGATCCCGCATGGAGGGGGAGGTCCAGGTGTCGGGCCAATCTGTGTTGCCGATCATCTTGCACCTTTTTTACCTGGACATCCGATCATTCCAACTGGTGGGGATCAGGCGATCGGGCCTATTTCGGCTGCTCCCTATGGGAGTGCGAGCATCTTAGTTGTCAGTTGGGCCTACATTGCCCTTCTCGGCCCCAACGGATTAAGGCGTTCATCTGAAATTGCAATCCTGAACGCAAATTATCTGGCACATCGTCTGTCCGAGCATTACGATATACTATTTCGCGGGAGTTCGGGACATGTTGCGCATGAGTTCATCCTAGATGTGAGACCTCTTAAGCGCACAAGTGGTATTGAAGCCGTTGATATCGCCAAGCGTCTGATGGATTATGGGTATCATGCACCCACTTTGTCTTGGCCAGTTGCTGGAACCATGATGATTGAACCAACCGAAAGCGAATCAAAGGCGGAATTGGATCGCTTCTGCGAGGCTATGATTTCTATTCGCTCTGAAGTTGCCGAGATTGAACAGGGGAATCAAGACCGAGAACGAAACCTCCTGAAGCAATCCCCACATACCATGGCGCTAGTATGCGCCGATGATTATGACCTACCGTATACAAGAGCGCAAGCCGCCTTTCCTGCACCCTGGACTCGCGACCACAAGTTTTGGCCCACTGTCCGAAGAATTGACGAGGCATATGGCGATCGAAACTTGATCTGCTCATGTCCTCCGATTGAAGATTATTCACTCTAACCCATGCCAAATGAATTCCTTGAACAACTGGGAAAGTCTGTTGGATTGAGACTTGTCGTCATTGGGACCATCACATTGATCCTGATGATCCCTCTCGCAATTATTGCGGATTTGGTGGATACCCGCAGTGTGACACACGATAAAACGCTCTCCAGCATTGGAGACGAGTGGAGCGGAGGACAAACACTTCTGGGCCCCGTGATGGTTGTCCCTTTTTCAACGGTCAACTATGTGAGCGGTGCGACTGGAGAACCTCTTCCAGCGGTGAGGTATGCATTTTTTCTCCCTGATACCCTGACCATCAACGGGGTTGTTGAACCCGAAATCCGCTATCGGGGCATCTACCAGACAATTCTTTACACAGCAGATCTGAGTATCCAAGGCACGTTCCCAGAGATTGACCTTGGTAGGTGGTCCATTCCCGACGAAAATATCCGCTGGCAGGAAGCCTATATTGCATTTGGCATCACGGATATGCGGGGAATCAAAGAAGAGATCTTGCTTAATTGGTCGGATACGACCGTTACGTTTGGATCGGGAATGCGAGAAGCAACTGGACTGACTCCTGCCGGGATCAGTGCGAATATTGGAGTTGAGGGGATCCATGAATTCAGCTTTGACCTGAAACTTGATGGGAATGATGAACTACTGTTCATCCCTGTGGGAAAAATAACCGAGCTTGAACTGACTTCCACATGGCCTTCCCCAAGTTTTCAGGGTGCTTTTCTCCCCGATCACCGGTCCATTACGGATGACGGATTCTCGGCTAGTTGGCAGGTTCTGGACTTAAATCGAGCGTTCGGGCAATCATGGCGTGATCAAAATGATAGCCAATGGTTGGACTCCGCTTTTGGTCTTTCCCTTTATCCTCCAGTGGACCACTATCGGAAGACTCAGCGATCAACCCGTTACGGATTCTTACTCATTGGACTCACCTTGCTCGCATTCTTCCTGATTGAGTTACGACTTGGATTACGAGCACACCTATTCCAGTATGTGCTGGTAGGACTTGACCTTTGCTTGTTCTTCCTGATGCTTCTCTCGTTGGGCGAGTACACATCATTCAACGCAGCTTATATCCTCTCTGGTATCGCGACAATTGGATTGGCCGCTTTGTATGCCCGTGCGATCTACGGCTCCCGCAACATTGGTTTCTTGACGGCGGGGATTCTTGTACTCCTGTATGCATTCATATTCACGCTTCTCCAGCTACAAGACTACACTCTTTTAGCCGGAAGCATTGGCTTGTTCTTGCTCTTGGCACTCACCATGTACCTGACTCGTAATTTTGCAGACCTCTCCAAAGCCTCTTCTACCAAGGAAATTCCCTGACATATTCACAACGATGAGGAATCTGACACATAGCGATTATTTCAATTCTGGATAGCATGGGAGGCGCAGGAAAGACTACCCTTACCATGAGCATAGCAGGGCGCCTATACATAAGACGGGACGGGATTGCTTCAGGTGGGTTCCTGCCGGGATACAACCCTAAACAGTTTACTGGTCTATTTTTCTCATATCGTATGCGTCTCCCTCCAAGGAATTAGGACAACATTCTTTCTGTTTTGTGTTTGGTCACCCCCGTAGATTACGATAGGAGAGCATTGATAAGAAGATTCCTGAAAATGTCCAAGAACCCGACTCACACCCGATGATAAATTGGAGGAGAGGGTAGATGTGGTTTTAGCCTCTATCAATTTCAGTTGAGAAGGAGTCTCTATCAGCAGATCTACCTCTGCGCCATTGCGATCCCGATAAAAGGTTAGCCATCTGGTTGTTTCTCCAAGATTCATCTGCTTCTTAACCAACTCCGAGACGATCCATGTCTCAAATATTTGTCCACGAAGCGGGTGCGAGCGTAGTTGCTCTGGAGATCTGATCCCCAACAGCCAGCAAACAAGTCCAGTATCATAGAAATGTATTTTCGGCATCCGTACAAGCCGTTTTCGCAAATTGCCACCAAAGCTTGGGAGACGAAAGGCAATAAAGCCAGCCTCGAGAATGCCCATCCATTTCGTTGCAGTAGGCTGAGAAATTCCACAATCCGAGAATAGAGACGAAAGGTTCAGTAGCTGAGCAGTTCTTCCCGCACACAGCTCAACGAAACGCTGAAATCTCGAGAGATCCCCCACATTACTTATATCCGTACATCACGCTCAATATAGGTACTCACATAGGCACTGAGCCAATCCGATGGATTGAGACCTAAATCAAAGATCCGAGGATAAGACCCAGAAAATATTGCTTCGTCAAGAATTTGAGGATACTGGGAGAATCGTGTGATTTCGGGCCATGAAAGAGGAAGCAAATTGAATATTGCAGTTCGCCCCGCCAGAGATTGACCAATTGAACTGAGCAAGGAGATATTCTGTGAGCCTGTTAAAATCCATTTTCCTTCGCCATGGGGACTGTCATCCACGACTCCTTGCAAGTATGAGAGTAGGTCTGGAACACGCTGCACTTCATCTATAATCGCTCCATCGGGATATTGGGATAGAAATCCCCGCGGATCTTCTATAGCAAATGCTCGGATGTCTGGTGCCTCCAAGGTCACATATGGATGCTCCCCAAACACAGCTTTGCACAGTGTCGTTTTTCCGCTCTGCCGTGGATCCGTGACGGTAACCACGGGAAATCTCTTCGCTGCCTGATTCAACTGCTCCTCAAGATCTCGCTTGATCATCATTACCTTGTGATTTAGGCTAAATCAAATTACAATCTTTAGATGGCATACATAGAATTTGGGTTTTATGTTCCTTGGGTGGATTATAAAAACCGCAAGGAAGGGGAACTAAACGAATCTGGTTGAGCGAATTGGAGCGCATTTGTTCCTTTCGATTCGGTCATTGCATGTCGTACGTCTCATTCGCAAAAATTTGTAAGTAGTGCATTCACAGTAGTTGGGGAACGTTGAAGGTCCCTCTCAACTAGAGGACGCGGGTCACGACGGTCCTTCCACAAAATGCTATGCACTTTACTCTCTGTGGAATAACAGCAGTTGAGGACGCTGGAGAGTTCTAGATTGAGGGATGCAACGACGAAAAAGGGGGCAAAAAACAAATTCTCGCACGGATACAATGTAACGATTGATACCAACTGTGATGGGATCCACCGTCACCTGAATATGATTCTGACAAGACCCACAGGAATAGAAAATTTTACCTGACTCGTTCAGTGATCTACAAAGCCTATCTGGAAAGTTTCAAGTTATGCAATCACCACTTTGCCTTAACTCCTGTAAAGAACTAACTTCAACTCCAAAAAACTGGATACCCCTGTGGTTGATGATTAGGGACTTAGCCCTTAGCCAAATGCAACATGAAAATCTCCTCAAGTTTTAGGTGTTCAAATCCAAAAACGTTTCACCATTGTAATAAACCCAGCCATTTGCCCGTCAAACACTTGCACCCTTCCATGGCAAATCCCACGATCGCTGATGCCATCCTGTATTGACTCGTGCATCCTAATTGTTAAGACCTTACCCAATTAAAAAGCTGTAGACCCTACATGAGAAAAAACTCACAAACCCCGAACAACCGATGCCTTGAAACAAAAAAACGAAACACATAATTTGGTATTCAGATCAAAAAGTACTAAAATTAAGTGACTCAGGTCTAGTAGCATCAATCTAAATCAACGGGCAATTTCATCTAAAAGTAGAGACAAAATGCGCGTAGAAAGACATCCAGAACTCTCTAAGCCAAAAACAGGGATTTTTCTGGCAAGCCCTAAGTTTTTGAAAAAATGGGGGGGGGGGGGGGGGGGGTATTTTGTCGTATCGCTCTACCCCTACTTCTGGTTTCAGTGTTTCCAAGTTCACTGTGGGCACAAGATACTACACCTCCTACTGTTTTCTCTGCAACGGTAGATGAGACCACCTTGGTGGTGAACTTTAATGAGGGCCTTGCTTCTGTCAGCGATCTGACCAACTCTGCCTTCACGGTCAAGAAAACGCCCAGCGGAGGATCCGAAGAAGACCAAGCGCTCATCGGCACCCCGACCGTCAGTGGAGAAACGGTGACCCTCACATTAAGCAGTCCTGTGATCGCATCTGATATGGGAACTGTAAAAGTAAGCTATACGGCTCCAACGGAGTCAGGTGCCAAGCTTCGGGATGCAGCGGGGAATAATGTGTTGGATTTTATGGATCTAAGAGTGCTCAATTTGAGGGGCGGAATCTGTTCCCGAACTGAGGTCGTAAGAGACGCGATTTTGGATCGGATAACAAGGACTGAGTTTTGTGATGAGGTCGCGAGTAATGATTTAGAAATGATTACTTTTTTAAATCTTGCGGGGATGGATATTGATATTACTGAACTGAAGCCTAGTAATTTCAATGGACTCAGCAACTTAACTTTTCTTTACCTTCAGAGCAATGATCTCACGGATCTACCCCAAGATCTGTTTGATGGACTCACCAACTTAGGGGCCATCGACCTTGGTAGCAATGCTTTCACGGGTCTACATCAAGATCTGTTTGATGGACTCACCAGCTTAGGGTCCATCAACCTTGCTCACAATGCTCTTACGAGTCTACATCAAGATCTGTTTGATGGACTCACCAACTTAGGGGTCATCAACCTTCAGAACAATGATCTTACGAATCTACATCAAGATCTATTTGATGGACCCACCAACTTAGGAGGCCTCTACCTTAATGACAATTCTCTCACGGATCTACATCAAGATCTGTTTGATGGACTCACCAACTTACAAGATCTTAGGCTTTATAACAACTTTCTCGAGGATCTAGATCCAGATCTGTTTGATGGACTCACTGGCTTAAATCGTCTTTTCCTTTACAACAATTCTCTTGAGGATCTAGATCCAGACCTGTTTGATGGACTCACCAACTTACAAGATCTTGACCTAAGGCAGAACTCTCTCACGAGTCTACATCCAGATCTGTTTGATGATGTTGAGGTAAGTCTAGTTGTCGCCTTGCATGAGAATCCCCTCACCTGTGTCCCTGCCAAAATACTTAATCAGAAGAATATCACTATCAATCCTTCCAGTCTTCGCGTTGCCTGCCCTGATCCCTCCATTACGTTAAGCACCAATCCCCAAACCATTGGCGAGGAAGATGAGGCCACCGAGGTCACCGTGACCGCTACATTAAATGTCGTTCAGGCAACCGCCACGCCGGTGACGGTCTCTGTGGGATCGGGTACCGCGACCTCCGAAACCGACTTTGCCGCGGTCTCCGATTTTATAATCAGCATTCCAACGAACATTCCATCTGCTACCGGGACGTTCACGCTGATGCCTACTTCGGACACTGTGGACGAGCCGGATGAGACCGTGATAGTCACGGGAACCAGCGCGGTGGAGAGTGTGACGGTCACCGAAACCCATCTTACGATCACCGATGATGAGGCTGCGCCAACGGTAACCCTCATTCTTTCCTCCACCTCCATTCCCGAAAATGTAGGCAGTTCCACGGTGACAGCAACCCTCAACCATCCCTCTAGCGAAGAGACTACGATCTCGATCTCGGTGGACCCAACCTCGCCGGCCACGGCGTCGGACTATACGCTAAGTGGGAGCACGCTCACGATTGCGGCAGGCACAACCGAAAGCACCGAGACGGTGACCATCACGGCAGAGGATAATGATGTGCTTACCCCCGACAAGATGGTAACCGTGCAGGGGACAGCCTCAAATAATCAAGGGATTAGCGGTCCGACGGATGTAGAGTTGACCATCACCGATGACGATCTGGAGCGCTCGGTGACGCTGAATCTCTCGTCCACCACCATTTCTGAAAATGATGCGTCCATCACCGTAACTGCGACGCTCAATCATGTCTCCACTGAGGAGACCACAATTATGATCTCTTTAGAACCAAGGTCACCGGCCACCGTGTCGGACTATACGCTGAGTGGGAGCACGCTCACGATTGTAGCGGGGGAAACCGAGAGCACGGGGGAAGTGACGATCACTTCGGTGGACAATCTGGTGGATGCACCAGACAAATCGATCCAGGTGCAGGGTACCACAGAAAACACTCAAGGGGTGACGGGCCAGAGTGCAGTCGAACTCACGATCACGGATGACGAAGCGGCGCCGACCGTGACCTTCCATCTTGTCTCCAACTCCATCAGCGAAGACGGCGAGAGTACAGCGGTCACGGCTATGCTCAGCCATCCGTCCAGTGAGGAGACCGCGGTCACGGTGTCGGTCCGTCCTGATGTGCCGGCCACCGCCGCGGATTATACACTGAGTAGCAGCACGCTGACGATTGCATCTGGAGCGACGGAGAGCACCGAGACCATAACCCTCACGGCCGTGAACAATCGTGTAGATGCGGCAGACAAGACGGTACAGGTGCAAGGCACGGCCACGAATGCACAGGGGATCACAGACCCTGAAGATGTAGAACTGACGATCACGGATGACGAGGAATCCCCGGCAGTGACGCTCAGACTCTCTTCCTCGTCGATTGGAGAGGACGGCGAGAGCACGACGGTCACGGCTATGCTCAGCCATGCGTCCAGCGAGGTGACCACGATCACCATTTCGGTCCTTCCCAATTCACCAGCCACTGCGTCGGACTATACGCTAAGTGGCACTACGCTGACCATTGCAGCGGGGGCGATGGAGAGTACGGGGCTCGTAACGATCACCTCGGTCACCAATAATGTGGATGCACCCGATAAGACGGTGCAGGTGCAAGGCATGGCAGAGAATCTGCAGGGGGTGACGGGGCCTGAAGATGTAGAGCTTACGATTACGGATGGGACGGCATCTCCGGCGGTCACGCTCAATCTATCGTCCAACTCCATTGTCGAAAACGCTGGAATGACCACCGTGACCGCAACGCTTGACCGGGTGTCCAGCGAGCAGACCACGATCGAGGTGTCGATCCGTCCTGATTCGCCCGCATCGGACTATACGCTGAATGGTAATCTACTGACGATTGCGGCGGGGGAGACCGCCAGTACAGGCACCGTGACGATCACGGCGGTGGATAATGCTGTGGATGCGCCCGACAAGACCGTGCAAGTGCAGGGCATGGCAGAGAATATGCGGGGCGTGACGGGTCCGATGGAGGTAGAGCTCACGATCACCGATGACGATGAAGCACCGACGGTAACCCTGAATCTCTCGTCTTCCTCCATCGCCGAAAACGCAGGAATGACCACCGTGACCGTAACGCTTGACCGGGTGTCCAGCGAGGAGACGACGATCACGATCTCAGTGGACCCAACCTCACCAGCCACCGTGTCAGACTATATGCTAAGTGGGAGCATGCTCACGATTGCAGCGGGAGAGACGAGCAGCACCGCAGCCGTGACCATCACGGCGGTGGATAATGCTGTGGATGCGCCGAACAAGACGGTCCAGGTGCAGGGCATGGCAGAGAATACGCAGGGAATCACAGATCCCGAGGATGTAGAACTGACGATCACCGATGACGATGAAGCCCCCGTGGTCACGCTCCATCTATCGTCTAATTCCATTGTCGAAAACGCAGGAATGACCACCGTCACCGCAATGCTTGACCGGGCGTCCAGCGAGGAGACCACGATCACGATTTCAGTAGACCCAACCTCACCAGCCACCGCGTCAGACTATATGCTAAGTGGGAGCATGCTCACGATTGGAGCGGGAGAGACGAGCAGCACCGCAGCCGTAACCATCACGGCAGAGGATAACCCGGTGAATGCACCCGACAAGACCTTGCAAGTGCAGGGCATGGCCACGAACACGCAGGGCGTGACGCAGCCGACCGCGGTAGAACTCACGATCACTGATGACGATGAAGCCCCCGTGGTTACATTGGTCTTATCTGAGGCATCCATCAGCGAAAATGCAGGCAGCACGACCGTCACCGCGACGCTCAGCCATGCCTCCAGCACGGTGACCGCAGTCACGATCTCGGGTGCAGCAGTAGATCCAGCGCTGGATTCAGATTATATGCTCAGTGGCAACTCGCTGACGATTCCTGTGGGACAGACAAACAGCACGGGGACGGTAACGATCACTTCGGTAGACAACCCGGTGGATGCGCCCGATAAGAGCATCATTGTGCAGGGCGTTGCAACGAACTTGACGGGGATCACACAACCGGCGGATGTGGAGCTCACCATCACGGATGATGACGAAGCACCGACGGCGACGCTGCTCCTGTCTCCGGCATCCATCGGCGAAGATGCACAAGTGTCCGCCGTCACCGCAACGCTCAGTCATGCCTCCAGCGAGATCACCATGATCATGATCTCAGCCGTCGCGGTCTCCCCGGCACTGGATTCGGAGTTTACGCTCAGCAATCCTTCCGTCTTGACCATTGCAGCAGGTGCCACCCTCAGTACCGGAACGGTCACGATCACTTCCGTGGATGATCTGGTAGATACGCCAGACAAGAGGGTACAGGTGCAAGGCGTGGCCACGAATGCACAGGGAATCATGGATCCGACGGATGTAGAGCTCACGATCACCGATGACGAAGATGCGCCCGCGGTGACGCTGCTCCTGTCTCCGGAATCCATCGCCGAAAATACAAAGATTTCTACCGTGACTGCCACGCTCAGCCATGCGTCCAGTGCCGTGACCACGATCACGGTCTCCGCCGCCGCGGTCTCCCCGGCACTGGAGTCAGATTATACGCTGAGTGGGACTCTGCTGACGATTGCAGCAGGAGAAACCAAAAGTACGGGCGCCGTAACAATCACCTCGGTGGACAACCCGGTGAATGCCCCAGACAAGATGGTGCGCGTGCAAGGTGTAGCTTCCAATACTCAAGGCGTGACGGATCCTGTGGAGGTAGAGCTCACGATCATGGAGGACGAGGAAGCACCGACCGTCACCCTCAGTCTCTCCTCTAACTCTATCGGCGAGAATGCAGGTGAAACGACCGTCACCGCCTCCCTCAGCCCTGCGTCCAGCGCCGTGACCACAATCACGGTCTCCGCTGCAGCGGTGTCTCCGGCCCTGGATTCGGACTATACGCTGAATGGCAATACGCTCATGATCGCAGCGGGGGAGACGGAGAGTACAGGCGCCGTGACGATTACGGCGGTGGACAATGAGGTGGATGCGCCGGATAAGAGAATCACGGTGCAGGGCGTCGCAACGAACTTGACGGGGATTACACAACCGGCGGATGTGGACCTCACCATTACGGATGACGAGAACGCGCCCACGGTCATGCTCCGCCTTTCCTCCAACACCATCAGTGAACCGGCTGGGAGTACCACCGTGACGGCGGCACTTGATCACCCGTCCAGTGCGGTGACCACGATCGTGATTTCGGTTCGCCCCAATGGGCCGGCTACGGAGGCGGACTACGGACTGGGCACAAATCAGACGCTGACCATTGCAGCGGGGGAGACGGAGAGCTCGGGGCTGGTGACGATCACGGCGGTGGATAACGAGGTAGATGCCCCCGATAAGACGGTTCAAGTGCAGGGTACTGCAACGAATGTACAGGGGATCACGGATCCGGCGGCGGTGGAGCTTACGATCACGGATGACGATGCAGCCCCCACGGTCATGCTGGTCTTATCCTCAACATCGATCCGTGAAGGCGGAGAGAGTACGACGGTAACGGCAATGCTCAGCCATCCCTCCAGCGAGATCACTACGGTTGAAGTCACTGCACTTCCCGATGCGCCAGCCACCGTAGACGATTATATGCTGAGTGGCACGATGCTGACGATTTCGGTGGGGGAGACCGCGAGCACCGGGACGGTGACCATTACGTCGGGGGACAATGTGGTGGATGAATCCGATAAGACCATCCAAGTGCAAGGCACGGCGACGAATCCGCAGGGGATCACGGGTTCAATTGAGGTGGAACTGACAAATGAGCAGGGGACTATGGGGCAGAGCGAGGTAGAGCTCACGATCCTTGATGATGAGGAGGCGCCCCGGGCAACACTCCTGCTCTCGCCTTCCTTGATTGGGGAAGATGGAGAGACGACGACCGTAACCGCAACCCTGAACCGTCCCTCCAGCGAACCGACTACGATCGTGGTGACGGTGCTCCCCGATGCACCCGCAACCGCGT
The DNA here is from genome assembly GCA_965209015.1 of Rhodothermales bacterium. Lineage (GTDB taxonomy): Bacteria > Bacteroidota > Rhodothermia > Rhodothermales > Bin80 > Bin80. The sequence continues at coordinate 357,805 of OZ242367.1, read as the reverse complement.
CGGATTATCTCCTGAGTACGAATGCCACGCTGACGATTGCGGCGGGCGCGACCGTGAGTACGGGGCTGGTGACGATTACCTCGGTCACGAATGATGTGGATGCGCCGGACAAAACGGTCCAGGTGCAAGGCACGGCAACAAATACCCAAGGGGTGACGGGGCCTGCAGATGTAGCACTGACGATCACGGACGGGACGGCGCCTCCGGCCGTCACGCTGGTTCTCTCGTCTGCTTCAATTAGCGAGAATGCAGGTGCGACAACGGTCACGGCAACCCTGAACCGAGTGTCCAGTGAGGCGACGACCGTCACGGTAACCGTCCTCCCCAATACGCCGGCAACTGCGGCCGATTATACGCTCAGTAGCAGTACACTGACGATTGAAGCGGGGGCAACCGAGAGTACGGGACAGGTCACGATCACGGCGGTGGACAACGAGATAGATGCTCCCGATAAGACGGTCCAAGTCCGAGGCGTGGCGGTGAACACGGTGGGGATCACGAATCCAGCAAGCGTAGAACTCACGATCACCGATGACGAAAACGTACCGACGGTCACGTTGGCCTTGTCTTCAGCATCAATCAGTGAGGGAGGAGAGAGCGCAAGAGTTACAGCAATGCTGAACCACCCCTCCAGTGCGGTGACGACGATCCTGATCTCGGCCCTCCCCGATGCACCAACATCGGCAACGGATTTTGCACTGAGCGGGAACCTGAGACTGACCATTGCCGCGGGGGCAACCGAGAGTACGGGGCTGGTGATGATCACAGCGGTGGATAATCCGGTGGATGCACCGGACAAGACGGTCCAGGTGCAGGGCACCGCGACGAATACGCAGGGGATCACCAGTCCAGCGAACGTGGAGCTCACGATCACCGATGACGAGGAGGCACCGGCAGTGACGCTGACGCTTGCACCTGCGTCCATCATGGAAAATGCAGGGATTGCAATCGTAACCGGAGCGCTGGATCGTCCCTCCAGTGCGGTGACGACGATCCTGATCTCGGCTCTTCCTGACGCGTCGGTAGCGGCGACGGACTTTGCACTGAGCGGGAACCTGCGACTGACCATTGCAGCAGGTGAGACGGCCAGCACGGGGCTGGTCACCATCACGGCGGTGGACAATGCAGCGGATGGCCCAGACAAGACGGTACAAGTGCAGGGCACCGCGACGAATCTTCAAGGCGTGACCGGGCCGGAGGCGGTGGAACTCACGATCACGGATGACGACCAAGCCCCAGCGATGACGCTTTCCCTCTCGCCAGCTTCCATTACCGAAAATAACGGATTTGTGACGGTGACCGCAACGCTGGATCGACCTTCAAGCGAAGTGACCACGGTTACGATCACCACCCTACCTGACGCGCCAGCGACCGAGTTAGATTATATGCAGGAGGGGGACCTACTCACGATTGCGGCAGGGGAGACAGGAAGTACGGGGTTGGTGACGATCACGGCGGTGGATAATGCGGTGAATGCGCCAAACAAGACGGTGCAAGTGCAGGGCATCGCAACAAATACGCAGGGGCTGACGGGGCCCGAAGATGTAGAGCTCACGATCCTGGATGACGATTTGACGCCAACGGTGGCGCTACTCCTTTCGCCAACATCCATCGGCGAAAATGGAGGTCAAACCACCGTCACGGCGACCCTCAGCCGTCCGTCCAGTGAGACAACTACCATTGAGATAACCGTCCTCCCCAATGCACCAAGCACGGAGTCAGATTATATGCTGCGTGGTCGCACGCTGACGATTGAAGCAGGAGAGACAGGCAGTTCAGGAGTGGTGACGATCACAGCCGTAGATAATGCGACCGATGCACCAGACAGGACGGTGCAGGTGCAAGGGGAAATCACCCGTTCATTGGGGATAACGAGCCCGCCGGCAGTGCAACTGACGATCACCGATGATGAACCGACCCCAACGGTGACACTTATGCTGGATCCTCCTATAATCAAAGAGAATGGAGGCAGGACCACGGTCACGGCAATGCTCAGCCATCCCTCCAGTGCCATGACGACGGTCGTCGTCTCGGCGCTTGCCAATCCGCCGGCCATGACATCCGACTTAATGCTGAGTCAGAATACGATCCTGACCATTACGGCGGGGGCAACCGAGAGCACGGGGCTCGTGACCATCACCGCCGTAGACAACCCGGTGGATGCGCCGGACAAGACGGTGCAGGTGCAAGGCGTGGCCACAAACAGACAGGGGGTGAGCGTGCCCGCCGATGTGGTTCTGACCATATCCGATGACGACGAGGTGAGTCCAACGGTCTCGCTGATCCTTACTCCTGCCTCCATCGGCGAAAACGATGGGCAAACGACGGTGACCGCAACCATGGAGCCTCCCTCCAGTGCAGTGACCACGATCGTGGTGTCGGTCCTTCCGGATGCACCCGCCACGGAATCGGATTATCAACTGAGTGGCAACCCAACGCTCACCATTGCGGCGGGCGAGACCGAAAGCACGGGGCTCGTGACCATTACGGCGGTAGACAATGAAGTGAGCACTCTGGACAAGACCGTGCAAGTGCAGGGTACGGCGACGAATCCGCGCGGCGTAACGGGCCCTGTAGCGATAGCACTTACGATCACCGATGACGAGGCACCTCCCACCGTCATGCTGCTGCTAGATCCCTCTACGATCAAGGAGAATGGAGGCGAGACGATGGTCACGGCATCCATGAATCGGGCCTCGGGGAGGGTGACTACCATTGAAGTGACGGTGCTTCCCAATGCAGCGGCGACAGCGTCGGATTATCAAATCAGCGAGAACTCAACGCTCTCCATTGCGGCAGGGGAGACCGAGAGTACGGGGCTCGTGACCATTACAGCGGTCAATAATGAGGTGGATGCACCAGACAAGACGGTGCAGGTGCAGGGAATTGTCACCAGTGCACAGGGACTCACAGACCCTGCGGAGGTAGAACTTACGATCACCGATGATGAGGCGGCACCGGCGGTGACGCTGAGGCTGGATCCCGCCGCGATCGCAGAAAATGGAGAGAGCACGACTGTCACAGCAACCTTGGACCGGGCATCTGATGAGGAAACCTCCATTGCGGTGTCAGTGCTTCCTGACGCACCTGCCACCGCATCGGATTATGTGTTGAGCGATCCCCTGACGCTCACGATTGCAGCGGGCGAACTCAGCAGTACCGGGCTGGTCACGATCACAGCGGTGGACAACGAAGTGGATGCGCCGGACAAGACGGTGCAGGTGCAGGGGGTCGCCACCAATTCGCTCGGCACCACAAATCCATCGTCGGTTGAACTCACGATCACCGATGATGACGAAGCGCCGGCCGTCATGCTGGTTCTCTCGCCTGCTTCTATCAGCGAGAATGCGGGTACGACAACGGTCACGGCCACCCTGAACCGGCCGTCCAGTGCCATGACGACGATCGCAGTGACGGTGTTTCCCAACGAATCTGCCACAGAATCAGATTATTTACTGAGCGACAACCCGACGCTCACCATTACGCCGGGAGACACCGAGAGTACGGAGCTCGTCACGATCACGGCGGTGGATAACGAAGTGGATGCGCCGGACAAGATCGTGCAAGTACAAGGCACTGCCACGAATGCGCAGGGCGTGACCGATCCAGCGGAGGTGACCCTCACGATCACCGATGACGATGAATCGTTTCCGGTGGCCCAAGATGTAACGGTCACCACCGAGGAGGATACGCCGTACCCGTTTGGTGCATCTGACTTTGGGTACAGCGATCCCGAGGGAGATCCGCTGGCGGCCATTCGGATTGAGCGGCATCCCGATGCGGGAACCTTGACCTTGGGTGGAATCGGATTTGCCGCCGGGACACAGATCTCCGTAGCCCAGATCTCGGCGGGAGAGCTGATCTTTACGCCAGTCGCCGATGCGTATGGCCCCGCGTACACTAGCTTTGACTTCAAGGTTAGCGATGGAACATCGGAGAGTCCGTTGGCCGCCAGAATGACCATTGATGTGACCCCGGTGAACGATGTAGCAACCGGAAGGCCCCAGATCGTTGGGTCCATGCAAGTGGGACAGGTGCTTCGGGTTTCGGTGGAGGAGATTCAGGATCTGGATGGACTGCGTCGTGCACAGGCTGGAGAGCCGGGATACGGGTATCGCTATCAATGGCTCCGCATGAAGGAGGGGAGTCCGAGTGAGCCGATCGGGGAGGGAGACACCTATATCCCTGTAGAGACTGATGCAGGGGCAAGTTTGATAGTTCGGGCCACGTTTGTGGATGACGCAGGATTTGAAGAGATCTTGGAAAGTCCTCCCCGACAGGTTCGCTCCACGAGTCGAATCCGTACGGCGTGGATGGGGCGTCTGGGACGGACGGTAGCGGATCAGGTCTTACGGGCAACACAGTGTAAAGGGCGTGTGCAGCGGTCCCGGCGCAATGAAGTCTATCTGGCGGGACAGCCATTGACCTTGGCTTCCTTGCCGAAGTATGTGCACTTACAAGAAAGGAAGCCGGATCAGCTCTCCACGCTTCTTGGAAACACCGACCCGGTGTACCGGCTTGGCCATGCGCTGACGCGGGAGCGCCTACTGCATGGCAGTTCGTTCCGGCATGGGATGCGGGATGGGAGCGGGGTCGCGCTCTGGGGACATGGAGCGGTGTCTCGTGTTCAGGGTGCGGACGGGGCCTTGAACCTGGAGGGACGCGTATCCAGTGGGATGGTAGGGGTAGACTGGACTGGAAACAAGGGGAGACTGGGCGTACTGGTGGCCCATACCCGCTCCGAGGGCGAGTATACCCTGGCAGATGATGAAGGGGTGCACTCCACCTATCTGACCGGAGTATACCCCAATGGGTGTTATGTGCTCAGCTCGGGGATCACGGCATGGGGCGTGGTCGGATATGGTCGTGGATCAATGACCGTGGAACAGATTTCTGCCCCGATAGATTTGCGAATGGTTGGTGGGGGGATTTATGGACGAATCCGTACGGTGACGAACCGAGGACTGGAGCTTGGGATTCGATCGGATGCCTTGCTGGTGCAAATGGGAGCGAGTGAGACCGAGGAGTTACTGGAAGATCAGGCGCAGGTATCTCGGCTGCGACTGGGATTGCAGGGGACCCTGCGAGGGGTACGTTTGGGAAAACGATCTACGATAGAGCCAGCGGCGGAACTGGCCCTCCGCCATGACGGTGGCGATGCAGAGACAGGATTCGGAGTGGACATGCAGGTGGGGTTCCGTCTCTCGGAGCCAGCGAGTGGTTTGAGCATGGAGGTGCATGCGCGTGCGGTGCTGACGCATCAAGATCGCGGGCTTCAGGACCAGGGGCTTGCAGGAACGGTGACCTGGGATCCACGGCCCCATTCCAGCGAGGGGCTCCAGGTCCGAGTGGAGCACACCATCGGGGCAGAGGCCCTGGGTGGGGCCGAGCGGCTGCTCCGCGCCGAAACCATTCAGCCACAGTATAGGAGCCATCAAACCGGAGACCTGCGGGTACAGGCAGGCTACGGGTTCGCTCTATTCTCCAGAGCGTTCACCCTGCAACCGGAGGTCAGCTTCAGCGGCGGGGGACCGCAGCGAAGATATGAGATGGGGTGGAACATCGCACGGGCACACGAGCATCCGACCAAGGTGCAGCTCTTTGTCGGGACAACCGGTCACGCGCGGCGAAAAGATCCTTTGCAGATCCAACAACTGATCCGACTACAACTCAAAAGACAGTTCTAATGGGCTTCCCATGAGACCAGCTGCAGCAAAGGTATCAAATCGATCCGAAAATCAATCGTTATGGAAACACAGGGAAGGGAAAATTGAAGCGCTCTGTTAATGATAAAAATTTGTCGCTGGATTGTGTATTGAGATTTAATTTGCTCACTTGTCAGATTTGATTTACGCACTTGGCGATTTTTCATCTGCTTGCATGATTCATTGATTTTGTCGTTGAAATGAGTCTATTCTATTCATGCTTCGTAGGATTAACTTGAAAATTCTTCTGGTCGTCTTCGGAGGGAGTCTCCTTCAAGTTGAATCCGATATGCGGACTCTACGAGTCGATCCAGAAGTGCATCGGCAATGGTTGGATTGTCCATCGTTCCTACCGCATTAAACGCTTAGAAAATTCCATAAGAAAAGACCTCACAACCCCCGAACAGCCAATGCCCTAAAACAAAAACAGAACACGTAATTTGGTATTTAGGTCAAAAAGTGCTAAAATGAGTGCCTCTTGTCTAGTAGCGCTCATCTAAATTGACAGGCAATTTGATCTGAAAGTAGAGATAAAATGCGTATAGAAAGATATCCAGATCGCTCTCGGCCTGAAACAGGAAGTTTTCTGGCAAGCGCCAAGTTATTGAAAAATGGGGGGGGGCATTTTGTCGTATCGCTCTATCCTGATTCTCGTCTTGGCATTTCCAAGTTCTTTGTGGGCACAAGACACTACCCCTCCTACCGTTTCCTCTGCAACGGTGGATGAAACCACCTTGGTTGTGAACTTTAACGAGGGCCTTGCTTCTGTCAGCGGCCTGACCAATTCTGCTTTCACGGTCAAGAAAACGCCCAGTGGAGGTTCCGAAGAAGACCAATCGCTCAGCGGCACCCCGACCGTCAGTGGGGAAACAGTGACCCTCACATTAAGCAGTCCTGTGATCGCATCTGATATGGGAACGGTAAAGGTAAGCTACACGGCTCCAACGGAGTCGGGTGCCAAGCTTCGGGATGCAGCGGGGAATGATGTGGTGGATTTCACGGATCAGAGAGTGCTCAATTTGAGGGGAGGAATCTGTTCTCGGAGCGAGGTCATGAGAGACGTGATTTTGAGTCGGATACTTGGGGCTGAGTTTTGTGATGAGGTCACGAGTGATGATTTAAGAGGTATTGCTCAGTTGCGTCTTGGTCAGATGAATATTACTGAACTAAGGTCTGGTGATTTCAATGGATTCACCGGCTTAAAGGATCTCTTCCTTGATAGCAATGCTCTCACGAGTCTACCTCAAGATCTGTTTGATGGACTCACCAGCTTAGAGGTCCTCTGGCTTAATGGGAACTCTCTCACGAGTCTACACGAAGATCTGTTTGACGGACTCACCAGCTTAACGACCTTACGGCTTGATAGCAACGCTCCCATGGGTATAGATCTGCACCAAGATCTGTTTGATGGACTCACCAACTTAGGGACTCTCTACCTTAGTAGCAACGCTCTCACGAATCTACACCAAGATCTGTTTGATGGACTCACCAACTTAACGGATCTCTACCTTAGTAATAACGCTCTCACGAATCTACATCAAGATCTGTTTGACGGACTTACCAGCTTACGAACTCTTAGGCTTGATGGCAACGCTCTTACGGGTCTACATCAAGATCTGTTTGATGGACTCACCAGCTTAAGGACTCTCTACCTTAATGGCATTGGTCTCACGAGTCTAAACCAAGATCTGTTTGATGGACTCACCAACTTAGCCTTCCTCAATCTTGTTGACAACTCTCTCACGAGTCTACATCCAGATCTGTTTGATGAACCCACCAGCTTAGAGAGCCTCTGGCTAAATGGGAACTCTCTCATGAGCCTACATCCAGATCTGTTTGATGGGCTCACCAGCTTAAGGGATCTCCTCCTTAGTAACAACCCTCTCACCTGTGTTCCTGCCAAAATATTTAATCGAGTGGGTATCAACATTGGACCTTCCACTCTTACTGCCTGCCCTGCTCCCTCGGTTACGTTAAGTGTAAATCCCAGCACCATTGGAGAAGAGGATGAGGCCACTGAAATAACGGTGACCGGTACACTAAATGTCTTTCAGGCGACTGCCTTACCGGTAACGGTCTCTGTGGGATCGGGTACCGCGACCTCCGGAACTGATTTTGCCGCGGTCTCCGATTTTACAATCAGCATTCCGGAGAATACCCTGTCTACCACCGGGACGTTCACACTGATGCCTACTTCGGATAACATAGACGAGCCAGATGAGACCGTGATGATCACCGGAACCAGCACGGTGGAGGATGTGACGGTCACCGAAACCCGTCTTACGATCACGGATGATGATGCTGCGCCGACGGTAACCCTGAATCTTTCAAGCTCCTCCATCAGCGAAAATGGAGGGAGTACCACCGTAACGGCAACCCTTAATCACCCCTCCGGCGAGGAGACGACGATCACGATCTTGGTAGACCCAACCTCACCGGCCACCGCGTCGGATGTTATGCTGAGTGAGAATCTGCTGACGATTGCAGCGGGCGAGACGAGTAGCACGGGTGCTGTGACGATCACGGCGGTAAACAACCAAGTAGATGCGCCAGATAAGATGGTGCAGGTGCAAGGCGTGGCGGTGAACACAGTGGGGATCACACAGCCGACAGAGGTGCCCCTCACGATCACGGATGACGAGGATGCTTCGACCGTAACCCTGAACCTTTCTAGTTCCTCCATCGGCGAAAATGGAGGGAGTACCACGGTAACGGCAACGCTTAATCAGGCTTCCAGCACAGTGACGACGGTCACGATCTCGGTCCTTCCCGATGCGCCCGCAACAGAGTCCGATGTTATGCTGACGGGTAATACACTCACGATTGCGGCGGGGCAGACGGAGAGCACCGGCACCGTGACGATTACGGCAGAGGATAACCCGGTGGATGCGCTGGACAAGACGGTCCAAGTGCAAGGCATGGCGGTGAACACGGTGGGAATTACGCAACCGGCAGAGGTGCCCCTTACGATCACCGATGACGACGAAGCACCGACGGTAACCCTGAATCTCTCGTCTTCCTCCATCGCCGAAAACGCAGGAATGACCACCGTGACCGCAACGCTTGACCGGGCGTCCAGCGAGGAGACCACGATCACGATTTCAGTGGACCCAACCTCACCAGCCACCGTGTCGGATTATACGCTAAGTGGGAGCACGCTCACGATTGCAGCGGGTGCAACCGAGAGTACGGGTGCCGTGACCATCACGGCGGTAAACAACCAGATAGATGCGCCAGATAAGACGGTGCAGGTGCAAGGCGTGGCGGTGAACACAGTGGGGATCACACAGCCGGCAGAGGTGCCCCTCACGATCACGGATGACGAGGAGGCTTCGACCGTAACCCTGAATCTTTCAAGTTCTTCCATCGGCGAAAATGGAGGGAGTACCACGGTGACGGCAACGCTTAATCCGGCTTCCAGCACAGTGACGACGGTCACGATCTCGGTCCTTCCCGATGCGCCCGCAACGGAAGCCGATGTTAGGCTGACTGGTAATACACTCACCATTGCGGCGGGGGAGACGGAGAGCACGGGCGTCGTGACTCTCACGGCAGAGGATAATGATGTAAATGCGCCCGACAAGACCGTGCAAGTGCAGGGCATGGCCACGAACGTGCAGGGCGTGACCCAGCCGGCCGCGGTGGAACTCACCATCACCGATGACGATGATCCGCCCGTCATCACGCTAGTCCTGTCTCCAAGCTCCATCGGCGAGAATGAACAGAGCACCATGGTCACCGCTACCCAGAGCCATGCCTCCAGCGCCCCAACTACGATCATGATTACGGCAGTTGCGACGCTTCCAGCGCTGGATACGGATTATATGCTCAGTGGCAACTCACTGACGATTCCCGCGGGACAGACAAACAGCACGGGGACCGTAACGATCACTTCGGTAGATAACCCAATGGATGCGCCCAACAAGCGGGTGACAGTGCAAGGCGTGGCAACGAATGGGACGGGGATTTTACAACCGGTGGATGTGGAGCTCACCATCGCCGATGATGACGAAGCGCCGACGGCGATGCTGCTCCTGTCTCCGGCATCCATCGGCGAGGATGCACAGGTCTCCACGATTACGGCTACGCTCAGTCATGCATCCAGCGAGGAAACCACCATCACGATCTCGGCCGCCGCAGCGCCGGGGACGGAGTTTACGCTCAGTACAAATACCATCCTCACGATTGCAGCAGACGCCACTACGAGTACCGGAACGGTGACGATTACCTCGGTGGACAACCCCGCGGATGCCCCAGACAAAACGGTGCAGGTGCAAGGCGTAGCAACGAACACGCAGGGGGTGACGGGCCCCATGGATGTGACCCTCACGATCACCGATGAAGACGAAGCGCCCACGGTGACGCTGCTCCTGTCTCCGGAATCCATCGCCGAAAATACAAAGATTTCTACCGTGACTGCCACGCTCAGCCATGCGTCCAGTGCCGTGACCACGATCACGGTCTCCGCCGCCGCGGTGTCCCCGGCATTGGAGTCAGATTATACGCTCAGTGGGACTCTGCTGACGATTGCAGCAGGAGAGACCACAAGTACGGGGGCCGTAACAATCACCTCGGTGGACAACTCGGTGAATGCCCCCGACAAGATGGTGCGCGTGCAAGGTGTAGCTTCCAATACTCAAGGCGTGACGCAGCCGACCGCGGTAGAGCTCACGATCACGGATAACGAGGAGGTACCGACGGTGACCCTCAGTCTTTCAGACATGTCCATCCCTGAAAACACAGGTATGACCACCGTCACCGCCTCCCTCAGCCCTGCATCCAGCGCCGAGACCATGATCACCATCTCCGCATCCGCCGTGTCTCCGGCCGTGGATACGGATTATACGCTCAGTGGCACCACGCTCATGATAGCCGCTGGTGCGACTACAAGTACAGGCACGGTGAAGATTACGGCAGTGGACAACCCGGTGGATGCACCGGACAAGACGGTGCAGGTCCAAGGCTTGGCAGCGAATGATCAGGGAGTGACGAATCCTGCAAATGTGGACCTCACCATTACCGATGACGAGGACGAACCCACGGTGACGCTCCGCCTTTCCTCCAACACCATCAGCGAACAGGCTGGGAGTACCACCGTGACGGCAGCACTCCGTCACCCGTCCAGTGCGGTGACCACGATCGTGGTTGCGGTTCGTCCCAATGGGCCAGCCATAGCAGCGGACTACGGACTGGGCACAAATCAGACGCTGACCATTGCAGCGGGAGAGACGGAGAGCACGGGGCTGGTGACGATCACGGCGGTGGATAACGAGGTCGATGCTCCAGACAAGACGGTAGAGGTGCAAGGCACCGCGACGAATGTGCAGGGGATCACGGGGCCAGCGGGGATCACGCTCACGATCACAGATGAGGATATAGCCCCCACAGCCGAACTAATCTTATCCTCACCCTCCATCCGCGAAGGGGGAGAGCGTACAATGGTGACGGCGACCCTGAGTCGTCCCTCCAGCGAGGTGACCACGATTGAAGTCACTGCACTTCCCGATGCGCCAGCCACCAGTTCAGATTATATGCTGAGTGGCACCACGCTGACGATCATGGCGGGGGCAACCAGCAGTACAGGTCTCGTGATGATCACTTCGGTGGATAACTCCGTGGATGCACCCGATAAGACCATCCAAGTGCAAGGCATCGCGACGAATCTGCAGGGGATCGTGGATCCGACAGAGGTCGAACCGACGACTGAGCAGGGGACCATGGGTCAGATCGGGGTGGAGCTCACAATTCTTGATGACGAGGAGGCGCCCCGGGCAACGCTCCTGCTCTCGTCTTCCTTGATTGGGGAAGATGGAGAGATGACGACCGTAACGGCAACCCTGAACCGGACGTCCAGCGAGCCGACTACGATCGTGGTGACGGTTCTCCCCGATGCACCCGCAACCGTGTCGGATTATCTCCTGAGTATGAATGCGACGCTCACGATTGCGGCGGGCGCGACCATGAGTACGGGAGTGGTGACGATCACTTCGGTCACCAACGATGTAGATGCGCCGGACAAAACGGTCCAGGTGCAAGGCACGGCAACAAATACCCAAGGGGTGACGGGGCCTGCAGATGTAGCACTGACGATCACGGATGGGACGGCGCCTCCAGCCGTCACGCTGGTTCTCTCGCCTGCTTTGATCAGCGAGAATGCGGGCACGACAACGGTCGAGGCAACCCTGAACCGGGCGTCCAGTGAGGCGACGACCATCGCGGTGACTGTGCTCCCCAATGCACCCGCGACCGCGTCCGATTATACGCAGAGTGGCACCACGCTGACGATTGCAGCGGGAGAAATGACCAGTATGGGACAAGTCACGATCACGGCGGTGGACAACCTCGTAGATGCCCCCGATAAGACGGTCCAAGTGCAAGGCACGGCGACGAATACGCAGGGGATCACGAACCCCGCAAGCGTAGGACTCACTCTTCTGGATGATGAGGCGGTACCAACCGTGACGCTGATGCTCTCGCCCACCTCCATCGGCGAAAATGCGGGTACGTCAACGGTGACGGCAACCCTTAGCCATCCCTCCAGTGAGAGGACCACGGTCACGGTGACCCCCCTTCCCGATGTACCGGCGGTAACTTCGGATTATACGATGAGTCCGAACCCAACGCTCACCATTGCTGCGGGGGCAACCGAGAGCACGGGGCTGGTGATGATCACAGCGGTGGATAATCCGGTGGATGCCCCCGATAAGACGGTCCAGGTGCAAGGCGCGGCGGCGAATACGCAGGGGGTTACCAGTCCAGCGAACGTGGAACTCACGATCACGGATGACGAGGAGGCGCCGACAGTGACGCTGACGCTGGCACCTGCATCCATCATGGAAAATGCAGGGATTGCAATCGTGACCGGAGCGCTGGATCGTCCCTCCAGTGCGGTGACGACGATCCTGATCTCGGCTCTTCCTGACGCGTCGGCAGCGGCGACGGACTTTGCGCTGAGCGGGAACCTACGACTGACCATTGTAGCGGGCGAGACGGCCAGTACGGGGCTGGTCACCATCACGGCGGTGGACAATGCAGTGGATGCACCTGACAAGACCGTACAAGTGCAGGGGGCGGCGACGAATCTTCAAGGCGTGACCGGGCCAGAGGCGGTGGAACTTACCATCACGGACGACGACCAAGCCCCGGCGGTAACGCTTTCCCTCTCGCCAGCTTCCATTACCGAAAATAACGGATTTGCGACGGTCACTGCAACGCTGGATCGACCTTCAAGCGAGGGGACTACGGTCACGATCATCACCCTACCTGACGTGCCAGCGACGGAGCTGGATTATACACAGGAGGGGGACCTACTCACGATTGCGGCCGGGGAGACAAACAGTACAGGACTGGTGACGATCACGGCCGTAGATAATGCGGTGAATGCGCCGAACAAGACGGTGCAAGTGCAGGGGATCGCGACGAATGGGCAAGGGCTGACGGGGCCCGAAGAGGTCGAACTCACGATCCTGGATGATGATTTGACGCCAACCGTGACGCTACTCCTTTCGTCAGCATCCATCGGCGAAAATGGAGGCCAAACCACCGTCACGGCGACCCTCAGCCGTCCGTCCAGTGCGTTGACCACGGTTGAGGTCTCTATCCTTGTCAATCCGCCTGCGGTCGCATCGGACCTCATGCTGAGCCAGAATACGATGCTCACGATCGCAGAGGGCGAGACCGAGAGTACGGGGCTCGTGACCATCACGGCGGTGGGCAATGATGTGAATGCGCCAAACAAGACCTCTCTGGTACAAGGCATTGCAACAAATGTACAAGGGGTAACGAGCCCCGCCGAGGTGCAGCTGACGATCACCGATGATGATGCGACGCCAACGGTGACGCTCATGCTGGATCCTCCCACAATCACCGAGAATGGAGGTAGGACCACGGTCACGGCCCTGCTCAGCCATCCCTCCAGTGCCAGGACGACGGTCGTAGTCTCGGCACTTGCCAATCCGCCGGCGAGGGCATCCGACTTGATGCTGAGTCAGAATACGATCTTGATCATTGCGGCGGGCGAAACCGAGAGTATGGGGCTCGTGACCATCACCGCCGTAGACAACCCGGTGAACGCGCCGAACAAGACCGCACAGGTGCAGGCTGTTGCGACAAACCCGCAGGGGGCAACCGTGCCTGCTGATGTGGTTCTAACCATTACGGATGACGAGGAAGTGAATCCGACGGTCTCTCTAATCCTCACTCCTGCCTCCATCAGCGAACATGACGGTCAAACGACGGTGACCGCAATAATGGATCCTCCCTCCGGTGCAGTGACGACGGTCGTGGTGTCGGCCCTTCCTAACGCACCGGCCACCGCGTCGGATTATCAACTGAGCGAGAACTCAACGCTCACCATTGCAGCAGGGGAGACGGAGAGTACGGGGCTCGTGACCATTACAGCGGTCAATAACGAAGTGAGTGCACCGGATAAAACACTGCAGGTGCAGGGAACTGCGACGAATATTCAAGGCGTGACCGGCCCTGTAGCGGTAGAGCTTATGATCACCGATGACGATGCACCTCCCACCGTCATGCTGATGCTGGCCCCCTCTACGATCAAGGAGAATGGAGGCGAGACGATGGTCACGGCATCCTTGAATCGGGCCTCGGGGACGGTGACCACCATTGAAGTGACGGTGCTTCCCGATGCGCCGGCGACCGCGTCGGATTATCAAATCAGCGAGAACTCAACGCTCACCATTGCAGCAGGCGAGACCGAGAGTACGGGGCTCGTGACCATTACAGCGGTGGATAATGAGGTGGATGCACCAGAGAAGACGGTGCAGGTGCAGGGGATCGTCACCAGTGCACAGGGACTCACAGACCCCGTGGAGGTCGAACTTACGATCACCGATGATGAGGCGGCACCGGCGGTGACCCTGCTGCTGGATCCCACCGCGATCGCAGAAAATGGAGGCAGGACCGCCATCACGGCAACTCTGGATCGGGCATCTGATGAGGAAACCACCATTGCGGTGTCGGTGCTTCCTGACGCACCTGCCACCGCGTCGGATTATGTATTGAGCGATCCCCTGACGCTCACGATTGCAGCGGGCGAACTCACCAGTACCGGGCTGGCCACGATCACGGCGGTGGACAACGAAGTGGATGCACCAGATAAGACGGTGCAGGTGCAGGGGGTAGCCACCAATTCGCTCGGCACTAAAAGTCCAGCGGGGCTCGAACTCACGATCACTGATGATGACGAAGCACCGGCCGTCACGCTGCTACTGGATCGCTCCACGATTGGAGAGAATGGAGGGAGGACCACGGTCACGGCCACCCTGAACCGGCCTTCCAGTGCCATGACGACGGTCGCAGTGACGGTGCTTCCCAACGAATCTGCCACAGAATCAGATTATTTACTGAGCGACAACCCGACGCTGACCATTGCGGCAGGCGAACTCACCAGTACCGGGCTGGTCACGATCACGGCGTTAAACAACGAAGTAGATACGCCGGACAAGACCGTGCAAGTACAAGGCACTGCCACGAATACGCAGGGCGTGACCGATCCAGCGGAGGTAACCCTCACGGTCACCGATGACGATGAATCGTTTCCGGTGGCCCAAGATGCAACGGTCACCACGGAGGAAGATACGCCGTACCCGTTTGGCACATCCGACTTTGGGTACAACGATCCCGAGGGAGATCCACTGACAGCCGTCCGGATTGAGCGGCATCCTGATGCGGGAACCTTGACCTTGGGCGGAATCGGGTTCGCCGCCGGGACACAGATCTCCGTAGCCCAGATCTCGGCGGGAGAGCTGGTCTTTACGCCGATCGCTAATGCATATGGTCCGGCATACACGAACTTTGACTTCAAGGTTAGTGATGGGACATCGGAGAGTCCATTGGCCGCCCGGATGACCATTGACGTAACGCCGGTGAACGATGTGGCAACCGGAAGGCCCCAGATCATTGGGTCCATGCAGCTGGGACAGGTGCTTCGGGTTTCGGTGGAGGAGATTCAGGATCTGGATGGACTGCGCCGTGCACAGGCTGGGGAGCTGGGATATGGGTATCGCTATCAGTGGCTCCGCATAGAGGAGGGAAATCCGAGTCAACAGGTTGGGGAGGGAGACGCCTATGTCCCAGTAGATACCGATGCGGGGGCAAGTCTGGTGGTCCAAGTTTCGTTTGTGGATGATGCAGGATTTGAGGAGAGCTTAGAAAGTCCTCCCCGACAGGTTCGCTACACGAGTCGAATCCGTACAGCGTGGATGGGACGTCTAGGACGGACGTTGGCGGATCAGGTCTTACGTGCAACGCAGTGTGAGGGGCGTGTACAAAGGTCTCAGCGCAGGGAAGTCTATCTGGCGGGACAGCCATTGACCTTGGCCTCCTTGCCAAATTATGTGCATATACAAAAGGTCAAGCCGGACCGGCACGCTGTACTCCTTGGAACGACCGATCCGGTATACCGGCTGGGCCATACACTGACGCGGGAGCGTCTATTGCATGGCAGTTCGTTCCGGCATGGGATGCGGGACGGGAGCGGGGTCGCGCTCTGGGGACATGGGGCGGTATCCCGCGTTCAGGGTGCGGACGGAGCTTTGAACCTGGAGGGACGCGTATCCAGTGGGATGGTAGGGGCAGACTGGACTGGAAACAAAGGGGGACTGGGTGTACTGGTAGCTCATACACGCTCCGAGGGCGAGTATGCAATGGCAAGTGATGAAGGTATACACTCCGCCTATCTGACTGGAGTATACCCCAATGGATGTTATGCGCTCAGTTCGGGGATCACGGCATGGGGCGTGGTCGGATATGGTCGTGGATCGATGACCGTGGAACAGGTAACCACCCCGGTGGATCTGCGGATGATCGGAGGGGGGATCTATGGGCGACTCGGTACGGTGAGGAAGCGAGGACTGGAGCTGGGGATTCGCTCGGATGCCTTGCTGGTGCAGATGGGAGCGAATGGGACGGAGGAGTTATCGGAAGATGAGGCACAGGTATCTCGGTTGCGGCTGGGATTGCAGGGAACCGTGCGAGGGATCCGTTTGGGAAAACGATCTGCAATAGAGCCAACAGCAGAGTTGGCCCTCCGCCATGACGGTGGCGATGCAGAGACAGGATTCGGGATGGACATGCAGGTCGGGTTCCGTCTCTCGGAGCCAGAGAGTGGTCTGGATATAGAGGTGCATGCACATGCAGTGCTGACGCATCAAGACCGCGGACTCCAAGATCAGGGGCTCGCAGGGGCAGTGACCTGGGATACACGGCCCCATTCCATTGAGGGGCTCCAGGTTCGAGTAGAGCACACCCTCGGGGCACAGGCCCTTGGTGGGGCAGAGCGGCTACTCCGCGCCGAAACCATCCAGCCACAGTATAGGGCACACCAAACCGGAGACCTGCGGGTACAGGCAGGCTATGGGTTCGCTCTATTCTCCAGAGCGTTCACCCTGCAACCAGAGGTCAGCTTCAGCGGCGGGGGACCCCAGCGTAGATATGAGATGGGATGGAACATCGCACGGGCACACGAGCATCCGACCAAGGTGCAGCTCTTTGTCGGGACAACCGGGCAAGCACGACGAGACAGTCCACTGCAACTCCGGCATCTGGTTCGACTGCAACTCAAAAGAGAGTTCTAATGGGCTTCCCAAGAGACCAGCCGCAGAAGAGGTACCAAATCGATCCGAAAATCAATCGTTATGGAACAAAGGGAAGGGAAAATTGAAGCGTTCTGTTAATGATCATAAAAAAATCGCTGGATACACGTTTACGTTATTTACGGTGATGCATGGTTTCTTCTGGACGGTTGCCGTCCAGCCTAATTGCCATCACAATCTCGAGAAATATGCCCCACCAGTCGGTTTTCGTATCTTTTTCTGATTAATTCTGCGTGAATCTGAGTCGGTAGTTCTGCATGCGAAAATATAGATTCATCGGGTACCTTGCCCACTAATACCAATACCCAATAACTAAAGCAGGGAGCCGGAAAGCTGCTGCCCACAATCTCCCATGTTTTTGGAGTGCGGGACCCCTCTGGAAAACCTCTGTAATAAATTCCGCTATATTATTTATATCGTTGAACCCCGTGGGATTACAACGAACCGGGGGGCCCTAACTTGGTATCGTCCACCATGGACTATCTTTCGCTTTCTATATTTGGACGAACAACTCGCCGATATCCACCGGTGGAAAAAGTTGAATCAGCGGTGGAGTGCACGGAATGAAGATGT
The DNA here is from genome assembly GCA_965209015.1 of Rhodothermales bacterium. Lineage (GTDB taxonomy): Bacteria > Bacteroidota > Rhodothermia > Rhodothermales > Bin80 > Bin80. The sequence goes on along the minus strand of OZ242367.1, from coordinate 339,912 downwards.
TGAGGTACTCTAGAAGCAGTATTCTGAAAATATCAGTGTGGCAGAGCCAGTTGAAACCACTGCGGTGCAGGCGGACATGAAGGCTGAGGTGTTCGCTCAGCGCATGGGTGGCCCCCTCTGTGTGGTGTATAGTGGAATCACTGTACGGAGCGGTGCCTGTTACGTCTGCACCCAGTGTGGAATATCCAGGGGATGCGGATAAAGAGATGAATCTATCAATCAAAAACTATCTACGGAGGCGCCGGACGAAGCGGGAGGCTACGGCGAGATATCAGCGTGGTCGCAAGGGAGGCATCATGAAGGGCCTGAAGTCCGGTGGGACCGTCCTTGAAGAAGCAATGCTGGGGGGCTTGTGGGTTTTGCAGTTTGGACTTACTCTATGCTTGTCGGTCGTCCGTTTCCTGTGGTGGGGTATCTGGACACTCTTTGTGGTGGGGGTGGTTTGGTTGTGGATTCAGAATCCTGAACTTGTTCAGGACACAATCCAGTGGATATGGGATACGATGAAGGACTGGATGGGAGAGGAATCACCTTTCCAATCCTGAACCTCGGTCACGCTCCACACAGACGTTCTGCGTCTCGCGGGGGATCTCAGTTCTCTCTCTGGTATAGGTCTCCTTTAACCAGGTGTGCATAGATGGAATGGGGATAATATATCCTATCTCTCTTTTTTCTAAAATTTCTTTACTAACAAAGTTCTTGAACAATTTTTCTGCTTTACTGTCACCGTAGTTGTCTACGAATGCAGACATTATTTGTAAGCGAGGAGTAGGATATCCTACTGAACGATCTAGAATGGAACCTGCTAAACACTTCTGGGGCCTGTGATCGTTGTTCCTTTCACAACTTCTGGGTACATAAGTGGTACGACCGGAGAACCTCTTCCGGCAGTGAGGTATGCATTTTTCCTCACTGACACGCTGACCGTGAACGGAGATATCGAACCCGAAATTCGCTATCGCGGCATCTACCAGACGATCCTTTACACCGCAGATCTGACCATCCGCGGTACGTTCCCTGAGATTGAATTTAGTAGGTGGTCAATTCCTGAACAAATGATCCGCTGGCAGGAAGCCTACGTTGCATTTTGCATCACAGATATGCGGGGAGTCAAAGAAGAGATCTTGCTCAACTGGTCAGATACAACGGTTGCCTTCGGATCGGGAATGCGAGAAGCGAGTGCACTGACCCCTGCGGGGATCAGAGCGCAAATCAGAGCTTACGGGATAAATGAATTTAGCTTTGACCTAAAACTTGACGGGAATGATGACCTAATGTTCGTCCCCGTCGGAAAGATGACCCAAGTTGAATTAACTTCAACTTGGCCCTCGCCCAGTTTCCGGGGTGCATTTCTCCCTGATCAGCGAACCACTATGGATAATGGATTTTCTGCCAGTTGGCAGATTCTGGACTTAAATCGGGCGTTCGGACAATCCTGGCGTGATGAAAATGATAGCTTATTGTTGGACTCCGCTTTTGGTCTCTCGCTGTATCCTCCGGTAGACCAATACCGGAAAATCCAACGATCTACCCGTTACGGGTTCTTGCTCATTGGACTGACCTTTCTCGCATTTTTCCTAATAGAATTGAGAATTGGATTACGAGCACACCCCTTCCAATATGTATTGGTGGGCCTGAACCTTTGTCTGTTCTTTCTGATGCTCCTCTCACTGGGTGAACATATGATTTTTAACACCGCTTATATCCTCTCCAGCATCGCGACAATAGGATTGGCAGCTTTGTATACTCGGGCGATCTACGACTCGCGCAGCATTGGTTTCTTGACGGCAGGGATTCTGGTACTCTTGCATACGTTCATATTCATGCTTCTACAGTTACAGGACTATGCTCTTTTGGCCGGAAGTATTGGCCTCTTCTTACTTTTGGCGCTCACCATGTACCTGACTCGAAATTTTGCAGACCTCTCAAAGGCCGCGCCCCCAACCGGGAAGATCGTTTGACACACTCATCAAAGGGAGCAGGTTGTACCTTGGAGAGGGAGATTTTATTACCATCATGATGTGCAGCGGTTGAATATCAAGGTATCCTGCATCCATGTTTCATCCGAAAATATTTTTGTTTCGGGCAATACTCCGATCGGCACTTGATCCTTTCAAACAATTTGCTGAGCTTTTGTGCACTCCCATGACACAGTCGCCAAGATCTATCCCTGATCATACAGTATGCGTCTCCCTCCAGGGAATTATGACAGCGTTCTTTCTGTTTTGTATTTGATCACCGCCATAGACTACGATGGCGGAGCACTGATAAGAGGATTCCTGAAAATGTCCAAGAACCCGACTCACACCCGATGATAAATTGGAGGAGAGGGTAGATGTGGTTTTGGCCTCAATCAGCTTCATGTGAGGTGGATTCTCGATGAGTAAATCTACTTCTGCGCCGTTGCGATCCCGATAAAAGGTTAGCCATCTGGTTGTTTCTCCGAGATTCATTTGCTTCTTGACCAACTCCGATACAACCCATGTTTCAAATATTTGCCCGCGAAGAGGATGCGAGCGCAGTTGTTCTGGAGATCGAATCCCCAGCAGCCAGCAAACAAGTCCAGTATCATAGAAATGTATTTTCGGCATCCGCACAAGCCGTTTTCGCAAATTGCCACTATAGCTTGGAAGACGAAAGGCAATAAAGCCAGCCTCGAGAACGCTCATCCAAGTCTTCGCAGTGGGCTGAGAAACACCCGCATCTGCGGACAGCGACGAAAGGTTGAGTAGCTGACCCGTTCTTCCTGCACAAAGTTCAACGAAACGCTGAAATCTTGCGAGATTGCCTACATTCTTGACCATCCGTACATCACGCTCGATATAGGTACTCACATAAGCACTGAGCCAGTCCGAAGGATTGAGACCTAAATCAAAGATCCGAGGATAAGACCCAGAAAACATCGCTTCGTCAAGCGTTTGAGGATACTGGGAGAATCTTGTGACTTCAGGCCGAGTTAGAGGAAGTAGATTAAATATTGCAGTTCGACCCGCCAGAGATTGACAAATTGAACTGAGCAAGGAGAGGTTTTGTGAGCCTGTTAAAATCCACTTCGCCTCGCCATGCGGACTGTCATCCACGATTCCTTGCAAATATGAGAGTAGGTCTGGAACACGCTGCACTTCATCTATAATCGCTCCATCGGGATATTGGGATAGAAATCCCCGCGGATCTTCTATAGCAAATGCTCGGATGTCTGGTGCCTCTAAGGACACATACGGATGCTCCCCAAACACGGCTCTGCACAGCGTCGTCTTTCCGCTCTGCCGTGGACCCGTCACGGTAACCACAGGAAATCTTTTTGATACCCTATTCAACTGCTCCGCGAGATCTCGCCTGATCATCATTTCCTATGTTAGTTAAGCTAAATCAAACCCTGATTTTTAAGTAGCATACATAGAATTTGGTTTTTATGTTCCTTAAGTGGACTATAAAAAACCGCAAGGAAGGGGAACTAAACGAATCTGGTTGAGCGAATTGGAGCGCATTTGTTCCTCTCGATTCTGGCGTTTCATGTCGCACATCTGATCCGAAAAAAATTGTGAGGAGGGCATTCACAGTAGCCGGAGAACATTGAAGATTATACTCAACCAGAGGACGCGGATCACGACGGTACTTCCACAAAATGCTACGCACTTTATTCTCTCTGGAATAACAGCAGTTGGGGAAGCTGGCGAGTCCTATATTGAGGGAAACAACGACGAAAAAGGGGGTAAAAAAACGAACTTTTGCACGGATACAATGTAACAATTGATACCAACTGTGACGAGATCCTCCGTCACCTGAATATGATCCTGACAAGACCCACAGGAACTGAAAATTTTACCTGACTTGCTCAGTGGGCCACAAAGTCTGTCTAGAAAGTTTCAAGTTATGCGATCCCCACTTGCCTCAACTTCTGAAAGAACTAAGCATTGACCAAGCAGATGGTCAATATCTGAAAGTTGAGTATTCCAAAAAACAGGATACCCTTGTGGTTAATGATTAGGAAGTTAGCCCTTCAGCCAAATGCAACATGGAGATTTCTTCAGATTTTAGGTGTTCAAATCCAAAAACGTTTCACCATTGCAATAAGCCCAGCCAGTTGCCTGTCAAGCACTTGTACCCATCCATGGTGAATCCCACGATCGCTGATACCATCCTGTATTGACTCGTCCATCCTTCCTACTGCATTAAACCTTCAGGCAAGTCCATGAGAAAAAACTCACAAACCCCGAACAACCGATGCCCTGAAACAAAAACGAAACAATCCCACACATAATTTGGTACTGAGATCAGAAAGTTCCAAAGTAAATGCCTCTGATCCAAATCCAGCAACACCAATCTAAAGGAGCCCTATTTTTGGGGACACCTCAGAAATACGAAATTTGCAAGCTTCCATCTCTCGTTTTTCAGTCCAAAGATCGGCGCCTTTACACCCTGTGAGATAGATCCAAGCCTCAGAAAAGCCTGTCCATCCCACATAAATTCAACCACCCGAATCAGAGATCTCAAAAATCCAGCTTTACTGAATCTCCAGAAGTTGGGGCTCCTGCAAAAGTTACTGCTACGATACTTTCCGTAATAGACGCTGATACAGCTTTGCCGTCATTTGGGCTACCATGTCCCAACTGAACTCAGCTTCAACACGAGCACGCCCCTGGATCCCCATGCTCCGGCTCAGTTTCAGATCCCGCATGAGCAGATTAATTTTGTCTGCCAGTCGTAGCACAAACCCATCGCCCTCAAGCTCAACTAAAAAACCGGTTTTTCCATCTTGCACAACCATCGGGATCCCTCCAACGTTTGTTGCTATAACCGCTGTTTCGCAGGCCATAGCTTCAAGATTAATGATCCCGAAGGGCTCATATACCGAGGGACACACAAAGACCTGAGCATGTGAATAGAGCACAATCAATTCAGAGGGGGGTATCACCTCAGGAATCCACACAATGTGGTGTTTACCTGTTTTTTTGAGATTCTCAACCTCCTGAATCACCTCCGCTTCAATCTCTAGAGTATCCGGTGCACCAGCGGCTAAAACGATCTGCGTTCCCTCATCTAAGTGAGCAATTGCGTGCAATAGATGCATGATTCCTTTCTGTCGTGTTATTCTCCCCACAAACAGAACAAACGGGATCTGAGCGTTTATCCCATGGTTTTGTAGAACAGATTCATCAAATGTCGGCCGATATTCGTCCAAATCAATCCCATTAGGAATCACATGAACAATCCTCCGGTGAATCCCATAGAGAGCAACCACATCTTCTTTCATTTGAGGTGAGACAGCAATGACGGCATCCGCAGTCTGATATGCGGTCTTTTCAATCCATGAACTCACTTGGTAAGCGCTTCCAAGTTGCTCTACCTTCCACGGCCTGTGTGGCTCTAAGCTATGAGTTGTTAACACCAGTTTGGCTCCGGTAAGCTGCTTAGACAGAACGCCTGCCCAGTGAGAGTACCATGTGTGACAATGAATAATGTCGGTTTTTTCAACTGCCGCCGCCATGGATAAATTTCGCTGAAGCGTACTAAATAGCTTGTTGAACCGAGGATCGTTTCCCTGGGGCGCTCCCTGCGCTGAGATGCCCTTGATGCTCAAAGCATTTGTACTCCGTCTCTGTCTTCCGAAGGTATATACCTGAACTCGGTAATGCGCCGCCAATTCCCGAACAAGATACTTCACATGCACTCCCGCACCACCGTAAATATTAGGCGGGTACTCATTTGTCAGAACCGTTACCTTCATTTTATGGGCCACCACTTCCTTTTTTAATCTCGCTACCTCAGCACTCTCTGACCGTAGCTGAGAAACCCAAGGTGAATCAGGGTGTGTTCTGGCAATGATTACATATGTTCCCTCACATTTTTTCATCATCTTGGCACACAATTTTAGGTAGGTGACCACTGGGGTAGGATTTTGGGAATAGTTTTTCGACTGGTCCAGTGGGCGAAGTGCATGTTCGAGATTCCTCTTTGTATGGACAAGCTGACGCCACCCTGCTACATTACAAGCATTGGAAGCTTCTGCGGCAGTGTCCATATATCTCAGTAGTGCATTATGTAACCTGGCCACATCAGAGGGAGGCCCCTCCGCTTTCTCTCCGCCCAACCCGTAACATTGACGCTCTAACCCCAGAAGTCTCATCTTTTTTAAGCCCAACGGTTCAATGATCGCATTGATATCCTGTAACTCTCTCTCCGATAGTTTTGAAAGGTTATCCTTGATCGCCTGCGCAGAGTAGAATGTGGTGCTTTCCCAGGTTCCATGCTGCAGCATCTGACGTAATTGCATGTGTGAGTTTGCAAGCGCCGTTAGTCGGTCATAATCACAGTTCAGAGCATTTTTCATCACCACCAGAACAAATATTCGCCAGTAGCTCATTCCAGGGCGACCGACATCCTGACGCACATCTTTTGAAAGATGTTTTTCCACAATCGACAGTATCCGCTCCCGTAGTGAATCCGTACAACCAATTTTCTGCAAGATGCGTAGCGTACGGTCTATATCGTCCCTAGATTTGGGGTTGATGTGAATATCCTGAATTGATACGATATCCAATGTTGGAGTTTGATCTATTGCCTGACGCATGAGCGTTGGGGAGTTATGTCATGATTTGCCAGATTAACCCTGTAATTGTATTCCAAACCACAGAACGCCGAATTTCAAGACGTTACAGAGTCCCACATCGGGAATATGTATTGTGAAGTCAAGGCTTGAACCTAACTCTCTGAGATATTTTCTTAGCGAGCATCCCCTCTCTCTTCATCTCTGATTGTCGAAATACCCCCCCCCTAATCTATTTTAATCTGTCGCGGAGCACGTACAAACAATACATCATGCAGCTTTGCATGATTCGTGAAAACCTCTGGGCCACGCTCCTCAAGCCCAGGCATATTAAAGCCGACAACCGTCAAGTCCGCCTCGTTGGACCTTTCATAAACAAGTCGGCGGAATGCGTCGGTATTCTCGGTCGCAATATACTCAATATTTTTCTCCGAGATCGGAAGCCTACCCTCGGTGATCAACTGCGAAAATTCCTGACGAGTTTGCTCTACCTCGGCTCCCGGTAATGCAGCAAATACTTGTACCTGTGCATTTTGCCAATCTGGATGTCCAAGAAGAATATAGCTCAGAAGGATCATTGTGTTTGCATTCGCTTTATCGTTCCATGTTAACCAAACATGGATAGAGTCTCTATTGCCAAAGTTCGTTTCGCAGTGACGAAGCACCATAAGCGTCATATCTGTGTTCGCCGCGAACTTACACTGATCTACAATACTCCTCACCACATCCATTGAGTCTCGTTGTGCGAACTCAAACAGAATGGAATTATTGGACATACCAGATACCCCAGGAACCTGGAGAGTCTGTGCCAACGCGGAAGTGATTGACGGGCTTACAACTGTATCCATATATACTACACTTTGCTGAGTCCTTGCCAGTTTTAGGAGCCGTTCTTTGACCGCCTTACTCTCAAAGAAGGTGGATGAGGTCAACCTCCCCTTAATGAAGTGAACATAGGTACCAAAACCGTATCGGTGACAGAGCCATCGCAGCATCATCAGCGGACTTCGTCGATCAAATGTCCGGTCATTCACCATAATCACACTGGGACGCCATTCGTCAGCAACCCGTCCCGTTCGCCGTTGCTGGAGGCGAATTTGCATGTAGCGAGTCGCCTGGGTAATCACATTCTGGAACAAAGAAGCCAGATCACCTTCTCCGCGCTTTCCAATGCGTAGGCCCTGATAAAGCGCCACAAGCATCAGAACCGCAAGCGTTGCAAAGAAAAGATTAATCTGAAACATCAATAGAAAGCACACGATAGCACCCAATAAGCTAATGTACCAGCGAGATCGGAAACTTGGGCGATAACTGGGACGTGCGGCAAAGTGCTCCAGGAAGCTGATTGCACACAGAGATCCATAGGTTACCATAAAGAACATTGAGATCAGAGTCGCAACTAAATCTACATTCCCAACAAGGACAATCACTAGGGCCAATCCGCCAGTGATTATGGTGGCTTGTCGGGGATCATTGGCCACACCTGTTCCCCGCGATATCCAAGAATTGAGAACTTTCCCAGGCAAGGTATTGTCCGCACCCAAGGCCTGCAGTGTTCGGGGAGCCACCAGTACCGATCCGATTGCACTGCTTAACGTCGCACAACATAACCCGATCAGGATCGCAGGCCCCCATACAGAGATCTGAGCCATGATCAACTGATCCTCTGCCATTGCCTCAGGAGACGCACTGATATGGAGCTTATAGACCAGACCGATATAGACAATCATCCCAATAATTGTTGCCCATATCGTTCCCCTAGGCAAAGACTTACGAGGATTACGTAAGTCCCCCGATAAGCCCACTCCGGCCGTCATCCCTGTGAATGCAGGAAATACAATCGCGAACACAACAATAAATGGATCAGGACGTCCAATTTTTTCCGTAAGACTGATCGCATCGGGATCGAATCCTTCCATTGGGGAACCCATGAAGAATAAGAGCAGCGATACAAAGAGGATTGCCGCAACAATGTAGAGCATCTTCACGCCCAGATCTGCACCCTTGAGGATCACCAAAGCCAGAAGTAGGATCAGAGCTGGAACTGAAATCAGCCGCGGATCAAAAGTGATCCCAACTTGCTCTCTTAGAAATGGCTCCAGCCATGTAAATGCCTCCGCAAAGGCAATCATATAAAATGCGACAGATATTGCCTGAGATAGGTATAGACTGATCCCAATCACTCCGCCAATTGTAGTTCCGAAGGAACGGGAAATGATAAAATACTCACCTCCCCCTTCCACTTTTCGGTTGGTTGCAATTTCCGCAAGTGCCAATGCCGTTGGAATCGTGACAAGATGACCGAGAAGAATAATGCCCACGATCCCCAGTAGCCCCGTATGGGCAACCGCGTACCCGAAACGTAGGAACATGATCGCCCCCAGAATTGTGCTGATCCCAGCAAGAAATACGGGTAACGTTCCAAATCCGTAGCCTCGGCCCATGGCTTGTTTGTCTGATGATAGACCTTGTATCTGGACGATCAAATTCTTAAATCAAGCATTTATGGGTTCAACCGGCGGCGCCACCCAGATGGTACAATATCCCTCGGGATGAATTGGCCCCTGAATACTTAGACAACCGCCACATTCAGTTCCAGATTCTGGTTCAACGAAGAGGACACAGTTTCCACAATTTTTTTCCTGTTCAGCCGACTGATCGGTGTATTGAAAGGTTATTCGCTGGGTAGCCTCTTCCTCCGTAAGTCCACTCACATCCATACAACTGAACCGTTCCTGATCCATTTCGGGAAGTTCTGATACCGTTCCTTTGGTAGGATCAACCATCGATTCATCACCATCTTGATCCCCGCAACCCAGAACTACTGTCCCTGAAGCTGCGATCAGAAGAATTTGTTCAAAAAATTTACGCCTCGTGAGATTGTTCATCTTTTTTTCTGGCTAATTCTTGAGGAGAAGTCAAGCAATTGTGACATAAACTGTTCCTAACCTTCTCTGGATTGCTTGGGAAACAACGAGAAGCATCTCCTTATCATGTTCCACTTCTCGTCTTAATCAGATTCCAACAGACCGAACCGATCTTGCCAAATTCTAACATTTTCGCTAAACTAAGGATTGAAACGGTAATTTTGTGCGATGAACGGCTCTGTCTCTTACTCCTATCAAACTTAAGTGTAGCAAAGTTTCGTGTTTGTATTCTAAAAATGATCCCATCCTGCTCTCCGTCGTATTCTTGACTGTTATGGAAATTTTCTGCGTATCCCCCTGTATTGTGTAAGGCCGCTTGGCTTCTACTTTGAACATCCATGAAGCATCATGTTCATCCGTGTGGTCCGACTTGAGTCATGCTTTGAGTCGGAAGTCCGTATTTTGGGTGTTGATAGCCATCCACATGATCTCTGAAGCACTCTCAAATGCCTAAAATCTCACCGATTACCGCTGCCAAGGATTCCTGTACCGTCTTGATCGTTGACGATGAAGATGATATTCTTGACCTGCTTCGCTATAATCTTGAACGACTGGGCATGAAAACAATTACAGCCCGAAACGGAATTGAAGCGCTTGATATTATTGAAACTCAAGCCCTTGATCTGGTTGTCCTTGATATCATGATGCCCAGAATGAATGGATTGGAAGTTTGCCGGCATATTCGAAAATATTCCAATATTAAAACCGTACCTATCTTATTCCTCACTGCCCGATCCGAAGAAGAAGACCATATTCAGGGACTGGATGTCGGCGCTGATAGTTATCTGCCAAAAACGTTTGGAATAGATGTAATCATTTCCCAGATCAAAGCGCTCCTGCGCGGAACTCATCGCATTCTCGCCGGCGCCTCAATATTAAGTGTACATGACCTTGAAATTGATCGAGATAGATATTGGGTGTTCCGAAATGATGTGGATGAGCGGCCTCAAATTAGCCTTACGCGAAGAGAGTTTGATCTTCTTTATTTTTTGGCTAACTCTCCGGGCGTCGTATTTACGCGTAGAACCCTGATCAAAAGAGTTTGGGGAATGAGGGTTGAGGTCGGAGAGCGCACAGTAGATGTCCATGTGAGCAAGGTCAACAAAAAGCTTGGCAAATATCAGGGAACAGACTACATCCAATCTGTGAAAGGCGTAGGCTACAGGTTTCTTGAACCGAAAAATCATCCCAGATCTACCGAATGAATCCTACACAACGAGTGTCCTGAGGAATGTTGGCTTATGGTGTATCCTGGCGTGTGAGCTTATTTGTCTTGACCACTTTGTTTATGGCCTCTCTGGTCGGCTTTCGGATGCCTTGGTGGATGGTGGTATCTATCAGCCTACTGGTTGGGGCGTGCACATTTCTAGGCGTTCGATGGATGGTATCTCAAAAGATGTCCACCCTCCAAGCTACTCTCTCAGGCATTGGGAATGATGCAGAGGATACGTCCGATTTACCTATTAATGAATCTCCACAACTCCAGGATGAGTTAAGCCTCTTGATTAACCTAGCCCGTGAAGCCGATCAACGTGTTGCCAACCAAGTCCAAGAACTTGAACGTATGGAGCATTATCGCCGAGAATTTCTTGGAAATGTATCCCACGAACTGAAGACACCCATTTTTGCAATTCGAGGATTCGCCGAAACACTTCTAGATGGAGCACTGAGTGATGAACGGGTTCGACGCTCATTTGTGAAAAAAGTACTACGAAATGCAAACCGTCTCGGAAATCTCGCCGAAGATCTCGCCTCGGTTGCCCGAATAGAGATGGGAGAACTCTCCATGGATCTGCGTCCATTGAATCTAACCGAACTTAGCAGAGAGGTTCTTGAATCCCTTGAATCCATGGCGTCAGACCGAAAAATTTCGCTCCGCCTCTCTACGCCACCCAATCTTCCTGAGGTATTAGCGGACCACAATCACATCAGTCAAGTACTGAGCAATCTGATTGATAATGGAATCAAGTATGGCAGGGAGGGTGGGCAAGTTGAATTGATTGCCCGCAAATTACATGAGGGTGCAATCAAAGTTTCTGTAGTAGATGATGGGGTTGGAATTGCTCCTGAATACATTGCACGCCTCACCGAGCGGTTCTTCCGGATCGAACCCAGTCGATCATCAAAGCTTGGCGGAACCGGATTGGGACTGGCAATTGTAAAGCATATTCTCAGTGCCCATGGGAGCCAACTCATGATTGAAAGCATGCCGGGCGAAGGATCAACCTTTGGATTTGCACTCCTTACAGCCGGCGACACCTCTTGAATGTGTGGGGGCTTAATACCTTCCCACTCATCGCGATCTCGTAGAGCCTTCTGGTTTTGTTGCATAACTGTGTCAGGCTCCCTGCATTGACCAGGACAACGTCCGCCCGCCGCTCGGATTCTTCCTGGGTGAGTTGCCTGTTCATTCTTGAACGAACATCCTCCTCACTTACGCCATCACGTGCTCGTACGCGTGCAATCCGCTCATCCTCAGGTGCACTTACCACACAAATTGCATCCAGAGAATGTTCTAGTCCTGCCTCAAAAATGAGAGCTGCTGAATGGACCAGCAAGCCGCTTTTCACTTGATCCCTCACACGTTCAAAAGCCGCACCAACCTGAGGATGAACAATTGCATTCAACTTCAGCAGACTCTCCTCGTTATTGAATACCAGATGTGCTAACCATGGCCGGTTCAAGGATCCATCTGTTTGGTAACTCATTGTTCCAAACGTTTGGAGAACTGCCTCACGAACCTTCTCGCTGCACTCCATTAAATTCCGTGCTACCTGATCAGCTTCAAATATGCTGGCTCCCAAATCCATTAAATGTTTACATATCGAGGACTTACCGCTACCAATCCCCCCTGTAAGTCCCAGAATTCGTACACCAGACATTGATTCTATTCGGAATGAATTAGAGTTGCCAATATATGCTCAGGGAGATCAGGGGGATCAGGCGCCGGGTACCTCGCCGGGCGGTACGTTGAATGATATCTGCACTTCCAGAAGGTAATTGACCATAAAGTCTATACCTCAACTGCTGCCAATTTGCCCATACATCCAGACGCAGAGTTGTCTGACCCCGGATCCAGTAGAGCGCCCCAGATGGTCCAGATTGAATGACCCATCGCTTCCCCGGTCTTGTAATACTCGCACGGGTATTGACCGGTACAGCACTGGATACCGGATACTGTACCGTAGTTGCCCGGTCATAATCGCTTCGCAGAAACATTCGCCATCCAATTTCTCCTCTAAGTCGGTTACCCGACTGAATGCGTAACCAAGTGCTATAAGTCCTGAGTGTATCAAAGGGGATTTCCGTAAAGTCTTCCCAATTCAAGCGACCGAGTCGTAAGTCGGAAAAACTTGCCGTCCATCTTAGATCTGTATCGGCAAAGAGGCGGTGTTCCATTTCGGCATCTAGACGCATCTCGCGGGCAGACTGATCAGATGATCGGCGTCCAGGTAGCAAAAAGTCTTCGGTCGTGTAGGTCGCTCGTACCTCGCTGGCTAAGGACGCTCTTGTAAATGAAGAGGGGGTCCATTCAATTGATGGACGTAGACGAAGTGTGCGCTGAACGCTGTTTTCTGCTGAACGCTCAGCATTCAAAAATACCGTATGATGACTGGAGCCGAACATTCTCACTTCTAACCGCAGGTAACGACTTCGGCGGTGACTCACTGCAAGTGTCGCCGTGTGGTACACTTCGTCCCGATCATCCAGGTTTACTACTGGTGTATCATGCCGTACAATACGCGAACTCCCATTGAAGAGAATCGAAAGTGTCGGAAGAATATCTCCCCTCATACTTCCGCTAAGTGCAAACACACCCTCATCGTAATCTGCCTGCTGCAGTAGAGTTCTCTTTTGCGCAACTTCCGAAGGAGGCAACTCATCCCGATTGCTCAGTACTCGTCGCTCATTGATCGCTCTATACTCAGCTCGCAACTGGGCATCGATCCGAGGACGCGAATAGTGGAAACCAATTTGGCCCGTGAATGCTTGACGAGCAAAGTTGGTCTCAAACGTAAAGGACTCTTCGGGAGCCTTTGGTGCTCGGATACGCCTCTGGTTCAATCGGATATCGGTCTGGGCAATGATCCGAAGTGCACGCAATACTGGTGCTTGGACCATAAAATTTATGTCTAGTGTATCGCTAGTGGTCGCTTCAATAGATTCAGGATCCCGTACCTGCCCTCGATTCAGGAATGACACAGCCTGATAGGTATCTCGTCGGCGACTAGAGAGGCGAACTCCTGACTCCAATCTAGCTAAACCGAATGAACGAGCGGCGGAGCCGACCAATGCTAAGTCTCCGATCCGGCGTGGAGAAATATTTTTCCATGCGGCATCAGAGTGAAATGCAATCTGGTAGCCTTGAATTTCTCTTGGCGCCAAGGAGAGTGATACTGCGACTGCGGGTCCAGTATCAATTCGCAGAGACTTTTCCAGACCGGCTTGTACAATGCCTGGTCGACGATCAGACGTAATTCCCACCGCCGCCTCTATGCTTAGTGCTTGAATGACATTTCTCTGTACCCCTAACAGCAAGGATTGAGATGATGCCCGACCAGATCCAAACCAATCCAACTCCCCGCGAATACTTGCACTTACTTGCCTCCAGATTGGACCCACCGCACTAAAATCCAGTCGATCTTCGTCCCTGAATCGCAGACGATTGTCAAATTGGAGATACGCATCCGACTGAAACCGGTTGATCATATCCACCTTCCATGAACCTAGTTGGCTATTCCAGGAAGTCATTGAACTCCACCGGTATCGATTGACTTCGCGAGCAAACACCGTCTCCTGTTGCAAAGAAGACTGTGCACTAGATTGATTACTCGGTAATCCAAACACAACTACCCATACAATTACAAGCGAGCAGCTCGTAGGAGACCACTGCATTACTGAGAATACTTAGCCAGGGGGCCACTGAAGTGGGCGACCACCGAGTACATGAAGATGCAGATGGTCTACTGATTGCCCCCCATCAACTCCACAATTAATGACAACCCGATACCCTCCTTCCAGATTTTCCTGTTCAGCTACTTGATTTGCAACCATCAGGAGATGTCCGGCAAGCGCAGCATCCAAATTCTCGTTGAGTGCAGGGACCGGTTTTCGTGGAACGACCAGCACATGGGTTGGCGCCTGTGGAGCAATATCCCGGAATGCGATACATACTTCGTCCTCATAAACACGATCAGCAGGAATTTCTCCCACAATAATTCGCTCAAATAATGTTGGCATCAAGAAATTTGTTTCAAGTTGTTTATTGCTGAACAATACGCAATCCGCTTCGTTCCTACGCCGCTCGGGATTATTACCCTGACTACCAGTCCAATGCCAACCGTGTACGTTACTCGTGAGACCTATTTTAACGCTGCTCATCGCTTACATAACCCTTCAAAATCAGATGAATGGAATCGTTCAGTTTTTGGCTCTTGCAATAACCCTAACTGGCATGGTCACAACTATACCCTCCGTGTTACCGTTAAAGGCACCCCTGATCCTGATACAGGTTATGTGATTGATCTTTCCGACCTGAAACAAGTGATTGAAGAACATGTCATCCGCCACTTAGACCATAAAAATCTGAACCTGGATGTCCCATTCTTAAGTGGCATTATGCCATCCACCGAAAATCTCGTGGTTGCGATCTGGAATCAACTAGTAAACGAGCTACCTGCCGGTAAACTCTACCGTATCCAACTTTATGAAACACCCCGAAACTCAGCAGACTACTTTGGCCCAAACAAATAATTCAGATCTGTTGTCAGATCTATCCTTTGAACAGGATCGTCCGATTCGCGAACTGGTCGATCATTTTCATGAAGTTCTCTTGTTGCTCGGCGAAGATCCCAACCGAGAGGGCTTATTGAAGACCCCAAGCCGCATCGCCAAATCTCTTTCATTTCTCACCCAAGGATATCACACCGATGCGAAGGCAATCCTGAGATCTGCCATCTTTGAGGAAAAGTATGACGAAATGATTCTCGTCCGTGACATTGATGTGTTCAGTCTGTGCGAGCACCACATGCTTCCCTTCTTTGGCAAAGCCCATGTTGCCTACCTTGCCCAGAATCATATTGTAGGTCTAAGCAAGATCCCCCGAGTAGTGGATGCATACGCTCGACGTCTTCAGGTACAAGAGCGTCTGACGGTCCAGATCAGAGATGCAATTGACGAGGTACTTCAACCTGTCGGTACAGCAGTCGTCATTGAAGCCACTCATCTCTGCATGGCAATGCGCGGCGTGCAGAAGCAGAACGCGATTACTGCCACCAGTGCCATGAGCGGTGCATTCTTATCTGAAGGGACTGCGCGCGCGGAATTTATGCGCCTGATACACTCAAATTAATCCCCTCAGTTCAGCGTTGGGTCATGCGGAAAGTTCGCCAGAATTGCATACTCTCCGCCCATTTTTCGAAGAACCAAACGCCACAAATTTTTTGGCTCATGCCAAAAGACTAGATCCGTAGTCCCCTGGGTCAAGAACCAGTATCCCTGCTGGAGTTCATCTTCAAGTTGCCCTGCTGCCCAACCGGAATATCCTGCAAAAAAACGGATATATATTGGGGCAATCTGCCGATCTCTGGCGACTCTGACTGTATCATCAAAATTGCCGCAAAAGAAGATATCCTCTGTGACCGGATGTGCTTCGTGAATCTCACCTCCATGTTGGTGTAAATAGGTCAGACATTCCAGCTCTACGGGACCACCGTAATGGACCATGTATTCATCAAGCGGCTTCTCTACCAAATGATCCAGTGTCACCGATGTTGGACGATTAATTATAAGGCCTACACTGCCATCTGTACCATGCATACATATTAGGACGACCGTTCGATAAAACGGACCGGTAGGACGACCGTGTGGAGTTGCAACGAGTAGATCCCCCGGTTCTATGTTCTTGGACTTGTACTCTGTCATTTGTTGGACTTCAAAAGTGCATGGTACGCCCCACACCAATCATCTGCACTCCGGGTAATATTCAGTATATTCACCTCATGAAACCTTGGAAACAAGTCCATCAGTACATCTGGAACCTGATCCCATACATTCAGTCTGATCAGGTGCTCGAGATCATCTGCTGCTTTCCTACTCCAGAGCCAGTCATTGCGCAGAGCTTCCGCCCGCTTCCAATAATTCCGCTTATCCCACACATCGGCACTATGTTCAATGGTTGCATAGATTCCTCGCAACGAGAATACAAATAGAGCAGCCATATCCTTCGCTTCATCATCAAATTGATCCTTTTCCGCCAATAGGCGGAGCAATTCAGCACAGGTCCGTATATGAGCATTCCGCTCTTTAGCTGGTGTCTTTCCCGTGCGAATTATGCGTCCCATCTAATATACTCTCTGGTCAATAATTGCTTCGTAGTTTGAAATAACTCCGTAGCCTTGAACTGTGTTTTAGATCTATGATCCAAATGAATCGTCATAGGTCTGGGATACTGGTGCTACAAATTGGCTTTCATACCCTTACCCTCATTGTAAAACACCCAAGAAGATCCTAAATAACGGCGACTTAAACCAGATCTAGGTACGATTGTCACACCAATTATCTCAATTTTCTGAGCTCCCCCATGGACGGCGAGGCCCATTCCCCAAACCGAGTGACAAATTGCATTCAAAAGTAAGGTTGGAAAATTTTATCTGAAAGTAACCACTAGAAAGCCTACAAACCGCGTGCGAGGAAGGAACCGACTTGAACGGACTGAAATAGCCTGCACATATGGATGTATTGGTGCTGGATGACTGCGGTCATTGGATGGAACGCTGTGAGGGAGAATTATGGATATAGGAAGGCGATGTGTCGTCATTAGGGTAAGATCTGCACACTCGTGACCTTTTTTGTGGTTTTGTCACATGGCGTTGCGGAAGTCAGCACAGAACTGAGGATGGGGATTGATTTTGTGTCTAGGGGGCCGTATAAGTTAGAGTCAATTAGTTTTTATGGGTCTACAGCATTTTAAGTGGGCAAGGCCCTGGAATTAGGATAAACGGTCATGAGATGGATTGGGTTCAGAGTCGATTTTGATGTTTATTTTATGGGTAGATACGCGATCCATTTTCATTAACCAATCAACCAATTGATCGATTCATGGCGATACAAATTCAAGATCTTAGTGAGCTCTTCGGTATAGGCTCTTCGTGGGAGGTATCGGAGATCACCTATGATTCCGAGGAGTTGACGGCGGAGATCCATGTCATCTATTCAGAGGATTTGGTGTTACGTTGTCCCGAGTGTGGGAAAGCCTGTCCGGGTTACGACCATCGTCGTCGGAAGTGGCGTCATACGCGAATCTGTGACTATCACACGCATGTGGTAGCGAGGGTTCCTCGCGTGCAGTGTTCGGAGCATGGGATCAAGACGGTATCGGTGCCATGGGCGGATGCGCGGGTGCAGTTTACGACCGGATTTGAGGCGCGTGTGATTGACTGGTCCGAGGATGCGGGCAGTCTATCCACGGTGGCCACTCGACTGAAGGTGAGTTGGAGAATGATCTCCAATATCATGGAACGTGCGGTCAAGCGAGGGCTTGCTCGTAGAGAGGAAGAGAAGACGGAACACATCTGTGTGGATGAAATTGCCTTTACAAAAGGGCACAACTACGTTACGATAGTGGGGAATCCGAAAACGGGGCATGTATTGCATGTCGCGGATGAACGGAAGAAAGAAAGTCTGGAAAGCTATTATGCTTCCCGTTCCCCTGCGCAACTGAAAGCCCTCAAAAGCTTGAGTATGGATATGTGGCCCGCGTTCATCTCCGCTACACTCAAATGGGTTCCTGACGCAGAAACAAAGATTGCATTTGATCGCTTTCATGTAGCCAGATATATAGGAGGTGCAGTAGATAAAGTTCGGAAACAGGAGAATCGAGAATTGCGGAAGGAAGGGAGTCTGGATCTCACAGGGACCAAGTATGTATGGCTGACCAATCCGCAGAATATGTCGGTCAAGCAAAAGAAACGATTCCAAGCGTTAAAGAAGAGTTCGCTGAGAACGGCTCGGGCTTGGGCAATCAAAGACCTGTCCCAGAGACTCTGGCACTATAAGAGCCGAACGTGGGCACGCAAAGGTTGGACGCGCTGGTTGAGTTGGGCCATGCGCTGTAGACTTGCTCCCATGAAAGAGGCCGCGAAGACCGTCAAAAAACATCTATGGGGGATCATCAATGCCATTGTTCTCAAAGTCAGCAATGGGCCAGCGGAAAGTATCAATAGTAGGATCAAAAGCATCAAGGTCCGTGCCCGGGGATACCGAAATAAACAGCGGTTCGCCACTGCGATTTACTTCTATCTCGGAGGGTTGGATATGTATCCAGAAGGCTACCGAAATTAATTAACCCACTCTTAAGTGCGAAGAGCCGTTTTTATTCATATCTTTCCCCGAGTGAATCAATAAGGACTAGAATTAAGCCCCCCAATGAATGATGCGCAAACCGGATCCAATTCCTTAATTTGAGTTTCTTTTCATTTTCCCTACAACGCACCCGATTTGTAGCAAATAAAACAACAACAAACTTTATGTACTCTCTCACCACAGTTGACCGTGTGGAAGATCTGTCATTATTGCAGGAGGGTTTAGTAGAGCCGTTGCAAGCACAAGCTTACCAACTCACCAATCCATCTTGCCACTTAGCATTACACGACGCAGCAGGAGTGCTGATTGCTCGTTGTTCACTGTGGGACAGACATGACGCCAACGGTGTACCAGTGCCAGACGGTCTTGTCGGACACTATGCGGCTGCCAATACAGATGCAGGAAAAGAATTGCTGGAATATGCCTCCAACTTACATCGGGAAAAAGGTCATGAGCGGGTCATCGGTCCGATGGATAAGTCCACCTGGCACCGCTACCGGTTCCTAACAGACCGAGGGACTGAACCGACATTTTTTTTGGAACCTGATAATCCAGATGAGTGGCCGAACCATTTTACCGAGGCAGGATTCGTACCTCTGGCAACTTATACCTCCGCTCTCAATCCTGACCTAAACCAGGTTGATCCTCGCTCTGACGAACGCTGGGACGAATTTAAGCGTAACGGCATCACTATGCGAACGCTTGAGATGGCTCACTTTGAAGACGAACTAGCGGCGATCCACGAACTGTCCATCATGGCATTCGTCCGAAATTATCTCTATAGCCCAATTCCATTTGAGGAATTTTTGACATCTTATGCACCAATCCGTACACATTTACTTCCTGAACTAGTCCTCCTCATGGAGCATGATGAGCGTCTTGTGGGCTTCATCTTTGCGATTCCAGACCTATTAGAACCGGCAAGGGATGCACCAATGCGTACGGTCATCCTTAAGTCTATGGCGGTGCATCCAGAGTATGGTGGGAGTGGTCTCGGTGGAATTTTAATGGACGAAGTTCAGCGTGCTGCTCAAAAACTCGGATTTGAGCGCGCCATTCACGCACTCATGCAGGAGACCAATTTGTCCCGACGCATATCAAGCCACTATGGGACAACCACCCGTCGCTATACGCTTTATGAGAGGCCATTGTGAAGAATGAACATCTGTCACATTTTGATTGAGCAGGCCGCCGAACGGCCCGATCAGCCTGCCATCATTGAGGGGACTGGTACGAGCGTCCGCTCAGTGACATTTGCTCAACTTGCCGAGCGATCAGCGAAAGCGGCTGCATTGCTTCGCAGTTCGGGGTTGACTCAGGGGGATCGAATCCTTCTCTTTCAGCCGATCTCGATTGAGCTTTATGTGGCACTCCTCGGCATTTTTCGTCTCGGTTTAGTCGCTACCGTACTTGATCCCTCGGCCGGTTTCAAGCATATTGATCAGTGTTGTAGAATTGCTGGCCCGAAGGCTTTTCTGGGGCCGGCACGGGCACATCTCTTGCGTTTTCTCTGTCGGAGTTTACGTCAAATTGACTGTCATCTGGTAACTACGACATGGGCTCCCTCTGCAATTCGCTGGTCCAAACTTGAAGAGTTCAACCCACTAGATGCCATAGCAACCTGCCCGT
Organism: Rhodothermales bacterium; assembly: GCA_965209015.1. Classification (GTDB taxonomy): domain Bacteria; phylum Bacteroidota; class Rhodothermia; order Rhodothermales; family Bin80; genus Bin80. Next base: position 319,446 of record OZ242367.1, on the reverse strand, counting down.
CATCCCATGATGCTCTGCTCACCTTTACGAGTGGGAGCACTGGAACTCCCAAGGCAGCGATCCGAAGCCATGGTTTTCTGCGGGCCCAGCATGAGATTTTGGCTGCTTCAATTGATCTGAAACCCCGGGAAGTTGACCTGCCCACCCTGCCAATCTTTGTGCTGGCTAACTTGGCCTCGGGGGTGACCTCCGTCATCCCTCAGTGTGATCTCCGAAAACCCGGCTTCATTGAACCTGGTCCGGTGCTCTCACAACTTAAGCATCATCAGGTTACCCGAACTGTAGGTTCCCCAGCACTGTACAACAGACTTCTTGGGGGCGTCCACACTCTCAAAGAGAGTGCAAGTGAGAACGAAGGGGTAGGTCTGGGCTCACTTCGGAAGCTCTATACCGGCGGTGCTCCCGTCTTTCCTAGCCTCCTGGAGGAACTTCGTGCAGCCATGCCCAAATGTGAAGTGATCGTGGTTTATGGTTCTACCGAAGCCGAGCCCATCTCACACCTGAACTGGGAGAAGGCAAGTGATCACGACCGGGTCGCCATGTACGCCGGGAAGGGACTTCTGGTTGGAAAGCCAGTAAATCAGATCAAGCTTCATATTGTGGGTAACCAATGGGGGAAACCCTTTCCAGCTATGGACGCGCAGGAGTTTGCTAAGCTACAACTTCCTCCAAGCAGCCAGGGTGAGATCGTTGTGAATGGACCCCATGTCCTCCCCGGCTATCTGAACGGTGTTGGCGATGAGGAGACCAAATTTCGGGTTGACGATAAGGTCTGGCATCGCACCGGTGACGCTGGATACCTTGATGAAAACGGCCGACTCTGGCTCTTGGGGCGCGCAGGTGCCGTGATTCGGGATGAACGGGGCATAATCTATCCCTTCGCCGTAGAATGCGCGGCAAGCCAACTGAATTGGATTGAGCGGAGTGCTCTTGCAAGTCTCAATGGAGAACGCCTGCTTGCTGTACAAATGAAATCTGAGGTTCCCACAGATGCAGAACATCAAATACTTTCAACACTTTCTTGGGCGCACCTTGACCGGGTCGTAAGCATTCCCAAAATCCCGGTTGATCGTCGTCACAATGCGAAAATAGACTATCCTTCACTCAACAAACAACTTAAACGCCATGTCAGCTGATCTTCGCGGTGTTCGGGGCTTCTTCCAGCGCCTCTTCGCCGAGCGCACTCAACAAGAAATAGAGAAGGGGCTAACCCCCTCAACAGAGAATATTTCACCAAGCGTCCCCAGAGGCGATAAACCTGGGACGATTTCCCCAGAAGAAGTGGATCGACGCTGGAAGATCCTTGATGTAGACGAGCCCGTTAGGAATCAATTGCTTGATTCCATGACACGCGAGCAGATGAATTCGTATGGCAAGAATATCGAAAACTTTATCGGCACCATCAAACTTCCCATTGGATTAGCTGGACCGCTGCGGGTACGCGGACTATTCGCTAATGGAGATTATTACGTACCACTTGCTACATCTGAAGCTGCTCTGGTAGCATCTTACGGCCGAGGGGCTACGGCCATCACGAAGGCTGGTGGCTGTACCGCGGCAATGATTTGGGAAGGCGTGACCCGGGCGCCTGTCTTCGTCTTCAAAAATATTCTTGAGATCGGCAAGTTTATGGCATGGGCCAGTGAGCATGCGGACACATTCAAAGACATTGCCGCCTCCACCACGCGACACGGCAGACTGATCCGAACTTGTTTCAATGTAGAAGGAAATCATATTTACCTTATCTTTGAATTCATCACCGGTGATGCTGCTGGGCAAAATATGGTCACGATCGCAACCGATGCCGTATGCCGTTATATTCTTGAACAGACCCCGGTCCAGCCCGAGTACTGGTTTGTGGAGGGGAATCATTCAGGAGACAAAAAAGCATCGTACATGTCCTTCCAGAATGTGCGTGGAAAGAAGGTCACCGCCGAAGTAATACTCTCACCAGAAATTCTTCAAGGACACCTAAAAACAACTGCCCGTCGGATGATGGATTATTATCAAGCTGGTGTCGTCGGTGGAGTCATGAGCGGTAACATTGGACTGCAGGGACATTATGCTAATGCGATGGCAGCTCTCTTCATCGCCTGCGGTCAGGATGCCGCTTGTGTGGCTGAATCTGCGGTAGGCGTGACCCGAATGGAGCACATAGACGGCGATTGCCTGTATGCATCTGTAACTCTTCCCAATCTGATCGTGGGTACAGTTGGAGGAGGAACGAGCCTCCCGAGCCAGAGTGCCTGTCTTGACATTCTCAAACTCAGCGGACCGGGTAACGCCTCGGCACTTGCCGAGGTATGTGCTGCACTCGTGCTGTCAGGTGAGCTGTCCATCTCTGCTGCAATGTCATCGCATGGTTTCACAAGCGCACATCAGTCATTGGCCCGAGGGCCCGTAGAGAAAAAGTCATGAATCCTGACCATGATCAAGGGATCCGACGCTGGTGGGTGTATCAAAAAGAGCGTTTCCCACTGGCGCAGCACGGACCTCTGATTTTTGCCTTCAGTTTCAGTGCAGTCTCCTTCGCTTGGATGCTACGCTCCACTGACGGATGGCCTAAGCTTGTGTCAGTCGTCGTTGCTTTCATCTCTTGTCTGATCTTTTTTCTCCAGCTACGCATCGCGGACGAGTTTAAGGATAATGAGGAGGATACACGTTATCGCCCCTACCGACCTGTCCCGCGGGGACTGATCACTCTGCGAGACTTAGCCGGACTCTTCGTGGTAGGCGCCATTGTGCAATTGGCTTTGGCACTGTGGCTCGATCCTCAACTACTTGTTCTGCTGGTGATTACTTGGACGTACCAGACATTGATGGGGAAGGAGTTCTTTGTGGGAGAATGGCTTCGTGGGAAACATCTCACGTACATGGTCTCCCATATGGCCATTATGCCTCTTGTGGATCTCTATGCTACAAGCACCGACTGGCTTGCGTTTCAGGGTTATCCTCCAAACGGACTTTTATGGTTTCTCTTGGCCAGTCTTTTTAATGGTATGGTAATCGAAATTGGTCGAAAGATTCGTAGTCCAGAAGATGAGGAGGAGGGCGTTTCTACCTATTCGGTTGTGTGGGGACGGAGAAAGGCCTTAGGTACATGGTGGCTGGTTATGGGACTCACTCTTATTTGTGCCTGCATTGCGGCACGTCAGATTGATTTTTTTCTGCCCTTGGTCATCACTCTGTGCCTAGCCCTTGGTGGTGCAGTATTCATCGGAATTTATTTTTTGCGTCGTCAGACTCAGGGGGCGGGCAAATGGATTGAGAATTGGTCTGGGATCTGGACCCTGATGCTCTATCTAAGCCTTGGGCCTGTTCCACTATTGTGGAGGGAACTAGTATGACCTATGTACTTTCTCAACTGGATGAGGTTGATCTCAAACGAATGGGCGGCAAAGCGGCGGCACTGGCTACGCTGTCCAGTACAGGACTAAAGATCCCGACATGGTTCGTCATTGTGCCGGGTGCCTTTGAAGCCAGCCTCTCGCAGGCACAGCGCCAAGCCCTTCTTGAGGCAGTAGAGCCGGACGAGATCCAGACTCTGTTTGATGAGGTCCAGCCGGCACCTGACCTGATGAAAGCAGTGACAGAGCAATTTGCAGCACTGGATGAGGGTCTCCACTATGTTGCCGTACGTTCGTCTGGAGTACAGGAGGATGGAGTGGAGCACTCCTTTGCCGGCCAATTCGACAGTTTCCTGTTCGTGACTCACGAGTATTTGCCAGCCCGGATTGTAGATGTATGGAGATCCGGCTTCAATGAACGCTTGTTAGCCTATCGGCGAGAGAATAAGCTTCAAGGGTTGCCGCAGGCACCTGCTGTGTTGGTGCAGGCGATGGTAGACAGTGAGGTGTCGGGGGTTGCATTCAGTTCAGACCCCGTCACCGGCCGCCGCACCGTAGCCATCGTGTCGGGGCTGCGTGGCCTGGGGACCGCATTGGTCGGCGGGGATGCAGATGCGGATACTTGGCGTGTTCATTACGATGGAACGATCCTTGATCAAAGTATCGTGGCCAAGACGCTTGAACATCGTCCGGCGCCCAATTCCCATGAGGGTGTTGTAGCGCGGGAGATTGCTGAGCCCGCAGCTTCTGAGCCGGCACTTACCGATGAGCAGGTCGCACAAGTAGCTGAACTTGCACGTTGCACGGAGCGCCACTTCGGCCGACCCCAAGACATTGAATGGTCCATGCGCGGCGGCGAATTCTTTCTGCTCCAGTCGCGTCCGGTTACCTCCCTTGCGGCTACTCCAGATCCAGATGGAATTCATGCCATCTGGGACAATTCAAATATTGTGGAAAGTTACAGTGGAATTACCACTCCACTCACGTTTAGCTTTGCGTTGTACGCCTATGAGGGGGTGTACCGTGAGTTCTGTCGTCTCTTGGGCGTCCCAAAGGCCAGCATTGAGGCCAATGATCTTACATTTCGGCGAATGCTCGGTCTGATCCGTGGACGAATCTATTATAATCTCCTGAATTGGTACCGTGTCATCGCACTACTTCCAGGCTATATGTCCAACCGCCGGTTCATGGAGCAGATGATGGGGGTTCGGGAAAGCCTTCCCGAAGAGATCACCAGAGCAACCTCCGATGCAACACGGTCGGCACGCCTTCTTGACCTGCTTCGACTGATCCGTACCATGGCTGGAATGGTGGTCAACCAGATACGTCTGCCCCGTATGATTGATCGATTCTATGACCGCCTCAATGCCGCACTCCTTCCACCGGATCCACCACTTGAGGTCAGGCGACTTGATCAGTTGACCGCTGATTATCGCAAGCTTGAGCGAACTCTCTTGACGCGCTGGGATGCGCCACTCATCAATGATTTCTTTGCCATGATTTTCTTTGGGGTCCTGGGACGGCTTACATCCAGTTGGTGCTCCGGAGAGGAGGACGACCAGAGCTCCTTGCAAAATAATTTGGTATGTAATCAGGGAGGTATGATCAGCGCCGAGCCTGCAAAGCGCATCGTTGAGATGGCTACATTGGTAGCTCATCACGAAGATTTGATTGATACCCTTTGCCATAGCACGACGGCGTCGGCCGTCCAAGTTTTGCACGGGCACGAAGAGTTGGCTCAACTCTACGATGATTACCTTGATACCTTTGGGGATCGATGTCTTGACGAGCTCAAGCTTGAATCAACCACTCTTTTTGATGATCCAGAACCTCTGGTACGCTCCATCGGGCATGCGGCGGCTAGGCTGGCGCGCGGTCAGGGGTTTGAAGCCAACATCTCGTCGGATGTGCGGGAGGATGCGGAGCAGAGGGTACGTCAGGCCTTGGGGCGGAATATCCTGCGACGCTTCGTTTTTGCTTGGGTACTCCGAAATGCCCGGCGGCGTGTACGTGATCGTGAAAATCTGAGGTTTGAGCGCACTCGCCTCTTCGGTCGTGTCCGGCGAATCTTCCTTGAAGTCGGGAAGAGATTCTTTGCTGAGGGAGTCCTTGATGATCCACGTGACATCTTTTATCTGGAGCTTGAAGAAATCCTGTCCTACACGGAGGGGGCTGCGTCATGCCAAGACCTTCGTGGTTTGGCAGCGGTCCGCCGCTCCACATTTGAGCGTTATGCCGAGCTTGATCTTCCAGCCAACCGCTTTGAGACCTTCGGTTCACCATACATTGCCAATAGCTACGAACCATCGGTCACAGGTCAGGCTGGAGCTGACGAAGTTTCGGATACCAGTGGACTCAGCGGCATCGGCTGCTGCCCAGGCATCGTAAGGGGCCGGGTACGTGTAATCCGTGATCCGAGAGGGGCCGAGTTACAACAAGGAGAGATCCTTGTTGCAGAGCGTACCGATCCAGGTTGGATCATGCTTTTCCCCGCCGCTGCTGGCATACTGGTTGAGCGCGGTAGCCTCCTCTCACACTCGGCGATCGTAGCCCGTGAAATGGGGATTCCCGCGATCGTCTCGCTCGCCCAGATTACGACCCGGGTTAAGACCGGTGACTGGATTGAAATGGACGGTGCACGAGGAACTATACGTCTTGACATTGCATCGGACTCCGAATCTGATTTAGACTCCGGTGGGCACACCGTTCAATCGGGAAATGGGGCTAACACATGAGTACTGAAGCCGCGGCCCGTGCCGATTTTTCATTTATCCGCTATGCACAGTGCTGGGAGGATGCTGACATCCTTCTGGAAGCACTCAATGTGAATGAGGGAGATGTTTGTCTCTCTGTCGCCTCGGCAGGTGAAAACTCGCTCTCCCTCCTTACTTGCAAGCCTTCACGTGTTATTGCCGTGGATATGAATCCGGCTCAACTGGCCTGTGTCGCGTTGCGCGTGGCAGCTTACAGGGTACTCAGCTATGAGGAGCTTCTTCAACTGATCGGCTCTCGTGAGTGTGACGACCGGAATGCACTTTATCAGCGGTGTCGCAGTGCTCTGGAAGCCCAAGCACGTGACTTCTGGGATGCTCGTCCGCAATTGGTACAGGCCGGGATTGGGAGTGCAGGAAAATTTGAGGACTACTTTGCACTGTTTCGCAGAAAAGTATTGCCCTGGATTCATTCACGGAAGCGGGTTGAACAACTACTTGAGGGCGGTACGGTTGACGAACGTCGTCATTTTTATGCCCGTCACTGGGCCAATCGTCGCTGGGAACTCCTCTTCCGACTCTTCTTTTCCCGCTTTGTGATGGGCCGAATGGGACGAGACCCAGAATTTTTCCGATATGTTGAGGGATCGGTGTCCGAGCGTATCCTTTCGCGTGCAAAGCATGCACTAACTGAACTCAACCCCGCAGACAACCCATACCTTCAGTGGATTCTCACCGGGCATCACACCTCGGCACTCCCTCATGCGCTCAGAAAGGAAAATTTTGACATCATCAGAGAGAATCTGGATCGGCTTGAATGGCACTGCCTGTCCATTGAAGAACTCCTCGAGGCGGAGCCCGAACTGCGTGTTGACTGCCATAATCTCAGCGACATATTTGAATATATGTCTGACGATTATTTCCATGAGTTGCTCTCAAAACTCATAGCGCATTCCCGGGAGGGCGCCCGATTCGCCTACTGGAACATGCTGGTACCTCGCAGCCGCCCTCCAGGATTGGCCGACAAACTCATTTCAAATCACGAGCTCGCTGAGCGACTCCATCTTGAAGACAAAGCATTTTTCTACAGTCGTTTCGTTGTCGAAACCGTTGTAGATGGGACTGCCCGCCTCGCACCTCCTAACGGGGGTGTTGAGCATGGATGATGCACATGTCCAACTTTCTCTCCATCGTGGTTATGCTCGGTGCTCTTGGTGCACTTATGGTTGGGCTCAAGTCGGTGGAAAAGAAGAAGCGTTTTCATCCTGAGATCCTTCGCAAAGGGGTCCATGTTGGCATGGGGCTTGTCGTACTGCCCTTGCCGTGGATGTTTGATGCAGCGTGGCCAATGATCGTTCTCGGGGGGCTTGCGTGTACTGCTCTCATTGCCACTCGACTGATTCCCAGTTTGCGCGGTGGCATTGGAACCGTTCTGGGCGGAGTAGATCGGGATACATTGGGGGAGATTTATTTTGCGATTTCAGTCACGATTCTTTTCCTGATGAGTCAAGGCGAGTGGCTGCTTTATGTGATCCCAATCCTAACGTTGGCCTTGGCGGATGCTGCCGCGGCCGTGATTGGCCTCCGCTACGGGCAAATGCAGTACCAGACCTCGGAGGGCATCAAGAGTGTTGAGGGATCTCTGGCCTTTTTCCTCGTGACATTCTTCAGTGCTCACCTTCCCCTCTTGCTTCTGACGGATACGGGGCGTACCCAGGTCGTATTGATCGCAACGATCCTCGCCCTCTTGGTGATGATGCTTGAACTCGTTTCATGGCGCGGGCTGGACAACCTATTCATCCCTTTGGGCGCGCATGTTTTTCTGCGCCTCTATCTTGAAGAGGATCCACAGTTGCTCCTCTTTCATATGATCGTTGCCGTTCTCTGTACTACATTCGCACTGGCATGGCGCGGTCGCAGTAAACTTGATGACAGTGCATTGGTTGGCTGTGCACTTTTCGGATATGCTGCCTTTGCTCTTGGCGGTTGGCAGTGGCTGATCGCTCCCTTCGGATACTTTGCTATCTATACGGTGGCCTGGCCCCGTTCCAGCACGCGACGATCACACACCGTGTACACGATGCTCTCAATTACCGGTGGTGCATTGCTCTGGTTGTTTGCTCATGCTATTGTGAAGCTAGGATGGTTCGTGATTCCCTTTGCCACAACGTTCGCTGCACAACTCGCTCTATATGGGGTCTCGCGAATGTCGCTTCATCCCGAACGTGGACATCGACTAGTTCGTGTACTGAGCGCGATTGGACTGGGCTGGACACTCGTTTATGTCCCAACAGTACTGATTTCCTATGGTCTTGGAATAGATTTAGGAAATTTGATTGTATCTGGATCCGAGTTGATGAGTCTCTTGTCTGTCCTTGGTCTTGGATTGGTGACCATAGGTATCGTGGCAGTCCTATTCCTTCCGCTTATTCCGCTAATCTATGGCCCTCCACTCCGCGCCTACTTGATCAATCCCTTCTTTGCTATTCTGGGACTCTTCGCTTCACTTATCGTCAGTTTGCCATGGTTGGTATAGACGATGAGTTGGTGACCACATATCCATGCGGATAGATGTCATAATTCCATTTGGGGAGGATGTTATTAAAGAGAAGGTTCATTTCATTCATCTGTTCATTGCTGATCTTCACTCCGGTGTGGTATTGTTTCGTCACTCGGATAGCCCGTACCGTAAGTCCTGATGTATTGGTTGTTGAACAGATGAAGTTGAGAATGGTCTCCCATCGGTCAAGTGGGTGTCCTGCCCAATTACAGGTGATGGGTCCAAAGAGTCAATGTTCAATGGGATTCCACTTGCTTGCTCCACTGGGATAATGCGCCACAGTAACCCTCAACCGACGAATGGTTCCCCGTATGGCCTTCGCCGCCTTCCGACTCACCGCTGGATTGAACCCTAGGGTTCTACCGCAATTTGTGTGGGATAAGAAGCATTTTATGAACCAGGGGAATCTGTACAAATGTACATGCTTTCATGTTGGAAAGAGGGGCATCAAAACAGTTATCAAGGTTCCCGAGATGTGTCAGTCACATCGTACCATAGCCTGTAATGCGTTCTATTCGATACGATTGAATACCATCACAAGCTACTTACGGCAAAATCTAAGAACTCAAAATGATTGGGAGAGGATAAAGAATCTTTGCACTTTTCAGAAATGCGATTCTATTCTTCTTCGGAGAATTCAACCTCCAGCCACAATATTCGCGGTAGAACCAACCCTAGAAATATCCTGCCCTCTCGACTCATCGTCATTCTTGGTCTAAACGTATAGCCCAAAAAATCAAACGTAACGTTTGGATACGCGCCGTTTCGGCCCGTTTGCTTGCCGTATACAATCCGGGTTTTATCTGGATGTAAAGTCAGGTGACAAGCCGTAAAATGATCTCTCAGCACTTGCCAAAGGTCTCGGGCTTGTTCCTCGCTCGTGCAGTGACACACCATGTCGCCTACATAACGCTCAAACGGAATCTGCGTGTAATTCAGCGCCATCCATTTGTCAAACGCGTAATGCAGAAACAGATTCGCCAACAGTGGACTGATGACTCCGCCCTGCGGGGGCCCGACATCCTGAGCCTCTTCCGTTCCCTCTGGATGGATCTCCGGGGCCATCAGCCAGCGCTCTATGTATAAGAGTACCGCCTTATTGGTGTTTCCGCTACTACGCTGTTGCAGGACAGCCAGCGCTCTATGTATAAGAGTACCCACTTCTGATCCGTTTGACGCCGTATCGCTTTCATCAGAAGTTCATGGTCTATCGTGTCAAAGTATGCCTTGATATCCATGTCCAATACCCATGCCCGGTGCCAACATCGTGTTCGCGTCTGTCGCAGCGCAGTATGCGCTGATTTATTCGGTCGGTATCCATAGGAATCGGGATGGAACTCACGTTCCAAGACCGGCTCTAATTCCCGCTTGACCACCATCTGTGCCACCCGATCCGCTACCGTTGGTCTTCCCAAGGGACGAACCCCTCCGTCCGGCTTCGGAATATTTACGCGGCGGACCGGCTTCGGATGATAACTGCCCGACGCCATCCGATTCCAGATCTCATAGAGATTATCCCCAAGATTGGCCTCAAACTCTGCGATGGACTGTTGATCAATCCCTGCCCCTCCCTGATTCGCCTTTACCCGCTTCCACGCTTCCCAAACTTGTCGCTTGGTCACGGGAAGCGGCTTTGCCTTCTGCGGTGAAGTCCTCCCTCTCGGTTGCTTCCTCGCGCCTTGCTGCATGGTTCACCCCCTTCGCTCTTCTCCCATCACAGAAGCCTCATCACTACTACGAGGTGATCCGCCCCTGTGGAATGCCTTGGTACTCAATGTCTCACGGGTATTGCCCGCTTGACACGCTCCCTTTTCATCATTCCGACAGGTTCCCACGTTCCATGCAGAGGATTCGTAAGGAATGGCTGAAACAATCTCACAGTATCCATGTTAGAAAGAAATAGACAAGAAGAGATCGTGCTACATTGTGGCAAGTCCAGAACGTTCATGTAGCAGATAGGGAATTAGTGTTTTAACAGTTTGCGATGCGATTATTGACTTAAAACAAACTCTTGAAGCAAGTGAGATACTGTCTTAATCTGACCTACATTTGAAAAAGATTAGAACAAATGAACCGGTTGTTGAAATCAATAGGCAGTATCTACCCAAAGTACGATCCAGTTATCCAATAACACATATGTGTAACATATGTAGATGGGGGGGGGCTTTTTGCGATGAAATTATTTGGCATTACCAGACTGGAAGAGCCTCTAAAAATTGGTTTGCCCAGAAACTGTTCTTTTCAAAAAATAGTGACTACATTTTTGAGTCTACTTCTGTTCGGATACCCCGAACAGAAAAATCTTTACGTCGTGCCCAGAATCCGAAGGATGCCCCAATATCTTCGGAGGGTACGACTAAATTGCCAATGGATGCATGGGCAGATATCTACTCAAGCTCTGAATTCGGTGGCAGAGAATGTCTGAATTATCCCACGCAAAAGCCTTTTACGTTACTTGAATGTATTCTCACGGTATCAAGCAACGAAGGAGACATAGTGGTGAATCCGTCTTGTGGATGTGGAACAACTATAGCAGTAGCAAGAAGGCTAAATCAGGAATTTGTGGGAGGTGACATTTCTTCTTCTGCGGTTGATTTAGTTCTTGAGAATAGACTAACTGATAAAAGCATCCCCGCTTGTGGTATTCCTCAAGACTTGCGTTCCACAAAAAAGTTGGTGAAAAAGAAAACATTTGGCTTTGAATATTGGGCTGTAACCTGTCTACCAGGATTTGCCCCAAATTCAAAACAGGTTACTGATGGTGGGGTAGATGGATGTGCAACGATAGCGAATAGAACTGATCAAGTTAAAAAACTGGCATTCGCACAGGTCAGAAGTAGTCGCTACAATTTAAGTAGTTGCAGGACTTTATTGGGGCTACGCAAAGCAAGATTAAAGAATTTAGTAAATCACATAACGCTTGCACCGATAGCTTCACATGTTACTGAGTAAAAGGTTTGGGTACTGGAAAAGTGTCCGTAAATGGACACTTTTTCCTGGATGCATTTGCGGTCAATCAACGACTATTTTGATAATATCCTCTCCCGCTTGCCTACGATGACTGATCCATGTACTATGGGTAAGCAAATGCTTCCGCAATTATTCTGACTCCCTGACCAACCATTCCAATAACCCCGACTAACCCAAGGACCGCCCAGATGAGAATGATGGATAAGCTGTGTGCGAACTCGAACTATGGGGAAATGACGATGCATGAGATGGTGAGGAAGGTAGTACTTCAAAAGGATGATTCGCTGCAGCAGGAATCCACAGAAGGAGGGCAGAAATTATGGATAAGCGGAAGCGCTAAAGACCTGATCAGGTTATTCATTTCTCCGTGGATTACTGCTATAATCGTTTTGCTTATTGGGTTTTGGGTACAGCTTGGCTATGGGCAAGGACATATAGCTACAAGGCTTGAAGTCCACATTCCAGTATGAGATTTGGCGCGCTGGAATCTAAATGATAAGCCTCCATCAAAAGACCTTTAGTCATCAATACTGCACCTGACTTCCAACTGTAAAATTTTTTTTGACTATTCCCCATAGTTCCCTTTTTTTTTGCAAAGATTTTCTGCGTGTCTGACAGCAGGTTTGTTTTCGATTTCATTTGTGCCGAGTATTACGGCGCAAACGGTAGATATTTGCGATCGAACTCCGCAAGTCAGATACAGGATTCTTGAAGCTATTTCCGATAACAGTCACGGCTGTGCAACCGTTACCCAAGAACAGTTGTCAAGTATCACGACCTTATACCTGGATAGAATGGGGATCATATCACTGAAGGATGACGACTTTGCCGGTCTTAGTGAGCTAACTAGATTGCACCTAGAAAACAATCCTATCACTGAACTACCGGAAGCACTTTTTTCTAGCCTCCCCAAATTAGAATGTCTGAACCTACGTAACAACGCTCTCTCCGACCTACCTGTAGGTCTTTTTGAAGGTCTCCCCGGGCTGAGTGAGGTGTACTTAAACGAGAATTCTTTCACCAATCTACCTGCGGATCTATTTAAAGGTCTCCCCAACCTGAAGGTGCTATACTTAGAAAAGAATCATTTGACCAAACTACCTGCGAATCTTTTTGAAGGTCTCTACAGCCTGAGACACTTGACCTTAGATAATAATGATCTTGATGATCTTCCTGCGGATATTTTTGCAGATGTCTCCAGGCTCGAAATTCTGGACTTAGACAAGAATTCTCTTACTACCTTGCCTAAGGGTATTTTTGCCGGTTTGTCCAGCTTGAATAGGCTATTCTTATACGACAATCCTCTCACCACCTTGCCTGCAGATCTTTATGCTGATCTCTCCAGCCTGGAAATACTCAGCCTTAACAACCAATCTCTTACAAGCCTGCCAGCAAGATTTTTTAATGGTCTTACCAGTCTAAAAGAGTTGAACATAGGGAATAGTAAGCTCACCGACCTGCCTGCGGATCTATTTTCCGGCCTCACCAATTTGCAAGAATTATACTTATACGATAATCCCCTTACTTATCTGCCTGCGGACCTTTTTGAAGGTCTCTCCAACCTGAAATTCCTGAGCTTAGAGCGTAACTCTCTCGGAACCAGTTCCTTACCATCAGATCTTTTTACCGACCTTTCCAGCTTGGAAATTCTGCGCTTAGACGGTAACTCTCTCAGTACCAGTTCTATGCCGTCAAATATTTTTTCCGATCTTTCTAGCCTTAGATATATAGGTTTGTCTGGTAATTCTTTTGAAACCTTGCCGTCAAATCTTTTTGCCGGTCTCTCTAATTTGAAAACGATATACATTACCTATAACTTTATCGTCAGTCTTCCTCAAAATCTTCTTGTTGGTCTTACCAGTCTGGAAGAGTTGAACTTATACGCTAATTCCCTCAGCACCCTACCTGCGAATATCTTTGATGATATTCAAACAGAATTTTTGGTGGATCTTGGCCATCAAGATATTCAGTGCTTACCTCAAAAGATTCTTGATCTGGAAGAGGCAGGTACGATCCAAATTAGGGCCGATGATAAAATTATTTCCTGTGAGGAAGCGTTCTCAGAAGTAATGCTCAATCTAGAACCGGAAGTGATTTCAGAAGGGAAATTCACAACGGTCACGGCAAGTCTGAGCGCCCCATTGAGTGTGGATATGACCATTGAGGTGTCCGCAGTCCCGAATTCGGCTGCTACGACTGATGATTACAGGTTGAGTGAGAATACCACGCTCATGATTGAGGCGGGGGAAACGGAGAGCACGGGACAAGTGACGATCACGCCCGTGGATAATGACATAGATGAGCCAGATAAGATAGTAACGGTGAGCGGACAGGTAACGAATACGGGAGTCACCGATCCCGAAGATGTGACGCTGAGGATTCAGGATGATGATCATGCCACCAAAATCACGCTTACAGTGGCACCAATCGGGGTGAATGAGGACACAGAAAACATCGAGGTTACGGTCACGGCAACGCTGGATGTTGCGCGGAGTACCGACACGGAGGTAACGATTTCGGTAGAATCGGGTACGGCCACTTCAGGGATAGACTTCGCCGATGTGACCCCGTTCGCCTTGACGATTCCGGCAGAGGCAATAAAGGGAACGGAGACGTTTACGTTCGCGCCAATCATGGATGGTGTGGATGAACCAGACGAAGAGGTTCAAATTGCTGGGACGACACCGGTGGAAGGTCTGGACATAGGTGGAACTACGCTTAATTCTCTTTGATTCGGATCCGACGCCGGAAGTGATCCTTAATTTAGATCCAGAAGAGATTATGGAAAATGGCGGGCAGGCGACGGTCACGGCGAGTCTGAGTGTTGCTTCAAGCGAGGAGACCGTAATCATGATCTCTGCAACCCCAGTTTTACCCGCCATAGATTTGGATTATGATTTAAGTCTTGATCCGAAGCTTACGGTTCCTCCTGGTGCAACGATTAGTACGGGGGAGGTTACAATCACGGCGGTGAACAATCTGGTGGATGCTCCGCATAAGGAAGTAACCGTGGGTGGACTAGCGGAAAACGTACGAGGTGTGACCGCCCCTGATGATGTTACACTGACGATCCTGGATGATGACGAAGCGACCGGAGTCACGCTTAATGTAGAACCTCCTGAAGTGAATGAAGACGATGGGAGTACCGTAATCACGGTGACGGCTAAGCTCAATACCCAGCGCAGTGAAGACACCCAGGTGATAGTTTCATTAAGGGAGGGCTCTGCTCTGGTAGGAACCGACTACGAGGATGTACCCTCATTCGATATGACGATTCCAGCGGAGGAATTCATAGTTACCGAAACGTTTGTCTTTTCCCCAAAAGATGATTTTATCTACGAGCAGCCTGAGACAATCACAATTATTGGCGAAAGCCCGGCGCTTGGACCAAGCGAGACGGAAACCTACCTCACCATTCTGGACAATGATGACTTGATTACGCTGACAATTCAGGATCAGACGGTTTCCGAAGATGTAGGGATGGCCCAAATACTCGTTGAGGTGAGTCCAGCACCACCGATTGACTTGATTATACCATTTCAAACATTTGAAGTGGACGCCAAAGAGGGAGAGGACTATCAAGTCCCTCAATATTTCTTTGAGATCCCTGCGGGAAATACGGAGGCATTCCTTGACATTCAAATCATAGACGATCCGATCATGGAGTCCGCAGAGAGATTTGAAGTCCGATTGTCAGAGATCCTGGGAACAGCGTTAGGGCGAAGTGAAGCAATCATGACGATTGAAGATAATGATCTGTATGAGTTGCGGGTTGAGGACGATTCGCGACATGAAAATGATCCTGAATTAAGGTTTACCGTGACGCTGGATCCACCACACCCGACAGAGACGGTCACGGTTGAATATGAAACGATGGATGGGACGGCAATGGAACCCATGGACTATATTTACCAGAGCGGTACACTGGAATTTCCACCGAACACGCCCAGCCAAGAGGTCAGGGTGCCAATCCTAGATGATATTGATCAGGAGCCCCCAGAGACCTTCTTCTTGAAGCTGTCTGAACCCAAGCATGCGGAATTAGCGGATAACCAAGCCACGGGGACGATTCTGGATGATGATGCGCCACCCATTGCAAATCTTGAGCCTTCGCTCACGGTACGGGAAGATGAGGGGATCGCTCGCTTTCAAGTGATCTTAACGCATTCACTACCTGGGCACCAAACGGAAATAAATTTTGATGTCATGGATGGGACGGCAGAGACATCTTTGGATTACAGAATGATTACGGAAAGCCCCCTAATCTTTCCTCTGGGGCAGACAGTGGAGTTCATTGAGCTAGAGATCCTAAACGATGAACTCTATGAAGGTGAGGAAACCTTTCGGATCCAGTTGACCGATATAAAGAATGGGGAGTTGGGGCAATTTGTGGGACAGGGAATCATCATTGATGATGAAGATCCCGTGACGGTGAGTATCCAGGATGTAGAGGTTACAGAGTCGACAGGGGAGGCGGTATTTCCAGTCATCCTGAGTGGTCAAGATAGCCGGGAACGAACCTTCACCTTCACAACCATAGATGAGACGGCCATAGCAGGCGAAGACTATGAAGCCATTGAGAGTGAGATCACATTCCCGCCGGGGACGGTGCGCCAAGATATTCGTGTTTCAATCATAGACGATCTGGAAACCGAAAACACCGAAACCTTTCAGGTGCGTCTATCAGGGGATGGCTTATCCGACGGGGAGGCGTATGGAACGATTCAAGATGATGATGTGCCGCTCACGGTGAGTATCTATGATGAGCGCGCATCGGAGGGAGATGGTTCGCTTCTATTGCCCATCCGACTCAGTCGGCCAAGTTCCCAGTTGGTAACCGTCCAGTATGCGTCCTCGGACGAGACTGCTCAGGCAGAATCTGATTATGTAAGCTCGCAAGGGATCGTCATTTTTGAACGGGGAAGCACCGAGGGCAAGATCCGCTTCCAAGTATTGGAGGATGCAGAGGTGGAATCCGAGGAGACCTTTCAAGTAACACTTTCCAATGCGAGACATGCAGCCATTGCCCGAGGAACGGGGACGGGAACGATTATGGATAATGACGGGAGCCCCGGTGTCTCGGTACAGAGCGTAACGGTATCCAACCGTGCAGCAACGTTTGATGTAAACTTATCCAAGCCGTCTCCCTTGCCCGTGCTGGTCAGCTATACCAGTGAGGATGGGAGTGCCCAAGCGGGAGAAGACTACGAACCGGTGGCAGGCCAGATCACATTTGCACCGGGCGAAGTATCCAAAACTATGGAGGTCAAGCTTCTGGCGAAGCAGTCGGTGTGGAAAATGAAGACATTTTCGCTTGTCCTGCTCTCGGCCGTAAACGCAGAGGTGCACGAAGCCCGTACCGAGATAGTGATGGAAGAGGAGAGCGAAGAGGATATTCAGGATGCGTATGTTTCGCGAGTGCTTCGGACCTGGGCCTCACAGGTGGTGGAGGGATTATCCCGGCGAATGGAAGGGATGGCGCAGTGTCGTGTTCCCGATCTATCCTGGCTCCGGTATGGGACGGAGCGTCGGTCTTTGGGCCAGATCTTCAGCGGATGTGGTGCAGAGTTCACACAAGGAGGATGGAGTGTCTGGGGACAAGGCGCATTCACACGGATGAGTGGCAGGGAGGGCGCGCTGTCCTTGCGCTCGGATGTCACGACCATGCTGGTGGGTGCAGACTATGCGTGGAGTCAGGGATGGATGGCGGGGCTCTTGGCAGTACAAAACTGGAATCAAGGCACGTATGAGACGCCGACACGGTCTGGGACGGCATCGTCTCAATTGACGGGGCTCTATCCGTATGTTAGCTATCAAACGGGGACTGGGATGCGTACATGGGTACTCTTGGGGCTTGGACGCGGCGAGACCGAAGTAGACATGCTGGAATCAGAAGTGGATGCTGCACTGGTGGCATTGGGATTGACTGGAACGCTGACGAGTAGCACTACCTGGCGACTGGGCTACGAGGTGGATGCGTTTTGGGCTACGGCGGATGTAGAGAATAGATCGGATCTGGGGGTACGCCGGATCCGTGCAGGCGTGGAAGGAAGTCTACGATTCGGACCGGGCCTGCAGCCCTACATGGAGGCTGCACTTCGTCAGGATGGAGGAGATGCAGAGACGGGGGTGGGGATTGAACTGGGCGGCGGAGTACGCTGGTCAACCAGCCGATTGCGTGCGGAATTAGGAGGACGTACGTTGATGCTGCATACAGATGAGGGGATGCGAGAATGGGGATTGATGGGGGCCATTGAGTATGGATCGCCGGGCGGACTAGGCCCCTCCATGCGAGTACGTCCCCTGTGGGGAAATGTATATGGCGGAAATCTTTGGCGCGAAACACCACTGCATTCCATGGGACAGGGGCGTACCGATCAACGCGTAGAGATGGAACTGGGGTATGGAACACCGATCAAGAAAAGCCTCGGACGATCAATTGTAGGAATGACAATGGATCCGAGGGGACGCGCTTATCGGATTGGATACAACCTGCATATGAAGAAAGGATTGCAATTCTCCGTAGCCACCACCGCGCGAACCATAGAGGCAAATGAGCCCCTGCTCTCGTACGGCATCAGCGCACGTATGGACCTGAAATGGTGATCCACACCCTTGTACAGAGTTAAAAAATGTAAGACCGATGAATTTACTCCAACGCATGCATTTTTTGAAGATTATTTCCCTCCTAATTCACGCTGAAATCAAAACCCTTGGCTAGTTTCCGATGACCTTACTCCTCAGTGATCACATCTACACTGCACTCAGTTAAGCTTCCTTAAAAGATACAGAGAGCGACCGAGTCAGATAATTCTACATGTTGGTCTGTAATCATTATCCTTTGCTCAAATCTGTGAACAAAACCTACTGATTTGCACAAACTATCTTTAGGATGATCCCAAGATTTAATCACAGCAAAAACCGTAAAAAGTTTTGTCGCTAGACACAACAAGAATTGAAGAACGAACCCATCTCGTAAACAAACCCGTCTTGCATATATACTGTGCACGACTTCGCCGACAGAATCCGGTGGCTCACATCGCTCGTAATCGGTGTCTCTTTTGTTCGCCAGACCTAACTGCTGGTGAAATGCAGGACTTTTATTCAGGGCTCACATCGCTCGTAATCGGTGTCTCTTTTGTTCGGAATACTCAACATATGGGCAATCATGACTTGATTTCGTCCGAAGATAGACCCAGTCCATTAACGCAGACGCTGTAATTGTATATAATCAACCTCAATTAAAAATCTATGGACTTGGGTACTGTATGCGACAATCTGAACTCTCAAAGCTACTATTTCAGTCGTCCGAGCCATATTTCTAACTCTGGTGCTCTCCTCAAATATGCGAGAAAAAGATAGGTCCCGGCAAAAACAATAATAACACTTACTCCATTCCATATCGGATTCAAGCCTTGCATAAAATACCATACAACACCGGCAGGAATCAGAGCAATAGTGACCAACAAAACCATTGTACCTAATGATCTCCAAGGAATAAAGGTCTCATCCAGTCGGAGCATGAGTGCCCTCCGAAGTAATACCCACTCAACCCAAGCTGCCACCGCACTGCCAGCCGCAAGTCCAATTGCTCCCAAATGAAGCGTAGATATATCAATCCCAGTGACCTGAGACACCGTCAGTTGATCAAGGACAAACATTGTAGGGATCGCCACCACCAACGAAATAATCGCCCGAATGTAAGCCATTCTTGCTGGGGTGCGAGTATCCTGAAGAGCCCAAAAACCGTTCTGCAGTAAACGGCTGCTGACGGTCGCTAGAAGCCCAAGACTATACGTAGCCAAAATGAAGTAGACTAACCAATTATCCTCTATGTCAAATAGTCCACCTTTATATATTGCTCCAATAATTGCGTAACCCAGTGCGATATAGCCCAAAGCTGTGGGAATTGCCAAAAAGAGTCCCTGCCGCAGACCGGTACGTATGCGCAGAGCCATCTGGGATAAACTGCTTCCCCCAATTCGAGTCAGTTCTGGTAACTCTGCCGCAGCAACAGAAAGACCAAAAAGTGAAATCGGAAGGATATACAGCACCTGTGCATAGCCAATACTTGCCACCGCCCCCTCCACCAGCAGGGTCGCCAGAAGAATATCCAGATACGCCGATAACTGTGCTACCCCTCGACCGGCTAATGCAGGCCCCAAAGCGACCAGTGCATGACGAACCCCCTCAATGCGCGTGGATAGGCTTAATCGAAACCCTTTTATCACTGAAACAACCGAAGGGATTTGAACTAGAAATTGAAATAATCCCCCTATCACTCCGCCAACAAAAACGGCTGTCAAAAGCCGTGTGAATGTCTCAGGTAGTAAGATGCCTCCATCATCACTGGGATCAAAACCAATTAAGCTTCCGACTCCCAAGAGTACCCCAATAATAGTCACATTCCATAAGAGGGGAGCGAAATAGGGCATCAGAAATCGGCGATGACTATTTAGGACGCCCAGTGTCCAGGATGATAAGGCCAGAATCCCCGCCATCGGAAATGCAAGCCGAACCATATCAACCGCAAGAAGTAATCGATCCACCTCTCTCATACCGGCTGCTACTTCTGCCGCATCTCCCACAAATCCCCGCATTAGAATTGAACAGATAGGATGAGCAAGCCAGATTCCTATTACGACTCCGATGCATACCACTGCGGTCAAAAGTCCTAAAATGCTTCCAGCAAAACGACCTGCCACTTCGGATCTCCCTTCCTCGAGTAACCTGCAGTAAACAGGAATGAATGCGGCGGACATCGTCCCTTCGCCAAGCAAATTTTGCAGGACATTTGGTGCCTGGAATGCTGCTCTGAGCACATCTGCATGGGGCCCACTTCCGAAGTAGCGAGCCACTAAACTCCAACGCACCAATCCCAAAATGCGACTTGCCAGAATTCCAAGGGCAACAATAGAAGCCCGATTTCCTGCTTTCGTTTGTTTTTGCTCCGTCATAGTGCGTCTGTGTACGTGAACACGCCGTATCTTACCTAATCTGTGGTCTATAAAATTATGATTGAATACATTGAAGGAATCCTTAGTACCAAAGGACCGACCCATGCGGTCATAGATGTGCAGGGAATCGGGTATAAGGTATTTATTCCTATGTCTACTTCGGATAAACTACCGGATTCTGGAAAAAAAATTCGGCTGCTTACGCATCATTATACCCGGGAAGACCGTGAGAACTTATTCGGATTCTTTACCTCCGGCGAACGAGCAATCTTTGAGTTATTCTTAGGTGTATCTGGAGTAGGCCCGAGGATCGCAATTGCAGCACTTTCCACCTTGACTCCAGAAGAACTAGTTAAATATATTACCCTGAGACAACCTGTAATGCTCCAACGAATTAGTGGAGTCGGTCGCAAAACAGCCGAACGACTAGTTGTAGAATTATTTGACCGAATCCGCGAATTGGATCTGGCGCAAACAGAGGAATCTGGTGCCTCCACCGCAAGGGCGGATGCACTTGCCGCTCTGGAAACACTGGGGCTTTCCCGTGCAAAAGCCGAACTGATGGTACGTAAAGTCATCCGATCGCATCCCGAAGTGAATACTGCCGAAGAGTATGTCCAACTGGCACTGGGCCAGTAACCGACTGATTCTCTAATATTCCAAGTCTCTCTGCAATGCAGCAAGATTCCTTCAGCCAGCACAGCTCCATTCAAAGCACCTCTGCAGTTGGGGTGGAAATAATCCTGCGTCCGAAAATACAACCTCGGATCAATCCTGTTGCACTCTTTAGTAGTAATCGCATAGCAGAGGAGATGAATGCTGGCCCAGATGTCTTGGATACTATCAATCCAGGAGACAACATGGTAGAGGAAGACGCGAAGGATACGTTCCTAGAATACAGTGGTCTTACATATATTTTGTCCCCTGCACTCAATCAAGTCAGAACACGAATTCGGCGATCAGGACAGATGCTGGGGACAGACGGCAATGGGGGCAGACATATTGAGAATGCCCACCCCTTCGCTTAGGGACTACCATGTTTCTTGACCTGCCCTGCATCCCTTTTCCCGCTACGAACGCGGAGATGTTTGGGCGCGATGCACCCCTGACTCTGGAAATTGGATTTGGAGATGGCAGATTCCTAGCCTCCATTGCAAAATCAAACCCTGATTGGAATTGTCTGGGAGCTGATCTATCTCGTGGGTCTGTTGCTCGTGCCTTTAAGCATCTGCAGCGTTCAAAGTTGTCCAATGTCCGGTTACATCATGGAAGTGGGTTGTTTCTATTACGTAATGTGCTGGAAAATGAAAGCCTCTTTCAAGTTTACGTGAACTTTCCCGATCCATGGAGAAAACATCGGCATGCTGATCGGAGGCTATTCAACCAATCTTTTTTTCGATTGCTTGCTGCCCGCCTCCGAACAGAAGGGTCGCTGCTCTTCACTTCGGATGATGAACAGTATTTTGATCAAACCATTTCACTTGTGCATGAATCTGGATATTTTCAAATCATCCACAGCAATCCTCCTCCCGCAGTCCTTCGCACCAAGTATGCTCGTAAATGGCTACACGAAGGGCGCAGCGTTTTTCATGCGCAGATTCAAAAACAGGTTCAATCCTCACCCGATGTCCCTCCTGATGTTCACAGAGAAGACGGTATGCATCACGCCCTCCTGAACGGGACTATTCCTGTTGTAACTGAATTTGAGAACATCATTCACCACTTCCCAAACGGTCATGTTGTAGTTCTAGATGTACTACAGATGATTGTACAGGAAGGCTTGGTTTTTGTAACTCGGGTACATGAACCCGAATTGGTGCAAGAATTGTTTCTGCAGCTTCGGCCCGTAGAGAAATCTAATGCAGAACTTTTACTGAGCATCATGAATTTTGGGAAACCAATTGCAACCCGAGGAACAAGCGAAGCGGTTAAAGCAGTCGCTAATTGGCTGTCGCGCAGAGATCTTCAAATCATGAACACTTACTATTAACTGATTGACTTACCCCCTTGTCAACCATGTCCCGATCCACACTCTCCCTGACGGATGAACTTCGTGAATATATCTTAGGTGTCTCGTTGCGTGAGCACCCTCTCTTGGAGGCGCTCCGTAAAGAGACGGCGGAGCATCCCGATGCAAAAATGCAAATATCTCCTGATCAGGGACAGTTTATGGCAATCCTCCTGCGCTTGATTCAGGCGCGATCAGTATTGGAGATTGGTACCTTTACCGGATATTCTGCACTTGCGATGACACTGGCACTCCCACCTGACGGTCATCTCGTTGCGTGTGATATCAGTGAAGATTTTACCGCGATTGCTCGCCGCTATTGGTCCGAGGCTGGCGTAGCCGATCGGATCTCATTGCATCTGGCCCCCGCATCCGATACGCTGACTGAACTTATTGCACAGGGGAAAGCCAATTCGTTTGATGCCGCTTTCATTGACGCAGATAAGGAAAGTTATGACTTGTACTACGAAAGATCTCTTGCTTTGGTACGGCCCGGCGGGCTGATCATGATTGATAATGTGCTACGCGGCGGAGATGTCGTCAATCCTACGGCAGAGAGCGAGGCGACACAGTCCATTCAGATGTTGAACAAAAAACTACACCAAGACTCCAGAATCCATCTGACTCTGGTACCCATAGGGGATGGACTGGCTCTGATACAAAAAATCTATTGAAGGCGCACGGCTCTATACGGATTCAGCAACTACATACAAGAATCCAGTTCGTCCGCACGAAACGGTCAAGCATAGTGTTTCAGAGTACCCCAGAATATCCACCTCAATTTATGGAAGCATTTTCTGATCTAGAGTATAGATTGTATGTACAATTCATTCAGTAAGTCACGCTCATCTGATCTTATGTACAGAGACTTCATTTTTCTATTTTATCAATTTGAATGAGGTGAATCCTAACTTTGACAGGTTGTGACTCTCTGAGGAAAAAAGCCTTGTTTTCCAGGGAGATAGGTCTATTTTGAGAATGTCCTGACAGATTTGAACATTAGAAAAGCCACCTATTCGGCCATTTTGTGCGGTCTGAATTTCAGGCGGAAAGAGCTTCATTTTTGCCCAAACTACCAAACGTACGGCATTACGGCTCTTTAGACACCCCCAATCCTGACCGAACCCCGTCCAAATCCACCAATTGTAGACTAAACCGAGTTGAGTCGAATAATATGGGAGTACGTCCATGGACAGGCACACGTAAACGGAGTTGAATCATTCTGTGCGGTTCTAAAGTGGGCGTATCATGGCGTATATCACCATGTCAGCAAGAAGCACTTGAACCGTTATATTGCCCAATTCGCAGGTAAGTACAACCTGCATGATCTGGATATGGAAATACAAATGCAACATATAGTCGCGGGGATGGTCGGTCGCAAAGTGCTGTTCAGGGAGTTGGTGGGGTAGGAATGCACCAGCTGAATCGCCTTGCTCCTAAGACAACTGGTGAAGCGTTAGATCAGTACTTCACCAAGCCCGCAGTAGTGCGGCGCTGTCTCGCTGCCTTGGACGATTTGGACCGATATGACCTTGTTGTAGAGCCGTCGGCGGGAAACGGTGTGTTTCTGAATAAAGTCACGCACAAAAACAAAATAGGACTAGACATAGATCCACAGCATGAGGAGGTTATTCAAGCAGATTGGTTTGAGTATAACGTACCAAGTAGATATGAGCGTGTATTAGTTGTAGGAAATCCACCTTATGGTCAGTACCACAAGCTCTCATCCACTTTTATCCAAAGGGCGATGTCGTTTGAAAATGTTTGTACAATTGCTTTCATACTTCCAAATGTATATCGCAAACATACGAGGCAACGTATAATTCCAAAAGACTGGCGTATTGCATCAATAACAGATCTTGGACGTGACTGTTTTACGTTGGATGGCACGGATTACCATGTGCCAACCAGTTTTTTTGTGTTAGACAAGTCACCTGAGCTGGACTTTAGGGTACAGTTGCCAGAAAAAATAACGGGCACGCAAGATTTTGATTTTGCCACAAAAAAAGACTTCGATGTATTTGTATTTGGGGCTTCTCCAAAGCGAATAATTACGAACCCAAAACCCAATAATAGAAGATATTACCTCAAATCGAAGATACCCGTAAAAATCTTAATTGATCGGATACGTAATGTGGATTGGAAGGGGAATTCATGCGCGAACGGTGGTGTATACTGGTTGACGAAATATGAATTTATAGATCAATATAACAAGCAGTATGCCTCACGCTGAATTTGAGAAAGATATAGAGTTCATTCTTGCCAATCTTGATGATACGCGAAGAGGGATTAAACATGCATACAGAATACGCAAGCAACTTATATCTCTGACAATTTCGGGAATGCTAGATGAACGCAATTTCTAAATGATAACCAGCGTGCTGACCCCGCAGTCACCGGAGTACTCTCCGGCAAAACTACTTCAGAGAGAAGCACAGAGCATCAAAGGTCAGAGCAGATCAGAATCGTGGTGATTTTGAGGAGAATGGCGCTTTCTATGGATACAAGGCTGCTGGCTTCAATGAAGGAAATGTTCTTCATATTGTTCAAATCCCTCTCTGGCAGAATTGCGACTATGTCATTGAATCAATGTCGGATAATGGCGCTGTTACATTTATCTTGGATCATCAAGAAATGGTTTCCGAAACGGAAACTATTCCTGCCACGGTTGCGCATGGCATGAAGCTTGTCACAGATAGAAGTGAACACGTAGAATTGCGTATGATGATTAGGCGAGATTCGGAAGCTTGGGACAGATAGACAGAACGATATACAAACAAGATATTGAAGGAAGTTCACTCATGAGTGACGAAAAAGGCCGGGTGACGCCCCACAAAGAAAGAGAAAAGAAAAGTTCCAGGTCAGACGCAGAAATGGCTCGTATTTATATGAAGTTTGACCGAGTGATGAATACTCCGAGCCCGAATCCGAGGTATGGCGGACGTACACCTATGGAACTTGTGAAGGTCTTACTCAATATCCAAAAAAAGAAAATCAAGCCCACGAAGTAACAGGAAATTCAAATGTTCTATATAATTCCCTTTATTTAAGCCTCTTCTCTCGATTTCTACGTTCGCCTCAGTTGAATAATCTTCAATGAGACTTTTTGATCAACCAACAAACGTTACACAATCTCCATAAAAAATACCAGAGCGATCATCTCTTCGGTAAACGTACCAGCTGTACCGTCGCACTCATGTCTGAACTTGATATCATATCGCCCATCAAAGACCCCGCCTGCATAGCTCCTCAAGATGAGCGTAGTTGGTAGACTTTTTTTGAAATCTGGAATGGGATGGCCCACGGGATTCAGCGTTTTTGTCCAACTCATTTTGCCCTCATCGCTAACATGGGATTATAAGAATATTTGGAGACTCAATAAACGACATAAAATGGATACTCTGTTTATAAATGCCTCCTTAAATCCCCTCCTATACATGTCGCTCATAAAAGAAATTTTCTTTGGGCACTAAGTATCTCTTGAACGAAGCACCTTGCAAATCTCCGTTCTTGCATGGATCATCATTATCTACCGAACAACTCAATCAGTATACACAGCTCTTTATCTACCGACTGAGCATGAAATTGGTAAATCAAGACGGCCGAATAGAAGGGGGGAGTGAGCGATAGCGCCAGGCAGTAGGCGGGTTGCTTGAGGGTTTGCTTCTCTGCAGCAGAGCAGCTGCCACCGCAGCGGCCTCCCTTGGGACCTCAGCTTCTTCTGCTAAAAGTTCTGGATTCTCATCTACAAAATGAGTATTCAGGCGGCCTCTCCTCCAATCTTTACATCTCATGACTCGACGGCAAAATTGACGAGTCGTTTTTACACCTGCGATCTGATAATCCCCCAGTGCAAAGATCATTCGTTGGGTTGCTTCTTCACGCGTACGACCCCATACGATCACTTTTGAGATCATTGGATCATAATGGATTGGGACCTCCCCACTAACCTCTATACCCGCATCAACACGAACGCCAACCCCGACCGGTACCTGATGAAATGTGATCGTACCCGGGTTTGGTAAAAAATTGGATGCTGGATCCTCTGCATAAATGCGACACTCTATCGCATGTCCATGGATCGTGAGCTCATCCTGCCTGTAGGGTAGTGGAGCCCCCTCCGCGATCTTGATTTGCTCTGCGACAAGATCAAGGCAGGTAATGGACTCTGTGACGGGATGCTCAACTTGAAGACGCGTATTCATTTCCATGAAATAAAAGTTATTTTCCTGATCAAGCAAAAACTCAATCGTTCCCGCTCCAACATAGCCGCAAGCCTGTGAGGCACGGATTGCTGCCGCTCCCATTTGGGCTCTTAACTCTTCGGTCATGTGGGAAGCAGGGGCTTCCTCAATCACTTTCTGGTGGCGTCGCTGAATAGAACATTCGCGTTCAAATAGATGAATGCAATGTCCATGGGCATCCGCAAGGATCTGAATTTCAATGTGGCGAGGATTTTCCAAATACTTTTCAATAAAGATTCTTGCATCCCCAAAGGCGGATCCGGCCTCCCCCTGTGCAAGGCTCAGGGACTCCTCCATTTCTGGGGCGCTCCGAACCAGACGCATTCCCTTTCCCCCACCTCCCGCAGCTGCCTTCGCAAGCACGGGATATCCGATTTTGCTAGCAATATTCAGCGCCTCATCCAGAGTAGAGATCGCTCCAGTGGTCCCAGGAACAATGGGAACATTGTGTTTCATCATAAGCTGTCTGGCCAGCGTCTTATCCCCCATGTCCTGAATTGCCTGTGCCGATGGGCCGATGAAAACAATTCCTTGCTCTGCGCATTCTTGGGCAAGTTCCGCACGTTCGGATAAAAAGCCATAGCCAGGATGAATCGCATCCGCGCCACTTTCCTGGGCTGCATTCATGATCCGGTCCAGATTCAGGTAGGAATCAACTGAGCGGGGAGGACCCACACAATATGCTTCGTCTGAATACGCCACATGTGCACTTTTTCGATCCGCTTCACTGAAAATTGCAACCGAATGGATTCCAAGTGCTTTACAGGTTCGCATTATGCGCAAAGCGATCTCCCCTCGATTCGCAACCAGTATCTTATTGATTCGTGCCATTGTTGCCAACTATATTCTAAAATATAACCTGCAAACATCTTTCAACCAACCTTGATTCGTAATGTCTCGTTTGACTACCGCTGATGACCTTTATGCCGTGATGGAGGTGGACATGTATGCCTCTGCCGAAGAGATCAAGCATGCCTATCGTCGACTCGCCCAACTACATCATCCCGATCGTAATCCTGGAGATGATGAGGCCGAAGAGCGGTTTAAGCGGCTTCAGCAAGCCTACAGTATTCTCTCTGATCCAACGCGACGGCAGGCATACGATCAATTGCATGCCGCTTCAAACCCAGTCCCCACCACAGCCTTCGTTGATGATTTTTTCTCAAGCATCGGTGAATTTTTTGAGGAACTCTTTGGCGGAGGAGGAAATACGGTTAACATCTCATTGGAGCGGGCGCTTCAAGGGGGTCCGGTCGTGATTCGTGGTAAAGATGGCTCTCTGACTCGAATTGTTCTTCCACGAGGGGTGAAAAATAAATTCCGAATCCGCGCATCAGATGATCCCGGTGCAAGGATCTTCACCTTCAAGATCGTGCCTCATCCTGTTTTCACCCGGAGAGGAAACTCGCTTCAAATGACACTCTCCCTGAATGGATTAGAAGCTCTTTTGGGTTGTACGCGACCGATCACGGATCCCTACGGAGAAACCACCATGATTGATGTACCCCCCAACTCAATGCCCAATACCAGACTTCGTCTAAAAGGATGTGGGGTTCAATCGGACACGAAGCGTACCGGCGACATGCTGGTTGACCTGAAAGTTCTCCCACTAAGCCCACCCGATCGAGAAACTCTCTACCAAGTTGCAAAGGCAGCCAAGCTTATTGACTAACAGTTTTCGTTAACAAGTTGTACAGGTGAGATACAAACGTATCTGGATCTAAAACGCCGCCCGCCCAATCAGCATCCAAGGCAGCTGTCGGCTTCTGGGCAATCACTTCCTCTTGAGACATATCTTGACGAATCAGTGCAGTAACTGCGTCACGTACAGTCACCAACATATCCCGATAGGCCTGTAGCTCTTTGATCCCAGATAGCGGGCCATGCCCTGGGATGATCTTCGTGTTCTCGTTGGAACGTGCGAGTACTTGATCTGCAACCGTAATCATCCCCTCTATCGTCCCTCCGGTGTCCATGTCAATGATTGGATACATTCCGTTGAAG
Source organism: Rhodothermales bacterium (assembly GCA_965209015.1). Taxonomy (GTDB): domain Bacteria; phylum Bacteroidota; class Rhodothermia; order Rhodothermales; family Bin80; genus Bin80. Next base: position 290,645 of record OZ242367.1, on the reverse strand, counting down.
TAGGTATCCGACATGTGAATGACGTTGCTTGACTTGAAATGGACAATCGTATCACCATCCGTATGTGCATGTGGCGCATGGAAGATATTGATCGTATCGCCATTCCAGTGTAGAGACATATCCTGTGAAAAGGTGACCCTTGGAAGCCCCACGCCCGGCATGGCAGGGACGGTTGCCTTGAATGTAGGTAAGTTCTGATCCACACTCAAACGCTTGTGGACATTTTCGTGTGCCAAGATGGTCAGTCCCCGTTTAGCTAGACTCTGATTCGCTGCCACATGGTCTAGATGCCAATGAGTATTGAGAACATACTGCACTGGATGATCAGTACAGGTTCTAATTGCAGCCAGAATCTTCTCTGTAAGAGGTCCAAACTGACCATCAATCATGAAGGTGGAATCTTCGCCATACGACACCCCGATGTTCCCCCCCAATCCAACGAGCATCAAGATTCCAGGGACAACCTCGTGAGTCTCAATCTGAATCGCATCAAACTCTTCCTGAGGAATAACCCCAGGAACCAGAAATTTTAATGCTGACATGGTGGGCAAAGGATGCGTCTGGGTTCAGGAACAACTCAGATTATTCGGAATGGTCATCCGAGCGCAAACTCATTTCGCGGTCCAGTAGGAAGAGTGCGGCTCCTTCCTCCCCGACTAGGCGTAGATTGTCCATGATCTCCCGAGCAGATTCTTCTTCCTCCAACTGTTCCTCAATAAACCAGTGTAGCAGGGTTTGAGAGCCGTAGTCCCGATCCTCCACGGCCAAGGCATACAACTCGTTGATCCGCGCCGAAATATACTGTTCATGTGCAAACACCTGAGTAAAAATCTCTAAGGTGGTGAGTTTAGGATCAATCTTGGGCTTTTCAAGAGCATGGAGCTCAACATTCGCATCGCGCTGCAGCAAAAAGTCGTATAATTTCAAGCCATGTTTCAACTCCTCTTCCCATTGAACCCGTAACCAATATGCAAATCCTTTCAGACCACGGGAGTCCAATTCGGCGGATAGGGCCAAGTAGAGATAAGCAGAGTCCAGTTCAGCCTTAATCTGCTGATTCAAAGCGACCTGCATACGTTTGGATAAGCCTTTTGTAGCCATGGGTAGGATATATAAATGTTCAAAATCGTATACCTACCAGTGACTACCCTGTTGCACATGAATTGAACAATAGGTGCAAACCGAAAGTATACGGTCCTCAATTTCAATAATGTTACCTGATCACACGGCTACGACTCACTTAATTCTTTTCGTTGATGTCAACAGCCGGACATATCCTTTGGGCAGACGATGAAATTGATCTGCTCCGCTCTCATGTACTTTTTCTAGAAGACCGCGGTTATCGTGTAACCAGTGTCACGAACGGAGCCGATGCGGTTGAAGTGGTCGCTCAGGATGATCTTGTAGATCTAGTTCTCTTAGATGAACAAATGCCTGGTATGGGAGGACTTGAGACACTTGCCTCAATCAAACAGAAGCGTCCAGATATTCCGGTCATTATGGTGACCAAGAGCGAAGAGGAGCATTTGATGGATGAGGCGCTTGGGGGCCAGATTAGTGACTACCTGACCAAGCCTGTGAATCCCAGCCAGATTCTGCTCACTTGCAAGCGTCTCCTTGAACGAATTCACCTTCGGAATGCCCGCGTATCAAAAGACTATATGCATCGCTTCAATGCAATTTCCTTTGCGCTCAGTGAGTGTACTGCAATTGAAGAATGGATTAGCCTGTACCAAGAGTTGGTTCACTACGATCGTTCACTTGAGAATGATGAGGGAGCCCGTCAAGTCCTTTCTGATCAGTACCGAGAGGCGAACCGGGTGTTCGGCCGATATGTTGAAGCCTCTTACCCTGACTGGATCTCTGCATATTTCTCCCGCTCAACTGCGGACCGGCCTATTCTTTCCCATGAGGTGATTCCGCAATGGGTGATTCCGCAGCTCAACTCGGAGCGTCCCGTGATTTTCTTTGTCATTGATTGCATGCGGTATGATCAGTGGCTTGAGTTTGAATCCCTCCTTCTGCCTCTTTTTTCTGTAAAGACCGATTTCTACTTAGGGATCCTCCCAACAGCGACCCCCTATGCACGGAATGCGATTTTTGCGGGCCTTCTACCCTCCGAAATTGCTCGCCGTCACCCAACCCTGTGGCAGGGTGAGGATGGAGATGAACATAGCCGGAATCGGAATGAAGAAGCATTGCTCAAAGCTTGTCTTGACCGAGCCAATCGCGGACAAATCTCCATGCGCTATCGGAAACTGATTGGAAAAGAAGACGGTCGTGCCTTTGCACAGGATGTGAATCATTATCTACGAGCAGACCTGAACTCTATCGTGATCAACTTCGTGGATATTCTTGCCCATAGTAGGGCCGATTCGGATGTAATTCGGGAATTGGCACCTGATGAACAGGCCTATCGAGCACTGACACGAACATGGTTCAAACATTCCTGGCTCTATCAATCCTTTCAGACACTGTCCAAAAAGGACTGTACGATCATTGTCACAACAGACCATGGCGCGATCCGAAGCCTCCATGGAGCAAAAGTGCGAGGGGATCGCAATACCTCTACTGCCTTACGCTATAAGTTCGGGCGTAATCTTCGAGCCGATTCCCGTCATGCAATGATCGTCCAAGATCCCAAAGCATATGGCTTACCTTCTGGAGGTAATGGAAACTGCTATATCATTGCGAAGGAGGATTACTATTTCGTGTATCCTACGAATTATAACCATTACCGGAATCTGTATAACGACTCCATGCAGCACGGAGGCGCCTCCATGGAAGAGATGATTCTCCCAGTGGTGACCATGCAACCACGAAAGACCTAATGCCGATTGCGTATGCGGAGCGTCTCTTGAATCTCCCTCGCTACTCTGAACTTGGGAATGCCGCAATGAAACCTGGATTGCGCGGCGTTGCCCACCTTTTAGAGGAGATGGGAAATCCGCACCGCAATTTTGCCAGCGTACATATTGCCGGCACCAATGGTAAGGGATCTGTTGCTTCCATGATCGCCTCCATCGGTCAGGTTGCAGGTGCAAACATAGGACTCTATACATCTCCACACCTACTCCACTTATCTGAGCGAATTCGGCTAAATGGAATTCCGGTACCAACCGAGTGGATGGACGGAGCACTCCGCCGATATGGTTCTCTCTTCGATCGTCTGCAACCGAGTTTTTTTGAAGCCATGACCGCTCTGAGCTTCCTGTTCTTTGCGGAGTCCTCCGTAGATCTGGCAATTATTGAATCGGGACTCGGAGGCCGACTAGATGCAACCAATATCCTGACTCCCAAGCTCTGCGTAATCACACAGATTGACCTAGACCATACCCGGATACTGGGAAACACTCTCCGTTCAATCACGCGTGAAAAAGCAGGAATTATTAAAAAGGGCACCCCGGTCATTGCGGCAACCGGTCGGGAACATACACAAGAGATCGTTCACACAACGGCGCGCAGTCTGAGTGCCCCATGGATCGAGCCGGGAAAAATTATTGAGGACTGCCTCCACACCCCTTTCAACATATATCCTCTTCCCAAATGGGGCTACCCAGCAAACCCAGATCAGGCAATCAATGCGCTTCTGGCTACACAAAGTGCAGAATTTCTATTTCCAGAAACAAAACTTGCGCCCGAAATCATCTATGAGGGCTTGTCTCAGGTACGTGGGCGCACGGGGCTTCGGGCCCGTCTGGAAATTATAAACCATTCCCCGCTTACGGTACTGGACGTAGCCCATAACCCCGCAGGTATTGGTTCTGCTCTTCGGTATGCGCAAAGAGTAGGGCATGTACATCTCCTGTTCTCCTTGATGAAGGATAAGGATCTCTCTGGAATCATCAAAGAGTTCAAAGCATGTCAATCTTTAAATCTCTATATTTGTGATCTCGGACTTCGTCGCGGTTATTCTTCAACCGAATTGGTGAACCTGCTCGAGAAACATGAATTTAATATCGCTGGAGTAGGTCCCGTCCATGTCATGTGGGATCTTGCCCAATCTCAGGTCTCAAAGGGAGACACCATCTTGATCTGCGGGTCGCACTTTCTGGCTGAGGCATTTCTGCGTGTATGTTTGTGAATTGTATCTATTTTATTAAATTGCATGGTGAAGAGTACCTAATTACGTCTTTTTGACGTAAAAAGTGTATCCTTTTTGCTAAGCCGACCTCTTTCATAGTGGCAATCTCATTGCTGCTGCACTTCAGTCTATCCACACTCACCTGCTCCATGGATTTCCGCTTTCTGCGGGAGTCAGTTTTATGTGCCGCATAAAGATATTTCTTTTTGGCCGGCCCAATACCCATAATCTTTAATCTTTCATGAACCAACTTGAACTCAAAGCGAAAAAACTTCCTGAGTTGAAAGAAATTGCCCGACAGATAGGTGTAAGGGGCTGGACCTCGCTACGTAAGCAGGAGTTAATCCACTTCATTCTTGATCATCACAGCCCCAAGGCCGTTTTGGGAAACGGTCGTGCTTCTTCGGAACTCCAAAAAAAGTCACTCTCTGTGAAAGAAAACTCATTTTTCTCTCCGTCGAATCGGCAGAATTCGGATGCTACTTCCAATCTCACTAAACCTTCACAACCTCCAAATCAAACTCAAATGGATAGCTCTCCACACTCTACATCACCTACAAAATCTGGACCCGGGCCCTCAACCTCCCATCGAAACCATCTATCTGGTGGGTTAGAGTCACGAACGAAGCAAAAAATTTCTGGCAGTAATACCCGGTCTCGCACCAATAACAAATCATCTAATACTTCCTCCCCTGAACAAATGTCATCATCTCCACATCACTCCCCCGAAGGAAGACCATCCAGAGGAGGAAGGCCGAGCGGGCGTTCAAGAAAGCAAGGCTATGGACGACGCGGACGACGAGATTCCCGGATGCCTTCAAAGGGCGACCGTCGTCGCCACGATGTTCCGCCGGCATACATGGGGCAGTCTGATCTGCACAAAATGGACCCCGATACCATAATTAACAAAACGGGAGTCCTGGAGGTACTTCCCGACGGATACGGATTCCTGCGATCCCCAGACTACAACTATCTTCCAAGTCCGGAGGACATCTATGTGTCCCCGAGTCAGATTAAGCGTTTCAGCCTGCGGCTTGGAGATACAGTGGATGGTGAAATTCGCCCCCCCAAAGAGGGTGAACGCTATTTCGCCCTGATTCATGTAAAAAAAATCAATGGTACTGAACCGGGCGAACTGGGTGAACAAAAGATCTTTGACTACCTGACACCCTTGTATCCCGATGAGATCTTACGTCTAGAAACGCGTGCTCATGATATGTCCCTGCGAATTCTGGATCTCTTTGCCCCAATTGGCAAGGGACAGCGGGGGCTGATTGTTGCTCAGCCAAAAACTGGTAAGACGATACTCCTGCAAAAGATTGCAAATGCGATCAGTACAAATCATCCAGAGGCCCACTTAATTATTCTTTTGGTAGATGAGCGACCCGAAGAGGTGACCGATATGGAACGGCATGTCAAAGGGGAGGTGATTGCCTCCACGTTTGATCAGGAACCTTCTCGGCATGTTGAAGTGGCTAACATTGTACTTGAAAAAGCAAAACGTCTTGTCGAAGCCAAGCAAGATGTGGTGATCCTCTTAGATTCAATTACCCGTTTGGCTCGTGCACATAATACGGTGTGCCCTGACTCTGGACGTACAATTTCTGGGGGCTTGGATGCGACCGCACTCAGGGGCCCTAAGCGTTTCTTTGGCGCTGCCCGTAATGTTGAAGAAGGTGGATCTCTAACCATCATTGGAACTGCACTAATTGAAACGGGAAGCCGCATGGATGAAGTGATCTTTGAGGAGTTCAAAGGGACGGGAAACATGGAATTGGTTCTGAACCGGGAAATGGCTGATCGTCGTATATTCCCTGCGATCAATGTGGTCATGAGTGGAACACGTCGGGAAGAACTACTCATCCAGGAAGCTCGGCTAGCCCGTATCTGGATTTTGCGTAAACTTCTCGCCGATATGGATCCGATTCAGGCTATGAATTTCTTGCTTGACCGGATGCGTTCTACGAAAAGTAATGATGAGTTTTTGGTCACCATGAACTCATAAGAAATTTTTGTCTGATTGCCTCTTGTGCATCTTTGTAGATGCCAGTTCCCCCGCATATTCCTGTGGTCCTATTTGATATGGACGGTGTGCTGGTAGATGTGTCCCGATCCTACCGGCGCGCTATTGAAGAAACGGTCTACCACTTTACCGGGCGCGAAGTGCACTCAAAGCTAATTCAGCGCTACAAAGACCGTGGTGGCTTCAATGATGATTGGGCGCTCACGCACACAATCATTGGGGACTATGGCATGGAAGTTCCTCGGACACGTGTGATCAGTGAATTTCAGCGTCGTTATCGGGGAGAAGACTGGGACGGATTCATCATGGAGGAGCGACCGCTCATTCAAACCAGCACTTTGCAAGAATTAAAACAAAATGGTCATGTGTTGGGAATTGTAACTGGCCGTCCGCGTGGGGAGGCAAGATGGGCCATTGACCGGTTTGGCTGGGAGAGTTTTTTTTCTCTTCTTGTTCCTCGGGAACTGCAAGAAGACCGGGGAAAACCTGATCCATTTCCACTCCTGTATGCTTTGGGAATCCTCCATGCCGCGGGTTTGCAAATCCAGGCAGAAGAAACTGTATATATTGGGGATTCTGTTGACGATATGAATGCAGCCTGTTCCGCAGGAATGCTTGCCATAGGCTACGCACCTCCTTATCTGGACACTGACGTACATGGAGACTTGTTGCGTAGCTACGGAGCACATTTAATAGTGAAGACGTTAAATGTTCTTCCAGAAAAGCTTAGTTTTCCTGAGGAATGGATTCCATAGAACGGGGATTCTTACAGGATGAAATAAAAATGGCATCGCAAATACCTGGGAATGTTTTGCGATGCCGGCCCCCACTCACAGGAGGAATTCTATACCCTTACGTATGGTTTTTCCCAAAGGTTACATTCACGCAGGTGATCTGCTGAGAAATTAGATTTTTTGTCCTCTTTGATCCTCTATGATACGTTTGCCTTTCGCGTTCGCACGCGGGTTTGTAGCAGCTGAAACTCTCGCTGGCACGATTCCCGTGGTGAGGCGGCTGAATGAAAGACAATTACTTACGACTGTTGACCTATTAGGAGAGGACGTAACTAGTAGGGACCTTGCTTTGAAAGGCAGAGATATCTATATCCAGATTCTACGGGCTCTTGCTGCTCAATCGGGCTTGGAGCGAAATATCTCCATCAAGCTGTCCATGATTGGTCAGATTATTGATGAAGACTTTTGTGAGGAAAATCTTCGTGTTCTACTGGATGAAGCCCATAATCTTAGTGCGTTCATCCGATTGGATATGGAGGGGAGTTCGACCTTGGAATCTACTCTTCGGATCTTTGAATCGGTCTTCCCTGACTATCCTGCACATGTCGGACCTGTGCTACAAGCATACTTGAAGCGTACCGTGGACGATGTGGATCGGATGTGTACTTTGGGTGCACGGGTTCGTCTCTGTAAGGGGGCTTACCGAGAGTCACCTACGATCGCCTTGCAACGTATGCCCGCCGTTCGGGTCCAGTTTATAACCTGTATGCGGAAGCTTCTACTACACGGGAATTATCCTGCGATTGCAACCCACGATGATACGCTCATCCGCGCGACTAAAACGTTTGCTCTGAGTCAAGGAATAGACATCTCAAACTTTGAATTCCAGATGCTTTATGGTCTGCGGTCACAGACTCAAGAAGGCATCGTGCGGAATGGCTATAAGATGCGCGTCTACGTACCTTATGGTCGGATGTGGCTACCCTATTATGTACGCCGCCTTCGGGAGCGACCTGAAAATGTTTCGTTCCTATTGCGAAATATTCTAAGAGCTTGAGGTCAAGAAGCGTTCCGTATCTATGGCAGCCATACACCCAGTCCCCGCCGCTGTGACCGCCTGCCTGTAGACATGGTCTTGTGCATCTCCACAGGCAAATACGCCAGGAATATTGGTTTGGGTTGATCCCGATAATGTATGGATGTACCCCTGATCATCCATGTCCAACCACAGCTTGAATAGTTTGGTATTCGGGGTATGTCCGATCGCAACAAAGAACCCACGGACATCTAAATCTTTCTCTTGATAATTGACTACATTTTTGAGTCGTACCCCAGAGACTTCATCTGTCCCCAGAACATCTGTGACGATCGTATTCCAGACAATCTCAATCTTAGGATGATCCATCACACGCTGTTGCATGATCTTTGATGCTCGCAGTTCGTCACGGCGATGAATCAACCAAACTTTGGAGGCGAACCGTGTCAAAAACAGCGCTTCTTCCATCGCCGTGTCCCCGCCTCCAACGATCGCTAAGTCCATATCTCTGAAGAATGCTCCATCACAGGTTGCACACGCAGAGACTCCGCGGCCCAGTAGACGTTTTTCATTCTCCAACCCCAAATAACGGGCAGACGCACCCGTAGCAATGATCAATGTGTCCGACAGGAGTCCAATCTCATCATCTACCACAATTTGAACGGGACGCTCAGACAAGTCAAGATGTGTAACTGATCCATACCGTACTTCGGCTCCGAAGCGGATGGCCTGGGCCTTAAAGTCCTCCATCATCGCAGGACCGAGTACCCCATCTACGTAACCTGGATAGTTTTCTACATCCGTCGTAGTTGTTAACTGCCCTCCGGGTTCGAGCCCCGCATAGACTATGGGAGAAAGGTTAGCACGTGCTGCATAGAGCGCAGCAGTATACCCAGCGGGACCTGAGCCAATGATTACCACTTTGGGATGTTCTGCACCCTCAAAGGAGATCTCTGATGGAATAGATGGTGAGTGCATATCCTTGCCGAGGACAATTGCCATCTAATCATACGATCAGATCAATGTCCTAGGCTATAAACGATAGAGAAAACTCTGGTCAGGAGAAGGCAATTTCTGCGGTTCGTGCAATTAAACCGCTTCTCCAACAAGTGCATCAAGCCGCTTCTGGAACTCCCGTTTGGTGGAGGATCCAACCATTTGATCCCGTACTTCCCCTCCCACAAAAAAGAGCAAAGTAGGAATGGAGCGAACCCCGTAGCTCATAGCACTCTGTGGATTTGAATCCACATCCACTTTCCCAATCTTTGCCTTACCCTCATATTCAGTAGCAAGTTCAGAAATAATTGGGGCAATCGCACGGCAGGGACCGCACCACTCCGCCCAAAAATCAACAAGTACTGGAACTTCAGACTCCAGAACTTCAGTCTGGAAATTAGCATCTGTTAACTCAATCGCAGCCATAGATCAGTGTTTATTTTGTGGATGAATAACTTCACAATTTTATACGATACAATCACAGGTAAGTTGGGTTAGACGGGTACGCTCTCCATATACTTGGGTATAGAATGGAGATAGGCTTCCTCCATTGAATCTACATCACATTGTACGACCTGCTCTCCTCCAACGTTGACGCTGAGTTCAGTCGTTTCTTGAACCGTACCGATGGTGGTTAGCTGTACATCTGGATGATCCACAAGGATCTTCTGGATCTGATCATGATCTGATGTGTCAACAGAGAGGATGATCCGAGATTGTGCCTCGCCAAACAGCAGTGCATCCAGGCGGGATCCCTCCTCCGCAATTAGATGGATCTCTCCCCCTAGGCCGTCAGAAAATAGCATACATTCTGCCAATGCGACCAGTAGTCCTCCATCAGAAACATCGTGTGCACTCGAAATCATCTCGCTCTGGATCAATGCTAATGCTGCTTGCTGCACTGCAGCCTCCTCCGCCAGATCCAGATGTGGCGCATCCCCACGGATTAAATTGTGGCAGGTATGCAAGTATTCGGTGCCTCCTATCTCCTTTTGTTGAGCACGCAAGCACCATGATTTTGGGGTAAGCAAACAGATTTGATCGCCGGCCGTGCGAAATCCTGCCTGTGTTGTGTGGGTTTCCACATCCTGAACTAGTCCTAGCATTCCAATGGTTGGTGTCGGGTATACAGCTCCCTCTGGATTTTCGTTATAAAATGATACATTTCCCCCGGTGACCGGAGTATTGAAGGTATTACATGCATCGCTCATTCCGCCTACTGCTTCCTTGAATGTCCAGTAAACCTCTGGTTTATAAGGATTCCCAAAATTGAGACAGTTCGTAATCGCCAAGGGTTGCCCCCCAGCGCATACCACATTCCGTGCAGCTTCTGCGACGGCAATCTGTCCCCCTCTGCGTGGATTCAGATAGACATACCGGCCATTGCAGTCCGTCTTCACCGCTAATCCTTTCTTTGATCCTTTGATCCGTACAACCGCTGCATCACTTGGGCCTGGCCTCGATACAGTACCTGTTCGTACCATGGTATCGTACTGTTCATACACCCACTGCTTGGATGCAATATTTGGTGATCCTAATAGGCGGGTCAATATAGATTGAACCTCCTTCGGATGCATATCTTTCAGATCTGGCAATTCACTGGTTGTATTCAAATATTCAGGACGTTGGCTCTCCCGATGATAAATTGGAGCACCGCCTCCCAGGACTAAATGGTCTGCTTCAACCTCAGCCACTTTTTTTCCTTTGTAGTGCACCTGAACACGTTGCGTATCTGTGACTTCTCCGATGCAAACGGCATGTAGGTCCCATTTCTGAAAGATATCCTGCAGTTCCTCTTCTTTTCCTGGCACACAAACCAGGAGCATTCGCTCTTGGCTTTCGGAAAGCATGATTTCATAGGCGGTCATGTCTGGTTCTCGAACGGGTACATGATCTAGATTTAGTCTCATTCCAGCTTTCCCTTTGGCGCTCATTTCACAGGAGGAGCAGGTGATGCCGGCGGCTCCCATATCCTGAATTCCCACTACGACTTTCGCGGTAAGTGCTTCCAGCGTTGCTTCAAGAAGCAGTTTTTCCGTAAAGGGATCTCCTACCTGAACACTGGGACGCTTCTTTTCACTCTCTTCTGAGATCTCTTCGGATGCGAATGTGGCGCCATGAATTCCATCCCGACCGGTTGCCGAGCCGACAATAAACACCTTGTTGCCGACTCCTTTCGCGATGGCGGATGCAGTTTCGTGTGTTTTCACGATCCCAACGCTCATTGCATTAACGAGAGGGTTCCCTTCGTATGCAGGATCAAAATATACTTCCCCTGCCACAGTGGGAACACCGAACGAATTCCCGTAATCTCCGATGCCTCGCACGACCCCATCAAATAGGTACCGGACCCTACTCTGTTCAAGCGAGCCAAACCGTAATGAATTGAGGGCACAAATGGGCCGCGCGCCCATCGTGAAGATATCCCGATGGATCCCACCGACGCCTGTTGCAGCCCCTTGATAGGGTTCTACGGCAGACGGATGATTATGGCTTTCAATCTTGAACGCAACGGCAAGTCCATCCCCAATATCAACCAGCCCTGCATTCTCATCCCCGGCACCTACAAGGAGTGCATCTCCCTCTCGCGGAAGCGTTTTGAGTACGGCAATTGAATTTTTATAGGAGCAGTGTTCACTCCACATAACGGAGTAAATGCCCAACTCGGTGATCGTAGGGACTCTTCCCAACCGGTCTAGAATCCATCCATATTCCTGCTTTGTGAGTCCATGCTCAGCAGCCAGCTTTTCATCTACAATGATATTGGGGGCCATCACTCAAATGATTGGGGATCTTTTACCAACAACTGATCTAAGTTGCCCAAATGAGAATTATTCAAACTTCGTCTCCCAATCAGGTGCGAGATCATGCGAAAACTGTGCATAGAACTCATGATCATCCTGAGTTACCCTGGATTAGGGGAAGCATCTATGCTGTGGAGATCTGTGATTTCTGACGAACTCTATTTTGAGGGATTTGTTGTCCAGTCAGGAAAATTTTGTAGTGTGATTGGTGTATCCTGCTTCAATTAGCAAGGAGTATAGGCTCGCATACAAGAACAAGTAGATTTAGGAGGAAGAGGGAAGCAAAGGGGGAGTTATAAAAGTAAACTATCATTCAAGTTCACAGGATTATATAGCGCTAACCCAAAGTAGCCCTCCATATCAAAGGCTGAGCACCCGAATGCGTACTCTTGGTATACCGAACAGTCAATTAGCTAATCATTCTCCATAACAGGTTTGGTTTGGGAACCCGATCGGGCAGTCAAATAATCTGCACTTCACGTATCATATCCTTTCCTGGAATCTTCTTTAATCCAAATTTCATCAGAAAAACCTTGGTCTAAACTGTCATTATGCCGAATGACTACTAATCCAACATCCTTTAAGAGCACAACAAAATCATCGCTGTCGAGACACTCATCTGCAAAGAACTCGAATCGTTAGTACGTAGCATAAACAATGGCATCTTCAACTTTCTCTTGCTCAATTCCATAGCTGCTTGCAATATATTTCAAGGACTCTCCAGCCTCATATCTATCTTGTACAGCCGAGACGGAGATCCCCGTCCCTGCTATCACAGGTTGTCCAAACCGGATTCGTGGATCAATTCTGATGGTTTTTCCTGTCCTGCCAGGAATCCAAGGATGTAATACGTTAGGAAGTTCTTCGTTCTCCTCAAACTCAAGACGACGAATATACTCGCCTATAAGGTCAGGTGGTTGAACTTGCCCCTGATGTGTTGTATTCAACAAGATTCTTTTGGCATGTTCAAAGTGTACGTCCGTTCCCACATGGATTCTAGGGTCAATTAGTGGGTGTTTGAGTTTCAAAGTTTCTTTGAGATACGTTGATGCTTTCCGTATCCTTTGAAGGGGGATTCCGGACTCTCTCATATAAGTGATTGCAAAGGCTTCGGAAAGCTGGAGAAAGTTCAATGTCAATTGGTATTCCGAAGTCAATATCACTGGTTCCCCATGGTCGTCATTTAACCACCGAAGTAGCGTGGAACTTGGCATTTTTATTGACCTGGATACAACTTGGCGGGAGTATAGAGGATACTCCTGTGGAGAAACCTTGCCGTAGATCATTTTTGGTTTAATGATAAAGAAATTATACTTGATTTCAATCCTACTCAGCGATAATGTTGTTTAACACACAGATCAGAGGTGAGTGCATTCGGAAAATGCAACGTTGGCTCTTCGAAACTGGGGCAAGGCACAAATACCAGAACCCTGTTTCGACCTTTCAAACATTCCTTGTGCTCATCATGCATTTTCGTCCAAGAAATCCGTTACCCAGGATTACCTGCCAAGTAAAACACCCATCAACAAGTATGGACTAGCTACCTGTGCCTGCGAATAGCCAGAGGATCTCTTGCGCACCCTAACTAATCTGGGTGTATAGTCTTCTCGTACGATGTAACTGAGACTGACATCTGTACGGGCGTAACCCAACCCCAACGAAACGAGAATGAAGAACAGCAACGTACCGTATAGAAGTGCAAGCTATGTTCTTGTTTTTTCATGTGCCTTCCATATCAGATACTATGATCGTTGCCATGACAGAAAGGAGTGGGCTTTCAAGTGACAAGCTTTTGGTTTGTCTTTCGGGCCACTGGGTGAAATATTAAATTTGACTAGTATTTTCAAGATCTCAGGGGTAGACCATAAGCTCCACTTCCATCATTGAGATGATGAATATGACCAAGTCTGAGTTACTCGAGCTGATCCGCAATGGTGAAAATTCATATGTTGAATTTAACCGGGATGATGTGAGCCCAGCGTCTCTGGCAAAAGAAATGTCGGCTCTGCTAAATACCGAAGGAGGGTTCATTTTGATAGGCGTTGAAAATAACGGAAGGATTACCGGGATGTCCAGAGATTGTTACCTTACGAAAGAGTTGGTCATGAATACTTCCCGAGAATATATTCAGCCACCAATCATACCAGGTTTTGGATCTGTCCAAATCGAAAATCATCTTTCAGTTGGAATCCTTAAACTCAACCCCGATAGTTCATCCAAACCTTACAAGGCCTGGAACAATGATTCTTGGATCACTTATGTCCGTACTAGTAGCACTTCACGGGAGGCAACCCGTGAAGAAGAAGGACGGCTATATCAATTAGCTGGATTGGTCAATTATGAAACCAAGGTTGTTCCCGATATGGGACTAGATAACTTAGACCAAGACCGAATTGAGAACTACTTTCGCGTGATCCTTGAGCGACCGATTTCGCAGGATATAGAACTACAAGAATTGCAGAGGATATTGCTTAATTCTGACCTGCTCGCAAAAGTGGATAACACGATTTGTACAACGGTTGCTGGGCTACTACTTTTCGGCATGAATCCAAATCGCCGGTTAACGCAAGCTGGAGTGATGGCAGTAGCATTCCCAGGCACAGAGAAAGATTACAATACCATTGACGAGGAGCGAATTTGCGGGCCATTGGTCTCATTATTCTCAAAATGTCGCTCCATAGTTGACAGTGGAGTAATTGACCGCTCGATCAATTTTGTAAAACGAAACATGGCAGGTATCGCTTGGCTTGAGGGCGGACGAAGGAACCTCAAAAAAGCTCTCCCAATTGATGCTGTCCGCGAAGCAATCGTGAATGCAGTAACCCATCGTGATTATGGGCACGAAGGTACTGACATTGAGCTATCAATGTATGAAGATCGTTTGGAGATTATTTCTCCGGGTCCCCTTCCTAACGGAGTAACCGTGGAAAAAATGAAAGAGGGCATTGTCAGAGTAACTCGGAATGGGCTAATCAAGGAAATTCTCCGAGACTATGGTTATGTAGATCACTACGGAATGGGGGTTCGAAATCGAATTTTCCAGTCCATGCTGGATCACAATGGAACGATTCCTGATCTCATTGAGGAAGAAGACCGATTCAAGGTATGCCTATGGACCCAACCCTTGCGACCTTGAGTTACGCTGAGCTCATTGATTCGTATAGAGTTAGAGTATTTAATCAACAGAAAATATTGTGAAGAAGCACCCTCCATTTGTACATTGATTTCCCTCCTTCTGAAATCTTTCCATCGGACCGCATTGGGTTTTTGATTTGCTATTGGTCAGAATCCCCAGTTGCATTTAAACAATTTTGACCATTGGAGAAAGATTTGTTAGTTTGACAGCTTTCACGCCAACTGCCAGAGGACGGAATGGATGGACAAATTATCCTTTTAGAATTTATGTGACCCCATAGGAATATGGCTAACATGCTGATTCTATTGGAGGCCTAGAAAACTTGCATAGTGCTTTAACTTGGACTACTCACCAACGCATGTCTGAAGATGCGGGTGTAGTTCGCTCTCATGTAGACAAAGCCAAATTGGATGTATTCTTCATGAACAACTCCTCTAATCCACAGCAAATCGTGATTGTCTGATGCGCCTTTCATGGAATGAGATCCGTACTCGTGCAAGTAAATTCTCCAAGGAGTGGAGTTGGGCGGCCTATGAGAAGGGAGAAACACAGAGCTTTTATAACGCCTTCTTTGAGATATTTGGGGTTCGGCGCAGTAGCGTTGCCCGTTATGAACAGCATGTAGAAAAACTAGATAACCGATCTGGTTTCATTGATCTGTTTTGGCCAAAGGTTCTGATCGTTGAGCAGAAAAGTGCAGGTCGTGATCTTAAGGCAGCCTATGAACAGGCAGCAGAATACTTTGATGGACTTGAAGAAAACATTCGCCCTCGCTACATCTTAGTGAGTGATTTTCAAACTTTCAACCTTTATGATTTGGATGAACGGGAGGAGGTTTCCTTTCCTCTATCGGAGCTACACAATCATATTGAAGCATTCAGCTTCATTCTTGGAATAAAGCGACGAACCTTTCAGGATCAGGATCCAGCCAATATTCAGGCCTCTGAGTTGGTTGGACGTTTGCATGATATGCTTGAAGAATCTGGATACCGGGGACATGATCTGGAGCGCCTCCTTGTTCGGATTGTCTTTTGTTTGTTTGCGGATGATACGGGAATCTTTGAATCTCGAGACATTTTCTTCAACTTCATAGAGGAACGAACACGAAAAGACGGGCTTGATCTTGGACCTTTGTTGGTACAGTTGTTTGAGGTCCTTGACACTCCCGAAGACCAACGCTCGAGTAGGTTGGACGAGGATCTTGACCGATTCCCTTATATCAACGGGGAATTGTTTAAGGGTTCACTGCGAACCCCTTCATTTGACTCAAATATGCGTCAAGCCTTAATTGATGCTTGCTTATTTGACTGGTCAGATATCTCTCCCGCTATCTTTGGAGCACTCTTTCAATCTGTGATGGATCCACAGGAGCGTCGTGAGCAGGGAGCTCATTACACGACCGAAAAGAATATTTTGAAGGTGATTGAACCGCTTTTTCTGGATGATCTGCGTAGCGAATTTAGACGGCTTCAATCCCGAAAAGATACCCGCAGGATTACAGATTTGAGACGATTTCAAAAAAAGCTTGGAGAGATGCGATTCTTTGATCCGGCTTGCGGCTGTGGCAACTTTCTAATAATTGCTTATCGAGAGTTGCGCCTACTGGAGATAGATGTTTTGAAAGAAATTCGGAAGAATCTTGGGAGAGAGGGGCAGACAGATCTTGAAGCATCTACCCTCTCTTTGGTTGATGTAGATCAATTTTTTGGGATTGAGATCAGTGAATTTCCAGTTCGTATTGCAGAGACAGCATTGTGGATGATGGACCACATCATGAATAATCAACTCAGCCTTGAATTCGGGAAAACATTCACGCGCATCCCGTTGGAAGCTTCACCTCATATTGTTCACGGGGATGCGTTGGAAATAGATTGGTCTGATGTTCTTGCACCAGAGGACTGTTCATTTATATTTGGTAATCCTCCCTTTGGAGGCGCGAAGTTTCAAAGCAAGGATCAGCGATCACAGGTGCGTCGGATTGCAGCATTAGGCAAGAGTGGAGGCTCTCTTGATTATGTCGCTGCTTGGTTTATAAAAGCAGGAGAGTATCTCAGTATCCGAGGCGGCGGACGAATAGGTTTTGTAGCTACCAACTCCATCACGCAGGGAGAGCAGGTAGGTCAGTTATGGCCGATTCTTTTCAACCGATTTAAGGTTGACATTGCGTTTGCCCATCGCACATTTGCTTGGGGATCGGATGCGCGCGGGAAAGCACATGTGCATGTAGTGATTCTGGGGCTTGACTTCAAGGAACGTACGCAGGCAAAGAAACGCCTCTTCAGCTATCTCGACATCAACGGCGAGCCGTTAGAGAGTCAGCATTCGGTAATCTCTCCATACTTGTTTGACGCAGGCGATTTAGCCAATCCTCAGATCACAGTGCGGGAAGAGAATCAACCAATCAATGGGTTGCAACAGATGATCATCGGCTCAAAGCCGATTGATGGAGGGCATTACATCTTCAGTGAAGAGGAACGAGCAAAGTTTTTGAAACTCGAACCTAGAGCAGACCCCTATATGCGACCCTATCCCAAGTTCGCCATTTTTTAGTGCCATAAAGTTACGAATTTCCATTCAGTCCCATGTTTGGGATTGGTTTCAATTTGGTCCGTGAGCACAACGATTCTCTGAATCATCTCTGCTTCATTTGGGGCGATTCCACGGCGCTTTTCTTGCACTTTTGGAGCAGGTTTCGTCAAATTCGGCCCTCCATTCTTTCCTTTGGACACACCTCGGGCTGCTCCGTCCGGAGTTCAAGTGATCAATGTCTTCGGTGCGTGCTGACTGGTTAGGGATCCGGTGGCTTGGTCGGTTCGTCTTCCTCTACATGCTCCTCCACCACACGCGTTTCATTGGGATTGTACCGGAGTCCCAGAATCTTGAATAGCTGCTCTAAAAACGGAGTTAGATCCTGATCGATCTTCGTAATCAGATATCTTGTCTTGGTCTTGACCATCCGGGTCGTAATCCGGTGGACCTGATTGAGTTCCGTTCGCATTGTTGCCCAACTGGAATGAAGGCCCTCCGCCTTACATTTGGTGCGGACAAAATGCGCCAGATGGTACGCCAGCACGGTAATGAATAAATGCCCCTCAATCCGCTCGTCTTTGCTATGATAGATCGGACGAAGTCCAAGATCCGATTTCATCATTCGGAAGGTCGCCTCAATCTCGGTCAATCGCCAATACGTCCGCACGACCGTTTCAAGATCCCGATCCCCGAGACTGGTTCGCAGGACGTAGCCTCCACTGGAAGAGACCCGATCCTCATGCGCTGGAAGCCGCGTCACCGTAATGGACTTGGCATTCTCCGTCCCGTCCTTCTTCGTGACCTGAATATCATATAAGTGAGAGATTTGCTTGTACGCTTCCTTCTTCCGACCAATCCGAACCAGCAACGGATCATGCTTCTTCATCCTCCTCGGAATCGAGAGCCCTTCATGGAGATAGGTGATCTCCTCCAAAAACTTCTTCGACTTTGCTTCCAGAATCTGATCCTCTGTCACTTGACGATCGGAACTGTGGACATAGATGCAGACTTCATTCCATGCCTCATCGGGCGTTCCGTCCTCCGAGAACGTTTCCTCGTCTGAATCGTCCTTCTCTTCCAAAACTTCTTGATTCGCATTCACCTCCGTGGATCCATCCGCTTCCAGAACCTCTTCGTTCTCCGCTTCCTCTACGGGCAACTTCCATACCCTGATGTTACTTCCCGACTCGCTCGTAAACGCTGCATCAGGATCCTTCTCTGGAAGCGGAGGCGCCTTTGCACGCTCTACCGTGATCCAGTTCAATCCCTGCGATTGCAGGTAGGCCAAGTTCTTTTTTGTGGCAATCCCTGCATCCATGATGATTGTGGGCTTCGCTCCGCCCAGATCCTCAATTGCACGTTGCATCGTGCTTGGTTCGCTAATATTTCCCGATAAGAGTTGTACACTACGCGGGAATCCTGACGCATCCAAGACCAACGCCAGCGTGACCAGTGGACAATCATTCCGCCGGTCCTTACTCCGTCCCCGACGGAGGAGTTCTCCTTTTTCTTTCCCATGATAGAACGTGTTGGTCAGATCATAAAACACGATCGTTTCGCTAAAATCCAAGAGTTTCTGCGTGTTCCCATAGAGCCCGTCCATGATTTGCTGCTGTTGGTCTTGTACTCCGTCCGTGACTCGGTAGAGCGTGTTCAAGCTTGGCAGATCAACGTCCAGCAGTTCCAGAATCGTAGACCGGTTCATCATCCATTCATGGGTGGCTCGCTCACTCGCGGGATGGAGCATACGTCCAACCACCAGCGCACAGGCAAGCTTCGCATGTTTGACCGAGAAGCCAAGAGAGACGAACAGATCGGGAACCCCAAGTTGCTGCAACGCCTCCAATGCCATGCGCTCTCCCGCAAAGGTACGAGAATCCGGATGTGTGGTTTTCTCTGGAATGATGAAGTGCTTTTGATTGGGACGTTTATGAATGTCATAGCCTTTGTCCAGCAATCGTTGGACGATGTCGTCCACCGCCGCCTGATATGCTTCATCGTCTTCGTAGAAAGGGAGGGGGTTCTGTCCTTTCAGTCGGGTTTCGACCTCTTCGGTGAGGTGCGCCCACTGGTCTTCGGGAATGGCAAAGTCTTGTCCGAGATTGAGGAGGGAAGTGTGTTTGGTGACACCGTCAACCGATCGGGATTCAACGAGGCCAAAGCCCTGTCGTTTTTCGCCATTTTTGCGGGTATAGGGCCGTGTACGAATAAACATAAAAAAAGGTAGAAGAAAGTAGGAAAGGAGTTGGAACGCGGGCGGGTTGGGGAGGTTCCAGGGACACCAAAATAACACCAGGATGGGGGTTTGGGGGATGAATCAGACAGAATGGCCGTAAAACGGTGAGAAATCGGGGGCAAATGCACGGTTTTGGGGCAAAAATCGGTCAGAATGACCGAAATATTTGAATGAAATTCGGAGGCTCAACGAGAAAATGGCGAACTTGGGCTATGTGGGAGCACGAGAGTTCTTACAAGGAAAGAAGCGCTGGATCTTAGCATTGCAAGACGCTCCTCCGAATGAGTTATCTCAGCTTCCTCATGTTCGGAAACGGATTGCTATGGTTCGTGCTTATCGGGAGGCCAGTAAGAGCAAGCCAACTCAGAAGATCGCCCAAACGCCAGCGTTTTATCATGTGAACGTTATCCCCGATGAACCATTTCTGGTGATTCCGAGAGTTAGCTCCGAGCGTCGAGAATATATCCCTGTCGGTTGGCTACTACCACCAGTGATTCCAAGTGACGCTGTACTCTGCGTAAAGGATGCAACGCTCGTTGACTTTGCACTGCTGTCGTCTGCCTTGCACATGGCATGGGTTCAAGTAATCGGTGGACGGTTGAAGAGTGATTACAGGTATTCTGTGGGGATTGTCTACAACACATTCCCCCTGCCGCCTACAGGTGTTGATATGAAAGTACTCAAGCCTCTGGCACAGTCTATTCTGGGTGCCCGAGAAGCTTACCCCGACGCATCACTATCGGACTTGTACGATCCAGATCTAATGCCGTCCAATCTCCGACAGGCACATCAGAAGCTTGACCATGCCGTGGGTAAACTGTATCGTCCCCAAGGTTTTGATTCAAAACAACAGTGTATTGAACATCTATTCCTTCTCTATGAACAGATGAAATATCCTCATTAACCGAAACATTGATAACCTATTCATCAACCATTGGGACTTGAATTACTCTAAGTCTTCATAGATTTGGACATTCTGGTTTAACTAATTCCTCATTTGGGTTGCCATGCCTGATGGAAAATCGCAGCTCCTTCCAGATATGATACCTTACAGCATAGGCCAGTATTGTTCAGGTAGCACAAGTATCTGGCTCAGATCGTAACCTCAATAACACGCAGGGGCCACTACCAACCTGAGCGATAGGTGTTAGACGGGGTTCGTACTTGCCACGGAGAAACGCTTTTTGACGGTGCGTGAAGAATCTCAAAGTCACTAAGGGGGCTAATTTTTTCTTGTCCGTGTATGAATTAACCAATGTCTGTGTACAGAACTTATCGATTCATGTATAATACAATATATGGTAATATAACTTATATAGAAGACAAAATGAGATCACCTTCCATCACAGCACTTCCAATCTCTGCTCAAAAGGCTCTAACGAAACTGGGTGCCAACATTACTGTCGCACGAAAGAAACGGCGGATTTCTACGGCCTCCATGGCTGAGCGCGCATTCTTGAGTCGGAGCACCCTTGCTCGGATAGAAAAAGGGGATCCCTCCGTTTCTATGGGTGCATATCTGTCTGTATTGGCCATCTTGGGACTGGCTAAGCACCTCGGTCATGTTGCTGATCGAACAAATGATACACTCGGACTGGATCTTGATGAAGACCGACTTCCAAAGCGTATCAGGTCTGGAAGTCAGATTAAGATCAGACCATGAACGAACCCCTTGAAATTCATGTAAGCATTAGCGGGAAAACATATCTTGTCGGTCATTTCCGATATATCGCTAAAGTGCACCGTCAAAGTTCCGTTTTTGAGTATTCTAGATCCTGGCTTTCAAATCCTCTGGCTTTTGCGCTTGATCCAGCCAACTTACCATTGACTACAAGTCAACATTATTGGACCTCTGAAAAGACTGCCTTCCCCGGTGCGATCCGAGACTGCGCACCTGACCGATGGGGTCGCCAACTTGTTCGCCGAGCATTTCAAAAGATAGGTCAAAACAGAAGGCTCTCGGAGCTTGACTATTTGCTGGCAATCAACGACTATGCTCGGGTTGGTGCCCTTCGCTTTCGGCTTGATGGTAAAACTGATTTTGATCACACCATTGGCCAGCGGACGGTTCCACCGCTGGTCTCACTCCCAGCGCTTTTGAATGCCGCGATAGCCATTCAAACGAATACCGAATCGGCAGAAGACCTCAGACTCCTGCTCAACGAAGGCTCTCCCTTGGGCGGAGCCCGTCCAAAATCAACTGTGATTGACGACTTGGAATCTCTGGCGATTGCCAAATTCCCCAAGCCTGATGACGATTACAGCATTCCCCATGGAGAAATTCTGGCGCTCATGCTTGCGCACAAGGCAGGGATCAATGCTGCCAAAGGCAAACTTCAAATGGTCAAGAATCAACCGGTCGCATTGATCCAAAGATTTGATCGAGTTCAAAAGGAACGTATTCCTTTTCTGTCTGCCATGAGTCTATTGGGATTACAGGATGGAGACCGTGCAACCTACACAGATATTGCTGAATGTATTCGAATGTATTCCCCAACTCCGATCAACGATCTTCATGAACTCTGGCGGCGAATTGTGTTCAGTGTAATGATCAGCAACTTAGATGATCACCTGCGTAATCATGGCTTCCTATATGCAGGAAACAACCAGTGGCGCCTCTCACCTGCCTATGATCTCAATCCAATGCCGACCTACAAAAAATCTCGTGAGATGACCACATGGATCTCTGAGGAAGGTTCAGATGCCGATTTGGATCTCGCATACAGGGCTGCACCTTATTTCGCCTTGAAACCTGACGGTGCAAAAAATATTGTGGATCAAGTTGCCCTGGCTGTTAAAGATTGGCGTGAAATGGCAATACAACTGGGAATGAGTAAGGCAGATATTGCCATTTATGAGACCGCAATTTCCGCGTAATAGCAAGAATATCTCATGGGCTGGCACTGAAATTAAGGAACCGGACTACACTCCCTGAGCAATGCTCTCACTATTCTCAGAGCGGTCGAGTATCTTCACTAACGCAAGTTTGCCATTGTAGGAGATTTTTTTGGAAGGTAGAAGGAGTCTGGGAGTGCAGAGTTGACAAAGAGGAGACACTGGAGACGATCCTAAATGTCAGTGTCGTCCGAAAGGACGGGACCGGTGAAACCAAAACGGTTGAGGTTCTCTGGACCTGCGATGGGGTGTCTCTGGGAAAATTTGTTGATGAGTGAGTTTTTCTCTCCTGCTCATGACATTTAAACGAGACTCTGACCCATGGAACAGGTGGATAAATTGGTATACTAATCAAGCATCGGGTCAAAAGAAAATTAGCTTGAACGTATCAGTGACAAGCCGAGTCTAAATTCGTGTTATAGTGGTTTGACGCCATTAGATACAGGACGAAGGTTGCTACGGCCAGAAAAGAACGGGATAGTTTCAGGTGCTAATTATCATTTTGTGTCAAGTCAATGGAGGCTAAACAAGGTTATCTGGTTCGTTTTTTTGACGAGGAGTGGCACGCGCGAAAATTTGTGACTGGCGAGGTGCGGCTTGGAAGAGTTGGAGCATATGCGAAGATGGAAGACGGGGGACGAGGGGATGAATACGAGGGTGTGTCAAACATTATCAGACCGCATGATAGCACATTAAGTCTTACACTGTCAGATACCAACACTCCATATGTTTTTACGCGGGAAAACGGTTTTTTAGAAGCCTACTTGGCTCCTCAGCGTAATTTATTGTCGCACGTATTGTGCATGTCATTTGTCCCTGTGACAACACGAACAGATCTTCGGGATGGTATGACAAAAGCCATATTGTCCTTAAAATTGGACACAACATCCTTTGAGGATGGCAAAGCTAGGATTGAAGCCTATGCCGTGTCAGTAGGTGCGGGATGGACTGATTTTCGTGAGGCACTGTCCATTGGGGCACAAGCGGCAAAAGGATATCTCATAAGGAGTGGGTCTGTCAAATATTGTGACTACGCAAACAGTGGAAAATCGCATGCTGATCTTGACTGTTTTTCAAAAGACATGAGATTTAAGGATCAGAGAGAAGTTCGGTGCCAATTTGAGTTCCCAGGCATTCGCGAAGACAATCACTCAATTATTGTTGGAAGCATTAAATCAAGCATTTCAGCGCTGAGGCGGTTAACACTTGACCTTATCATCGGAGGTAAAAGTCAAGATGGCAAAACACTATTGAATGTGTACATAGATGTGATCAATCTTTCTATATAATTCGCAAATAATAGCATCTGATGATGCCCTTTCAGACAAATCAGTCTCAAGAATTTCCCATCAAAAGTTCTCTCCTGATATCAAGGCGGTTCTCACCACAACCTGTACTGTGCTCTCAAAAAGACATGGCGGGTTGCAGCGGGGAAGAACTGTGGATCTCCAAAGCCAGCGACTCCGTAGAGAAGTACCTGTGAATCCAGCACATTATTCACATCAAGTGAGAGCATGAGTCCATTCAGTGCGGAACGATCACTGAATTCCCACTGTACGGTCGCAGACACAAGCGCATAAGGATCAACCTGAAAATTGTCATCCATTATCCCATCCGAAGAACGCCCCCCGCTGTTGTCAACATATTGTTTTCCAGCCAATCGTGCGTCTGTACGAAGAGTCAGACCTTCATATTCATAGGTGATCCCCAGATTTCCAGTGCGTGACGGAAAACCTGCTATTGGATTTCCCGCCCGGTCAACAGGTGCAATCGAAAAGTCTGATAACGTAACATACTCTACAAATTCAATGATTCGATTCCGACTGAAGGTCGCATTTGCAAATGCATTCAGACCCGGAAGTATTTGAGCAGCCAACTCCAATTCCACTCCAAGGTGACGGGTACGATCCGCATTCCCGGTACGGGGAACTCCAAATTGATCCAGTCCACCGCTGGGTACAATCTCATCTCTGAATTCCATCCAGTAGGCAGTCAATCGCAGTCGAAGATCTTGAGACTCAAGTTGACCTCCTAATTCTACATCTGTAAGTCGTTCCGGCTTCACGATGGGTTGATCATAGTCAAAACTCCCATCAGGATTTCGTTCAAACTGCGGCATAAATCCAGCTCCAGCCTCCTCGCCGTCATAGAGAGATTTCATTCGCGGCTCCCGGTTCGCATACGAAATACTAACATAGGCACTCAATGGCTGCTCAGGGTTCAGCGTCATGCCGATACGAGGATTTACGAACAGGTAAGGAACACGAAAAGAGTTTTCAAAAAATCTCTCTTCAAATAGCTGGTACTGCCGCCAAGTAAGTTGCATATCTGCCTGGATGGCCAGCAGCTGGCTCGGACGCATTAAATGGCTTGCATAGAGAGACCCAACCGTCTTTTCTCCCCGTACGCTATACACTCGGTAATCATTATCCCCACCGACCACCTCTGCGGGAAGTCCGGTCGCCTCTTCTACCCGTCCCCACCGTAACGACCGATGGAGACGTAGCTCTCCCCCAAGAGTCGTTTCTGAGCCAGGACGAACCACCTGATATCGGGGCATCCATCCAACCTGCCACTGATCCAGTGCAGCCCGAAACAGCACCGAGGCATCTAGTGCACTAATGAACAATGGATCTTGTCGCTCTGCCGCATTCAACCCCCTCCACTCGGAGGGCAGCCGGAGATACTCTGCACTCCGAAAAGTGCCATCAAAATCAAATTCTCCAATACCTCTGATCCAAAACAAGGACTGCTCAAATGTGTGATTTGGGGTAGGGGTATAACTATGTAGGAGTTCAATATGAGGTTGGTGGAATCGTTCAACATCTTCCGTAGCCTCGCTAAAGTTATATCGTCGATCAATCGTTCCTCCAAATCCATCATCAATCGTTTGCGTGTTGGCCTGCTTGGGAATTCCCACATAGGCCAAGCCATCCCGCTGAGGCCCACCATAGGACTGCAAAGTGAGCGTATGACGCTCACCATAGAGCCGAATTCCGACAAAATATCTCCAGAATTCAGCCCACGACCAGTCGCGATACCCGTCCGATGTTAATCGGCTGACCCGCGCGTAGGCTGCATAGCGACCACCCAAGAGACCCGTATTAGCCTGTACAGTGTAGCGCTGTGTGTTATAGGTCCCATAACCTGTCTCTAACTGGACTTCTGGGACTGGGTGGTAGGGATCGGTTACAATATTGATCGCCCCACCGATCCCGGTAGATCCATAGGCAGCAGCGCCCGCTCCACGCTGCACTTGAATATCCTGAATTGAGCCCTGCAAATCAAAGAAATTGATCCAGAATACGTTGTGCTCCTCTGGATCGTTCTGTGGAATGCCATTAATTGAAACTGCCACACGCCGTTGCCCAAATCCCCGTAATCGCAGGTACGAATAACCCAGATCATTCCCGTTCTCCGTATAATGCGTGATTGATACGGAGCGGGCCAAAGCGGCGGGTAGATCTTGCATAGAGGGGAGTACTGCAAGCTCTCGCGCCGTAATATTACTGTGCGTTTGGGGCGTGAGTTGTTCACGGGCGCGCCGTGCTTCTGCCACAACTTCCCCGCCATAAAGAAGCCCTTCGTTGAGAACAAAAGCCTTCTGCATTGAAGCACCAATCTCAAGGGATTGGCGCAATGTCTTATATCCAATAAAACGGACTTCTACGGTATAGGTCCCCGGGGAAACCTCCAATTCAAAACTCCCTTCTTGATTTGTGACCGTAGAATAGAGGGCAATGGACGAATCATTGGGAAAAAGCTGCACCGTAGCCCCAATGAGAAGATCGCCATTTGAAGACTGCACAGTCCCCGAAAAAGGAGTGCTAACAAGAAGTATACTTGAAACCAATAACGAAAGTAGCATGAAGCAGCACGTTTATGCCCTGCTTGGTGGCTGCAACCTACTTCGTATGCGTTTCCCTACGCCGGCATTATCCGGTTCAGGTACAAAGGGTCTATTCTCAGCCTCCGTAAGAGGCACCCCCAAGCAATTTGGCAGAATGAAAAAAGAACGCAACAGTAGCCACATCCAATCGGAAGTGGCACTGTCGCAAAAAGGAATCCTGGCACTGACCTACTCTCCCACCACGAAGGGCAGTACCATCGGCGCTGCGGGACTTAACGACTCTGTTCGGAATGGAAGAGGTGTATCCCCCGCGCTATAAGCACCAGGAAGCCTGTCGCTACACATGTAGCAAAATTTTGACAGGACGACTTCGCCGCATGATCAACATGCAGAGCGCAAACGAGCTCTGACTTCTGTAAAATTTCAAAGGAATAAGCCGAATGGGTAATTAGTACGGCTCGGCTGAACATGTTACCATGCTTACACCTGCCGCCTATCAACGTCCTCGTCTTGAACGACCCATAAGGGAGACCTAGTCTTGCGGTGGGCTTCGTGCTTAGATGCTTTCAGCGCTTATCCCTGCCGAACATAGCTACCCTGCGATGCAGCTGGCGCCACAACAGGTACACTAGAGGTTCGTCCACTCCGGTCCTCTCGTACTAGGAGCAGATCCGCTCAAGTCTCCAACGCCCACGGTAGATAGGGACCGAACTGTCTCACGACGTTCTGAACCCAGCTCGCGTGCCGCTTTAATGGGCGAACAGCCCAACCCTTGGGACCTTCTTCAGCCCCAGGATGCGACGAGCCGACATCGAGGTGCCAAACCTCCCCGTCGATGTGAACTCTTGGGGGAGATCAGCCTGTTATCCCCGGCGTACCTTTTATCCTTTGAGCGACGGCCCATCCATAAGGAACCGCCGGATCACTAAGTCCTGCTTTCGCACCTGCTCGACCTGTGTGTCTTGCAGTTAAGCACCCTTGTGCCTTTGCACTCTACGCATGATTGCCGACCATGCTGAAGGTACCTTTGAGAGCCTCCGTTACATTTTAGGAGGCGACCGCCCCAGTCAAACTACCCACCTGACACTGTTCCCCGACCGGATTCACGGCCGCGGGTTAGGCATCAATTAAAGCAAGGGCGGTATTTCAAGGGTGGCTCCACCAAGGCTGGCGCCCTAGCTTCAAAGCCTCCCGCCTATCCTACACATACCTTAATCAATGTCAATGTCAAGCTGCAGTAAAGGTGCACGGGGTCTTTCCGTCCCACCGCGGGTAGCCGGCGTCTTCACCGGCACCACAATTTCACCGAGCCCGTGGCCGAGACAGTACCCAAGTCGTTGCACCATTCGTGCAGGTCGGAACTTACCCGACAAGGAATTTCGCTACCTTAGGACCGTTATAGTTACGGCCGCCGTTTACCGGGGCTTCAGTCGTGAGCTTCGCTGCAAGCAGCTAACCCCCTTCCTTAACCTTCCGGCACCGGGCAGGTGTCACTCCCTATACATCATCTTGCGATTTAGCAGAGAGCTGTGTTTTTGTTAAACAGTCGCTTGGGTCTTTTCACTGCGGCCTCCCTCCGCTTTTAGTAGAGGGAGGCGCTCCTTCTCCCGAAGTTACGGAGCAATTTTGCCTAGTTCCTTAGCCACGGATCACTCGAGCGCCTGAGGATGCTCTCCTCGCCTACCTGTGTCGGTTTACGGTACGGGCACCTTGAGCAGTGTACGACGCTTTTCTCGGCAGCATGCTTGGGGCCACTATGCGTTCGTCCGAAGACTCCCGCTACTGTCGTGGTTCAGCCTTAGCGGATGAGCGGATTTACCTACCCATCCAGCCTACACACTTCAACGCACATCCGTCTGTGCGCGGACCTTACGCTTCTGCGTCACGCCTTACACTATCGCTTGTTGGTGGTACGGGAATATTGACCCGTTTTCCATCGCCTACGCCTTTCGGCCTCGGCTTAGGTCCCGACTAACCCTGTTCCGATTAACGTTGAACAGGAACCCTAAGGCTTACGGCGGACAGGTTTCTCACCTGTCTTATCGTTACTCATGCCTACATTTTCTTTTCCAGAAGCTCCACAGCACCTCACAGTACTGCTTCGTCGCCGCTGGAATGCTCCCCTACCGCTTCCCATGGAAACCCGGAGCTTCGGTGTCAGTCTTAATGCCCGCAAATTTTCGATGCCGGATCGCTTGACCAGTGAGCTATTACGCACTCTTTAAATGAATGGCTGCTTCCAAGCCAACATCCTGGTTGTTTCAGCAATCCGACCTCCTTTGATCAACTTAGACTGAACTTGGGGACCTTAGCTGTCGGTCTGGGTTGTTCCCCTCTCGGACATGGACCTTAGCACCCATGCCCTCACTGCCGCAAAACGTAGTATCGGCATTCGGAGTTTGTCTGGGGTTGGTACCCGGTGAAGGGCCCTAGCCCAATCAGTGCTCTACCTCCGATACACTATTGCGACGCTGTACCCAAATACATTTCGGGGAGTACGAGCTATTTCCGAGTTTGATAGGCCTTTCACCCCTACCCACAGGTCATCCGGGCACTTTTCAACGTACTGCGGTTCGGGCCTCCACGTGGTCTTACCCACGCTTCACCCTGCCCATAGGTAGCTCACTCGGTTTCGCGTCTACCCCCACTGACTGGGACGCCCTATTCAGACTCGCTTTCGCTACGGCTCCGTGCCAGAGGCACTTAACCTTGCCAGTGAGGTGTAACTCGTAGGCTCATTATGCAAAAGGCACGCCGTCACCCTTTTTATCCACCCTAAGGTAAATAAATCAGGCTCCGACTGGTTGTAAGCGCATGGTTTCAGGTACTATTTCACTCGCCGACTAGGCGTTCTTTTCACCTTTCCCTCACGGTACTGGTTCACTATCGGTCACGGACTAGTATTTAGCCTTACCAGATGGTGCTGGCAGGTTCCCACAAGGCTTCTCCGACCCCGTGGTACTCAGGGACATTGCTAGGATCAATTGTTTTGCGCGTACAGGACTGTCACCTTCTGTGGTTCTGCTTTCCAGCAAGCTTCCACTTCAACGCCTGATCCATATCGCAAGCCCTACAACCCCGATGCAGCCGAGACCGCACCGGTTTGGGCTCTTCCCCGTTCGCTCGCCACTACTTGGGGAATCACTATTGTTTTCTCTTCCTCCGGGTACTTAGATGTTTCAGTTCCCCGGGTTCGCTTCTAAGGGCCTATGTATTCAGCCCAGAGATGACACTCAGTAAGTGTCGGGTTGCCCCATTCGGAGATCCACGGATCCGAGCTTATTTGCAACTCCCCGTAGCTTATCGCAGCTTATCACGTCCTTCATCGCCTGCCCGTGCCAAGGCATCCACCATGCGCCCTTTCTTGCTTAGACCTTTGAGATTTTACACAAGTCAGGTTCGCGAGAACTCCCGGTGGAGGAGCTCTCTGCGCTCGTTTTACGCTCGGACAAAAGCCTATTTGGCTTTCATCATTTCTGCGCGTTGTTCAATTGGCGAATATCATCATGTCAAAGAACTTGGATCATCACATGATCCTGGTGGAGTTAGCCGGATTCGAACCGGCGACCCTCGGTATGCAAAACCGATGCTCTACCATCTGAGCTATAACCCCTTGCACCTAGGACCTGCTCAGGCCTGAAGAGTGGGGCTGGGAGGAGTTGAACCTCCGACCTCACGCTTATCAGGCGTGCGCTCTAACCACCTGAGCTACAGCCCCTCAAGTGCGGGTTTGATCCACATTAAAACCAGGGAAGAGTATAGCGAGTCCTGTCAATTCGGAAGAATGTTGTCTCAAGGCTCTCTTTAGGAGGTGATCCAGCCGCACGTTCCCGTACGGCTACCTTGTTACGACTTAGCCCCAGTCACTTAATTTACCTTCGGCCGCTCCCTCCAAGGTTGGGTCACGGACTTCGGGTACCCTAAGCTTCCATGGCTTGACGGGCGGTGTGTACAAGGCCCGGGAACGTATTCACCGCGTCGTTGCTGATACGCGATTACTAGCGATTCCGACTTCATGGAGTCGAGTTGCAGACTCCAATCCGAACTTGGAGTGATTTTGTGGATTGGCTCCCTCTCGCGAGGTGGCTGCCCATTGTATCACCCATTGTAGCACGTGTGCAGCCCCAGGCGTAAGGGCCATGATGACTTGACGTCGTCCCCACCTTCCTCACTGCTTGCGCAGGCGGTTTCACTAGAGTCCCCGGCATGATCCGCTGGTAACTAGTGACAGGGGTTGCGCTCGTTGCGGGACTTAACCCAACATCTCACGACACGAACTGACGACAGCCATGCAGCACCTCACGACCGACCCGAAGGAGGATCCCTTTCAAGACCTGTCCGGTCGCGTTCGAGCCTGGGTAAGGTTCTTCGCGTTGCATCGAATTAAGCCACATGCTCCACCGCTTGTGCGGGCCCCCGTCAATTCCTTTGAGTTTCACTCTTGCGAGCGTACTCCCCAGGTGGGATGCTTAACGCGTTAGCTTGGGCGCTGACCCCACAATGAGGGCCAACACCGAGCATCCATCGTTTACGGCGTGGACTACCAGGGTATCTAATCCTGTTTGCTCCCCACGCTTTCGTGCCTCAGCGTCAGTACTCGTCCAGTCGCCCGCCTACGCCTCTGGTGTTCCTCGTGATATCTACGCATTTCACCGCTACACCACGAATTCCAGCGACCTCTCCGAGACTCAAGAACGGCAGTTTCAAAGGCAGTTCCACGGTTGAGCCGTGGGCTTTCACCTCTGACATACCGCCCCGCCTACACACCCTTTACACCCAGTGAATCCGGACAACGCTTGCACCCTCCGTATTACCGCGGCTGCTGGCACGGAGTTAGCCGGTGCTTATTCATACGGTACCGTCAAACCTCCCAGAGGGAGGCGTTCTTCCCATATAAAAGGAGTTTACGCCCCATAGGGGTGTCTTCCTCCACGCGGCGTGGCTGGGTCAGGCTTTCGCCCATTGCCCAATATTCCCTACTGCTGCCTTCCGTAGAAGTCTGGCCCGTGTCTCAGTGCCAGTGTGGCTGATCGTCCTCTCAGACCAGCTACGGATCGTAGCCTAGGTAGGCCGTTACCCTACCTACAAGCTAATCCGACGCAGGCCCATCCTTGAGCATCCGAAGACTTTCATCGCACAACATGCGTTGTGCGACTGCATGCGGTATTAGCCACCGTTTCCGATGGTTATTCCCCACTCAAGGGCAGGTTGCCTACGCGTTACTCACCCGTGCGCCACTGTACTTGTGTCCCGAAGGACACGTTCTCGTTCGACTTGCATGTATGAAGCCCGCCGCCAGCGTTCGTCCTGAGCCAGGATCAAACTCTCCGTGGTTAGAGATTTTGACTTTCGTTGTGAGCACTTTTAGCCCACTCTTCCTGACTTTAGTTTGACCGATTGCTCTGAACAGAACAATCGAACTTTGTCTGAATTGACAAAGGACTCGCTATACTCTCAACCTGTCAAAGAACTGAATCCCACCCGAAAGGCAGGACAGATAACATACGAAAATTATCTGAATTAAACAAATCTGACACGATCCTGCAAACGCTTTTTGGAATAAAATCACATCGCATCAGATGATGCTTTAGTGCGTAAAACCCCTTAAAATATCAGGAAGAATAACAGATTGTAACACCAGAAATTCCGCTATGCTGTCATAGCAAAGACAGGCTTAAATGTATGGTACTCTGCGGAGTTCCAATTCAAATCTTTCTTCACAATTTTTTAACACTAATAGCCCGTGAAACAGACACCACTCCGAAAAAATCCTTATCTCAAGTGGGGGATCGCACTGCTCATCGTTATATTTGCCGGTGTGTACTATTCTATTGACCGGGTGATTATGCCCCATATTACGCGTCAAGATGAGATCATCTCTGTTCCTGATGTCCTTGATAAACCCCTTCCTGATGCTCTGGCCGAAATCATGTCGGCTGAACTTGTGCTTGGCGACACCACCTCACGTATCGGACCTGATCACCTCCAAGGACTGGTTGCTTCCCAGAGTCCACGCCCGAATGCGCCCGTAAAGACAGGCCGCCGCATTTATTTGTCAATCTATCAAGGTTCCGAACCGGATGTGTCGGTTCCAGATGTAATTGCTCAGTCGCTTCGGAATGCTCGGCTCGCTTTGAGATCGTCTGGCTTGGTCGTCCGTTCCGAGCAACCGGACACAATTCCGAGCCCTCATCCAGATATAGTAACCCGAATTCGTCCTGTTGCAGGAACCGTTGTTTCCCGTGGCGACAGTGTAACCGTCTGGGTTGGTCGCGGCTTAAATCCAAATCGTCTTGTTGAAGTCCCCAACGTAGTTGGCCTGCGCTATAGCGAAGCCGAAAAGGTACTTCGTCCTTTATTCTTTTGGCCCAATTTGCTTGATCAAGAAGAAGAAATGTTGGATCCCCTGATTAGACGGCAGTCTCCTGAATCAGGCGAGTTAGTACCCGCAGGATCAACCCTTCGACTCTTCGCGACGTCAAACTGAACTGAGTTAGAGGCGCTCCTCCCTGCGATCCAACAGACATAAATGTTGGGATTCACCAAGCTCAGACAGGCGAACGCCTGTAATCGGCAAAGATACAGGAAGTG
Organism: Rhodothermales bacterium; assembly: GCA_965209015.1. Lineage (GTDB taxonomy): Bacteria > Bacteroidota > Rhodothermia > Rhodothermales > Bin80 > Bin80. The sequence goes on along the minus strand of OZ242367.1, from coordinate 257,731 downwards.
AAAATTAGGTGCTACTCGCCCTCACATCTCCCGGTGGATTTAACTCAGAATGTCCTTATCCCCAAGTTCGGGATTATGCTCCATCCAAAGTATAACTCCCTCAAACTGACGGCGGCGTTTGTACGCTAATTATCTCCCTCTCTGAGCGTATCTCTGGTCAATCGGAGCTCGGCAAACATCCTTCCTAATCCTCTGGGATTGGGGAGAGTAGATTTTATTCGGCGATATATACTGAAAGCCCTTCATTCACATCCACTTCCACCTGTTCCCGATGCTTCGTCTGCAATCTACGTCCAATATAATCGGGACGAAGCGGCAGTTCGCGATGTCCTCTGTCAATGAGAACCATCAACTGAACTCGGGCTGGTGATCCCATCTCACATACCGCCGTGACCGCTCGGTGAGCGGTTCGGCCCGTATAAAGAACATCATCCACAATCACCACCAACTTGTCTGTTACATCCTCTGTGGTACGACTCGGATCCTTCAGATCTAGTGGAATGGGAACCACGGTGCGTCCAGAGGCTTCGCTGATATGCCGTGCCAGAGCCTGAGCCACACGAATTCCCTGAGGCACAATTCCAAATAAAACCAAACTTGACGTGCCTTGGTTACGTTCGTCAACTTCACAGGCTAATCGGGCAAGTGTTCGTTCAATTCTTTGCGACCCTAGAATCAATGTGCGCATAAGTGGCACACTAATTCTGGAACATTGCTTTGATACTGCCCCAACTTCGCGGAATGGCAGTAGGCGTATAGTTCACTTTACGCTCAGCAATCCGCTGCCGCAGTCCATTGGTAAGCACGGCTTCCAAACGATAGTCAACAATCGCCGCCGAAGATTTGTAGACTTTACTATCAAGCACAGTGTAGGGAATGTTCTCTCCATGCACAGAAATTTCGGCGATCCGTGCGAAATTATCCGCTTGACCAGACTTACGGTAGAGTTCGTACGTTCTCACATCGGATTCGATCTCTGCCTCCCACGTTACAGTAATTGCCCCGGCAGCATACTCCGTATTAAAGTAACGAAGCCGAACGGATAGGAAGCTGGAGGCAACCAAAAGGAGTGTCAATAAAGAAAGTACGAAAATTCGCATGTGTTACTGTAATCACCTTGGAAGAGATTCGTTCCCTTTTACCTATAACCTTCCGCATGAGCCTATACACCAATGATCCAATAGGTGACCAATGCCATACCGTACCCCCGTACTTCAGTGCGGAATACAAGGTACACGATTCCTAGCTGAGACTCAATGTATTGCTCAATTAAATCCAGAGATGCCTCTCCACATGAGACGCCGAAGACTAGACTAACTCGCACCAAATGTTTATGACTCGAGATACTTTTCAACTTATGAACTAATGTGGATACAATCAGGTCGGGAGGATAATTCACAAGAAGATGTGATCGCTGAAATTGTTTCGTTTCGCGATCATTTAGACCTCTTCCTGACAGGAAACCCCAGGGTTTGAAATTTTCCTTACCGATCATACTTCCGCTATGGATGTGATCCCCTCTACGTACACCTTTTGAACGGATTCTGCAGGATACAGAAATTGAATTGGAGAACCAGACGACTTAGTAAGGATTATTATGTAGATATTCTCAGTAAGATCTTTAGCGATCCTTGGAGTTTCATCCGATGAACCCCCATCTACCTCTATGGATAGTGCTTTCTGTTTATTACCATAGATGGAGAATCCAAGCCTATCCCCACCCGTCTGGAGGGACTGCTCTGCGGTTCCCGTGGACTTTTTGGCAGGCATATCCTGTCTCCGTCTTGAGGTGGCTCACTGCCACATTGCTGGGGTATTGCTGCCGGGAAAGAGTCTGGTCTTTAACATGAAAGAGGAATAACTGTTACATTATTGATTGTATCTTGATTTGAATTTTGTATCTTACCCAAAATATATTTCAGTATCCTTCCGATCCTTAATCTTATGACACGTTTACATTCTTTGCTTTTGATTTTTGTTGGACTTTCAATGGTCGTGCTAACCGGCTGTAATCCCAGAGCTGTTGAGAGCTTGACACTAAGTTCTCCTGAGTCTCTAGAGACCAATAGCAGTGGTGATTTTTCTGCTGCTGCGAATGAAGATGCTCGAGCACCCGTTGTCTACTCTTGGGAGTTTGGAGATGGGACTACCGCCGATGGTACAGCTGTTGCACACGCTTTTGCAGAACCTGGATCTTATACCGTGACTGTCACGGCGAGTAATCGGAATGGTCGTTATTCAATTACCGAATCTGCTGACGTCTTGGTCATGAATCCTCCGGTTCCTGCTCAGGTCTTGGCTCTTCTGGCCAGTTCAACCGATGTGGATACCCGTACGGCGGTGGAATTCAGTGCGAATGTCCGAGGCGATGCTCCCCTGACATATGATTGGAGCTTCGGAGATGGAACTACGTCCTCCTCTCCAAGGCCTGAGCATACATATATGTCCGAAGGAGAGTATGCTGTTTCGCTGGAACTTTCCAATGACCACGGAAGGGATGCACGTACTCTGAATGTTACAGTGTCCCAATCTGTGCCCCCTTATTGTGCAGATCTCGCAGAAATGAGTACTGTCTTTTTTGAGCGTAACTCAAGCGTTCTTTCCGATGCAGCAATGCAGGTTCTTACGGATAATATTGAAATCCTGAACGAATGCTTGAATATTAATGTGCGCATAGAAGGTATGGCTAGCCCTCTGGAACGCAACCCGCAGTCTCTTTCCGAAGATAGGGCGCGCGCGTTACTTGATGAATATGTCGCGAACGGAGTTGGGATGGAACGGATTACGACAGTTGGTCTGGGGAGTGCAGACGGGACCTCAAAGAAAAGTGGTGTAGATCAGTTTCGTCGCGCAGACACGGTTCCTCTTCGCTGAATCAAGGGTTCATCATTTATCTCTGCCGGTTTCTCTGGTCCGAATGAGTTGTGATTCCCTATCACAGAGCAAGTGTTGAAAGTACATCCAGAAGTGCTCCCGCGCCTCTACCGCGGAAGAGGCAATGGAGAACGTTACATCGCGACTATGATGTGTGATCGTTGCACCAACCTTCAAACGATAGAGACTGAATGAGCTAGTGTGCAGACGAGTCTCTGCCTCCGGCATTTGTGGAGTCGCAACGGGGTCAGACTCTTCATGTTTGGGGGAGGACTATGATAAATCTCCCGTGCGATGTGCATCAGCATGTACACCGGAAGGTAGATCTGAAGATGCAACGCATTCGTGATCCCGATCTCTCCATGCTCTTCTTTCACTAGTCACCCACGTTCCACCAGATTCTGACAGTAGTTTGATTTCGGACGTGGGGAATACGATAGGGGATATTTACAGGCCGCTTTGATTTCCCCCTGATGTATCTCCGTCTTCCTACACTGACTGTAGATCTTGTCCAAGTACGCCTCTGAAACCTCCCAAATGTCCAACCTGCAATAAGAGAGTTCATACCCTACGCACCAGAATGCAGATCTGGCTTGTGTGATTGTAAGGACAGGGGTTTTGTCCTTCTATGTCTCTAATTTTGGATAAATGAAAGTTGGGCAGTTGGCTGAACTAGGGACAACCGCTCCCGTCTTGAACCTATCAAAACCCGTCAGTTACCAATTGAAGCCATTATGAGTGCCCTGATTCTCAAAGTATGTAAAGATCCCGAAGAGGGCACTAAAACTGGGAGAAACGGAAAGGCATTCCCCTGTGTTTGCATCTGTACACGTATTCTCCATCCGGCCAATGAACGCGCTCATATCATTTACGGACAGATTCTTGATCGGGGGATCCATTTTTGAGCTATATCTGTGTGATTCCTCATTCTATATGACCTCTGTTTATACTTTCGCGTACTTTTTATGCGTCAACTCCATGAAGTTGTCTCAGGTATTATAGGTAATTCCCAAAAGGGCCCCATTCTTTGAGGCTATGTACTAATGGGGTAGTATTTGGACTCTGTCCTCTCTCAGACTTCGCTCCATCTCCGTTTTGAATCTGGTAACGTGCTCTGCAAAATAAGTGGAATGTAATCTCACGCTCTCGGTAATACCTCTGTAATCTCATACGGTCGGCTGTCGTTCATACGTCCACGCAGAATTAAATCGCCCAGAAAGCCTGTACACATAAACTGTACACCAACCATGATGAGTAAGGCTCCCAGTAGAAGGGAAGGGCGATCCCCGACTGGGTTATCGTACATTATTTTATCTATCGTAATCAATAAACTGATGATGAACCCTCCCAAAAAAGATAACAGTCCAATAGACCCAAAAAAGTACATGGGCCTGACACCGAAACGAGTCAAAAAGATCACCGTCACCAGATCCAGAAACCCTCTTACATAGCGCTCAAACCCAAACTTTGATTCACCATGTTGACGGACCCGATGATGGACTGGAAGTTCTCCTATGCGTGTAAAACCCTCCCATTTGGCAAGCAGTGGTATATAACGATGCATTTCTCCATAGATCCGAATAGATTTCACCACTTCGATTCGATATGCTTTCAGGCCACAATTAAAGTCATGTAGTGCAATGCCTGATGCGATTCGAGTGACCAGATTGAAAAAACGACTAGGAAATATCTTGGTCCAGGGATCTTTGCGTAATTTTTTCCAACCACTTACCAGATCTTGCCCCTTATCAATGGCTTGAACCAGTAGTGGGATTTCGCGTGGATCATCCTGCAAGTCTGCATCCATTGTGATCACAACGCGGCCATCTACATGCTCAAAGCCAGCCGCAAGTGCCGCACTTTTTCCATAATTGCGACGAAGACGAATTGCATTGAAGCGAGGATCGGCTTCACACTGATGAAGTATTTCCGTCCAGGAATCGTCCTGCGAACCATCATCAATAAACCAGACCTGAAATACTAAGCCAGCCTCCTCACAACTTTTTCGTACTTCATCGGACAAAGGGGCAATAGAGGCAGCCTCATTAAAGGCTGGGATCACAATACTAACATCCAGATCCATTGGCCCTACACATCCAGGGTCGCATAGCGGGCATTGCGCTCAATAAACCGCCGCCGAGGTTCTACCTGATCTCCCATTAGCGTTGAGAAGATTCGATCAGCAGATACCGCATCATCAATTGTAACGCGCTTTAGCTGGCGCATTTTTGGATCCATAGTCGTATCCCAAAGCTGTCTGGGATTCATTTCACCGAGTCCTTTGTAGCGCTGAATGATGACTTTCCCACTACCTTTTTCCTGCATTTGCTCTACGGTCTGGCGCAGTGCTTCGTCAGACCAGCAATACTCTTCCTTCTTTCCCCGTTTAGCCTTGTAGAGAGGTGGTAAGGCAATGAAGACCCGTCCCATCTCAATTAGCGGACACAAATGCCGATAAAAGAAAGTCAGAAGTAGCGTCCGAATATGTGCACCATCCACATCGGCATCCGTCATGAGGAGGATTTTGTGGTAGCGCAGTTTGTCTGGATCAAAATCCTCAGCTGATGAAGCAATCCCCGTTCCCAGTGCGGTAATAATATTTCGGATCTCTTCATTTTCCAAAACGCGATCTAATCTTGCTTTTTCGACATTAAGAATTTTCCCACGCAAGGGTAGAATTGCCTGAAAGTGACGATCTCGTGCCTGCTTAGCAGATCCACCTGCCGAATCTCCCTCCACCAGATAGAGTTCACATTCTTCGGGCTTACGTGAGGCGCAGTCGGCCAGCTTTCCTGGGAGTCCTCCAGAAGCGAATGCGTTCTTGCGCTGAACAAGCGCCCGTGCCTGTCGAGCCGCCTGTCGAGCCGTTGCAGCAATGATCACCTTATCCACGATTAATTTCAACTGCTTCGGATGATCTTCCAGCCAATGGCCCAGTTTTTCAGCAACGATCCCCTGAACTTGTCCCATCACCTCGGAATTTCCAAGTTTAGTTTTTGTCTGCCCCTCAAATTGAGGATCTGCTACCTTCACCGAGAGTACTGCCGTCAACCCCTCACGGAAATCATCCCCCGCTAAATCCCCCTTGAAATTCTTAAGTAGATTATTGCGTTCTGCCCAGGTCTTCAGCGTACGGGTTAGTGCTGTCCTGAATCCGGAAATATGCGTGCCTCCCTCATGAGTATGAATGTTATTCACAAATGAAAGGACATTGGAAGAGAACCCTGAATTATAGCGCATGGCAATCTCAACGGTGCCCGCATCATCTCTGAAAGAAATGACTTGATCATGAATAGGTGTGCGCGACTCATCCAGATACTCCACGAATTCACGTAATCCACCTTCAAAGAAGAATTCTTCCCGCTCCTGTCTACCCGGTCGAAGATCCTCTAGTTCAATCTTCACATTGGCGTTCAGATAGGCAAGCTCACGCAGGCGCTTACTGATGGTGTCAAACCGAAAATCACAGTCAAGAAAAATGCTCTCATCCGGCCAGAACTGTATTCTAGTCCCCGTAGTCTCACCAGACTTCACTGGACGAACCCTTTTTAGATCATACGAAGGTTGACCTCGCTCATAGGCTTGTTCCCATAGATACCCATCTCTCCGCACAGTGGCCTGTAACCGACGTGATAGGGCGTTTACGCAGGAGATTCCAACCCCATGAAGCCCACCGGATACTTTGTATGTCTTATCATCAAACTTACCACCCGCATGTAATACGGTCATAACAACCTCTAAGGCAGGTCGTTGCTGTTCTGGATGCATGCCTACGGGAATCCCCCTTCCATTATCACTCACCTCAATGGATCCATCTTCCCGAACCCGTACCTTTATATAGTCACAGTGTCCAGCTAATGCTTCATCAATTGCATTGTCAACCACCTCGTAGACAAGATGATGAAGTCCCCGGAGATTCACATCCCCAATATACATTGCAGGGCGCTTACGCACTGCTTCCAGTCCGTCAAGAACTTGGATGTTTCCAGCACTGTACTCTGACTTTCCCATGGTTCCTTATGGATGCAACTAAGTAGAATCAACCCTCGTAATCACAAGGGGGAAGGGGTACGCAAAAACCGCGAAGTAGAATGGGTAAGGACACGGAATGGTCACCTTTCGAGGGGGGGCTGAACGCTAAGCATCGTCATCAAAGTCGCCTATCAGTACACATGGGATCTACGATATACCACAAATTCGTACAGAGAAGGTGGAGGATGTTGCTACCTAAACTAATAAAGCATCAACTGCTAAACTTCGTACTGGTTCCTATCAAGTTGAAGATAAGGAGAAGCAGGTGAAGGATCTTGATGGTTAACGGGGTTCAGGTTGCTGAGACAGAAGTCTCAATCCCCCGTACGGAGAAAGAAGATGTTCAAGCTCTTGAGACCTATCCCTGGAAATGCGAAAATGTACCTGAAACGCTTCGTCATGAACCAACTCACCATTACTCTTGACTTGAACTAACTCCTGATTGATCACTTCTCCAAGCCGTTGAAGGTGAGCCAATGTACGCCCATCCGTCACTGGAATGAGTGCAGAGCCTTCAATCTGTGCCCCCTGAATCATCACCTCAAGCCGATGGGTCAACGTATCCAAACCAATGCCCCTCAAGGCGGCGATTGGGACCGCCTCTGGATATTCATTCTGGAGTGCAGGTACTGCCTCAGAGGGCGACTCAAGCGTATCAACCTTGTTAAAGATCAGAAGTGTTGGAATTTCCAGTGCTCCAATGTCCCGAAGGGTTTGCCGAACAACCATCATCTGATTTTCAAAATCGGGATGCGCTGCGCTAACGACATGAAGCAGTACATCACTCTGCCGAACCTCATCCAGGGTGCTCTTAAAACTCTCAATCAGTTTGTGTGGCAGTTTCCGAATAAATCCGACCGTATCCGATAGAAGTACCGTAGTTTTTGGTGATAGTTTCCACTGTCGTGTGGTAGCATCTAACGTGGCAAAAAGTTGGTCTTCTGCGAGCACCCCACTCTGAGCCAGAGCATTCATGAGCGTGGATTTGCCTGCATTCGTGTATCCTACGAGTGAGACCCTGCAATAGTCTGCCCTACGTCTTCTTTGGGTTGTCCGCTGTCGATCAATACGTTTTAAGCGTTCGCGAAGCGTCGCCATTCGCTGACCGATTAGTCTACGGTCGGTCTCAATCTGAGTCTCTCCGGGCCCCCGAGTCCCAATCCCTCCCTGCTGTCTGGATAGGTGGGTCCACTGCCGTGTTAACCGTGTGCGCAGATAATCCAGTTGTGCCAGTTCGACCTGGGTTTTTGCTACTGCGGTCTGTGCCCGCTTCGCAAAAATATCTAGGATGAGTTGTGGGCGGTCAACCAACTTACAACCCAATGATCGTTCAAGATTCCGAACCTGATTTGGACTCAGTTCATCATCAATCAATACGGTGCTGACTTTCTGTTTTTGAACGATCTCTGCAATCTCGTTGACTTTTCCAGAGCCGATATAGGTTGCCGGGTTTGGTTTCTGTAGCACTTGGATTAGCCTACCGGAAACGAATGCACCGGCGGTCTCTGCCAATTGGGCTAACTCATCCAATGAGTCTTCCCCACTCCTTTGATGCCGCACGGTGCCCACAAGCAAAACAGTTTCCTTGTTCGGCTTTTCCGTAATATGTAGTTTCCGTCCCATCCTACCGATCCTTCCACCGAGTCGTCAGCATCATTTCTGCCGTTAGACAAAGAAGCCCCAACACAAGGAAATGCCTCCATAGCTCTACTCCTGTGCGAGCCTGCCTCATCGCCAAAGGGATCTCATTTGGAGAATCAACCTCCAGCACTTCAACCGTTTTCCCCAGAGCCTCTGAAAGTACTTCGCCGGATTCATCCGGTTCAGCATAGGATAACCGGGACTCATTCGGGTCAAGTCCGATACTGACCATCCTCTCAGGTACTTGATCAACCAATATCTTGACGATTCCTGGAGTATTTGATTCAAATTCAATTAAAGTTGCACCAAATATCTGACGCTGATCTGGGATGAGTTCGATCCCATTGGGTAGCTCCAGTGAAATTTCCCCTTGTGCAGCTGGAATCCTGATGGCAGCCCTCTGACCAACGAGGAATTGCTCCCCTTGAACGGATCCTCCGGCTGAAAGATAATGAGCTGCTCGAACCATCAGTGGAACAAAGAGACCACGAAGCGGCAAATCACTCCATGACGCATCCGGTGCAACAGCCAAGAAGAGGATATAACCATTATTGAACTGTATTTCCTGCAATAACGGAGACTCTCCTAGTAAGCGAATCAGAGTCTGCTCAGCTCCTGTCCCTGGAACGTATCGTGCTGCACGAGAAACACGGACCGACTCCACCCTTTGCGCACGATCCGATGCAGTGAATACACCCTCAAACAATGGGTGCTCAAAATCTGCCGATTCAATTGACGTTTCCCACTCCTGGATTGTGATCCGCCCAGCACCGAATGTCTCAAAAAGTAGATTGATGGGCACTGGATCTGCACCTGGAAAAATGAATAGCCCCCCTCCATCATGGACGTATCGTTCAAGTTTGGCCACCTCACCACTACTGAGTTCCTCTGGACTGATCAAATAGATGGCAGAGTACTGGTCAATTGGGGCCGCTACTAAGCCACGCTGAAGTATTCTGGTTGTCTGTAATCCACTGGATTCATCTCGGAGAGAGAGCGCAAGTTCAACTTGCGCGGTCTGAGCGTTGGCACCATGCACTACTAATATATTTCTTTGTTCGGGAACATTAATCGTGAAGTACCTCTGATTATCCTCTTCAAATTCATCATCTTCAATCATCACGTACCCCTCAATCCATCCTCTGGTTTCCGGTACTGCTTGGAGCACTACACGAATCGGTACCTCGGGTACAAGAGTCACGCTGGTCTGAGCTACCCGTCGGTTGTCTAGATACATGCTCACAGCATAGTCATCAATCGTTACGCCCCCATAATTCACCACGGTTGCCTCTACCCTGACGGGCGATCCTACATCAATCATCTGACTGATCACTTGAACATTAGCAACCCCTACGTTAGCCCTTGTTTGGGGCGCGCCCACTGGGATCATGACCACCCGTACTTCTGCCTCCAGTGGTGTCTGAACGGAATCAATTAATGTGGCACTCTGAAGATCTCCCAAATGATAGATGATCTTGCTGGGATGGGTAGCTGTACGGTCAATGAACTCTGCTGCCTGACGTATCGTGCTAGCCGCTGATTGCGTCACATAGGTTGGTCTGAGTTCATCCAACATATTCACAGTCTGAGAGTCACGAGGATCTCCACTCAGGATGAAGATCTCATCCTCAGGATCAACAGATTGCGTGATCAATCCTGCAATGGAGACCGCCTGAGACATACGGGTGCCCTCCGCGTCTCGTTGCATCATCGACAGGGAGACATCCAGAGCGAGCAAAACAGAGACACTGGAGGGGCCCAAAAGCGATGTACCTGATATCCCAATCAAGGTGGGTCGGGCGAAAACAAAAATCAGCGCACATATAGCAAGTGTGCGTAGAATTAGAAGGACCCAGTTGCGGATGCGTACTCTCTGCATGGTCGTACGCTGCAACGATTGCAGAAGAGCAATCGAACTGTAGTCCAATCGTGTTGGCCGTCGAAAATTGAAGAGGTGAACGAGGAGAGGAAGGACCGCTGCAAATAATCCAAATAAGACGAGCGGGTTAACAAAAATCATGTAGCTGGAATGCACCGGCAGTAGAAGTTTATCTGCTACAGATGCGTTTCTGGACGGTTCCAAGAGCAAGTCTCGCAGATGTGCGTTCAACTAGTTTCTTTTTTATCCGCATGTCGCATCTAAGTCCTCGAGATTATATCACCGCCCGGGGTGTTCGTCAACATAACCTGAAGGGGTTTGACCTTGTACTACCCAAACGCCGCATGGTCGTCGTCACAGGCCCGTCCGGTTCTGGCAAATCAAGCCTGGCTTTTGATACTATTTTTGCTGAAGGTCAACGGCGATACATGGAAAGCTTAAGTTCCTATGCACGCCAGTTTTTGGAGCGTATGGATAAGCCTGATGTAGATTTTATTACAGGGCTTGCACCTGCAATTGCCATTGAGCAGCGCGTTCTTGCCAAAAATCCTCGCTCTACTGTGGCAACTCAAACCGAGATCTACGACCACCTGCGCCTGCTTTATGCACAGATCGGGAAAACTGTGTCTCCGATCAGCGGGAAAGTTGTTTCTGAGGATTCCCCCCGTTCAGTTGCCCGTACACTGGAGTCAGATCTTGACAACGGCGCGAAGTTTTTTGTAGCTTTTCCTGTTCCTGAGTATGATACCGACGAGCAGGTCATTCAGAATCTCTTAGAACGAGGGCTTCATCGAATCCTGTTCATTACTGACGGAACCATCTCTCAGGTTGATCTGACTAAATTAGAGCTTGATGAGTTTTCAGGAGAACTCGCTGATGCCTATGTGCTGCTTGATCGTCTCATCGTCAGGAAAGATAATGAACAGGCGATCAGCCGTATAGCAGACTCAATTGAGTCTGCCTTTCGGGAGGGGAATGGATACTGTTCGGTTTTCGTCCCTGTACCTGACTCGCTTGATATGCTTGCTTCCAAGCTTGACTTCAGTCGGTGGTTAGAGCATGACGGGATGATATTCCAAAGCCCCCACCCAAAACTGTTTTCGTTCAATAGCCCATTAGGAGCCTGTCCCTCCTGCAACGGCCATGGTCGATCACGGAATGTAGATCAAAACTTGGTCATCCCTGACCCGAATCTTTCGCTTGTCCAAGGTGCAATCAAACCATTTGAGTGCTCTATCGGGAATGATACAAAGATGCAGATGCTCAAATGTGCAAAACGCTACCAAATCAGCTCGACTCTTCCCTACAATGAACTATCCAAGAAAGAAAAACTTGTTCTATGGCGCGGCGATAAATCTTACGAGGGAATTTTTGGTTTCTTTGAAAGTCTGAAAAAACAAAGTCACCGAGAAGGATACCGATTTCATCGTGCTCGATTCATGGGCTTCGGTACATGTTTTGAGTGCAACGGTACCCGTCTACGACAAGAAGCTCTCTATGTGAAGGTTGGAGGTCAACATATTGGTCAGATCGTTCAGATGACAATATGGGAAGCGAAAGAATTCTTTGATCACCTTGAGTTAACCCAGTTTGAGCAGGATGCTGGCGGAATTCTACTTTACGAAATCCGCAAACGTCTCCGTTTTTTAGTAGATGTTGGGCTTGATTATATTACTTTAGGCCGATTATCGGAGACGCTCAGCGGAGGAGAAAGTCAGCGAATTCGCCTTGCCACTGCTTTGGGTAGTGCTCTGGTTGGAGCTTTGTATGTCCTTGATGAGCCTACTATAGGTCTCCATCCCCGAGATACATTGCGGTTAGTAGATATTCTCAAGCGGATGAGAGATCTGGGAAATACCGTGATTGTCGTTGAACATGACCCTGATGTGATCCGTAGTGCTGATCATATCATTGACTTAGGACCTGAATCTGGAAGTCGGGGCGGGGAGCTGATTTTTCAGGGCTCTATTGATCAAATGCTTGAGGATAACGACTCAAGAACTGGAGCCTATCTGAGTGGAGATAAATCAATTCCCGTTCCAAAAAAACGCCGTGAGCCCGATTGGAGCCGTGTTGTTGAGATCATTGGAGCAAACGCGAACAACCTGAACAATCTTGATGTTCGAATTCCTCTGGAGCGGATCACTTGCATAACGGGTGTCAGTGGGTCGGGAAAATCCTCGCTGGTTCAAGAGGTCTTGTACAAAGGACTAAGAAAAAAACTTGACCAACAATTCGGAGTCTCAGATGCGCCCGCCTGTCAATCTATTCTGATTCACTCCAGTGTCAACATGGTCCAGATCGTGGACCAATCTCCCATCGGCAGGTCTTCACGTTCAAATCCAGTGACATATGTCAAGGCTTTTGACCTCATCCGTTCCATCTTCGCTAACACAGACCAAGCAAAATTGCATAACTATTATCCCGGTTTTTTCTCATTCAATATTCCCGGTGGGCGCTGTCCTGAATGTGAGGGGGAGGGTAGTGTCAAGGTAGAGATGCAATTCTTAGCCGACCTCTACCTCCCATGTGAAGAATGTGCTGGTACCCGCTACAGCGAAGAAGCCCTACATATTTTATACAAAGGGAAAAACATCCACGAGGTGCTAAATCTATCAGTGGACGAATCTTTAGAGTTCTTTGGCGATGAGCCCCGTCTTTGCCGAATGCTTTTGCCCTTGCAAACGATTGGACTCGGTTACCTGAAATTGGGACAACCAGCCCCCACTTTGTCTGGTGGTGAAGCCCAGAGAATCAAGCTCGCAAGGTGTCTGGTAGAATCGCCCAACTATCATATTTTCTACATTTTTGATGAACCCACCACCGGACTTCATTTCGTAGATGTGGAAAAGTTGATTAGCGCCTTTCAACAACTCGTTGATGCCGAACATACAGTCGTAATCATTGAGCATAACCTAGATACAATCAAATGTGCGGATCATATTATTGATCTCGGTCCTGAAGGGGGCTCAAATGGTGGTCGCATTGTAGCATCAGGGACTCCAGAGGAGGTCGCGATGGTCAAGGAAAGCCATACCGGTCGCTTCTTGGCACCTCTGGTCTCGCCTGAAAACGTATGATACCACATAATCATAGGTGCACATCTTCTTTTCCAATTGTATCCAACGAACAGGTTGGCAGGGTTGGAACGGTGATTCCTCCTCCCCCATCTAGTCCTTCACCGTATTCCCAATCCACTGGATTATATCCTGAATAACTTCGGGATTCTGAAACCAGAGCCAAAAAATCCCCACCACAAGGAGCGTCCATATGCTCCACCAAAGAAAACGGACGACTGATAAACATTAAGGTGAGTCCAAACTTCAGAACCCAACGGATTCACCGTTGTTAGGCATTAAAATGTGGTTTAGAACCCTCTCCCTAAGAAGGCAAATTTCCAATGCCCAATGGTAATTTATTATACCTCTCAATACTTGAATGGCAGTGATCAGGATTGAAGACTCTGGATTGGTGTAGAATAGATGCTTGCATTTTGCAACGATAACTCAACCCTCCAATCGGGCCACACATCTAAAACAGATTAGCAATGAAACGGTTGGATTGTGCTTGCTCCGTTTCCAGTTGCCATCAGGTTCCATATACTCCGGCAAATGTGGTGACCAAGATCAGAAAACCTGTTAACGAAATGAATCCGATAGAAGTCTGTCACCATGAATAATCACATGGATTTAACGTTAAGAGGGCATGGAGGAGAGTTAATTGGTGGTTTACCTGTTCCTCTCTTCGTTACTTTTTCGTAGTTATCTGCGTCAATTTCAGGTGGGTTATTCTATCTCTCTTGCTGTTGCAATATGCCGTCACTTATTGAAGTGTCTAATCATCCACCGGTAGCTGGCCGGAAAATTGCTCTTTTTGCGGGTGCTTACAATCATATCTCTGATGGAGTGGCATTAACACTCAATCGATTGGTTCGCTATCTGGAAGATCGTGGAGCGGATGTGCTCATTTTTGCCCCAACGAGCAACAAACCAGTTCCTTTTCTACATAACGGAACCCTGATCTCTGTTCCTTCCATTCCGTTCCCAGGTCGAAGTGACTATCGCCTGACGGTTGGAGTTTCCAGAAAGGGCTGGTCACATCTCAAGGCATTCAAACCAGACTTGATTCACATTGCGACTCCCGATTATGCCGGTGCTCAAGCACTGAGGTGGGCGAAATCTCGGCAGATTCCCGTCGTATCCTCCTTTCATACCCACTTTGTCGCGTATCTGAGGTACTTTGCCTCCTACAATCCGCTTTATCGTATGGATCTTCTTGAAAATACGGCATGGCGTTATGGGCGTTGGTTCTACTCTCAGGTTGAGCATATTTATGTTCCCTCCCCCAGTATTGAATCTGAACTCCGTGCTCAAGGAATTAACAATGACATTCGTGTATGGGCACGAGGGGTTGATGCGCAACGATTTTCTCCCTCGCATCGCAGTCAAGAATGGCGATCCTCCCTCGGCTTTGCTGAAAATGATGTGGTGATCTCCTACATCGGACGACTTGTCTGGGAGAAGAACCTAACTATTTTCGCAGAAGTGATCGAAAATTTGACTGCTCTTGGGATTCCTCACAAGAGCTTGATTGTCGGGGATGGCCCTGCCTTGACGACGCTCCGTCCACGGCTCAGCAATACTATATTCACCGGTCCATTGCAAGGAAATGAGTTGGCAAAAGCCTACGCATCCAGTGACATCTTTCTGTTTCCGAGTGATACAGAAACGTTTGGGAATGTAACACTGGAGGCGATGGCTTCTGGAATTCCAACTATTTGTGCTGATGCCACGGGTAGCGATTTTCTGGTGGAACATGGTAGAACAGGCTATCTTGCACCTCCGAAGAAGTCCTCTGTCTTTCTTGAATACGTAAGGGACCTTATTTTTGATTCCCACATGCGGAGAGAATTTGGACATGCGGCGCGCAAACGTGCACTTGCTTTTGAGTGGACCCGTGTGATGGAACACTTGGCCAGTTACTATCAAGACGTTTGGGGCGCCAACACTGATCATCTTATTCCTGGACTTGCTACGGCCAGATCTAAAGTCCCTCTGCAAAAGGCCGTTGCTTAGTCGTGCGTCTTCTGTTTGTCTCCCATTCGTTTCCCCCAGAAGATAGCCCTCTTGATAGTATCGGGGGGATGCAACGGGTGGCACTGGACCTCTCAGGTGTTCTCGCACAGAGAGATGATCTATTATTTCACACCAGAGTTCTCCGCAGCGCGTGGAGGTGGCATCATCTTCAGTGTGGTCTCTGGCTTGTAGCCACAGCATTCCATCTGCATCGAATTGCCTCCCAAAAGAAAGTTGATGCTATTCTCTTTTCTTCCATGGTTACTGGAGCTCTGGCGACCCTTATCCGCCGGACCTGCAAGAATGTGAATATTAAGCTATCTGCTATAGCTCATGGACGAGATGTGACTCTGCCAGGAATCTATCAAATACTTCAAGTTCGCCGCACGCTTAAATCTCTTGACAGTGTTGTACCTGTAAGTCGTGCGACGGCACTAGAATGTGTTCGGCGAGGGATGCCACAATCTAGGATTCAGGTCATCCCAAACGGAGTTGAGCTTTCCAAATACACTATGGGAGAAGGCAGTGGTGATAATGGTCTACAATTGCTCAGTGTTGGCCGGTTAGTAAAACGGAAAGGATTTGCCTGGTTTGTTGATCAGGTCATGCCACTGCTACCATCCAATACCCAATACAGAATTGTCGGTACAGGCCCAGAGAGGAATGAAATTCTTGAAACTGTGGCATCGCATAGGCTTGAGGGACGAGTACATCTGTTGGGACGCGCTTCCGAAGATGAATTAATCAAGTTCTATGGCGAAGCTGATCTGTTTATTATGCCAAATCTCCCGGTTGAGGGAGACATGGAAGGCTTTGGTGTCGTTATGCTTGAAGCCGGTGCATCGGGAACCCCATCCATTGCTGCAGGCCTTGAAGGGATTCAGGATGTGATCACGAGTGGCAAAAATGGAACTCTGGTACCGAGTGGCAATGCCTCAAAATTCAAAGAGGCGATTCTGAACTATCCAACCACGCCCCAATCGCGAGAAGAGGCTCGCAGACATACAGTCGAGAATTTCGGATGGCCAAGTATTGCCGAACGTTTCGTGGTTCACCTACGAACTCTACATACCGGCGCACTCATTGACTGACATCGCCTTGTCCTCCTGACCTGTTTGGGCATAGGCCTGAAACAGAGCTGCACAAATTTCCATTACCGAACGACCCTCCATAAGTTCGGCCAACTTCTTCGCTTCCTCTAACGGCAGAATGGATTCTTGATACAGGGCTCTGCGTTGATCAGCAAGAATATCAATTTGATCCATGATCGCCAGTTCTTCCTCATCCGAAATTTCTTCTCGCCGCTCACGCATATCGTCATCCATTGATGAAATCTCGCCTTGCACAGTATTGGCTTGATTGATATAGGCGGCCCCAAGGTTGTAATAGGCATCCACATAGGCAGGATCCAACTGGACTGCCTCGCCGAGCTGGTCAATAGCTTCATCAAATCGTTCAGATTGCAAGAGTAATGATCCGTAATTATACCGGTAGAGTGCATTGGTTGGATCAGTGGAAACGGCATCCGCATATCTTTCTAAAGCTCGTTCCGTCTGTCCTGTTTCAGTGTACGCATTCAGGAGATAGTTCTGTATCTCGGGATCCTCAGGAAAATGCTTGCTCCCCTCTTCCAAAACAGGAATAGCTTCCTGAGCGCGGTCTGTTGTAAGGTAAATTCGCGCGAGAAAGTTGTATAATTCCAGTTCTGGACCTCCATATTTCAGAGCCAGCGAAAGCGGCTCAATTGCCGCCTCTGAATCCCCCGCACCCAAAAGCGCATAAGCCCAGTTTACATAGGAGCCAGCCGAGTCAGGAAATGCAATTGCACTGGCCTGAAAGCGTCTGGCAGAATGCCGAAAATGATCTGCCTGCAGTGCTTCATCATCCACAATTGACTGGGCTACATTGAACTCCTCAATCCCCTGGTTGAATGTCTGCATGTAAAAAATCTGCAACCGGTTCGTCACATTCTCCTTTTCTTTTGGACGAAGGTCGGTCACTTTTCCATACGAGTCAACCATCTCCGTAACATGCGCCAAATACTCCTCCATTGTACTCTGCGCAGCCTGCGTATCATAGATGCGGGCCAGCAGGTCCCATGTCTTGTAGTCGTCGGGTTTTTCAGTCAACAGTTCTTGCGCCAAATTCATTGCCTCCTCCAACTCTCCCCGATCCAGTGCCCGGTTCGCTTTTCGAAGCTGAGCATGGCTTACAGGAACTAGAGTGAGAACAGCAAAAAAGAGTGCGCAAATGAAAGGAATTGGTTTCATTAGACTATACGTCCTTATTTGACGATATTGAATGTTGATTAAATTTGTTTTAGACGGAACTAACTGGAAGGGCCGCCTCCTGTAATATACAGAAGTTCTACTTCTGCGTTCCGTTATGTTGTAGATTGCCTTCTATAATTGTGGAATTGGACCATTTGCTTGGGAAGGGATCTTTATGCAATGATCGTCCGCTGTACGTCTTCCCAGCTTGT
The DNA here is from genome assembly GCA_965209015.1 of Rhodothermales bacterium. Taxonomy (GTDB): domain Bacteria; phylum Bacteroidota; class Rhodothermia; order Rhodothermales; family Bin80; genus Bin80. Next base: position 239,748 of record OZ242367.1, on the reverse strand, counting down.
ACAATTTCTTGGCCCGCAGTGAGTTTTACTCAGTACATTCAATATTCCTACTTTGAAAAACCATCTATCGTCATGACATCTATTTTCATAGGAAATGATTTGATGTGCAGAGGAGTTCAATGCCAAGATTTAGTGTAATCTCCCCTTAGAGCCACGACGATCATCGGACGAAACTCATTCGTGGCTTTACCCCTCATGCTGAATCAACCAATTCTGTCCTACATCTGTTTATGTCTGTGGGGGAGGATGAGAGCTTTTCGTCCTGTAGACTCAATGAGATTCATTCATTATTCTTTGATTTGGATTAAATTGTATGTAGGTGAATAATATCCGATTTGCATTAGGTGGAGCCTCATCAATCGCTCATAATAGGTGAACATGTTGAATATCCGAACCGGCCCTATGGTGCGCACCGCCGGGTTAGCTGGAGAATGGATCCGAAGCGGTGTAACATGGTCTCCGTCCTCTCCAGCCTACATCTCCAATCCTTACCCGGTCTATCGTAAGCTTCGGGAACGAAGCCCTGTGCATTGGAGTGCTCTCTCCAATCAATATTTAGTTTCCTGTTATGAGGATGTAAACCGTGTTCTGAAAGATCATAAGAGGTTCAGCAAGGATTTTTCCAAGGGGGATCTCCTGAAAAGAGGCAAATTTGCCCAGAGTAGAGTGTCAAAGAACATGCTGACCATGGATCCTCCTGATCATACTCGCCTCCGTGGTCTGGTCAGTCAAGCGTTTACCCCAAGGGTTGTTGAGCAGCTGGAGGATTATATTCGTTCTACGGTCCGCCAACTGCTTCGTCGTGTTGAGGGTGCTCGGGGATTTGACATCATGAAAGTGCTCGCCAATCCGCTCCCGACGATTATCATTGCAAAAATGATAGGGGTTCCTGAGAAAGATGTTGAGCAGTTCAAAGCTTGGTCTAATCAGTATGTCCGCGTTGTAGAACCCGCACTTTCCGAGCCAGAGGTGAATAGCGTATTGGAAGCATCAAAACGGTTTGACGAGTATTTTGGGGAAATCATTGAACAGCGCCGCCATGAACCCCGAGACGACTTGGTTAGCCTTTTGATTGATGCACACGATGAGGGGGAAAAACTCACCTCAAATGAGATGACCGCCACCCTGCGATTGTTACTCGTAGCCGGAAATGAAACAACCACCAACCTCATTGGCAATGGCCTTCGTGCACTCCTGCTCCATCGGGATCAGATGGAGTTGCTCCGTGAACAACCCGACCTGACCGAGTCTGCCATTGAAGAATTCCTTCGCTTTGATTCTCCGATCCAAATTGACTCCCGCTTTACTGCAACCGATGTGGAAATCAATGGCCGAACACTCAAACCGGATTGTAGAATTGCCTGCCTGCTCGGATCTGCCAATCGTGATCCCGATCGATTTGGTCAACCGGATACACTTGACATCACCAGACCCAAACCTGCCAACCTTGCATTTGGTCGAGGAATTCATTACTGTCTTGGTGCCCCGTTAGCCCGGTTAGAGGGGAAGATTGCCCTCGAGGTCCTCATGGAGTCTTTCACAGATATGCGTTTCGGGGACCGAAAACCGGTCTACTGCCGATCCACCGTTCTACGCGGTCTCCAACATCTAGACATCATCGTTGAACGGAGACGCACTCCACGAGCAAAACATCGTGCTGTCGCGGATGACACCTGAGAAGAGGTTCATGAACCCTCCCGCTTGGTCTCTCCCTAAGCCTCTTACATCCAGAAACCTTCGCATAACGGATGGTACTCCGGTGATTGTGCGTCAGCATGGAAATCCCTCTGGCCCAAGGCTCGTATTCTCCCACTGCATTGGATTTGCAATTGATTAGTACTACCCTTTGTGGTCTCTCTTCTGTGAGCTCTACGAAGTGATCGTTTACGACCTTCGATACCATGGATGGAACGCTGTCTCCGATTTTCAGGATCAAGGAATCCCGACTCTCATCCATGATCAGCAAGTGATTCATAAGGATATTCAAACTCTCTTCGGAGCAAAGCCGACCATCGGAGTTTTTCACTCTATCTCCGCTCTTGCTTCTTTACTCTCTCCATCGGGTGGATCGAAGTTCACGCAAAGATTTTTAGTTGAACCCTTAGTGTGCACACCGCGCAGTGGCTACCGTCAATTTGTGGAGATTATGCAGAAGGGGGTACAGATAGTTGCGAGCCGAATTGAACGCTTTCAGTCCATGCAGGACTATGCAACCCTGCTACGAAATACGCAAAGATTTGACCTGCTTACCCCCTGCTGCTCTAGACCTTATGGCTGAAACTACACTCCGTGTATCTCAGGATGGCAATGGTTACGAACTTCAATGTCTTCGTGAATTTGAGGCGAAGATCATGGACGAGTGCAAAACCTATGCTCACGTCTCAAAATTTACAGATGTTCAACGACTGTGACTTTGTCTAAATTTGCGCTTCAATTAAGATCCGGACATGTCCTCCGAAGTAGTTGTTGAATGCGCAGGATAGAATTTATTGGGAGGCTTAAGGACAATGTGTTGGAGAACCAAAGGATAGGGCACTCATGGGATTCCAGTATGAAGTACAAGAGGGATGTGATGTAAAGCATATGTCACGCACAGAGAGAATTTTCACTCCGCTCTCCCGAAAGCAGAAAAACTTATATGATCGGTCAGAATGACCAATCGAAATCAGATTCCAGAGGGAACACTGAACCTGAAGCTTTGCCCAATTTGACCATGACAGATTCAAAGCATGGAGGTCATCCAGAACATCCCTCTGGGCTGCTCTATAATCTTGAGAGAAAAACAGGGATGCTAGGCTGGAAAATACTTCGTCACACTCGCCAAGTCATCTTGCTTATGGCATGTGAAAGGGATTTATGGGACCTGAAGACGATGAACCGGCCTTAAAAATAATCTCAACAACCGCACCTCCATATTGATTATTGATCTGAGTCTGTCTAGCAACTGCTACAGCAATACCCTTAAAATTATGGAGCTTCAGAGACAGAACATTTAAAAAGGTACTACGTTTGATATATTTAAATAGTTTAGTATCTTAGATGTACACTTTTCATCGCGCTCACGTTAATCGCCTGATAGAGTACGTATCCAGTAGCTCCGACACGCGGATCATTGCCGTGATTGGCCCCCGTCAGGTAGGAAAAACGACCATTGCACTCCAAGCCCGTCAGCAATTGCCTGGGTTAGGGTTCACATGCCAGTACATTTCCTTTGATAATCCACGATTAAATTCCCCCAACTGGCCAGAAGATGAAAACATCAGTGATGCCACACAGATTGAAAAATTTGCAAATCCAAAGACCCTTGTGGACATTTGGGAGAATGCCCGTAAGGCTTCGCTGCGATCGCTCCGTGGACAGGTTTTGTTTTTGGACGAAATTCAACTCATCCCGCAATGGTCAAATTACGTCAAGGGGCTATGGGACAGGGACCGCCGAGAGGGCTATCCCCTCCATGTGGTAATCTTGGGATCGGCCGTTTGGCAGATGTTAGTTGGCCGCAATGAAAGCCTCACGGGGCGTTTTCGTGAACTCTCCGTCCAACACTGGTCGCTTCCAGAAATGGCAAAGGTATTCGGTCTGACGACGGAGCAATTCATGTTTTACGGCGGCTATCCTGCCTCATGGCCCGATGAATCAGAGAGGTCTCGGTTTGATTACTGGAGTGAGTACATCCTCAAGACAATCGTAGGCTCTGTGATTGGTCGGGATATCCTATTGCTTAAACAGATCAGGAAACCTGCCTTGATGCGTCAATTAGTTGATATCGCACCTCGCTACTCTGGCCAGATCATGGCATATAACAAGTTCCTGGGCCTATTGCAAGACAGAGGGAATGCGACAACGGTTAAACATTACTTAAACTTGCTTTCCGATGCAGGTCTAATTACCACTCTATTCCGATATACCGCAAATCCGCACTTGGGCATAGCCTCTCCCCCCAAGTTTAATGTCCTAAACACGGCACTCATGACGGCACCGTCAGGTTATTCATTTCAGGAGGCACAAATTGAACGCTCCTTTTGGGGCCGCATTGTGGAGAGTGCCGTGGGTGCCCATTTATGTAACACGCGGGGTAGTGCAACACGAATTCACTATTGGCGCGACAAGAACGGCGAGCATGAGGTTGATTTCGTTATCTCACGCGGTCCTCATCTGATCGGCATAGAGGTCAAGAGCGGTACGAAACAGACACACCATGGACTGGATGCTTTCAAAGATCGCTTCCCCTATGCCAAAACAATGATCGTGGGGCCAGGTGGTTTTCCATTCAATGAGTTTTTGTCCCTCACCACCGACGAATGGATTGAACATCTATAAACTTGATGATGCAACACATCTCACGTACGGTCCGTCTGATTGAACCTCAAAATGATCCGCGTTTTGGGCAAGACGGATTATCCCTGCAAGATTTTGATTCTGATTTTGGTTATGTCCTTCTGGGAGAACCTGGAATGGGTAAGACTACAGAGTTTGATTTAGCGACTCATGGGATAGAGGGTACATATTATGTTTCAGCCCGAAGATTTATACGGTCTAATTTGGACCGCCACCCAGAATGGGGAACAAACAAACTCTTCATTGACGGGCTTGACGAGATACGTGTAGGGGGAGGAGATCCGAGAGGGGTACTGGACAAAATCATCTATGGTTTGGAAGCATTCGGAACCCCCAAATTTCGATTATCCTGCCGCTCTACCAACTGGTTGGGTTCTGGTGATCGGAAAGAACTCGGTTCACTTTTAGACTCCAAGGATCTCCCTGTACTCCATCTGAATCCGCTGAATTACGAAGGCATTCGGGCAATCCTCTCTCAACAGGAACTGGAGCCAGATCACTTTATTCAGCAAGCTCATGAGTATGGCGTGGATGGCTTGCTCGGAAATCCGCAATTGCTTGACTTCCTGATCATATCCGTCAAAACAGACGGGTGGCCTGACAGCCAGTTGGATATGCTTGAAAATGTCTGCCGAGAACTCATTCAAGAACGAAACCATGAACATCTTGACGCCCAATCATCTGCTTCACTGCAATCCTGGGAAGCAATCTTAACTGCAGCGGGGAAGCTTTCTGCATATATGCTGATCGCAAATAAGACCGGCTGGTCAAGGGATGCTGCGGACGATTCTGATCTTCTATCTTTGCGTGATTTGGAAGGCTCACAGGATCCGTCTCTTCGGAAAGCTTTTGACTCGAAGATCTTCATAGGTTCTTCCTGCTCTAAAAAACCAATCCATCGTCTTATGGCTGAGTTCCTTGGAGCCCGCTATTTGAGTGCAGAGATCCAGAGTGGTCTGAGTGTCCGGCGGGCCCTTGCCCTCCTCATGGAGCACAACGGACTTCTCTTGCCTGATCTAAGGGGGCTCGCCGCATGGCTCGCTGCATTGAACGGCCAAGCAAGAGCGATTCTGATGCAGGTAGACCCGGGTACCGTTGCCTTTAACGGAGATACCAAAGGCTTCAGCCCCAAGGAACGAAAAGAATTACTCGCTAAACTAGAACAACAAATTCATCTTCACTCCGAGTGGCCTTCCGCTGCCGCCCTTCGTGCCTTAACCGAAAATGGAGGCATACCAATCATCCGGAACTTGACGAATTCGCCGGAACGCTCAAAAAACAGGCAAACGCTGGTTTATTTGCTTCTTCGGGGATTCTCACAAACGTACGTCCATACGAGCGTGTCAAACCGAGAGGTCAATCGCGAAAGCCTACTCAACATCATACGGGATCACAGTTGGCAATCAAATGTTCGCTGCGAGGCACTCGCTGCCTTGAGCAGGACACTTCGTTACACCCAAGAGCTTAGTACTCTACTGAGGGACATGCTAAAGGAATTGCAAGAAAAACATATATCGGACGAAAAACATGACCTGCATGGCAGACTACTACATCTCACCTACCCTGATGAGTTACGTCCCTCTGATGTATGGGATTACCTCGTAGCGGAACCAGCTACCGACCATTATAGCGCCTATCAAAGCTTTTTTGGAAGCCTCATTGACCGATCAAGTGAGAACCAGATCAGAGAATTAATAGATTCTCTTTGTGATCATGCTTCCAAATCCATCCCAAAACTAGAAGAGCAAAGGCTTGCATATATTGTAGTACAGCTTCTTGCAAGGGGGGTAGAATTTTGGGGCGATGAATTGAGTATTCCAGAGTTGTACCGATGGTTTAAGCTTGTTGAATTTGATTACTATTCCTCTCAGCTATTTCCAGTTTATACTTCACGCTCGAGAGTCAGCAAGCACGATGAAGCAAACGCTCTAATCCGTAATTGGCTGAATCAGCACCAGAAGATCCAGTACCGCCTCATTGAACATGGCTTATTGAGAGAGGAAGTAAAGATCGGGGGGACGTCCCTCACAAAGACGATTGCACTAAAGTTTGTGGGCAGGAATGCACCCGAGGGATTTCGCATGTGGTGCCTTGAGCGTGCGGTAGGGCTTTGGGTCTCAAATCAGGCTGTGGCACGAGCGTTCGCATCATGGTCCATCTTCGCAGAAGAGGGCTGGGGGCCGCTACTACCCGATGCAAAAATGATCTCTGTGGTTTCCAAAATACCTGAATTGATTCAGTGGAATGACCAACGCATTAAAAATAGAGTCGAGGAGGAACTTGAGACAATAGAAATCAAGAAGAAACAGGAGGAAATTCAGGGCGCCTACCAAAAAGAAAAGTTGGAAAAACTGGAGATCATTCGCGGGCAGCAGACTGAATTAGCGAAGGGAAAATGCATGCCTGCAATTCTTGATGAACTTGCCCAGATATACTTTGATAATCCTAATACAAGTGAAAAGGATCCACGGACTTGCCTGAAGATTTATTTTGAGGGTGATGAGGATCTCGTGCAGGCAACCTTCGCAGGATTTCGTAGCCTACTATTGAACCAGGATGACCTCCCGGATCTTGATCAAATTGCCCAACTTTACGAGGATGGCCAGCGATCATACTTTGCGCTTCCTTTTCTTGCGGGAATAGAAGAGGCGCTCAGAGCGGGCAAGGATCTCACCCATCTCTCTGAAACGCAGATTCGACGAGCACTGGGTTTTTATCTCGTTACAGAACCTCCTCGCCAGCTTTACCATTTTCTGAATCAATCGGAAAATGGTGATCCATCTACCACATGGTATCAGGAGGCCTTGGAACGCTATCCAGAGGCTGTGGCTGATTCGCTGGTTTCGGTGCACAACGCAACGGTTCGCTCTAAAAATCCACCGAACGCCCACCTATATGGGATGGCTTTTCATTCGGCCTATACTCATATAGCAAAGCTTGCAGTTCCCAGGATGTTTACGGTATTCCCTACCCGATGCAGTTCCCAGAAGTTAGAATCTCTGCGTTTGGTCCTCTGGAGTGGGATTCTGAATAACGCAATGCCTAAGGTCGCATTGAAGAGAATGATTTCAAAGCGACTGAGTCGTAAGCGGATGGACTTAGCCCAGCAAGCTCACTGGCTTGGTGCAGGATTATTCGCCGACAGGAAGACCTATCTTCCGATACTTACAGAATTTCTCTCTACTGGAGAGGAAATTCGTTTGCATCATGTCTTGGATTTTCTTGTTCCTACGGGCGGCCCGTCACTTATTTTGCGAAACATGGATGAATGGAATCCCCTTGAAATTCGACAACTTATTCAAATATTTGGGAGCCGCATACATCCGCCTGTTTTTCGAGAACAGGCACGCGTTGTCAGTGGTGAGCAGAAAACAAGCCGTAACTTTCAGTCTCTCTTCACACACTGGATTGGAGAGCTAAAAAAACGCACATGCGATGATGCAAGAAAGAACTTGGATGAACTCTTATCCGATGCCAACCTGTTGGCATGGAAGCATGAGATTATACTCGCCCGGGAAGAACAAGCTATACGGCACCGTGCAACGAAGGATTCAGATCTAAGTCTGGAACAGATTCAGCGAGTAATTAATTTTGGTCCCCCAGCAAATTCGGCAGATCTTGTAGGCCTGACGCTTGATGTCCTAGAGGAATTGGCAGACCAGATACGCAATGGTTCAACTAGTGACTGGCGTCAATACTGGGATTGGGATCAGAAACCTCGTAGCCCCTCAAACCCGAAACCCGAGAACGATTGCCGTGATATACTCCTTTCACACTTAGCAAGCAAACTTGAAGGGTATAAAGTTGATGCACAGCCGGAGGGGAATTACGCAGATGACCGAAGAGCAGATATCCGAATATCCTACGGCTCGGGCATAGCAATCCCGATTGAAATCAAAAAGAATTCACACATAGATTTATGGCGGGGCATTCCCGAGCAACTTGTGCCAAAGTATACACGAGATCCCAAGTCGGATGGGTACGGCATCTATCTAGTGTTCTGGTTTGGTGCTGACAGAAAATATATGAGGGTGGTTTCACCAGATGGCAGTACCCCCGAAGAACCAAACGAACTACAGTTCCTGCTTGAAAGGCGGCTTGATCCAGAACTAAGAAAAAGAATCCATGTCGTCGTCATTGATGTAGCCCAATCTGGAAGATTTAGTGAGGATGAGTCACTGCAGAGTTAAGGATCAACTGTGGTCCCATCCTTTCTACCGTCCAATGCACTTCGGCAGGTCATTCCCTCACTTTAGCGGTACACCCTTTCATTGACAAAGTAGAGAAAAATTTAACCTGATAAGTCAATGCGTTTAGAATCTGAAACGTTTTCCGAGTAAACGACACTCTGCAGGTCAGAGGATTATATTCATGCGCTGGCGTTCATTTCCGCCCAATCAAAGGGGATGTTTCTTTTGTTTGGATTTTTTCGGGACTTTTTTCCCAACCAACCTCTACCTAACTAAAAAATCTGTTAGTTTTGCAGAGCGTTTTCGCTCCGATTTATTGGAAACGTGATTTCTTATAATATATATTTAGCACATATTAAATAAAGTTATTAAAAATATGTCACGAAGGAAAAGGATCTCTATTTTCTCAAGGCTCCACGGTTCTCAAGGACTTGAATTAAAGAGGGCAAAAAGAGGATCGCAGCAAGAAGCGTTGACCCAATGCCCGCGATCGCAAGAGAACCAATGGTATTCAAACCAGGATGAAAACTCAGTAGAAGGCCTCCGAATCCAACCATCGTAGTTATAGCCCCCATGGATACATGCTCTCCGGTAGAGCGCAAAATACGCCAGAGTGCACCCTCCCCCTCCTCCCGATAACGATGTACAAGATGTGCCCCTGCATCGTTACCAATTCCTATGATTGCCGGAATCACAAACAGATTGTAGAAATTCAGGCGCATTCCAAAAATTTGCATCACCAAAATCATCCAAATTACCCCTATTACCAAAGGTAACATAGCCATCAGCGCCCAGCGAAACTGACCAAAATTGATCCACATTAGGAGCATCACAATCAACAAGGTGGCTACAATCATGTAGGGGCTCTCTTGTCGCATCAAGCGTAGCATGTCTGCGGCAACAATAGACTGGGATCCTGCATGATATATTTTCCCGTCTGGAGTCACAATGTTTGATACATCTTCGGCAAATGCAATGGACATTCGTCCATCTGATAACCCAACGCCCGGTAGGATGGTTATATGCCCTCCTAACTCTCCCGATTTGGACATAAACCGCTTCGTTAAGACCTCCGGGACATCTTCTATCTGAATTGGTGATGGGGTCTGTGCAGCTCTTCTAACTTGATCCAAACTAGTATCGTCTGCTAAGGCTATATCTGTTAATAATGAGTCTCGGATGTAAGCGATCCGAGCAATCTTGTCCGTTTGATCCTCTGGACTCAAAGGAAATCGATCCTGAAGCGTTTCCACGCCACGAATTGTGGTCTGAAAGGTATCCTTCTCTACGATCTGAAAGGTTGTATCATTTGCAATTCTGGTACGCAAGATATTCGCAACCGCCTGCGTTTCCTCAGGATCATCCACGATGATGTACGCAGGATTGCGACGATCAAAATCACTGAAAGCCTCTTGTACTTTTGAGTGTACTGCGATCCAGTCTTCATACACAGGTTCTAACTCGGCAAACCTGTACTCAAACTCCACGCGCGGGGCCACCAACAGAGCAATCGCAGTCACTGCTATACACCCTGCCAACAGCCCTCTGCCCCCAACTAACGGTCCATGAGCGGTCGGTTGAATCGGTTGATCCTGATTCAATCGTAATAGATGCCATTGCTCAAAGAGTACGAGAAGTGCAGGCAGAACATGGAGAGTAGAAATCAACGCAACCAAGACCCCCGTCCCGGCCAAAAAACCAAACTCACTGAACCCTTTGAAATCTGCTGCCAATAGTACATAGAGCGCAGCAGAAGTGGTGAGAGCTCCAACAGCGATCGCCTGTCCAGTACTCATGAATGTGTTCTCAACAGCCACCTCAATACTGTATCCAGCGCCCCGCTCCTCAATGTAGCGCGCATAGAAATGAATACCATAATCAATCCCCAAACCAAAAAGAACCAGTCCAAGAGTGGAACTGAACAAGTTCAAACTCCCGTACATCAAGAAACCGATTGCTGCTGCACATACCAGACTCATCACGAGGGGAAGTCCTATCAGGAGTGCGGTGACGGGCGCGCGCAATAGTTCAGACCAGAAAGCCTGTTGCCCGCGAACCTGTAGAGCCTTAAAGAGGAAGTACAGCACCAGTACCATAAGTACTGCGAAGGCCCCCCCACCGAATGATGCAACTACATCATCTGTAACCGCACGCACCTCTATACGCTGCCTCCATAATCGACCCGCAAGATAGGTTTTGAGTTCCGCATGATAGGACGTAGGACCTACGTCCTCAATAACTTTCTCCAGTGCCCTATACGTTGCCTCAATGTACTCCACATTGGAAGATGGACCAGGGATAAAAAAGCGAACAACAAGAATTGTGCTGTCGGCATTCACCATGTACTCCGAACCAACAATCTGATTGAAGATCTCTTCCAAAGCCTCAACCTCCGAGTCGTCCTCTGCCTCCTCTTCGTCCAGACTGAAAAAGAAAGGGTTTGCGGCAAGCTTAGCCTCTGCAATCTTATCCTCAAGCCAAGTTTCAAGGGTAGTTAACTCATCCATTGTAGCAAAATACAGCCCATTGTCCGCCATAAAATCCGTATCCCTCTGGAATTCCTCACTCACGAACAGTACTTCTCCCGTTACAGAATCTCTGAGTGCCAACGCCTGCGGAATCAGAGCTTCCGCAAAAGAAACGTTCGCGGCAAAGGAGGGGCTCTCAATAGCTAGATCTACCGAAACATCCCCGGCGCCAATGGTGTCTCTGATCTTTTCAAGAGACTGAACGCTGGGATAGGACTTTGGGATCAGATTGGCAAAATCTGGGTCAATGGTCAGGCGGGAGGCAAACAAGAGAGCCACGAAGCAAATCACAAGCGAAATGGATAATACCAACTTAGGATGTTGGACTACTAAGCGAATCCATCCTCGTAGCTGACGAAACAGCAAGGTCATTCTTCTGTCATCACTACAATATCATCAAAATATACATCCGCCGTCCCCTTTGTCGTGTCCGAATCGTTCCAAAGTAAGATGTAGAGAGGATCCCCCTTAGGCGGTTTTCTAAACAACATCTCATAGTCTTCAACCACATTCCGCTCAATTTCCGTCCATCCCCCTTCAAACTCCGCCGCAGAAGAAACCACCAACACATAGAGCTTTCCATATCGGACTTGAGTATCCTTAGGAAGTGTGCTACTATAAGTATACTTGATCGTACAGGGCCGCCCAATCCAATCATTGCAGTCAAATGCCACGTACAGGGCCGCCCCGGTGTCGTTCAGCTTTCTGGAATCCTCCCGTGCCCCTTCGGGGAGTTGATCCGCCCGCCAGCGCCAACGTAATCGAGGAAAGGAGTCCAGATCCCACCTCAATCCATCGCCCCGAGGTAATGCGATCTTCACGGCTTCCGCTTCCGTATACGCACGCAGAACTTTGCTGCCATTGTCCGTCACCACATTCATAAAGTCACCGGGTTGAGAATAATCGGACGTTAGCGGTCGCATCGTTCGAGATGCTATATCGGGCATCTTCCACGAATTGGGTAGACCATTGACCTCATACTGTTCAAAATCCTCAATCACAACCGAGATTTGGGCAGATACATCGGCGGTCTGATATCCCGCAAGCATGAGAAAAAAACACAGCATAGAGGTTCGCATAGTTTTATATAGACACCGATTTCGTTGACGCATCCAGAGGAGATTTAGCCACAGAAACAGGCTCCGTTTGGTCTGGTATTCGTATAGATAATGTGGCAAAAAACAGCAAATTGATTAGTCGGTTTGTTAGCGCCACAGCTCCAAATAGTGCAGCAATCTGAACTTCAGACACAGTCATTGCTTCTGCAATGCCCACTGCGATTGCCATCGTTAATAGGTCATGATTGGGCAGAAAGGGAATTCGAGTAACAATAATAGAAATCGCAGCATACGTAAACCAGGTCTGCAGGGGAACTTCTGGCATAGCGAGATGCCACATGCTGATTTCGAGGCCATGCTGCAACAGTACCCGTGCAACATGAAGTCCAAATACAATCCTCGTTGCCTTCCATGCCATTGAGAACAGCCACTGCCGTCGCTTAGACATAATGACAAAGAGGAGGATCAGGGTAAGCCCGATCCCTCCAACTAAGGCAAACGCCTGAGTTTCCCCAATCAAGTCCCGTACATTTACCTGACCCTTAAGAGCAAAAAACACCAGCAACAGAACCGCCATTGAGGTGGAGGCTGCTGCTGAAATGATATTCATATCACGAACGCACTTCAACAACGACTGACTGGATCGCTTCACATGATCCTGCGCCCAAGCTAAGATATATACCTCGCCGGAATAGCCTAGAACATCCTTGTTCAGGATACGCTTTTTGATGAAGGCCCGAATCGCAGGGCCCGCGGGGAACTCCCATACCACTCGATAAGCCAGAAACTGTATAGCCGGTAACAAGAAATACAGCCCGATCAGAAGCACATAAAACCACGGGGTCCGAGGCATCCCCAAAAACACATCGCGGAAATTCACTTCTCGTAACTGCCATACCAGAAACAGGAGAATTCCGGTCGTGAATGCAATCCGTGCAATACGAACCATGTGCCTGCCTCTCCGAGTCGTCCTCAGTTGTGCCAAATGCTCACGTATCTGCATCATCGGGATAAAAACTTCCCGTAAAATTTACTAGAATGATCGTATGTATTGTATCTTTGAGAAAAAATCTTATACTCCTTAATTAACCATGTGCTACCAAAAATCTGGCCACTCCTACGACTCTCTGGAAATTGGTGATGAGTATGAGTACCATCGTTTCATCAGCGAGGAAGATGTCGTGACGTTCGCTCGGATCACAGGAGACGACAATCCACTCCATGTGGACGCTGACTACGCTGGAAAAACCCGATTCGGTGATCGCATTGTCCATGGTGTGCTGCTTCTGGGACTTATTTCCAAGGCTCTTGGTCGCGACTTCCCTGGTCCAGGGAGCGTTGCTGTATCCATCTCATGTCGGTTTCTTCGCCCGGTGCGGGTCAACTCGGAAGTGCGTGTATCCGTGAAGATTATCGAAAAACTAGACCATCGGCGCCATGTCAAAGCGGAAACCAATGTATACACCGAAGCGAACAAGAAGGCGCTAGCCGGGGAGGCAGTCATTATCCCTCCCTCAACCCCTGAATAATTTCTCCCCTACGGAGTTGAATACATTGGTTTGGTACTCCCCATTCCTCAATTCTGGATTGAAGTCCCTCGGCATTCGCAGTTGTAAGGAAGCTTTGACCCGTAGAGGCATCTCTGAGCCAGTCTAAGATCACCTCGGTGCGACTCGGGTCTAAAGAGTCAAACAAATCATCTAAGAGCAAGATCGGTTTTTCCTCCAGACGAGAGTCCAAATAGTGATACTGAGCCAGTTTAAGTGCGATTACAAATGAGCGATGCTGCCCCGTTGAAGCGAAGCCCCGAACTTTCTGCCCGTCCAACTTGAAGACCAACTCATCCCGATGAGGCCCCAAGCTCGTTTGTCCCTTTTCCTGATCATGGGAAGCGGATCTTTCAAGTGCAGACAGGAATGCCTCTTCTGCCTCTTCGGGAGAAGGAAGTGAAGTTCCAGAAACAGAACTTTGGTACGTAATCATCGGCTCTTCCATGGCCTCGCCCAACTGCTCCCATGCACGCTTAAGATGATTGCTGAATTTCTTTAGAAAGTCAACGCGCAGCGCAATGATTCTCCCTCCAAAATGAGCTAGTACCGCATTGAGTGGAGCCATCATTTCCCGATCTACCTGACTGCTGCGGTGGCGGATAAGGTATTCATTCCGCTGTCGGAGAGCACGCTGATAGCCAATTAGGTCTTCCATGTGGGCCGGGCGAGCTTGACTAAGCATGCTATCCAAAAACTTCCGACGTTCCTTGGGACCTCCAAGTGTCAGGCTCTGGTCACTCGGTGAAAAGACGACTACTGGAACGACTCCGACTACATCCGATAGTCGGTCAAGTGGGACACCATTCACAAACATTCGCTTCCCCTCTCGAATGGTAAAGACAGCCCGGATGGTCACCTCTCGACGCACTGACCCCTCACATTTTCCCTCCACCTCAAAAAACGCTTCGCCATGCCGAACTACATACCGATCCACGCCGGTGAGAAAGCTCTTGGAAAGACACAAATAATGAATCGCCTCCAAAATATTCGTCTTCCCTACACCGTTGGGTCCGTGCAGTAAATTGATCCCGGGCACTAGTGTCAGGACTGAGTCGGCATGCGCTCGCACATTTCGAAGACGGAGTGAGCACAGGATCATGAACAAATCTTAAGATAGCCTCCGGTTACGCAAATGGTGTACATTCGTTCGCAGATGGTTCATTTGGGCAGGCTCCGCGTATACCGGTTCTTATTTTCAACGACCGATGTCTCAGCCACCTCCCCTATTTGAGGAACTTCAAAGTCTGACAACAGAGCAGCGAAATCCGCGCTCCATGAATATTGATCATGCTTCTGTGGAAGAAATCCTTAAGATTATCAATACAGAAGATCATCGGGTCCCAGAAGCTGTGAAAGAAGAGCTCTCCTATGTTGCACAAGCAGTAGAAATTGTGACTACTGCTCTTAGATGTGGTGGCCGACTGTTCTATGTCGGAGCAGGAACGAGCGGACGGCTGGGTATTCTGGATGCCTCAGAATGTCCTCCAACATTTGGAACCTCCCCCGAAGTGATTCAGGGGATTATTGCTGGTGGAAAGAAAGCTGTTTTTCGGGCCCAGGAAGGCGCCGAAGATGTTGCTTCTGATGGTGCGGATGCACTTCTTTCCGCCGGTGTATGTGCCCAAGATGTCGTTTGTGGGATCGCTGCGAGTCGACGAACTCCTTATGTTGTGGGAGCAATCGCCAAAGCCAGAGAGCTTGGATGTAAAACATTGTTCATTACCTGTAACCCCCGCTCAACATTTGATATTGAGGTTGATGTTGCCATCTGTGTCGTGGTTGGGCCGGAGGTCATCATGGGATCCACTCGCATGAAAAGCGGAACTGCGCAGAAACTGGTGCTCAATATGATCACAACAGCCTCCATGATCCGCTTGGGAAAAGTATACCAAAATATGATGGTGGATCTGCAGATGACCGCAGAAAAGCTCACTCAACGATCCCGGCGTACCGTCATGACGGTCACGGGGCTCAGCTATGAGGATGCAAGTAAAGCTCTTGCAGCAGCGAACGGTCATGTGAAGACCGCCCTCGTGATGATCCTTGGTGACGTTTCCAAAGATGAAGCCCTTTCAAGATTGGAAAAATCAAACGGATTTGTACGCGGGGCACTGGAGTAGTCCGAACCACTGAACCGCCTTTATGAACTGAAAGTGTTTCACGTGAAACATTCAAATGAGTGTACAGGGTTTGTCTAAAACTCCGCTGCAAAGACTGTCCTCCCAAATCGCCTCGCTCCCTGCTTTGAAGACGCTGCTTGCTTGGTGTCGGGAAAGCCCTGAAGGAGCGGACTGTCTGTTACAGGACTCACCCGGCGCATTACCTGCGTTCCTGTTACAGCATCTTTGGAGTACAAGCCGCTCCATAATCTGCCTCCTACCAGATTCAGAAGAGGCCCGCCTACTGCATGGGGATCTGATTGAGTTGGGCTTGCCCAGCGTATTATTTCCTCCCCTCGGAATCTCGCCGTATGATGATGAGCAGGTAAAGGATTCTGCTCCCATGGTACGACGGCATGATGTACTTCAACAACTTGGTTCCTCTGCCCAAACGCTGGTTGTAACCGGCCTCCAAGCTGTCTTGGAGCGAATGCCTGCACCTGAAACTACTTTGGCCGCATCGGTTACAGTGACCGTTAAGGATCGTATCGTACCTGATGAATTCGTGGACCTGCTTATTTCCAGAGGGTTTGTCCGTGTCTCTTTTGTGCAGGAAGCAGGAGAAATCGCATGGCGTGGTGGAATTGTTGACGTATTTCCGTTTTCGGGCGGACTCCCTCTACGTCTTGAATTTTTTGGTAATGACCTAGAGTCAATCCGTGAATTCGATTCTGTCAGTCAGCGATCTGTTAGCCGAGTGGAGAGCGCAAGAGTAGTCCCGGAACCAATACATGCCTCAGAAGAGGTCCCCTGGATATCTTTGCTAGAACATGTGACAAAAGATTCACTTCTCGTTCTCTTTGATGAACCTCAACTAAACGAAGGAGCCCTGTCTAAGTGGGAAGAGATTCATGAGCACTATCATGCGAGGATTCAGTCCGGTGTTGAGTGCCCTCTTCCCGAATCACGATACCTCATACCCGAAAAGCTTTTTCGTGCCTGCACGTCCAAAACTCGAATTCATGTTCACTCTTCCAATCTGAACCACGACACACAAATTTCGGTGAATGGTCGTCCACAGCCTCCCTTTGGGGGCCAAATGGATTTAGTCCGCTCAGATCTTACCATGCCCGGTCGGCGGCATACCTACATCATCTGCGACAGCTCATCTCAGCAGAAACGTCTAGAATCCTTGCTGGAAGAGGAGAAAGAATCTGGCCGAATCACCTTTCTAGTTGCATCGCTCCATCAGGGATTTATTCTACCTAACATCGGTCTTGCCGTCTATACGGATCACGAAATATTCGGTCGATACTTTCGGTCGCGAACCCGCAGATTATCGCGCACAGGTGGGATTCGCCTTCAGGAATTGCAAAACCTGAAACCTGGCGACTTTGTGGTGCACAAAGAATATGGCATCGGAAAATTCGCAGGGTTTAAGACGATCAAGGTTAAAGGGCGAAGCCAAGAGTCAGTTCGTCTGATCTATGCCGACAATGACGCACTGTTTGTGAACGTGAACGCCCTACACAAGATCAGCAAATATGCAGGTAAAGATAGCCAGGTCCCCTCTCTCACCCAATTAGGCACAGGCCAATGGGAGCGCACCAAGAGCCGTGCAAAATCACGGATCAAAGATATTGCACGCGGGCTGATTCGCCTTTATGCGAAGCGTAAATCCTCTCAGGGACATGCCTTTGCTGAGGATTCGGTCTGGCAGAAAGAGCTTGAAGCATCCTTTCCTTGGCAGGACACGCCAGATCAGTTCCTGGCTGCTGAAGATGTAAAGCGTGATATGGAAGCGCCAGCGCCTATGGACCGTTTGGTGTGTGGGGATGTTGGGTTTGGGAAAACTGAGATTGCGGTTCGTGCTGCATTCAAAGCCATTCAAGACGGAAAGCAGGTTGCCCTGTTAGTCCCAACAACCGTCCTTGCACAGCAACATTATCTCACCTTCCAAAAGCGCTTGGAGCACTTCCCGGTACGTATTGAGGTTCTCTCTCGGCGCGTTGTTGGGGCACAGGTCCGTAAGCTTTTAGAGGATGTCAAGCAAGGGAAAGTAGATCTTCTGATTGGTACCCACCGCTTGGTCTCTAAGGATGTCCTCTTTCAAGATCTGGGGCTTTTGATCATTGATGAAGAGCAAAGGTTCGGTGTTAGAATCAAGGAAAAGCTGCGCGAATTACGTGTGAATGTAGATACATTGACGCTAACGGCCACTCCGATTCCACGTACTCTGCAATTCTCCTTGATCGGCGCCCGCGACCTGTCCATTATCGGTACCCCTCCACCAAATCGGCAACCCATCCAAACACAGATTCATTCCACCGATTGGGCACTGATCCGTGACGCAATCCTATATGAGGTGAATCGAGGGGGGCAGGTGTTCTTTATTCACAACCGTGTTGCCTCAATTGAAGATCTGCTGACTAAGCTGCAAGATCTTGTTCCAAGTGTTCGTTTCGGCATTGGCCACGGGCAAATGACACCCACAGATCTGGAACGGGTGATGACGAACTTTGTCCATCATAAGTTTGATGTTCTGTTAAGTACCTCCATTGTAGAGAATGGCCTGGACATTGCAAATGCAAATACAATTATCATTGACCGGGCGCACCGGTTTGGTCTGGCTGAGATCCACCAACTACGGGGGCGAGTGGGACGCTCTGACCGGAAAGCGTATTGCTACCTATTGGTCCCGTCGGTTCACGCACTAAGTCGGGATGCTCGGCAGCGTCTACAGGCAGTGGAACAGTTCAGCGACCTCGGGAGCGGCTTTCATCTTGCGATGCGAGATCTTGATATTCGGGGTGCCGGAAATATTCTTGGTGGAGAGCAAAGTGGCTTCATTGCAGATCTTGGACTCAATACGTACTATCAGATGTTGGATGAGGCTGTCCGTGAACTACGAATTGAGGATTTTTCGGAGCACTTCAAGGATGTTGACCTCCCTCCTAAAGAGGACACAACGATTGATCTCGATGTCAATGCCTGCTTGCCAAAGCCCTACATCGTTAGCGATCATGAGAGACTTGCAATGTATCGTCGAATAGGAGAGGCAGCAGATGCTTCTTCCCTTGATGAATTAGAGGTTGAACTCCGTGACCGATTTGGTCCACTCCCTGATCCTGCACATCAACTGCTTTTGGGGGCTCGCATACGCCTGATCGGACAATCCCTTGAACTGCCGCGGATTTCTTTCCGTAACCAGCGACTATTTCTACGCTTTCCAGATCGCAGCGAGAATCCACGGTTCTACTCCGAGCACATGCGGTCTTTGTTGCAGATGCTTGATGAACTTCAGAATTCATATGTTCTCAAGGAATCAAAAGCGGGAAAATTGCGGGCAATTGTGCAGGACATTCCGACAGTTCAAGAAGCCTATATTCTTCTTGATCAATTGAACCCAGAGCGGTCCTCCCCTGAATCGTAACACACCTGAATGCTCAGAGTCATTGGGTTCGGATTGTATAGCGGCGGGCTGGAGCAGGCAATTTGAGTTTCACGGTGGAACCCGTCCATCAAGGCATTCCTTTGGATTCTCTAAAGATTTCCATCTAGTCGCTCGAGTCTCCTTGATTGCAAACCGTTTTGTCGCTGGATACCTGTCCACCCGATTGCACCTGAACGACAATCCGAGACGTACCCGGTACGGGCATAAGCGTGATCTTGGCCATCGGAAAATTCTGCAGGAGTTTCGTCTGCTCTGCCCTCAGATCTCCTCCTTTCAGACAATAGAGCGCTCCGCCTGAGGTGGCAACACGAGAATGCCAACTCCATAGGGTAGAGAGTGAAGCAACCCCCCGCGATAAGCTGTTGTGAATCCTAACGGAAAATTCTTCAGCCCGGCCATGCCAGGGAGTCAAATTGGGAAGGTCTAGTTCCCGTTTGAATCCTTTTACCGCCAATATTTTTTTGTGAACCGAATCTACGGCGTAGACCTTTGTCTTCGGATGCATAATTGTGAATGGAATCGCGGGCAGCCCCCCTCCGGTCCCCCAATCAACGAATGTGGATTCTTTAGTAAATGGAAATGATGCCAAAATCAGACACTCCCGAATGTGCTCAATATATCCTTCTTCAGTAGTTTGCCTTGAAAGTAGATTCAATCTTTGATTATAAGCCTGTAATAATTCAGCGTAGGCCAGAAGTTTTGCCTGTTGCGAAGGTTGTACCCGTAGAGGAAAATGTTTCACGTGAAACATTGCGCTTTGTGATTACCTGCTCTCCGTTACTTAACGACCTAAGAGCACCATTAATACGGCAATGTCCGCCGGATTCACGCCGCTGATTCGTGAAGCTTGACCCAGTGTCACGGGTTGAATTTTGTTCAATTTCTCCCGAGCTTCCATAGTAATATTTTTTACTTCGGCGAAATTGAAATTCTGAGGAATCTTTCGGTTTTCCATCTCCAGCATCCGACTTACTTCCTCTTCCTGTCGTGCGACGTATCCGGCGTACTTGATGGAAATTTCTGCAAGTTGCTCAACCGGTTCCATTCCAGGGATCGGCTGGATCACTTGATCTCTGATTCCTGCGGCGCTTAGCAGATCATATAGGTTGACCTCTGGCCGACGCACAAGTTGGACTGCTTTGACCGGCTCAATGATTGGGGAGGTCCCGACCTGCTGCAGGTACGAGTTGCATGTATCTGGTTGAAGGGTATACTCCGACAACTGTTTCACGGTGAACTCCACAGCTTCCCGGCGCACATTCATGCGCAGATAGCGCGCATCAGAGACAAGTCCCAGTCGATGCCCCAGGGGGGTGAGTCGCTCGTCTGCATTATCCTGACGGAGAATCATTCGATGTTCTGCCCTGGAAGTGAACATTCGATAGGGCTCTTCGGTCCCTTTGGCAATCAAGTCATCAATCAATACACCAATATAGGCCTGCGAACGGCGAAGCAAGAGAGGACTCTGGTCGCTCAGCATTTGAACTGCATTGATCCCCGCGATCAAACCCTGTGCTGCTGCTTCCTCATATCCAGTCGTGCCGTTAATCTGACCGGCAAAAAATAGCCCGCGCACCCGTTTCGTTTCCAGAGAATACTGGAGTTGGTGCGGCGGGAAGTAATCATATTCTATTGCATACCCTGGGCGCAATACATGAACCTGCTCCAAGCCTGGTACCAAGCGGAGCGCCTGCTGCTGAATTTCTTCTGGCAGACTTGTTGAAAACCCATTGACATACATCTCTGAGGTTCGCCTCCCTTCTGGCTCAAGGAATAATTGATGTCGCTCTTTTGAGGCAAAACGATCAATCTTGTCTTCAATAGAGGGGCAGTACCGTGGGCCTGCACCTTCAATCCTTCCCGCAAACATGGGACTCTGTTCAAATCCCTTACGGAGGACAGAATGCACATCGGGATTCGTCCAAGTCAGGTGACAGCTAAGCTGATGATCGGTCAGGGCATCTGTCATGAAAGAGAACGGCATCGGAGTCTCATCCCCTGGCTGCTCTGTTATGTTGGCATAGTTGATGCTTCTTCCGTCTATTCGTGGGGGTGTCCCCGTCTTCAGCCGTCCACTTTCAAATCCTAACTCGTGCAACTGACCGGTTAAGCCGGTACTTTGCCTCTCGCCCATGCGACCTCCGCCAAATTGGCGCTCCCCAACATGGATCCGTCCATTCATGAATGTACCATTCGTAAGGATGACGGCGGGGGCATAAAATGTCTGGCCCAGCCGGGTCTGCACCCCAGATATCTTATTCTGAACCACTTCTAGTGCGGTTACCATATCTGCGCGCATATAGAGCCCCTGAATCTGTTCCAGAGATTCTCGGATAAACGTTGCGTACTCAATCCGGTCGGATTGTGCCCGAGGACCCCATACCGCTGGACCTTTACGTCGATTGAGCATTCTGAACTGAATCCCTGCCGCATCTGCTGCCAAACCCATGATTCCCCCCAGTGCATCAATTTCTCGCACAATATGACCTTTCCCAATCCCCCCGATGGCTGGATTGCATGACATTCGTCCGATTGCTTCAAGACTCATGGTAATTAATAGCGTACGAGCTCCCATGCGAGCCGTCGCTGCCGCAGCCTCTGTTCCTGCGTGCCCTCCACCAACTACGATCACGTCAAATCTTGAACCCATCGTTGAGACTACTTACCAATACAAAATCTTGTAAAGATTGCCCCCAGGATGGTTTCGTTGGTAATGACTCCGGTAATCATCCCCAACTCCTTCGCGGCTGCTTGTAGATCCAGTGAGAAAATATCTGGGGGCTGATTGGCATTCAGTGCTGTTCTTGCGGTTCGGAGCGCCTCCAGAGCTTTTTTCAAATGGGTTTGGTGCCGGACATTCATTACAGTTCGCGAGCTGTCTGCATTCCCGTAGACTTCGGAGGCTCGTTCAAGCAACGAATCAATAAGAGGTTCAACTCCCTCCGGGCCAGATTTTGCACTCAATTGCAGTCCATGGACTTCCCCTATTGAAACGAGATCCGACTTGTTTCCCACTAAGATCACGGGTATATCGTTTATTCGTCCAAGAGCAGTCTGATCTTCCTCAACGAGTCCGCAGACAAGATCATAAACATAGACTACAATATCTGCCTTCTCAATCATCCGGTAGGCGCGATCCACCCCCTCCTGTTCAATGGCATCCATGCTTTGTCGCAGCCCCGCGGTATCCATAAAGCGAAACCGTAATCCTCCAAACTCAGTGTCAACCTCCAAGATGTCCCTCGTAGTTCCGGGCTCTTCACTTACAATTGCCCGATCGCGACCGGATAAGCTGTTGAGCAATGTAGATTTGCCTGCATTCGGGCGGCCAGCAATTACAACGCGAAGTCCCTCTCGTACGATGGTCCCCAATCGTGTTGACTGAAGGAGATCTTGGACCTGCTGGATTGCTTTCTCTACCAGATGCTTGATGGCGCTACGATCTGCAAACTCTACATCCTCATCAGTGAAGTCAATTTCAAGTTCAGTGAGTGCACATAGTTCCAGAATAGAGGTTCGCAATTTTTCCAGTTCGTCGGAATAGTGACCTTCATACGCAGCAAGAGAAATTCGATGGGCCTGCTCACTGGAGGCATGGATTAAATCTGCGACGGCTTCGGCCTGAGCAAGATCCATTTTCCCTGCGAGGAATGCGCGCTGAGTAAATTCGCCAGGGGCCGCAAGACGGGCTCCCTGATCCACCAGGCTTTGTAGCACCAATGCAGCGACATACTCACCTCCATGAGTGGTTACCTCAACGATGTCCTCACCGGTTGCTGAATTCGGTTTACGGAATACGGTTACCACTACGCGATCAATTCCAGAGCCCTCTGGACTTACCCATCTACCCACATGCGCAGTATGGGAATCAACCGTCTTTAAATTGCGTCCGGTAAAGCAAGAGGATGCAATTGAACAGGCATCTGGACCTGATACCCGAACTATTGAGAGCGCCGCAAGACCGGGTGCGGTCGCAATCGCCGCAATCGTATCCTTGGCGAGCATGCGGTGCCTATGTCCGTCCTTTCTTTGCTGAGCGTTTCTTCGCCATGACTCCTTGAACCGGCTTGATTCTGACTGATTTCTTTACCGTGGTCTTTTCTGCTTCCGCTTTCTTCTTCATGGACTGATTGATGAACTGCTGTTGCACCGCGGAAAAGACATTGTAACAAAAATAATATAAGCTCAATCCAGACGGCAAACGATTGAAAATGACAAAGATCATTGCCGGCATCATATACATAAAAATCTTCGCCTGAGGTCCAGATGCAGGAGTAGCCTGGAGGCGCATTTGTGCAATCATGGACAGCCCCATCAAGATGGTGAAGCCTGCAACAAAGTCACCATAGAAGGGGATCGTGAACGGAAGATTCAGGATCACATCTGGAGCTGAGAGGTCAGGGGCCCACAAAAATCCCTGTTGCCGAATTTCGATCGATTGCTGCAAGAACTGCCATAGAGCAATGATGATCGGGTACTGCAACAACATTGGTAGACAGGCTCCCAGAGGATTGGTTCCAGACTCGCGGTACATCTTAATTGTTGCCTCTTGCTGCTTTTTCGGATTATCTGGATATTTTTCCTTGATCTCTTGCATTTTAGGTTGCAACTCTCGCATCTTGGCCATACTCTTGTATGAACTGAGCGTCAGTGGAAGCAGAACCACTTTAATGAGTAGACAGAAAAGAATGATGACCAATCCATAATTGTCAATCACGCTACTCAGAAGACCGAATGCTGGAATGAACACCGCGATCGCGAGGGGGCGCGTCATCCATTCAAATGCGTCCCATCCATAATCCACCATTCCATAGACGCCATCGTAGCGACTGATCTGTCGATATTCCAGAGGACCAAGGTAGAGTCGAAATTTATCGGGTGAATCGTCAGGAGTACCAATGAATAGACTGGCCCTAAAGTCTATACTCACCTCTGGGTCATCGGCCTGTCCGATCCGCTCTCCGAGTAGCTCGGCTTCTCTTGCAGGTTCATCTGCCAAGATGACCGCACCGAAGTATTTGTTCTTCACACCCACCCAAGATACATTCCCCCTGAGCGTGCGATCTACAATTTCATCTCGTTGCAGTGTGATGCCCTCTACATCATTCCCGCTTCGCGCGTATGCGCCAACTTTATTGACTTCCTCTTTTCGATAATGAACATCTTCACTGAACGGGATTGCACCATTCCACACAAGCTCATACCCTTCGGCGGTCTGGAATCCCGTTGCATTGAAATGGGCAACTTCTAACCCAACTTCATAGTCCCCTGGAGTGAATGTGTAGGTTAGCTGGAGCCGACCACCGCTAATTTGTGCTTCAAATATCACATTGGTCGGATTCTGCGTTGCATCAACTGTATCCACCGAATCACGTTGCACGAACTGTATCGTACGGGTATCTACATTTCGTGCTCCAGGCGATTGAAACCCGATACTGATCGCGCCGGAACCCGTACTATCAATGAGTTGTACCCGATTTACTTGGTCGTACTTGTAATAGTCTTTCAACTCAAAGCTTTTCAGTGTCGCGCCCAAATCTGTCAGCCGAGCAGTATATAGATCTGTTTCGACCTCAATCTCTCGGGCAGACCGTAGGGGTGAGGGAGCAGAGGTTAATTCAGCCGACAAAGAGGTTGTATCGGGGACTATCCGTTCCTCTTCCGGTACCTGCTCAGTAATCTCCTCAACCGGTTCCTGAACTGGAGGGGAGGGCATGATCACCATCCACACGACCATGATGGCCGTAATGAGGATGACTGCTATTATCGTATTCCGATCCACGCGTCAATCTCCATAATTAATTCTTTGATGCAGAAGGTGCATCGCCTGCACTAAGTCATGGGATAAGTCATGAAAGCGTTCAGATCCACGCGCGACAACCATCATCGTGAGCGTCTTCGTCGGGGGGAACGAGTGGCATTGGATCAGGTGTTGATGCCTTCGCCATGTTTCGCGGATCTGTCGTTTATGTTGGTTGCGCTGTACCGCATTACGACACCGACTCGGTGCGAAGCCTACCTGTATAGGTGAATCCGTTCCCGTCAAGCTCCGAAAAACAAAACGATACAGAATTCGAATTCTTCCTACCGTCAGGGATCTGGTGCTAGAACCAGACCGCTCAAAAAGTGGTATAATCAACCGACGACGCTTCAGTCGCATCGAACGGGGGAACCGCTGCTCCGCAACTTCCTTCATCCACTATTTGCCCACATAACGATCGCTGACCGAAAGGCTCTTACGTCCTTTCCGTCGACGTCTAGCCAGAACGTTACGACCATCTTTGTCGGCCATTCTTGAACGAAACCCGTGCTTATTGCGACGCTTCCGGCGGCTGGGCTGGTACGTGCGTTTCATGAATATCTATTCTTCAGTATTTGATGAACTCAAGCAGTAGAATGCTTGTTTTGTAAAATTTTTGTGGAAATATTGCTACTTTTACACCACTATGGGGGTTTAACGCCGGTAATTAGTATTTTGCTTCTTTTCGCGGGAATAGCTCAATTGGTAGAGCGTCAGCTTCCCAAGCTGAAGGTCGCGGGTTCGATTCCCGTTTCCCGCTCAACGGGCGGTTAGCTCAGTTGGTTTAGAGCGCCTGCCTTACAAGCAGGAGGCCGGGGGTTCGAATCCCTCACCGCCCACCTCACTGGTTTTGTGCTTGAGGCTTGGGTCCGTTTTTTCTACTTTGCCATCTCCGTCTCTGGTGTGTTCTGGTGAGGACGCTTCCTCGAGAGGATACTCAAATGGAACTTTAAGCTGAGCTGTTCCCAAGGGTGTATCAGGGCTACTGTGGGCACCCGCGTGATGGAAGATGAAGCCTATAATTACATGTGTCTGTCATGTGTTTTTTGTCCAAGTGCGACACCCAAAGATGAGGATCCCTCTTTGTGAGAATGAGAGACCCAAGGCCAAAATATACAGGCTGCTCAAGTGAACTTACCTGAACAATCGGATATCTAGATGCGGAATTCTTCTCTGGATCATGAGCGACGAAACGTCTATTGTCGTCTACGCTTTGGAGGTCTGCGGCGTTCTTGGGGGGGATTATCTGGGCGCATTCTTGCTTGATTTAGTTCATCAACCAACATTGCCATGAGTTCAGGCTCCTCTTCCGCTAAGGCCCTCACCATGGGCACAAACTGAGAGAGACGCTCCCGCTCAAGATTTGTTTTAGCTCGAAGCTGTTCTTCAAGCACAACCGTAATGCGTTGTGCTGTACGAGTGGCAACTTCCTCGGCGTCTGGTAATTTTCGCTTTTCCATTTGGATGTCAAATCGGTGTGCTATGGCTTTAAGTTTCGACTCTTCTTCCCAGGCAGCAAGCGTGATTGCAATGCCCGCCTTACCAGCCCGAGCCGTTCTGCCGGTACGGTGGATATAAATCTGATCTTCCAGTGGCACTTCATACTGGAATACATGACTCAGTTCTGAAATATCAATCCCTCGGGCCGCTACATCTGTTGCGATCAGAAGCCGAATATGCCCCTCACGTAACCGACGCATGGCTTCCTCACGTGCATGCTGAGAAAAGTCTCCACTGATTGCGGCAACACTGAATCCGTAGTTGTGAAGAAAATCCTTCAGAAAAGAAACCTCTCGGCGAGTATTTGTGAATATGATGGCCGAGTCAGGGTTCTCAAACTCTATCAGTCTAGATAATGCGCGTGCGCGCTCCATCGGATCTACAACCAGATAATAGCGATGATCAATTGTAGCCACACCAACTCCGTCAGCACTGAACCCCATGAAGCGAGGATTCTTTAAAAATTCCCGGCCCAAAAATCTCACTTTGGGTGGCATCGTTGCACTGAACATGCAAGATTGACGATCCTCAGGTAAATAAGACTTTAATGCAACCATCGCTGGGTAGAAACCCATTGAGAGCATCTCATCTGCCTCATCCAAAATGAATATACGCAGTTTCGAGAGGTTGAAAGTCCGTCGATCAAGGTGATCCAGAATCCTCCCAGGAGTCCCAATAACAACCTGAGCCCCTCCTGATAACCTCGTAGCCTGCTTTTTATACCCAACACCTCCATAAACTAACACACTCCTGAGGGAATCGGGCATGGGGTTGATTCGCTGGAACTCCTTCTGAATTTGACCTGCCAATTCCCTAGTTGGTGAAAGTACAAGTGCCTGTGCGTTAGGGACAGCTGGATCCAACCGGTCGAAAAGAGGCAACAGAAATGCTCCCGTTTTTCCTGATCCGGTGCGAGATTGTACAATTAGGTCTAGTCCAGTCGTTAGATAGGGAATCACCTGCGCCTGAACAGGCATGAGTGCAGGCCACCCGCTCTTCTCAAACGCGGCAGATGCGCTTGGGTCTAGAGAGTCTGGCTTCGCTTGGTCAAGGTTACACTCCTGAGAGACGAAGCTGTCCTCAGCAGCAGATTCACGGTTGACCTGCTGGGCCCGCGATGAAAAATCTAGTTGTTTTGTGAAAGACTTAGCCACAGACTACATAGATAAACCGCCATCAACACCGAGAACCTGTCCTGTAATGTAAGAGGCCTCCTTAGATGCCAGAAACAAAACAGGGTCTGCAATCTCTTCAGGCGTTGCTGTGCGACGAAGAGGAATCGTGCGCTTCAATTTCTCCTTCACTTTCGCATTAATCGCATCCGTCATATCCGTCTCCACATACCCTGGAGCAACCACATTCACTGTGACGCCACGCGCAGCAAGTTCCTTAGCGATGCTCTTTGAGAAACCTATAATCCCAGACTTAGAAGCAGCATAATTTGCCTGACCTGCATTCCCCGTGCGCGCAATCACAGAGGAAATGTTGATAATTCGTCCATATCGCTGACGAATCATCGTTCGGTACGCAGCTCTGGTGTAGTTGAAAACACTTTTGAGGTTTGCTTCCATTACGCGATCCCAGTCGGTCTCGCTCATTCGCATGAGTAAACCATCTTTCGTGATCCCTGCATTGTTCACCAGAATATCTAAACCATCCCAAAGCTTTACGATTTGATCTACGGTCTGCTCTGCAGCTTGGAAATCCGCCGCATCACACTGAAATGCAAGTCCATTCACCTGTTCTTTTAACTCATTCGCAACTGCCGTACTGCTTCGGTAGGTAAAAGCAATCCGTGCACCATGGCGGGCAAATGACTCAACGATAGCCCGACCTATACCGCGAGTCCCTCCAGTTACCAGAATACGTGATTCCTTAAAGTCCATTGTTGTCTTATGATTCAGCCAGATACTCTTTTAATGCTTTCGCCGTGGAGATCGAAACTACATCCGTCTTGGCTCCTAGCGTCTGTCGCACCAACCCTTTCAGAACATGTCCGGCCCCCACCTCAATAAAACTCAGATCCTCTGGCATATTCTGAAGTGACTGTGACCAACGTACAGGACTGGTGAGCTGTTCCAGCATTCGAGCTCGAATATGTTCAGGATCCAATGCTGGCTGTGCGGTAACGTTCAAATAAATTGGGCAAACAGGCGGCTTGATGGTCACTGTGGCCAGTTCCTGTGCAAGTGCCTCGCGAGCTTCAAACATCAGTGGAGAGTGAAATGCTCCACTTACTGGAAGTTGGACTAATTTTTTCGCACCTGCCGCTTTGAGGATGGGTTCAACTGCCCGAAGTGCTACAAGATCTCCAGAAATCACAATCTGTCTGGGAGCATTATAGTTCGCACAGACCGCAATAGAATCTGGGGTGCTGACCTCTTTGCATGCCGCATCCACTTCCGAGCCTGAAAGCCCTATGACCGCAGTCATTCCTGCAGAACGCCCCTGTCCGGCCATTGCCATAAGTTCGCCCCGGCGACGCACCAGACGCAGACCATCTTCAAATGAGAGGGCTCCGCACGCATGAAGGGCGGAGTATTCTCCAACACTATGGCCTGCTACCATGTCAGGGGCTAGATCAAGGGCAGCGAAAATTGCAATCGAATGGGTGTAGAGGGCCGGCTGACAAATTGCCGTATTCGTTAGCCTCAAGAGAGACCTGGGGTCCTCTTCAATGGAGGTAAAACAGAGTTCCGTGAGCGAAAATCGAAGGATGGTGTCCGCAGCCTCAAAAATAGCCCGAGATTGAGGAATTTCGTCAAATAAATCTCTCCCCATTCCTGCCATCTGGGATCCCTGCCCTGGAAATAATGTAGCGATTTGCTTTCGCTTATTGGAGAGCATTACCTGTTACCTCTTCAAGTTGCAGTTCGGGGACAGGATCATACGCCCAGCGCAAATAGGTCGCACCCCAAGTAAACCCTCCGCCAAATGAAGCAATCACTAGATTATCTCCCTTCTTCAGCTGTGCCTCCCAGTCATGCAAGCATAGGGGGATCGTCGCCGCCGTGGTATTTCCATAGTCGGAAATATTTAACATCACGCGATCAAGCCCAAGCCCCATTCGGCGGGCGACTGCATCAATGATGCGCTGGTTTGCTTGATGGGGAACCAAATAACGAATATCATCTCCTGTTAGCTCGTTGCGCTCCATGATTTCGGCAGCGACATCCGCCATCGCTTTTACGGCTACCTTGAACACCGTTTGTCCATCCTGATGGAGATAATGCATTTTTCGATCTATGGTCTCATGTGTTGGCGGATGAAGACTGCCCCCACCTAGCAAGCATAATGCCTCCCAGCCATTCCCATCCACT
This sequence comes from Rhodothermales bacterium, assembly GCA_965209015.1. GTDB lineage: Bacteria > Bacteroidota > Rhodothermia > Rhodothermales > Bin80 > Bin80. The sequence goes on along the minus strand of OZ242367.1, from coordinate 209,911 downwards.
CGAAGCACAGAGTCAATCAGTCCGTGCCCACTATGGTCAGCTTCAAGTAATACACCTGCCGCCGCATCTCCAAAAAGAACGCAGGTCTTTCGATCGGTATAGTCGGTGATACTACTCATTTTATCTGATCCGATCACGAGTACTTTACTGGCTCGCCCACTTTCAACGAGTCCGGCTCCGGTATTCAGTGCAAAAAGGAACCCACTACATGCGGCTGATAAATCAAACGCCCATGCATTCGTTGCCCCGAGTTCCGCCTGAACCAAACAGGCCGTAGCAGGAAAGAACATATCTGGTGTGACCGTCGCGACGATGATCGCATCAATCTCTGAGGCCGAGATGCCACGCTTTTTCAAAATTTCGTGGCCCGCTCGCGTGGCCATGTACGATGTGCCTCTATTCTCACCTGTGAGAATCCGTCGTTCTTGAATCCCCGTCCTCGCTTTGATCCAGTCGTCATTGGTATCAACCATTTCGCTCAGCTCATGATTGGTCAACCGCGTCTCGGGTAAATAATGACCGACCGCAGTGACTGCTGCATATGATTCACGCCCCATCGTCATACATTAGTTCAAGGAGCCAGCGCTTTCTGGATCGCACTCGTCAAATTGAGTTTTGCGGCTTGTGCAGCCATCAAGATGCACTGTTCTACCGCACCGGCTGTGGTAGATCCGTGCAGAATGAATACTTCTCCCTCCACGCCCAGCAACGGACCTCCACCTCCATAATGCTCAGGATCGAATCGACGCTGAAGGCCAGAAAGAACCTTATCAAACAGGTCTACGTCGGATGACCCTACCTTCAGCCGGGCCAGTTCCTGATGGACCATTTCCGGTACGGCGATCATGAGACTTTCCGCCAATTTAAGTAATACATTACCCACAAACCCGTCACACACAACGACATCCGCCTTGCCGAGAAGAATATCTCGTCCCTCTATATTACCAATAAAATTTAAATCTACGGCATTCACAAGTAATTCATGCGTAGTTCTCACGAGCTCATTCCCTTTGGCGGGTTCTTCTCCAACACTCAGTAATCCAATTCGCGGCTGTGCGATGTCCATCATGATCCGGGCATATGCGGATCCCATTTTGGCAAATTGCAACAAATGCTCGGGACGGCTATCCATATTTGACCCTACATCCAGAAGGGTGCAAACGCCTTTCGTAGTTGGATAGAGTGACGGAATGGACGGCCGAAACACACCCGGTAGCCGTCCCAACACAAAAAGCGATGCTGCTCCGACCGCTCCGGTATTGCCGGCACTCAGGAACGCATCGGTACGACTTTCTTTATGGTTTCGGAGGCCAACATGGATGGATGACTCCGGCTTTGCACGAACTGCCGCAACTGGAGAATCGCCCATTCCAATGACCTCGGGAGCATGAACAATGGAAATTTCGGATGGGGCTTCAAAGGTTTCAAGTATCGGCTGGATGGCCGATTCTTGACCGCAGAGCCGAACCCTCAGTCTTCCGTTGGAAGACTTCACCGCACGCACAGCTCCCTCAACAATTACTGCAGGAGCCTGATCTCCTCCCATTGCATCAACGGCCACACGTATTGCCATATGCCCTTAGCTAGGTTCTGGGCAGATCCGTGGCGTTACACTTCAGCTGGCCGCTCTATAATCTGGCGACCCCGGTATAACCCGCAAGTCGCACAAATGTGGTGGCGTAGTTTTACAGTTTTTCCACACTCGCACTCTATTAAGTTGGGAGCACTAATGCTGCCATAATACACACTCCGGCGCTTGCGTGTGCGGGATTTTGAATGTTTTCTTCTGGGATTCGCCATTGGTAATATTAGTTAGTAGGTTGCTCCTCGCGCAAAGCCAACAGGGGAGACCAGCGATGGTCGGCTTCCAAGGTAGGAGCACCAAAGACGGTCTGAAGTTGTAGATCCTCGGCCTCTGGCGCAACTTTTCTGGCCGGAATCGCGAGCATCAAAGTATCACGGATCACTTCCGTAAGATCGAATACCCGCTGTCTCGGATCAAGTTCAATCTGCTCAATCAAATCATCTTCCACAGGAATCTGGCCGTGAGGATACAGAAACAGTTCGTGGGCATTGTCAACAGGTGCCATAAACTCCCGTAACGAACGATCACACTCCAATAGAGCCAGCGCACCAATCCCAAGATATACGCGCGTAGTGCCGTTGAACTGCTCAGACCTCAGATCAACCTGAATATGTGAAAATTTTTCTCGCCTAAGACCCAAATCAGAGGCAGATACTTCAAAACAGTAGTCCTGTGGAGCAGACAAATCTAGTTTTAGCATTGGAGATTTTACAATACATGCAACACAGGTAAACCTTAACTCAGGGCTTCAGGTTTCCAGATTCCTTAACTCCTCCAAAATCTCATCCCTGCCGGAGCTGTAGATATGACAATGAGACGACTTGGACCTGCAATGATTATGCTTCCAGTAGGCAGAGTAGCAAATAAGTTAAGAACACATGTGAGTAGCCATCTCTTGGTTTCACCACGGTATACGTTATCGTTGCACTTTGAGATGGACTTTAATGTGGGTAGATCTTCTTGAAAATGATTCATAGCTGTGAGTAAATGGTTCATTCCCTTGGCTACTGGTACATCTCTTTCTTTGGAAACCTGAATCCTCACGTAAATATTCTTGCTAAAGAGCGATTCTATCTTATTTTATCCGCTATTTTCAAGGTTCCAGTTCCCCATATTGCACCTTGCTTCCCTGTTTCTCATTGAAAGTAGTAAACCATCCGATTGTATAATTCGGCAAATTTTTGTGAATAAGTTGTGGATAACTTTCGCGACTTAGTTCCTGAAGTGCATTCACGGTGATTATATTTACGGAAATTGTGTCGTAGTTTTACCGAGTATTTGGTATCTCTCAATTCGTCCGACTTGACCCAATCTGTTGCTTATGTCCTACACTGCTGAATCCGCCTGGAGTGCGTGTCTTGAAGTAATTCGTGTGAATGTAACCCCCCAGTGTTTTCAGACATGGTTCAGTAAGCTGGAGCCGGTGTCCTTGGTTGAAGAGAACGGGATCCCAAAATTGACGATTCAAGTGCCAAGTCCGTTCCACTACGAATATCTCGAGGGACAATATAATCCACTCCTCCGCTCAACGCTGGCTCGAGTACTTGGCGAAAACAGTCTTTTCTACTATGAAGTTGTCGTAGTGCAGAACCCCGAACCTGTGGACGCACAAACATCCTACCATGTACCGGCATCCTTAGACCGCCAACAAGAGATTGCCGAATCACCTCCCCCCAAGGCCAACAATTCCAAGCCGAAGGATTATCTGATTGACAGTTATACGTTTGATAAGTTCATCGTGGGGGACTGTAACAATTTGGCCTACAGTGCCTCCATGGCGATTGCGGATTCGCCAGGGGGGACTGCCTACAATCCTTTCCTGATCTATGGTGGAGTCGGATTGGGCAAAACCCATCTCATGCAAGCAATTGGAAACTATGTCCGTCAATGGAATCCTGAGAAGCGAGTTCGTTATGTTTCAAGCGAACGATTCACGAACGATTTCGTACGAGCGATCCAAGGTAAACGAGTTCAGGAATTCTCGGATACGTACCGAAGAATGGATGTCCTGATAATTGATGATGTTCAATTTTTTGGTGGAAAAGAGAAGACCCAGGAAGAGTTTTTCTGTATCTTCAATGAGCTTCAGCAAAACGGGAATCAGATTGTGCTGAGCACGGATCGGCCTCCCAAAGAAATCAGTGGGATTGAAGAACGGTTGCTTTCTCGCTTTTGTTGGGGACTGCAAGCCGACCTCCAACCACCAGACTTGGAAACTCGAACCGCTATTTTGCTACGAAAATCGGACGAAATCGGATTGGATCTTCCAGGAAGTGTCGTTGATTATATTGCCCAAAACATCACGAATAATATTCGTGAACTTGAAGGAGCCTTAGTCCGCCTGTTGGCTCAGGCAACCTATACGAAACAAGATATTGATGAAACCCTGGCGAAGCATGCTCTGAAAGACTTTATCCAACGCCCTTATTCTACTCTCTCAATTGACCGTGTCCAGAAATTGGTTTGTGACTATTATGGGATTGACCAAACCCGGCTCCATGAGAAAACGAAAAAGCGTGAAATTGTCCAGGTACGGCAATTAGCGATGTATCTTTGCCGGGAATTGGACTATACCCATAAGGCCATTGGGCTTCAGTTTGGAGGTCGAGATCATTCTACCGTCGTCCACGCCATAAAAAGCGTTAATAATCTTATTGAAACGGATCAAAATTATCGCAACCGGATAGATGATATCCGCCGTAAAGTTCACCTATCGTCTGACTGATTAACTTACTTACTTATATGAAATTTTCTACCGACAGCACGGAGTTTTACAGGGCACTAGATGCCGTGAGTGGTGCCCTACCAAGCAAAGCGGATAAAGACATTTTAGAATGTATCCTCCTAAAACGACAGGGAGATCTTCTGGAGCTCCAGGCCACCGATACAGATCTTGCGATCCAACACAGGTTCCCGGTACAGTTTTCCAGTGAAGCGGGTTCAGAACTTGACTTGATTGCCGTTCCAGCTGAACAACTCGTGGAGTCCTGCCGAACCCTTCCCGAGATTCCAATCACGTTTGAGGTCACGAAAAACTACAGCATTCTCCTTTCGCATGCTCATGGAAAGTATGACTGGATGGGGTTCAGGGGAGACTCATTCCCCGACCTCCCTCTAATTTCTGAACCGCAATGTATGAAGTTTAGTCGGGAGGACCTGAGGATTGGGTTTAGTCTGGTCGGATTTTCCATCACTAAGGATATTTCCCGACCTGGAATGATGGGCGTTCTGTTTGATGTAATGGAGGGCTCTGCCCGTATTGTGGCGACGGACGGCCATCGCCTCGCACGGTGCATCTATAAAACATACGAGGGTTTGGAAGACATGAGCGCCTTAGCCCCACCGAAAGTGTTCCAGCAAGTAACTCGTATTGAAGGTCCCGATGAGTGTATGATTCAGATCAGTGAGAATCACATTTCGTTTGACTTTGGCGAAACACATGTGATCAGTCGCCTGATCAATTCATCGTTCCCTAACTATGAGCGTGTGATCCCATCCGAAAACGATAAGGTTGTCTCTGTGAACCGCGAGGAAATCCTTAACAGCGTGCGTCGAGTCAACTTCTTTGCTTCCTTGAATTCAAATCAGATTGTTTTAGATTGTAAAGATGATCAGATCAAAGTGAATGCCTGGGATATCGAACGTTCAACCAAAGGTGCAGAGACGGTAGCTTGCGAGTACAATGGAGATCCCACACAAATTGGATTCAATGCTCAATATCTCCAGGATCTGCTGAGAAATCTTCCCACGGAAGAAATAACGCTAGCTATGGGAACCCCCAATCGCGCGGCTCTGCTACGGCCTGTTCCCCAGAACGATCATGTGAACCTCACCTATCTGATCATGCCGGTGATGCTGAACCAGATTGATTAAAGTTGCGGGATTCCTTGAACCTTCTGCTTCGGTTCGGCGTACCAGTCTGCTATGCTCTAAATTATGCCCCATAATGGAAACTCATAGCTACAAGACTCGCAGCGCCAAGGCTGCTGATATCGAGCGGAAGTGGTTCGTGATTGATGCTGAACAGTCTGTGGTTGGTCGCTTGGCTTCACAAATCGCCACTATTCTGCGTGGCAAACACAAACCCTCGTTCACTCCTCATGTAGACACGGGAGATTATGTGATTGTTGTGAATGCCGACAAAGTCCGCTTTACAGGAAATAAGGAAGATGCTAAGCTTTACTACAGCTACAGTGGCTATCCCGGTGGACTAAAATCGCGCACGGCTCGTGTTATGCGCCAGAGGAGACCGGAGTATTTGGTGCGTCATGCTGTGAAAGGGATGTTACCGAAGGGAATACTCGGCCGACAGATGCTGACCAAACTCAAAGTCTACTCCGGCCCCGAACATCCACATAGTGCTCAGCAGCCAGAAGAGCTTTCTATTCAGGCTTAGAAACTAAATACTCCCTCTCTCTCCCATGGCTAATCCCACTGAATTTATTGCGATCGGACGCCGGAAAACCTCAACCGCCCGGGTCTATTTGCGCCCAGGCACCGGTCAAGTTCTGATCAACCGCCGATCGCTGGATGACTATTTCAAGGTTGAAACCCGTCGTCGGATCCTCTTGTCTCCCTTTGAGGTCACCGAAACTTCCGGGATGTATGATCTGGTAGTCAATGTCAAAGGTGGTGGGCTCACCGGTCAATCCGAAGCTATTCGATTAGGTGCATCTCGAGCTCTGGTACTAGCGGATGAAGAACGTCGGAAACCTCTCCGAGATGCAGGCTTCTTGACTCGCGACCCCCGAATGGTTGAACGTAAAAAGTATGGTCGACCCAAAGCACGCAAACGTTTCCAATTCTCTAAACGATAATTTTTCAACTCGCACAGGATGTGATGCATGGCTGGGTGCCTTTTCGGTTAGTCCATGCAAGTGACCGTTCTGGCGGCTAAACCCACTTTTCATCATGACTGAACCGTCTAGTGTTTCTGACTCCTCACTGCACCAAGTTTCAATAGAAGATCTGTTGAAGGCTGGTACACACTTTGGCCATCTGACCAGCCGCTGGAATCCAAAGATGCGCAGCTACATATTTATGCAGCGCAACGGAATCCATATCATTGATCTCATACAGACCCAGAAACTTCTCGCTCAAGCTGCATCCGCTGCTGCTCGTTTTGCGCGGCAAGGAAGAGCTGTCCTGTTTGTTGGGACAAAAAAGCAGGCCCGACAAACCGTGAAAGAAGCTGCTGAATCCTGTGCATCTCCTTATGTCGTGGAACGATGGCTTGGAGGAACTTTGACGAACTTTCAGACGATACGAAATAGTATACGTCGAATGGAGGATCTTGCGAAGATGGGAAATGACGGGACGCTGGAACAACTCAAAAAGAAAGAACGGCTCATGAAGTCCCGAGAGCTGGATAAGCTTCAGCGAAATCTCGGTGGGATTGCCTCAATGCCTCGTACACCTGGCTGCCTCTTTATTGTAGATATTCGACGGGAACGTATTGCGGTCAATGAAGCGCGTAAGCTTGGGATCCCGATCATCGCTATGGTTGATTCAAACTGCAACCCTGACTTAGTGAATTATGTGATCCCCTGCAATGATGACGCATTCAAGTCTATCCAGATCATCACACAGACCATTGCACAGGCGGTGAATGAAGGGCGGAAAGCAGCAGAAATTGAAGTAGCCAATAAAAAAGCCGAGAAAGAAAAACGGAAGGAAGGTCAAACGCGTTCGGCCTCCTAACCGCTCCGAAGGATCGTGCATCCAGTGTACTGCCCATTGCAATCATGATGATTGTTCCACACCAGCCGTGACCTGCTGGTTTTAACTTTGACAACTACGGTTAACAAGATCCAACCTGATGACGAACGTTTCTATTTCAGCCAAAGATGTGAAAATGCTCCGCGACCGGACTGGTGCGGGAATGATGGACTGCAAGCGAGCTCTGAGTGAGGCGAATGGCGACCTTGATGCTGCGATTGACCTTTTGCGGAAGAAAGGACAGCGTGTCGCAGCGAAGCGTGCGGATCGCCAAGCCCTTCAAGGACTCATTGTCACACGGATAGACGATACAAGACGTGTCGGAATTATTGTTGAAGTGAACTGCGAAACGGATTTCGTAGCACGGAATGATGAATTTATCTCATTTACCAATTCTGTCGCAGACATCATCCTGGCTTCTCACCCCACCGATCTGGATGCTTTACTCTCTCTGCCCATGAATCATGGGCGTACGATCGGAGAAGTTCTGACCGATCTGACAGGTAAGATTGGCGAAAAATTAGGCGTGCGCCGATTCCATATCCTGTCCTCTACCGAGGGAAACGTAATTGACTACATCCATCCTGGAGCTCGCTTAGGAGTTCTGGTCTCTCTTCATGGTGGCGGAGATCTTACAAAAACCGGTCGAGATGTTGCCATGCAAGTTGCTGCCCTGAATCCCTTGGCTGCACACCGTGAGGATGTGCCATCGGAAGTTCGGGAGAAGGAATTTGAAATTGGCAAGGAAGCTGCTCGACTTGAAGGAAAACCTGAACACATTCTGGACAAAATTGCCAAGGGGAAACTTGAGCGCTTCTTTAAGGACCATGTTTTGATTGAGCAACCCTTTATTAAAGATGCCTCCCTGCGGGTTCGAGATGTGCTTCAGAAGACCGGAGCCGACGTAGAGGGCTTTATTCGATGTGCGTTGGGCGAATGATTCGCCGCTTTTCTCACCCCCGATGCAAGACACAAATCCCGTTTATGAGCGAGTTCTGGTAAAGCTGAGCGGTGAAGCTCTCCTTGGCGATCAAACGTTTGGCATTGATTCCAAGGTGCTCACTGCCTGGGCAACAGATCTGAAGGCAGTCGTCCATAGTGGGGTAGAACTTGCGATCGTGATTGGTGGAGGTAATATTTTTCGGGGGGTGATGACCACGACCCGAGGGATGACCCGAGCACACGGCGATTATATGGGGATGCTGGCCACCATGATCAATGCGATGGCACTGCAGGATGCTCTGGAACAGTTGGATCTGGAAACGCGGTTATTGTCAAGTATCAAGATGGAGGAAATTGCAGAACCTTTTATTCGGCGGCGTGCCATCCGACACTTACAAAAAAATCGCGTGGTCATATTTGGTGCAGGAACCGGAAACCCCTACTTTACTACGGATACGGCTGCAGCACTTAGGGCGCTTGAAATTGATGCGAATGTATTGATTAAAGCTACTCGGGTTGATGGAATCTATTCAGCCGATCCTGAACTACACGAAAAGGCCGAACACTTCGCAGAAATTGCTGGCCGTGAGGTAATTCGGCGAGGATTGCGTGTCATGGATAAAACCGCATTTACTCTATGTGAAGAGTCCAAGATGCCTATCGTTGTTTGCAATATGAATGAGCCGGGAAACCTGCAAAGAATCGTTTTTGGTGAGAAAGTAGGTTCTTACGTACATTGGGGCTAGTTTTTTTTCTTCGCCATGCTTGACGAACTCTTAGAGTTAATCCTTTTGGAAAGTACGGAGCAGATGGAGCGTTCCTTGGAGCATCTCAAAAAAGAGTTGCTTGCCATTCGCGCAGGGCGAGCCGCGCCAGCCATGCTCCAGAATGTCCGGGTGGAATTCTATGGTAGCATTTCCCCCTTGAATCAGGTTTCAACGATCAGCGCTCCACAACCTGACCTACTGGTCGTAACGCCTTGGGATAAATCTTCAATCGAGGCGATTGAAAAAGCTTTGCAGTCTGCAAATCTTGGGTTGAATCCCTCAAATGACGGTACTATCATTCGGGTGCCCATTCCACCGCTGACGGAAGAGCGGCGGGTTCTTTTGTGTAAGCGAGTTCGCCAAATCGGAGAACAGGCGAAGGTTTCAATTCGCAACTCTCGACGTAGTGCAAAGGATGCGTTAAAATCTACCCAAGAGGAAGAAAATCTTTCGGAAGACATGCGATATCTCGCCGAAGAGCAACTACAAAAAGAAACAAATCGCTTTATCACGACGATTGACGAGGTTCTGCACCAGAAAGAGGCAGATATCATGGATGTTTAATCTAAGGAGAGGTGCCGGAGCGGTCGAACGGGCTCGCCTGGAAAGCGAGTGTGCCCTAACCGGGTACCGAGGGTTCGAATCCCTCCCTCTCCGCTCTTAGGAACTCCCCCGTAATTCTTGTCCTTCTGTGGGGCAGAACCGTGTCTGCCATTCCTCGTTTGCATTCTTACCTTCGCTGCGGCATCGCACATCTTTTTGCTGGACATCATTCGTTCTTTGCCTATGCTAAAGAATCAAAAGAAGCTTATTGGGTTGACAGCGCCAAGCGGCGCGGGAAAATCTAGTCTTGCAAAACGGGTCTTGGCCGAGTTTCCCTCCATGCAACTTTCCGTCTCGGTCACAACACGCCCTCCTCGATCATACGAGCGGTGCGGAATAGACTATTTCTTCGTTTCGGTACCTGAATTTGAGCGCTTGATTGCCGAAAATGCACTCCTTGAATATGAGGAAGTCTACCCAGGGCGCTTCTATGGGACGCCCCTTTCTGCTCTTACAGCCTCAGAGTCTCCCCTATTACTGGATATAGAGGTGAAGGGAGCCGCTACGATTCGCTCTGCTTATGGGGGATTTTTTATCTTTATTGCTCCTCCTTCTGAGGCGGAACTTGAAAAACGCCTACAAAATAGAGGAACTGAGTCTGCAGAATCTCTATCCGTACGGCTTGAGCGTGCAAAGCAGGAACTTGCATGTGCGAATCAGTTTGATGCGCTCGTGGTAAACGATTCTCTAGATAAAGCTACGGAGGAGGTCTTCTCATTAATCAGAGACTATCTGGATCATGAGTGAGTCACATAGAATGACCGAGTTGCAGGGAAAGCATCTTCTCTTAGGCGTGACCGGAAGCATTGCTGCGTATAAGGCCGCAGAGTTGATTCGGCGGTTGCGACGCCTTGGTGCCGAAGTGCAAGTCCTTGCAACGCAGGGGGCAGAGCGGTTTATCCCGTCCATGACTTTGGCCACCCTGTCTGGCCGAAGTGTGCTCACGAGTATCTTTGATGGTGCCGATGAGCATATCTGGACCCAGCATATCGCATTGGGACATTGGGCAGATCTCTTTCTGATCGCTCCTACTTCGGCACAAACCTTGGCGAAACTAGCCCATGGGTTTTCGGACAATATGCTTACCGCAACTGCACTAGCAGCTCGCTGCCCTATACTGGTGTGCCCGGCGATGGATCATGATATGTACATGCACCCGGCAGTCCACGCCAACATGAAGCGTCTCCAAGGATTAGGTTATCATGTCTTGCCTCCGGTGTACGGGGAGTTGGCCAGTGGGCTGGTTGGGCTTGGGCGTCTCCCAGATATAGAGGATATAATTGATCGACTCGTATCCCTTCTCCCCGGAGAGTTGCGTGGTAAAAGTGCATTGGTTACCGCAGGCCCCACGCGTGAGCCAATTGATCCTGTTCGCGTTCTCACCAATCATTCAACCGGTACCATGGGATTTGCTCTTGCTAAAGATCTCATCCGACGTGGGGCTCAAGTGACTCTGGTCACGGGACCAACATTGCTGCATACTCCGGAGGGAGTCCACCGTGTTGATGTGACTACAAGTGCCGAAATGCTTGAGGCTGTGCTGGCCCATCAGAATGCAGACTTTATTTTCATGGCTGCTGCAGTAGCAGACTATGCACCCGCGGAAATCCACTCTTCAAAGATAAAGAAGCAAGAAGATCAGCTTGTCCTCCGCCTGTACCGAACTTCTGATATCCTCGCCCAGCTCGGAAAACGACGACGCAAAGATCAAACTCTGGTGGGATTTGCTATGGAAACTGAGGATGGGATTCGGAACGCTCGAAAGAAAATGGACAAAAAGAATCTGGACTGGATCGTTCTCAATAACCTACATGAAGAAGGTGCTGGCTTTGGGACAGAGACAAACCGCGTGACACTCATTGGGAAAGACGGTTCTTCCTACCCTCTGGAGGTCATGCCAAAACAAGACGTCGCGACGGCATTGCTTGATCGAATTTTGACAGATTGTGGATAAAATTGGGATGAAGCGTGGGAATCATTGCAGGATTTCCACGAGGAGTGAACAGTATCTCATGGTTCAAATGGGTAAGAAGGTCTGGTATTCGTTCCATCCCTATGACTAAATCACTTCATTCTCTTAGGACTTGTCTCGCTGCGGAGGCAAGGATTCACGGCCCCACCGTTCCTTTGTCGCCCAGGAAAGTATCCTGTCATGAGATCTTAACACTGGTGGATGCTAATCACCCCGTACATAAAATTCATTCATTGGATGCTCTTCAAGTCTATGTGGAGTCTACGCACCTCACATCTATTGACGAAGGACGTACAAATGCCGTTTTTGGAGAGGGGAACCCAAAGGCGAACATCATGCTCATTGGAGAGGCGCCTGGGGCGGAGGAAGATCGCCTCGGACGGCCTTTCGTTGGCCGGGCCGGCCAGCTCCTTGACAAAATGATGGCGGCCATTCATCTCTCCCGAGAGGAACTCTTCATTGCGAATATTCTAAAGACACGTCCCCCTGGAAACCGTGATCCGCTGCCGGACGAAATTGCGGCCCATATCCATATACTTTATCGGCAGATCTCATTTATCCAGCCCCAATTCATTCTGTGTTTGGGCCGAATTGCCACTCAGACACTACTCAACTTAAACACTCCACTTGGAAAACTTCGGGGCCAAGCGCATCCGTACCATGGAATGACACTCCTTGCCACCTACCACCCCGCCGCGCTATTGCGGAACCCCAACTGGAAGCGTCCAGCATGGGAGGACTTAAAACTACTGTATCATCTCTACTCTGAAAATTTGAATTCCCTGTGATTCCATGCAAATTGAACCATCCTATCCTCGGGGTCCCGTCCTCGTTCAAAATTTGCAGGACGCTTCCGGCCGCATTCCTCCACAGGCTGTAGATGTTGAGCAACAGGTCTTGGGTGCCATGATGACGGATCCTGAGGCTGTGAGTGTTGCATCCTCCATCTTGCCCGAAGATGCTTTTTACCTGCCGAAACATGCAAAAATTTACCAGGTGATTTGTGATTTATTCAACAGCGGGCACCCCACCGATCTCATCACAATTGCCCAGCAACTCAAATCTGCGAAGCAGCTGGATTTTGTTGGTGGGATTCCATATCTGGAGAATCTAACAGATTGTATTGCAACTTCCGCAAATACGGAATATCACGCTCGTATCATTAGTCAGAAAGCTCTCCTACGTAAAGTGATTGATTCCATGGGGAAACGCATTACGGAGGCTTATGACCCTGCCACGGATGCGTTTGAACTTCTTGACCAGGCCGAAACGGATCTATTTACTATCTCCGAAAGCCAACTCCGGCGATCAGCAAAAAAACTAAAAGATGTCATCCTTGATACATTTACTCACATCCAGAAGATATCGGAGCAGGGTGATGAGCTCTCTGGTATTACAAGTGGCTTTACCGACCTTGATCGACTGACTGGGGGATGGCAGGACTCGGATTTGATCATTATCGCCGGACGACCCTCCATGGGAAAATGTGTAGATGCAGATACGCCAATTCTACAATCGGATGGACGATTGGTCCGAATCGCAGAACTCTATGACCAACAGGATGCGCATCTACTTACTTTGGGGGAGGATCGCCGTTTTTCAATTACATCACCCTCCGCATATATCTATGATGGCCTGAAGCCGGTATACCGGGTCACCACTCGGTTAGGACGGACAGTAGGAACGACATTATCCCACCCATTCCTGACCCCTAAGGGCTGGCAACCTCTGGGGAAACTCTCGGTAGGAAATTTAATCGCGGTTCCCAGCGAATTGCCAATCTTTGGTACAAATCGGGTTTCAGAGCCGCGGATCCGGCAGTTGGCTCACGCGGTTCTGTATCCGCAGCGGGGACTTCAACCAATGCAGACTGGGCAGGGTACGTTGGTCAAATCTCGTGGACTTGCGGTACTTCCTCCGTGGACTTTCTCTCTTGCACCTCGTTACCTTGCAGATTTATTGGACCAACTTCTCGCTGGTAGGCGATCTATCCATGTATCCTCAGGTCTCCTTGCCCGGCAATTAGCTCATCTGTTTCTTCGCTTCGGTGTATTGACACGCGTCCGCAAGTATCCTCATGGATGGACTGTCGCACTCACGAGTTCAAAAGAGAAATCGGGTAGTGTAATCGCTCAGCAACAGATCGTCTATGACCAAATCGTGCGTATTGATTCTCTTGGACCTCGCCCAGTCTATGATCTAACGATTGATGGCACCCACAATTTTGTAGCGTCTGATGTCTGCGTACACAATACTGCGTTTGCCTTATCGTGTGCACGCAATGCTGCGATAGGCCATCATAAGCCTGTAGCCATTTTTTCTTTGGAGATGAGCGCTCGGCAGTTGGCTCAGCGCCTGTTAACCTCTGAGGCCTGCGTGAACGCTCAGGCAGCGCGAACGGGAAAGATGAAAAGTAAGGACTTTGAGGCGCTCCATGAGGCCGCAAATAAACTCATTCATACCCCCATCTTTATTGACGATTCGGCGGGGCTGAACATCTTAGAGCTAAGGGCGAAGTGTCGGCGATTGAAATCGGAGCATGATATCGGCCTTGTACTAGTTGATTACCTACAACTGATGCAGGGGCGTTCCTCTGATAACCGAGAGCAGGAGATTGCAACGATCTCGCGCTCACTCAAAGCCTTGGCAAAAGAATTGGACATTCCCGTCATCGCCCTCAGTCAGTTGAACCGGAATGCAGAAGATCGAAAAGATAAGCGTCCACAACTGGCCGACTTGCGTGAAAGTGGAGCGATTGAGCAGGATGCCGACCTCGTCGCATTCATTTACCGCGCCTCCTATTATGGGATTGAGCTAGACGATAATAAGGAGCCTACGGAGGGCGTTGCAGAGATCATTATAGGCAAACATCGAAACGGCCCCGTTGGGAGCGTTAAGCTTCAGTTTATTAAAGACTTCGCTAGCTTCAAGAACCGTGCACACTATCACGAGCCGGAACCTTACGACCTATAAGACGGCAAAGGAGGTGACGGGCGGATTCGAACCGCCGTACAAGGCTTTGCAGGCCTCTGCCTAGCCACTCGGCCACGTCACCTTGGCACGCCCGGCAGGACTCGAACCTGCAACCTGCGGATTCAGGTTTGTGTCGGTTTCCCGACTCCCTGGACTATCTCTTCACCTTTTTCAGCCATTGACTGAAGGAAGGGGTGGCCGTCTAGTCTCTACACCTTCCCCGAGGGGCTTGGCTCGGGATTACCGTGAACCATGGTTCCGAAGGCTTCCCCGAATTTGACCACTTACACGCTGGTCGTTTCCAACCAGCGGCCCGCGTGTTGCAGAAGTCCGCTGCTCTATCCAGTTGAGCTACGGGCGCCAATATGTGATAGAACTGGTATCCGCTCTGTCGGGGCGGCCGGATTTGAACCGACGACTTCTGCGTCCCAAACGCAGTGCTCTACCGGGCTGAGCTACGCCCCGAATCGGATGATCTAGGAGATGGCTTTCAGCTCAGACTGCACATCCTGCTGGGGGACCATTTTTTCCCTGAAGCGGAAACTTCCATTCGGCTTCTTTTCTGCTACAATCAATTTTGCCATCACTTTCCGCTCTTGACGACGCTTTAAGACTTTATCCCCAAACGATTGTTTTTTGGCCATCCTTACTTGATCTCTCTATGCAGAGTATGTTTCCGTAGCGTTGAATTGTATTTTTTCAGTTCAAGTCTCCCTGAAGTATTCCGTCGATTTTTGATCGTAGAATAGCGACTAGTCCCTGGGGCTTCTGTACATTCAAGGATCACCTTGATCCGGACATCTTTCCCTTTACGTGCCATGATGCTCTCACTTGAGTTAGACCAAAGCGCCCTGCTTGTGTGCTTCGCGCAGGACCGCCTCAATCCCTTTCTTATTAATGGTCTTAATGGTGTTTGCTGATACCCTCAACTTCACCCATCGTTTTTGTTCGGGCAGATAAAACCGCTTCGTCTGCAGATTCACACCAAAACGCCTACGGGTCTTGTTATGTGCATGCGAGACATGGTTGCCTGACATGGGCTTTTTACCCGTTACTTGATCTATACGTGCCATTGAATTTACCCTTTTCTTATTTGGGGCGACCTACTTGTATGAGGATATGTGGGACGCGGTTCCCTAGCCGTCAATCCTGGTTAACTTGAAGGAGCTATTTGATCATGTTTATGTAGATCTATCCAGATCCGACCTTGTGATGTGCCAACTTTGGGGCTCACAGGTGACAAAATGCACCGGTAATAATCCAGGATCCGTACACAGGGAAGCGAGGTGTCCATCATGCAGTCCGATGCTAAATCTGGCATCTGGTCAGCATGCCGTGAAAAGCCGTTGGGATGATTCTAGGCGGATCCCTCGATTTAGTAATCACACGGCTAGGTATAGGCCATTCTCAGGTCAGCGATCCTGTGCAACTGCTCGGCTTGGTTGTATACTCGCCGCACGCCATGCAGGGTACAGCGCAGCCAGTAAGGACAGGCCAATAGTTACCGTACCTGTAAAGAGTAGATCTAGGGACTGAATTGATACAGGGTACGCTTCTATGATGAAAGACTCTGCTCCCAGTAGAGGTACCAGTTGAAAGTGTTCTTGAAGCAATACGATTCCAAAACCAACGATAAACCCAGCCCCTGTACCTATCAAGCCTATCATCCCCCCCTGCATCAGAAAGAGTCCACGGATATCGCGGGCAGTCGCCCCCATGGCTTGCAGAATTCCAACATCTCGTTGCTTTTCCACGACAACCATGGTCAGGGATCCCACAATGTTGAAAGCCGCAACGATACAAATCAGGATTAGAATCAGGGATGCACCCCATTTTTCCAGTCGCATGACATCATACAAGGAACGCTGAAGATCGTACCATGTCTGAATCTTGAGTCCCTCTGGATATAATGAATCAAGGGCTTCTTTGACCGTTTCGGCCTGATCCAGATCTGCGAGTCGCAATTCAATCCCCGTAACCGCTCCCTTGAGGTGAAAGAGTTGCTGTGCTTCTTGAATTCCTATGAAGACATGTGTGTTATCGTACGTCTCCTCTAATTGATACAATCCGCGTACATGAAATTGATGAGTAACTGGCGGTGAAAAGATGCGTGTAAGCATCTGGCCTAGACCTTGGGCAGAAAAGAGCAATGCTTGCGACGTTTCCTTATCAGGGGACAAGCCGAGCCGTTGCCCTAAGCTAAATCCCATCACTATACCCTGCTCTTGGGTATCAAATTCTCCGATAACAATTCCCTCTCGCATTGTGTGGTTTGCCACACCCCGAGTGATCACAATGCGATTCACGTCCGATCTGTTCGGGGTAATGAGCAGTGCTTTTCCCTCTACATATGGCTCCGCACTTAAAACTTGGGAGAGCTGAAGGGATTCCTGTGCGATCTCATTTGCCCTCTCTTGTGCGAATCCTGCCCCACTCTCTGAAACAATGCGGACATGTGGATCCATAGATACCAGTAGGTCACGCACTATACCATAAAAGCCATTCATTACCGATAGAACCACGATCAGAGCAGCAACCCCAAGGGTAATCCCCGCCATGGAAATCCCCGAAATTATCGTCACTAATGGGATACGCTGGCGGCTGTGCAAGTATCGTCGCGCAATAAATAGCCGGTAATCCATTACCGAGGATCTGTCAAAGGAGTTAATTTTGGTTCTCCCTCGGTAAACCAGTCGGAGGGAACCTCTGAAGGGAATTGAACCGCTCGGGTGACCACTTCATAGGGTTGCCCAAAGGCTCGCTTGCTGGTGGACAGAAGTAAATTACCCGCAGGCGTGGGATATTTATCGTACTCCCTCCATTCAAATATACGTAATGGCCCCTCAGGATCGTCCGCCGGTGCGCGATACTTCCATAAATTAATCCGCCCAGAAGAACGAGCTACATGTAGATAAAATTCGTCCGCCGGTGCACGATCCGGTAAAGCAAATCGAATATGAAGGATATCTATATCTTCAGTGGATGAATCCGCTAAAAAAGATCTTTCTACCCCAGCATCAAAAAGAAACATGGGTGCGAAGAGCCAAAATGTATCATTTACAAACCGTTGATATGCTTCTTCAATCCATCGGGAGGTCTCACGAGTCTCCAACTCCACTGAGTCCCAGTACGCAGTCCCCTGACGTGTGTCAATATCAAATAGGACGACATAAGGCTTGCCTGCGGGCCCAGGAAGTTCCATTCGGTACTGATTGGTTTTTCGATTCCAGAGATGACGAATGATACGCGTGGGGGTGCGATTGACTTCGGTGGCTTGGCTGAAAACTACATAGGGCACACTTGACCAAACTTCTACCCCTCCCGCGGACTCAAACACTTTACGGGCGAGAGAGTCTGCTCTTGTATCTTGCTGCGCCCAACTGATACAAGGAAGCAATAGGGAAATAATCCCTGCAATGAGCTTAAACATGTTTTGACTTCTTCTATGGTTATACATTGAAACGAAAAAGTATTACATCTCCATCTTGAACGACATATCCTTTCCCCTCTGAACGCATGATTCCAGCCGAGCGGGCCGCTGCCTCTGAGCCTACGGAGATCAAATCCTCAATATGTACGGTCTCTGCACGAATGAATCCGCGCTCAAAGTCACTATGTATCAGACCTCCTGCCTGAGGAGCCCTTGTTCCCTTAACAACCGTCCATGCACGCGTCTCTTTGGGGCCGTGAGTAAAAAAGGTAATCAGATTCAGCAATCTATAAGCTGCCCGAATGAGTCGTTGGAGTCCATCCGCACGAAGGCCTTCGCTGGTTAGGAAAAGTTTCTTTTCTTCTTCGTCTAACTCGGCGAGTTGGGCTTCAAACTCTGCACTTAAGATCAGACATTCTGCCTGTTCATCGGCCGCTATGCGCTGAACTTGTTCAGCCCAAGCATTTCCATGAGGTAAATCCTCTTCACTCACATTTGCCACATACAAAATAGGCCTGCTGGTCAAGAGAAATAATTCACCAACATAGCATTGCTCTTCTTTGGTAAGATCCTCCAAGCCTCGTGCCGGTCTCGCCTCCGACAAGTGAGCGACCAGGCGTGATCCAAGTACAGCTCGATTTGTCGCCTCAGGATCCTGTCCTTTTGCGGCTTTCTCCCATTTTTCGGTGAATCGTTGTGCTGTTTCAAGATCTTTCAGTAAGAGTTCTGTCTGAACGATACCGATATCTCTCTCTGGATCAACGTTTCCGGCGACATGTGATACCCCCGAAGAGTCAAAGCATCGCACAACATGTATAATTGCATCTACCTGTCGAATATGTCCCAGAAAGGCATTCCCTAATCCCTCCCCGCGCGAAGCGCCGGCGACCAGTCCTGCAATATCTACAAATTCTATGGTGGTGGGAACGACTTGATCGGATGGAGAAACTGCGGATAGCCGACCGAGGCGTGGATCTTGTACAGGCACGATCCCCCGATTAGGATCAATCGTGCAGAACGGGTAATTTGCTGCAACCGCACCTACTCCACTCAACGCATTAAAGAGTGTGGACTTCCCAATATTGGGAAGCCCTACAATACCACAATTGAGAGACATTGATAAACCTACTGAATCTGTACCCGAGAAGGTACTCTACCCAGAAACATGTGATTCCTTTCTGACCTGTCTGAGTCCTCCACCCGATCCGCACTACATAGGGCCTATTTGAGTAAGACCTATTTATACGTTCAGCGTGTCTTGATGCTCAGATCCCGCTTCTTTATCCGATCTCACCTAAATTTGGATGATGCCTTTCTCCTTGGTTTGCTGAACCAGTATCGGAGACTTGCATTCATACAACTCTTTTTCCTTCGTCTGTGACTTGATGCGGAACTTCACGTACAATATTGAGAGATGGAATGTGAGTCCTCTTGGGTCAACCGTCAAACTCGTTTTGAATCAAGTTCGAACTTTTCTCCTACTGACACTCTTTCTATCCTTTTTCGGATTTTCGGCGTCTGGGCAATCGCCCCATGCACAGATTGGATTAGGGGGGTGGCCTGGTGCAGGCTTGCAACTGGTACATATTCAGTCCCAAAGCATCTACACATTAGAGGTCCTAGCATCCGCAGATACAGAGTTTTGGGAAAATCGAACCCCTGTTTTTCTTTCGGTTGGGGTTGGTGCTTCATTGCGCCCCTTGGGCATCCTGCGTCTGATTACACAAGCAAACTACTCATACGATGTTGATGTAGGGATCCGATTTGGGCCTGCACTGACATTCCTGCAGAGACCTACTCGTGCGGAAAAGAACCGGCAATTTAGTCTTTTTCTTGATCCGTTCCTGCGCTATTCTCATCCTTTGGGAAAACAAATCGGATTCATTGAGATCGGTGCTCAACGCCCATCGCTCCGTTTCGGCATATGGGTTCCTCTTTAAAAGCTTTTGTATCCGTGTTGTACGTCTGCTGCCGAGACTCAATGTATTGCCTGATTAAATCCAAAGGAGCACCCCCACTTGATCAGAGCAAAAATTCACAGAGATATCCGGTGAGATCAAGACGGTGATGGGATCGTTTACTTTGAGAGATAGGCATCCGAAACATTTTTCAGCATCAATTCTCCCATATCTGGTTTGATGAGACCAAGCAAGCAGACCGTCTATATCTGTGGACACCCTATTCAGTCTGACGAAATGCCAGCGTGGGCTGATGGAGTAGGAAGCCATGTACTTTAGTTGGGGGACTTTCACCACATTGCTGACGCACAACTGTTCACCCCTACATGTCATCCACGCTCCCATATCCTAAACTTGTTTTGGCAACTCGGAATCCCCACAAAGTGGCGGAATTAAAACGGATACTTGATCCAGCTCATGTGGATATTATTGATCTGGCGGTCTTCCCTGACGCCCCTCATGTCCATGAAACGGCTTCCTCTCTGATTGGAAATGCCACTCTCAAAGCATTAAGTGCTCAAAAACATACAAACCTCTGGGCGGTCGGGGATGATACCGGGTTATTCATTGACGCTCTTAACGGAGATCCAGGTGTTCGATCGGCCCGCTTTGCAGGTGAAACTGCTGATGCAGAGGCGAACCGTCGCTTAGTTCTCCAGCGACTTGCAGACCATTCCGATCGAAGAGCTCGGTTTGTAACCGTTTTGGCATTGGCTCTCCCCGAAGAGACACACTATTTTGAAGGATCTCTGAAAGGACGGATCGCAAGATCCGCTCTATCTATTCAAGGGTTTGGATATGAATCTATCTTTATCCCCGAGGGATTTGACGTAAGCCTTGCACAACTGTCCAGACAGAAGAAAAACAAAATTAGTCATCGAGCTCAAAGTGCAGTCAAATTGATGAACTTCTTGAGTTAGCCCAAAGGAAATGATCGCCCTCGTTCAACGCGTAAAAAAGGCTTCCGTAGTCTCTGATGGTACAACTCTTGGCAACATTGAACGGGGGCTTCTCATCTTTCTGGGAATCCATGAATTGGATCAAACATCAGATGCAAATTGGCTTGCCCGCAAATGCGTTCGTCTGCGAATCTTCCCAAATCATAAGGGACAAATGGATAGATCTGTCCAAGATATTGATGGCGATGTACTCCTTATTTCTCAGTTCACTCTTTATGGAAATGCCACCAAAGGATACCGACCCTCATTTACTGATGCCGCCTCCCCCGAAATAGCCGAGCCATTATACGAATATTTCAAAGACAAACTTTCTCAGGAATTGGGACGGAAAATCTGTTGCGGAAAATTTGGAGCATCCATGCAGGTCTCGCTAATCAACGAAGGTCCTGTCACGATTTGGTTAAAGTGCGGTCCTGACAAAATCAATCTCTGAATAGCGCTCTATTCGTCCCTGAATAGGAGGGATGTGAAGGATCCACATGTTCCTTAATCTCTTAGATCTGTCTTGAATCAGAATTGGATAGACTCAATTAATGTGACCGTTTCCTATCTTGTTGATTAACGAACTCTTCCCATCCTTGAAGACCTCCATCGCGTTTAATCATCTTACCGTCGTAACGTAGCGTGAATGCAATTGAATCAAGGACTCCATTCACAAAGTCCTTACTCTCCTCTGTACTGAAAATCTTGGACATTTCGATTGCCTCATTCATGGTCGCTTTGGGGGGGATCTGATCAAAGCATAGAAATTCACAAATAGCCATACGAAGGATGATTAAATCTATTTTCAATATGCGATCTAGATCCCAGTTTTTCGCATTCTTTGAAATAATCTCATCTAGATTTTGCTGTTCAGAGATTACTTTTTCAAACAACTGGATTCCCAACTCCACCGCTCCCTTATGATCTGGCAACCTCGGAAGTAAGATAGTCTTTGCGACATGATTCCGTGAATCGCCGCTGATCGTGTGCGCATAAAGTGCCTGGAGCACTGAATGGCGTGCTCTGCGGCGAGGTGATATCGCCATTTATAGATGAAGAACTAACACCCAGTGATATGCGAAAATACTTACGCTAAAAATTTAGCCACAGGATGTACTGAGATGCATCCATCATAGTTTCAACTTCAAAATTCCCAACCATATGAAATATTATTTTCTATCTATGACTAACCTTCTGTTCGGACAAAATAGCAGCCTTCTTGAACATTAATGGTAGGCGGCGGGAGCAAAATAAAATCTGTTTACTCTACATCAGGTTTGGGGAATTGGTTGCGCCTAGTTGTATGTGTCGACAAAATTGGTGAAATAGGAACACTAAAGAGTCTCCAAGAATCTATATTTTCGCAGATATTCAGACTTTGGATCCCCAGGGATTCCCTGTAATCAAAACTGCTTGCATAATAATACTGGACATAAGTTTCAGTTTTCAACACGACCCTATATCCTAAGTATAATTATATCTTTATTAGAAAAATACTTATTTGTAATTGTAACTGTGAAATTGTGGATTACCTATATAAAATTGAAAGATTTCTTCGCTAAGCTATTTATATTATATGAGTTCTGAAATTTTCAAAGTATTAGAAGTATGTTAGATTCATGTGGATAATCATTGACTTATTCACGAATCTAGTTGTTCAATAAGCAGCCTGAATGTTGAAGTGAAATATTTCACAGCTTATCCACGATAAATAATCTGAGTTACTCACATGTCAATCTATCTTTTTTGATGATCGCTCTCAGAGTAGAGATTGGAGTTCTACAAGATAAGATATGTTTCTTTGGGGCATTGAATCAAGTATTGTAAGTGAGGGACAATGAACACGATTAATTCAATATACAGAATCCAATAAGTAGGTTGTGACTTTAGCAAAATGACCGCTTCAGAAGCCTTTCACTGTATTCAGTCTGCAGTTCAGCAAGTACCGACCGAACAGATCTCTCTCCTGCAAGCACTTGGTCGTGTTTTACGTGAAGAGATAATTGCTCAAGATTCTATTCCTCCATTTGATAATTCTGGGATGGATGGATTCGCGTTATGTAAGGAGGATCTTGGAAGAATCCCTATAGATTTATCTGTGGATGGAGAGGTTCCAGCAGGAGTATTTCCTGAATTTGTACTTGAATCGGGAAAATGTATTCGCATAATGACTGGGGCTCAGATTCCTTCTGGGACCGAAGCTGTGGTTCCATTAGAGTGGACGACAGAAATAAACCCACAGACGATTCGCATCCATCGGCGACCTAATTCAGGGCAGTATATTCGGAGAGCGGCTCAAGATGCTCAAAAGGGTATGTCATTAGTACCGAGTGGGCTTCAGATTACCCCTCCGATATTGGGTATGATTGCTGCTGCAGGCTATCAGGAGATTCATGTGGGTTCTATTCCGAGGGTCGCTGTGATTGTTACAGGGGATGAACTGCAGAGGGAAAAGTCAGGCCCATTACTACTTCCATCAAAAATTCGTGATACGAACGGACCTGCACTCGCTGCTCAGGTCATGGAGGTAGGAGCAGCGTTCATAGGCCCCATACTTGCCCGTGATGATAAAAAGAGCTTAAAGGGTGCAATCTATGAAGCTCAGAAAGCTGATGTTATCGTAGTTAGTGGTGGGGTATCAGTAGGCAAGTATGATAATGTTCGAGAGGTCCTTAATGATTTGGGATTTGATGAACGATTTTGGCGTGTTCGTCAGAGACCCGGTGGACCTATGCTATTCGGAATGCTAAGCTCTCAACTGATTTTTGGGCTACCGGGGAATCCGGTTTCTTCATCGGTCTGCTTTCAATTGTATGTTCGTCCAGCTCTGCTCAAGATGATGGGTTTGACAGAGTTTCATCCTTCAAAAATGAAGGCCAGACTAGGGTCTTCCATAACAAAGAAAGCGGGCTTGGCACATTTTGTTCGCGGAATTGCCAAGCAGCAGATGGAAGGGGAACTCATCGTTCAACCCACCGGTCCGCAAGCGTCAAATCTTTATTCCTCTATGCAGTATGCAAATTGCCTCATTCACCTAGAAGAGCGGGTAGTTGACCCTAAGAAAGGTCAAGAAGTAGCTATTACTCCACTCCCTTGGGCGGTTATTGGCTAAGGAGTGCTAATTCCTGAGCTTCTGTCCAGAGAGTCTACCATCCGAACTGCACAATTCATGAATTATTTGTGGACGTCCGCAAATCTTTGGGCGATCAAGTTTTGAAAGCTACGGCTCTTCTTGACTCCTCCTATTGTAGAGGCGTGGTTTTCCCCTGATATATCTGTTCCTGCTGGTCCAGGATTGTACAATGGCCTATCAGGGCTCATTCTCTTGGTAACTCATGCGGATATCTTCGCAAGAGTTGGAAGATAGATATTCGGTTTCAATATGATGTCGTAGATCGAGGTACATTTCGCAATAGTCAAAATGTCGGTATCTTGAACATGTCAAGGTTTATGTTAGGAGGAAGGGGAAATATGCGCATTGAAACCAATGATATGCTAAACCAGAACCAGAGAGTATTACGAATCAATGGATCTACAAATTTCCAACAAAAACGAACGGAATCACGGGGACGATATCTCATGTTAAAATTTACCTACAAGCCCAAATTAATGTGATTCATCTTTTTCATTTTCGGAGTCCCATAATTTTCTGTGGATGAGACATTGTTTCGGCCGTCCTGATAAAACCACCCTCTGAGATCAGAGTAACGCTTATTCCACAGACAGGGTACCGATCGTCCACATCTTTGCAGCAGAGGGTTCAATATCAAATACTGTATTTGACACTTCCCAAGGAGGCTTTGATTCACAGAATTGCGAAGATCTCTTGATCCACTGAGTAGGATCCACCATCATGCTAAATAGCTGACTTGGTCAGCAACCCTTACAGCTTGATACGACCATTTGGACAAATATTGAATCAGTATATCAGCTCTTCCATGCCAAGGAGTTTGAGACAGAAAAAGCGGCCAATGAACTCGCCGAGCGAAAGAATTCAAGATCAGCGTTGGTTCGTAGATATAGTTTTTCAGGCATAATAAGGAAAAGGATGTAAGACAGGGCTTCTTTGTTAAATGGAACATTACGTAATGGGTAACGTTAATGAGTGGCATGGACATCACATTTAAGACACGCAAGTTACAAAAAATCTTTACCGATGAGAAGCTCCTGTTAAAATCCTACGGAAAGAGAATGAGAGATTCCATCTTGGCGCGAATCGCTGTTCTGCAGGCAGCAGAAAACCTGTCAATGGTTCCAACGAATCCTCCCGAGCGAAGACACCAACTCGCTGGGAAACGCAAAGAGCAGTTCGCTTTGGACTTGGTACATCCGCATCGGCTAATTTTTATTGCAAACCATCATCCGATACCAGGCAAACCCGATGGAGGAATTGATGTAGAGCAGATTAAGGAAGTCAGAATTCTGGAAGTGAACAACTATCATTAGTTAATTTTTCTAAAGATGACTCGCATAAACTTGACGAAAAGATGGAAGCCGGAGTATGCGATTCCACCTGGTTTGGTACTTCGGGAACGCTTGGAAGCTCGAGGATATTCTCAGGCTGAGTTTGCCTGTCGCTGCGGGCGATCCCCCAAGCTTATCAGCGAAATCCTTTCAGGAAAAGCACCGATTGAACCAACCACCGCACTTCAGTTTGAAAAAGTTCTTGGACTTGATGCGAGCATCTGGATAAATATTGAATCAGAATATCAACTCTTCCGAGCCAAGGAGTTGGAGGCAAAGGAGGCGGCCAAGAAGCTTGCTTGGGCGAAAGAATTCAAGATTCAGGAGCTGGTTCGCCGAGGTTATTTTTCTAGGCCGGAGTCCGATGCGGACCGCGTCTCCATGCTTCTGGCTTTTTTTCGTGTAGCTTCTGTGGATGCCTGGACCGATCGCTATAGTCACACTTCTGTGGCATACAGGCATTCTCCCGCGTTTAAGAGTAATGAGAAATCCCTTGCCACATGGCTAAGGCTCGGAGAACTTATGGCTGAAAAGCAAGACTGTGAAGACTATCACCGAAGCCGGTTCATGAAAGCAGTCCATACGGTACGTACTCTGACACGGAAGCCACTAGAATACGCATTGGAACAGACCAAGAAGTTGTGTAATGAAGCCGGAGTTTCATTTGCTTTGATTAAACCATTAAGTGGTATGGCTCTGAGCGGCGCAGCCTGGTGGTTTTCTCCCCAAAAAGCCGTGATTCAATTGACGGGTCGTTACAAATCTGATGACCAACTCTGGTTCAGCTTCTTTCATGAGGCAGCTCATATTTTGCTCCACAGCAAAAGAGATGTTTTTGTGGATAACTCGCCTAAGAGTGACACAGATGATATAGAAGCTGAGGCCAACACATGGGCATCCCGCACTTTAATTCCAGAGCCAGCATATCTTCAGATCAGTCAAGAGAAACCGCACACGGCCGAGGCGATCAATAGATTTGCTGCAGATCAGGGTATCGCCCCTGGCATTGTTGTGGGCATGCTACAACACAGGAAAGTTCTGCCCTGGAAATCAACACTGAATGGGTTGAAAAGAAGCTATGAGTTTGTGGGTTAGCTAACCAAGAAATGGCTACTTTTTCAAATGAATCTTTGGTGAGCCGCTGATCTCGCTACACCTTCGCAAGTGCTACGGTAATCACCTCTAATGCTTCATCAAGTACTTCCTCTGGAATATTCAATGGAGGAGCCAAACGTATGACCGTTCCAGAGTGGAGCGTCCAACCGAGTAGAACTCCACCGTCGAGGCAGGTGTGTACCACTTCTTCGGCAATTTGCGCATTCGGAAGATCCATGCCGAGCATGGCGCCTCTTCCGCGTAACTCTACATTGGGATAATGCTGCAGTTTGGACTGGATTCGGTTCCCCACCCATTTCGCACGCTTGACTAAAGATTCATCTTGTATCACTTGGAGGGTCGCATTCGCAGCAGCACACGAAACGGGATGGCCACCAAAGGTCGTCACATGGCTGAGCGGGGGATTGCGTCGCAGGGAAGCCATGATTGCTCCACTGGAAACAAACGCACCAAGCGGCATCCCTCCACCCATTGCTTTTGCCAAGGTCAGAATATCTGGAATAATGTCTTCATGCTCAAACGCAAATAAATTGCCTGTTCGGCCAAATCCGGTCTGTATTTCATCCAGAATCAAGAGGCTGCCCGTCGTTGTACACTGAGCGCGAAGAGCTTTGAACCAGCCTGAGGGAGGCACCCGCATCCCGCCCTCGCCTTGAATCGGCTCGGCGATCACGCATGCCACTTGGTCATTGATTTTCTTCAAGGCGTCAAAATCTCCAAATGGCAAAAAGGTCACCTCCGGGAGTAGCGGGCGAAAAGGATCTTGGTAGATGTCTCTGCCTGTGACGCTCAGGGACCCATGTGTGTCTCCGTGGTAGGATTGTTCAAATGCGATCATCCGTTGACGGCCAGTGTACTTCTTGGCAAGTTTGAGAGCACCCTCATTTGCCTCGGTACCTGACATGGTAAAGTAGACGCAGTCAAGCAGTGCTGGCAAGACCGAACTTAAAATTTTTGCGAACTTCACTTGTGGACTCTGGATAAATTCCCCGTAGACCATGATGTGGAGATACCTGTCTAGTTGGTCTCGGATTGCTTGTAGAACGACTGGATGCCGATGTCCAAGCGAGGAGACGGCGATACCGCTGATAAAATCAATAAGACGGCCACCTTTTGACAAGAAAAGGAAGGGACCCTCTGCTCTCTCGATTTCAAAGCCAAGAGGATTGTCGCTCGTCCATGCAAGATGATGGGCAAAATCTGGATTCATCAAGTGGAGGTTCATTCAATGACGAACAGGTGTATAGAGCTAGGGTTCAAGAGTTGCTAAATTAATCAAGAGGAAATATTATGGATCTGCATGAGAAGGTAGCTATTGTTACCGGCGCTAGCAGTGGACTAGGGAGCGAGTTTGCA
Source organism: Rhodothermales bacterium (assembly GCA_965209015.1). Classification (GTDB taxonomy): domain Bacteria; phylum Bacteroidota; class Rhodothermia; order Rhodothermales; family Bin80; genus Bin80. Next base: position 182,086 of record OZ242367.1, on the reverse strand, counting down.
CGACAATTGGTTCAACATGGTACCAGAGTATATGGTCTTGCACGGAGGTTAGAATGTCTAAAATTACTGGAATCTGAATTGGGGACGGGATTTAAGCCGATCCAGTGTAATGTTACGGATGAAGCCTCGGTACGGAGTGCATTTTCAAGTCTTGACCGCGTAGATGTTCTGATCAATAATGCTGGTCTTGGCCGTTTTGCGCCAGTAGATTCTCAAACCAAAGAGGACTGGGATGCGCAAATTGATACAAACCTGACGGGGGTCTTTCTTTGTACACAATTAGCTGTCCCATTCATGAAAGCCCAGAATAAGCAAACTGGGTTTGGAGGGCATATTATACATGTTGCCTCCGTCGCAGGTTTGGTCGGGAACCCTAATTTAGGAGCCTACAATGCAACGAAATTTGGACTACGTGGCTTCAGTGACGCGACGATGAAGGAACTTCGGGGAGATGGCATTAAAGTGACCTGTATATGTCCAGGTAGCGTTGCGACCGAATTTGGTGCCATTGCCGGTTCGCAGGGAGCACCAAATCCCATGGATGCGAACGATATAGCATCCACGGTAATTCATATCTTGCAGGCACCAGAAAATTATTTAATTTCGGAAGTAGTGATGCGCCCTCTTCGACCGCGCGGATGACCATGAAACGAAGAAAATTTATCCAAAAGACCGCGATTGCTGCAACCGCAGGAACCGTTCTCTCTGGTTGCGGGAGTCAAAGTTCGGAGTCTCCAGCCATACAAACCAGTTCCCCAGCGATTCGGTGGAGATTAGCGTCAAGCTTTGCCCGTTCACTGGACACGATTTATGGGGCTGCCGAGGTCATGAGTACCCGGGTTAGCCAACTCACAAATGACCGATTTACGATTCGGGTTTATCCAGCAGGAGAAATCGTCCCGGCGTTTGAAGTTCTTGATTCGGTACAAAAGGGCACCGTGCAAATGGGACATTCCGCTGGATATTATTATATCGGCAAGAATCCGGCGTTTGCATTTGAAACGACCGTCCCATTTGGCCTCACAGCCCGTCAATACAATAGTTGGGTTTATGAAGGGGGAGGACAAGAAGTTCTGAGAGAATTATTCGCTGATTATGGAGCGTTAAACTATCCAGGGGGCAATACCGGAGCGCAGATGGGTGGCTGGTTCAACCGAGAAATCAATAGCCTGCAGGATCTGAAAGGGATTTCTATGCGCATTCCTGGTCTGGGCGGACGGGTGATGGATCAGTTGGGCGTAACAGTACAACAGATTCCAGGTGGTGAGATTTATCCAGCGTTGGAGCGTGGGGCCATTGATGCGGCAGAATGGGTCGGCCCTTATGATGATGAAAAACTTGGGTTTAATCAGGTTGCCAGCTATTATTATTATCCAGGCTGGTGGGAGCCGTCAGCAAATCTATCCTTCTTCGTCAACCAGCAAGCGATGGATGAGCTTCCCTCTTCCTATCAGGCGGCATTGGAGGTTGCAATGGCCGAAGCAAATCAGTACATGCTTGCTAGATACGATGCCCTCAACCCACCTGCATTTCAGCGGATCCTCAACTCGGACGTTGAACTGCGCTCATTCCCTCAAGATGTAATGGATGCTGCCTACACAGCAACCGAAGATCTATTACGTGAGGAGCGCACTGATTCCGGTTTTGCAAGAGTCCACGACTCATTTCTCTCGTGGCGTAGAGAATCCGATCAGTGGATCCATACGTCCGAGTATACGATGCAATCGTTCATGAACTCTCGTAATAGGACGAATGTGTGAGTTCTCAAAGAGCCCATAGGACTAGATCAGGTAGCAAGATCAGAAGGATCAGGCCAATGACCTGAATAGCTATGAACGGGATTGCTCCCCGGTAAATGGCTTCAGTCTTTATCTCAGGTGGTGCGACTCCACGAAGATAAAAGAGGGCAAACCCAAAAGGTGGCGTCAAGAAGGAGGTTTGCAAGTTCATTCCGACCATCACACCAAACCACACCAAGGCGGTGCTTTCGGGTACTCCGAGCATTGGGCTCAAGAGCTGGGCTGCCGGAAGAACCATGAGAGGGATAATAATGAACGCGATCTCAAAGAAGTCAATGAAAAACCCAAGAATAAAGATGGCTAGGTTCGCAAGGATCAGGAAGCCGATCACCCCTCCAGGGAGATTGATCAGAAGATCTTCAATCCAGATCCCCCCGTCCAGCCCCCTAAATACGAGGGCAAATGCGGTGGAAGCAATGAGAAGCATCATTACCATGGCGGTGAGCTTCGTAGTCTCTTCCATCGTCCGAAGTAGGGCTTTCTTGGTTAGTCGGCGATTCAAAGCTGCCAGGCCGATGGCGCCAACTGCTCCCAGTGCCCCTGATTCGGTGGGGGTAGCAATTCCGGCGAAGATACTGCCAAGTACGACGAAGATGAGGAGCAAAGGAGGGAGCATAACCAGAAAGACTTTCCGTAACAATTCTCCGTGCTCTTCGTCGCGCGTAATTTTAGAAATGGCAGGCGCTGCGGTTGGATTGAAGATCGCAGTTCCCGCCGCATACACTGCGTAGAGAAGTGCAAGCATTACACCCGGGACTAGTGCACCGATAAAGAGGTCCCCGACTGACACTCCAAGTTGGTCAGCCAACACCACTAGTACCACGCTGGGAGGAATAATTTGTCCAAGTGTTCCAGTTGCTGTGATTACCCCCGCGGAGAGCTCTTTGGAATATCCATTCTTGAGCATGATGGGAAGAGAAATCATTCCCATGGCAACTACGCTTGCTCCAACAATCCCGGTTGCAGCGGCAAGTAGTACGCCCACCAGAATCACTGCGAAGGCCAGACCTCCTCGAACTGGACCGAACAGAAGCCCAATCGTATTCAAGAGGTCTCGGGCAAGGTTACTCTTTTCTAGCATGGTGCCCATAAAGATGAAGAAGGGGACTGCTAAAAGGGTGTAGTTTGACATGATGCCGAATAATCGGTCCGGCAGAGCCAGCATCAGATTCCAGTCAAAGTAGCCAGCACTGACTCCGATCACTGCAAATACAAGGGAAGCACCACCAAGAGAAAATGCTACGGGGTAGCCCGAGAAAATCAATAATAGTGCGACCGCAAACATAAGCGGTGCTAACCACTCAAGCCCCATCTTCTTTATGTGGACACTTCATTTTGGAGATTGGTAAGAGTTGCAACATCTCGCGAGCCGCAAAGGCCAGCCCTTGTGCCATCAGTAACATGAATGCGAGTGGGACGACGGTCAGGAGAGGATAGCGGGGTAAGCCGCCTGGATCAGGAGATCCCTCCAACCGGATCCAGGAGTCTGCAACTACCGGCCAAGAAGACCAAATCATGAGGATGCAAAATGGTAGAAGAAAAATAAGTGAGCCGGCGATGTTCACCCAAGTTTGGGCGTTCACGGAAAGGCGGTTGTAAAATATATCAACCCGAACATGGGCATCGGATTTCAGGGCATAGGAAGCTCCTAACAAGAAGATGATGCTAAACAGATACCACTGGAGCTCAATAAATGTATTGGAACTTCCTTGTCGTGCTGCTTCACCAATCCAGTAGAGAAGTTTCTGGAATGTGCTTGCACTGGAAGGATCAATATGAGCCCAGCCGGAGAGGGAACGTGTGACTGCGTTGAAGGCACCGATGATCACCATAAAGAGCGTACAGTACCAAGTCAGCCTCCCGAAGAGATCCGTTGCTTTCTCAATTCGGTTCGCGCAGGTCGTCACGATTTTGGTTAGCGACATATAAAGGCGGATGGATCGCTATGAAAAAATATTGATTCCATACAGAATTCCCGAATTATTGACCAAGTGATACTTGATGACGTTCAATACCGGTATATATGCCACAAAATAATATATTTTTCCATTCTAAGATCCAAGCAGATTAGCTCATGTTAAGGAAGCGAATGGATAGATAAATCTACTTCTTCAAAGCTGAAATTTCTTACTTGGAAATTACCATCGTCCCTATATATGATCATTTTCAATGACAACACTTTTTGAAGTCAGTGACAAATTACAGGCGCGGAGGAGATGAGATGCAACATTAACAAAATAGAACTCTAACGTCTTCATTCAATAACCAACTGACTGGAAAAGATCATCAATAATGTCTTACAAATATAATCTTCGGTTGAATTACAGGGTAATTAGTAGTTTGATAATGACACAGTATTCCAGATTTTTAGGCTTGACCTTATTCATGGCGTGGACGTTGCTAATGCATGATCCTGCGTTTGGACAGAGTGAGATAGTCCAGGGAAATCATCTCGGATTTGAGATGAAAATTCAGGGTATTCAACCGGAGGATTCTGACGAATTCTCTCCCGAGGGTATGCATATGAATCTAGTTCATGAGTCAGGGTATTCGTCAAGAATCAATCCTAACCTATGCGGAGAAGGACAGAGACATATTACCCATGCGAATACCTACTTGGAGGGCAAACCCCCTATTCAAGGGCCGTTTTCTTATTCAAAACGTCTTCAAATAAGAGTAGAATCACAAGAGATCTATGAAGTTGATCCATGCGTTGATGCGCCGAAGTCTTTTGCTACTGAACTCAAACCAACCAAACACTTAAACCGAAATATTTGTGATCGGACCGCAGAGGTCATTGATGCGATCTTAGAGAAACTCTCTGGTGCAAACGACTGTGCGGCAGTGACGAGTGGACAACTGGCTGCAATTACAGGTGATTTGCGATTGGAGTCTAAGAATATTTCAAGCCTGAAGGATACAGATTTTAACGGTCTAACCTCACTGACCGAACTTTATTTGTCTCAAAATGATCTGACCACACTTCCTGACGGCCTCTTTGATGAGTTGACGTCGCTAACGATACTTGATTTATTTGGAAATGATCTGCAGGTTCTTCCAGACGGCATCTTTGATAAGCTGACTTCGCTGACCAATATATCCTTTGATGGAAATAGTCTCAGTCTACTCCCGGTCGGCCTCTTTGACGAACTCACTTCGCTGGAAAGGCTTTCTCTTTCGCAAAATGAGTTAAGCTTACTTCCGGTCGGCCTCTTTGATAAACTCACCTCGCTCACGGAGCTTTGGCTGGGCAGTAATGTATTGACTGAACTCCCAGAAGGCATCTTTAATCAGCTGAACTCTCTCACTAGTCTTGCCTTGAATGATAATGATCTGAGCATTCTCCCCGACGACCTATTTGATGGTCTAACGTCGCTGACGTTGCTGAATTTATCACAAAATGAATTAAGTGTGCTTCCAGAGGGCATTCTTGAAGATCTTGTAGAATTAGAACTGGATGCCTCGTTCATCTTGCTGGGACTATACCTTCAAGATAACTTGGGGGCACCCTTTAAGCCTGTGGTCAACCTTGGCGAGGACTTCACTGTGAAACCAGGATCTGAAGTCTCAATTCAAGCAGATGCCACAGGCCCATGGGGTGATTTAGTTCGTTGGGAATGGGTTCAGGTTGACGGACCAAGTTCACTAATTCCCACACCAGATGCGATACGCTTGACTGGTGCGGATACGGGATCCCCCAGTTTTACTGCCCCAATGGAGGAGACCGATCTACACTTCAAGGTGGTTGCGATTCCAGGAAACATAGGGGAGGCTACCGAGCGATTTGGCCACGCAAACTCAGATCCTGACTGGATCACCATACGAGTTCGCACGGACACGAACATCTCGGCTCCATCCTCCATAGTTGATTTTGCACTGCTCGGAAATTATCCCAACCCATTCACATCATCCACCTCCATTCAACTAGATCTACCTTACAAGGCAGATGTATTTGTTGAAGTGTTCAATATGCTGGGACAGAAAGTCCATCAGGAAGAATTCTGGGGGATATCAGCAGGTGTTTCCCGGTCACTTTCGTTTGGATTGTCAAACTTTCCCCCTGGAGTTTATATCTATCAGGTGACTGCCGAGATGGGAGTAACCAAACGACGTACTGGGGGACGTATGACACTCATCAATTAAGGGCCATGAGTACGATAACTTTATGCAATAAAGGTTGTTGATTAAGAAATTAGCAGGGCTTATGCATCAATAAGGATCCTGCCAGTATTGTGTGGCTGTTATTCGCACCAAGTTTTAAGGGAGTTCAGTATCTGATTGGCAGAGTTCAGCTAATTGAAGAGAAAGTGGTAGGGGTAGATTCCCACATACTCGCTTTCCAGATCATATGTAGCCGAGTGTTCCTGTTTACCAAAATGACTATTCCGTCTGAATATGTGTAGTCAGACTTTTATCAGTAAAGTGGGGAAGTCCCACAGGATATAAAATTATGTGGTGCGATCAATACTATATCGTTCCCTTAGGTAAAGATGGATGCCGATTCATGCGTGTTTATTTTACAACCTCTGTACGATTTACCCTTGGACGTCATAGGCATCTGGAATAATGCAAAATTAGTGAATGATGGACTGCCGTATGGATGCTAAACGGTGATATGGCGAACGCATTTTGCAGGCGGTCACACTCTTCCATGGAACAGCATCTGCCCAACCGCGTAGCGGATTGAGTATTTGGTGAGTCGTCTCCAAAATCAATCTATCAATCCATTGCCCAGTGAATATGTGGTTGACGGTGATACAGCCTGCTAGGTTTCTGGGATTGCCCTTGTTCATTGTAGGGATGTTGCTGTCACAACATCCTGCGATTGGACAGATTGATGTGGCACATGGGAACTCTCTCGAATTTGAAACAAATTCAGAGTACTTCTCCATGAAGAATAAGGACGGACTCCTTTTCACAAGCGTCCTGATGAGCCATGCTCCAGAGGAAGTCTCTTCGGAGGGGCTTGATTCTAACCTATGTGATGGTGGACGGAGACAAGTCACTGGTGCGAACGCCGGTCTGGTGGAGAAAACATTTCCTCAGGAGCAATTTCCTAAATCTTATCGTTCCAGACAAGGGTCAGAGGTGTCAGGGAGTTCTGAAAACAGCCCATGCTTCAAGGTGACGAAGTCAGACGGAGATAAGCTTAAACCCAACCGTCAAACGAAAAGTGGTATTTGTGATCGGACGGTAGCGGTCGTTGAAGCGATCTTACTCAAAATTCGTGACGTAAATGATTGTGCAGATGTTACAAGTGGACAACTGGCCGCAATCACAAATGACTTGGGGTTAGAGGGTAAAAATATTTCAAGCTTGAAGTCCACGGATTTTGATGGTCTGATCTCACTAACCGGTCTTTGGTTGAACCAAAATTCTTTACTCACGCTTCCAGAGGGCATCTTTGATGAACTAACCTCCTTGACCCTACTCATACTGCATAATAATCAGCTAAGTACATTTCCAGAGGGCATCTTTGATGAACTGACCTCCCTGACCTCCCTAGGTTTGGGAGATAATGATCTGAGTACGCTCCCCGCTGGTCTCTTTGATGAACTGACTTCGCTGATCGGACTATCTTTGTCACAGAATAGCCTGAGTACGCTCCCCGCTGGCCTCTTTGATGAGTTGACCTCCCTGCATAGTCTTGATTTGACCTATAACATTATAACCACGCTCCCCGCTGGCCTCTTTGATGGATTGACCTCCCTGCATTGGCTTAATTTGAACTATAACACTATAGCCACGCTCCCCGCTGGCCTCTTTGATGGATTGACTTCGCTGACTGGGCTTTTCTTGGATCGTAATAATTTGAGCACACTCCCCGCTGGCCTCTTTGACCGATTGAGTTCACTGAACCAACTTTCTCTGATGCAAAATGACTTGAACACACTCCCCGTCGGCATTTTTGATAACCTAACCTCGCTGATCGGACTATCTTTGTCACAGAATAGCCTGAGTATGCTCCCCGAGGGCATATTTGATGAACTCACCTCGCTGACTGAGCTGGAATCCTCTCACTGTACTCCCGAACGGCGTCTTTGATGAACTCACCTCACTGACTATTCTTGTCCTGTCAGGAAATGGCCTGAGTACACTTCCAGACGGTGTCTTTGATGAACTGACTTCGCTGGAAGTTCTCTTTTTGTCAAGAAATGACCTCAGTACATTCCCCGCCGGTATCTTTGGAGAACTCAACTCACTAAGGGTGCTTGGGCTCAGAGAAAATAACATCAGTGAACTCCCTGACAACCTCTTTGATGAACTGACATCACTGGAAATACTCTTTTTGAATGAAAATGGTCTAAGCACACTCCCTAACGGTGTCTTTGATGAACTGACTTCGTTGATTGAACTTGATCTAATCAAAAATGAACTGAGCACGCTCCCCAACGGTATTTTTGATGAACTGACATCACTGGACATACTCTTTTTGAATGAAAATGAACTGAGCGAACTTCCCGCAGGCATCTTTGATGAACTGATTTCGCTGACCTCACTTAATTTAAGCGAAAATAAATTGAGGGTGCTACCCGACAACATCTTTAAAGATCTTGTTGAAATGCCACTGGACGATTTTTTCAGTTTTGCCGGACTATACCTTCAGGATAACCCTGGGGCTCCTTTCAAGCCTGTGGTCAACGCAGGTCAGGATTTGTATGTGAAACAGGGCGCTAAGGCCTCTCTTTTGGGCAGCGTTACGGGCCCTTGGGGTGATTTTATTCGTTGGGAATGGATTCAAGTAGATGGCCCAAATTCACATATCCCGGCACCGGATGCAGTATCCTTGACCGGTGAGGATACTGAATCACCGAGTTTTACAGCACCAATGGAAGGAGGGAATCTCTTCTTTAAAGTGGTTGCGATTCCAGGAAATGTAGGAGAAGCGACCAAAAGCTTTGGCCACGCGAACTCAGACCCCGACTGGGTTAGGGTACGTGTTCTCACGGATACGAACATATCGGATCCAGCCTCCATAGTTGACTTTGCCCTACTCGGAAATTATCCCAACCCATTCACGTCATCCACTACCATTCAACTGGATCTGCCTCACAGGGCAAATATATCTGTTGATGTCTTCAATATCCTCGGCCAGAAAGTCCATCGGGAAGAATTTTGGGGAATATCGGCTGGCGCTTCCAGATCTCTTCCTCTGGAAATGCCCCACCTTCCCCCAGGAGTTTATGTCTATCAGATGACGGCCGAGATGGGGAAAACGATTCAACGTACCGAGGGACGCATGACGCGCATCAAGTAGGGACTGGGATCTGGAACGAGATCCGAATTCCTCCAGAAGATGTCTGATGCAATGGTTGATTATGGCTCTGTGCTTTGTGCGGCCCTCCCAACGCAGCATAGGTTAAGAAATATCAGCCGTAAAGCAGGACGAGGAAAATGAGAAAACCGATAAGTAGGCCCAGCCCTCCCATTCCAGATAATTTTCGCGAACGCAACGTCCATAGCAAAGGCAACGTCAATACAATGGATGCCGCGATGGAGATCAGAGACGGACCAGTAGCGACATCAGGAAGGCGGTCAATAAATCCACATACGGCCATGATCAGGAACACATCAAAAATATTTGACTGGAAGATATGACCGACCAGTAGCTTATGTCGACCACGCCGTATTACATTGAGCGCGACAACAATATCGGGAAGTGAGGTACCAATTGCCAAGGCGCTGGCGGCAAGAGCCCCCGAATTAATTCCGAGATCATCTGCAAGTTTAACGAGAGATCCCACCACGATCACGCCACTAAAGTATAGAACGGCAATAATGAGACCGAAGAGTAGGATCGCAATGAAGATCGGAACAGAACTAACGTTGGAAGACTCAGGACCTCCAGTGCGAGTTAATTCAGGCCAATAGTCCCAAAGTTGAAAGGCTAGCAAGAGGACCAATCCGACCAGAAACAAAATGAGTGGAAGGCCCCCAGTAGCAACTTCCAATAACTCTTGTCGAACAGGGGGAAAGGCAAACAACCCGACAACAAACAGGAAGACAATGACGGTCGGGAAGACCTGCCAAATGGCCTTAATAAATAGTCCCTTCGTGGATTTCGCCTGTGTGATTTCTTTTTTTGTTGGATGAGGATCCTCTCGAGGTTGCTGGTTTCGGCTTTGAGAAAATTGCCATCCCATAAATGCGATGTATAGAATCGCAAACAACCCGGCGTCAAAAGGGCCGAAAACATTGTCTAAGCAGAGTAACAACGCCAGAAGTACAGAAAGGGATGCGAAGATGACCGGACTCGCATTTGTGTCACCAAAATTCAGATACCCGCCTGAGAGTGCATGAGAGGTGGTAAATAGGCGCAACGTCCCATCACTTGTCCGAACAAAAAAGAACAATGCTAAAACACCAAAGCCAAACCCTGCACCTAAATTGGCGACTACGGTTCCAAAAACGTTGGGACTTACCAACTCTGGAGATCCAGAGGTTGCCGCCGCGACGGACGTAAAAAGCTCGGGTAAAGAAGTTCCGATCCCAACGATGAAGCTACCAATAAAGTAGTCACTCAGCTTCAACTTCCGCCCAATTGAACTGGCTAAATCAACCAGAGAGTCACTGGACTTGACGATGACATAAATCGAGGCAACCAGTAAACAAAAATGGATTACAACGATCAAGGGACCGGCCTCGGGGGATTAAAGGATGAGTAATAAGGAGGCAGATTTAATTTGACAGGACCCCTTTCATGTAGGCCCTCCTCATCTGAGCAATCCCTGCAACAGAAATTCCCTTAGGACATACAGCTTCACACTCAGCATAATTGGAGCAGTCGCCAAAGCCTTCTAAATCCATCTGATCTACCATCGCAATGACACGCTGAGACGCTTCCACCTGCCCCTGAGGAAGTAGACCTAAGTGGGAAATCTTGGCAGCGGTAAAGAGAGAGGCACTTCCATTAGGGCATGCCGCAACACAAGCACCACAGCCAATACAGGCGGCATAGTCCATGGCCTCATCTACTGTATCCTTTGGAATCGGGATGGCATTCGCGTCAGGAGCAGAGCCGGTCGTGACAGAAACGAACCCATGGGCAGAAATTATGCGGTCAAAGGCACTCCGGTCTACCACTAAGTCCCGGATCACCGGGAATGCATGTGCACGGAACGGCTCCACCGTGATCGTATCTCCATCCTTGAAGCTACGCATATGTAACTGGCAAACTGCCGTACGCTTTTGCGGCCCATGTGCAATACCGGCAACCATTAGACCACAGGACCCGCAGATCCCCTCACGGCAGTCACTATCAAACTCTACTGGATCTCCCCCGTCGGCTAAAAGCTGTTCATTGAGTACGTCAAGAAGCTCAAGAAAAGACATGTGCTCGCTTGCCTCGCGAACCGTATAGTTGACAAGCTTCCCTTTAGTGTGTGCGTCTTTTTGTCTCCAAATTCGAAGGTGAATTACCATGAGTTTATTTATAGCTACGTTTAGATGGTTGCACGTTCTCAAAGGTGAGTTGCTCAAGGTGCAAGACAGGATCATGACCAGAATATTCCCACGCTGCAACATCGGCGAAAGCCTCATCATCCCGTGCAGCTTCTCCGTCAGGAGTCTGATACTCTTCGCGGAAATGTCCCCCACAGGACTCTTCCCGACGAAGTGCATCGCGCGCCATGAGTGATCCCAGTTCTATAAAGTCAGCCACACGCCCGGCAAACTCTAGGTTCTTGTTGTATCTCTCTGCAGAGCCAGGAACAAGGATTCGCTCCCAGAACTCGTCTTTCAGGGTTTCGATTGAATGGAGAGCAGATTCCAGGCCGCTACGATCCCTCGACATCCCTACATGGTCCCAAAGCAAATGACCAAGCTCCCGATGAAACTGGATCGCCGACTTGTCACCCTTATTCTTGAGCACTCGGTCAATTCGTGCACCAGCTTCCTCCTCCGTGGAAGCGAATGCGTCATGTGTCTCGGGAATCTGATCTGACTGGTGCGTCCCTGCTAAGTAGGCGCCAAGGGTATAAGGAATCACAAAATAACCATCTGCGAGTCCCTGCATTAGTGCACTAGCCCCGAGACGGTTCGCACCATGATCGCTGAAATTTGCTTCCCCTAAGACAAAAAGACCAGGGATCGTGCTCTGGAGCTCGTAATCCACCCATAGTCCGCCCATCGTGTAATGGACGGCCGGATAGATCCGCATAGGGGTTTGATATGGATTATCGCCAGTAATACGCTCATACATCTCAAATAGATTGCCATAGCGCTCGCGGATCGTCTGTTCTCCGAGGCGACGGATGGAATCACTAAAATCAAGGTAGACCGCAAGACGGGTCTCTCCGACTCCTCGCCCAGCATCACATTCCTTCTTCGCAGCACGCGAAGCGACATCACGCGGTACAAGGTTACCAAAACTTGGATAGCGTCGCTCTAAGTAGTAATCTCTGTCATCTTCGGGAATCAGTTCGGGAGCCCGTGGATCATCGGGATTTTTTGGCACCCAAACTCGACCATCATTTCGTAAGCTTTCACTCATCAGCGTGAGTTTGGACTGATAATCACCAGAGACAGGGATACAAGTGGGATGAATTTGAGTGTAGCACGGATTGGCAAAAAAAGCGCCCCGCTTATGGCACCGCCAGGCTGCAGTCACATTGGAATTCTTAGCATTTGTTGACAGGTAATAGGCATTCCCATATCCACCAGTGCAAAGCAGGACAGCGTCACCCGCATACCGCTCCAACTCGCCGGTAAGCAGATTGCGTGTGATGATGCCACAGGCGCGTTGATTGGCTACCACTAAATCCACCATCTCCCTGCGAGGTAGCATTTTGACACGCCCAGCAGAAATTTGATGACTCAATGCCTGATAGGCTCCAAGGAGGAGTTGCTGTCCAGTCTGGCCGCGAGCATAGAAGGTACGAGAAACCTGAGCACCACCAAAGGAGCGGTTTGAGAGGACTCCACCATACTCTCGGGCAAATGGGACTCCTTGGGCAACCGCTTGATCAATGATATTGTTTGAGACCTGTGCGAGCCGATAGACATTTGCCTCCCGCGAACGATAATCGCCTCCCTTGATCGTATCGTAAAACAGTCGCCAGACTGTATCCCCATCATTCGGGTAATTCTTTGCAGCATTGATCCCTCCCTGTGCGGCGATGGAATGTGCTCGACGCGGGGAATCTTGGATACAGAAACAGGTCACATTATATCCCAGACCTGCCAGCGTTGCAGCGGTGGAAGCACCAGCTAAGCCAGAACCCACTACGAGGATGTGATGCCAACGCTTGTTGGCAGGACTTACCAAGGAAACATCATTCTTATAAATATCCCACTTTTCTTGGAGCCGACCTGATGGAACCTTGTCTTCTAGACGCGGGCTGTGGGATCCGTTTGAAGCAGATGAAACCATATCGAGATGACCTCTATTCAAGGAAGTAGATGTAAAGGGGGATAAACAAAAAACCAACGGCTACTAATACGCCCAACACGGCGGCAAGCGTATAGATGTAGGGAGACAGACGGCGGCTCATCATCCCGAGAGACTGTAGAGCACTCCAGACGCCGTGACGCATATGCATGCCAAGAAGGAGCATGATGATTGGATATCCAAACGCATAGAGAGGCTCTTGGAATTTCTCCGTCATCAGACGCCGTAAATCACGTACCACTTCCCCGCTATCCAGTGTTGCAACATACCCTTGGGCTTCGCCTGGACCATATTTGAACGAAATTAAATGTAGAACCAAGAATGCCAGTAGGATTATTCCGGTCACGATCATGGAACGAGCACTGTAACCAGAACGGCTCGGGTTTCCAGCACTTTTGTACAGTTTATATCCAACCGGACGCGCTTTGCGCCGGCGTACCTGAATCGTAATTCCAACGACAGCATGTAGAAGAAAACAGACTGCCAATAGGATTTCAATCGTATAGAAGATCCACCCCAGACTCATCAACTTATAGGCGTAGGCATTATACGCGTTGGGATCGGGAGAGAGATAGGTAAGGTTTCCGATCATGTGAGCAATTACAAACGCAACCAGACCAATCCCCGTAGCACCAGTCAGGACCTTTCGGCCAACCGGAGACAGGAGGGCAGACAGTAAATTCATCACGAAAGGATCATTATGTTGGTGATTCCAACTAAAAAGGTACACGGTATTCTATGGTGCGACGGATTCGTTCCTGGATACAGAATTCACCTCGAGTCCCATGGGACCAGTATAGGCTGCCCGCGGTCTGATCAGACGATTATCTTCCCATTGCTCCAGAAGGTGTGCGGTCCAGCCGGCTATGCGTCCCATCACAAAGAGCGTGGTATAGAAGTCGGGCTCAATGCCCAGAAGATGATAGATCGGGGCACTGTAGAAGTCCACATTCGCATTGATCCCTTTTTCTTCATCCATTACCCGGGTCAAGGTAGAACATAGATCTACCCAATACATCTCATCTTGCTCCTGCCCCAACTCCAAGAGCATCTGACGGAGAACGTCAGCCCTGGGGTCAAGGGTCCTGTATACTCGGTGGCCAAATCCCATGATCCGCTCTTTTGAGGCAAGCTTTCGACGGACAAACTCGGCAGGATCTTCACCACTCTCATGAAGGTCTAGGAGCATGAGCATTACGCGGGTATTGGCTCCTCCATGCAACGGCCCCTTGAGGGCCGCAACGCCGCCGGTGATTGCAGAGTACATGTCGCTCAGCGTGGCCCCAATAACACGTGCAGCAAACGTAGAGGCATTCAAACCATGCTCTGCATGTAAAACCAGAGCTGCATCTAAGGATTCGACCGCGCGGATCCCTGGCTGTTCACCGGTGAGCATGTACAAGAAATTTTCAGCCGTATTCCCCGTAGCTCGAGGGGCAACAGGAGACATTCCCTGACGGTGTCGAGCCAAAGCAGCAATCAGGACCGGAATCTGTGCAGTCAGACGGAGAGCTCTAAGATAATTGGCCTGAGCAGAGCTATTGTTCGCATCAGGGTCATAATGGGAGAGTAAGGAGATGCCCGTTCTGAGTGCAGCCATGGGGTCAAAATCGGAAGGCAATTGACACAGGAAATTGAGAACGGGGTTTGGTACATCGCGGAGACTTCCCAGCTTTTCTTTGAGTCGTTCATTCTCGCTCGGAAGGTGACCGTGCCAGAGGAGGTAGGCCACATCCTCAAACGTACTGTTTGCAGCCAGATCTTCAATACGATACCCTCTGTAGACGAGGGTCCCCTTTAGCCCGTCAATGTAACAGATGGATGAGTTGAGTGCGATCACGCCTTCAAGTCCTTTTGCATGACTATCTTGGCCGGTTGGAGCAAGTTCTGATGAATTCATTCAGGTAAAATAGAGAATAGAAGCGAAGGCCAACGTTACAATCATTTAACGTATCAATCCCCGTGATGTGCCTATAATGGATCAATTCGTATCTATTCTCGTTCGTTACGTAATCAGACTACATCAAAGCTTGAAGCGAACCGAATTATAGCACGCGGTTAATATTTAGCGTGTTATGCCCCTCTCCGCAGTCCGACCTATTCTTTGCTTCGCTGTCAGGAACCAAAATTTGGATCACCGGGGCAAGCCAGACGCTTCAAATTCACTCTATATGTCAAAAGAAATTGTAATTAATACCACTCCCAAGGAGACGAGAATTGCGATCGTTGATGCGGGAAAATTGGTTGAGTTTTATATCGAAAGTCCAGAAAACGAGCGAACGGTGGGAGACATCTTTCTTGCTCGCATTGACGCGATCCGATCCAGTCTCCGAGCGGCATTTGTAGATATTGGAGAAGATCAGCATGGATTTTTGCACTTCTCAGATCTTACTGCCAATCTTGAACATCAACTTGCCTTTGTGAAAGAGCCCAAGCCCAATGTGAAGCGAACCATGGAATCGTTGGCTTCCAAACAGGCAAAATCTACCTCGCAAAGCGATTCTTCCCGTCGTCGATGGGGCGACTCAAAGCTGTTGAAGTCAAAACAGAAGATTCTCGTGACCATCACGAAAGAACCCTATCATAGCAAAAGCCCCCGATTATCTACGGATATTTCTCTGGCAGGACGTTTCTTGGTGTTGATCCCCCTCGCTGAATATGGAGCTGTTTCCCGACGTATTGAGAATCGGAAAGAGCGCCAGCGTCTGCGCTCAACCATAAAGAAAATACGTCCAGCAGGTTTTGGACTCATTGCACGGACGGTTGCCGAAGGTAGAGATGAAGAAGCATTGGAAACAGACCTTCAATTACTTATGGATCGATGGGAGAAAATTGAGAAATCTCTGCAATCGCAGCCAAAGTCTCCGATTAAGCTCTATGAGGATGTGAACCTTGCCTCTTCAATCATTCGGGATTTATTCTCCGATGATTTCTCCCGCATCTTAGTGGACAATCATCGAATGTACCGAGCCATTCGGGGGTATGTCTTAGCCGTTGCTCCCCATATGGTGCATGCCGTCAAGCAGCATAAAAGCAGAACATCAATCTTTGCAGCAGCGGGGATTCAGGATCAAATCAATGAGGTCTTTGATACGCAGGTCAGCCTCCCCTCGGGTGGATCCCTCATCATTGAGGCGACTGAGGCGATGCATGTGATTGATGTTAACTCTGGCCGCACCCGGTCGAAATTGGATCATGAGGCACTGGCGCTCAAAGTCAACCTTGAAGCGGTAGAGGTGATTGCGCGTCAGATCCGATTGCGCGATCTGAGTGGACTGATTGCAATTGATTTTATCGATCTTCGACAGGAGCAGAATCGAAAAAAAGTGGACGAAGCCCTCACGGCAGAGTTACAAACGGATCGCGTACAATCCGAAAATCTTCCAATGAGCCAATACGGGATTGTCCAGATTGCGCGGGAGCGGAAGCGTGTCAGTGTAACCTCAACCCATCAACTTGCAAAGAAATCGCGGGTGAATACAACTTCTCCCCCTGATTCCAAGTCCATTCAAAAACGAATTGAACGGTGGCTAGAAAAACACGATGGTGGAAGTCTTCATCTGCATGTACATCCGTTCACCGCTGCATGGATTGAGCATGGCCCATGGCGTCGGAATAAGAGGGCGAAGTGGCAACGTCAGTATAAGCACCGAATCAAGGTAGTTGGAACCGAAGCATTAGCTCCGGATGAATTTAGGTTTTTGGATGCATTGAGCGAACATGACATCACGGATCTTAGCCCCCGGATGTACCGCATCAAAGCACAATCAAGGCAAGCACCTCCGAAGTCCACAAAAAATTCAACAAAGAACCACAAACCGACAAAGCGCCGACAGAATACGAACGGACAGGCATCCAGTAAACGACCGCCTCGCCAACGACAGAAAACGGCCGTCAATGCCTGACGTCAACGGTAGCAGATCTCTACTCACGCTATTCTTTGTAATGATTTCCATAGATGCGATGGCACAGGATGGTTTGATTCAGTATACCACACATGCGGTGGGGATCGGTTACGGAGTGATTGATCATTCTTATGTAGGGTCAGTGAATTCCACTGAGCAATTTGATTATGAGGGGGGCGGGTTTGGGCTCCACTATGTCGGCCCCCAAGTGCGTGGTACTCTGATGTATGGGAGAGCAGCGGGCGGACGCTGGTTCCTTGATCTGTCGGCAACCGGCTGGTTCCTGGCCCCTTTTGCAAGGATTGATCGCAGCAAGACTATGCTGGCTATGCCGATCGGTTTGTTGACGGCTTGGCGACGTGTGAATGGGAAAAATACCCCAGAACAGTTCAATGCCAATGCAATCCTATTCGGTACAGGAGGCCTGCTGATTCATTCATTGAGTCGCAGAACAAGGGCTAAGATTCGAGCCATGACATTGGGGGGGATTACGGGCAGTCAGGTCGCAGATGCAGTAGGATTTTCTTGGGCATTTGACGCGGAAGCACGGTTGGAGTTTGCGCAGGTATTGTCTGATCTCGGACTCACGGTCGGCTATTCATTCCGCTATCAGCTCTGGAATGTAAATGGATCAAGAGTCTTTTCTGATGCTGTGGATGAACTATATGATTATGCAGGGACGGTCCAGTCCCTGTTTATTGGAGTCGGATTTTGAGTAGGAGAAAGGACTCGGCAATCCTGCGTGCGATGGAGAATGTGGCAGTCAAATCCGGCTATACGGTTCGCTGGGAAAAGGGGTTGTTCCGGGGGGGAGACTGCACTCTGGAGGGGAATAAGATGATCGTTTTGAATCGAAATCATCCGACAGAGGTCCAACTCGGAGTCTTAGCGCGTACCTTAAAAGATGCGTCTCTGGAGGATATCTCCATGCAAAAAGACACGCGTAAGCATGTAGAAGCTTTGATCCAAAAATACTCATCCGATTAAGATGCATGCGTATCATGCTACTGGGCACCGGCACATCGGTAGGAATACCGATGATCGGTTGCGACTGCGAAGCCTGCCAGTCCACAGATCCCAGAGATAAACGTCTGCGGACTGCGTGTCATGTTCTGGTGGATGGTCTCAGTATTGTCATTGACACAGGACCTGACTTTAGGGAGCAGATGTTACGAGCCAAGGTACGGCATCTTGATGCTGTGCTTTGGACTCATCACCACTTTGATCATTTGATGGGACTGGACGATTTGCGGCCCTATTTCTTTGATTGCAAGGCTCCGATTCCATGTTTTGCCCATCGTCAGAGCATTGAAGTTATTGAGAACTTCTTCCCCTATATATGGAGGAATCCCAGAGTTTATCCAGGTACTCTGGATCTGGCCATTGCAGAGACCCCGTTCCTAATCAGCAGTCGATACGGCAGTTCCAGTCATATTCAGGTGACCCCGATTGAGGTGCTACATGGCGGAATGCCCCTGAATGGGTATCGGATCGGTAACTTTGCCTACGTGACCGATGTCAGCTATATCCCTGCATCGGAATATCATAAACTTGAGCATTTAGATCTTTTAGTCTTAGGTGCACTTCGGCCAGAGAAACATCTGAGTCATTATTCAATTAGTGAGGCTATTGAAGTTGCCCAGAGTATCAGGGCAAAACAGACCGTGTTCATCCATATGGCTCATCAAGTACTCCACGCACGCGAGAATGCACAACTCCCTGAAACCATGCAACTTGGGTATGACGGCATGGTGCTTGAATTAAGCGGACCATGAAGCATAAGATCCTGATCCTGAATGGACCAAACCTGAACTTGTTGGGAGAGAGAGAGCCCGATCAGTATGGTCATCGATCATTGGAACACCTAGAGGCTGGTTTGCGCGATGAGTTTTCAAACATTGACCTGATATTTTTTCAGAGCAACCATGAAGGAGAGTTGGTAGATCAACTGCACCAGGCCAACCACTCAGGTCTGCGCGGGATTGTTTTCAACCCGGGGGCCTATACCCATACTTCGGTTGCTCTGCGAGATGCGGTCAGCGCTATCACCATTCCGGTGATAGAAGTTCATCTCACGAATATCTATTCTCGAGAGACGTTCCGTCATTTTTCGTACTTGGCTCCGGTTTGCGTAGGCCAGATATCCGGTTTGGGCTCCGAGGGCTACAGCTTGGCGGTCCGTTGGCTGGCTCTTGAGCGTTAGGAGCCTCGGCTGACAATTGGTTCCCGGCGTCCGCTCCCGAACGCTTTTTCGCGGAGCCGGAGGACTGGAGCCGCCTGATTCCGCTTGTATTCCGCCCGGTCTACCATGCGGAGGACAGATTCAACCAGATTGATTGGGGCTCCGGTGGATTCAGTAATTACGTCCACACTACTTTGGTGCTCAATGTATTCTTTGAGGATTGGATCTAGAACCTCATAGGGGGGAAGAGAATCTTGATCTACATGGTTTGGTCGTAGTTCGGCTGAGGGGGGCTTGGTTATGGAGGATTCGGGGATCATGGCCTCCGCGGAATTCACCTCTTTTGCCAGTTCATAGACTTCAGTTTTATACAGGTCTCCAAGGACAGACAGGCCCCCATTCATATCTCCATAGAGAGTCGCATACCCGGTTGCCATCTCGCTTTTATTGCCGGTGGAAAGCACTATACCCTCAAATTTGTTGGCAAAGGCCATTAGTAGGGTTCCGCGTATGCGGGATTGAATATTTTCTTCGGCCACGCCGGCTTCCCTGTTATGGAAGGGTTTAGAGAGTGACGCGCCAAAGGAATTCACAATATCATGAATTGGGATCTCATGGATCTCAATTCCCAAGTTTGATGCCAGATGAGCGGCATCGTTAAGAGAGCCTGGTGAAGAATACTTGGACGGCATGGCCACTCCGACAACCTGTGTTGGTCCCAATGCCAATACGGCGAGTGCGCCAGTCACCGCAGAATCAATCCCTCCACTTAGGCCAACAAATACCCGCTTGAACCCACCAGTTTTTTCCATATAGTCCTGAATCCCTAAGGTTAAAGCACCAAGAACTTGACGCATTGGAGGTGTAGGCATCAGATTTGAAGCAATCGGAGGGGCATCTGAATCCCAGAGCAAGAGTGCTTCTTCAAAGGCGGGGGCCTCTACCATTCTTCCATTCTGGCGGATACAACTACGACCGTCAAAAATCAGATCTGTATTTCCTCCAACCAGATTACAGAAAAGGTAAGGGATCCCATACTGCTTATCCACGATCTCAATCAGGGCATGACGGTCCAGATGCTTATTGATCGCAAATGGGGATGCACAGAGATTGATAAAGAAGTCGGGAGTTTGCTCAGCCAGTGTCGCAATCGGATCATTTGCATAAGGCTTCGGGTGGACAGCTTGCACATTCCATAGATCTTCGCAAATATGAATCCCTAGGCTCTTTCCGCGCCAGTGCAGGACGGTGGGACTGACTTCCGGCGCAAAGTAACGCCGTTCATCAAAGACATCATAGGTTGGAAGCAGTTGTTTATGTCGCACCCCCACACATTCACCATTCTCGTATAGGTAGGCAGCATTATAGAGTCGTTTACCATGTTCGTTATGGCGAGCCAGCCCGCCAATGAGCAAACCTATGCCTCTTGGGACGGATTGGGCGAGTTGTTCGCGCTCTTCTTGTTCGCGATGAATAAAATAGCCGGATTCCAGGAGGTCCAGCGGAGGATAGCCGGTGAGGGTAAGTTCAGGAAATACGACCAGATCGGCTCCCTGAGAGTATGCTTTTCGGCAGTAGTCCAGGACTTTTCCGGCGTTACCTTTCAGATCTCCTACAATCGTATTTATTTGTGCCAGTGCAAGCTTCATTCGGGATCCCCAGTGCAAATGCATCAGTAATACGAATAACATCAAAGCATTCTCCACATAGGTCATAAAAATTCATAGAAACCACGGTTTTTTCCTGGGTCGGTTCGTCTGCGGTTTTCCGGTGGCTCAGGGGTTCGGCGCTTCTCCTAACGCCTCCCTGCTTCCAGTGAATCAAGATCAGACCTTAAGGACCAACACAGATTTGATTCTGGAAAATCTGCCTCTCCCGCGAGAAGTGTTGAGTTTGATGGTTCAGATCAAGTGGCACGATCGAGTAGGTATGGAGGAAAGTCTGAAAAGGAGTGTACGATTTCATCAAGAAGGACTGTAGATGCGGATTCTTGCCCTCTTCATTTTATTACTGGAAACGACTCCAATGGTCGCATACGGCCAGAATGGAGAGGAACTTCTCAATTCGGGGCGATACAGCGAAGCACAGGAAGTGCTCAGCGACAGTTTGTACGGCAGAAATATTGAGAGATATTTTGAGACCTATTTACAAACAGGAAATTATGATATTGGTCTCCAAAGAGCAGAGGCGATGCTTGGCAACACCTCTGAACCGGCATATATAAGCTATTCTATCGGTCGCTTACAGATGGCCAGAGGCAACTGGGTTGAGGCGGAGGCAGCCTTTCAGGATGCAATTCAAACCCAGGATAACTACTGGCGTGCAGGGCTAGAGCTGGCAGAGTTGTACCGCCTCCAAGGGAATTCTAGGCAGGCTGAACGCCTCTATTCCATCCTACGGAATCGTTTACGCCAAGGGGGATTCACCACTGCGTATGATTTAGCAACCGGGGCTAGGGCCGTGATGAGACTTGGGGATTATCATGAGGCGAATGAAGCATTCTCTACCGCACTAAGACTGACCCCAGATCATTCCCAGATTTTGCTGTGGCATGGAGATCTCTACAAAGTCACGTATGACGAGGCATTCGCCGCCGATCGTTATCAAAGTGCCATGACCATCAATCCAAATCGTGCGGAGGCCTACGTTAAGTTGGCAGCGGTCACGGGATCCTATACAAAAAAAGACGAACTGCTTAAACAGGCGCTCGCGATCACTGAGCAATATGCTCCAGCACTCGCGATCAGGTCAAAGTTGCATCTATTGGATGGCAAGTATGTTGCTGCCGCCAGCACAGCTCAGGTAGCACTAAATCAAGATTCTGGAAATATGGAAGCTTGGGCTCATTTTGCCGCTGCGCACCATCTACTGGGAAATCTTCAGGAGGTGAATCATGCGGAGTCAATCGTGAATCAGCGGACTAGTCAGCCGTCCGCTTTTTATCGGATGATTAGTGAGGCTCTGGCCCTACGGTTCAGATATCCAGATGCTGCTATGTACGCACAAAAAGCTGTGGAATCTGATCCGACGGACGCCGCGGCAAATGCAACCTACGCTACGGCGCTCCTGCGGCTAGGTAAGGTAGAATCTGCTCGGACCTATCTTGAGCGTAGCTACGCTTCCGATCCATTCAACTTGTATGCGGCGAATACCCTGAGCTTGTTGGATGAATTGGATGCATTTGCGACACTAACCAGCCAACACTTTACGCTCCGCATTCATCCTAGTGAGCGAACCACGTTGGGGCCGATCATGTTGCGCGAGGCGGAAAAGGCCTATACAGCACTGCGGGTGCAGTATGACTATGAGCCCTCGGGCCGAATCCAGCTTGAGGCCTATAATGATGGGGATGATTTTGCGGTGCGTGTCGCCGGGATCCCTCATGTGGGGTTATTGGGGGTCTGTTTTGGAGACGTTGTGGCAATGAATACTCCGGCTGCACAGCCGGATCGGTCGTATAATTGGGCTCGGACATTATGGCATGAGTTGGCGCACACGATGACCATAGGGTTGAGTAATTTTCGCGTACCGAGGTGGCTTACCGAAGGATTATCTGTCTATGAGGAAGTGCGTGCAAATCCGGCATGGAGGAGAGACATGGAGATTCGGTTCTTCACGGCATATGACCAGAATAGGTTGTATGAACTTGATCAGATTGACCGTGGATTTACACGTCCGCAGTTTCAAGGGCAGGTTTTATTAAGCTATTATCATGCGTACCGCGTGGTAGACTATCTAGCGACTCAGTATGGATTTCACACATTGACGGATCTTCTGCGAGCATTAAGCGGAGGACAGACCGAAGCGATTGCGATGGAGCAGGTGTTCGGCAAGTCCCGCGAAAAGCTGGACGCTGAATTTCGAGCATACCTGAAACGGGAGCGAGAGAGACTTGCCCCTGTACTTCGGGGGTGGCCAGATAGATTGACGGAAGAGATACACGGTGCGAACCTTTCAGATTATCTGGCACAGCAGGGACAAGAATCGTTCTATGCGTTATTAGCAGATGGTGCAAAAGCCCTTGAAATTGGGCAGTTGGATCTTGCGGAATCCACCTACAAAAAAGCCTTAGATCTCTATCCAAAATATTCGGGTTCAGGGAATCCATATGTGCAATTGGCAGAAATCTATAGACAGCGTGGACAGCCTGCAGAGCGATCCAAAGTGTTACGTGATTACCTTTCAATCCACCCGTATGGAGAGGATTATGCCATAGAGCTAGCACAAATCTTGTTACAGCAGTCCGACACCACCCATGCGGTCCATTACTTGATCCGATCCCGCTACACCGCACCTTATAATATGGAGGTTTTGGAAAAATTGGCTGAGTTATATACAGACTCAAACCAGCATGCACAGGCGGTTGAGA
The DNA here is from genome assembly GCA_965209015.1 of Rhodothermales bacterium. Taxonomy (GTDB): domain Bacteria; phylum Bacteroidota; class Rhodothermia; order Rhodothermales; family Bin80; genus Bin80. The sequence goes on along the minus strand of OZ242367.1, from coordinate 158,442 downwards.
TGCGGCAAGCCATCCTGGCTCTTGAGCCGGTGAATCGGGCAGAAGCTCAGTTGGAACTTGCAAAAAGTCTTTACCATATTCAACAGCTGGATGAGGCGAAACGTACGGTATTGCAATCCTTAGAGATTGCACCTGGATTTCGCGAGGCGCAAAAGCTACTACTCAAAATTGTTGAACATTCAAATGAGTAGACAGCCAGAATTATGCATAGCGTGTACAGTACTGTTCCTATTGGGGATCATGCCAAACGCCTGGGCGCAAGCGGATTATGGATTTCGATTTGTGCGTGTACAGTTTGAGGCTTCTGGGATGGAGCAGCGGGGGTGGGGTGGAGGCCCGATGTGGGCGCATGATTATCCGGTTGCAGAACAGAATTTTTATACGGCTCTCAAGCGAACGACCACGATTCATGTTGAAGAACCTTACCAAGTTTTGAACCTGATGGATCCTGCGATTTTTGAACACCCCCATTTTGTATTTGTGTGAGCCGGGGTATTGGCAAATCACTGATGAGGAAGCTGAGCAGTTAAGCGAATATCTGACACGAGGCGGATTTCTACTTCTTGACGATTTTCGGGGAGAATATGAGTGGTACAATTTTTATGAGCAAATGCAGCGCGTACTTCCAAACCATGAGCCTGTGGAGCTTCCTCCATCGCACCCGATCTGGAGTATCTATTTTGATGTTGATCCAGTGGCTGCCCCCTCTCTGGTTAGCGGCTATTTTGGGTCGACAGAGGATGACCGATATATGGCATATTTTGATGATCATGGACGTTTGGTTGCGCTTGCAAACCACAATCAGGATATTGGAGACGGGTGGGAGTATCCAAACCGGGATTTCGAGAATGCCTCAACGGTCAGTTTTCAGATGGGCATCAATTTTGTGATCTATGCACTCACGCACTGAGGCGGCAGGCTACTGCCGTGATCCGGTTCTGAACCCGATCCCATTGGATATAACAAGTGTCTCCTACTCTATAATCACTCCGATTCACTAAAAACCTCATCATTTTGGCAACTCAAGGAAAAGAACAACAGGCATTGGGACGTATCCGCGATGGTAGATCTCGCATTATGACGCAGATCCGCCGTCGTATTGTGGGGCAGGATGATGTAATTGAGCAGGTACTCATCGCGCTGTTCGCCGGCGGTCACTGCTTATTGACAGGGGTCCCTGGTCTTGCTAAAACGCTACTGATCCGATCCCTTGGTGAAATGCTGGATTTATCTTATAAACGAATTCAGTTCACACCAGATCTAATGCCGGCGGACATTACAGGAATGGAGATGCTGGATGAGGATCGCTCAACCGGCCGACGATCTATAGAGTTTATTAAGGGTCCCATTTTTGCGAACATAATTCTTGCGGATGAAATCAATCGAACGCCCCCCAAAACCCAAGCAGCCTTATTGGAGGCAATGCAAGAATTTCAGGTGACAGTAGCGGGGGATCAATACCTACTGGAAAGGCCTTTCTTTGTACTCGCAACTCAAAACCCAATTGAGCTTGAAGGAACTTATCCATTGCCGGAAGCGCAGTTGGATCGGTTCATGTTCAATATTGTTCTTGATTATTTGTCTGCAGAGGACGAACTGGCCGTTGCATTAGAAACTACCAGTCGGGATCAAGAACCGGTGGAGAAAGTGTTATCTGGGCCGGACATCTTAGCGTTTCAGCACGAGGTCCGTAATGTGTTTGTTCCCAAGAATGTTGCCCAGTTTGCTGTTGATCTGGTTCGTGCTACACGTCCAGAGGCGGGAAACGGGCTTGAGTTTGTTTCAAACTGGGTAAGCTGGGGTGCTGGTTTGCGGGCTACACAATATCTTCTTTTGGGAGGCAAAGTTCGCGCGGCATTGCGCGGTCGGTTCAATGTGGCGATCGAGGATATTCGTGCATTGGCACATCCGGTTCTTCGCCACCGCGTACTGACGAATTTCTATGCAGAGAGTGAGGGAGTATCGGTTGAGGGAGTAATTGATCGCCTCCTTTCAGAGGTGTCGGAGCCAGTGAGCGGGCTTGCATAGGAGCGAAAAGATTTGTACGATACCCTGAAGCTGGTTTAGGAGATATCTAATTTACCTCAAATTTGAATATTATAAACAGAGACTGCGCCTGCATCCAATGAGAGGTTCACCCTGTATGATTTGACCCCAATACCCTGATAAGCGCATTCTTTTGAACTGGTCAAGGAAACGACCACTTCAACAGTTGCGTTCGATTTAGTGAGTGTGTAAGTATCAGACTATGGATTTGTCTAAGATTGAGTTCCCCTGTTAGGGGATCGGGAGCATACAATGCTATGAATCAGTGACTTTACCATTAAGAGGAGACCTTGTCTTGATATGAGAGACTGTTCAGGACATGGTTGTTTACTCATTCTTCCGGGAGATAATAATGGACATGCAAACTTCTGATGTCACCTGAGTCAGCAGCACGATGGATGGAACGTTGCCTTTCATTGGCTGCGAGGGCGGATAGTGCTACAAGTCCGAATCCAAGGGTTGGATGTGTCATTTTGAGTTCTGAGGGACAGCTTCTTGGAGAGGGGTGGCACCGGTACGCAGGGGGGCCACATGCAGAAGTCGAGGCGATTTCTCAAGCCCGGTCAAACCATGGCCCTTCGGCCCTCGTGGGGGCAACTCTGGTCGTGAACCTTGAGCCATGCAATCATCATGGGCAAACTCCTCCATGTACTCAGAGTATCCTTGATGCAGGGATCACCCACGTTGTGGTAGGAATGCGTGATCCAAATTCAGATGCAACCGGAGGTATTGCGCATTTGAGATCTGAAAATGTCACCGTCATGACGGAGGTACTCAAAGCAGAGTGCCATAGGTTCAATGAAGCTTTTGTACACTGGCATGCGACAGGACTCCCGTTCGTGACGCTGAAGCTAGCACAAACGCTTGATGGCTGTATCGCAACGGCAAATGGTGAGAGTCAGTGGATTACCGGTAAAGCTGCTCGTAAACGTGTGCACCTTTGGCGAAGGGAAAATGATGCCGTACTTATAGGTTCAGGAACGGCCAGAAAGGACAACCCAAGCCTAACGGTTCGACATATCAGTGGGTCGCAGCCTTGGCGGATCGTGCTTGACTGGTCTGCTAGCTTGCCCCAAACACTCAAATTGTTTGGGGATGAGTGGGCGCACAAAACAATTGCGGTCGTCGCAGATGGCACATGCCCCACCTATGGAAACCAACTCAGTCAAAAAGGAGGACACCTAATCGCCTTTGAGAGGAGCGTAAATCGAAGTAGACTTCAAGTTCTGCTGAGTATACTTGCGAAAAACTATAAAATACAGTCACTTTTTGTAGAAGCAGGCCCCCAGCTTACCTCAGCTCTTCTACAACAGAACCTCGTGGATCGATTACAACTATTTATTGCCCCTAAACTTATTGGGAATGGCATGCGCTCCTTCACAGATATTAGGGTTAAGAACTTGTCTGACAGTTATATTTTCCCCGAACACTCTTGGGAGATTGTCGGGAAAGATCAACTCTTTACCGGGTATAAGCATCCCGTTTCAGGCTAACGCCCCTCCCAGAGGAATCGGAGTTCGAAATAATATGATTTCCGGGATGCACATTTTGCTGCCTTATAAAATCACTCTGTAGTCTATCGACAAAACTTTCTACTTTCGTCTCTGTAATTGAATCTCCAACTTGTCATAAGCTTCTATCCTATCATTCATTCCCATGTTTACTGGTCTTGTAGAGCAGGTTGGAAAAGTGAATCGTACTCGTGATGTCTCTTACGGAAGAGAGATTGAGATCAGTTCTGACTTATCATCAGAACTAGATATAGGGCAGAGTGTAGCCATTAATGGTTGTTGCCTGAGTGTGACGGAGTGTTCTTCAAAGATATTCAAAGTGCAAGCCGTTCCAGAAACCATATCAAAGACAAATCTTGGAGACCTTCGGCCCGATTCATCAGTAAATCTGGAACGAGCTTTGATCCTGGGATCGCGCTTAGATGGACATATGGTTCAGGGGCATATTGACACGGTCTGTACGATTACTCGAGTTTCTGATCACAAGGATGCTCGCGTTTATGAATTTTTGATTCCTGTAGAGTACTCGGGTCTTATTGTCGCACGTGGATCCATTGCTTTGGATGGAATCAGTCTCACCATTGCTGATCTCCGCAAATCTCATATTTCAATTGCGATTATCCCTCAAACGTATCTCCATACAAATGTGCCAACTTGGCAATCTGGAACCCAATGCAACGTTGAGTTTGACGTCTTGGCAAAATATGTAGAGCGCCTCATGTCCAAGAATTAAGAATCTAGTTATCATGGGCGAGACGCCAGATAAATGAAAGCATCTCTGCTATCTATCCTTCCGAAAATGAATGTGGAAGGAATGCAGATAGATGGAGTCAGCAGGTAATATAAATTGGGATTTTCGCCTTTAATTGTGAGATCAGTTGTAAATTTAGTTGATTTTCGGAAGTAATTTGCGGGATTTGGGGAATATTCTCTTTTGAGCCTCTTTCAAAATTCTTTATTTTCACCTTTTGTCCCCGCTGAATTGCGGCTGAAGCTGGTTCAATTTCGTCGGATTACGCGAATCATTGGTATGGGTTCGCCGTTTTGTGGAGTTGACCGGTTCTTTGCCTGCACGGAGGTCTCTGTTTGGTGAATTTCGTCCACGATCCGTGTAGAGCCCCCCCCCCCAATTCATCTCAATTCAATACACATGGGTTCTCATGAATCGCCGATGGAAGGTAAAATTTCATGTAATCTTTGGCCCTGTCCGCCGTATCCTGACCACCTTTTGAGGTGAGCCATCCGCTTCCTTCATACCCGCGTTGCAAGCACTCTCCAAAACTCTGGAATTCCAGCTATACACGAAGCTGGTAACCTCAGAACGCGAAGCGGGATGCCCAGAATTCAAAGTTTAATGGATCTCATAGACAAATTGATGGATGAACCCTGCGAAAATTCGCGCTGCGGAGAAAGGACGACCCAAGAAGCAGTCTCAAGGCTACGCAAGAAGCCCGAAACCAAGCCTGTAAACTTGGATAGGAAGCTACAGAATTGACGTATAGTTTCCTTTCTTTTTTCCATTCAACCCTAACTTAGGGCAACTGGATTATAGACGACACCAGACACGTTCAACCTTTGCGAAGCTGGACAGGTAGAGTCAAACGCTGGCTTTCTCATGCGTAGTGGTTGAGGCAGGAGATTTTCACCTGCCGCGGAAGCAGGAATTCCTATGGCATACATAAAACTCTTCCGCTTATTCAACATGAAAGCGCCCCAATATCACTTGCGTATCGGGGCGCTTTCTTTGGATTCTGAGTAGCTGAGCCACGCTGGATACGCTACTTCATCAGCATCATGCGACCCGTCTTCTGATATTTGGTCTCCGATCCTATCGCAATCATCCGATAGAGATAGGTCCCTGATACAAGCTGAGTGGCATTCAATTCAATGGTACGGTTCGCACCCGCATCAAACGCTTGGGCAGGGTACTCCATTACTTTACGTCCCAACATATCTACGACCTGCAGCATCACCTGCGCTCTCTCAGGAAGATCAAACTGGATCCTTGTTGACGGATTGAACGGGTTCGGATAGTTCCCATGGAGAGTAAACACGGCCGGAAGTTCGGTCGGCACTTGTGCTGACGTCGACGTATCATCGTCGGTGATCGTGAGTGTCACATCCTCTGGATCTGTCACGCCCTGCGCATTCGTAGACCTTCCTTGCACCTGCACCGCTTTGTCTGGCGCATCTACTTCGTTGTCTACCGCCGTGATCGTGACAAACCCTGTACTGGTGAGTTCGCCCGCTGCAATTGTCAATGTCAGGTTATCGCTCAATAAATAATCCGATGCTGTGGCGGGTGCATTGGGGAGCACCGACACAGCAATTGAGGTCTCCTCATCAGATGCCCGGTTCAGGGTTGCCGTGACGGTCGTGGTCCCTCCATTTTCCGCGATTGTGGAGGGATCTACCATCAGCATCACCGCTGGTGCCGCCTCATCGTCGGTGATCGTGAGTTCTACATCCGCAGGATCTATGATCCCCTGCTCATTCGTCGCGGTGCCCTGCACCTGCACGGTCTTGTCCGGCGCATCTACTTCATTGTCTACGGCCGTGAGGGTTACCAAACCTGTACTTGAAGTCTCTCCCGCCGCAACGGTCAGAATGGTATTCTGACCCAGCATCAGATCCGATGCCATCGCCGGCGGATTGGCAAGCGTTGAGATCACCACCGTGGTCATGTCACTGGAGGGATGGCTGAGTATTGCCGTGACCGTGGTCCTGCCTCCATTCTCATTGATTGTAGAAGGATCCAGCATGAGCGTCACGGTTGATGCCTCTTCGTCATCGATGATAGCCAGTTCCACCGCACTGGGCCCCGTTACCCCTTGGGTATTTTCTGCTGTGCCCTGCACCTGTACCGTTTTATCTGGTGCATCCACCGGATTGTCCACCGAGGTGATCGTCACTTCTCCCGTGCTCTCCGTTTCCCCCGCCGCAATCGTGAGTGTATTACCCGTCAGCGTAACATCGGACTCCGTTGCAGGTGAATCAGGAAGGACCGTCACCGTGATCGTGGTCGTCTCGGTGGAGGCATGACTGAGCGTGGCGGTTACGGTGGTGGAGGCTTCATTTTCGCTGATGGAGGAACTTGAAAGATTCAGCGTCACCGTGAGCTCCATATCGTCATCGGTAATGGTCAACTCCACATCTGTCGGATCGATGATCCCTTGATTATTTGACGTCCCTTGCACGGTCACGATCTTGTCGGGGGCAACCACATCATTATCCACCGCCGTGATCGTCACCCTCCCGGTACTTTCGGTGGCGCCCTCCGCAATCGTGAGTGTACTCCCACTTAGCGTATAATCCGACGCGGTGGCCGGTGAGGTTGGGTCCACCGAGACCGTGATGGTAGTCTCTTCTCTGGCGGGTTGGTCAAGGATTGCCGTCACCGATGTGCTACCAGCATTTTCAGAAATGGAGGTAGAGGAAAGATTGAGCGTCACCGTGAGCGCTACATCGTCATCGGTAATGGTCAACTCCACATCTGCCGGATCAATGATCCCTTGATTATTTGACGTCCCTTGCACGGTCACGATCTTGTCGGGAGCAACCACATCATTATCCACGGCCGTGATCGTCACCGTCTCCGTGCTCTCCGTTTCTCCCTGCGCAATCGTGAGTGTACTCCCACTTAGCGTATAATCCGAATCGGTGGCCGGTGAGGTTGGGTCCACCGAGACCGTGATGGTGGTCTCTTCTCTGGCGGGTTGGTCAAGGATTGCCGTCACCGATGTGCTACCAGCATTTTCAGAAATGGAGGTAGAGGAAAGATTGAGCGTCACCGTGAGCGCTACATCGTCGTCGGTAATGGTCAACTCCACATCTGCCGGATCAATGATCCCTTGATTATTTGATGTCCCTTGCACGGTCACGATCTTGTCGGGGGCAACCACATCATTATCCACGGTCGTGATCGTCACCGTCTCCGTGCTCTCCGTTTCTCCCTGCGCAATCGTGAGTGTACTCCCACTTAGCGTATAATCCGAATCGGTGGCCGGTGAGGTTGGGTCCACCGAGACCGTGATGGTGGTCTCTTCTCTGGCGGGTTGGTCAAGGATTGCCGTCACCGATGTGCTACCAGCATTTTCAGAAATGGAGGTAGAGGAAAGATTGAGGGTTAACGTCAGCGTAACATCATCGTCAATGATCGTAAGACTGGTTCCGGTGACCGTCACATCATCCACCGTGCTGGTTCCGGTGATGATCACGGTCTCATCCGACTCGTCCACAGTATCCGAAGTAGGCGTCAGCGTGAACGTCCCGGTGGCAGACAGGTTATCCGACGGAATGCTGATTGTAAAATCGGAAACCTCGGCAAAGTCGGTGCCTGAGGTTGCGGTGCCCGATCCCACAGAGACCGTCACCGGTGTGGCGGTCGACCGAAGGACATTTAATGTACCAGTTACAGTTATCTGGGTGGCGGCATCCTCTTCCCCAATGGTACTGGGATTTAGACTTAACTCAACCGAGGGCTCAGGACAGACAACGCCAATACTGGGGGGAGTGATAGTGACATTCCCCTGATTGAGTATTTCGGCAGGGACACAGGTAAGGAGATTATTACTCAGGATAACTTCAAGACTTGCCTCAACATCATCAAACAGATCTGGATGTAGATCCGTGAGAGCGTTGTTATAAAGGTCAAGAATTTGTAAGTTGGTGAGTCCATCAAACAGATCTTGGTGTAGATCCGCGAGAGAGTTGCCACCAAGGCCAAGCGTTTTTAAGTTGGTGAGTCCATCAAACAGATCTTGGTGTAGACCCGTGAAAGCGTTGTTATGAAGCCAAAGGATCTCTAAGCTGGTGAGTCCATCAAACAGATCTTGGTGTAGACTCGTGAAAGCGTTTCCACTAAGGTCAAGAGTTTGTATGCTGGTGAGTCCATCAAACAGATCTTGATGTAGACTCGTGAGAGAGTTTTTATCAAGCGAGAGCTGACGTAAGTTGGTGAGTCCATCAAACAGATCTTGATGTAGATCCGTGAGAGCGTTGTCACCAAGGTCAAGTTCTTGTAAGTTGGTGAGTCCATTGAAATCACCAGACTGCAGTTGAGTAATATCCATCTGACTAAGATTTAAAGAAATAATATTTCCTAAATCATTACTCGTGACCTCATCACAAAGCTCAGTTCCAGGTATCAGCTCCAAAATCGCGTCTCTCACGACCTCACTCCGGGAACAGATATTGAACACTTTCGGATCCATAAAATTGACCACATTATTCCCCGCTGCATCCCGAAGCTTGTCACTCGGCTCAGTTGGAGCCGTATAGCTTACCTTGCCCATATCGGATGCGATCACAGCACTGCTTAATGTGGGTGTCACCGTTTTCTCACTGACGGTAGAGGTGCCGCTGAGCGCTTGGTCTTCTTCAAATCTTCCGTTGGAAGTTTTCTTAACTGTGAAGGCAGAATTGGTCAGATCACTGACAGAAGTGAGGCCCTCATTAAAGTTTGCCACCAAGGTGGTCTTATCTACCGTTGCAGAGGAAACAGTAGGAGGTGTGATATCTTGTGCCCACAACGAACTTGGAAATACCAAGACGAGAATTAAGGGTAGAGCGATACGACAAAATGCCCCCCCCCATTTTTTCCAATGAATTAGTGCTTACCAGAAAGTCCCATATTTTTGACTTGGAGCGCTCTGGATGTCTTTGTATGTGCATTTTTATTTTTATATTTTGTGTGGAATTGCCAGTTGACTTAGAATCGATGTTACTAGGCCGTAAACATCTATTTTAGCACTTTTTGATCTAAATACCAAATTATGTGTTTCGTTTTTACTTCATAGCATGAGTTGCTTGAAGTTCATGAAGTTGTTTTCTCATGGACTTGCTTGAGAGTTCAATACGGTAGGAAGGATGCACGAGTCAATACAGGATAGCATTAGCGATCCCAGAATTCGCTATGGACGGGTGCAAGTGTTCAACAGGTAACTGGCTTATTGCAATGGTGAAATATTTTTGGATTTGAACACCTAAAATCTGAAAAGATCTTCATGTTGCACTTGGCTGAGGGGCTGATTTGCCCCTAACATTCTTAGTACCCAGATTCATCAATCAGCAAAATTTCTCAAAAAATCATCCAATTGAGAAATTTTGAACGAGGACACTTTTTTTCTGTGAGGCTTGCGAGTCAACCATCCACTTAACCATTGATTACCTCATGCCAACGACCTCCGTAGATAAGAGTCTGGGCCTCCGAGCGCCCTGGAAGAATTTAGAGGATACGTGTGATGACAAGGCCAAACGTAGAACGGTGACGTTGACATGTCCAGACACCTCCTCGTTGTAGTGTCCAGAAGGTGATAGGGTGTGTTCTTTTTACGATTTACGCACGGAGCGGCAATGGCATCACTTAGATTACGTGCACGTACCAGACGATCATGGTCGCTCGGGTTCCTCGGATCAAGTGTTCTGAGCATGGGCTGAAGACAATTGAGGTTCTCTGGTCAAGTGTTTCGCAACGTTATACAAAAGCCTTTGAATCCTGGACGGTTCGATTGCTCCAAGCGACGAAGAATCAAACGAAAACGGCGGAGCTGCTTCGTTGCAAGTTTGATGTGGTGAATCGGATCCTGCACCGCAGTGTGGAGTTTGGGGAACGGCGGCGTGTGCTGCGAGGCATTTCGCATGTGAGTGTAGATGAGAAGGCGATTCATCACGGCCACAAGTACGCCACCGTTGTAAGTGATTCCGAACGAGGCGTGGTCCTTGATGTAGGACAGGGACGCGACAAACATAGCGTAACCGCCTTGTTAGAGGGACTTCTGGGGGATCTAAAAGACGAGGTTCAGACCCTTACGACCGATAGGTGGAAGGCCTCTATTTCTTGTGCCACCAAGCGGTTTCCACATGCGACGCTAATCCATGATCGCTTTCACCTGATCCAGTATCTCAACAAAGCGATCGATCAAGTTCGCAGACGCGAGGTCAAGCAGCACGATGAACTCAAACATAGTCGGTATGCGCTCCTGAAAAATGAAGCGAACCGCACCATAAAGCAAGAGGATATGTTTCAGGCGATCCAGAAATTGAACTTGCAGGTTTGCATTGCCTGGAGACGGAGAGAGGAATTTAAGGCGATCTTTCGATGCCGTGCTTTCGGCGATGCAAAAAAGTACTTCAAGCTATGGCTTAAAAGCGTAAATGAAGAAGCCGTAAAGGAGGTCATCCGGATCGCCGAGATGTTTGAACGACACCAAGAAGGCGTCTGTAATGCGCCGTGCCATGAGCAGTCTAATGCCAGAGCAGAACGAATCAACGGCAAGATTCAAGAAGTCAAAACCGTCGGGAGAGGATATAGAAAATTCAAAAACTTTCGGAGTGCGGTCCTCTTTTTCCATGGAGGCTTAGACCTCCAGCCACAATATTCGCGGTAGAACCAAATTAATTATAATTCCCACGCTCCGTGTTAACTCATACCATGGGGGATCTATCACAAGAAAAAGCAGATTCACTCCTCGCGATTCAAAAATGCAAAATTGACGATAAGGTCTGGGATTATCCATCTTGGGGAGGAAAAGTCAAGATCCCCTTGAAATCTGTGGACGGGACTGAGTCATTTTTTCTTGACATTTCAAGTTCCAGATATAATTTGAGTAAGAGAAAATATCAGAATAGGACAGGATCTATCGTTCTCATTAGGCTGGATACTGGTGGTACAGGGCATAGAAATCCAGATGGAACAATAATTGGGCCTGATCATGTCGATATTTATCGACAAGGATTCGGTGCAAAGTGGGCATTCAATGTACCAACCACCAAATTTAGTGATATCGGCAATCCCCAAACAACATTATTTGATTTTATGAAATACTGCAACATCGTTGAAATGCCCTTATTTAGCGGAGGGATTTTTCCATGACAAACATGATTGAATCTTTGCTGAGTCGTTATTGGGAGTGGGTTCAAGGACAGACATCAGTTCGCGATCTTGGCGGGACCTACGAGATCACCACGCCATACCTCAATCGTTTTAATGACTTCGTCCAAGTATATGCACAAATGATCAAGCCAAGCAGAATTCTGGTTACAGATGGAGGAGAAACCATGGAGGAGTTCGGTTTATCAGAGTATTCCAATCCCCCCAGGAGATGGACTCCAATCATTCAGGAAATTCTGAATGGGTTTAGCATTAAAATGAATGAACAGGATGGATCACTGAATACTGAGGGTTCTATTCAGGACTTCCCCCTTGCTACGCATAATTTGATTCAGGCAATTCTTGCCATCAATGATGTGGGCTATATGAGTGGATCAGGTAGATCCACAATTCAGTCTGCTTTCCGAAAACAGGTGGATCATGAACTTGCTTCTTTCAATTGGGAAGTCAAGTCTAATCCAAAGTTTCAAGGGGGTTCAGGTGTACCAAGGAAATTTCACTTTATGGTAAAGTCTGCAAAGATTCCCACGGTTATACAGTGTTTTGGATCAATAGATAAGCAGAGAGCGGACGCTTTCGTTCTCTCTTTTCTTGATGTACTAAAAAAACAATCTGACGGTCAAATGAAGTGCTCTGCGCTGATTAGAGATGATGACGAAGAAAGCTTGGAGACTCCACTCGCAATCATGAAGAGTTTTGATATTCATGCGGTAGTGGCTTCCTCTGGGATAAGTGATGGGTTGCAACAGATCATGACTTCCACTTTGCCACCGAAGAGGATTGAAGCGTAACTTCATCGTAAGAATATCTGAGGATCAGATAAATTTGGGGGAGTACAAATTTTCCCAATTAATCCTTATTGATTAGACTGCCAAATTCCTGCGCTACTGCCCAGAGCCGTCTCTGCTGTCCACTGTCCCAAGGATGCTTGCTGACTACTCGTGGTGCATGACGTTCAGATCGCTCACATGCACATCAAGTGCATGATTGATTCGCAGGCCAGTGATACCGTCCGTCATGACTTGATCGTTCGGGACACGGGCCACTTCGGCTCCATTCACAAAAAACGAGACAGTCTCCTCACGAACATCAACCTGCAACTGGTTCTCAACGGAGCTTTCCGAATCCGCACCAAATACATTGATGGCTTCATGTACAGTCCATTCATGGAGGATTGACGTCTCTGATCCAGTCCGTCGTTTAATCAGAAACTCTCCAGAATTTCGGAGAAGAAAATAGTCATAAGCAATCTCGTCGGTCTCCAGATTTTGACCACCCATGAATACCCCATAAGCCTCCCGACGTTCGCCAGGGTCAAACAAGTGGATGGTAGACTCCATGGTGTAGTTTGCCTCGGCGGTCTGGTCTGGGTGATAGAAGATTGCTGCGGGTCCGGTTGTGATGTGCCATCCAGGTACCATGTTAACGAAATAAATATCAACGGAGTCAGCATTTGCACCAATCCGAATATCTGGGTTCGGACGGTCAAGACGCACCTTCCATGATTCTGGTGTCATGAGGTCCTCACCGTCCGGGGTAGCAGGATCAGGCTGGGCCAACAGAGTGAGTGGAAGTAAAAGAAACGGGATAGTTAGGAGGAGAGTTGATTTCATGATACAAATTCAAATTTGGACCTATTAACTTAAGAGTATTAGATCTTGTTTGCAATAGACTCATCGAACAAATTTAGCTATTAACGCGTTTTTGGCAGTTCCCCTGTCTAAAATACACAGGATACTATCGTGCAGGAAATTCTTCCCATTCTTGAAGACTTGGATTCGGCAAAGATGCCGCAGGTTGAATCTGAGGGACATGCATCCGTGTATCTGGAGACGTATGGATGCCAGATGAACGTGTCGGATTCTGAAATCGTTGCCTCGGTACTTCGTAATGCTGGATATGGGCTGACTCATGATCCACTCCTGGCTGATATTGTCTTATTGAATACGTGTGCAATCCGGGAGAATGCTGAGCAACGAGTCCGTAGGCGGCTAGATTTTTTTCGCGCCCGGAAACGTAAGCAGAACCCAGAACTGAAGATCGGAGTGCTGGGCTGTATGGCTGAGCGACTTCGACATAAGCTTCTTGAACAGGAGCGTCTGGTGGACATTGTCATCGGCCCAGATGCCTATCGCGATCTTCCGAATCTGCTGCGCCAAGTAGAGGAGACAGGGCAGAGTGCGGTGAACGTTCAACTTTCCCGCGAAGAAACCTATGCGGATATTGCACCAGTCCGATACGATACGAATGGGGTGAGTGCGTTTGTGTCCATCATGCGGGGGTGCGATAACATGTGTGCATTTTGTGTAGTCCCCTTTACAAGAGGACGGGAGCGTAGTCGCAGTGCCGCTACGGTCGTTCGTGAATGTCAGGAACTAGTTGAAGCCGGGTATCAGGAAGTGACGTTGCTAGGCCAAAACGTCAACTCATATCGTGATGGACCAGTAGATTTTGCGACCTTGATCTACAGAGTCAGCTTACTTTCCCCTGAGCTACGTATCCGATATTCAACCAGTCATCCGAAAGACTGCTCAGAGGCCCTTTTGGAGGTACATCGGGAGCGCTCAAACGTGTGCAACTTTATCCATCTTCCGGTACAGCATGGCAATTCAGAAGTTCTACGGCGGATGCGTCGGGACTACTCTGCCGATGATTACCGAGCCCTCATTAAACGTGTCCGTCAGATATGCCCAGAAGTATCGCTGTCAACGGACATTATTACAGGGTTTTGCGGTGAGACGGAAGCGGAGCATCAGGATACGCTCTCGCTGATGTCTGAAATACAGTATGATCATGCCTTTATGTTCATGTACTCCGAGCGTCCAGACACCTATGCTGCACGAAAATACGTGGATGATGTGCCTGAAGAGACAAAAAAAAGGAGACTAAGCGAAATTATCACGCTCCAAAATTCAATTTCCCGTCAAAAGAACGAACAGGAAATTGACCGTATTCACACTGTATTGGTTGAAGGCCCTAGTAAGCGGAGTTCAACTCAGTTTTGTGGTCGAACGGATACGAACAAAATGGCCATTTTTGATCGTGGAACGCTTCAAGTTGGAATGTATGTGAAGGTGAGGATCACCGGATGCACCTCTGCGACACTCTTTGGTGAAATTCTGGCTGGCTGAGTTGACTCTAGAATTCTCTGCCTAATGGATCGACAAACTGTACAAGATCGATTTGGAATCATAGGTGAATCTTCTGGAATTCACCATGTAATTGATCGTGTTCGCCAAGTTGCACGTACGGATATATCTGTGCTGATAGAGGGCGAGAGCGGGGTTGGCAAAGAGTTAATAGCCCAAGCGATTCATGAGCTGTCTTTGCGTCGGCACAAAGCTCTCAAGGTGATTAATACAGGGGCGATTCCAGAGGGCCTCATTGAGTCCGAACTTTTTGGGGCTGAAAAGGGCGCATATACCGGAGCGACTGAGCGTCGTCAAGGCTTGTTTGAAGAGGCCGATGGGGGGACGATCTTCCTGGATGAAATTGGGGAAATGCCACAATCCGCTCAGGTCAGACTACTCCGTGTGTTGGAGTCTGGCACATTCAATCGCGTGGGCTCTACGATCATTCAGAGAACGGATGCGCGAGTTGTTGCTGCAACGAACAAGAATTTAGGTAATGAGGTCGCGGCAGGAAGATTCAGGGAAGACCTTTATTATCGATTAAGCACTGTGATCATCCAGATCCCGCCGCTCCGAGAACGAAAAGAGGATATCCGGCCAATCTTTGATGCATTTCTATATTCCTCCGCACAGAAGTACCAGTCTCCGCGCCGAATATTAACCGATGCAGCCTATCAGCTACTTGAAGCCTATTCATGGCCTGGAAACGTACGTGAGCTGCGCAATGTGGCGGATCAAATTGTTGTATTGCATAGGGGATCCGATGTAGATGCGGAGGATATCCGCCCATTCTTGCGAGGTATTTCGGCAAATAATCCGTCAACCTCTCTGATGCGGATCCAAGAAGAAGAGCAGGCTAACCGGGAATCCTCTCCAGAATGGACGGTTGTCTATCGGGCACTTTTGGAAATTCGTCAAGATGTACAAGACCTTCGTAAAGATCTTGGAAGAGTATTCCGCGAGAGGTATTCAGAACAAAAACCGGAACGCTCTTATCCTGAAGAGTTGCAGATTGACACCCCCCGCCCCATTCCAATGCTGCCAAGTCCTGACCGGGAAAAAAATCTTGATGGAGTGACTTATGAGGTTGAAGAAGATAGTGAAAAGGAAGAACTCCCAACTCTCGAAGAATCGGAACGAAAGCTGATTTTGAAAGCCATGAAGCGCTTTGGTGGAAATCGCAAAGAATCGGCAGAGGCGCTCGGCATCAGTGCTCGGACACTTTACCGCAAGATAAAGGAAATGAATGAGGATTTGGACTAACCTTCTGGTAATCGGTGTTCTGTTTTTGCAGGGTTGTTCCTATTACAGCTTTAGTGGCGCAAGCATTCCCTCACAACTGAGTTCTATTGCGATCCCGCTGGCTGATGATCAAAGTGTAAGCCCACTCACACTTTTAGATGAATCTCTTACAGAACTCTTAATTGAAAGATTTGTCCGGCAAACTCGACTTACCCTCGTGGAGGATGAAGATGAGGCCGATTTATTATTAACAGCTCAGATTATTCGGTATGGGAATGCCCCTACATCCGTGACCGGTCAAGAACGTGCACAGTTTAACCGGGTATCAATTTCTGTTACTGCCCAATATATTAATCAGGTGGATGATGATGTATTGGAGCGAACATTCAGCGGATTTGACGATTATGATGCCTTAGAAGGTGGACTGGAAGCAGAGGAGACTTCGGCGCTATCAGCCCTTGAGAACATTGCCGACGACCTATTCACCGCAGCCACATCTAACTGGTAGATGAATGATTGCCATTCTGTATGCAGGGGCCATGTGCATTGTTTCCCTATACGGTGCGAATCTCCTGTGGATGAGCATTAAAGCAGCACGGAAGGCTAAAAAAAAATCCCCATCCGCTCCTCGGGAGTGTAGCAATGGTCCCTGGCCTCGAGTGACCATACAAATTCCACTCTATAATGAGGCAGGCGTAGCCAGACGAGTGATTGATGCTTGCTCGGCAATACAGTACCCTCTAGATTATTTGCAACTACAGGTTCTGGACGATTCTACCGATGAGACCATCCATATTGTAAATGAGGCAGTTGCTGAATTGAAGCAAAAGGGGATTAATATTTCCCATGTCTGTCGTCCTCATCGGGAGGGCTACAAAGCCGGCGCATTAGCGAATGGACTGGAATCAGCGACCGGAGATCTCATCGCTGTGTTTGATGCTGATTTCGTTCCTCCCAAGGATTTTTTGATGTGTCTGGTTCCAATGATGAAAAACCCAAAGATTGGAATGATTCAGGCGCGCTGGGCACACCTGAATGCAGATTCTTCAATACTGACGAAGATTCAATCATGGTTATTGGATACCCATTTTGCTGTGGAGCATGTTGCGAGGAACGCCACCGGTTGTTTCATAAATTTTAATGGAACAGCTGGTCTCTGGAAGCGCGAATGTATCATTGACTCTGGGGGATGGCAGGGCGACACTCTGGCAGAGGACTTGGATTTGAGTTATCGGGCCCAGCTTCGTGGATGGAAGTTCAGTTATGTAAATGAGTTGGAAGCTCCCGCTGAACTTCCCGAGACCTTGGGGGCTCTACGGATTCAGCAAAATCGATGGACAAAAGGAACAGCAGAAACTGCACAAAAACTACTTGGCTCGGTATGGCGCACATCCATTCCATTCATTACCAAGGTTCAGGGGACGATTCATTTGATTTCGTTTGTTGTTTACCCGTGTCTATTTCTTTTGACCTTACTTCATCCCTTGCTTCTATTGCAGGAGGCGAATGGATTTGGGCCCGGTGAGCTATATTTCAGTATGATGGGAATAGGCTTTATTGGTCTATTGGGTTTTTTTCTTGCACAGTTGATTGCTCAGCGCAAGCTCTATCCTGATTGGTGGAAGCGAATGAGATTTTTTCCAATCTTTTTGACAGGATCCATAGGTCTTGCAATCAGCAATACAAGAGCACTCTGGGGAGTATTGAGGAAATTCCGGACTCCCTTTGAACGAACTCCAAAGTCTAATGGGCCATATCGTGTCCGAAGCTCGAGAGTTGTGATGATCCTTGAAGCTGCAATGGTCGTCTATTCAGTCGCTGGGCTGTCCTATCTTTTATGGGAGGGTATCTGGTTAGCAACAGGATACCAGTTCATGTTTTGTTTGTCTTATATTCTCATTGCACGATACAATCTACTTGAAATTCGCTCTCAATCAGAAAAAGCATGAAAACTCTCTCACTTTTTGATGCACTGACAAAGATTAAAGAAGGTCGCTCATCAGAAATTCTAGATCATCTCTATGAAAAGCGCCTTGTTGCCCCCATGGATAGGAAGACTAATTATGTCTTGGCTCATGCATTGGATGCGTCTGAGCAGTACAGCCGTGCGGAGTCCGTTTGGGAAACGGCAAAGTCCCTACAAGAAAGACGACGAGCCCCACAAGTGATCTGGCCCCCTGATGATATAGAATCTTTTTCCCACGGAGCACATTTGCAGGCAAAGCTGAATAATATTCTCGGATTGGAGGAGGAAGAGAAAGATGAAATGGAGCAGTTAATCCAGAATCTCAGTTCTTCTGAACGGGTTGCATTAGAGGAAGCTGGTAACCTTTCACCTGATGAACTCTCTGATGACGATTATGATGAGGAAGACCCGGTTACCGAAACATTTGCTCGCATCCTTGAAACACAGAAAAAATATTCAGAAGCTGCGGCAGTGTACCGATCCCTCAGTGAGCAAAATCCAGATGAGGCGGATCGTTTACTAAAGGAAGCCGAGAGGTTGGATCAACTGAATAACGCGGAGACAGACTCGTGATCCTTCCTCAAAATCGAAGGTGTGTTGCGGGTGTGATGAGTGGTACATCTTTGGATGGAGTAGATGTCGTGATCGCGAGACTTCAGGGACATGGTCGAGATCTGAGTATTGAAAGTTGGTACGGAGCTACGCATGCGTTTCACCGAGAGTTACGTGGTTTTTTGCGGGAGGCGGCCAGTAAGGAGATGATCGGTGTAGCGGAGCTTAGTCAGTTGAATGTTCGATTGGCCCGTGCGTATGTACGCACGGTGATCCGTACCTTGGAGTCCAAAGGAGAAGAGACTGACTGTCTTGACTTGGTTGGGTGCCATGGCCAAACCATTCGTCATGTCCCGAACAAAGAACAGTTTGCAGGCGATGAGATCTGTTCTACACTCCAGATTGGAGATCCAGCGACCATGGCCCAACGATTAGGCGTTCCAGTGATTGGAGATTTTCGTCTTGCGGATATGGCCAGAGGGGGACAGGGGGCACCTCTGGTTCCATACTTTGACTATGTGGTATTCACGCATGAAACGGAGACGCGTGGTTGCTTGAATATTGGTGGAGTGGCAAATCTTACCATTCTGTCCCCAAATGCCCAAACGGATCAAGTGTATGGGTTTGATACGGGTCCAGGGAATATGATCACGGATGCTCTGTGTCGACGCACGTTAAATATTCCCTACGATGATTGCGGCAAGATTGCCCAATCTGGAACGGTAGATGAACGACTCTTATCAGAGTTATTGCAGGATCCCTTTTTATCTAACGCACCACCAAAATCCACGGGTCGGGAGTATCTCAGCCATGCATTCCTTCAACGATTATTGGATCATGCTCACCGATCATCTCCTGAGGATCTGATTGCTACATCTACTTCATTGACGGCTGCTTCCATATGGAAGGCGTACGAGACATTCGTCTTGCCCAACCACTCTTTGGATCGCATGATTATTTCTGGTGGCGGAGCCCACAACCGAACTCTTATAGGGTTCCTTCGGGACTATTTTGTTCAAAATAAAGCCAAAACGATCATAGAGACATCTGATGCCTACGGAGTGGATGTAGATAGTAAGGAAGCGCTTTGCTTTGCAGTTCTGGCGCACGAATCTGCAAATGGAATTCCAACGAGCATGCCTGCGGTCACTGGTGCAGACAGGTCCGCGGTTCTTGGTAAATTGTGTATTCCTTAGTTATTGTACATCTACTTATAGCCTTTGATTGCAAAAGATAAGATTTGGTAATATCCTTCAGATCACTCGGGGCGGGTCAGAATAGGCCGTCTTACGAAATTCGTCAACCGTGTCTAATACTCGAGATTATTTTCAGACATCAGACAACTGAGGCGTGTTTTGTAATTTGACACGATAATGATCAGCTATAGTTGAGTCAGGGATATGTACCCCATGAACCACCCGCTTAAACATGCCATACTTTACATGCTTCCGCCATGGAGTTTCTTCTTTGTGAGTGATTGTGATAAGCTGTCCACCTGTCAGATCCTTGTACACACGCCAAACCAAATCTATCAATTTGCTCATCTCGGGATCTTGTTCATTCAGATTCGTTATTTCGCCTACCAGATAATCTGTCGCATCTTTCTTCCCCATTCCGTAGGAGCCAAAGTCTTCACAGAAGGAATCAAAGGTGATTCCTTCTGCTCTCCATTTTTTCAGGCGCTCGTATACATTCCGAATTACTGGACCATATTTCCATGCTTCAATTTGCCCGAGGCGATTCTCAATTAGAGGTCTATTCAGTTTTCCCCATGCCCATCCGTGGCAAATGTATATCAGCTTATTGATTTGCAGTGGAGTCAGTCCTTTTCCCTCCTTTGCGGCCATGTTGAGTAAATAAGCGATGACGACAAAGTCTTCAACCGTTGCATATTTTTTACTCATGAAATGATCCGCGCATTGTTCACCCTGATATCGTACTCCTCTGTTCCATCTGGGTGCATCTCGTAGACGCGGAACGCTTGTTTGATCCCCTTGAATGTGGGGAGGTGTTCGTATGTATCCAAAAACCTATTCCAAACCGCTTCTTCATTGGTCGCGTATTCCGAAAATCTTTCCTGTGTCATCGCGCGAAGCTTGACTCAGGTGTAGGGATCGGAAGATCTGGAAGGTTAAGTCGACTTAGAGTCATCTCAACACTCTTTGTGCTTAGATCGCTTACGATATATCGGCGCTCCAGTTCTTGGCAGGCCACCGCGGTCGTTCCGCTCCCCACGCATGGATCCAACCGTCCGGTAGGTGGATGAAAATCGTCCGCTGGGCGTTCCGCTCCCCACGCATGGATCCAACACTAAGTCATTCGGGTCGCTAAGAAACTCAACCAGCTTCTTGAATAATTTTAGGGGTTTCTCGGTGGGGTGGTGCTTGCTTGAACCATTGGGAAATCTGAACACGGTGTTTTCGCAGTGACCATTAAAGGTGGCACCTGAGCGCCTGAAGAACACCGCACATTCCACCCCCGACAGGAACAGGTGCTGTCCATTCATAGGCATCGGGTTCGTCTTTTCCCAGATGATCATGCGCACCGAGAAGTCGTTAGCGAAGTGTTCAAATAGTGGACTGAATTGCTCTTTCCCACAAAAGATTACCCCATTCCCCTTCGTTACACGTGCTGCCTGGTTCGCGAACGCCATCAAATCAAAGGTTTCGGCATCAGCAAACCCTTTGTCAAGGTTGCGAAGCCCCCCGCTTGAACGGCTCACATGTACGTAAGGAATATCCGTGAGGAGGAGGTCAACAGAGCGAGGCGTCAGCGCCTGCATCAGTGCAAGCGCATCCATTTGATGCACACCCTCTTGGAGTGGATGCGAGTGGGATGGATTTACCGAAGGAGTGGGACGGATGGTCGGGGGAATGGAAACATGCATAATTTGTAACAATATTCAACAAATATAGAGAATATCGCATAATTTATACCAAAATGCGTGGAAAAGTGTCACATTCTGACAAACAAGGGATCCCTTGTTTGGTGATTCTGTACAGGGTACCGAGTAGTCCACCCCACCTGCTTATGCTTAACGTAGATGCTCGATGTCTTCCACTCTACGGCCTCTTTCCGCACGATCGCAATGGTTAGTTTGGTTTAGCGCTCCCACAAAAACAAGAATATATGCACATATGTACATATGTTCATTTACACACAAACCCACACTCAGCGCCGGACCACTTTCTGTGTCCCTACGATCTGTTTTTAGAAATGCGCGGGAGGCCATCAACTGCTCCGGGGAGGGTATCTGATGTTGTGGTTTGGGAATTATAGTTAATAGTTGAAATTATTCCGTTTATCCCACAAAACCGTTAAGTACCCCGAGCTAATCTTGGTGCAATTAAGTATTTAGTTCCCGAAGATTTGATATATGATTTAGCCCTTTTTGTGATGACGAAGTGATGTGATTAATCGTCAAGCATCTTTTTTAATTGCTTAATGAATACTGGCAGGTTTCGGGCTAACACATAAAGAGCGATTGCTGAAGCTGTGATTTCGATCTTACCATTTTCTAAGGAGAGTTTAAATAACTTGAAGATTGTTTCAAGTAGTTCACTACTATCTGGAAACCACACATCCGCTAAGATCGTACCGAAGACAAGTAGGGCAGATGTTTTTTTCCCTATGTCGAATATAACGTCTGTCCAGTTTCTCAACTGAGAATGCCTAGAAACTTCTTGTTTACTTTCAACTTTGCCAGCTTTTCGGCTATCCTTAGTAAATATATCTTCCTGATCCAAACCTTCAAGAGAATCACTTTGTGATTCTGAATTGTCAGAACCATTTTCTTTGTCGATCATTGTTTATTTCGATAATCCAATCACAAGGGATCTGGAAGAGATGAAAAATGTTCTTTGATCAATTTGTCATCTATTTCAGAGTTGTATCCGCTAGTAAGTATAGTGTCCCGCCATGGAGTGCCGGGATTGTGTGTTAGATCAATCATTTCTCCTGGCGGATGAGATTTATATTTCTGCCACACCTTTTGCATCATCTTTTCAACTTCCGTGCCTTTCGTCAAATTCCATCGATAGAATTTATCTCTTTTGTGGTCGTAGTCTAAGATTTCCCTAGTGATCCGCCCCCGCCCATAATGCTTTATTTGGTGATACAAAGAAGGAATAACTGGACCGTATTGCCAAGCCTCGATACGGTCATAAAATAATTTCTTCTCTGTTTTTACCAACATCCATCCGTATGCAAAATACACCAACTTTTGCATAGATAAATTGCTTATTGGGCGTTTATCTTTTTTGGAACACTCAATGAAGTAATTTGCAACTGCACTAATACGAGATATTCCATTCCCCTTTACTTTATCTCCTTGAATCTGTTGTAGGATTTCTGGCATTGAATACGGTTAAGACCACCAAGTTTACAGACTAAAGATACAAAATCAACGCGGCCATGTCAATACAACGACTCTTTGGCTTGCGCGAGCGGATCCTGTGCGTTCCGGCGCTCCGCTTCCATCTGGTCTAGAAGAACTTGATTTATTTCCGTGACTGAGTTCATGTGACCGTTAAAGTAAACATGCGTAGAGGAAACCCGCACTCAGCGCCGGACCACTTTCTGTGTCCCTACGATCTGTCCATCGGTTTGCATGCGGATAAAGTACACCCCACTGGGGAGGTCTGAACCATCCCAGCGCACCTGATGCACGCCGCTGGGGTAGGCTTGCTCTGCCGCTACATGGATGCGCCGTCCCAACACATCATACACATCCAGCCGCACGGTCGCCGGCTTCGGCGTACGAAACTGCAATGTCGTGACCGACGTGAACGGGTTCGGGTAATTCGCGAACAGGAGCGTAGACGCGGGAATCTCTTCATCGGACTGGGAGGACACCAGTAGTTCATCGACCGAGGTCGACGGCACGGTGTACAGCCCGCGCCCGAACGCGGCAACCAGGATCTCATCCCAGTCATGGGAGAGCGTGACCCGCGTAATGGGTACATTCGGGAGTCCCCGATTTTTCCTTGTCCAGGTTGTGCCCGCATTCATGCTTTCCCATAGACCGGTATCCGTCCCCATCCATATCCGGTCGGGGTTATTGGGGAAGAGGAGTAGATCTCGGCACCGGCCATGCTCGGATGCTTCTGCAATCGTGGTGGACTCCTGCAGGTAGTCCGTCCACTGGCGGAGCACATACTGCTCGCACGAATAGATGATCGATGGATCTGTCGGGTGCGATACGACGCGGTCCCAGACTCGGATCCGTTCCTCTTCAGGGATGTCGCGGAGTTCCCAGCTCTGTCCGCCATCCATCGTGACCGCCCAGTCCGTATAGATGACATCCGCGTTGGCATCATGTGCAAGCACGGTATTAAATTTCGGGTTATGGACCTGGAAATACTCCAATGGATCCAGTTTAGTCCAGGTCGAGGTGTAGTCATCACTTCGGTAAACGGTGCCCCAGACAGCCCAGACACGATCGGGCTGTTGCCTGGAGAAGGAGGCTTGCGAACCGCGCTGGTCGGTGCGATGGCCGCTGGAGTCGGGATGGGAGGGGGTACGGCCGAAGTAGGGGGAGGCCCATGCGTCGCCACCCCAAGAATTCTGTCCCGCATAGAGTATATCGTATCGGTGGGGATGGCAGTGGAGCCGTGAGTGCCTGAATGTCTCATTTAGATACGGGTAGCGTTGGAACATCTGTCCCGGTACAAGGGGGGTGTCCGCTGGGGTGCGGGTAGGCGGGTGAAACCCCTTTTGGGGGAAAGTAGATGTAGAGGTGCGCATGCCCTTAATGTCGTAGAAGGCTATCGCGGTGTACCGATTTCCCCGAGGGGTCCCTGCGGGGAGCGGAGATGTGCAGACATCGCCATAGTACAGATGCTGCGAAAGCTCGCCTGATTCGTACCCGCGTGCATCTAAATACTGGCTCGCTGTCCAGATGATGGTCCAAGCTGGCCGGAGTCCGCCTGGCGTCAAAGGGGATGGACCATTATTTGGCTTCACACTTCGAAAACCAAGGTAGGTGTCGGATGGCAGTAGGTAATGTGCACCTACGGAGTTTTGTAGTCCCTCTGTAACAAGGTTGCCTCCTATATATACTCCCGGGGCTCCTACCAGAACAAGTGTATCTCCTCCTTGAGGATGCACATGGATGGACTGGGCTCGCCTATGACCTGTCCAGTAATTTGCTCCTTCGCGTTGAACAACAGGCACATCTACCCAGGTCTGGCCACCGTCTGCCGAACGATAGATCTTGCGTTCGTTAGATAATCGGTCGAAGCCGTCGAGTCCGTCGGCCTGCACCCAAAAGACATTTGGATCCTGAGGGTCGGCGGCGAAGATCCAGTTAGCGTACTTTTCGGTGTGGATCGGGGGGTGGTCATCCTCCAGTTGTAGATAGTCCCAACTCTCCCCGCCGTCATGGCTCATCAGTGCGTAATCGTGATGGGATGCGGTCCGGTTGATCGCTACAAAGACATGCCTGAGGGAGAGGGGGTGATGATATAAGCGGGGATCCATGTGGTAGGGGTAGCGGGACTGAGCCGGATGGTACAACGTATGAACCACGGACCACGTCTGCCCCGCGTCCACGCTCCGTAGGATCCGTTGGGGGGTCGTCGCCAGCACGGTATCCCCCAGAGCGGAGGTGGCAATGCTCTGGATGATGTGCAGGTCATCTCCGTCGGGGACCCCTGCAAAGAAAGGGAGATGAACCCAACTCCCCCCTTGATCTGAACTGCGGTAGACCCCATCCCCCTCAAAGCGGGTCGCTTCGTGGAAGTCGTCTAGTTGTGAGATGCCTGTGCCAAGGTAAAGCACGTTCGGGGCATCATGCGCAATAGCCAATGCAGAGAACATGAGATTGTTGAGCCCCTGCTCCGATACCTGATAGACCGTCACCCCCATGTCATCCGTGTACCATAACCGCCCCGGCGTGAAAGCGTACCAGCTCTCTCCACGCACATCCCCCGGATCGGGGATCACCGCGGGAGTGTATTGTAACTTAGGGGTAGTCCGATCGAGAACCCTGCCTTCGTGGTACAGACCAGGTCGGAAAATCTCCGTATCGTAGATCAAGGCGCTCCAGGGAAGATCCTGTGCCCCCAGTGGCGATACCAGCAAAGAGAACAGCGCAGTGGCGCAGATAGAAAGGATTTGGCGCATAGGTAAAGGGTGCTTGATTTTTTACTTAAACGACCATCTGGATAGGACGCAATATACTACAATAAAGTAACATCATGGTTACAGGCAGGTGAGCGTGACGGTGGCTGTTTCCTTGTATGTCCTGGGGCGGCTGGTATATTCTCCCTGAAACCCCGGGAACGCGTTGGACTGCGGGTTGGATGCGTTGGTAAGGGTAAGGACTCCCCCCAGAAAAAGGTGCGCTTCGCGCTCGGAATTGAAGTAGATGTTCGGATCGGTGGACTCGTTAAACGAAGGGGCAATGTCCTGTTTAAGTACGAAGGCACCACTCCGCACATCGTCGTAGTACCCCACAATCCACTCCCAGTCGGCGGTCGAACCATCCAAGAAGGTGAACTTGATCCCTGTGATGTTGATCGTCCACTGCGCATCCTCGTCCGCGAGGAGACGGATCCAGCCGGTAGTGGAACTGGGGAGGATGTCCGCACAGTAGGCTGGATCGCGGGGGTTATTGCATAGATCTGCATAGTCCCCGATATACTCTATGGCGGTTCGTACGCGGTATCCCGAGGTGAGTCTAATTTTTCCCGCGCTGGAACCTGGGCGGTGAGGGATATTCCTGATCCGGATGGATCCGTGGGGCGTCCCATCACTGGCAGTCCCGAGCCCACAGGTCGGCTGCCGCTTGAAGCGCTCATAGGTGACGGGGATGTCCATGATCCACTGATACTCCCCCATCGTGAATGAGACGGGGACCCACCCTTCATAGACCCCGTACTGCTTTTTGTCCAACCCCTCGATATGGCCCCCGATGAGCCATTCCATCTGCTGGGTTTCCGCGTCCACGATGTTCATGCAACTCGGCCCTGATCCAACCTTGTACCGTGACCTTCGGCGGGGTTCATAGGTGATGCAGTGCACGGAGGGGACCCAGAAAATATTTGGTTCGGGACCGCGGAGGCGCACGCGGGGAGGGACAGAGGCGTGGTACGCAACACCGGAGACAGGTGCATGTCGGAGCGTGCGGAGGATCTGCGCGCAGGGAGTAGAGGTCGCTAGGTCGCATTCGGACGCCAGTGGGGCGCGAAAGTCTGCATGGCGTGCATAGTTGTTCGGGTGATCCTCCACTTGGATCCCCCGATCCAGAATGAACTGGGATGGATCATCGGGGGAGCGGGAGTAGACCCTGGTCCGACCGTCTCGGGTACGAGGTACTCCCTCGGATGCGGCGCGGGGGACATGGGAAGCGGTGCCGGCGCGTCCGACCCTTGTGCCACGCTCCACCTCGGATGTGGTCGGTGAAACGCGGGGGGTGACCTGCCGCTGCGCGAAGGCGTGCAGGGGCAGAAGGAGTGTAATGATGGAGAGAATACGAATGGTGTGTAAGGACATTTTTTATGGAATGATTTATGGTTACATACAAGTTGCCGTGACAGTGCGCTCCCCCGTGTACGTCCCTTGGGGGGCTTGGGCAGGGATGATGGCTCGCCAGTTTATTTCGCAGTCGCAATTAAAATTTACCTGACGGAACGCCTCCGAGGTCCTCCCGCACCCGAATAAACACGAATTCGTCGCCTCCACACGGATGCGATCTCCTGCATTATTTGTAATGGAGAGGGGAGGGGAGAGGGGACGGGGGACTCCAGTCCATGTGGGTGGGAGGGTGTTAGTACCGCTGATTGATATACCCGTGGTTACTGGCTCCGTGGTAAACTCCTCGTTTCTTACCTGGACTTCCCCAAAATCAATGTTGCTTGGGCCGAAGGAGATGGAACAGGTTGGTGTTCCCCAGTCAAGGAAAAATCCGATCTGTACAAACACCTCTCGGGTCTGCGCTTGGGAGGTGGTTGCGCTAAGCGTGCAGATACAAAAGAGTAGAAAAATTCGATTCATGGGGTTCCTGGTTTATAGGCAGGTGATACTAAAATCAACGGTGAACTCATCGGATATTTCACCTCCATTGGGGAGCACGGCAAGAACTTCATCCCATCTCCAGCGCACGGCTCCGATGAGACGGAAATAATGATTGGTCTCTTCGAAGAGTCCCTCGCCGGTCCCGGTGTAGGTGTTCCCCGAAATGGATGTGAAATTGGAGTTGCGGCTTCCCTGTTGCCATGCATAGTCTACATTCACCATAGTAAGGTTGGGAAATGTGGAGGGGAGTGCCCCGAATGTGGCCGTATATTCGAGTACATTGTCTCCAAAGAAATGGATGCTCGGTGGACGGGGTCTGGAAGGGTTGATTCTGACTACTTCCTCCGTTTCTCGGGTGCTGGCAGGGATGGGGTTCTCTCCGTAGTCCAGGGTTGTATTTGTGGTGTTGATCCCACAGGTGGTCGGGGGGTGTGTGACGGTGAGTGTAAAGGTGAAGGCTTGGCTATACTCTAACTGCTCCGACTGTGCGCGCGCAGCGTTTATGCTCGTGAACATAAACAGGAGGAGAACACTTGCACGTAAAACCCCTCTACTCATCTGCGCCACCCCCAAGGGAAATCACTGGCTCATTCATCCCATGCTCCACCTGTAAGCTGGTCTCCATGACCACCTCCTTGGTGAGTAGGTTCACGATCTTGGTTTGATAGGTTCCTGGAGGCACTTGGGTGACGAACACGCCATCCTGGTACACATCCAGATCCTCCTGAAAGCCCGACCGATACAACTGCACCTGCAGGATCGTGGCACTCCCGGGCCAGTCGGTCAACCTTCCTGCTACGGCAGGGAGCGTCTGGAGGGGGATATCCATGTAGCGGGTGCGCCCTGGGGAGGGGACGAAGGAGAATTGGTAGCCTGTGGAGGGATGGAGGAGGGGGTTCTGAATACTTGCGGGTAGGATGCTGGCCGTGTACACATCAAAAGGCGTCAGGTTGGTGATGACGACCTCCCCGTCGGCACGGTGCGCGTGGGCGGCGCGCGGGATACTAATCCTGTGCCCAATGGAGTAGGACTCGTTAACGTCTTTCTCCCCATTCAGGTTGGTGTCCAAGAATAGGCGGATCACCGCCTGCGTGCGCTCCTCCAAGAGCGCCCCGAAACGGATATCTTTCCCGATCAGGACGGTGCCGCGCA
Organism: Rhodothermales bacterium; assembly: GCA_965209015.1. Lineage (GTDB taxonomy): Bacteria > Bacteroidota > Rhodothermia > Rhodothermales > Bin80 > Bin80. Next base: position 129,933 of record OZ242367.1, on the reverse strand, counting down.
GGGACTGGGAATGGAAAAAACTGCCATCCTGCCATCCCGCTCGGGTATTGAACCATGCCCAGTCCGTATTGAGTTGGAACGAGCCACGGATCGCGAGCGGCCCTGTTTGGGGTGACCGGTTCACTTGGATGCCTGAGGTCCAGCGTGTGCTACTAACCAATCCACCCACCTCCCAGGATTGGGATTCTTGCCCTTGCGTGGTGGAGGCTTGAATATGGATGCGGGGGGCGTCGAAGGGGAGGGTGTAGGTGACGCGTGGTTGGACAGATAGGGGCTTGGAACGTCCAGTATGAACTTGGATCCCTGCGTCCACACGGAGGGGCTGGGCAACTTGCCAACCAAGCGTAGAACGGATCGTCGTCTGTGCGGGCTTATCTTGCGTCTGACGATGCGTTACCCCAAGATGGATGTTCCCGATTTTGGATGCCAGGGCAGCGTGCATGGAATACAGCTGGCTTGACGCGGGTTTTTGGTTGAGTTGTACCGACGCGCTCATGTTCCCCCACGGTTCCCACCAGTAGGCATCCCCGCGAATGGACCGATCATGTAGGTTCACTTCGCTGTTCAGATTTACGGTCGGGAATGGAAGTGTATACAGACGGAGGGTGGTGTTTTGTAGCGACTGGGACGCGGAGGCTTGGAGGGTGAGTTTGGCGTTTAGTCCCCACCCCAATGCTACCGATGGAGATGGACTGATGTAGGCCGAGTACTCAACCTCCCCTGACGGGAGGATGCCGTAAGGAACACGCCAATGGGTGGCATCCACCTCGATGGGGTCACTACCCAGTGGGGTCGCTTCAATCGTTGTTTCGGTTGAACCGTAGAAGACGGGATGCCGAATGGCGTACCGCCCTTCTTGGTCGGCTTGGACCTGCTCGCTCACGGCACCTGACACGCTCCCCCGCACGATCGCATGGGGGATGGTCGTTCCCCTGCGGAGTTCCTCTCGGTGAACCCTGCGGGGGAGTAAGGGGGTATTGCTGATCTGGATACCTACTCCATCCGGTCGGCGGAGGGCCTCTATCTTGGTGATCCACGGTGTGTCCACTTCATACGTATAGCTCAGTGTGTGATGGCGATGACCTACATCCGCTCGTACGGTGCCCCCCACAAGATGGGTACTGATCCGTGCTGAGGGGGAAAAGGAGCGTCCGCGCTGAGCGTCCCACTCATGGCGGAGCGTATAGCCAATATGAAGCCCCCCTAGTAGTGCACGCGCATGGGGAAACAGGATGTCGGGAGGGGGGTCCATGTCCAGTACCCGACGGTCCCCAAATTGGCTGGCGTCAAAGAGGGTAGCGGCAGAGGAGAGGGTCAAGGTGAGTCCCTCCCTGTCCCATACTAGCTCGGAGCCAAACGCCTCTTGTAAAGCATCTACAGAAACAAGTTTTTCGCCGGCAGTGCCATCCAGTGTGTACTTACCTGTGACACGCTCTTCTTGATTGACTAAGATTCTGTCCGATCGATAATCAAATGTAATGGAGTGCCTTTGGTCTCTGACCACGAGTTCCGTCGAGTCACTCACGAGGACTTCATAGTTGAGAAGTTCCATGAACGGCTGAGGCTGAACCCAGAATGCTTCCCCATCGTGCCATGCGGGCCAGATCCCCCTATAGTTTGGCGCATGCAATACCAGTGCGGACTCCATTAGGATGGATTGGGCTTGGAGTAGTAGATCTATGGATTAGGTTTTAGAACAAGAGATTGATCATGGGGCCATTGGCTTTGAAACGTTCAAGTTTTCATGTACTGTATTACAAAGGAGTAAATACAAGAGATAAGTCTTGGGCAGTTCTATCACCTGACTATGGTCCACAACGTGGATGGGAATGATTGCGCAGCATTTAAGTACGTCCATAGTTGTGTTACACCTTGACTGGGAATATGCGACTGAGTTACAAAAAATGTGACGATTTGTGAGTGTGAGATACTCGGGTAGTGCTTGGCATTGCACAAATTACCATAAACACAACTGATGCTTGATAGCTTTAATCTATAAAGAGTTCTTGAATCCGAACAATTGGTGTTCAGGAAATCTATCCCTCCGTGGAGACTCTATCCCCCGCAGGGTTTCCCTCCCGTCTCGGCGACGGATCACGCTCAGAATTCCGATGGGCAGTTCATTGTATGTGCATTGAGTAATTTCACGCACAAGAAAAACTACCTGAGCGTGAGTTTGATTTCACGCATGGTGTTGATGGTTATCACCTAGGCGAAGCAGATCCAAGGCAAATGAAGAAAATCTCGGTCTATTCCGTAATATTTGCGATTTCCAATGTAGGGAGATACCTGGGAAGACTTCATATACGAATGAAACATACATTAAGAATTTTAGAATCAATGAAGATCAGAGGCTTAAATCACCAAAATCAATCATTTCTTTGGATCTTTGATCAAATTTCTGCTCATCTTTCTTAAAAATTTAGTATGAACCAGAGAGCATGATGAACCTGCGCCATGAGTGAGATATATTGGATTGATGGACACGATTGAGAACGCTGGGGAATTCAATCTGATTCGTCGACTGACTTCAATCAGTTCAGCCAGAACTCATCCACCAGTCGTTACCGGGGTAGGAGATGACGCGGCGGTCTACCGCACAAAGCCGGGGAAGGTGCAGGTAATTTCAACAGATGCATTTATTGAAGGGTACCATTTTGATTATGCCTTCTACTCTCATGACCAGATTGGCTACAAAGCTATGGTTGTGAATATCAGCGACATCGTTGCCATGAATGCCCGCCCCCTTTTGGCAACTATCGCCCTGGGAGTACCTGGGACATTTTCAAGGGAGCATCTGGAAATGATATATAAAGGTCTGACGCATGCTGCAAAAGAGTTCGGCGTTCAGATTGTTGGAGGGGATACAACCCGCGCTCCCATTCTCATGCTTTCTATCACAGTCGTTGGAGAGGCTGATGAGTCAAATGTTGTTTATCGCAGCGGAGCAAAGTCTGGGGATCTCATCTGCGTTACGGGGAAGCTGGGAGGGGCAGCGGTGGGACTTGATCTTCTACGAAACCTCATCCAAGCCACAGAGGGAAAAAACTATTTAACGAAACGTCACCTGAGACCAATCCCAAGGTTAGATATGATTGAAGAGTGGGAAAAGAGAGGAGTGCGTCCATCGGCGATGATTGACATATCGGATGGATTGGCCGCCGAAATCCACCATATTTGCTCTGCTTCCAATTGTGGAGCAGTCCTCTGGGAATCCGAACTCCCGATAGATAAATATATCTATCCCGAGACCGTAGATTTACCTACGGCAATGAACTATGTATTTAACGGCGGGGATGATTATGAATTGTTGTGCATCGCACCAGAGGACACCATTGCAAGGATTTCGCAGGAAAAATTGATCAGGATTGGTGTGATTACCGAAAAAGACATTGTAATTCAGCGAAGTGATGGATCATCCGTTCCCTTGCTATCACATGGACATGATCATTTCCGGTCATAGTTTCATGAAATTTGGCCACAGCGTGATGGATAACGCATGCCAAAACATCAACTGTTTGAGAGGTACTACCCAAAACTCTGTGCCTGTTCGGGCACAGCTACCAGATATTGTAGCTGTTCGTCAGTCCCTGCCTGCTTGACTTTTGTTCGGCGACAATGCAAATTACGGTCGACGACAAAACTTTTTACGGTAATGATATCCATCTTGTCACCGCCATGCCTATTAGCTTTATCCATATGCGTTCTTCAAGTTTAACGGCTTGATCAGCTTTTCTCAGAGATTAAGGAGAAAAGTGTCAAAAAATACATGGATATATTTTTTGACCTAAACACAGCTCCTCAAGGAAGTAAAAAAACTGTAGTAAATACAATTACATAGTGAGCAAAGCATAGAGTTTTCTCAAAGGGGGGGTGTGCCACGGCGTTGGACATCACTGTGGATTTTCTTGAGTGTACTCTGAGCGGCTTCTTTCGTTTTTCAGAGTACACAAATCCGTCCAGCTACAGGGGGTGGATTCAGTATATCCATTCTACTCGCCAACCGCACCGATGCGAGTGATTGACTCTACCCTACTCAGCAGTTCAAAAGTTTGGTCGGGCCTTGTCGTGAAATGAAGTGTCCCCGTATTTACGCGAACAATAATATATCCTCCCAACTTCGCTACATGCTGCCCCCCACGGTCAGTCAGAATATAATCCTTAGCGTGAATCGGAAATTGCTTGAATGATTCGCTGATTCCCACCCCCTTGGTCGGCGCAAGCTGAAAGAAATCACATCAAAACGAGGGGAGGGTTACGCTGTAATGAATCCGCCACAGAGACTTGGTTTTCCCAGGTTAATTGACCACAGTGGCATCAAATGCCCGAATGTTGTGCCTCGGATTCTCAAATAGTTCTGTAAAAAGTGCATAGAGCCAGTTTTGAGATTTGTGTAAATGCTTAGCAACGCAACATCAGAGAGTCCTGCCAGATTTGCCTGACGGGCTCGTACAACGGTTTCTCGTAGCGAATGTCTACACCCTAAGTGGATTAGAAACGTACGGAGGAGAGTCTCTGGAGCCTTGTCCTCGCATAATCCATGCAGAGCACCTGTGTTCACGGCCAGATCCCTCCAGTTGTCGGGTAAAAACGATGGCAATACACTTCAATTCTCATCGGTAGGCGCCGTAGTAACGGTTTGACTCATCAATTTCAACCAATTTAGTTGATTCCACATAACTACAACAATAGCTGATCATAAATAAGTTAGCGCTTATGACCAACTCCCTCGCATACCCCTGTTTGATCAAGGCTTCATGCATCCGGGTCGGCAACTTCGACGTCGCAAATTACTGAAAAGCTCGAGAAAACGCGGGTGCGCTCGGTACATCACACGACCGGGACCAACCACATAGGGACCGGAGCAAAACATTCGATAGAAGGCACTCCCGCAACCCGGAAGTTGTCGGAGTATTCAATGCTATCTTGGCCAAAAACGACCGTGTAAGGCAAACCTGGTGTGCAAGCGGGCGTCCCACCGAACAAGGCTGGGGGCGGGGCAGATGTTCCTCCACACACACACCAACTCAAACCATAATAACAACTTCCTGAATCGTTTAGGCAAAACGCCATAGTCCCGTTCCATATAAGCAAACAACTCCTGTCGACAGGAAATATAAAAACCGCGTAGCTTCTTGGTAAGGGACATGGAATTCTCCTGGGTTTGTTGAATTGTCAATACTCCAAACACACAAAATTCGGAGCCCCCTGTCCCCTCGTTTGTGACCAAAAAACGATGAATCCTAGAGCAGATCAGCCCCTCAGCCAAATGCAACATGAAGCTTTCTTTAGGTATTCAAATTCCGAAATATTCACCATTGCAATAAGCCAGTTGCCCGTTGAATACTTGCACCCGTCCATGGCGAATCCCACGGTCGCTGATGACATCTCGTATTAACTCGTGCATCTTCTCTACCGCATTGAACTCTCAGGCATGTCCATGAGAAAACAACTCGTTTGAAAAACTAAGTTTCACACATATTCCTTGACCATGCAACAAAATGTGTGAAATTTTGCAGGGCGCATCTTTCGGAACCAGGGTTAGACGTCAAGTGTCACGATGAATTCCATTCGTGTATCGCTTCGGTTTGCTTGTTTAGGATTTACCAGACGAAAGGATATGAGCGATTTTGCCAAACTCGTTTATGGGCGTCTCAATCAACGGAGCGCCAACGTCTTATGGGGCACATCTGCTAAGTTGCCAACCTCACTATTGAACTTCCACACCGTGGAGTTAGATGAATTTTAGAGCATACTCAGCAAAACCCAAATCCGCAAGCATCCGTTGCGAAACACGATAGAGTTCACACCGTCTATGTGGTCACTCCAGAGCGCTGGTGTACGTCAAAAAGGTTTGGGTTATGGTCTACATCCTGTTTCCAAATAGTCCAGAGTACGGTCAGAACCTTCCGTTGGGTAGTTAGATGTGCAGAGGTCTCATTCCCTGTGCGTTGGAGCGAGGCGCTGTAAAATGACGCGACCTCGTTCGGTTTTTTGGTTTGTAAAGATGTCATCCAGCACCGATAGCTCACTGCTTTCAGTGCACGGATCCCGGTATGGTCCAGATGGAGCCCCGTCACCTTCTTCCCTGCACTCTCGCGCATACGAATCCCGAGTCCACAGTAGCGCCACAGCTTTTGCTTGGTGGCAAACCGGAATGGCGTTTGGATGAATGCACTGAATCGGTGTGCTCCTACCTTGCCAATGCCGGGGATGCACTGGAATCGGACAATCTCTGGGGATCGGTTCCCCAGATCCACCATCGTCGCAAGGGAGGTCTTCATCATTGCGGTTGCATGATCCAGATTCGCGTAGTGGAGATCAAAGATGCGTCGCCGCTCATCGGTCGGTCGTTGATTCAGAACGTTCTTGTGCTCAGTCCTGTGAAAGACGCTGGTTCCAGATCTATTTCACACGCCCGCCTGCGGATATTTCGCTTTGAGTTGATTTTTTATCTGAGTCAGCTTTTTCTGGTGCTTTAAATACTCCTGAGTTGCAATCTTGAAATCCGCTCGGTGAATCTCGTCTGTAGGATAGACCTGATTCAATTCGCCTCATCGTAGCAAGCGGCTGAGGTTGATTGCATCCGTAAGATCATCCTTTCTGTGCCCCCGATGAATGAGCAAGTTTTGTAGAGGGTCGCACACGATCAAGTCAGTCACATGTGGGCGTAGAACCTCAGCGATCCAACCTGCCAGATTACATTCTTCTACACATATGAATTTACGTTTCTCTGGAAGTTCGGTCACCTGCTGAATCAGCGCCTTCTCCGAAGTGGAAAAGTGCCGGGTGGCGACTACCTGCCCCGAAGGGTCCATGGCTGCCAGCGTGCAGGTACTGGAATGAGCATCCAGATCAATGTACAGAGGATCGCATCGGCATGTATGTATAATGGATGAATAGCACTTGAACGGAGAAAGTATGCGCTCGTTTTTTCCATTATACCTCACAACTCCCGATCAACCCATGACATGAAACAAACAACGAAACACATAATTCAATCGGAAGTGGTCTCAAACAAATAAATGCTTAGTGAGACAGCCTGAATCGGCAGGCAACTTCTTCTGAAATATTGACAAAATGTGCACAGTAAGGACATCCAAAGCACTCCAAGTCAAAAACAGGGGCTGGCAAGCACTACCTTGTTAAAAAATGGGAGGTAAGATTTTGTCGTATCGCTCTATCCTGATCCTCATCTTAGTATTTCCAAGCTCGTTGTGGGCACAAGATACCACTCCTCCTGCTGTTTCCTCTGCAACGGTGAATGAGACCACCTTGGTGGTGAACTTTAATGAGGGCCTTGCTTCTGTCAGCGGCCTGACCAATTCTGCTTTCACGGTCAAGAAAACCCCCAGCGGAGGATCCGAAGAAGAACAAGTGCTCATCGGCACCCCGACCGTCAGTGGGGAAACGGTGACCCTCACATTAAGCAGTCCTGTGATCGCATCCGATAGGGGAACGGTAAAGGTAAGCTACACGGCTCCAACGGAGTCGGGTGCCAAGCTTCGGGATGCAGCTGGGAATGATGTGTTGGATTTTATGGATCAGAAAGTGCTCAATTTGAGGGGCGGAATCTGTTCTCGAACCGAGGTTGTGAGAGACACGATTTTGGATCAGATAACAAGGACTGAGTTTTGTGATGAGGTCACGAGTGAAGATTTAACGAATGTTGTTGATTTAACTCTTAGTAATAAGGGTATTACAGAACTGAGGTCTGGTGATTTCAATGGACTCACCAACTTAGAGATCTTACGGCTTAATGACAACCCTCTCGGGAGTTTAAACCAAGATCTGTTTGATGGACTCACCAACTTAGAGAGCCTGACTCTCCAGAACAGCGCTCTCACGGATTTACATCAAGATCTGTTTGATGGACTCGAAAACTTACAAATCCTCTGGCTTTTTGGCAACTCTTTCACGGATCTACATCAAGATCTGTTTGAGGGACTCGAAAACTTAAAGACCCTCCACCTTAATAGTAATTCTCTCACGGATCTACATCAAGATCTGTTTGAGGGATTGACCAACTTAGAGACCCTCATTCTTCAGCACAACGCTCTCACGGATCCACATCAAGATCTGTTTGATGGACTCGAAAAATTAAAGACCCTCCACCTTAATAGCAACGCTCTCACGGATCTACACGAAGATCTATTTGAGGGACTCACCAGCTTGGAGAATCTCTTGTTTCATAACAACGATCTCACGGATCCACACCAAGATCTGTTTGATGGACTCACCAGCTTAATTTCGATCTCTTTTCAGAATAATGCTCTCACGGATCTACATCAAGATCTGTTTGATGGATTGACCAACTTAGAGACTCTTGACCTTGCTGGCAACACTCTCACGAGTCTGCATCCAGATCTGTTTGATGGACTCACCAGCTTAAGTCGGCTCAACCTTCATGACAACGCTCTCACGGATCCACACCAAGATCTGTTTGAGGGACTCACCAGCTTAATTTCACTCTCTTTTCAGAATAACGATCTCACGGATCTACATCCAGATCTGTTTGATGGATTGACCAACTTAGAGACTCTTGGCCTTGCTGGCAACACTCTCACGAGTCTGCATCCAGATCTGTTTGAGGGACTCACCAGCTTAAGTCGGCTCAACCTTCATAACAACGCTCTCACGGATCCACACCAAGATCTGTTTGAGGGACTCACCAGCTTAATTTCGATCTCTTTTCAGAATAACGCTCTCACGGATCTACATCCAGATCTGTTTGATGGATTGACCAACTTAGAGACTCTTGACCTTGCTGGCAACACTCTCACGAGTCTGCATTCAGATCTGTTTGATGGACTCACCAGCTTAAGTCGGCTCAACCTTCATAACAACGCTCTCACGAGTCTACATCCAGATCTGTTTGATGATGTTGAGGCAAGTCTTGAAGTTACCTTGAGTAATAATCCCCTTACCTGTGTCTCTGCCGAAATATTTAATCAGGAGAATATCACTATTGCCCCCCCCAGTCTCACTGCCTGCCCTGATTTCTCGGTTACGTTAAGTATAAATCCCAGTGTCATTGGGGAAGAGGATGGGGATACCGAAGTAACGGTAACCGGTACATTAAATGTCCTACAGTCTACCGCCACACCGGTGACGGTCTCTGTGGGATCGGGCACCGCGACCGCAGGAACCGACTTTGCCGCAGTCTCCGATTTTACGATCAGCATTCAGGCGAACACCCTGTCTGCCACCGGGACGTTCACGCTGACGCCTACTTCGGATACTGTGGACGAGCCGAACGAGACCGTGATGATCACGGGAACCAGCACGGTGAATGATGTGATGGTAACCGGAACCAGTCTTACGATCATCGACGATGATGCTATGCCGACGTTAACCCTCAATCTTTCCTCCACCTCCATCGGCGAAAATGCAGAGACGACCACCGTGACCGCCATGCTTAGTCGGGTGTCCACCGAAGAGATCACAATCACGATTGCGGTGGACCCAACCTCCCCGGCAACAGAGTCGGACTATACGCTGAGTAGGAGCACCCTCACGATTGCGGCGGGGACAACTGAAAGCACGGGAGACGTGACAATCACCTCGGTGGACAATCCTGTGGATGCACCAGATAAAACGGTTCTGGTGCAGGGGGCGACACAAAATACCCAAGGGGTAACAGATCCCGATGCGGTGGAACTAACCATTACCGATGACGAGGAATCGCCGATCGTGACGCTCAGTCTCTCACCCACTTCTATCTCTGAAAATGAAGAGATTTCAACTGTGACCGCCACACTCAGCCATGCGTCCAGTGTAGAAACCACGATCACAATCACGATGGACCCAACCTCCCCTGCAACAGAGTCGGATTATACACTGAGTGACAATACACTGACGATTGCAGAAGGGGAGACCGAGAGCACCGGGTTGGTGACCATTACGACGATCGATAACGATTTGGATGCGCCAGACAAAACCGTGCAAGTGCAGGGCACCGCGACGAATACGCATGGAATCACTAATCCTACGGATGTAGAACTCACAATTACCGATGATGATACGACGACGGATGTACAGGCGCCGGACGAGCTTCCGACAGAGTTTCATCTCCATGGGAACTATCCGAATCCATTCAATCCGTCGACAAGGATCCAGTTTGATCTTCCTGAGAGGGCACAGGTGACGCTGCAGGTCCTGGATGTGATGGGACGTAAATTAATTGAGTTATCCGCACAAACGTTTAATGCGGGTGCAAATCAGACCATTGAATTGAATGCCACTCAGCTTGGATCAGGGACTTATCTATATCGGATGATTGCGGTAGGATCGGAGACCAAATATCAGAAGACAGGTCGCATGACGCTGATGAAGTAGGGTATCCAGAGTGGCTCAGCGGCTTAGAATCTAAAGAAAGCGGAAGAATTTTGTGTGTGCCGTGGGAACACCTGCTTCTGCGGCATGTGAGAATCTCTTGCCTCAACCACCACCCATGAGAAAGCCAGCGTTTGACTCTACCTATCCAGCTTCGTAAAGGTTGAACATGTCTGATATCATCCATAGTCCAAACGAAGTAAATGCACCAGACAAGATCGTACAGGTGCAAGGAAGGTCTATGAATGCGCAGGGTGTGACAGATCCTACGGATGTGACACTGACCATCACCGATGATGAATCGTTTCCTGTGGCCCAAGATGCTACGATCACCACCAAGGAGGACACGCCATACTCGCCTGTCGTATATGACTTTGGGTATAGCGATCCCGAGGGAGATCCACCGGCGGCCATTCGGATTGACCGGCATCCAGATGCGAGGACATTGACCCTGGGTGGAATCGGGTTCTCCGCCGGGACACAGATATAGATAGTGCTTGACCGCCCCCCTCCCGATTTTCGCTGATCAGGGTATATTGACTGGTTTTGGGTCAAAATGGTTGGATTGATTCACTTTTAGGGTTCTCCCCTCTCCCATTTTCTTATTTCCCCCTTGAGATGAGTCAAAAAATAGCGGATAAATTGGTACGATTGGGGTGCTATTTGTGTTGAAAAAGCCTGCTCAGGCACAGATTCCCATCTCCCGAACATACCTCGAACCCCTCCCGTGATGGAGTAGATTCAAACTTGCCTTAAGGTTGGAACAAGAGGCTATGCCGCCTTCCGTACTTGGCTACGCTTCATCAGCACATCCCCAATCCGACATAGATAGGTAGCGACCACGGAGGTGCCCACCGTACGGGTAAATCCTTCTTTTCTCCCTTTGGTTCGGATCCGATCTCCCACCATGCTGTTCCAGACAGTTGATCCTTGACTCTACCTGCGCATGTACCTGACGACGATCGGAAAACTCCGGGGCAGACTCCCGTTCCTGATCCGCCTGTTTATGTGTCATCCTCTTTGGCATCACTGCATGGTCCAAGATTGTGTCTAACTCCTCTATGTTGTCCGTGGAACTGAATCCCCGGTCAAAGCTCATGGAGATCACATTAGAATAGCTCCCCACACACTCCCGTGCGAAGTCTACGGCCACATCAACATCCTTTCCCGTCCACAAGATCTTCCACATCATGATCAAACGACTTGTACTTTCTACGATGGACACGGGAACCCCTAACTCCACCTCCTTGGGTCCATGTTTACCTTTCTTGATCCACCGAGTATACGGGGCATGTAAGGAATAAATCTTCTCCTCAGTGGGAATCCTTTCCCCCTGCACCAAACGCCGTACCACTTGATCTAAAAGCTTATGAGCCATTGCAGAAGCTCTCTTTAAGCGAGCAGTCCGTGGGGAGTCGGGGGACACTTCCAGGAGCTTCTCAAGGGTTTTGTCACACTTCCGGATCCGCTTGAGAGCCAATTCAAGATAGTTCTTGACGGCCTTAGGATGCTTGAATACTTTTCGCTGTATCCACGCGCCGATGTGCTTTCTTCAAGCTGTCCCGCAGATAACAGAACTGACGCCAACCTGTGATTCCATACGCATGTAAATCAAACACACTCCATGCACGCATGGCCCAGAGCAAATAGTAGAGCACCGCATCCAACAGTAGACGCACATCCATGGGAAACCAAACATGGGACTCCACCATGTACGAGTCACAGCGCGTTTCAATCGGATCGCTGGACGAGATGCCCAAGATCTCATGTCCGAACTCCACGACCAGTTGATTCTCTTTGACCCAGATCTCCTCGGTGATCAGGGATACATTGTCAATGACGCTTTGGGTACTGTAATAGACTTTTTTTGCAAACGCATCTACATCATGTTGCAACATCTGGCGAATGAGTTCATGATGATTGGCATGTCGGTCAGCCGCTTAAAGTTACAATGGAGCGCTTGTTTCAGTGTCGCGAACACGAAGGTGCGCCAGTAACTCATCCCACTTACTGGTTGGTCTGCTTCCCGGTCTTGCGTTGAAGAAGGAGGAGGAGCGCCATCCGAAGGGGTTCGTTCATCCACAACTCTTGGAGTGTACGCAAAACCCGGGGCGTATCATCCTTGGATCTGAGGTTAAACTCAATTTGTTCAATGGGAATCACACCCAACGTGGGCGTGTCGTCGAAAGGTTGTCGCATGAAAAATTAGGAAAAATGGTGTCGAAGATTTTGATGCTTTGGAGCGATTTAGGGCAAAATGAGCAAAAAACCCAGAATAATGGTCCCAAAGTGGGATTTTACGCATACAGATTCCAATAATCAACTTTTTTTTCGGAAAAATCTTCGCCATCGGAGACAAGGTCAAAGTTTGCCAAAACAGGCCGTTTTTAGCCCAAAATGAGTCCAAAATGGACATCTGAGTACCAAATCATGCCTCAAATGCGTAAAATGAAGAATTTTCTGATATGCACTAGATAGCCCAGATCTCTGCGGGAGGGCTGGTCTTTACGCCGGTCGCCGAGACTCTCCGATGTGCAACAATCTCCTTCGCATCATAGGCGCTGTCCATGAGATCATAACAGTTGTCCACCCGTTGCTGCGTCAAGCACGCCAAGGGAAGGGCGGCCTGACTATCATGCAACGAAGCAGACATCACCAAACAGCTGATCGGAATCCCTCCATCCGCCGTATCCATGTGTAGCTTATAGCCCGTCCATCGTTGCGTATGCCCCTTCGCATTCCGCTTGCATCCCACCGTACAATCCTTCGGCAACGCGTCCAACATCTCGCCTAACTCCATCTTCAACTGCTGCTCCAAGCGACGAGGCGCCTTGGGACACTCCTCTCCTTTCTTCGGACGCCCTCGCTTGCGTCGCTTCACGGGCTTTGATGTATGCGCCTTCGGAGCCGGACGCTCCCGCGCTTGAATTGCCGTTGAATCCCGTGAAATATGACCCACCAACTCCCCCGCATATCCCTATTTGATCAAGGCTTCATGAATCCGAGTCGGCAATTTCGACGTCGCAAATTCCTGGAATGCACGTGAAAACGTAGGCGCGCTCGGTACATCACACGACCGAGACCAACCACAGAGGGGCCGAAGCAAAACATCCGATAGAAGGCGCTCCCGCAACCCCGAGGTCATCGGAATATTTAACGCCATCTTGGCCAAAAACGACCGAGCAAGACAGATTCGGTGCGCAGGCGGGCGTCCTACCGAACGAAGCCGTGGACGAGGCAGATGATCCTCCACACACACCAACTCAAACAATAACAATAACTTCTGGAATCGTTTGGGCAACACTCCATAGTTCTGCTCCACACATGGAAACAACTCCTGTTGGCAGGAAATATAAAAACCGCGTATCTTCTTGGTAAGGGACAAGGAGATCCTCCGGGATTTATTGGATTTTCAGTATTCCAAACGTACAAATTTCGGAGATCCCTGTTCCTTCGTTTGGAATCAAAAAAACGATACTTCCCAGAGCAGATCAGTTCCCTGATATCCTCAATACAAAAATCCGCCAATCATGAAAATCCCTCAAAAAATCATCCAATTGGGGAATTTTGAAAGAGGCTCATACGTCAGAGTTTACGACAGATAACGTTGAGAATTGGTGGAACGAGATCGGTCAATATGAGCATCCACAGGCGCAGGAACTCTGTATTTTGGCCGATCGCAGGCATGGAAATACTTCTTATAACATTAAGAATAGCCAATTTCTTCGGCATCACCGTTAATGTGGTTCACTATCCCACGGGGCCTCCAAGTAGAACCCAATTGAATAGTGTCTCTTCTACGAGGTTCTACCGCAATTTGTGTGGGATAAGAAGCATTTTATGAACCAGTGGAATCTGTACAAATGTACATGATTTCGTGTTGGAAAGAGGGACATCAAAACAGTTATCAAGGTTGCCGAGATGTGTCAGTCACATCTTACCATAGCCTGTAATGCGTTCTATTCGATACGATTGAATAACATCATAGAGCTAATTACGGCAAAATCCAAGAACTCAAAACGATTGGGAGAGGATAAAGAATCTTTGCAATTTTCAGGAATGCGATTCTATTCTTCTTCGGAGGATTCAACGTCCAGCCACAAATATTCGCGGTAAAACCATCTACGAAGTCTCCAAAAGATGGCCGGGATTCCTCTTAAATCCATGGAGATCGTGTTATATTGTGGAACACCAACACCAAAGGCGGATTTACGGTGGTCGCAAAGGCCGTTGGAAAAGTCCACAAAAAGGGAATCAAAATCAGTCCAGAGCAAATAGATGGTCTTAATCTGGAATACAGTCTTACACTTCCGAGGTGGAACTACACCATCAAGCCACAGTCAGAAACTCGGATTTTTGTCCCCTAATTGAGAAAATTAAGATCAGTTATTTCTTCGCGAGCACTTAGTAACTCCAATCTAAATCGGCGGCCAATTTTATCTGAAAGTAGACACAAAATGCGCGTAGAAAGACATCTGTCGCTTTCCAAATCTAAAATAGGAGGTTTTCTAGCAAGCACTACTTCATTGAAAAAATGGGGGAGGGGGGAGGGCATTTTGTCGTATCGCTTTGTTCTGATTCTCGTCTTGGCATTTCCAAGTTCATTGTGGGCACAAGATACCACTCCTCCTGCTGTTTCCTCTGCAACGGTGAATGAGACCACCTTGGTGGTGAACTTTAATGAGGGCCTTGCTTCTGTCAGCGGCCTGACCAATTCTGCTTTCACGGTCAAGAAAACCCCCAGCGGAGGATCCGAAGAAGAACAAGTGCTCATCGGCACCCCGACCGTCAGTGGGGAAATGGTGACCCTCATATTAAGCAGTCCTGTGATCGCATCCGATAGGGGAACGGTAAAGGTAAGCTACACGGCTCCAACGGAGTCGGGAGCCAAGCTTCGGGATGCAGTGGGGAATGATGTGTTGGATTTTATGGATCAGAAAGTGCTCAATTTGAGGGGCGGAATCTGTTCTCGAACCGAGGTCGTGAGAGACACGATTTTGGATCAGATAACAAGGACTGAGTTTTGTGATGAGGTCACGAGTGAAGATTTAACGACTGTTGTTGATTTAACTCTTAGTAATAGGGGTATTACAGAACTGAGGTCTGGTGATTTCAATGGACTCACCAACTTAGAGATCTTACGGCTTAATGACAACCCTCTCGGGAGTTTAAACCAAGATCTGTTTGATGGACTTACCAACTTAGAGAGCCTGACTCTCCAGAACAGCGCTCTCACGGATTTACATCAAGATCTGTTTGAGGGACTCGAAAACTTAGAACTCCTCTGGCTTTCTGGCAACTCTCTCACGGATCTACATCAAGATCTGTTTGAGGGACTCGAAAACTTAAAGACCCTCCACCTTAATAGTAATTCTCTCACGGATCTACATCAAGATCTGTTTGAGGGACTCATCAGCTTAGAGACACTCATTCTTCAGCACAACTCTCTCACGGATCCACATGAAGATCTGTTTGATGGACTCGAAAACTTAAAGACCCTCCACCTTAATAGCAACGCTCTCACGGATCTACACGAAGATCTATTTGAGGAACTCACCAGCTTAATTTCGATCTCTTTTCAGAATAACGAGCTCACGGGGCTGCACGAAGATCTATTTGAGGGACTCACCAGCTTAATTTCGATCTCTTTTCAGAATAACGATCTCACGGATCTACATCTAGATCTGTTTGAGGGATTGACCAACTTAGAGACTCTTGACCTTGCTGGCAACACTCTCACGAGTCTGCATCCAGATCTGTTTGATGGACTCACCAGCTTAAGTCGGCTCAACCTTCATGACAACGCTCTCACGAGTCTACATCCAGACCTGTTTGATGAAGTTGGGGAAAATCTTACTGTTAGAGTGAATAATAATCCCCTTACCTGCATCTCTGCCGAAATATTGAATCGAGAGGGTATCAGTATTTCATCTTCCACTCTTATGGCTTGCCCTGCTCCTACGGTTACCTCTGCAACGGTGGATGGGACCACCTTGGAGGTGAATTTTAATGAGGATCTTGCTTCTGTCAGCGGCCTAACCAATTCTGCTTTCACGGTCAAGAAAACACCCAGCGGAGGATCCGAGGAAGCCCAAGTGCTCAGCGGCACGCCAACCGTCAGTGGAAAGAAGGTGACCCTCACATTAAGCAATCCTGTGATCGCATCTGATATGGGAACGGTAAAGGTAAGCTACACGGCTCCAATGGAGTCGGATGCCAAGCTTCGGGATGCAGAGGGGAATGCTGTGGTGAATTTTATAGATCTAAAAGTGCTCAATTTGAGGGGCGGAATCTGTTCTCGGACCGAGGCCGTAAGAGACGCGATTTTAAGTAAGATAACCAGAACCGAGTTTTGTGATGAGGTCACGGATACTAATTTAAGGTTTGTTTTTGCCTTAAATATTACTAATGACGAGGATATTACTGAACTGAAGTCTGGTGATTTCAATGGACTCACTAATTTAATCTCACTTAACCTTTTTGGTAACAATCTCGAGAGTCTACATGAAGATCTGTTTGGTGACCTCACCCGCTTAGCCATCCTCAACCTTAATAACAATGCTCTCGAGAGTCTACATGAAGAACTGTTTGCTGGACTCACCAGCTTAAGTCGGCTCCTTATTTCTAATAACGAACTCACGGATCTACACGAAGAGCTGTTTGATGGCCTCATTAAGTTAGAGCGGCTTACACTTGATGACAACTCTCTCGGGAGTCTAGACCAAGATCTGTTTGATGGCCTCACCGAATTAGACACTCTTTACCTTGAGAACAACTCTCTCACGAGTCTGCACGAAGATTTGTTTGATGGACTCACTAAATTAGCAGGCCTCTACCTTAATGAAAACGAGCTCACGGATCTACACGAAGATCTGTTTGATGGCCTCATGAACTTAGCGATTCTCGAACTTAATAACAACGATCTCACGGGTCTACATCCAGACCTGTTTGATGATGTTGAGGCAAATCCATTTAATGTTAACCTGGATGGTAATCCCCTTACCTGTGTCCCTGCCAAAATATTTAATCGAGTGGGTATCAACATTTTACCTCCCGCTCTTATTGCCTGCCCTGATCCCTCGGTTACGTTAAGTGTAAATCCCAGCACCATTGGAGAAGAGGATGAGGCCACCGAAGTCACCGTGACCGCTACTCTGGAGGTCTCTCAAACTACTGCCTTACCGGTAACGGTCTCTGTGGGATCGGGTACCGCGACCTCAGGAACGGACTTTACTGCGGTCTCCGATTTTACAATCAGTATTCAGGCGAATACCCTGTCTAGCACCGGGACGTTCACACTGACACCTACTTCGGATACTGTGGATGAGCCAGATGAGACCGTGATGATCACCGGAACCAGCACGGTGGAGAATGTAACGGTCACCGGAACCAGTCTCACGATCACGGATGATGATGATGCGCCGGCGATCACGCTGATGCTGTCTGACAACCCCATCTCCGAAGCTGGCGGGAGTACCACCGTAACGGCAACCCTTAATCATCCCTCCAGCGAGGAGACGACGATCACGATCTCGGTAGACCCAACCTTACCAGCCACCGAGTCGGATTATACGCTAAGTGGGACCACGCTCACGATTGCAGCGGGCGCAATCGAGAGTACGGAGATCGTGACAATCACGGCAGAGGTTAATGATGTGGTTGCCCCCGACAAGATCGTAACCGTGCGAGGATCGGCCTCAAATAATAAAGGGATCCGTGGTCCGACAGATGTGGAACTGACCATCACCGAAGCCACACCTACCCCTCCTACGGTTTCCTCTGCAACGGTGGATGGGACCACCTTAGTGGTGAACTTTGATGAGGACCTTGCTTCTGTCAGCGGCCTAACCAATTCTGCTTTCACGGTCAAGAAAACACCCAGCGGAGGATCCGAGGAAGCCCAAGTGCTCACCGGCACCCCGACCGTCAGTGGGAAAACGGTGACCCTCACATTAAGCAGTCCGGTGATCTCATCTGATATGGGAACGGTAAAGGTAAGCTACATGGCTCCAACGGAGCCGGGTGCCAAGCTTCGGGATGCAGAGGGGAATAATGTGTTGGATTTTATGGATCTGGGAGTGCTCAATTTGAGGGGTGGAATCTGTTCTCGGACCGAGGCCGTGAGAGAGGCGATTTTGAATCAGATAACTGGGACTGAGTTTTGTTATGAGGTCACGGATACTAATTTAAGGTTTGTTTTTGCCTTAAATATTACTAATGACGAGGATATTACTGAACTGAAGTCTGGTGATTTCAATGGACTCACTAATTTAATCTCACTTAACCTTTTTGGTAACAATCTCGAGAGTCTACATGAAGATCTGTTTGGTGACCTCACCCGCTTAGCCATCCTCAACCTTAATAACAATGCTCTCGAGAGTCTACATGAAGAACTGTTTGCTGGACTCACCAGCTTAAGTCGGCTCCTTATTTCTAATAACGAACTCACGGATCTACACGAAGAGCTGTTTGATGGCCTCATTAAGTTAGAGCGGCTTACACTTGATGACAACTCTCTCGGGAGTCTAGACCAAGATCTGTTTGATGGCCTCACCGAATTAGACACTCTTTACCTTGAGAACAACTCTCTCACGAGTCTGCACGAAGATTTGTTTGATGGACTCACTAAATTAGCAGGCCTCTACCTTAATGAAAACGAGCTCACGGATCTACACGAAGATCTGTTTGATGGCCTCATGAACTTAGCGATTCTCGAACTTAATAACAACGATCTCACGGGTCTACATCCAGAGCTGTTTGATGATGTTGAGGCAAATCCATTTACTGTTAGCCTGGATGGTAATCCCCTTACCTGTGTCCCTCCCGAAATATTTAATCGAGTGGGTATCAACATTTTACCTCCCGCTCTTATTGCCTGCCCTGATCCCTCGGTTACGTTAAGTGTAAATCCCAGCACCATTGGAGAAGAGGATGAGGCCACCGAAGTCACCGTGACCGCTACTCTGGAGGTCTCTCAAACTACTGCCTTACCGGTAACGGTCTCTGTGGGATCGGGTACCGCGACCTCAGGAACGGACTTTACTGCGGTCTCCGATTTTACAATCAGTATTCAGGCGAATACCCTGTCTAGCACCGGGACGTTCACACTGACACCTACTTCGGATACTGTGGACGAGCCGGATGAGACCGTGATGATCACCGGAACCAGCACGGTGGAGAATGTAACGGTCACCGGAACCAGTCTCACGATCACGGATGAGGACGAAGCACCGACGGTAACCCTGAATCTCTCGTCTTCCTCCATCGCCGAAAACGCTGGAACGACCACCGTGACCGCAACGCTTGACCGGGCGTCCAGCGAGGAGACGACAATCACGATCTCGGTAGACCCAACCTCATCAGCCACCGAGTCGGATTATACGCTAAGTGGGACCACGCTCACGATTGCAGCGGGAGAGACGAGCAGCACCGCAGCCGTGACCATCACGGCGGTGGATAATGCTGTGGATGCGCCGAACAAGACGGTCCAGGTGCAGGGCATGGCAGAGAATACGCAAGGAATCACAGATCCCGAGGATGTAGAACTGACGATCACCGATGACGATGAAGCCCCCGTGGTCACGCTCCATCTATCGTCCAATTCCATCAGCGAAAACGCAGGAATGACCACCGTCACCGCAATGCTTGACCGGGCGTCCATCGAGGAGACCACGATCACGATTTCGGTGGACCCAACCTCATCAGACTATATGCTAAGTGGGAGCATGCTCACGATTGCAGCGGGAGAGACGAGCAGCACCGCAGCCGTAACCATTACGGCGGTGGATAATGATGTGGATGCACCGGACAAGACCGTGCAAGTGCAGGGCATGGCCACGAACACGCAGGGCGTGACGCAGCCGACCGCGGTGGAGCTTACCATCACCGATGACGATGAAGCCCCCGTGGTTACATTGGTCTTATCTGAGGCATCCATCAGCGAAAATGCAGGCAGCACGACCGTCACCGCGACGCTCAGCCATGCCTCCAGCACGGTGACCGCAGTCACGATCTCGGGTGCAGCAGTAGATCCAGCGCTGGATTCAGATTATATGCTCAGTGGCAACTCGCTGACGATTCCTGTGGGACAGACAAACAGCACGGGGACGGTAACGATCACTTCGGTAGACAACCCGGTGGATGCGCCCGATAAGAGCATCATTGTGCAGGGCGTTGCAACGAACTTGACGGGGATCACACAACCGGCGGATGTGGAGCTCACCATCACGGATGATGACGAAGCACCGACGGCGACGCTGCTCCTGTCTCCGGCATCCATCGGCGAGGATGCACAGGTCTCCACGATCACCGCTACGCTCAGTCATGCATCCAGCGAGGAAACCACCATCACGATCTCGGCCGCCGCAGCGCCGGGGACGGAGTTTACGCTCAGTACAAATACCATCCTCACGATTGCAGCAGGCGCCACTACGAGTACCGGAACGGTGACGATTACCTCGGTGGACAACCCCGCGGATGCCCCAGACAAAACGGTGCAGGTGCAAGGCGTAGCAACGAACACGCAGGGGGTGACGGGCCCCATGGATGTGACCCTCACGATCACCGATGAAGACGAAGCGCCCACGGTGACGCTGCTCCTGTCTCCGGAATCCATCGCCGAAAATACAAAGATTTCTACCGTGACCGCCACGCTCAGCCATGCGTCCAGTGCCGTGACCACGATCACAGTCTCCGCCGCCGCAGTGTCCCCGGCACTGGAGTCAGATTATACGCTCAGTGGGACTCTGCTAACGATTGCAGCAGGTACGACCATGAGCACGGGCACCGTAACGATCACCTCAATAGACAACCCGGTGAATGCCCCCGACAAGACGGTGCGCGTGCAGGGTGTAGCTTCCAATACTCAAGGCGTGACGCAGCCGACCACGGTAGAGCTCACGATCACGGATAACGAGGAGGTACCGACGGTGACCCTCAGTCTTTCAGACATGTCCATCCCTGAAAACACAGGTATGACCACCGTCACCGCCTCCCTCAGCCCTGCATCCAGCGCCGAGACCATGATCACCATCTCCGCATCCGCCGTGTCTCCGGCCGTGGATACGGACTATACGCTCAGTGGCACCACGCTCATGATAGCCGCTGGTGCGACTACAAGTACAGGCACGGTGACGATTACGGCAGTGGATAATCCGGTGGATGCACCGGACAAGACGGTACAGGTCCAAGGCTTGGCAGCGAATGATCAGGGAGTGACGAATCCTGCAAATGTGGACCTCATGATCACCGATGACGAGGACGAACCCACGGTGACGCTCCGCCTTTCCTCCAACACCATCAGCGAACAGGCTGGGAGTACCACCGTGACGGCAGCACTCCGTCACCCGTCCAGTGCGGTGACCACGATCGTGGTTGCGGTTCGTCCCAATGAGCCGGCTACAGCAGCGGACTACGGACTGGGCACAAATCAGACGCTGACCATTGCGGCGGGGGAGACGGAGAGCTCGGGGCTGGTGACGATCACGGCGGTGGATAACGAGGTAGATGCCCCCGATAAGACGGTTCAAGTGCAGGGTACTGCAACGAATGTACAGGGGATCACGGATCCGGCGGCGGTGGAGCTTACGATCACGGATGAGGATGCAGCCCCCACAGCCGAACTAATCTTATCCTCACCCTCCATCCGCGAAGGGGGAGAGCGTACAATGGTGACGGCGACCCTGAGTCGTCCCTCCAGCGAGGTGACCACGATTGAAGTCACTGCACTTCCCGATGCGCCAGCCACCAGTTCAGATTATATGCTGAGTGGCACCACGCTGACGATCATGGCGGGGGCAACCAGCAGTACAGGTCTCGTGACGATCACTTCGGTGGATAACTCCGTGGATGCACCCGATAAGACCATCCAAGTGCAAGGCATCGCGACGAATCTGCAGGGGATCGTGGATCCGACAGAGGTGGAACCGACGACTGAGCAGGGGACCATGGGTCAGATCGGGGTGGAGCTCACAATTCTTGATGACGAGGAGGCGCCCCGGGCAACGCTCCTGCTCTCGTCTTCCTTGATTGGGGAAGATGGAGAGATGACGACCGTAACCGCAGCCCTGAACCGGACGTCCAGCGAGCCGACCATGATCGAGGTGACCGTTCTCCCCGATGCACCCGCAACCGTGTCGGATTATATCCTGAGTACGAATGCCACGCTGACGATTGCGGCGGGCGCGACCATGAGTACGGGAGTGGTGACGATCACTTCGGTCACCAACGATGTAGATGCGCCGGACAAAACGGTACAGGTGCAAGGCACGGCAACAAATACCCAAGGGGTGACGGGGCCTGCAGATGTAGCACTGACGATCACGGATGGGACGGCGCCTCCAGCCGTCACGCTGGTTCTCTCGCCTGCTTCGATCAGCGAGAATGCGGGCGCGACAATGGTCACGGCAACCCTGAACCGAGTGTCCAGTGAGGCGACGACGGTCACGGTAACCGTCCTCCCCAATGCACCCGCGACTGCGGCCGATTATATGCAAAGTGGCAGTATATTGACGATTGTAGCGGGAGCGACACAGAGTACAGGACTCGTGACGATCACGGCGGTGGACAACCTCGTAGATGCCCCCGATAAGACGGTCCAAGTGCAAGGCACGGCGACGAATACGCAGGGGATCACGAACCCCGCAAGCGTAGGACTCACTCTTCTGGATGATGAGGCGGTACCAACCGTGACGCTGATGCTCTCGCCCACCTCCATCGGCGAAAATGCGGGTACGTCAACGGTGACGGCAACCCTTAGCCATCCCTCTAGCGAAGAGACTACGATCTCGATCTCGGTGGACCCAACCTCACCGGCAACGGCGTCGGACTATCAACTCAGCGAGAACTTGACATTGACGATTGACGCAGGGGAGATAGAGAGCGCGGGGCTGGTGACGATCACCTCGGTGGATAATCTGGTGGATGCCCCCGATAAGACGGTCCAGGTGCAAGGCACCGCGACGAATACGCAGGGGGTCACCAGTCCAGCGAACGTGGAACTCACGATTACCGATGACGAGGAGGCGCCGACAGTGACGCTGACGCTCGCACCTGCATCCATCATGGAAAATGCAGGGATTGCAATCGTGACCGGAGCGCTGGATCGTCCCTCCAGTGCGGTGACGACGATCCTGATCTCGGCTCTTCCTGACGCGCCAGCAGCGGCGACGGACTTTGCACTGAGCGGGAACCTGCGACTGACCATTGCAGCAGGCGAGACGGCCAGTACGGGGCTGGTCACCATTACGGCGGTGGACAATGCAGTGGATGCACCAGACAAGACGGTACAAGTGCAGGGGACGGCGACGAATCTTCAAGGCGTGACCGGGCCGGAGGCGGTGGAACTCACGATCACCGATGACGATCTGGAGCCAGTGGTGATACTCTCCCTCTTGCCCGCTTCCATTACTGAAAATAACGGATTTGCGACGGTGACCGCAACGCTGGATCGTCCCTCGAGCGAGGGGACTACGGTCACGATCACCACCCTTCCCGACGCACCAGCGACCGAGCTGGATTATACACAGGAGGGGGACCTACTCACGATTGCGGCGGGGGAGACAAACAGTACAGGACTGGTGACGATCACGGCCGTGGATAATGCGGTGAATGCGCCGAACAAGACGGTGCAAGTGCAGGGGATCGCGACGAATGGGCAAGGGCTGACGGGGCCCGAAGAGGTCGAACTTACGATCCTGGATGATGATTTGACGCCAACGGTGACGCTACTCCTTTCGCCAACATCCATCGGCGAAAATGGCGGCCTAACCACCGTCACAGCGGAGCTCAGCCGCCCGTCCAGTGAACCCACCACCATTGAGATAACCGTCCTCCCCAATGCGCCAAGCACGGAGTCAGATTATACGCTGCGTGGTCGCACGCTGACGATTGCAGCGGGAGAGAGAGGCAGTTCAGGAGTGGTGACGATCATAGCCGTAGATAATGCGACCGATGCACCCGACAGGACGGTGCAAGTGCAAGGGGAAGTCACCCGTTCGTTGGGGGTGACTAGCCCGCCTGCAGTGCAACTAAGGATCACCGATGATGAACCGACGCCCACCGTCACCCTGATGCTGGATCCTTCTACGATTGAAGAGAATGGAGCGAGCACAACGGTCACGGCCCTGCTCAGCCATCCCTCCAGTGCCAGGACCACCGTCGTGGTCTCGGCACTTGCCAATCCGCCAGCGGTGGCATCGGATCTGATGCTGAGTCAGAATACGATCCTGACCATTGCGGCAGGTGGCACCGAGAGTACGGGGCTCATGACCATCACCGCCATAGACAACCCGGTGGATGCGCCGGACAAGACGGTGCAGGTGCAAGGCGTGGCCACAAACAGCCAGGGGGTGAGCGTGCCCGCCGATGTGGTTTTGACCATTACGGATGACGACGAGGTGAGTCCAACGGTCTCGCTGATCCTTGCTCCTGCCTCCATCGGCGAAAACGATGGGCAAACGACGGTGACCGCAACCATGGAGCCTCCCTCCAGTGCGGTGACCACGATCGTGGTGTCGGTCCTTCCGGATGCACCCGCCACCGCGTCGGATTATCAAATCAGCGAGAACCCGACGCTCACCATTGCGGCAGGAGAAACTGGCAGTACTGGGCGGGTGACCATTACGGCGGTAGATAATGAAGTGAGTGCACCGGATAAAACACTGCAGGTGCAGGGTACGGCGACGAATCCGCGCGGCGTAACGGGCCCGGTAGCGGTAGAGCTTACGATCACCGATGACGAGGCACTTCCCACCGTCATGCTGATGCTGGATCCCTCTACGATCAAGGAGAATGGAGGCGAGACGGCGGTCACGGCATCCTTGGATCGGGTCTCTGGGACAGTGACCACCATTGAAGTGACGGTGCTTCCCAATGCGCCGACGACGGCGTCGGATTATCAAATCAGCGAGAACTCAATGCTCACTATTGCGGCAGGGGAGACCGAGAGTACGGGACTCGTGACCATTACAGCGGTGGATAATGAGGTGGATGCACCAGAGAAGACGGTGCAGGTGCGGGGGATCGTCACCAGTGCACAGGGAATCACAGACCCTAGGGAGGTAGAACTTACGATCACCGACGACGAAGAAGCCCCGGCCATCACGCTGGTACTCAGTCCCGCCACGATCGAGGAAAGTGGAGAGAGCACGACCGTCACGGCAACTCTGGATCGGGCATCTGATGAAGAGACCTCCATTGAATTGACGGTGCTCCCTGACGCACCCGCCACCACGTCGGATTATGTGTTGAGCGATCCCCTGACGCTCACGATTGCAGCGGGTGAGCTCACCAGTACCGGACTGGTCACGATCACAGCGGTGGACAACGAAGTGGATGCACCGGACAAGACGGTGCAGGTGCAGGGGGTCGCCACCAATGCGCTCGGCACCACAAATCCATCGTCGGTTGAACTCACGATCACCGATGATGACGAAGCGCCGGCCGTCACGCTGACTCTCTCGCCTGCTTCTATCAGCGAGAATGCGGGTACGACGACGGTCACGGCCACCCTGAACCGGCCGTCCAGTGCCATGACGACGATCGCAGTGACGGTGCTTCCCAACGAATCTGCCACAGAATCAGATTATTTACTGAGCGACAACCCGACGCTCACCATTGCAGCAGGCGAACGCACCAGTACGGAGCTCGTCACGATCACAGCGGTAGATAACGAAGTGGATACGCCGGACAAGACCGTACAAGTACAAGGCACTGCCACGAATACACAGGGCGTGACCGATCCAGCGGAGGTAACCCTCACGGTCACCGATGACGATGAATCGTTTCCGGTGGCCCAAGATGCGACGGTCACCACGGAGGAAGATACGCCGTATCCGTTTAATGCATCCGACTTTGGGTACAGCGATCCCGAGGGGGATCCACTGGCGTCCGTTCGGATTGAGCGGCATCCCGATGTGGGAACCTTGACCTTGGGCGGAATCGGGTTCGCCGCCGGGACACAGATCTCCGTAGCCCAGATCTCGGCGGGAGAGCTGATCTTTACGCCGGTCGCCAATGCATATGGCCCGGCATACACGAGCTTTGACTTCAAGGTTAGCGATGGGACATTGGAGAGTCCATTGGCCGCCCGGATGACCATTGATGTGACCCCAGTCAACGATGTGGCAACGGGGCAACCCCAGATCATGGGGTCCATGCAGTTGGGACAGATGCTTCGGGTTTCGGTGGAGGAGATTCAGGATCTGGATGGACTGCGCCGTGCACAGGCTGGGGAGCTGGGATATGGGTATCGCTATCAGTGGGTCCGTATGAAGGAGGGGAGTCCGCATGAACCGATCGGGGAGGGAGATACCTATGTCCCCGTAGAGACCGATGCAGGAGCAAGTCTGGTGGTCCAAGTTGCATTTGTGGATGATGCAGGGTTTGAGGAGAGCTTGGAAAGTCCTCCCCGACAAGTTCGCTCCACGAATCGAATCCGTACGGCGTGGATGGGACGTCTGGGACGGACGGTAGCGGATCAGGTCTTGCGGGCAACGCAGTGTGAAGGGCGGGTGCAGCGGTCCCGGCGTAATGAAGTCTATCTGGCGGGACAGCCATTGGCTCTGGCCTCCTTACCGAATTATGTACATGTGCAAAAAGTCAAGCCGGACCGGCATGCTGTACTCCTTGGAACGACCGATCCGGTATACCGGCTGGGCCATACACTAACGCGGGAGCGTCTACTGCATGGCAGTTCGTTCCGGCATGGGATGCGGGATGGGAGCGGGGTCGCGCTCTGGGGACATGGGGCGGTGTCTCGCGTTCAGGGTGCGGACGGGGCTTTGAACCTGGAGGGACGCGTATCCAGTGGGATGGTAGGGGCAGACTGGACTGGAGACAAAGGGGGACTGGGTGTACTGGTAGCCCATACACGCTCCGAGGGCGAGTATGCAATGGCAAATGATGAAGGTACACATTCCGCCTATCTGACGGGAGTATACCCCAATGGATGTTATGCGCTCAGTTCGGGGATTACGGCATGGGGTGTGGTCGGATATGGTCGTGGATCCATGACCGTGGAACAGGTATCCACCCCGGTGGATCTGCGGATGGTTGGTGGGGGGATCTATGGGCGACTCGGTACGGTGAGGAAGCGAGGACTGGAGCTGGGGATTCGTTCGGATGCCTTGCTGGTGCAGATGGGAGCGAATGGGACGGAGGAGTTATCGGAAGATGAGGCGCAGGTATCTCGGTTGCGGCTGGGATTGCAGGGAACCCTGCGAGGGATCCGTTTAGGAACAGAATCTACGATAGTGCCATCGGCAGAACTAGCTTTCCGCCATGACGGTGGCGATGCAGAGACAGGATTCGGAGTGGACATGCAGGTCGGGTTCCGTCTCTCGGAGCTAGAGAGTGGTCTGGACATAGAGGTACATGCGCATGCAGTGCTGACGCATCAAGACCGCGGACTCCAAGATCAGGGGCTCGCAGGGGCAGTGACCTGGGATCCACGGCCCCATTCCAGTGAGGGGCTCCAGGTTCGAGTGGAGCACACCATCGGGGCAGAGGCCCTGGGTGGTGCCGAACGGCTACTCCGCGCCGAAACCATTCAGCCACAGTATAGGGCACACCAAACCGGAGGCCTGCGGGTACAGGCAGGCTATGGGTTCGCTCTATTCTCCAGAGCATTTACCTTGCAACCAGAGGTCAGCTTCAGTGGCGGCGGACCGCAGCGCAGGTATGAGATGGGATGGAACATCGCGCGGGCACACGAGCATCCGACCAAGATGCAACTCTTTGTCGGGACAACCGGGCAAGCACAGCGAGACCGTCCCCTGCAACTCCAGCATCTAGTCCGACTGCAACTCAAAAGACAGTTCTAACAGACTCTCGAAGACACTGACTGTAAAAGAAGTATCAATTGATCTGAAAAATCAATCGTTATGCAAACGCAGAGGAGTGAAAAGGTCTACCCCGTGAAGCGTTCTGACAATAACAGTAAACAATTCATGGCTTCTACAGGTATGACCAAATTCGGCTAGGAACGCATCGTATCCTGACTTCGACAGGTAGGTGTTGACTTGGAAGGCAAAATAGCCATTCTTGAATGATTTTGGGGCTTTTTTTGGGTATTTGGGGCCATTTTAGCCCTGTTTCCCGAGTTCCTAATATGTAGTGTTCAGTCTGTTTTGGAATTTGGATGCTTGAATCC
The DNA here is from genome assembly GCA_965209015.1 of Rhodothermales bacterium. Taxonomy (GTDB): domain Bacteria; phylum Bacteroidota; class Rhodothermia; order Rhodothermales; family Bin80; genus Bin80. The sequence goes on along the minus strand of OZ242367.1, from coordinate 101,447 downwards.
TGTGCCGTATCTTGTCTGTATCGTATTCGTCCGGAAACTCAAACGAAAGACGACTCGTAACCTGACTCCCAAGTGATTGCTTAACGTCTGGTATTCAGACCGCAAAAAGCAGCAAAACAGACGGTGTTTGTAGTGTTCAAAGTTGTCTGAACACTCTTTTCAACAGACCTGTACCCCCTGAAAAATAAGGCTTTCTTTGTTTTTAGAGAATTACAAACCGTCGAAGTCAGGGTTCGGCGAGGAACGTATCGTATGCACAAAAGAGCTGGAAGATGCGATCAAACAGTATCTGAGGGTTTACAATGAGGATCCCAAGCCTTTCATTTGGACAAAATCTGCTGATCAGATTCTGGAATCTATCAAAGCCTACTGTAAAAGAGCTAATAAAACACTGTAATAGACAGCCCTCAACTCCTTCCGCAACCTGCTCCCCTTTACACCTCCGAGAGCGTTATGAAGTCCCACAACTTCAAGCTACGCAACATGTGGGTGCTTGTGTTACATTCTGTAATATGACCGATAGTAGCCACGCTTCAGAGCGTCCAAAAGAATTCAATTCCGTTAAATAGGCATCACCGCCCACATATTCCGTGACTGAGTCCTTGCAGTATTGTGAGCGTCTCAATATGTGAAATTCGTCCGTCCGAAAATTCAAAAGGACCAGCGCCGAGTAATGGACTTATATCACCGAACCGCTTTTCCTCGCTTGACCAAAGTTACAATTCAACTACCCGATCACTCCACAATTCAGCTCCCATTTTCTGGAGCTCCTTTCCCTCTGGCGAGAGGGTGCCTCCATGGAAGAGCCGACACTTTTCAGGTTGATTAGATGCGGCATCAAACGTTCCAAACCGGTCCACTCGTTTGCTCGGATCCTTGGAGTTGATCCCATCCACATACAGGATCTGATTGGCAAACCCTGTGGCCAGTGCCCCCACCGTAGCGGGGTCAATAAACTGTTTAAGTGTTTCGGGACTGTGCGTGGAAACCAGAATCATACGGTCATCTCGGATCGCCTGACGATTATTTTTTTTCAGACGCTGCCGTAATGTGCCATCGGATAATACCCATAGCATACAACCATCCTGTTCAATTCTTGCCTGTATAATCTTCGCTGACATGCTGAGATGTCCTGCTACAATCACACTTCCAGATACCCTTTTTGCCACTTCACACGCCTGAAAAAGCCTCCGTGGGGGAATTGAGTCAGGGCCTATCATCGCAAGTCCACCAGAGCGTAACAGATGTTGATTTCCAGTTCCAAAAAGCAGCGGCGGTGCACCATTGCGCAGTTTTCTTCGCAGTTTATCAGGATAATCTGGATCACTACGAGCCAAAATCCAAATCCCTTTTCGCTGCCATTCTTCCAGACTGAATCCAAGATTGATACGTCGATCCAAAAGCCATTGAAGCCGATCCGCTGAGATATACGCATCATTTGCAATCTCCGAAATTGCATCTGATAACAGTAAATCGCCTGGACGCTTCCCCGAGAGGTACAGGACCGTTGCCACCCGATTATACTCCTCCAGCTTAAGGGGCTGGTACTTTGTCTCTCCCCTCTGAAATGCACACAGAAGAAGGATTGCACATGCATCATCAGTATGCGATGAGTTCATTTCAATCAGAATAGTTCGCCCTGGATTCCCGATGTTTCATTCATTTCTATCTCTAACTCATTCAGAGTGTCCTGTGGATCAGTCCACGACGAGACGCCACTCTCAATTAAATTCATTCCATCAGGAGAAATACTCGTTCCATGTAATAGCTGAGAGTCGTTAGGCCGCCTCAAGACTATATCCTTCATCCCAGACTGACTCCCTCGCGAGTGATCATCTTGGGAGTCTGCTTCATCCACATAAAGAAGGCTGGTTGATAGCGCAGATGCAATCAATCCAATGAACATATGATCCGACTCTTTTGTCGAAGTCTTTGGTGCAATCATGACCAGACAACCCTCGCGGATGACATGAAGGTAAAGACCAGCCAGATCCTGCTTAAGAGTTTCTTCATCCAAGACCCAAATGATGCGCCGAGAAATCGGTTGAAATGCTTTCACAATTTCTTCAGCCAATCTCAATGGCCCCACAACGATCACAGTCTCTTTTTGGTTTTTCGCGATCTCAATGGCCTGATGAATCCTTTCATTTGGAATTGAACTGGGCCCAATGATCGCATATCCGCCCCGGCCAAGCAAACTTTGATCTCCGATTCCTGTGAGTGTTGTAGGAGCTTTGTCTCCCATTACTTTACGGAGCACTTCGGGGTACTCTGCGTCGGTGCCGGTCAATTCCCAAGTTTCTTCTGGCAGCGGTGGACCTGGGGCAGAATCAAACAATTCATACTGAACCTTGTCTTGAAGATACCTTTGAACTCCCACAGCCTCCTGACGCTTGCCAGTATCAGGCTCTATATACTTCAATTCCCGTTCTGTGCTATCACCAACGGATTGTGTGGGTTCATCGGGAGTAACGGATTCAAGATGCTCAGCTTTTTCCCCAGAAGCTGATTTGAATTCTTGTTGGATCGTCTCAGGATGAGACTCAAGAAGTCTGGCATCCAATGCGGATTCTACATCCGTCCACGGGTGTGCTCCCCCATGGATTAACTCCTCGGCCGCCATCGTTACCTGTTCCGAAGCCCATACGAAACAATTCCTCTTGCCATGCGCCCCATGCATGGCCATCTGGAGAGAATAGGGATCCATACTGAACTCTGTGCCATCAATATAGACGGCCGAGTCACAGAGGGCCATGAGAAGCTGTCCAATTTCGGGTTCCTGAGGGAGTAAGCGCTTATCGGCGGGGCTACGATTGGAGATCATGACCAGTTGTTCAGATGCTTTCGCCCTTCGAAGTGCCTTCCCAAGAGGATCACTTAATAGCGGCCCAGGAAGGATCCAGATGGCCGTCCCTCCCCCCTTGATCCCATTGGATATGGCCACCGAGGCAATTCGCTGATCTCCAGCAGCGATGGTCGTTCGCTGATGACCAACGGAGAGTCGGACAATCGTTTCAACCTGCCCATCCTGATCCTGCATCACTTGATCCGGCCCCATGACGGCGGTTCCCCCAAGATCAAGGACTGAGGCGTTTCCAGTTCCAAAAAGCAAGGGGGGTGCCTGGGATCTAAGTAGACCTTGAATTCGTTTTGGATAAGCATCATCGCCGCGACCGAGAATCCAAAAGTCTCTCCGCTTCCACTCTTCCAGATAAAATCCTAGTGTGATCCCCCGATCTAAGAGCGCCGTCAGGCGACGAGGACGGAGACCCACTTCATGAGCTACTTCCGAGGGGTCACAGGATCGATCCATCAAATTCACTGGACGATATTCGTTCTGATGAAGCCAGAATGCCAATAGATTATATTCATTGGTTGAAAGAGGCTTCTGTTCTCCACCAAACCATGCACAAAGTAGCAAGGTCACATGTGTGTCATTAGAGAGCGCGCGAACCATGATTATTCGGAAAGACTACGGATGACCAATGCTGCGGGCAACACCAGTTGGCATCCATCATAGCGTAAGAGTGCAGCTAGGGTGGTCAGCGTCCAACCACTCACGGTCAGATCATTGATCAAGAGAGTTGGAGCTTTACACGGTTCATCGATCACAAATGCCAGTGCAGCATTATGAGCACGCTGGATCTGATTTTTCAAATCACTCTGCCGATCCTCTTGTCCAGTCCTTGAAGCCGCATGGATGAGTCGTAGCCCAAGCCGGTGGGCAAGCTCTTCGGCCAGAAGGGGAACATGTTTCTGTCCACTCCGCGGAGGAACATAGGTGACACAAGATAACTTCTGAATTTTTGATTCAAGCCTCGCGCTGAATGCATTCACTACCGTGTGGGAATACTGGGATTTAGTGGCTCGCTCATGTAGAATCTGATCGCCAAGTTGCTGGTCAAATGCGCTGCTGAGGACTAAGCCCCAAGAGGCCCGATACTTTGGATGGATGGTTCTATCCTCATGAATCGGGTGATCCGAAAGATTGGCAATGGGCCAACTCTTCTTGACATAGATTAAGTAAGGACGCTCGGTTAGAAACTGGGAGGCCCCACGAATCATATCGGGTTTGGGTAGATAGGATTTTCCAGCCCGTCCAGTACAATTCCTGCAACAACCACATTTTTTCGCCGTTCGGTCATCCAAAGAGCGCTGCAAAAATGCCATCAAGCACCCATTATGGTTCATATATTCGCGCATCTGCTGCTGCTCCTGTGCACGAACACTACGCAATCGGGCGATCCGCTCGGGGGAGATTTTGAAGTCATATACATCTCCGGTTGCATACCAAGTCCCTTTCTCGTAAAGAACCGGTGCAGGAGATTCTAATGAGGCGAGCTTCAAAATTTTTTCAATCCTTGTTTTTTTCAAATTCACTCGGAACATCAGTTCTGAAAGGGATAGGCCGCCATCGGTCTCCTCAAGAGCTCCCATGACCTCATCAATTTCTTCCTGATTGGGAAACGCATTGTCCATGAAATAGTCCAGAATCCGCTCGTCCTCTTCCCCCCAAAGCAAAAACCCATAGGCATCCTTGATCCCCCTTCCTGCACGCCCCACCTGTTGATAGTAATGCACCACAGATCCAGGACGCTGATAGTGAATAATGAAGGATAGATCCGGTTTGTCAAATCCCATCCCAAGTGCAATCGTGGCTACCAGCACTTTGAGATTATTATTTATGAGTGCAGTTTCCAGCTCCTCACGTTTTTCTGTATCACCATAATAAGCCCGCGCATCAATGTCTTTGGACTGAAGCCAGCTCGCAACTAACTCGGCATCCTTGCGAGTGAGGACGTAAATGATTCCACTACCAGATAGGTGATCCTTGATTGCCCATGCCATCCAGGCAAGTCTTGTCGCAGGATCGGGCATGGAAAAATTGTGGAGTCCCAGACTATGGCGGGTTAGGCTCCCGCGAGTCACTTGGATATTTCCCCCAAGTTGTTGACGAACATCGTCCACCACGCGATTATTTGCAGTTGCCGTGGTAGCAACGATTGCGGCGCCCTGAGGAATCATCTCCTGAACTCTCCGAATCCGTAGATAATCAGGACGAAAATCATGCCCCCAGTCAGAAATACAATGCGCTTCATCAATGATCAACATCCCCAGCCCTCCGGTAATCATAGGGAGGGTTCGGTCAAGAAATGTCCCACTCGCTAAACGCTCAGGTGTGATCATCAGAATATCAACATCATCCTCCTTAAGTTCCTGATGGATGGCATCCCATTCTTCAAAGTTGTCTCCTGTCATCCTGCGTGCATTAAGCCCCAGTGCATCAGCAGCTCGCTCCTGATTACGCATCAGTGCCAACAACGGAGAAATCATCAATGATGGCCCCGCCCCCCTCTCACGCCGGAGCTTGGTAGAGATTGTATAGACCATGGTCTTTCCCCAGCCTGTACGCTGGACAACTAAGACCCGATTCCCGTCCACCGCCTGTGCGATACTCTCCCACTGACCATCTCGAAACTCCGCATCCGCATTATTGACTGCATCACGGAGATAGAGCAGAGCAACGTCTCTTAGTTGATCCAGGGATTTTGGAAGTGACATCAAACGCTGATTAGTGGCTGCACCAGTCCATCGCTGCTGCTGCAAGAAAGTCATCTCGCATCTGCCAACGAGCACTTGCACCAATTGGAGATCCTGAAGGAATCGGGGTACGGGCGCTACGCTCCTCTGCCGCGTAGTCGCGAAGCAAATAACGCTCAATCTCATCCAACACCATACGGCGGTGGTAACGGGTCTCCCGATCGGAACGGGCGACCGGAGCATTTGGGATCCATTCGACAAACTCCCGTAGCCGTTCCATGACGAGTGCACGAACGGGAGGAGCAGCGTCTTGATTATTGGCCAAACGGATCAATTCATCAATCCACACCTGCTGTACGACGCGCTGCAACTCCGCATCATAGGGATCCTCGGCCACAGGGATTCCCCAAATTGCGTCACTGATCTCCTCCATCACGCTGTGAAGATCAGGCAGGGAAGCATCATGATCGGTCTGATAAGCCAACCGGGCTGCACGCTCTGGGTTGAGGATCTGTACAAATACTAGAGTAGCAACGGCAGCAGCAGGTGTATAGGCATCAAAGGTCAGGCCAGTATGGCGTGGAAAGAGTTCTCGGTCCATGGGAAATCCCGGCGGTCGTGGGGGCAGGATCAGATGCACACGTTCTGGGATTCGGAGTGCCGATACTGAAACAACCTCCAATAGAGCTTGGAGTGCATCCAATTGAATCGTTCCCTCAATCGGCCTCATGAGTGCCTGACGATCCCCGCGCATGGCATAGGTATAGGTCAATCCTCCGAGTAGCTTGACGGTTGCTTCCAGTTGGTAGCGGTGTCGAAGGTAGAGTGGAACCAGCGCCTCCTCTACAGTGGCCAACGGCCGTCCACTACGGATCACCCGCTCCCCAAATCGTGCCAGAGCTACCTCGCGGACCGCCATCTCATGACGAAGCGCATGAATAGGATCATCCCCATTGTCCCATAGATTCGCGAGTGGATGAGCAGCTCCGACCGGGCGAGCATCTGAATCCGTGATATAGAGGAGACCCTGATCCCATGCCTGTTGGAGGATTGAAGCCAGAAGATCCTCTTCTCGGTCATTCGGTAATGGCAATGCATAGCCGTAAGCAATTGCCACCTTGTCCCATTTCCCAATACCGGTCGCATAAGCGGAGCGGAGGTCTATCTCGCCATTCTCATCCAGAACCGCATAGGGAGCAGGATAGTCCATCACGGAGGCACGGGCATTCGCTGAGGAGGCAAAATTATGACTGAGACCTAACGTATGACCGACTTCATGGGCGGATAATTGACGGATCCGTGCCAATGACATTTCGAGCATCGGATCATCTAGGCCAAGTGAATCATGGTAGGGGGCAAGAAGCCCCTCGGCAATCAGATAATCCTGTCGTACTCGGAGGGAGCCAAGAGATACATGCCCCTTGATGATTTCTCCGGTGCGTGGATCGGTGACGCTAGCGCCATAGCTCCAACCACGAGTTGATCGATGAACCCACTGAATCGTGTTGTAGCGCATATCCATCGGATCCGCCCCGTCGGGAAGCATCTCAATTCGGAAGGCGTTGGAAAATCCAGCAGTTTCAAATGCTTCAGACCACCAACTAGCTCCATCCAGAAGAGCACCTCGGACGGGCTCAGGCGTTCCGGGATCCAAATAGTAAACAATCGGAGATACCGGGTCACTGATTACTGAATCAGGGTGTTGCTTGATCAGGCGATGTCGCCGGATGAAGCGCTTGACCATATCCTCACCAAGGGGGGCTGCATAATCCTTGTAACGGATGAATCCGTACCCAGACCCAGGATGAAAAATTCTAGGCGTATAACCTTCGTCGGGAAGTTTTACGAACGAGTGGCGAACGCTTAGGGTTACAGAGTAGGGATCAGCAGCCACAGCACGTACAAAGCGGCCAGGATCGGTGGAGGTAAATGTGATTCGTGCTTCCATCTCAGTGTTTTCTGGGAATGCCTTGAGCATGGAGGGAATCGGGGCACTCCGATTCTCATCCATGCTATACTTCCCCTGCTGCGCAAGGCGCAGTCTTTCAATAACATTATTTGCATCACGGACCACGAAGTCGGTTGCATTCACCAAGACGCTACCCGCTTCCTGAGCCTCCACGGTAAAGCCCCAGAGGATAGCTTCTGCAAAAGCTTCCTGCACAGAGGCACGCTCTGCTTCTGATGCCGAATCTGCCCGATAGCGTAGATTCGGCATAACGAGTAGGATTTTAGGTCCACTGCGCTCAAAGCGGACCAGACGGGTACTGCCCAGTTGGCTCCGATCCAGTCCGATATCATTGGATCCTAAACCGGAGGGCATAGAGGTGACATAAATGAATTCTTGTTCCATAGCAGGGATTTCCAGATAGATTTCTCCAGTCGTTGCACTCCAGTAAATGGGGAAGAATCCGTTGCGCTTATCCATGTCCACAGTTTTTTCCGTGATAGAGGGAAGAGTCTGTCCATAGACCGGTAAGGCAGCCAGAGAAAAAAAGAGAAGCGAGTTCAAGAGGCGTGTAGAATATAGCATGATCCGTGAGATAAAGTGAGTGATGGCCGAGGAGCGGTAATTCAGGATCCCTGCGAGCACTCCAAGTTAAGTATTTAGGCTTGATTAAACATTCCATGGATCCAATCACTCCGGATGAAGCCAATTTCTTTTAACATCGTTAAACTATGAATTGCTGCCCCTGCACAATCAATTTGAGTCTGCTGTGCCAAAATTGCTTTCATTTCCGTGTTCATTCTGTGCACTCTTAAGGCAGACAAAAATCTGTTGCTGGGAGACTAAACTTTCTCGTTAGCCAAAATTGTTTGAATTGAATATGACCCCAACTGGTCAAGTCATACAGGTGGTAGGGCCTGTCGTTGATGTTGCTTTCTCCGCCGGAGAGGTACCTGATATTTTGGATGCTCTGGAGATTACCCGGGAGAATCAGGATGCACTTGTGCTTGAGGTACAACAGCATCTGGGAGAGAACCGGGTGCGCGCCGTCGCCATGGATTCCACCGATGGGTTGATGCGCGGCGTTCCGGTCATTAGTACCAGACAGCCCATTGCGATGCCTACTGGAGAGGATATCCGAGGGCGCCTCTTTAATGTGGTTGGCCGTGCCATTGACGGTCTACCGCAACCTAAGGTGGAAGGATCGCTCCCCATTCATCGTGAACCCCCTGCATTCAGTGACCTGTCTACCAGCGTTGAAATGCTGGAGACCGGCATTAAGGTGGTGGATCTCATTCAACCCTATGCCCGTGGTGGCAAGATTGGTCTCTTTGGTGGCGCAGGGGTTGGGAAGACCGTCCTGATCATGGAACTGATCAATAATATTGCTAAGGCACATGAAGGGTTATCCGTCTTCGCCGGTGTGGGGGAGCGCACGCGTGAGGGGAATGACCTTCTACGTGAAATGATTGAAAGCGGGGTCATGCAGTATGGCGAAGAATTCCAGAAAGCTCTGGAGGAAGGGAACTGGGATCTCTCCAAGGTGGATATGGATAAGATCAAAGAGAGTAGCATCAGCCTGATCTTTGGTCAGATGAATGAACCTCCAGGTGCACGGGCACGTGTAGCGCTGAGTGGGCTGACGATTGCAGAATATTTCCGTGATTTGGGAGGTCGTGATGTTCTGCTCTTTGTGGACAACATCTTCCGGTTTACGCAGGCAGGCTCCGAAGTGAGCGCTCTCCTCGGACGGATGCCCAGTGCTGTGGGCTATCAGCCAACCTTAGCTACGGAGATGGGGGAGCTACAGGAACGGATTACCTCCACAAAGAATGGATCAATTACATCGGTTCAGGCGATCTATGTGCCAGCTGATGACCTCACCGACCCTGCTCCAGCTACTGCATTTGCGCACTTGGATGCCACAACCGTACTCTCGCGACGCATCGCTTCGTTGGGACTGTATCCTGCTATTGATCCCCTTGACTCAAACTCCACGATCCTCACGCCCCGCATCGTAGGCGAAGAGCACTACACAACTGCCCAAGATGTGAAACAGCTCCTCCAGCGGTATAAAGAGCTACAGGATATCATTGCCATCCTCGGAATGGATGAACTCTCGGATGAAGACAAGTTGGTGGTCCAGCGTGCCCGCCGTGCTGAACGATTCATGAGCCAGCCATTCTTTGTTGCGGAGCAGTTCACGGGAGCCAAGGGAAAATATGTGAAGATCGCGGACACCATCAAAGGCTTTCGGATGATTCTTTCCGGAGATCTGGATCACTTACCTGAGTCCGCCTTTACATATAAGGGGACGATTGATGAAGTGATTGAAGACGGGGAGCGTACGCTTGCAGAAGCATCATGAGTGCAGAGCAACGCTTGCTGAGGGTTGAGATTGTTGCGCCGGATAAGCGCGTATTTCAGGGATATGCAACGGGGCTCCGCGCCCCTGGGGCTGACGGAAGTTTTCAGATCCTGTATAATCATGCGCCGATGATTTCTTCGCTAAATGTGGGCCCACTCGTGCTGACGTTATCCGGTTCGGAAAAAGTTTCCTTTGCAACCAGTGGAGGCTTTATTGAAGTGATTGGGAATATTGTCACGGTGCTGGCTGAAACCGCTGAGCCAGCATCTGATATTGATACGGATCGTGCCAAAAAGGCAGAGAAGAGAGCCCTAAAACGCCTCAAGAGTGCCACTGGTGATCTTGACCGGGTTCGCGCCGAGTGTGCCCTCGAGCGGGCTCGCAATCGGCTACGCATTAGTATCTCGGACTAAAAAGTGGTACAGGTTTATGCATAAACTTTTGTTGTTGCTGATTCTTCTCGGATTGGCTGTCCCTTGTACTGCGCAGTCCGATTCAACCTGGACTACCGAGGCTACTGGGACGATTTCATTTAACCAAGTGGGATTCCAGCGATGGCATGATGGGGGAATCAGTTCTCTTGCTCTCGGTACTGGAGTCCGACTACAGGCTGCTAAGACATCTGTGGAGAGCCAGCAAGAGCATGAGGTGCGCCTTGCATTCGGTGTGGTTAAGCAGGGGGGAGTGGAACTACGCAAGTCAGAGGATTTGATTCATCTGCGAAGTGCACTCACATTTCCAGGTATTCCAGTTTTTGGTCGACTAAGTCCTGCAATTACTATGGACTTTCGATCCCAATTTGCAAGTGGCTATCAGTACAATGAGGGAGATCCGACGGTGGATCAACTTCAAATTTCTGCCTTTCTCTCCCCAGCAATCTTTACTCAATCGGTAGGTTTGGATTATTCAATCCAAAGTTGGCTTGATGTACGAGTTGGGATTGCAACGAAGGAAACCATCGTCACGATGCGGGAATTGCGAAGCCGATACAAGGTTTCCCCAGATAAGGTGTTGCGGTGGCAGTTAGGGTCTTCGGGTCTGGTCAATTTTGAGCGGACGATCTTTACGAATGTGCATTTAAAATCTACCTTGACCCTCTTTCTTGCTTTTAATCAGCAGTCGCCTGATTCGATCTGGGAGACGCTGGTGACCATGGACGTGAATTCATGGCTCCGCGTGAATGCGGAATACACTGCACTGTATGACCGAGATCTATCGCCCTACATCCAGCGAAAGCAGTCCATAGCAGTTGGCGTATCGTTCAGGCTTCTGTAGGTTCTGGAACCAATCGCCAGACCACCCAAGCCATGAAAGCAATAGAAAGAGTACTTGCAAGCACATTGTACAGAAAGCCTGGATGTTCGTAAAGCCATCCAGCAGTTGCTGTTGCGACGCCTAACCCGAACTGTCCGGCGGCAATGGCAAGCCCCATCATGGCGCCCCGCTGGTTAGGAGCTGAGAGTGCAGTGAGAAGTGCCATGAGTGGTCCGGTACGCATGGCACCAAGCACCAGAATGAATGCGATGAACACGGCCGCACTGATCAGACCTTGTACCCACAGCACGACAAAAGGAAGGATCAGCGTCAGAATCATACAGGAGAACATTAAAATAGGTCTCCGACCAAAACGGTCCGAGAGCATTCCACCCGAGGTCGTACCTAGAACGATCCCAACACCTCCGATCACAAAAAGTAATGCCATTTGCTGTAAGGTGATTCCGACCTCCTCCTCGAGCCATTTCGGAAAAAAGAACAGGAACAACCCAAGGCTCGCAAACAGAAGAAAGTAGAGCAGAACGCCAGCGCGGGAGCTTGAGCGACGCAAGAGTCGTCCGTACGTCTGAAGTACGGCAGTGATGGAAAAAGGAACCTCGTCATGCTCAATATTTGGATCGGGCAATGAGCGCCAAGCCATGATGCATGCAACAGCCATCAAGCCGCCGAAAACGATAAAGGGGGTCTGAAAACCGTATGCATTGGCTAACAAGATTCCCCCCGGCGTTCCAAGAATCTGACCACAGGCTACTCCGGTCATGATCCATCCAGTTGCCCATCCGCGTCGCTTATAGGGGAAGAAGTCTCCTACGAACGCGACCATACTCCCGCTATATACTCCCGCAGCTACCCCTGTAAATGCGCGAATGATGAGGAATGACAGGTAATGTTTGGCTACCCCGTGCAAAAGAAGGACTGCTGCGATGAGGGCCGTGCCCACAATCAAGATCCGACGTCGACCTACACGATCAGAGAATGGCCCGGCGATCAGCGTGGAACAGGCCAAGGCAATAGAGTAAGCTGTACCCAAAAATCCAAGGGCAAAATCTGAGGGGCGAGATTCATTGAGAAGTTCATCCTGAATCAGAGGCAAAAGAGGAGCTACCATGAAGAGTTGACAGCTTACAATGAATGCGGTTAGCCAAAGCGGAGCCAAAATAAAAAAAGCTCGCACCTCTGATTCCTGCTCGGAGGCACTCAACAAGATCTTATCTTTTTGCATTCCTGAGACGTAACTTGAGTTCCATAGATCGGACCGATCAACTGGATAATCTACCAGATAAATCCAATATTGCTGGAAGGTACAAACTCATGTATATTACCGAAAATCTTAATTGTGGCATAACCGCACAACCGTGAGAACCAAGTTCATGGTCTTGATGTGATCCGATGAGTTGTCAACATGGGAGAGATCATGAATTCAGCCCATGATTTCGTTACGTAACCGAGTCAAACGATATTCAACTTTCAAGGTGCAATCGTTTGAGGTGCTATAGAGTCATCATCGATCTGTGCGTGGGATCTATCTATCCGTCCCCATGAACATATCATGGAAAATTCTCTCCAATCTGAAAACAGACCCCAAAGCATGGGTAGGACCCATCAATCCGTCGTATATTTCGGTAGTCAATTGAAGACAAGCAACCATGCGATGGATTGAACGTCCCATTGAAAATCCAACCCAAGTGCAGGCACTCAGCGAGGCCCTGAATTCGCTCCCCGAGCCGCTCACGCGATTTTTAGTCTTACGTGGAATAGATTCGGTTGAGTCTGCACGCAGGTATTTTCGAGGTACCCGAGAAGAGCTACATGACCCACAACTTTTAGCTGAAATCAACCAGGCGGCTGACCGGATTGCGAAGGCGATTCAGGCAAAGGAACGAGTGCTGGTCTATGGAGACTTTGATGCAGATGGGGTGACCTCCACCGCTCTGATGCTACAATTTCTGGCATCCCGTGACGTTGAGACCGCATTCTATATTCCCCACCGCCAAGAAGAAAATCATGGTTTTCATGTCAGTGGGGTTGAAGTTGCGAAGGAACAGGAGTGTTCTCTGATCATCGTGGTGGATTGCGGAACCAATGCTGTGGAAACGGCTGCGTATGCCAAGAAAGAAGGAATAGATCTGATTATCTGTGACCACCACCAGAATGAGGATAAAACACCCATTTGTAGTGCGCATGTGAATCCCAATCGGGAGGAATGCTCTTACCCGCAAAAGGAAGTTTCAGCATGTGCTTTAGCCTATAAAATTGTACAGGTCACCTTGGATGTATTAGGGGAATCCGTTCAACCTGCAGATCAGTATCTTGGTTTAGTGGCAATCTCTACCGTATGCGATATTATGCCTTTGACCGGAGAGAACCGCATCTTGGTTCATGAGGGCTTAAACGTTCTGAGGATGACGGACCATCCCGGGCTGCAGGTACTGATTTCCTCTTCGGGCTGCAGTCAGAATCACCTCACATCTGGCAATATCGCAATGTCCATGGGACCGCGCTTAAATGCAGCGGGACGGCTTGCGCATGCTCATGAAGCACTGAACCTTCTCACGTCCAGATCAAAAAAAGAGGCGGTTGGCTTGGCTAAGCGCCTCAATGAACTGAATAGTGACCGAAAGAAATTGGGCGCTCAGTTACGGCCCGTTGCCAGAAAGCTAGCCGGCACCCAACTAGCCGGCACCCATACTCATGCGCTTGTACTTTATCATTCAGATTGGCATCCAGGCATTTTGGGATGGATTGCCTCCCAGATAGTTCAAGAATTTTCGTTGCCTACGGTCCTACTAACAGATGTACCAACTTCAAGTGGAGAGGAGTTGTTTGGTAGCGTACGTTCCTTTGGTGAGATTGATATCTTTCGGGCACTGATGGATTGTAGGGATCTATTAGTCCGATTTGGGGGGCATGCAAAAGCAGCTGGGGTAACATTAAAAAAAGAAGATTTTCATCTTTTCAAGGCCCAGTTGAACCGAGAGGTCGCTAAGCAGCATAGCGATCGAGTCATTGAGCAAACGATAGAATATGATGCACGATTAAACATAGAAGAAATTCCTGGAAAATTTACGCGTGTCCTTAATATTTGTCAGCCTTTTGGAAGAGCGAATGAAGCGCCCCTCTTCCTAGTGGAAAATGCACATCCTGTTTCTGTACGTCAAATCACCAATGGACAACACTTAAAAATGAATGTGCGAGATTCCAGGTCCACCACCGTAATGGATTCCATTGGGTTCGGGCTCGGACGACAGTACTCAATTGCAGAGGAAGCTCGTGCGAAGAAAACAGGTCTGGATCTTCTCTGCCGTGTGGAAGAGAACAGGTGGAACGGGAAGGTCACGACTCAATTGCGCATTGAAGCACTCCGTGCACATACTCCATCATGATTAGATCCTTAACCTGCCTACTCTTCCTACCTTTCATTGTATCCGAGGCTGGTGCCCAGCTCCAAAGTCCGGCGGAGTTTTTGGGTTACGAAGCCGGCGAGGACTTTACGCCCCATCACCGTGTCACCGATTATATCCGTCATGTTGCACAAGAGTCCGAGAAGGTGACTCGCGTTGAGTATGGCCATACATATGAAGGCCGCCTGCTCCAATATCTCATCATCACTTCTACCAACAATCATGCGAGGTTGGAAGAAATCCGTACGGCAAACCTACAGCGTACGGGTCTTCTTGAGGGAACTTCGGTGGGAGATATTCCCGCGATCGTGTGGCTAAGTTATAATGTTCATGGCAATGAATCGTCCGGCACCGAAACTGCGATGGAGGTGATGTATACATTGGCATCTGAGGAGTCCAGTCCCATTACATCCTGGCTTGAAAATACCATTGTAATTCTGGATCCATGTCTCAATCCTGACGGTCGAGACCGTTATGTCCAATTTTATCGTCAATCAAAGGGGCGTGTGCCAAATGTCCGAGGAGAAGCGCGGGAACATCGTGAACCGTGGCCCAATGGACGAACGAACCATTATTATTTTGATCTGAATCGCGACTGGGCATGGGGAACTCAGCATGAGACACGTCAGCGACTTCCCCATTATAATCGCTGGATGCCCCACATTCATGTGGACTTTCATGAGCAGGGCATCAATAGCCCCTATTTCTTTGCTCCTGCTGCTGTACCATTCCACAAGTATATCACATCCTGGCAGGGAGAGCTTCAGGAACTTTTGGGAGCGAACCATGCCCAATATTTTGATGAAGAGGGGTGGTTATTTTTTACGCGGCAGATATTTGACCTTTTCTACCCGGGCTATGGGGATACTTGGCCCACATTCAATGGCGCCATTGGAATGACGTATGAGCAGGCCGGATTGGGTCAGGCTGGGCTTGGGATTATTACGGCAGAATCCGATACACTCATCCTCGCCGACCGGATCCAGCATCACTATACCACGAGCTTATCCACGATTGAGGTTGCATCCAGAGAGCGTGTCCGTATTGTGGAGGAGTTTACCGAGTATTTTCGTGCTTCTATGGCTGGCTCCACCGGAGCACATGCTGCCTACCTGATTCGTCATAGAGGGCAAGAGGATCAGGTCCGTGCGATCTCGAGTCATCTGGACCTGCAAGGAATCATCTATGGATATACGACCTCATCCAGCACGGAACGCGGGTTTGCATATCGCACCGGAACCCAGGGAGAGGTGTCCATTGAGATCGGGGATCTAGTGGTTCCTGCCGCACAGCCTAAGGGGGTGCTAACTAGTGTTTTGTTTGAGCCTGAGTCAGAATTGGAGGACTCTCTCACCTATGATATCACAGCTTGGGCTCTCCCCTATATCTACGGTGTGGAGGCCTATGCATTGGATCAGGACGTGGCCTGGAGCCCTGATATGCCAAGGGTTGAAGCCTCCTCTCATTCATCTACCCCTGCTGCCTATCTTGCCGAATGGAACAGTTTTGAAGATGCACGTCTTTTGGCAGACCTCTTGCAAAGTGGAGTAAACGTACGTTATACAGAGATTCCATTCCGCATCGGTGAGAAATCTTATGACAGAGGGACCTTGATCATGACTCGGGATGGAAGAGGTGCAGAGTTTGATTCCTTGGTGACTCAGAGTGCACGTCGTACCCATCAGGCTTTGGATGCCGTCCAGACGACTCGCGTGACGGAAGGGGTTGATTTTGGCTCTGGTGATGTGGTCTTTATCCGTCCTCCCCGCGTTGCGATTCTCGTCGGACCAGAGATCAATATGTATGCTCAGGGGCAACTCTGGCATTTTTTTGATGAGCAACTTAGATACAGTTCTACTCTGATACATACCGGTGATTTTGGAGATCTGCCTCTTTTTCGCTATGACGTCATCATCCTACCCTCTGGGTACTACGAGGACATTCTGAATGAAAAACGTTTAGGAGAGGTTCAGGACTGGATTCAACAAGGGGGCCGACTAATTGCTCTTGAGCAGGCTGCAGCCTTTCTGGCAGATCAGGAAGGTTTTGGTATTAAGTTGACGCCAGCGGACGAGGAGGATTCACTTGATGTGATAATTAATTATCCCTATGCAGACCGTGATCGTCACGCCGTGACGAAAGAAATTTCAGGGGCAATCTTTCGTACAGAATTGGACAATACACATCCGCTTGCATTTGGCTACCCGTCAGACTATTTCACTTTGAAGGTTAGCGCGCGCACTCACCCTCGGCTTAATGATGGATGGAATGTCGGGGTGCTTCAAGATACGACTCCGATTGCCGGATTCGCGGGGGCAGAGGCGCGTGAGACACTGGATCAATCGCTGGTCGTCGGAATGGAATCAATTGGACGGGGTGAGGTAATTTATTTTGTTGACAATCCTGTCTTTCGTGGCTTCTTCTATCATGGGAGACTCCTGTTGGCCAATGCTATATTTTTTGCGGGGCAGCGAAGTGTAGCTACGTTTTATGGGAAATGATTCGCGGGTGCATATTTGTGTACTTAATTTTGGCTTGCCTGAGTGTCGATCGTGCATACAGCCAGGAATCTCCACTTAAAGGTGTGGTTTGGGATGCGGCTGCTCCCCCGACTGTCGAGGATCTATTCAAAATCCGAGAGACAGGAGTTGAAGCAGTTCGGTTACCCATGGTTGATGATCTCTCCCTACTCTATGTTGCAGACACATTGGGACTCCATCTTTTTCAGGATCTACCTGTGCATTTTCTGTCTGGGGAAGCACTTCTGGACACACTTGCGTACGCGAAACGCCATTTGCTTCGGGCGCGTGATCTATATCGTTTGTTTCCATCTGCCCACCGTTATGGGATTTCCACTTATGGTGATACCAGCAATCCGCATGCCTGTGAATATTATCGTGAATTGGCAGAAGCTGCACCAGAGTTGACGCTGTATTATACGTCAGCTTTTATTGTCAGCGATCAGTGCTCCTCTCATGTAGACATGGTGCTGGTAGATCTACGTCAGAGCTCAGATTCCACCGAGGTGCTCTCAGATTGGAGTCGTCCGACTCCGGTGGGGATTGCTGGTCTCGGACAAAAAGTTGATCCTGAAATGTTCGGACTGCGCCAGCGGTTCTCTCCTGAGTCTCAGGCACGATTCCTAGAAAACTACCTTCCTGAATTGCTGGAAGGTACGTTCCCAGTTGTTTTTGTCTATCGGTGGCAGGATGCGAACGGTGCATTTTCCCAGTGGGGACTACTGGATGCATTGGGAGAGAAGCGACCTGCATATGAGGTAGTGAGAGGGATCTATACAGGAACCCAAAACCTATTTGCATTTGATTCGGGCGAATGGCAGCGCCCGCCGACTCCATGGCCTTTGATCTTGGGTTGGGTGAGTTGTCTACTCATTGCCATTTTAATTATGGCATACGGAAGACTACCTGACGTAATGTGGAATTACATCCTGAACCTGTATCCTCACCGGGACACACTTTATCGTGAGAGTGCTCTGTTAGGGGGGATCTCATTTGTGTATACGATCGCACAGGGAGTTCTGATTTCTGCTGTCGTTCTGATCCTTGTGGATGTACCACGAGACCTTCTCATGACAGAGGCAATCTCTTCATTCTTTCCCTCCGGTTTGAGTGACCTAATACATGATCTTACCTCCAATACATTGTTAGTGATCTTATTTGTAATTGGGAGCTATGTGGGTTTTCAGCTAATATATTCAGTGGTTGGTGCCTCAAGAGCGCAACAACCGATGGAACCATTTTTTGTGATCAATGCCATGACAAATACACCACAGTTGCTTATGCTTCCAATGGTCATGATTGCCCCCAATCTACCGGAAATCAACTCTACCCGACTCCCAATGATATTAGCACTCACTTGGATTCTTCTTGGCGTTTTCTGCAATATTCGCAGCACGCAGAAATTTTCCTTTTTGACCAGGCGTAATTTGACGAAGGGAGGATTGTTCTGGATTTATGCAATCTACTTTCTACCGATCAGCATGGTCCTACTGGCACTGTTGATTCCTCACACTAGAGAGCAAATTGTGTTCTGGTGGCATTTGAGCTTCAGAGGATGATGGAGCACTTTATTCTACGGATGGGCAGCGGTGGCGATTATTGAATTCGCGCTTTGAGGGGGGGGTACGAAAAGAGGCAGGTGATCCTGACCGTGCAAAGGTTTGAGTCTGTGCAATCCTCTAATTTCTTCGATTGTATTCGTCATTGGGGGGGGCAAATTGGAAGAATCGGACACTGTTTCGCGGAGACAACTTGAAGTTTCTCCGAGCGATGAACAGCGAATCCGTAGATCTCATTGCTACAGATCCACCGTTTAACAAAGGCAAGGATTTTCATGCTACTCCGGACAGTCTCGCAAAGGGGGCTAAGTTTCAAGATCGCTGGTCATGGGAAAAGGATGTGCATCAGGAATGGGTTGACCAGCTAACAGATGACTACCCCAAACTTATTGAAGCTATAGAATCTGCACGATACGCTCACTCAGACGGTATGGGGGCATATCTGTGCTTCATGGATGTACGGTTGTTGGAAATGCGACGAATACTTAAGCCAACGGGAAGTATCTATTTGCATTGTGATCCGACCGCGAGTCATTACTTGAAAGCAGCTATGGACGCGATTTTTGGATGGAAGAATTTCCAGAATGATATTGTCTGGTCATATCAGGGCACTGGAGAACCAAAAAAACGTTTTAAGAGGAAACATGACGAGCCTCTTTCAAAATTCTTTATTTTCACCTGTTGTCCCCACTGAATTGTGGCTTAAACTGGCTCAGTTAGTCGGACCATGCGAAATCTTCAGTATGGGAACCTCTTTCGAAATCCCTCAAAAAATCATCCAATTGAGGAATTTTGAAAGAGGCTCATGACTACTTGCTTTTTTACACTAAATCCAACCAATCTTATTTTTGCGATCAGTCAAGTAGTGTACCGATAAGTGATTTTTCAAAGTCAAAATACACAAAAACTGATGATCAGGGGCGAAGATACAAAGAAATCAGACATCCCGACGGATCAATACATCGGCAGTACCAACGCGAAAGACAAAGAATGCGCTCGGTGTGGGAAATACCAATTCTCAATGCTATGGCCCATGAAAGAACGGGTTATCCTACTCAGAAACCCATAAAACTCTATGGCAGGATTATTTCATCAAGTTGTCCTGAAAATGGTATCGTGCTGGACCCATTCGCTGGATGCGCAACGACATGCGTAGCGGCTGAACGCATACAACGACAATGGGTGGGAGTTGATATCTGGAATAAGGCTAAAAAGGTTTTGATCGCACGAATGGATAAGGAGGGAATGTTAATAGATGGTAAACAGATCTCGGAGGGCTGGTTGTTTCCGAAGGATATAACATTCACAGATCAAGTCCCAGAACGGACAGATGACAAACAGGAGTCTGTTCCTTTCTTGCAGGTCAAACTCAAAGTGAAGGAACCGGCTGGTCGTAAGATGAGTCGAAGTGAGATGTACGAAGTACTTCTTTCTCACAATGGAAGGAAGTGCCAAGGCTGTGATAGGACGTTTGACGATCAACGGTATCTTCAACTGGATCATAACACGCCAAGAGCAGACGGTGGGATCAATCACATAAGCAACCGCGTTCTCCTTTGTGGTCCGTGCAACCAACTCAAAAGCAATATCTACACGTTGAGCGGTCTACGTAGGGAGAATAGGAAACGTGGTTATATGGCAAAAACCAATCAATAGAATCAGATGGATATCATCACCGGTGTACTTGCAGCAGTATTGGCATCGCTGGTTACATTCACACTTCCTCTCATATGAGGTAAAATCTTAAAGGCCAGGGAAAATCGTAGATCCAAACGTAGTCCGAAAAAATTTACTCAATGGGAGTTGGATCAAATGTATCTTGATGTATTGGTGAATAAAGATAACGGATCAGGGAAATGAAAAAGACGGCAGACCATAAATCAGGAGCTGTGAAGCAGGCATCCTTGAAGGTTAAACCTCCAACCTATCAGCCTACTAAAAAGGAAATGAATCAGGAGTTTGATATGCCGGGGGCAAGTATGGAAACAGTGCGACGGGCGTTTTTCAAGCCCGTTGATACGGCGGAGAGCGCTTCGGGAAATCCGCAGGACTCCAAGAGTTGATAGAACTTCTTACCGGGCTCTTTTGCTACCGTTCTTTGGTATGATGTCGCTAAACAAGTTCTTAACTGCGTAAATTGATAGGCCCACAATTTGTGCCATATTCTGAACAAGGAGACCAGGTAAAAGCCAGTCGTAATCACTAAAGTCAAGCCAGTCGAGCCCTACAACAATCAAAAGCCCCATTTGGTAAAAGATCATGCCAGCAATGGCTACCAACAAGAACTTTGACCAACGCCCTTTATGTTGATAATGCTGCTTGACCCCGAGGTAGTGTTCGTATTCCGTCCACGATTTCAAGGTTTGGGAATAGACGGCAAAAAGGTAATCTCGTTCATCCTCAGGAGTAGAAGATAATATCTTTGCAAGATCACTAGGTGAAATAGATTGGTCGTGTCCCCCCTCCTGTACCTCTGAGCCCATACCTACCTTCCCCTCATTCTTATTTCCATCATGGACCTTGACACGAAGAAAATATTGGCCAGCACAGCAGCATTCACCCCTTGGTTTTGTACTGGCTTCAATAATCGGTTAGGGACAAGAAGGTGGGCAGCAAATGCGTTGGCTTCTTTTTCCAATGGATTGTTGCTGTCAGGGTTGTTCGTCCGCAACAGAACTGGATAAATATCTGGATTTTCCAAAAAGATTCTTCGGTGCATGAACCAGTGCCCCAATTCATGTGCTATTGTGAAGCTTTGCCGTTGAGGTATATCCTTACCATTGACAAATATTTCTTGTTTTGTGAAATCGCAGTACCCAGAAACCTTAGTTGAGTAAGGCCCAAAGTCAACAAATCTAACCTTAATGCCACTCTCTTCTGCAATTTCCAGAACAGGTATTGGTGGTGACGAATATACCTCTGTCAACCGGTCTGCCTCGCGCTTTGCCATGCCTAGATCAGCAGACTTGGTATGGTTCATTGAGTTGCTCGGTTTTGAATTTGGAACAATTTCCCATAATAAAATAACAAGAATTCCCACCGGAAGTTCCCACAAAAGGAAAAAAAAGAGTGGTTACTTTGCGATATAATTCCCTTATAAAACTGGCTCTTCAATTATTTTAGTGGACGGGGTCTATTTTGAACACTTTCTGGATAGAGATCCAGCCCTCCCAGATAGAAGTAGATCGCGTTCATCAACCGATCAACATTGCGGAAGCCGCGGCTACGAATTTTCACGGTTTTGATTCGACTGTTAATGCTTTCTGCCGGGCCATTGCTGACCTTCAGGATGATTGCATTGATAATTTCCCACAGATGTTCTTTCACGGTTTTGGCGACCTTTTTCATCGGTTCTAGTCGACAACGCATGGCCCAGGATAACCATCGCTTCCAGCCCTTGCGTGCCCAGATGGGACTCACATAATGCCATAGCTTCTGGGACAATTCCTTGATGGCCCATGCACGGGCGGTCTTCAACGAACTGGTCCTTAACTGACGGAACCGTTTCTTTTGCTGAGCCGACATATTCTCCGCATTGGTCAACCAATCATACTTGGTGCCAACGAGGTCATCCCGGTCCTCCTTTTTTAATTCCCGGTTCTCCTGTCGGCGAACCTGATCCACGGCCTCTCCGACTTTCTTCGCCACATGGAATCGGTCAAACGCAATCTTCGCTTCGGCCCCAGGGACACATTCCTTCGTGGTGTTGATGTATGCGGGCCACATATCCATGCTCACACTCTCCATCTGTTCCATCTGTTCAGGGCTACATTCATCATACCAGCGCTTCAAGGACTGCTTCGTACGTCCTTCACCGACATACACTACGGTGCCGGTGATCGAATCCGATACCACCGTGATATACTTGTGCCCTTTCTTATAGGTGGTTTCATCCACACCGACCCGCGTAAAGGATCCGGTTGATCTTCGTGCAAGCCCGCGTTGAACAGCACGTTGCATCACCCCGTCAATAGCGGTCCAGCTCAATCCCAGTATACGAAATACCGCAGAGATACTCGCCTCTTGGAGCCAGTCAATCACCATGCTTTCAAACTCATCCGAGCACTTCGGTCTGCCCACGGAACCGCGATCGTCCGCAACCCATGATCCGGACACTTTACCCGAGGAAGGTCCGTGACCACATACGTGCGATACGTCCCCGTATCCAGATGCCGCCACTTCCGCGCACGACGGTCATACACCGGACACACCCGGTCACATACGGGACAGGTCAGTCCCGACTCATCCTCGCAACACACATGCAGAAAGACCTCGTAGTCCGCCGTATCCGTTGTGATCTTTGAGATTCGCCAAGGAGATACAATCCCATACACCGCATTGATTTCGTTGAATTCTACACTCATTGAATAAATTTGAAGGTTGTACAATAGAGAAAACCCTGGAAATTATTCCCGGAAATCGGGCAGATTCCCATCAGGTTTGCTAAATTTACGCACGGATGCCTATTCCGCTTTCACTAAATTTGTTGAAGACCCATAAAACTATGGTTCACGGACAGAGGTTAATGTTTTGTGCTATCCGTTTTGTTCTGCAGTATAGGGTGAGATTCTAGTGGAGTAATCACCGAGCCTATATCTCAACAATCCGCAGAAACAACCAATCCATCCAGGATCATCCAACCTACGGTGGTCAATGATCGGATCGTTTTTAATGACGAAGACGAATTTCGGAGATTTATGGAATCAATCGTTAACAAAGAATCCTCCTATCTGGATTCTCTCCAAACAGTGATCAACTTTGAGTCGCTGAGATCAGATACTGAGAGGCTTGCGGAAGTACTGAATAAAGACACTGATGAACTTGAAGTTGTTGAGGATCCCTTTTTCGCCACTGTATTAAATCCTGAGGGAGAATTTCAATTTGGTGATGTAGTCTACAAAATCACAAGAAACTATGTGTATCATGTTCCAGAAAATAGTACGGATTACCTAACTTCAATCTCTTTAAGAGATCATGAACATGCAGTATTATCCAAGAAAATAAGTCATCATCCTGACGTTGAGGTTTTTGAAATACAGCGAAGCGGTGTGGGCTTAGTAAATAAATCAAATACAACTGCCCGAAAGGTGACATGTGAATCAGATTTTGTAGATCGGAGGCGCCTTAAATGGAAATTCGCAACTTTATGGCACCAAAAAATGGCGAACTTGGGCAAAGAAAAATTTCAGACTGTAACTTGAAAGTTATGACTCATCAAGAAAGTGTCGTCTCTGAAATTTTCAAAAAACGGTTTACCGTCTTCCTGATTTTCTCTGTGATTGCGGCTTCAACCCTCTGTGTTCAGCCCATGTACGCACAGTCTAGTGTTGGGGTGGGGCTGGTGGCACTTTCAGGGTCAAATGGTAGCGGATTAAGCGTACGTTTCAAGAATTTTCAGGTAATGGGTGGCGGGAAGTTCAGCAGTAGCCCTGACCCTATGCGAGGGGTGCGGCTGGAACAGTTAGGAGTAGCGATTCGATATAACCACAGTCTTCATGAATGGAAGAGGATCAGGTTCAAAGTGTTCGGACAGCTTGGCGGGTACAAAAATTCCATGCAAGATCCAGAATCATCTTCGTCAATTCGGTATCATTTCACGGGAGGTGGTAGTGCAGAACTCCGAACTGGTAGAAAGTCTTCCTCCAAAGGCCTATCCTTGACTCTTGACATTGGTCTATCCATTGATGATGCTGGGAGTTTTGGTACAGTCCCAGCGCGGGGCGTGGGATTGCATATCTTTTTCTAATTGTGCTGAAAAATACGAAGTGAGCATCTTGACTCGTTTCCAAATGGTCATCCACTTTATTGTTGCAAAGAAGAATGTCGTTATTCAGATGGCTGAATAGGGGACTGTTGGTGGGACTTTTATGGGCTATCTCGTTGGTTTCAATAACTGCTCAGTCCTTGACGGTCAGCGGATATGCCGAGGACATCGCCAGTGGAGAGCGGCTGTATGGCGTGAGTATCTATGTTCCTGCATTACAGATTGGATCTACAACGAATCAGTATGGATTCTACAGCCTTACCGTTGAGTCAGGAACGCTCACACTTATGGTTTCACATGTCGGATATGAGCCAGTTTCAACTCGTATAGAACTTGAAAGAGATACCACACTGACCTTTACGCTTACCCCTCGGGTTCTGAGAATCGGGGATATTGAAGTCATCGCCGAAAGAGAAAACGAATTAGAGAATGTCCAGATGAGTCGCCATGAGATCTCCATTGAGGAAATTGAGACTCTGCCCGTCGTTTTAGGAGAAATTGACATTCAGAAGACACTACAATTACTGCCCAGTGTTCAGTCAGGCGTTGAAGGCAGTAGCGGGATCTATGTGCGGGGAGGACGAGCAGACCAAAATCTCATTTTATTGGACGGACTCCACCTTTACAATCCCAATCATTTATTTGGGTTTTTCAGCGTATTTAATTCGTCTGCTATGAAGCGTGTTGAGTTGATCAAAGGAGGGTTTCCTGCGCGTTATGGAGGACGTCTTTCGTCAGTAGTCAATTATACGATGAAGGAAGGCAATATGAAGCATTTCGCCGCTGAGGGGGCGATTGGTCTTGTTTCCTCTCGTGCAATGCTGGAAGGGCCTATCGTGAAAAACCGCGGTTCATTTCTTATTGCTGGCCGGCGGACCTACATTGATCAGTTATTGCGCCCCTTTCAACAGACATCTGAGCACCGATATCATGCGGGGTTTTATGATCTGAACTTTAAGGCCAACTATATTTTATCAGATAATGATCGAATCTATCTGAGTGCTTATGCCGGTCAGGATAGATTTTCCTATGATCACAGGCCAGATCTTGGCCTTGGCCTTGATGCGGCCGACCAAGAGCGATCGGATTATGATTTAGGTTGGCAGAACCGTCTGGCCTCTCTGCGGTGGAACCGGCTGATGGGAGATCGTTTGTTTGTCAATTCTCTCCTCGGCGTGATGCAGTATCGCTTCTCTTCAGGTACGAGTTTTAGTGATGCTGAGGAAGGCTAGACAACGGAATATAAGCAGTCTTGGAATTCCGAAATACTTGATTGGACTGTAAAAATTGATTTAGAATACCTGCCGAATCCCCAGCACCATTTACGTTTTGGTGTTGAGGGTATTTTGCACCGTTTCAATCCTGGTAGCACCTTTACTCGACTGGAAACGTCTAGTCAGTCGCCTATAAACTTACTACAGACACCTACGGGGTTGTTAGACTCTCAGGAGATGGCTTTGTATGCCGAAGATGAGATGCAACTGTCCCGCGGACTGCGAGTGTTGTCTGGAATTCGGTTTTCGGGATATGCTTCCCAAGGTGCACGATACGCTTCTATTGAGCCCCGATTGGGGGTAAATCTGCGAGTTACGGAGACAACGGCAGCAAAGGCTTCTTTCGCGAGGTCAAAGCAGTATGTGCATTTATTGACTGGCGGAGGCACAGCGTTTCCTACGGATCTGTGGATTCCAAGTATGAACCGCATTACACCTCAGAGTGGTTATCAGGTGGCGGTAGGGTTACTGAATAGTTTTCGTGACAATCAATATCAGGTTTCGGTAGAGGGGTATTTTAAATCCATGAATGGGCTCCTTGAATACCAAGTAGGAGCCGGCAGGTATCAGGCTGCGTTCCTGAGTTGGCCAGATATTGTTGAGCAAGGTACGGGTTCTTCTCGTGGAATAGAGCTATTCGCTGAAAAGAAAAGAGGACGACTGACAGGATGGATGAGCTATACATTGGCACGAACTACAAGGCACTTTGAATTTCTGAACGGGGGGAACCCCTTCCCTGACGGGTATGACCGCCGTCATGATATTTCAGTTGTGGTTCAGTATCCTCTCTCCAAGTCATTAAAATTGTCAGCCGTTTGGGTTTACGGAAGTGGTTATCCAGTATGGGTCCCTGTGGGGCGTTATAGAGTTAGATACAACCTAGTCGTAGATTCTGGGCCTGTGAATGCTGCCCGTGCATCAGACTATCACCGCCTTGACATCAGCTTCAATTATATCAAACATGGCTCATGGGCAGATCACACGTTTACGTTTGGAGTTTACAATGCCTACAACCGCAAAAATCCCATGTTTGTATATCCTAAAACGGATAGCCCCTGTCAATCAATTATTTGCTTTGAGCAGTTGAGCCTCCTGCAGCTCATTCCTGCGTTTTCATGGCAAGTGGATATTTAGGCGATGCGTGAGCGGATAGGACTTCTTTTCTTCTTGATCGCTCTCTCTGGTTGCCAGACTATCGTTGACTTAGATGTTCCTAATGGATATCAATCCAAGCTAGTAGTTGAATCGCAGTTTTCGCCAGATAGCTTATGGAAAGTCAAAGTAGAAAGGAGTGTCCCTTTGGGGGATATCACAGAGCCATCAGGGTTGATTGTTGAGGATGCCAAGGTTGTCGTCACTGGAGAAGGGAATTTTCGTGACTCGCTGGAGTACTTGGGGAATGGAATATATCGGACACTACATGATCATCAACCGATTCCAGATGTCACCTACATGGTGCAAGTAAATGTAGACGGCTTTCCAGAGGCAGAAGCTTCATCTTGGCCCCCCCCCTTTGGATAGCAAGCTTCTGAGTGTGGAATATAAGGCCGCAGAGGATTCTCTGAATGCAGATCTATTTAGATTGCGTTTTGAGTTGACCGATCGTCCAGATCCGAATTATTACCGTCTTGAACTGTTTCAGGTAATGCCATTCTGCAGAGACGGTATCTATGGCCCAGTAGTTCGTGACGATTCTACATCTTCAAAGTACTATGATAAAATCTCTTTTCGTAGTCGATCGCCTTCATTCAGAAGTTTTCCCGAGGCAGTTGATGATCCTACCATTCCTACATTGGATGATAAATTTGGGTCTGCATTCTTTTCTGATCAATTGTTTGAATCCACGACAACTGAATTTGAAATCACATTTGAGTCGATGAGATTAGAATCCGTCGGAACCTATTTGATGCTTATAGTCACGGTACTGAACAACGATTTATTTGCATTTGAGCGCACGCTGTCGCTACATGATATTTTCCTTGGTGTTCCAAATATCACCTATATGAAATCTGTGGAAATTCATACGAATGTTCGGAATGGGCTTGGTATCTTTGCTGGCTACACCAGCGATACCTATAGGTTTGATGCAGAGGGGAACGAATGGACCGAGGATGTGCTGGGGGTAGGCACGGGTGAAATACCGCCCTGTATGGAGTAGGTGCGCCATAAATTTCAACGGATCACTCTCTCTTGAAACGCTTCAAACCAGATCCTTCGCGAAACCTTAGCTCTCCGCAGTAGCCAGACGTTTACGGAGACTTTCCATGAATGAATCAAACCCTCGCTTGCGGATGAAGGTCTGAAACGATACCGAGTAGCCTTCCACCGTGCCCACTCCGTCAATGATAATGTCGTAGAGCCACCATTTGGACGCATTTTGATACAACTTATACATTACCTCTACGTCTTGGCCTCGAAGTTCGACGCTCGTATTAACGGTCGCTAAGTTAAGATTGACCGACGCAGACTTGATCGTCACCGGAGCCTCGTAGATAGACAGATCGCTGAGGGACTGTGCCCGCACAATCCCAGCAAAGACCTCAGTGAACTCTTGACGCTGTTCAGTTGAGAGGTCCGTGTAATAGTCGCCGAGCGAGAGACGTCCCATTTCTTCAAAGTCAATCTGATCATTGATCAGCGCGCGCGCGACTTCCCGTAGAAGTGGATCATCTTCCATACCACGGACGGCATCCTTGATTTCTGCGTCGCGACTAGTGATCAATGCTAGGACTTCGGCTTCTGGATTTTCCTGTGCCACGACAATAGGTACGCACAAGATCAGGGTGCAGAGCACCAGGAGTAAGTTCAGGTTCATCGTGCTGTTATTCATTAAATGAGTTCATTTCATGGATCAATAGGCCCGCCGTCGCAAGTAGCTTCAGGATGGACATGTTGTAGCGGCGAATTGCCTCATAATACCCAACCTCTAGGGCCAGATTCATTTGTACCGCTTTCACCAAATTTTCTGTATCGCCCAGATCGAGATCGAAATTGATCTGCTCAACTCGTAGCCACTCCTTACTGAGTGCCAGAGAGCTGTCCTGTGCAGTAAGGGCTGCTTCTTGGGTGATGACGTTCCGCCAAGATCGTTCAAGTTCTGCTAAGATAAGCTGCTCCGCAGCAACGGCTAAATACTCTGCGGCCTGATAGTGAGCTTTGGCCTGCGCAACTCGTGCGCGCGTTTGTCCAAAATTGAGTTTCTGGATCAGTCCGACCCCGGCTCGAACACTGGTTCGCCTAAATCCATCGCTGATGTAAGGATTGGGCTGACGGAATCGATTTGAAGCTCCGCTGGTACTCAGTTCAAGCCCAATTACACTCTGGGGGTAGTAGTCTGCTTTTGCCACACGGATCAGCGCACCAGTGGCAGTCAGCCCCGCTCTGGCCTGAAGGATTTCCGGACGGTTCATGAGGGCCTGTTGCTGATAGTATTCCAGTCCCTCCAGTATAAAGGTGAGTGGTTCCAGACGGTTACGTACGGGAAGAACATGAGTAGAGTCTGAAACCATCAGTTGGCGGCGAAGGTAGGCGTATGCAGACTGGCGTTCCTGCGTAACTTCCACAATTCGACGCTCATATTCCTGTTGAGTGATCAGTACCTGATAACGGTCAGCATCATCAACCTCTGGGTTCCCTTCCTCGAGGAGACGGTCGATCTCCCGCATAGCCATCGCGACCATTTCCTCAGCCTGATCCGTCAGTCGGAATAATTCATCTGTGAGTAGGACACCGTAGTAAAGTTCGGCACCACGCAACGAAGCTTCAAGCATCGTTTCTTGTGCTCGGGCATTTTCGAGATCAGCACCGGCAGATGCTGCCTCCATTGCCCCTCCGAGAGCGCCCCAGGTGTAAATGGGTTGCAAAAGGGATAGTTCAGCCTGAGCATAGGGGCGAAGATTACCATAATCGTTGCGAACCGATGGATCAAGGTAGAGTTGGTCTACCGGAGTTCCATTGGGATTTTCAATTCCGGGGACTGCAGCAAATGCGCTGATGGCAGTAGCATCTGGAAGGATACGGCTACTCCTTGCTAGATCGTGGCGCGCATCAGCCCAAGCAACATTTGAAAAGGCCGCACGAATATCTGGACTGACCTGAAGAGTTCGCTCAAGGACAGTTTTGAGATCAACGCGAAGGGTATCAGGAAGTGGCTGAGCAGCAGCACATAAGACAATCAGACACCATGTCCCCACAAGAAGTAGTTTCTTTCTCATCATGAATACCGGTCGCATTTCAACGCCTCAGAGTAACACTTATAGACAATATTCTTAGTATATTGTCTGATGCTATGCTGCATGGTAATTTTGAGTGAACCATCAAAAAATCTAACCATTTGAGACGAGAATGAATTAATGAAGTCCAATAACGGAAGCCCAATCATTATTTCCTTATCGTTGTCCCCAATTATTGATCCACTTGCGCAATTGTCGTGCCAAAGCCAAGCGTCCAAGCCAAGAAATATGAGAACCGTAATCAGAGTATAGACAGGAAGTTTGCTGGACGGTTATGTTAGAAAAAAAGGTATGCTTTCCATGATAGCAAGCTGCATCATATGCTTCCTTACAGTGTAAGATAAACTCACCACTTTGTTAAGTATTATGGGGTTGCAACGAAGTTCTAAAACGCTTCCTCTTGCGGATCTGATTGAGACCGCGATTGATGATTTAGGCGTGCGTTCTGGTCTGAACGAAGCCCAAGCGGTTGAGGTCTGGCATGACATTGCAGGCCCAATCATTGCCAAAGTCACCGAGCGAGTCTGGACACGGCATGGAAAATTGTACGTACAATTGAACTCAACAACATGGTGTCAGGAATTGCATATGCACCGGGTACAGTGGCGTGACCGCCTAAATGAGCACCTTGGGAAAAAGATCATTCATGAAATTGTTTTCCGGTAAGCGATTCGAGAATTCCCGTATCTTTCGGGATCTCCGAGAATTCGCAGTATTCTGGCGGGAGATCCTGAGGAATTCTGGGATTGAGCCCCAGATAATGATTTGGAGAGGTTCCAGGTTAGGGTCGTACCGCCGGTTCCTTCCTCGTCAATTTCGTTTGGGCACGACAATGTCCATAGCACTTCTAATCTATACATGTTTGGTAGTTGGGGTCGTCATATTAGGTCTTTCGCGCGGTCTGATCCCTCAGTTTAACACCCGAGAACTTCATCAGAATTCTGTACTAACCTCTATACGCTTGCAAGAGATAGCAGATTCACTAACTCTGCAGACGCAGTACATTACGAATATCCAGCGTCTTTTGTCTGGGGATATTGACTCTTCCTTCACGGTCACTCCTGTGCCAGTCAATCTATCAAGTGCTCCGCTCCAAGACTCCCCCAGTTCGAGTCTATCCCCAAAATTTTCACCTACGGGCGGATCTTTTCAGCCAGCCCCTCCTAATGGGTGGATTCCAAGCGGAAATCTCTCATTGGTCTCACCACTACCGACATCACACAATTATTTAGCCAGTCTCCAACTCCCCGTTTTACCCCCTGTGCAAGGGATTTTCACGCGTGGATTTGATGCCGAAGGGGGCCACTATGCCGTTGATATTGCCACCAGCGAGGGGTCGATCGTTCGCTGTATTGGGGATGGATACGTTATTTTTTCGGACTGGACCTATGAAGGGGGGCATACCATTGCTGTACAACATGCCGACGGATACGTTTCCGTCTATAAACATAATCAGCGTCTATTGAAACGTACAGGAGATCGTGTCCGTCTTCGGGAGGGCATTGCAGTGAGCGGAGACTCCGGCGAGTATTCTACTGGACCGCATCTCCATTTTGAGTTGTGGAATAATGGTCTGGCACAGGATCCGGCAAGCTATTTCCTAGGCTATTAATATCTTTTCTCGTAATTTCTTTTGTTTAATACCAGCCTCTAAAATCTTATCTATTCAAGAACGAAATGGCGAAATTCCAAGGTTTTACCGAGACAGTATCTCCCGCGAACCTGAATTTAATATCAGATGAAACCACAGTCAAGGGCAGTTTAGTTACCGAATCGGATACCCGACTAGGTGGGCGGTTTGAAGGTGATCTAAAGGTTGGAGGGACTGTTGTTGTAACGGAAAAAGGATTCGTGAATGGATCAATTCAGGCAGAGAATATCACCGTGATCGGGACAGTGGAGGGAGATCTCACTGCGACGAAAAAGGCGCTCCTAACCAGTTGTTCAAATGTGCAGGGCAACATACAAGCAGAACGTCTGGTCATTGAAGAGGGAGCCACGTTCAATGGCGAATGCCTTATGGGATCCAAGCATTCCGCCGCTTCAGAGGACTTTGTTCCATCATCCGAAACGACAAATGAGCAGTTGGCAGAACAGCCTGCGTGAGGCATCACCCTATCTTAGTCTCGGTATGCAAGTGGGCATGACCATGGCTGCATTTGCAGTTGTTGGCTACCTCTTAGATGAGTTTTTTGGAACCACCCCATGGCTTATTTTGGTTGGCGCAATGCTCGGGATGGTTTGTGTCTTTGTTCGGCTGATTCACATTGCAAATAAGAGATCCTAAAACTTAATTCCCTCTTCTTGCTCTCTCAGTTGTTTATTCCACCACGGATCGCTCAGATCAATTGACGTTAAAGGATAGAGTTAAAGCCTCCCAGATCAGGGACTTCAACCATAAGGTCAGAATATTACCCTTCTCAATTTCTGGACAGAAATGTGCGAACGTTTTGGCGTTGAAGCGTTATAAGTGTTTTTTGCTGGTATTGGTTGCTTCATCTGTGGTTTTTTCCTGGATCTAGTGCATTCGCATTCAAGGGAATCTACATGGATAATTCATCCAAAATTTGATCTTATTCGCACTTAAGTTTTGTAAATTTCGTTTATGCAGGAATGAGTTCGGGATGGAGCGCTCTAGTGGGGATCCTTTTGGGCTTGAGCTACACTTGCGCAGGGTTGCTGGTTGTTAAGGTTTCTCAGAACACATCCAAGTTTGTCCCCATTGTAATAGGTGGAATGGTGTTGCGCATGTTCGTAGCCCTCGTTGTGTTGTTCGTCATCACTCAACTGTTTTCTGTTGGACTTCTTGTACTCACGGGTGCCTTCTTGCTTGTGGTCCTAATTGGGATTTTCGGTGAAATCACTTGGTTAATTTATCACAATTAATGCGTACGATCTACTGCTGCGCTTATATCCTTTGCTTCGCCGCACTATTGGCACCCCCTAATAGTGTGGCTGCTGATGATGAAGGATTTGATGCGGTTCATCATACGGCCGACGGATATTATCTAGATTTTCTTCCCTTTGCTAAGGTAGAATTGCCCAGGATCTTCATTGTCCGAAGTGAATCTGCCGGCTATGGTCTGCGAGCATACTGGTCGACAAAGCAGGCTCTTCTCTCTGGTGAAATGCATGCCGAATTCCACGATGGCGAAGAGACACATTCGGATACTCCAACAGATCTCAATAGCAAGATTGCAGAGGGCAAGCATCTGGATGCCATATTGGTAGCGAGTGCCGGGGAGGTTGTGCTGGATTTATCCATCACAAAGCATCTGGTCTTTGCGCTGATTGCCTCTGGGATTTTACTGATCTTTTTCCTAAATCTAGCGAATAAATATAAGCGCGGGATCGGGCGTACCAGTGCTCCCCAAGGACTCCTTCAAAACCTGTTTGAAACGCTGGTTGTTTTTGTTCGGGATGACATTGCTATCCCGAATCTTGGCAAAAATAACTACCAGCGATTCTTACCGTACCTGTTGACTGCATTTTTCTTTATCCTAACGTGCAACTTGTTGGGCCTTGTTCCTTTCGGTGCAACGGCTACATCCAACCTGAACATTACCGCCGTTTTGGCTACGTTCACGTTCGTGTTGACTCAGGTCAATGGATCCAGAGATCATTGGAAACATGTATTCTGGCCACCAGATATGCCGGTTGCTGTTAAATTTCTCTTGATTCCAACGGAGATCATGGGACTTTTCACCAAACCAATCGCCCTTGCGATCCGACTTTTTGCCAACCTCACCGCAGGTCACTTGGTGATTCTCAGTCTGATAGGAATGATCTTTACGTTCACGCAGCTATTTGGTGAAGCCGTTGGATATGCCGTCGTTCCGATCAGTTTGGCATTCACCCTATTCGTCATGGGTCTTGAGATACTGATCGCATTCATTCAAGCTTACATATTCACGATCCTGTCTGCACTGTTCATTGGGATGGCGATTGCCGACCATTCGCACAGTGAGGCTCACTAAGTATATCCACTATCCTTTAAACTTTTTTACCCATGGAACCACAAGCTCTTGCATTCCTCGGTGCCGGAATCGGCACTGGACTCGTCGCCATCGGCACCGGACTCGGTATTGGCCGACTAGCCGGTCCTGCTATGGAGGGTACTGCCCGCCAACCCGAGGCGACCAATGATATTCGAACCACCATGATTATTGCGGCGGCCCTGATTGAGGGAGTTGCACTGTTTGGACTGGTAATTTCCTTTATTCTTGCCTTTAAGTAGATCTTCATCATGGTGCTCGCTGCAGATTTACTGAGTGCCAATGTCGGCTTAGTTGTTTGGCTGGCTGTGGTATTTCTGGTCACTTTACTACTTCTTCGCAAGTATGCGTGGGGTCCAATCACTTCGGCATTGTCGGAGCGTGAGGAAACCATCGCATCCTCTATGAACCGGGCTGAGGAAGCGCTTGCCGAGAGCAGGCGCTTGCAGGATGCCAATGCTCAGGCTCAACGACAGACGGAACAGGATGCCCAACGTCTGCTCCGTAAAGCAAGAGAGGAAGCACAGCAACTACGAGATCAACAGGTGCAGCGTACACGCGAAGAAATCACCGCCCTTCGTGAACAAGCACAAGAAGAGATTGAACGAGATAAGGAACGTGCACTGCAGACCTTGCGGAGCGAAGTAGCAGACCTTGCGATTCTGGTTGCAGAGAAAGTACTGCGGGAAAACCTGAATATCTCGCGACAACAGGCACTCGTTGGTCGATTCATTGACGAACTCACTACGGCAGAAGGAACTGCGCCTCCTAGCTATCAGGCATGACTTCTTCCATGGTTGCCCAGCGTTACGCTCAGGCACTTTACGACGAGGCTGCAAATACAGCCTCGGTCACTGCTGATATGGAGCTGATCAGGGAAACTCTGGCTGGCTCTCTGGAATTGCAGCAATTGCTCAAAAGTCCGGTCATTCCGCGGCGGAAAAAATCTGCGATTCTGCAAACTCTCTTCAAGGAGCGTGTCCACGCGGTGTCTCTGCGTTTCTTAGAGATGCTTGTTCAGCGTGGAAGAGAATCTCTGCTTAACGATATTCTTGCACGATTTCAGGTCCTGTCTGATGAGGCGCAAGGGATTATGCTGGTGCATGCGCGTGTACATTCAGAGTTGTCTCAAGAGGAAAAGAACCGGTTGCAAAATGTTCTGAGTGCTCGATTGAAACGTACCGTTCGTCTTGAGGTCAACGAAGAACCGACCCTGATGGGTGGAATTGTGATAGAAATTGGAGACACGATATTTGATGGCAGCGTACGGCACCAGCTTTCGCTGCTTCAAGACTGCCTGCAGCAGCAGGCTTAACAAAATAATGATGAAATGACAACGGCTATACGACCGGACGAAGTTACAGCTCTACTCAGACAGGAGCTTGGTGGCTTTGAGTCCGAAACAGATGTGTACGAGGTTGGTACTGTCCTCCAGGTAGGTGATGGCA
The DNA here is from genome assembly GCA_965209015.1 of Rhodothermales bacterium. Lineage (GTDB taxonomy): Bacteria > Bacteroidota > Rhodothermia > Rhodothermales > Bin80 > Bin80. The sequence goes on along the minus strand of OZ242367.1, from coordinate 66,123 downwards.
TTGCCAGACTCTACGGTTTGTCTCAAGTACAGGCGGGGGAGTTGATTGTGTTCCCTGAACGGAATGTTACCGGGATGGTTTTGAACTTGGAAGAGGACAATGTCGGGGCAGTTCTCTTTGGGGAAGTTCAGGAGGTGAAAGAGGGAGATCAGGCACGTCGGACGCGTCGAATTGCATCCATTCAGGTATCTGAGAGCATGCTTGGTCGGGTAATTAATCCACTGGGAGAGGTACTTGATGGCAAAGGTGCGCTCACCGGGGAAACCTGCGAAATGCCTCTTGAGCGTAAAGCGCCTGGGGTGATCTATCGCCAGCCGGTATCTGAGCCACTCGTTACCGGAATCAAGGCGATTGATTCGATGATCCCGATCGGGCGCGGTCAGAGAGAGTTAGTGATTGGTGACCGACAAACCGGAAAAACTGCGGTACTGATTGATACGATCATCAGCCAGCGTTCAACCCATGAGACCGATGCACCAGTCTACTGTATCTATGTGGCGATTGGACAGAAAGCGTCTACGGTTGCACAGGTCGCTCGTGCGCTGGAGGAGAATGGAGCTATGGACTATACGGTCATTGTGAATGCACCGGCATCCGTAGCCGCCCCACTTCAGTTTATTGCTCCCTTTGCAGGAGCTTGTATCGGTGAATATTTTCGAGATACAGGACGGCATGCGCTGGTCATCTTTGACGATCTATCCAAACAGGCGGTGGCATACCGACAAGTTTCTCTTCTGCTTCGGCGCCCTCCTGGACGTGAGGCATACCCAGGCGATGTGTTTTACTTGCATAGCCGTCTCTTGGAGCGTGCCGCCAAGATCACTGCGAGTGAAGAGATTGCAGCCCAAATGAATGATCTGCCCGACTCATTGAAAGGGCAGGTCAAAGGAGGAGGCTCGTTAACGGCGCTCCCGGTGATCGAAACCCAAGCTGGAGCCGTAGATGCGTACATTCCCACCAATGTAATTTCTATTACAGACGGACAGATTTATTTAGAGCCTGATTTATTCAATGCCGGCATTCGACCAGCGATCAATGTTGGAATTTCTGTCAGTCGAGTGGGGGGCAATGCACAGATCAAGGCCATGAAGTCAGCCGCTGGGATGTTACGCTTGGATTTAGCGCAATACCGCGCTCTGGAGGCTTTCTCCAAGTTTGGTTCTGACCTTGATCCAGCAACGCAACGGCAATTGCGCCGGGGGGAATGCCTTGTAGAGTTACTCAAACAAGGACAGTTCACACCTGTCCCAGTTGAAGAGCAGGTCGCGATGATCTTTATCGGTGGAGAGGGGCTCCTGGATACCATTGATGTATCTAACATTCGTCAATTTGAAACCGAACTACTGGAAAATCTCAGGGTTCGTGCGTCAGAGGCTTTGGGCAGCATACGAGATACCGGTGTCCTTTCCAATGAGGCGAAGGAGGCTTTTGTCGAGGAAGCCAAGCGACTGGTTGATCTGTACGCATCTCGAACCTAATGGCTACCCTGCGAGACATACGTTCACGGATTGGCTCCGTCCAGAACACGCAGCAAGTTACCCGGGCCATGAAGATGGTTGCGGCTGCAAAGCTCCGCCGGGCTCAGGAAAGTATCTTTGCCACCAGACCCTACGCCTATAAGATTGGGGAGATCATTGAGCACCTCAAGAGCCAAGGAGCGGTGGATGCACATCCGCTATTACGTGAGCGCGAACATGTTGAAGGAGTGCTAGTGATTGTTATCACCGGAGATCGTGGATTGGCGGGTGCTTTCAATAGCAATGTGATCAAGACAGCAGAAACCCTGATCAACTCAGATTATGCCAGATTTTATGACGAGGGGTCCCTTCAGATCATTGGAGTAGGGCGCAAAGGGGCCGAGTACTTTGGTAAGCGGGGATACAAGATGGCGGCGGATCTAAGTGGTGCCTTCGGAGATCTCAGCTTCACGACTGCACTCAATATTGGCGACTTAGCCATTGAGGGATTTTTGCAGGGGCATTGGGATGAGGTAAAGCTCGTCTACAATGAATTCAAAAACACCATTGCACAGAACCGAATCGCTTCCCCCCTAATTCCAATTCCCCCAGAGCGGTTTCGTACCCCAGTAATGTTACAGGAAGATCTGGTAACTCCCGAAATACACGAACGTTACCGCGCAGATTATCTCTTTGAACCGAGCTCCCCCGAGATTTTAAATACGTTGGTTCCTCGATTTGTCAATTTTGAGATCTGGCATGCTCTATTAGAATCTTCTGCTGCGGAACAGGGAGCTCGAATGGTTGCGATGGATAATGCCACTGCCAATGCAACGGAACTCTTGGGTGCCCTACGCCTTCAGTATAATCGAGCCCGTCAAAGTGCGATTACCACGGAAATTCTGGAAATCATTAGCGGAGCAAACGCGTTAGAAGAAAGTTGATAGGTTAGATTTATCCTGACTTATGATCCTTGGGAGAGGTGGCCGAGTGGTTGAAGGCGCTCCCCTGCTAAGGGAGTATGGGTTAACAGCTCATCGTGGGTTCGAATCCCACCCTCTCCGCTGCCATGGAATGATAATTAAATTTGTGGGTGAGTGAAGCCTCGGAGGGGTGGCAGAGTGGTTGAATGCACTGGTCTTGAAAACCAGCGTACTGAAAGGTACCGGGGGTTCGAATCCCTCCCCCTCCGCTCCGCGTTCAGGAAATCTGGGACTGGTTTCCGTTGAAAAATGGTTGCATAAGGTTGCAGGAGTGTATACTAACTATGTAGATTCATAATTATGGATAATATGTACAAGATCTTTTCCTTCCTGATCTATGCCCTGTGCACCGCAAATATTGTCGTAGCTCAGGTTACAGTTCGCGGAACCGTGACCGATGCCGAAACCGGTGATCCAATGGAGGCTGTAACGGTCTTCATTGATGGGACATCTATTGGAACAACGACGAATTTAGAGGGAATGTTTGAGCTTAATCTGCAATCACCGGAGGACGTTATGGTATTCTCGTTCATCGGATATGAGACCCGGAGGGTAGGGTTTAGCGAAGCGGCGGGGATGCTGAATGTGGCGCTCGTTCCCTCAATTGAAGAGATTGATGGATTGGTTGTTGTTGGGACACGACGCCTCCCCCGACTCGTGACCGATTCATCTGTGCCAATTGATGTGATTTCCCCTCGAGACCTGCAGAGCACTGCCAGCACGGATATTGACGACATTCTCCGCTCCCAGATTCCATCCTACAATGTTCAGAGACATGAGATAGATGGATCAACCACATTTGTTCGTCCTCCTACGCTACGAGGACTGTCACCTGACAACACGATTTTACTGGTGAACGGGAAACGACGTCATCGTTCTGGTTCTATTGCTCTTTTTGGCAGTGCATTAATTCTTGGATCTCAGGGGCCCGACATGAACATGATACCGGCGATTGCGGTGAAGCAGTTTGAAGTGTTGCGGGATGGTGCGTCTGCTCAGTATGGTGCAGATGCCGTTGCTGGGGTTTTCAACTTACAATTACGTGATGCGGATCATGGTGTCTTAGTACGATCACAGGTGGGGCAATATCATGAAGGTGACGGCCGCTATCTTTCCTTTGCTGCTAATGCAGGCTTCCCATTGATGCAAAAGGGGTTCTTAAATGTCAGCCTGGAGTATCGGAACTTGGAACCTACCAATCGTTCTGTAGATCGGGCAGATGCCAGAGACTTGATGAGTCAAGGCTTTCCAATTGCCCCAACGGCGCAGGTTTGGGGGAACCCGGATATTGATCATGCCATTACGGGATTCGTAAACGCCAGACTGGACTTGACCGAATCATCCAACCTTTATGCGTTCGGAGGGTACGGACAACGTTCTGGTAATGGTAGTTACTTCCTTCGCCCGCCTTCGGGTCCCAACTCACGGGCCAATATCTTCAGGTTTGGATCTGGCGACGATGCAATCAGAGCGGTTGCAGACTTGGATCCAAATGACGGGATTGAGTGCTCAGAATTAAAGGAATTTCCTTCTCTTAATTCGGACTTTGGTGCTGTTCAATCCTTTGTCACGGAGTACCAAGGTCAGTGTTATCTATTCAATGAGGATTTTCCTGGCGGCTTTACTCCACGATTTGGTGCGGACATTTCAGATGTGAGTGCGGTTGCGGGGGTGCGGGGCGCGGGCAGTTCAGGGTTTAGTTGGGATCTTAACGCAAGTATTGGTCGCAGTTTGATGGATTATTTCATTCGCAATACAGTCAATGGCTCTTGGGGTCCAGAGAGTCCCAAAGAGTTTCGTCAGCGAGATTTTATTCAGGAGGAATACAGTGTGAATCTGGATACATCTTACCCCCTTGGCCTTGACCTCTTCTACTCTCCGCTCAACATTGCCATTGGGGTTCAATGGCGAACCGAAATCTTTGAAACGAAGCCGGGTGACTTTTATTCATACTCCATTGGTCCTTATGCAGCGCAGGGCTTTTCTGTGGGTTCCAACGGCGATCAGGGTATCCCTCCCCAGTATGCTGGACGATGGGATCGACCAAATTATGCAGCGTACGTTGATCTTGAAACAGACATCATTCGTACCTTCCAAATCGGCGTTGCGGGGCGATACGAAAACTTCTATCAGGATTTTGGTAGTACATTCACTGGAAAAATGGCTGCATTATGGCGGGCTGCTCCAGCCGTGAGTTTTCGCGGATCCGTAAGTACAGGAGTGCGTGCTCCTACGCCTGGCCAAGGCAATATTCAAAATATCCAAACAAATTTTAATTCCAAGGGTGGTCTGATTGACGCCGGACAGATTCCGTCTTATCATCCGATAGCACAGGCGCTGGGAGGCAAGCCTCTTGTTGAAGAGTCAGCAGTGAACCTAACATTTGGGACCATTATTCGGGCTTCACCAGATTTAACACTTACGGCCGATCTTTTCAGTATTACCCTTAGGGATCGGATTGCGCTCAGTGGCAGTATTCCACTATCTGCAGAACTCACCGAAATTCTCAAAGAGTCCGGCCAGCTTGCTGGATTTGAAACTTTGCAGGAGGTGAAGTTTTACTCCAATGATTTTGATACCCGTCAATTTGGTGTTGATGTACTTTTGTCTTGGGACAAAGAATACGACAATGGGAATGCGACGATCGCAAGCATCGCATACAACTGGACACGCCCTACGTTATTGAAGTTTTCTGATCCTACAACGATTACCTCATTTCTGGGAGTACCTTTAACGGATACCACGGAGGTGTCCATTCTGTCTCCACGGCGCCGGATTGAAATGGAACATGTAAATCCTCGCCATCGCCTTGTGGCAACTGGACGCCAAGTCATAGGTCCCTACCATGGAATGGTTCGTCTCAATTACTACAGCAGTTGGAAAGCATGTCTATTTTTCAGCTTCTCATGCACGGTTAATAATGGGCAGGATGCGTTACGGACCTATTCTGGAAGCTGGATCGTGGATGCAGAGGTAGGTTATCGGATTACCGAACGTTACGGTGCAGCGTTTGGGGTGAACAATGTCTTTGCGATTGATCGGATTGCTGATCCGATTGAACGTGATGGTCAGGGCAATACCAGTGTGCCAAGTACTCCATGGGACTATAATGGCGCTGCATTGTACCTGAGGCTTTCAGCCGATTTTTAACTCTGCTGATTTCAAGGCTGCGCTTATGCGGATGATCCTCAGGGTCTCGCCGATGTACCGCTTGACCATTGTCCAAGAGACAGGTTGATGCGTAAATCAATTTAGTTGGAAAAAGGATATCAATAACCGAGGATTACCGCTCAACTCATGATTATGAAGAACTTCATTGAGTCTATTCCTTTCTGCCCCCCTAACAGATCAACGGATGTCTTCTTACGATCAGGGCTGGAAGATTAACGGAGGTGGGTCAGCGAATGTCAAACTTGATCAAAGCATATAGATTCTCATCGTTACAGGTGAAATTAGTGCTTGAAGGTTGTAGTTCTCATACGGGATACAGTCTACTATCACTCCTGAATTGAATCTACGGGGTGTCGGAGTAATTAAATTACTATTTTTGGATGGTGTGGGACTTGGCAATCTGGATCCCAGTGTGGTTGTTAAAGACTGAACAACCTATTTTAACATTATATTGAGGGCAAGTAGGTGTATTTATCTTTGAGTTAAGAGACTATGGTCACATCTATGCACTCCTCCACACCATATCTACCAACCACATACGACCGAGGTCCCGCCAGATATTTTCATGGACGGGAACAGATATTGCAGACATTTAATTCTCTTTTAGAAAGTGCTTGATGGAATCAAAATGGAACGACCTTTCTGGTTCATGGAGCGACAGGTGTCGGGAAAACAGCTTTTCTCTACGAGTGTGAAAGACATGCAAGATCACAAAATTGGGAAATCGCAGATATTGGCGTAGGGGCTCTCTGGGATCCATATATATTATGCAGTTCCCTCAGGTTAGGAGACGAGTATCAGGGTTTCGTATAGACCAGATGCGCCGCATTGCAAGATCTATGGCGAATATTTCTCCAAATGACCAGAATTCTGGTCAAGCATTTGAGCGGTGACCTCGGATTTTTCCCGATAAAGTAAGATTAATGGCTATCGGAGAGTTCAGTTCGGTTAGGTCAGGGGTGATCAGATTCGCATCTGCACTTGTAGGAGTTGCTATGGACGGAGCCTGTGCCTAACGGGAAACTGTTTTTAGCAGAAGGTTTTTGGATCTGTTCACGAAGGATTAGGACGAGATCTCATTCGGTTAGACTGCTAGCCTGTTCTAATCATCAATAACCAAGCGATCCTGTTTGAGTATTGTGAAGGGAATTATGTAGCAAAATCTGCACAGGTGCTGGATTCGGTGCTTGAGTTTCCACTTCCGATGGATTTCTTCCCAAGTTGGTTCACGTTTTTTGCTCTTTTTCGGAGGCATGTCTGAATGCGATAGAATCTGGCGGAGTGCACCTTCAGGTCATTGGTAAATTCCCTCGCGTTCCGTATTCACAAGCTCATTGATGTTGATCTCTGACTCCTTCCTCATTTTTTGTAGGAATTTAGATGGGTTCATTACTACTTGGCTCCTTTGCGTCTATTGTATTTCTTGTGAAGAACTTGGCAATTGTTCTCCTCGGTCTTGCCACCTTCTCGCCATGGTTTGATATGATCTGCATCCATTTCTGAAAGTGGAAATGCTTCTCCACTCTCGGCACACTTACCGCCTTGACGTTCGTAGACGCGTTGTTTGACTGCTTTGGAGAATGACCGAAGGTTTAGATGCCGTTCTTCACCAGTAAAGATATATTCATAAATCCCCCGTTGTTTCGTCACCTCTTCATCATCTATCAATTCTTGAATCCTCTTTTCGGTAGCATCGTAATCAATGGGTACGTCTTTGTACTCATTATAGAGACTGCCCCAATCAATTCCCCGCATCAGTCCTGGACGTGTTTTGAAACAAGATTCAACCCATGCAATCACCGCCTTAAAGTACTCCCATAACGGTTTTGCATTTTTGTCATGCTGATGCCTACCCATGTAGTCTTCAATCTTTCCACTACTCATCCATTTGATGACGGTCTCCAAATAGTCTTGCCGAATAGGATTCCCCTTTACATGATTGGATCCTAGACCATAGGCTGGGCCACCTGTCCTGCTAAAATACCGCTTCGCATCCGCTAGCCAGAGCCCAGAGTAGACAGCATTAAGCAACTCTTGATTGGTCAGCCTTTCTCCTGCAATGTTCACCGTTCTAAACCAGTCCAATTTCTCGCTTTCAGTACCCGTACACACATAGACCATCAATTCGTAGTTGAGAATCTTCTCGGTCTTGTCTCTTGGAAGATTGTAAAAGTAGAGATCATCTACCGAAAAATTATTGTTCACATATTGCCCAATAGATATGGTTCGTTGCTGACCGTCAATTACTTCGTATTTGTCGTCTCCATTGTCCGCCCAATACATCACGTTCAGCGGGAAATTGTTGTTAATTGAGCGGATCACAGCTTTTCGCTGTTGATCATCATAGACAAATTCCCTCTGATATGGTGGGCGAATATCCAATTTCCCATCATATCCTACGACACCGCCTTCACGGTTATCGGAGTAGCTCTCAACTAATTCGTGCACTCTAATACTCCGAAATCTAACTTCCATTGCTAAGTTGTTTATTGCGGATGAGTATGCGGGCATAAATTCGTTTCCCATTCATGTAACCTCGATCAATTTTCCCCTTCCATTCTGGGTTGACGATTTCGGGTAGAAATCCCATCTTAACTTCGTAGTCGGAACCCAGTATCTCAAACTGGTCTGGGTTGTATTTATCCAAGAATGTAATTGGAACGCCCATAGCACCATTCCAATCTTGTGGAATTTCCTTTGTCTTGCTCACCTCTATTGCGTCGTAATTATCATAGTTCGGATATTCCTCTGATGAATATTTCTTGTATAAAATCAATTCCTCGTTACGCTTCGTGTGGTACAGGTTCGTGAACCAGATAACATTTCTAAACTTGACTAATCCAGTTTCAGGATTGTAGACACCGGCTGCAAAATTGTCTGGTTGATTCGTCTTGAAGTAGGCATTACCCGCATTAAACCCATACCCCAACCACATTCGATTTGACTTGATGAGAGGGAAAACATCCTTATAGGTAATCGCATTTCTTGGACCAATGATCAGAAACTTCTTGTCGTACTCCATTAACTGGGCGATGTATTCCCGAAACAATGAAAATGGGGGATTCGTCACTACAATATCCGCTTTCTTCAAAAGTTCAATGCATTCAGCACTTCGGAAGTCTCCATCACCCTGCAGGGGCTTTACGGCGATTCCCGTCCTGATCTCCATGGTATTCCAGATAAACCGCTTGCTCGGAATCATGCTGTGAAAACAGATCGGGTTGCTGATTTTGGTAGCAGGTCGTAATCAGTTTTTTCAACCCCAAATACTCAAATTGGAGTGAAAAGTATTTGAAAAAATTGCTCACCCTTGGATCATCACAGTTGCAGTAGACCGTCTTGCCCGGAAAGTGCTGCGTGTAGTGTTTCAATTCGTTTTCTATATCTGATAGCTGCGTATAGAATTCATCCTTTGCAGATGCCTTTGCCCTATGTAAGTTCTGATTCTGTGCCATCCGTCAAAAAGTCAGATCTTCGTAGGAGATTCTACGCTCATCAATTTGCCGTATTGATGTGGTCTTACGATCAATAGTATCAATCTTGCAATTTTCAATGTCCAGGCTCATAATTGCCTTGTTCGTGTAACGGTACAGGTGTCTCGTGGATACATATACCATATTCTGTTCTGGGAATGTTCAAGAGTACTCAGAATGAGTCAATATAATACCAAACGTGCTCTTTTTGGTTGTGATTGACTGAATTCTACTCAGATGGTAAGCGGGGATAATTCTGGATTCATCGGTGAAGATCATTGCCCTTGGTGCAACGAAATCCGTTGCAAACCTGATGGGTTTCGCCATAGGCATTCTCAACCAGTCATCAATGATCGCGCCGCCACGCTGATTGCTCCAACCATTATATTCCGTTAAGCTTCTCATTAGCATGCTTATTGCTCTCCCTGCCAATGTGTGTGGTTGAATCAAAATACCATTAACATAATTGGGCAAACTTGGTGTTGTGTCGTAAGTCTATAGAGTAGGTCTTAATAACTTTTGTGAAACTGCATGCATGAGACATGGACATCAATGTTAAGCAGTAACCAGTTGGTTATGCACTGCGTTGAATGGATGAGATGGACAGAGGTTGGGCATCAGTAATAGACAGTTGTGCGTGTTATCAAAGTCAGAATGTTTCCACTCTATGCGTATTTCGCCACATAAGTCTCTGTATAAAGATTTCAAATCTGAACAAGGTTTAAGTGGGCAATGCTCAAACTTCTATAATTTGAATTAAGGTGGCGGTGTGCCTGATCACTTTGGCAGCGGGTATGGCAGACCGTGAGCAGTCAGATAATGCTCCCAACCCTATTCAGACTCCAGATAGATCAAACTCACGAATAAAATAATTAATATCGTTGGGACATTATGTGCTTCGTTCAGTATAGTATTCTAAGAAGTTGCAACCCCCTGAGCTTTTAGATCATATGGTATTCGTGACGATAACAATACCCTACTTTTTTGAAGGGGTATCAGGGGTGATCTATGGAGTATGACTCAATAAAGGACAGAATCAGTCGCAGGCTTGATTCAAATCCGAAACTATTACCGCTCTTGTATGCTGTATTAAATCTTCTTTTCCTGAGGACCTGGTATGTGCACCAAGCTCTGAAAAGAATACACCTTGATGCAGGATCCAAGGTTCTGGATGCAGGGACTGGATTTGGACAGTATGCTTGGTATGTGATTCAAAAATATCCCGAAGTGCATGTGACAGGGACCGATCTCAAGAAAGAATATCTTGCTCGCGCAGCGCGCTGTTTTAAGTCATATAGGCTTGCTGATCGGATTTCCTTAGCGGTTGATGACGTCACCAATTCAAATGTTACGAACACGTTTGATTGCATTTTGGCAGTTGATATACTTGAGCATATTGAGGAAGATGAGGTTGCGATTCGTCACTTCGCGAAGCGATTGAAGCCCAAGGGGCACCTGATCATCAGTACCCCAAGCGATCAGGGAGGATCAGATGTGCATAGCAGCGATCAAGAGAGCTTCATCGGGGAGCATGTTCGTGATGGCTATAATCTTCAGGAACTTACACAAAAGTTATCGAGTGCAGGTCTGGAAATCGTCGAAGCAAAATACAGTTATGGCACATGGGGATCCCTCGCTTGGCGTCTACTCATCAAGATTCCAATCCGGCTTCTGGGAACATCATTTTTCCTTATGCCCCTCGTTGTACTCTATTATGTGCCAGTACTGCCAGTGGGATTGCTCCTCAACTTCCTGGATTTACATCAAACAAATTCAAGTGGAACAGGACTCATCGTCGTCGCTCAGAAGGTACGTGAGTCCCGAGAAAAGTCTTAACTTTAAGCAGAGTGATCATCAACCATGGGAATGAAAACAAAATATATCTTTGTAACAGGGGGCGTTTCATCCTCGCTTGGTAAAGGTATATTTTGTGCTTCTCTGGGGAGACTCCTGAAGGCGCACGGCCTTCGGGTTTCCATCCAGAAGTTGGATCCGTATATCAATGTGGATCCCGGCACGATGAACCCCTATGAGCATGGAGAGGTTTTTGTCACAGATGATGGGGCGGAGACAGATCTAGATCTCGGTCATTATGAGCGGTTTCTGGGGCACGAGACGAGCCAGGCGAATAATGTGACTACTGGACGCGTCTACAGTGAGGTCATCGGAAAAGAGCGTGCCGGCGAATATCTGGGAAAAACCGTTCAAGTGGTACCTCACATCATTGATGAGATTAAAGACTGGATCGTTCGACTGGCGGATCATGAAGAACTAGATGTGATTATTTCGGAGATTGGCGGCACCGTAGGAGACATTGAGAGTCTTCCCTATCTCGAGGCGATTCGACAATTACGCTACGAAATGGGTCCCGTCAATGCCCAGATTGCTCACTTAACCTTGGTCCCCTATCTGGCAGCCGCAGGCGAACTGAAAACCAAACCGACCCAGCACTCTGTTAAAACGTTACTATCTTATGGTCTGCAACCGGATCTGCTGATCTGCCGCTCGGAACATCCCTTGGACAAAGAATTGCGTGACAAAATTGCTCGATTTTGTAATGTTGAAACTCGCGCGGTGATTGAGGCAGCAGACGCAAGCTCAATTTATGAAGTTCCTCTTCAACTTGCCCGCCAAGGAGTGCAGAGATTGGTCCTTGAGCGACTTGAACTAACAGGTCCTCATAGCCAGAGGCCTATCCCTGATGTACCGGATCTTGGGGAGTGGACCACCTTTGTGCAACGACTCCATACTTCAGGTCAAGAAGTTCGGATTGCACTCGTCGGGAAGTATGTGGCGCATCAGGATGCCTACAAGTCAATCACGGAATCGTTCATCCTGGCTGGTGCAAAGTTGTCATTTCAGGTTGAATTAAGCTTTGTAGAAAGTGAAGACCTCACCGAAGAAAACTGCGAGTCCTCTTTTCGAGATGTAACTGGGATTCTTGTGGCGCCCGGCTTTGGGTCCCGGGGAATAGAAGGGAAGATATTAACCGCTCGCTATGCCCGCAGGGAGAATATTCCGTATTTCGGAATCTGTCTCGGTTTGCAGTGCGCAATCATTGCGTTTGCGCGGGATTGCTGTAACCTGAAAGGTGCACATTCAACCGAATTTGACGAGGATACGCCTTGGCCCATCATTGATCTGATGGAAGACCAAAAACAAATATCCAATAAAGGGGGGACGATGCGACTGGGTGCCTACAACTGTCGGATCACTGAGGGCTCTCAAGTACATACCATATACGATCAGACGCTCGTCCGCGAGCGGCATCGCCACAGGTACGAAGTCAATAATTCACTCAAACATTACCTTGAAAAGGAGGGGCTCAGATTCACAGGAGTAAACCCCGAAAGTGGATTAGTAGAAATCGCAGAGTTACCCTCTCATCTCTGGTATATCGGGGTACAGTTTCATCCCGAGTACCGCTCAACGGTCGGCCATCCTCATCCTCTCTTTACCTCTTTTCTGGCCGCCGCAGAGCAAAAACACAGACGTTGATCCCACGCGCTACTCTGAATCGGATCTTACTTCTCATGCAAGGGCCATCCTGATCATTTTTCATAATTTTTCGAAATATTTCGTTTAGATCTAAAAAAAAAGAGTGAGAGTTATCAGAATTAAGGCAGTCTTTCGTATGTTGTTCAATTGGATTTCTTGGGCAATGTTTTCAGTTGATGGAAAAAGGCGTGAAAGGGTGCCTTATGGAGTGTATCCATCTCGGAATTCTGGGACCGAAAACACATGTGCAATCACCCGTAGACTTGAAGACGGCCGATTCGATTACCCATTGAGTGAGTTGTTGAGCATGAAGTGCCAGATCTTGAGTTGGAGCCCACTTGATCGCTGGCATGGAGTTTTCTCAGGTCAATCATTGGAAGGGATTCGGGAGCTAGGCATTCCAGAGAACAGGCCAAATGCTCTCCGAAGATCTCCCCCAGAAGATGATAGAATAGAACAAACAGGTCAGAGTCTGCCAAGCCGCAGGTTCATCCCACACCAGAATGCCACCAACGCGATCCGTGAGATCCATACAGAGGTAGTCAAACGAGGATGATATCTACTTCGGTCTCCTATGCAACTGACTACCATACACCTGTTCTTTGTGACATGGTCTTGAAATATCTGATCACGGACTTGGACGGCATTTATGTTGATGCGACTGCAGGAGGAGGCGGACATGTTTCCGCCATCCTCGCCGCATTATCGCCCAAAGGGCGCGTTCTTGCGATAGACCGCGATGCGGATGCCGTGCAAGCTGTGAATGCGCGGCTCGCTGAGGCAATAAAGTTGAATCGATTGGCCGTATACAAGGGAAGATTCAGCGACTTGGCTCCTCTCATCCAAGAGCATCTTCCCGTAACTGGCTTGTTACTGGATCTGGGTGTTTCGTCATATCAACTGGACTCTGCTGCTCGAGGGTTCAGTCACCGTCATCATGCATCCCTGGATATGCGGATGGATGCGGATTCGGAAGTAACGGCCTCGGATATCGTGAATGGATACACCGAAAATGCTCTGGTTGATCTCGTTCGATCATGTGGGGAAGAACCCAATGCGCGAAAGATTTGCCGATCCATTGTCGCAGAGCGGCCGGTCGAAACGACAACGCATCTAGCCAGCATCATTCGGAGTGCAGTTCCCACGCGTTGGGAGTCCAAGGCAGTCTCTCGTACCTTTCAATCCCTTCGGATTGCGGTCAATGAGGAATTGAACGAATTGGAGCACATCCTTGAACTGAGTCCCCGAATTATTGCGGAAGGGGGACGGATTGTGGTCATCAGTTATCATTCTCTTGAAGACCGTAGGGTCAAGCGAATCCTACGGGATGGAGTTCTGGAAGGAGAAGCAGAGCGCGACCTCTATGGGGTTCGCCAAGTGCCATGGAAGCCGCTAACACGTCGGCCTATTGTCCCTAACTCATCTGAGATTATGGCGAATCGTCGATCCCGTAGCGCAAAATTACGTGCTGCCATTCGCTGTTCGGTTCCTCTAACCCCCAATGATTAATGTCCCGTCGTTCTAGACTCACCTCTACTGGACAATCTTCCCGCCGCCGTCAAGCGGTGGATCGGGCGATGATGACATTTCGTAGCTGGCAACAGCTGACGGTCATTGATGAGACTGCGCCAAAATCAAGAGTGATTGCTCGTATTCCCACTCTCCATTTCGGAATGGTGATCTTCTTCATTGCGGGGGTTCTGACCATTTATATTGGGCACACCCACCGCACACAAGATCTTCTTGGTGAAATCAGTATCCAGCGACGAGAAAATGTACGCCTACATCTGCAACACAATCGTCTAGTAGCAGATTACAACGCTTCAATAGGCCCCTCCGTCATATATGAGCGCGGATCGGAACTGGGGCTCCAGAGAGGACACGAATTTGCAGGGATCATTCAAGTAAGGACGGAACCCAACCCATGAAAATCCGAGATCAGATTCTTGGTCGGATGTATATCGTGCTGACGTTCCTCACCTTCCTGTCCCTGATGATAGGTGGCCATCTCCTCTGGTTGCATTTTGACCAGGGTGCGGATCTACGTGAGCAAGGTCGGCGCCAAGCGGAGTCCCAACAGCCTCTCCTTCCGCAGAGAGGAGATATCCTGGATATTCAGGGGCGTGCATTAGCAATCAACTCTCCACGTTATCACCTTGCATTAGATCCCCTCGCACCTGGCTTCAAAGAGCAAGAAACCTTGTTCTTGACTCACCTCGCAGATTTGACTGGTATATCTAGTGCTCGATTGCAATCCCAGATCGAAGGTCGAACCAGCGAAAAATTTGTTCGATTGCAAGATTTGACTCCCGAACAACTCAGACAGGTGGCTGAATGGAATATCCCGGGAGTCATTCTTGAAGAGCGCTCCCAGCGCCAGTATGTATATGGAAGGACCGCAGCCCATATACTTGGACAGATTGATATTGATGGGGTAGGTAACGCAGGGCTTGAACTTGAGTATGATGAATACCTTAAAGGCCAGCCAGGACGACACACACTGATTCGCGATCGCCGAGGACATCTCCGTATTGATGCAGAGGGTGTTGTCGTTCCCGCCACCGACGGACAGACCCTGGTGTTGACAATAGATCTGATTCGTCAGACGATTATGGAAGAAGAGCTTGCCGCAGGGGTGGCCGAAGCCGGCGCGATTCGAGGAAGTGCGATCGCGGTGGATCCCCAGAGCGGAGCAATCCTGGCGATTGCGAATGTGCCCACATTTGATGCGAATCATCCCCAGAATGCGGCGGTATCGGCCTGGCGCAACAGTGCAATTACCGACCGTCTGGAGCCAGGCTCTGCGTTCAAAATGATCGCTGCATCGGCAGCTCTGGAAAAAGAGATTGTCTCCATGGATCATGTCTTGGGCACCGGTGATGGGACTCTGCAACTGGCACAATACACGCTGAATGACGTCCAGGGCTACGGGGATATCACGTTTCATGATGTAATCGTGAAGAGTAGTAATGTGGGTATGGCCCTCACAACGGCGAGCATGGCTCCAGAAGACCTGTATCGATATATTCGTAATTTTGGATTCGGACAATACACTTGGATTGATCTTCCAGGTGAGGTTTCAGGCTTCCTGAAACGTACAACCCGTTGGAGTCAAACGACAAAAACTGCCCTAAGCATTGGGTACGAGATAGATGTTACGCCCATTCAGATGGTCATGGCTTATGCCGCATTGGCAAACGGTGGCTTACTTCTTCAGCCCTATATCGTGGCTGAACGGAGGGATGTGACCGGACGAGTACTTTGGCGAGCGGCTGACGATCCCGCTCGGATTGACTCGATTCGAAGAGTGATCCAACAAGAAACAGCAGCAAAGCTATTGCCTGCATTCATTGATGTCGTAGAACGGGGAACCGCAACCGATGCCAGAATTGAAGGCCTGATGATTGCTGGAAAGACAGGGACGGCTCGCAAGACCGCCGATGGAATCTATGGAAGTGAGTATCGGGCGACATTCGTGGGGTTCTATCCAGTTGAAGCCCCCCAAGTTGCCATGATTGTTGTTTTGGATGAACCCCAATCAAGCATCTATGGTGGACGGGTTTCTGGACCCATTTTCAAGCGGATCGCTGAACGCTGGACCGCAACGTTTCCTGCATCGGGTCTTCCCTCCCCCCAAGAGGGGTGGCAACCTTTGGTTGAGCCAGTGGCCGAGAATATGCCATCTCCCAATGTGTCCTTAGCCCAGAGGTTCGTGGAGAAAAATGATATACACGTTCAAGCGACTCAGTTGGTCAATGACCTGACGGTGATGCCCAGCGTTCTGGGGCTTGATGCCAGAGCAGCACGATACCTATTAAACTCCAGAGGGCTCAGTGTGCGTTTGAGCGGGTCTGGTTCTGTGGTAGAACAGTTCCCAGAACCAGGAGCATCCATTCAACCTACTGTCCTCCTCCGATTACAGTAGAATGAACTGGGCTATCCTACATTCCCGATTAGCTGGTGCAGGGGTGCTCTCCAATCCCTCAGCAGGTGTGCCGGATGTAGAAGTGACCGGCGTCTGTCAGGATAGCCGAAAGGTTCATTCTGGGTATGCTTTTACCGCCGTATCAGGCCGACAAACCAATGGGATTCGCTTTATTCAACAGGCGCTTGATGCAGGGGCCCGCGTGATTATTTCCGAAGAGGATCCTGGCGGAATTCCGCACCTCGTACAGGTGTCCGATGCACGAAAGGCTTCTGCGGTGATCGCAGCAGCTTTCCATGGAGATCCCGCCACATCCCTCCAGCTTACAGGGATCACTGGGACCAATGGAAAAACAACGACCGGTACATTGGTACAACACGTATTGGAGTCTACCGGAACAGCCACGGGTATGATTGGGACGGTTACCTATTCTACCGGAAAAACAACCTACACCCCGCAACTTACGACCCCTGATGCAACCGAACTTCATCCAATGTTTGCAGAAATGGTGAAATCAGGCTGCAAAGCTTGTGTGGTTGAAGTCTCCTCCCACGCCCTCGATCAGGCGCGAACCGCAACCCTGAACTTTTCAGTGGGCATCTTTACGAACCTGATGCATGATCACTTGGACTACCATAAGACCATGAAGCATTATCTCAATACAAAAAAAATACTGTTTGATGACCTAAGCCCTCAGGCGGTTGCAGTCTATAATCACGATGATCAGATGGGCAAACGTATGGTGGAGGATACCCAGGCAGAACCCTGTTCATTTGGACAGTCTGCGGATGCGGATATTCAATTCAAGATTATAGACGATCACCCCAGCGGTCTTAGGCTACATCTAGATGGTCAAACGTGCTCATTTCGCCTTGCGGGTGCCTTCAATGCTTATAATCTCGCAGCTGCCTATGGAGCTGCTCGCGCAACAGGACTCTCTGGTACAGAGGTTATTGAGGCGCTGGAGGAGGCAGGCCCGGTTTGCGGGAGATTTGAACAGTTTGTGTGTGATGATGCCACGCGGATCGTGATTGATTTTGCTCATACCCCAGATGCTCTTGAACAGGTACTCAAATCTCTGGCACATGTCCAGCCGGCAACTGCTCGACTCTGGTGCATATTTGGATGCGGAGGGATGCGGGATCAGTCCAAACGTCCTCTCATGGGGCGGGTTGCTGAGCGTTTGGCCAATGAAGTCGTCCTCACAAATGATAACCCCCGAAATGAATCGGCGCAGGCGATCATCCAAGATATTTTGGAAGGGATGAAGACCCCCGAGCGAGTCCACCGGATCCTCTCAAGACCCGATGCGATTCGATATGTTGCACAATCCTGTAGTTCAGGGGACATTGTACTCGTGGCAGGCAAGGGACACGAGTCCTGGCAAACTGAAAATGGGCGCCAAATCCCGATGAAAGATCAGGATCTTATTCTTAAAGCCTTTGCTCCTTATAATCCCAAGCCCCTGAACTGAGTCTATGCTCTATTATCTGATACGGTGGTTAGAACAGTTATTTCGGCCATCTGGATTCCAAGTCGTAGAATTTATCACGGTACGTGCGACGTTGGCAGCGATCACCGCATTCATCATGGTCATGGTCATCGGCCCATGGGTGATCCGGTGGCTGGTTCGAAAGCAGTGTGGCGAACAAGTTCGTGCTGCATTGGCCGAGGGGGCAGTTGACCATTCTCATAAGCGTGGGACGCCCACGATGGGGGGATTGATAATTGTCAGTGCCATTGCAGTAGCAACGCTCCTGTGGGGAGATTTACGGGAGGTTTACATCTGGCTCATCCTCATCGCAACACTCTGGATGGCTGTATTTGGGTTTGCAGATGATTATATCAAGACCATCAAAAAAGATAAAGCCGGATTGGCCCCCCGAATAAAACTGATCGGTCAGGTTGGATTGGGACTGCTGGTGGGGCTCGTCTTATATTTCCATCCGCAATTTGAAGAGACGCGAATGGTGACGGAGGTGCCCATCTTCCGCAATTGGCACCTGAACTACAATGTTCTGGGAAATACATTCTTTGGAGGAGCAGACTGGGGGTGGCTCCTGTACATCCCTACGACCATCTTTATTGTGACCGCCACCTCCAATGCAGTAAATCTGACCGATGGACTGGATGGACTGGCCGCATCAACGGCAGCAACGGTGGCAGCAGGCCTAATCATATTCTGCTACATTACAGGGCATTTGGGATTCTCATCCTACTTAGGTGTCATGTACCTGTCTGGGGCAGGTGAACTCACCATCTTTGTATCTGCGATGTCCCTCGCATGTCTAGGATTTCTCTGGTTCAACAGTTATCCAGCGACCGTATTTATGGGAGATACTGGATCCCTATCCTTGGGGGCAGCGATTGCCGTTGTGGCTCTGATGGTCAAGAAAGAGTTACTCCTACCTCTTCTGTGTTCTGTGTTTTTTGTTGAAACTCTATCGGTAATTCTACAAACGGCCTATTTCCGTCATACTCGTCGTAAGACAGGTACGGGAAAGCGAATTTTTCGCATGGCACCACTCCACCACCATTATGAGGCCCAGGGCATGCATGAGGTCAAAATTGTTACCCGATTTTGCCTTGTGACGGTTATTACAGTCCTTGCAACCCTGCTCACACTTCGAATTCGATAATGCTGCATCAGCGGAACGTCAAGGGTAAGCAGGTGACGGTTCTAGGTGCAGCTAGGAGTGGTCGGGCTGTGGCCGATCTATTAGCCCGCCTCGGTGCCAAGGTACTACTCTCTGATCGTGGCCCCATTGAAGCTGACTTACCTAGTTGGTGTCAAGGGCGGGGGATTAAAGTGGAAGCCAATGGACATACAGATGCAGCATTGACTGCCGATTTTTTAGTACTCAGTCCGGGGGTACCCACATCCGCACCACCGGTACAGGCTGCTCTTGATGCCGGACTCCCTGTATACTCGGAGCTAGAGGTTGCTTTTTGGCATGCGAAAGGGCAGATCATCGCCATCACCGGCACCAATGGAAAGACTACAACCGCTAATCTTTTGGGGCATATGATGAACACTGCCGATCGGCGAGCCGTTGTGGCAGGAAATATTGGGACCCCTTTGTCTGAATACATACCGGAGCTACGGGCAGACACCGTCGTGGTTCTTGAGGTTTCAAGTTTTCAATTAGATCATATTGAGACATTCCGGCCAGATGTGAGCATTATTCTGAACATTACACCAGATCATCTGGATCGCTACGGTGGCAACTTTGAGCAATATGTCGCGAGCAAATTACATATCTGCCAAAACCAAGTAGATCCAAATGTGGTGATCTATAATTACGATGATTCTGTTGTGCGGAGGCATGTCGAACATTTTCTGTCTACCAGCGATGTGCAAGGATATCCGTTCAGCTGTCAGGTAGAACTCACCGGCGGTGCGAGTGTGGTGAACAACTGGATCCGACTTCAGGAACGTGCACTGATTCCTACGAGCGAATTGGGAATTCCAGGCCCCCATAATATCAGTAATTCGCTGGCCGCCGTCTTGGCAGGGCGAGAGTTAGGTCTTACCGACAAGACGCTTTGCCATAGCCTAAAGGGATTCTCCGGGGTAGATCACCGGCTGGAAGTTGTCCGTCAGTTGGATGGGATCACTTATGTCAATGATTCAAAAGCGACCAATGTAGATGCTCTCCGCTATGCACTACTCAGCTTCAGTGCACCGATCCTATTGCTCGCCGGAGGACGAGACAAGGGGAATGATTATGAGAAGGTCAAGTCTCTGGTCTCCGAAAAAGTTCACACGGTAATCGGATTTGGCGAAAGTGCAGAAAAGGTGATGCAGGAACTGGGGCCGCACTGCAACCATGCACTGACCGTTCGAGATTTGAACGATGCAACTCAGCAGGCGTGCAGGTATGCCAAGGCAGGAGATATTGTACTATTAAGCCCAGCTTGCTCTTCGTTTGATTTATTTTCCAACTTTGAAGAGCGGGGAGATCGCTTTCGCCAGATTGTGGAGACCCTCTGACATGGCAGGACGAATTCGGACAGCATTTTTGCGGGACCAGACACCGATGGATAAATATATCCTTTGGATTGCGCTTGTGCTGTCCGCGATTGGAATCATGGCGGTTTACAGCGCAATTGCTTTTCTGGCTGAGGTGAAGGGAGACGGAGATGTTGAGCAATTCCTTTATCGCCATACACTCCGAGTGGGACTTGCCTTGGTAACTCTGGTGATTTTCAGCAGGCTGGACTATCACTATCTTGCTCGTTGGTCTCGTTTATTTTTAGTGGGATCTATGCTCCTGCTGGTCTTGGTCCGTATTTTTGGTGTCTCCTATGGAGGAGCTACCCGTGCCTTTCAGCTTGGCATCTTGAGCATTCAGCCATCTGATCTGGCAAAGATCACACTGATTCTGTATGTTTCTGTACTTTTGGTACGCAAACAGGAATATATTCACAGTTTTACAAAGGCAGTTCTTCCCCTTTTGTTTTGGATATTTTCCACGGTCATACTCATCGGGCTTGAGGATGTATCTACCGCTTTTATCGTTCTACTTTCCGTGATGCTGATGATCTACGTTGGGCGTGTGAGTCTCTGGTATCTAGGGGGTGGAATTCTGTTCGGGATGGTTTGTGTGGTATTGATGCTCTTCAGCTCTCCGAATCGAGCCCAGCGGGTTGAGTCGTTCTTGGGATTGAACATCTTTCCGAATACTGAGGAGGCGGAGGTGTTGAGTTTACAGGCGGAGGGGTATCAAGCACACCAAGCCAAGATTGCACTCGCCATGGGTGGATGGACCGGACGAGGACCTGGAAAGAGTGTGCAGCGCGATTTTCTGCCAGCCCCGTACAATGATTTTATTTTTGCTATCATTATCGAAGAGTATGGACTACTGGGAGGTCTTCTGCTTCTGGGATTATTCGTTATTTTTCTTCTGAGAGGATTCCTGCGAATTGCTCGCCATGCAGCGGATCCTCTGGGTCTTTTTTTAGCCGTTGGTTGTACAACAATTCTTGTCCTATATAGCATCGTCCACGCAGGTGTCTCTACGGGCATCTTACCTGTCACCGGTCTTCCTCTACCTCTGGTTTCCTATGGGGGAACTTCAATGATTGCTGCTGGAGCCCTTCTAGGGATTCTGCTCAATATTTCACGCCAGTTGGAATCCAGATGAGATCTCCACGCATCTTATTCGCGGGCGGTGGGACCGGTGGTCATGTGTATCCTGCAATCGCCACTGCCCAAGCTATTCGTGCGCTGGAGCCCACGAGTGCGATCGCTTTTGCCGGAACACGAGATCATCTGGAGTGGAATGCAGTTCCAGATGCAGGATTTGAAATCCATCCCATTACCGTGAGCGGAATTCATCGCCGTCAGATCTTTCGGAACGTAAAGGTGCCTCTCAAACTGGCCGCCGGACTCTGGCAGAGTTATCGGTTAGTACAAGATTTTGACGCCGATATAGCAGTTGGAACTGGGGGTTATGTGTCTGGGCCAGTCTTATGGGCTGCCCATATGCGGGGACGACCGACGATTGTCCAAGAGCAAAATGCATATGCGGGCCTGACAAATCGGATCTTGGGACGTAAAGCAGCACAGGTACATATTGCATTTGAAGAGGCAAAGAATTGGTTTCCAGAAGGACGCTGCCGTGTAAGCGGGAATCCGGTGCGCAAAGAATTAGCGTCCCCGGTACCATGTGAATCCGCTCGAGCATCTCTGGGGCTCCCTCAGGATGCTAAAGTTGTTTTTGTATTTGGAGGCTCACTGGGAAGTCAGTCCATCAATGAAGTAATGTGGCAGGTTTCGGATCAAATTTTGTCTGATCCTGCTATTTATGTACTCTGGCAAACGGGCAGGCTTTATTTTGATCGGATGCGCAGGAAAGAGCACGCAAGGCTTCGTATCATGAAATATGTAGATCGGATGGATTTGATGTATGCTGCATGTGACTTAGTTCTTGCCCGATCTGGAGCGCTCACCTGTAGTGAACTCCTCTGTACAGGAACCCCTTCTATTCTCGTTCCATCCATCCATGTCGCCGAAGATCATCAGACCAAAAATGCTCAAAGCATGGAACGAATCGGTGCCGCAATTTATGTACCCGAAGAGGATCTTCTGAGCGCACTCTCCATACAGGTTCCTGCACTATTAGCAGACTCTCAGCGAAGAAGAACCATGGCCGACCACGCACGGAAAGCTGCAAAACCACAAGCTGCCCTAACGGTAGCGAAAGATGTTCTGGCACTGGTTGGATGGGAGGGAAAGGCATGAAATCACAGCGTCGACAACCCTGGCTTGGACGAATCCGTCATGTGCATATGGTTGGAATTGGAGGGATTGGAATGAGTTCCATCGCCTCGGTTCTTTTGGCTAGAGGGTATCGGGTGACCGGATCCGACCTGAGTCTCAATGACTTGACCGATAAGCTTTCAACTCAGGGGGCCACGATCCATGAAGGGCATGATGAGAAACATGTAGATGGGGCCGATGTGGTTGTTTACTCATCTGCGGTGGAGACGAACCAAAATGCTGAAACGCAGACGGCAATTGCCAACCGGGTTCCACTGATCTCCAGATCAGAAATGTTGGGCGAACTTATGCGTATGAAATTCGGCGTGGGTGTCGCTGGTACCCATGGAAAAACAACTGTAACCAGTATGGTTGGCCGCGTCGTTGCAGAGGGGGGATTTGATCCCACGATCATTGTGGGCGGCAAAGTGACGGAATTGAATAGTAATGCGGTCAGCGGCGAGGGAGATATTATTGTGATTGAGGCAGACGAATATGATCGCGCTTTTCTGCGTTTAACCCCTGCCTTGGCGGTCATTACCACCATTGAAGCAGATCATCTGGAAATCTATGGTAGCCTTGATGAAGTCTATCGTGCCTTTGTTACGTTTGCGGGGAGTGTCCCCTTTTTCGGAGCCGCTATTCTGTGCTTAGATGATCCAGGAGTACAGGCAATCATTGATCAGATTGATCGTAGGGTCGTGACCTATGGCACCGCACGTCAAGCAATGATCAGGGCCGAGAGAATCATCCAACAGGAGCAGGACACACACTTTGATGTTCTGCTCTCTGGAAAACTCCTTGGATCGGTCCGTCTACAGGCACTGGGGCTACATAATGTTCGGAATGCACTGGCCGCCGTCGCGGTAGGAGTGGAGTTGGATATTGACTTCGATCGGATCAAGTCGGGTCTTGAACTCTTTGCAGGAGTGCAACGACGGTTTCAGATTCTAAAGGAGGTGAATGGCATTCTGGTTATTGACGATTATGCTCATCATCCGACGGAGGTGACAGCGACCCTGAATGCGGCGAGTGAGGGATACCCTGACCGTCGGATCGTGGCGATCTTTCAACCACACCTGTACTCTCGAACCAATGACTTTAAAGATCAGTTTGCCCGCTCGTTCTTTAATGCGGATATCATGATCGTAACGGGAATCTATCCCGCGCGGGAGACTCCCATTCCAGGGGTGACCGGGAAGTTGCTTATGGAACTTGCTGTGGCCAGAGGACATCGTGATGTTCGCTATGTGGAGCAGAAAGAAGAAATTTTACTGATGTTGCAGGAGACCTCCAAGCCGGGGGATGTGGTGTTGTTCATGGGAGCGGGAGATATATGGCGGACCGCGCGCCAGTATACAGATCAACTGAACCGGAATCCCATCGCCTGAGATCATGCTACGAAAACGGCTTCTGAGAATTCTGGTAACGACGCTTCCGATCTGTATTGCGGGTGTGATTGGGTGGTATTATCTTTTACAGCGCCCTTGTACACAGATCGAAATCACCGGAGTTACGTATGCAGACCCTGCGTCATTGTATAGCCTGATTGACAGCACGCTCACGGTTCAGTTGGTGGTTGATCGACTCCTCAGACATCCATGGGTGCAGGGAGGGCGGGCAGTTTGTTACCCTACAGGCACGATGCGCGTTCAGATCTTGGAGCGGGTACCCCGTCTATTGGCACTAGATGGAAATGGGACTCCAGCATACTATTTAGATGAGTTTGGGTACATGATCCCTATTCATGCGCAAACTATTTTTGATGTACCTCTCCTTCGGGGAACAATGGATCCATACCACGCACTGCTTCCTCTGGAAGACCGCAGCATGCGAAATCTATTGGCGATCATTCCGCGGCTTCCCTCAGGAGTGGATTCTCTCATTTCTGAATTTGAGATCAGGGAAGACGGGTTGATCCTGATAATGCGAGGGACGACGGGGGTAGACCAGACCATCGTTGTGCGTTTCGGGAACGAGGCATGGGAGCAGAGATTTCACTTACTCAATACATTCTGGGATCAGAATATGTGGTCACACGAAGGGCGAATGATTGAGGTGATAGACTTGCGTTTTAAAGGGCAAATTATTACACAAGAACAACCGATTTAAGTTATTAAATGCCATGAAAGATCAAATTGTCGTCGGGATGGATATTGGCACTACCAAGGTATGTGCCGTTGTAGCTGAGTCAGATGAGCTGGGTAATATCAATGTCCTGGGCGTTGGGATTGCTGAATCGGATGGTCTGAATCGAGGTGTCGTCATCAATATAGACAAAACGGTTGCCTCGGTGAAGAAAGCAATCTCGGCAGCTGAGCGAGTTGCAGATGTAGAAGTGCAGAATGTGATTGTGGGTATTGCTGGGGATCATATCCAAAGTTTTCAGAGTCGGGGAGTTGTTACGATCGCCAATCGCGAGCATGAGATTTCGGAAAAGGATGTCAAGCGACTCATTGAAGATACTACCCATGTAGCGATGCCGGTTGATAGAGAAATTCTTCATATTATTCCCCAGGATTTTATTGTTGACGGCCAAGATGGTGTTCTGGATCCGGTGGGGATGAGTGGCGTACGCCTAGAGGCGAATGTACATATTATCACAGGACTGGTCTCGGCTGCAAGAAATATATACAGGTGTATAGAGAAAGCTGGATATCGTGTCACCGATGTTGTGCTTGAGCCGCTGGCCAGCTCATTCAGTGTCCTGCACTCAGATGAAAAGGAAGTTGGGGTGGTCTTGATTGATATTGGTGGCGGAACAACAGATGTTGCGATCTTTGAGGATCGCACGATTCGGCATACCGCGGTCATTGCAGTAGCCGGCAATAATGTTACCGAAGATATCCGTAAGGGCCTTGGGGTAATGCGCAACCAAGCTGAGAAGTTAAAGTGTCGGTTTGGCTGTGCCTGGATTGATATGATAGATGAGGAGGATCAGATCCGTATTCCAGGACTAGGTGGTCGACAGGAAAAAACAATCAGTTCTGGCACTCTGGCACAAATTATCCAACCCCGATTGGAGGAAATTTTGGAGATCACAGCCATTGAAATTCGACGGAGCGGATTTGGGAAGCATCTCTCTGCAGGTGCCGTCCTCACCGGTGGAGGATCCATGATTCCAGGAACACGCGAATTGGCGAATGAGATCCTAGGGCTTGAAACGCGGATCGGGGTTCCAAAACATTTGGGGAGTGGGCTCTGGGAAGAAGTGTCTGATCCCAAGTATGCCACAGGGGTCGGCCTCGTCCTGTATGGACTCTGCCCCCAAATGATGGGATCTATCAACCATGGGGCCGGGGCTAAACCTCCCTTTTCGGATTCAAACTATCCAGAGAGACGCGGTGGTTCACTGGGAAAAATAATTGACCGCATGAAAGGCTGGTTTGATGAACTTTAATCCGCCGTTGACGTTATCGGTTCAGCAAAGGAGTGTCTAAGGGATATGGAAACACAAAAACAAACTCGGTTCACGTTTGACGCGGAGTATAGTGGCGTCGCAAAAATATGCGTTGTCGGCGTGGGAGGCGGAGGAGGGAATGCCATTAACAGCATGATCAGCAATGGTCTGGAAGCTGTTGAGTTCATGGCGATCAATACTGACTCACAGGATCTGGAGAAGAGCCTGGCGAAGCATAAGATTCAGGCAGGTCGTAAGCTCACCAAGGGTTTAGGTGCCGGTGCCCATCCCGCAGTAGGTGTCCAAGCAATGATGGAATGCACGGAAGAGGTTGAGACCGCTCTGCATGGGTTTGATATGGTATTCGTGACGGCCGGGATGGGTGGAGGTACGGGAACGGGTGGCGCCCCTATTGTAGCAGATATTGCCCGACAACTTGGAATTCTGGTTGTAGCGATTGTTACTAAGCCCTTTGAATTCGAGAACAAAAAGCGTATGGAGTATGCTTTGGAGGGCATTGAGCGACTGAAGCATCATGTGGATACCCTGATTGTGATCCCGAATGAGCGATTGATGGATATTGCGGACGAAGCGACGAATCTTGTCGATGCTTTCAAGTTGGCCGACGATGTCTTGGGGAATGCGACCCGAGGAATCAGTGATCTAATTACGAAGACCGGTTTGATCAATCTTGATTTTGCTGATGTGCGTACGACGATTAAGGATAGTGGCACTGCAATTATCGGGGTTGCATTTGGTGAACTATTTTCTGGAGCAGATACAATTACTCTGGAAGCAATTTCAAGCCCCCTCATGGATGGTGCATCTATTGCGGGCGCTCGAAATGTGCTGGTCAACATCACGGCCGGTTCGATACCGATCAAAGACGTGAATTCAGCTATGGCCGTGATCAAGGAGGAAGCTGGGCCCGATTCAGAGATCATTACTGGGGTTGTTGTTGATAACGTACTGGAGGGCAGCATGCGGATCACCGTGATCGCGACCGGTTTTGCGGATGAACTGGAGGAGCGAAGGAGCCGAGGTGCAAAATCGTTGCTGGACGACAATCATTTCGGTTACAAAGGGGAAGATAACCTTAAGATTTTGGATGCACCCGCATGGGAGCGTCGAGGATTTGCTGATCCCGACAAGGAGAAAGCATCCGGCGACTCGAAAATCAGATACATGAATGAGGACGATAAATCCTCAAAAGAAAAAGAATCTTCCTCTGATAAAACTACTCCCACATTTTTGCGTAAAATGATGGATTAATTTGGGTGTACTTTGTAAATTTCCCTGTGCACCTTCAATCCACCACTTTATTCATTATCTAATGCCCCAGCACGCTTCTGCCATCAAGAGAGTACGTCAGAGCGCTTCCCGCCGTCTGCGGAACCGCGAGCACCGTAGTCGGATGAGAACGATGGTTCGTAAACTCATGCAGACGGAGGATACTTCCCTCGCACAGGCACTTTATCCAGAGACTCAAGCATATCTGGATCGCCTTGTAATCAAAGGAATTATTCATCGCAATAAGGCTGCACGTTATAAAGCTCAAATTTCTAGACATCTTATATAAGATGTGTACTGAGAAGTTAATCTAATTAATTTACCATTCAAATTATTCATGGATCACTCATGACTAGCTCCAAACAACATTCAAGAATCCTATTTAAGTTATTGTCACTAGGCCTGATTCTTATGATTCTGCCCGATGCAATCGCTCAGGATTATAGGAAAAACCTCCGTCCAGAAGGAACTTTTTTTGTGAGGCCCAAGATTGGGTTTTCGTCATATTTTGGAGACAATGAAAAATCTCCTTTCAACTTTAACGGGGATGCCTACGATGTAGGAACTCCCTGGAATGCAGGCCTTGAGCTTGGGTACCAGTTCAGTGTCCCATTTTCTATTGGTCTCGCGTATAGTGCCGGTGAGTATCCAGTGATCACACAATTCCCGGCTCGTACTAATTTAGTGGATGAAGTCGCAGAGGATGATGCGCTGCGGAGTTCAATTCATGCCATTGGGCGCTACACATTTGCCAATGCTGCAACTCGTGCAGCTTTCTATTTCAATTTTGGTTTATCCTATTCCTTTGGCAATGTGACGCAGGATGAGCCCCCCTATACAACCGAAGAGAGCGGGAGTGCGTTTGGACCCCTAGCAGGCATAGGGTTGGATATTGTCTTGAGCCCTTCTACTTCGGTTTTTGCCGAGTATACCGGTGGCTTCCATCTTGATGATGAAGCCTTGGACGGTACCTCTGAATATGGCTATGGTGGGGTAGATGTCTTAGCAGCGCTTGGGTTTGGGTTGAAAATTAATTTCTCCAAGGCGCTCACTCCTCCCATAGTTGGCTCGCTCACCTGTCCTACCGGGATGGTCGTCACCGGTGCTGCCTCTAATTTCTCTGCGATGACGAATGCGTCTGTTGCTACGCAACCGCTTGAGCTTCGCTGGGAGTTCGGCGATGGAGCAACGGCCTCAGGTGGCTCAGGTACGCACTTCTATACGGAGCCAGGAACCTATGATGTGATGTTCTTTGCAATGAATGAGGCAGGCACTGCGACGAGTTCATGCAGCGTCACCGTCATGGCTCCTGCTGAGATCATTGCTATGAGTACCAGTAAAGAAAGTGTGAGTATTTGTGATGAGGAGTCCAGTGTGATGTTTACCGCAAATACGGGTGGATCTGAGCCATTTACGTATTTGTGGGACTTCGGGGACGGCCAGAGTAGTCCAGATCCAAGCCCCTCTCATATGTATACACAACCAGGCTCCTATACCGTCACGTTGACGCTCATCAATGAGGCGGGCAGCGATAGTCGCACGACCGTGGTGAATGTAACTGAGGAGGGATGCTTTGACTGTGATATATCGGAAATGAATACGGTCTTCTTTGACCGAAATTCATCGGTTCTCACCGAAGCCGGGCTCACGCAACTCACAGAAAACCTTGAGATTCTTCAGAATTGCGACCTGAATGTACGGATTGAAGGGTATGCGTCACGTGATGAGCGGAATGTGCAGCGGCTGAGTGAAGATCGTGCAATGGCTGTCAAGCAGTTTTATATTGACAGTGGGGTTGACGAGTCTCGAATGTCTGATATGGGTATGGGTTCACGAGGACATACGACGAAGAAAGGTGCAGCGAGTCAGTTCCGTCGAGTTGATTCGATTCCTGCCAACTAAGAACGTCCAGTGTTCTGTACAAGCCCAAGTGCTCCGGTCTCATGTACCGGGGCACTTGGGCTTTGTGTTTGAGACATTTCGTAGCATAGGGCTGGAGAAGTGCATTCTTGCTGATTCGGGTATGTAATAGCTTCAGCGTAGATCGTCGGATGCAGTGTGAATAGCTTCGGCATTCTATTTCAGATGATCCGCTTGTATGGAGAGAGCTTTCACTGCTTGATCATGCTTCGGACCAGACCATAACTTATGGAAGGAATCCTGTATGCCCTCGCATGGTTGTAGAGTGGAGTTAATCCATTTTCAGAGGTTCGGATGGGTTGAACTCACTCTATGCTCAGGAATCTCACCGTTTTTTTGTTGAATTAAGCTTTGATGCCTGGATTTAACCAAAACCAACAGGATCAGCTCGCAAAGTCATTGAAACAAGAGGCGGCAAGGCTTGGCTTTGATGCATGTGGAATCGCAAGAGCCCAACGATTAGATGAAGAAGCCGAGCGACTGGAATCGTGGCTAGCAAACGGACGTCATGCATCCATGGCCTACATGGCGCGAAACTTTGAAAAGCGCGTGGATCCACGGAAACTGGTTCCAGGAGCCAAACGGGTCATCACAGTCTTATGTAGTTATTGGCAGGACGGTGAGCATGCCGCCGGAGCGGGGAAAATCAGTCGCTATGCATGGGGAAATGACTACCATCGGGTCATGAAGGATCGCCTCTATGGCCTCTATGCCTGGCTGGAGGAGGAAGTCAAAACCATTTCGGGACGTGCATTCGTAGATTCTGCTCCTGTAATGGACAAGGTCTGGGCGCAACGGAGCGGCCTCGGCTGGATTGCGAAAAATACGAACCTCATCCATCCTCGCATAGGCTCATGGGTATTTATCGGAACGCTAATCATTGATGTACCTCTTACCTGTGATCCCCCTGCCACGTATGACCATTGTGGATCTTGTACGCGATGCATTGATGCATGTCCTACGGATGCCATCTACCAGCCTTATGCGGTGGATGCGAACCGTTGCATTTCGTACTGGACCATTGAGCACCGAGGGGGCTCATTTCCAGATGACATTGTAGCCCGGCAAGAAGACTGGATTTTCGGATGCGATATTTGTCAAGATGTATGTCCATGGAATAAGTTCAGTCGTAAGACCAAAGAGGAAAGGTTCTTGCCCCATCAAGGAATGCAAGATACACCACTTGAAGAGTGGGAGGAGTTGGATCTTGAAGCCTTTCGTGAACGCTTCAGAGGAAGTGCGGTCAAGCGGGCGAAATATGAGGGCTTCATGCGTAACGTGAGAGCGGCGAGAAAATTTCGCATACTGAAGGAGCGGGAAGCGGCTGAGTGATCGGGTGACATGGAGATCAATCAGGAGGCACGATCCTGATCGGATTGATCGCTGTCCTTCGGTGAGATTTCATCTGCGGTGACAGATGGGCGCATCAGCGGGAATAGAATCACATCCCGAATACTCCGCTGGTTGGTCATGAGCATGGCCAGACGATCAATCCCTACCCCTAATCCAGCGGTCGGGGGCATCCCATATTCAAGCGCGCGGAGGTAGTCATGATCCATTTCCATTGCTTCCAGATCCCCTCCTTTGCGAAGTCGAAGCTGCTCTTCAAACCGTCTCCTTTGATCATCAGGGTCATTCAGTTCACTAAACGCATTGCACAGTTCTTTCCCTGCTGCGAACATTTCAAACCGCTCAACCAATCCCTCATGAGTGCGATGTCGCTTAGCAAGAGGGCTGAGTTCAATTGGATAGTCAGTGATAAAGGTAGGTTGAATTAGATGGGGTTCAACCGAAAGGCTAAAGATTTCGTCTAGCAATTTTCCGACTCCCATGGAGGAGGAGGTTTCAATATTCAAGGATTCAGCGGCCTCCAGGAGAATTTCGCGAGGTTGATGATTCAGATCCATGCCGGTACGCTGTGCGATTGCCTCAAAAAATGGGATCCGTGGCCATGGTCGTTCAAACGAGATCGTTTCCTCGTTCCACTCTACGCTTGGAGAGCCATGAAGGGTAGTGGCAATGGATTCAATCAATTCTTCTACCAAATCCATCATCCAAATGTAATCCTTATAGGCAACGTAGAGCTCCAGCATGGTGAACTCCGGATTATGGAATCGACTCAGGCCTTCATTTCGGAAGTCTTTAGATATTTCATATACACCATCAAACCCTCCAACGATGCAGCGTTTCAGATACAATTCATCAGCAATACGCATATAGAGAGGCAGGTCAAGCGCATTATGATGAGTCTTAAACGGTCGGGCAGAAGCTCCGCCGTAGATGGGTTGCAGTACAGGGGTTTCGACTTCAATGAATCCTTTTCCATCCAGAAACGTCCGAATAGCCGTGACCATACGGGCGCGTTGGACAAATACCTTTCGCACATCCGGATTGATGGTCAAATCTACGTAGCGTTGTCGATACCGGAATTCTTTCTCGGTGACCTCGTTGAAGACACTACCCTCCTGCTCTTTGACGATCGGAAGCGGTCGTAGTGCTTTCGCAAGTAATTCCAGCTTTGACGCATGGACGGTAATTTCCCCCACTTGGGTTCGAAAGACATGCCCTTCAACCCCTACAATGTCTCCAATATCAATCTGGCGTTTGAAGATCTCATTGTAGAATCCGTTGGGCATATCGTCTCGTCGAATGTAGACCTGGATACGACCCGTTGCATCCTGGAGGTGAAAGAAGGATGCTTTCCCCATGATTCGGCGGCTCATCAGCCGTCCAGCGATGGAGACAGCTTTCTGTGGCGCATTATCGTCAAACTCCTCGAGAATAGGAGTGGCATGATGATCAACAGGCCAACTGTAGGGATACGGATTGATCCCGGAGGATTCAAGTGTCTCTTTGGACTGACGACGTACCTGTTCCTGATCGGAAAGCTGGCGCTCTCGGGAACTAGTGCTCATAATTGGGTAAGGGGCGAACTTCCATAGCAATGTCTACCATCGGTCGATCTCCACCAGCGGGGTTTCCACGCTGACCAGCTCGGTTCGGCGTCAGGACGCGTGTAATTTGATCCAGCACATCAAACCCCTCTACCAGTTCACCAAAGACCGTGTACATCCCATCCAGCATGGGTGCTCCCCCTTCACTCGTATAGGTAACGATGGCATCGGAAGAGAATTCAAACGTGGAATCGGGAATACTTTGCTGAAGACGACTCTGTATTTGATCCAGGAATTCAATCGGATAAATACTGCCATGAACAATATAGAACTGGCTCCCATTGGACTCTCTCTCCGGGTTCATATTGTCGCCCGAACGTGCGGATGCAATTGCACCTCGTTTATGGTAGCGCTCGGGGACGATCTCTGCGGGAAGGGTATATTCTGGTCCTCCCATCCCGTCATTCCCAGGATCATCATCTTTGGAATTCGGATCTCCTCCCTGAATCATGAATCCGCCAATGATACGGTGGAAGGTCGTTCCGTTCAGGGTTCCATCATTCACGAGTTTTTTGAAATTGTCTCGATGAATCGGGGTTTCATCATAAAGCATGATCACCATCGTCCCCATGTTAGTAGAGATCTCATAATAGTTGGTATTCTGTAATCCGTTCGCGGTCTGCATTTGGCAGCTACTTGTGGTGAGCAGGAAAAGCATCAATAAGCCGTTGCGTAGGAATAGAGAACGTTTCATGGATCCAGATAGTGATCAAAGTATTGGAGAATTCCTGCCCGTAGTAGCAGATCTTGTTGAGAGGAACTCATATCGTCAGGTAACTCGTCATGGGGTTCCCAGATCCAGTACCCGTCCATTTCCCGTCCCACCCTCTCAAAACATCCAAGCCCCTCTAAAACACAATAGGTCCCTTCATGAACCAGACGTTGTTTTGACGCCTTGTCCAGATCAGGTTTGAATCCTTGGCCCGATTCGTGCAAGCCAACCAGAAAAAGAACACCCTCTAGATCGTCTGCGCAGCCGAGAGTCTTGTCTAACCACTCAGTGAACTTCGGCCACGCTGCGGTAACTGCATCCCGATCCGGTTCAAAAATATGCGCCACGGCAGTGCTAATTTTAGAAATCCTGCCAACAAGAACGTGCTCTACTTGTTCCATCCATCCAAGGATGATTCTCAAGGACACTCGATACATAAAAAAGCCAATCAACCCAATCAATGAAACGATCCATTCTCGTGTTTCTCTCTGGATTGCTAACCACCTTCTCAGCAGATGCACAGTCCTTCGGGGGAGCAATCGCTGTCACGGAGCGCCATATTTTTGTGGGAGAAACAGCGAATGTGGCCTATCCTGGAGAGGTTTATATCTATTCCACCGAGGATCCTACTGCCGAGCCCACGATCCTGTCCGTGAATCAGAAACTGGAGCAGTTTGGGAGAGCAATTGCTGCCTGGGGGAACACATTATTTATTGGTGCTCCTGATGCAGATGAAGGCCGAGGTGCGGTTTATGTGTTTCGGGATCACGAAAACTGGGAACAGGTCTCCAGATTCACTGCATCAGATGCAGTTGCGGGGGATCAGTTTGGATTTTCCATTGCCTTGGAGGGTACGAAAATTCTGATCGGTGCTCCTGGACGAATGGAATCCGCCGGGGCCGCCTATATCTTCGTGGAAAATGCGGATGGCTCCTTTTCAGAACTCCGTGTGTTGGAGGCGGAGGATGCTCTCGCGGGGGATCGCTTTGGACTTACAGTCGCGTTGGAGGGAGACATGGCGGTGGTCAGTGCCCCTGGTAAACTAGAAAGCAAGGGGGCAGTGTATGCATTCATGAATGGATCAGCGGATTGGACTCAAGTGGCCAAGATGGCGCCCGATTTTTTGATGGAGAGAAGTAGAATGGGAAGCTCGGTCATGATTCATGAGCGGCGCATCTATATCGGGGTACCCAGGATAGAGGGAGGACTGGGGACCGTGTTGGAATATGAATGGGATTCTGAGTTGAATCAGATGCAAATGTGGGATCCATTGCAGCCCCGTGATCCGCAACATGCCTCACAATTTGGGGCATCTCTCGCAGCCATTGACGGAGAAATATGGGTGGGTGCCAATCGCGACAATCAAGGCAGAGGGAAGGTGTACCGATTTATGCGTGACGAAGGGGGATGGAAGCAAACGAATACACTCACCTCGGATGAATCCATTGGACGATCCGCGTTCGGAAGCAGTATGGCGGTGATAGGAGATCTGGCAGTCATTGGAGCGGTATACATGGATTCAAGGGCAGGCGGGGTGATCGTGATGCGGCGCGGCGAGGATGCATGGGTGACAGAGGCGACACTGGTCAACAAGATGAAAGCTCATGATGCGATCGCAGGGGATCCGATTCAATGTACAAAGGGTTTGGCATTAAGATGGCCCTGTCAAGACGTAGACTTAACGTCATTCCTTCCGCTTCCAAAGATGGGAGGCAGCCGCGGGACTCGACTCAATGATCTTTGGGGGTGGACAGACCCGCAGACCTCCCGTGAATATGCACTCGTTGGGCGCAATGACGGCGTATCCTTTGTAGATGTGACCGATCCCCAACTCCCACGCTACATTGGAGATCTGCCCATGACCGCCGGTTCAGTCGCAAATGTATGGCGAGATGTGAAGGTCTATGCTGATCATGCATATGTCGTTGCTGATGGAGCTGGGCAGCATGGGGTACAGATTTTTGATTTAACTCAGCTAAGGGAGGTGGAAGGAGAGCCAGTCATATTCAAGGAAACGGCTCTCTATTCTGGGATTGCCAGCGCACATAATATCGTCATCAATGAAGAGACCGGGTTCGGTTTTGTCGTCGGTGCCAGTGGAGGTGGAGAGACCTGTGGAGGAGGTCTGCATATGCTTGATCTGCGAGAACCTGCAAATATAACATTTACAGGTTGCTTTGCTGATCCGAATACTGGTAGGCGCAAAACAGGCTATTCTCATGATGCACAATGTGTGATCTATTCAGGTCCAGACTTGACCTACCGTGGTAGAGAGATTTGTTTGGGGGCCAACGAAACAGCACTAAGTATTGCAGATGTCACGGACAAAAAGGATCCATTGGCAATCGCTGTAGCTTCCTACCCCAAAGTGGTGTACTCACATCAGGGGTGGTTGACCGAGGATCATCGTTACTTTTATATGAATGACGAAGGAGACGAGCCGCAGGGATTAGTGGAGGGAACGCGAACGCTTGTTTGGGATGTTTCCGATCTGGATGATCCAGTATTGGTCACCGAATACGTTGCGACCACCACAGATACGGATCATAATCTCTACATCAAGGGCAACTTAATGTATCAGTCAAATTATGGCGCCGGTCTGCGCATTCTTGACATTACGGATCCAGAAAATCCTGTAGAGATTGGGTTTTTTGAGCCGGGCCCAGGATCAACCTCATGGAGTAATTACCCTTACTTTGAAAGCGGGACCCTGATTGTAACCAGTGGATCAGAGGGGCTTTTCATGCTCCGAAAGCGAAACTTGGATCTCTAATGCTGGCATGAATTCACATCAGGTAGAGCGAATCAATGACCCGTTCAAAGAAGTCCTAACTTAAAGTTGAACTCAATCTATCTAAGAGTCTCTGCCTGCTCGAAAAACTATTCACGATAGAACTCTGATTACATTGAAGAGTACTTTATCGGACTTTGTCTTCAAATGACATGCGTAAATCCAAACAATCATCTCCCCCACCATTCACAGCTGCTTTAGACCGCGGTCCTGCAAGATATTTTCATGGAAGGAAAGAGATATTACGCAATTTCAGACAACTCTTAGACAGGTCAGAACAAGTAAGTTCCGGTACGATCTTCCTGATTCAAGGTGCGCCGGGTGTGGGAAAGACTGCTCTTCTTGATGAATGCGTCAAGCGAGCAATAAAGAATAAGTGGAGAGCAGTGAAGATTCATCCAAATGCTCTGTGGAATACAGGTGCGCTGATGCAGTTACTTGGACGGGGAGGGGAATATGAGATTACCGAGAAAACCGGAGAACCACGAGCCCCAATTCTAAAAGCCGCATATAAATCTGTCCCGATCGAAAATGATACCCTGAAAATTCTTTGGGAAGAAAAGCATGCACTACTTCTTTGGATGGATGAAGTCCAAAAACTGGAGAATATAAAAAATCATTCTCAGGATAAGATTGATGCTGCTTCCCTTGTCCTTGAAGCAATACATAACGGTGAATTGGGAAGCCCCATTATATTGGCTGCTGCCGGGCTTCAAGGAGCGAGGAAAGCCTTTGAAAATTTAGGGGTTTCAAGGTTTGCACGGGACTGTTTTGTGGAGTTGGGTCCGCTGAGCAAGGAGTCCGAGCGTTCAGTGATTCAGGATTGGCTACAAAAGGAGGGTGGAGCCAAAGAAGATCCAACCTCATGGATAGATGCGATTGCTCAGGAAACGCATGGATGGCCCCATCACATCTTATCCTATGTGTACCCCGCCGCAAAGCATCTGAGAGCAGAGGACGGAATTATGGTCACAGAAGGGCTGGAGAGCGTACTTGAATCAGGACGAGTAGGACGCAGGCAGTACTATAGGCAAAGAGTAGATGATTTTTTCGGAGATGAACTCCAGTGCCTCGCAAGGTCGCTTCCAGATTCTCCGTCCCATCCTCCTGTATCTCGTACAGCGATTATGTCATCGCTCACTAAGAAATATGGTGACATTGAAGCGAAACAGCTGTTTGATAGCTTTGTGCAGAAGGGAATATTGAAGAAGAAGGGGGTGGGACTTGTCGTTCCCATTCCTTCCATGCACGCCTGGCTGGTGTCCAACTATGCTCTTGATCCTGCTTAGGTTTAGTGAGGATCTCGTGGTTGTTCCAGGTTCTATGTCATGCGTTTTCAATGAACGGTTCTAGGCACGAATCTTATGGATAGAGGTCTTATCTTCCACAGAAGAATAGAATCGAATTCAGAATTTTTAAGGTTCTATATCCTCCCCACGATCGTTTTGATTGTTTGAATTTTGCTGCTGATGCGTTCTGTGATGGTGTTCAATCGTATGGGCTACGGCGCTTTACAGGCTATATCAAGATGTAACTGATCCAACTCGGCAACCTTGATAACTGTTTTGATGTCCCTCTTTCCAACACGAATCATTACAGTATATAGATTCCTATGGTTCATAAATTGGTTCTCACTTCAACAAATTGTGGTAAGCCATTTGAGATTGCCATAGATTCAGATTCTCCAGAATCTTAGTAACTTACAATAAATCCAGAGCTTTAAGAGCCAAGCGATGACCTTATAATGGAGCGGATATCCGCATGATGATGTTCATCGGTGATGATGGAATCTCGGTCATCTCGTGGAGCGTCAATCTTGTAGCCTTTGGTATGCAATTTCTGGGTAATCTCTTTGATGTTTGATGAAAATACAAGATTGAGGATCGTCTGCTTCTTGGGCTCCATTGACTTGGTGGCATTCCGAGAGGGAAAAGCTGTGCATGGTATCCCCCCGATTTAAGGATACGGGATTTGGGACGGATGAACTGAAAATAGAGAGTTGATTTAGGGTGGAAACGTAAGGGAAGAGAAAAGGATTCGTTGGGAGTATTCTCCCTGTTCAATCTCAATCTTCTGGACACAGAATGATTACTTGCTGGAATGGAACATGCTCCACTACTGTCCTTGAGGCTAACGGAGGGTGGTCTATGAGCATTTGGTGCGGCGGTCAGATCCATAGATATAGTGGTTCCGGATCCTATGGTGGTTCAGTGTGCGGTATGACCATGTAAGAATGAGAGTTGCTCATTGAACATATGAACTCCATTCCTTTTCCCCGCATATCTCCATGGCTTATATGGAGGTATGCTCCGGGGTTGTTTTTATTGCCATTTGTCGCGTGTCAGAGCGGGGAGACAAAGTTTAGGCAATTTGAAGATTTTCCAGCCATTGAGCGCTTGCTGGATTCTGCTCCACACTTTGTGGTTAACATGGATGCTGAGGCAGAAAGATGGATAGCTACGACTACATTGGGCTTTCCTAATGATTCGTTAATTCTCGGTAAGCCGTTCAATATGATCGCAGCCGGGGTAGCATTTATATTTCTGAACTGTATGGACATAATATCTTTGCTGTGGGAACTGATGGCTACCTGAGTCAGAAAATTGGAGCCGAAGGAAGATCTCCTGGAGAATTTGTTTACATGAGCGGAATGGATTACAATGGTTCGCACATATTTGTCAAGGATTTGGAGCGTGTACAAATATTCACGGAGAAATTTGAATATGTTGGTTCATTTTTCAATTTGAATACAACAATGCAGTATAGATTTTCAGTTTCCCCTGATTATATATTTCTGGAATGCGTTGGAATTGACTGGTTAGTTTGTCCTCATAGCACATCTCCCCCTTATGCTTGGATTGAGTCCATCAAATTGCTTCCCGTCTTAGATCTTCCGAATCAATCGGGCGAAAATGGTAACCTGGTAACTGTTCCTCCTGAGGGGGATCTAATTGCAGTTGCATACATGGGATTCCCGTATATCTTTATTTATGATGATCAATTCAGACATTTGAGGACCATCCGATTTGAGGGAAGACAGGTTCATAAATTTAATCCTGTTGCCGCTCCTCCCGATGATGCTCCTGTAGGAATGAAATCAGGAACGCGTTCATTCATGACAACAATAAAGTTTCTCAACTCTCGCTACCTGCTTGCAGAATCGGAAGCTACTTATATTATTGATCTGTCTGAAAATGATCATGTGATTGCAAGAAAAATAAATTTCCGTCCTACCAGTAATTTGAAGAATATTACTCCTGGTGATTTTTTTCTGCATGGAGACCATCTGTATGTATCTTCACCATGGGAAGAGTATGTATATGGATATTCGTTTGAACTGAAGTGAGGCAGCTGGAAAGATAGTCGTCCAATCGCTTCTGTTTTTCATGGACGGTACGATTAGACGACCAGATTCGGCACACAACTTCAGTTAAGAGGGGTCACCTTATTTACTGTGGCACCTGAGGTGATGTAGAAGAGGAAAAAGTTTAGTCTCATGGGGTTTGCCACAGAATTAAGTGTTTTGTATGGATTACCGACACAAATACATGGCCTTCAGCTTTTTCAATGGCTCAATCATCTGCAAATCTCTGAGTTACTACGTTCGCCTCAATGATTGTGAATACGGAGTCTGTCAATAGTGTAACTCCAATACTTGATGTCTATGTTGCTTGGCCATTTGTAGGGAGAACAAAGGCCGGAAATAGGCTTTAACGTACGTCCAGCGTTACCCCGAGTCCAGGTTCATCCATCAGATGTAAGTATCCATCAGACAGGATGAAACCACCTTTCGCCGCATCCCTTGAAAGGTCAAAGCTACCGTCCAGATCCAGAAAACGGGTTCTCGGACATGCGTAGGCAGTATGCAGAGCTGCTGCAATGCTGATAACACTCTCGTCCATGCAGCCCCACATCAAGTCAATCCCGGCCCATTCAGCTAGATTGGAGATTTGTAAAGCACCAGTTATTCCCCCACATTTCATCAGCTTGATATTCCAGATCCCAAATGGCGGCTCTGAAGTCAGCCGAAGCGCATCCACAGGACCATGTATACTTTCATCTGCTGCCATAAGGCGCCGGTCAGCACGGGGCAGGTTCAGCATCCGATGTTCGGTGCCTCTCGGCATAGGCTGCTCAATCAGTTCAAGGTTCAGTGCATGTAATTCATGGGCCAACCCTTGGGTCTCTTCGATGGAGTATCCCTGATTCGCATCCACACGGAGATGGATATCGGTGCCGCAGAGCGACCGCAATGCACGCAGACGTTCCAGATCCTCTTCGTAATTCAACCCAAGCTTGATTTTAATGCACTTGAAGCCGCGTCTGATATACTCACGGGCTTCGTCCAGCGTCTCTTCCATAGACTGAATGCCAATCGTTATGGAAGTGGGGAGTGGTTTCATGGGCTGGCCAAGCATGGCAGAAACAGAAATTTCCATACTTCGTGCGAGAAGATCATACAGGGCCATGTCTAAGGCGGCCAGCGCCGAGGGATACTCAGAGCAACTCATTCGCAGTCGCTGGGTCAATGCATGAAGACGCCCAGGATCCTGTCCTTTCAATTGTTCTTGTGCGACCGAATCTAATACGTCAAGGCACTCCGCTGGATTTTCGGAGGTGACCTGGGTCGGGGCGGCACATCCGAGACCGAACAATCCATGATGACTCTCCAGACGGACAAAGTGCAAATCAACCGTGGACACCTGCCGCGTGGCAATTACATATGGACGGGTAAGCGGAAACTGATCCGTCCAAGTCTCTACACACTGAATGGTCATAAATTTAATCTTTGGCGGATCAAAGTCACCAGACGTTCCACGCCATCCTCAAGCGGTCTCACCACGGGGATCTTATGAATCGCTTCCAATTCCGTAGCAATCTGTTGAGATTCGTCGTCATCAAGTCCCCTTGTAAACAAGGAGATCCCCCAGACCTCCGATCCCAGAAGGCGGATAAGTTCAATCTCCTCGGATAATGGGGGCAAAGGGTAGTCCAGTTCCTCATAATCTTCAAAATGACGCCGCGCAGGTGCATGTTGAAGAAAGACACCAACTGCGCGTGCGGAACAGATGAACTCGGAACCCGCAGGTCCAGCTGGATTCCGTAACGCAGATTGCCCTTCAAGAAGAATCACCGCAGGCCGGGATTCACGATCACAGGTAACAATGGCATGCTCCAGTTCCCCGGATACAAAATCATTCAGGGTTGCATCAAAGATAAATCCGTACTCCAGCCCCTGTAGCCATCCGGTTTGTCCAGTGTAGATGGTTTCGGTATGGATGTGATGCCCACGGAGTGCTGCCTGCAGGATCATCGCTGTCGTCCGCTTCCCAATTGCACAGTCCATCCCCAGGATTGCAATTCTTGGGGCAGAAACAGAAAGGATCTCGCCGTTCCAGAATCGCAATTCCGAAGTGGGACGAGGTTTACGTATATCTACGATCCCTCCTTTCGCCATTTGTTTTATTTCAACATCGTTAGAAAGGAGTTGATGAAGACCATTCACGAGAATAAGGCCTGCGGAGGCGGCTCGGAGCAAATCTGCTCGCAGCGTATCCGGCAATGCCCCGCCAACGGTTGCTACTCCGATCACGCAATGGGTTGGAGATTGGTGCGCTAAGGCCTCCGGGACGGAGTCGTAGAAGGGGATCCCACGTTCCTGTCCATCCAGAATCATCCCTGCATCCTGTCCAGCGTATTCGGGATCAATCACCCCAAGAATTTGATAGCGGCTGGGGCCGCGCAGTAATCCATGCGTGGTTTTAGCAAAAACGCTATCAAACAGCCCGTTTGCAAGTATAATTGCGGATTCGTTCACGAATTCACCTGTCATTGCAGCGTTTACCTCAGTCATTGAGTAATGTGTCTTTTCGCCAAGAAGAACGGATAATGATCTTTTGAACGATGATAAATACTGAATCACCGAGGCAAAAATAAGTAAATGAATCCCAAACCTGTCAATACCCTCATCAGTACCCCGTCCCTACCTACCCCTCTAAAGAGACTACAAGAGTTAGCCTATAACGTCCGTTGGGCCTGGGATGAAGATACGGTTGCTCTCTTTCAGAGGCTGGATGCTGAACGGTGGAATGCCTCGGGGCATAATCCAGTACAGCTGCTCTCCCAAGTATCATCTCACAGATTGGAAGAACTTGCCGAAGATGAGGGTTTCGTGGCACACTTGAATGAAGTCTGTGCGTCCTTTGATGCATATATGCAGCCCAGAGCAACCTGGTATTCACGCAGCTATACGTCCAATGGCGTGCTCACAGCATACTTCTCTGCCGAATTCGGGATTACCGAGTGTCTCAAAATTTTTGCTGGAGGTCTCGGTGTACTTGCAGGAGATCATCTTAAGAGCGCTAGTGATTTGGGGATTCCCATGGTCGGAGTTGGCCTGATGTACCAACAGGGATACTTTAGCCAGTATCTGGATGAAGACGGTTGGCAGAAGGA
The DNA here is from genome assembly GCA_965209015.1 of Rhodothermales bacterium. GTDB lineage: Bacteria > Bacteroidota > Rhodothermia > Rhodothermales > Bin80 > Bin80. The sequence goes on along the minus strand of OZ242367.1, from coordinate 23,828 downwards.
ATCATACATTGAGAATGATTTTGCTACGCTGCCACTGCTCCTTGAGCATGGAGCAAATGGGCAGCCCTTACAGGTTGAAGTTGAGATTGGGGAACGCACGGTCTACGCCAGAATCTGGCGCCTTCAGGTTGGACGTATTCCGCTGTATTTATTGGACACTAACTTTAGCGCCAATGATCATGATGAAGATCGAAATCTGACCGACTATCTCTATGGAGGTGGGAATGAAGTGCGCATTCGTCAGGAGATCATGCTGGGGATCGGTGGTTATCGGGCATTACAAATATTGGGGATCAAACCGCAGGTATTTCACGTGAATGAGGGACACTCTGCGTTTCTGACGCTTGATCGTACAAGACAGTTTATGCAGGAACATCAATTATCTTTTGAACAAGCGCGCGTTGCAACTGCTGCAAGTGTAGTCTTTACTACCCATACTCCTGTCGAAGCCGGACATGATCGCTTCCCTCCCGAACTCATGGATCGTTATCTGGTCTCGTATGCCAAAAAATCTTTGGGACTTGATCGGCGTGAATTTCTTGCACTCGGACGTCAGCATAGTTATGCTGATCAAGAGTACTTTGGTATGACGAAGCTTGGACTGCGAATGAGCAGTTCCTGCAACGGAGTGGCTCAATTGCATGGGGAGGTGAGTCGCGCCATGTGGCAGAGTCTATGGCCCGCTCTACCCGAACACGAAGTGCCAATTGGCCATGTGACCAACGGGATTCATATCGCCTCATGGATTTCCAGTTCGCTCAAGCGGCATATTGATTGCTATGTCGGGCCGCAGTGGAGAGAGGAGGCGATCAGCGAATCGCAATGGAAGCACGCCGAGCAAATCCCTGATGATGTTCTTTGGCACACGCACTTAGCTTGCAAAAAACAGTTGATTATGAGTGCCCGACGATCCCTCCACGCCCGACTCATGAGATTGGAAGCACCGGCAAAAGAGATTGCCAGAGCAAAGAAAGTCCTTGATCCCAATGTGCTCACGATCGGGTTTGCACGCCGATTCGCGACCTATAAACGTGCAACCCTGCTGCTCCATGATCAGGAAAGACTCACCAAAATTCTCACCGATCCAGTTCGTCCAGTACAGATCATTTTTGCGGGGAAAGCTCATCCTCGAGATCAACCGGGAAAAGAATTAATCGAGAAAATTGTGACCGCCTCACGTACCGAGGATCTATGTAATCATCTGGTCTTCCTGGAAGATTATGACATGGCAATCGCTCGTGAACTGGTTCAAGGGGTTGATCTATGGCTGAATACCCCCAGGCGGCCAAGAGAAGCGAGTGGAACAAGTGGAATGAAAGTTGCCGCGAATGGTGGACTCAATCTTAGCATTTTAGATGGATGGTGGGAGGAAGGGTATGATGCATCTATTGGTTGGGCCATCGGGGATGGAGAAATGATGGAGAATCATGCATATCAAGATGAACGGGAAGCAGAACAGATCTATGATCAACTTGAACATGAGATCATTCCGCTCTTCTATGAACGTTCCTCGGATGGATTCCCCTTGGAGTGGATCGCTCGGATGAAGCGGTCCATCGCTGCGCATAGCAGCTTCTTCAACACGCACCGTATGGTTCAAGAGTACACCGAGTCGTCTTATCTGTCCGCCGCTGAGCGCGCAAAGGATCTGTATGCACAGGATATGGAGGGAATACGAGAATTATCTGATTGGCAACAAAGAGTCCAGGAGGCGTGGTCAAAAGTCCATGTCCGTGTCAATCAGGATGCACCACAGGGTCAATTGGAAGTCGGAGTTCCATTTACGGTTCAGGCTGATGTATCTTTGGGAACTCTTTCCCCTGAGGATGTGGAAGTTCAGTTGTATCTGGGTCGGGTTGGAAACCATGGAGGAATCATTGACGCGACCGTCACAACGATGAAACAGGTGCGGAGTAACGAGACCTCTCACCTCTACGAGGCTGCAAACGTCACCTGTGATCAGAGTGGATCCATCGGGTATACGGTGCGGCTCCTTCCAAAACGTGGAAAACAGCCCCTCCTGCAATGCTCCCAACTGATGACTTGGGCTCAGTAGGAACCTGATTCCAGGGAATCAAGAGAAATGGGGTTCGGGTCTTCAAAGACGGAATCAGGAAGTTCAGCATAGACCCCCAAGTTCGTAATCTTACGCACACTGGAGGGATTGTCGGTGTTGGTGCGGGTATCTGAGAGCATGATCCCGCCGTAGCGATTGTACCCCTCCCAGGTTGTCGTAAAATTTGGTTCCTCGGCATCTGCGTTCGCATAGTAAGACCACTGATGAACCAATTCCTGCTCTTGATCAACATACACATCATACCCGTTGTCTGGCGTCAGACCGACGCCATCAAACCGAAGAGTAAGAACATGGGCCATCTCTCCATTGTCCATAGATTCCTCTCCTTTGTATCCCAAAGTAACGCCGGAATCTTTCAGCTTATAGGGCATCAGTAGCCAATAGCCGGCGTTGATCCAATCCCTGTAAGCACTGACTAACCACTGATCGGCAGGTGTGATTTCGGTACCATTGGCAAATGCACGCCCCTCTCTACTGTGTATATTCATAAGCACGACGGTACCATCTCCCTGCCAGCGGAACCGACCCGTCCACTTATCCCACACATGGTCATCCCCAAAGATGGTCCAGCTTATATATCGGGCTTGATCCCATGCAGCATGTCCGCCCATGTTTGCCATCACCCGATCCGCGATTTCAATTGCACGGGGGTCTGAGTCATCCCGATTGAATCCTTCCATGGGAGGATTCACATCCTCCTGTGCAGATACGAGCACAGGGGTCAGAAATAAAGATAGAAGAAGAAAAAGAGAATATTTCACGAGAATATGGATCTAAATTGATGGGATCCCGGTTCGTCAGATATAGTTTGCCGGTAGAGTAACGATGTACACGAATTAATGTATGTAAAGATCTTATCCCTATTTTTGTTTCTGATTTATGCAGTGGAGTGCACTGCACAAGTCTCCGTCAGTATAGATGACTACGCCCGTGCGGAATCCATGCTTTGGACAAACACGGTAAGCAAAGTATACCATACAAATCTGAATCCCAACTGGATAGAGGAAGATCGATTTTGGTATATCCATTCAACCTCTGAAGGGTCCGAATTTATTCTTGTCAATCTGGGGCAGCGTGAGCAAGCTCCTTTGTTTGACCACTTGCGCATGCGCCAAGCCATCCTTGACGATCTTGATTTGCCCGAGGCCGAGGTAGATTATTCTCGATTCCAGTTTGATCATGCAACCAATCTCTTACGGTCTTCGGATCAAGAAGACATGGCGTGCAGCATTGTGACTTACGAATGCAAATCTGATGTCTCGGGAGAAAGCATCCAAGCTTCGCACAGTGCTGCACTTTCTCCCGATGGCAGGTATGAAGCGTTCCGAAGGGACAATAATTTATGGATTCGATCCATGGAAACCGAGGAAGAGAGGCAACTAACTTTTGATGGAGAAGAAGACTTCGGGTATGCAACCAATAATGCTGGATGGGTCAAAAGTGATGATCCTGTTTTGTTATGGTCTCCAGATTCAAAAAAGATCGCCACGTTTCAACATGACGCGCGTGGAGTCGGTGAAATGTATATGATCTCAACTCAAACAGGACATTCAGAATTGGAAGCATGGAAATATCCTCTGCCTCAGGATAGTATCGTGTTCATGATTCATAGAGTTGTCATTCATGTGGATGAGCCTAAGACGGTCCGGTTAGAACTCCCTTCCGATTATCATCGCGGGACGACCACGGACCATATTGCGGACTGGGATGGCACGTTTCTGGATGTGCAGTGGAGCGAGGATAGTCAACAGTTGGCGTTTGTATCCTCATCTCGTGACCACAAAGATGCCTGGCTCAGAGTCGCAAACTCTGAAACTGGACAGGTTCAAGAGATTCTTCACGAACATGTCCCGACCTATTATGAATCGGGGGTCGGCGCTGAGAATTGGCGTGTACTCTTTGAAACGAATGAGGTGATATGGTATTCAGAGCGGTCAAATTGGGGGCACCTTTATCTATATGACCTCAAGACTGGTGATCTAAAGCATCAGATCACCAATGGAGAGTGGGTTGTTCTACAGCTTCGACATGTAGATTTGAATGAACGAATGCTGTACCTGACAGGAGCAGGGAGAGATGGGCCCGATCCATACTTTCACTATTTATATCGGGTCAGTATAGATGGGGGCGAGTTGGAGTTACTCACCCCCGAAGAGGCACATCATGTGGTTTCCTTTTCACCTGGAAACAACTATTTCCTGGACACCTGGTCTCGTCCGAATCTTCCTCAGCGTCATGCCATTCGAACTCTTGATGGACAGGTTATCGTGGATCTGGGAGAAGCAGACATCTCCATGCTTTTGGCATCCGATTGGCGGCCCCCCGAACCCTTCACTGTCAAAGCACGCGATCAGGAGACAGATCTGTATGGCTTACTCTATAAGCCGAGTCATTTTGATTCGTTAAAAAGCTATCCCGTACTTAATTATATCTATCCAGGGCCGCAGAGCGGAAGTGTAGGAACAAGAAGTTTTCTGCCAGCCCGCAGAGATAAGCAAGCGCTCGCAGAGTTAGGATTCATCGTTGTCGAAGTGGATGCAATGGGGACTCCTGGTCGATCCAAGGTCTTTCATGATGCCTACTATGGAAACATGGGAGACAATGGGTTGCCCGATCAAATCACGACCATCCGTCAGTTGGCAGCCCGCAATCCGTGGATGGATCTGGATCGCGTGGGGATTTGGGGACATTCGGGAGGAGGGTATGCTTCAACCGGTGCCATTCTTCGTTACCCTGATTTTTATAAGGTTGCAGTAAGCGGTGCGGGCAATCACGATAACCGCAATTACGAAGATGATTGGGGCGAAAAATGGCAGGGACTGTTCAGTGCGAACCCAGACGGGTCCACGAATTATGATAATCAGTCTAATATTCCACTGGCAGCAAATCTGAGGGGTAAACTTCTTCTTGCCCACGGCCTCATGGACGATAATGTGCCTGCATCCAATACGCTTCTTCTGGTTGAGGCACTCGTAGATGCGAACAAAGATTTCGATTTGGTCATTTTTCCGAATGAGGCGCACGGGTTTGGCGAAGGGCGCACCTATTGGATGCGCCGCCGATGGGATTATTTTGTAGAGCATCTCTTAGGCATTACCCCTCCAAAAGAATATGAGTTTGGGCGCGAACGCGTTCAAATCTCCCGACCTACGGGCTGATGCGGTCTCTCTCTCTTTTACTACTGATCCTCAGTGGGTGTACTTCAAGAGCTGACTATGATCTCATTCTTCGTGGAGGGACTGTATATGACGGATCGGGAGGTGCCCCCTACGTTGCAGATGTTGCAATAGAGGCGGATCGGATTGCAGCGATTGGGAACCTGAGTGATGTGCAGGGTGCAGAGGAGATTCAGGTGGAAGGGCTTGCAGTAGCTCCAGGCTTTATCAATATGTTGAGTTGGGCAACCGAAAGCTTGATTGTAGATGGGAGGTCCCTGAGTGATATTCGTCAGGGCGTGACTTTGGAAGTTTTTGGAGAAGGTGTATCCAACGGTCCGTTGAATGACAGGATGAAAGAAGAGCTGTGGGGATACGTTGTTCAACAAGCTGGCTCAGAGGAGGAAGCAACTTCGCTGCTGGGAGGAACGCAGGTTCCCTGGACCACACTGGATGGGTACCTGTCCTTTCTTGAATCAAAAGGTGTATCTCCAAATGTTGCATCACTCATTGGCGCGGCAACTGTTCGCCAGTATGTGCTTGGGGAGAATGACCGCGCACCCTCTGCGGAAGAGCTTGAACAGATGCAGGATTTGGTTCAAGCAGCGATGACGGACGGTGCACTTGGCGTCGGATCCTCACTGATCTATGTTCCCGGTGCCTTTGCCAGTACGGATGAATTAATTGCCTTGGCCTCCGTTGCAGGAGAATTTGGTGGTGTGTACACCTCTCATCTCCGAAGTGAAGGGGCTCGTCTTCTGGAGTCCATTGAAGAGTTGATTCAGATTGCACATGAAGCAAATGTTCATGGACATATTTACCATCTCAAAGCTGCAGGAAGAAAGAACTGGCACAAGATGGAATCCGTGATTCATCGGATTCAAGAGGTGCGAGGGGAAGGCCTGGAAATCACCGCAGATGTCTATCCATATATTGCGGGCGCTACGGGGCTAGATGCTGCGATGCCACCTGATGTACGGGAGGGAGGGATGATGGCTTGGCATGGACGATTACAGGATCCCGAAGTTCGGACCCGAATGGAGAACGAACTAATGACTCCATCGGACACTTGGGAGAATTTAATGCTGGAGGCAGGACCTGAAAATGTGATGTTAACAGGATTCAAGTCCCAAGTACTAAATCAATATATGGGGTTACGACTCACAGAAATTGCCGAATTGAGAGACACATCTATTCCCACCACGATCATGGATTTAATACTGGAAGATACGAGTAGAGTGGACGCGGTTTACTTTCTGATGGATGAAGCGAATGTGCAGCTTAAGCTGGAGCAGCCCTGGGTTGCAATTAACTCGGATGCTGTTTCCATTGCACCAGAGGGAACTGCACTCAATTCCATGGTCCACCCCCGTACCTATGGTTCATTTGCCCGTGTACTGGCGAAGTATGTGCGTGAAGAGCAAGTTCTATCGTTGGAAGAGGCTGTTCAACGGATGACCTCGCTACCAGCATCTATTTTACCGATTGAGCAGCGAGGATCACTCCAGGAAGGCTATTTTGCAGACATCGCCGTTTTTGATCCAGACTCCATTCAGGACCATGCTACCTTTGAAGCTCCACATCAACTTGCAACGGGGATGCAGTATGTATTTGTGAATGGCAGGATGGTACTAGATGAGGGTCGACATACTGGTGCAATGCCAGGCCGCGTCGTTCGGGGATCACATAGAATGAATCAATGACAAATCCATTATTGAAGTTAGAGCAGTACCGCAGGGAAGCTACACTCGGCGGAGGGCAATCCCGAATTGATCGGCAGCATGACCGCGGAAAACTCACAGCCCGTGAGCGGGTCATTGTCTTATTAGACGAAGACTCGTTTGTAGAGTTAGGCCAATTGGTTCGACATCAATCATCCAGTTTTGGTCTAGCGGATCAGCGTCCATTCGGTGATGGGGTTGTGACGGGATATGGCACGATACAGGGTCGACTGGTCTATGTGTATGCGCAGGACTTTACGGTTTTTGGGGGATCCTTGGGGCGTGCGCATGCTTCCAAAATAGTTCAAGTGCTAGACCTAGCGCTCCAGAATGGTGCTCCAGTGATCGGGCTGAGTGATTCTGGGGGAGCTCGGATTCAGGAGGGAGTCGTCTCTCTTGGAGGATATGCGGACATTTTCCTCAAGAATACGCTTGCTTCTGGGGTTGTACCACAGATTTCTGGAATCATGGGACCCTGTGCCGGGGGAGCCGTCTACAGCCCTGCCATTACAGATCTTGTATTTATGGTTGAGGGAACGAGTTACATGTTTGTCACCGGCCCCGATGTCGTACAGACGGTTACACAAGAAGATGTAACTGCGGAAGCTCTTGGCGGTGCGGCGGTTCATGCGGAACGAAGCGGAGTTGCCCATGCAGTCTACCCTAATGATGTTGCCTGTCTGGAGGCAATCCGATTGGTTCTGAGCTATCTACCCCAAAACTGTGAAGAGCAACCACCCGTGAATTCCTCCGACGTATCTCCTGCCGGAGACCTGACGGACTTGGACGCAATCATCCCAGAGAATCCCAATAAACCCTATGATATGCACCATGTCATCCAGTTATTGGTGGATCGGGATTCTTTCTTTTCAATTCATGACCAATTTGCTCGTAATCTGATCTGTGGGTTTGCCCGTATCGGTGGTCATGTGGTTGGAATCGTTGCGAATCAGCCGGCTCACTTGGCCGGGGTCTTGGATATTGATGCATCCGTCAAAGGTGCGCGCTTTGTTCGATTCTGTGATGCATTTAATCTCCCTCTTGTGACGTTTGAGGATGTTCCGGGTTTTCTACCGGGAACCGATCAAGAATGGAGGGGAATCATCCGTCACGGGGCAAAGCTTCTGTATGCATTCTGTGAAGCAACCGTCCCCAAGCTCACAGTCATCACCCGAAAGGCTTATGGAGGGGCCTACGATGTGATGAGTTCAAAACATATTCGGGGGGATCTGAACTATGCGTGGCCCAGTGCAGAAATTGCAGTTATGGGCGCAAAGGGGGCCGTGAAAATTCTTCACCGATCCGAGCTCGGCAATGCATCTGATGCAGCGTCCCTTGAAGAGAAGTTTTCTCACGATTATCGTGAAAGGTTCTCCAATCCTTATATTGCAGCGGAGCATGGTTATGTGGATGAGGTCATCTACCCTCAAGAAACGAGGGAACGTTTGATTAAAGGATTGGAGATGCTCAAGAATAAAGTTCTATTGAATCCAAGAAAAAAACATGGGAATGTCCCTCTCTGACCTGTTACACGCATCCGATGTTGTTGCATGTTTGTTCTAATCGGAAGATTTTCAGTGTCCACTGTTTGGGCTTTTGTAGTAGGAGAACCTCATTGATTGAACATTATGCGGTGTATTGGGAATAAATATCGTGATTTAGGTCATGTTCGCACTCAACAGATTATCTGAATAAAGTGATGAGAACAAAGATACTGACGCTCTTTGCCACATTAGCACTTGCCATTCCACCCTGTATCGCGCAGCAGGTGATGCCCCCTGAGGCTATTCCAATTGAAGATCTTCGTGGGTATGATCAGTTTTCATTGGGGGAAGACTACGGAGATCCGAGAGACGTCCTCACGGAGAAGCAGATTATGTCTCGGATCAGCCGAGCATACCTGCTCCAGTCACGCATTATTAAAGCACGAACGAACGGGGATTGGCAGTCCGCAGAATATTATTTGGATCAGGCCATGTCCGAAGTGAGTGTCTTGGCAGATCAGACAAGTATCGTCAATGAGCCTCAGTTTCGGGAGTTATTTCGAACCATTGTAACTGAGCATGAAGCCTTTTTTGGCTCGGATCCAAACGAACTTCAGGAATATGGGTCCATTTTTTCCTTACGTAGTGCGATGTTTGACATGCAGGCACAGGTGGAGAACCCCATGGCTCAGGCAACCGATCTTCCCAAGATTGAGCCCGTGAAGACGACGGTTCATATGACTCAGAATCGGGTTGTGGAAGGGGCAATCCAGTGGCTGTTAACCAATCGAAAGGAAACGGTCATTCGCTGGATGGATCGTGCGGATACGTATTTCCCGATGATTGAACAGATATTTCAAGAGGAAGGGGTGCCAGATGAACTCAAATACCTTGCTGTTGGTGAGAGCGGTCTAAATCCGCGTGCTCGAAGCAGTGCCAGCGCTGTTGGCATGTGGCAGTTCATGGCAGCCACGGGTCGAGGGATGGGATTACGGATTGACAGCTATGTTGACGAGCGCATGGATCCCGTCAAATCTACCCGTGCAGCTGCTCGGCATCTCAAGGAGTTGTACGAATATTATGGAAAAGATTGGCATTTGGCACTGGCGGGCTATAACTGCAGTCCACGCTGTATTCGGCGGGCGATTTCCCGCGCAGGTGGCACATTAAAGAATCCTCCTTCTTATTGGACGATCTCCAAGTACTTACCTCGTCAAACTGCGGGTTATGTTCCCCAGTTCATCGCTTTTGCACTCATGATGTCGAATCCTGCGGAGTTCGGATTACCCGCGAAGTCTGATGGACCAGAGTTGGCCTATGATGAACTCAAAGTGAGTGGAGTGTTACAGTTGGAAACCATTGCAAGAATGGTCAACGCAACTACGGATCAGATTCAGGAATTGAATCCTGAACTTCGTCGTGGGAGCCTTCCTCCTGACCGGACGCCCTACACTTTGCGGATTCCTCTGAACACGTTTGCCCGATTTACAGATGCATTTGAGCAACTTCCAGATAAAGAAAAAACAATGCCAGGAGAGCATCGTGTTCGCAGAGGGGACAACCTTGGCAAGATTGCAAACCGTTATGGGGTAACGGTCAACTCAATCAAGAATGCCAATGGTCTTCGGAGCACCGTGATTCATCCCGGGCAGATGTTAGTCGTGCCTGGCCTAGCAGGACGTAGCATTGCTAAGCTTGAAAGTGCTGGGGCCCGATCGGTCGCTTGGGGGAGCCGAATCAACAAGCCGATTGTCTTCGACGAGCATATTGCTGAGAATGCACGAAAAAATGTCGTCAATGTTGCGAACACATCTGTGCGTTCCTCCGGTGGCTCCAAGCCTACGACTACCTCTTCATCCCGATCAACCGAAACAGAAAGACCCAATCTGGTTCATACGGTTCGTAGAGGCGATACGCTGTCAGAACTTGCTTCCAAATATGGTACTTCTGTGGGGGCAATCATGCAGACCAATGGACTTCGGAGTACGAAGATTAAACGAGGGCAGAGGCTTCAGATCCCCCACGGTCGTACTATCCACACCGTCCGCCGAGGGGATAATCTTGCTATGATTGCAAAGCGTTATGGGACGACGGTGAATCACATCAAGGCTACCAACAATCTTCGTTCCAACACGATTCATCCCGGCCAACGCCTCTCAATTGATTTATAGTTTTGGGTTGACTCCCATGTGGTCAGTTGGGATGCTATTTTAATTTAACTGTGGACTGAATCTATTTTGGTTCAAGTGGAGTTGATTGATCCGTGATCTTCCAGATCCAGTGAGAGATATCTTGATTATGGAGAACTGTGGACGTAGGAATTCCCTCTGAGTTGATATACCGAGCCTTAAGGTGTGTCGTCAGATTTAATTTGCGCGCCAGTGAGAATTAAGTTGCGCTCTGTTGAGATTCAATTTGCACATTTTTAGCCCGCCTACTCCATTGGTTGGGTTGGTGTAAATTATTCTCCCGTTTTAGCAATTTTTTGAGGCTTGCATCTATTGTGGGCATAAGCAAGGGTTTTCATTTAACCCTTTGTTTCCATGTCAAGATTACGAAAATATATGCAAGACATCCGAACCATTCTTCGGTATTATTACGCAGAGGAGTATAGTAGAGGGAGGTCGCTCAATTACTGAATACGTCCTCGGGAACGGTCCACAATGATCTGCGTCACGCCGAATCTGCAAGGCTATCCCGACCGTTGCCCGAGGGCCTGACGGATCATACGCTGGAACTAAGATTGTTTCCAACTCAAATTCTTAGTTTCGCGGGGAATGGTCGGAAACGATTAAGTTTAGGAATTTGCTTGCCTGATCACGGGGATTAAGCTTTTTGACAGGTTCATTGATATAGCTATCCATGAATCAATTGAATTGGGTTGCAGATTACCCAACCCCGAAGAGGATATGATCCGCGTTCCCCCTTATTTAGAAAGACTATTCATGACAACTTACGTGGAACAGAACGAAAAAATTTGCAGTTAGCACGTAATTATCTAATTTTGGGAAAGTTTCCAGAAGGTTAGAAAATGACACACATAGGTCACAGTCCTTTCCACTGTAGGGAATCGGCCGCACTTAACTGCAGAGATGTCTTTAAATTGAACATCAATCGAAGTACTCAGGCGGAAAAAGGGAGTGGTATAATTTTGACTGAACCGAGTTTTCCTAGAATATCACGCACTAAACAAATGGGTGGGAGATCATGCTGATTTACTCCAAGGAATTAAACCTGAGAGTATTGATCAATCTTGGTCAGCCTACGGCTGTGTCGGAGGCAATGTAGCACCTTTTGGCAGCCAGACTTCAGACACATCTCAAGTTTAGTAAGCATTGGTACGTTTACTGACAGACATTGAGACAGGATAGACAACATTTACAATTAAGTTATGACAAGCGAACGTCAAATTGAAGAAGCCTTCATCGCAAAACTGCTGGATCTTAAGTATGAACACCGTCCCGACATCCGTGACCGGGCTGCATTGGAGGAGAATTTCAGAAAAAAATTTGAGGAGTTAAACCGAGTGGCCCTCACGGATAATGAGTTTTATAGACTCCTCAATGAGATTGTAACCTCGGATGTATATGCGGCCTCGCGTTCGCTCAGAACCATAGAGGCGTTTACCCGTGATGACGGAACGCCGCTCAATTATACTCTTGTCAACATCAAGGATTGGTGCAAGAACACCTTTGAAGTTATCAATCAATTACGTATCAACACAGACTACAGCCATCATCGCTACGATGTTATTCTCCTGATCAACGGCATTCCCGTAGTTCAGATAGAACTGAAAACACTTGGGATGAATCCCAAGCGCGCAATGGAGCAGATTGTTCGGTACAAGAACGATCCAGGTAACGGTTTTACGAAGACACTGCTTTGTTTCGTCCAACTCTTTATTGTCAGTAACCGTGAGGAAACGCTGTATTTCACGAACAATAATAAGAGACACTTCACTTTTGATGCGGATGAACAGTTCCTTCCTGTCTACCAGTTCGCGACGAGGGATAATTCCAAGATTAACCACTTAGACGACTTTGCTGATTGTTTCCTCCCCAAGTGTACACTCGGTCACATGATCAGCAAGTATATGGTTCTAATTGCTAGCGAACAGAAACTCCTGATGATGCGCCCCTACCAGATCTATGCAGTTGAGGCCATTGTTGACTGCATCAATCAGAACAGTGGCAACGGTTATATCTGGCACACGACGGGCTCGGGCAAGACACTCACCTCGTTCAAGGCATCAACGCTGCTCAAAACCAACGAGAGCATCCACAAGTGCTTATTTGTCGTGGACCGAAAGGACTTAGACCGCCAGACTCGTGAGGAATTCAACCGATTCCAAGAAAATTGCGTTGAGGAAAACACCGATACCGCCATGCTTGTTCGCCGTCTCTTATCGGACGATTATGCGGACAAGGTTATCGTAACGACAATTCAAAAACTCGGGCTTGCCCTCAACGAGAACAGTAAATATAGCCAGAGGGAGAAATCCAATGGACAGTCAACCTTTAAGCAGAAGCTCCGTCACCTCCAAGATAAGCGAATGGTCTTCATTTTTGATGAATGTCATCGGTCTCAGTTCGGTGAGTATCATCGGGCCATCAGGGAATTCTTTCCACAATCTCAGCTTTTCGGATTTACTGGCACTCCAATTTTCGAAGACAACGCCTCAATTACGCAAATCTCTGGCGAAACAGCTACTCTACGAACCACAGAGGACTTGTTTGAGCAGCAACTCCATGCTTACACCATTACCCACGCGATTGATGATGGGAACGTTCTCCGCTTCCATATTGATTACTTTCAGCGACCAGATCTTTCAACTCAATCAGACACCAACCAGCGGCTGCCCCAATCAAACAATTACTACAATGCAGTTGCTCGGGCCATACTAATGAAGCACAATAAAGCGACCGACAACCGTCGCTTCAACGCGCTTCTGGCCACTGAATCAATCAACGATGCCATAAAGTATTTTGAGATTTTCAAGGAGGTGCAAGCGGAACTTCAAGCCAATGACTCAGAGTTTCAGCCCTTGAAGATCGTAGCAGTTTTCTCTCCGCCAGCGGAGGGTAATAAAGATATCCAGCAAATTCAGGAAGATCTCCCCACAGAGTTGGAAGATAACCAGCATGAGCCAGAAAAGAAGAAAGCCGCTCTCTCAGCCATTATCGCTGATTACAATGAGCAATATGGCACCAACCACGACATCAACAATTTCGATCTCTACTATCAAAACGTACAGAAACGCATTAAGGATCAGCAGTTTCCCAACGGTGACCTGCCCAACAAAGGCAGTGAAAAGATTGACATAACCATTGTCGTTGACATGCTGCTAACCGGCTTTGATGCCAGATATCTCAACACGCTGTATATAGACAAGAACTTGAAGTACCACGGCCTTATCCAGGCATTCTCCCGTACCAACCGTGTACTCAACAGTTCTAAGCCCTTCGGTCACATCCTTGACTTTTGCCAGCAGCAAGATAGAGTGGATGATGCCCTTGCTCTATTTTCAGGTGAGAGTGCTGATCATGCAAAAGAGATATGGCTCGTTGACAGAGCTCCCGTTGTAGTTGAAAGGTTCACTCAAGCTGTCAACGATCTTAAAGAATTCATGCAGTCGAAGGAGCTTGATGCCACGCCCCATGATGTGACCAACCTCAAAGGTGATGCAGCACGCGCTCAGTTCATTATTCTGTTTAAGAAAGTACAGAAACTCAGAACGCAGATAGGCCAGTACACCGACCTATCCGATGCGCAGCGGGAGCAGGTTGAAGAAACCCTTTCCAAAGACGACCTCCGAGCCTTTAAGAGCGCCTATCTTGAAACAGCTGGGTACCTCAGGGATCAACAGGGCAAAAGTGGAGATGACGACGAACCGAACGACCCCATTATTGAACAGCCCGATTTTGAACTTGTCCTGTTTGCTTCTGCTCTAATTGATTACGACTATATAATTGCGTTGATCGCTGAGTGCTCGAGTCAGGATCCTGAGAAACAAACGATGACCCGCGAAGAACTCATCAGCCTGATCCAATCCGATGCCAAGTTTCTTGATGAACGGGAAGATTTAACTGAATACATCCGCTCTTTGCCAATGGACACACGGCTCAATGAATCTGAAATTCGCGATGGTTACCAACGATTCAAGGATCAGATGCAGGCTGAGCAGATCAGTAGTCTTGCCAGCAAACATCTTTTAGGTAATGAAGCACTCTCTGATTTTGTCAACACCATCATTGACCGAATGGTCTTTGATGGCGAACAGTTGACCGACTTGATGGAGCCGCTTGGCCTAAGCTGGCGTGACCGTCACAAAAAGGAACTCACTCTCATGGCAGAACTCTTTCCTATTCTGAACAAGCGAGCGCAGGGTCGGGTTATTTCGGGACTCAGTGCGTATGAGCGGGTGGTGTCAAATGACAACCGATAGCCCACAGTCTCTTGTGCCAAGGTTACGGTTTCCAGAGTTTATTGATGCTGGGAATTGGAACCTGCGTGATCTATCCTCTGTCTGTGATATAAACCCCCAAAATGATGGTTTACCAAAGCATTTCATCTATATCAATCTTGAGTCTGTCAAGAACGGCTTGCTTGTCAAACGAAACTTAATTCGTCAAGGTGAAGCTCCAAGTCGTGCTCAGCGCCATCTGAGACGTAAGGACATCATTTATCAGACTGTTAGACCCTATCAACGCAATAACCTCTTTTTCGACATTGACGATGGATACGAGTATGTAGCCTCAACGGGTTACGCCCAGCTTCAAGCACATGAAAGCCCAGAGTTTCTTTATCAACTAATTCACACTGAATCATTTCTATCTAAAGTCATAAGTCGATGTACTGGCTCAAATTATCCTGCAATAAACTCTCTGGCTCTCGCATCTATCGACGTTTTACTGCCAGACATAATTGAGCAGCAAAAGATTGCCGATTGTCTTGGCTCGCTGGATGATCTGATCGTAGCGGAGAGTCGGAAGCTTGAAGCCCTGCGGGAGCACAAACAAGGCCTGATGCAGCAGCTTTTTCCACTCCCTGATAAGACGATGCCGAAGTTACGGTTTCCAGAGTTTCAGGGCTATAAGAAATGGGAAACAAGAAAATTAGGAGATTTGATTTCAAGGGGTAAAGAAATGTTTGATCCTCTGAAAAATTGCGATAAACCACTACTGATTGAACTAGATAATATTGAATCTAGAACTGGAAGGTTACTATGTGTTACTGAAATTGGTAAGCAAAAAAGTCTCAAATCACGATTTCAGGCAGGTGACGTTTTGTTTGGCAAATTGCGCCCTTATTTGCAGAAATTTGCGCGACCTGACTTCCAAGGTGTATGCACATCTGAAATTTGGGTGCTACGAAGTAAAGAAGTTTCTGGCGAATTCTTATTCTATATGGTACAAATGGAGCGGTTTATTCAACTGGCAAACATATCTTCGGGATCTAGAATGCCCAGGGCCGAATGGAAATTTCTTGCCGATGCAGATTTTGAAATCCCCCATCCAGAAGAGCAGAGGAAAATTGCCGATTGCCTTTGCTCGCTAGATGACTTGATTGCTGCAATGGGCCACAAGATTGAAATCCTCCGTCAGCATAAGCAAGGCCTGATGCAACAACTATTTCCCAGTGTATAGATGGTATGAAGAGTATAAAAGATATTGCCTTGGCACTGCGTGATGACGCTACCGCCGTTCACTTGCTTTATGCTTTCAATTCGGTTGGAAAAACGCGACTGTCAGTCGCATATAAGAATGCCACCAAAGAAGAAGACGGAACGCATACAGGAATCTATTACAATGCATACGGCGAAGACCTATTCGTCTGGAACAACGATATTGAGAACGACGAAGCCAATATACGACTTACCATTCACCATAGTAGTCTCAGCAGGCTTCATGCCGGGCTTAATGAAGTATACATCCGCGCGAAGCTGAAACCGTATAGAGTGAACTTTGACTTTCGTTTCGTCATGCACCAGAATATTGAGATGGGAATTGAGTCTATTTCATTTTTTCCAGCGGGGATGCAACCCGGTGATGTCTCTCCAATGAAGATCTCCCGCGGGGAGGAGCGAATTTTCATCTGGTGCTTCTTTTTAGCAATGATGGAAGTGGAAGGTTGGGCAGAAATACAGACACGTCATATATTCGTTGATGATCCAGTAACGAGCCTTGATGACCATAATATCTTCGTGACCGCGTCAACGTTGTATGATCTTATTGAATCCCATTTCGGGGAACGGAAAATCATCATTGCTACTCATCATGTAGGACTATTTTCCATCCTGTCCGATTGGTTGATGAAAGGAGAAAAGAGTGACAAATACCGTCATGATACGAAGGCGAGTATCCTGAGCGGTAAACACGGAGATGTCTCCTTGGAGTCTCACAAGAGTGATGTCTTCCTCTATCACCTCCGAGTCCTTCAGTTGTTGAAGGAAACCCGACGCGAGAATAATGTTCGCGCATATCATCTTGCTCTTCTTAGACAAGTTCTGGAGAGCGTATCGTCATTCTTGGGTGTCGGTAGATTAAGTTACGCGCTTGAACGCATTGGTTTTGAGGATTCAGATGAAGTTGCCCGAATCGTCAATACACTTGCGCACAAAAAGGTCTACTATTACGAATCTGATCTTCTCATACCAGATAGTCTTGAACTTTTTAACCAGATTCTTGATAAGCTGATTGCCCAATACAGATTTGTTACCCATGATAGCTAAGCCATGACAGAGAACAATCAGATAAAACTTGGCAAGGCTCTCTGGTCTATCGCAGAGGAACTCCGTGGAGCAATGAATGCAGATGACTTCCGAGACTATATGCTCTCATTCCTGTTTCTTCGCTACCTGTCTGACAACTATGAGCGGGCAGCGGAGAAAGAACTGGGACCTGACTATCCCGATCCTGAAACAGTCACCAATCAAGGCTGCTCTCCTTTATCAGTTTGGTACAAGCAGAATTCAGAATATGTGTCGGATTTTGAGAAGCAGATGAGGCGCAAGTCTCACTACGTCATTCGTCCCAACTACCTTTGGGCCAATATTGCCGAAATGGCGCGTACGCAGGATGATGAACTGCTCAGTACTCTCCAGTCTGCCTTCAAGTACATTGAGAATGAGTCATTCCAGAGTACGTTCTCAGGTCTTTTTTCAGAGATCAATCTAGGCTCTGATAAGCTTGGTAAATCTTATCCAGATCGGAATGAGAGGCTGTGCAGAATTATTACCAAGATTGTCATGGGGCTTGCGGATTCCTCCACAGATAGTGACACACTTGGAGATGCCTACGAGTACCTGATCGGCCAATTTGCGGCAGGCTCTGGCAGGAAAGCTGGCGAGTTCTACACACCCCAGCAAATATCTCACATTCTCTCTTCAATTGTTTCGCTTGACAGTCAAGAACCAAAGACGGGCACCCGTACCCACCTCGCCAACGTGTTGGATTTCGCCTGCGGTTCGGGCTCATTACTGCTGAATATTCGTAAGGAAATGGGCCGTAATGGTATCGGAAAAATCTACGGGCAGGAAAAAAATATTACCACCTATAACTTAGCCCGCATGAACATGCTACTGCACGGCGTGAAGGATACGGAGTTTGAAATTTACCATGGTGATACGCTGAGGAACGATTGGCAAATGCTCCGTGAGACAAACCCTGCAAAAAAGCCCTACTTTGATGCTGTAGTCGCCAATCCGCCATTCAGCTACCGTTGGAATCCGAGCGAGTCAATGGCTGAGGATATACGCTTCAAGAATTATGGATTGTCACCAAAATCGGCGGCAGATTTTTCATTCCTGCTACACGGATTCCACTACCTCAAAGACGATGGCGTAATGGCAATCATTCTGCCTCATGGCGTCTTATTTCGTGGCGGTGCCGAGGCGAAGATCCGCCGCAAACTTATTGATGACGGGAACATTGATACCATCATCGGCCTTCCGTCGAACCTCTTCTACTCAACGGGTATTCCGGTCTGCATCCTCGTTTTGAAAAAATGCAAGAAACCAGACGACGTTCTATTTATCAACGCATCCGAACATTTTGAGAAAGGCAAGCGGCAAAATCAACTCTCCGACGAACACATCAATAACATCGTGAACACCTACTGCGAACGTCCAGAAAGTGTGGAGAGATATGCCCGCCGTGTGGAGATGAACGAGATCAAGTCCAATGACTACAATCTGAACATCACCCGTTATATTAGCACCGCCAAGCCAGAAGTACAGATTGACCTTTCAGCCACAAATCAGGAACTAATTGAAACTGAGAGGCAGATTCAGGAATTAACAGCGAAGCACAATACATTCCTAAGGGAACTTGGGTTACCCCCTTTACCAACGTCTGATTGATGTTAGAATAATTCTTCTGACTCTGAGGGATTGTTTTGGAAAACGATACAGGGCGGATTCGCGGAAGAGATTCCAGATCTGTCAGGACAGGATGATAAGTGGAAAGGAACTTAAATGTACTCGGTCGGAACGGAGTAATATATCGTAGAGTTAGTCAGTGGAAAAGCTACAAAGGTTCTACTACAATTTGACATGAAATGGAGTAGGTTTAGTTCGCCGAAATATACTCATTCCACACAAATTGTGGTAGAACCGGAGTGAAAGTAAAAGCAGTAAGTTCAGGATTGTCGGAGCATCTGTCCTGTATCAGGTTGATGTCATGGGGTTAACGCTCCCAATAGGTCACCTGCTATCAGTCAGCATGATATGGTGATGCCATCAATTGGTCTTCTCAAGGCGTAAGTTCAATATACGGATCTATCGCTAATACTGCCACTATGAACTACGATAGTGCCTGAGCTATGACGGCAGGAAATGAATGCTGGACGATAGTCTACCTGCCTTTTTGCAACAAGGAGGAAGAAGAATCTGTGTAGATCGTATCTCTCGTGTGTCCTGGAGCCGAAAGCCGAGGTCCACGCCGAGGAAGTTCAATACCCATGAACTTCAGTTTATGCTCCATTTTTTGAGCATATTCTTTGAAGCTCATATCAAAATTCTCTTCACTCTTTTCAAGTTTTTTGTGTTGTTGTTTTTGATTGTTCATGATTAGCCTCCAAGTGATAGGAGGGGCTCATACGCAAAGGTACAACCCTGAGATTTGCATAAAATCAACAATGAACGTTTGGACATCCTTGACGCATGCCGAAGTTATACACCAGAACTTATACCTTCAATCACTTAATTAGGATCCCCTAATACCTGCTCTATATAATTCCATGAGAATGAGGTGTCATCAATTTCAATGCGATCTCCTTAGTTCTCTTGAGCCTAAGAATTCCGACGTGAGTGAGTCACCGATTCCGAACTATAGTCCCCGTTTTGCTCAGATGATTTATGTTTCGCTTGACGTTCTGTAAACCCAGACATTAGAGCCTCTTTCAAAACTCTTTATTTTCTCCTGTTGTCCCGGCTGAATTGCGGCTTAAACTGGTTCAATCTGGTCGGACTACGCGAATCATCGGCGGGAGTTCGGTGTTTTTTGGATTCAACCAGTGTTTTGCCTGCACGGAGGTCTCTGTTTGGTGAATTTCGTCCACGATCCGTGTAGATTTCACACACCCTTCCCACGGCTTCTGTGGTTTGAAGCGCCCAAATTCTGTTATGCAGGGGGTGGATGGCCGGTTTACTGGACCATCCGCAGCATTTGGTCCACCGTGAGTACCACCACGCTGAACATCAAATGACAGAGGACTTTCTCGTGCCCACGGACTCGGATATTGCGTCCACCGAACTCATCTTTGAGTCGCCCAAAGGCCCGCTCTACGGTTGAACGTTCCCGATAGCGAACCCGCTCCGCAGGAATAAATCCGGCCGTCCGTTGCGCCTTTTGCTCGCGACGATCCGCCGCTTTTTTCTTGCGTGGATTCGGATCAATGATCGGTACACGCCCCGAGGCGCTCCGATGTGCAACAATCTCCTTCGCGTCATAGGTGCTGTCCATAAGATCGTAACAGTTGTCCACCCGCTGCTGCGTCAAGTGCGCCAAGGGAAGCGCGGCCTGACTATCATGCAATGAGGCAGAGGTCACCAAACAGCTGATCGGAACCCCTCCGTCCGCCGTATCCATGTGTAGCTTATAGCCCGTCCATCGTTGCGTATGTCCCTTCGCGTTCCGCTTACATCCCACCGTACAATCCTTTGGTAACGCGTCCAGCATCTCGCCTAACTCCATCTTCAACTGCTGCTCCAGGCGACGAGGCACCTTGGGACGGGCCTCCCCCTTCTTCGGACGCCCCCGCTTGCGTTGCTTCACGGGCTTTGATGTATCCGCCTTTGGAGCCGGACGCTCCCGCGCTTGAATCGCCGTTGAATCCCGTGAAATATGCCCCACTAACTCCCCCGCGTACCCCTGTTTGATCAAGGCTTCATGGATCCGAGTCGGTAACTTCGCCGCCGCAAACTCCTGAAACGCACGAGAAAACGTGGGCGCACTCGGCACATCACACGAGCGGGACCAACCACAGAGGGACCGAAGCAAAACATCTGATAGAAGCCGCTCCCGCAATCCGGAGGTCGTCGGAATAGTTAACGCCATCTTGGCCAAAAACGATCGCGCAAGACAGACCCGGTGCGCACGCGGGCGTCCCACCGAACGAAGCCGGGGACGAGGCAGATGATCCTCCACACAGACCAACTCAAATAACAACAACAACTTCCTCAATCGTTTGGGCAACGCTCCATAGTTCTGCTCCACACATGGAAACAACTCCTGTTGGCAGGAAATATAAAAACCGCGTATCTTCTTGGTAAGGGACATGGGATTCTCCGGGGTTTGTTGGATTTGCAATACTCCTAAAAATACAAAATTCGGAGATCCCTGCCCCTTCGTTTATGACCAAAAAAACGATACCTCCCAGAGCAGATCAGCCCCCTAACATTCGCAGTTCCCAGATCCGTCAATCAGCAAAATCTCTCAAAAAATCATCCAATTGAGAAATTTTGAAAGAGACTCTGTTTTTTGTGTAAAATTGATGTTGCGTTTGAAAAATTGGTACAACCAACCGGTCCACGAATCAGGGTTACAATAAATGCCCTTATTGAAACCTATTGCTTTTCATGAGATTTACCAAATACACGGTATCAGATGCCATTAAACTTCCCTGAAAAGATGTTCAACCTAAATATGTATGTAGATTTGATCAACTTGGACGCTGACCCCAAAGTTAACGAAAATCAAGGCTGAAAGAACTGCTTTGAATGAGTATAGATCTGCCCGAGCATGCTCACCACACCAGATATAAGACTCCTTGGCGGGGCTATGTCAGGGCATTAGAGAGAAATATTATCAAGTTTCGTGCTATTCAATCTATCCTGGTAATCTACTACACTGAGATTTTGATACAAAAGATTGTTGATACAGTTAAATCAAATACTCGCCGATCTGACATTGGATTAAAAAAAGCATTGAACATGTTGGTTGATGAAGGTGTGATACCCCAGGATAAAGCCAAGAAAATAAAGAGGTTAAAGGACTATCGGAACGATCTTGCGCACGAGTTCCACAAAATGAACAGCGATCTTAGCAACCTTTACTATAGCCCTGTCATGGATAACGTGAAGGAATATAATTATGCAGCAATTCGTCAACTAAAGGAAATAATTAATTATATATACGAGCGTGTAAGCCAAACTTCTGGATGGACAAATGTTATAGGGCTTGAAACAATTGATTTTGAAACTCCTGAATCTATTCTTACATCTGAACTCAAACGATTGGACAAAAAAATCACGCGTCTTTACAATAGACGCAAAATAGAAAATGATCAAATCAATCGAGAGATAGAAGAAATGCGAGAGAAATTTTCAGATAGACTACACTCACCATGGTTACTCAAACACGCGAATGGGCGTCTCTCAGCAGTCGGGGTAGAACTTTGTGATAGCATGTTCAAATCTGGATATTCGGCATTAGCAGTTGCTTATTTATTGGAGATTTCAATCACGTCAGCACGCTCTCGCCAACGTGCTTTCCTAATCGCGTAACAAGGAAGATGTTATCAACCACATTCGGTAGCAATTCATGCCCTGCGCACCAGTACCCTGAAGACCGCCCGGGCCTGGGCCATCAAGGAAATGGCTCGGAATCTATGGCATTATGTGCGGCGAGGCTGGGCACTCAAGGGCTGGAATCGGTGGCTGAGTTGGGCCATGCGTTGTCGGCTTGAACCCGTCAAGGAGGCAGCCAAAACCATCAAGAATCACTTGTGGGGCATCCTCAATGCCATCATTCTGAAGGTCAGTAATGGCCCGGCGGAAAGCGTTAACAGTCGGATCAAGACAATCAAAGTCCGCGCATGCGGATTCCGAAACAAAGACCGATTCATTGATGCAATTTACTTTCATTTGGGTGGACTTGACCTAAGTCACAGATGATGAAAAAGCATCTGCTCACAATAATGGCTGAAGAGACGACATTTTTACTGATAATATGAATATCAGCTAACGTATTTTCGTGCTTTAGTAAGTTTCGCTGTCTGAGTCCCGCCCCGTTGCTCGGATGTGCTCCTCCATCATTTGATCCAGGCAAATTTCGTGTATGGAGCACCATTTTGGGCAGACTCTGCTCCCTTCCAGACGCACCTATGCCACCTTCAATGGTGGAGTAACCTTCTGGCTGCATCTGAATCTGCGGGAGATTGAGTATTACGACGTAAGTGAGCCACCCATTCCGTCATTGGATTGGACCTTTTGAGTTCATAGCTTGGGGATATACGCGTCGTATTATTCAAAACTCTCTCATCTTCGTATTCTTCGCATTTCATTTCACAAATTGCGAGGAATACCTATGCCTACGAAACGAATTAAGATGAGAGAGATCAAACGTATTTTGGCCCTTCATTTTGTGGACAAGCTGTCCAACCGAGGGATTGCTCGGTGTGTAGGGATCAGTCGTGCTTCGGTAGCGCGTCTTCTTGAGCGTGCAAAGCGTGCGCAGTTGACGTGGCCATTACCTGCGGACATAACCGATGCAAAGTTGGAGGCAATGCTCTACCCTCCAACGACAGGAGATGCGTCGGTAGCGCGTCCGGTCCCGAACTGGGTTGAAGTTCGGAGAGAATTGGCACAACACCGATCACTCCCCCTTCATCAAGTGTGGACGGAGTACATTGAGGAGCATCCAACGGGCTATCAGTATAGTCGGTTTGCAGAGTTATATCGTAACTGGCGCTCCACGCAGGTAGATCCTGTGATGCGCCTAACGCACAAAGCAGGCGAGCGATTATTTGTGGATTACTCGGGGAAGACCCCCTCCATTACGGATCCAGATGGTGGGGTTCGGGAGGTGGAACTGTTTGTGGCCGTACTGGGGGCATCTGGGTATCTATATGCGGAAGCCACGGAGTCACAGAAGGTCGCGGATTTCTGCGG